>NZ_FQXA01000003.1 GCF_900129835.1 Stutzerimonas xanthomarina DSM 18231
TGATAATCTTGCTGACTACCAGTCTTACCTCACAAGCACCCACACGAATTGCTTGATTCAGTTGTTAAAGAGCGTTTCGATCAAGTCTTTCGTCTTAACCGAGGCCGCGCATTCTACAGCAGCCTTGTGTCTCGTCAAGCTGTTTTTGAAGAAGTTTTTCTTTCTTCTCAACCGCTTGCGCTTCCGATCAACCTAGCGTCTCTCGTCAGCGGGAGGCGAATCATACAGCGTCTAAAACCGCTGTCAACCACCTCTTTCAACCGCCTCCGATCAACCTGACCGAAGCTGCCAACAGCGCGAAACCGCCACCCTGTCAGCCCGGCGCATTCTACTCGAATTCGCCATCCGTGCAAGCTTTTATTTTCGCTAACTTCTTGATTTACAAGAGTTTTCGCTAAAGGCCTGCGCCGGAGAAGGTGCGTATTATAGGCACTCAGAAACTCGCGTCAACCGTTGTTTTTACTTTGATATGAATTAAGGGACCGGGCCTGTCGACGCTGCTTATATATGTATAGGCCTCATGCTTACCCCTGGCTTCCTTCAAACTGAGTCCGACAGGCCTTACACTGAACACCCGTCTCAATTACCCGAAGATCGATATGCCGCGTCCCCCTGCAGAGCCGCTCGACCTGCTGTTACTTCCAACCTGGCTTGTCCCAGTCGAACCAGCTGGTGTTGTGCTGAAGAACCATGCGCTGGGAATCCGTGACGGGCGCATTGTGCTGATCGCTCCTCGTGAAGAGGCCGATCAGCTCATTGCTAAAGAAACGCGTGACCTCTCCGGAATGCTTCTTGCCCCAGGGCTTGTAAATGCTCACGGTCACGCAGCCATGACCCTTTTCCGCGGGCTTGCCGATGATCTGCCGCTGATGGCCTGGCTACGCGAGCATGTTTGGCCAGCAGAAAGCCGGTGGGTCGATGAGGCGTTCATCAAAGCAGGCACCGAGCTGGCTATCGCGGAACAGCTGCAAAGCGGCATTACCTGCTTCTCTGATATGTACTTCTTTCCTGAGGTTGTCAGCCAGCTCGCCCACAAGCACGGGATTCGCGCGCAAATAACGATTCCGGTGCTGAACTTCCCCATACCGGGCGCGCGCGACGCCGACGAAGCGCTCCGTAAAGGCGTCGCGCTATTCGACGACCTCAAACACCATCCACGCTTGAGTATTGCCTTTGGTCCCCATGCGCCCTATTCGGTTAGCGACGATAAGCTGGAAAGCATCCGCACGCTGGTCGCGGAAATGGATATCGGCATTCATATGCACGTCCACGAAACGGCGAATGAGGTAGAGGAAGCGCTGCGCGAGCATGGCGAACGCCCACTGGCTCGCTTGGCCCGCCTTCAGCTTTTGGGGCCACGCTTCCAAGCCGTGCACATGACACAGGTAAACGACGACGACATCGCTCTGCTAGTCGAGCACAACTGCAGCGTGATCCATTGCCCTGAGTCCAACCTGAAATTGGCCAGCGGCTTTTGTCCAGTGGAGCGTTTATGGGAAGCCGGCGTCAATGTAGGCATCGGTACCGACGGCGCGGCCAGCAACAACGATCTCGACCTGCTGGGAGAAACCCGAACCGCGGCGCTGATTGCAAAAGCCGTTTCGGGTTCTGCGACCGCACTCAATGCCCATCGTGCGCTGCGCATGGCAACGCTCAACGGTGCACGGGCGCTCGGGCTGGATGACCATACCGGATCGCTTGAAGTCGGGAAGTTTGCCGACTTGGTGGCCTTCGATCTATCGCGCCTTGCCCAGCAACCCGTCTATGATCCGGTATCTCAACTGATCTATTCCTGCGGCCGAGACTGCGTGCGACACGTATGGGTGGCCGGCAAGCATCTGCTGGATGATCGTCAACTGACCCGTATGGACGAGGAACAGCTTATCGCCAGCGCGCAGGAGTGGGGAAGGAAGATCGGCTCCAAACACTGAGACGAGGCTACCCTCAACCGAAGCTCCGCGACAAACTGACGTATACGAAGCGTCCTATCGGGTGTCCCGCACCTGGGCAAAGCTGGCAACATGGGCATTTGCAGCTCAAGCTTCCCCTTCAGGCTTATAAATGGAACAAACCATGAGCAACGTCGATCACGCCGAAATCGCCAAATTCGAAGCCCTCGCCCATCGGTGGTGGGACCGCGAAAGCGAGTTCAAACCGCTCCATGAGATCAACCCGCTCAGGGTCAACTGGATTGATGAGCACGTTTCGTTGGCCGGCAAGAAGGTCTTGGACGTGGGCTGTGGAGGCGGGATTCTCAGCGAAGCCATGGCTCAGCGTGGCGCCACTGTGACAGGGATCGACATGGGCGAGGCGCCTCTGTCCGTTGCCCGCCTGCATTTGCTTGAGTCAGAACTGGAGATCGATTACCGGCAAATCACGACCGAGGCGCTGGCCGAGGAAATGCCTGCGCAGTTCGATGTAGTGACATGCCTCGAGATGCTCGAACATGTCCCGGATCCCGCTTCGGTCATTCGCGCTTGCTACAAAATGGTGAAGCCTGGCGGACAGGTGTTCTTTTCGACGATCAACCGCAACCCAAAGGCCTATGCGTTCGCCATCATCGGCGCGGAATATCTGCTGCAACTATTGCCGCGAGGCACGCACGATTACCGGAAGTTCATTTGCCCATCGGAACTTGGCGCCTGGAGCCGCGAAGTCGGGTTTCAGGTAAAGGACATCGTCGGCCTGACCTACAACCCCCTGACGAAACACTACAAGCTGTCGTCTGACGTGGATGTGAACTACATGATCCAGACACTGCGGGAGGCGTGATGCCTCTGCGCGCGGTTTTATTCGATATGGACGGCACGCTACTTGACACCGCACCGGACTTTATCGCGGTGGCTCAGGCCATGCGCCTGGCGCGCGGTCTTGCTCGCATTCCGGACCAGCAGGTGCGTGACGTCGTTTCCGGCGGTGCTCGGGCGATGGTGCTCAGCGCTTTCGATGTCGATCCACTTTCCGATGAGTTCGAGTTACTGCGCCTGGAGTTTCTCGAGCGCTATCAACAGCACTGTGCAGTCGAGAGTCGGCTATACGACGGGATGGCAGAGTTGCTTTCCGAGATCGAACAAGCCGACCTGATCTGGGGTGTGGTCACCAACAAGCCGGTGCGTTTCGCCGAGCCGATCATGCAGCAATTGGGGCTCGCTGCTCGTTCAGCTGTTCTGGTCTGCCCCGATCACGTCAGCAAAAGCAAACCCGATCCGGAGCCGATGCTGCTGGCCTGTAGCCAGCTGGACCTCGACCCTTCAACGGTTCTGTTCGTTGGAGACGATCTTCGGGATATCGAATCCGGACGCGCAGCGGGGAGCCGCACGGCCGCGGTGCGTTACGGCTATATCCATCCTGATGACAACCCGGATACCTGGGGCGCGGATGTGGTGGTCAACCACCCGCTTGAACTGCGCAGGTTTCTCGAGTCGCGAAGGCTCGACTGACCGTCAACGGTCATCAGCATACTTTTTACGATAATCGTCAGTGGGCGATCGCCCCTCTCTGCTTACGAGGCTTCAGATGTTCGAGTATTCAGCCCGCCCCGACCTGCTCAAGGGTCGGATCATCATGGTCACCGGCGCAGGCCGAGGAATTGGCGAAGCCGCCGCTAAAGCCTACGCAGCACATGGGGCGACCGTGCTCCTGCTGGGCAAAAACGAGGACAACCTCAACCGGGTTTACGATGAGATTGAAGCAGCCGGGTGGCCGCAACCTGCGGTAATCCCGCTCAACCTCGAAACCGCCCTGCCACATCAATACGATGAACTGGCCGCGACTGTTGAGCGCGAGTTCGGGCGACTGGACGGGCTTCTTCTCAACGCCAGTATCGTGGGCCCTCGCTCACCGATTGAACAGCTGTCCGGCGACAACTTCATGCGCGTAATGCAGGTAAACGTCAACGCTACCTTCATGCTCGCCAGCACCCTACTGCCACTGCTGAAACTGGCGAATGACGCTTCGGTGATCTTCACGTCGAGCAGTGTCGGCCGGAAAGGTCGGGCCTACTGGGGCGGGTATGCCGTCTCCAAGTTCGCTACCGAGGGCTTGATGCAGGTGCTGGCTGATGAGCTGGACGTCGGCAGTTCCGTGCGCAGCAACAGCATCAATCCAGGCGCGACCCGGACCGACATGCGCGCCAAGGCGTATCCCGGCGAAAATCCTGAAGCTAACCCTTTGCCTGCTGAAATCATGCCTGTCTACCTGTACCTGATGGGGCCAGACAGTCACGACGTCAATGGCCAGGCAATGGACGCCCAGTAAGCCCCAGCCCAGCGCCTGTTTCCTGGCGCAGCGACGGCGGCGTGCATGTCAAATTGGCATCAGGCTGCCGTTTCGCTGGCATCCTGTTGCCGCCACCCTCGACCAGAACCACTAACTGCTTGTTTTCAATAAGCTTTTAAAGTTGGCATCATATTCGCTATAGAACCTCTATCAACGCAGGCAGCGTTCTGAGGTTCATACCCATGCTGGCAGACAAGCAGCCCCCTTCGACAATCGACATCAGCACCGCCCGACTTCGACGATTGGAGATCAGTTGCAGCAAGACTTTATCAACAGGCCAGCATGGCTTTTCCGAACGGTTAAGGCATCTGACGTTGCGCTTACAAACCAGCCTGGAGCTCGACCGGCTACTGGAGTTTTTCTTCGAAGAAGTCAGCAATCTGACTCCATTGCAAGCCCTTTCCTACTGCCACTCAGGCACGGATTTTCAACTACAAATTGGCGAAGCCAACGGCTTCGACGTCAGCTACTCGCTCTCCCACAGCGGGGATTGCCTTGGCGAGCTGCGCCTGTTCAGCTCGAACTACGTCCCTGACTCGGTATTGGAGCAGCTCGAAAACGCCCTCGACTGCCTACTTTTCCCGTTGCGCAATGCGTTGCTTTACCGCCAGGCCGTTCAAGCCTCGCTCAAAGATTCGTTGACCGGTGCAGGGAATCGCACAGCGATGGTCCAGGCATTGTCGCGCGAAACCGAACTGTCCCGCCGCCATTGCCAACCCATGTCGATCATCATGCTGGACATGGACCACTTCAAACGCCTTAACGACATCTACGGACACCAGGCGGGCGACGCCGCACTGAAAGCCACCGCGCTATTGCTCAGAGAACAGCTACGCAACGTCGACATGGTGTTTCGCTTTGGCGGCGAGGAGTTCGTCCTGGTGTTGTCCAACAGTGGGCCACAGGCTGCGGCTGTTGTAGCGGAACGGATCAGAGCCGCCGTCCAGAATCTCTGCTTCTTGGTCGGGGACCAACAGGTCCGACTATCAGCCAGCCTCGGCTGCGCTACATACCAACCTTGCGAGTCGCAGGACGATCTGCTGCATCGCGCCGACCAGGCGCTGTATCAAGCCAAAAAAGAAGGTCGCAATCGGACCCGCATGGCGTCGCTATAGCGGCAAAGCTCCCTAAGTCGGCTAAACAAAAGGGCGAGACCATAGTGCCTCGCCCTTCTTGCTTATCGCTTCTCGCTACACCGTCAAGGCCGCTTGGAGCGATCACCACGTCCGAAACCAGGACGCTGTCCGTCGGTCGCTGCCGGTCCACCACGCTTGGAAGGCGCCGGCTTGCCACGCTCGCGGCTAACAGCACCAGGCCGCTCCGCCACCGGTGTGCCGCGGCTTGGTTTGCTGCGCTCGTCTGTGTCGCGCGGCTTGCGTGCAGGCTTGTCACCGCGAGCGCCACGACCGCGACCGGCATCTCCGGGTACGTCAGCTTCATGCGAGGAGCGCAACACACGAGGCTTGCGATCACCGCGGCCGATGGGCTTGGCCACCTTGCGCTGCATGCGATCGAGCTTGTCCTTGGCCTTGGCTTTCATGCCCGGCAACGCCACTGACTTGAGGCCAACCTCTTCACTGAGGATATCGACTTCGCTTTGCGACATCTCGCGCCAGCGACCCATTGGAAGGTCTGATGTCATGAATACAGGACCAAAACGCACACGCTTCAGACGGCTGACCACCAGTCCCTGTGACTCCCACAGGCGCCGGACTTCGCGGTTACGCCCTTCCATTACCACGCAGTGATACCAATGGTTGAAGCCCTCCCCGCCAGGTGCTTCCTGAATGTCGGTGAAACGGGCCGGGCCGTCTTCAAGCATGACGCCCGTCTTCAGGCGCTCAATTATTTCCTCGTCGACTTCGCCACGCACACGCACCGCGTATTCACGGTCCATTTCGTACGAGGGATGCATTAGACGATTCGCCAGTTCACCATCGGTGGTGAACAGCAGCAAGCCTGTCGTGTTGATGTCGAGGCGACCAATGTTGATCCAGCGGCCCTCTTTCGGGCGCGGTAGTCGATCAAATACAGTCGGACGACCTTCAGGATCGTCGCGGGTGCAGATCTCACCATCGGGCTTGTTGTAGATCAGCACGCGACGGACCGTTTCGGCCGCTTCTTCGCGCTTGAGCAGGCGGCCATCGACCGCGATCGCATCGTGCAAATCGACACGCTGGCCCAGCGTTGCAACGGATCCGTTAACCTTGACTCGGCCAGCCGCGATCCAGTTTTCCACGTCGCGTCGAGAGGCAAGGCCAAGACGGGCCAGTACCTTCTGCAGTTTTTCGCCGTGGGCAATATGAGGGGTTGTATCTTCGTGCTCGGTCATCTGGGCACCTCCCGGTGTGGCAGTTCCGATTGAAAGGCCGCGCACTATACGCGCAACGGAATGCTGAAGCACGAGAAGGTTAGCAGCCAAACAGGAGGCGCGCCCGGCGCGCCTCAGGTTGCAGTCAGCCTTTACTCAAGGATGCGAGGGCTTCAGCCGTGGCTCGCTGAATCGCCGCCCAGTCGCCGTTTTTCAACGCGGCACCGTCGATCATCCAGGTCCCGCCGACACACATGACGTTAGGGAGCGACAGGTACTGAGCGGCATTGCCTGCATTGACGCCACCTGTGGGACAAAAACGAACGTCAGCGAACGGTCCTCCAAGTGCCTTGATCGCGGCGACGCCACCACACACCTCGGCCGGAAAGAGCTTGAAGCGCCGGTACCCGAGCGCGTAGCCACGCATGATGTCGGATGCATTGCTGATGCCGGCCAGTAGGGGCACTGAGCAATTGACGCCGGCTTGCAACAGTTCATCGGTGCAACCCGGTGAGACGATGAATTGAGCACCGGCAGCCTCGACCTCGTCCATCATGCGCTTGTCCAACACCGTCCCGGCACCAACACACAGGTTCGGCCGCTCCTGGCGCAGGCGGCGAATGGCAGTCAGCCCATGTGCCGAACGCAGGGTTATCTCAAGCGCCGTCAACCCACCAGCGACGAGTGCGTCAGCCAACGGCAGGATTTGCTCCTCGCTGCCAATGGTGATCACCGGCAGGATGCGGGCTTCGGTACAAATCTTCTCGATCAGCGCGTTTTTCTGGTCCATGGTCATGGAAAAGTCCTCGGGCCTCACGGGCACCAGTAGATCTCTAGAGGGGAATGCAGAAATGCGCGAATCGGCATCTGCGTAGGTTCGAGCCGCATGGCTTGACGCAGCGTTTCCAGCTTGGCGGAGCCCTGAATCGCCAGGCATTGGACGCGAGCAGAGGCCAGCAGCGGGTAGGTCATGCTGATGCGCTGCTCAGGGCTGACAGGCGCCAGCATTGGCAGGCAAAGGTCAGTACCGTTTTCATCCAGCCCTTTCGCCAACAGCGGGCTGTTCGGAAACAGCGATGCGGTGTGTCCATCGTTGCCCATTCCAAGCACCAGCACATCGATCGGCTGAGCGAAGCCAGCCAGCTTCTCGCTTGCCCGCTCTGCCGCTTGCTCGAGTGTCTGAGCTGCTTGATACAGACCAACAAGCTGGGCATCCGCTGCGGCGTTTTGCAGGAGATGCCGGCGGAGCAAGCCTTCGTTACTGTCCGGGTTTTCAGGTTCGACCCAGCGTTCGTCAGCCAAGCTGACCTGAACCTTTGCCCACGGCAACTCGCGCATGGACAGCGCTTCGAGAAACGCTATCGGGCTGCGGCCGCCTGATACGACCAAGCTTGCCCGACCATGATTGGCGACGGCGTACTGCAACGCTCCCGCAACCCGATCGGCCAGCGCCTGTGCCAACTGAGCAGGCCCCGGCAGACTGTGCGCGACCACATCGGACGGCAATTCGAGTTCAGAGATCGCCATACCAGGACCTCCCATCGCGGGTAATCAATGCAATTGATGCCACAGGCCCCCATGAACCCGCTGGATACGGCTTGGGTGCGTCACCGATCCGCGACCAGCCATCAATCAGCTGATCGCACCATTTCCAGGCGTATTCAATTTCATCCTTGCGAACGAACAGGTTCTGGTTGCCCTGCATCACTTCGAGCAGCAGACGCTCATAAGCATCCGGAATACGCGAGCTCTTGTAGGTCTCGGAGAAGTTCAGCTGCAGCGGGCCGCTACGCAAGTGCATGCCCTTGTCCAGGCCCTGCTCCTTGGTCATGACCTGCAACGAAATGCCTTCGTCCGGCTGCAACCGAATGATCAGTCGGTTACTGATCAACGACCGCTGCTCAGGCGCAAAGATATAGAAAGGCGGTTCTTTGAAGTGAATGACGATTTGCGAAACCTTTTCCGCCATTCGCTTGCCGGTGCGCAGGTAAAACGGGACACCGGACCAGCGCCAGTTGCAGATATCAGCCCGCAGCGCAACGAAGGTTTCGGTGCTGCTCTCAGCGTTGGAGTTCTCTTCCTCCAAGTAACCGGGTACCTGTTTGCCACCCACCGACCCGCCAATATATTGGCCACGCACAACTTGGCGAGATAAGCGCTCTGGTGTGATCGGCGCCAGTGCCTTGAGCACCTTCACCTTTTCGTCGCGGATACTGTCGGCAGTCAGATCGCTGGGTGGGTCCATGGCGATCAGACACAGCAGCTGCAACAGGTGATTCTGGATCATGTCGCGCAACTGGCCAGCCTGATCGAAGTAGCCCCAGCGCCCTTCAATACCAACCGTCTCCGCGACTGTTATTTCGACGTGGGAGATGTGGTGCTGATTCCACTGGGTCTCGAACAGGCTGTTGGCAAAACGCAGCGCGATCAGGTTCTGAACCGTTTCCTTACCGAGGTAGTGGTCGATCCGGTAAATGCGCGTCTCGGGGAAATACTGCGCAACGGCATCGTTGACCAGTCGCGACGAGTCGAGATCGTGCCCGATTGGCTTCTCCAGAACGACCCGCGTCTGTTCGGCCAGACCAGCCGCCGCCAGGTTTTCACAGATGGAGCCGTAAACAGCAGCCGGCGTCGCGAAGTAAGCGATCAGCGGCATCTCGGGCGCGACATTATCAGCCAACGCTGCGTAGTCTTCCGCGTTACGGAAGTCCATGGTCAGATAGCTCAACCGCTCCTGGAATCGATTGAGAACAGCTTCGTCCAGCTGGGCAGCAGGCACATAGCGGCGCAGCGCCTGATCGATACGCTCAAGATGACCAGCCGGCTCACCCTGATCGCGTGAAAGCCCCAGAATGCGCGTGTCGCTGTTAAGCAGCCCCGCTCGATCAAGCTGATAAAGTGCCGGAAACAGCTTGCGCAGCGCCAAATCACCAAGGGCGCCAAACAAGGCGAAGGTAGTTGCATCAACAGTAATAGCAGGCATGATTTTTATACTAACCAAATTAGGCTGCGTGACAGGTTTATCGGCGCAGTTTAAGCACAAAATGTTGTTATTAAAACAACATTACCCGATTTTTTCGTGCACCGGGTTCGCTACTATCCGTAGCCTCGGGCACGAGTCCCTGAAGGAAGAGACATGGATCGCATGAAAAATCTCTTGGAACAGATAAAAAATCGGCTTGATGAGCTGAACAAGGCAGAACGCAAGGTAGCCGAAGTCATCCTTCGCGACCCCCAGGAAGCAACGCGCTACAGCATTGCGGCGCTGGCGCAAGCGGCAAAGGTTAGCGAGCCAACGGTGAATCGCTTCTGTCGCTCATTCGGTGCGGCGGGCTATCCGGCCCTAAAGATCCAACTGGCACAGAGTCTCGCCAGTGGTGCTGCCTATGTCAGCCGGGCCGTAGAGGCCGATGACGGCCCAGAAGCCTATACGAGAAAGATATTTGGCAGCGCCATTGCGTCGTTGGACAGCGCTTGCCAGGCAATCGACCCGCAGGCGATCAGCCATGCCGTGGATTTGATGATTCAGGCACGGCAGATTCACTTCTTCGGCCTTGGCGCTTCGGCATCGGTGGCGCTGGACGCTCAGCACAAGTTCTTCCGGTTCAACCTGCCGGTGACCGCACACAGCGACGTGCTGATGCAGCGGATGCTGGCTTCGGTTGCGCATACCGGCGATCTGTTCGTGATCATTTCCTATACCGGACGCACCCGTGAGTTGGTGGAAGCTGCAACCATCGCTCGCGACAACGGTGCCTCTGTTCTCGGCTTAACCGCAGCAGACTCGCCGCTGGCCAAGGTTTCCACGTTGAGCCTGGATATACCGCTGCCGGAAGACACCGATATCTACATGCCAATGACGTCTCGAATCATCCAGCTGACCGTACTCGACGCGTTGGCTGCAGGCGTGACATTGAAGCGAGGTGTGGATTTCCAGCCTCATCTGCGCAAGATAAAAGAAAGCCTGATGGCGACCCGCTACCCAAGCGAAGAGCACTGATCACTTCTTTTTCTTCTTCGCCTTGCCCAGCTGTTTCAGCCGCTGGGCCGCTACTTCATTGACCGCTTTGCGCTCCTTGTTCTTCATGCCCTTCCAGGCCTTCATCTCGTCCCGGCTGCGACCGCAGCCAATGCAGATGTCATCCTTGAGCTTGCAGATACTGATGCAAGGATTCTTCGCCTTGTCGCCCAAAACCACCTCCCGGTCAGCCACGGCACCTATGGCTAGTAGAGGCCTCGGCTGGCGGGAGGTTCTAAGCGAATTAGGCTATCGCACCGATCAGTCCCACCAGTACTCGACCTGAACGCCAAAGTTGGAACCATGCTGTGCGCTGCCAAAGGCGCCGGTTTCCGACAGTGCGCTGCCAGCCGCCATCAGATTGGCAGCGTCTTGCGCAGCGTCGTTCCACTGAGCATAGGTGTAATACAGGCGGAACTCGGGACGCGTCCAGAATTCCGGGCCTGCAGGGGACCAGGTTGGGGCGATGGTGAATTTGGTCAGCTTGCGGGTTCCGGCGTCAGCATCGATCTGATCGTGCCCCAGCTCGGCAACCAGCTTGAACTCCTCGGTCAATGCATAAACCGGGCGCACACCGACCGAGATCCAGTCCTGCTCGCCACCATCCGGACGCTTGTCCTTCTGATACACGACCTGGAACTGCCCGCCAAAACGCGGCGTCACCTGCCAGTCGAAGAACTCCACCACCCGCCAGCTCTTGGCGCTTTCGTCCAGTGACACGTCGCCCGTATAGCCAAGCCCTGTACCCGGTCCTTCTCCATACTGCACGGCGAAGGTATTGCTGCCACCGAGGAAATCGGCCTGTTCGTGTTGAGCCGTCACCGACCAGCCGCTGTTGGAGTCGCCTCGGTCTGGATCGGCGATGTAGCTGACGCCGAGCTGCAGCTCCCCACCGGCGTTGGTATCGAAGCCGCCGACGTTGAAATCATGGCGATTGGTGTAGTTTTCCTGAAAGACGCTGTCCTTTCGCGAGAAGGCATAGCTGTATTTCAACCCGCCGATTTCGACGTCCTCGATACCGGCGCCGGTAGCACTCTGGTTCCAGTAGTAGAAGTCGGAGATATGAATGTCATTCCGCTTGTAAAACCGCCGGCCGGCCCACAACGACCCGTTGTTCAGCGCCGCAACGTTGCTCCATTCGGCGTAGGCCTGCACCAAGCGGGCAAAACCGTGGTCACCGGTGAACTTCGGGGTGTGATCGTATTCGTTGTACAGCGCAGCCATGCCCTCGACGCTGAGGACGGAGCCGTCGTCCATGGTGAACAGGTCCTGACGCAACCCCAGCTCGGCGTACTGCTCGCACTCGTTCCCGAGTCTGAACTTGGACGGTGCGCCCGGCAGCTGGAAGCAGGCCTGCGATTCGCTTGCAGTCGATTCACCAATACCACTGCGCACATAGCCGTTGAAGTCCAAAGCCTGCGCAGCCAATGGCATAGCGAGACCGGCCAGCGAAACTGCGAGGCCCAGGCGTGTCGTTTTCTTCATATCCGCTCCAATTAGCTCTTATTGTTGTTACTGCTCTTGGATTGAGCCGGTACGGCTCTCCTCTCGATCCGCAGGTCAGCTTCGCTGCGTGTTGCGTCTCGATTTTTCGCTAGCAACGGCACTGGCCACTACCTGCAAAAAAACCTGAAATATCAATAACATTCCTGGGCGTCAGGCGCCGGTACGCAAATACACGGCAACCCCGCCTTTTTCCCACTCTTTGCTTGGTCAGCGACTCACCGCGCGACCAACCGGGTCACGGTGCCGTTGCGACCCGAGGAGCCGTTTCCGGGCGTGACGCCCAGGCGCTCACCGGTCTGCGCATCGAACAGCAGCACCTTGTCCGGCTCGAATTGCAGCGTCAGGCTCTCGCCGGGATTCGGCGCCGCGTCCGGCGCCAGCCGGCAACACACCTTGGTCTGGTTGAGACTGACGAAGATCATGGTGTCAGGCCCTGTCGGCTCGATGACCTGAACTTCGGCACGTAGCGAAGGCAGATCGGCTTCGGTCCCCACACTGATCTGCTCCGGGCGGATACCAAGGATGACCTCTCGGCCTTCCAGCGATTGCCCGTCTGCCAGGTTCAGCGGCAATTCGCAGCGATCCTGTCCGCTCTCCAGCAGCGCGCGCCAGCCATCGGCCTGACGGATCAGCCGCAGCGGGATGAAGTTCATCGGCGGTGATCCGATAAAGCTCGCGACAAACAGGTTGGCCGGGTTGTTGTAGATCTCCTTGGGCGTGCCGAACTGCTGGACGATGCCGTCCTTCATCACGGCGACCTTATCGCCCAGGGTCATCGCCTCGATCTGGTCATGGGTGACGTAGACCGTGGTGGTTTTCAGGCGCTGATGCATCAGCTTGATTTCGGTGCGCATTTCCACCCGCAGCTTGGCATCGAGGTTGGAAAGCGGCTCGTCGAATAGATAGATCTTCGGTCGCCGCGCCAGCGCCCGCCCCATGGCAACGCGCTGCTGCTGACCGCCGGACAGTTGAGCGGGCTTGCGACCGAGCAGGTGCTCGATCTGCAGCAGCTTGGCGACACGCGATACCTCCTCGTCAATCTTCGACGCCGGCACTTTGCGCATCTTCAAGCCGAAGGCGATGTTCTCCTGCACGGTCATGGTCGGGTACAGGGCGTAGGACTGAAACACCATGGCGATGTCACGATCCTTCGGGCTGGCGCCGCTGATATCACCGCCGTCCAGGCGGATCTCGCCACCGGTGATCTCTTCCAGCCCTGCGATGCAGTTCATCAAGGTGGATTTACCGCAGCCGGACGGCCCGACAAGGATCAGAAACTCGCCATCGTCAATTTTCAGATCGATGTCTTTCAACGTGTCGTGGTTGCTTCCGGGATAGCTCTTGCGGACGTTACAAAGTTCGAGTGCAGCCATGATTGTTATTCTCCTACCCCTTGACCGCGCCGGCTGTGAGCCCACGCAGGAAATACTTGCCGGCGAGGATGTACACCACCAGCGTTGGCAGCCCGGCGATCATCGCCGCGGCCATATCGACGTTGTATTCCTTGACGCCCGTACTGGTGTTCACCAGGTTGTTCAGCGCCACGGTAATCGGCTGCGTATCGCCACTGGCGAACACCACACCGAAGAGGAAGTCGTTCCAGATCTGCGTGAACTGCCAGATCAGGCAGACCATGATCGTGGGGATCGACATCGGCAGCAGGATCCGCGCAAAGATGGTAAAGAACCCCGCACCGTCCAACCGTGCTGCGCGAATCAATGCGTCCGGCACGCTCACATAGAAGTTGCGAAAGAACAGCGTGGTAAAGGCCAGGCCATAAACCAGGTGCACCAACACCAGTCCTGGCGTGGTATTAGCCAACCCCAGCTGACCTAGAGTGAACGACGCTGGCAACAGGATCACCTGAAACGGCAGGAAGCAGCCGAACAGCAACAAGCCGAAGAACAGCTGCGAGCCGCGAAAACGCCACATGGCCAGCACGTAGCCATTCAGTGCGCCGAGCAGTGTCGAGATGATGACGGCCGGAACGGTGATCTTCACCGAGTTCCAGAAGTAGCCGCCGACGGCATCCCATGCCTTGACCCAACCAATCACAGTCGTGACCTCAGGCCAGGACAGCAGGTTGCCGGTGCGGATGTCAGCGGGCGTCTTCAAGCTGGTCAGCAGCATGACCACCAGCGGTATGAGATACACCGCAACGGCGACCAGTAGCGTTGTGTAGATCGCTACGCGGCTGAACGTCAGGCGCTTTTGCCCTACATGGCTAGTCATGGCGCTTGTTCCTCAGTTCCGAATACAGATACGGCACGACGATCGCCATCACCGCGCCCAGCATGAGAATCGCGCTCGCCGCGCCGAGCCCCATCTGCCCGCGAGTGAAGGTGTGCGTGTACATGAACATGGCCGGCAGGTCGGAGGCGTAGCCCGGCCCACCCGCGGTCATTGCCGCCACGAGGTCGAACGCCTTGATGGCAATATGCGCAAGGATCATCAGCGCGCTGAAAAACACCGGCCGCAGGCTGGGCAGGACGATGCGTAGGTAGATGCTCGGCAGGCTGGCACCATCGATCTGTGCCGCACGTACGATGGATTGGTCGACCCCGCGCAAGCCGGCGAGAAACAGCGCCATGACAAAACCCGACGCCTGCCATACGGCAGCGATCACCAGGCAGTAGACCACGCGGTCCGGGTCCACCAGCCAGTCGAAACGAAAGCCCTCCCAGCCCCAGTCTCGCAGCATCTTGTCGATACCCAGGCCCGGGTTGAGCAGCCACTTCCAGGCGGTGCCGGTGACGATCATCGACAGCGCCATCGGGTAGAGATAGACGGTGCGGATAAAGCCTTCGCGGCGAATGCGTTGGTCAAGCAGGACGGCCAGCAGCACGCCAATCGCCAGGCTGATCGCAATGAACAGACCACCGAATACCAGCAGGTTCTTGCTGGCTACCCACCAGCGATCGTTGTTCCAGAGGCGTTCGTACTGCAGCAGCCCGACCCATTTATAGCTGGGCATGAAGCTTGAATTGGTGAACGAAAGCAGAAAGGTCCACAGGATGTAGCCATAGAAGCCGACCAGAACGATCAGCATGCTGGGTGCTAGCACCAGCTTGGGCAGCCAGTTCTGCAGCGCATCCAGCGGCGAAGCCTTGGTGAATACAGCCGTTGAGCTCATGGTTGGCTCCGATTGAGTTCAGGTTCCATCACAGTCCCGTTACAGAAATCCCGGATGCGACGGCCAGAAGCCGACAGACCCCAAAGGTTTTCGAGCAAGCCGATCCCGTTGCGGTCAGCCGACAGGCCTGACCGCAGGGAATCGATGCCTAGAGCATCCGGTTGTTTGTTGTCGGGCGGGGCACGAGGGTTCGTACCCCGCAAGCGTTACTGGACCGCCTGAATCGCAGCGGCCAGCTGCTGGGCAGCTTTCTTCGGATCGGCATCCGGGTCGTTGAAGAAATTGGTCACGACGTCGAACACAGCGCCCTGCACATAGCTCGATGCGGCCATGCCGTGAGCAAGGCTAGGCACCAGCCCCGGGCCTTGTGCCGCTTCCTTGAAGTCCTTCATGGATTGTTGGGCACAGGCATCGAACTCACTCATGTCCTGATCCAGACGGACTGGAATGGAGCCTTTGTTCTGATTGAAGAACTGCTGGAATTCCGGCTCCATGACAATCCGCGCCAAATCCTGCTGGGCCTTGCGATTGTCATCGTTGTTCAGCTTGAACATTGCCAGTGAGTCGATGTTGTAGGCGAAGCTGCCCTGGGTGCTCGGGAACGGCACGCACGTATAGTCTTCGCCAGCGATTTTCTTGGCCGCGCTCCACTCGCTCTTGGCCCAGTCGCCCATGATCTGCATGCCGGCCTTGCCGTTCATGACCATGGCCGTCGCGCTGTTCCAGTCGCGGCCTGCTGCGTTGTTGTCGACGTAGCTGCGCAGCTTCTTCAGTGCCTCGAAGGTCTTGACCATCTTGTCGCCGGTCAGCACGCCACGATCGAGTTCGACGAATGCCTTACGGAAGTCCTCCGGGCCAAGGATGGCCAGGGCCAGATCTTCGAAGACGGTCCCGTCCTGCCAGGGTTGGCCACCGTGAGCCAGTGGCATGAAGCCCGCTTCTTTCAGCTTGTCGGCCACTGCGAAAAATTCGTCGAGTGTTTTCGGCGGTTCAACACCGGCCTTCTCGAACACGTCCGGGTTGATCCACAACCAGTTGACGCGGTGAACGTTGACCGGTACGGCAACGTAGTCCCCGTCATACTTCATTGCAGCCGACACCTGCTTGGGAAGCAATTCGTCCCAATTGGCTTTTTCAGCCACAGCGTTGAGGTCGGTCAGCAAGCCCAGCTCGCCCCACTCCTGAATGTCAGGACCTTTGATCTGAGCAGCAGCAGGTGCGTTACCGGAAACGGCGCGGGTCTTGAGAACGGTCATGGCCGCTTCGCCACCACCACCGGCAACGGCGAAATCCTTCCAGGTGTGCCCCTCTTCCTCGACCAGTCGCTGCAGCGTGTCGGCGGCGCGCTTCTCGCCGCCGGATGTCCACCAGTGCAGCACTTCCACTTCGCCGGCCTGGGCAAACGGAACGAGAGAGGCGAGGGAAACAGCAGTAACCAAGCGATGAATCGCGTTCATTGGGGGTTCCTTTTCTTGTTTTTATCGATGCAAGTCTTTGCTTGCGCTGCACCGATTCTAGGCGCGCCAACCTTTGCGCCGGGTAACGAAGGGATAGTGATTGGTCACCGTTTCGTTACAAAGCTCGGGTTTTGTAACAACTTGAGAGAGTTGTCTGGTGCGGAGGGGCTTCATTCGGTCGTGCGTGGCAAACTCAAGGTTACGCGCAAACCACCGGCAGGCAGATTGCGCAGGCTGACTTCACCACCATGCGCATGCGCGATGTTGCGTGCGATACCGAGGCCAAGCCCGTAACCGGGTTGCTTGGCGGCGAGGCGAAAGTTGGGCTCGAACACGTGCGTCAACCAGGTTTCCGGCACGCCAGGGCCTTCATCATCGACATGCAGAACGAAGGCACCGTTATCGTCTTCGATGAGCAGATGGGCGCGTTCGCCGTACTTCAACGCGTTATCCAGCAAATTGCCGATGCAGCGCTTGAGCGCCAGTGGTTTTCCG
Organism: Stutzerimonas xanthomarina DSM 18231; assembly: GCF_900129835.1. Classification (GTDB taxonomy): domain Bacteria; phylum Pseudomonadota; class Gammaproteobacteria; order Pseudomonadales; family Pseudomonadaceae; genus Stutzerimonas; species Stutzerimonas xanthomarina. The sequence continues at coordinate 17,199 of NZ_FQXA01000003.1, forward strand.
GCGTAGGGCGCGCAAGCCCTGCCCAGAACCGTGACGCGACCGTTGCCCCCGGTCGCCAGGTACGGCTCGGTGACGCAATCGAGCAGGTGGTTGAGATCCAGCGGTTCGATGTTTTCGTGGATATCGGTGTCCTTGACGCATTGCAACGCACCTTTGACCAATAACTCCAGTTCGTCCAGGTCGCGGCTGAACTTCCGCTGCAAGGCTTCATCTTCCAGCAGCTCCACACGCAACCGCAGCCGCGTTATCGGCGTGCGCAAATCATGGGAGATCGCACTGAACAGCTGGCTGCGCTCGGTCAGGTATCGTCCGATGCGCTCGCGCATCGTATTGAAGGCACGGCTGACCTCGACGACTTCGCTACCACCCGCCTCAGGCAACAGCTCCACTTCGCTGCCCAGCGACATCTCTCGTGCCGCCTGCGCCAGTTGCTTGAGCGGCCGGCTCTGCCAGTGCACCAGAATGCCGATGAATAACAGCAGAAAGCTGCTGGTGAGGAAGATAAACCAGAGTTGCTGCCTGGGTATGCCCTCGTCTTCGAGGCTGACGTAGGGCGCAGGCATCAACGAGGCGAGATAGAGCCACTCGTCCGGTGCGATCTGAATCTGCGTTACCAGCACCGGCGGATTCAGCGGCTCCAGGCTCAGAGCGTAATGCGCCCAGGACCTGGGCAATTCATCGAGTTTCAGGCCACCGTTGAAGATGCGCAGGTCATCGGGACTGACGAAGCTCACCGACATGTCAACATCCTTGCCAAGGCGCTCACGCAGTACCTCGTCCACGTCCGCCAACACCGCCTGCTTGCGCTCGGTTGGCGGCAGGATCTGCATCTCGAGTGGCTTGTCATTCAACGAAACGAAAAAGCGCGTGCCGCCCATACTGCGTAACTGATCGAGCACCAGCGGTCGATACCCCAGCGGTAGGGAACGGAAATAGCTGACGCTGGCGGCCATCGAATGCGCCAGGCTACGCGCGCTGGTCAGCAACCCTTCCATCTGGCTCGCGCGAAGTTGGGACACCCAGATGAAGCTCGAAAGCGCCTGCGCCATCAGCACGACCAGAAGCGTCAGCAAGAGCATTCGGCCGAGCAGCGAGCGTGGGACTGGCAACCAGCGACGCTTAACCGAGCGAGTCATAGTGCGGCGCTACCTGCGCGGCGAGTAGATAGCCGCTACCGCGAACGGTACGAATCAACCGGGGGCACTTGCCTGTATCGCGTAGCCGCTGACGCAGACGACTGACCGCCATGTCGACGATGCGCTCGAGCGGCATCACTTCGCGACCACGCGTGGCGTTGGCGATGGTATCGCGGTCGAGGATCTGCTGCGGATGGTCGAGAAACAGTTTGAGCAACGCGAAATCCGCCCCAGACAGCAGCACTTCTTCACCGTCCTGGTGAAACAGTCGATGGCTGACCATATCCAGTCGCCATTCATCGAATGCCAGTACGTCGCTGACGCGCTCCTGGCCAAAGTTGACCCGGCGCAGCAGCGCCTTGATCCGCGCCAGGAGTTCGCGTGGACTGAATGGCTTGCCCAGATAATCGTCCGCGCCCAACTCAAGCCCGATCACCCGATCAGCCTCATCCGAACTGGCGGTCAACATGATGATAGGCATCTGAGCGAGACGCTGATGGCCTCTGACCCAGCGGCACAGGCTGAATCCATCTTCGTCGGGCAACATGACATCGAGGATGACCAGGTCCGCCGGATCGCTGGCCATGGCATGGCGAAATTGCGCACCGTCGGCAACGGTGCGCACGTGGAATCCGGATCGGCTGAGGTAGGTATCAAGCAGTTCGCGGATTTCCTGATCGTCGTCGACCAGCAGAATCGATCTTCCAACCTGGGTCACTGGCATCCATTCTCTTGTTAGGTAGGTGTATCGAAGCGGGTCAGCCCCCGCTGGGTGGGCCCTCCAGCAAGTGCTGCAACGCTACGCCCGCGCCTTCCAGCCCAGGGTACTCAGCCGTCACCACCCAGACCGGAATCTCGTCAAAATACCGGCTCATGCAGCCCTTGTCGCGCAAACTCTGGCTGAACCCGCTGCGCATGAAAAACTCGACGAAGCGCGGCACGATTCCGCCGGCGATGTATACGCCGCCACGCGAACCCGTAGTCAGCACATTGTCGCCGGCGATCCGACCCAACCAGACGCAGAATTGTTCCAGTACCGATGCCGCATACGCATCGCCACTCAATGCCGCTGCGGTGACTTCTGCTGGCGTGGTCAGCTTTGGCTGCTCGCCATCAAGCGCGCAGCTGGTTCGATAGAGTTCGAGCAGTCCACCGCCACTGAGGATCGCCTCGGCATTTACATGGCCGAACTTGTCGTGCAACCGCGCCCAGAGCGCAGCCTCGCGCGCGGTGCCGATCGGCAAGCAAACATGACCACCCTCCCCCGGTAGCGCCTTCCAGCCGCCTGGCACGGGAAGAAGCGTAGCAACGCCAAGGCCAGTACCCGGGCCGATAACCAGACGCGCCGCCCCCGGCTCGGACCGACCCGGACAGACTTCGATCAGCTCGCCTTCGCGTAACCGGGTCATGCCCAGCGCCATCGCGGTGAAATCATTGACCAGCAGCAGATCGCTCAGCCCCAGTTCTTCACAGAAGGCCTTGCGGCTCAAACGCCAATGGTTGTTGGTAAACGCGAACTCATCGCCCGAAACGGGGCCAGCACAGGCGAGACACACCGCCTGCAGAGCTTCGACGCTTTGCCCAACACCTTGCAGGTATGCACGAATGGCATCTTCCGGGCGCGGATAATCAACGGTCGGCAACACCCGTACCGACTCGATCTGCTGGTTGCGCCACAATGCAAAGCGCGCATTGGTGCCGCCGATATCACCGACCAGTGCTGTCACTTGAGTGCCTCCAACTCCTCGGTGAATACACTTGCGCCCTTCTCTGCCGGACTGAAGGCCGCTCGCAGGAAACCGAACAGCTCGCGTCCACAGCCAATCCCCAAATCGCTCGGGGCTGATATGGCCTCGCGGCTGTCGAACTCGGCCTGATCGACCAATACACGCAGTGTGCCCACTTCACCATCGACGCGAATGACATCACCATCGCGCACCCGACACAGAGGACCGCCGTCGAGCGCTTCCGGGCTCACATGAATCGCGGCAGGGACTTTTCCTGACGCACCGGACATGCGTCCGTCGGTTACCAATGCAACCTTGTAGCCGCGATCCTGCAGGACGCCGAGGAATGGGGTCAGCTTGTGCAGTTCAGGCATGCCGTTTGCTTTCGGCCCCTGAAAACGCACCACCGCGACAAAGTCTTTTTCCAATTCGCCATTTTTGAACGCTTGAGCGAGCTCACTCTGGTCACTGAAGACTCGCGCAGGCGCTTCAACCACGCGGTGTTCCGGCGCGACGGCGGAGATCTTCGTAACACCGCGTCCGAGGTTCCCTTCCAGGACGCGCAGCCCGCCTTCAGGCGAAAACGCGCGCTCGACCGGGCATAGGATCGCCTCGTCCAGACTGTTTTCCGGTCCTTCGCGCCAGACGAGCTTGCCCTCTTCAAGGAAGGGTTCTTTGGTGTATTGGCGCAGGCCCTTGCCGATGACTGTATGAACGTCTTCATGCAGCAAGCCTGCCTCAAGCAGCGTACGCACCATGAACGGAACGCCGCCGCACGCGTGGAAATGGTTAACGTCCGCCTGACCGTTCGGGTAGACCTTGGCGAGCGTTGGCGTCACTGCCGATATATCGGCCATATCCTGCCAGGTGAGCTGAATGCCTGCGGCCTGGGCGAACGCCGGGATATGCAGGGTATGGTTGGTCGAGCCGCCAGTCGCATTGAGGGCTACGACCGAATTGATGATCGACTTTTCGTCGACGATCTTGCACAGCGGCAGGTAATTGCCCGACTGCGGCGTCAAGCGGGTCACCTGCCGCGCTGCTTCACGGGTGAGTTCGTCGCGCAGTGGAGTATAGGGATTGACGAACGACGATCCCGGCAAATGAAGGCCCATGATCTCCATCACCACCTGATTGGTATTGGCGGTGCCGTAAAAGGTACAGGTGCCAGGACTGTGGTAGGACAGCATTTCCGATTCCAGCAGCTCCTCGCGGCTGGCCTTGCCCTCTGCGTAGCGTTGGCGCACCTCCGCTTTCTGCTTGTTGGGGATGCCCGAGGTCATCGGGCCGCCGGGCACGAACACCGACGGCAGGTGACCGAAGCGCAGCGCGCCAATCATCAGGCCCGGGATGATCTTGTCGCAAATACCGAGATAAAGCGCCCCATCAAACATGTTGTGCGACAGCGCGACCGCCGTCGCCATCGCGATTACTTCGCGGCTGGCCAGGCTGAGCTCCATCCCGGCTTCGCCTTGGGTGACACCGTCACACATTGCCGGCACGCCACCGGCAAACTGGCCGATCGAGCCTACTTCGCGCAGCGCTTCCTTGATCACGTCTGGAAAGTAATGGTACGGCTGGTGTGCCGAAAGCATGTCGTTGTACGCCGAGACGATTGCCACGTTGGCCTCGTTCATCAATCGCAAGCGCTGCTTGTCGTCCGGCGAATTGCAACCCGCAACGCCATGGGCGAAGTTTGCGCACTGCAGCTTGCCACGTTGCGGGCCGTCGCTCGCCGCCCCGGCCATCTGCGCAAGATAACGCTGGCGTGTCGGCCGGCTGCGTTCGATCAATCGCTCGGTAACTTCTTGAATTCGCGGGTGCATGCCATCACTCCTGCTCGAAAATCTGTAGGTTTTACCAACAAAACAACATGGATTTGGGCTTGATTTCTATTTTGACAGGAATAATCTTGTAATTCCTACAACAAATTCTGCCCAGGAACCTCGTTATGACTATTCGCATCGCCATCAACGGCTTCGGCCGTATCGGACGCAACGTCCTTCGTGCCCTGTACAGCCAGAGCTATCGCGAGCACTTGCAGGTCGTGGCGATCAACGACCTCGGCAGCCCGGCGATGAACGCCCACCTGTTGCAGTACGACAGCGTCCATGGCCATTTCGACGCAAAGGTTGAAGTAGCGGACAACCAGCTGCGGGTCAACGGTGACCCGATTGCCGTGACGGCGATCCGCAATCCTGCCGAGCTGCCGTGGCGCCAGCACAACGTCGATGTGGTGTTTGAGTGTACCGGGCTGTTCACCTCCCGCGAAAAAGCCAGCGCGCATCTACAGGCCGGTGCCGGCAAAGTGATCATTTCTGCCCCGGCATCCAACGTTGACGCCACCATCGTTTACGGCGTTAACCATGACACATTGCGTCAGTCGCACCAGATCATCTCCAACGCCTCCTGTACTACCAACTGCCTGGCGCCGGTTGCCCAGGCGCTGTCGCGCGAATACGGCATCGAACACGGCCTGATGACCACCATCCATGCCTATACCAATGACCAAAACCTGTCGGACGTCTATCACAGCGACCCGTTCCGAGCGCGCTCAGCAACCCAGTCGATGATCCCGACCAAGACTGGCGCCGCGGAAGCGGTGGGTCTGGTTCTGCCAGAGCTAGCTGGCAAGCTGACCGGCATGGCCGTGCGCGTTCCGGTGATCAACGTCTCGCTGGTCGACCTGACGCTTGAGCTGGGCCGCGAGACCACCGCTGAGGAAGTCAACGCACTGATGCTCGACGCCAGTCAGCGTTCGCCGATCCTGGCGTGCAACTCTTTGCCGCTGGTTTCCTGCGACTTCAACCACAACCCGATGTCCTCGATCCTCGACACCAACCACACCAAGGTTAGCGGACGCCTGTTGAAAGTGATGGCCTGGTATGACAACGAGTGGGGTTTTTCCAACCGGATGCTCGACACATGCCGCGCGCTGCACGAAGCGTCGTAAGATTTGCAGCCCACCCCCTGTTTTCAAGGAAGAGCATGAACCGCATCGATTTTGTGAGCGCGACACTCCCGGCCCGCAAACGTATCGCACTGGTCGCGCACGATCACTGCAAGGAGCGTCTGCTGGCCTGGGCTGAGCGGCAGAAATCAAAACTGGAGCCACATGAGTTGCTGGCCACCGGGACCACGGGATTGCTACTCGAACGGCGCTTGAAGTTGCCGGTCGAGTGCATGATCAGCGGCCCGCTGGGCGGTGACCAGCAGATTGGCGCACGTATTGCCGAGCGCCGGATCGACATGCTGGTGTTCTTCTGGGACCCCTTCGAGCCACAACCGCATGACCCGGATGTGAAGGCCCTTCTACGGGTCGCAGCAGTGTGGAACATTCCACTGGCAGCCAACGAAAGCAGCGCTGACTACCTGCTATCCAGTCCTCTGCTGGACCAGGCGCATACGCTGAGCATTCCGAACTACGCCAGTTACCTGGCAGACCGTCAAACAGCGGATCACTAGTAGCGGCGGTCTTCGTCCGAAACGGGTTGATCTTCCTCACGCTCAGTTTCGTCACGCAGGTCGTCAAAATCGGTCTTCAATCCGGTTTCCATGCTATCCAGCTCGGCCAGCAGGCTGCGGAAACTGGTTTGTTCACGCGGCGTCTCCGGCTCCCCTTCGAGATCGGCGCGCGCCTGCAGCGCCGCTGGCACCGGAGCCTCTTCGACATCGACCTGCTGGGGTTCGGGCTCCATTTCACGCAAGACTGCCAGAGGGGGCAGCTCGTCGAGGTTCTTCAGATTGAAATGATCGAGGAATTGCTTGGTAGTGGCGAACATGGCCGGTCGCCCTGGCACATCGCGATGACCGACCACCCGCACCCACTCCCGCTCCAGGAGCGTCTTCACGATCTGACTGTTGACCGCCACCCCGCGAATATCCTCGATCTCGCCCCGGGTGATTGGCTGGCGGTAGGCGATCAATACCAGCGTCTCCAGAAATGCTCGGGAATAACGCTGCGGTCGCTCTTCCCACAGCCGGCCCACCCAGGGCGAAAAACGCTCGCGCACCTGCAGGCGATAACCACTGGCGACTTCTTTCAGTTCGAACGCTCGCCCCTTGCATGACTTGTCCAGCACCTCGAGTGCCTTGCGCAGCAAGCTGGGGGACGGCCGCTCAAGTTCATCGAACAGCTCGGCCATTCGCTCAATCGACATCGGCTTGCCGGAGGCCAACAAGAAGGCTTCAAGCAGCGAGGCAAGATCCTTGGGATCGGACAGATTCACAGGCTCGGCTCCCGTAGCTCTTCCAGCTGCAACGCGGACTCATCGCTGCGGGCCCTGACATGAATCGGTGCGAACGGCTCGTTCTGCACCAGCTCGACCAGCGATTCCTTGATCAGCTCAAGCACCGCCATGAAGGTCACCACCACACCGAGTCGTCCCTCCTCGGCGGTAAACAGCGCAACAAACGGTACAAAGCCTCCGCCCTTGAGCCGCTCGAGCACATCGCTCATGCGCTCGCGGGTCGACAGCGTCTCACGCGTGACCTGATGGCTTTCGAACATGTCGGCACGACGCAACACCTCCGCCATGGAAATCAACAATTCCTCCAGGCTGACCTGAGGCAGCAGCTTGCGCGCGCGAGCTTCAGGTGCGTCGAGTTTCGGCACGTGAAGATCACGACCCACCCGCGGCAGCTGGTCGATATCTTCCGACGCCGCCTTGAACCGCTCGTACTCCTGAAGCCTACGGATCAACTCGGCACGCGGATCGAGTTCGTCCTCCTCCACCTCGGCCGAGCGAGGTAGCAGCATGCGCGACTTGATCTCAGCCAGCATGGCCGCCATCACCAGATATTCGGCCGCCAGCTCCAGGCGCACGGCCTTCATCAACTCGACATAGCCCATGTACTGACGAGTGATTTCCGCGACGGGGATATCGAGAATATCGATGTTCTGCTTGCGGATCAGGTAGAGCAGCAAATCCAGCGGCCCCTCGAATGCCTCGAGGAACACCTCCAGCGCATCCGGGGGAATATAGAGATCCTGCGGCAGGTTATTGAAAGCCTCGCCGTAGACCAGCGCCAGCCGCAGCTGCTCGCCGGGCGCCTTGATGATCGCCTCGGCCTGGGTGTCCTGCATGCTCTCTCCGAAACGAACAAATAGTGGAAGCGGCGACTGCCTCAACAGGCTGTACGCACGATGGCTCTAGCGGTAATTCAGACCCATGGCCTGCCGCACGACGACCAGCGTTTCGCGTGCTTCGTCGCGGGCCTGTTCAGCGCCCTCGGCCAATATGCTGCGCACCAGATCCGGGTTCGACTCGTAGTCTTGGGCCCGCTCCTGCAGCGGGGTCAGCTCAAGCTTGATTGCATCGATGAGGGGTGCTTTGCACTCCAGGCAGCCAATACCGGCGGTGCGGCAGCCCTGTTCAGCCCACTGACAGATGTCTTCTGCCGAATGCGCCTGGTGCATTTGCCATACCGGGCAGCGCGTCGGCTCACCCGGATCGTGGCGATGAACGCGTGCCGGATCGGTTGGCATGCGCTTGATTTTTTCATCAACCTCGTCCGGCGTGTCGCGCAGAAAGATGGAGTTACTAGACGACTTGGCCATTTTGCCGCCATCCAGACCCGACACCCTGGGTGAATCGCTGAGCAGTGCCTGCGGCTCTGGCAGCAACAACCTGCCACTCCCCTCCAGATAACCAAACAGGCGCTCCTGGTCGCCAATGGTAATGGTCTGCTGATCCTTGAGCAGCGCGCGGGCGGTGTTCAGCGCTTCGAGATCACCTTGTTCCTGGTAGCTCTTGCGCAGACTGGCGTAGAGCTTGGAGCTTTTCTTGCCAAGCTTGCGTATCGCCGCTTCGGCCTTGACCTCGAAATCCCCTTCGCTGCCATACAGGTGGTTGAAACGCCTGGCGACATCGCGGGCGAACTCGATATGCGGCAACTGATCGGCGCCAACGGGCACGACACCGGCGCGATAGGCGAGGATGTCCGCGGCCTGCAACAACGGATAACCGAGAAAGCCGTAAGTGCCGAGATCCTTGTGCTGCGAATCGAGCTGCAGCTCCTTGTAGGACGGTACGCGCTCCAGCCACGCCAAGGGACAGATCATCGAAAGCAGAAGGTGCAGCTCGGCGTGTTCGGGTACCTGGGACTGGACGAACAAGGTGGCAGAGCTCGGGCTTACGCCGGCTGCCAGCCAATCGATTGCCATTTCCTGGACGTTGCGCGCGATACCGGCGCCTGCAGCGTAGTCAGTGGTCAATGCATGCCAGTCAACGATGCTGAAAAAACACTGGTATTCATGCTGCATCCTGACCCAGCTCTTCAACACGCCGTGATAGTGACCAAGGTGGAGGCGGCCGCTAGGCCGCATTCCGGAGACTACGCGTCGCTGCGAATCCATGGCGCTCAAAAGGGTTTCCTTCGTGGGTTTGAAAAAGGTGAACGGTTCAGCCGGCGAACGGTGCAGGATCGCCGCAGCCAACCCGCACCACTTCCGGGTCGCCATCCACCAGGCTGATGACGGTTGACGCTTCGACGCCACCGTAACCGCCGTCGATGATCAGGTCTACCTGATGCTCCAGTGCATCGCGCATTTCGTAAGGGTCGCTCATCGGCTCGGTTTGACCGGGCAGGATCAGGCTGACGCTCATCAATGGCTCCCCCAGTTCGGCGAGCAACGCCTGGGCGATCGGCTGTGCAGGTACGCGCAGGCCAATGGTACGGCGCTTTGGATGCAGCAGCATTCGCGGCACCTCCCGCGTGGCACTGAGAATGATGGTGTATGGCCCCGGAAGATGTGTCTTGAGCAAGCGGAAAGCGGCGGTATCCACCTTGGCGAACAGTCCCAGTTGGGATAGGTCGCGGCAGACCAGGGTGAAGTTATGCTTATCGTCCAACTGACGCAGCCGCCGAATCCGCTCAATGCCGGTTTTGTTTCCCATCGAGCAACCCACAGCATAAGAAGAGTCCGTGGGGTAAACCACCACTCCGCCGCTGCGAATGATCTCTACGGCCTGCTTGATCAGCCTGGCCTGTGGGTTGTCCGGGTGTATCTGAAAAAACTGGCTCATGGGAACTCCCTGTTCAGCGGGCCACAGACTCGCCGGGTTCATGATCGAAAGACCTCCACAGTGGTCGCAAGTCGTCAGGCAGAGTTCGATACATCCCCAACTCCGACCAGTCGCCCGGCGCATGGAAATCACTGCCGATGCTGGCCATCAGACCAAACTCCCGCGCCAGAATCGATAAGCCGCCGACCTGCTCCAACGGCTGCATGCCGTTAACCACTTCCAGCGCATGGCCGCCCGCCTGGGCGAATTCGCTCACCAGCCGACGTCGTTTGCTACGGGTGAAATCGTACTGCCATGGGTGCGCAAGACTGATCCAGGCGCCGGCATCACGCAAGGTACTCACGGTCTGCTCAAGCGTCGGCCAATGCTGCTTGACGTCGCCCAGCTTCCCCGAACCAAGCCACTTGCGAAACGCTTCGGCGCGGTCGCGTACGTGGCCGGCACGCACAAGGTAATCAGCAAAATGCGGGCGCGCGGGCGCGTTGCCACTGTCACCCAACTCTTGCTGAACCGCCCGTGCGCCCGCCAGCGCACCCGGCATCCCTTTCGCCTCCAGGCGCTGAGCAATCGTCTCGGCGCGCTGCCACCGGCCCGCGTGCAAATCGGCGATGGCCTGCTGCAGCGCAACCGCATCGCGGCGAAACGCATAACCAAGCACATGGATGGTGGCGCCGTTCCAGACACAGGACAGCTCGATGCCATTGACTAGCCGGACACCGAGGGAATCAGCAGCGGCGCGCGCCTCATCGAGCCCTTCGAGGGTGTCGTGATCGGTCAGGGCAAGCAGCTCGATCCCGCGCGCATGGGCTCGCTGCACCAGCACGCCAGGCGCGAGCACTCCGTCTGAGGCGGTGCTATGGCAATGCAGATCAACAATCATTCGGGACAAATTCTCCAAAGGGGAGTACAGCGTGTGACCGTCAGCGCCAGCGCTCGTGCCGTCGTTGAGTTTGCCAAGCTTGCGCAATGTCCTGGAAACGGCAGGCGGACAACGTTCCGCCAAAAGCGCGGTTTGTTATTATGCCGGGCACATCTGCCCTCTGGCGCGCCTCGTGAAACAAATCATCGACTTCGTTCCTCTGCTGCTGTTCTTCATCGCCTACAAAGTCGAGCCTGCCACGGTAGAATTCGGAGGCTTCAGCCTAGGCGTTGGGGGCATATTCAGCGCAACAGCAGTGCTAATTATCAGCTCTGTCATTATCTACGGCGTTTTGTTCGTCCATCAGCGCCGGCTCGAAAAGAACCAGTCGCTGACATTGGCAGCTTGCCTGTTGTTCGGCGGGTTGACCTTGGCGTTGCACAGCGAAGCGATTCTCAAGTGGAAAGCACCCGTACTCAATTGGCTGTTCGCCCTGGCATTTACCGCTAGCCACTTCATCGGCGACAAGCCACTGATCCAGCGGATGATGGGCCATGCCGTCCGCTTGCCGGCAGCGCAGTGGTCGCAGCTCAATGTCGCCTGGATCCTGTTCTTTCTCGTCTGCGGCTTTGCGAATCTCTTCGTTGCCTTCGTCTATCCCTCGATCTGGGTAGACTTCAAGGTCTTCGGCAGTCTCGCTCTGACGCTACTGTTCATGGCTGGCCAGGCGCTTTATCTGGTGCGCCACATGCAACCCGAACCTGAAGAATCCTAGGAGATCATCATGCTCTACGCCATTATCGCTACTGATGTACCCAACTCGCTGCGAGACCGTTTGGCCTCGCGCCCTGCGCACCTGGCACGTCTCGACCAGCTCAAAAGCGAAGGCCGACTCGTTCTGGCTGGCCCACATCCGGCAGTGGACAGCAACGACCCGGGCGCGGCCGGCTTTACCGGCAGCCTGGTTGTCGCCGAATTCGACTCGCTGCAGACTGCAGAACAGTGGGCTGCGGCCGATCCATACAAAGCCGCGGGCGTCTATGGCGATGTCATCGTCAAACCGTTCAAACAGGTCTACCCCTGATTTGATCGGCTGAAATTCGCCATACAGCTGCTGGTGCTGGGCCGTCGCTCTGCCACGGCCAAGCACAAAGTTAAAAACGTTGAGGAAAAAGGAGTTCCGATGCGCCAAAGTTCGCTGTCCCTGCTGCTTGTTCTAGGTCTCGCCACCCCCTCGCTGCAGGCTGAAGAAGCTCCCATTGAGCCGCCCGCTGAGCGGCAGGTCGAACTGGAGCACCGCCTCAGTGAAAATCAACAGCAACGCGAGGCGATCAGGGAAAACCTCGACGCCGCGGCCAGTGCAGCAGGCCAGGCCCAGCTGTTAAGACTGCGCCAGGAAAACCAACGACTGCGCCTACAGCTTGAACAAGAGCAAGAGCAAGCGCAAACGCAGGTGCAGCTACCACTGCTCAACGACCAGCAACAATGGTTCGCGGTCGGCGGTGGAGTTGGCGTGCTGGGCTTTCTGCTTGGCGTCCTGACTACCCGCGGCCGCCGTCGTCGGCAATGGCTGAACTGAATCGACACGAGCGAACCATGAGCGAACTGCTACTGATAGACGACGACCAGGAGCTCTGCGAGCTACTGGTCAGCTGGCTGGCCCAGGAAGGCTTTGTCGCCCGTGCCTGCCATGACGGTCAGAGCGCCCGCGCTGCGTTGGCCGAACACCAACCCGCAGCAGTCGTGCTCGACGTAATGCTGCCTGACGGCAGTGGATTGGACCTGTTGAAGCAACTGCGCAGCGAGCATCCCGACCTGCCGGTATTGATGCTTTCTGGCCGCGGCGAGCCACTCGACCGTATTCTCGGGCTGGAGCTGGGTGCGGACGATTATCTTGCCAAACCCTGTGATCCACGCGAACTGACCGCTCGCCTGAAGGCCGTTCTGCGCCGCAGCCAGCCGGCCAGCGCACCGACACAGTTGGAGTTAGGCGATCTCTGGTACAGCCCCGCGCGTGGCGTGGCCAGCGTTGGCAATCATGAGGTCACGCTTACCCTTTCCGAAGGACGCATCCTCGAAGCACTCCTCAGCCAGCCAGGCGAACCGCTGGAAAAACAGGCATTGGCGCAACTGGCCCTGGGCCGCAAGCTCACTCTCTACGACCGCAGCCTGGACATGCACGTCAGCAACCTGCGCCGCAAGCTCGGCCCCCATCCAGACGGCCGCCAGCGCATCGTCGCCTTGCGCAGCCGTGGCTACCTTTACGCATCCTGACCGGCCTTTACCCAGCCTTTACCCAGCCCTGACCGCCCTTGACCTTGCGCGCCCTAGACTGAGCTCATCCGGTCAGAAGCCAACTGAGGCGCCCTCGACAGGCGCCCGACCGGTGACCGGTTTCGATCTCAAGGAGAAACTCATGATGCGCAAAACGCTAATCACAGTACTGTTCGCCGCCACCCTGCCCACCATTGCCATGGCCATGCCAGACGATGGCCAGCGCCATCATGGTGGTAAGCACTCGCCCTTCGAGCAGCTCGACCTGACCAAGGAGCAACGGAACGAGATGCGCCAACTGATGGGTGAGCAGATGAAAAGTCATCGCGAGATCACTCAGCAGTACCTGGGCAAGCTGCCCGAAGCCGAACGCAAAGCCATGCAGGAAGAGCTGAAAGCCAGCCAGGAAAAAACTCAAAAGCAGATACGTGATCTACTCAAGCCTGAACAGCAGAAGAAGTTCGACGAGCTACACAAGAAGATGGCAGCCAAGCGTGCCGACCGCGCTGAGTTCCAGCAGTGGAAAGCCGAACGCGATCAGAACAACTGATCCACACACCCAGCAAACCCGCCCGGCACGCCCCTGGCCTGGAGCGTACCGGGTTTTCCTTGGAGTATCTGACCGGTGCGATCACTGTTCTGGCGCATCCTCGCCACCTTTTGGCTAGCCATTGCGCTGGTAGCAGGCTTGGCCATGCTACTTGGTCATGCGCTCAACCAGGACACATGGATTCTCAACCGTCACCCTGGCGTCAGCGGCCTGGCGGAAGTATGGACCAAGGTTTATGAGCGCCAGGGGCCAATCACTGCACAGTTTCTTCTCGAGCGGCACCGCAACCGCTACGGGGTCGATGTTCAGGTTCTGGCTGAGAACGGCCAACCGATTATTCGCGGCACTTTCCCGGCTCGCGCCGCTGCTTTCGAAGCACGTCAGGAACACCGTGACGGTCGCCTACCCTGGCGACGGCTGACCACCGACTACACCAGCCCCGAGACCGGTAATACCTACCTGTTCATCTATCGCATCCCCAATCAAGAGTTGCAGGCCTGGCACCGAGGCAGCCTGTTCTGGCCACTGAGCGCGCTGGCCATCGCCTTAATAGTCCTGACTGGATTCAGCCTGTTACTGACCCTTTCCATTACCCGTCCGCTCGATCGACTTCGCGGCGCTGTTCACGACCTTGGCCAAACCACCTACCAGCAAAATTCACTGGCGCGCCTCGCAACGCGACGCGACGAACTGGGCGTGCTTGCCAAGGATTTCAACCGCATGGGCGCTCGGCTGCAAAGCCTGATCGGCAGCCAGCGACAACTGCTGCGTGACGTTTCTCACGAGCTGCGTTCGCCGCTGGCACGCCTGCGCATAGCATTGGCACTGGCGGAGCGGGCCACGCCGGCCGAACGTGAGGTCATCTGGCCTCGGCTGGCCAAGGAGTGTGATCGTCTGGAAGCCCTGATTAGCGAGATTCTAGAGCTCGCGAGGCTGGACGCCGACCCAGGGGCGCCGAACCCCATCAACTTGCGCTCGATATTCGAGCAGCTTGAGGAGAATGCTCGCATCGTCTCGCCCAATCAGCGCATCGACAGCTACGTCGAAACCGAAGCCCAACTGCAAGGCTGGCCGGACATGCTCGAGCGCGCGCTGGACAACCTGTTACGCAACGCGCTGCGCTTCAACCCTGAAGGCGCGCCGATAGAGCTGCGAGCCAGCAGCGACACGCAGCACCTGCTGCTGAGCATCCGCGACCAAGGGCCTGGAGTCGACGAGGCCCATCTCGCGCAACTGAGCGAACCCTTCTTCCGCGCACCGGGACAAACCACCGCTGGACACGGCTTAGGGCTGGCGATTGCCCGCCGAGCCGCCGAACGGCATAACGGCGAGCTTCTGCTGGGCAATCACCCGGACGGCGGTTTCATCGCCACATTGAAGCTGCCACTGAACCCAGCTATCGAGAATCTGCAATACGCGGAGTGACCTAGCGTGCGCCGGTCCACTCACTCACAAAATGCTGCGGTTCTACGTCCGGCGGGGTCCGCAGAGTCCCCTCCGGGGAGCCGGTGTAGATGAACCCCAGGATCTGCTCATCACCGGTCAATCCCAGCGCTTTGGCCAGATACGGGTCGTAAGCGAAATCACCTGTACGCCAGACGGCGCCAAGACCTTGCGCATGCGCAGCCAGCAACAAGCCGTGTGCAGCACATGACACAGCCAGCACCTGCTCGGAAGCAGGCACCTTCGGGTGCGGCTGCACATGCGCAATGACCACCACCAGCAGCGGCGCGCGCAACGGCATCTTGCGGGCTTTCAGCAAGGCATCATCGCTCGCCTCAGGCAAGCGCACACGCAGCGACTCAGCCATCAACTTGCCCAACTGCTCGCGGGCTTCGCCCTGAATGGTCAGGAACCGCCAAGGACGCAGCTGGCCGTGGTCCGGCGCGCGCAAGGCAGCACGAAACATCACGTCCAGCTGAGCCGACGTTGGCGCAGGATCGGTAAGCCGCGTGACAGACACGCGCTTGAGCAACAGGTCGAGAGCTTCCATCCGACTACCTCCGAAAACGAATCGGACATTCTAGAGCCCCGAGCCGTTCGTTTGGCAGTGGTAGCGTGGCAATCGCCACGCTGGCTGGTTCGTCTTACGCCACTCGATCAGGCGAAAGCTGCGGCTCCAGTGGCGGCATCAGCGGCGGCAACCCATGGGCGGCCCGAGCCGTGTCGCAATGCGCATTGTGCTGACCATCTACCCAAGAGGCCTCGAATTCGCGGCAGGTACTCGAACGTTGCTCATACAGGGTGCAGCGCACGCCACATCCCACGTCGCCCATCAAGCCTACACAACGCGCCGGCTTGGCTTCCGTCCCGAGCATGGCGACGTGAAACGGACTGACCTGCACGGTTGCGCTGTCGGGAACTGCACCACCGGATGAGGCGCATTCGCCCCAAAAGAAAGACACACGAAAATACGCGCAGCAGGCGCCGCACGTGAGGCAGGGATTGTCGATGGACATGGGAGCTGAACACTCAGAAACCGGCAAAGGGCCGGCACCGGGCGGCTATTCTATTCATCGCAGCGAACTTGGGAAGAGGCCTACAGGGCGCCCGGTAAAAGATTTTTCTGCACGCCGATCGCCGGTTTACTGCCGCAGCGACAGGGGTAGAATGGCGACCTCAATTTTCGAGCCGAGCAGCAAACACACATGGCCTTGCCGACCCTGCGCATCATCGGTTTCATTCTCGGCATTTTTCTGATCACACTCGCAGTCAGCATGGTCATTCCGATGATCACGCTGTTCGCCTTTGATCGCACCGACGATCTGCAAGCGTTTCTCTGGGCCAGCCTGATCACCTTCGGCTGCGGTTTTGCACTGGTTGCCCCCGGCCGCCCAGCCAATACAAATCTGCGTCCGCGCGACATGTATTTCCTGACTACCGTCAGTTGGGTGATCGTGTGCTGCTTCGCCGCCCTGCCGCTCATGCTCATTCAACACATCAGCTATACCGATGCGTTCTTCGAAACCATGTCCGGTATCACCACTACCGGTGCGACCGTGCTCTCGGGACTCGACAGTGCGTCACCGGGCCTGCTTATTTGGCGATCACTGCTGCATTGGCTTGGCGGCATTGGATTCATCGGCATGGCCGTGGCCATTCTGCCGCTGCTACGCGTTGGTGGTATGCGGCTGTTCCAGACCGAATCCTCCGATTGGTCAGAAAAAGTCATGCCGCGTTCGCACATGGCCGGCAAGTACCTGATCGTTATCTACCTTGCGTTTACGCTGGCAGCCTTCGTTGCATTCTGGCTGGCAGGAATGAGCGGGTTCGATGCGATCAACCATGCGATGTCCACCGTCGCAACCGGCGGCTATTCGACCTCCGACGCGTCGCTTGGCAAATTCGGTCCAGCCACGCACTGGGTCGCAATCGTCTTCATGATTTTGGGCAGTTTGCCGTTCACCCTGTACGTGGCCACCGCTCGTGGCGACCGTCGGGCGCTGTTTGGGGATCAGCAGGTTCGTGGGTTTCTGGTAATGCTCGCCGGAACGAGCCTGTTATTCAGTCTGTGGTATTGGTTCAAACACGATGACAATCTTCTCGACTCGCTGCGGATCGTGACATTCAGCGTTGTATCGGTCATCACGACCACCGGTTATGCGGTGAGTGACTACACCCAATGGGGTGGGTTCGCAGTCATGGTGTTCTTCTATCTCACATTCCTCGGCGGTTGCTCGGGGTCAACCTCCGGCGGCCTGAAGATGTTTCGTTTTCAGGTCGCTTACACCCTGCTGCGCTCGAACCTGAAGCAACTAGTCCACCCACGCGCAGTGATCCGCCAGCAGTACAACGGGCATAACCTCGACGAGGAAATTGTTCGTTCGATTCTGACCTTTTCTTTCTTTATCACCATGACGATCGGCGTACTTGCGCTATGCCTGGCGCTGCTTGGCCTGGATCCGATCACCGCGCTTACTGGCGCGGCTTCAGCGGTGTGTAACGTGGGTCCCGGCCTCGGACCGATCATCGGTCCGGCCGGCAATTTTTCCACCTTGCCGGATTCCGCAAAATGGCTGCTGTCGTTCGGCATGTTGCTGGGCCGGCTGGAAATCATCACCGTGCTGGTAATGCTGACCCCTTCATTCTGGCGCCACTGACCGGATCAGGTTTCGCCGATGTCCTCGTTCCACAGTTCGGGGCTTTCGGCGATAAAGCCGCGCATCATCTCAACACAGCGTGCCTCCTGCAGCACTTCGACCTCAACACCGCGGCCACGTAGGAGCAGCTCCTCGCCCATGAAGGTCCGATTCTCACCGATCACGACCTTGGGTATGCCGTACAGCAGGATCGCCCCGCTGCACATGGGACAGGGCGACAGCGTAGTATAGAGGATCGACTCGGCGTAGACGCTGGCCGGTTGCCGACCAGCGTTTTCGAAGGCGTCCATCTCCCCGTGCAGCACCGCGCTGCCCTGCTGAACGCGCCGGTTGTGGCCGCGGCCAATGATTCGACCCCGGTGGACGATTACCGACCCGATCGGAATGCCACCCTCGGCGAGTCCCTTCTCCGCTTCCTCGATCGCTGCCTGCATGAATTCGTTCATTCACTGCGCTCCTTCGGTCTTGTTAGCCAGATAGTAATGGTTCGTCATCAGGCGGCTTCGGAGCGGCGCTTGAACAGCCGCTTGCCCAGCTCGACGCATGCAAACACCAGACCGCCGGCCAATATACCGAAGGCGGCGTCCAGCAGCGTCGGCAACAGCCCGGCCAGAACCGAGCCGATGTACGGCAGCGCAACCGTGTGCTCTGCGCTGTTCTCGATGAAGTGGTGAATGGCCTTGAAGCCGTGGGTCAGGATGCCGCCGCCGACCATGAACATCGCGGCCGTGCCAATCACCGACAAAGATTTCATCAACCAGGGCGCAACCGTGAGAATGCCGCGGCCTATCGATTGCGCCACAGAACTGGTGCGTTTGCTAAGCGCCAGGCCGGCGTCGTCGAGTTTGACGATGCCGGCAACCAAACCGTAGACGCCAATGGTCATGATGATTGCGATACCTGCGAGCACGGCAATCTGCTCGACGAAGCTCGCAGCAGCGACCGTACCCAGCGTGATGGCGATGATCTCGGCGGACAGGATGAAATCGGTGCGTACCGCGCCGCTGATCTTGTCGCGCTCGAACGCCACCATGTCGACGTTCTCATCGGCTAACGCCTGCATTTGCTGCGCATGATGGTCCTGATCGCGGTGCAGGAACCGGTGCGCCAGCTTCTCAAACCCTTCGAAACAGAGAAATGCGCCGCCCAACATCAGCAGCGGCGTGACGGCCCAGGGAATGAACGCGCTGATCAGCAGCGCAGCGGGCACCAAAATCAGCTTGTTGCGCATGGACCCCTTGGCCACGGCCCAGACCACAGGCAGCTCGCGGTCCGCATTGACGCCGGTAACCTGCTGAGCATTGAGTGCAAGATCGTCTCCGAGCACGCCGGCGGTTTTCTTCGCTGCGACCTTGGTCATCAGGGAAACGTCGTCCAGAATCGAAGCGATATCGTCGATCAGGGCAAGAAGGCTACTGGCCAATGCGGGTCATCCTTTGGGTATCGGCAAGAAAACGGCGCAGGTGCGCCACGCTCATATATGTGCAAGCTAAGGCTATGACAGGAAAGCACAAGTTCCGCGTGCTCCATTTCATCGCTGTGCGCGGTGTTTACGGTTGTCATTGCTTACCAGCGCTTGAAGCCGCGGAAAACAAAGTTACCCAGTCAGGCAAAGGTCAGCAGATAGGGTACTAAACTGGCACGCGAAGTCAGTAGCCTGGCGCGCCAAAGGTTATAGACTGCAACGACAACAATGACAGGAGGTGCGGCATGAGCACGCAAACCGCCGAACGTTTTACCCGCTTTGCCGATTTCTATCCGTTCTACCTGGCCGAGCACAGCAACCCAACCTGCAGACGTTTGCATTACATCGGCAGCTCGTTGGTCCTGGCAATTCTGGCCTACGCCTTGATCAGCCAGCAGTGGCTATGGTTGCTGGCGATGCCATTGGCGGGCTACGGGTTTGCCTGGATCGGCCATTTCATTTTCGAGAAGAACCGTCCCGCGACATTTCAGTACCCGGTCTACAGCTTTCTCGGCGACTGGGTGATGCTGAAAGACATGCTCACCGGAAAGATCCGATTCTAAGCTGGTCGCTCAGCCGGTGCCGCGCCGCACCGGCTGTCGGTCACGGAATGGATCGGCGGTTTGGCGCAGTGTTGGCGACTTGGTTATGATCACCCGCCAGCGCTGGTCGATGCGCTGCAGCCTCCTACGGCGCGTTCCAGAGCGTCGGCATCTTTCAGGGATAGCAATCATGTCAACCGTGAGCGGTGAACGACGTAACGGACTCGCGACTCGTCCACTGCGCGAGTATTACGCCCGAGTCTTCGCCTATCTGATCTGTGCCGCCACGCTCGCTGCCGGTGTCTATACCCAGCAGTTTTCGCTCGATCTCTTGTGGATGGTGCCTTATACGCTCCTGTATCCGCACTTCGCCTATCACCTGAGCTACCGCTTCAAGCGGGAACACCCTGAGGCAACCTCCCAGACCCTGCTGTGTCTGGACGCCCTGAACGCGGGTGCGGGCATCGTGCTGCTCGGATGCAGCCTCGTGCCAAGCCTGATGTTTCTGCTGACACTGAGTTTCAGCGCGCTGGTGGTCGGCAGCCTGCGTCATTTGTTGATGACGTTGTTGATGGCCTGCATCGGCGTTGGGCTGACCAGTCTGCTGGTGCCCTTGCGCTTCGCGGGTGCCAGCTCGGTTCTGGTATCCGCCGTCAGCATTCTGCTCACCACGCTGTACGTGTGCGTAACGGCTTACTACGTGCATCAACAAGGCATCCGCCTCGCGCAGGCACGCAGCGAACTCGAAGCCCAACAGGCGAAAGCTGCACGATTGGCGCGCAATCTCGCCAAATACCTGTCTCCACAAGTGTGGGAGTCGATCTTCTCCGGCAAGCGCACTGTTCGGCTGGAAACCCAGCGCAAGAAACTCACGGTGTTCTTTTCGGATATCAAAGGCTTCACCGAGCTGTCCGAAGAACTTGAAGCCGAAGCACTGACCGACCTGCTCAACACCTACCTCAACGAGATGTCGAAGATCACCCTCAAGTACGGCGGCACCATCGACAAGTTCGTGGGAGATTGCGTAATGGTGTTTTTCGGCGACCCCACCAGCCAGGGCGCCAAGAAGGATGCTGTGGCAGCGGTTTCGATGGCGATTGCCATGCGCAAGCACATGAAAGTCCTTCGCCAGCAGTGGCGCGGCCAGGGCATTACCAAGCCGATGGAAATCCGCATGGGTATCAACACCGGCTACTGCACGGTCGGCAACTTCGGCGCCGACACTCGAATGGACTACACCATCATCGGTCGCGAAGTGAATCTGGCGAGCCGACTGGAAAGCTCCGCCGAGGCAGGGGAAATTCTCATTTCCCATGAAACCTATTCGCTGGTCAAAGATGTGATCATGTGCCGCGACAAAGGCCAGATCACCGTCAAGGGTTTCACCCGTCCGGTGCAGATCTACCAGGTGGTGGACTTCCGTCGCGACCTGGGCGCCACCAACAGCTTCGTCGAGCACGAATTGCCCGGCTTCTCGATGTACCTCGACACCAACGGGGTGCAAAACTTCGACAAGGAGCGCGTCATTCAGGCGCTCAACCAGGCCGCCGACAAACTTCGCGACAAAGTCATCATGTAGCACCGCCTGGCCCGGCTCGGGTCACATGGTCATTCCGCATCGATACCTGCCGGCGCTCCGCATGCAGTCGAGGTTTACTATGCCGCCCATTCTTTCCCTGCGTCATTACAACCACAACCAGATCATCCACCGCCTTCCGCACAACTTCCGCCAACCTGCTCCGCTGGAAGCCAGGCCATGACGCATCGCAACGCCTTATTGGCAATCCATTTCGGCGCGCTGATGTTTGGGCTGTCCGGTGTGTTCGGCAAGCTGGCCGAGAGCGCGCCCGTGATCATAACGCTCGGCCGGGCGGGTTTCGCTGTCGTGGCGCTGTTACTGGCCGCGCATTTCCTGCGTAGCGGTGGCGCAGCCCCAAGCCCACGCCAGCGGGCCGGGCTGCTGCTAGGCGGTCTGTTGCTCGGCGGCCATTGGCTCACCTTCTTCATCGCCGTAAAGATCGCCGGTGTCGGTATCGCCACATTGGGTTTTGCCAGCTTTCCGGCGTTTACGGTCTTACTGGAGGGGTTGCTGTTCCGCGAGCGCACCCGCCCGGTTGAGTTCGGCATGGTGGCCCTGGTCTGTGTTGGACTGCTATTGGTTACGCCACAATTCGATCTCGCCAGCGACAGCACGCTGGGTCTGATTTACGGCATCCTTTCGGGGCTGATGTTTGCGCTGCTTTCGTTGCTCAACCGTGCGGTTACCCGCGGTGTGGACCCGGTGCAGGCAGCGCTCTGGCAGAACGGCATCATCCTGCTTTGCCTGCTGCCTTTTACATGGTCATCACTGCCGGCAGTGCCCGCCATGGACTGGCTGTGGCTGGCCTTGCTCGGTGTGCTCTGCACTGGGCTGGCCCACAGCCTGTTCGTGGCAAGCCTGAAAGTGCTGAAAGCACGGACGACATCGGTGATCTTCGCGCTGGAGCCGGTATATGGCATTGCGATAGCCTGGTGGCTGTTTAATGAACAACCTTCGCTGGGGATGCTCGCTGGCGGGGCGATGATCATCCTCGCCTCGGTCATCACCAGCCGACTGAAAACGCCGGCCGTGACGAACCCCGCCTCGCCTATCGCAAAAGCACGTTAGACGCCGACACCGTAAAAGCCGGTCGCCAACCCGGCGACCGCCGGCATCAATGCGAGTGACGGGGTACATCAGCGCCACGGCAGCCCACCAGAAAGTCCCGCGAGGTCTTAGTCGTCGACTACCAGATACTTGCGCGCGAAAGCACGGCGCAACCGCGCTAGCCTTTGCGGGTTCGATTCGGTGCTTCTTCTATCTTTGCCTGTCGTTATGCCCGAGATCCCGTTGTGGATCGATCTGATCGCGAACGCGCTGTTTCAGCTCTTTGGCTTCGGGAAAGCCGCCGTCCAGCTTGCGCTCCCATATCTGCACGCCGTCGCAGGTGATGTGAAAGGTCCCGCCCGTTGCAGGCACCAGCGACACCTTGCCGAGGTCATCCGAAAACGTCGAAAGCAGCTCCTGTGCAAGCCATGCAGCGCGCAGCATCCACAGACATTGGGTGCAGTAGGTGATGACGATCTCCGGTTTGGTATCGGTCATATCAAGGCGCTCGGTAGCTGACGGGGCGCCTATAATAGCTGCCATTTCACGTTCCTCCGCCCGGTATGCGCCTTCATGTCTCGTCTGCTTTTTCTGCTGATCCTGCTCGTGCCCCTGGCAGGCTATGCCGATACCCAACCACGTACTGGGCTGGTGCTTTCCGGCGGTGCGGCACGGGGGCTAGCGCACATCGGTGTGCTGAAAGCGCTGGAAGAGCACAGCGTGCACATCGACGCGATTGCCGGTACCAGTATGGGCGCAGTCATCGGTGGGCTCTACGCGGCGGGCTACAGCGTGGAAGAACTGGAAGAGCTGGCACTCGGCCTCGACTGGCAGCAGGTACTGTCTGACGACCCGCCGCGGCAGGATGTGCCTTTCCGACGCAAGCAGGACGACCGTGACTTTCTGGTCAAGCGCAAACTCAGCTTTCGCGACGACGGCAGTCTCGGATTGCCGCTTGGCGTCATTCAGGGGCAGAACCTCGCGCTGCTGCTCGAGCGCCTTCTCGTGCACACCAGCGACACCCGTGACTTCGATCGTCTGCCAATCCCCTTCCGCGCGGTCGCAACGGATATTGCCAACGACAAGAAAGTCATCTTCCGCAGCGGCCATCTGCCTCAGGCCATTCGCGCCAGCATGTCGATCCCCGCGGTGTTCGCCCCGGTCGAAATCGAAGGCCGTCTGCTGGTCGATGGCGGTATGGTCGACAACATTCCCATGGACGTCGCCCGCGAAATGGGCGTGGACCGGCTGATCGTGGTGGACATTGGCACGCCACTGCAGCCTCGTGAGCAACTGCTCACTGTCGTCGATGTACTCAATCAGTCGATCACCATGATGACCCGACGTAACTCCGAAGCGCAGCTGGCGACACTCCGCCCGGAAGATCTGCTGGTGCAACCGATGCTGGCCGGATTCGGTTCGACCGATTTCGGTCGCACGGAAGCGCTAATCGACGCCGGGTATCGTGCGGCCACCGCGTTGGACGCTCGGCTGAACGCCATGCGCAGCGAGAGCGGCGGCAGCCTTGCGCTGAGCCTTGCCCGCTCAGCCGAGCCTCGTACCCCGCTGATTACCGCTGTGCGGATCGAGAACGACTCGAAAGTCGGTGACGCAGTGATTCGCCGGCACATCCGTCAGCAGCTGGGCAAGCGGCTGGATCTTCAGGACCTGCAGAAAGACATGGGCACCCTGTACGGCCTGGACTACTTCGAGCAGGTCGAATACCGCGTCGTGCACGGTAATCCAGGCAATACGCTCGTTATCACCACCCGTGAAAAACGCTCCGGCACCGACTATCTACGCCTGGGTATCAACCTCTCGGATGATTTTCGCGGTGACAGCGCTTTCAATATCGGTGCGAGCTTCCGCAAGAACGGCATCAACGAGCTCGGCGCCGAATGGCTGACGCGCCTGCAACTTGGTGACCGACAGGAATTCTTCAGCGAGTTCTATCAACCGCTGGATGCGGGTTCGCGCTGGTTCGTCGCGCCCAACCTTTTTGCCGAAGCGCAAAATGTCGAGGCGATCCTGGACAACGACCCTATCGCCGAGTACCGGCTGCAGCGCTATGGCTATGGGCTGAGCCTGGGTCGCCAGATCGCCAATAACGGTGAAATCCGTTTCGGTGTTGGGCAGGCCTGGGGTGAAGCCGATGTTCGCGTCGGTGACCAGCAACTGCCGGACTTTTCCTTCGAGGAAGGCTACTACCAGCTGCAGTATTCGTTCGACACGGTGGACAACGTCGACTTCCCTCGTGAGGGAGAAGATATCGGTCTGTCCGTTCGCCAGTACGACCCAAGCCTGGGTTCTGATGGGCGTTATCGCCAGTGGGAGTTCCGCCTGGACAAGGCCGTCAGCTTCGGACTGGATACGTGGGTGTTTGGCGGACGCTACGGACGCACCCTGGATGACGCAGAGATCGTCACCTCAAGCTTTTTACTTGGGGGTGCGCGGCAATTGTCGGGCTTCAGGCAGGATGCCGTCTCCGGTCAGAATATCAGCCTGGCCCGCATGATCTACTTCCGCCGAATGACGCCCCGTTCGTTTCTGCCGCTGGACTTTCCCTTGTACCTGGGGGCGTCGCTGGAACGCGGTCGTGCCTGGAACAACGACAACGCGTTCGACAGTGGTTA
Source organism: Stutzerimonas xanthomarina DSM 18231 (assembly GCF_900129835.1). Lineage (GTDB taxonomy): Bacteria > Pseudomonadota > Gammaproteobacteria > Pseudomonadales > Pseudomonadaceae > Stutzerimonas > Stutzerimonas xanthomarina. Next base: position 42,139 of record NZ_FQXA01000003.1, read on the forward strand.
TATCAACGCCGGCAGCGTTTTCATCGGTTACGAGACGCCGCTCGGGCCGCTGAACTTCAGCTACGGTCTGAATGACGAAGCTGAGCGCGCGCTGTACATGAATCTCGGCCGCAGCTTCTGAAGCGCTGCGGCTGGCTGCGGCCGGCCTTTTAGAGCGTACCTAACGGTCAGGCAATCTGCGCCAGCAACTCATTGACCTGCTGCCGCTGCGCCTCATCACCCTCAGTCGCGAGGGTTTCTAGAATGGCGCATGCACTTTCCATATTGCCCTGCTTGATATACGCAACGGCCTGGTTGAGGCGGACCAGGTGCTCGGGATTCGGCTCGAGCTGTCGCAACTCCTCCGCGGTTGGTTTCGACTCCACCGGCTCCGCATTGCCGAGCAACGATGTCAGCTCGCCAAGCGTCAGTACCTCATCGAAACCATCAATCAACGGCTGCGCGGGGTAAGCCTGCCCGGATTCCATCACTGACGTTTTCTTGGCGGGGTTGGATGCTGCTTCCAGAGAAGCTGCTGCCAATGATTCCTCCAAAACAAACGTGATGTCCGGATCCAGGAACGTCTCAGATGCTACTGGTGCGGATGCAGCAACAGCCGAAGCCAAAGCGGGATGCAACGCGAGCAGCCGATCGAGCTGTGCCTGTTCGCCACCCGCGTGCAGGTAGGCATCGGCAGCCGCGCAGTAACTGGCAATGTCGCCGGCCTCAGCAAGAAGCTCGAGATGGCGAAGCCGAATATCAAGTTGTGCGGGTGCCCGCTCGATTCCGCGCGACAGCACGTCGATCGCTTCATCACGACGGCCATAGGTGATGTAGATGGCGGCCGCTTCGAGCGCGTCGGTTTCGCTGACAGATGCATGCGCCGGCTGGCGGGGCATTTCCGCGGCTACAGCAACCGCCACCGGCGGTACGCGCTTCGGCTGCGCCGCGGCCAGGGGCGTCGCATCTGGGTATTTGCTCTGTGTTTTTTTACGCCGACCGAACCACAAGCCACCCAGCAGCATGGAAATCAATACTCCACTGCCGGGCAATGCCCAGTCCTGCCATCGGAACGACGACGCAGGCCCGGCTGGGGTCGACTCCACTGGCTGCGCAACCGGCTGCTCTTCCGGCGTAATCGTCGGTGCTGATTGGTGTGCAGCCGTCGAATCAATCGCTTGCGGTCGCCCCTGCTCGACCAATTGTGTTGTAACGGTTTCGAGCTGAAGCCGCATGTCGATCAGCATCTGCTTGAGCTGCTGATTCTCTTCACGGCTGGCGGCCAGTTCTTCGAACAGCTGACGGCGCAGCATGGCTACCTGATCGTCAACACGTGCCGGATCGGCAGTGATGGGCTCAGCTGGATTGGCATCCGGCGTCCGCTCGCTCTGTACGATGGTCTCGGCGACCGGCGCCGCCGCAGCGGGCTCGATGGGCGCCGGGGCGGCTTGTGTTGCTGCATCGGGCAGCAGCAGATGCGCACCCGCTTTGAGAAGCGCCGCATTACCACCGGCAAAGGCATCTGGATTCAACGCCTGAATGTCGCGCATGAACTGCGCCTGTGACGTCTGTGAGCCATCGGCATACGCACCGGCGATCGTCCACAAACTCTCGCCACTTGTCACCCGGTGGCGTTTACCCTGAGACGCTTGAGGTAGCTCGGCAGGCGGCACGAAACGCACCGGCACGGCAGGTACCGGCGAAGCCACGGCTTGCGAATTATCGACGACAAAGCTGCTGGGGACTTCAGACGGGCTTGGCATCGGGTCGAGCAGAACGGTGTATTCCCGGAGCATCCGGCTCTTCGCCCGGGTGATCTCGACGAGAAAGTTCAGATAAGGCTCGCGGACTGGCTTATTGCTCGCAACGCGGATCCGGCTGCGGTTACCGTCGATCACCGGCGTGAATCGCAGATCCTGCAGAAACGCCAGCCTCTCGACACCGACCCGTGCAAAGTCGGTGCTGGAAGCCAATACGACGCGAATGTCATCGGCGCTGAGATCGCCTGCGTCCAGCAACTCGATTTCGGCACTCAGTGGCTGATTCAGAGCGGAGTTGAGCGTGATATTGCCCATCCCCAGGGCGGAAACCATGCCCGAATAGATCAGCGAGCCAGAGGCCACTGTGAACAAGACTCGACGACCGAGTGCCATGAAACCTCCGCTGGTGGCGCTCGGCGCACTTCCTCGCCGGTCCACGGTTCGATTACTGAACTGTGACGCGGTTATCGACTGATGCGGCAGAAATTAGAGGCAGTTCGTCGGTTTACGCGCAAAGGCATTGTGCCACTATCGACAAAGCATCGCCTAGCGTCAAAAGACAAACGGTATAGAAAGGCAGTGCCTGAAATCGGGCGTTTATCCAGACGAGCTTAAAAGTCGCATATGGCGCGGCCATCGCACACCTAGGTTATGGCCAAATCCCTCGTCGCCTTTGCATCAAACGCGAGCGAGCCAGCGCTGCCGTTAACGCTTGGCTTTAACCAGGTTCGCCAGAATCCGCTCATGCACTTGCTGGCACTTGCGCAGGTCTTCTTCCTCGATGCCGTCGAAAAGCTCGTGGCGAACCTGAGTGGAAATCGCCTCGATTCTCTGGATAAGCGGGCGCGCCGGGGCACCGAGCGTGATCAGCTTGGCGCGGCGATCACCGGGAGCCGGCTGGCGATGTACCAGCCCTTGTGCTTCGAGGCTGTCCAGCAACCGCGCCAATGTTGGCCCCTCGACCGCAACGCTCTGTGCAAGCTCACGTTGGGTAGGGTCGTGATCGAACCGGGCTAGATGCAGCAGCACTAACCATCGGGCTTGAGAAAGATCAAGATCTGCCAGACGGCGGTCCAGCTCAGCGCGCCAGCCACGCGAAAGTTGAGCCAGCTGCATGGCGAAGCGGTGTTGGTCGGGATACATGGAGCGATCTTTCCGGAAAAACTAATTATTAGCGAGCTAACCACAGCACCGAAAGACTGGCAAGGCTACCATCGGATCGGTACGTAACCCTGTGTTGCGGCGCCCCCATGCTAGGCCCCTCGGCAAGCACGCGTAGCGACGACGCGCCGCATCGCAAGAGTTGGCGCTAGAGCTCGAATTCCGCTTGCAGCGAGGCGCGCACGCAGAACAGCACCGCTTCCGGAACACGCCCGGCAAACTGTTCGGCGACTGCTGCGACCGGTGGCAACTCCCCTTCTCCGTCGAGGAAGGCCTCCTGAATCTCGCCGAGCAGCTCCTCAGGCAGATCCAACGCCTGCTCGAGGCTCAGCTGCTGTTGGCCTATGGCTTCTGCAAGCATGGCGTACACGTTCTTTTCGCTGCAGTCGAGTTGCCGTGCGATCTGAGCAGGCGTCATTCCGGCACGTGCCAGCGTGATCAGCTCATGACGAACATCCGCGGGCGACTTGGCCAACGGTGCCGTACCCTGCAGGACTTCGAGAAACGCTTCGCCATAACGCTCCAGCTTGCGCGCGCCCACGCCGCTGATGCGCGCCATATCGCTGAGCGTGGCGGGCTGGCTGCGCAGCATCTCAAGCAGGGTCGCATCCGGGAAGATGACGTAAGGTGGCACGCCGTGCTCCTCGGCCAGCTTGCGCCGCAGTGTGCGCAATGCTTCCCAGGTCTCGCGTTCCTCGCTGCGCACCAACTGACTCGCCGCGCTGGCAGCCGACTTTGGCGCCTTGGTGGGCAGCTCGCGACGCAGCTCAAGGGTCACCTCTCCCCGGAGCAAGGTACGGCAAGTGTCGCTCAGACGCAGCCCACCGAAACCATCCAGATCGACGTCAACGAGGCCCCGCGCAACCAACTGACGAAACAGCGATCGCCACTCTCCTTCGGAAAAGGCTCTGCCTACGCCAAACACCGACAAATGCTGATGACCGAGACTGCGGACCTTTTCGTTGTCCCGCCCGAGGAGGATATCGACCAGGTGGCCAACACCGTAGCGCTGGCCGCTGCGGTAAATCGCCGACAGTGCTTGCCGAGCCGGTTCGGTGGCATCCCAGGTCTGCACGCCGTCGACACAATTGTCACAATGGCCGCACGGCTCTGGCATCTGCTCATCGAAATAGGCCAGTAACACCTGGCGCCGGCAGCGGGTTTCTTCGCACAGCGAGAGCATCGCGTCGAGCTTGTGCTGCTCGATGCGTTTATGTCGCTCGTCACCTTCGGAGCTGTTGAGCATCTGCTTGAGGAAGATCACGTCCTGCAACCCATACGCCATCCAGGCATCGGCAGGCAGACCATCCCGGCCTGCGCGGCCGGTTTCCTGGTAATAAGCTTCCAGCGACTTCGGCAGATCCAGATGCGCGACGAAACGCACGTTGGGCTTGTCAATGCCCATGCCGAACGCGATGGTCGCAACCATGATCAGGCCTTCCTCGTTGAGAAAGCGCTTCTGGTGAAAAGCCCGTAAATCGTTCGGCAAGCCGGCGTGGTAAGGCAATGCCGGAAAGCCCTGCTCGGTGAGGAAGGCGGCAATATCATCAACTTTCTTGCGCGACATGCAATAGATGATGCCGGCATCACCACGCCGCTCAGCAAGGAACCCCATCAGCTGCTTGCGCGGCTGTTCCTTCGGCACGATGCGATAAAAAATGTTCGGCCGATCAAAACTCGACAGGAATCGCTCGGCGTTCCCCAGATGCAAGCGCTGAACGATTTCCTCCCGCGTGCGCTTGTCAGCCGTGGCAGTCAGCGCAATCCGCGGGACACTGGGGAAAAACTCAGCCAGTTGGCCGAGTTGCAGGTACTCGGGACGAAAATCGTGTCCCCACTGCGATACACAGTGCGCCTCGTCGATGGCGAACAGACCGATCTGCAAGCGCTGCAAGAAGGCCAGCATGCGCGATTGAACGAGCCGTTCGGGCGCCAGATAGAGCATCTTGATTTCGTTTCGGCGCAAACGGTCGGCGATGTCGCGCTGCTGCTCGGCCGTCAGGGTAGAGTTGAGAGCCGCCGCCGCAACGCCCAACTCTTCAAGCGTGGCCACCTGATCGTCCATCAACGCGATCAGCGGCGACACCACCACAGCCAGGCCTTCGCGGAGCAACGCCGGCACCTGATAGCAAAGCGATTTACCACCGCCGGTCGGCATCAATACCAACGCATCGTCGCCGTCGGCCACGCGCTGGATGATCGCACCCTGGTTGCCACGAAACGCGTCGTAGCCGAATACATCTTTGAGAATGCGCTGTGCCTGATCGAGCATGCCGGTCTCCGAAACAAGACGCGCGAGTATACGCGACACAGCCGCCCGGTTCAGACCGAACACCGCAGCTGCGCGATAGTCGGGTAACCCACGCTTGCGCCGCGGAACTCCGCGCTGATTTTTCAATCAGTCGAAGACGCAGAGGCTGGAAACGGCTTCGGCTGCCGTGGCGTCAAAGCGCGCGGTAGCCGGAGGCCTGCAGCTCGTCTAGAATCAGCGCTGTTTTCTCTCCAAGGTAGCCATCGATGTCCTTCGCCGAGCAACTCGCCCGCCTGCAAGTGTTTCTGGATGCAGATGATCTGCACGAAGAAGCCCTCGATTACATCGCCGCCCATGGCTACCTGACCGCCCTGTGCATCTGCTCTGAACAAGTGCCCGAGCGCGAGTGGATCGACGCACTGTTTGCCGAGCCGCCAAAATACGCGGACGACACCGAGCGCGAAGCCATCGAGGCGACGCTGATTCAGCTCAAGGCACACATTGCCCGGCAACTGGCCAGTGATGAGGACATGGAGCTCCCTTGCGAACTCGACATGGGTGACGAGCCTGACGAGTCCGACCTGCGCGGCTGGTGCATCGGCTTCATGGAAGGCGTGTTCATGCGCGAGTCGGTTTGGTTCGAAGATTCCGAGGAAGAAGTCAGCGAGCTGCTCCTGCCAATCATGGTTGGGTCAGGGCTGTTTGACGAGCAACCCGAGTTCAGCGATATCGCCACCGACCAGGATCTGGTTGCGGAGATGGTCGAGCAGATTCCCGAGATCCTCACGGCGCTGTATCTGATCTGCCATGCGCCGGAAGAGAAGCCCGCGCTTCTCAAACCGCGCAAGCACTGACGTCGGACAGCCTCTTGGCTCATCGCGATATTCCGACGTATCGCAACCCAGTAGCGCGCTATGTACTGCTGGTGATCGGCTGGCTAAGCGTCACGCTCGGCATCATCGGGATTTTCCTGCCGGTCCTGCCCACGACGCCTTTCCTCCTTCTCGCTGCCGCCTGCTTCGTCCGTAGCTCTCGACGTTTCTACGACTGGCTGGTGAAACATCCGCGGCTCGGCCCCTGGTTCCGCGATTACCTGGAAGGCAACGGCATTCCGGTCAAGGCCAAGGTGTACGCCATCGCGACCATGTGGTTCAGCATTGGTGTCTCCTGCTGGCTGGTGCCGATGTTCTGGGCGCGTATCGGCATGCTGGCCAGCGCGACCCTGGTCAGCGTCTATGTCCTTCGCATGAAAACGCTCCCTGCGCGCTGAGACGCACTCAGCCGTCATGGCCATGATTGCGCTGGTAAGTTTCTGCACCCATCGCAGCTATCTGCGACTCGATCAGCGCATCGAACGGACGAAGCAAACCGTCGAATCGGCCTTCTCCCTCCAGCATGTTCAGGGCCGTGACGATCGCCTCGAGCGTTGAAAGCGCACCCGGCGCTGGCGCCTTACGCAGCCGGTAACGCGAAACGAGCCCCGAAGGGAGCGAGACGCGGGGCAAGGTCGCCAACGCTGGATTGAGATGCAGCATTTTGCGCGCTTTCTTCCAGGTGCCGTCAGGAACGATCAATCGCAGCGGCGCCTCGCTTTTCGCCAGACTCTCAAGCGGAATGGCGTCGACGCCAGGGAACAGCAGATAGTTATCCTGCTCGTCAGCGGGAAGGCTGACCATTTCACCGACCAACAATTCAGCGCTGCGCAGCCCCAAGGCGGCCAACCGAGCCGTATTGAGCGCATGCGCGGTTTCGCTGGGGTGTTGCACGATCAGTACCCGCGTCGTGCTGGTCAGCGAAGGGATCAACGGGCACAGACAGTGGCTGGCAGGACGCTGGCAGCGAGAACATTGTGGGCGGGACATGACTTCTCCTATAACAGGGAGCAGTCTGCCATACCGCAGGCTATGCTGGTCGCACTCATCGGGCCCTAGGAGACATCCACCAATGATCACGCTCCACCATCTGGAAAACTCCCGCTCGCAACGTGTGCTGTGGCTGCTGGAGGAGCTGCAGGTACCGTACGAAATCAAGCGTTACGCCCGGGACCCGAAAACCATGCTGGCGCCGCCGGAACTGAAGCAGGTTCACCCCTTGGGCAAGTCTCCGGTCATTACAGACGGAGATCTGGCGCTGGCCGAGTCCGCAGCCGTCCTGGAGTATTTGATGGAGCGTTATGGCGAAGGCCGGCTGGCGCCAGCTGCAGGGACGCCGGAACACCATCGCTTTCGCTACTGGATGCACTACGCGGAAGGCTCAGCGATGCCGCCACTGCTGCTGCGGCTGGTCTTCGACCGCGTCGCCAACGGGCCGATGCCATTCTTCATTCGCCCCGTGGCCCGGGCGATCGCAAAAGGGGCCAATCAGGCATTCATTGGCCCGCAGCTCAAACTTCATCTGGACTATATGGAGAACGAGTTATCCAAAACGCAGTGGTTCGCCGGCGATCACTTCAGTGTGGCGGACATTCAGATGAGCTTTCCGCTGGAGGCCGCCCAGTCGCGCGCAGGACTGGACTCCAGCCGACCGAATTTGACTGCGTTTTTGAAACGTATAAGAGACAGGCCCGCTTATCAGCGCGCCGTTGAAAAAGGTGGTCCGGTGATGCCGGGGCGCTAAGCCACCACGCCCGGCATCGCCAAGATCAGCGACGCCGGGCCGCTACCTTGTCTCGTTCCGCACGGACCGGGATAGGCTGCAAACGAGGCGGTTCGACAAACCCAAGCGCCACTGCCAGATTCCAGCACACACTATTGAGCCATGCTTTCATGGTCTAACCCCTCCTACTGATACGGGTTTTGGTGGAGCCATGGGACTTCGAGATCAGCATAACCCAACAACTGCAACATCGCCTGTGGTAGGTGTTGCAGAGTGTGCAGCCGCCGCGCTGTTCGTCCGGCCCTTATCAATAGCGACCCATATCGCATGGAAGCGTTCGCGTCGCGCGACTACTGGGCAGGCTGCGCCTTGCGACGATACGGAAAGACGTCGATCACCTTGCCTGCGCTGATGGCCTGTTGCAGGCCCTGCCAGTAGTTGGCGTCGTAGAGTTCTCCGTGCAGCTTTGCGAACAGCCGGCGCTGCTGGATGTCTGCAAACAAAAAGCGAGGAAACTCTTCGGGAAACACATCGTTGGGTCCAACGGAATACCAGGGTTCGGAGGCCATTTCGTCTTCGGGGTATCGGGGCTCGGGTATATGGCGGAAATTAACTTCGGTGAGAAAGCAGATCTCGTCGTAATCGTAGAATACGACGCGGCCATGACGGGTCACCCCAAAGTTCTTCAGCAGCATGTCTCCAGGAAAGATGTTGGCGGCTGCCAGTTGCTTGATGGCCAGCCCGTAATCTTCCAACGCCTCATGCACCTGCTGTTCGCTTGCGTTTTCGACATATAGGTTCAAGGGCGTCATCCGCCGCTCGGTCCAACAGTGACGCACCAATACCGTATCGCCCTGAACCTCGACCGTAGAGGGCGCAACCTCCAGCAGTTCGGCAAGGCACTCGGGATCGAACTTGTCCTTGGGGAAGCGAAAGTCTGCGAACTCCTGGGTATCAGCCATGCGCCCCACTCGATCGACACTTTTCACCAAGCGATATTTCTCTACAACTGTCGTGCGGCTGACGTTCTTGGTATGGGAAAAACGATCCTTGATGATCTTGAACACGGTATTGAAGCCCGGCAGCGTGAACACGCTCATGACCATCCCGCGCACGCCCGGCGCCATGACAAATTTGTCGTCGGTAGTCGCCAGATGGTTGATCAACGCGCGGTAGAACTCCGACTTGCCGTGCTTGTAGAAGCCGATCGAGGTGTAGAGCTCGGCGATGTGTTTGCCTGGCAACATCCGCTTGAGGAAACCGATAAACTCCGCCGGGATCGGAACTTCAACCATGAAGTACGAACGGGTGAAGGAGAAAATGATCGAGACTTCCGCCTCGTCGGTAATCAGGGCATCGGCAACCAGTCCATCACCTTCGCGGTGCAACAGCGGGATGACCAGCGGCCATTGCTCGTCGCAGGTAAAGATGCGCCCCACAAGGTAGGCGCCCTTGTTGCGATACAGCACCGAAGTGAAGAGCTCAACGATGAGCTCCGGATCTTTGCAAACCCAGTCTGGCAAGGACAGCTGCAGCTGCGTCTCGAGCCGCCGCAGATCTCCCTCCCGGTCACCGTACGGCACATCGAATGCGAAATCGCTGAGGATCTGCTCCAGCACGCCATGCAGATCCCCGCCGGGTTGGTAGCGCCGCGTCTGCGCCATCCGTTGAGCGCGATTAGCGGGTCGGGTGGTGTGGATGAACATGGTGCTGTCGTTGATGCAGTCATGGCTGAACAAGGTACAGAAGATCGAGTTGTACCAAGTCTCGGAAAGTTCATCGTCAAAGCGCGGGTTGATCAATCCAATGTATTCGCCTTTGACCTGCGGCCAACGGTTCACGTCGAGCAGAACCTGTGGGTCCATAACAGAGCGCAAGGCCGCTGCGGTTTCGCCGACCTTCTGTTCGTACAGGTTGATGCGCGCCGCCGATGCGTGCTGAGCTTCCTGCCACCGGGCTTGTTCGAAGCGCGCCTTGGCGCCTACGGTGATTAGCCTGAAATGTTCGCGGTAGTCATCGAACCCCAGAAGGATCTGTCGGGCGATCTCGAGGTCCGGCGAATGCTGCGCCATAACATTTCTCTCGCTGCGTAAAAGCCTTGAGCTTATCCACCGGCCATGCCCAATGAAAGCCGGACAGCTCAACGGGCGTTTTGAAAGCCAGATCGGAGTTGCCAGAAGAGCCTACCTCGCCAACACTGATAAGCCGTACGCCGGAGCCCTGCCATGCGACCTCTCGACCTGTTGCGTCTGCTCAGTCTTGCCGCTATCTGGGGCGCCAGTTTTCTTTTCATGCGCATCATCGCGCCGGAGCTTGGCACCCTCCCCACGGCGTTCTTTCGGGTGTTGTTCGCCTGCATCGGTCTGCTGACGATTCTGATGATCATGCGGACCCGCTGGGACTTTCGCGGCAAGCTCAAGCTGTGCCTGATCCTGGGGATGATAAATTCCGGCGTGCCATTCGCGCTGTATGCCTTGGCGGCGCAGTTCCTGCCAACTGGCTATTCGGCGATCTTCAATGCAACCACACCGATGATGGGCGTACTCATCGGTGCATTGTTCTTCGCCGAAGCATTGACCGCAGCGAAACTGGTCGGCGTACTGTTTGGCCTGAGCGGCGTAGCCTTGCTGACGCGCACCGGCCCGGTGGCTTTCGATCTGCAATTGCTGATCGGTGCACTGGCGTGCCTGGGTGCAACAGCGTGCTATGGGTTTGGCGGATTCCTGACCCGACGCTGGATCAACCAACATGGCGGTCTGACGAGCGAATTGGTCGCCTTTGGAAGCCAGGCCGGAGCAGCCCTATGTCTGCTGCCGCCGTTCATCGTTTCGCTGCTGATCGTTCCTCCGGTTTCCTGGGGCGACAGCACCGTCTGGCTAAGCCTTGCTGGCCTCGGCATCGTCTGCACAGCCTTCGCTTACATTCTGTACTTCCGCTTGCTTGCGGATATTGGCCCGGTACGAACCTTGACGGTGACGTTCATCATTCCGCCATTTGGTGTGCTGTGGGGCGCCCTGTTTCTGGGCGAACCGCTGGACTGGGCCTATGCCTACGGCGGTGCACTGATCGCTGTGGCGCTCTGGCTCGTGCTGAAGCAGGCGCCGAGCCCAATAGCGCCGCCTCAGACCCAACACGACCAGGCGAATGCGGCACTCGTATCCTCTGCTGATCTGGAGCTGCGTCGGGACTGAAGATTCAGTCCCGCCCAGTACCGATTACTGTTGCAGTTCCTGCTCGCCGAACACGTCGGAAAACAACATGGTCGACAGGTAGCGTTCGCCGGAATCGGGCAGGATCACCACGATGTTCTTGCCCTGCATTTCCGGCTTCTCGGCCAAGCGTACCGCTGCGACCATCGCCGCACCGCAGGAGATACCACAGAGGATGCCTTCCTCACGCATCAGGCGCAGCGCCATGGCCTTCGATTCATCGTCGTCGACACGCTCAACCTGGTCGATGATCGACAGATCCAGATTCTTCGGAATGAAGCCGGCGCCAATGCCCTGAATCTTGTGCGGGCCGGGCTTGAGCTCTTCGCCGGCCATGGCCTGGCTGATCACAGGTGAGCTGACTGGCTCCACCGCGACGCTAAGAATCTGCTTGCCCTGGGTATTCTTGATATAGCGCGACACGCCGGTGATAGTCCCACCCGTTCCCACGCCAGCCACCAGCACGTCGATGCTGCCTTCGGTGTCGTTCCAGATTTCCGGCCCGGTGGTCTTTTCGTGAATGGCGGGGTTCGATGGGTTGTCGAACTGTTGCGGCATGAAATAGGTATCGGGATCGGAGGCTGCAATCTCGGCGGCTTTCTCGATTGCGCCGTTCATGCCTTTTGCAGGCTCGGTAAGCACCAGCTCAGCGCCGAGCGCCTTCAGCACCTTGCGGCGCTCCAGGCTCATCGAGGCCGGCATGGTCAGCATCAGCTTGTAGCCACGCGCCGCTGCGACGAACGCCAGGCCGATGCCCGTGTTGCCCGAAGTCGGCTCGACCAGCGTCATGCCCGGCTTCAATCGCCCGCTTTCTTCCGCATCCCAGATCATCGCCGCGCCGATCCGGCACTTGACTGAATAGGCGGGATTACGACCTTCGATCTTGGCCATGATGCTGACGCCCTTGGGCCCCAGTCGGTTGATCATTACCAGTGGCGTATTGCCGATGGTTTGCGCGTTGTCAGCGAAGATGCGGCTCATGACGGTATCCCTGCGATGAAAAAACCAGACTGATGAGCCTAAGCGCAGTCACCCGACTCGTCCAGCCGAACTCATGGTCTGCGGGCAGGGTCAATTCAGGACCAGAGCCGCCCATGCCTCCACCCAACCAGGCCTCCGATGAAAACACGTTACCGACGCCCGCTGTGGATCTTGCTGTTGCTGGCACTACTGCTGCTGGTTGCTCACCTTGCACTGCCGTACGTCGTGCTCAACTACCTGAACGGCAAGCTCGCGGACATGGGTGACTATCGCGGCCACATCGAAGACGTCGATCTAGCCTGGTGGCGTGGCGCCTATCGACTGAACGATCTGGTGATAGAGAAAAAGAACGAACAGGTCCAGGCGCCTCTGTTCACCACCGACGCCGTCGATATTGGGCTGAGCTGGAAGGCGCTTTGGAAGGACCAAGCGCTGGTCGGCGAAATCACGCTGGAACAGCCGCACCTGAACTTCGTGGATGGTGAGGAAAAGGAAAGCTCGCAAACCGGCGATGGTGTCGAATGGCGGGATCGCCTCGATGAGCTGATGCCGTTCACGCTTAACGAACTGAAAGTGGTCGACGGACAGGTCTCGTTTCGCAACTTCCAGGCAGACCCGCCCGTCCACGTCTATGCCAGCGCCATCAATGCCAGCCTCTTCAACCTGACCAATACTGCCAATCAGGAGCAGGGCCGCGTCGCACGTTTCGAAGGCACTGCTCAATTCTTCAATCAGGCCCCTATGGAGGCCAGTGCGCAGTTCGATCCCTATACAGACTGGGAAGACTTCCAGTTCAGCTTGCGTGTAACAGATGTCGATCTGACCAAACTGAATGATTTCAGCAACGCCTACGGAAGCTTTGACTTCGCCGGCGGTACCGGCGACCTGGTAATAGAAGCCGAGGCCAAGGACGCTCAGCTCGATGGCTATATCAAACCATTGCTGCGTAATGTCGAAGTGTTCAACTTCGAGCAGGACATCGAGAATGAAGACAAGGGATTTTTTCGTGGCATCTGGGAAGCGGTTGTCGGCGGTGGCGAGGAAGTCCTGCAGAACCAGCGCAAGGAACAATTCGCTACGCGCGTTGAGCTGAATGGAAGCACTAAAAATGCTGATGTCAGCCCATTTCAGGCGTTCGTTGCAATTCTTCGCAATGCCTTTGTCGAGGCCTTCTCAGCTCGTTTCGAGCGCTCGCTTGGCGAAGATAAATAATAAGCACGAACACCTACGGAACGGCTGCCCATTCAGTGACTGAATGATCCACTCACGTTCACACTCGTGCACCCATCACTTATAGTCGACCGCCTAATTCAACGTTAAGCGCCTGCGTGCCAGGCCCGATGCAAGGAAACTCCGATGAAGTTCGAAGGCACCCAGTCCTACGTCGCCACCGACGACCTGAAGCTTGCGGTGAACGCCGCCATCACCCTCGAGCGTCCGCTTCTGGTGAAGGGCGAGCCGGGCACCGGAAAAACCATGCTGGCCGAGCAGCTCGCAGAATCTTTTGGCGCGCAGTTGATCACCTGGCACATCAAGTCCACCACCAAAGCCCATCAAGGCCTTTACGAATACGATGCGGTGAGTCGTCTGCGCGACTCGCAGTTGGACTCAGACCGTGTCCACGACGTACGTAACTACATCAAGAAGGGCAAGCTGTGGGAGGCGTTCGAGTCCGAACAGCGCGTCATCCTGCTAATCGACGAGATCGACAAGGCCGATATCGAGTTCCCCAACGATCTGCTGCAAGAACTCGACAAGATGGAGTTCTACGTTTACGAGACCAACGAAACCATCAAGGCCAAGCAGCGGCCGATCATCATCATTACCTCGAACAACGAGAAGGAATTGCCCGACGCCTTCCTGCGCCGCTGTTTCTTCCACTACATCGCCTTCCCTGATCGCGACACGCTGCAGCGGATCGTCGACGTGCACTACCCCAATATCAAGAAGGATCTGGTGGCCGAAGCGCTGGATGTGTTCTTTGATGTACGTAAGGTGCCAGGCCTGAAGAAGAAGCCGTCCACCAGCGAACTGGTCGACTGGCTGAAACTGTTGATGGCCGACAACATCGACGAAGCCGTCCTGCGCGAGCGCGATCCGACCAAGGCGATCCCGCCGTTGGCCGGCGCCCTGGTGAAAAACGAGCAAGACGTACAGTTGCTAGAGCGCCTGGCGTTCATGAGTCGTCGCGCCAGTCGCTGACCCGGCGGCGTCTCATAGGAGCCGGACGTCTCACTTACTGGAGAAAGATCCATGCAAACGCATACCGGTAGTTGCCTCTGTGGCGTCGTTCGTTATCGCATCGACGCTCCGATCAACGAGCTGACCCATTGTCACTGCAAGATGTGTCGCAAAGCCCACGGTGCGGCTTTCGCCACTTATGCGAGCGTGCCGCTGGATGCGTTTCACTTTCTCTCCGGAAAGGATCAGTTGGGTGTCTATCACTCGTCCGATCATGTGACACGGACGTTCTGCATTCGCTGCGGCTCCAACCTGCAATTCGTCGACAACCGCGAGCATGAGCTCGGTGTCGCTGCCGGCACGCTCGACTCACCATTACCCGCCCCGCCGCAGGCGCACATTTTCGTGCGCTCCAAGGCGGACTGGTATGAGATCCGAGACGGTCTGCCGACTCACAACGAAGATCTCTGAATCAATCATGAAAAGCTGCCGCCACGACGGCAGCCCGAGGTTCTGCCATGTTGCTTGGCTTGTTCAATGAGATGCGCGCCGCAAAGGTTCCGGTGTCGGTGCGCGAACTGCTCGATCTGATCAATGCGCTGAAACACAACGTCGTGTTCGCTGACATGGATGAGTTCTACTACCTGTCGCGTGCCATTCTGGTGAAGGACGAGCGGCACTTCGACAAGTTCGATCGCGCCTTCGGCGCCTACTTCAAAGGCCTGGAAAATCTCGATCAACACATAGAAGCGCTAATTCCAGAGGAATGGCTACGCAAGGAGTTCGAACGTTCGTTGAGCGATGAAGAGCGCGCCAAGATCGAGTCGCTAGGTGGTCTGGACAAGCTGATCGAGGAGTTCAAGAAGCGTCTCGAGGAGCAGAAAGGCAAACATGCCGGCGGTAACAAGTGGATCGGCACGGGCGGTACCAGTCCTTTTGGCTCCGGCGGCTACAACCCCGAGGGCATCCGCATCGGTGATGCCGGCAAGCGCCAGGGCAAAGCGGTTAAAGTCTGGGATCAGCGCGAATACAAGAACCTGGACGATCAGGTCGAGCTGGGCACGCGCAACATCAAGGTCGCTCTGCGCCGCTTGCGCAAATTTGCTCGCCAGGGTGCGCAGGATGAACTGGACCTGGACGGCACCATCGACCACACCGCGAAAGACGGCGGCCTGCTGAATATCCAGATGCGCCCCGAGCGTCGCAATGCGGTAAAGCTACTGATCCTGTTCGACATCGGCGGTTCGATGGATGCGCACGTCAAGGTCTGCGAAGAGTTGTTCTCGGCCTGCAAGACCGAGTTCAAGCACCTCGAGTATTTCTACTTTCACAACTTCATTTACGAATCGGTCTGGAAAAACAACTTCCGCCGCACCTCGGAGCGCACTTCGACTCTTGATCTGCTGCACAAGTACGGCGCGGACTACAAAGTCGTGTTCGTTGGCGATGCCGCCATGGCGCCCTACGAGGTTACCCAGCCCGGGGGCAGCGTTGAACACTGGAATGAAGAGGCCGGTTACGTCTGGATGCAGCGCTTCATGGAAAAATACAAGAAGCTCATCTGGATCAACCCTTACCCGAAAGACACCTGGGGCTACACCTCTTCCACCGGCATCATCCGCGACTTGCTGGAAGACCGCATGTATCCGCTGACCTTGAGCGGGCTGGAAGAAGGTATGAAGTTCCTGTCGAAATAGGCCGTTTCCGGTTAACCATTGCAAGGATGCAAATAAATGAAACAGCGCTGGGCGACTGCCGCAGTAACCGGGTTTACCGCGCTCATAGCGGTTAACGATCTCCGTTTGGTTCTAGCGGTGCTGCAGTCTGGCTCTTATAGCTGGGCAGCAGCCCCATCGCATGCATTCTTGCTGGGCAACGGAGGGATTCTTCCTGCCCTGTGGAAAATGTCGTTATCGATGACCTTGCTGGTGTGGTGGCTAGGCGCTCTGCTGGTGCCAGCGCACCGCCCGTGGCTGCGAATTGCCAATGGGATTTTCGGCGGCTGGCAGCTCGCTCAAGTCACGCTGATATGGCTCGCGGTGATCGGTGTCCTGCTGCAGGTTGCCGAAATGCCCACGACCCTTCGAAACGTGGGACTGGTCGCGAGGGATACCGACCTGCTGTGGATCATACCCCTGACGCTGTGCCTGCCTGCCCTTCAGCTCGGTCTAGGGGAGTGGGCGTACCGCGTAAGTAGGCGAGCCGAGCGAACTCAGGCGACCAATACTATCGTTTCGACGGAAGCGAGTTAGCCGTACGACGCCGACGTCGATTACGTTGTGGAAACAGGGCCTGACGAAGCAATACGAAGAGACTTTCAACGATCCAGGCGAGCAAAAGCGCACAGCTCAGGCCCCACGCGATCGCCTCGGGCGACAGCAGTACCTGGAAACGGTAGCTGTTCCAGACCTGACGCCTGATCGCCTGATCCGCGCCGATCAGGACGTGCCAGGCCTGTGCGTACCAAGGCCCCTCCATGACTCGCCGTTCGCGGTCGAGTAAACGCGCACGTTCGACCAAGGCCGAAACACTGCGCGCATCGCTCTGTATTACCGGATCTTCGCTGACTCGATAATGTTCGACCAATGCATTCAGATCACCGTTGAAGAATCGTCCAGCCGTGTCCTGGAATCCCAACAATCCCTGTTGTGCCTCGAGTCGGCGCGCCTCGACCTGGTTGCCGTACGCCTCAATGAAGCCCGGCACCTGAACACCGACCAGCAGCCCCAAGGCGAACAAGGTCAAACGCAAATAGCTTCTCAGCATCACGCCACCTGCCCGCGCGCGACGCACTCGCCCAGCCGCCAAAGCGTCCACTCGCCGGATCGATGCACATCCCACTGTTCATTGTCGGTTAACGGTTCGGTCGCCAGCACGGTTACAACGTCGTTTGGCGTCGTCTCGGCTTCAAAGTCCACCGTCAACTCGGCATCTTTCAATTGAGCCGGGCCAAACGGCGCGCGACGGGTAATCTGCGCCAGCTTGGTCGAGCAGAAACTGAACAGCCACTCGCCATTGCTCAGCAGGCAGTTGAATACGCCCTTGGCTCGGTAACCGGCACAGGCATCGAGCAGATGCGGGATCAAATCCTCCGCAGCGACCCGCTCGGGGAAATCGCCGCGTATCCGATTGAGCAGGTCACAAAATGCCGCTTCGCTGTCGGTATCCCCTACCGGCTGATAGAAACCACGCACCGGAGCGAAATCCCCTAACTGGCCGTTGTGGGCAAAACACCAGTGCTGTCCCCACAACTCACGTACGAAAGGATGCGTGTTGACCAGAGCGACCTTGCCGACATTGGCGTGACGGATATGGCCGATCACCACATGACTTTTGATCAGATAGCACTGGACCATTTTCGCCACTTCCGACTCGCAGCTAGCCACCGGATCCTGAAACAGCCGCAAACCGCGACCTTCATAAAACGCGATGCCCCAACCGTCCTTGTGTGGTCCAGTGCGGCCACCACGTTGCATCAGCCCAGTAAAACTGAAGTGGATGTCAGTGGGTACATTGGCGCTCATGCCGAGCAATTCACACATGCGCTATCTCCCGATAGGTCCTGCTGCGCCTTGGCGAGAAGGTTCTTCAGAGTCTCGGTTCAGTCCGCGCCTCGTAGCGGTGTGTCGGGCGGATGTCCTCGTCGTCATCCTCGAGTCGTTCACGCAGGGTACGAGGATCATCGTGTCGCGATTGGCTCCGCTGCTGCTTAGCCCGGCGCTCGATCAGCCAGCGTATGACAACAAACACTGCGTAGACCGCGAATGCGATCAATCCATACAGCGCCAGGTCAGCCACGGCACGCCAGGCATTGCTGCCAACCTTGAATAGTAGATCCAGTGCCGTGATGGCGACCGCAGGGGCGAACAGGTCCTTGGCGGGATCGACGATGGTCGGCGTCAGCAGCAGCACGGCAACGATCAGCCGCAACGGCTCGCGCAGCCAGCGCCACATGGGGCGGGTGATACGCATCCAGACCAGCAGGCAGCCCAGCGCGGCGATACCGTAGGCTGACCAGGCGAGCAAATATTCATTGGCGAATAGGGACATGGCGATCTCTGTACAGGCCGGAGGAAGCACCGGCATCAGCGGCGGACATGATAACAGTCGTAACCGGCGGCACGGCTAGCAACCTGATGCGATGCACGCTGGCCATTACGCATCCAACGCCGTATAAACCCTGAAAAAAAACGCGTCCTAACCCACATCGCGTGCCGAGAAGCCATACTTGTAGCAACCGACATTTCAGGAGATTCAACATGATCTACCAGCATATTCTGGTCGCCACCGACCTGAACGACGATTGTCATCCGGTGGTAGCGCGTGCTCAGGCGCTGGCGACTGCCAGCGGTGCGAAACTGGCGCTGGTCCATGTCATCGAGCCGATGGCCATGGCTTTCGGCGGGGACGTGCCGATGGATCTTTCAATGCTGCAGCAGCAGCAGTTCGATCAGGCGCGCGAGCGTTTGGCCGGGTTTGCCGGCCGCTACCCCGAACTCACTGCGGAACAACGTCACCTGGCTTACGGCCAGCCTCGCCAGGAAGTTCACCGACTGGCCAAGGAGCAGGGCTGCGATCTGGTAGTGGTCGGCAGCCATGGTCGCCATGGCCTGGCGTTGCTGCTGGGCTCCACCTCCAACGACATCCTGCATGGAGCACCCTGCGATGTGCTCGCCGTGCGCCTGAAAAAGCCCGAGTAAGCTCTCCAAACGGCCTGAACCGGCAACCGGTTCAGGCCGTTTCGGCGGTTTCCTCGGCGCTCATCACCAACGGGCGGATCTTCTGCAGCTGGGTTTCCAGTGAGTAGGTCAGGCTCGACGCCATCGAGAAAAAGGTCAGGAAAGCCTTGAGGTTGGAATCACCGTGGCAGGTGTCATGGATACGCTGCCAGAACGCCTGGTTGACCAGCTGCAGTTGTTGAAATGACCGCACCAGCCCACGCAGTTCCCAGTCGGCGTGCCGCCCTTCGCGCAGATTGAAATACTGTTGTGCCAGATACAGGGATACCGCCCGTAACACGAACTCCTGATTGCTAGCGAACGGCAGGTGCTGATGGGCCATCGGTTTGAGCCGACCGAGCACCGGGCAGGCACTGGTCGCCATGATGACGCCAAGCAATGCGCGCAAGCCCTCCTCCAAACCCACCAGCTTGCTGTATTCGCGCTCCGGCGTGCGAACGTGAACCTGCGCCTTGCGGACGGCTGGCAAGCCCTGAAAATCTTCGATCACTCGATGTAGGTCGACCGCCGCCGGGCAATGGCGGAACTGGTCGCGACTCAGCGGGCAGTTGTTGCATTGCTGATGGTCCAGACGCGTCCACTTGGGCGCTTGTCTAGCTGCCTCGTGATCAAACGCACGGTCCAGTTCGATCCGGTAACTGAACTTGTGCTCATCATCGAGGATGATGCGGTATTCGATTGCCATCTATGTCCGTCCAGTGCTGACAGATGTTCCGTTTAATGGCGTCCTGCAAATCGCTGGACGTTTCGCGCCGCATACGCCGAACGCCGTATGCGGCTTTTTTCGAGAACGCCGAGCAAAACCTACCCAGCGTCTCATCCCTCCAGCTCAGCCCAACGCTCAAGCAGCTCATCGAGCTGCTGTTGCATCATTTCGAGCTTCGCTATCGTTTCGCCAGTACGCTCAGCAGTCTGCTGGTAGAAGGTCGGCTGCGCCATCTCTTCCTGAAGCGCGGCGATGCTCTTTTCCATGGCATCGATTTTCCCCGGTAGCGCCTCCAGTTCGCGCTGCACCTTGTAACTCAGCTTTTTCTTCGCCGGCACGGGTTCGGCGGGCATCGGCGCAGCCACTGGCGCCGCTTCGGGTTTGCTTTCCTTGCCGTCCTTCGCATCGCCGACGCCGAGCAGCTTTACCGAACCGCCCTGGCGTAGCCAATCCTGATAGCCACCGACGTATTCGCGAACCACCCCATTACCTTCGAATACCAGCGTGCTGGTCACCACGTTATCGAGGAACGCCCGGTCGTGACTGACCATCAGCACCGTGCCCTGGAAATTCAGCAGAACTTCCTCCAGCAGCTCAAGCGTTTCCACATCGAGATCGTTGGTGGGTTCGTCCAGGACCAGCAGGTTGGCGGGCTTACTGAACAGCTTGGCCAGCAAGAGCCGTGCCCGCTCGCCGCCCGAGAGCGCCTTGACAGGCGTGCGGGCGCGCTGAGGGCTGAACAGGAAATCCCCGAGATAGCTCAGCACATGCCGGCTCTGGCCATCGATGCTGATGAAATCACGACCCTCAGCGACGTTGTCGACGACAGTCTTTTCCAATTCCAGCTGGTGACGTAGTTGGTCGAAATATGCCACTTCCAGTTTGGTGCCGGCTTCCACCTTACCGCTGGTTGGCTGCAGATCGCCGAGCAGCAGCTTAAGCAGCGTGGTCTTGCCGGTGCCATTGGCGCCGAGCAAACCGATACGGTCACCGCGCTGCAACACCATCGAGAAATCACGGATCAGCGGCTCACCACCGGGGTGAGCAAAACTCGCATGCTCCACGACAATGACCTGCTTGCCGGACTTTTCGGCCGCATCAATCTGGATGTTCGCCTTGCCCTGGTGCTCACGTCGCTCGCTGCGCTCGCTGCGCAGCGCCTTGAGCGCTCGCACGCGTCCCTCATTGCGGGTGCGTCGCGCCTTGATGCCCTGGCGAATCCACACCTCCTCCTGTGCCAGCTTCTTGTCGAACAGCGCATTGGCTGTCTCTTCGGCTGCCAACTGCTGCTCTTTGTGCACCAGGAAGCTGGCGTAATCGCCGTTCCAGTCGATCATATGGCCACGATCAAGCTCCAGGATTCGGGTCGCCAGGTTCTGCAAGAATGCCCGGTCGTGGGTGATGAAGAGCACTGCACCGTTGAAGCCAGTGAGCGCCTCTTCCAGCCAGGCAATGGCGCCGATATCGAGATGGTTGGTCGGCTCGTCGAGCAACAGCAGATCCGGCTCGGACACCAGAGCCTGGGCCAGTAGCACACGCCGGCGCCATCCGCCAGACAATTCGGCTAGGGTCTTGTCGGCTGGCAGCTGCAAGCGGCTCAGGGTGCTGTCGACCAGCTGCTGCAAGCGCCAACCATCCTTGGCTTCTAGCTCCTGCTGGACGTGCATGAGCTTGTCGAGATCGGCTTCGTTGTGGATGTTCTGGCTCAGGTGATGATATTCGGCAAGCAACTGCCCTACCCCGGCCAGCCCTTCGGCAACAACATCGAAGACAGTGCGCTCATCGGCGACCGGCAGTTCCTGCGGCAACTCGCCAATCTTCAATCCTGGCGCTCGCCAGATTTCGCCGTCATCCGGCAGCTGGCTGCCCTTCACCAGACTGAGCATGCTGGATTTGCCGGTGCCGTTACGGCCGATGATGCAAACCCGCTCACCCCGCGCAATCTGCCAGGAAACTCCATCGAGCAATGGATTGTTGCCGTAGGCGAGGGACACATCGGTCAACTTGAGCAGGGTCATGACGATCTCCGAAAAACAGGGCGCGCATTCTAACAGAAGGCATTGCTTCACCGGGCTGTGACAGATATCTGCCAACCTACCTGGGAACAGGCTATCGCCCGCCCTGCCAGCCGCCATCCGAGCGAGCCGCGCCAGCCCGGACCGAGGCATTGGCATGACGTTCGTCGGAAGTTTCGCTTTGAGCGTTTGCGACGCTTAATCCTCGTTTAACTGCTTGACCGGCCAAGCTAAGCTAGCCGCAGAAATTCCCCGTACCCCCCGTTTTCGGAAGTCTCATGCGCGGTCGACTCTCCAGTGTCTGTTTGTGTCTTTTCTTCACCATCGTCACCCTCGAAACCACCCAGGCCGCGAGCCTGCAGCAGCAGCGCCAGCTCTATGACGAAGCCAAGCGGGCGTTGGCCAAGGGCGATAGCGGGCCGTACCGGCGTCATTCCAACGCTCTGCGTGACTATCCGCTCGAACCCTACCTGGCCTATGACGACCTGACCGCACGGTTGAAAACCGCTAGTAACGAGGAAGTGGAGAAATTTCTCGCCGAACATGGTGATTTGCCACAGGCGAGCTGGATGAAGCTGCGCTGGCTGCGGCTACTGGCTGCGCGCGGCGACTGGCGTCCCTTTGTCGCCCACTACGACCCAAAGATGAACTTCACCGAGCTTGACTGCCTGTATGGTCAGTACCAGCTCATCAGCGGGCAGAAAGACCAGGGCTATGCCACCGCTGAAAAACTCTGGCTGGTCGGCAAATCCCAGCACAACGCCTGCGATGCCTTGTTCGAGCGCTGGGAAGACGCAGGTCAACTTACCGAGAAGCTACGCTGGAAGCGCACCAAACTGGCCGTTGAAAGTGGCAACTATGGGCTGGCCAAGTTCCTGGTCAAAAGCCTGCCGACGCTGAAAGCACAGGGTGAACTGCTGCTCGACGTTGCGCAGAAACCGCAGTTGCTGAGCCAGCCTGAGCGGTTCTCGCCAGCCACCGAGACCATGGGTGATATCGTCTCGATCGGCTTGCGCCGGCTGGCCCGTGCCAAACCCGAGCAAGCCCTTGGCTTGCTCGACAGTTACGCCAGGCGGATGTCGTTCTCGGCGGAAGAAAAGGTTTCCATTGCCCGCCAGATCGGCCTCACGCTGGCCAAGCGGTTCGATCCCCGCGCGCTGAAAGTCATGGCCGAATACGACCCCGAGCTCCGCAATGACACGGTGAGCGAATGGCGGGCCCGTCTGTTGCTCCGTCTCGGCCGCTGGGATGACGTCTATGCGCTGACTCAGCGATTCCCCGAGGAGCTGGCCAACAGCAATCGCTGGCGGTACTGGCAAGCTCGCAGCCTGGAACTGGCCAAGCCCAACGACAAGCAAGCCGCCCAACTCTACCAGCCGGTGGCCGAGGAGCGTGACTTTTACGGCTTCCTGTCGGCAGATCGCATCCAGGCGCCCTACAAACTCAACCATCAACCCCTCGCCCTCGACCCGAAACTCGTGCAGAAGGTTCGTAATACCGCGGGCATTCGCCGCGCCATGGAATTCCATGCGCGCGGGCAGATTGTTGACGGGCGTCGCGAGTGGTATCACGTCAGCCGGCTGTTCAGCCGCGACGAACTGGTTGCCCAGGCGCGACTGGCCTACGAGATGGAATGGTACTTCCCAGCCATCCGCACCATCAGTCAGGCGAAGTACTGGGACGATCTGGACATCCGTTTCCCCATGGCCCATCGCAGCAGTCTGGTGAACGCTGCAAAAGCGCGTGAAATCCATCCGAGCTGGGTATTTGCGATCACTCGCCAGGAAAGCGCATTCATGGCCGATGCTCGCTCTCACGCGGGCGCCACAGGCCTGATGCAGCTAATGCCGGCCACCGCGAAAGAAACCGCCAGGCGCTTCGATATTCCGTTGTCGTCGCCTAAGCAGGTGCTCAACCCCAGTGTCAACATTCAGCTGGGCGCTGCTTATCTCAGCCAGATCTACGGTCAGTTCAACGGCAACCGGGTGCTAGCCTCAGCCGCTTACAACGCAGGTCCCGGGCGAGTTCGCCAGTGGCTGAAGAATGCGGAACACCTTCCGTTTGACGTATGGGTCGAGAACATCCCGTTCGATGAAACCCGGCAGTACGTGCAAAACGTACTGACCTATTCGGTCATCTACGGGCAAAAGCTCAATTCGCCACAGCCACTGGTGGAATGGCACGAGCGTTACTTCGATAACCAGCGATAAGCGCGTACCCGGCCTGACGACCGCCGCATGCGCGCCGTGCCGCCGCGCCAAATGGGCCGGGGCTTAGCCGTAGCGTTATTTCACGAACGTTACTGTCGCTCTGGCTGGCCTATTCGAGCACTTCGACCGACATGCCGACCTGCAACAAGCCAGTGCCTTCGGCGATGAGGTTTTGTCCGAAGAACACGCCACCGTCACCCTTGCGGTAGTTCATCAGAGTCGCCAGCGGCTCGCGATCGGCGTTCCGCTCGCCGTTCAGCGGGTCGATGGTCGGGATGATGCAGCGTGAGCAGGGCTTGACCACGCGGAACGCTAGATCACCAATGCAAATGCGCCGCCAGCCATCTTCGGCGTAAGGCGCCGCCCCGGCGATCACCAGATTCGGCCGAAACCGACGTGCATCGAACAATCGCCCGACGCGCGCAGAAAGGTCATCGAGTGATCGCTGGCCGATCAGCAGAAACGGAAATCCATCGCTAAACGCCGTGCGCTCGCCTGGCCGAGCATAGTCCTGATCGATCTGGATGGCCCGCGATGCCGGCAGATGCACCAACCGACACGGACGCTCAAGCAGGCGTGTAAGCCACTCAGCCGCAGCGTCGCCCGCATCGGGCACCTGCAGACTTTCACGCCAGATCAGCACGCCTCGCTCAACGCCACCCTCCTCCGGGACCGAGACCGCCAACCCCTCCACCCCCGGTGCCGTCAACAGCAGCTCGGCATCGCCTTGCCAGCGAGCGTCCAGCAACGCCATGCGGGGCAGTATGCGCTGGGTCAGGAATTTCCCGGTCGCGGCGTCCACCACCATCCAGCGCCGGTCGCCAGACAGACCCAGCTCGTCACATCGCTCTTGTTCCAGTGACTCAGCCGAACCGGACTTGAGTGGAAAACGGTACAACGCGGCAAGGTGCATGCGGGGTCCTCGAGCGATGGGTCAGGTCAGCGTGTTTCGTCCATCAACAAACGCTCACGGACGACGTCCACCAGTTTCTCCGGCTGGAACTTGGAAAGGAAGTTGTCACAGCCAACTTTCTGCACCATCGCCAGGTTGAAGCTTCCGGAGAGAGAGGTATGCAACACCACGTAGAGATCACGCAGGCGCGGATCGTTGCGGATCTCGGTGGTGAGCCGGTAGCCGTCCATCTCCGGCATCTCGGCATCGGTGAACACCATGAGCAGACGCTCGGTCAGCACTTCGCCGCTGTCCGCCCAGGCTTTGAGTTTGTTCAAGCCCTTCATGCCATCGCTGGCGGAATGAACGGTAATTCCCAGCTGGCTCAGGGTTTCTCGCAGCTGCGCCAAGGCCACGGTCGAGTCGTCGACGCATAGCACTTCACGCCCCCTGGCGCGCTCGAGCACCGGATCGCTCAGACGCTCCGGCGCGATACTGGTGTTGTAGGGAACGATCTCGGCGAGGACCTTTTCCACGTCAATGACTTCGACCAGCCTGTCCTCGACCTTGGTGATCGCGGTGAGGTAGTGCTGCCGTCCCGCGGTGCTCGGCGGTGGCAACACTTCCTCCCAGTTCAGGTTGAGAATACGGTCCACGCCGCCGACCAGAAACGCCTGAATCGAGCGGTTGTATTCGGTCACGATGATGGTGCTGCGCTCATCCGGCACCAGAGGACGCAAACCTATCGCGCGTGACAGGTCGATGACCGGCAGCGTCTGTCCGCGCAGATTGACCACGCCACATACAGAGCCATGGCGGTGCGGCATCAGCGTCATCTTTGGCAACTGCACGACTTCCTGCACCTTGAACACGTTTATCGCGAACTGCTGCCGCCCGGAAAGACGGAACATGAGAATTTCCAGGCGGTTCTGCCCCACCAATCGGGTGCGTTGATCGACTGACGCTAGAATGCCGGCCATTGCGGGCTCCTTTGGCGAATAAGGGACTAAGGAGCTATCGGCCGCAAATGCCCAGGCTTTATCCGGACGCAACAGAATTTATCGACCCGTCTTCATGCGACCTGTTGCCCGGAGTCGTAAAGGGTCAGACGGATGAATCATCGTTTTCGATCAGTGGTTCCTCTCGTAGTAGAGGACTGTCCACCGGAAGATGCAGTCGCAGCGCCTGACGCTTTACCGAAAAACGCATGTGCTTTGCCGCGAGCGGCTCGCCATCAAGATTAATGCTGATTTCTTCTGGCGCCTCTACCTCGAACCATGGCGCACGGGCTTTGACCGAGACAGTGTCGATGCCAAGCAAGCCGCCACTCAGCAAAGTACCGAGTGTCCCGACCGTATCGGCCGGTGCCGGAACGATGCAAATATCCAGCAACCCGTCATCGATCGAGGCTTGCGGGCAAAGCAGCTGGCCACCACCAGACTGGCGGCCATTGCCGATGCCCAGCGCCAGAAACTCCCCCTCCCAGGTGAAATCGGGCGCCACGAAGCGGCCCCAGGTGGCGCGCAACTCACTGAAGCGAGACAACCCCGTCAGCAGGTATGCGCTTCCGCCCAAAACCCGCTTCAATTCCGATGAAGTGGTGGCGGTTACTTTGGAGCCAAAACCACCCGTCGCCATGTTCATGAACAGCTCACCGTTCATGTCTCCGACGTCGACCCAAACGGGCTCGCGATTGAGCAGCGTGAGCGCATCGAAAGGTGCCAACGGGATTTCAGCCGCTGTGGCGAAATCATTGGCGGTGCCCAGCGGTAAAACCGCCAGGCTCGCATCAGAGCCGTTGTCGAGCAGGGCCTGCACCATCTCCCGTAAGGTCCCGTCACCGCCGCCCGAGACCAGCGTCCGATAACCTGCAGCCAGGGCTTCGCCGACCAGGCGCGCGGTGTCTCCCGGTTCCCATGTCACCCGTACGGCCAGTTCATTACCCAGCTGACGCCATTCGGTAACAGCGTCTCTCAGTTCTTCGTTGAGGCCCTGCTTCCCGTGAAGGACGAGCAACGCCTTAGGCTCATTCATAACAAGTTCCCGTCGTCCGTTTCGATATGCGAGATAGACCTGTTCCCACCGCAGAAAGTTGTGAAAAGGCAAAGTGCGGACGGACTTAAGTCGATCAAGCAAAACGCTGACCATCGGTCAGCGAACAGCGACGAAATACCCCACCAGAGCAGCGTTATCCGCGCGTTATCCCTTGCATATCAAGTGCTTGCGAGCGGCATTTAATTCTTTCGCCGCGATTGGCTCTTTCCAGGGTTTCTGTGAACTCATTTCCTGCAGGGCGGTCGGAGCACTTGTCCAGGTAAAGGTTGCAATAGCGGCCTGCCATCAGAACCGCGGATCGCGGCGATCAAAACGAGTATTGAGCTAGCAATAGCCATAGGAAGGAGCCTTGTATGCGCTTACAGTCCGTTGGAACCCTTGAGTACGCCCACCCCAGTTTCGTAGATTACTTTCTTGCCAGCATTCGTCTGATCCACGGGCTTACCGCAGTGCTGCCGGGCGTTCTGTTGTTGCTGTTCCTGCCCCTCGACCTACCGGCAGGCGGAGGCACATTCAGCACCTTCCTGATGTTCTTCGGCGTAATCAGCGTGGTCATCTTTCAGTCGGTCGGCATCTATAGCGAGGAAGTGTTCAGCACACTGCTACGCTTTCGCACCATGCTCGTCGCCTGGGCCGCGGCTTTCAGCCTGATGATCTTCATGCACCAGGGGCTTGGCATGTTCGGCTACCTTGAAGCCAAACACCTGACCTTCTGGTTCGTCACCAGCGGCATCCTGTTCGGCGCCGAGCGACTGATGATGCTCGCTCTTTTTCGCCGGCTGATGGCAAAAGGCGTTTACCTACAGAATGCCGTAATTCTGGGCGGCACTGACAACGGTGTGCGCGTTGCCGAGTATCTGGCTCATCACCGCGATATCCGCACTGGCGTGCTCGGCTTTATCGATGACCGCCTCGAGCGGCTTCCGAACACCCTGGCGGATCTGCCGCTGCTGGGCAACACCCGCGACCTGGAACAGATGATCCGCGAGGAAAAGGTGACCCAGGTGCTGGTTGCCCTGCCCTGGTTTGCCGACAGCCGCATCGGCCAGCTGATCAATGAGTTGCGCCGGCTTCCGGTCAATGTGCTGCTGGTACCGGACATGGTCGCCTTCCGCCATGCCAACAAGCGCATCACCGAAGTCGGTGGATTGCCGACGCTGATTGCCTCCGACCTGCCGCTGCGTGGCTGGTCACCAATGTTCAAGCGCATCGAAGACATCATGCTCTCCAGCCTGGCGCTGCTGGCGGCCGCCCCGGTCATGCTACTGCTCGCTTTGGCGATCAAGCTCGACTCGCCCGGCCCGGTATTGTTCAAGCAGAAGCGCTACGGCTACAACAACCGGCTGATCGAAGTGTTCAAGTTCCGCTCGATGTACCACGCCAAATCGGATGCCAATGCCGAACGGCAAACAACGCGCAACGATGATCGCATCACCCGCGTCGGCCGTTTCATCCGTAAAACCAGCCTCGACGAGCTACCGCAGCTGCTCAACGTGTTCCTGGGCAGCATGTCCATGGTCGGCCCGCGCCCCCATGCGACCGCGACCAAGGCCGCAGGCGTGCTGTTCGAAGACGCCGTCTCGGAATACTCCGCACGCCATCGCGTCAAGCCGGGCATCACCGGCTGGGCGCAGATCAATGGCTACCGTGGCGAGACCGACACCGTCGAGAAAATCGAGAAGCGCGTCGAGTACGACCTCGATTACATCGAGCGCTGGTCGGTCTGGTTCGACATCTACATCCTGGCCCGAACCATCCCCGCCCTGCTGCTCAACAAGGATGTTTACTGACTGCCACACGCACTGACAGCCCCAACCAGGCACCGAGCCATATTCATGCGCGAGCGCAGCAGGAAGATTGAACTAATGAAGCGAGCCAATATCAGATTTGCGTTCTGCAATAAGCACACCTGTTCGCCCACGAAACGCGGGCTACGAGGCTGAGCGAATGTTCCAGAACATATTGATTGTCTGTGTGGGCAACATCTGCAGAAGCCCCGCAGCCGAAGCGTTGTTAGCCCACAAACTCGAGAACAAAAGCCTGATGATCAGTTCAGCAGGCATAGGTGCCCTAGTAGGCAACCCAATGGACAAGACTGCACATGAGGTGCTTAACGACCACGGAATAGAACATACGGCCCACCGTGCGCGTCAGGTCGATAGCGAGATGCTGCATCGCGCCGACCTGATCCTTGTGATGGAACAGAGCCACATCCAGCACATCCGTCAGATTGCACCCGAAGTACATGGCAAAACCTTCCTGCTGGGCAAATGGCTGGACGATACGGAAATCCCTGATCCCTACCGCCAGTCCAAGCCCGCATTCGAACATGTTCACAGCCTTCTGACACAGTCCGTCGAAAGCTGGCTTCCTTACCTGAAATAAGAAGAAGGAACTTCAATGACCACCATGCCCCGACCCATCTATGAAACAAAAGAGGACAAGGACATTGACTTGGCCCACCTCTTTGACACGTTTCTAAACAATCGCGCGCTGATACTCACCATCACGGGGTTTTTCGCCGCGCTAGGCGTTGCCTATGCCCTGCTCGCGACGCCGGTGTACCTCGCCAGCGCAATGATTCAGATCCAGCCGAAAGGCGGCTTGCCCAGCCTCACCGACGTGGTCGGCACCGCCCCAGCCGTTTCGCCAGCCCAGACCGAGATCGCCCTGCTCAAGTCGCGTTCGGTGGTCGGCGGAGCGGTCCAGGACTTGAATCTTGACATCATCATCGAGCCTCATCATTTCCCGGTCGTAGGCGGTTATATCTTTCGTCGATTCGAGCCCACTGAGGAAGGTGAGCTGGGCTGGTATCCAGAAGGCTTCGAATCCTACGCCTGGGGCGGCGAGTCGCTGCGAGTCACGCAGCTGATCGTGCCGGACAAAATGCATGGCGAAGAACTGACACTGGAAGCTGCTGAAAACAACGGATTCATCCTGCGTGACACCGACGGCGAAGTGGTGGTGCAAGGCGTCATCGGCGAGCCGATCGAGACCCCGGATTACGGCATTACCGTGGCGGAGATGAATGCACGGCCAGGCACCACTTTTACGGTGATCAAGAACCGCACCTACGCGACCACTGAGGATTACCAGAATCGCCTGAACGCCGGTGAGCGCGGCAAGCAGTCGGGCATCCTCAACGTGACTCTGGAAGGCACCGACCCAGAAAAAGCGGTCAAGGTGCTTGAGGCGGTAGCCCAGCGCTACGTCGATCAGAACATTGCGCGAAATGCGGCCGAAGCGACCCAGAGTCTGGAATTTCTGAGCGAGCAGGTTCCAGAGGTCCGCAAGAAACTTGACGCCGCCCAGACCGCCCTGAACGAGTTCCAAACCGGCAACCGCTCCGTGGATATTTCGGCGGAAACCCAGTCGGTGCTCGACCGCATCGTGGATCTGGAAAGCCAGATTTCCGAGCAGAACCTCAAGCGTACCGAGATGGAAAGCCGCTTCACCCGTCAGCATCCAAATTTCCAGGCACTGATGAATCAGATCAATCAGTTGCAAGCGCAAAAAACTGAATTGGAGAAGCAAATTGGCACCCTGCCGTCTACTCAACAGGAACTGCTGCGCCTGAACCGCGATGTCGAGGTGTCCTCCGAAACCTATTCGATGCTGCTGAACAAGACGCAGGAGCTGGACATCATCCGCGCCGGGACCGTCGGCAACGTTCGCATCGTTGACCACGCTGCGGCGGATATCGACGAGCCGATCAAGCCCAACAAGCCGCTGATCGTCATCGTCGCTACGCTGCTTGGCGGAATTATTGCCGTCGCCTTCGTATATGTTCGTGAAGCCCTGAAGCGTGGCGTCGAAAATCCTGAAGAGATCGAGCGTGTAGGCATCCCTGTGTACGCAGCGATTCCGTTCAGCGAGAAACAGGGATTGCTGGAAAAACGCCTGGCGAATTTCAAGCGGGACAAGAGCAGCGCTTCGTATCTGCTTTCGATCAACGATCCAGCCGACCTCGCGACCGAAGCGATGCGCAGCCTGCGTACCAGCTTGCACTTCGCGATGATCGAAGCGAAAAACAACATCCTCATGATCACTGGACCAAGCCCAGCAGTGGGCAAGTCATTCGTGACCAGCAACCTTGCCGCCGTTATCGCGCAGTCTGGCAAGAAGGTGCTGCTGATCGACGCCGACATGCGCAAGGGCTATCTGCACAAAGTCATGCGCTGCCAGGGTGAGAAAGGCCTCTCCGACATCCTGTCCGGCCGTATCACCCTGTTCGATGCCATCCAGAAAACCCAGCTGAACAATCTGCATGTGATCACCCACGGCCAGCTACCGCCAAACCCATCGGAGCTGCTGATGCACGAGAACTTCTCGCGCTTCGTAAAAGAGATCAGCAGCATGTATGACTTGGTGATTTTCGATACTCCACCGATCCTGGCCGTAACCGACGCCGCACTGGTCGGTAGCCAGGCCGGCACCACCCTGATGGTGACGCGCTACGGGCTGAACGGCGTGAAGGAAATCGAGTTCGCCAAACGACGTCTTGAGCAAAACGGGCTTTTGGTCAAGGGCGTTATCTTCAATGCCGTCATACGCAAGGCGTCAACTTATAGCGAGTACGGTTACTACCAGTACGAGTATCAGAGCAAGTAACGCTTTCCTGGCTTGCCAGTTTCAGGAAATCCAGCTCTGCCGCTAATCACCCCGTGCTGCTAACCGAACCGTTTCCCGATAACACAGGGGAGCGGTTCGCATTATGCAATCGGCTGAATATCAAATAGGCCGTCGAGTTGACAGCGATCCTTTGGAGATAATGGTCATCATGGAACGTCGCCCCCTTTCTCTGCTGTTTTACACCGCGAGGTTTGTAGCCAGCTTGGCCCTTGCCGGCTGTGTGTCGCTTGTACAAGCTCAGCCCAGCGAACATACAGGCATCGACTTGATCGGCATTAATATGTCGGGTGCGAACTTCGCTCCACATATCACGCCAGGCAAGGTCGGTACCAACTACTTTTATCCGGAAGAAAAGTACTTCGAATATTATGCAAGCAAGAATATTCGCCTGATTCGGTTCCCGTTCATCTGGGAACGCCTGCAACATGATCTATACAAGGGCGTCAATTTCGACCAGATGCGGCTGCTCCGACGGACCCTCGACTTCGCCGCCAAACATGACCAGCAAGTTATCCTGGATATGCATAACTATGGCCGATATAAGGGCAAGCTGATCGGATCACCGCAGGTTCCTTACGAAGCCTACGCAAATGTATGGCGCAAGCTTGCGAAGGAATTCAAAGACCATCCCGCATTGTTGGGCTACGACATCATGAACGAGCCCCACTCCACTGACGGGCTGTGGCCCGCTGCGGCCCAGGCGGCCGTCGATGCCATCCGCCAAGTGGACATGGACAGTTTGATTTTCGTCGAAGGCGACCGCTGGGCGAGCACCTTTCACTGGCGTTACGTCAATGAAGACTTTCTTATCAATGATCCGGCAGACAAGACCATTTACGAGGGTCACCTATACCTCGACAAAGATTTCTCCGGGCGTTATGCAAAAGACGAAGTGGTCGATCCAATGTTGGGCGTTGAGCGTGTTCGCCCGTTCGTCGAGTGGCTAAAGGAAAACAACCTGAAGGGTTTCCTCGGCGAGTACGGTGTACCTGGGCACTCAGAGTCAATGCTGGTCGCCATGGATAACCTCCTCGACTACCTCAACGAAAACTGCATGCCAAGTGCTTACTGGGCAGGCGGTCCGGGCTGGGGGAAATACGTGTTGGCTGTCGAGCCTGTCGATGGAAAGGACAGACCTCAGATGGAGATTTTACAGAAGCATATTTCCAATAGCTGCACGGAATATGGCCCTAACCAGCAGCCTTGAAGAGCCTCCTTTGCCTTGCTGGCTACGGCTGGCGGCATTGCCCGTGCCGAACAATGTGAAGCTGTTCAGAAAGATTTCAGCGAAACCCGAAAAATTTACGCAACCCTGCCCGCAGTCGCTTGTCCAAATTCGACCATACATCGAGCGGCTTAATGCGAGCGGAACTCAAATGACCTAGCGGCTATCGAAACCGGTTGTTCACAGACTCATTTACCGGGGTCGGATTGATAAAGGCGCTTAAGCGGTCAGCGATTCGTAGAGTAACGCACCGAAGGCAACGATATGGCAATGCTAAAGCTTGAGTTTGTTGCGACGTAGTTAATCTGGAACGGAAATGCACCTAAGGACTCAGGTGATGACAAACATCAGCTCAAAATTTTTCTTTTTGCCGTTGACCGTGCTGGCGATTGCCTTGCACTTTTCGGTGTTCGGGGACAGCACGCACAACCCGGTCGGTTTCAAGTTCCTCAACGAAGCTTATCTGGCTATCTGCCTGGGCTTTGCGCTTCTATTGATTCTTGCCAGTACCGAGGACGCGTCCAGAGAGTTTCGCATCCTGATGTACTACGCTTTTTACAGCGTTGTCGTATTTACCGTGCTCCCGGCCATCTTTTCGTTTTATACCTTCGGCCAACCCATCGCATATGGCTTAATCGAAGAACGCCGGATTCTCTTTACATTCGGTTTCGTACCGCTGCTATTGCTCACCAAGTATGTCAGCACGCGCCAGTTCGAGCATGCATTAATTTACGCCGCACTGATCGCTATAGCCCTGTCCTGGGGTTTCAAGTTCGGGCTGGTTCCGGATTTGCGCGAGGAGCAAACCTCATGGGACCGCCCGGACCGCTCGTCCATAGGGCCGTTTCTGATCTGTTTCGCCTATTTCTATTGCATTCAAGTCTGGGCAAGAGGCAAGTCGCCAATCAATGGCGAACAGCGACAACGAAAGCTTTATCTCATTATCGCGGCCGTGCTGTTGCTGACCTTGGTGTTCGCAACGCAGACTCGCCAATTGATCGTGCTATGCCTGGCATTCACGCTGTTTTCGCTACGGGCCAAGGCAATCATCTGGGCTGCCTCTCTTTGCGTGTTGTTGTCACCGCTGTTTCTTTATCCAGACCTGCTCGAAATTCTCGGCCTGAATGTCGAGTTTTACGAGAACAGCCTGGACGGCGACGTAGAGGATGGCGTGCGACCGCATACAATCGCCTCCGTATTCAGCCATTTGAGCCTGGTTAACTGGCTTCCCAGCGGATCCTTGTCGCTGATGTGGCAGGACGGCTTCATCCCCTATTTCGGTGAACACTTCTTTCTCTCTGATATCGGCATCATTGGCACCCTGTTTCGCTTTGGTTTTCTCACTTTTCTGCTGGTCCCCTTGACCCTGTTCATCTATCGACGAGTTGCCCGCAGCATTAACGCCGATATGGAGTTCACCTATGCGGTGATGTTGGCCTTCTTTGTGATATGGCCACTTAACGGCCTGTTCGAATATACGCAGCCAGTTATTTGTATGCTTTTCGTACTACACGCTCTACGGGCACGCCATCTTCGCAGCAAGGAACGAGTACATGAACGTCGCACTTATTCTCAACTACAAAGCTGCTACTGAAACGATCAGCTGCGCTGAAAGCCTGCTCGAGCATTGCGCGACGATCAATCATATCGTCATCATAGACAATGACTCGCAGGACGGGTCGGCCATTGCATTTCAAAACTGGCTGGATGAAAAAGCTTATTCAAATGTGACGCTGCTCTGTAATCCAGAAAACAGCGGTTATGCAGGCGGCAACAACTATGGATTGCGCTGGGCGATGGAACATCTGCAGCCCGAGCATTTCTGGGTTATCAATAACGACACCTATGTAGACAGTGATGCGTTCTCACCGCTGCTGGAGGCGTTGCAGCGCAACAACCGTCAGTTTGTCGGCTCGCTCGTATTGAGTGCCGACACAGGTCGCCTGGAGTGCTACGGGGGCGGCAAGCTCTATCCGATCCTAGGCAAGGCTCGACTACTCGGAAAAGATCAGAGCATCGAAGCATCTCAGCAGCAGAATCCACAGCACGCCCCAGATTACATCATGGGCTGCAGTCTGGCTTTTTCGGCTGCGTTGACTGAAGAAATCGGTTTGATGGATGAAGATTACTTCATGTATTTCGAAGAGGTGGATTGGCAATACCGTGCGAGACGCTTTGGTATTTCAACGAGCGTGATTGCCGAAAGCCGCCTTTATCACTACGGCTCACTCAGTCTGGGGAACCGCTCGGCGTTTTATCACTACTACCGCAACCGTGCAGCTACCCGTTTCAACAAGCGTTTCTACGGCCCGATATTTGCGGTCGTCTCCGCTTTTCTGCTTTCGGCCGTAACAACTATCAAGGAATACAAAAATCCCACCCTCGCCTGGTCAGGTATCAAGGGCGCCTTCAAGGGAGTAGCAATGAGTGTCGAGTGATACTACTGCGTTCGGAATAGACTTCTATTCCGGCAATAAGAAGACTTTATTGACCTGCATACGCGAGGGAGTCAAGCAACCCTATTCGTTTGTGGTAACGCCGAACGTTGACCATCTCGTTCAACTGGAACACGACGAACAGCTGCGCGACGCTTATCTCAAAGCGCGCTGGAGATTGTGTGACAGCCGCATCCTGGTGTCGCTGTTAAGTCGTCTGGGCGTACATCTGGATGAAGCTATTCCCGGCAGCGATTTGACGCTCGACCTGCTCAAATGGGCAGACCGGGACCGACTGCGAATTGTTCTGATCGGTTCAGCGACATCCGAAGCCTGCAAACTCAGAGCGCTCTATCCCGGCATATCCCTGTATCACTACAACCCACCGATGGGCTTTATAAAAAAGCCGGAAGAAGTGCAGCGTTGCTTGCAATTCGTTCGGGAGAATCCGTCGGAATTGGTTCTGTACGCGGTGGGTACGCCACGCGGTGAGGTCCTGGCTGCAGCCACACAACCTTATGAGCGCACCGGGATGGGCTTCAGTATCGGCGCCTCCATTTCGTTTGCGACGGGCACCATCAAGCGAGCCCCGAAGTGGATGCGGGAATACAAACTCGAATGGCTGCATCGCATGTGCATGGAGCCCCGCAGGCTAGCCAAACGCTATTGGGCAGATGCGGTGTATATCGTGCCTGCCTTCCTGCGGGAAAAAAGCGCCAGGCAGAAAGCCAGCCCAGCCAAACAGGAGTCTTGAACAGATATTGAAAGTTATCTTCCGGAACTACCGAGCTCCGGCACGCGGCGCTCGGTAGTCAGTGAAGCTTACCGAAGCACTTCGCTGCCTTCAGTGCCCTGTGCCAGGCAGGAGCGAAGCAAGAGCACATTAGAAACCTATCCTCGAACAGGGAAGAAAATGAAAGCGATCATCACGGGTATCACAGGACAAGACGGCGCCTACCTGGCAGAACTCTTACTGAACAAAGGCTATACCGTCTACGGCACGTTTCGTCGCACCAGTTCGGTCAATTTCTGGCGAATTGAAGAGCTGGGTATCGACAAGCATCCTAACCTGAATCTTGTCGAGTACGACCTGACTGACCTGTCGTCCAGCATTCGCCTGCTGCAGAGCACTGGCGCGACAGAGGTATACAACCTCGCCGCACAGAGTTTCGTAGGTGTTTCCTTCGAGCAGCCGCTGACTACCCTTGATATTACCGGTGCAGGTGCCGTGAACCTGCTGGAAGCCATTCGCATCGTCAATCCGAAGATCCGCTTCTACCAGGCCTCGACGTCGGAAATGTTCGGCCAGGTGCAGGCCATTCCACAATCCGAAACCACACCGTTCTACCCACGCAGCCCCTATGGCGTTGCCAAGCTGTATGCACACTGGATGACAATCAACTACCGCGAGTCATACGGCATATTCGGCTGCAGCGGCATTCTGTTC
The DNA here is from genome assembly GCF_900129835.1 of Stutzerimonas xanthomarina DSM 18231. GTDB lineage: Bacteria > Pseudomonadota > Gammaproteobacteria > Pseudomonadales > Pseudomonadaceae > Stutzerimonas > Stutzerimonas xanthomarina. The sequence goes on from NZ_FQXA01000003.1 coordinate 78,612, forward strand.
AATCACGAGTCGCCGCTGCGCGGGCGCGAGTTTGTGACTCGGAAAATTACCGATTCGGTGGCCAAGATCAAGTTGGGCAAGCTCGACGTATTGGAACTGGGCAACATCGACGCGAAGCGTGATTGGGGTTTTGCCAAGGAGTATGTCGAAGGCATGTGGCGCATGCTGCAGGCGGACGACCCCGGCGTTTTCGTGCTAGCGACCAACCGCACCGAAACCGTGCGCGATTTCGTGACATTGGCATTCAAGGCAGTTGATGTCGAACTCCAATGGGAAGGTTCCGGTGAGCAGGAACAAGCCATCGACACCGCAACCGGCAAGGTCGTTGTGCGGGTCAATCCGAAATTCTATCGCCCAGCCGAGGTCGACCTGCTGATCGGCGATCCGCAAAAGGCCAAGGACGTATTGGGCTGGGAACCGAAAACCACACTGGAGCAATTGTGCCGCATGATGGTGGACGCCGATATACGCCGCAATCAGCAAGGTTTTTCATTCTAGGCGCCATCGGTTGGCAACGGCCGCTTTCGTTCCGGCATCTGCTGACGTCCGGTTACTCCACGCGGGTAACCACGCGCAATAGCCAGCCGGCGCATTAGCCCAGAGCGGTCTTGGTGGTTCCAGCGGTCGAGACAGGTTCTGCTGGAACACCGAGCCAGTACTGGGGTTGCGGGGCTGATCGTCCAACTGGCCGTCGACAGTCACCGGAACGCAGTGCCTCACGCCTATATTTGGCCTTGCATCGCCGTCGAAACTGGAACTCATCCTATCGGGAAGATCATGCGTAAAGTGCTGATTACCGGCGTCACCGGTTTTACCGGCCGCTATATGGCAGAAGAACTCGCAGCCTGCGGCTACGAGGTTCATGGCCTCAGCTATCGCCAACCCGTCGGCAAGCTGCCTGCGGCTCTTTCAGCCGTCCATTGCTGTTCACTGAACAATACTGAGCTGCTACGAACCCTGCTGACTGAAATACGCCCGACCTACATCGTTCACCTGGCGGCGGTCTCGTTCGTCGCCCACAGCGATGCGGATGCAATCTACGCCGCCAACCTGCTCGGTACTCGCCACCTGCTGGAAGCGTTACGCACCACTGCAACCGAGCTCGAAGGCGTGTTGCTCGCCAGTAGTGCAAACGTCTATGGGAACGCTACCGAAGGTGTCCTCGATGAATCATCGCCCTTTGCTCCGGCTAATGATTATGCCGTGAGCAAAGCTGCCATGGAGTTCCTCGCGAGGCTGTACCAGGATCGCTTGCCGCTGATAATCAGCCGTCCGTTCAACTACACGGGAGTTGGCCAGGCAGAGCAGTTCCTCATCCCGAAAATCGTGATGCACACGCGCCGTCGGGCTGCGGTCATCGAGCTCGGCAATCTGGATATCGCCCGTGATTTCTGCGATGTCCGTCAGGTCGCCCAAGCCTATCGACGCCTGCTTGAAACACCTGCCGCGATTGGCCAGACCGTCAATATCTGCTCTGGGTCTGCCTACACACTCGAATATGTCCTTGAGCAGGCAGCGGCTATCTCTGGCCATCGAATGGAGGTCAGGGTCAATCCGGCCTTCGTGCGCAGCGCGGATGTGAAGAACCTGTTCGGTAACCGAGCCAAACTGGATTCTCTGATCGGCGACATGTCCCGGATCGAATTGAAGGACACGCTGCGCTGGATGATCGAGCATCCCTCCGCGACCGACACATGACTCAATCAGATTCATCGCCAAGGGTGAGGTAGCCAACCTAAAGCTATGGCGATGCGCTTTTTTCTGACACTGAAGCAATGAGCGCAAGCTTGGCGTTGCCTACGGCCTGCTGCGTTCACTTGACGTCGATAGCAATTTGGTGGCTGCCAAGCGATCAGAGCTCCGGGCTCAAACCGCTGACCGCTCGTTATCGCTACCTCCTATTTAGGCCTGCATCGGCGAGCTTTGCATTACCGCGGCATTTATGCACATCGCCGTGAACCGCAGAGAAACGGAGCGGTCTATGGCTACTGTGAGCAACGCAGCGTCGGTTTTCCATCCGAAGAAAGGCGCTAAACAAAGGTTGAGCGGAACCTGCTCAGTGGCTCAATCGGCACTGATCTCACACGAGTCTGGAGGTAGACCTCACAGAGTTTGCAGTAGCGACACCGGAACAGCAGAGATTGGATGCGTCTGTTACACCGTCGAAACACGTTCGGCGATGGCGATAGACGAGTCAGTGTTCGCTCGCTCCTTCAGGTAAAGGTGAATTGCGCTGTTTCACTTCGTAAAAACAACTATTCCGTCAAGGATGAAGAAACCATGAAACCATTATTTGCTCTCGCTTTCTCTTCCGTGCTGGTGCTGCAGGGATGCGTTTTCTCGCCCGGCCAGCATCTGGATCCCGATCAGTTCAAGGACGGCGCAGAAACGGAAGACGGCACTGTCCAACTGATGCGCATCACCCCTGAAATGCTCAAGGGCGAGCTGTCCTCCGACCAGGGCACATCCAGCAAGCAAGAGCTGCTGAGCTTCAAGCCAGAGGCTTATCGCATCGGCGCCAACGACCTTCTCTACATCACTGTCTGGGATCACCCAGAGTTGACCGCTCCGTCGGGTCCACAGCAACAGCTCGACGCCAATGGTCGCCTGGTTCGCCCCGATGGCACCCTGTTTTACCCTTACATCGGAAACATCGAGGCAGCCGGCAAAACGATTGAGCAGCTTCGCTCCGATATCTCCAAAAGACTGGCCAATTACATTGACAGCCCTCAGGTAGACGTCAGTCTGCTGCGTTTCGGTAGCCAGCGCATCGTGCTCTCCGGCGCGTTCACCACGGCTGGCGAGGTTGAGGTGACTACCGCGCCGATGACCATCGTGCAAGCCATCGGCCAAGCCGGTGTCGATACCGACACGGCAGACCTGTCTGGATTGATGCTCAAACGTGACGGTCGAGAGTACATGCTTAACCTCGATGATCTGAACCGCCCTGACTCCTGGCTGCATCAGGTGTATTTGAAAGACGGCGACCAGCTCCATCTGCCGTATAACGACCAGAAGAAAATCTACGTCCTAGGCGAAGTCGTGAACCCGCAAGCCATGACGTTCAAGGCCACCAGCCTCAACCTGATGGATGCTATCGGAACTGCTGGCGGCATTCGTCAGGAAACTGCCGATGGCGAAGCGGTATACGTTATCCGTGGCGCAGAGAACATTGCCACTGAAAAGGCCACAGTATTCCAGCTGAATGCCGAATCCCCTGCGGCATTTGCCCTGGCTCAACACTTCCCTCTGCAACCGCAGGACGTCGTGTTCGTCGGACCAGCTGGGATCACTCGCTGGAACCGCTTCATCAGCCAGTTGCTGCCGTCGGCTAGCGTCATTGGTACCGGTGCTGCGTTCAACCGGTAAGAGCCGTAATCCTCAGGTCGAGATCGGCCTGATCTAAACCGCAGTCAGCGACCAGCGACTGCGGTTCTTATTTGGCTATCGAACCCGCTCGGGCCGCCTACATAGGCGCCGCCCTGGCTAACTACTCGGTCGGTCGTAGGATCAACATCGAACATATCAACGTCGTCACTGATCCCCGTTTCATCCGGCTCGGACATTGGTGCTTCGTTGATGCTGGCACCGTCCGGATCGCCCGGAAGGGGCTCATCAATGCTTGAATCGTTTGCGGCCAATAGCCCACCGCTCTTGCAAGGCAACTTGAAGATGCTCGTGGACAATCGCCCTGGTCTGAGCAACCGTTGGCGGCTGACCGAAACCGAACTCCTGCGCAGGCCTATTTGCGCACCCGCTCAGAGATAGCGTTGCTATGAACGCAATGCAACCGCTCGCATCCCGGCCCCTTCCCTTAGAAAGAGCTGAATGTGGCAAATTGCCGGCCGGGATATTTAATGCGGAGGTTGGTGGATCGCGTCAGCCAAGCCGAAGCCCTCGAAATAGCTCCGGCACAAAAGTGAACACCGCGATCAGGATGATTGCGGCAGGGACAGAGGCGATTGCCCACTTCAGCATTAGCCAGACAATCGACAAAAAGCTGATACGTATACCCGTAATGACTACCGGCCGGGGTTCGGTCTTTTTGAACCGGCGCATGGTTGCGGCTTCATCAGCAGCGCCTGCAGTTTCTTGCTCGCCTGCGCTCAGCGTCAATCTCGGCTCGGTTCGTTCGGTCATGGGGTCTCCTTTGGAATCGCCGACTGTAGCAAACCGGAATCGCAATGGCCTCAGTCGACAGAGCTATCTGCATCGGCCAGAAACCGAAAGCCCTTCGCGGGAAGGGGTTTGGCTTCAGTTCTCGCAATTGCCCCAGGCTCGGCCAGTTCGTCTCGCGATTCTCTATCCAGGCCTGCGCGCCGTCGCCTTGCGCTCAAAGGTCTGCGACTCGGTGTAGACTGTCGCGCCCTTCTGCATGATGCGTATTTGCGCGGTGTACCGGGTCGCCCCGTCCTTGCGCTTACGTGTCGTGAGAGTGCCCACGATTCTGCTACATAACGTGAACGGCTTTGCTACATCGTAGCAATGACCTTTCAGAAACAAGCAAAAATGGCTGGAAACGGTAGCAAATGAGCGAAGCGTCAAACCCCGCAAAACGGACCTCAAAGCTCGCAAACGCAGGCGCCACGGTAGACAGGAGATTTTCTGTCGCACCGATGATGGATTGGACGGATAGGCATTGCCGGTATTTTTTGCGTCTGCTTTCACGGCACACCCTGCTCTACACCGAGATGGTCACCACGGGCGCATTGATCAACGGCGATGCTAAACGTTTTCTGCGTCACGATGAGGCGGAGCACCCGTTGGCGTTGCAACTTGGCGGCAGCGTGCCGAATGATCTCGCCGTCTGCGCAAAGATGGCCGAAGCGGCAGGTTACGACGAGGTGAATCTCAACGTCGGTTGCCCCAGCGACCGCGTACAGAACAACCTGATCGGCGCGTGCCTGATGGGCTATCCGGCACTAGTGGCCGATTGCGTGAAAGCGATGCGTGATGCAGTGGGGATCGAGGTAACGGTCAAGCACCGCATCGGCATCAATGGACGCGACAGCTACGCCGAACTTTGTGATTTCGTTGGCCAGGTCCAAGCTGCTGGCTGTCGCAGTTTTATCGTTCATGCGCGTATCGCTATTCTGGAAGGACTCTCACCGAAGGAAAACCGGGAGGTTCCGCCCCTTCGCTATGACGTTGCGCAACAATTGAAGCGCGACTTTCCGGATCTGGAAATTATCCTCAACGGTGGCATTAAAACGCTGGACCAATGTGAAGCCCACCTGGAGCAGTTCGATGGTGTGATGCTCGGACGCGAGGCTTACCACAATCCTTACTTGCTTGCGCAGGTTGACGCCAGGCTGTTTGGCAGCGAAGAACCTATCATTACCCGCGCCGACGCACTGAGACGGATGCGCCCTTATATTCAGAATCATCTTGATGGCGGTGGCTCGATGCGCCATGTTACCCGGCACGTACTGGGATTGGGCCAGGGTTTTCCAGGCGCCAGACGTTTTCGCCAATTGCTGTCAGTCGACATCCACAAAGCCAAAGAACCGCTGGTGCAGCTCGATCAGGCGACCGGGCTGCTCGAAGGACACTGATACAGGCGCAGGGAACACACGGTCACATTTTCGATCCAACAGCTGCCACACCCGGACCATCCCAGATGGCGCGATGGCCACGGAATTCGAGTCATGACAACCAAAGGATAGAGCGCCCTTATGACGTCAAAGCTGGAACAACTCAAGCAATTCACTACCGTGGTCGCCGACACTGGCGATCTCGACGCCATTGCCCGCCTCCAACCGGTTGATGCCACTACCAACCCTTCGCTTCTGCTCAAAGCTGCTGCCCTGCCGCGCTATGCCGAACACCTCCAGGCTGCAATGTCCCGCTGTGGCGGTGATATTGGCCTGGGCTGCGACCTGTTTGCGGTCGCGGTGGGTCAGGAAGTGCTCAAGTTGATCCCGGGGCGGATCTCCACGGAGGTCGACGCGCGGCTTTCATTCGACACACAGGCCATGGTCCAGCGCGGCGAACGCCTGATCGGCCTGTACGAGCAGGCCGGGGTATCCCGCGACCGCGTATTGATCAAACTGGCCTCTACCTGGGAGGGCATTCGTGCCGCTGAGCAGCTGGAAAAGTCGGGTATCCAGACCAACCTGACGCTGTTGTTCTCTTTCACCCAGGCAGTGGCATGTGCCGAGGCCGGCGTATTTTTGATCTCGCCTTTCGTTGGCCGTATTTATGACTGGTACAAAAAGTCCGAAGGTCGTGACTACGTCGGTGATGAAGATCCAGGCGTACAGTCGGTCAGCCGGATTTACGACTACTACAAGGCGCACGGTTATCAGACCGTCGTGATGGGTGCGAGCTTCCGCAACGCCGGTCAAATCGAAGCCTTGGCAGGCTGCGATCGCCTGACGATCAGCCCTGAATTACTCAGCCAGCTGGCCCAGGAAGAAGGCACACTGGAGCGCAAGCTGTCTCCCGGACGTGCTTCCGAGCCGCGTATCAACATGGATGAGCGCAGCTTCCGCTGGGGATTGAACGAAGATCCGATGGCGACGGAGAAGCTGGCCGAGGGAATTCGCCAGTTCGCGCGAGATCAGGAAAAGCTCGAAGCACTTCTGCCAACCAAGCTGTAGCTCAGCAGCGCTCCAACGCCGTCACAAGGTCGCGGAACGCCTCGCGGTTCGACTCGTTGAGGCTCATCAGAATACGGTGAGCCTCGAGCACCTTGCCCTTCACGATATCCTCGGACTGATCCTGGCTCGGCAAATCAGCCAGTTGTTCAGGTGACGGCAGCGGCTGGTCGACAATATTGAAGACCTGATCGAAGCCCATCGACTGCAGAAGACGCGTGATGTCTTCATGCGTGGTGACCAAGGTCGGCAGCATGCCGACTTTCTGCCGCGAAAGGATCGAAAGCTTGGCGAGCAGGCCGAGTGTCGTGCTGTCGATGCTACGGCTTTCGGTGAGATCGATGACGATCGATGAGAAATTGCGCGAAGAAAAGATCTTCTCGATCGTTGCATCCAGCGCCGAGCAAAGCGTCAGGCGGATCTCTCCGACGAACTTGAGAACGAATGTACCGTTCTGCTCAGCAAACTGGATTTTACCAGTGCTCATGCAAGGTTCCTGCTCAGTACCAATAACGCGATGTCATCCGGCATATCCTCCAGCTCGGCTAGACCCAACACACGCTGCAGCCCGCCCAGCGTGCCGCCTGCCTCGCGAATCAATCCGGGTAGCCCGGTCTCTTTATCTTTGAGGGTGTCGCCGGGCAAAAGGTCCAGAATGCCATCGGAAAGTAGCGTCAGACTGAAAGAATCGGGTAGTTCAATCTCATAATTGTCGTAGGTCGCTTCGACGAACAAACCGACCGGCAAGCCTTTCCCTTCGAGATATCGCGCAACGCCGTCGGCGTATAACACCGGCATCGGGAGGTGACCGCCGATACTGTAGTGCAGCAGGTTGCGTTCCTGATCGATTACGCCGCCCAGCATCGTGACGTGCTTGCCGAGCTTGCAGTTGATCAAACCGCGATTGATATGATCGAGCACCTCGGACGGTTTGAATGCGCGTAGCGCCCTGCCCCGCCGAGATTCATAAAGCAATCGCGTGGTCATGAATTTCAGCAGGACGGTGACGAACGCAGAAGAGGCGCCGTGGCCGGAGACATCTGCCAGATAAAAGCCGATGCGGTGTTCGTCCACCCGAAAGTAATCGACGAAGTCGCCCGAGAGGTAGAGCGAAGGGATGATCTGATGGGCGAACTGGAACTCGTCAAGACTGCAGGGTGTGACTGGCAGCATGTTCATCTGCACCTGCCGGCCAGCATCCTGGTCTTCCTGGAGAAGGTGCAAGCTCGCCTGCAAGTCGCGGTTGGCCGTTTCCAGCTGTTCCCGGTAGCGCCGGTTTTCCAGACGCAAACGAGAACGATCAAGGGCCCGGCGGACCGAATGCTCAAGCATCGCCAGGTCTTCGAGGGGTTTGATCAGGTAGTCGGCTGCGCCCAACCGCAGAGCTTCGACCGCATCACTCATCACGCCGGCACCGGAGACCACGATCACCGGCAGGTCGGCCTGGCGCTCGCTGATCAAACGGATCAGCTCCAGGCCATCCATCTGCGGCATGCGCAGGTCGCAAATCACCAGGTCGGGGTGTTCTGCATCGAACAGTTCCACACCGCGCGGCCCGTTAGGCGCCTGCAACACCTTGAAACCACTGTCATCCAGATAGGCGGCCAGGCTGGCGCGTACCACATCGTCGTCATCTATGATCAGCAGCGTCGCGCTTGGGTTATGCATGTTCCTACCAGGCGGTATCGCCAGGATGATTGGCGAAAGCATCGGCCCCGCGCGAGCGCCGGGCATGGGATCGTTTCAAGGCGCAGACGGTACTCCCATACGACCTGTGTTTCAAGCCAGCCACGGTCGCTCCGCCTGTCCTTTACAGCCTGAATTGACGGGCGTTATAAGAACCGGTGAAACAAGAACTCAGAGGACGAAACAATGACTCAGCAAGATCGAGACTACAGCGAAAAGCGCGACTTCATTCGCATGAATATCGAGACCGCAATTACCCTGACCCAGGGTGACCAGCACTATCAGGCAACCTGCCTGGACCTTTCCAGCACGGGGATGCAGGTGGTCGCTGCGACCCGCTTGCAGACAGGTGACAAGGTTCACGTGCACATTCCCTCGGAACACAGCGAACTGAAGGGGTTGGAGGCTGAAACAGAAGTAGTGCGAGTCGCTACGCTCGAAGACGGACGGCAAAGCCTGGGCCTGGCAATCCTTTCGATGAGTTGAGCTTTTCAACACCAAGGCCTTGGCGTGACCGTGGCATAAAAGAGTGGAGGGACCGCAGTGGCCGAGCCGATGCGGTCCGGGTGACGCTTAGAAGTCGTCTTCGACCTGACCATCCTGCGTGCGGAATTCGCGATTCTGCAGGTAGGCGTTGCGCACGAAGATATACCTGTCGCCAGTGATCATTTTTTCCGCGGAGAGCAGACCGGCGCGTAGGTCCACCACATTGACGGCTCGCGTCACGTTGCGTGTCGGCACATGATCCATGTACGGATACGGCTGCAGGAAAGAGTCTGGCACCCGTCCCGCTGCATCGCGCACAGTGCTTGGGCCCAGCAGCGGCAACACCACATAAGGCCCACTGCCCAGCCCCCAAACACCCAAGGTCTGACCGAAGTCCTCATCGTTCTTCTGCAAACCCATAGGGGTTGCAACATCGAAGAAACCCAGTACACCGAAGGTACTGTTGAACAGGATGCGGCTGGTGTCGATGCCCGCGTCACGAACCTTGCCCTGCAGCAGGTCGTTGGTTAGCACCACGACGTCGCCAAGATTGCTGAATATGTTGCTGATGCCGTCTTCGACAAAGTTTGGTGTGATCGTCTGGTAGCCCTGCGCCAGCGGCTTGAGCGTATAGGTATCGACTTTGTCATTAAAGGTGAAGATCGCCCGATTCACGCCTTCCCAGGGGTCTTGTTCGGCTGCGTGAAGCGACGATGCGCCAAACACGGCCAGCGCCATTACTAGCGTTATCCTGATGTACCCAACCCAATCCTTGCTGATGACTTGCATCGTGACCCTCTCCTATTTCGAATGGGGACAATTGCCCAACAAAGCGCAGCAGTATAAATCGATAGCAGCCGGTTTCGGCAGCGGGCAGACACACGGAAGCCCGACAGATTTTGCAGGCTGCTTGAACCTCAAAATCAACGACAAGCCCAGCACGCTGGTTTACCCTGCTCCTATCAAGCGCTGGCGACTTTGCCGTACGACAAACCAGAGAGGGTAGCAACATGCCGGAACATGATCTGCAGTTGCAGCTAGCAGAGCTGCGTAGTCAACTGGCCCAGGACACGCCGCTCACCGAAGAAGAGCGCGCCTCGCTGCAGGTGATTGCTCATGACATCGAGCTGCGGCTTGCCAACCAAGGCGTAGTCGATCATCAGAACGACTCACTGGTCGATGGCGTCAACCTGGCGGTCGAGCGTTTCGAGGTCAGCCATCCCAACACGGCGATGACGCTGCGCAACATCATGCAGACCCTGGCAAACATGGGAATCTGAGCGAACCCTGTTCAAGCCAGCAGAGCGCGGACGCGTCCACGCTCTGCTATCGCAGCGGTTATTGCCGAACCAGCCGGCGGTTATCTGGCGACACGGGATGAGTGCTGCGGTAGGGATTGATATCCAGCCCGCCGCGGCGCACATAGCGCGCATGCACGCTCAGTCGCTCTGGCCGCAGCACCCGCTGCAAGTCGAGAAAGATCCGCTCCACGCACTGCTCATGAAAGTCCGCGTGCTGGCGAAAGCTCACCAGATAGGCAAGCAAGCTGACGTGGTCCAGCGCGGCGCCCCGATACTCGATCACCACCGTGCCCCAATCCGGTTGGCCGGTGACTGGACAGTTGGATTTCAACAAATGGCTGTAGACGCACTCTTCGACCTGGCGCGCAGGGTCGCTGCTAAGCAAGTCTGGGCGTGGCGAATCATAGTGCTGGATGCTGACATCCAGGTCATCGACACAGTGGCCACCTGGCGCTGCAACCCCCTCCTCGGCAACCTCCTCCAGCGTCCGCAGGCGAACACCGACGGGTTTACCCGCTGCGGCTGACAAATCTCGCGTCATCACGTCAACGAGCACACCACAACTCTCGAAGACCGACTGGTTAAGCGAGTTCAGATAGAGCTTGAAGGACTTGGATTCGATGATATTTGGCGAGTCCGCAGGAATGCTGAACTCACCGATAGCCACCACCGGCTTGCCGGATGGCAACAGCCATGACAGCTCATAGCAGTTCCAGATATCGACGCCGCCATAGGGTAGGGACTCGGCCGTCAGCCCAAGCTCGGCCCACTTCGGCGCACGCGGAATGGGGAACAGCTGCTCGGGACTGTAGGTCGCGACATAGGCGCTGGATTTGCCCAGCGGCGACAGTTCGGCGGGGTGCTGCATAGCGGGAACCTGTACGAAAAATGACCGCAAGTGTAGCGGTTCCCGCACTGTTTATCACCGCGTCGTCATTAGCAGATCAAACGCGGCAACGAGGTTACTGGCGCATGCCTCGCCCGCTCTTGAGCAAGTGAATGCACCATAGGTACATGACTATTGCCGCGACGACCATGAAGCTGATGGCAATGCCGATACGGATGTCCGAGACCCCCAGGATGCCGTAACGGAACGCATTGACCATGTGCAGGATGGGGTTGGCCAGTGACAGGGTCTGCCAGAACGGCGACAGCAGGTTGATCGAATAGAACACGCCGCCCAGGTAGGTCAGTGGGGTTAGCACGAAGGTCGGAATGATCGAGATGTCATCGAAGTTGCGCGCGTAAACCGCGTTGAGAAACCCGCCTAAGGCGAAGATCGTCGACGTAAGGGTAATCACCAGCAGCGTGATACCCAAGTGGTGCACCTGCAGATCGGTGAAGAACATCGACAGCAGCGTCACGATAAAGGCCACGGCCAGGCCGCGTGTAATACCGCCCAGGGCGAAGCCGATGAGGATCACGTGAGGCGACACTGGCGAGACCAGCAACTCTTCGACAGAACGCTGAAACTTGCTGCTGAAAAAACTCGAGACCACGTTGCTGTATGAATTGGTGATCACCGACATCATGATCAGCCCCGGCACGATGTACTCCATGTACGTGAAGCCATCCATTTCGCCGATCCGCGCGCCGATCAGGTTTCCGAAGATGACGAAGTAAAGGACCATGGTGATTGCCGGGGGCAGCAGCGTCTGCGGCCAGATGCGCGTGTAGCGGCGGATCTCACGATGGACGATTGTTTGCAACGCCACCAGATTGGGCCGAAATTCAGCGTTCATTTGGCCCCCTGCGGCAGGTTGTTTTCCACCATCGAAACGAACAGCTCTTCAAGGCGATTGGTCTTGTTGCGAAGGCTCAACACCTCGATACCCTGCGCCGAAAGCATGCGGAACAAGTCGGTTACACCCTGGCTCTTGTCCACCTGAACTTCCAGCGTGTGATGGTCAACCAGCCGCGCCGGGTAGCTGCCCAGCTCTGGCGGCACCAGCTGCGACTCCTTCAGATCAAGCAGGAAGGTCTCGACATGCAGCTGCTTGAGCAATTCGCGCATGCTGGTGTTCTTGACGATCTGGCCGTGATCAATGATGCCGATGTTGCGGCACAGCTGCTCGGCCTCTTCCAGATAGTGTGTGGTGAGGATGATGGTGATGCCCTCACGGTTCAGTTCGGTGAGGAACGACCACATCGAGCGACGCAGTTCGATGTCCACGCCCGCGGTGGGCTCATCGAGAATCAGCAGCCGCGGCCGGTGAATTAACGCTCGCGCGATCATCAGGCGCCGCTTCATACCGCCGGACAACATGCGCGAGGACACGTCGCGCTTGTCCCACAGTCCCAGCTGGGTCAGGTACTGCTCGGCACGCTCCTTCGCAACCTTTGCCGGAATGCCGTAATAGCCGGCCTGGGTGACAAGAATGTCGAAGGCCTTCTCGAACTGGTTGAAATTGAACTCTTGCGGCACCACGCCCAGACAACGCTTGAGCCCTGATGGATCGCGATCGAGGTCGTGACCGAACACATTGACCGTGCCGCCGGTCTTGTTCACCAGCGTGGAAAGGATGCCGATGGTGGTGGACTTACCGGCGCCGTTGGGCCCCAGCAATGCAAAGAAATCGCCTTCGGCTACGTCCAGATCGATGCCCTTGAGAGCCTCGAAGCCGTTTCCGTAAACCTTGGTCAACTGCCGAATGGACAGAGCAGTACTCATATATAAGAACGCACACAACGCAGAGAGATTCAGAATACATAAGGGCACGCCAAGGCAATTGCAACGCCGAACTGAAAACGGCGGCCTGACACACACCAAGGCGAAACAAACATTGCGATCAGCGCCGGTCATTTTTCGAACTCGTTTGCCAAGGTCCGGTCATTATCTGAAACCAAACGCGTCGCCCTGTCTCTTCACCCCGCTCGCCACAAAAGCCTATGCTCAAGTTGGACGCCATTCGCTCAACAAGGAAAACCCTATGACCCTGCTCTGGCTGCTCGTATTACTCATCGGCATCGCCGTGATTGCTCATTTACGGGTTTCCCCCGTACCGGCGCTGGCCATTGTTGCGGCGTATCTGGTCCTCATGGGCGCGGCCGATGAGACGCCGACCTGGTTGATGGTCATCCTCTGGCTGATGCTGATTGCGGTCGCGGTGCCCTTACTGGTGGCTGATCTGCGCATCCGGTACTTCAGCGGCCCGATGTTCGACTGGTTCAACAAGGTCCTGCCACCCATCTCCGATACCGAACGCGATGCAATCGACGCCGGAACGGTCTGGTGGGATGGACAGTTATTCAGCGGCAAACCTGACTGGAACGTCCTGCTCGGCTATCCGAAGGCTGTCCTGACCGATGAAGAACAGGCCTTCGTCGACGGCCCGACAGAAACCCTGTGCGCCATGGTCAGCGATTGGGAAATAGGCCAGCGCATGGACCTTCCCCAGGAGGCGTGGGATTACATCAAGGCCGAAGGATTCTTCGCCCTGATCATCCCCAAGGAGTACGGCGGCAAAGGTTTCTCGGCCTACGCCCACTCGCAGGTCGTCATGAAGCTAGCCACCCGCAGCGGTGACCTGGCAACAACCGTGATGGTGCCCAACTCCCTCGGCCCCGCCGAGCTGTTGATGCATTACGGCACCGATGAACAGCGCAACCATTACCTGCCTCGCCTGGCCAACGGTACGGACATCCCATGCTTCGCCCTGACTGGCCCCTATGCGGGCTCAGACGCCGGCGCGATGAACGACAGCGGCGTCATCTGCCGCGGTCAATGGGAAGGTGAAGAAGTACTCGGCCTACGCCTGAACTGGGAGAAGCGCTACATCACCCTCGGCCCTGTGGCCACCCTGCTCGGTGTCGCCTTCAAGACATACGACCCTGAGCATTTGTTGGGCGATGAGGAAGAACTGGGCATCAGTCTCGCGCTGATCCCGACCGATACCGCAGGCGTCGAAATCGGTCGCCGTCACCTGCCCCTCGGCGCCGCGTTCATGAACGGTCCGAACTGGGGCAAAGACGTGTTCGTACCGCTCGAAGCCATCATCGGCGGGCGCGACATGATCGGCAAAGGCTGGATGATGCTGATGAACTGCCTGTCGGTCGGGCGTTCGATTTCTCTGCCAGCGACCGGCGTCAGCGCAGCAAAGACCTGCACCTATGTCAGCGGCCGCTACGCGCAGATCCGCGAGCAGTTCAACGTACCGCTGGCCGCGTTCGAAGGCATTCAGGAACCGCTTGCGCGGATCGGCGGCAATGCCTGGCTGATGGACAGTGCACGAATCCTGACAGCCAACGCGGTCGACCTAGGCGAAAAACCCTCGGTGCTTTCGGCCATTCTCAAATATCACCTGACCGAGCGCGGCCGCGAGTGCATCACCGATGCCATGGATATCCACGGCGGCAAGGGCATCATCATGGGGCCCAGTAACTACCTCGGTCGCATGTGGTTGTCGGCACCCATTTCGATTACGGTCGAAGGGGCGAACATCCTCTCGCGCAACCTGATGATCTTTGGCCAAGGCGCAATCCGCTGCCATCCGTTCGTACTTCGCGAAATGGAGCTGATCCACGAGCCTGACCGCGACGCTGCGATCAAGAAGTTCGATGGATTGCTGATGCAGCACATCGGTTTTGCGGTCAGCAATACCGCCAGCACACTGGTGCTCGGGCTGACGTTCGGGCTGTTAGGCAAGGCGCCAGGCAACGAGCTGACTCGACCCTACTTCCGCGAACTGGACCGTATCGCCGCGGCCTTCGCCATGCTCGCCGACCTGTCCATGATGTTGCTCGGCGGCGAACTCAAGCGTCGTGAGCGCCTCTCCGCGCGACTGGGCGATGTGCTCAGCCACCTCTATCTGGCGTCCGCTGCGCTCAAGCATTACCACGACCTGGGTCACCCGACGGAGCAAGCGCCGCTGCTGCGTTGGGCGATGGAAGACTGCCTCTGCAAAGCCGAGCAAGCCCTGGCTGGCACGCTGGCAAACTTCCCCAACCGCTTGCTTGGTGGTGTGTTGCAGGTTCTGGTGTTCCCATTCGGCGCCCGCCACAAAGGGCCATCCGATGCACTGGATGCCGAAGTCGCCGCTATTCTCGGTCGCCCGGAAGGCGATCCCGCCTTGGAGCAGATCCTCGAGGGCGTCTACCGTCCGCAGGATCGCGACGAAGCCTTGGGCGCGCTGCGAGATGCGTTCGACACCCTGGCCGCATCGCAACCGCTGCAGAAGAAGCTGCACAAAGCGCTCAAGGCTGGCGATTTCAAACCTGCTGCTGGGGAGGATCCGATCAGCGCCGCTCTTGCAGCAGGCGTACTGGATGCCGCCGAAGCGGAGCAACTGACCGTCGCAGAAGCGGCTCGCCGCAAGGTGATCAGCGTCGATGATTTCGCCAAGGAGCCGCTGGAGCTAGCCGAGGGCAAGACTCGCTAGCCACCGCAGGCAGCTCGTTTCGGTCCACTTTAGGTTTCTGCCAGGCGTCGCGCTTCCCGCGCGACGTTTGGCAAGCCGCCGTCATCTCCTGCTGACATTCAGGCAGCCACTGGCTCAATACATTCCTGCATTCGCCAACAGCGCTGATACTCCTCCTGGCATCCGAAACCCCTGCCCAGCTATCCGACGCCTGTACCGAACCCAGCCCCATGACTCGAGTCAACTAGACACGCCCCAATTAATCCGCGCGCCTTTATAATCGCGCGCCCAATCGACTCAGGTGAACCATGGCCAACCCTTACCACGATTACAACCTGGCCCTTCTGGCCCATCTGCGCGGCATCCTGCTTGCCATGGGTGAAACCGAACAGGTGTCTGAAGAAAGCCATGCGCTGTTTCTCGAGCGATTCGACGAATTGATCATGACTTTGCGGAACGTGCCGGAAGAGCGCCACATGGGCCAAGACATGATCTGCCAGGTCTTTCACCGCTACCCGCAAATCGCGCATCTGGTTCCGCGGGATCTGCTCTGGTATTTCGGCGGTGATTGCCTGCACTTCATGCCCGACGAAGAAATCGAACTGTTCCAACGCCTCGAGGAACGCCGCTACGAAGCCGAGGAAAACGATGAGCCTTTCGACTGGAACATGGAACGGCAGTTGATGACGATGCCGGAAGACGGGCCCCGCCACTGACGGACGCGGCAATTGTTCTTAGCGAATCGCTGTCGCGAGCCAGCCTCTCGGCGACGCGAGCCCGCGTGCGGCGGACAGACACTGTTCCATGAGTTCTGTTCGAAAGTCCAAGTACACCGCCGTGCAGACAGCAGGCGGCTTGGGCCCGTTCAGGGCTGGTGGCCGCCTAGGCTGCATTGATCAGATCGAATTCACCTCCACATCGGCCTCATCGCCTCGCGCCCCGTTGCGCACGACGTGCGCACCGGGCTTCGGCCCAAGTGGAAAACTATGACGGTCAGCTGTCGCTGCGCATCCTGCTGTCGAGTTTCGAAGCGGTGTGTCGGGTGATCGGGGCGGGCGTGGGCATCAGCATCATTCCCCAATCCGCGGCACGCCGACACAGCCGCACCACGCAGCCGCTATTTATCGAGTTCGACGAGCCCTGGGCTGTTCGGGAGCGCAGCATTCTGGTTCACGAACTCGACGCCCTGCCTGGTAGCGTTCGCGCTAATCGCGACATTAGCGCCAGGACAAAGGTGAAAAGTTGGTCCAAGCTTGTACCTTGGATAGCCTTCGAGGTGGCGCTCGTGCCTGGAGCGATAACTGATGCTGTCGGCTTACGCTACGTGAGCCATATAAGAAGAAGGCGCTCTGCTGGAAATTCCGCTTCGTTTTGAATCCTCGGGCAAAGATGCTGCCCAACCTGCATACGCCAATACGCCACAAACAGATACTTAAAATTCAGTCACTTACAGATATACGGCACGCCGCTCGCGACATCGCAGCCTGCCTTCACGGATAAACTTGCTTAAGGTTGTTTTGTTATGAGGTCGTTAATAGCCCCCATCAGCTCGCTGCTAGGCGGAGTTGCATTTCTCCTGCTCGGCCATGGATTGCTGAACACGCTGCTGACGCTGCGCGGCATAGAAGAAGGCTACTCCACCGGGTTGATCGGCCTGCTGATGTCCGGCTACTTCGCCGGTTTTCTGGTCGGCACCTGGCTTGCGCCTTCGCTTATCCGGCGCATCGGCCACATCCGGACGTTCGCTTTCTACGCGGCACTCGCCTCGGTCGTCGTGCTGCTTCACGTGCTGATCGTCGATCCATGGGTGTGGCTGGTGCTGCGCGTGATGTACGGCGTCGCCCTGGTCACGCTCTACATGGTCATCGAAAGCTGGCTCAATGCGCAGGTCAGCGGTGAAAAACGCGGTCAGGTGTTCGCCCTGTACATGGCCGTCAACCTCGGCTCACTGGCTGCGGCTCAGCAATTGCTGAGCCTGGACAGTCCGATGAATTTCACCCTGTTCGCACTGGCCGCAATCCTGATCTGCGCTGCCCTGATGCCGATTACCCTCACCCGTCAGGCGCAACCTGCGCAGCCCGACATGCCTGCTACCGACCTCTTGCAGCTGGCTCGAATCGCCCCGCTACCCTTGATGGCCGCCGGGATTTCCGGGCTGACCCTGGGTGGCTTCTGGGGGCTGGCGCCGGTCTATGCCTCGCAGAGCGGTTTCGACGCCTCGGGCGTCGGCCTGCTGATGAGTATCACCATTCTCGGCGGCGCCGTTCTGCAGTGGCCCATCGGGCTGTTCTCCGATAAGCATGACCGCCGTCTGGTGCTGCTCTGGGTCGTGGCGATCGCCGCGGTGATCGGCGGCCTGATCACACCCTTGACCTCCGGCCCCCTGCTGCTGGGGATGATGTTTCTCTGGGGCGGTCTGGCCTTCTCCATCTACTCGATTGCCGTCGCGCAGATGGTCGACCAGTTGCATCCTGACGAAATCCTGTCCGGCTCCAGCGGCCTGTTGCTGGCAAACGGTTTCGGCGCGGCCTTTGGTCCGGTGATAGCAGGCGGCCTGATGAGTTTTTTCGGGCCCAAGGCGCTCCCCGTGTTTTTCGCAGTCACCCTGGCGTTTCTGGCCCTGTATTCCTATTTCCGCTCGCGCCGCGTGTTCGATCTCGTTACCGAGCCCCACGGCCATTTCACGCCGATGCTGCGTACCAGTCATACCGTGCTGGAGCTGATGCCGGACACCCCGGAAGGTGAAATCGCCGAGGGGGATACTCTCGACGAAGGCCAGCAGCCACTCGACGAAGAAGAGGCCGTCGAACTGCGTACCGGAACGCATCCCTAGACAGCCGGTACAGGTGTTCGCCCAGCCGGTCCCGCCCTACCCGGCGCAACGGCCGGGCAGCTCAAGATGACCCGTGACCCTGAGTGCCGTCAGGCCAGGCGAGCGGCATCTGGTCCGCCGGCGTGCCATAGCGCAGGCGAACGTCAGAAATCCACTTTCCCACGCCCGGCCTTGATCGCCCCACGCTTGGTCTTACCTTCCAGGCGCCGCTTTTTGGAGCCCAACGTCGGGCGTGTCGGGCGACGCGCTTTTTCCACTTTGGTCACGCTACGAATGATCTCAGCCAAGCGCTCCAGAGCGTCGGCGCGATTCTGCTCCTGGGTGCGGTACTGCTGCGCCTTGATCACAATCACACCGTCGCCGGTAATGCGGCTGTCACGCAGCGCCAGCAAGCGCTCCTTGTAAAACGCTGGCAGTGACGACGCATTGATATCGAAGCGCAGGTGCAGCGCACTGGACACCTTGTTGACGTTCTGCCCGCCGGCACCTTGGGCGCGGATGGCAGTCAGTTCGATCTCGCTGTCCGCTAGTTGCACATTGCTGGATATGTCGAGCATCCGGTCCTTCAACAATCGGGATAGGAAGGTCATTGTCCACATCGGGAACGTTGCGGACATATTTTTATATGTTTTCGAGCCGCGGTGGCTCAGCTGGTTCGACTACCGTAGCGCACTCGTAACAGATGGAACCGCACATGGACTCGATAACCCAGGCCCTTCTCGGTGCGACCGTGCAGGCATCGCTGCTGGGTCGCTGGCAAGGCCGCAAGGCGCTGCTTTACGGCGCAGCGCTCGGCACCCTGCCTGATCTTGACGTGGTCATCGACTACGGCGACGCGATCGCCGACATGACCTATCACCGAGGCTTCAGCCACTCACTCTTCATTCTCAGCTCGCTGGCGGTTGCGTTGGCCTGGCTGGCGCGACGAATAAGACCAGATCCGAACTACAGCAGCAGGCGTCTGTTTCTCACGATCTGGCTGGTGCTGATGACCCATGTGCTGCTCGACGCGTTCACCAGTTACGGTACCCAGCTGTTCTGGCCGTTGACCGCACCGCCGGTGGCCTGGTCCAGCGTGTTCATTATCGATCCGCTGTACAGCGTACCGCTGCTGCTAGCCGTGTTGTCAGGGATGATCGTCGGGGTGAAGGATCGCCGCCCGCGCTGGGCTGCAAGCGCACTGATGCTGTCGTCGCTGTATCTGGGTTTTACCCTCGCCGGCAAGCAGATGGCCGAGCAGCGCGTGGAAGCGGTGATGAACGCCCAGGGCATCCAGGCGAGCCAGCTGTTCAGCACACCGACGCCGTTCAATAGCCTGTTGTGGCGAGTCATCGTCATTGAAGACGACCACTACTACGAGTCGCTGGTGAGTTGGTTCGATGAACAGCCGCCTAAGCTGGTCAGTATTCCACGCGGCGAACGGCTCGCCACCGCACTGAGTGAGTCGCGGCAACATGCTCGTTTGCAATGGTTTACCGGCGGCGTGCTGCGCTACGACGACGTCGGAGACCAGTTGCTGGTGACCGACCTGCGTCTCGGCATGACCGGGTTTCATCCCTTCCGCTTCGCGCTCGCCGAACGCAACGGAGAGGGCTGGGAGCTGATTCCCTTCGTCGAGCGGCTGCCCACTGAGCACGCCAATCTGTATAGGCTCAAACAGATCTGGCAGCGCATCTGGCAACAACAGCCGGGCTTGCCGCTGGCCGAGTGGGCTGCAGATCTTGACCGTCCCGGTTAGCCGCGCCGCGCGTCTACTGGCCGGCCAACCGGAAAGATTTTACGGGCGCAATTTCGATGGTTTTCAAAGCGCAATAAAAAAGCCCCGGCAGACCGGGGCTTATCAATCCTGGGGTGCAAGCCTCAGGTACGAAAACGCGCGACCAGCCCCTGCAACTCAACGCCAAGGCGCGCCAGTTCGGCACTCGCCGCGGCCGTCTGCTCGCTGCCGCTGGCGCTTTGCTCGCCGATGTCACGAACACGGGTGACGCTCTCGGAGATGTTCTCAGCGACGGCGCTTTGCTGCTCAGCTGCGGCAGCGATCTGCTGGTTCATCTGCTCGATGGTTGAGACCGACTCGGTGATACGGCCAAGCGCACTGCCCGCTTCACTCGCCAGGTCGACGGTACGCTGGGTCAGATTTCGGCTGGTCTGCATCTGCTCGACGGCCTTTTGCGCCACGCGCTGCAGGTTGGCGATCAGCCCCTCGATCTCTTCGGTGGAATCGTGGGTACGGCGAGCCAAGGCGCGAACCTCGTCAGCCACCACGGCAAAACCACGACCTTGCTCTCCGGCGCGGGCGGCCTCGATCGCTGCGTTCAGAGCGAGCAGGTTGGTCTGCTCAGCCACCGCGCGAATTACTTCCAGTACGGTGCCGATGCGGCCGCTTTCGGTATTCAGCTCTTCGATTGCATGCGCGGAATGCTCAACTTCACCGGACAGGCTGTCGATCTGGCCGATGGCCTCCTTGACCACCACATCGCCCTGGCGCGCCTGCTCGTCGGCCTGACGTGCAGCAAGCGATGCCTGCTCGGCATTCTGTGCAACTTCCTGAACGGTGGCTGCCATCTCATGCATGGCGGTGGCGACCTGCTCGGTCTCGACCCGCTGCTTTTGTACGCCCGCACTGGTCTGAGCGGTCACGGCCGAAAGCTGCTCTGCGGCAGTCGCAATTTGACCGACGCCACCACCGATGCGGCCGATCAGAGTGCGCAGGCTCACGGTCATCTCCGACATCGCCTTTTGCAGCTGGCCGAGTTCGTCGCGACGGGTCACCTCTTGCGACTGGGTCAGGTCACCTTCGGCCACCCGCTGTGCCAGCTGTACGGTATAGCGAAGCGGAACGACTATCATGCGGGAGATTGCCATCGCAGCGACCAGACCGATCACCACAGCCAGAACGCTGATCACTCCGAGCAGCATATAGGCACTGCGGCGCTGATCCTGCATCGCTTCGGTGGCACCAGCCAACGCCTTGTCGGCGGTGTCCAGGATGCGCTGAGCCTGGGCTACCATCGCCTGTTCCAGCGAAACACGCTCGGCCCGGTTGCTACGGAATTCACCGAATGCCTGCTGGTAGGACGCCAGCGCGGCGAGCGCGCCATCCATAGTGGCTTTCTGCTCGTCGTTGAGCCAGGTTTTGAGGCTGCTGCCGATGGTGGTGACGTCCTGGTAGGACTCGTTCCAGCTGTCCACCGCGGCCTGGGCGCTGTTGGCTATGAACATGCTGTCGAAGGTGCGCAGATCGAGAATGCGCTTGGTCAGGCCGGAAGCAGCTTCTGCAATGGTCAGCGGGTCACTGCCTTTGAGGTGATCACCTTCGAGGCGCAAGACACGCACCGCGTCGTACATATCCAGCTCAATGTACTCGAACTCCTCTCGGCTCTTTTGTGCAGCCTCGGCCATGCGCTCGCGCAGTGCTACGCCCTTGCCGATCAACTGACCGTATTGGGTGAATTGGTCTGTGTATACGGCCGCATCACTGCGGATCTGTTGCAGTGTCTGCCGGTGCTCTTCGGATGAACCCTCAGCAAGCTCTTCCAGCTCCCGATCGAGTTTGGCCAAGGTGCTGCGCAGGGCATTGGCGGACTCATCACTGCGCGTCAGCGCAAAATCACGTTCCAGGCCACGCGCTTCGAGAATCGCCGCATTGATGCGTGACAGCTGATTCATCTGATGCGAGCGGTCGAGGATCGAGTCCACAGCGTAAAAGCCGGTCCCGGCGACTCCCAGTGTCAGCAAAAGCACCATGGCGAAGCCAAGCAGCAATTTCTTGCCTACGGACAGGTTGGCGAATAGGTCGACGGACTGCATCAGTGAATCCCTTAAAAAGTATGCGCGCTTATGAAGTCGGCAGATCGCGACTAAAGTTGAATGCGAAAGGGGCGCAATTTAAACAGCAATTGACGTCAAATTACCAGCACACACAGCCAAACGAGAACTGAGCGCGCCGGGTCTTGCCATCGCCTGGTTCAGTGTTGCTGAAGATGCCCGTAAAGCTTGGCGTAGAGCCCGCCGTCGGCGATCAACTGCTGATGATCGCCCTGCTCCGCAATGCGCCCACCATCGAAAACGAGCACACGATCAGCCTGTTTCACCGCCGACAAACGGTGAGCGATGATCAGCGTCGTGCGACCTTGCAGGAAGCGATTGAGTCCCTGATGCAAGGCATACTCGGTCGCCGCATCAAGAGCCGATGTGGCTTCATCTAGGATTACCACCTTAGGCTCGGCCAAAACCATGCGCGCCACAGCCAGTCGTTGCCGCTGGCCCCCGGACAAACGCACGCCGGAACGACCAACGATGCTGTCCAGCCCGGCTGGCAATTGCCGGATGGTATCGGCCAGCTGCGCGATTTCGAGTGCCTGCCAGCACGCCTGGTCATCTCGCTCGCGACCCATCAGCAAATTGGCGCGCACCGTGTCGTTGAACAGCGCCGGATGTTGCAGCACCACCGCCACATTGTCGCGAACTGTGGCCAGACCGATATCCTGCACCTCGACGCCCGCAAAGCGGATGTACCCGGCCTGCGGCTGATACAGGCCCAGCAGCAGCTGTACCAGCGTGCTCTTGCCGCCGCCACTGGCGCCGACGATGGCGACTTTCTCACCGGCTGCAATGGTCAGGTCGAGCCCTTCCAGGACTGGCTCATCCTGATAGGAGAAACGCAGCCCCTGGACTTCAATATCGACAGTGTCGCGCCCAGCGAACGGATCCAGACCACCTGGATATTGCGGCTCATCGGCTCGCGCCAGCAGCTGATTGATGCGGCTCAGGGCGCCGCCCGCGGCATAGAAGGCGTACTGCAGATTAAGCAGCTGCTCCACCGGGCCGATCATGAACCACAGGTAGCTGAACACCGCGAGCATCTGCCCGATGGACAGGTCGGAAAACAGCACCGTGAGCATGGCTGCGGCGCGGAAGATGTCGATACCGAACTGGAACAGCAGCCCGCTGGCACGGTTGGAGGCGTCCGTCTTCCACTGCGAAGCGACCGCGTAATCACGCACCTCGCGTGCCCGCAGACCGAGACGCCCAAGAAAGAATCCCTGGCGGTTACCGGCGCGCACTTCCTGAATTGCATCCAGGGTTTCGGTGAGCGCCTGGGTGAACAAAGACGTGCTGTCGTTCTCCAGCTTCTTGAGGTGCTTGACGCGCTTGCCCAGCTGCACCGTGGCATAGATGACTAATGGGTTGAACAAGAGGATCAACAGCGCCAGCTTCCAGTGCATCCAGAGCAGGATCGCCGCCGTACCGGCAATAGAAAGCACGGCGACCAGCAAACGGCTAAGCGTCTCGCCGATGAATTTGTCGATGGTTTCGAGATCGGTGACCAAGTGAGCCGCAACGGTCCCGCCACCCAAACTTTCGTATTCGCTCAGCGCAATCCGCTTGAGTCGCTCGATCAAGCGGACCCGGATGCGATAGACCAGATCCTTCGACAGTCGAGCAAACAGTCGGGCCTGCAGGACGTTGAAGACCAGCGCCGAAGCGCGCAGCGCCAGGGTCACGCAGAGCATCAGGCCGATATAGCCAACCGCTGTCTGCCACCCGGCCGGCAGAAAATTATTCATGACCTCTAGCGCTGCGTCGCCCTGCTTCAGCAGCACCTCGTCGACCAGCAGTGGCAACAGCAAGGGAATCGGCACGCTGCACAGGGTTGCCAATACCGCAACCAGATTGGCCAGCACCAAGGCCTTGCGATGGTGAAGCGCGAGGCGGCGGATCTCGGCCCAGCTGAGCTGATCAGGCATCGATGTTGTGATCCAGCCAGCGCGCCAGCAGCGGCGAAAGCACGTCGAGCGGTTGGAAGCCGTTGGTCACCAGCGCCAACTGACCGTCATGCTCAGCGAGCAAGGTGGGGAAACCGGCAATGCCAAGATTTCGCGACCATTCGAAATCCGCGACGGTGGCATCGCGCGCGGCCTGGGAATCGAAGCGGTCGGCAAACTCGATACGCGGAATGCCGGCAGCGTCGGCCAGTTCGACAAGCTCCGGAGGCAGCGTGACGTTGCGCCCTTCGACGTAGAACGCCCGTTGAATCAGCCCGGCAAGTCGCCACGCAGATTGCCTATCGAGATCGCGCGCGGCGACCAGTGCACGGCAGGCCGGCTCGGTGTCGTAAACCAGCCCGTCCGGCAGGCCCGCCTCGAAGTTGAAGGGCTGGCCGCTCGCCTCGTGTACTGCGTGCCAGTAAGAAGCGGTGCGATCGCGAGCGGCCTGGTCCATCGCAACACGCTCCTGACGGAGTCCGCCGACGACCAGATCCGCACCGACGCCGCGGGCCTGCGCCTGATCAATCAATGCCTGCACGACCGGTGCGAAGCCCCAGCACCATGAGCACATCGGGTCCATTACGTAGATCAGTCGACTGCTCATCAGCGCTCCGGTGCTATCAGGGTAAGGCGCATTTAGCGTGCCTCATGGCTGTACTCGGTTACACACCCGCCTTGCGATAGTTGTAGCCGATGGGGTGTGGCTGGTTGCGCTCGAGCGCCAGTTCGATCTGCTTCTGCCGCTCGCGCGCGCTGTGGCGAGTTTTCTCGCTGAGGTTATCCCAGCAATGCGGACAGCTGATGCCTGGAGCGTAATGCTCCGATTGTCGGTCCTCCAGCGAAATTGGCGTGCGGCAGGCGTGGCACTGGTCGAAGTCGCCTTCTGTTAAGTCATGGCGGACGGTCACACGGTTGTCGAACACGAAGCAGTCGCCGCGCCAGCGTGTTTCTTCCTGCGGTACTTCTTCGAGATATTTCAGGATGCCGCCCTTGAGGTGATAGACCTCCTCGAAGCCCTCCCCGAGCATGTAGCTCGATGCCTTCTCGCAACGGATACCACCGGTGCAGAACATCGCGACCTTCTTGTGCTTGGCCGGATCGTAGTGCGCCTTGATGTACTCGGGAAACTCGCGGAAGGATTTGGTTTGCGGGTCGATTGCGCCTTCGAACGTACCGATAGCTACCTCGTAGTCGTTGCGGGTATCGATCAGCAACACTTCCGGATCTTCGATCAGCGCATTCCAGTCCTTCGGATCGACATAGGTGCCGACGCGCTGATTGGGATCGACGCCGGGAACCCCCAGCGTGACGATTTCCTTCTTCAGCTTGACCTTGGTGCGGTAGAAGGGTTGCTCGTCACAGTAGGATTCCTTGTGATCGATATCAGCCAGGCGCGCATCGGTGCCGAACCATGCCATCAGCGCATCGATGGCCTGCCGACTACCGGACACCGTACCGTTGATACCTTCTTCGGCCAACAGCAGCGTGCCTTTGATGCCATTGGTCTCGAGGGTTTCGAGCAGGGGTTCACGCAACGCGACGTAGTCCGGCAGGGAGACGAACTTGTACAGCGCCGCGACGACGATCTTCTGAGTCATGAATTATCCTCGAGCAGTCACCCCCGCAAAGGGCGGACCGGGAATGCGAAAACAACAACGCCGGCGTGAGCCGGCGCGGCGTGCATTCTAGCAGGGGCGATAAAGCCGAAGAAAGCGCTGGAGGCTGGAGGCCAGACGACCGTCAAGTTGGACGAGCTTCCTGTTCGTCCAGCCCCCGGGAGTTTTCCGTTTCTACTTATGCCCGCCAGCGCAGACCGGGGACGCGGGCGCAACGCCCTGCTCGGCCCACTCTTGCGGGGTATAAGTGTGCAGCGCGAGGGCGTGAACCTGTTGCATCAACTCACCCATCGCCGCGTAGGCCTTTTGATGACGCTTGACCGCGTTCAGGCCGGCAAACTGCTCGCTGACGATCACCGCCTTGTAATGGGTTTCCTGACCGCGGCTGTGCATGTGGCTTTCATCGAGCACCTGCAGGTGCTCGGGTTGCAATGCGCCTTGCAGCGCGGTTTGGATAAGGTCGATCTTGGACATGCCAGGCGGACTCCGTCAGGGCTTTTTCTGGGTATCGAGTTCGGCAGTCATTTCTGCCAGTAATTTGTTTACCTGAGGTACGGCACTTTCCAGCTTGGCCTGGGTAACCTGCGCAGAGCGCGCATTCAACTCCGGCAACTTGGTCAGCATCTTCTTGCCCAGCGCCGACTCGTAGAACTCGTTCAACTGGGTGAGCTCCTGCTCGGTAAAGGTCTCGGTGTAGAGCGTGATCAGCTCCGGCCTGACCTTTTCCCAGCCGATCGCCTTGTCCAGCGCGGCATCCGCCTTGGACTGGTATTGCTCGAGAAGCGCGCGCTTGCTTTCCGGTGCCCGAGTCTGTTCGAAGCGTTGGGCGAACATCTGCTGCACCTGGCCATAGACCGGAACCGACAGCCGATCGGCGTTGACCAGTTCCAGAAAACGTTCGGCCTGAGTTGCGTGGCTGGCGCTGTCCGCGCTGGCCTGACCACTGAGCAGCGCGATCGACAGAGCGCTACAAAGGCCGAATGTACGAAGAATGTGCATGAGATGATCCTTGGCGATCGTTAGGTGAGCCTCAATGGACACATTCTGCGCGCGGAGTTCCCGTCGCTCAAGGAACAGCTGCAGGCCAGATTGAACCTGTGGCAACTGCCAGCGACCTAATACGGATACCTCATTAATGGAGCACGGCATGACACGCACCGAAACCGACAGCCTGGGACCTGTGGAAGTACCTGAGGCGGCCTACTGGGGCGCGCAGACACAGCGCTCCCTGACCAATTTCGCCATCGGCGAGCAGCGCATGCCGCTTGCCGTCTGCCATGCTCTGGCACTGATCAAGAAAGCCGCGGCGCGGGTCAACGACCGCATCGGTGACCTGCCGCCAGACATCGCCCGCCTGATCGAACAGGCCGCGGACGAGGTTCTCCATGGTCAGCACGACGATCAGTTTCCACTGGTGGTCTGGCAAACCGGGAGCGGCACCCAAAGCAACATGAACGTCAACGAGGTCATCGCCGGGCGCGCCAATGAACTGGCCGGCGGAGCACGAGGTGGCAAGAGCCCGGTGCACCCCAACGATCATGTCAACCGTGCGCAAAGCTCCAACGACTGTTTCCCGACCGCCATGCACATCGCCATTGCGCGGGCGATTCATGACGACCTCCTGCCCGCTATCGCCGAGCTGTCCGGTGGCATCGCCGAGCAGGCGGCCCGCCATGGCGGGCTGGTGAAGACCGGACGCACCCACATGATGGATGCCACACCGGTGACCTTTGGCCAGGAGTTGTCGGCCTTCGTCGCACAGCTGGATATCGCCGAACAGGCGATCCGCCACGCCCAACCCGCGGTCTACGAGCTGGCCCAGGGCGGCACCGCGGTGGGCACAGGGCTCAACGCCCCGCACGGCTTCGCCGAGGCGATTGCGGCCGAGTTGGCGGCGCTGTCCGGCCTGCCGTTCGTCTCGGCGCCGAACAAGTTCGCCGCCCTCTCCGGCCATGAGCCGCTCGTTGCTCTCTCCGGCGCATTGAAGACTCTGGCGACCGCCCTGATGAAAATCGCCAATGACCTGCGCCTGCTGGGCTCGGGCCCGCGCGGTGGCTTCGCCGAGGTGCGTTTGCCGGCCAACGAGCCAGGCAGCTCGATCATGCCGGGCAAGGTCAACCCGACGCAGTGCGAGGCATTGTCCATGCTCGCCTGTCAGGTCATGGGCAACGACGTCACGGTCGGCTTCGCCGCCAGTCAAGGCCATCTACAGCTCAACGTGTTCAAGCCGGTGATCGTGCACAACATGCTTGAATCGATCCGGCTGTTGGCCGACGGTTGCCGCAACTTCAACACCCACTGCATCGTCGGCCTGGAACCGGACGCCGGGCGCATGGCCGAGCACCTGGAGCGAGGGCTGATGCTGGTGACCGCGCTAAACCCGCACATCGGTTACGACAAGGCTGCCGAAATCGCCAAGAACGCCTACGCCGAAGGCACTACCTTGCGCGAAGCGGCGCTGGCGCTTGGCTACCTGACCGATGAAGAGTTCGATCAATGGGTGCGACCGGAGACCATGCTCGAATCCAGTCGCAGCTGAGCTGAGATGAAGCGTATCGCCCGTGTCATAACGGTGGGATGAAGCCCACCCTACAATCTATGTTGCGTTCGTAGGGTGGGCTTCAGCCCACCGGAAACTTCATACAGAGCAAGCCGATCGCCTGCTGGCCGACGTCTAAACTCCACTAGCCATTACATCGGTGACATGAAGCCAGACGCAGACCAAGCCAGACGCAGACCGGATGGCCAAAGCAGATGGCGCACTGCGCTGAAGCCCAGTCGAGGAGCGGCCAACATAATGATCAGGCATGAAAAACCCGCGCCATCTGGCGCGGGTTTCTTTTAGTCGTCCCGACGATGATCAGCGCACGGCTTCAAACAGCCCCGATGCGCCCATACCGCCACCCACACACATGGTCACCACGCCGTAACGCTGGTTGCGGCGCTGCAACTCACGAATCAGGTGCCCCGCAGTGCGTGAGCCGGTCATGCCGAAGGGGTGACCGATGGAGATCGAGCCGCCGTTGACATTGAACTTCTCGTTGTCGATACCGAGCGTGTCGCGGCAATAGAGGCATTGGGAAGCGAAGGCTTCGTTAAGCTCCCAGAGGTCAATGTCGCTGACCTGTAGGCCACGTGCCTGAAGTAGACGCGGCACCGAGAACACCGGGCCGATGCCCATTTCATCCGGCTCGCAACCCGCCACTGTGAAACCACGGAAATAGGCACGCGGCTTCAGACCCAGTTCCAACGCCTTGTCCAGGCTCATCACCAGCGTCATTGAGGCGCCGTCGGACAACTGCGACGCGTTGCCAGCGGTGACGGAGCCGTCATCGGCGAACACAGGCTTGAGCGACGAGAGGTTCTCCAGCGTCGTCTCGGGACGGTTGCAATCGTCGCGATCCACCACACCTTCATGTTCGGTGCGCTCGCCGGTGGCCTTGTCCTCGGTGAAATAGCGGACGTTCATCGGCACGATTTCGTCCTGGAAGAGTCCTTCAGCCTGTGCACGTGCGGTGCGCTGCTGGCTCTGCAGCGAGTATTGATCCTGTTGTTCACGGGTCACGTTGTAGCGGCGCGCGACCATCTCGGCGGTCTGACCCATGCTGTGATATAGGCCCGGCACGCGCTCCTGCAGGATCGGGTTGAACAGGTTGTCGGTGTTCTTGCTCTTGGCCGTCATGGTGATCGATTCGACGCCGCCGGCGACGATGATATCGCTGCAGCCCGAGGCGATCTGGTTGGCCGCGATGGCGATCGATTGCAGGCCGGACGAGCAGAAGCGATTGAGCGTCATGCCCGCGCACTGGATGCCCAGGTTCGACAGCACCGCCACGTTACGTCCGATGTTGTAGCCCTGCGCACCTTCGTTGGAACCGGCACCGACGATGCAGTCCTCGACCAGCTTGGGATCCAGGTCGTTACGCAGAAGCAGCGCATTGACGCAATGGGCCGCCATGTCATCGGGGCGGGTCATGTTGAACTTGCCGCGGAAGGACTTGGCCAGTCCGGTCCGGACGCTGTCGACGATCACTACTTCACGCATGGCATACCTCGAATGGTTCGGCGGTCGCGACGTGGGCGGCCGGCCTGTTGAAGATGGGTCGAGCATAGTTCTGGCCCGTCACCGAAGGCGACGAACATTCAGCAGGGATATGGCTGGCCATTGTCTCCGCTCCCCTGGTCGCTCAGCTGATTGCGGCCTCCAGCGCGTCATTGAGCGTGCGCAACACCTTGACCCGTGCAAAACGCTTGTCGTTGGCTTCGACGAGCGTCCAGGGTGCGATTTCGGTGCTGGTACGGTCGACCATGTCCGCGACCGCATGACCATAGTCATCCCACTTTTCGCGGTTGCGCCAGTCTTCTTCGGTGATCTTGAAACGTTTGTGCGGCGTGTTCTCGCGCTCTTGAAAACGCTCCATTTGCGTGTCTTTGTCAATCGACAGCCAGAACTTGACCACGACCACGTCGGCATCGACCAGCTGCTCTTCGAACTCATTGATCTCGGTATAGGCACGCAGCCATTCATCCGGCGAGCAAAAGCCCTCGACCCGCTCAACCAGCACCCGGCCGTACCAAGACCTGTCAAATATCGTGAACTGGCCCCGCGCCGGCACATTGCGCCAGAACCGCCAGAGCCACGGCTGCGCCAGTTCATCTTCGCTGGGCGCCGCGATCTGCACGATGCGGTACAGGCGAGGATCCAGCGCATCGGTGACGCGCCGGATGGTACTGCCCTTACCCGCTGCATCGTGACCCTCGAACAGCGCCAACACGCCACGCTTGCGCAAACGCGGGTCGCGCAGCAGCCCGGACAGGCGTGCCTGCTCCTGCCCCAACTGTTCCTGGTAATCGTCCTTGCTGAGCGCCTGATCGAGGTCCAGGCTGCCGAGCAGACTCAGTCGATCGAGGTTCAGCTCAACCGACGCAGTGTGCGGTTGCGAGGGCTGGCTATCGGCCGCGTCGAGTGCGGCATTCAGTCCTTCGAGCAGTAAACGACCGGCGGTGAGGCTGCGATATCGCTCGTCATAACCCTCGATCACGTACCAGGGCGCGAACTCTCGGCTGCTCCGGCGCAGGATCAGCTCACCATGACGCACGAACTTGTCATAGGTCTTGGACTGCTGCCAGTCCAGCGGGCTGATGCGCCAGCTGTGCAATGGATCATCCTTGAGCGATTCCAGGCGCTGCAACATGCGGTCCTTGGACAGATGGAACCAGAACTTGAAGATCAGCATGCCCTCGGCACAGAGCATCCGCTCGAAGCGTTGGGCACGATCGATGGCCAGTTCGAGATCGGCTTTCTTGATGCGACCATGCACCCTGTCTTCCAGCATCTTGCTGTACCAGTTACCGAAGAAGATTCCGGTCTGGCCTTTGGGCGGAAGCCGTCTCCAGTAGCGCCACGCTGGTGGATGCGAGAGTTCTTCATCGGTTGGCACGTCAAAGCTGTCGACACGGATCAGGCGTGGGTCCATCCATTCGTTGAGCAGCTTGATCGTCTCGCCTTTTCCTGCACCCTCGATGCCATTGATGAGGATCAGGATGGGAAACCGTGCCTGCTCCCTGAGGCGGTACTGCGCCAGCAGCAGCGCTTCGCGCAGAGCGGGTACTTCGGTGTTGTAGGTGTCCTTGTCGATGGAATGGCCGATTTCGGCGGACTCGAACATGTGAACTCCAGGAAAGGATGCTGTGATGAACCCTAGCAGGCCAACGCGGCCGCCGTACTGATGCAGCACCCCAGTCAGCGTTGGGTGCAGGCGGGCACGCTTATCGATGCGACAAAGCGTGCCCGCAGCAGGTTTCGCTCGGCTGCTAGAATCCCGATTTTTTACCGCAGGAAACGTCGATGCCCGCCCCGATCTCCACCGGTTTTCAGCATGCCGAACTCGACTGGGACGAGAACGGCCAACCGCAATCCCGGCAGTATAACGACGTGTATTTTTCCCGCGGTTCGGGCATAGCCGAAACCACCCATGTGTTTCTGCAACCCAATCGGCTGGCCGAGCGTTTCGCCGCCCTCCACGCCGGCGAACGCCTGGTGATCGGCGAAACGGGTTTTGGTACCGGTCTCAGTTTCCTTTGCACCTGGGCGCTTTTCGAGCGCACAGCGCCTGACACTGGCTTCCTGCACTTCGTCAGCGTTGAAAAGCACCCGCTCACGCGCGACGATTTGAATCGCGCCCTGGCTTTATGGCCGGAATTGCAGGACCAGGCGCGGCAGTTACTGGACCAGTATGTGGCGATCAACCCGGGTTTCCAGCAGTTTCGCTTCGGCCGGGTGACGCTAACGCTACTGGTAGGCGATGCGCTCGACAGGCTCAAAGAGCTGGACGCGCGCATAGATGCCTGGTTTCTCGACGGCTTCGCACCGCCGAAAAACCCGGACATGTGGCAGCCCGAGTTGTTCGGGCAGCTGGCGCGACTGTCGGCTCCAGGTGCGACTTTGGCGACGTTCAGCAGTGCCGGCAGCGTACGCCGCGCACTCAAGGAAGCGGGTTTTGAGGTCAAGCGGATACCCGGTCTCGGGCACAAATGGGAAAACCTGCAAGGGCAGCTTGCTGCGTCAGCAGATTCCTCGCCGAGCCCCTGGTTCGCCCGTCCTTCGCATAAACCGGCGCAGCGCAAGGCGCTGGTCATCGGAGCAGGCTTGGCGGGTTGCGCCAGCGCGGCCAGCCTGGCGGCGCGTGGCTGGCAGGTGGCGTTGCTGGAACGGCACGACGATGTCGCCCAGGAGGGCTCTGGCAACCCGCAAGGTGTGCTCTATTTGAAGCTTTCAGCCCACGGCACCGCGCTTGCGCAGCTGGTCGGCAGTGGCTTTGGCTACACACGCCGGCTGTTGCATAACCTGCAGCACGGACAGGACTGGGACGCGTGCGGCGTGCTGCAACTTGCCTTCGATGACAAGGAAATCGTCCGCCAGGCGGCACTGTGCGACGCCTTCCCGCCCAGCCTCCTGCGCGCGGTGCCGCGCGAAGAAGCCGAGCGGCTGGCAGGCGTAACGTTGGAACAAGGCGGGCTGTTTTATCCGGACGCCGGTTGGGCGCACCCGCCGGCGCTGTGTCGCTGGCTGATCAAGCACCCCGCCATCGAGCTGTTTGGCCATCGACAGCCGCTCGAACTGCGCCGCACCGGTGAGCAGTGGCAGGCGCTCGCCGGCGACGAGTTGCTGGCCGAAGCGCCGGTGGTAATTCTGGCCGGCGCCGCCGACGCAGCGCAGTTCAGCCAAAGCGCCTGGCTACCGCTCAAGCGAATTCGAGGGCAGATCAGCGCGCTGCCGGCCACCGAAGCAAGTTCCGCGTTGCGCACCGTGCTGTGTGCGAAGGGCTATGTCGCCCCGCCACGCGAGGGGCAGCATACGCTGGGTGCCAGCTTCAATTTTGCCGAGACCGATCCGGCGCCGAGTGCAGCGGAGCATCGTTCGAATCTGGACATGCTCAAGGAGATTTCCGGCGATCTGCACCAGCGCTTCGAGGCCGACACCTGCGACGTGGGCCAGCTGCATGGTCGTGTCGCGTTTCGCTGCACCAGCCCCGATTATCTACCCATTATCGGCGCGCTGGCCGATCCGGAACGTTTCGCCGAGGCCTATGCCGTGCTGGCAAAGGACGCTCGCCAGATACCCGATGAGCCGTGTCCGTGGCTTGATGGCTTGTACGTCAATACCGCCCACGGCTCGCGCGGCCTGATTACCGCGCCACTGTCAGGCGAGTTGCTCGCCGCGTGGCTGAATGACGAACCGTTACCCGTGCCACGCGCCATCGCCGAAGCCTGCCACCCCAATCGATTCCTGCTGCGCAAACTCATTCGCCGAACCGACTGACGGCATTCCCTGCGCCACCCAGCGTCTGGCAGCGCTCTCGAACAGATCACGGACCGTTAGCACCGACGAAACGGTTCGTCCCAAAACGGGCGGATGGTTTCGGTTTCGATATCGGCTCGGCTTAATCCGATGTCCTTGAGCATCTCATCACTCAAGGACGCGAGCTGCTGACGCTGGCGATACAGCGCGTGCCAGCGACCCAGCTGCTGCCAGGCCGCACGTAGCGTCGCTGCGAGCGAGAAATGCGGAATTGCGCTCCTGGCGCATGGTTGAATGAACTCAGCATGGCTTTTCATCTGACGTACCTCCGAGTGGGATGGCGTCAGTTTCCTGCGAAGCTTATGATCAATCCAACGAATGTTTCTGATGATGTACATCTCGGAGATTGATGAATGGCGAATTACCCCAGTATCGATGCCGAGCTGCTGCGCAGCTTTGTGGCGATTGCCGATCACGGCGGTTTTACCCGTGCAGCGGAAGCGGTCAATCGCACGCAATCGGCGATCAGCATGCAGATGAAGCGCCTGGAAGAAGACGTGCTGCAACGTTCGGTCTTCGAGCGCGACGGGCGCCAGGTCAAGCTCACCGCAGAGGGCCAGATCCTGCTCGGTTACGCGCGCAGGATTCTCAAGCTGCATGGCGAAGTGCTAACGACGTTGCGCGAACCGCACATGGTCGGCTCGGTGCGCATCGGCACCCCGGACGATTACGTGATGCGCTTCCTGCCCGGCATTCTCTCGCGCTTCGCCCAGGCTTATCCGCTGGTGCAGGTTGAAGTGCATTGCGAACCGTCCTACCAGCTGCTGCATCGGCGCGACCTGGATCTTTCAATCGTCACCCGCGAGCCGGGGACGGAGATTGGCCAAATGCTGCGCCGCGAACGCTTCGTCTGGGCCGAAGCGCCGGGCTTCAATGCCCATGAACAACGGCCCATGCCGTTGGCCATGTTCAATACCGACTGCTTCTGCCGGGCATGGGCCTGTAATGCGCTGGACAGCCTGGATATCCCCTACCGGGTTGCCTATACCAGCCCGAGTCTCTCGGCGCTGATGGCGGTGACTAACGCAGGACTCGCTGTGACCGCGCAGCTGCAAAGCCTGGTGACCGCCGACATGCGCTTGCTGGGAGAAGCCGAGGGCATGCCGGAGCTGCCTTCGTGCAGCATTGTCCTGCTGCGCAACGAGCGCAATCAGTCGCAGGTCAGCGAAACCCTGGCCGAGCATATCGTCGAAGGCTTTCGCCTGTAACAGGGCGGAAATTTAAGCGCAGCGGCAACTATTCTGCGGAACCGCATATCGACGCGGCCCGCAGCAGTGCCGCGGCGATCCCGTGCTGCTCCCAATCCGGCAGTGACGAGAAGCGCGCAAAAAATTCAGGCGGTAACAGTGATGGCGCCTGCTGTTGCAGTGCGCGCCCTTCATCCGTCAGTAACAACCATTGGCGGCGGCGGTCCAGATCATCCCGTTGGCGCAACAGCAAACCGCGCTCGGCGAGCCGGTCGAGCTGTCCGGACAGCGTCGCGGGCGTCAGGCTGACACGCTTGCTCAATGCGCTGGCGGTGAGCTGCCGCTCGCTGGCCAACACCTGCAGGATCATCAACTGCACCGGGCTCAGTCCACCGAAGCGCGCCAGTCGCTTGGCATGCATTTCGGCGTCCTGTTGCAACCGGCGCAAGGCCTGGAACAGAGACAACTCGAGGTTGGCCTCCGTCGTTTCAATAGTTTCAGATCGAATGTTTTTTCCACTCATAGACAGGTAAATCGTGCCGAGTACGGTTTGACATGAAATCACTATTCCTGTTTCCCTGTAAAACCTGACTGACGCAGCAGAGCGCGATTCAGCCTAGGCGAGACGCGTATGAACACGCCCCTCAGCCACCGAGCCAGAGCGGTACACGCCCGTCTGAAATCCTGAACTTCGCGGTCCGAGCGTCAGTCACACTCCCCAACGGAAATACCGGTAAGGATCCTATGTGTGGCATAGCTGGCGAACTTCGCTTCGATAATCAACCGGCCGATCTGGCCGCGGTTGAACGCATCACCCAATCCCTGACTGCTCGCGGCCCAGACGCCTGCGGCTTCAACAGCCAAGGCCCGCTTGCGCTGGGTCATCGACGCCTGAAAATCATGGACCTGTGCGAGGCCTCGGGTCAGCCGATGGTCGACTCGGCGCTCGGCCTGTCCATGGTGTTCAACGGCGCCATCTACAACTATCCGGAATTGCGCGCCGAACTCGAGGCGCTGGGTTATCGCTTCTTTTCCGAGGGTGACACTGAAGTGTTGCTCAAGGGCTTTCATGCCTGGGGCGAAGCCTTATTGCCGCGCCTCAACGGCATGTTCGCCTTTGCCATCTGGCAGAGAGACGTGCAAGAACTGTTCATCGCGCGCGATCGTCTTGGTATCAAGCCGCTCTATCTGTCACGCACCGGTGAGCGCCTGCGCTTTGCTTCCACGCTGCCGGCACTGCTCAAGGGCGGTGACATTGCAGGTGTGCTGAACCCGGTGGCACTGAATCACTACATGAGCTTCCATGCAGTCGTGCCGGCCCCGGATACCCTGATCGCCGGAATCGAGAAGCTGCCCCCCGGTACCTTCATGCGGGTCGACGCGAACGGCAAGAGCAGTCAACATCGCTGGTGGACGCTGGAGTTCGGCGCATCGGAGGAAGAACAAGGCTACAGCTTCGAAGACTGGCAAGAGCGCACCCTGACCACCTTGCGTGAGTCCGTCGCCCTGCGTCATCGCGCGGCAGTCGATGTGGGCGTTCTGCTGTCCGGTGGTGTCGATTCCAGTTTGCTGGTCGGCCTGCTTCGCGAAGCCGGCGCTGCGGATAACCTGCAGACCTTCTCCATCGGCTTTCAGGATGCTGGCGGCGAGCGCGGCGACGAGTTCAAGTATTCGGATCTGATCGCGCAGCACTACGGAACGCGTCATCACCAACTGCGCATTCAGGAAAAGGAAATCCTCGAACAGCTGCCCGCCGCCTTCCGCGCCATGAGCGAACCGATGGTCAGCCACGATTGCATCGCGTTCTACCTGCTCTCGCGGGAAGTTTCCAAGCACTGCAAGGTGGTGCAGAGCGGCCAGGGCGCAGACGAGCTGTTTGCCGGCTACCACTGGTATCCCCAGGTGGACGGCGCCGCGGACCCGGTCGAGGCTTATCTCAATGCCTTCCGCGACCGCAGCTTCGAGGAATACGCCGACACCGTGCAGCAGCAGTGGGTCAAGGGCGACTTCTCCGGCGACTTCGTACGTCAGCATTTCGCCCAACCCGGCGCCGAAGCAGCGGTCGACAAAGCCCTGCGCATCGACAGCACAGTGATGCTGGTCGACGATCCGGTCAAACGCGTCGACAACATGACCATGGCTTGGGGCCTCGAAGCTCGAGTGCCGTTTCTCGACCACAACGTGGCCGAACTGTCAGCGCGAATCCCGGCCAAGTACAAGCTGCCGGACGGCGGCAAATACGTGCTCAAGGAAGCCGCACGCAAAGTCATCCCAGCAGCGGTTATCGACCGTCCAAAAGGCTATTTCCCAGTACCCGGGCTCAAGCATCTCGAGGGTGACACGCTGAACTGGGTGCGCGAGTTACTGACCGATCCGAGCCAGGACCGCGGGCTGTACAACCCGGCCATGCTGGACCGGTTGTTCAAAGACCCCGAGGGTCAACTGACACCCCTGCGCGGCTCGAAATTGTGGCAGCTGGCAGCGGTCAATCTATGGTTGAGCGAACAAGGCCTCTAAGAACCCGATCATGACGGCACGGCGCTCAGGCCGACTGATGCGGCAACCGCTTTGACGTCATGACCAGCTCCAAGGAACCTACCATGCAGAAGTCTCAAGCCTATGGACAGCGGCTGTTGCGCGGCCAGACACCCACTTACGAACGCCTGCAGCAGCGACTCGCCGAGGATGGTCAGGAAGAACCCCAGGCACCCGTGACACTGCACTGCGGCTGGGGCCGCATCTTGATTGGCCACACCTATTCCGACCCGGAAAAGCTTGCTGCCGACCTGCTCCACGAACAGGCCGGGGAGCGCGACATTGCCCTGTACGTTGCCGCGCCGCATCAGGTGCTCGCCTATGCCCCGCAGCAGCTGTTCCTTGATCCATCGGACACTTCTCGCATCTGGTTCACCGATTACCGCCCGGCGCGCCGAAGCTTCCGCGGCTTCGGTATTCGCCGCGCCCAGAGCGATGAGGACTGGAAGGCGATCAACTGCCTGTACCAGTCGCGCCACATGCTGCCGGTCAACCCGGAGCTGTGCACCCCGCGAGAGCAAGGCGGTCCGGTTTACTGGCTGGCCGAAGACGACGACTCCGGTGAGATCATCGGCAGCGTCATGGGGATCAATCACCACAAGGCCTTCAACGATCCGGAGAACGGCTCCAGCCTCTGGTGCCTGGCGGTCGCGCCAAACTGCACACGCCCTGGCGTTGGCGAAGCACTGGTCCGTCATCTGATCGAACACTACATGGGCCGCGGGCTGGCCTATCTGGATTTGTCGGTCCTGCATGACAACAAGCAAGCCAAAGCGCTGTACGCCAAGCTCGGCTTCCGCGATCTGCAGACCTTCACGGTCAAGCGTAAGAACACTTTCAACCAGCCGCTGTTTCTTGGCCCAGGCCCGGAAGCCGAGCTGAATCCCTACGCCAGGATCATCGTCGACGAGGCACGCCGCCGCGGCATCGAGATTACCATCGACGATGCCGAAGCCGGACTTTTCACCCTGACCCAGGGCGGCCGAAGGGTGCGCTGTCGCGAGTCACTGTCGGACCTCACCTCAGCGGTGAGCATGACCTTGTGCCAGGATAAGAGCCTGACTCACCGTACCCTTGCCCGCGCCGGGCTTAAACTGCCTGCCCAGCAGCTGGCCGGCTCGCCCGAAGAGAATGCTGCGTTTCTCGAGCAGCACGGCGGCGTAGTGGTAAAGCCGCTCGATGGCGAACAGGGCCAAGGCGTCTCGGTCGACCTGCGCAGCAGTCAGGCCATTGAAGAAGCCATCGCCCGCGCACGTCAATTCGATCAGCGCGTGTTGCTGGAAAGCTTTCACCCCGGGCTAGATCTGCGCATCGTCGTGATTGGCTATGAAGTCGTGGCTGCGGCGATCCGCCGTCCGGCTGAAGTGGTGGGTGACGGCAGCCACAGCATTCGTCAGCTGATCGAGACCCAAAGCCGGCGCCGCCAGGCTGCGACCGACGGCGAAAGCCGAATCCCTATGGACGAGGAGACACAGCGCTGCCTCAGCGAAGCCGGCTTCGACTACGATAGCGTTCTGCCGCGCGGTGAGTACTTGGCGGTCCGCCGAACTGCCAACCTGCACACCGGTGGCACGCTCGATGATGTGACCGATCAGTTGCATCCCGAGCTGATCGACGCTGCAGTTCGGGCCGCCCGCGCATTGGATATCCCGGTGGTTGGCCTGGACCTGCTGGTGCCCGCAGCGGACCAGCCCGAGTACGTCTTCATCGAAGCGAACGAACGAGTCGGCCTGGCCAATCACCATCCCCAGCCCACCGCCGAGCGTTTTGTCGACCTGCTCTTTCCACTCAGCTACGGCACCCATTAGCGGCCTCCAGGCCGGTCATGGCCTGGTTCCGACACCCGCAGGTGTCGGAGCGGCTCCGCCGCTTCGCTTGCGGTGCTCCCGCAGCTCAACTTCACTCACTGACATGGCGGCAGCCTGTTTTTCGCCGCTAAGGAATGATCATGACTGCCAAACTTCCAGAACCGGACCTCAACTACCTGCAACGCGTGCTGCTGGAGATGCTCGCCATTCCGAGCCCCACCGGCTTCACCGACACTATCGTTCGTTATGTGGCGGAGCGGCTGCAGGAGCTTGGTATTCCCTTCGAACTGACGCGTCGCGGAACCATCCGTGCCACGCTCAAAGGCCGCCGTGACAGTCCGGATCGCGCCATTGCCGCACACCTGGACACCATCGGTGCCAGCGTCCGCGAAATCCAGGACAATGGCCGACTCGGCTTGTCCCCAGTGGGGTGTTGGTCGAGCCGCTTTGCCGAAGGCAGCCGTGTCAGCGTGTTCACTGACACCGGCGTGGTACGCGGCAGTGTGCTGCCTTTGCTGGCCTCGGGACATGCATTCAATACCGCAGTCGACGAAATGCCAATCAGCTGGAACCACGTCGAGCTGCGCCTGGACGGTTGCACCGCGAGCCGCGCGGACACCCTCGCGCTAGGCATCAATGTGGGCGATTTCGTCGCGTTCGATCCGATGCCCGAGTTCACAGACAGCGGTTACATCAGCTCACGCCACCTGGATGATAAAGCCGGCGTGGCAGCTTTGCTGGCGTCGCTCAAAGCTGTGGTCGAAAGCAGCCGGGAACCACCGATCGATTGCCATCCGCTGTTTACCATCACCGAAGAAACCGGTTCTGGCGCGGCCGGCGCCCTGCCCTGGGATGTCAGTGAGTTCGTCGGCATCGACATCGCGCCGACGGCCAAGGGGCAGGAATCCAGCGAGCACGCGGTCACCGTGGCTATGCAGGATTCGGGTGGGCCGTACGATTTCCACCTGTCGAGGCATCTGCTCAAACTGGCAGAAGGCAACGACGTTCCGGTTCGACGTGACCTGTTCCGCTACTACCACAGCGATGCGCAGTCGGCGATCGCGGCCGGTCACGATATCCGCACAGCCTTGCTTGCCTTTGGCTGCGACGCGACACACGGTTATGAGCGCACCCATATCGACAGCCTGGCCGCCATGAGCCGCTTGATCTCGGCCTACTTGCTGAGCCCGCCGGTGTTCACCAGTGACGCTCACGCCGGCCAAGACTCGCTGGAAAATTTCAGTCATCAACTCGAACACGTGACTCAGATGGAAAACGACACGCGCGTGCCGGCAGTCGATTCAATCTTCGACAAGCAAACTGATGATTCGTCTGACAGATCGTAACGTTTCATGATGCGCCGCCAACTTGAGGCAATTGCCGATTGCGAGGCGGCGTTGATCCGGGCAAAGTCGCCAACCTCTGAATCATATGAATGTTTGGCCAGTCTGGCGTGAAGCGAACAGCTTTGCCCTTCGCGCGACTGGATACTGCGCTTGCGGGTGTGCACGCCTTGGGTCAATAACATGCTGCCGCGTCTTTTTCTGGCCGTCCTACTCGTTTGTCTGACTGCTCCGGTATCGGCGTTCGAGCCCGTGCCGGTGGGCTCTCAGCATTTCCGCCAGGCGTTGGGTAGCTGGAGCTACTTTCTGCGAGACCCAGCCGCCGAGCTGAGCGTGAGCGAGGTCTTCGAACTACCCGAAAAGACCTTCGAGCCCGTGTCTGGCCTGCATCCCAACAAGGGTAAGAACGAATCGGTCTGGTGGTTCCGGGTCGAGCTGAACAACCAGTTGAACGACCCCATCGGCGGTTTCGTCGAAATCAACTATCCGCTGCTCGACGATATCCAGTTGTATCTGCGTCACCCGGACGGGCGCATCAGCCGGCAGCGTTCTGGCGACACCCATCCGTTCGACAAGCGCGCGGTCAAGGTCAGCAACTTTTTGTTCCCTCTGGCGCTGGAGCCCGGCACCTCGACCTTGCTGCTGCGTGTGGAAAGCACCAGCACGCTCTATGTACCCCTGTATTTCAGCACCTATGCCGCCAACGCCGAAGCAGCCGAGGACACGATGGGCTTGTCCGGTGCGTTTTATGGCGTGCTGTTTGCGATGTTCTGCTACAACCTCTTCCTGTTCCTTTCGCTGCGTGAGCCTGCCTACTTCTGGTATCTGATCTACAACGTCAACGTTGGCCTGTTTGCGCTCAGCTTCGACGGCTTGCTGGTCAAGTGGCTGAACGATGCGGGCGGAGTGGTCGCGTTGGGCATTTATGCACTGATGCTCAGTCATTGCCTCATCGCAGTGCAATTCAGCCGCCACTTCCTGCATACCCGCGAGTATTTTCCGCGCCTGGACTTCACATTACGTGTGGCGCTGCTGCTGTCGGCGGCCGCACTGCTGTCCGGCTTCGTTCTGGAAACCCAGGTCTGGAGCGTACTCGCCAGTGTGATGGTCATCAGCTCGTCTATCGGTCTGCTGCTGACCGGCGCTTTCGTCTGGAGCCGCGGTGTGCGTTATGGCCTGTACTACACCTTGGCCTGGGGCGTACTGCTCGCGACTTTCGTCATCGTCACAGCCGGTTCCCTGGGGTTCAACCTGCTGGGCCTGTATGGCGCCTCGATCGTTAAAGCCGGTATTGCCTTCGAGTTGATCACCCTGTCGATCGGGCTCGCCGATCGTATCAACCTGCTCAAGGAAGAAGGCTTCCGTTCACGCCAGGCAGCCGAGCGGGCAGAAAGCGAGAACCAGGCAAAGAGCCGCTTCCTGGCGAAAATGAGCCATGAAATCCGCACGCCGTTGAACGGCGTATTGGGCATGCTGC
Source organism: Stutzerimonas xanthomarina DSM 18231 (assembly GCF_900129835.1). Taxonomy (GTDB): domain Bacteria; phylum Pseudomonadota; class Gammaproteobacteria; order Pseudomonadales; family Pseudomonadaceae; genus Stutzerimonas; species Stutzerimonas xanthomarina. The sequence continues at coordinate 120,472 of NZ_FQXA01000003.1, forward strand.
AATTGCTGCGTGAAACGCCGCTGGATCGTAACCAGCGTTTCTATCTCGATACGGTGTCCAGCTCCAGTAACTCGCTGATGACAGTCATCAACGACATCCTCGACTATGCGCGGATTGGCGCTGGCAAGCTGGTCCTGGAAGACATCGAGTACGACCTGGAAGCGCTGGTCTCCGAGACCATCAGCCTGTTCACGGCCCAGGCACTGCAGAAGCAGTTGAGCCTGCATCTCAGCCTCGCGCCGGGTGTGCCGCGCCGCCTGCGCGGCGATCCAACCCGCCTCAAGCAAATCCTGATGAACCTGCTCAGCAACTCGTTGAAATTCACCGAACATGGCGGCGTAGTGCTGAAGGTCATTTGTCAGGGCCCGGAAGGCGATCGAAGCCTGGTTTTCTCGATCACCGACAGCGGCATCGGCATGCGCGCGGAGGTTCTGGCGCAGCTGTTCGAATCCTTTGCCCAGGGTGATTCCAGCACCACGCGGCGCTACGGTGGCAGTGGTCTGGGGTTGGTCATCAGCAAGGAGCTGGTGGAAATGATGGGCGGCCAGATCGATGTGCAGAGCACCCCCGGCCAGGGCAGCCAATTCAGTTTCGATATTCCGCTGCATGAAGCGAGCGACAACCTCGACCCACTCACAGCACTACTCGAAGGTCGAACCGCCGTAATCGCATCCAGGGATATCTGCGCGCTGGACGCGATGGGCAACCTGCTGCACCGCTGGGGCATGCGAATCGTCCGCTGCGAGGAGCCACAACGACTGCGACGTTACCTCGACGAGCAAGCTACAACCCCACTGCTGGTAATTATGGCGCCATGGCTTGGCCAACCACAGGCTTGGCTCAACGCCGTGGCCGACCAGCTCGAACCGAATCAGCAGGTGCTACTGCTCTACCCGCCACAAAGCGAACCTTCACCGGCATCGTCATCGTTGCGCCTGGCCAATTTGCCGTTGCCGCTGCTGCTCAGCCCACTACGCGAAGCGCTTCATCGCCTTTATCAGGCGACTCATATGTCTGATGGCGGCGCACCGCTTGCCACTGACAACCTGACAGGCTCCAGGCCGCTCGTTCTCGCCGTCGAGGACAACCCTGTCAGTCAGATGGTGGTGTCCAGCCTGCTGCGCAAACGGGGCTACGAGGTCATGGTTGCTGAGAACGGGCGCAAGGCGATCAATGCATACAGCAAGAACCCATCCGCGGTGCAGTTGATTCTCATGGATTGCGAGATGCCCGAGATGGATGGCTTCGAGGCCAGCCGACAAATCCGCCGACTCGAGGCGCAATTGCAGCTGCGGCCGGTGCCGATCATCGCGCTGACCGCCCACGTACTCGATGAGCATCGCCGCGCTGGCAGCGAGGCCGGCATGGATGAGTTCATTGGCAAGCCGCTAGACAGCGAGCAGCTGTATGCTTACCTGGATCGGTTCCTCAACGCACCGATCAACGAACCCGACCTGCACCATCCCACTTGATCCGACACCGATGCTCATCCCTTACGACCAGCTCGAACCTGACACCCTGACCCGCCTCATCGAAGATTTCGTGACCCGCGAGGGCACCGATAATGGCGACGAGACGCCGCTGGAAACCCGCGTTGAACGGGTACGCCAGGCACTGCGCAAAGGCACCGCAGTCATTGTGTTCGACGTTGATCATCAGCAGTGCCAGTTGGCACTCAGGCGCGACGTACCGAAGGAGTGGCTGGAGGACTAGCCTCAGCTGAGCACGCCACCGTCACGCTCCCAGGCACAGCGCATGCGCAGATCGCTTTGATGGGGGCTGTGGGAACCGCTTTCGGTTTCCCAGCGGAAGGTATGAATTCCACTGAGTTCGGTCTCCAGGTGGACCACGGCGCTGGTCCAATAGAGTTCGTTCAGCAGCGCCTCGAAATGATTTACCCAGAGCGCCCACTCATATTCGACCGCGCGGTAACTGGCGCCGAAGTGAATGACCTGCGTCTGATACACGCCTTGGTCCATGCAGCAGGAGAACATCTCTCTTCCGAGAAAAGGCCAACCCTCGCCTTGCGGCAGGCTGTAGAGCGCACGGCGGTTGACCGCGCGGCGCAATCGACACTGCTCGGCGTCGGCAGAAGGCCAGTCGCGGATGCTGCCGTAGACAATGGATTCCGGCTCCACAGAAACACTCCAGGCGAAAGCCCGACATGTTCGATCAAATCCGCCCAGCCTTCCAGCGCCCCGTGCAGCCAAGGTCAGGGCACACGCTGCAGAGGTGACGCAGACCACAACCTAAACGCGGTGGAGTCGCTTCAGCGAGTGCTCGCTGCGGCCAGATCGCGACGGGGTGCCAGCCGCAAGGCGAGCAGCGACATCGCCGCCGACATGGTTGCAAGCACGAAGAAGGGTTGACGATAGTCGCCGGCGATATCTCGGCCCAACCCGGTCAGCACCGGTGTGAAACAGGCCAGGCAATAACCGGTGCAGAGCATCATTGCCGTCAAGCGACTAACCGCAAGCGGTGTGCTCGCTTCGTACATCGGCAAAACCAGCGACATGGAAAATGTGCCGTTCAAGGCTACGCCCAGCAACATGCACACCAGTAATGGATTGACCTGCGGAAGCCAGGCGATGACCAGCAGACAGACCGTTGCCAGCACGCCGCAGCAAGACATCAGCAGGTGCCGCCGACCAAAGCGCTGCGCCAGCCACGGCATGATGAATGCGCTGGGTAAACCGATCAGCATGAAACCGCTGAAGAAGGCATTGCTCTGCAACAGGCTGAAGCCAGCTTCGTGGTAACGCGCTACCAGCCAGGTCGCCAGCGCGTAGAACAGACCGGCCTGCAGCGCGAAATAGATGCTTACCAACCAGGCGCGCGGCTCGCGCCACGGCAGACCGGCGCGGCTTTCGACGGCCGGTTCCGGCTGGTTCGGCAAACGCCACCAGATCAGTAGCGCCAGCATCGCAGGAATCGCCCACAGCGCCAGGCCCCAGGTCCAGCGCTGGCCCAGCAGCTCGGCCGCAGGTGCGGTAAGCACCACACCGACGGTGCCGCCAACGGCCATGCTCAAGGAATAGTAGGCGGCAGTCTTGCCCATCTGCTCGAGAAAATAACGCTTGATGAAGCCCGACAACAGCGGCCCGGCAACCGCGATTCCGGCGCCGACCATGGCGGCGGTGCCAATCAACACCGGCGCACTTCTACCAAACAGACGCAGCAATAGCGCCAGACCGATCAAGCCAAGGCACAGGCTGATGGTGCGTTCCAACCCGAAGCGCACGGCCAGACGTGGCGCCAAAGGCGCCAGCAAGCCCATCAGCAGTACTGGCAAGGCCGTGGTGAGGCTGATCACGCTGCGGCTGAGACTCAGCTCCTCGGCGATGCGTTCGATCAGTGGTGCGAACGAGGTAATGCCGGGCCGAAGGTTGATTGCAGCCAGCACGAGAGCCAGCATGAGTAGCCAGCGAGACGGGTTCTTCACGTTTAATCCAGAGGCAAACTGGGTAGGACCGGCAACCCTACTCCCGCCCCTGGATCAGGGCAAGCAAAACGGACCTATCGGTCAGGTTTTGCGCTTACTACGTTTCTTCTCTGCCAGCAGCGCCATCTCGTCGTAGATCGCCTGTGGATTCTGTTGCTTGATTTTCCAAGCTGCCCGGCCTTCATCATGCGGCAGGATCATGAACACACCCTCGTCGACCTGACGGTAGATATAGTCGGCGATGTCTGCAGCAGAGATAGGCGACGCTTCGAGCAGCTTGCTGATCTGCGCTTTCATGTTGGGCGTCGGACCGCGATAAGAATCCATCAGATTGGTCTGGAAAAATGACGGGCAGACCACATGAATCCCGACTTCCTGCTGTTTCAGTTCCACCAGCAGGCTCTCGGACAACGCTACTACGCCGGCCTTGGCCACGTTGTAGTTGCTCATTCCTGGCGCCTGCATCAACGCCGCCATGGACGCGATGTTAATGATCTTGCCCTGGCTCTTCTGCACCAATGGCAGAAAGGCCTTGCAGCCCTTGACCACGCCCATCAGGTTGATCGCGATCTGCCAGTCCCAGTCCTCCAGCGACAGCTCCTCGAAGAAGCCACCCGAGGCAACGCCAGCGTTGTTGACCACCACGTCGATGCCGCCAAGCTTGCTCTCGCAGGCCTGCGCCAGCGCCGTGAGCTGGCTGTAGTCGCGCACGTCACAGCGTTGCGTAAAGCCGTCGCCGCCCGCATCACGGACCATTTTCAGGGTTTCTGCCAGACCGGCCTCGTTGACATCCGACAATGCCAGTTGCCAGCCTTCGCGCGCCCAGCGCAAAGCGATTTCACGACCCAGACCGGAACCGGCGCCAGTGACCATCATGCGATTTTGCATCGTTTGTAACCTTTTGTTCGTTGGGTTGCCACGAGTCTAGCGAAAGCTACTGCAGGCTCCGGCCTCTATCGAAATGCTGAATGACAGCCATGCTCCGCTCCCGATTGACGCTGCTGAGGCAGGTCCCCGTCAGAACAAAAAAGGCAGCCCGAAGGCTGCCTTTAGATCACGACACCAGGAATCAGTGTGCGACTGCGCCACTCGAACCCAGACCGGTCTGCGAGCGGATGAACTGCGGGAAGAAGCGCGCCCGCTCTTCGGCAGCCATCTTGGACTTGTCGGTCACCGAGAAGAACCACAGGCCGGCGAAAGACGCAATCATGGCGAACAGAGCCGGGTACTTGTACGGGAAGATGGCCTTCTCGAAGTGCAGCACGTCGACCCATACCGTCGGGCTGAGAATGGTTAGCAGCAATGCCGTACCCAGGCCCATCGCGCCACCGATCAGCGCACCGCGTGTAGTCAGGTTCTTCCAGTACATCGAGAGGAACAGGATCGGAAAGTTGCAGCTGGCGGCAACCGAGAACGCCAGGCCGACCATGAAGGCGATATTCTGATTCTCGAACGCGACGCCGAGCAGGATGGCCAGTACACCCAATGCCAGCGTGGTGCGCTTGGTCACCTTCATCTCATCTTCTTCCCTGGCCTTGCCCTTCTTGATCACGCAGGCGTAGAGGTCATGGGCAACGGCGGAAGCACCAGCCAGCGCCAGGCCCGAGACCACCGCCAGAATGGTGGCGAAGGCCACTGCGGAGATGAAGCCCAGGAACAGGTTGCCGCCGACCGCTGAAGCCAGGTGGATGGCGACCATGTTGGTCCCACCGATGATGGCTCCCGAGGCGTCCTTGAAGCTTGGGTTGGTGCTGACCAGCAGGATCGCGCCGAAACCGATAATAAAGGTCAGTATGTAGAAGTAACCAATGAAGCCAGTTGCGTAGAACACGCTCTTGCGCGCTTCCTTGGCATCGGCAACGGTGAAGAAGCGCATCAGGATGTGCGGCAGACCGGCAGTGCCGAACATCAACGCCAGGCCCAGCGAGATCGCCGAGATCGGGTCGGAAACCAGGCCGCCCGGGCTCATGATCGCCTGATGGCTCGGGTGCAGCGCTACCGCGTCGGAGAACAGGCGGCTGAAATCGAAGCCGACGTTATACATGACCATGACGGCCATGAAGGTTGCGCCAGCCAGCAGCAGGACAGCCTTGATGATCTGTACCCAAGTGGTCGCTAGCATGCCGCCGAACATGACGTACATGACCATCAGCACGCCGACCATCACCACCGCGACCAGATAGTCGAGGCCGAACAGCAACTGAATCAGCTTGCCCGCTCCCACCATTTGCGCGATCAGGTAGAAGGCCACCACGATCAGCGAACCGCATGCGGAAAGGATACGGATCTGCGTCTGCCCCAGGCGGTAGGAGGCGACGTCGGAGAAGGTGAACTTGCCCAGGTTGCGCAGGCGCTCGGCCATCAGGAACAGAATGATCGGCCAGCCCACCAGAAAGCCGATCGAGTAAATCAGGCCGTCATAACCACTGGTGAAAACCAGCGCGGAAATACCGAGAAATGACGCCGCGGACATGAAATCGCCAGCGATCGCCAACCCGTTCTGAAAGCCGGTGATGCTGCCGCCGGCCGTGTAGTAATCAGAGGTAGACGTGTTGCGTTTGGCCGCCCATTTGGTGATACCCATCGTGAACACGATGAATACGATGAACATGGAAATGGCGGTCCAGTTGGTCGGCTGTTTCTGCACATCGCCGGTCAGGGCGTCAGCAAACAGTGCCGGAGCAACTGCCATCAGAGCAGTTGCGGTCAGCAGGCGAGCAAGCATTATTTCTGAGCCTCGTTGAGGATGTCCTGGGTGATGCGATCGAACTCGCCGTTGGCGCGTTGCACGTAAACGCCGGTCAGCACGAACGACAGGAAGATCAAGCCCAGACCCGCCGGGATGCCCCAGGTGGTGACGGAGCCTGTAGTCAAGGGTGTTCCCAGAACCGCAGGGTCAAATGCGATAACCAGGATGAACGCGAAGTAAGCGGTGAGCATGATGGCCGCCAGCATCCAGGCGAAACGACCACGCTTGGTAACCAGGTCTTGGAATCGTGGGTCAGCATTGATTTGCTGAATTACGGTCTCGTTGTTCATTGGGGTCTCCACACGGGCCTCTGCCCACACATGAAGGCAGGGCGGCTACTTTAGGGCCGGCCCGTTCGAACACCACTCGACCATAGTCTTGTTTTTATTTCGCCAAACGCCCGGAACAGACGCGTCGGTGCGGTTTCCCTTGTTCGCCGCGGGGCTATAGAACATCGCTATGCCGGTTATCAACCGCGACGATTTCCTGACTCGCACGAAGAGGACCAAACTCCATTGCATTCGAGAACGCTTCTCGAAAACCTTTGGAGTGCGCTGCCATGATCAAGACCGTAACCTTCACCCTGATGCACTTCTGCATCGCTTTTACGGTTACTTATGCTCTGACCGGAAGCGTCGCGGCTGGCGGATTGGTGGCGGCTATCGAGCCTCTGTGCAATTCAGTCGGTTTCTATTTCCACGAGAAAATCTGGCAGCGCCTGGGCAAAGACCAAGCGCAAGCGGAAAAGATACCGCCCCACGCCTGGCTCCATCACCAGGCGTGAACTCCCGTCGCAGCCGCAGCCGAACTTCATGACGGGCAAAAGCTGTACGCATGACCAAATGGTCACTACAAGAGCTTGCAGCTCGCCGACAAGGCTTTTAGCTATGAACTAGCGGGAGGACGCAACCAGCCGGCTTAGTTATGGTCAATGCTTAGCGAAGCAACATGCCATGAGCGATTGCAGGCACTATCGGTACAGGTGCGTTATTTTTCTCGGCAGGCAAAGCCGCGATCCCACGAAGAGCGACAGGACGAGGCTCAAACCTTCCACGAAAGACTGAACGCCCTTCGCAGCCGATATCATCCTCGCACCCGACAAACCGAACCCCACCGTAGTCACCGGAGATCCCACATATGCGCTTGCTGCTGTGTCTGAGCGCACTGCTCGCACTGATCGTTATGCCTGCCCACGCGGCCGACATCAGCGTCGAACAATACGGCTATCCGCTGAGCAACCCATTCGAGGCAACGATAGCCACAACACCGGTGGCACTGCGCGCCGAGCTGCCAGGCGATGATGACATTGACCAGGCGGACTACAGCATCCGGTTACGTCCCGAGCGTGAGTTCACCCTGCCCGATAATTTCTGGGCGGTAAAACGGCTGACCTACAGGCTGGCAAAACAACCTGGGCCAGCGCCGCTGATGTTCATCATCTCTGGCACGGGTGCCAGCTACTCCGCCGGTAAGACCGAGTCGCTCAAGCGACTGTTCTATGGGGCTGGCTACCACGTGGTGCAACTGTCCTCCCCGACCAGTTTCGACTTTATCGCTGCCGCCTCGCGCTACGCGACGCCAGGTTATAGCCCAGGCGATGCGAAGGACCTCTACCGCGTGATGCAAGCCATTCGCGCCCAGCAGCATGATCTACCGGTAACCGAATTCAACCTGTTGGGCTACAGCCTCGGCGCGCTCCACGCCGCCTTCGTCAGCAAGCTCGACGAGACGCGGCAGAGTTTCAACTTCGAGCGCGTGTTGATGGTCAACCCACCGGTGAACCTCTACACCTCGATCAGCAACCTCGACAAGCTGGTGCAGACACAGGTCGATGCCATCGACAGCACCACTACGTTCTACGAAGTCGTCTTGGAAAAGCTCACTCGGTACTACCGCCAGCAAGGCACGATCAACCTGGACGAGGCAATGCTGTTCGATTTCCAGCAATCGGCGCTGCGGCTGACGGACGAACAGATGGCCATGCTGATTGGGTCAGTATTCCGCTTCTCGGCGGCCGATATTGCGTTCACCTCGGATCTGATCAACCGCCGCGGCCTGATCGTGCCACCGAAATACCCAATCGATGAAGGCACCAGCCTCGAGCCGTTCTTTCGCCGCGCGCTGCTCTGTGACTTCGATTGCTATATCACCGAGCAACTGATCCCCATGTGGCGGGCGCAGCAGGACGGCGGAAGCATGGCGCAACTGATACAGCAGGTCAGTCTGTATGCGTTGGAAGACTACATGCGCAGCAGCCCGAAGATCGGCGTAATGCATAACGCCGATGACATCATTCTCGGCGCGGGCGATCTGGGCTTCCTTCGACGCACCTTCGGTGACCGGATGAAGCTTTACCCTCGCGGTGGCCACTGCGGCAACCTTACCTACCGGGTCAATGCCCACGATATGTTGGAGTTTTTCCGTGGCTAAACGCTCTCTGCTTGCCGTCATGTTGCTGCTCAGTGGCGCGGCCCATGCCCAGACGGGAACTGTCGATGAAGATGGATTTACCCATCCGTTGCGTGACCTGGAGTTCAACCCCGGCCTCGACCAGCGCGAATTCGAGCGCGCCACCTTCGACGCGCTGAACATCTATGACCCCTGGGAGTCGCTGAACCGGCGCATGTACTACTTCAACTATCGACTGGATCAGTTCGTGATGTTGCCTGCCGTCCGCGGCTACCGTTACGTCACGCCGAAAATCGTGCGGACCGGCGTCAGCAACTTCTTCGATAACCTCGGGGAAATCCCGACACTTTTTAACAGCGTCGCTCAGCTCAAGGGCGAGCGCGCCATGACCACCACGGCGCGCCTGCTGTTCAACACGATCCTTGGCATCGGAGGCATCTGGGACCCTGCATCGCGCATGGGCTTGCCCCGCTATAACGAGGATTTCGGCCAGACCCTTGGCTTCTATGGCGTACCCCACGGCCCGTACCTGATCCTGCCGGCGCTCGGCCCGTCCAACCTGCGGGACACGGCGGGCCAGGCGGTGGATTTCGGTGTCGAGCGGCAGGTCGACTACTTCAGCTATGCCGAAGCCAGCGGTGGGGAGTTCGGCCTCACGGCGCTGCGATTGATCGACATCCGCCACACCACGCCCCTGCGTTACGGCCAGCTCAACTCGCCGTTCGAGTACGAGAAGGTCCGCTACGTCTATACCCGTGCACGGGAGCTGCAGATCGGAGAATGATCGATTTGTCCGATACGAAAGGTTCGAGTTTCGCCCTGGCAGGCCGCCCAATCGGCGTGCCGATTGGGCAGTACGGGCCGTTCGTGATGAACAGCCGCGAAGAGATCGAGCAGGCGCTACGCGGCTTCCGCGACGGTGTTTTTACGGACTGACCGGTTTCTTCGGGCGCTTGCGGTAAAGGCTCGGATCCCCCGCCGGTCGCGTCTTGAAGCGCCGGTGGGCCCACAGGTATTGCTCAGGGTGTTGCCTGACCGAGTCTTCGATCCACTCGTTGATTCGGCGGCAATCAGCCTCCTCGCTTTCACCGGGGAAGTCGTCCAATGGTGGATGCACCACCAGGCTGTAGCCCTTTCCGTCAGGCAGGCGCTCCAGCGTGTAAGGTACCACCTTAGCCCGTCCCAGGCGGGCGAACTTGGTCGTAGCGGTCACGGTTGCCGCCTGAATACCGAACCAGGGTACGAAGATGCTCTGCTTACGGCCGTAATCTTGGTCTGGCGCATACCAGATCGCCCGGCCCGCACGCAGGACCTTGAGCATGGCACGCACATCCTCGCGTTCGATCGCTGTCGCATCCTGGTTATGCCGCTCCCGGCCACGCCGTTGCACGTAATCGAACACCGGGTTCTTGTGCTCCCGGTACATGCCGTCGATGGTGTGCCACTGACCGAGCAGCGCTCCGCCAATTTCCAGCGTGGTGAAATGCAGCGTCATCAGGATCACGCCCTGGCCTTGCGCCTGTGCTTGCTGCAGATGTTCGAGCCCCTGGATTTGCGCCAGTCGCTGCAAACGCAACTTGGGCCACCACCAACTCATCGCCATTTCGAAGAAGGCAATGCCGGTCGAGGCAAAGTTCTCGCGCAGCAGTCGCTCACGCTCCGCTTCGCACAGCTCTGGAAAGCACAGCTGCAGGTTGCGCCGTGCGATCTGCCGTCTCGAGCGCGCAACCCGATACATCAGTGCGCCCAGCCCTCGTCCCAGCAGCAACAGCATCCGATAGGGCAATTGCACCACCAGCCACAGCAAACCGAGGCCAAACCACAGCAACCAGAAACGCGGGTGAAGAAATGATGAGCGGAAACGAGGACGATCCATTGGCAAGCCCGAACCGATAAAAGCGCGCATTCTAGCGATAAATCGCCCGCCAATGCGGCAGCATCGCGATGCACGGCATCCGTTCGACGGTGCTGGTGAGACTTGCAGGCGGCAGTCTCCCCCGCTATAAGTCCTCGCCATTTACCGCAGCAGGCAGACCATGAGCCAAGCCGATCTCACCGACCAAGCCCCCGTGTTCCAGCTCAAGGGCAGCATGCTCGCCATCACCGTGCTGGAGCTGACGCAGAACGATCTGCAGCGTCTGGATCAACAGCTCGCCGTCAAGGTCGAACAAGCCCCGGATTTCTTCAACAACACCCCGCTGGTGTTGGCGCTAGACAAGCTCCCGGCCGATTGCAACCTTGACCTGCCCGCCCTCATCGCGCTCTGCCGCAAGCACGGTCTGCGTACCCTGGCGTTGCGTGCAGGCGATCCGCAGATTGTCGAAGCGGCCGGTCAACTCGATTTGCCTATACTGCCGCCGTCGGGCGCTCGCGAACGCAAGCTCGACATCGCCAGCAAGGCGCCAGCCGAGCCCGCCAAACCGGCAGAACCTATCTACCGGCCGACACGGGTGATCACCACCCCCATCCGCGGCGGCCAACAGGTCTATGCCCAGGGTGGCGATCTCATCGTGCTTGCCGCGGTGAGTCCCGGAGCGGAACTTCTCGCCGATGGGAACATCCATGTGTACGGCCCGCTGCGTGGGCGTGCGCTGGCAGGCATCAAGGGCGACGCCAATGCACGTATTTTCTGTCAGCAGCTAGCGGCTGAAATGGTCTCGATTGCAGGGCATTACAAGGTCGCCGAAGATCTTAGACGCGACCCTTTGTGGACCGAAGCCGTGCAGATGAAGCTATCCGGCGATGTGTTGAACATCACCCGCCTTTAACGGATACTGCCGCGAATTTTCAAGCACCAAAACGGGCGTACTGTAAGCCGACTCGGCTACGGTCCCGACATCATATTTAGGGTGAATCACCTTGGCCAAGATCCTCGTAGTCACTTCCGGCAAGGGTGGCGTCGGTAAAACCACTTCCAGCGCCGCCATCGGTACCGGCCTCGCCTTGCGCGGCCACAAGACCGTCATCGTCGACTTCGACGTCGGTCTGCGTAATCTGGACCTGATCATGGGCTGCGAGCGTCGCGTGGTGTATGACTTCGTCAATGTCATTCAGGGCGACGCCACTCTCACCCAGGCACTGATCAAGGACAAGCGTCTCGAAAACCTTTACGTCCTTGCCGCCAGCCAGACCCGCGACAAGGATGCCCTGACGCTCGAAGGCGTCGGCAAGGTCATCGATGAGCTGGCCAAGACCTTCGAGTTCGTCATCTGCGACTCACCAGCTGGTATCGAGAAAGGCGCGCACCTGGCGATGTACTTCGCCGACGAAGCCATCGTCGTAACCAACCCGGAAGTGTCTTCGGTTCGCGATTCGGACCGCATGCTCGGCCTGCTGGCCAGCAAATCCCGCCGTGCTGAAAACGGTGAAGAACCTATCAAGGAACATCTGCTGTTGACTCGCTACAACCCCGAGCGCGTAGTCAAGGGCGAGATGCTCGGTGTCGAGGACGTCGAGGAAATCCTCTCGATCCGTCTGCTTGGCGTTATCCCCGAATCCCAAGCCGTGCTGAAAGCCTCCAACCAGGGCGTGCCGGTCATCCTTGATGACCAGAGCGACGCCGGCCAGGCCTACAGCGACGCCGTGGATCGACTGCTGGGCAAGGAAGTGAACCATCGCTTCCTCGATGTGAAGAAGCAGGGCTTCCTGCAACGTCTGTTTGGAGGCCGCGAATGAACCTTCTCGACTTCTTTCGTGAACGCAAGAAGAAGGAAACGCCAGCCAACATCGCCAAGGAACGCCTGCAGATCATCGTCGCCCACGAGCGCGGCCAGCGAACGCAACCGGATTACCTGCCGGCCCTGCAGAAAGAGCTGGTCGAGGTGATTCGAAAGTACGTCAACATCGACAGCGATCAGGTGCAGGTAGCCCTGGAAGATCAGGGTAGCTGTTCGATCCTCGAGTTGAACATCACACTGCCGGATCGTTAACCGTCAGGCCAGGCAGCAGGCTCGCATGTGCTGCGCCAATTCATCGGCGACTTCGGTCGCCGATGTCGTTTGCGGAATTCGAAAATGCCCCTCAGCAACATCCAGATCGTTCATCAAGACGCCGCGCTGCTGGTTATCAACAAACCTACCCTGCTGCTGTCGGTGCCCGGTCGCGCGGATGACAACAAGGATTGTCTGGTTACCCGCCTGCAGGAAAATGGTTATCCAGAGGCGCGGATCGTCCACCGCCTGGATTGGGAAACCTCAGGCCTGATCGTGCTGGCGCGTGACGCCGATAGCCACCGCGAGCTCTCGCGACAGTTCCATGACCGCGAGACAGAAAAAGCCTATACCGCCTTATGCTGGGGCGAACCCGAGCAGGGCAGCGGCAGTATCGAATTACCGCTGCGCTATGACCCTCCGACCAAACCACGGCATGTGGTCGACCATGAACTGGGCAAACACGCCCTGACGTATTGGCGCGTCCTGGAACGCTGCGGTGATTACAGCCGGGTCGAGCTCACCCCGATCACCGGCCGCTCCCATCAGCTGCGCGTGCACATGCTTTCGATCGGCCATCCGCTACTGGGCGATCGCCTCTACGCGCACGAGCAAGCCCTCGCCGCACATGACCGGCTCTGCCTGCACGCCAGCATGCTCGCCCTGACCCACCCTCAAACCGGTGAACGTATGCGCTTCGACTGCCCGGCGCCGTTCTAGTTGGCGAATTGCCAATTTACCTACGCCCCTACTGTCAGCTCGCTCTTATCTCAGGCTCCACGAAGAACAAAAAAGGGTGGACCGAAGTCCACCCTTTTTGTTTCTAACGAAGCCCAGCCTTAGCGCGTGCCGCTGCAGCTAAGCATCAATCTTCGCGATAGCGACGCAGCTTCAGCTGCTTGCCGCCAACGCGGGTGTCCTTGAGTTTGCCGAGCAGGCGCTCAAGACCCTCTTCCGGTAGTTCGACCAGGCTGAAGCTGTCTCGCACCTGGATGCGGCCGATATCTTCACGGGCCAGGCCGCCTTCATTGAGGATGGCGCCGAGTAGGTTGCGCGCGGCAATGCCGTCGCGAGCACCGAGCGCAGTGCGGCAGCGGGCGCGGCCTTCGGCCAGCGGGATCGGGGCACGACGCTCGCGGTCGCCGCTGCGCTCTGGGCGATCGGAGCGCTCGCGCGGGCTGCTGGTCGGCACCAGCGGTTGCTCTTTTTCGACTTGAGCCAGGGTAAGCGCCTGGCCATTGGTGGCCTTGCGCAACAGCGCGGCAGCCAGGGCGCGCGGGCTGCAACCGATGTCGGCGATCAGCTTGTCGAGCAACTCACCGTGGCTTGCTTCGGCATCGGCTACCAGCGGCGACAGGCTGTTGGTCAGCTTTTTGATGCGCGCATCCAGCACTTGCTGAGCGTTCGGCAGACGCGCTTCGGCAACCTTCTGATTGGTGACACGCTCGATAACCTGCAACATGCGACGCTCACGCGGCGTGACCAGCAGCAATGCGCGACCTTCACGACCGGCACGGCCGGTACGACCGATACGGTGTACGTAGGATTCCGGGTCGTAAGGCATGTCGACGTTGAACACGTGGGTAATACGCGATACGTCGAGGCCGCGGGCAGCGACGTCGGTGGCGACAACGATGTCCAGGCGACCATCCTTGAGCGATTCGATGACGCGCTCACGCTGGTTCTGGGCGATGTCGCCATTCAGCGCAGCAGCCTTGTAGCCCTTGGCTTCCAGTGCGGCAGCCAGATCCAACGTAGCTTGTTTGGTACGTACAAAGGCGATCAGTGCGTCGAAGTCTTCGACTTCCAGCAGGCGCAGCACGGCAGGGATCTTCTGGTCGGCGTGAACCATCAGGTGCGCCTGCTCGATGCGGGCGACGGTCTGGGTCTTGGTCGCGACCTTGATATGTTGCGGCTCGCGCAGGTGCTTCTCAGCAATGGCGCGAATCGAATGCGGCAGGGTCGCGGAGAACAGCACGGTCTGACGACTTTCCGGCATGGCTTCGAAGATCACCTCGAGGTCATCCATGAAGCCCAGCTTGAGCATTTCGTCCGCTTCGTCGAGTACCAGATACTGGATGGTCGACAGCAGCGCGCTGTTGCGGCTCAGATGGTCGACCAGACGGCCTGGCGTGGCGACGATGATCTGCGCGCCCTGGCGGATGGCCTTGAGCTGCGGGCCCATCGGAGCGCCACCGTAGACGGCGACAACGCCAACGCCCGACATCTGCTTGGAGTAGGTTTCGAATGCGGTGGCGACCTGCAGGGCGAGTTCGCGAGTCGGCGCGAGGATCAGCGCCTGTGGTTCACGCTTGGCCGGGTCGATCTTGGACAGAATTGGCAACGCGAATGCAGCGGTCTTGCCGGTACCGGTCTGGGCCTGACCGATCATGTCGTGGCCGCCGAGGATTACCGGGATAGCCTGGCTCTGGATGGCCGAAGGCTCTTCGTAGCCCACTGCGATGACTGCAGCGAGTACGGATGGATGAATACCGAGTGCGGCAAAGCCGCCGATTTCCTGGGTCATGGGTCTTTTCCTGATGCTCCGCAAAGACCCATGTTCCGAAGCTGCGCATGCCATGCAAAACCCGAAGGTCACCCTGGCAGCCTGGTCGGCGGGGTTTGCGAAAACGTAATGAATGATGAATCGTCTAGGACAGCCGCGAGAAGCGGAAAGCAGCCGAAGCAGCGCTTCGTGTGTTGCAGTACCTGAACGCAGGCTGAGTTTCAGCCGGCGCGTACTATACCGGAATTATGTGAAGCTGTGCGTGTAATTTGTCTTTGGAGTTAGGTTCATCAATGTGGGTTTTCTCGCAGCCCGACGCTAGCGAATGCCCCACGGCGGCCTCACCAGGGCGCGCGACTAATGGCGAAGGGTTCGAGTCAGCCTCCGCGAGCAAGCTCGCGCCTACCGGGCAACGCGCTGAGCCGTTGTTTGCGTGACCTATGCATCGAAACAGCGTTGACGGCAGCATCGCGCAATCAGCTGGCCGGCCTTAGCGCGCCGATCAATGATTCCAGCGAGTAGCCCAGCCGCGGCGCCAGCGTCGCGGCGCGTTCACGCAGGCTGGCCTCGTCAAGCGTCTGCTCTAGATCGGCGGGTACGAACAGCACGACGTTGCCCTCCTTCACCGGGCATTCCCAATAGTGACGATGAAACAAACCGCGAAGCAGCGCCGCACCCAGCGGTTTGTCCTCGTCGGTGCCCCATTGGTTGATGACCAACCAGCCATCCGGATTCAGCTTCTGCTGGCAGCGCTCGAGAAAGCGCCACGCCAGATGCGCCGCTGCCGGGCCTAAATCGGTGTAGAGGTCAACGAATAGCAGATCGGCAGTTTCGGCCGAATCGAGCAATTCCACCGCGTCGCCAATACGAATGTAAAGCCGCGAGTCGTTCTGCAGGCCCATATAACGCATCGCCAGCTCAGGCACGTCCGGCCGCAGCTCGATGGCCTCAACGTCTTCCAGCGGCAGAAATTCAAGGCATGCCTGGGTCAGCGTGCCAGCACCCAGCCCGAGAAACAGCGCGGTTTCCGGCGCCGCGTGCAGCAAGCCGCCCATCAACATGGCGCGCGTGTAGTCATACTCCAGCCAGCTCGGGTCGCGGGTGAACACGCAGCTTTGCTCGACCGCTGCGCCGAACTCGAGAAACCGGTACTCCCCTACTTCCAGCACACGGATCAAACCGAACGCGTCATGCACTTCGGCTAACAACACTTCCTGCTTGTCCACTGCGCTCACTCCCAGACCAGTCGGCGCATCTTACCAGCCCGATTGGCACGGGCTATCAGCGCCGAGCTGGCGCATCAGGTAAAATCCGCACACTTTTTACGGACGGAATAAATTTCCATGAGCCAAGCCTGGAGCCCCACCAGCTGGAGAAACAAGCCCATCCAGCAGCAGCCTGAGTATCCGGACGCCGCTCATCTGAAGCGCGTCGAGGCGACTCTAGCGAGCTTGCCGCCACTGGTGTTCGCTGGCGAGGCACGGGAGCTGCGCCGGCAATTCGCCGAAGTCACTCAGGGTCGCGCGTTTCTGCTGCAAGGCGGCGATTGCGCAGAAAGCTTCGCCGAGTTTTCCGCGCCGAAGATCCGCGACACGTTCAAGGTGCTGCTGCAGATGGCGGTGGTGATGACCTTTGCCGCGGGCTGCCCGGTAATCAAGGTCGGGCGCATGGCGGGCCAGTTCGCCAAACCGCGCTCGTCCGGCGGCGAGACCATCGACGGCGTTACCTTGCCGGCGTACCGCGGCGATATCGTCAACGGCATCGGTTTCGATGAGAAAAGCCGCGTGCCGGATCCGGAGCGCCTGCTGCAGGCCTACCATCAGTCGACGTCCAGTCTGAACCTGCTGCGCGCCTTCGCCCAGGGCGGCTTCGCCGACTTGCATCAGGTCCATCAATGGAATCTCGATTTCATCGCCAATTCGCAGATGGCGGAGAAGTACCACCAGTTGGGCGCGCGGATCGACCAGGCGTTGAGATTCATGCGTGCCTGTGGAATGGACAACGCACCGCAGTTGCGCGAGACCAGCTTCTTCACCGCGCACGAGGCGCTGCTGCTGAATTACGAGCAGGCGTTTGTCCGTCAGGACAGCCTCAGCGGCGGCTGGTATGACTGCTCGGCGCACATGCTCTGGATCGGTGATCGTACGCGGCAGCTGGACGGCGCCCATATGGAATTCCTGCGTGGCGTCGGTAACCCGATCGGCGTGAAGGTCGGACCAAGCATGGACAGCGACGAGCTGATCCGCCTGATCGACATCCTCAATCCCGAGAACGATCCAGGCCGCCTGAACCTCATCGTGCGCATGGGTGCCGACAAGGTCGAAGAAGGCCTGCCGCGCCTCATTCAGGCCGTGCAAGGCGAGGGTCGTCAGGTGCTGTGGAGCTCCGACCCGATGCACGGCAACACCATGAAGGCTTCCACCGGCTACAAGACCCGGGACTTTGCTCGGGTGCTGGCCGAGGTGCGGCAGTTCTTCGACGTGCACCGCACCGAAGGCAGCTACCCCGGCGGGATTCATATTGAAATGACCGGGCAGAACGTTACCGAGTGCATCGGAGGTTCGCGCCCGATCACCGAAGACGGCCTCTCCGACCGTTACCACACCCACTGCGATCCGCGGCTCAATGCCGATCAGTCGCTGGAAATGGCCTTCATGATCGCTGAAACGCTGAAACAGGTTCGGCCGAGCTGATACCACCTGAGATGGGATAAGCCCTGGCTCGGTTGGCGAACTGGGGCAGAACCTCAGTTCAACCGACAGCGTAAATCGCTGGTGTCCGAAGTACGGAGCTGAAGCGGAGCGCTATCCGACCGTTACCAAGTTACAACTGGCGTGGTGGGCTGAAGCCCACCCTACAGAGTTCGTTTGGGATTTTTATGGTTGAGGCCTGCGGCTGCCGCTACAAACTCATGACATCGAGAAAGCGTGGCGTAGCGTCGTTGTCGATGCGCAGGCTGGTGAAATCAAACAGGTTGCGATCAGCCAGTTGAGAAGGCACCACGTTCTGCAAGGCACGGAACATGATCTCGACGCGGCCCGGCGACTTGCGCTCCCACTCCTGCAGCATCTCCTTGACTACCTGGCGCTGCAGGTTTTCCTGCGAGCCGCAGAGGTTGCACGGGATGATCGGGAATTCCTTCATCTGCGAGTAGGCTTCGATATCCGCCTCGCTGCAGTAGGCCAACGGGCGAATCACTACGTTGCGCCCATCATCGGAAAGCAGCTTGGGCGGCATAGCCTTGAGCGTGCCGCCATAGAACATGTTGAGGAAGAACGTCTCGAGGATATCGTCACGGTGGTGACCGAGCGCCATCTTGGTCGCACCGATCTCGTCGGCAAAGGTATAGAGCGTGCCGCGACGCAGACGCGAGCACAGCGAGCAGGTGGTCTTGCCTTCCGGAATCTTCTCCTTGACCACCGAGTAGGTGTCTTTCTCAACGATGTGGTACTCGACACCGATGGATTTCAGGTACTCAGGCAGCACATGCTCGGGGAAGCCGGGCTGCTTCTGGTCCATGTTCACAGCGACGATCTCGAACCTGACCGGCGCGACCTTCTGCAGGTATAGCAACACGTCGAGCATGGTGTAGCTGTCCTTGCCACCGGACAGGCAGACCATCACCTTGTCGCCTTCCTCAATCATGTTGAAATCGGTGACCGCCTCGCCAGCAAGGCGACGCAGACGCTTCTGCAGTTTGTTCTGGTTGACCGAGAGGTTGCCCATTTCAGAGTCCGGTGAGATGCGAAAGGCGCGCATTTTACGCGCAAAAAGCGCCGGTGCCCCACCCCATCCATCCAGCCATTTGCAACGCTGGCCTTATGCTAGGCTTTGCGCCATGAACGATGATCTCGAACCCGAAATGGACCTGGCCGAGCAGATATTCGTACTGCTGCGCGAACAGCCGGACGGCTGCAGCGAATATGAGTTGATTCAGCAACTCAAGGCCCGCCATAGCACGCATATTCCCAACCTGCCGCTGCTCGACAAGCTGGTGCTGTTCCGTACCCATTTCCTCGTGTTCAATGCGCTGTACCGCTTGCGCGATCAGCTTTGGGGCGAGACGAGCCACACCGTGCATATTTCGCCGCTGTGCGTCCAGCTTCAACCCTACGTGCCAGGCCTCAGCGGTATTGTTGAAAACGATCCGCTGCGCGACTACTACCTCGACCTGACAAACCTCCGTGATACCGACGAGGCAGAAGTGGAACGGTTACTGGCGAGCTTCTGGTCGCGCATGCGCGGCGATCACCAGGGTGATCGCAACGAAATATGGGATCCAGAGCAGAAGCGCGCAGCCCTGGAGCTGTTCGAGCTTGATCAGGAGGCTGCGTCGTTGAGCCTGCATACCATCAAACGCCGCTATCGTCAGTTGGTCAGCATTCACCACCCGGACCGGGGCGGCAGCACGACACGCCTGCAGTCAATCAATCTGGCGATGGAAATACTGCAACGCTATTACCGATAGGCTGGTAGCTTCCAATTGCTCTAACCCACCCCGTACACCGTACCACCTCCTCCCTATACTGCGACATAAGGTCGCACGCCCGTCCAACTGACGGCACGCCAGGCGAAGCGACCTCCAAAACCGAGGAGACGCTGGCATGATCAATCACGTTTGGGGACTGTTTGCGCACCCTGGCCAGGAATGGCAGGAAATTACCGGAGAAGAACGCGCCGTAGGCCGTTTGCACCTTGGAGAAGTGGCGGCACTGGCGGCGATTCCCGCCATCTCGGCTTTCATCGGCACGACTCAGATCGGCTGGAGTATTGGCGGAGGTGAAGCGGTCAAGCTAACCGAAAGCAGTGCACTACAACTGACCATTCTTTCTTACCTGGCGATGCTTGCGGGAGTCGCCGTCATGGGGGGCTTCATCCATTGGATGTCTCGTACCTATGACGCTAGCCCAACGATTGTCCAGTGCATCGTGTTCGCCGCGTACACCGCTACACCGCTATTTATTGGCGGCCTGGCCGCGCTCTACCCGGATATCTGGCTGGGAATGATCGTGGGTACGGCAGCGATCTGCTACACAACCTACCTGCTCTATGTTGGTTTGCCGACATTCATGAACATACCTTCCGACGAGGGTTTCCTGTTCTCCAGCTCGGTATTGGCTGTGGGGCTGGTGGTCCTGGTAGCGATTCTGGCGCTGTCGGTAATTACATGGGGGATGGGCGTCGGGCCGATCTACATCCGCTAACCGCGCCAGCAACCGGGCCGACGCGATGGCTTTCAGCGTCGGCCCGTTTTCGTCTGCGGCACAGTGGCGTTGAATCCCTGCCGCGCTTGAGCGTCTATACCAGCAAGTTCGCGCTCAAGCATCGGTATCAGGAGGCCACCATGACCCCAGAATTCATCAGCCTGTTTACCCGGCCAGACCGAGCCTGGGAGATCATTCGCCAGAAGGAAGACGCTCACGGCTTGCATTACATGATGCATCTGCTGTTGTTGGCGCTGATTCCTGCGGTGTGCCTGTTCATCGGTATCACGTTCGTGGGCTGGAGCCTGGTCGAAGATGAACGCGTTCGGCTCGCCAATACCAGTGCTTTGCAATTGTGCGTATTGCTGTATCTGGCCATCGTCATCGGCACGGTGATCATGGGCTGCTTCGTACGCTGGATGGCTCGCGCGTTCGACGTAAAGCCCAGCCTCAACCAATGCATCGGCTTCGTCGCGTATGTGATCACACCTTTCCTGCTCGCCGGCGTGACGGGCCTGTATCCGAATCGCTGGTTTGCCGCCATTGTTCTGCTGATCGCAGGTATCTATTCCACGTATCTGCTGTTCACCGGCCTGCCAGCATTCATGCGTCAGCGCAGTTCTCAGAGCTTTCTCTACGCCAGCTCGATCTGGGCCGTGGCGTTGCTGGTGATGGTGACTGTTCTTGTGTCCATGATTTTGTTCTGGTCGCAGTTCATCCAGCCGAACTATGAGCGCACCGACCAGCAGGACCAGGCATATGGTACCCAGGAGGAACGGCCACAGAGTGAACCCGGCGGTCTCTGAACGGTTGTCAGCCAGGCGTGATGCGGCATAATTCGGGGCTTCTCCGGAGGCCCTATGCCCGATCAGCTACACGCCCGACTCGAGGCCTGTTATCAGCAGGCTGAAGCTTTTTTCAACAAGCGCTTCGAACGACCGCAAGTCAGTTTCAAACTGCGCGGGCAGAAAGCCGGCGTTGCGCATCTGACGACCAATCTGCTGCGCTTCAATCCGCAGCTGTATCAGGAAAACCGCGAGCACTTCCTCAAGCAGACCGTGGCTCACGAAGTGGCTCATCTGGTCGCTCACCAGATGTTCGGCGGCCGGATTCGCCCCCATGGTGAAGAGTGGCAATTGATCATGCGTGGTGTGTACGAACTGACTCCCGATCGCTGCCATAGCTACGCGATTACCCGACGGCAGACCTGCGCCTACATCTATCGCTGCGCCTGCCCCGAGCGCGATTTTCCGTTTACAGCGCAGCGCCATGCCTTGGTACGCAAAGGTCGCCGTTACTTCTGCCGCAGCTGCCGTGCCACCCTGGCCTTTAGCGGTGAACAGCGAATCGACTGATTGGCTGGCTGGCGCGTTACAGGCGACTGGCACGCCAGGCGGCAATCACGAACAGCGCAGCGAGCACCGCCATCAACGGCAGCCATCCCGCATGCTCCCATACGTAACCCGCGGCATAACCCACCACACTCGAACCCAGGTAATAAGCACACAGGTAAAGCGCCGACGCCTGCGCCTTTGCGCCTTTGGCATGCACCCCAACCTGCCCGCTGGCCACGGCATGCGCGGCAAAAAAGCCCAACGTGAACAACGCCAGCCCGGCGACGATCGCGATCAGCCAGGGCGTTGAACACAGCCCCACGCCCAAAAGCATCAGCGCGACACCGCCTTGCAGTACCTTTCTCGCACCCAGGCGTGGCACCAGCCGCCCGGCCCAACCAGCGCTGAAGATTCCGGCCAGGTACACGGTAAACAGCAGGCCGATGATGGTCGAGGAAAGGCTGAACGGCGGCGCGGCCAGACGAAACCCAATGTAGTTGAACAAGGCGACGAAGCCGCCCATCAGCAGGAATGCCTGTAAGAACAGGTTACGCAGAATGGGGTTGCTCAGGTGCTCGGCAAAATTGCTCAGCAGCCCGCGCAGCGACAACGGTTGCGCCTTGAAATGACGGGAGGCCGGCAGTAGCCAGACGAAAGCTACCAGCGCTACCAGACCTAAGCCGGCAATCCCGCCGAGCGCCAGTTGCCATCCACCAAGATCGCTTAGCAGACCCGACAGAAGTCTGCCCAAAAGCCCACCTAGCGCAGTTCCGCCGATATACAGACCCATCGCTGCGGGCAACGATTCGGGGTCGAACTCCTCCCCAACGTAAGCCATCGCCAATGCCGGAAGCCCGCTGAGCGCTAGCCCCAGCAAGGCCCGCAACACAAGCAGCAACGCCCAGGACTCCACCATGGCGCAAGCAAGACCGAGCAAGCCAGCCAGCAGGAGTGCCACGCCCATGACACGCTTGCGCCCCCAGCTTTCCGCCAAGCCTCCAGCGATCAACAGGCAGAGCGCCAGCGACAGCGTCGTTAACGACAAAGCCAGGCTGCTGGTCGCTGCCGAGACCGCAAAATGCGAGGCCAACAACGGCAGCAATGGCTGCACGCAATAGAGCATGGCAAAGGTTGCGAATCCAGCGCAGAACAGCGCCAGCGTTGCTCGGTGATAAGCAACGGTGCCGCGTTTCAGATGGGAATCAAACGAGTCACAAGGCATGAGTACAATCTCTACGCCCGCCACAGCGCGAGCTTGAAAAAGCGGTGCAGCCTACCACAGCCTCTGTGGCCCAAGCCGCTTGCCAGAGCTGTTCCAGCGCGATACCACTGCTGAGCCCGATCAACCAGACCCGGCCAGGGCGAGCCAATTCCTTGACCCAGGTCAATAAAATCAGTTTTAGCCCATATAGCCCTAAGTCAAATAGACAGCTGACTTTGATTAAGCAAAGAAGGCTAACTAGACTCGGCGAACGCTACTCCGATTTAAAGGTGAACGCAGTGCCGCACCATACCGATCCCACACCTGTGGGCAAGCCGGAGGAAACACGGCTATTCGTCTTTCTGCTGGTCTTTCTCTTTCCGCTTTTAAGCGTCCTGACTGTATCGGGCTACGGCTTCATCGTCTGGATAAGCCAGTTGTTTTTTGGCCCGCCCGGCCCGCCGAGCTGATGGCCTGAGACCTGAACACTCCCTTCCAATATTTGCTTGCTCGTTTCAGGGCAGGCGGGGCTTCTTGATAAAAAATGACCGACGCCTTGCATATCGCGAGCCTGCTCGTGCACTGCCGCCCCGAGCTGATGGATGCCGTGAAACAGAACATGATGCTTTTGCCTGGCGCAGAGCTGCACCAGGAAAGCGCCGCCGGAAAAGTGGTGGTGGTCCTTGAGGCAGAGCATGAAAGCCGCATTCTTGACACCATCAGCCACATCCAACAATTACCCGGCGTCCTAAACGCTGCCCTGATTTACCACGAACTCCTCAGCCCCGAAGGAGAGTCTGAATGAGCCTCACACGACGTCAATTCGCCAAAGCCAACGCCGCCGCTATCGCAGCCAGCGTGGCGGGCCTGCCGATCGCCACCAGCGCCAGCAACCTCGTTACTGACCCGCAGGCGACAGCACTCAAGTGGCACAAGGCGCCGTGCCGGTTCTGCGGCACTGGCTGCGGCGTGATGGTCGCCACCAGCGGCGACCGCGTCGTCGCCACGCATGGCGATGTGAAGGCAGAGGTCAACCGCGGCATCAACTGCGTCAAAGGCTATTTCCTGTCGAAGATCATGTACGGCGCCGACCGCCTCACTGAGCCGTTGCTGCGAATGAAGGACGGCAAGTACGACAAGCAAGGCGAATTCCAGCCGGTGAGCTGGGAGCAAGCGTTCGACATCATGGAAGAGAAGTACAAGGCCGCACTGCGGGACCACGGCCCCACGGCCGTTGGCATGTTCGGTTCCGGTCAGTGGACCGTGTGGGAAGGCTATGCGGCCAGCAAACTGATGAAAGCCGGCTTTCGCTCCAACAACCTCGACCCGAACGCACGGCACTGCATGGCGTCCGCTGCCGTCGGCTTCATGCGCACCTTCGGCATGGACGAGCCCATGGGCTGCTATGACGATATCGAGGCGGCCGACGCGTTCGTGCTCTGGGGCTCGAACATGGCCGAGATGCACCCGGTACTCTGGACGCGCGTGACCGACCGTCGGCTGAGCGCGCCGCATGTGAAAGTCGCCGTGATGTCGACCTTCGAGCACCGCAGCTTCGATCTTGCGGATATTCCGATGGTGTTCACGCCGCAGACCGATCTGGTGATCCTCAACTACATTGCCAACCACATCATCGAGAGTGGCGCAGTCAACCAGGACTTCATCAAGAACCACACCAAGTTCGCCAAGGGCAATACCAACATCGGTTATGGCCTACGGGCAACCGATCCGCGGGAAATCAAGGCCGAGAACGCCGCCGATGCAGGCGGTTGGACCGATATCAGCTTTGACGACTATGCCGAGTTCCTCAAGCCCTACACCCTGGAACGCGCCGCTCGCGAGTCGGGTGTTCCAGCAGAACGGCTGAAGATGCTGGCCGAGCTCTATGCCGATCCGAAAACCAAGGTGATGTCTTTCTGGACCATGGGTTTCAACCAGCACACCCGTGGGGTCTGGGCGAACAACATGATCTATAACATCCATTTGCTGACCGGAAAGATCAGCGAGCCCGGCAACAGCCCGTTCTCGCTTACCGGGCAACCGTCAGCCTGTGGCACCGCGCGTGAAGTCGGCACTTTTTCGCACCGCTTGCCTGCGGACATGGTCGTCACGAATCCCAAGCATCGCGCAGTCACCGAGAAGATCTGGAAACTGCCCGAAGGCACCATTCCGGAAAAGCCCGGCTACCATGCCGTGCAGCAAAGCCGCGAACTGAAGGATGGCAACCTCAAGGTCTATTGGACCCAAGCCACCAACAACATGCAGGCCGGGCCGAACATCATGCAGGAAGTGCTGCCCGGCTGGCGCAACCCGGAAACCTTTGTCATCGTTTCAGACGTTTACCCCACCGTGTCGGCCCAGGCCGCCGACCTTATTCTCCCCGCAGCGATGTGGGTGGAAAAGGAAGGCGCCTATGGCAACGCCGAGCGCCGCACACACGTGTGGCATCAGCTGGTTAGCGCGCCCGGGCAAGCGCGTTCCGATCTCTGGCAGCTGATGGAATTTTCCAAGCGCTTCACAACTGACGAAGTCTGGCCAGCCGAGCTGTTGGCCAAGTCACCGAGTCTGAAGGGCAAGACACTGTTCGAGGTGCTGTACAAGAACGGTCAGGTCGATAGTTTCCCCGTTTCGGATATCGAAGAAGGCTACCGAAATCAGGAATCAGAGGCCTACGGCTTTTACGTGCAGAAAGGCCTGTTCGAGGAATATGCCCAGTTTGGCCGCGGCCATGGTCATGACCTCGCCGACTTCGACCGCTACCACCAGGAGCGCGGCCTGCGCTGGCCAGTTGTAGACGGCAAGGAAACCCGCTGGCGTTACCGTGAAGGCCACGACCCTTACGTGGAAAAAGGCTCAGGTGTGCAGTTCTATGGTTATCCGGACAAGCGAGCGATCATCTTCGCACTGCCTTATGAGGCACCTGCCGAGATGCCGGATGAAGACTATCCATTCTGGCTCAGTACCGGCCGTGTCCTCGAGCATTGGCATACCGGCAGCATGACTCAGCGTGTCGACGAGCTGCACCAGGCAGTTCCAGATGCGCTGGTGTACATGCACCCCGACGATGCGCGTGACCTCAAAGCCCGCCGCGGCAGCGTGGTCAAGGTCATCAGCCGTCGCGGTGAGATGCAGGCCCGCATCGAAACCCGTGGCCGCAACAAGCCACCGAAAGGGCTGATATTCGTGCCTTTCTTCGACGCCAACAAACTGATCAACAAGGTCACTCTCGATGCGACCGACCCGATCTCCAAGCAAACCGACTACAAGAAATGTGCCGTGAAGATCGAAGTGGTCAGCATCGCCTGAGGAGAGTCGCCATGAAATTTCGCTTACTGCCTTTGACGCTCCTCGCGGTGTTTGGCCTGGCCGTTGCGGCCGGGCCGGATTATCCCCTGGATGCCTCTGCCCCCGACGGGCGCCGGCCGGGCGGCACCATCACCCAGGAATTCACCCCGCCGCCGCTGAGAGATGAGGAGAACAAGGACCTCAAGCGCGAGCGCAACTACCCGGAGCAGCCACCAACCATTCCGCACACCATTCGCGGTTATCAGGTCGACAAGAACAGCAACAAGTGCCTGTCCTGCCACAGCCGCGCGGCCAGTGCACGTACCCAGGCACCAATGATCAGCATCACGCATTTCACCGATCGCGATGGCCAGACGCTCGGCGCCGTTGCCCCGCGTCGCTACTTTTGCACCCAGTGCCATGTGGTGCAGCACGATGTGAAGCCGTTGGTGCAGAACAACTTCGAGAACATCGACGAGCTGCTCTATCACGAAAACAAACAGAACGAACAGTGAGGACGCCTGAATGAAGTCGATACTGTCGTTTCTCAAACGTTACTGGACCGTCCTGCGCCGACCGAGTGTGCACTACAGCCTGGGCGTCTTGACGCTCGGGGGATTTCTTGCAGGGATCATCTTCTGGGGCGGCTTCAATACCGCGCTGGAGGCCACCAATACCGAAGCCTTCTGCATTTCCTGTCACGAGATGGAAGACAACGTGTACATGGAGATCAAGGACACTATTCACTACACCAACCGCTCCGGCGTGCGCGCGACCTGCCCGGATTGCCACGTGCCACACGAATGGACGGACAAGATCGCGCGCAAGATGCAGGCCTCCAAGGAGGTTTGGGGGAAGATCTTCGGCACCATCAATACGCGCGAGAAATTCCTCGGCATGCGTCGGGAAATGGCCGAGCGTGAATGGCGTCGCCTGAAGGCCAACGACTCGCTGGAGTGCCGCAACTGCCACAACTACGAGTTCATGGATTTCACCCGCCAAAGCAAACGCGCCGCCGAGTTCCACTCCAAAGCGCTAGGCAAAGGCGAAGCGACCTGTATCGACTGCCACAAGGGCATCGCCCACCGACTGCCAGACATGCACGGCGTGCCGGGCTGGTAAACGTCAAACCCGGCGTCGGCCCAGACCGACGCCGGATCTCCATTGATGAACCTGAGCGCAGGGACGGGCTCAGGTCGGCCAACCCACTCCCCGATTACACTTCTCCCTCCTTTCAAGTCACTGAACAACCCTGTTGCAGCTGTGTCGAACTCCAGCTGTTTATCGGATCGTTTCGACATCAACGACAACAAGGAGTCCACCATGCGATATCACCTGTTCGGTGCAGCCCTGATGGCGGTCAGCGCCTTCGCTCACGCTGAGATCCAGACGCAGGAAATACCCTACACCGCCGCCGATGGCACCAAGATGGTTGGCTACTACGCCTACGACGACGCGATCGAAGGCCAGCGCCCAGGCGTCGTGGTGGTCCATGAATGGTGGGGCCTCAATGACTACGCCAAAAGCCGCGCCCGTGACTTGGCCGGACTGGGTTATAGCGCCCTGGCAATCGATATGTATGGCGAGGGCAAGAACACCGAGCATCCAAAGGACGCGATGAGCTTCATGAAAGCCGCCTTGGCCGACGCCGACGCGGCCAAAGCCCGCTTTAACGCCGGTGTGGATCTGCTCAAACAGCAACAGCAGACCGACAGCGCCAAGCTTGCGGCAGTCGGCTACTGCTTCGGCGGCAAGGTAGTACTGGACATGGCCCGCCAGGGCGTACCACTCGAAGGCGTCGTCAGCTTCCATGGCGCACTGGCCACCGAAACCCGCGCAGCACCGGGCAGCGTCAAGGCCCGCGTACTGGTCGAGCACGGCAGCGCAGACAGTATGGTCAGCGCCGAAGATGTTGCAGCCCTGAGCGCCGAAATGGTCAAGGCCGGCGCCGACTACCAGTTTGTCAACCTGCCCGGCGCCAAACACGGTTTCACCAATCCAGGGGCTGACAAGTTTCAGAAAAAGGGCGTCGACGTGGCCTATAACAAAGCCGCAGACGAGCGCTCATGGAATGATATGCAGCGTTTTCTCGATGAGACCTTCGAAGGGAACGGCCGCTGAAGCTACCCGGACGTATTGCCTCAACCGTAGTGCTGGCGAACGGCGGATACCGAGGGGCACTGGAGTTCTGGAACGTGAGTGCTCTGGATATCCTGAAAAGTCCCGAAGTGTTCTGAATGCCGTGACGTGCTTGAGCGCTCTGAGTGCTGGAAATCCTGAGGGCTCCGAACTTTCGACTATGTTGAATGCTGACGGCGGCGTGACAGCAATCGAGCACAACCACAACGGCTGCGGGCGGTGCCCCTCTCCCCTTGGCGGAGGCGAGCGGCGCCGAGCCGCTGATCTAGCCTCTAACGGCTTTGCCTCAAACGCCTAGCACCACGTCCGAGCGAAACGTCTGCCAGCCTTCAAGCATCGACGATGAATGCATGATCATCGCCCGCACAGATAAGGTGCGGCTAACCCACCCCGGCCCCTGACCCGCCTTAAGCACCGCCGCCGTGCTAGCATTGCCTCCATCGCAACTCTCTTCTCCTTCCAAATCGATCGCGAGTCATGGCCGAACACGATTTCCGCTACACCCTGCTCAATCCCGGACACACCCTCACCGAATGCCGCGCCCTGGCACCGGGCCGTTATCAGGTCACCGGCAACGGCGGCAACGTGCGCGCCGGTGACGTCCTGATCGTTACCCTCAAAGGCAGCCGAGACCTCTCCCAGCGCCTGACCGTCGACAAGGTTCGCCACCTGATCAACCCGCCAGGCCAGTGGATGGCCGTGGCGAACGGGCCGGTGTTCAAGGAACTGGCGATCATCAACTGGCAGGTCGACTGCGACAGCTGCGGCAAACAGCTGGATTTCGAGTTCGCTGTGGACGCCGCCAAGGGCGAAGCGGCCCGCGCGCCAGCGGCAGACGCGCGGATCGCCGAACTGGGCTGGAAGAACGACGCCGGCCGACACCTCTGCCCAGCCTGCCAGAGGGCAAAGCCATGAAAAAAGCCCTGCTGGCCAGCTTGGCCTTCTTGCCCGTAGCGGGCTGCTCGGTAGAACCCCTGACCCTGCAGAACGAAGTCACCTATATCGCCGAATGGATCGGCGACGAGCCCGTGGTAGGCCGTAACCCTGTCTCGCTGACCTTTAGCGACGACCGCGCCTACGGCAACGCCGGTTGTAACCACTGGTTCGCCAGCTACCAGCTAGACGACCAAAAGCTGCGCTTCAGCGAAATCGGCAGCACGCGCAAGATGTGCGCCGAACACATCATGAAGCAGGAACAGCACTTCCTCGAATTGCTCTCGCAGATTGAACGCTGGGACGTTTCCAAGATCGATCAACTGCGCTTCTGGCCCGCAGAAGGCGCACCGCTGCGGGTCTGGCCGGAACAGAACTGAACTGCGCTAAAGGTGGGCACGTCGGCTAGGGTGTGCCCCCTGAGCAAGCGCAAAGTCTCATCCGTAGCCAGTACATAAATCGCCGCGGCCCGCTTCAGGCATCAGGCGTAGCGCTTGGAGGCGTCTCCACCCGGTTATCTGAAAACCCACTGAAACCCGCATAGCCACTGCAACCTAGGGCACTCAGCAAAACCTGGGGACTGGTTCTGAGTGTGACCGATCGCAAACGCTCCCATGTTTGGCACGCCCTCTGCAATAACCCAGGTAACCAGTTTTGGGGACCCTGGTACAGGCAGGCCAGGGATTCCCTCTTTTATCTCTCAGCCGAAGGGCGGCAACAGCAGCCCTTCGGCGTCGCTAGCGATAGACTTCGCGCCGGAAGATCAGTGGTGGCGAACCGCGGTATATGCCAAAGCTTGCCAGCCCAGTTGCAGATTCTCTTCCTCCGCCGACCCAATCGTATTTAAGCCATTCGGGCATCAATGGCAGCGCAACCTTGACGCTGCCCTGATTGCCCTGTCCCGGCGCACTCAGCCCCAGGGCGCCGTTGCCGCTAACCAGCATGCTCACCGTCGCCAAGGTTTCCCCCTGCGAAAGATCACCGCTGAATGTCTGCAGTGAAGGCTCGCCTACCGTTGCAGAAACTGTGCATTGATCGCTCTCCGGCCTGAAGCCTGAGGCCGCTCCATGTGCCTGCCAAGTTTCGATAGTTATCGGCAAATCCAGCCCCTGCAGTTCCGAACCGTGAGCGTTGCCGAGTGATAGCCGACCAAGTCGAATTTCGCTGCCAGGACTCTGCGTAAACTTGTAAGTGTATGGCTGACAACCAAAGCCAGCCGTCGAGTGACAGGCTCCATCCAGATCCGTTAGGCCTTCTGTCGGGAGTGTCTGTTCCACGACAGCAACGAAGGGAAGATCATCTGGCGAAGGCGCGGGACCCGGTTCGTAGATAAGCTGCTCGCCGGACCAACGAAACTTCCGTGAACCATTACCATCGTTGATACCTTCGATTAGCGCAGCTGGAGAACCCTGTGTTATCAGACGATCATCCAGCGCGCTCTTGCCGACGATTGATCGATAAGCCTCACGGGTCGGCGAGCCCAGCCGCCAGAACGGTTCGCGATCATAGTTCTTCGTGACCGACCCGGCGCTGCTGTAACCAGTCACCGTCACCTGTGGCTCAAGACCCGAGGCGAAGTCGATAGGTTGCCCCTGATAGCTGAATGCGCCGCAACTTGGAGCAAGACTGGCAGCCGCAACTACCCCAAGACGAGCAGGGATAAGACGACCAATGAAATTGCTGACTCCCCCTTCGACGGACTCACCGAGGTAACTGACGCCTTGGTTCGGCCTGGCAGTGAGCTGGAAGATCCCGACCTCGGAAATGCTTTGTGCCGCCACAGTAGTCATTTCGCCTGGTGCATGGTTATAGGACGTCACGCTAAGGGCCCCGAGATCGCCGTCGGCTGGCGCCATCAGCGTCTGCTCTAACGTGAACGCACCGTTCGCGGCACTCAGTGCGAAGTTGGGCGTGGTGATGTTATCCACCAGCGCTTGTGCTGTCCGCGGCTCGCTGTCGGAGCCGTCCCACCCTACCGCCCGGAAGCGCACCGGAAACGGCTCTCCAGCGGCGATGAAGACTTCTCGACATTCATCGATCGTCGCTCCATTGCAGCGCTTGTTCGCTGGGCGCTTGTCGATATCGGTCTCGATGTGGATTCCGTACGGTTTGCTGACGAACTGATCTGTCGCCACCATGACCAGCCCGCGCTCATCTCCCTCGGTGGGCGCATACCGGACGTTGAAGTTTATCCGCCCCGCATCGGAATAGCTGACTGTCAAAGGCGCTGTGGCCTCGGCATTGAACTTCAACGTCAGCGGCGTGAACTCGGTTGCCGAACCAGTTGGCGTCGTACTGATCGGCGTGTCGTTGATGCTAACCGCCCGGCTACCGGTACTCGGCGAATCGTAGGTGGCATTAAAACCGATACTTTTGCTCCCGCCGCCAAACCCAGCCACGCACTTCTGCGGGTCCTTTGCATCGGCCTTTACGGCACGTAACCAGACATTGGATTGAGGACGGTTGGCGATGAGCGTCGGTACGTCGACGATAAACCCGCTCTCCACCCCTACCAGTTTGCACCCAACCGTGGAGCAGGTGGTTTCGCCGAAGGACAAAGCCGGGGGTGTAGATCCGCCGACCCCAATTGTCGCATCCCCGGGGCGGGTTACTTGAACCATAGCTTTTGCAGTCCCGCCGGAAAAACTCAGCTGGTTACCGCCTTTCCATACTGCATCTTCGGCCGTAAGAGTCGCCGTTACAGCTTCGCTGTAGACCTGTGAGCAGTCAGCATTCAGGCAGGCAGTCACCGCCACCTCCTGCGGATTGCAGGTCAGCGAAGTTGGCGAATAGCGCAAGTCGAAATGATGAATCTGCTGGCCGATGGCCTCAATTTCAGTCGCACAGACATTCAGGTTGTCGATTTCGTGGATGTTGGTCGACGCGCCAGTGGAGCCCGTAAACGACAAAAAGAACCGATCCGGCATCGGCGGCTGGCCGTTCACACTAGCCATAACGTTGTACTTGTTCAGGTTGGGCAGCACTTCGAAGCCCGAGTCCGTTTTGCGTTCAACCGTAACTAGTGCCTGGCCTTCATTCCGTGCATCGACGGTAATCCTATACCGATGCCCAGGCGCTGCACGTTTACTCTTGGCATCGTCAACGCCCAGGCGGAGCGAGCTTTCCGTGCCGGCCAGGTAACGGTAGCCAACGAGCCCATTGCCCGCGCCCCTCATGCTTACTGAGTCTGGGATTCGATCGGTTCGCCCCCCCTCGCGCCCTTCACCCCGGGTAGAGAAATTTCCGTACTCGTCTAGAGCAATCCCAAGCCATCCGCCCGCAAAACCGCTGACCTTATTCGCGTTGTCGTTGAGTTGCGCATACCCTAGTGAGCCACCGAAACCACCCGGCTGAGGGGTCTGAGTAGCATCGGACAGGATGACCGCTATGCCATCGGCACCGCTGCCGTTGTAACCGTAATAATCGAACTCGACCTGAATGAAGTTTCCCTGTGCGGGGAATAGTCTTTGAAGAGCTGTGGCCGTAGCTACGTTAGTAGCGTTACTGGTCAACCGGAGGCGCTCGTCGTAAACAGCTGGAGTGAACGCCGTCCTGCCACGGCTGGACGCTACCCAATCGTTACTGAGCGCGTCATCGAAGGTATCGCCGAAACATTGGAGCCGACGCGAGCAAGCGTGTCGTTCAACGGCCAGCACGGCAATTTCACTATCGCTGAGAGCGCCGTCATAAATACGGAGTTCATCCAGCTCACCATCGAAGTACCGCCCAGCCAGCTGGTCCCATCCCAATTGCAACGGATCGGTATTGGCTACCGGTGTTCCAGAAAACGTCGCTTTCCCAGCCTCTGCACCATTAATGAAGATTCGCTGATCGCCCGGCGTGTAGCGGATCAGAACATGATTCCAGGCTCCGATTTCGAGCTCTTTTTCGCTGTTGAAATGAACCGTCGAAGTCGGCCCGGTCGTCTGCCACCACCAGTTCACCGTACCGTCGGGGTTCAGATGAAATTCGTAGTTTTCATCTTTCGAAAGTATCGACATGAGATCGGTAGAAGGGCGGCTTCTGGGCTTAACCCATAACCCGATCGTGAAACTATCTTGCAGCGTCAGCAGATCAGTGTGAGGCGTTTGAACATATTGTTTTGAAACAGATCGGAAACGCCCATAGCCACAGGTACCAAGACTACCTTCTTCTTTTAATGCAGGCTCGGCATAGTCGGTCGTAGCACCATTTACTGACCTACCCGCAAGTCCGTTTCCTGACGCATCCTTGACCTCGCCGAGTGCTCCGGTCCAACTCCCTTCGTCAAGCAACCAGCTCAATCGAAGTTCAGCGGGCTTGGTACAGCTACCCGTTGGCGCCACATACACAACGGTTGCGTTCGAACCCAGTGAAATGTTCTCAGCCGTCACGCCGCCGTACAGCGATGACGTATCGTCAAGTGTGACGTTTTGCTCACCGTATAAGTAACCGCTAATGGTCGAGTTAGCACCAAAACCGATACTCTTGTAGCCGTAGAAGAAAAGCTTGCTCGGAGCCCCGGTGCTTTCGTTCGCAGGTGAATTAAGCAATGCGCGTTCGCCAAAGTTAGCCGGGTCACGAACGAACAGTCGTACCCTTCCGTTGCCAATGACCTGGATCTGCGAAGCCTTGCCGGTATTGATCGACCCGATCCAATAGTCGCCAGCCGAAAGTTCAAGAATGGCGTCATCCGCCATCCGCACCTCTTCGATATAAATTTTTTGGCCGTTACTGCTGATAGCCAAGCGCCCACGCCTCTTAATATCCCAGGCTCCATAGCGATTGCTCGAATCAGCATCCAGCCGCTCTTCCCGGTTTGGACTAACAAGCACATTCTTCTGACCTACAAAACTTGGAAAACTGCCTGCCGACTGCGACGGGCCGTTAGTGCCGCTGGCTTGGCACTGCTTCGTCGTACAGGTTGGTGCAAACAACGACCAAAGCCAATGTCGGTAGATTGTCCCGGCATGTAGCAAACCATCAGGACTACCTTGCAATTGGGCGAAGCCGTCAAAAGAGATCTGACCACGGCTGTGACTCTGCACGCCGTCAGGGAAGTTCTCTGAGCAGATTCCCAGGTCCGCGCTCCAAGCCAGCCCAGAGCAAACCAGGGCGAAAAAGGCGAGCATGACGTTACGCACGGCTCTCTTCATCAGGGCTTCCTTTCCACCACGGCACTCAGTTGTCGGTAGGCGTAGTCCGGCTTCGCGCCAGGCTGTCCGTTTTGTGCCGTCGCAACGAGGCGATACAAGGTAAGGCTTCCTCCGTCGGCTTCAGGGTAATCATCCCAGTCGCATTCGACGCGCAGCAAGAAGCCATCAAGACCACTGCCGTTAA
This sequence comes from Stutzerimonas xanthomarina DSM 18231, assembly GCF_900129835.1. GTDB lineage: Bacteria > Pseudomonadota > Gammaproteobacteria > Pseudomonadales > Pseudomonadaceae > Stutzerimonas > Stutzerimonas xanthomarina. The sequence continues at coordinate 154,922 of NZ_FQXA01000003.1, forward strand.
GCGGCGGAGAGGCGTTCGGATCGCAAACGCCGGTTTCGAGCGCTCGCGCTATTCCCCACTCGAGTCCAGCGTTAGCTGCCTGATAGGCACGAGTCTGTTGAATGGCGAGGCTAAAAGTCCCGTGTTGGGCTGTCGACAGTCGAGCCATCGTTAGGATGATCAGCGTTACGATCACCATCAGAAACAGCGCCGCGACCAGCCCGAAGCCGGCTGAGCGTCGAGGGAAGGGGCGATCAAGGGACATTGTTTACATGGACCTGCTGATTCAACCGAAGGGTTTCGCCAGCCTGGGTCATGCCAAGCGAGAGGCTCAGCAGTCCACCGCGCTGCGCTGTGCCGGCTCGGTAGCTGAACTCGCACTGGCTGACATCACTGGCAAGTAATTGGGGCACGGACCCGGGCGGCGGTGACGAAGGCAGGCTCGCCAGCAGTTGGTGATAGCTGTAGCGCATCAACTGCCCATTCTGGCAGCGATAACCCACCACACGCTCAGCCAGATACAGGCGTCGCTGCGGCGAAGCGAAGGCGAAACGAAAGCCACCGCTGGGCAGGTTGCCGAGGGCGATGAGAGACTCGTTCGTCGGCGCACCGCTGCGCAGCGTAAAGGTCGTGCCGGTCGGCGTGATCACGCCGGGGTTACCGCCCGCCCAGAGATTTGCCCCTACAACAGGAGTCGTGCCCGATTGCGCGCCAACGTTATAGAGCACCAGCCAGCGTGCACCGGACAGATCGAGCGAAGGCGTCAGGACCTGCAAGGAATCACAGGAACTATCAGCTGTGGTGCTCCCGCAATTGGTCGCGGCCTCGCCAAAGCGCAGCCCATCGCTGTCGTTGCGATTGGGCCTGTAGCGCGCTGCGCTATGAATTAGCAGCAACTCGAAGGCTTGGCCGTCCGCTGCAACCCTCAGCGAGTTGGGCACTGCGAGCCGCACATCGCGCACCATACGCTGCATAGCGCCAGCACCAAGGTCTACCAGCTCGGCACGACGACTCTGCGCCATGAAGCTTTCCATTGGCCGACCCACCACCGTTGAAATCATCACAGCCACCAGGCCGGCCAGTGCGATGACCATAACCAGCTCCACCAGGGTGAAGCCACGCGATTTCAGGGGCATAGGCTTGCCCCCGAGGCGTCCGTTTCGCCGTAGCAGGTGCGATAGCCGCTCAGCTGCAATGTGGCGCCAGCCGGATCGGTTACGCCTACGTCAATACGCAGGGCCTGAACGCCGCTCCAAGCGTCTGGGCCGTTCACCGAAACAGCGACGTTATAGGCTGCCAAGTCAGCAATCGCGGTACCGACGGCATCATGCGGCGCCTCAGATAAGCCCGCGTAGTCGCGAACGTCGTTGAAACAGGCACGCACCGGGCTACACGCGGCGTTCGCTTGCGTGGTAAACGCCTGCAACTCGATTTCTTCCAGATATGCCTCGGCAATCGCCAGGCTCTGCTGGCGCAGCAGCGGATCGGCAGAATGTGCCGTTATCGAGGCCATGGCAGTGAACAGCGCTGCGGCTGCGATACCGATGATCACGATGGTGATCACCAGCTCGACAAGCGTCATGCCACGCTGGTGCTTCATTGCACCAGCCCGGTTTCGGCGGTCACGCTAAAGGTGAACGCACCGATGGTGGCGCAACCGGCAGGAATTGATCCAGCCACCTGTTCACATTCCAAATCAGCTGCCCGTTTGGGTCTGCCTAAAGAGTCAAAATAAAGCGGGAAGCCACGCTCCCCTACGCTGACTTCGTTTATGTTCATGCCTTCATAAACATTCCCGGCTAATGTCTTTATTTCGCAAACAATACGGAGTTCATCGTTTGAGCAGAAATCAGGCGGCTCGGCTAGCGAGTCGCAGTTGCGTTCTTTTAACAAGTTATAACCGCGGTCATGGAGAGATACTTGAACGGCACACCCGCTGGCAATTGCAAACTTTTGCGCATAACGCACCGCCGCAATTGTTTCTTCAAAGAACAAGCGCTCGTCGTAAACCTTTCTGTCGAAAAAACGCGGCCCCACCACAGCGGCTAGAATGCCCATAATCACGATGGTCATGACTAGCTCGACGATGGTGAAGCCGCGTTGGTATTTCATATGAAGCTCTTGTTCAAACACAAGCTAAGGCCAGCCATAACGTAGGGCGGATGAAACCCGCCGGGTGATGAGCCCGCGAGTTGCGCCTCCGGAGTGCTTACAACCGTTGTGCAAGCCGCCAGGATTCAGCGGGTTGCACCCGCCCAACATCGAATTAACAACCAGGGGCGGTGGCGTCCGTGTCAACAATATTGCCTATTGTGACACCACTTATTGCGGATGTTGCTGGCGTATAGCTGAAGCTACATGTGCCAAGCGTAACGTCCACGTTCGTTCCATTAAGCGCGACGGTATAGTCATTGCTCAATTGGGCAGCGGCGGTTACGTCAGCTACATTCCCCGCAATATATCCGAAGGCTAGGTTGATATCCGCTCCCTCTAGCGTGACCAATTCTCCGCTTGCGGCTGTAAGGTTTTGTGCCAACGCTGCTGAATGGACGATAGCACTAGCTGAACGAACTGCTCCTTGAGCGGCTTCGAGACTAGCTCTACGAGCATCGCCCCCGAAGTCCGCAAACCGCGGCAACGCAAATGCCGCCAGAATCCCCAAAATCACAATCACCATAATCAGTTCAATCATGGTGAAACCACTTTGTTGCTTTTTCATAACTGCACCTTGCTATTGGTTTGTTAACCGGTTGTTTAATTGAACGTGTATGTCACTTCGCCAAGATCGGCGTTGTAGGTAATGACGTCATCCCCACCATCGGGCTGGTAGGTAAAACGGCAGCCGTTTGCAGCTGTACCGGTGCCACTGGCCGCAACGTACTGGACGTTGTCACCAGCGGTTTCGGAAACCACCGGAGCGGTACCTTGCAAAACGCCTTCGAAAACCTGCACGCAATGTGCGGCCGTCAGGTTGACGGTTGCGCCCGCGCCATCGGTCCTTCCGGCCCCGATCGCCCAGCCATTGGCGTTGACATCGATGTCGCCGTTGCCGAAGCCGCGGACGTTTTGCTGACAGTTATCGGTTTCACATCCCAGCGTGCCACCGCCACGGTTTATTTCGAATTGGGCACGAGCCAGCAAGACGGCGGCGGATAGTGCCCCCGTAGTACCTGCGACTGCGGAGCGATGCGCATCCTTCGTCGCATTCATAAACCGCGGCAGCGCAACCGCCGCCAGGATGCCGAGAATGGCGATGACCACCACCAACTCAATCAGGGTAAATCCGTTCTGTTTTTTCATTGCCTTGCTCCTCGGTTGCGTCTATCCATATGGCCAGTTCTCCGGCCGGGACGGGTTTAAGTTCAGGTTCATGAATCCGTCCGGCTTCGTGAACCTGTTATTGCCTGATCGGCCGCCGGTGGTGCGTCAATGCCCCGTGCAGCGGGCGCCTCGCTGATCCACATGCGCCAGGGAATTGGCACTAACCAAGTGAAAGCACAGCATTGCAAACAGCCGGCCAAACGGAACGGCAGTCGCAGCGCCTGTGGTTTCGTCGGTTACGTCCCTCCCCTTGCAGCCGAGGCGAGATCCCACATCGGCAAAAACACACCGAGTGCCAGTACCAGCACCATCACGCCCATACAAACGATAAGAATGGGCTCGATGGCGTCCGCCAGTTGCTTGAGGTCGTAGTCGACTTCCTGTTCGTAGAAATCAGCCACTTCAATAAAAAGGTCGTCCAGCGCGCCGGTTTCTTCGCCCACGGCCATCATCTGCAGGACCAGTGGAGTGAATAGGCCAGAGTTGTGGGCCGAGCGGGTCAGTGCTTCGCCGCGTTCGACGCTTTCGCGGATGCCGAGAATCGCCTGGCCAATATGCTGGTTGCCGACGCTGGCGCTGTTGATCGAGAGGGTCTGCAGCAACGGCACGCCGGCGCGGTACATCATCGCGAAGGTCCGGGTGAAACGCGCCAGAGCGATGCGTTCGAAGATGCAGCCGACAATGGGCAGGCGCAATTTGATGCGGTCCCATTGGAGTCGTCCGGCATCGGTCTCGATCCATTTGAAGAAGGCGTAAAGCCCGCCAACGATGCCCAGCAGCAACAGCCACCAATAATCGCGCATGAAGTTGGAGGTGCCGATCAGCACGCGGGTGGCCCAGGGCAACTGGGCGTGGAACTGGGCGAAAACCTTGGCAAACGCCGGGATCACCAGGAGGTTGATCACTGCCAGCGCGACGCCCATGGCGACCATGACAAAGATGGGATAACGAGTCGCCTGCTTGATGCGCTTGCGGGTTTCGCGCTCCAGCTCGAGGTAGGCCGACAGCTGCTTGAAGGCCTGATCAAGCTGGCCGGTGTTCTCGCCGACGCTGACCATGCTGACGAACAGGTTGTTGAACACCTTGGGGTGGGCGTTCAGCGCCACGGCCATCGATTGTCCGCTTTCCAGGCTGGCGCGCACGTCTTGCAGGATCTGCCGGAAAAACAGGTTTCGGTTCGACTCGGCCAGACCGCCAATGGCGCGGATGATCGGCACGCCAGCCTTGCTCAGGCTGTACATCTGGCGACTGAAGATGATCAGCTCATCCAGATCAACGCGCTTGCGCCGCAGCTTTTCGCGCAGCACCGCCAACGCATCGCCACTGCCCGTCTGGCTCTCGCTGGCCTCGATGGTCAGCGGAGTGATTTGCCGCGACAGCAATTCGCCGGCGACGGAATCAGCGCTGGTGCCTTCGAGCGCTCCGCTGATCTTGACGCCCTGGGCATTACGGCCGGTGTAGCGGAAGGCAGGCATCAGGCGCACCCTCCGGCAATTTGGAGCGCCGAAAGCGTGATGCCAACCAGAGCCGGCGAGCCGACCGAGTGTCCGTAGGCGCGAGCGCGCACGGGAAGGTTGTGCGCCGCTGAACATCCCGGATTCGCCAGCAAGCTGGCTCCTACAAAAACAGCGGAACTCGCCTGGATATCAACATGAATCAAAGCCGAACGTTGGACTTGGTTAATCCGAAGCCCCTCCACATTCTGGGGAGTGGCCGTGCGCTGGTGAGATGTAGCGCTACCCACGCGGTTGTAGGAGCGAGCTTGCTCGCGAACGCCGTGCTCCGCCGAGCATCCCGGGTTCGCCAGCAAGCTGGCTCCTACAAGAGCAGTGCGGCGTGGAGTGGGCACGGCGATCACGCGCTCACCTCATCATCTGCCAACGTGGCGCAGACCTTGAGCACTTCGTCGACGCTGGTGATGCCGCCGATGGCGTAATCCAGCGCACATTCGGCCAGCGGACGGTAGTGCGGCTGTAGACGGGCAGCTTCGGCAAAACCTTGCGGATCACCACGGCGCAGCGCCGCAATCATCGGCTCGTCGAGCTCGAGCAGTTCGTAGACACCGACACGTCCGCTGTATCCACTGTTGTGGCACTGGTGGCAGCCGCTGCCGCGACGGAAACGCTTGTCGGCCAGCGAGCCGCCATGCAGCGTCTCCAGCCAAACCAGCTGACGCGCATCCGGCTGATGATCTTCCTGGCAGTTCTCGCAGACGCGGCGAATCAAACGCTGGGCCAGCACCGCGTTGAGCGCCGTGGCGACGAGGAAGGGCTCCACGCCCATGTCGATCAGGCGCATGGCCGACGTCAGCGCATCGTTGGTGTGCAGCGTGGACAGCACCAGGTGACCGGTGAGCGCCGCGCGCAGGCCGATCTCCGCGGTTTCCTGGTCACGGATTTCGCCGACCAGTACGATGTCCGGGTCCTGACGCAGGGCGGCGCGCAACACGCGGGCAAAGGTCAGTTCGATCTTGGCGTTGACCTGCACCTGGTTGACCCGCGGTAGGCGGTATTCCACCGGGTCTTCCACAGTGATGATCTTCTTTTCCGGGCTGTTCAGCTCAGAGAGGCCGGCGTACAGCGTGGTGGTCTTGCCCGAACCGGTCGGGCCGGTGACCAGCACCATGCCATGGGGCCGTTGCAGCAAGCGACGGAAGCGTTCGAGCATCGCTGCCGGCATGCCAGTGCCATCGAGTTTGAACATCGCCCCGCTCTGATCGAGCAGACGCATCACCACCGATTCGCCGAACTGCACCGGCATGGTCGATACCCGCACGTCGAGGTTGCGGTTCTTCACCCGGATATTGAAGCGACCGTCCTGCGGCAGGCGTTTTTCGGAGATGTCCAGGCCGGACATGATTTTCAGGCGCATGACGAGCGCCGAGGCGACCCGGTGCTCCTTCATCACCTGTTCGTTGAGCACGCCGTCGATACGCTGGCGAATCCGCACCACGCCTTCGTCGGGCTCGATGTGAATATCGGACGCCTTCATCTGCACGGCATCTTCGAACAGTGTTTGCAGCAGACGCACCACTGGTGCATCGCTGTTGCTGTCTGCGCCGAGGCGCGAGAGATCGAAATCACTGTCTTGCAGTTCGCCTTCCAGCTCACCGGCCAGCGACGCGATTTCGCTGGTACGTCGGTAAAGCTGGTCGAGCGCGCCGAGCAACTCGCTTTCGCGCACCACGGCCGGGAACACCCGCTTGCCCAGCAAGCGCTCCATCTCGTCCTGGGCAAACAGGTCGAGTGGATCGGTCATGCCGACCAGCACGCCCTCAGCCTGGCGCGACAGTACGATGACGCGGAAACGCCGTGCCATCGCCTCGGGCAGGCTTTGTGTCAATTGATTGTCGAACTTGTAGTGTTTGAGCTCGACGAACGGAATCTGCAATTGCTCGGAAAGCGCTCGGAGCAGGCGGCCTTCATCGATGAAGCCGAGGTCCAGCACCGTGCGGCCCAGCTTGGAGCCGGTCCGTTTCTGATCCTGCAGCGCGAGTTGCAACTGAGCGTCACTGATCAGCCCAGCCTGGACCAGCAGGTCGCCGAGGCGAATCTTGCGCTGGCGGATGTCCTGAGTCATTGCGTCCCTCCGAGGGAACCGGCGCGTTCGTTGGCGAACCGACGCGCGCTTTCATCCAGCCCCTGCCCTTGTAGGGCGAGCCGGTAATGCCGACCGGCCTGCGCCGGCTGATCGAGTTGTTCCAGCGCGATGGCCAGGCCGAGCTGCCATGCGCCCTGCCCGGGTTGAACAGCCACCAACTGACGGTAAGTCGCCACGCTTGCCGCCCAGTCACCGACCTGCTGGTACAGGGCTGCCAGCAGCGCGTGATACGCCGTGTTGCGCTGTAAGGATGGTGCGCTCTGCTGCAGCGTCGTGATGGCCGCATCTTGATCGCCGAGCTGCAACTGGCCGCGTGCAAGCAGCTCGCGCAACTGCGCATCGAACGGACGCGCCTGCAACTGAGCCGGCAGCCACTTCAGCAATGCGGCGGCGTCGCCGGCGCTGAGGTACGCACGGGCCAGCCAGCGGCTGATCTCTGGGTTGTCCGGCTGTGCCTGATGCAGTGCCTGCAGTTGCTGAATGGCCAATAGATGATCACCGCGATCCAACGCGTCGCGGGCAAGGGCAAGGGCATCGGGCTGATGCGCACCGATCGTGACGTTTCCGGCCACTGCGGGGGCAGCGGGTTCGACGGCAGCCGCCGTACGGCGCACAGCCTGGGGCTCGGGAGTCGACTTGACACGCGCGGGCTCGCTTGGCGCCTCTGCCGGTTCGGCTTCACGGGTTACCCAGTCCGGCAACTGCACCTCGTCCAGATCCGGCGCCTCGGCAGCCGGCGTCGATACGGATTGCGCGTCGGCATCCGCCGCGCTGTCAAACGACACGTCCAACCACAGCTGTGAGCGATCGCCAATCGACTCAAGCCGATCAGCCACATTCAACCGATCGCCGAAACCGATGATCAGCACCTGGACGTCGCCATCCTGCGCCTCGATGCGCCACGACAGCGTCTGCCCTTCTTTCTCGATACGCCCGGTGCGTGCCTCGCCAGTGAACTGGACATCGTTGAGCAGGAAGCTGACCGAGCCGGTCGTATCGATACGCTGATAACTGACGGATCGATCAAGCAGCAGTTGCAGGACGAAACGTCGCCCGTCGTTTTGCGGCAACACGTCCAGCAGTCGCGCCATGGGGACAACCTCCGGCGGCGGCGCAACCTCTTCGATCAATGCCGGGACAACAGGGGCCGAGACAACGCTGGGCTGGGCAACCAGCTGCAGGCGCTCGGACAACAGGAATAGCCCAACGGCCGCCACCACAATGGCCGCAACGACCAACAACGCGCGACGCAGGCGTCCGTAGCGTTCGCGTCTTGCTGCAGCGGCTTCGTCCACCGCATAGAGGCTGCCCAGCTGTTCACGTTCAGCCGGCGCCGCACGGCGAGCCTCCAGATCCCGCAGCATGTCGTTGACCAGGCTCACGGCAGCACCTCGGCAAGTTGCGCCAGCCAGGGCCAGGCACCGGCGATCAGTGCCAGCGACAGGCAGCCAGCGGCCATTTTCCAACCGAGGATTCGTGAGGCGTTTCGCCAGAACGGTTTCGCGCCTTCGGTATCGTCCAGCGCGCGACGGACATGGCGGGCCAGGACCTGACGAGACCCTTCACCGAACGCCACCATCAGGCACTTGTTCGCCAGGATGTTGAGCAACCGTGGAATTCCGCCACTGCCGCGTACCAGCAAACGTACCGCCGCAGCCTTGAACAACGGCTCGCCACGGTAGCCGGCGACGGCCAGCCGCTCCTGCAGGTAGCGCATGGCATCGCTGACATCCAGCGGTCGCAGGCTATAGGAAAAGGTGATGCGCTGACGCAACTGGCGGAAGTCTTCCCGGGCCAGCGTCGCGTCCAGTTCCGGCTGGCCGAACAGCACCACCTGCAGCAGCTTGCGCTGCTCGGTCTCGAGGTTGGTCAGCAGGCGCAGGGCTTCCAGCGTCGCCGTCGGCAGCGCCTGGGCTTCGTCGATCAGCAGGACGGTGCTCTTGCCCAGCGCGGCCAGCTCGATCAGGCGCGCGTGGAGCGCTGTGAGCAAGCCGTGGTTGTCCAGTTCGTCCGCCTCGGCAATATGCAGTTCGTGCGCCAGCGACTGACGCAATGCCATCGGCGTCAACGTCGGGTTCGGCAACCAGGCGACCTGATAACGTTCGATGTCAAGTTCATTCATCAGCGCGCGGCAGAGCAGCGTCTTGCCCGTGCCCACCTCACCGGTGACTTTGATGAAGCCTTCACCTTCGCCCAGCGCCACGCGCAGCAGATTGAGGCAGGCCTGATACGGCGCCAGCTGGACCATGAAGCCGGTGTTCGGCGTCAGCGCGAATGGCTTCTCACGCAGGCCGAAAAATGCTTCGTACATACCGGCCGTTACCTGATCGACCGAAAGGATTCGGCAGATTTGCGCAGATCATCCAGCCAGGCCTGGTCGTCCACCACCTGCGGGCGCATGAGAATGACGAGTTCGGTCTGTTGCAGGGCCTTGCGCTGCTGCTGAAACAGCGTGCCTACCACCGGCAGCTTCGATGCCCAGGGGATGTTCGCATCGGTGTTGGTATTGCGGTTTTCCAGCAGACCGCCAATGACGACAACCTGGCCGCTGCGGGCGCGCACGATGGAGTCGGACTGACGCGTGGTCGAAAGCGCCAGCGGCAGATTGAAAACGTTGTCCGAGCCGCCCAGCTGGATGCTCTTGTTCTGGTCCTGTACGCGGCTGACGGTGGGCCGCACGTGCAGCGTGACCTGGCCGTGCTCGTCGATCTGCGGTGTGACGTCCAGCGAGATTCCGGAGAAGAACGGAGTCAGGGTGATATCCAGATCCGGCGCGGTGGTACCACCGACCAGGGAAGTGGTGGTGGTCGAGACATCAGTCACGAAAAACTCATCGGTGCCGACCTTGATCACCGCCTTCTGGTTGTTCAGGGTGGAAATCCGCGGGCTGGACAGCACCCGAACTTCGCCTTGCGTCTCCAACAGCTGCAATACACCGCTGAAATCGCCGACCTGCACAGCCGCACTGAACACACCGCCGACACTGTTCGGCCCGCTCAGGGTGTCGCCTTGCACGCCAAGGCTGAAATCGGCGTTGCCCATGCTGCCGAGCTGCGCCCAGTTGATGCCGGACTGAAAGCCGTCGGACAAATTGACTTCGAGAATCTTGGTTTCGAGGATGACCTGGCGCTGCAGGTTGCGCTGCGCCTGAACCAGAAAACGCTCAACCGCCTGCTGGTCCGCGCTGGAGGCCCGCACCACCAGTAATCCGCTCTGCGGATTGACCACGACCTGATTACCCTCCTCGGCGCCGATCATCATTTCGATCACTGCGCGCACTTCGCTCCAGAAGTCGACGTTGCTGGTGGTCAGCAACTGGCTGGCGTTGACCGTCGAGGAGCTGGTGCTGGTCGTGGTACCGGCCGCGCCGACCCCCGTATCTTCGCTGCTGGTGACCTGACCCGAACTCACACGCGTATCGGTCATACCCTGGCGCTGAACGTTGAGGTAGTCCAGATCGTAGGTACGGGTGATCGCCTGATTGGGCTGGATCTGATAGCCGTAGGCAGTGCGGCGGTAATCGTAGCCGTAGCTATCCCGGACCGCCGCCAGGGTTTCTTCGAGCGTGACGTTACGCAGGCTGAAGGTCACGTTGCCGGTCACCCCAGGGTGCACCAGCAGATTCTCCCCAGCGCTTTCCATCAGGCTCAAGAAAAACTCGCGGGCCGGCATGTCGCTGACCGCCACATCAAAACGTGGTCCCGTTACGATGCGGCCATCGCCCATCGCCAACGGTGGGATCAGACCTGCCTGTACCGAAACCGGCGGAACAACCTTCAGCTGATTCTGTTCGAGGCTCTCCTCGAACAAACGATTGCTCTGCTCGTACAGGCGCTTGTCGCCGTCTTCGAAGGTCTGGCAGGCAGACAGCAGGCAGAACAGGCTCAACACGCCGAAGCGAGACATCTGGGTCGGCATCATGGCTGGGTACGGCTCGTTTGAATAATGGGGGCGCTCAGGTGCAGCTCTTGCTGCTGACCCTGGCGATCAATGACGACGGAGTGCGCGCGGATCTCGGCAATACGGGCGTTGGCAAAATGATCACCGACCTTCAGGGTCTGCCCATCGATCACGGCGTGAGCACGACCTCCGTTGCGCAGAATGGCCTGCAAGCGCAACACCGAGGTCGCCTCGACTGGCGCGTCGCTGACGCTTCGTCCGGCGGGCGGCTGGGTCGGGTCTAGTGCGAGCACGGATGGGGCGGCAACCAGCGAAGCCAGGCCGAGGATCTTGACGGCAAACTTAAACACCAACCCACCCCGCATCGCGACTCAAGGTATGCAAGTCGAGGATAACGCGAGCCCGGCCGGCGCCCTCCTCGCCTACTTCGTAGTTCAGGCTGTCCCAATGCAGGCGCCAACCACTCGTCTGGATCGCGTTGAGATACGCCAGCAGCTCGAAATAGCCACCTTCGAGCGTCAGGCGCAGGCCATGGCGATAGAAGACCACAGGCGGTTTCTTCTGCTCCGTGCCTTCGGCGGTTGCGGTCGCAGGCATGGCGAGCGGCCCGCTCGAGCTTTCCAGGCCGACCAGTTTCAGCTTGGTCTGGTTGCGCAACAGCTCCTGCAGCAGTCCCTTCATTCTGGCCGGCGATATCAGCGTGCTGGTTTCCAGGTCGATGCGCTGCAGCAGGTTGTCATGGTTGGCCTGGGCGGCAGCCAAGGCTTGGCGGTAGCTCAGGTTCGGATCGGCCGCGAGCTTGGCCTGGATTTCCAGCAAGCTGTTGTCGGCAGCAAGAAGGCGGGTATGCGCGTCCTGTTGCCGACTGGTTTCGGCCGCAATGCGCAGGCCCAGCGGCTCGGCGCCCAATAGCACGTAAAGCATGATCAGCAGTGCCAGCCCGACGCCATAGGTCAGCCATTGCTCGCGCGGCGCCAAAGCCTGCCAATGCTGGATGAGCTTATTCATCGTTCTGCTCCGTCATCGCTTGCGAGGACAAGCGGAATTGCAGCAGGTCGCGGTCGTCGCGCTGAAGATCGAAACGGGCGAATTCGCGTCCGCTGAACGCGCTGCTCTGCCCCAGACTCTGCAAATACAGCGGGAGAAGTTCCTGATCGTGCGTCAGACCTTGCAGCGCCAACTCGTCCCCGCCCGCCTGCAGGCGAATCCGCGTCAGCCACAGCCCTTGCGGCGGGTGTCGATCAGCCAAGCCCTGCAGCAGCCCTGAAAAGCCGCTGCTGCGCTGCGCATCCAGCGTTTTGAGGTGATCGGCCAGTCGTTGCAGTTCGCGGTTCTCGGCTTCGCGTTTGGCCAGCTGCAGCGGGAGCTGCGGGTCGAGCATTGGCTCGCGGAAATCCGCCTTGACCACGTCAAGCCTGGCCTCTGCCTGCGCGGCCTGTTGTTCGGCGGATACGGCAGCTTGGCCGGCCGCATGCAGCTGCCAACCCTGCCATGCGCCATGGATCGCCAGCACCGCGATAACCAGCGCGGCGCCGAGCTGCATCTGCCTGGGTCGTGGTCCGCCGCCGCTACGGCGCTCGCGTTGATAGAGGTTGATGTTCTGCATCAGCGTGCGTCCTGACGCAGGGCTGCGCCGACTGCGCCGATACAGAAGGCCTGGCTCGATTCGGTAAGGTCAGCTGTTGGCTGGCCCGGGAACAGATCGCGAAGATCCAGCCGCTGCAGGTTGACTGCCAATCCGGCCGCCAGCGCCTGATGCGTCCGCTCACCGTCCTGTTTCATCGGCAGCAGCAGCAACCGGCTGATGTAGCCCTTGCCCAGCTGGCTTTCGTAGTAATCGAGCGAACGCTGGATTTCCAGCGTCATGCTGGACAGGTCCTGTTCGGCACGCGCCAGGCCGTGCTCGATACGCCGCGCCATATAGAGGTCGGCGCCGTTCTGCACGCTAATCAGGCCTTCGCTGGTGCGCAGGCGCAACAGCGCCAGATTGATGGCATCGGCACCGGCCAGCAGCCCGAGGTTGCGAAAGGCCATCTCGGTGATATCGATGCTCGCCAGAGTCAGACCGGCGTGTTGCACCAACCCGCGAAATTCCTTCATCCTGGATTTTTTCAGCACCACGCAATAGACCATGCGTGTGCGTCCACGATAGGCATCTTCAGGAAGGCTGAAACAATCGATGACGACGTCTTCAAGCGGCTCGCTGAGCAGATCCTTGACGCGCCAGCGCATGGCGTCACGCAGCTCTTCGGCCGGAACCTCGGGCGCTTCCAGCAGAAACATCTGATAAGCCGAAGGGTGTAGCAAGAGATTGACCGGCATACCGGTCAGGCCATGGTCGGCAACGATCTGCCTGAGCAACTCGGCTTGCGCCTCCGGCTGACCTTCAAGATAGTCGCAACGCAGCATCTGCGGCGCACCGCCGGCAGCGCGCTGGACCTGCGCGAGCGCAACGCCTTGCGGCGCGAACTCGAGGCCCAGCAGCCCAGCTGCAGCGGCTGTGCGACGCTTGAAAAATAGCCCCATCAGGGAAGGCACTCCTGCCGCTTCGCGACTTGCAGAACTGTAAACACGAGACGGGACACACGCTTTAATTGATATCAGATTGCCACCCTTGCGCGAGGAAGCCTAACAAAAAGCGTTGTCCAGTCCAATCACCGTCACTTGCGCCCCGTTACAACGAAGCGCGTCAAAAAACTTGCGCCATATCGGCAATCGCTACACCTCGGTCAAACCAGCCGTCACCAGAGCACGCATCAGCCGAAGTCGCGCCGTAAATACGGCTGCTTCAGCCACGCAGCAACACCTGCAGCAACAGGCATACCAAAAAAGCCGGAAAGGTTTGGAGGATGACGATTGACCGACGGGCGGCGGCCTAGAACAACCGCAACTGCTCGAAGCCGCTGCGCAGATCGATCAGACGAACCCCGACGCCAATCAGCCGCACCGGTCGTTTGCCTCGGGCGAAGGCGCCCGCGAGGAGGTCGGAATAGTCTTCGAGGTCCAGTCCCGCGCCGGACTGTTCGAGGGTCGTTTGGGTGAAGTCATGGAACTTCAACTTCACGAACGGCTTGCCGGGCCTGTAGCCACTATCGAGCCGCGCCATTCTGCGGGCGAGCTGCTCCAGCAGTTCCGGGAGCCGCTCCAGGCAGGCGGCTAGGTCTGGCAAGTCACGCTCGTAAGTATTCTCGACACTGACCGATTGGCGCCGGCTTTCAACCTTGACCGGTCGCTCATCGACGCCATGCGCCAGCCCCCATAGCCGCTCACCGAACGAGCCGAAATCCCGCACCAGATCAAGACGCCTCCAGCTGCGCAGATCAGCGCAGGTGTGAATACCCATGCGTTTCAGCTTCTCCGCCGTTACCCGGCCGACGCCATGGAGTTTGGTGACCGGCAGCGCGAGCACGAAATCATCCACCTGGTCGGGGGTAATCACGAACAGACCGTCCGGCTTGTTCCAGTCGCTGGCGATTTTCGCCAGAAACTTGTTAGGCGCAACGCCTGCCGAAACCGTGATGCGCAGCTGTTGCCAGACGCGCCGGCGGATGTCCTGAGCGATACGCGTGGCGCTGCCGGCAAAATGCTCGCAGCCACTCACATCGAGAAAGGCCTCGTCGAGCGACAGGGGTTCGATGAGATCGGTGTAGGTCCGGAAAATCCCGTGGATCTCGCGTGACGCTTCCTTATAGGCATCCATGCGCGGCCGCACGATCAACAGATCCGGACAGAGCTTGAGCGCATGACCGGAGGCCATCGCCGAACGCACGCCGTATGCGCGAGCTTCGTAGTTGCAGGTTGCAATAACGCCGCGCCGATCAGCCAAGCCACCAACCGCAATGGGCCGGTTGGCAAGGCTGGGATCGTCGCGCATCTCGATGGCGGCGTAGAAGCAATCGCAATCGACATGGATGATTTTTCTGGACGGGATAACGATCGAACACTCTTGGTTGGACATATGACCGCCCCATCAGAGGCAACGCACTGAGCGAGGCGGACCGCTCGATATTATGGCCGATCAAGCCCATCGGAAGGCTACTGTGCGCATGGGCGGACGAACGAAGCGTCGTCCAAACGACTGGTCCCGACCCGACATCGGTGCCCCAGCGCTCCTACAGACCACTCGTCGCGCATACCACGGCACCGCAAAAACCGACCAGAGGCAAACGAGCCCAGCAACCGGTCTAGACCGCTCAAGCACGCCGAAGTGAGGAACACCGGAGGTCCACCACGAACATTTTTCGGGCCACCCAGTCCGATCTAGTGAGGCAGGAAAACGAAAAGCCAGACTACCGGAGGATTACGATGAAGAATCTGACTGTTAGCGCCGCCGTGCTTGCCAGCCTGGTTGCAACCGGCGTGATCGCCAATCAGGAAGGTATGAAAGACGATAACCACGGCGCAACAAGCGACACCCAAGGCAGCGCCATGAGCGAAAACCATCAGCGCGCCAATACGGGGAACATCAACAGCAACAGCGAAACGCTCGATCAGAAGATGAAAAACGAAGTACAGGAAGATTGGCGCGAAGACGCTGAAGAACGCCGCGAGGCGGACGTCAGCAAACCGGAACAGCGCTGATCAGTACCGGAGACTTAGTGTTCGAGGGGATAAGGCTGCACCAACGCCTTGCCATACCCCTCGACGAACTCGCCCGGCATGCGCTTGGGTCTGCCGGTGGAGAGCTGAATGCAGACGAAGGTGGTCTGCGCGCGCAACAGCGTCACTCCGTCTGCCTGCCTGACCAGTTGGAAATTACGCTTCATCTTCAGTCGTTGATCGGAGTCCACGATCCAGGTGGCCAGTTGTAATCGATCGCTGTGATACGCAGCAGCCAGGTAGTCGATCTCATGCCGTAATACGGCCATCGCCCGATCCAGACGACGATAATCCTCAAGCCCCAACCCCAGGCTCTGGGAATGACGCCAGGCGCAAGTTTCCAGCCAGGTCACATAGACGGCATTGTTGGCGTGGCCAAGCTCGTCGATGTGTTCGGATTGCACATCGATATCGATGACAAATGCGTCGGCCTGGTCCCAGATCATGCGTACCCTCGCTGTGCAGTGTGCGGTCGATGCCGCCGGATCGCCTATTGGAAGCCACGCACGGATGATTGTCACGCATACGGCGGACTTCTATGGCAGACCATTCAGCATGCAGGACTGCTTCAGGCTGATGACGCCACACCGAATTACAGGCAAAACAAAAAGGGCCATCTCATGAGAAATGACCCTTCGATGCCCAAAACGGGCAAAAAAATGGCGTCCCCTAGGGGACTCGAACCCCTGTTACCGCCGTGAAAGGGCGGTGTCCTAGGCCACTAGACGAAGGGGACGAAACCTTCGATGAACAGACCGTAACCCGCTACGACCTGTCGTGGATTGGTGGAGCTAGACGGGATCGAACCGTCGACCTCTTGCATGCCATGCAAGCGCTCTCCCAGCTGAGCTATAGCCCCGAATTTAACGTCTCCCGACTCGCGCCGCTGTCGCATCGCGATCTGAATAATGGCGTCCCCTAGGGGACTCGAACCCCTGTTACCGCCGTGAAAGGGCGGTGTCCTAGGCCACTAGACGAAGGGGACGCAAAGCCCTTCAAAGGCAACCGGCGTGAACCGGTGTGGCAATCGAGATTGGTGGAGCTAGACGGGATCGAACCGTCGACCTCTTGCATGCCATGCAAGCGCTCTCCCAGCTGAGCTATAGCCCCATCTCGAGGACGGGGCGCATATTAGGTGCGGCCTCTCGGAGTGTCAACGATATTTTCGCCTGACCCCGAAGATTTTTTGGCATCAGAACAAATACTTACCGCCGACGAGTGGCAAGCGACAACGCTTGCGCAGCAGCATCATGGCTACGCTGCCACGCACATGGGATCAAGCCATCGCGGCGAAGAGCTTCTCCCATTCCTTCACTTCCTTCTTCGACGCGCCACCCAACAGCTCCAGCGCCTGACGCAGACGGAAGCGGGTCAGGTCAGGCCCGATGATCTCCATCGCATCAAGTACCGACACCGAGCTGGCCTGGCCTGTGATCGAGGCGAACATCAACGGCATGACGTCGCGCAGTTTCAATTCGAGATGCGTTCCAACCGCCTGGATGCATTCGGTGATGCGCTCTTTATCCCACTGACGCAGCGCTTCCAGCTTCCACAGCGTCAGCTGCAAAACCTGACGGACCTGAGTGGCGTCGAGCTTCTTGTGCTCGAACAAGGCTGGATCGAGATTCAGCGCACCGGAGAAGAAGAAGCCCGCCAATGGCGCGATCTGGCTGAAGGTCTCGACACGCTGCTGCACGTGCGGCGCAATCTTCATCATGTAGTCAGGGTTGAATGCCCACTTTTGCACCTCGGCCGCGAACCGCTCAACCGGCAGCTCGCGCAGCCACTGACCGTTGAGCCAGGACAGCTTCTCGACGTCGAAGATCGGTCCGCCCAGGGAGACGCGATTGATGTCGAAGTGTTCGATCATTTCCGTGAGCGTGAATTTTTCGCGCTCGTCTGGCATCGACCAGCCCATGCGGCCGAGGTAGTTGAGCATTGCTTCGGGCATGAAGCCCATGCGCTCGTAGAAGGTCACCGAGGTCGGATTCTTGCGCTTGGAGAGCTTGCTCTTGTCCGGGTTGCGCAGCAGCGGCATATAGCAGAGCTGCGGCTGTTCCCAACCAAAATACTCGTAGAGCTTGATCAGTTTCGGCGCCGACGGCAGCCACTCCTCGCCGCGCAGCACGTGGGTGATGCCCATCAGGTGGTCGTCGACGACATTGGCCAGGAAGTAGGTCGGCAGGCCGTCAGCCTTCATCAGCACCTGCATGTCCATGCGATCCCAGCCGATCTCGACCGTACCGCGCAGCATGTCATCGACCTGGCACACGCCTTCGCTCGGCACCTTCATGCGGATCACATGCGACTCGCCCGCCGCGATGCGCTGCTGCGCAGTTTCGGCCGGGATGCGCATGCAGTGGCCGTCGTAGCGCGGCGTTTCCTTGTTGGCCATCTGCTCGGCACGCACCTGATCCAGACGCTCAGCACTGCAGAAGCACGGGAACGCATGCCCCTTGGCAACCAGCTCGTCGGAATATTTCTTGTAGATCTCGCCGCGCTCGCTCTGCCGATACGGACCATGTGGACCGCCCACGTCCGGGCCTTCGTCCCACTCGATGCCCAACCAGCGCAGCGCGTCATAGATTTGCTGTTCCGACTCACGCGTAGAGCGCAACTGGTCCGTGTCTTCGATGCGCAGGATGAACTGGCCGCCGTGCTGGCGTGCGAAGCAGAGATTGAACAGCGCGATATACGCGGTGCCGACGTGCGGATCGCCGGTGGGAGATGGTGCGATGCGGGTGCGAACGGTGGTCATGATGTTCTCGAATCAAGGCACAGGAAGACACGGAGGCTGCAATAACCGGTTCGGTCGGCTGAGCCAGCGCGTGTAAAGGCGCGATGTTAGCAGGCGTGCCTCTACCGGCTCCACCAGACGTCCTTAGACAACCGGCAGCGATTGCATCAGAAACCGAAAAAGGCCTTGACCTTCATCGCCTGGAACAGACGCGAGGGATAGACCGCATACACCTCGCCGATCGACGTCACATCCATGCGAGCCTGCCGTCCGGGCAGGCTTATGAGCGCCAGGACGTGCGCTGAGCGCTAGCCGTCAAACCTGCAACAAGCGCTCACGCAGCTTGTGAATCTCGTCGCGCGTTTGCGCGGCCGCCTCGAATTCCAGATCGCGCGCATAGGCGAGCATCTTTTCTTCCAGCTGGCGAATCCGCTTGGTGATCTCGCTCGGCGAGCGCAGCTCGTTCTCGTAGCGCGCAGCTTCCTCGGCCGCCTTCGCCTCACCGCGGCGTTTTTTACTGCGCGAGCCTGGCACAGTGGCGCCCTCGAGGATGTCCTTCACATCCTTGAACACCCCCTGCGGAACGATACCGTGCGCCTCATTGAAGGCGATCTGCTTGTTGCGTCGACGCTCGGTTTCGCCGATAGCTCGCTCCATGGAGCCGGTCATATTGTCGGCGTAGAGAATTGCCCGGCCATTGAGGTTGCGCGCCGCACGGCCGATAGTCTGGATCAGCGATCGCTCGGAACGCAGGAAGCCTTCCTTGTCTGCGTCGAGGATCGCCACCAGCGATACCTCGGGCATGTCCAGACCCTCGCGCAGCAGGTTGATCCCCACCAGCACGTCAAAGACGCCCAGGCGCAGGTCGCGGATGATCTCCACTCGCTCCACCGTATCGATGTCCGAGTGCAGGTAGCGCACCCGCACGCCGTGGTCGGCAAGGTAGTCCGTCAGGTCCTCGGCCATGCGTTTGGTCAGCGTCGTGACCAACACTCGTTCTTCCTTGACCACGCACTTGTTGATTTCCGAGAGCAGATCATCGACCTGGGTCAGTGCCGGCCGCACCTCGATCTGCGGGTCCACCAGGCCAGTGGGACGCACTACCTGTTCGATCACTCGCCCCGCATGCTCAGCCTCGTAAGGCCCCGGGGTCGCCGAGACGAAAACCGTCTGCGGGCTTATCGCCTCCCATTCGTCGAAACGCATGGGCCGGTTATCCAGCGCTGAAGGCAGGCGGAAACCGTACTCAACCAGTGTCTCCTTGCGCGAACGGTCACCTTTGTACATGGCGCCGACTTGCGGAACGCTGACATGCGACTCGTCGATAACCAGCAGCGCATCGGCTGGCAAATAGTCATAAAGAGTCGGCGGAGCCTCGCCCGACGCGCGCCCCGAGAGGTAGCGCGAGTAGTTTTCGATGCCGTTGCAGTAACCCAACTCCATGATCATTTCCAGATCGAAGCGCGTGCGCTGCTCCAGCCGCTGCGCCTCCACCAGCTTGTTGTTGCTGCGCAGGAAGTCGAGGCGGTCCTTGAGCTCGGCCTTGATCTTCTCGATGGCGTCCAGCAGGGTCTCGCGCGGCGTCACGTAGTGACTCTTGGGGTAGAAGGTGAAGCGCGGTAGCTTGCGGATCACCTCGCCGGTCAGCGGATCGAAGGCGGACAGACTCTCAACCTCGTCGTCGAACAGTTCGATGCGCACCGCCTCCAGATCGGATTCGGCGGGAAAGATATCGATGACGTCGCCACGCACGCGGAAGGTCGCGCGGGCGAAATCCATGTCATTACGGGTGTATTGCAGGCCGGTCAGGCGACGCAGCAGTTCGCGCTGGTCGAGGCGATCGCCGCGATCCACATGCAAGACCATCTTCAGGTACGACTGCGGATCACCCAGACCATAGATGCAGGAAACGGTGGTGACGATGATCGCGTCCGGCCGCTCCAGCAACGCCTTGGTCGCCGACAGCCGCATTTGCTCGATGTGATCGTTGATCGAAGCGTCCTTCTCGATGAAGGTATCGGAAGACGGCACATAGGCTTCCGGCTGGTAGTAATCGTAGTAGGAGACGAAATACTCAACCGCATTGTTCGGGAAGAACGCCTTGAACTCACCATACAACTGAGCCGCCAGCGTCTTGTTTGGCGCAAGCACCAGCGTGGGCCGCTGCACGTGGGCGATCACGTTGGCAATGCTGAATGTCTTGCCGGAACCCGTTACGCCGAGCAGCGTCTGGTGCGACAAGCCCGCCTCGATGCCTTCGATCATCTGCCGAATGGCTTCCGGCTGGTCTCCGGCTGGCTTGAAGCGCGTGACCAATTCGAACTGCGACATATCGACCTCTTCAGATAGCGAGACAACTCGAAAGCTGAACGTTCGAGCCACCGTGGCGGTATTTCCAGACGTGCATATTCATTGCTGGCGATGCGGCGCCAGCAATCACAGCCCTTTCAATGCGGCCACACCCAGTAATATCAAGTCTCCGGGCGACGGGCGCACAAAGCAGTGGCTAATCGAGGCTTCCGCTGGGCTTAATCCGACAGAAAAACAGGCCTAGCATATCGCGACGCAAGGCCAGTCCCGTTATACTCTTTCCCCGTTTGCGCACCGCCCTTAGCGCGAAGCGAGGGTGCTGCATCAGCCACCTCCTCTCTTCGAGCCTCCCCATCATGAGTTTGTTCTCCGCTGTCGAAATGGCGCCGCGCGATCCTATCCTCGGCCTCAATGAAGCCTTCAATGCCGACACACGGCAGAACAAGGTCAACCTGGGGGTGGGCGTTTACTGCAACGAAGAGGGTCGAATCCCTCTGCTGCGCGCTGTGGCCGCCGCCGAGATGGCGCGGCTGGAGCTGAACGCACCTCGCGGCTACCTGCCAATCGAAGGCATTGCTAGCTATGACATGGCCGTGCAGGGCCTGCTATTTGGCGCCGAATCCGCGCTGGTTGCCGATGGACGCGTGGTCACGACTCAAGCATTGGGCGGCACTGGCGCACTGAAGATCGGTGCGGACTTCCTCAAGCGCATGCTGCCAGACGCGGTCGTGGCCATTACCAACCCGAGCTGGGAAAACCATCGCGCCCTGTTCGAGTCTGCCGGTTTTCCGGTGCAGAACTATAGCTACTACGATGCGGCCAGCCACGGCATTGACCGGGCCGGCATGCTGGAAGACCTGAAGAATCTGCCGGCCCGCTCGATCGTCGTGCTACACGCCTGCTGCCACAACCCGACCGGTGTCGACCTGCAGCCAGAGGATTGGCAGCAGATCCTCGAAGTGCTGCGCGCCAATGATCACGTGCCGTTCATCGACATCGCTTATCAGGGCTTCGGCGACGACCTCGAAGAAGACGCTGCCGCGGTGCGACTGTTCGCCGAATCAGGCATGAGCTTTTTCGTTTCCAGCTCCTTCTCCAAGTCGTTCTCGCTGTACGGCGAACGCGTCGGCGCCCTGTCTATGGTCACCCAGAGCCGTGACGAATCGGCACGCGTGCTCTCGCAGATCAAGCGCGTGATCCGCACCAACTATTCCAACCCGCCCACTCACGGCGCCACCGTGGTGTCGGCCGTACTCAACAGCCCGGAACTGCGGGCCATGTGGGAAACCGAACTGGGTGAAATGCGCACCCGCATCAAGGACATGCGCCTGAGCATGGTTCGCCTGCTGGCCGAGAAAGGCGCCAAGCAGAACTTCGACTTCGTCGCCAAGCAGCGCGGCATGTTCTCTTACTCCGGTCTCACTGCCGCTCAGGTCGAGCGCCTGCGCATCGACTTCGGCGTATACGCCATCGGCACCGGACGTATCTGCGCAGCGGCTCTGAATCACCGCAATCTGGACCACGTTACCGACGCCATCGTCCAGGTCCTCTGATCCGTAGGGGTTGACTTCCCCTTTGCAAACAGTAGGATACGCACCGCTGTTCCGCGATAGCTCAGTCGGTAGAGCAAATGACTGTTAATCATTGGGTCCCTGGTTCGAGTCCAGGTCGCGGAGCCAAATTCAAAGCCCCAGGTGAAAACCTGGGGCTTTTTTGTGTCCACTGGACTCACCCGACCCTGCAAGGGCCGCCTGCTGACGATCCGCGCTTAGCCGCTGCTCCGAGCCCGCATGCCCCAGTGATCGCGAGCAAGCTCGCTCCTACGAAAAGCTTGGCCGACCGGTGTTCCTTGGTCAGCTATGTACTTGCGCGATCTTGTAGGAGCCAGCTTGCTGGCGAACCACGCTAAGCAACTGCTCCGAGCCCGTATGACCCATTGATCGCGAGCAAGCTCGCTCCTCGGACAATGCTGACGTGCAGAGGTCTGCTTAAAGCTTCTGTTCCCGAAACGAAAACGCCCCGCATCGGCGGGGCGTTTTCGTTATACGGCAGAGCTTATTGCGCTTCGGTGCTTTCAGCCGATTCGCCAGCTTCCGCCTCGGGCTCAGCGGCCGGAGCGGCTTCGCTCTCTTCGCCTTTGATGCCCAGGAGCTCAAGATCGAAGACCAGCACCGAGTTGGCCGGGATCAGCGGGCTCGGGCTCTGCTCGCCATAGGCCA
Source organism: Stutzerimonas xanthomarina DSM 18231 (assembly GCF_900129835.1). GTDB lineage: Bacteria > Pseudomonadota > Gammaproteobacteria > Pseudomonadales > Pseudomonadaceae > Stutzerimonas > Stutzerimonas xanthomarina. Next base: position 177,587 of record NZ_FQXA01000003.1, read on the forward strand.
GCTCGCTCGGGATGTACAGCTTGTACTTCTCGCCTACATGCATCAGCTGCAGACCTTCTACCCAACCCGGAATCACACCGCCAACAGGCAGATCAATGGGCGTGCCGCGCTTGATCGAGCTATCGAAAACGGTGCCGTCAGTCAGGCTGCCTTCATAATGAACAGTGACGACATCATCCGGACCCGGCTGAGGGCCTTCGGCGGATTTGACCACCTCGTATTGCAGACCGGATTCGGTGGTCTTCACGCCTTCACGCTTGGCATTCTCTTCGAGGAACTTCTTCCCGGCCGCGACGGCCTCCTTATTCATCTCGACCATGCGCTCTTCGGCGCGCGTCTGCAGATAGGCGAAGGCTTCCATCAGTTCTTCGTCAGTCAGCTTTTGCTCTTTCTTGCCGACGGCATCATCGATGCCCTGAGCGACCGCTTCGGAATCAAGATCAGCCATCCCTTCTTGGGCCAGGCTCTTACCCATGTTCAGGCCGATGCCGTAAGAGGCTTTCTGCGCCGGAGTCTCCAGCTTGGCGCTGGTCTCCGAATCACAGCCAGCCAGGACCAAGCCAACCAGGGCTATCGCAGACGCCAAACGTTGAGGTCTCATTCTCTATCCTTATTACGCTTTGAAGGGGTGAAGCTAAACAGTTGCGGGAGCTTAACAGCCACCTTCGCCGGTAGCTACCGAACCCACCTGGGGAGTAGGTAAAGACAATGCAAAGTCAGGAAGTGCCGCACGAAACGCGCGAAGCGCTGAACGGACGTTTTTCGCAGGCATAAAAAAAGCGACCCTAAGGTCGCTTTCTTCGAGTCATCAAGGCGTTCAGTGGTCCTTGATGGCAAATATGGCGCAGCGGACGGGACTCGAACCCGCGACCCCCGGCGTGACAGGCCGGTATTCTAACCGACTGAACTACCGCTGCGCTAAACCTCGAGTGGTGGGTGATGACGGGATCGAACCGCCGACCCTCTGCTTGTAAGGCAGATGCTCTCCCAGCTGAGCTAATCACCCGTTTGCTCTCGAAGTGGGGCGCATTCTAGAGACGGATTCGAACCTTGGCAACCCCCTTTTGAAAAAAAAATTGAAGAACTTACAAAGACTTAGGAAACCCACTGTTTATGCGCGTTTTTGCGGTTTCCATCGGCATTGCCAGTTTTCAGGGTTGGCCTGCGTTACAGGGAGGGGAATAATGCGCGCTTTGCTTTTACCGGAGTTTCAATCGCCATGTGGTTTCGCAACCTGCTCGTCTACCGTCTCACTCAGAACATCCCTTTCGATGTCGAGGCACTTGAAACCGCACTGGCCGCCAAGCCCGCCCGCCCCTGCGCCAGCCAGGAGCTGAGCACCTACGGTTTCGTCGCGCCCTTCGGCAAGGGCGAAGACGCACCGCTGGTACATGCCAGCCAGGGCTTCCTGCTGATCTCCACGCGCAAGGAAGAGCGCATCCTGCCCGGCAGCGTGGTCAAGGACGCGCTGAAGGATAAGGTGGACGAGATCGAAAACGAGCAGATGCGCAAGGTCTACAAGAAAGAGCGTGAGCAGCTCAAGGACGACATCATCCAGGCTTTCCTGCCACGTGCATTCATTCGCAAGTCCGGCACCTTCGCGGCCATCGCGCCCGAGCAAGGTCTGATTCTGGTCGATGCTTCCAGCCCGAAGCGCGCCGAAGACCTGCTTTCTACGCTGCGTGAAGCCATCGGCTCGCTTCCGGTTCGCCCGTTGACCATCAAGATCGCGCCGTCTGCGACCATGACAGACTGGGTCAAGACCCAGAAAGCCGCGGATGATTTCTTCGTTCTCGACGAGTGCGAGCTGCGCGACACCCATGAAGACGGTGGCGTGGTGCGCTGCAAGCGCCAGGACCTGACCAGCGACGAAATCCAGCAACACCTGGAAGTCGGCAAGCAGGTCACCCAGCTGTCACTGGGCTGGCAGGACAAGCTGTCCTTCGTGCTCGACGACAAGCTGGTGATCAAGCGCCTGCGCTTCGAAGAGCTGCTGCAGGACCAGGCCGAACAGGACGGTGGCGACGACGACCTCGGTCAGCAGGACGCCAGCTTCCTGCTGATGATGTTGACCTTCAAGGAATTCCTGCCCGCGCTGTTCGAAGCCCTCGGTGGTGAGGAGATACCACAGGGCATCTAAACTGCCCTAGCCGTCAGCCCAGCTGACGGCAATCCCCCCATAACTACAAGGTAAGCCCGATGCGTGCCCTCGCCGCCCTCAGCCGCTTTGTCGGCAACACCTTCGCCCTCTGGGTCCTGCTGTTCGCCGTTCTCGCTTTTTTCCAGCCCAGCTGGTTCCTGCCCGCCACCGCCTGGATCGTGCCACTGCTGGGGCTGATCATGTTCGGCATGGGCCTGACACTGAAAGCGGCAGATTTCGCTGAAGTCGCGCGCCGCCCGCTCTGGGTGGCATTGGGTGTCGGCGCGCAATTTCTGATCATGCCTGCCCTCGCCTGGCTGCTATGCCAACTGCTAGGGCTGCCTGCAGAAATTGCGGTCGGTGTGATCCTGGTGGGTTGTTGCCCGGGTGGTACTGCTTCCAACGTGATCGCCTGGTTCTCTCGCGGCGACGTGGCGCTGTCGGTGGCGATCACGGCCGTCACTACCTTACTCGCCCCTTTGGTGACGCCGGCACTGATCTGGCTGCTGGCCTCGGCCTGGCTGCCAGTCAGCTTCGGAGCGTTGTTCATGTCCATTGTGCAGATCGTGCTGCTGCCAATCGCCCTAGGTCTGATCGCGCGCCGCCTGCTGGGCAACCGGGTGCATCAGGTGGTCGATATTCTGCCACTGGTTTCGGTGGTCAGCATTGTAATTATCGTGGCCGCGGTCGTTGCCGCCAGCCAGGCAAAGATCGCCGAATCCGGCTTGCTGATCATGGCGGTGGTGATTCTGCATAACAGCCTTGGGCTCGGCATCGGCTATCTGGTCGGGCGGCTGTTCGGCCTGCCATTGGCACAGCGCAAAACACTGTCAATTGAAGTCGGTATGCAGAACTCAGGATTGGGTGCGGCCTTGGCCAGCGCACACTTTTCGCCGTTGGCAGCGGTGCCCAGCGCGCTGTTCAGCGTCTGGCACAACCTGTCCGGTGCGCTGCTGGCGACGGTCTACCGTCGAATGAACGACGATGACCGACAAGCTCGTTAGCCATTGAAGCGCCACGGGTCCGGGACCACTTGCCCGGACCTGCTGAGTGTGCAAAATAGCGCCTACTGAGGACGACCTCAGGCTGTACAGACTCACCGGGGACGGCCCCGCCTGATTACCGTCCTGTCGAGGTGCGCATGTCTTGGGTCATTCTGTTTTTTGCCGGTCTGTTCGAGATTGGCTGGGCCGTTGGGCTGAAGTTCACCGAGGGGTTCACCCGCCCTCTTCCCACATTGCTTACTGTCGCTGCGATGGCCGCTAGCCTGGGCCTGCTCGGGCTTGCCATGAAGGAGTTGCCGCTGGGCACCGCCTACGCCGTCTGGACTGGAGTCGGTGCAGTGGGAACGGTGATCGCCGGCATCGTCTTGTTCGGGGAATCGATGAGCCTGTTTCGCCTCGGCAGCGTGCTATTGATCTGCATCGGACTGCTGGGTCTGAAGCTCAGTCATTGAAGCCATCCTGACAGCTGACCGAACGCCAGCCGTCATGGGCAATTTCGCTAAACAGGGCGCTCAGCCGAACAGTGCCGGCTCCCGATAGTGCCGATCACAAGCCTGACCATCGGCCTGGAACAGGTGGCATTTGTTGGCCAACAACCCCGTTGCGTAGGCCTGGCCCACCGCCACGCGGCGGTTACCGTCACTGGCAACCGCCACCATCTCGTCCACGCCTTCGAAGTTCAGATGCAGCAGATTGTGGTCGCCGAGGCGCTCAGCCACTGCAATTTCGCCATGGAAGACGAAATCAGCCTGTTCGGGGTCGACGAAATGTTCTGGCCGGACGCCCAGGGTCAGGGCATCGCCTGGAGCAACCTGACTGCCGTCGACAGGTAGCCGTAATGCGCTGCCCCCTGGCATCGCGACCTCCACCGATCCCGCATCGGCGCGTATCACCTTTACCGGCAGGAAATTCATCTGCGGTGAACCGATGAAGCCCGCTACGAACTGGTTCTTCGGGTAGTGATACAGCTCCAGCGGCGGCCCGACCTGAGCGATGCTGCCCGCGTTGAGCACAACGATCTTATCCGCCAGCGTCATGGCTTCGACCTGATCGTGCGTGACATAGATCATCGTGGACTGCAGTCGCTGGTGCAGGCGCGAGATCTCGATACGCATTTGCACGCGCAGAAAGGCGTCGAGGTTCGACAACGGCTCGTCGAACAGGAAGACCTTCGGTTCCCGCACCATGGTCCGGCCGATGGCAACGCGTTGACGCTGACCGCCGGACAGGTCCTTGGGTTTGCGATCAAGCATCTGATCGAGCTGAAGAATCTTTGCCACCGAATCGACGCGACGCTTGATTTCAGTCCTGTCGATCTTCGCCAGCTTCAGACCGAACGCCATGTTTTCCGCGACATTCATATGCGGGTAGAGCGCATAGGACTGGAACACCATGCCCACTGAACGATCCATGGGCGGCAGCTCATTGACCCGCTCGCCATCGATGCGCAGCTCCCCGTCCGTGATGTCCTCTAATCCGGCAATCAGTCGCAACAGTGTCGACTTGCCACAACCGGACGGGCCCACGAACACCACGAATTCGCCGTCGGCGATATCCAGATCGATACTGCGGGTGATAGGAACGTCATCGAAGCTCTTGCAGATATTCCGCAGGGTTACGCTGGCCATTACTGTTGTTCTCCTTCAAACAGCCGCCACGACGCATCGCGGCAAGCGAAACGGGCGATAGCAACCGGGTCGAGACGGACCAGACGCCCGTCCCAACCGACTCGCTCAGCCAAGCCGACGCGCAAATCCAAATCCATGCGCTGGCAAATGTACGCCGTGCCCCTCGAAAACGGCTGATGCCGAGGGCACGTCGAGGCCTTCGACCGGAGCCGACAGATCAAAGTGCCGCGCACTGTCGCCCAGATTGAACAGGCATACCCAGACCTCGTCATCCAGACGGCGCTCATACACCAGCAGCGCATCGTCATGGTAAACGGTGCGCATGCTTCCTTCGATCAACAAGCGCTGGTCCTGACGCCATGCAAGAAACCGGCGATAGATGTTGAGCATCGAATTCGGGTCCTGCTCCTGGGCGGCCACTGACATTGGCAAGTGACGATCGGCCATCGGCAACCAGGGCTGCTCCCGGCTGAAGCCACCGTGCTGATCCTGGTCGTGCCAAGGCATCGGTGTGCGGCAACCGTCGCGGCCTTTGAATTCCGGCCAGAAGCGAATGCCGTAAGGATCGACCAGCTGTTCGAACTGCAGCTCGGCCTCATCCAGCCCCAGCTCTTCGCCCTGATAAAGACACACGCTGCCGCGCATGGTCAGTAGCATCGCCATGAACATGCGGCCGCGCGCCAGATCAGGTTGATTGGCCAGCGCCCAGCGGCTCATGACCCGCACCACATCGTGATTGCCGATGGACCAGCACGGCCAGCCGTCTACCAGCTCGCGTTCCACGCAGTCGATGGTGTGCCGCAGAAAACCCGGGCTGCACTGTTCGGTCAGCAGATCGAAGGAGTACGCCATGTGCAGCGTGTCGCTGCCTCCCGTGTAAGCGGCCATGGTGCTCAACGAATGGTCGCAACCGATTTCGGCCACCGTGGCGCTGCCCGGGTAGCGTTCCAGCAACTGGCGAATACGCCGCAGGAAGTCGAGGTTTTCAGGCTGGGTCTTGTCGTACACGTGCTTCTGGAAGGCATAAGGATTGTCGGCGCGCACGCCGATGCTGCCCTCGCGAATGTCATGGTTCGGCGGGTTGTCGCGCAGTTCGCGGTCGTGAAAATAGAAGTTCGCCGCGTCCAGACGGAAGCCGTCGACGCCGAGTTTCAACCAGAATTCCATGTCCTCGAGCAGCTGTTGCTGCACCGCTTCGCAATGGAAGTTGAGGTCCGGCTGGCTGGAGAGGAAGTTGTGCAGGTAGTACTGCTTGCGGCGGCTGTCCCAGGTCCAGGCGGCACCGCCGAAGACCGACAGCCAATTGTTGGGCACGGTGCCGTCGTCTTTCGGGTCTGCCCAGACGTACCAGTCGGCTTTGTCGTTGTCGCGGCTCGAGCGGCTTTCCTTGAACCAGGCGTGCTGATCAGACGAGTGATTGAGCACCTGATCGATCAGGATGCGAATGCCACGCGCATGGGCAACATCAATGACCTGTTTGAAGTCTTCCAGCGTGCCGAACAGCGGATCGACGCCGCGGTAATCGGACACGTCATAGCCGAAGTCCTTCATCGGTGAGGTGAAGAACGGCGACAGCCAGATGGCATCGACGTTAAGGCTGGCGATGTAGTCGATCTTCTCGACCACACCGAGCAGATCGCCGACCCCGTCGCCGTTGCTGTCGAAAAAGCTGCGCGGGTAAACCTGATATATGACGCCGCCGCGCCACCAGTCATTGCGATTCATACAACCAACCTTCGATGTTTGGGAGAACACGCCGCCACTCTAGGTGCGTCATCCCGCCGCAACATCCTCCCGGCAGCGTAATACCGAGGCGTATGGCTCGGGCGTAGAGGCGGCCGGAGCGGGGGGCGTAGAGCGGGCTGCCGGAAGTCGCATATAGCCGCCCCGTCATTCGTCATAAAAATGTCGACAAACAAGCGAATCGACACTTATCTGTCACGAGCGGCTTTTAGGATCGATGCAGTTCCAGGACTGATCCGCAGTAGCCGCCGCTCAGCAACCTGCGCAGCCGCCCAGTCAGGAGCGACACGCATCCCAAATCCATGGAGAGATTTAAATGTTCAAGTGCAAGCCCCTCGCAGCCGCCATCATCGCGATTCTGGCCACTCAGGCTCACGCCCAAGACAACAGCGCAGAACAGAATCAGAGCGGTGCCGACAACGTTGTCGAAGTGACTCAGACTGGTGGTCAGGACAACATTTCCTATCAGTCCCAGACCGGGACCGGCAACGACGGTATGGTGACCCAGACCGACGCCACCATGTCCGATGCCGTGCAAACGCAGACCGGCGAACTGAACCGCGCGGACATCGTGCAGACCTCGACCGTGCAGAGCGAAGCCATCCAGCTGCAAAGTGGCGACAACCATGACGCGAGCATCGTCCAGAGCGACTCCACCGGCGCCACCGCTCGCCAGTATCAGGCGGGCAGCTTCAATACTGCGTACATCGAGCAGACCGCAGCTGACCTGAGCACCGCCGTGATCGATCAGGACGGCAACGACAACTTTGCCGAGTCCATCCAGACCAATACCGAACTGAGCGTTTCGGAACAACGCCAGATCGGCAATGACAACGTCTCGCTGGTCTGGCAGGAAAATGGCGCGCGTAACGACGGCGTGATTAATCAGGAAGGCAACGGCAACGACGCCACTGTTTATCAGATGGACGTTTCTGACTCCGTCGCCACCATCGACCAGATAGGTGATATGCAAGTCGCGTCCGTCACCCAGGAAGGCGCCGAGCATAGCGCTGAGATCCGGTCCAACGGACTGCAGAACGAAGCCTACATCGATCAGAGCGGCTCGCTGCAGACCGCGTCGATCTACCAGGACGGCACCGCCAACAGCGCCGACATCTTCCAGGTTGGCGATAGCAACACCGCCAGCACCGAGCAGACCGGCAACAACAACTATGCCATCGTCGATCAAGACGGCAGCATGATGACTGCTTCGCTGCAGCAGAACGGGCAGTTCAACGAGGCTTACGTCACTCAGGAAGGCGCCGATCATCTGATCGACTTCGCCCAGGATGGCGCCGACAACCTGCTCACCGTTGCCCAGAGCGGCACTGGCAACAAGCTGACCGGTTCCAGCTACGGCGACAACAACCGTGTCGACGTGCTACAGGGCGGCGACCTCAACGTGGCGGACATCCAGCAGATCTATGGCTCGGACAACGAAGTCAGCCTGACGCAAGCTGGCCAGGACAACATGGCGACCGTGCTTCAGGGCGGCGTAGGCAACCAGGCGATGCTGATGCAGAGCGGCATGGGCGACTCGGCAATGGTGTCGCAGATGGGCTCGGGCAACATGGCCACCGTGACCCAGCAGTAAGCAGTGCCGGCAGCCGGCCTCGGAGCCGGCTGCCATTCTTACGTCTATCAGCGACTACGGGCCGGATTGCCTACGACTGTCGTCCCCGCCGCCACATCCCGAGTCACCACGCTGCCCGCTCCGATCACGGCGTCATCGCCGATGGTTACGCCCGGCAGGATGATCGCGCCACCGCCAATCCAGACGTTCTCCCCAATCACCACCGGACGGCCGAATTCCAGGCCGCTGCGGCGCTCTTCCGCGCTTCGAGGATGGTCCGCCGCGTAAATCTGCGTAGCCGGTCCGATCTGCGCTCCCGAACCGATGCGCACCTCGACCACGTCGAGAATCACGCAATTGAAGTTGAAGAACACATCGTCGCCGAGGTGAATGTTGTAGCCGTAGTCGCAATGAAACGGCGGCCGGATCACAGCGCCTTCGCCTACGCTTCCTAAAAGCTCTTTCAGCAAGTTACGGCGCACCGTCGGTGTTTCGCCGAGCGCAGCGTTGTAACGCACCATCCAGGCTTTGGCCGCGGCTTGATCGGCCTGCAATTCGGCGTCACCGGGCCGGTAGAGTTCGCCGGCGAGCATCTTCTGTTTTTCGGTCATCGGCTTGTCAGGCTCCACTGGAAATGAACATGACGCATTCGGCCTTGGACCGGCCGGATGCGCCATTGCTCGTAAGCCACCCGCTATTCGCCCTGGATTTTGCTCAGCAGGCTACGCGCCAGCTGCACGGCCTCGTTGCGATGGGTGATGTTGAGCTTCTGATACAGACTGCGGATGTGCGTTTTGATCGTCGTCGGCGCGACATTCAGGTGTTCCGCAATCTGCTCGTTGGACTGCCCCGCGTGGATCAGGCTCAGCACCTGCCACTCTCGGCGCGTCAGCGGCGAATGGCGGATGAGCTCCGGCACATCCGGACGGTTGATGATGTCCTGGATCACCGCTTCGTCGAGGGTGATGCGAATCGCCCGGCTGAAGTCCCGCTGCTGCTGCGCCAGCTGTATCAGCCGGTCGGCACGCTGGGCTTCGAGTTCATCGAGCCGACGTTCATGCTGCAAGGCCTTGAGCATGGCGATCAGCAGTTTACCGACGCGCAGAAAGCTGCCGATGGCACCCGTGCTGCTCGCCAGGGTCAACGCCAGCTGCAGGTTATCCAGCGCCTGCTGACGCTCTTCCCGCAGCCAGTGCAGTTGCGCAAGCAGGATGTGGTTGCGGTTCAAGTCCATGATCAAGCCGTGCTGCTCCGCATCGATTTGCAGCTGCCTGAGGATCGGCAGCGCCTTGTCCGGCTGCTTCAGCGAAAGGTGGGCTCGTGCGTGGTTGCGGCCGTTGTACTGGGCGAAGTGATTGAGGCCGCGCTCGAGCGCTGGCGCCGTCAGCAGCCATTGCTGGATCGCGGTCTTGTCCTGGGTGGAGTCCCAGTAGCTGAGCATTACTGCATGGGCATTGGCGAGCCAGTCGACATGGTAATTGTCGTCAGCGAGCATGCTCTGGATCTTGCCTATGTAGTCCGCGCAGGCGCTCTGCTGGCCGCGCGCATGGGCGATCCCGGCCAGCAGGGCGTAACACTGCAGCAGCCAGCGGTCGCCGACGTCTTCGAGTATCTGGATGCCCTGCAGCGCGCACTGCTCGGCGGCATCCAGATGGTGCCACTCAAGCAGCACCTGACCACGCACGCGGTAGATGAACTCCATGATCGGGGTCGCCTGCAGGTCGGCCTGTTCGACGTACTGGATCGCCCGTTCCTGCAGCGAATAGGCCTTCTGAAGATAGCCCTGGGCAATGGCGATTTCAGAAAGCTGGCCGAGATTCCATACCACCAGGTGCGAGGCGCGAATCTCGCGGGCACGGCGTTCGGCCTCTTCATACTGCTTCTGCGCCTGCGGTAGCAGGCCCTGAACGAAATGCGCCTCGGCCAGGCCCGAGAGGGCTGCGACCTTCGAGGTGCGCATGATCAACGGCTCACGTACCAAGGCTTCCCGTGCCAGAGCGATTGCCTGCTCTTCATCACCACGGTTCATGGCGACCTGAGCGCGAACGGCGTTGAATTCGCCAACGATGCGCGCCCAGTCGTCTTCCGAACAGCTCTGCTGCAGGGCCTCTTCGCCGGCCTTGAACCAGCGCTCGACCTGATCGAACTGGTAGGAATTCTGCGACACCCAGGCCTGCAGCAGGGTCAACAGCGGCGAGCCGGCGATAACCGCCTCCGGCAGTGTTTCCAGGCATTGCTGCAGCAGCTCAAGGCGGCCCTGACGGTAGAACTGCCGGCCGTGGCGCTCCAGCACTTCGCCGACGCGGGTCGGGCAGCCGGCCTGTACCGCATGCCGCGCGGCCTCTTCCGGCAGGTTTTCCGCCATCAGCGCTTCGGCCGCACGCAAGTGCAGATCGGATAGCCGCTGAGGCTGATGGGTGCGCAGTTCGCCCAGCACAAAGGTGGCGAACAATGGGTGGTAGGCATACCACTGACGAAGGCCATCCAGCGATTGCAGAAACAGCCCGTTACGCTCCAATTGCTCGAGCATCCCGCGAGCATTGCTACCCTGAGTCAGTCGGTCGGCCAGTGCTGCGTTGAAGCGCTCCAGCAGACAGGTCGCTTGGAGGAATTCCAGCGTGCTTGCGCCCAGGTTGGCAACGACCTGCTCGCGCATGTAATCGCGAATATACGGATGGCCGAGCTGCAGGTTTTCCAGAAACAGGTCCATACCACGGCCCGTCTGCACTTCCTGCAGAACCAATTGCAATGCGCACGGCCAGCCACCGATACGCCGGTTCAAACGCTCGACCTGCTCGCGGTTGATCGAAACCGGCAGGCCCAGATCCAGCAGTGCCTGAACTTCGTCGGTTTCGAAGGCCAGGTGCTGAGCGTCGACGGTAAGCAGCTGATGCTTGACCCGTAGATCCGCCACGCCCAGTTCCGGCAGGCCGCGACTGCAGACCAATAGCGTCATCCAGCTCGGCATGTTGCGCAGGAAGAAGCGCAGCGCAGCGATGACTTCTGCGGTGTACAGCGTTTCGAAATCATCCAGTACCAGCAGCAGCGGTTCGTGCTCGCCCGGCAATTCGGCCAGCAGATGCGTAAGCAGCGTATCGAAAGCCTCCCTGCCCTGACCGGCCAGCAAGAGGCTGCGGGGACACCCATGCTCCAACTGAGCGTCGAGGGCGTGAAGCAGATAGCGGCCAAGCTGCAGCGAATCATTATCGCCTGGATGCAGCTGCAACCAGGCGACACGGCCCTCGAACGCCCTTGCCCACTGGCACGCCAGGGTCGTCTTGCCGAAACCGCTCGGTGCGTGCAGTACAGCCAGCCGCACCTCGCCAAGACGCTGAAACCACTCGTCAAGGCGTGGCCGCCCCAACAGGCCGCGCGGCAACAGCGGCATGTTCAGCTTCGCCGGTATCAGCGGCAAGGGTGCAGGTAGTGCGGCGTTCATGATCGTCTCCCGTTGTTCGTTCCCTGTTCCGATGTCGTGACGCATCGAGCTGTCCTGGGTCGATTAGCCCTTCACGCCTCCGGCTGTGAGCCCGCCGACGATCCACTTCTGGCAATACAGGAACACCGCGGTGATCGGCAGTCCGGAGAGCACCGCCGCCGCAGCGAAGTCGCCCCAGAGGTAGTTCTGGTCGTAGAGGTACTGTTGCGCACCGACCGACAAGGTGAGCTTGTCCACATCCATCAACAGCACCGAGGCAATGGGGTACTCGGTGACACTGGTGATGAAGGCGAGGATGAACACCACCGCCAGGATCGGCACGCTCATCGGCAAGAGGATGTGCACGAACGCTTGCCAGGTCGTGGCGCCGTCGACGATGGCCGCCTCTTCCAGCGAGCCGTCGATGCTCTCGAAGTAGCCCTTGATGGTCCAGATATGCAGCGCCATGCCACCCAGCGAGGCGATGATCACAGCGCCGTGGGTGTTAACGCCTAGCCAGCTGATGTGCTCACCGAGCTGATCGAACAAGGCGTAGATGGCCACCAGCGTCAATACTGGTGGAAACATCTGGAAGATCAGCATGCCCTTGAGAATCGGACTCTTGCCACCGAAGCGCAGCCGCGCAAAGGCATAGGCGCTGGTGGTCGAAAGCATGAGGATCAGCAGCGAGCTGATCAGCGCGATCTTCATCGAGTTCCACAGCCAGGTCAGCACGGGGAACGGCGGGCTGCTGACTTCGCCATTTTCATGGACGTAAGGGATGCCCAGCGCCAGCGACCAATGCTCCAGAGTCGGATTGTCCGGCAGCAGACTACCGGTGGCGAAGTTGCCCTCCCGGAAGGAGATCGACACCACCATCAGCAGTGGGAACACGATCAGCGCGACAAAGGCGAGCAAGCCTGCGTGCGTCAGCCAGACGCGGTATTTGACGGATTTCGGTTGAACCATGGCCATGTGCGTAATCCTCAGACCTTGACCTTGGAAAGCTTCAGGTTCAGCCAGGCCATGGCGCCGACGACGATAAAGATCAGCGTGGCGATGGCGGCGGCCAGGGCAAAGTTCTGCCCCGAATCCTGGAAGGCGATGCGGTAGGTGTAACTGACCAGCAGATCGGTGGTGCCCGCCGGGGTTGTGGTGCCGAGGATGTCGGGGCCGCCACGGGTCAGCAGCGTGATCAGCACGAAGTTGTTGAAGTTGAAGGCGAAGCTTGCGATCAGCAGCGGCGCCAGTGGCTTGATCAGCAGCGGCAGCGTGATCTTCAACAGGTTGTCGACTGGCGTCGCGCCGTCCATTGCCGAGGCCTCATAGAGGTCGCGCGGAATCGCCTGCAGCAGCCCCATGCACAGCAACAACATGTAGGGATAACCGAGCCAGGTGTTGACCATCAGGATCATGCTGCGCGCCAGGGTCGGGTCACTGAACCAGTCCGGCCGCACCCCGAACAGGCTGTCGAGCATCAGATTGATCTCACCGAAGCTCTGGTTGAACAGGCCTTTAAACACGAGGATCGAGATGAACGCCGGCACCGCGTACGGGAGAATCAGCATCAGCCGGTAGAACGCCTTGCCGCGAACCATCTCCCACTGCAGCAGACTGGCCAACACCAGGCCGACCGCGAGGGTGAAGACCACCGTCAGCGCGGCGAAGCACACCGTCCAGACGAAGATCTGCAGAAACGGGCCGCGAATCTTCGGATCGGTCAGCACCTTGGCGAAATTGCTCCAGCCGGCATAGACCGTGTAACCCGGCGCGACCTGCTGCCCTTCGGCATCGACGTAGAAGCCGATCTCATCGTTAGCCGTAAGGCGTTCACCGGTCTGGTTGTTGACCAGCGAGCCGTCGTCACGCAACCGGTACAGCGGCTCCACCGCGGCGACTTCACGCAGCCCATAAAGGCGCAGCAGCTGACCTTCATGACCGCGCATGACCCACTGTTCCAGTTGCTTGCGCTGGCGGATCACATCACGCAACGGCAAGGCCGCACCCAGGTTTTCGACCTCAGCCTCCCGGCTCATGCCAAGCGGCTCGCCCGCAACCGGCTCACCGGCCAGCGGAGCGGAAACCCAGACGCCCTGCTCGCCACGGTCGACCCGCAGGCGCATCTCACCGGCATCGTTCTGGTGCAGGCTGAAGCCGAAGCGTTCGCCTGCAAGGTAGGTCTGATTGAGGTGGTAACGCTGCGCCTGCTCGAAGCTCAGCAGGTTGGTGCCGCTGTAATTGGTGAAGCCGATGCCCACGGTGTAGAGCAGCGGGAAGATCACGAACACCAGCATCCCCGCTACCGCCGGGAATATGTAGCGATGGGCGTAGGCACGGCGGTTGATGAACACGAAACTGGCGATTCCGGCGACCACCAGCCCGAGCAGGGCGAACACGGTTTGCCCCTGCGCATAGAGCGCGATGATCAGGTACAGGGCAAAGGCGTTGCACAGCAGCCAAAGGCCCCAACGCATCGCGGCTGGCAGCTTGGGTATCGACAGTTTCGGCACAGCGCGGCCGGGCATTTCGGCAGGAACATTCACGGCGGACATCGGAATCTGGGCCTCAGGGCGCGCAGCCGAAGACGCAGGCGTCTCCAACTGCGGCTGTGGGTTGTCGTTATTTGACGATGCGTTTGGCGGCGTCATCCAGGGCGGCATCCACAGTTTGGCGACCGGAGGTGATGTTCGTCAGGGCAGGCTCCATGGCTGACCAGAACACGCCCATCTGCGGAATGTTCGGCATCGGACGGCCCTGCTGAGCACTCTCGAAGGTGGCCTTGATCATCGGATCGTCGGACAACTCGGCCATGAATTCCTTGTTCACCACCGCGCCCAACGGCACGTCGGCATTCACGGCTTTAAGGCCATCCACTTCCAGCAGGTAGTTTTCGAGAAACTCAACGGCGAGCGCCTGGTTCGGGCTGGCGGCGTTGAGGGTTGCGGCCATCACACCGGAGAACGGCTTGCTCGGGCTATCGCCTACCGCCGGGATCGGGGCCACGCCAAAGTCGATGCCGCTCTTCTTGATGTTCGACCAGGCCCAGGGGCCGCTGATGAACATCGCCGTATCGCCTTTATTGAAGGCGGCCTCTGCGGCGCTGTAGTCGGCGCCCTTGGGCATCACGCCCTCGTCGATCAAACGCTTGAGGACGGCTGCGCCCTGCTTGGCGCCCTCGTTATTGACGCCGGTCTTGCTGACGTCATAGCCCGAGCCGGTATCTTCGAAGGCATAACCGCCGTTGGCGGCCAGCAAAGCCCAGGTGAAATAGGTGTTGTTGTAGTCCCAGAGGATTGCGCGCTTGCCGTCGGCGGCGAGGTCCTTGTTCATCGCCAGGACTTCTTCGAAGGTCTTGGGCGGGGTCGACACCAGGGCCTTGTTATAGATCAGCGCAGGCGCTTCGACCGCCATTGGATAGCCCCACAGCTTGCCGTTGTAGCTGACGGCGTCCCAGGCGAAGTCAGCGACTTCCTGCTTGTTCTCGGCGCTGGGTGTGACGGGAGTGATCAGGCCACTCTGGGCCCACTCACCGAGGCGATCGTGCGCCCAGATGAAGATGTCCGGACCATTGCCGGTGGCGGCGGCCTGCTGGAATTTGTCCGTGGCTGCATCGGGGTGTGCCACCTCGACGGGAATGCCGGTTTCTTCGGTGAACTTCTTGCCTACCTCGGCCAGTCCCTTATGGCCTTTGTCGCCATTGATCCAGACGACCAGCTTGCCTTCTTCGATGGCGGCCTGGACAGACAGCGGCAGGCTCAGAGTTGCGGAGAGACCGAACGCGGCCGCTGCAAACAGCTTTTTATTCATGTAGGTATTTCCTCGTGGCTTCTTATTTTTGATCCACAACGTTCTGCGTGCCGTCTGACGGTCTCGCAGTGCATCCATACTCGCCCTGCCGCTGGGCTAAAACATCCTCCCCGAAGGGAGGATGAGGGGCGTAGAAGCAGGGCGTAGTTTTGCATTCGCACCGGACCCGCAGAACCCTCGAATCGCCCTTTCTCAGCCTGCACGGGTCGACGAAAACAGGCTTGAATAACGCCTCTTCCCCGCCAAGCCGGAGCCGGACATGCGCCCTCTGCCGCCCCTTAGTCCACCTATCCTAGCCCTTTGTTTCGGACTGCTCGCACCCGTTATACAAGCGGAACCGCAAGTCCCTATCAGACTCAACGGTCAGTTTCTGCAACCGACCTGGGAAACGCTAGCCCAGGATCGCTTCGCGGCGGAGCTGGAGCTAACCAAAGGCACCCTAGAACTGGGTACTGGCGAGGCCGAACAGAAGCCGCTCAAGCCGTTTCAACGGCACGCGCTGAACGCTGGCGATCGCTTCGATTTCGATGTAGTGAAACCGGGGCGCTACCGCCTGCTGGTGCAGACGGGCGATGACGCCAACCTGCGGTTGTTGCCCAGTCTCCAACCGCAGGAGCCGGTCGAGCAGGCCTGCCAACCATGGAATGGCGAAGCCGTACAGGTTCCGGTCGCTGGGGTATTCGAGGATGACCAGCGATTACGCGACGCTTACAGCGGCAACACGACCATCGTGAAGGACGGCAAGGTCGAACTGACCCCGGCACCCGGCAGCAACGGCTTACTGCTGATCGAAGCTGCCGACGCGCGCCCGGTACCAGCGCGCGACTGGCGCAACGCGACCGTCTATTTCGCCCTGACCGACCGTTTCGCCAATGGCGACCCGAACAACGACCGCAGCTATGGCCGCGAGCCCGACGGCGCTCAGGAAATCGGCACCTTCCATGGCGGCGATCTCAAAGGGCTGACCAGCAAGCTCGATTACCTGACCAAACTGGGCGTGGACGCGCTGTGGATCAGCGCACCCTATGAACAGATTCACGGCTGGGTCGGTGGCGGCGATAAAGGCGACTTTCGCCATTACGCCTACCACGGCTACTACCCATTGGATTACACCCAGCTGGACGCCAACATGGGCACCGAAGCCGACCTGCGAGAGCTGATCAAGCAGGCACATGCCCGCGGCATCCGCGTGTTGTTCGACGTCGTGCTCAACCACGCTGGCTACTCCACCCTGGCGGACATGCAGCAGTTTGGCTTTGGTGGCCTGCGAGACGGGATGGCGCAATACCTGCCCGAACGCTGGACCGCTTGGCAGCCGGAGCCCTACGAGCAGCTGCACGCCTACCACAACCTGATCGATTATGATCACCCGGCCTGGTCTCGCTGGTGGGGCAAGGACTGGGTGCGCGCCGGTATTGCCGACTACCCGGTGCCACCCAGCGTTCTGGTGGACCCGCTGAAAGGGTCGCTGGCGTTCTTGCCGGACTTTCGCACCGAATCAGAAACGCCAGTTCGCCTGCCGGAATTTCTTCGTCACAAGCAACCGACCCGCGCCGTCGAGCGAGACGGTTACCGCGTGCGCGATTACCTCAACGAGTGGCTGACGACCTGGGTGCGCGAATTCGGCGTCGACGGTTTTCGCGCCGACACCGTCATGCACGTCGAGCCGACCGCGTGGGCGCAGCTGCGCCAGCAGGCGGAACAGGCCCGGCGCGATTGGTCTGAAGCCAATCCAGACGACCCCCTCGCAGGTGAGCCGTTCTGGATGGTGGGCGAAGTTTTTGGCCACGGGCCGGAAATCAGCGATTACCAGAGCAACGGCTTCGATGCGCTGATCAACTTTGCCTTCCAGCAGGAGGTCGCCGGAGCTGCCAGCGATTGCCTGGTCCGCGCCGACAAAAGCTACGGGCATTACGCCAGCATGCTGGCGGACAATCCCAGGCATAACTTCATGAGCTACGCCTCATCCCATGACACCGCGCTGTTCAGCGCGCAGCACGACCTGGAGCGTCAACGCGGCCTTGCCAGCGCGCTTCTGCTGAGCCCCGGCGCCGTACAGATCTACTACGGCGACGAGAGCGCCCGCGCTTTCGGCCCCACCGGCTCCGACCCTTACCAGGGCACACGGTCAGACATGAACTGGAGCGAGCACACCAAACCCGAGATCGCTGCGCTAATCGATCACTGGCAACGAATCGGTCAGTTCCGCGCACGGCATCCAGCCATTGGCGCCGGCCGGCACCAACAGCTTTCCAATCAGCCCTACGCGTTCTCGCGGGTACAGGGCAGCGACAGGGTTGTCGTGGTGCAGGCGGGGGCTCTGGTCAATCGCTGAGCGGGATGGTGGCCTGAGCAGCGGCATCGCCGACCACCTTGGCGTCGGTCGGGCGCACCACTCGGGCTAGCTCCTGACCGAGACGCACGAAGACCAGGGTTGGCCAGAGCTTGACGCGATAACTGCGCCCAAGTGGTCGTCCCGGGCCGTCCTCGACCTTGATGTGGTTGATCTGCGGATACTCGGCGAGCGCCCGCTCAATGTGCGGCTCGGCAGAGCGGCAATGCCCGCACCAGTTGGTGCCGAAGTCGAGCACCGTTACGCCGTCGAGCGAGTCGACCTCGGCGCGCGTGATGGTTTCAGTCTTGTACACATCGGCCATGTTCACCTCCACGTCTGTTCTCCTATCGACCCCGACACGCCGCGACCGATCCATGCAATCTCATCCATAGCGCACCCTGTGCGGAGACCTCGCCATGAACATGTTGAACACGCGCCAGCAAGCGCAGCTGGCTTTCATCGCCAGCAATGCTGAACTGGAAGTCGGGCACCCGGACGATTGTCCGCTACCGCTGGCAACCCTGGCGAGCACCGATGGCAGCGAAGACTATGTCAGCCGCGTACTCTCCGGCGGGCTCACAGCGCATGTCTACCGGATCGAGGCGCAGGGCCGGAGCTGGACGCTCAAACGCGCCCGCGAGAGGTGCCTGGTGCAAGGCGCCGACGGCCAGACCTCCTTTCTCAACGAGGTGCAACGCCGCGCCGAACTGCACGAACTCAAGGCACGGCCGGAGCTGTCTGAACGCCTCAGCGGCATCGTCGATACCCGTTACGCAAGCTTTCGCCGCGGCGTGCTGCTATCGCCCTGGATCGACGGTGAGGTGGTCGAGGACTGGAACGAAGCGCGCCTGACAGACCTGTTCGATACCGTCATCAGCCTCGCCTCGCTGGGCCTGTTCGAGTGGGATCTGTGCCCCGGCAACGTGCTCGATGACGGTCGCATCCGCCTGTTCGATTTTGGTTATCTGTATCGCTTCGATCCGTTACGCGAATTCAACAGCGACGGCCTCGTCTCGCCCGCTTTCCATCCGATCGAGCGTTTCGAAACGCGGCAGTTCTTCGCCTGGCTGCTCAGCCAGGAACAGCTTGGCGGCAACCGGGCGCTAACTGCCTTTCGCCTGGAAAAGCACATTGCGCTCGATCGATACAGGCACTGGCAGCGCGATCTGGCCGGGCGAGGCGCAACCACCTCCGTGCTGGATCGACTCGATGAAATCATCCACAGCTGGCAGACCTCACTCGCGGGCTCAGCCGAAGCGCTGTACCTGCGCGAAGCCTGGCGCTCGCACCGCCTGGACCTGGCCGACGATCTGAAAGGCCAGACCTGCACGCCCCTCACGCTGCAGCGGCTCGCCTGGTTGCATGACATGGTCAGCACCCGCTACGCGGATCTCATGTCCAGTGGCGCCCTGGCCGGCGAAGTCGATCGGCGGCGCGATGCCCTGCTGGACCAGCTGACGCTCGCCCAAACGCATGCCATGAGGTGGCAGGTCCGGCAATCGTCATGAGAAACCGACTGTCCTGAGCGCAAACCTGCTGAAGTTCATCCGCCGGCTCAGCCCGATGTGTGGTGCTGGCTGGCCGTTGGAACACAGGTTTTCCGGCCCCGCCTACCAGGCGTAACGCCCGACGTCACGCCGCCCCACCTTTCTCATCCCCCGCTACGCCCCGCCGCTCCGCCTCAAAAAAAGTTAGCCGGGAGGATGTTGCGAACGTCGCCGATCCGCAGGCTTTCGGTCGTCACCCGCCCCAATCCGGCGCAGCAACTTGGAAAGTGGCACCCGACAGCTTCAGTGGACCAGCCGGCCGCAGCTCGCCGGCCGCACAGACCAACAACAAAAACAAAGGACTTCGCGATGAACCCGCAACGATCCGTACGTCTTCTGCAACCGACCCTGCTCTGCACCGCCCTCATGGCGGCAATGCCCTCGCATGCAGTGGATTTTCACGGCTACATGCGCTCCGGCATCGGTGCGACCGCTGGCGGTGGCGATCAGGCGTGCTTCCAGGCCGCTGGCGCACCGGCCAAGTATCGCCTGGGCAATGAGTGCGAAACCTATGCCGAGATCGGCTTGGGCCAGGAAGTGTGGAAGGAAGGCGAACAGAGTTTTTATGTCGACAGCATGATCGCCTATAACTCGCGTCAGGCTAACGACTGGGAAGCGACTCGCACAGACACCAATGGCGATGCCAACAATCCCTTCGATGAAGGCGGAGACGTCGCGATCCGCCAGTTCAACGTGGTAGGCCACAACCTCATCGAGAGTCTGCCGGGGGCCGACATCTGGGCTGGCAAGCGCTACTACAAGCGCCACGACGTACACATCAACGACTATTACTACTGGGACGTGTCCGGCCCGGGCGCGGGCATTGAGGACATCGACGTAGGCTTCGGCAAGGCCAGCATCGCCTGGATGCGCAATACCGACGGTGAATGGACTTACCAGGGCTCGGGCACTGGCACCAACCTGGCTAACGACACCCTGGACTTCCGCATCGGCGAGATCGACCTCAACCCCAACGGCAAGCTGGAGATTGGCTACGACTACGGCAAGGCCAACCTGACCGATTTCCAGGAGCGTGACGACGGCTACCAGGACCAGAAAGGTCACCTGGTTACGCTCGAACACACCCAGGCGGGGTGGTTCGGTGGCTATAACAAGCTCGCCGTTCAATACGGCACCGACGGCATCATCGCCACCAGCGGCCGCAACAACACCGGCAACAGCGACGGCGACATGCTGCGCCTGGTCAACCAGGGCGTGGTCGGCATTACCGATAACATCGAGATGATGTACGTCCAGATTTATGAAGACCGCGACTTCGACAACGAGTCCGGCCAGCAATGGCTCTCCTTCGGTGTACGCCCCGTCTACAAGTGGACCGACGTCATGAGCACCGCGCTGGAATTCGGCTATGACCGAATCGACCCACAGGCCGATGGCGAACGCAGCCGCGACCTGAAGAAACTCACCCTCGCCCAGCAGTGGTCAGCTGGCCGCAGCTTCTGGGCGCGTCCGCAGATTCGCGTGTTCGCCACCTACGCCCAGTGGGACGGCGGCCGCTATCAGGCCGCTAGCGAATCCATCGACGCGGGTGAAGATGATGGTCTGACCTTCGGCGTGCAGGCCGAAGCCTGGTGGTAATCGCCTGAGGTGCGGCAAGGCGTAGCGGTTGTCTCCTTCCGTATCGCCCGCTGCTATCGGCAGCACTGCATGTTCCGCTCCCACCGTTCCGGCGGTGTTTTTTACCCCGACCGTGGCTGGTCGGGGTCTTTTTTCGACTGGCGACTGGAGTTGCCCTTATGAGCTATCTGAAAACTTCCCTGCTTGGCTTGGCCGTTACGCTGGCTGCCGGATGCGGTAGCGAACCCCTGCGCCGAGTGGATGCGCTGACTCATACACCCGCGCCGCTGGAACAGTCCGCGAGCACTGCCCGCCAGGCACTGGCCAATGCATCGATCTGCTGCGACACGATCGCTGATTTTCCCTTCCACCCACTTCCCACGAGCTTCAACGGGAACGTGACGCTCGACGCCTCGGCGCCGGCGTATCGCTTTGACAGTGGCAAGAGTTTCTTTCGCGCCTTTGCATTGCCCAAAGACAGCAAGTCCTTCGAAATCCGCCTCTACAGCCAAGCCGGCAAGACCGTTTTGGCCCCCAGCGTAATGCTGCTCGACAGCCGCTTGCGGCCCACCCGCATTCTGGATGCGGATGACTTCACCTATGCCCCCGCTTCCGGCCTTAAAGGCGACAGCCTGGACGCGCGGCTGCGCATTGATCGCACCTACCTGGACAACCCGGGCAACGAGTACTACCTGGTGCTGTATGCAGACGGAGCCCAGCTAGACGGCCAAACGGCGCTTGAGCACCCGGCCAAGGCCTACGCCAGGGCGCTGGGTAATGAGCCACCGAGCCTGCCGGACCCGGTTGCGCAGCATTCACCTACCGGCGTCGTGAAGATGGTGCTGATCGAGGACAAGGTCGCCGGCCAGCAGGCCAATACTTATGTGCCTTCCTATAGCATCGGCCGCGAAATGGGTAACGATTTGCCCTCAGTGCCCGCACCGGCAGTTCTACCGGAAACCCAGGCGTACTACCGACAGGGTATCGACGCAGCGCTGGCGAGCAAGGATCTGGAGCGCGCGCTGCGCCTGGCCGACGAGGCTGCGCGGGTCGGCGATGTCAGCGCCAAGGCCTATCTGCTGGAACGCGTCGAGATCAAATAGAAACCGGGGCGGCCAGCGCCTAGCGCCGCTCGCCCCGAAGCAGGCTGACCTGTGCCCGAAGCTGCTGACGGTTTGCCTCGCTGGCAGCTATAGGCACGCTGGCGACCAACTCCACCTGCGACCAGATCCGTCGGAAGAAGCCCTTGTCTGGATCGCGACTGAAAAAACTACCCCAGAGCCCACGCAGCGCCATCGGCACCACGGGTACCGGATTCGCCTCGAGGATGCGCTCGACACCCGCCTTGAACTCGTTGATCTCGCCATCGGTGGTGAGTTTGCCTTCGGGAAAGATGCACACCACTTCGCCATTGCTCAGATAGCGGCTGATGCGCTCGAACGCCTTGGTGTAGATCGCTTCGTCTTCATGACGCGCAGCGATGGGCACCGCGCCCGCCGTGCGAAAGATGAAGTTCAATACCGGAATACGGAAGATCTTGTAGTACATGACGAAGCGCACGGGCCGGCGCACGGCACCTGCGATCAGCAGCGCATCGACAAAGGAAACATGATTGCAGACCAGCACCGCCGGACCCTCCTCGGGGATCGCGTCGAGCCCCCGATGACGCACCCGGTACATGGAGTGGCCGAGCAGCCACACCAGAAAGCGCATGCTGAACTCCGGCACGATGCTGAAGATGTAGGCGCTGACCACCACGTTCATCAACGACACCACGAGAAACAGCTGCGGAATCGACAGCTCCGCGACGCTCAACAGCAGGATGGCGACCAGCGCCGATGCGACCATCAACAGCGCATTGAGGATGTTGTTTGCGGCCACCACCCTCGCCCGCTCATGCTCGGGCGTGCGCGCCTGGATCAATGCGTACAGCGGCACGATATAGAAGCCGCCGAACACACCGATGCCAAGCACCGAGGCAAGAACCCACCAGGCCTGACCGATGCCCAGCAACGCCAGCCAGTCATACGGCATCGCAGATTGTGGAAAGCCGCCCGACCACCACCACAACAGCAAGCCGAACAGCGTCAGACCAAAGGAGCCGAACGGCACCAGCCCGATCTCCACCTTGTGGCCGGAGAGACGTTCGCAGAGCAGCGAGCCAAGAGCGATGCCGACCGAGAAGACCGTGAGGATCAGCGTGACGACAGTTTCGTCGCCATGCAGCAGATCCTTCGAATAGGCCGGGATCTGGGTCAGGTAGGTCGCGCCAAGAAACCAGAACCAAGAATTGCCAATCAGTGAGCGCGACACCGAAAGGCGCTGCCCCAGCCCCATCCGCAGGATCGCACCGGTCTGACGAAACAGGTTCCAGTCCATCTCAAGCGACGGCAAGGACGCACCGGTCACAGGCACTGCTCGACTGGCGAGGTAACCGGCAACCGCCACCAGCACCACGCTGCCGGCGACCAGTTGAGCGTAGCCTTCGCTGGCCATCATCACGCCAGCGGTGATGGTGCCGGCGAGGATGCCCAAAAAGGTGCCCATCTCCACCAGCGCGTTGCCGCCGACCAGTTCGTGGTTCTCAAGCAGCTTCGGCAGCACCGAGTATTTGACCGGCCCGAACAGCGCGGACTGCGTCCCCATGCAGAACAGCACGGTCAGCAGCAACGGCAGGTTGCCCAACAACAAACCGGCCGCACCGCCGAGCATGATGAAAATCTCGCCAGCTTTGATCGCCCGGATCAGCCGCTCCTTGGCGTACTTCTCGCCCAGCTGGCCGCCCAGCGCCGAGAACAGAAAGAACGGCAGGATGAACAGCAGCGCGCACAGATTGATCAGCAAGCTGGTGTCGGCATTCGAGCCGATCTTGTAAAGGATCGCCAGAATCAGCGCCTGCTTGAACAGGTTGTCGTTGAAGGCGCCCGATAGTTGCGTCAGAAAGAACGGCAGGAAGCGCCGCTTGCCGAACAGGGTGAATTGCGAGTGAGGCTTGGTCATCGATCCGCTTCCATGGACAAGACGTCGGCTATTTGAGCCTTTAGGGTCCGGCAAAGGCACAGCACTGCCGTGACCGGATCGCCGACTGGGCAGCCCGTCACAGAGGCAACTGCCCGAACGTCCAGCGCAACAGAAAAAAGAACAGCAGCCCCCCCGCAATGGTCGCCAGCAGGTTTCGGGTCAAGGCCGCAATCAGGATCGACAGAACACCCGCCATCAGGTAGGCGTTGTGCCAGTCCAGCGCCCATTCGCCGGCAGGCATCAACATCCCTGGCACTACGATGGCGGTCAGCACCGCGACGGGTACGTAATGCAGCCCCTGCTCCACCAGGCGAGGAAAGCGCAGGTTGGGCCAGGCGAAGAAGCTATATCGCGTCAGAAAGGTGATCACCAGCATTCCGAGAATCAGCAACCAGGTCTGCATCAGCAGGTCTCCCCTTGCAGCTGGCGCTCGGCCCGTCGCTCGAGCCAGACGCCAACGATAATGCCGGCCAGCGCCGCGGCGATCAGGCCGAGCTTGTAGGGCAGCTCCCAGGTCATCAGCGCGACGGCTGCTGCCACCATCGCCGATGCCACCTGTGGTCGCGTGCGCATCATGGGTACGGCAATGCCGATAAAGGTGGCAATCATCGCGAAGTCCAGACCCCAGTTGGCAACGTTGGGCACAGCCTGGCCAAAGGCGATGCCGGCCAGCGTCGCCAACTGCCAGCTCAGATACATGGTCAGTGCAGCGCCGAGAAAGAACCAATGTTTGTGCGGCGAAGCATCGTCTCGGGCATAGCGGTGCTGGATGACGGCGAAGGCTTCATCGGTCAGCCAGAACGCCAGCGGCACCCGCCAACGGCTCGGCAGGTGCCGAACGAACGGCTGCATCGAAGCGCTGTAGAGCGCATGCCGCAGATTGACCACGAAGGTGGTGAGCAACACCACCGCTGCACCCACGCCACCGGTAATCAGCGTGATGGCGATGAATTGCGCCGAGCCGGCGAACACCAGCGCTGACATACCCATGGCCTGCCAGCCGGACAGCCCGGCACCTATCGCCAGCGTTCCGAAAATGATGCCAAAGGGGATGGCGCCAACGATCAGCGGCAGGATATCGCGGCAACCGTGCAAGAACTCTTGCGAGCGGGACATCGGGGCTCCTTAGCTGTACACCGCAACAAAACGAGCTACGCACCGCCATCGAGGCCGGAGCGTAAGGGAAAGTGAAGACACGCTGATGAGCGCAGACACTGCGTCCGTGAAGGGGCCCAACATTACCTCAAGTCAAGGCTCTACGGCGACGTCATCTGGCGTGCAGCGGCCAGCGGCTGGACCAGTCGCCTGGGTTGATTAGCCTCGGCCCGGCTCAGCGCGTGCCGGCCTCCAGCAACCGGCTGACGGCCGGCCATTCACGATCGGTGATGCTGTACATCACGGTGTCATCCAGGCGGCCATCGGCGAGTCGCCGGTGGTTACGCAAGCGCCCTTCGCGCTGTGCACCGAGCTTTTCGATGGCACGCTGCGAGCGCAGGTTGCTTGCGGCAGTTTTCAATTGCAGGCGCACAAGCTGCCAGTCCTCGAATGCATACCTGAGCAGCAGGTATTTGATCGAGGCGTTGAGGCCGCTGCCATGTTCGGTTTTATCCAGCCAGGTCCAGCCGAGTTCGGCGGCTGGCAACGCCGGGTTGAAGTCAGCGAAGCGGGTCGTGCCCACGATGCGCTCAGCCACGCGCAAGGTGAAGACTACAGCGCGGCCGTCATGCTGGTCGGCAAGCGCCTGTCGATACCAATCCGGGCGCAACGGCCCGTTCAGGTAGATCAATTCGTCACGGTTGAGCGTCGCCAGGTCGACAAGGGCAGGAATATCGGCCTCCACAAGCGGCTCCAGGCGCAGGGCTCCGCGCTGCAGGGTGACCGGACGCGGCATGAACATCAGGCGTTTCTCCAAGCGTATAAGGAATGAGGAATGTTTTGATTGCAGGGGCGACAGTAGTTGCCTTCGGCCATGACAACCAGCGCGGTGCGGCCAAACGGGACTGAGCCCGCTCGCATCGGATCAACGGCACACATCCAGCGCCGGCCCTGCGAATCGTCAGCTTCGTCATGCAGATCGTCTAGCGCAGTGCTTTTCGCCTGATCCAGTCGTGCGGCGCGGCTCATGCGACCATGGTCGCAACCGCAACACGTCGCCCCGTTTTACTGCGAAACTTTACCCAATCAACTATCAATGAGCGACAGCTTCCAGCCATCCGAAACCTGCTGAGTTTGAGCAGCCCAAGCACTCTCCCGGTACGCCCCTCTTATCGGCTGCGCCTGACGCGCATCCACCATAATCAGGCCACCTACCGGCGAACGTGACCGCTGCCGGCCTGCATGACTCGGCCACTCTGTGGAAATGGCCAGGCTGGAGCCCGCTTTACTTATGTGTTTCTGGAGTTCGCATGTCGTTGTCCGGTGGGCTGATCGCGCTGGTCGCCTTTGCTTATATGACCGTACTGTTTGCCATCGCCTTCTATGGTGATCGCAACAACACGCCGATGTCGCCACGTATGCGCGCCTGGGTCTACAGCTTGTCGCTGGCGGTCTACTGCACCAGCTGGACCTTCTTCGGCGCGGTTGGCCAGGCCGCCGAGCAGCTCTGGTCGTTCCTGCCGATCTACCTCGGGCCGATACTGCTGATGTTGCTGGCGCCCCATGTGATCCAGAAGATGATCATGATCAGCAAGCAGGAGAACATTACCTCCATCGCTGACTTTATCGCCGCCCGCTATGGCAAGTCGCAGTTACTGGCGGTGGTGATCACGCTGATTTGCCTGGTCGGCGTACTGCCCTATATCGCGCTGCAGCTCAAGGGCATCGTGCTCGGCGTGAACCTGCTGATCGGCAATCACAGCGAGGCGGCCGCCGGTTCCGGCGCGCAGGACACAGCGCTGATCGTGTCGGTGGTACTGGCGCTGTTCGCCGTGCTGTTCGGCACGCGCAACCTGGATGTCACCGAGCATCACCGCGGCATGGTACTGGCGATCGCCTTCGAGTCGCTGGTCAAGCTGTTCGCTTTCATCGCGGTCGGGGTGTTCGTCACGTTCGGCCTGTATAACGGCTTCGGCGACCTCTTCAACCAGGCCTACGATTCCTCGAAGCTGACGGGCTACTGGGAAGAAACGGTGAACTGGCCGGCAATGCTCGTACAGACCACCGTAGCGCTGATGGCCATCGTCTGCCTGCCGCGGCAGTTCCACGTGACCGTCGTGGAAAATATCGAGCCACGCGATTTCCGCCTCGCACGCTGGGTGTTCCCGTTGTATCTGGTGCTGGCTGCGGTGTTTGTCATCCCGATCGCGCTGGCCGGGCAGATGCTACTGCCGAGCGGTGTCACACCCGACTCCTTCGTGATCAGCCTGCCCTTGGCCGAAGCCCACCCGGCGCTGGCGATGCTGGCCTTCATCGGCGGCGCCTCGGCGGCGACGGGCATGGTCATCGTCGCCAGCGTGGCGCTGTCGACCATGGTTTCCAACGACATGCTGTTGCCCTGGCTGCTGCGCCGCAAGGAGGCCGAACAACCCTTCGAGGTGTTCCGCCACTGGATGCTCTCAGTGCGCCGCATCAGTATCGTCGCCATCCTGCTGCTGGCCTATGTCAGCTACCGCCTGCTCGGTACCAGTGCCAGCCTGGCGACCATCGGCCAGATCGCCTTCGCCGCCCTGACCCAGTTGGCGCCCGCAATGGTCGGCGCGTTGTACTGGAAGCAGGCCAACCGGCGCGGCGTGTTTGCCGGTCTCGCCGCCGGCGCGCTGATTTGGGGCTATACGCTGATTCTGCCGCTGCTCGGCTGGCCGTTGGAGATGTTCCCCGGCCTGCAGTGGATGTACACAACGCAGTTGCCGTTCAACACCAGTGCGCTGACGCTCGGCGTAACGCTGTCGCTGGTTGGCAATGCGACGCTGTTTTTCTGGGTCTCGATCCTGTCACAGACCCGCGTCGCCGAGCATTGGCAGGCCAGCCGGTTCATCGGCCAGGAGATACACGCCACGCCCAACGCCCGCCGGCTGCTGGCCGTGCAGGTCGAGGATCTGCTCCTGCTGGCCTCACGTTTCGTTGGTGCCGAGCGCGCTGAACTCAGCTTCCAGCGCTTCGCCCGGCGCCACGGTCACGACTATTCGCCCAAGCAGCAGGCCGACGGCCAGTGGATCGCCCACACCGAGCGCCTGCTCGCTGGCGTCCTGGGTGCCTCCTCGACCCGTGCGGTGGTCAAGGCCGCCCTGGAAGGTCGCGACATGCAGGTCGACGACGTAGTGCGCATCGTCGGCGAAGCGTCCGAAGTGCTGCAGTTCAACCGTGCATTGCTGCAGGGCGCGATCGAGAACATCACTCAAGGCATCAGCGTGATCGACCAGTCGCTGCGGCTGGTGGCGTGGAATCACCGCTATCTGGAAATGTTCGAGTACCCGGACGGACTGGTCTACATCGGCCGGCCGATCGCCGACATCATCCGCTACAACGCCGAACGTGGACTCTGCGGCCCCGGCGACGCCGATACTCACGTAGCCAAGCGGCTGTACTGGATGCGCCAGGGCCGCGCGCATACCTCCGAGCGCACCTTTCCCAACGGCCGGGTGGTCGAACTGATCGGCAACCCCATGCCCGGCGGCGGCTTCGTCATGAGCTTCAGCGACATCACCGCCTACCGCGAGGCCGAACGTGCCCTGAAGGACGCCAACGAAGGGCTCGAGCAGCGGGTCAGCGAGCGCACCCAGGAGCTGTCGGAGCTGAACAAGGCCCTGACCGCGGCCAAGAGCACCGCTGAAGCGGCCAACCAGTCCAAGACACGTTTCCTTGCTGCGGTAAGCCACGACCTGATGCAACCCCTGAACGCGGCACGGCTGTTTTCCGCCGCGCTCTCGCACCAGCACGATGCGTTGCCGGTAGAAGCGCGCGATCTGGTGCGCCATCTGGACAGCTCGCTGCGCTCCGCCGAGGACCTGATCTCCGATCTGCTCGACATCTCGCGCCTGGAAAATGGCCGCATTACTCCTGACCGCAACCCCTTCCCGCTGGCGACCCTGTTCGACACCCTGACCACCGAGTTCAGCATGCTCGCCGCCGAACAGGGCGTCGACTTCCGGGTACACGGCAGTCGATTGCGGGTCGACAGCGACATCCGCCTGTTGCGCCGGGTGCTGCAGAACTTCCTCACCAACGCCTTCCGTTACGCCAAGGGTCGCGTAGTGCTGGGCGTACGTCGCCAAGGCTCCTCGTTGCGTCTCGAGGTGTGGGACCACGGCCCGGGCATCGCCGAGGACAAACTGCGGGTGATCTTCGAGGAATTCAAACGGCTGGACAGCCATCAGACACGCGCCGAGAAAGGGCTGGGGCTGGGGCTGGCTATTGCGGATGGCTTCTGCCAGGTACTCAACCATCCGCTGGCGGTGCGCTCCTGGCCCGGCAAAGGCAGCGTTTTCAGCGTGACGGTGCCGATCGCCAGCAACCTGACTAAGCAGGTCAAGGCCAACGGCGAAGCCCAGCAAACCGCTCTGACCGGCATTCAGGTGCTGTGTATCGACAATGAAGACAGCATCCTGGTGGGGATGAACAGCCTGTTGTCACGCTGGGGTTGCCAGGTCTGGACGGCCAGTAACCGGGCCGAGTGTGAGGTACTGCTGCGCGAGGATGTACACCCGCAACTGGTACTGGTCGACTACCACCTGGACCACGGCGAGACGGGCTCGGAGCTGATGGCCTGGCTGCGCACCCGCCTCGGCGAACCGGTCCCTGGGGTGGTGATCAGTGCCGACGGGCGTCCGGAGTTGATCGCGGCGGTCCATGCGGCGGGGCTGGACTTTCTCACCAAACCGGTCAAACCGGCAGCACTGCGCGCGCTGATGAGCCGCCACGTTCCGCTGCATTGAGGTCGCGTTGCGCCAGCGCAAGCCGCGAACACAGCGAGACGGCTAGACTGGCTTCATTAGATGTTGCCGACGGCCTTTGCCCATGACTCTCGAATTACTGTTGAACCTGGCAACCGCCCTCGGTGTGGGCTTGCTGATCGGCACGGAACGCAGCTGGAGCAGCGGTGACAGGGACGGTCAGGAAATGGCAGGCATTCGCACCTTCGGCCTCGCCGGGTTGTTCGGCGGCCTGGCTGCGCTGAGCGCCAGCCATTTCGGCACGCACGCCTGGATCGCGATGTTCGTCGTGCTGGCCCTGATGACGATTGCTGGCTACGTGATCGAGTCCCGCACCACCAATAGCGACCGTGGCATGACCACCGAAATGGCGTTGCTGCTGACCTTCCTGCTGGGCAGCCTGGCTGTCGCCGAAAGTCGCTTGCTGGCCGCAGCCGTGGCGGTCGTGGTGGCCTTGCTGTTGAGTCTGAAATCCCGGCTGCACGGCGCATTGCACAATCTCAACGAAGCGGAACTGAGCGGCGTGCTGAAGCTGCTGTTCATTTCCGTGGTGCTGCTGCCGGCGCTGCCGAACCAGGGTTATGGGCCTTGGCAGGCATTCAACCCCTACACCACTTGGTGGATGGTGGTGCTGATTGCTGGAATTGGCTTTGCCGCCTATGTCGCCATCCGTCTGCTGGGTACCCGACACGGATTGATGATCACCGCGCTGCTGGGCGGCATCGTTTCGTCCACAGCGATGACGATCACCCTCGCCCGACTGGACTCGGACAAGATGCGCCACGCGCTGGCCGCCGGTCTTCTGGCAACCTCGGCGCTGATGTTCCCGCGGGTGCTATTGGAAGTCGGGGTGATCAATCGGGCGCTATTGCCAGCCTTGCTCGCGCCGATGCTGGCGGCCGGTCTGATCTATACCGCCGGTGCGTTGTTCTACTACCTGCGCGCAGGCCAGCAGCCCGACAACACTGCCGAGCCACCCTTGAAGAACCCGTTCGAACTGGGCCCGGCACTACGCTTTGCCGGCCTTTTGGTGATCATTCTGTTCCTCGTCGAAGGCGCGCAGAGAGGGCTGGGCGATGCGGGGGTCTATCTGGTCTCGCTGCTCTCCGGGCTGACCGATGTGGATGCAATCACCCTGTCGCTGGCCAACAGCGCCCGGACCGATCTGGCCGAACAGGTCGCGGTGCGCGGGATTTTTCTAGCAGCCCTGAGCAACAGCCTGATCAAGGGCGGCCTGATCATCTTTATCGGTGGGCGTGCCCTGGCGATACTGACCCTTCCGTTCATGCTCAGCGGCTTGCTGGCCGGGCTGGCGGTGTTGTGGCTGCTGTGACGCCAAACGCGCGCTATTCCTCAGCTTCCAGCGGCACCTCAGCGCCGGCACGCTCGAGCCAGTCGGCCGGCAATCGTTTGCTTGCCCGCGCACCCAGCAGTTTGAGCTGTTCGGCGCGGCTTACCAGATTGCCGCGCCCATCGGTGAGTTTGTTGCGCGCACCGAGGTAAGCCTTGTCCAATTGCTGTAGACGGCTGCCGATTTCGTCCAGATCCTGAATGAACGCGGCGAACTTGTCGTACAGCGCCCCGGCACGCTCGGCGATTTCGCGGGCGTTCTGGCTCTGCCGCTCCTGCCGCCAGAGGCTGTCGATCACCCGTAGGGTCGCCAACAATGTCGTCGGGCTGACGATCACGATGTGCTTGCTGTACGCCTCCTGAAACAACTCCGGGTCGCCTTGCAAGGCTGCCGCGAAGGCCGCCTCGATCGGCACGAACAAGAGCACGAAATCCAGGCTCTGAAGCCCTTCAAGGCGCTGATAGTCCTTGAGAGACAAGCCTTTCAGATGATTGCGCAACGACAGCACGTGCTGCTTGAGTGCAAGCGCGCGACTGCAATCGTCTTCGGCGCAGATCAGTGCCTGGTAGGCGGTGAGACTGACTTTCGCGTCCACCACCACCTGCTTGTCGCCGGGCAGCTGAATCAGGACGTCAGGCTGGAAGCGCTCGCCATCGGCGCTTTTGAGGCTGACCTGGGTATGGTATTCGCGGCCCTTTTCGAGACCGGCATGCTCGAGCACCCGCTCGAGGATCAGTTCACCCCAGTTACCTTGGGTCTTCTGGCCTTGCAGGGCGCGGGTCAGGTTGGTCGCTTCGTCGCCGAGGCGCTGATTGAGCTGCTGCAGTCGTTCGAGCTCCTTGGCCAGGGAAAAGCGCTCACGCGCCTCGTGCTGGTAGCTTTCCTCGACGCGTTTCTCGAATGACTGAATGCGTTCCTTGAGCGGATCGAGTAGCTGCCCCAGTCGCTCATGGCTGGTCTCGGCAAAACGCTGCTCGCGCTCCTCGAATATCTTGCCAGCCAACTCGGCAAACTGCGCACGCAATTCATCGCGCGCGCCCTGGAGATCTTCAAGGCGCTGCTCATGGGTTTTCTGTTGTTCGTTCAGCTCGGCTGTGACCGCAGCGTGAGCGGCACTCAGTGCGCGCAGCTCGGCCTGCTGCGCATCGCGCTCGGCCTGCAGGTCATCGAGCGTCTCTCGGGTTTCCAGCCGCTGGGCTTGCAGCCATTCGGTTTCCCGCCGCAACACGGCGGCTTCAGCCTGCAGCGCCGAACGGGCTTCATGCAGATCGGCCTGCTCCTGACGGCTGGTTTCCAACTGCGCGCGGAGGCCTTCCTGCGCCATCACCGCCTGGCTCAACCGCTCATCAAGTAATGACAGCTCCGCCTGCTGCAGGGACAAGCGCCGTTGCAGCGACACGGTGACAAGGCCAAGTAATAAACAGAGGGCACCGAGACCGGCTGCTAGATAGAGAGGATCGAGAGGCATGAACGGCTCCGGCTGAACTGCCCGGCAGTATAGCCAGCCAGCCCGTACAGGTCAGGCCGGCCCGTCTGCGACGCCGAATCTAGCGCTTGGCCGGAAGCAGCAAGAGGATGCGCGAGGCTTCAGTCGAGCCCTGTGCCGCAGCCTGTTCCAGCCAGTGCCGCGCTTTGGACAGCTCGCGGTGCTGCCCCTGACAGTACAGTTGCCCAAGCTCGAGCTGGGCCTGGCGGTCGCCAGCTCTTGCTGCCTGGCGCAGCAGCTCGAAACCGATGCGGCGATCACGCTGGCTGTCGCAGTCATGGCAGAGCAACCGTCCCAGGCGACTCTGTGCTTCGACCACACCTTCGAGTGCCGGCTGCTTAAGCATCCGACCCGCGATACGTTTGACACTCTTGGTCTGTCCTAGACGCTGGCTGTCCAGCAGCCACAACGCCATGCGCATCGGCAGGCGTGGAGAAGATGAAGTGCTCTCGAGCGAGCTCGAGGCGAGTGGACGCGTTCTCATGGTCACCGAATGGTTCGGGGGGACAAGGGCGCGCACTCTACTCCTTTTTTCACAGAGTTAAAGTCTTGCAAAAATCGGAAATACACGATCTGGATCACACTATTTTTTAATCCACAGAAGCTGTGGATAAGTCTGTGGGCAAACAGGTTACAAATTCCTCTAGTGCCTATGGTTAGCGGGCTGCAGTTAAACTGGCGGTTTTTTCGCCAATGTAAAAAACCTTTATTTTTCAGTAGGTTATTGTCGATATAAGCTTCCGCTTGATTTGCGACAGATTGTCATAAGCGCTTGACAAGGCCCGACAGCGAATGTGCACAAGTTTGCCGCAACCGTCTCGAAACGCCCGTCTGGACGCGTCTTAGGGGCTTTTAGCGGCCTGAAGCGGAACTTTTTCCGCGAGTATCAGTCACGCCACTATTCCTGTCATAGCCTGTCGCAAGCGCGACATGGCGGCCTATGCTAGCGAATCGATTTCAGCGGAACGGGTCATGACGAAGCGGCGGAGAATTCTCGTCTGGGCAGTTGTCAGCCTGGTTCTGCTCGTTGTTGGGTTAGGGTTTTACGGTGGGGTCCGCTGGCAGCAATTCAAACGCGACCTGGGGATCGTCACGCTCGATCTGAGCGGAGTGCGCCTGACGTTCAACCATCTCGCCGTGCAGCAGATCGTCATCATTCGACAGCCATCAGCCGACGAACGGCTCGCAGTGACTCTCGACAGCCTGCGTCTCGAGTTTGCTGATGGTTGGCGCCTGCTGCCGCTCCAGTCGCTGAACATCGAGCGCCTCGATGTCCATTGGCAGTCGGCCCCCAGCAAAGACGATGACCAGCCACTAACCTTGCCCAACCCTCAGCAGCTGAAAGATTGGTCGGCGTGGCTACCCAGACAAGGGCAGATCACTTCGCTGGAGCTGACCTCACCCTGCGCAAGCGGAACCTGCCAGGCCCAGGGGCAACTGGGCTGGCAGCTTGGCGAGCAGGCTCCCCTTCCCGCCACGCTCGACCTGCAACTGAACCATCAGACGCATCGCCTGGCGTTGGCGCTGCAAGCCTATGAACAAGGCAGCGATACCCATCTGGATCTCGCTCTGCAGCTGGACGGCCAGCAGCGCCTGAGCATGCAAAACCAGCTGACGGATAGCAGCGACTCGACGCTCTGGCGCGGCACGTTGGCCATGAACGAATTGCCGGAAGCGCCCTGGCTGCTGGGCTGGCTGAGTGAATGGCTGGCTTATTCGCCGCCAGCGTTACCGGCAATGCCCGAGCAGATGCGGATCGGCGCGGGCTGGGCATTGCAGATCGACACGCAGGCCTTGCCGCAGGATTGGAAGGCACTGAACGGCGAACTGCGATTGTCGGCAAATCTGCCAGCACCATGGCCCGTGGTCGGGTTGGGTCAGGTACAGGGTCACTTGGACCTCAGCGCTCGTGCCGATGACGGCCTCTGGATACCGACCGAACTGGCCGGCGATCTCTCCCTACTGCCGGTCACCGAGCTGTTCGCAGCATTGCCGGCGCCGCTGCGCCCACGTGCTGTCAGCCTCAAGATCATTCCGACACAGACTGACGAAGCGGCTCAGGGACTGGCCGTGAATGTGCAGCTGGCCGCCAGCGGCCCCTCTCCTATGACGCTCGATACACGCCTGGTACTGCAAACCGCTGCGCCCTATAAAGCGGCTTTTGACCACACCCAGCTCAAGCTGCGCAGCGCGGCGATCAAAGGCGCGGACTTCAGCTTGAAAGAGCTCGAAACGGATCTGAGATTGAACGGAGAGCTTTCGCAGCAGGACGCCAGCATTCGCCTCAGGAAGGGCTCGAGGTTGAAATTGAACAGCCTGACAGTCGCCTCAGGCCTTACAGCCAGCACGCTGTTGATGGAGCTGGCAGGGCTCGGCGCCGAAGCAGGCTTCAGCGATGGGCAGATTCACAGTTTGGCGGTCACCGGCAAGACCGCCATCGCCGTTGGTGAAGTGAAGCAGCCCGCCTTGCGTCCTCAGGGCTGGCGCTGGAGCGGCACGCTCAATGCGGACCAGTCCCAAATTTCGCTCGACGGCCCGCTGGGCAACGATGCCGGACTCAGCCTGGCGTTGCAGCTGACCCACAACCGGGTCGACAGCGCGACTCGCCTCATTATCACCCTGCCAGAGCTATTCCTGCGTGCTGGCAACCCACTGGACGAGACCCTTGCCGACTGGCCACCACTGCTGGAACTCAACAACGGCCGCGTGCAAGGGCAAGCACAACTCGACGTGCCCGGCAGCGGCGCAGTCGCAGCGTCGGCCAAGCTCAGCGCCAAGGGGCTCGGCGGTATTTACGACCGCACCGAGCTGAGTGGACTCGATGCTGAGCTGTCAGCCGTCCTGCGGCGCAATCAACTGCGGCTGGACCTGACTGAACTGACGCTGCGCGAAGCCAATCCCGGCTTTACTTTTGGCCCCCTGCGCTTTGCCGGCGAATATGCGGCCCCGCTCGACACGCTCGCCCAGGGGCGCCTGGCCTGGAGTATCGCCGAGGTGCGGCTGCTGGGTGGTCGCTTATGGCTGGAACCGGGCGTGGCCGACCTCGCGTCAGGCGCTCAACAACTGCATGCCCATCTGCGCGGGCTGCAATTGCCTTTGTTGCTCGAAGCCTACCCGGCCGAAGGACTCTCCGGCACAGGCGTGATCGATGGCGAATTGCAGCTGCAGCGCAGCGAAGCCGGTATCAGTATCGAGCAAGGCTCGCTGCAGGCGCGCGAACCCGGCGGCGCGTTGCAATTTCGCTCGCCGAAGATCCAGGCTCTGGGGCAGGCCAACCCGGCAATGCGCCTGGTGACCGAGGCACTAGATGACTTCCACTACGACCTTCTGGCCAGCGACGTACATTACGCCACTGACGGAAAGCTGGATCTGGGACTGAAACTGCATGGGCGAAACCCAGCGCTGGAAGGCGGCCGCCCGATCAACTTCTCGATCAATCTGGAGGAAGATATTCCAGCGCTGCTGACCAGCCTTCAGTTATCCGACCGGGTCAGCGAAACCATTCAACGGCGCGTGCAGGAACGCCTCAGATAAGGCACTGTAACGCCGTCCTCGACCTGGAGATGCCGTCATGCGGTTGCCCCACCCGATCAGCATTTTACTGCTTGCCCTGCTCGCCAGTGCCTGTACACCACGCGTCGAACTGGCCGTGCCCAATGAGCCGATCAACATCAACCTCAACGTGAAAATCGAGCACGAGATTTACATCAAAGTCGACAAGCAGCTCGACTCGATCATCAACGAAGACAGCGGTCTGTTCTGAGGAGCCTTATGAAAACCTATCTGAAACTCGGAACCCTGCTCCTGGCGCTGTGCCTGGCGCTACCCGCCGCCGCCATGTCGCTCAACGAGGCCATGTCCGCGCTGGGCCAGGCCAAGGCCAGCGGCCAGCTCGGTGAGCGGCCAGACGGCTATCTCGGCGTCGTGCAGAGCGGCGGCCAAGCCGAAGAAATCGCCAGCCAGATCAACCAGGCCCGACGTGCTGAGTACCATCGTCTGGCTCAGAAGAATGGCATCAACGTGAGCGACGTCGAGGCGATTGCCGGCAAAAAGGCGATCGAGAAAACCCCGCTCGGGCAGATCATCCAGCTCAATGGCAGCTGGGTGAAGAAGTAAACGAGGCATCAGCGGGGAGCGCTCGCTCCCCGCTTCATCCTAGAACCAGGTCGAGACCGTCAGCGAACCGAACTGATCATGCTCGTCTTGACCTTTGAATTCTCGAGTACGCCAGACGCTGGCAAACGCCAGTTGCCAGCTGTTCCAGGTTAGCGCCACGCCGGCCTTGGCGTCGCCGACCCATTCATTCGGATCCACCGAGTGGCTGCTCTTGAACGTGTTGCCCTCCAACAACATGTTCTGCGCCATATAGCGCCCTTCCACGTTGGCAAACAGGCTCCAGGCGAATCCACCGCCTTGATCGAAAAACATGCTTCCGCTCTGCGCCGGTGCCACTGCGGGAATACTGAAGCTGCGGCCCAGCCCTTGACCGATGCGCAGCCCAAACCCGGCAGAGCCGTACGTATAGAGATTGCCAAGCGCAAAGCCGGCACTCGGGCCGTATTCAACATCCAGCCCAGCCAGGCGGTGCTGTAGCCACCAGCGATGTTGATAGGCGAGATTGACGAAGGGTTCATTGCGCAGTTGATTGCCCCAGCCACGCGGCTCATCGCTGTCGGTCACGTCGTGAACCCGCCGCTGGATCTTTTCACCGCCGGCCGCCGGTCCGACGATACCAACATCCAGGTGCAGCCCGTTGGTGTCGCGCCACCCTTCGTGCTGGTCATCGGAGAAGATCGATATGCCGGCGAATAGCAGCGCGGCGTAAGGCCGATCGTCCTCGATCAGTTCGGTGCGCTCGATATCGTTCGGCGTGTAGAGCTGGTGGCCCAGCCGATAGGCGACGTTGTCTACCTGATCGGCGTCCCACCCCGGCATGGCATTGGCAAACCGTCGCGACCAGTGATCTGCGTCAGGCTTGAACGAGCGCATCAGCTCGAAACCGTTGGTGTAATGACCATCACTGCCGGTGGCGATGATGTCGTTTTCAACCTTCAGCGAGTAGAGATCCGCCTGGCTCGCAAGCGGAATACAGGACACAACGACAGTAAGAGCCAGTCGTGCTTGCAGCGGTGAGATGGCCATGGCCCAGCTCCTTGATTACATGCAGAGGAGTATGTATCAGCATGTTAGAGCCAGACCCTAGACCAAACGTTCAGCTCAACAAGAGCTACCGACATCGGCGGTCAGGTTCCGATAACGCCACCGTCGTCCTTGGTGATAAGCACCGTCGAGGCGCGTGCTCGGGTCTTGCCGTCGCTGGCGGGAAAGCTCAGTTCGGGATGCTGGACGTTGATCCACATGGCGCGGTAGTCCGGGCTCCAGGTGATACCCGTGATTTCGCAGCCGCGAGGGCCGACCAGAAAGCGCCGCACCTCGCGGGTGCGCGGGTCAGCACAGAGCAGCTGATTGGTGCCCATGGCCTGCATCGCGGGCTCGTCGTCGCCGTAGTCGGTCTCAATCCACAACCGGCCAGCGTTATCGAAGGCCAGCCCATCGGGCGAGGAAAAGATATCCCCGTTGATGGTGCCGGTGAGGTTGGCCGGTACTGGCTCACCCTCTGCATCCTTGGCGCCGGGCTGCTCGCCGGCCAGCAGGAAGACTTCCCAGGTGAAGGCGGTCGCGGTGGGGTCGGCGCCCTTCTCGTTCCAGCGCAGAATTTGGCCGTGCAGGTTCACGGGACGCGGGTTGGCCTTGTCGGTGAGCCATTTCACGCCGCGGTTGTCGTTGTTGGTCAGGGTCACATAGACCTCGCGGCTGCGCGGGTGCACGGCCACCCACTCCGGCCGGTCCATGGGCGTCGCGCCCACATGGTCGCCAGCGGCGCGGGCGTTGAGCAACACTTCAGCCTGGTCGGCGAAACCGTTCCCTACCGTGAGCCCGTTCTGTCCGTGCACCAGCGCCAGCCACTCGCCGCTGCCATCGGCGTTGAAACGCGCCACGTAGAGGGTGCCGTCATCCAGTAACTGGCGATTGGCCTGATCATTTCCCGCCACATAGCGGCCGCTGGGGACGAACTTGTAAACGTACTCGCCTTTTGTGTCGTCGCCTGAATAGAAGGCCATGCGCCCGTCTTCGCCCAGCGAAAGCACCGAGCACTCGCGGCAATAACGGCCGAAGGCGGTGCGCTTGACCGGCTTGCTCTGCGGATCGAAGGGATCGACCTCGACCACCCAGCCGAAACGGTTCGGCTCGTGTACATGGCCGCCGTGGGGCTGCGTCGGATCGGGCGTGGCATTGAAGCGCAGGTCGGCGGTTTCCCAGCCGTAGAGCTTGCTCAGGCTCTTGCCCTCGATGCCATAGCGCTTGTGCGACACACGGCCGGCCATGTCCTCGGCGTCATGGTTGACGAAGTAGTTGTGCCAGTTCTCCTCGCACACCAGGTAAGTGCCCCAGGGCGTGACGCCGCTGGAGCAGTTGTTCAGCGTGCCGATGATTTCGCGGCCGCTGGGGTCGGAAGCGGTCTTCAGCGCGTCGTTGCCGGCCAGCGGGCCGCTCACCGCCATCGGGGTCATGCCCGATATGCGCCGGTTGTAGCGCGACGGCATGACCCGTTGCCATTGGCCCTGTGCATCCTTTTTCACTTCGATGACGCTGACGCCATGAGCTGCCTGCTCTTTGCGCACCTCATCCAGCGGGCGCTTGCCGTCGGTAAACGTCATGCCGTTAGGATGCAGCGGCGGGTTGACGTATTCGTGGTTCATCACCAATAGGCCGTGGCTGTCGGGGTTCTCCGGGAACGGGAAGAAGTGCATGCCATCGTGATTGTCGCCGGCCTGCTTGAGCTGGGCCTGCCAATCATCGGTGGCGTCCGGATTCCACTCGGGGGCATCCGCCATGACGGCATCACCCCAGGAAAAGAACGTCCGCGCGCTGTAGCCCGGTGCAACCTGCACGCTGTCGAACGCTGGGTCTAGCTGCGTGGGGATGCCCTTGAAGCCGATCAGCGACTCAGACTGTACGGCGCTACGACAGGCGCCCAGACTGCCGCCAAGAAAGCCCAGTGCGGCAAGGCCCATCCCGCCCTTGAGCAGGTTACGCCGGCTACGATCGACAAGCTGCTCCAACGAGACGTTGGCGCTCGGGTTGATCGCCTGATCATCGAGCGCGGAAAGGTTGGCGTGAAAGCTTTGGAAATCCTGTTTCATCATTAACTCGTTAAGCAAATGGGTCTGGTCCGCATCACTGGATGCGGTAGTGAAAGGTGTTTTTGACCTCGGGGACGGTCACGGCGCGACCGTCGACGATCCGAGGTTGGTAGCGAAAACTTTTAGCAGCCGTAAGTGACGGTCGGATAAACAGCGGGTGGCAGTCTTCCAGCGCTTTCGGGTTTTCGATCCGACCCTGTGGGTTGACCGAATAACTGACGGTGCAGGTGCCTTCGATGCCCTTGTCCAGCGCACGCGTTGGGTAGTCAGGTGCGTCCTTGGCGATGGGCAGGTACTGGCGACTGGCAGCCGCTGCGGCTTCGGCTTGGCGCGCGCGTTCTGCAGCGGCCGCCGCTTCGGCACGTGCCGCCTGTTGGCGCTGTTGTTCCTCACGAGCCAGCTGCTCGCGGCGCTGGGCTTCGCGCTGCTGCCGCTCGACTTCGATGCGTTCCTGCCGTTCGCGCTCCAGCTGCTCTTTGCGCTGCTGCTTGGCTCGTTGCTGCTCTTTGACGCGCGCCTCCTCTGCCTGTCGCTCCTGCTCGGCGCGCTTGTAGGCCAGATCGGCCTGTTCCAGGCGCTGCTGTTCGATCTGCGGATCGACCTGCGGTTCCTCGATGACTGTCTCCACCAGCGGCTCCGGGACGGGTGTCGGCTCGGGCTCGATCACAGCCTCCGCCGCCGGCTTGGGAGTCGGCAGGCCGATCAGTTGGGTCTTGAGCACTTGAGTCTGGCTCGGAGCACTCAGCTCGGGCGTCCAGCCATGCAGCAACAGACCGAACACGCCAGCGTGCAGCGCCAGGGTGACCGCCGCCGCACCGGCATGGCTGCGCCACTGCGGACGCGCTACCGGGAAGCTCATTGGTAGCGTCATGGTCAGGCTGCTCATGGCGTAGGCTGCCCAGGTGGCGCCTCGGTAATCAGACCGAGGTTCACCACCCCGCCGCGCTGCAGCTCGGCTATCCCCGCCACCACGCGGCCATAGTCCGCAGCATCATCAGCGCGTACGTAGACTTGGGTATCGCCGCGCTCGGCGATGATCGCGGCGACCTTCTCGCGCATTTCCCCGAGGTCGATGGCGCTGTCCGTCTGGTCCTCGGCATTCAGCTCGGTGCCAAGGTGCCAGTAGAAGCTGCCGTCGGCCTTCACCGAGAGGGTCAGAATCTGCCGCTCATTCTCGATGGGCAGCGCCTCGGCGGCGACCTTGGGCAATTCGATCTTCACACCCTGCACCAGCATCGGCGCGGTGACCATGAAGATCACCAGCAACACCAGCATCACATCGATGTAGGGCACCACATTCATTTCGGCTTTGGGGCCGTGTTTACGCTGCGGTTTGACCAGCATGGCGAAGCTCCTTCAGGCGGCAGCGGCGACGCTGGGCGAGCCGGCATGCAGGCGACGATGCAGGCGCGCCTGCAGCTCGTTGGCGAAGCTGTAGTAACGCGCGCTCAGGGTCTGGCCGCGGGCGGAAAAGCGGTTGTAGGCCATCACCGCGGGGATCGCCGCGAACAGGCCGATGGCCGTGGCGATCAGCGCTTCCGCAATGCCCGGAGCAACGGTGGAGAGCGTCGCCTGCTGCACCATGGACAGACCAAGGAAGGAATTCATGATCCCCCACACCGTACCGAAGAGGCCGATATAGGGGCTGACCGAACCGACCGTGGCGAGGAACTGCAAACCGCCTTCCAAGCGCTCTTCCTGCTCGGAAATCGCGACATACAGGCTGCGCTCCACCCCCTCGATCACCGCATCCGGCGCAATGCCCGGCTGGCGCTGCAGCTGGCTGAACGCCTGATAACCGGCGAGAAAGATGTGCTGCAGGGCCGCCTCGCGGGGCAGCGGCTGATCACCGTCCTCGCGATACAACTGCGTCAGTTCCGCGCCGCTACGAAAGCGCTGCAGGAAGGTTTTCAAAAGGCGTTCGCTGCGGCGCAAGGCCGCGCCACGCTGGATGATGAGGTACCAACTGGCAATCGAGGCCAGCACCAGAATCACCATCACCAGTTGCACCACCAGGCTGGCCTCGCTGACCAAGCCCCAGACCGACATATGTTCACTTTGCATCTGTATTTCCTCCGGCCGCCCTGTGGGGCGGCACTCGTTTATTACTTTCAGGCTACGTTGCGGGCGTCGCCTGATGCATTCATGCGACCGAGGTCAGTCCAGCCCTAGCGCGTCAGCAACCGCTGCCCACGGCAGGTATTTGTAGTTCTGAGCGCCTTCGGGCATGCGTTTGCGGCCGTCTTGCACCACCAGCACGCCGCGGCTCCAGATACCGCCGAGGTTGGCCGAAGTGACCTCCAGCCCATCGGTCTCCGATGCGCCATCGATGCCGCGCTCGGCATTCAAACCAACGCGGAATGCGCCGCGAACGGCGTAAGGCGCGGCGGCATCCAGTACCAGATAGCTGTCGTTACCCTGGCTCGAGATCACCAGGTAATCGGCCTTCGCACCCTGGTAGAGCGCCAGCCCCTCGACGTCGTCATGCAACGGGCCGCCGACACCGATGACCCTTTCCAGCTTCGCTGGGGCATCGCCACGGGCATCCAGCGTCCAGACCGCCTCGTCCTCCTCACCGACGAAGAGCCGCTGGGTGCGGTCATCGGCCACGCATCCCTCGGGTTGACTGGCGACCGTGAACTGCCGCACTAGCTCACCACGCGGCGAGCCGCTGGAACCCTCCAGGCGGTACTGCAGAAAGGTGCCGTCCTTGTCGTTGGCGATCGCATGGATAGCGCCCTGGCGATCCTTGAACATGCACAGGCCATAGATTTCGGAGATCGGCGTGGCGATCTGGCCGATGTCGCTCAACTGCCCGCTTGTTGGATCGATGGCGAACAGGTGCAAGCTGTTGTGATCGCGGTTGCTGGCCACGGCGAGGTCAACCTGCTTGCCGCCAAGAACAAAGCCAGTGCGCACGTCCACGTTGTTCAACCGCCCGACGGGCAGGTACTGGAGCTGCTTGCCGGTCAGGTCGTACACGCCGAGCCCGCCCTTCTTGTCGGTGCCCAGCACACGGCTTCTGCCGGGGTCTTGGGCATTGACCCAGATCGCCGGGTCATCGGCTGCATCCCCCAGGTGCGGCACCGGGTCGGTCTGAGCCTGAGCCGGCAACATCGGGATGACAGCCGTCACGGTGGGCGATGGTGGCTGCCAATCCAGACGGGCCGTGTGGGCACCACGCTCATCGGTCAGCAGCAGCTCGAGGCCACCCTCGGTCAATCGGGCGCTGATCTGCTCAGGCTCGTCGAAGCCTTCGAGCGGCAGTACCGAATGGCTACGCCAGCTGTCGGCGTCTCGCCCATAGAGGTGCAGCGCGCCGGCTTCCGGGTCTAGCGCCAGCAATCCGCCGGGCACCAATGCCATGCCGGCAGTTGCTTCGGCGATACCCCCGAACGGCTGAACCATATCCACCGGACCGCGCACAAGCGGTGCTTCGGCATCCGCCGCGTAACGCCAGAGGCCCACGCCTTCCTCGTTGACGATCAGCTCGCCGGTTTGATCATTCACCTGGCAGTAGCCGCTTTCCGGTGGCAGGCTCAGGCCGCGTACGCGCTGCGGGGTTGCGAGTGGGCGCATGTTCGCGGCGACCAGCCACTGCTCGCCGATACCTTCTTCACCGACCAGAAAAAGGAAGCTGTTGCGCGCCGCGTCGCGGAACAGGCACAGCCCCTCGATGGCGAAGCCCGTTCGCGGGATGTACAGCGGCTGGCTCCAGCGATGCTGACGGTCAAGCCCTAGCAACACGGCCTGCTGGCGCTTGCGGTCGAGGGTGGCGATCAACATGCCCTGCGCACCGACACGATGATCCAGGCCTTCAAAGCGGCCTTTGAAATCGCTGATCACTGCGCCCTTGGCGTCGAGTATCTGCAGCCCGCGAGAATCCGGGCGAACAATCAGCTGGGAAGCATCGGGCCATAAGTCCGCATCTGAAATCAGCTGAGCGCTCACGGCTTCCAGCGGTGCGGCATCCACGATGCTCAGGTTCGGCGCCGGCTGCTTGTCGGAGTCGACGCCCGCTCCGGACTGACAGGCCGCCAGCGCAATGCAGAGGCTCAGCAGCATGGGTTTATGCAAAGTCATATACATGGTTTATCCAATCAGCAGCCGCTGACCGCCACCGTTCTAAAAGGGGAACAGAGCAGAGGCGGGGCGGCAAAAAGTCGAAGTTGGTCAGAAGTGCGTCAGGGTCAGGCCAAGCTTGTAGGTCGGGCCGTATTCCTCGTACTGGGCGTTGAAGTTGCTGCGCCCGGTGTAGACGAAGTAGGACTCGTCCGTGAGGTTCAGCGCTTCGAGGGTCACCTGCAGGTTCGGCGTGATGAAGTAGCCTGCCTTGAAGTCCACGAACAGCTGATCGTCTGCGTAGAGGTCGTGGGCTGCGTCATCGATACCGGCCACTTCGGCCAGGTACTCGGATTTGTAGTTGGCCGCCAGACGCATGTTGAACACGTCATTTTCCCAGCCGACCATGAGGTTGCCGACGCTATCGGAGTGGTTTGGCAGGTCGATGCTGCGACTGCTGCCCTGCCCTTCGATCTCTGCATCGGATTTGCTGAAGGTGGCATTGGCGCCCAGCAGCACGCCATTCCAAGGTGCCGGTAGCCAGTTCAGCTTCTGCGAATAGGCCAACTCGATACCATAGAGCTTGGCGCTGCTGCCGTTCTCGAAGCTCAGCGCTTCGTCGAATTCGGTCCATTGGCCCGTGCCGGCCAGATCGGTGTTGTAGATGAAGTTGTCGATGTCCTTGTAGAACAGATAGGCCGACACAGCGCCCGCGCGGCCCATGTAGTGCTCGATGCCGAGGTCGTAGTTCATCGACTCCAGTGGCTTGAGGTCAGGGTTGCCAAACTCCGCATCTTCGCCATCGATGAAGAAGCCAGGCGCCAGCTGCTCGAACGTCGGGCGCACCACGGTATTGGTCCAGGCCGCCCGAACGAAGGTATCGGGCGTCAGCTCATAGCGCGCATGCAAGCCCGGCAGCCAATGTTCATAACGGTTGTCGCTGGATACGGCTTCGAACTCACCGTCGCGCAGGCCGGTGCCCTTGGCGCTGAACTCGGTGCCCTCATAGCGCAGGCCGGCGATGATGCGCCACTTGTCCAAGTCCAGGGTGTTCATGAAATACGCCGCA
This sequence comes from Stutzerimonas xanthomarina DSM 18231, assembly GCF_900129835.1. Taxonomy (GTDB): domain Bacteria; phylum Pseudomonadota; class Gammaproteobacteria; order Pseudomonadales; family Pseudomonadaceae; genus Stutzerimonas; species Stutzerimonas xanthomarina. Next base: position 222,421 of record NZ_FQXA01000003.1, read on the forward strand.
TTGATGTCTTCGCTCATGTCGAAGTCGCCGATGCGCGACTCCTCTTGATCGTAGAACTCGCTCGCATCGAGGCCGCCAATCAGGCCTTCCAGGCCGCCGGCACTGACGCCCGAACCGAAGCGGTCCAGCGCGTAGTCGACCTTGCCACTCTGGAAGTCGGCCAAGGTCAGGTCGTCGAAATCGTCGTAGGCCCAGATCTCGGCGTCATTGGTCTTGTCGCGCCGGCTGAGCTTGCCACCGAACTTGAGCTGCGAGGCATAGCCCTGGATGTCGAAATCACGGGCCAGATCCAGGCGAATGTTCTTTTCCTTGTCACGCGCATCGGTCTTCTCCCACTCCACCTCGTCCAGCTCGAAGCTCGCAGGATCGTAGAAAGACGGGTCGACGGTAAGGCGCGGTTTGCCCGTGCTGGAGAAACCGACGTCAGCGAAGTCACCCTCGAAGGTCGCGCTGGAAATACCGCCCGGGTTGCGCTCGCGGGCCTCGCTGTAGCCGACCTGACCGCTGAGGGTCCAGAAGCCCATCATGCGTTCACCGCCGAACACGTAGGACTGGATGGTCTGGGTTTCCTCGCGGGACTTCAGCTCACGCCAGCCCTCGGCATCGCCCAGTTCACCGGCCCGTTGTGCCTCTTCGAACTCGACGCCGGCTGCGTTGCGGGTCTCGGTATCCTTGAAGCGGCTGTACAGCGTGCGCAGGTAGTAGCTGCTGAGGTCGTCTGGCTGGTAATCGAAGTTCAGGCCAAAGCCTGTGCGCTCGCGGGTGATCTCGTAGTCGCGCTGCTCGAACTCCCGCAGCCGGGCGCCATCGTCTTCAAAATCCCACTTTCCGCCGGTTTCCACGTTGTCCGAACCGAAGTCGCGGTCCTGCCAACTCAAGGCTGCGGCCACGCCGAAGTTGTCGACACCGTCGCCCAGACTGAAGCGGTTGCTGATGGCACCGGAGAATTTCGGGCTGGTCTCGCCGACGTTCTCGTCGTAGCTGGCTTCGGTGCTGAGGCTGTAGAACAGGGCGTCGTGATCGAAGGCGGACAGGCTCTCCACCTCGATGGTGCCGCCCAGGGAGTTGGCATCCATGTCCGGCGTGAGGGTCTTGACCACCGAGAGCGACTGCACCAGCTCGGAAGGCAGCACGTCCAGCGCAACGGCGCGACGACCACTTTCCGGCGAAGGCACCAGGGTGCCATTGATGGTGACGCTGTTAAGGTCCGGCGCGATGCCGCGCACGCTAACGAAGCGGCCTTCACCCTGGTCGCGTTCGACCGACAGGCCGGGGATACGCTGTAGTGCTTCGGCGGCGTTGTCGTCCGGAAGCTGGCCGATGCCGTCGGCGTGCACCACGCTTTTCACGCTGTCGGAGCTGCGCTGTTCCCTCAATGCCTCGTCGATGCTGACGGCCTGGCCGATCACTTCGACGTGCTCCATGACAAGCGGCTCCTCGGCCCAGGCCGAACCGGCACTGATAGCCAGGGCCAGCAGGCTGATGCGAAATCCTGCATGACGAATGCCGCTGCGGTATGTGCTCATGAACAATCCCCCGAACGCTGTTTACCGGGTCCATCCCGGAACTGCAGCGGACGGTAGGTCGGGGATATGGCGGTTCTGTGACAGGGGTTTTGCTGGGGCGCCAGAGTGGGGCTATTGGGGTGGTTTGGGGTATGAGGTGAGCCGATATGACCCGCCTCCGGCTCGGGACGCAGCGCTCAACCCGTAGGGTGGGCTTTAGCCCACCACAAGCACAGCGCCACTCCGTCACGGTGGGCTGAAGCCCACCCTACGCAGCTAATCCGCCACACCCCAAGAAACGAACAACACCGTGAAAAAACACTGAGCCAATTCAACCCCCACCCCATTCATCCAACCGTCACATCCATCTGTTTCCGTGCCCTCACGCACTGGCGCGGCTCGCCACGGAGACCCGATGAAATCCCTGCTCAAGCTCCACACCCTCACGCTGCTCGGCCTCGCTTTCGTCGCCAATCTTGGTCTGCAGGTCTACCTGGCGACCGGCCAGCTCAAGACCTGGGCCGAGATCAACTGGATGGACGTTACCGGCGAAGGCGGCTCGGCCGTGCTGGCGCTCGCCTGGTTGATCATGCTGCTGCACAGCCGTCCAGCCGGTCGAGTGACACGGTTGCTCGCCTTGGGCCTGGCCTGCGTGTTCTTTTCCTGGTGGATGGACACCCTGGACGAGTTCATTCAGCTGCCGGAGCTGGCCGTCTGGGACAATTGGCTGGAGACCGCGCCGATGCCCATCGGCTTGCTGCTGTTGACGCTGGGCATCTATCACCTCAACCAGGAACAGCGTGCCATCAGCCAGCAGATGAGCAAGCGTGAGAAAGGCTTCCGCGAGCACCGCCTGTTCGACAAGCTGACCCCATTGGGCGCCGCGGAATACCTGCGCCAGCAAGTGCAGCTGGCGCTCGGTCACGCCCAGGCGGAACAGCAGCCACTGTCACTGGTGGTCGTGGACCTGGACGATTTCAACACAATCAATCAGCGCTACGGCCAGGCAGAGGGGGATGCGGTTTTGCAGGCCATCGCGCAGCAGCTGCTGCTCAATCTGCGCCGTCAGGATCTACTCTGCCGCCTGGCCGGGGATCGCTTCGTGGCGGTGTTGCCAAACACGGGCGAGACCCAGGCCCGGATGATCGCAGATGAACTGCAACAGGCGGTGGCCAGCCTGGCGCACAAAACAGCACAGCACGGCGAACGGGTGCACCTCCGTGCAAGTACAGGGACCGTGATGGCGTTCGACGAGGATGCTGAACAGCTGCTCAAACGTCTCAATTTGAACCTGGCCAAAACCAAGCAGCAGTTGCCGCGCTGCGCCTGAGGAAATGGCCATGCCCACTGGTTACGATTGCGATACGCGTTTCATCGCCGCTCATCACCAGCCGGCCGTGCTGATCGATCTGGCGCTGTCACGCGGGATCGACAACCACCAGCTACTGCGTGGTAGTGGGCTGTTCTATGAAGACGTCATCGGTGGCCAGGCGCGGATCAGTCCCCTGCAGTTCCTGATCCTGATTGGAAACGCGCAGCGCTTGCTTGAGGCTGACGACAGCAGCTTTCTGTTCGGCCAGCGCCTGTTACCCGGCCACTACGGCGAGGTCAGCCACGCACTGACCCATGCCTGCACGTTGCAACAGGCATTAGAACAACTGCAGCAATTTCGCGCCCTGTTCAGTCCGCTACTCACCCCCCGGTTGCTGCTCGACAAACAGCAGGCCTACCTGTATTGGACCGACAGCTGCGGCGCAGGCGATCAGCAGCAATTTCTCACCGAGGCCAGCCTGACCGCCGTGGTGGCGATGAGCAGACGGCTATCCGGCGAGCGCCTCCCTTGGCGCTTCCACCTCGCCTATCCGCAGCCGCGGCATGTCGAGCAGTACTGGGTGCATCTGAGCGAGCAGCTGACCTTCGCCAGTCAGATGACCATGATGAGCCTGCCGCTGGAATATCTGCACAAGCCTTGGCCAGGCGCCTCGGCGACCGCCGGGCAGGTCGCGCAGCAGGCGAGTTGCGCGCAGCTGGAGAGCCTTGGCTGGGCTGGCAGCTTTATCGATCAGCTGTACGACCATCTCTACGCGAACATCCGAGAGCCGCTGAATCTGGAGCGTGTCGCCCAGTCCTTCGAGATGAGTCCCGCCTCGCTCAAGCGCAAACTGCACAAGCATGGCACCGGCTTTCAGGAACAGTTGGATCAGGTACGCAAGCATGTAGCGCTGTACCTGTACCAAATGAAGGGCTACAGCAATGATGAAGTGGCGAGCTACCTGCGCTTCAACGACACCACCAATTTCCGCCGTTCGTTCAAACGCTGGACCGGGCTAGCGCCGAGTAGCCTGCGCCAGCTATTCCAGAGCTGAGCCCATCAGGCGTGTCGCCCCTGTTGCCGCGTTATCGGTCGGACCGAAGATCGGGATTTGCGATCTTAGCTTGGGTTGGTTGCGCTTCATTCGCGTCGCGCTGATCCCTCAAGGTGGCCAGCGCTCGACGCAACAACCACGCGGCGATACCGGCAACGGCGAGAAATGTGATCAGCACCGGTATGGCTTGTTCATTCATGCGTCTGGCCCACCTGTAGTAACGCTTCGCGGCTGAGATAGCGTTTTGATACTACCGGCGATCATGGACGAATACCATTGCCACGTAATGGTCTAGGTGACCGACATCGCAGGTGCACTCTCGGACAAACGGTACGAGCAAACCCGTATCTGGCGAGTCCTAACTGCATCGTTACGCCTAATAGCTCGAGATACCTGAGGGAGCCGATCCAGATGCATCGGGAATACACCAGGCAATACCATCAACTGCGTACCCACATCGAACGTATGCTCGACAACGGCGCAGTGATTGCTGAACGAGCGCCGCTGACGATCAGACGGGGAAATCAGATTTATCAAGTCGCTTGCGGCATGCTGATCAGCGAGCAAATTCCGCGCTGATCCGGTTAGGGTTCAGTCTGGCAAACCAGGCGTCAAAGCGAACCGTGATGGCTACACCAGCTTGTCGACGGTCACCCGGTGCAGGGCTCCGCTCCCCCGCTCGAAGGCGCTGATATTGGCCAGTGTGGTCTCGGCAATATTGGTCAGCGCTTCAGCGGTGAAGAATGCCTGATGTCCCGTGATCACCACGTTGGGAAAGGTCGTCAGGCGCATGAACAAATCGTCGCTGATGACCTGCTGCGAAAGGTCCTGGAAGAACAGGTTTTCTTCCTCCTCGTAAACATCCAGCCCTAGCCGACCGATCCTTCCGCTCTTGAGGCCCTCGATGACTGCGCGCGTATCGACTACACGGCCTCGACCGGTGTTGATCAACATTACGCCCGGCTTCATCTGAGCGATCGCGTCGGCATCGATCAGGTGGTTGGTTTCCGGGGTCAGCGGGCAGTGCAGCGAAATGATGTCCGCTTCGCCGAACAGTTTTTCCAACGGCACATAGCTGACGAATTCCTTCGCATCGGCGCTGGGAAAGGGATCGCTGGCCAGCACCCTACAACCGAAGCCATGCATGATGTCAGCGAAGATAAGGCCGATTTTCCCGGTGCCAATAACGCCGACCGTCTTGCCGTACAGGTCGAAACCGAGCAGGCCATCGAGGGAGAAATTTCCTTCACGCACGCGGTTATAGGCGCGATGGGTCATCCTGTTGAGCCCGAGCACCAGTGCCACCGCATGCTCTGCCACCGCGTGGGGCGAATACGCCGGCACTCGCGCGACCGTCATGCCCAGCCGCTCCGCCTCGGTGAGGTCGACGTTATTGAAACCGGCCGACCGCAGGGCAATGAGCTCCGTGCCGCTGGCATGCAAGCGCTGCAGCACCTCGCGGTCAAGCTTGTCGTTAACGAAGGCACAGATGCCGGCGAAACCCGCCGCTAGCGCCGCGGTTTCCGCGGTCAGCCGGGCGTCCAGATAAACCAGTTGATGCTGGTGTGCCTGGTTGGCCTGATCCAGAAAGGTGCGATCGTAGGGCTTGGTACTGAAGACAGCGATGCGCATGAACAGGCCTCCGGATGAGACGGATTGAGGGGAGCACCCAGCCTGTCACTTGATCCAACGAATGACACTGCAAATGTCCAATGACCGACGGTTTCAACAAGACAGGCGAAGGTCGTATGGCCTCACGCCAGCCCGTCGAACCGGGCATAAGGATTGCTGCAGGGCAACCGGTAGCCAAGAAAGCTGACCTTGGGATTGGCCTTGTTCTGCTGTCGCAGGAAATCAGTTGAAACCATGAAGTCCGTTAACAACCGGCGCTCAAAAATATCGACGCGGAGATCAGTGTAGGGCGCCCCTACCCCGGTTTCCTGGCGAATCTTGTACAGCCCCATCAGCGCGGTCAGCTTCTCCGAGCCGTAGTGGTCAGCCATCGCATCGACAAATTTGCGCTGATCGTCAGGATCCATCTGGAAGTTTCCCACCAGCCGTTGCAGCAGTTGAGGAATGAAGACCTGACGGTCCTCGTAGACCCAGGCGCCAGCACCCACAGCGGTCAGACCAAGCGCGGCGGCGGACGAAATGAGCAACGTACGACGTTTCATAGGCAATCCTTAGCTATACAGCAGATCAGCAGCACGGATAGACAAGGCGGCAGCCGTCAGGCTGGGATTCGCCGGCGAGCAGCTCGGATAAGTCGCAGTACCGACGACAACGAGGTTGCGCATCTTGTGATGCAGCATCTGGCCGTCTACCACCGAACCGTCATCCACCTGCCCCATGCGCAACGTGCCCTGCACGTGCGATTCTGTCAGACGCCATTCCCTGAAATTGATCGACTCCACCGGCAGCGGCGCAAGCAGCTTCTCCAGGCTGTCCAGCCCGTACTGCACTCCCTTCATGCCGTAATCGGACTCGCCCCGGTAATCGATGATGGCCTGTCCGGTCTGCGGGTCGATGACCACTCGGTTCTCCACATTGGGCAGGTCTTCGCTCACCAGCATCAACGGTAGCGTCTGGTTCCAGCGTCCGATTTCCGGCCGCAGCCCATAGGGCCACCGATTCTCAAAATAGACCAGGCACGCCGAGTGCTCCTTGCGGAATTCACCGTCGTACAGCGCGTAATTGAGGCCGGTGGTAATCGTGCTTCCGTCGAAATTGCCCAAGCCATCCAGATAGACCTCGACGTTGGCGCCTACTTGCTCATGCAGGCCCATACCGGTTTCGCCAAAGTTGATATCCGAACGCAGCAGGATCGCCGGGCTCTGGATGGCATTGGCGCCCAGCACGAAGAGGTCGCCGAATACTTTGGATTCCTGCCCATCGGAGCGGATCGTGACGCCCTTAATGATGTTGCCCTGGTATTCGAGCGTGCGCACTTCGGTCTTCAAGCACACATCTACCTTGGGATGGCTATACAGCTCAGCCAGGCCATTCTGCGCAGTGAATTTGGCATTCATCGGGCAGAGGTTGCAGGTGGCGTTGGCACAGCAGACGCCACGAGTTCCGGTCGCGACCCGAGCACGCCCGGTCGGCATGATGAAATGATGGTCAGGCATGGCCTCCTTCATCAGCATGTCGATGGATGAGCCTTTGTGCGGCGGCTGCGGGAACGGCTGGCTGCGTGGCAGCACGCGGGTCATGTCCGGGTCGCCGGCAATCGACATGATCTGCTCTGCCTGGCAGTAGTAAGGCTCAAGGTCGGCATAGCTCAGCGGCCAGTCATTACCGACGCCGTAGCGCGAGCGGATGGCGAAATCGCTGGGGTGCAAGCGAGGCGTCTGTGAATACCAGCAGTTCATCCCGCCGCCGAGGGCGATGGTGGTGTTCCAGGGCTTTTCGCCGCGATTGTCGTAGGTGGATTCCGGCGTGATTGCGGAACTGCTCTGGGTCTTGATCTGCCAATCCCAGGGATGGAAGTCGCCCCACTCAATGATCAATGCGCGCCCGGTCAGATGCTTCAATGCTTCGGTCAAAAAGAAGCTCGACCCAAAACCAGACCCGATCACAACCAGCTCGTAGTGTTCTTCGTTGATGTCCCTTGCGCTTACCCGGTTGATCTCCACGACCGATTCCCTTACTGCTGCAGCCTCGTCGAAACCAAGCTGTCCTATCAATTACACGTCAGCAATGTTCCGCTGCGCAGCGCATGTCACGGCCAAACCCAGCCAATCGTTAAAACCGTCGCTGGAAAGCCAGTTCTACGTGACCTTCGAAACCAACCGGAGTTCCAGCGTGTTTAGGCCCATGCTTGCAAAGGATTAGTCATTCAGCCCGTCCGATAGCCACTTGCGCACTCGTCTACGGCCATGCCAAGAGGTCAGCTGCTGGGTAAACGGGCTCTCCGGCACCAGACGGCATTCCGGATCGGTGACATCGCTCAACTTGAAACGACGCAACACACCGAGCGGGTGGCGCTCGGGACCATAAAACGCCACTGCGCGGACTTCCATGCAGTGGAATTGCCAGTCACCCTTTGGCTGATGGCCTTGGAGCTCGATGCCATTGAGCTCGGCGACACGCCGCAACATCCCCTGAAAGGTGCCGACGTGGATGAATTCGCCACTGTTCAACGGGCCCTGGTGGGTGGTCTGGTGGATGGCGAGATCGGGAGGCACATCATCCTCCACGCTCTGGCGGATGTCGGTGATATCGACGTCCAAGGGCCCGCGCGAGGTTTCGACGGAAACGACCAGCTGATTGATGAACATCGGCTCGGCACTCATGTTGGAGATCAGGCAAAGCGAGCCCAGTCCTTTGCCTGCGCCGCGATTGATGAGCAGGCTCGGCCGACGTTGCCGCCTGAAGTTGCGCAAGAGCAAGTGCGCATAAAACATCCACACCAGCAGTGTGCTCAAGGAGATCAGCAGTGAAATCAGCTGCTGGTTCTTCATCAACCAATCGATCATGTAGCGCCTCGGCATGCGGATTCGCAGCTGAGACAGCCCAAACACGACTGGGTGCCCACCGTCGGTAAGCACGAGTCAATGCGGGGCCCGTCCAGCAGCAGACACGAACGATCGCAAGCCGCTGCAGGTCCGAAACATGGAGCCCGCAAACAGTCGAGGGAAAGCAAATGAAGAGCTTGAGCATCGCTTCATCAGTGTTACTAGTCCTGCTGGCAACGACTGCGTCGGCCAATCAGGAACCGACCGAGCATGAGCCGGCCGACACAAACAGCCAGGCCCAGCAGGACCTCGATAACGAGGCAAGCGCACATGGCTACCAGAACCCTACCGGCGAAGACCCGCAGCCGCGTTTAACCGAGGACACGATCGAAAACGCTCACGGAGACGACGAGCGCGTCGATGACGAAGAGGATTCGCAGAAACGCTGATTGGCTGACCATCGCGTTAGACAACGCCATCGGACGACCTGAGTTGCCGTCTGCGACTGTGGCGCCATCAGCCTTGTTATCACCGGACTGGCCAGCGTGGCAGGACGCATCGGCGCACGAGCAACTCGGCGGGACGCGACAGTTGTCTGTGGAAGGCGCTGTCCCTATGCGTGACTACATCGTCCGTGCGCCGCAGCCGGGCGGCCACGGGCAGGTCAGTAAAGCAGACGGCTAGTCGACAGCACGCCTGAGCGTGAAAGCGCCCCGCAGTTCCCCAAGCTTGAACCCCCGAGCCTTGTCCTCGGGGTAATACTGGTCAATCAGCGCCGCCAGCTCGGGTTTAATCGAACCACCATGACAGGCCAGACACGCCTCGCCAGTGGGAATGGCCTTCATCAGTCGAAACTCACCATCCACCATTTCGGCATGCGACATGTTTTGCAGCGGCTCCCCCTCCGCAGCGCGCTGCTGAAACTGCTCCAGCACAGCGCGCTCCCAGGGATCGGGTGCATTGTCCTGGCTACGCAGCTTCAGTGCCGTGCGACCCACCCGCCAAGGCGCCTCACTATGCTCGGCAGTGATCTGCGGCGCCAGTTGCTGACAGGCCTGCACCGCCTGTTGCGGCCCGCCACTTTCCACCGCCGACTTCACCGTGGCCATCAGCTGCTGCTGAAATGGAGGAATGAGTGCCATCCCCTCCTTGATCAACGGATCCAGAGGCTCTGCCTGGGCAGACAAGCTCAACGCCAAACAGCTCAAAGGCAACAGATAGCGCATAAAAACTCCTTGCCGGCCTAACGGCCGAATGCGATGAATGGAATCTAAAATCAACAGGGCCGGCGATCAGCGAACCGTCCTGCCACCAGGCAGCTGCGCCTGCTGCCGCGGATTTCTTCTCTGTTGCTGCACGGGACGCGCGCGCCAGCGCCGAAAAAACCTATCTATTCAACTGTCCAGCCCCTACGCCGAAGTGCTTCAGCGCCTTCCGTGTCAGCTGCCCTTTGCTTTGACGCTTGTGCAGCTTCAGTGATCAGCCTGCCAACTCGCTGTGCAGCCGCGTGCCATGCAACAGGTTGTCTGCCAGCGGACACCGGCGCTCTATCTCGGCGAGAAATTCCTGTTTTTGCTCCAGCGTCATGTCAGCATCAATATCTACCCGAAGACGCACTTCCTCGAAGCCCGGCCGCACGCTGGTGTCGCGCCCGAGCAACCCGGCCGGATCGTAGTCCGCCTCGACTTCGAAGCGCATGCCACGCAGCTCCACCTTGCGCTGGTGGGCGAGGAAACGACCGATGGTTCCGAAGCAACCCGCAAGCGCCGCCAAGACCAACTCCAGCGGGCTCGGCCCGGTATCAGTACCGAACGCTGCACGCGGCTGGTCGATTAGTACCCGGTGATTGCCGCAGTCCACTTCGATTGCGAAGCCGTTACCCATGTTGCCTTGAACACTGATGGTCTTCATGTGCGGTCTTGTCCTTGAGAAAAAGTCCTTTCGATGAGCAATACACTGATGACATCGAGCGTCCAGCCTAAATCGCCGGCCCTGTCGTATTGCCATTCAATTAACTCAATTACATTATATTTTTATATGTATTGTTTCAAGGCTATTTTCTGGCTGCAGACCTAAGGCCTGATTGAAAATTGGGAATGGGGAATGGGGAATGGTAGAGATGATCCCAGGCCCGGGTCCGCTAGCGATGGCTGATGGCAGAGCGTGTGGTGCGCCGCAACCAGCTGGCGGAGCAACACGGGAGGGAACAGGGTGGCAGCAAGGGCGCGTGTCTACGACGCCTTGCTGGCTGTCTGGGCTGAGGTTTCAGGGGGAGATTCAGGCGTGCTCGCCGTCACGGGTGAACGGCTCTGCTGATAGGCATGAACAACAGTTTCAACCTGATCAAGCGCATGGGTAACCGCTTCTGACAGCTGCGCTGCTTCTTCTTGCGGCGTCATGTCGCGTTTCGCAGGACCGCCCTTTGATTCTTTTTTGGCAGGCCAGAGCGAGCCCACCCAGCCAAATGATGTGCGAACCAGCCCAGGGCTTGCACGTCGCTGCTCGTGAGCAGCCGCGATGCTGTGCGCTGTATTGCGCGGATCGTTCATTGCCTCGAGGTCATCCATGGCATCGGCGAAACCCTTGGCAAAACGCCTCCTATCCGCGACGCCGCCGATCAGCTGTGACCCAAGCGCAGCTTTAGCCAGACTCTTAAAGCAATCCTTCGTGGCCTGTGCCAACGACGGTCGCCATGATTCTGGCTCGCAGCGCGGGCACGCATAGGGCTGTTCGGCGCGTTCTTTTTCGGTCGGCTGGTAACCGCAAGCGACACAAGTCATGGCTGCTCTCCTGATTGCAACGGATCGATGCTAGCAGAGTGCCATTTGCCTTTGCAGGAACTTTCTATTCGGCCCGCTGTATTCCTGCGAAATGATGGCTGTTCGCCATGGTTATCACCTGTTCAAGACTCTACAATCGCGCCTCACATTCAGCCGCTTGTGCGGCGCTGACTGGCGAACCGTCATGCCTCCACCCGTCAACCACCTCGAACGGCTGCTCGTAGCCCTCGTTCTTTTCACCCTGGTGTGGCTGCCGCTACCGCTGGGCAGCAATCGTGACTGGGCGGTGGGTGTGCTGGTTGTGCTGGTGGGTGGCCTGTGCGGACTATGGGCGGTAAACAGAGCCCGCACAGGCGAGCCAATCATGCCGTCCAACGCAATGAAAGCAGCGCGACCGATGTTGGCGTTGCTGCTACTCAGCCAGCTCTGGGTGGCGGCGCAGTGGTTGTTTGGCTTCACCGTCGATAACGGCGCCACCTTCCAGTATCTGTCCCTGGGCGTTGCCTACAGCCTGCTATTCCTACTCATCATCAGCCTCTTTAATACCCGTAAACGCCTGACATTGTTGCTGGCGACCCTGGTGGTCAGCGGAACACTACAGGCGTTCTGGGGTGCACTGATGACTTTGTCGGGTGTCGAGTGGCTGCTGATCGGGCCGAAAACCAGTTACATCGGCGTGGCCACCGGCACCTTCGTCAACCGCAACCATCTGGCCGGCTACCTGGAACTGACGCTGGCCTGCGGCATCGGCCTGCTAATGGCACTGCGTGACAGCCGCCCGTTCAGCTGGGTCAACCTGCTCGAATTGCTGATGGGCGCCAAGGCGCGGTTGCGTCTGGCGTTGGTGGTGATGGTCATTGCGCTGGTGATGACGCATTCGCGCATGGGCAATGCCGCGTTTTTCGCCAGCCTGCTCATCGTTGGTGGCCTGTTCGTGCTGCTGGACAAGGAACACCGCCTACGCAACAGCATCATCCTGATCAGCCTTATCCTGATCGATGTCCTAGTCATCAGTCAGTACTTCGGCCTCGAGCGGCTGAAGGACCGTGTACTCAACACGCAGCTCACGGATGAGATCGTCGATGGCGAAGTCGTCCAGAAAGCCAACGAGGTGCGTGATAACGTGTTCGGCTATGCCATTCCGCTGCTGCTGGAACGCCCGCTGACCGGCCAGGGTGCGGGCAGTTTCGAGGCGGTCTTTCCGAAGTATCCGGGGCCGGACATTCGGTTGCACTTCGACCACGCCCACAACGACTACCTTCAGTTCGGCATCGAGTTTGGCTTGCTTGGCAGCCTGCCGCTCGCCGCCTTCGTGCTGCTCGCACTTTGGCAGGCACTGCGTGCGCTGTGGCAGCGCGAATCCATCTATCGAAGTGGCGTAGGTTTCGGTGCGGCGATGGGGATCATCTCGCTGTTGATCCACTCCAGTACCGACTTCAATCTGCAGATACCGGCCAACGCCGCCACTTTGGTGGTGGTCTGCGCCATCGCAGTACTTGCCGGCAGTCACTCACGGGAGCGAGTGCCTAGAACCAACCGCGAGCGTTCAAGCACTACCCGGCTCACCGGGTTGGGGCTGAAATCACCGACCACTGCCACCGGCTAGACTCAGCAACCCTCGGTGCTCTCGTGCCCGGCATGCCAGTCGCCCTCGAACACGTGACGAATCTCGTGCCCCACGCAGTAGGGATAGTTCTCCCGCAACACCTCGACGACACACACGCCATTGGCGCAACGCGACAGACCAAAGGCCTTCATGCTGGGTTTGTAATCGATCTTGTCGACCAGCCGCACGTGGATAAGCGCCTCGTCCCGCGTGACTGGCGTAGCCGGTTCACTGGCGCACCCCGTCAGCAGTGCCAGCAGGGCGTACACAATCGCAGCCGGTGCGAGACGTACGGATGAATGCCAACCAGACACCGGAAGAATTGCGGTTTCGACACCCCTCAATCGACTAGCCATATTTCGCCCTCATCCATCTGGAGCGGGCGAAGCGATCGTCTTCCTCGAATCCCGCCGAACATGAATACGGACCGAGGCGGATGTACAACGTTGCAAGCGAAACGGCGACGCCGATGAACGGTCAGCTCAGGCGTTGGTTGCGGCTTATGTCAGATATCGGCGCGCTTGGATAAACGGGCCTCAAGCGCGGCCCTTCACGGCTATTTGTACTGCCGTAATTGGGTGCTGATGACGAGCCCAGCGGCGGCAAATGCCACGCCAGGCTACCGAGCTTACAATTCCGCCCCCTACTCCCAGCATGTTAGCGACCATGTCCGCCAGGGAGGCGAAGCGATGCGGCTGGTAACCCTGAGCGAGCTCGATCAGCACGGCGGTCGCCAAGCACAGCGAAAAGATCCAGCCAACAGACCAGCGTGGCAAAGCCAGCCGCATGCTGAACGCCAACCCAGCGAAGCCCAGTAAGTGGTGCAGTTTGTCCTGCCGATCAAACACCTGCGGCACCGGATCGGGCCGCAACCCGGCATAGAGAAGGATTGCCGTTACAGCCAGCAACGGCAGGAATCGCCAATAGCGCATCAATCGAGACTCTCGGCAAACCAAAAGGAAGGAAGAAGCTAACCCGCATTAAGGAATGCAGGTGCCACGTATAGGCATGGTCAGGGAAAGCGCGACGATGGCGAGCTGGGAGCCGCTAAACCGACTGGGTAAAGCAAAACCGGCCATGACCTCGACATCACGAAGCGATAAATCAAGGGCGAAATGTCTTGGCCGCGCCTGTGTGCCATCGACAGGCAGATCACTTACGAGGCGATAGATGCCGGAGGTAACGGCACACCCGATTCCAGCACTGAATCTTCATCAACATAACCATCCGGATTGCCCAGCTGCCAGCGCCACGTATCGCGCATCATCGCGTCGATCCCTCGCCTGGCCTGCCAGCCCAATTCCGAGGCGGCCTTACGAGGATCCGCCCAGCATTCAGCGATATCGCCGGGGCGACGTGGCGCGATGCGATAGGGAATCGATCGGCCTGACGCCTGTTCGAACGCGTGGATCATCTGCAGCACGCTGTAGCCTGTACCAGTACCCAAGTTCCACACGTGCAGGCCCGTACCGCAAGTGAGGCGCGCCAGCGCCTTCAGATGCCCCTCGGCCAAGTCCACAACATGGATATAGTCACGCACACCGGTACCGTCCGGCGTCGCATAGTCATTGCCGTAAACCGTCAGTTCACGGAGCTTGCCAACAGCGACTTGGCTTATGTACGGCAGTAAGTTATTCGGTATACCGTTGGGCGATTCCCCGATCGACCCACTTTCGTGTGCACCCACCGGATTGAAATAACGCAACAGCGCAATCGCCCAGCGCGAGTCGGACGCCGCCAAGTCGCGCAACGCCTCCTCCACCATCAGCTTGGAGCGGCCATAGGGGTTGGTCGGCGTACCGGTGGGGAAATCTTCGGCAATAGGCATGCGCTCCGGCTCGCCGTACACCGTGGCCGATGAACTGAACACCAGCCGGAACACGCCCGCCCGAGCCATGGCGCGGCAAAGCGAAATGCTGCCGGCCACATTGTTCTCGTAGTAGGCCAACGGCTCACGCACGCTCTCGCCCACGGCCTTGAGCCCGGCGAAGTGCAGTACGGCACTGATATTGTGGGTGGCAAACAACAGATCGAGCATCGCCGCATCACGAATATCGCCACGCACGAAGCTTGGCGCCCTGCCGCAAATGCGCTCCACCCGCTCAAGGGACTCGACCGAGCTATTGCACAGATTGTCCAGCACCACCACATCATGCCCAGCCTCAAGCAGGGCAAGCGTTGCGTGGGAACCGATATAGCCAGCGCCGCCGGTCACCAAGATTGTCGAGGTCACAAATGCGTCCCTTTATAAAAAAAGCGCCACACCGGCGCTATGAAATACCAAAACCTCGGGCAAGCCGCACCCGGAGGTTCAGTAGGCGTTTTTGTTGATAAACCCTTTGAAGACCGTAAGCAGGATGATCCGCAGGTCCAGCAGCAACGACCAGTTCTCGATATACCAGAGGTCGCATTCGATGCGTTTTTCCAGGTCGGTATCGCCGCGCCAGCCGTTAATCTGAGCCCAGCCGGTAATACCGGCCTTCATCAAATGCTTCTGCATATAGCCCGGAATTTCATACTTGAACTTGTCCACGAATACCGTCCGCTCGGGGCGAGGCCCGACAATGGACATATCGCCCTTGAGCACATTGATGAATTGCGGCAGCTCATCCAGGCTTGTGCGCCGGATAAAGGCACCGAACTTCGTGGTCTGCTTGCTTTGCGCGCCGCCCCACGTCACGCCGGTCTTTTCCGAGTCCACCGGCATCGAACGAAACTTCAGCATCTGGAAGGGCTTGCCGTTCCAGCTCACACGCTCCTGTCGGTAGAACACCGGGCCGGGCGACGACAGTTTTACCCCAATCGCCACGGCCAGCATCACCGGCGAAATCATCAGCAGGATCAACGCCGAGATAACGCGGTCTTCAACAGCCTTGAGAAAACGCGCTCCGCCCGAAATCGGCGAGCAGCTCATATCCAGCAGATACAGGTTGGCAACGTGGGAAATGTTGTGATTGATCAGGCGGAAGTCACGCATATTCGGCATGAAGCGCACGTTTGCCGCCGTAACACCAAGATCAGCAATGGTCTGCTTGACCCGCTCTCCTTCTGCCAGCGACAGGCAGATCCACACCTCGTCGCTTTGAATATCCTGAACACGGCTGGCTGAATAGGGGAGCCAGCTGAGCTTGCTTTGCGCCAGCTCGTTATCGGTGTCGTCCCCCATCAGGTAGATCGAGCTGATATCGAAACCGGCGGTTGGCTCAGCCTGCAAGTGGCCGGCTGCCGTGGCACAGGAGTGCGCGTCGCCGATAAGCACCACATGGCGGCGGTTGCGGCCCAGCATTCGATAGCGCTTGAGCAGCGGGTAAACGGCTGCTCGGGCCGAGACTGAACCAAGGAATGCGACGGCAAGGGTGCTCACCAGCCACACCCGTGAAAACGACTCCGAAAGGCCGGTGAGGAACAACAGGCTGGTACAGCTCAGCCCGACGATCACATACCCCATCAATAGCTTGAAGAGCAGCGGGCTTAGCACCCGACCCCGCCAAGTGTTGTATACCCCCATCGAGGGCAGCACGATGGCCACCAACAACACGCCAACCGTCACGCCCCAAACATACTGAGGCTCCATTACCCACTGCTTCAAATAGGCAACATAAACCACATAGGCAGCCAATGCCGTAGCAGCCGCATCGGTCAACTGCGCAAGCCTGGCACTGAGCCAACCATACTGGTGGGACAGGCTTCTGCTTCGTTTGAATGTCAGTTCCACAATGCCTCCAAGCAATGAAACGGCGGTATCGTCAGCGCCGTAGCGACATCCGCGACAGCTGCCAATCAACTTCTTTGAGTAGGTAACGGTTACTTGCAGCGCATTGAACATGCGCCGGCAAATACATGAAGAAATGGGCGAGAACCAGGCAGGTTCAGTCGCTGATGCAATCTCGCACAGCTTTGCCTGTCAGGCTTGCGGCCTGCAGCGCAGCGTCCAGATCGGCGACAGCAATGCGTTCTAGCGTGCCCGCCCTTCATAAAATGATTCCGTTATTTCGAAAGCAGTGCTTCCATGTCCTTGAGGTAACGATTCAAGTTAAAACGTTCTTTTGCAGTACGAAGCGCGTTTTGCGCAACTTCCGCAGATAGTTCTTTCTGAGAGAAGGCCTTAATAATCAATGAAGCGGCATCCGCATTCTTATTGAATAGCCATCCGGTTTTATCGTGATCCACCACGTCTATGTTGCCTGCACAATCTGATGCAACCACAGGAACACCAATGGACATGGCTTCCAGTACAGAGACTGGCATGCCTTCCCAAAGAGCAGTTGAAAGATATAGATCGGCTTCGGATAGAAACGCCCAAACTTGCTCTTTTGAAGCCCAGCCGCTTATGCGTACTCCGGCAGATTCAAGTATTTTGCGAAGGGGGGGGTCACCATCTCCCACCCAGAGAAAATTGATAGAAGGGTCTTTGGATCTGACTGCTTTGGCAATTTCTGCAAAATGCTCAGGCCCTTTTTGTAGGCGAATCTGTCCGACCGTAATTACCGTACGTTCATTAGTGAGCGATGATTTGCTTGTGGCTGGTACGGAGCTGAAATCCAGGGCATTTTCAACCAGGTAACATTTGCGAAAAGGGATAGCTGCTTGAATTGCAAGTTGCTCGCTCTTGGAGCAGGCAATATAGCTGGATTTTTTTAATGAACCTATCCACTCAAGAGTAATGAAGACAATTTTTTTAAATTGCCCAATATCCTTCCTCATGAAAGATATGCAATGTGGGATATAGAGAAATTTTGTTTTGTTCAGCGTGAAAAGAGCAGCGAGCCTTCCCAGAAAACCAGCAAAGGATGAGTGCATAAATACTTTGTCGGGTGACAGGGAGTTCAGTGTTTTTCTGAGCGGCAGTATGCTGATTAATTTTTCTTTAGGCGAATTCATTTGTACTTGAAAAAGCTTTATCTCTTTGTCAAATAGATTATTGAATTCTCTTGGTGTTTCTGAGCGGGCTGAATATATCACGCTTACGATGTGGCCTCTCTTTACTTGAGCATTCGCCAAGAGGGCTGCCATTGATAGTGTTCCCGTAGCAGTTGCTTCGATAATATGCGTGATTTTCACGGGTTTACTTTATGTTGTTGATTGATGGTGTGCAATGAAATGGGGGTGTAGGTAAATCAGGTGAGGGATGGTGCGTGAGTTAGTTTTTTTGAAGGATTTTTTTTAAGGCTACAGTAAAGCCCCTTGGGGTATAGAGCAAAAAGATAGATCGAAAAAGGCCATAGAAGGCTATGGGGCTGCAATCAAAATTATTCAAGATAATTCTAATTCGGCTCTTTATTTGGATTTTTCTCTTTTTGCTGGAGATGCCGTTGGGATTGATGGTGCAGTTCACAAGGGATTCTTGGATGTTATAGGTTTTATGCTTTTTGATTATTTTGAAAAAGTAAGCATAATCCTCTGCTGCTGGGTAGCTAGTGGGGTATAAGCCTACCGATCCAATAATGCTGCTTCGGAACATTACAGAAGGATGAGTAAAGGCAGCATTAATAAACATCGCTTTTTTTATCTGATTATGAGTTTCTGGTTGGCGCAACGTGTACATGTTATTTCCGGTCATGTCCGTGAAGTCTGCCCAGCTTCCTACAAGGCAATAAGACGGGTGCTGCTCTAGGAAGTTTATTTGTTTCTGGATCCTGGAGTTCTTACAAGTGTCTCCGCAGTCGAGTCGGGCTACATACTTATAGTGCTTGCTGCAAAATTCCAATCCTTTGTTTAAAGCATGCTCAATGCCCTGATTTTTCTCCAGTTCAATGAGGTGAATATTTAGGGATCCGTTATAGCGTGGAATTATATCGATAGCCTTGCTGTTGGTGCTTCCGTCATCGACCACTATCACATCAGGTCCATTGCTGATTCTGTCAATAGAATGGATAGAGGTAAGCAACGAGTCGTCATCGTTAAAGTATGGGATGAGTACACAACATTGTTTCATAGCACAATTCCGAGTGTTTCAACGGCGCTTGCTCGAGTGAAGACAAGTATAGCCATTGCTAAGAATAATAGACTATATACACTGTTCTTGGCTGCTGCAGGTATTTTTATGGTGGATATAATTATTGCCACAGATATGGGCACGGAAAAAATAAACCAGACCATATATCTTTCTGATATGTCAGGGTTGCTAATGAAAAAAAACATTAAAGATAAAATCATGAGCAAGTATTTTGAGATTTTTTCGTATGATTTAATTGAATTTGTTATCAATAGTCCCGCGTAGATAGTAATGCATAGCCAGAAGTTAGTTGTTTCCCAAGCTGCTCCGATGTGTGATATTCGGTCTCCTTTGAAATAAAGGTTGGTTTTCTCTATGAGCCAACTGAATCCAGTAACGCTAGCTAATGTATCCATAAATATGGAAATAAGCGGAGAGCTTACAAATGCGAGCACCGGTAGTGCTATGTAGTACTTCGTTTTGTTTGGCACTCTAGCGAAAGCAGGATATAAAAAAACTATAACTGCCGACCAATGGAAGCATGTCGCAAGTGCGGAAAATATGAGGAATTTTTTGGTTTCTTTTTGATAGAAATAATGGAAGGCAAGCAGACCAATAGGTATTGAATATACTTGCCGCATCGCGTTGCCGGTGTATACAGCAAAGAATGTTGTGAAGACTAGGGCGAATATGAGCGGTGATAGTTTCGTGTCCTTGAGGGTTTTTTTATAGGCTATATATGTGAGGGATGCTATCACAAGGTAATTTGCAACAAGCCAACCTCGCTCATTAAATAGATTCTTTAATAAAGCCTGTGTGGGCCAAAATAATATTTCCGTCCCGTATCGCGCATCTTCGGTAGCAGTTAGTGGGTTTCCTATCCGCCCAAAGGCGGATAAATAAGTTGCGGTATCACCGCCAGAGCTAAAAGGTCTGAAGCCGATAAAATACAATCCTATTATAAGTGGGGGAAGTGTAAAAAAAATAAGATTGTGGGCGTTGTATGCGCGGGATTTTTCGTAAATTAAAGTGTTTCTCTGTGGGGCTAATGAGATTAGCCAACTTGAGAGTAAATAAGTGCCCAAGGCGAAGAGTGGAAGCATCTTTTATCACTGTGTGGTTTATTTATAAACGTACAGGGGCTTTTGCAGTTTTTATGTTATGGTGATTTTTTACAGCGCGCTCAATAGAGCTAAAAAGGGTATAGATTTATTTTACGGCGAGTTTATTACCAATCGCAGGATTCCTTTCAGCCCTTTCGCTCAATATGCAACCCAGCGATCTTCTGGATTTGATTGTCGAATCGACTATTGATCATAGGTATCCCGCGCTACAAAGCCCCCCGGATTATGCTCATTTCTGCAGGCAGATGATGCGGATGGTTGCGTAAGCTGATGCGACCCGTCTTAGGCATGCGTGCCTGCACGTTCCGTGGAGAACTCAGCGTGGATCAGCAACTGAAAATAAATCTGCCCCTTGGTTTTAGTTATCCTGCGAAAGTAGTGTAAATTTAAATAAAGGAAAAAGACGCGAGATACACAATCTTTTGTTTGATTGTAACTGGTTTGTGGAATTTAAAAGCTTTCCTAGCGTATTTTATGGAGTTTAAAATATCTCCCCGCAGCAGAAGAGTTTTGACTGGATACATATGGGATTCCATTCTTTTATAGCCTAAATGCTCAGGACTGAAGAATTCCATTTTTTCTGCTTTTATTAAAAAGCCCATTACGTTATTAAGTTGAGGCAAGGGGTCTTTAGGTCTGGAGAGAGAATTATTTCTGATGTTTCTGTAATAGCCGATTCCGGTTGCGCCTTTGCATTTCTTTTGGGATTTAAATAGTCTTATTAATATGTCGTAATCTTCGTTGCATTTTAATGTTTCATCGAACCCGCCGACTGAAATAAGATTTGATCTGTTGAATAGGTAATAATAAACTGCACCTGGGACTCCCGTCCCTTCTACGTCTATTAGGTGCGTCTCGATAATCCCATCTTTGCTAGAGAAGACCTGCGTCTTGCCTTCGGATGTTATGCCTGCTCCGTAAACTCCAAAATATTCGCTGTCTAATTTTTTTAGAATCTCATATTTATCTTCGAGATTGTTAGGTAGCATTTTATCGTCCACATCCAAGAATGCAATGCAGTCGCCATATGCCTTTTGTAGCCCGTAGTTTCTTGCGCTGGAAACGCCTCCGTTAATCTTCTTGAAGTATACGATTTCGATGTTTTTTGTTTTACCAGAAAATTCAAATGTTATATGTTTGGCAGTATCCAGTCTGCTCCCGTCGTCAATGACAATGATTTGATCTGGTAAAAGTTTCTGGCTGAGGACGGATTCTATCGCCTGTCTCAGATACTCGTATTCTTCGTATACGGTAATTATGACTGATATGGTTTTCTTTGTTTTTTTGGTGGCGGTATTCACGTTATTGCTCTTTAGGCTTGGTGCCTCTAAAGTTGGTGGCTGAGGGCGGCGTTTATGAAGCAATAAACCTGCTCGGCTTGGCAGTATTATGTAGGTTCTTAAATTGCTGGAGTGACGGTGCGCGCTGAATATTAACTGAGTGCCCACTTGGGGATGGTATATGTCGTTCTATGCTCGCAGTCGATATGTGTATTGATTCGCCTTCTTCGGCTATCATGCGCGCCAGGGATGTAAATCTGGTCGCGCCTCTGCTGCTGTTTAATATCACCTTAAAAGGCTTTCCAAACAGGATTGCGAAAACCATGCCGTGGAATGAGTCGGTCAGCACGAATTTCGCGTTATAAAGGCCGGAGAGCCAGTCCTCTACAGGTGGTTTTTTATAGTTGGTCAGATCTGATTCAGCGAAATTTTCAGTTGGACACTCGTAGAGTGTTTCATCCATTTCTTCGCTAACTTTTTTTGCCAACTCAGTTTTCTCAGATGTTTTATCTAGAAAATAAGTGAAGATACCATATGGGTTTTCTTTCAGATGCTGTGGATCAATCAGCTGTTCATAGTCGGACTTGTCTAGCAGGAGTGTAGGGTCCAAGGCATGGGAGGCCGCCACGCCGAAATGCTCTTCACAAAGATGAATGCCTGAGATTTCACGTACGCTGACGATGTTGAATTTTTTAGCAAGTTGGGCGCAGCGCTCTGTTTGCTTTCTAGTGTATTCCCATGTATCCACTCCAAAGGATGAAGCATAGGCGATGCGCAGGATATCCTTGTCTTCTAGAAAATCCAGGAAGAAGTTGTAGATGTTGGGTGAATATTGAGGCCGCCAGGTTTGGTCGCTGCCAACGATCACTGCGTCGTAATTTTCACGATCAAAATGGTCCCTGAGCTGCTGCGTACTGTACAGCGGCTCGGACATGGTGAGATGTTGATCGATGAAACGTCGAGTGTGCTGCAGTATGGTTGGCAGGTGCTTTTCGAAGTTGATCGGCGCTTTGCGCTTGCCGATGGCTTTCATACCCGCGCGGTAGGCGATGCGGGCGGCCTTGTAGGCCAAGCCGGGTTGGTCGGGTTGGCGGTCAATGGTGACAACTTCGTGCCCCATACGCTTCAGCACTTGTTGCAGTGCCCAAGCCTGCATGATGCCGCCGTAATTTTTACCCAGCGGCTGGGTCATGATGGCGATTTTCATGGATTATTCAGCGCTTCAGTAAACGTTTGACGGTTTCTATGCCTTTCGGGCCCAGCAGTTTCTTGGCCATTTCCTTGGTCTTGCCCGCCGGGTTTGAGGCAATGTTCTGGATACTTTCCAGTGCCTGACTTTCCAGTTCGCTGTCGGTGAATACTTCGAAGATGATCGATTTGCCGCCAACTTCGGGGGCGATGAAGCGTTGGTAGTGGACGGCAAACTCTTCCTTGCTGGTAGCCGCCAGGTACTCATAGCCAAGATCGGTGGCAAAGTTCTTTACCAAGGTTGGAGATTTGCAGCCAAAGTGGCCGGAAGCTGCCACAAACTCTTCGGCACCTTCACCGAAGTAAGCTGCGTGGTGATTGTACTGGCGGAACTCGGTGCCTTTGCCGTTGTTGACCAGCAGTATGCGCAGATTATTGCCGGCATGTCGGTTGCCCAGTACGTTGAGATCGTAGAAAAAGGCCAGGTCGCCGATCACCGCAAAGTAGAGTTTGTTTGGGTTGGCCAGCGAGGCGCCAATCAGCGATGAGAGGCCGCCATCAATGCCAAAGCCGCCGACATTCGAGGCGGCAGTGACGCTGGCTGGCAGCTCGTAGAAGTTCCAGCAGCGCAGGCTGTTGAGAATACCGAAATGTATGGTCGAGCCTGCCGGTATGCGGTGGGCCAGCTGGCTGGCCAGCCAGGCGTTCGACAGAGGCAACTCAGGCAGATTGTCGCGAATGGCCTGCAGTTGCTGGCGGCACTGTTCGTAATAGCCGGCGTTGACCGGTGCCTGACCTGCGGCCTGCCCGGCATAGTGGGCAAAGAATGCCTGCTCGGGCATGGCGAACACATAGCGCAGCTTTCTGAAGGTGTCCCTGATCTCGCCGTCTTCACTGACCCGCCAGACTTGCCTGCCGGCCATGCCAAGGGTGGCGTAGTCACCAGTTACCTCGCCGATGTGGATCAACACATCCGGCTGGCAGGGGCTCTTGTCGAGCATGGTCTGTGCGGCTGCGAGGGCGAATAGCAGGCGGTTTTTGCCCTGGTAGCCACTGCTGTGATCACAGAACACCACGGCACCATATTGCTCGCAGAAGCTTTCCAAGGCCTCGGTTTCGGCTTTGCTCCAGGTTTTGTGAGCGCCGACGAAGACGGCTATTTTCCTGTGATCCGGCGTGCCCAGTTCGGGAAAACGGTCTTGTTCGCTGATCCGTTCGATCACCCGGTAATCGGGCAACTGTTTGACGTCATAGGGTTTGCTGTAGGTAGTGGGCAGATTGATGTGTACCGGCCCGCCGCCATGGCGTTTGAGTTCCAAAATGGCTTTGTTGACCTTGATCTCGCAGTCCCAGACGTCCTCGTCATCTTTAACGATGGGGAGTTCAACGCTCAGCGTTACGGCATCTTTCGGCATGGAGCTTCGGTCAATCACCTGTGCGACGTGATGACCGACTCTGCTGAATGCCTGCATTGAGGTAATGGCCAGCACTGGCAGCTTTCGGTAGAAGGCTTCGGTCATGCCGGGCAGGTAGTTGCGTGAGGCAGTAGCCCCAGTGCAGCTGATGACCACTGGCTCATTCAGCTCCGCCGCCAGTCCGCAGGCCATGTAGGCGGCGGAGCGTTCGTCCACGGAGGAATACATGATGAAGTGCGGGTCCTGCTGCATGCTGGACACCAGCGCTGTATTGGTGGTGCCGGGGGATGCAATCACGTGCCTGATGTTGTGGGCCTTCAGCAGGTACAGGATGACCTGTGCATTCTTTTCCCGGGTGTAGGCGTAGTTATAGGTCATTGGTATTTATGCTGAAGTAATGTCGCAAGAGGTGTGTGACGGAAGAGCCAATACTTGGCGGCATTTTTGCATCCAGGTATGGCCTTAAAGGGGGTGTGCTCTGCCAGCATGCGATCCTTGGTGGCCTCAACGCGCCAGTTGATGGCCAAGAAGCTGGGCGCTGTAAGGAACTGTTCAAGGCACTGCGCCAACCCCGATAGTGGGTCGGTAAAGTGCGAGGTATCTACAAAGCGGCGGATTTTGCTGTTGTCGAATTCGCGGTTGTAAAGGCGGTCGTAGAGGATTTGGTACTTGCCTGAGCGCCAGCGCGTGAATTCATCCATCGCTTGCAGTACCACTTCTGGCTTTGAGCCCAAGTGAGTCTGGAGCACTTGCAGGTAGACGCGCAGTACGTCGGACCACGCTAGCGAAGTGTTCGCCGTGATATGGAAGGCCTGGCCATGGGCGCCGGGGGCGCCAACCAGTGCCTGAATACCATTGGCCACATCCAGCCCGTAGGTGAGCGTGGTGCGTTTTGACTGAATGTCCTTCGAATCCAGGATGGTCCGGCCGTTAAGCGCCCGGTACAACCAGTCTTCCTTCTCCTGTACTCCTAGTTGCAGGCGCTGCGCGCTGAAGGTGATGTAGGGGCGAACAATCGACCAATTGCTGCTGTTGGCGTCGAGCAGGAGGTTCTCCTGACGTGCCTTGGACAGCGCATATTCGTCGGTCGCGAGGTAATCCTTATCCGTACATACATCCAGCAGGCGCGGGCTGTCTTCGGTAATGGGCGTTGGGGATTGCGCATACACGCGCGCGGAGCTTAGGTAAATGTAATGGCCCGTAGCATTCAGGAATTGCTGATAGCGTTGCTTGAAAACACTGGTCGGATAGACCATGAAATCGATGATCGCGTCCCAGGTTTCGCTGAGCAGCCCTCTGAGAAATAGCTCGTCCTGCGCGTCGCCCTTAAGGTATTGCACGTTGCCAAGCTGGCCGGCTTTGCTGCGCGAAGTCACCACAACCCGCGAAGCCTTCTGGGCCAGCAAATCCACCAAGTGAACGCCCATTGCGCCCGTGCCGCCGAGTACCAGCACTTTCATGCGTTCGCCCCTTTTCCTGCTACGCGCAAAAGGATCAGCGCTTTTATTTTTGTACGCCAAGCCTTGTCGAGACCGAAGTAATAGGTGAAGAGCGTGGTGCCAATGACGCTCACCATTACGACGGCCGCTGAGCCGAGCAAGCCATCGGTTGTCCATTGCTTGAGCAGGAGCGCGGGTGTTGCCGACAGCAGGGTGACAATGCCGAGCGGATACAGAACTTTTAGGTAGTAGGGTGTCATTGGAAGGCCAATCAGGCCTTTTACGAGCAGCAGGCGAACCTTGAACATCAGCAGGTTGGCGATGATGGCGACGATAAACACGGCGTACGCCGGGTAGCCCGCCTCAAGCACTGCCCAGGATGCCCCAAAGATCGCCACTTGAATGCTACCCAGAGACAGCTCGTACAGTTTCATTTTGCCGGGCGCCCGGGCTGCGGTGGCAAGCGGCAGGCTGAAAGAGAGGATCAACGATTCAACCAATGCCAATTGCGTGAACAACACGGCCTCCGGAGGTGGTGTGGCCAGCCAGAGGGTCAGGATGGCTTCCATTTCGAGCATCATCGGCAGGGCAAAGACCCACATCAGAAAGAACGTAAGTTTTGAGCCATTTAGGATCAGGTTGAACATTTCGTCCTTCTGATCGGCTGCGTAGCTTTTGATGATCGGGGGATACAGGCCGGTGTTCAGGTTCTGTGAGAAGACCATGGCCTGACCGGCCACCGTCAGCGCGATGGCTCGCGCAGCAACTGTCGCAGGGTTGAACAACTGGTTGATCAGTACGGTAACCGCCTGGTTGCGGAATACCGTGGTGAGCTGGCCGAAGAGCGTCCAGCCCGTGAAGTCGAGGGTTTCTTTGAGCTGTGCTCTGTCCCAATGGATTTTGCGGAACTGGCATTCGGCATACTTTTTCAAACAGATGCCGATGTAAATGGTCGTGGTGATTAGGGCCGTAATCAATAGAAATCCGGCATAGAGTACAAGCACATCACCGGCCGCTCGCGACAGCAGCATTGCAGCTCCCAGCTTGAGTACGGCCTCTATCACTGAAACCAGCGCATACAGGTGCATGTCCTCATGGGCGATGAGGATGGCTATGAACGGCGATGCCAGGATGCTAGCGACAAAACCCAAGGCAACCAATTGGTAGACATGCAGGGCTGCCAGCCTGCGATCTGTTGGCAGATTTAATTCTTCTGTGACAAACCACAGGCCTATGGTCTGTAGCAGTAGCAGGGCAATCAGGCCGATTGCCAGATATAGCACCCAGTTTACGCTGAAGGTTTGCTTTAGCTTGAGATCATCCTGCTGGCCTATGGCGTAAGCGAAAAAGCGTTGGGTGGCAGAGGCCATGGTGCCGGGCAGGAAGCTGAGAAGGGTGACAAAGCCGGCCACGGCGGTGTAGATGCCGAAGTCGCCCACACCCAAGGCGTTCAACACTACACGCAGTGCGTACAGGTTGATCAGCACTATGACGATCTGACGACTGTAGAGCGCCAGCGTATTTTTCAGGATTCGTTTGTTGCGCATTCAGGCTGACCAGATGCCGCGGGTATCTATGACGCTGCCAGATTGGCTGGCAGTTGTGCTGGCACTCCTGAACTGCTGGTGGTCAACCAGCAGCACGTTGATAGCGGCGTACTGCTCAGCCTCCTGTTGTGCAACGAGTCGCAGCCGGCCTTCAAGGCTTGCCGGTAACGCCCTGATATTCGGCTCCACGGCCAACACCGGCCCAGGATGGGTGGCTGCGATCTGCTGAGTAATCGCCAAAGCCGGACTTTCCCTCAAATCATCAATATCCGGCTTAAATGCCAGCCCAAAGCAGGCAATGGTCACGTCCTTCGCGGTTTTATCCGGGTTTTCCATCAGGTATTCCGCAACCGCCTGTTTGGCCTTATTGATTACCCATTCCGGCTTGCTGTCGTTCACTTCCCTTGCAGTGCGGATCAGCCGCGCTTCTTCCGGTGTTTTGCTGACGATAAACCAGGGGTCAACGGCAATGCAGTGGCCGCCCACGCCGGGGCCGGGTTGCAGAATATTCACGCGGGGATAGCGGTTAGCCAGGCGGATCAGCTCGTTGGCGAAGGCGATGTTGACGTCGCGAAAGCTGTTTTCCGTCAGCTTGCACATTTCGGCGGTGCGGGCGTTAGTGATCACGCACTCGCCCTGCCTGAACAGCTTGTACAGGCTTGTCGCAGCTTCCGAGCATTTGGGCGTCATGCCACCAATCACGCGGTCGTTCTGTACCAGTTCGCGCAATACATGGCCGGGCAAAACACGTTCGGGGCAGTGGGCGATGCGGATATCCGACGATCAGCGAGGTGCGTTGCGCCTGTTGTTCCTGCCAATAGCGCCGTGCGAGTTTGTGCAGCGGCAGGAAGATGGCGGCCTGGGCGGCAAAACCCAGCACAGCCCAGAGCAGGATCACCTCGCGGGAATACAGCTCGCTGGTTTTGGTGACGAAGGCCAACGCGGTCAACCCGGCCAGCAGCACCAGCCATGCGCCCAAGAGCCGGGCAAGACCGATCAGGTAGCCATGCTGCTTGTAGTACACCTGCAGCAGCGAGTAGACCGGCACGGAGCCAAACAGCGTCACGATCACCAGGATGCGATAGTGCGGGTCGATGGTCCCTGTCTTGATGTCCGCCAGCGTCACCAGCAACAGCGTCAGCGCCACGTTGGCGGTAAGCCACTGCAGCCAGAATGTCAGGCCACGACCAGACAGCGTTTGCGCCCTGTGCACGCCTACTGCGCGACGCTGCGCCGATTGCGGCTGGCTTTGCGCGATTACCCTGTAGGTGCTGGAGTCAAACTGCGTCACAAGCAAGTTCCTCGAAAACGTGCTGCCTTCACTGGCAGAGCTTGCGGGTGGCCTTGAGCGATGCATCAAGGCTGTTACAAAGGGTATCGGTCAGGCCGTGTTGCGCGGCGAGTGCTTGCGTGTACTGCGCATCACGCGGGCCGTAGGCAACGTTGAAACGGGCGGATTCGAGAAAGCGCTCGCGCTCGCTTTTGGTCAACTGCGGCCAGGCCGCGAAGGCGATAGTTACCACTTCACGCTGCACTTCGATGCGTGATGGCCCCAGGTCGCTTGCCTGGCCAAGTGCCTGGCGGAATTCGTCATCGAACTGGGCCAGTTGCAGCTTGGTATGCGCCAGCCGGGACCAGGTGTGGGGCCATGTCGGGCGTGCCTGGGTGGAGGCGCGATAGCTGTCCAGTGCGGCCAGTCGCGATGCCTGGGCCTCGGGATTTCCGAAGGTTTGGGTGAACTGTTGCCAGCTGTAGACGCGGCCTAGCCGGTCCAGGTATTCGCCGTTGGCGGTCGGGTACAGGTCTACCGCGCGTTGTGCAGCGGCCTGGGCGACGGCCCAGGCGCGGGGGGTCGGTTCCTGGCCTTTGCTGGCCCAGTCTTTGAGGAAGATTTCTGTCTGGTAGCTGGCCATGCCGGCGAGTGTCATGCGGCCGCCCGTGTAGGCCAGCATGAGCATGAGCAGCAGCACGACGAGCGCCAGGCCTTTTTGCGTGACGCTTTTCACGTTTTCCGTTTGGGAGCGCGAATGCCGGCGTACCCGGCGGCTCGCCCGGCCTTGAGTGTGTTCTGTCATTGGAAGTGGTGTTGGGCGATTTGCCAGGGGTTGTGCCTGACCAGCGCCTCGGCCTTGGCCTCGCCGATGAGGCGGGCGGCATGTTGCATGCCTTCGCTGAGCAGTGGCGGGCGGTACTGCTGGTTGTGGGCGTCGGTAGCCAGGATGGTGACGACGCCCTCTTCCAACAGGCTATGTGCAAGCTCTTGCGCTGCCGGCCCGAAGCCGCCGGCTACCGAGGCGGCTGTAACCTGGAGCAGGCAGCCTTGGTCGAGGAACGACTTGAGCTTGCTTGGGGTGCGCAGCAGGCCTTTGTTGCGTTCGGGGTGGGCGATCATCGGGATGATGTTGCGCTGCAACAGCCAAGCCGTGAGCCGTTCGGCGCCAAAGGGGATTTCGCCGTGGGGGAATTCCAGCAACAGGACCTTTTTGCCCTCCCATTCACCCAGGAAGGGGATTTCGTTCTGGGCGATGCCGACCATCAGCTCCATGCCGAAGCGGACTTCCGCGGCGGTGCTTATGTGCAGATCGATACCGGCCTGTAGCAAGCCGGCCACCAGTTCGGCCTTGGCGGCAGCGATGGTTGCCGGGGTGTTGTCGTAGCGGCCGGGGTGGATATGCGGTGTGCAGACCAGGTGGGTGATGCCGTCACGCACCGCCATGCGCGCCAGGGCAAGCGAGGTTTCGAGGTCAGGCGCCCCGTCGTCGATACCGGGGAGCAGGTGGTTGTGGAGGTCGATCATGGTGATGGGGGTCTGGTTGTGGGAGCGGTGAGTTCGTTGTGAGGTTTTTTAAAATGGTGGTTCGGTGTGGCTGGGTTGTGGCAAGCCTTTGGCCTGCATTCGCCGCGGGGGCGCGCCTCCCACGGAGCGGTGCAGTGTCGTAGGGTGGATCGCGCTTTATCGATCCACCGATTGGCGGCCATGGTGGATGTGGAAAGCGACATCCATCCTACGGTCCTGGGTTGTGGTAGGCCTTGGCCTGCATTCGCCGCGGGCGCGCGCCCGCGGAGCGGTGCAGTGTCGTAGGGTGGATCGCGCTTTATCGATTCACCGAATGGTGGCTATGGTGGATGTGGAAAGCGACATCCATCCTACGGTCCTGGGTTGTGGTAGGCCTTGGCCTGCATTCGCCGCGGGCGCGCGCCCGCGGAGCGGTGCAGTGTCGTAGGGTGGTTCGCGCTTTATCGATTCACCGAATGGTGGCTATGGTGGATGTGGAAAGCGACATCCACCCTACGGGACGTGGGCTTGTGGCGTAGGTGGCCAACGCTTTTTTGGCCACCGATAGAGGCCGTACGGGTCAGGCGGTTTTGTTGCTGCTGTAGCCGTAGTAGTCGTAGTAGCCGCCGTAGCTGTAGCCGTATTTCTGCGCCTTTTTGATGTCTACCTGGTTGAGGACGATGCCTTTGACCGGGGCGTTGTTCTGCAGCAGTTGGCCTACGCCCTTCTCTACCAGCGGGATGTGGGTGGAGTCGGACTTGATCACGTAGATCAGCGAGTCGGCCAGGGTGGAGAGGACGATGGCATCGCTGACGGCCTGGGTCGGTGGCGAGTCGATGATGATGCGGTCATAACGGCCCTTGAGCACTTCGATGGCCTTGGCAAAACGCTGCGAGGAGAGCAGTTCCAGCGGGTTTGGCGGTACGGTGCCGGCGCAGATCATGTCGATGCCGTCCACGGTCTTGATGCACTCCTCAAGTTTGGCGTTGCCGGCGATGAGGTTGGCCAGGCCTGGCGTGCCCACCGGGAAGTCGAAGCTCTTGGCCAGCGTCGGGCGGCGCAGGTCGGCGTCGATCAGCAGCACGCGCTCCATCTGGCCCAGGGCGAAGGCCAGGTTGACCGAAACGGTACTCTTGCCCTCCCCCGGAATCGACGAAGTGATGACCATGACCTTGTGCGGGTGGTCGATGGCCGACAGCACGACGCCGGTGCGAATGGTACGGATGGACTCGGAGAAGCTCTTGTCCTTGTCGGTGGTGAACAGCCGCGCCATGTCGCTGCGCTCGCCTTGCTTGATCATTGGCAGGATGCCGAACACCGGAATGTTCAGGCGCCCTTCCACCGCTTCCGTGCTCTTGAAGGTGTTGCTCAGGGCGTCCAGCAGCAAGGTCAGGCCGACGCCGACAAACAGCGCCAGCAGCGCGGCGATGGCGACGATAAGCGACTTCTTCGGTTTGATCGGCTCGTTCGGCACAACGGCCTTGTCGACGACGCGGGCATTGGCGCTGTCCATGTCGGAGGTGGCGGCCGTTTCCTTCAGACGGGTCATGAAGGTGTCGTACAGCGCACGGTTGCCGTCGACTTCACGCTGCAGTTCACGCAGCTGGAACTCCTTGCGGGAGATGTCCTGAATTTTCGATTTATTGGAATTGAACGAGGCCTGCAGTGAATTCTCGTTGGCCAGTGCCAGTTGGTAATTGCGCTCGATACCGGCAACGATCTGTTCAACTTGCCCGCGCAAGCTACCCGAGGCGGCGCTGAGGTCAGAGCGCGCGGCGGCCATCGCCGGATGACCCGGACCATAGCGTTTGGAGAGCTCCTCAACCTTCGCCTGGGCCTTGGCCTGCTCCGCCTTGAATTGCTGAATCAGCGGATGCCCCAGTACTGCGGGGATGGTCGCCAGCCGCTCCCAGCCGCCGTTGCGCATGCTCTGCACCTGGCGATACTGGCTTTCGGCCTCAGCGCGCTGGCTACGTGCATCAATCATGCGATCACCGGTCAGCGACAGCTCGGCCGCGCTGATGGTGGTGACGCCGTCGACATCAACCAGGTTTTCCTTTTCGCGGAACGCCTGCAGGCGGTCTTCAGCGCTCTTGAGCTTGGTACGCAGCTCACCGAGGCGGCTGTTCATCCAATTGGTAGCGGTCATGGACATTTCCATGGTCGCTTCCAGCTGGGTTTCGATAAAGCCATTGGTCAGGGCGTTTGCAGCCAGAGCAGCGGTGTAGGGGTCGGCCATGTCGACCTGAACCTTGACCAGCTGGCTCTTGCCTTGCGGCGCGATGCTGATGCGTTCCATGAACTCGATAGTGACGGCATCGAAGATGTCCGCTTCGGTAGTGTCCAGTCCACTCTGAAGGTCGCCCGGCATGGTGAAGGGCATCGCCTTGCGGAAATCCAGCTTGGCCAGCACGCCGCTCACATCGATCAGCGGCTCGGGCTGCTGCCGCGGATCGAACTCTGGGTGGGTGGTCAGGTTCAGCTGACGCACCACACGCTCGGCCAGAGCGCGGGATTTCAACAGTTCGAACTGGGTCTGCAGATATTCGGTACCCGCGCCTTCCAGTCCGTATACCTGTTCGATGGAAACAACCTTGGCGGCTTTTTCCTCGATCAGCAGCGTTGCCGCTGCGCGATAGATCGGCGTGATCGCGAGCACCCCAAGGATCGTCACCATGGTCACCACCAGCACCAGGGTGATGATGCTCCACTTGCGGCGCCAGACGGTCTGCCAAAGTTTCAACAGGTCAATTTCGTCATCGTCGTTGTCGTCCTGGCGCTGGCCGACCAGGTTGCGCTCGATGATCTGGGTATTGTCGCTTGTCATGCTCGGAAAAACTCTGAATAGATGTAGGCGCTCAGGCACCGGACCGCGCCCAGTCGGCTCGGAGGCCGCCCATCAGGAACGACGATTTACGTATCGGCCGCGAGGTCTACAGCGGCGCTGGCTCAGCTTCGACGGGCTAGAAGAAACCCTGATCGACGGTGATGGTGTCGCCAGGTGCGACAACGGTGTCGAGTGTGCCGCTGATCGGCTTGTCGCTCTGCTGGTCGCGGATCACATTGATTCGCTTAGTCGAAGCGCGCTCGGTCAAGCCGCCCGCAAGGGCGATGGCACGCCGCAGAGTCAGGCCCGGCTGGTAGGGATAGCCGCCCGGTTCTTTCACTTCACCGCTGATGAAGAACTCACGGTAGGTCAGAACACTGACCGATACGCGTGGGTTGATCAGGTATTCGCCCTTAAGGTTGTCGACGAGCATCTGTTCAATTTCCGACGCAGTCTTGCCCTTGGCGCGCAGCTCCCCAATGAACGGATAAGAGAAGGTGCCGGCATCGGTAAGGCGCAGCTCCTCGAAGCTCAAATCCGGTTCGCCAAATACGTTGATGCGAATGACGTCGCCTGAAGCCAGCTTGTAGGTAGAGCTGCCTTCGGCCTGGGCATTGGCGCTGAGAAGGAACATGCCGAAGAGCATGCTGAAGAACAATCGACTGAACATATGACTCGGTTTCTCTTGGTTGTCGCGCGAATGATCCGGAAGCCTTGCTGCTGCCGGATCGTCCGTAACCGCGGGTATTACAGGCTGGCTGTGAAGCTGATCGAATAGATGTTGCGTTCGTAGCTCTCGTTCACCACGTTGGAATCGTTCTCGGCGTACTTGTAGCCGACGCCGATATCCAGCCAGCGACGCATTTCGTAGTTCAGGCCCAGACCGAAGATGTCGGTCTTGTCGAGACGGTTGTTGACCGTGTCATCGATGTAATCCTGCTCGCTACGGGTGTAGCTAGCGATGGAGTACACGCGATCAAGCCAGTAGTGCTTCCAGTCCAGGGTGGTGCTGGTTGCCTGGATTGCCGATGCGCCGTTTTCGCCTTCGTCCAGGGCGCGTCGCGCTTTCAGGCCGAAGGTGGAATAGGTGCGCGGCTGCCAGGTGATGCCGGCTTCCCACATACCGCCCGACTGGTCGTCATTGATGTTGCGGTCGAACTCTTTCTTTTCACGACCGAACTTGACGGTGCCGGTGGTCTTGGCCGTGGCGTCCCAGGTCAGACCGCCGAGGAATGCCAGGTTGGTGGCGTCCAGACTCTTGGCCGAAACGTAGGAGTAATCGGTGTGGCGCAGCTCGGCCAGCGCACGGGTCTTGGCGCCGAGGCGGTAGTACAGCGTGCTACGCAGTGCTGTGGCGTCACGCTCCTTTTCGGAGTTCAGGCGCGTACCGTTGGAGCGAAGCCCGGTGTTGTCGTAGCGCAGCTCTTTGTAGTCGGCACCGAAGTCGATCTGTGCGCGGGCAGTCTCGACGCCATAGGTGTACACGCCACCGATGTTCTTGCTGTTGTACTTGTCACCCTGCACGCCCGGAGTCGCCGAGGTGGTTTCTTCCACCTTGTGGTAACCGGCATTCAGGACAAGCTGATTGCGCGCATTGAAGCGGAACCCAGCATCACCCGTCAGGTGATGGTCGGTGTTGTTGTCCTTGTGGCTGGAGTGGAAGGTGTCACTGTCAGCGGTGTAGGCCAGGACATATTCGGATTTACGGCCGTACGCCGTCAGTGCCAGCGTCGGCGAAATACGGGTGATCCAGGACGATTCTTCGTTGTTTTCCACTTCACGGAAGTTGTCGTCATAGCTTTCAGTCACTTTCAGCGTCGGGGTAAATTCCAGACCGTCAGCGATCTTCATGCTCATGGCTTCAACAGCCAGAGCGCTACCACTTGCAGCGGAAACAGCGATTGCCAGCACGCTGGCCTTGATTGTGTTGCTCATGCGTTCCAGTCCCTTACACATCGACAGGAAGTTTCGAGAGCAGAAGCCGGCCTATCGCCGACTTCTGGCGTTGATCGCGTCGATCAGTTGGGGCTGGCGGAAGAGCTGCCCCCGCCACCGCTACCGCCACTACTTGCAGGGCTGTTAGCGGAGACTGTCGTAGTAGAACCTGCCGTAGCGCCAGCCGGAGCGGCACCAGCTGTTGATGCAGCTGCGTTGATAGCGGCGGCTTGGGCCGGAGCAGCGGCCACTGCAGCATTGGTGATGGCTACGGATTGAGTCGGTGCGGCACTGATCGCAGCCGTCACGATTGCTGCGGCCTGAGCCGGTGCAGCGCTTACCGCAGCGCTAACGATGGAAGCGGCCTGACTTGGGGCAGCAGCGACTGCGGCTGCTACGATCGAAGCAGCCGCTTCAGGGTTGGCGGCGACGACGGCCGCAACGGCTTGTGCCAAGGCATCACCTTGAGCGGCGGCGAGGGTCTGTGCCTGGGCTTCGGTCAGCTGTACACCAGTCGCCTGGATGGCCGCCAGAGTGGCCTGATCGGCTAGGGCGTGGCCGGAAGCCAGCGCCATGGCCAGAGTAAGGGTGGTTAGAGTTTTGCGCATAGTGAACGTCCTCGTTGGCTGTTACATGGTTCTTGCCCTCCCTCTGCACCAGCAGCGGGCAGCGGGAGTTATCGTTTTCGCCCGGAGCCGCCTAGAGCCGGCTGGTGCGCGGACCCGTAGCTCTGTCCGTGCTGGCCGCCGATTGGCGGACGAACGCAAACACGACGCGGACATGCCCGCATCGCGTGGTAATCAGAGAAGAGATTAGAAATAACGTTAATCCTTTAACGAGCGCAGCAGTCACGAGGCTGCAGACACGCTACCGCCCCAGGATTTTCCGTTGGATTCCTGAAAACGGCGCGGTATGAAATCCA
The DNA here is from genome assembly GCF_900129835.1 of Stutzerimonas xanthomarina DSM 18231. GTDB lineage: Bacteria > Pseudomonadota > Gammaproteobacteria > Pseudomonadales > Pseudomonadaceae > Stutzerimonas > Stutzerimonas xanthomarina. The sequence continues at coordinate 257,523 of NZ_FQXA01000003.1, forward strand.
TGCTTCGATGAAATCGCGGGAGCCGCGACGACGTACGAGTGGAAATTTTCCCCAGATAAACTTCGCGGCTTGGCAGCGCGAAGAAAAATGTCGCTATTGCACGCGGTGATTTAACTCAGGCCTGTGTTCGGCCTTTCGAGCATCCATCTATCACTGCTCTGACGCTGCGCCGACTTTTATCCGTCGGCTGCAGGGTCCATCGCTCTACCTGGCCCCATGAGGGCAGGATAGAAATCGCCGCGGAGTATACTGGCGAGATGGCATTTAGGCATCATGTTTTAATGTCGCGGCAATCTTCTAGTTGGATTTGGCGATGCCGCGTAGCGGCACGCGGACCCTCTGCTTACGCTGCAGAAAGTTGAGTAGCAGCACGACCCGGTCGTCGCCATCCATGGCACAGAAGATGGCCTCCAGCTCAGCAAACGGGCCGCTGATGATCCGGACTGTTTCACCGACAACCAATACGGGTGATCCTTCCGCCTGCTCTGCTCGCTGCCGAAGCTGCAGGATAATTCCGGGATCTATTGGAAGCGCGCCCTCGCCGAACCCAACGAGGCGAAGGACCCCGCGCGTCGAGCGCAACGGCCCCCAGTTGTCTCCCGCATCGAGCCGAATGAACAGGTAGCCCGGAAACAGCGACTCCACGACACGCTGCCGTTTGCCGCGCACGACTCGCTCGCACGCAAGCGTTGGACGCAAACATTCATAGCCCTGACGGACCAGATTCTCCTCAGCACGCTCGTCTTGGCGCACTTTGCACTGGATTAAATACCAGCACCCAGCCTCACGATCCACGTGAATACTCTCTTCAGGCAAACGCCAACAACCAGAATGATGGCGTTTTGATATACGCGATGCAACATGTATAAACCCGAGCCGATTGCCGGCATCGCCATCCATGCGAAATAGATTGGATTGACCTCAGGTACGGTGCGCACCTGATCGGTCCCTCTGAGGCATCAAGCACTGCCCAGCCTCTGACCTGACAACAACGGCGGCAGTCGCCGGCCTGCATGCATGGGAACGGGATCAAGGATCGCTAGAGTGGGGGAACAAACACCCCAGAAACGCAAAAGCCCCGAAACTCGGGGCTCTTGGTTCAGATAGTGGCGGAGAGATAGGGATTTGAACCCTAGGAACTGTTGCCAGTTCAACGGATTTCGAATCCGTCCCGTTCGGCCACTCCGGCATCTCTCCAGCGGCGCGCATCATAGCAGTTCGGCGTGTTTTGTCTAACCCCAACTGCTCAGATTTTTTAACGGCGCCATATCGTGACAGCCAGGCTGGCTGCAGTGATCAGCCCGCCCGGTCGCCTCCAATCAGCTGGTCAGGCGCGTCAGCGCTTCACGGTATTTATCGGCGGTCTTCTGCGCAACATCAGCTGGCACGGGCGGAGCTGGTGGCTCCTTGTTCCAGCCGGTGGATTCCAGCCAATCACGCACGAACTGTTTGTCGAAGCTCGGCGGGTTGCTGCCTTCGGCGTAACTGTCTGCTGGCCAAAAGCGGCTGGAATCGGGCGTAAGCACTTCATCCATGAGTGTCAGCTCGCCGTTTTCGTCGAGGCCGAACTCGAACTTGGTGTCGGCGATGATGATGCCCCGCGTCGCTGCATAGGCAACGGCCGCGCTGTACAGTGCGATCGAGGTGTCACGCACCTTCGCAGCCAGGTCTTTGCCGATGATTGCTTCGCACTGCTCGAACGAGATGTTCTCGTCGTGATCGCCCACTGCCGCCTTGGTTGACGGCGTGAAGATCGGCTGCGGCAGCTTGGCCGCTTCTTTCAGGCCAACTGGCAGCTGGATGCCGCAGACGGTGCCGCTCTGCTGATATTCCTTCCAGCCTGAGCCGGCGATATAGCCGCGCACGATAGCCTCCACTGCAACAGGCTGGAGCCGCTTGGCCACCACCGCCCGCCCCTCTACCAAGGGCAGTTCCTGAGCAGGCACAACGTCTTCCACCTTGTCGCCAGTGAAATGGTTAGGGACGAGCTGCGCGAGCTTGTCGAACCAGAAGTTGGAAATTGCGGTAAGAATCTTGCCTTTCTCCGGGATTGGCTCGGCAAGGATCACGTCAAACGCCGAGAGGCGGTCGGTGGCGACCATCAGCATGCGCTTGTCGTCGATTTCGTACAGATCACGCACCTTGCCAGAATAGATTTTTTTCAGGCTCAGGGAGTTTGGAGTGGTCATGGCGAGTCTCGCGGTTGCCGAATCTACGCTGGCTTACGCAACAGCGCAGCCACAACGATTCGATCAGTCATCAAACGAAACAGGCGAAACCGAAAGGTTTCGCCTGAATGGATCGGAGCGGACTGTCTTGCAGAATCAGTCCAGGTTGTCCTTGAGCATGTTCAGCACTCGTCCGGACACTTCAGCCGGAGCGACGGTGTTGAGGTCTTTGTCGAGGGTGACCTGCACCTTGCCACCCACATCGGTTACGCGCACCTGATAGCGCTCGGCGCGCGCCTCGATCTCTTCGCGGTCAGGCGCTCCGCCGAACAACCGGGAGAAGAAACCGGGTTTCTCATCCAGATTCGCCGCGCCCTCCGACAGGTTGACGTAGTAGACGCCGAGGCTTCGATCGAGATCTTCGACGAGGATATCGCTCGCCGCCAGTGCGCGGCCGACGCTCGACCAGCCACGGTTGAAGTCGGTATCGAGCTGCAACACTGGCTCGCCGCTGCCGGCTTCGATCAGCGTCACTCGGCTTGGCGCGTCAAACTCGCGCTCCGCCAGCAGTGAGGCGGAACCACCTTGTGCGGTGCTGCTGTTCAGCCCCGCCTGCAACTCATCGAGCAGGACGCGATCGCGCTCCGCATTCGCCGGAGTTTCAGGCCAGGCAACATCGGCAGTGCTGTTTGCGGGGCGATGAACGCTGATCAGGAATAGCTCACTGGTATCGCGCTGAACGCCTGGCTCGACGCGAACCCGGACGCGGGTCTCGCCTTCGCCCAGGCCGAGGTTGCGTACCAAGGCAGGCGCGAGCTGGTCACGCGTCTGCCAGGCAGTGACGAACTCACCAGTTTGAGGCCGTTCCTCTGCAATCTCGAAGCCGTTGTCAGTGAAGAACTGACGAGCCGCCGCCCAAGCCTGTGATGGCGCACGCGTTGCAACAAGCCAGCGTGCATCTTCAGACGTTTGCAGGCTGTATTCGCTCACCTCGTCGGCGGCAACCAGTCGCTGTGGGCGGGGCACTTCGTACTCGCCTGTTGCACGGCTGTCGGCTACCTGCTGAGGGATCGGAAGCAGCGGCTCGATTGGACGCAGCTCCACGTCGCTGGGCACCTCCATTGGTGGCACCTGTTGTGCCTGCAGGTAGTCGCTGCCACGGTCGCGGAAATATCCGTCTTCACCCCATATCCAGCCACAACCGCTGGTTCCAGAGATAATCAGGGCTAGGGTCGAGAGGCCGGCCAATCGCTTCATGCATGTTCCTTCATTAATAAACCAGTACACCTGAGACAATCAGGCCAGCACACCGGACTGTCGCATTGCATCGCGAAGCGGCTCGTGGCACCGCTGGCTAAGCCAGGTTAGCGGCAGGCGAATGCCGTCCGGTATCAGGCCCATTTCATGCAGTGCCCATTTCACCGGGATCGGGTTGGCCTCGAGGAACAGGGTCTGGTGCAGCGGCATCAACAGCGCATTAATGGCGCGCGCCTTCTCTGCATCGCCAGTAATGGCAGCAGCACACAGCTCGCTCATCGCACGCGGAGCAACGTTCGCAGTGACGGAGATGTTGCCCTTGCCGCCCATCAGCATCAGCTCAACGGCAGTAGCGTCGTCACCGGAATAGACGAGGAAGTCCTTGGCCACGCGATCAAGCACCTCCTGACCGCGCTTGAGATCACCGGTCGCTTCCTTGACGCCAACGATGTTCGGCACCTGCGACAAGCGCTCGATGGTTTCTGGCAGCATGTCACAGGCAGTGCGCCCAGGGACGTTGTACAGGATCTGCGGAATCGCGACGGCTTCGGCAATGTGCCGGAAGTGCAGATACATGCCTTCCTGCGTCGGCTTGTTGTAATACGGTGTCACCAGGAGGCAGGCGTCGGCACCGGCCTGCTTGGCATTTTCGGTGAGTTCGACGGCTTCGCGAGTGGAGTTGGCACCCGTACCGGCGATGACCGGAATGCGGCCGTTGACCTGATCAACAACGCGACGGATGACTTCGATGTGCTCAGACACTTCGAGCGTAGACGCCTCACCAGTGGTACCGACTGCAACGATTGCATTGGTGCCTTCCTGGAGATGGAAGTCGACAAGCTTGCTCAGGCTATCCCAATCAAGACCACCTTGAGCGTCCATGGGAGTGACCAACGCCACCATACTGCCCGCAATCATGCAACCCACTCCTGCCGGAAAAAGAGAGGCGTAATGGTACAAGGCTCCCGAGCGCTTTGCGAGTACGCTGGAACCAACAACCGCGGGAATAGCAGCTGAGCGTCGACACCGCAGTCAGATGACTCACTTAGCTCACGCATTCCCACTGACGACGCTTTTCGCTACCCTTAGCCGTTTTCGGCTTGGCTGGCCGACCGATTCATCACCGCCAGGAACCTGCATGTCCACCCCCCCAGTACCTCGAGAACAGTTTCTCGTCATCAGCGCCATGGGCCGTAGCCCGATGGCGCTCACCAATGTGCTTTGCCGGGCCAGCAACGAGAATCGCTGCGCCGTGGTAAGCACGCGCCTGACTCGACACGGCGAATGCTGTGCCCTGGTCCTTGAAATCACCGGAACCTGGGACGCGCTCGCTCGAATGGAAACAGCGCTGCCCAGCCTGGCCAAGAAGCATGAGTTCACCACTAATGTAGTGCGCAGCGAAGCGCTGGAAACCCGACCGCAGGCGCTACCCTATGTCGCGTATGTCAGCTCGGCCTATCGACCTGACATCCTCAACGAGTTATGCCAGTTCTTTATCGACCATCGTGTCGAGCTCGAAGCCCTCACATGCGACACCTATGAGGCACCACAAACTGGCGGCACCATGCTCAACGCAACGATGACCGTGACGCTGCCGGCCGGCACGCAAATCAGCTGGCTGCGGGACCAGTTCCTCGATTTCGCTGATGCTTTGAATCTGGATGCGCTGATAGAACCCTGGCGCCCTCAGAACCCTTAAGTAGGAAAACCACTATGTCTGTTGCCATTGACCAACCTGTGCCAGCCTTCCAGGCACAGGCGACCAGCGATACACAGGTCAACCTAGAGGCGTTGAAGGGCAAACAGGTGGTCCTGTACTTCTACCCAAAGGACAATACTCCAGGCTGCACAACCCAAGGCCAGGGCTTTCGCGACCAGCACGATGCCTTCGTCGCTGCCAACACGGTCGTGTTCGGCGTATCGCGAGACAGCCTCAAAACCCACGAAAACTTCAAGGCCAAGCAGGGCTTCCCGTTCGAGCTGATCAGCGACAAGGACGAGCGGCTTTGCCAGCTGTTCGACGTGATCAAGTTGAAGAAGCTCTACGGCAAGGAATATCTGGGCATAGACCGAAGCACGTTTCTCATCGACCATGATGGGCTGCTTCGCCAGGAATGGCGCGGCGTGAAGGTGCCAGGACATGTCGAGGCTGTGCTGCAGGCCGCCCAGGCATTGCAGCAGCACTAGAAGATTGCGAAGCGGGCCGCCTCAACGGTGAAGCGTGCGCGGCCTGCCTTCACTTTCCAGCATATTGGCGCTCGCAACTTAGCTAGCTGTTACCCGACGTGCTCCACCACCGGTACCGTAGCCGACCGGCGCGGCCACGCATAAAGCACCGCCTTGAATAGGGTTGCCAACGGGATCGCGAAGAACACACCCCAGAAGCCCCACAGGCCGCCGAACAGCAACACAGCGCAAATGATCGCTACAGGATGCAGGTTCACCGCCTCGGAGAACAACAACGGAACCAGAACGTTGCCGTCCAGGGCCTGGATGATGGCGTAGGCCACCATCAAATAAATGAACTGGTCACCCAGCCCCCACTGGAACAAGCCGATCAACGCGATGGGAATGGTCACGACCGTGGCGCCAATATAAGGCACGACGACTGAGATTCCGACGAGCATCGCCAGTAGCGCGGCGTAGTTCAGCTCCAACACAACGAAAACCGCATACGAGACCACACCGCAAATCAGGATTTCGATCGCCTTGCCGCGGATGTAGTTGGCGATCTGTACGTTCATCTCCTGCGCCACCTGGGTGATAAGCCCTCGTTCGTGCGGCAGGTAACCGCTGAGCCAATCGTTAATCTGTTGGCGATCCTTGAGGAAAAAGAACACCAGGATTGGCACCAGGATCAGATAGATCATCAGGCTCAACAGTAGCGGCAGGCTCGACAGCGAAGACGTGAGCATGATTTGACCGTAGCGCCCCACTTCGCCTCGGAAGAAATCGATACCGCGCAGCACCTGTACTTCGGTAAGCAATTGGGGGTAGCGCTCGGGCAGAAGAAGCAGCAGCGACTGCCATTCCACCAGCATCCGCGGGAGTTCATTGAACAGCGTCAGCACTTGCTGCCACATCAACGGCGCCAAGAACAGAATACAGACCGTCAACAGGCCGATGAACATCAGAAACACCAGCCAAACCGCTACCAGATGCGGCAGTTTGATTCGCTCCAGCACACCGACCAGCCCCTGCATCAGGTACGCCAGCACCAGGCCGGCGATAACCGGGGCGAGCATATGACCGAGGGTCAGCACGGTCGCAAAGGCAACCACCAGCAGCACCCCAAGGACCACCGCTTCCTCGTCCGAGAAATAGCGATGAATCCAGCCCCTCAACACGTTCAACATATGCCTTCCCTAGCAGCCGTCAGGCCTTACGAAGCCAGTAACGATAGAGCCCTTCTTGCGCCTCCTCGTGGAGCAGTGCGTGGCCGGCCAGCTTGGCGAAACTGCGGAAATCGCGTTGCGATCCCGGGTCCGTTGCCGTGACTTTCAATACTTGCCCGCTGGCCAACCGACTGAGTTCCAGTTTCGCCTTGAGCAACGGCATCGGGCAGGCCAGCCCGACTGCGTCCAGCTCGGCGTCGCAGGCCATGCCGGGGACAACCTGTTGAGTCATGTTCATCTCCTCGAAAGGACTGCAGAATACCGAGCTGCGCCCAGCTCTGGCCAGCGACCCGAGCACAAGGCTACAGTAGCGCTTCCGCCTTGAAGAGCCAGTCTGGATGAAATTGCTGCGCCCTACCCTACTGACACTCGCCTGCCTGATTGGCCAGCCGGTAATGGCTAACGACCTTCCCTCGCTTGGCGACTCCAGCTCCGGCATCGTCTCGCCAGAGCAGGAACATCAGTTGGGCAGGGCCTGGCTCAGCCTGTTGCGCGGCCAGGTCCCACAGCTTTCTGACCCTCTGCTCAAGGATTACCTCGAACGCAGCGTCTACCGCCTGGCCGAGACCAGCCAGTTGCAGGATCGCCGGCTGGAATTCGTGCTGCTCGACAGCCCACAGCTGAACGCCTTCGCCGCGCCGGGCGGCATCATTGGAGTCAATGGCGGGCTGTTTCTTCATGCCCAGACCGAAGCCGAATACGCCTCGGTACTTGCGCATGAATTGGCTCACCTGTCCCAGCGCCACTTTGCACGCGGGCTGGAAGCGCAGAAACGTATGCAGCTACCGCTGATGGCTGCCATGCTGGCCGGCGTCGTTGCTGCTGCGGCTGGCGCTGGGGATGCCGGCATCGCAGCCATCATCTCGACCCAGGCGGCGGCCATTCAGTCTCAGCGGCGCTTCTCCAGACAGAACGAGCAGGAAGCCGACCGGATTGGCATCGTCAACCTCGAACGAGCTGGCTATGACCCCCGCGCCATGCCAGAAATGTTCAGTCGCCTGATGCGCCAGTATCGATACGACCAGAAGCCGCCGGAATTTCTGCTCACTCACCCGGTCACCGAATCACGTATCGCGGACACCAAGAACCGCGCCGAGCAATACCCCGATACGGGCGTCGAAGACAGCCTGCGGTATCAGCTTCTACGTGCCCGCATGGACCTGAAATTCGAAAGCACCCCAGGGCTGAGCGCCAAGCGCTTCCGTGCGATGCTCGCGGACGATCCGGACCTCGACGCCGCGCGCTATGGCCTGGCGCTGGCGCAGATGAAAAGCGGCCAGCTGAAGGAAGCTGCAACGAATCTTGAGCCGTTGCTGGCAAAGGAACCGGACGACGTTACCTACAACCTGGCCCAGATCGAGCTGGATATAACCGCTAACCGTCTTGGCGCTGCACGCACGCGCATGCAGACCTTGCTCAGCCTTTACCCGGGAAATTATCCGGTGCGCCAGGCAAACATTGATCTGCTGATCAAGGAAACCAAACTGCAGGATGCTGAGCAAAAGCTCAACGCATTGGTCGAAGCCCGGCCACAGGACCCGGACATCTGGTATCAGGTTGCTGAAATCCGCGGGCTCACCGGCAACATTATTGGCCTGCATCAAGCCCGCGCGGAATATTTTGCACTTGTCGGAGATTATGACCAGGCGATCGAGCAGTTGGACTTCGCCAAACGTCGCTCTGACAATTTCCAGAGCGCCGCACGAATCGATGCCCGACAGAAGCAGCTGGCCGAAGAAAAGCGGATGGTGGAAGAGATGTTGCGCTGAGTCGTGCCACCCTTAAGATTGCCGCACGACTCACTTGCAACCACCAGTACCGTTTGGCGCGTCAGGCGTTGCCGGCCTGCCGGAGGCGCGCCGCCTGGGTAAATTCCAGCATGCGCTTAAGCGGCTTGATCGCTCGCGGAATCAATGCCGGGTCCACCGTGATCTCACCACTGCCAGTGCGCAGGCATTCCAGCGTACGCTCGAGTGTGTTCATCGCCATCCACGGGCAATGAGCACAACTCCGGCAGGTAGCCCCGCTGCCAGCTGTCGGCGCTTCGACAAATTGTTTGTCCGGGCAAAGCTGCTGCATTTTGTAAAAGATCCCGCGGTCAGTCGCAACGATGAACATCGGGTTCGTCAGGGTCTGCGCCGCTTTGATCAACTGGCTCGTCGAACCGACGGCGTCAGCAAGCGCGATCACCGATTCGGGTGACTCGGGATGAACCAGCACAGCCGCATCGGGGTATAGCGCTTTCATGTCCTCCAGCTGCTTTGACTTGAACTCTTCATGAACGATGCAGGCACCGTCCCACAACAGCATGTCCGCGCCGGTTTCACGCTGCACATAGTTTCCGAGATGCTTGTCGGGTGCCCAGATGATCTTTTCACCATTGTCCATCAGGCTCTCGACGATCTCCAGAGCGCAACTGGAGGTAACAACCCAGTCGGCGCGCGCCTTCACCGCGGCAGATGTGTTGGCGTAAACCACAACGGTGCGCTCAGGATGCTGGTCGCAGAACGCCGAGAACTCCTCGACAGGGCAACCCAGATCCAAGGAACAGGTGGCCTCCAGTGTCGGCATCAGAATCCGCTTCTCCGGATTGAGTATCTTCGCCGTTTCACCCATGAACTTGACGCCTGCGACAACTACGGTTTGCGCGCTATGTTCGTTGCCGAATCTCGCCATCTCCAGGGAGTCCGAAACGCAACCGCCGGTTTCCTCGGCCAATGACTGAATCACCGGATCGGTGTAGTAGTGCGCAACCAGTACCGCGTTTTGCCGCGTCAGCTCGGCGGCGATATCGCTGCGCAACTGTGCTTCCTGCTGAGCCGTCAGCGGCTTGGGCTGCTTGGCCGCCAGGTGAGCCTGCACAAGAATACGTTCGGGTATTTGCGTCATGTTCGCTGGTTCCTGCAAGCACGGCGGTGTACGAGTCGCCGATTATAGCCATCGAGGCCGAGAGTACGGGCGTAGCGAAAGGAGAGGTGAAGCGAGGAAGACCGAGCATTTCACCCCTGCTGTTACTAAGGGGGCGAAATACTAGCCGAAGCTTTCAGAAAAGTGAAAGCGGACGGGGAACGACAAATTACTGCGCTGAACTGAAAAGCCCGCCGACTTGCGTCGGCGGGCTCCGCATCACTTGCCCTTGAGCATGTGTCCGTGCTCTTCGAGATTGGTGTGCCAATCCATCGCCTCGTGCAGCAAATGTGGTGTCTGCCCACCCTTCTTGCAAGCTGCGTCAAAGTAAGCATTCAACGCGTCGCGGTAGGACGGGTGCACACAGTTGTCGATAATTACACGTGCGCGCTCCCTCGGTGCCAGACCGCGAAGATCGGCCAGGCCCTGCTCGGTCACCAGGATCTCGACGTCATGTTCGGTGTGGTCAACGTGGGCGACCATCGGAACGACGCTGGAGATATTGCCGCCCTTGGCAATGGACTTGGTGACAAAGATCGCCATGTTTGCGTTTCGTGCGAAGTCGCCCGATCCTCCGATCCCGTTCATCATCTTGGTGCCACCGACATGCGTCGAGTTGACGTTGCCGTAGATATCGAATTCCAGCGCTGTGTTGATGCCGACAATACCGAGACGACGCACAAGCTCAGGATGGTTGGAAATTTCTTGTGGACGCAGAATCAGCTTGTCCTTGTATTTTTCCAGGTTGCCGAATACGCGATCGTTGCAGCGCTCGGAGAGCGTGATGGAACAACCGGAGGCGAACTTCATCTTTCCGGCGTCGATCAACTCGAAGGTGCAGTCCTGCAACACTTCGGAATACATAACCAGATCTTCGAACGGTGAATCGATCAAGCCACAGACCACGGCGTTGGCGATGTTACCGATACCGACCTGCATCGGGCCGAGGTTCTTCGGCAGGCGCCCGGCCTCGACTTCGGTCTTGAAGAACTCGACCAGATGGTTGGCGATAGCCTGAGTATCTTCGTCCGCCGGGGTAACTGTGGAATAGGAGTCCGGCTGCTCGGTGATGACGATTGCAGCGATCTTCGCCGGATCGACCGGGATGGCCGGCGTACCAATACGGTCATCCACCTTGGTCAGCGGGATCGGACCGCGATTCGGACGGTCACCCGGGAAATAGATATCGTGCAAGCCTTCAAGGTTGAGGTTGTGTGCCAGGTTCAGCTCGACAATGATCTTGTCAGCAAAGACTGCCAGGTTGGCAGAGTTGCCAACCGAGGTGGTCGGAACAATATGACCCTGCTCGGTAATGCACACCGCCTCGATGATAGTTACATCAGGCCGCTTGATCTGGTGGTTGCGCATCTGCTCGACGGTATGCGACAGGTGCTGGTCGATAAACATGACCTCGCCCTGATTGATCGCCTTGCGCAGCGTAGCGTCCGCTTGGAAGGGAACACGGCGGGCCAGAAGACCAGCTTCGGCCATCTTTCCGTCAAGATCGTTACCCAGGCTCGCGCCAGTAATGAGGCTGATCTTCAGCTTTTCGTCCTTTGCGCGGTCGACCAGTGCTAACGGTACGGCCTTGGCTTCACCCGCTCGGGTGAACCCGCTCATGCCGATGGTCATGCCATCGTTAATTAGGGTAGCGGCCTCTCGGGCGCTCATGACCTTGCACTGCAGGGAGGACAAGCGGATGCGATCAGAATACATGTGAGCCTCAAACCAACGGAACAATCGGAAGGTCGCAGTCTATTACGTTTATTTACGCGCGGGGCACAGACCAAGGTCGTAGTGAAAAACGCCAGTTATAACCACGAGAACTAGACGTGCAAAACAAACACAACGCACAGACATAAAAAAACCGGATGGCCTTTCGGCCTCCGGCTTTTTCGTCCCCGAAGGGAATTTGGTGGGTCGTGTGGGATTCGAACCTACGACCAATTGGTTAAAAGCCAACTGCTCTACCAACTGAGCTAACGACCCGATGCGGAGCGCATGATACTGATTTGATTGAGTAAATCAAGTTTTTTTTGGGATCACATGTAGCGGGTGGGGTCAGCGACACCTGCCTCATCGAAACCGGCCGCCCGTAAACGGCAACTGTCACACCTGCCACATGCGCGCCCATCTTCGTCCGCCTGGTAGCACGAAACGGTCATGCTGTAGTCGACACCCAACCGCACGCCAGCCTGAACAATCTCACTCTTGCTAAGGTTCTGCAGCGGGGCGCGAATGGAAAACCTGCGCCCTTCTACACCCGCCTTGGTGGCCAGATTGGCTAACTGCTCGAAGGCTTCGATAAACGCCGGACGACAGTCTGGATAGCCTGAGTAGTCAACCGCATTCACACCGATGAAGATGTCCTGCGCATCCAGCACCTCAGCCCAACCCAATGCCAGGGAAAGAAATAAGGTGTTGCGTGCCGGCACATAGGTCACCGGTATCCCTTCACCCAGCGACTCAGGCACGGCAATGCGGCTATCGGTCAATGCTGATCCGCCGATCCCGTTGAGGCTCATACCGATAACCTTGTGCTCCACTACGCCCAACTGTTGAGCGACCCGCTCCGCAGCCTGCAGCTCTGCGCGATGACGCTGGCCATAATCGAAACTCATGCTATAGCAGGCATAACCATCAGCCTTGGCCATCGCAACCACTGTGGCCGAATCGAGCCCGCCGGACAGCAGGATTACCGCTTTCTTGCCAGTCATCACAAATACCTGTCGAATTCTGCTGCGACACCTGAGCGGCAGCGACTCACGGCCGGTCAGTGCCCGGGCGCATCGTTCCAGAGAATCTTGTGCAGCTGCAGCTGCAGCCGCACCGGAAGGTTATCGCTGACGATCCAGTCAGCCAGCGCGCGTGCGTCCAATTGTCCGTGGCTGGGTGAAAACAGCACCTCGCCGGCCCGCGCATCCAACCTGTACTCGATCAGCTTGGACACCGCCCAATCGTAGTCTTCACGTGAGCAGAGCACGAATTTGACCTGATCATTTTTCGTCAGCTGACCGATATTCTCGTAGCGGTTACGCGCCATTTCCGCCGAATCTGGTGTTTTCAGATCCACGACCCGACTCACCCGAACATCAGTCATTGATATGTCCAATGCACCGCTCGTTTCCAGCGACACTTCGTAGCCAGCATCACATAGACGCTCCAGCAACGGGATGCAATTCGGCTGAGCCAGTGGCTCACCGCCAGTAACACATACGTAACGGGGGCGATACGCGGCAATGCGGGCCACGATGACATCGAGTGGGATGACCTCTCCGCCATTGAAGGCGTAGGCGGTGTCGCAGTATTGACAACGCAGCGGGCAGCCCGTCAGGCGAACGAATACTGTGGGCAACCCACTGGTACGCGTCTCCCCCTGTAGCGAGTAGAAAATTTCGGAAATTCGCAAGGTATGTTGCATAGCACCACGGGCGTGACAGCTAAACAGGCCATCCGCCTCCGTTGTGTAAAGGGGGTGCGATTCTAACGAAAAACCCGCCGAAGGGGCGGGTTTGACGTGGAGCAAGGTAAGCCCTATCGATTCAATTGGCGCTGAGCCAGCTGCGCAGCCGAGCTGTTCGGGTAATCGGCTATGACTTGACGGAGAATGCCGTTGGCCTTGTCACGATTACCCAAACGCAACTCGACATCCGCAAGTTTGTACAACGAATCGGGCACCTTGTTGTGCTGAGGATACGCCTGGCTGACCTTGGCGAACGCTTGTCCAGCGCCCTGCATATCACCCTTGGCGAGATTCACTTCTCCCAACCAATACTGGGCGTTGCCGGCGTAGGGACTGTTCGGATACTTGCGTAGAAAAGCAGCGAAGGCCTGGCTGGCCTTATCAAAGTCCTTTGCCTTGATGAGGTCAAACGCGGCGTCGTAATAAAGCTTTTCCTTTTCAGGGTCAGCTGACTGGCTGCTCGCCGCTGGCGCTGTTGAGGCGCCTGTGGGCGCCTGCACAGCCCCGCTGGCATCGATGGCACCAGCGGTTGACGAATTCTGGCTAGTCGAGCCGCCCGACGAGGCGTTCGACAAGCGACGGTCTAAATCTTGATAACGCTCCAGCCCTTCTTGCTTCAGGCGCTGGATCTCATTCTGTTGCACTTCCAACATCCCGCGCAGTTGCGCGATCTCTTCCTGCATTTGTTGCAACTGCACGAAGAGCATGCCCTGCGCCGAAGACGGAGCTGATGCTCCGCCTCCAGCATAGGCACCGCCAGTATCCGCCCCAGTTGAATAACTCGACCCGGCCGTACCGCTTTGGTTTTGCGAGTCGTAGTCCACTACCGGAACCTGGGCCGCCGCAAACAGCGGCAGTCCAAGTGTAAAAAGCGTCAGAGCATAACGGTGCTTGAGCATGGCTTATTACTTACGCAGTTCAACGCGACGGTTCTGAGCCCAGGACTGCTCGTCGTTGCCCATGGCAACCGGACGCTCTTCACCGTAGGAAACCAGCTCCAGCTGCGCAGGCGATACGCCCTGCAGAACCAGGTAACGCTGAACAGCCTTGGAGCGACGCTCGCCCAGAGCCATGTTGTACTCACGAGTACCACGCTCGTCAGTATGACCTTCCAGAACAACGCGGTTGCCAGCGGACTTCAGATCCTTGGCATGAACATCCAGCGCGCGCATAGCTTCCGGCTTCAGGTCCGAGCTGTCGTATTCGAAATAGAAAGTAGTGATAGCGCGCAGAGCAGCTTCTTCGCTCATGCTGCCGTCAACGGCACCACTGTCGGCACCATAACCAGCGTTCGGATCAATGGCAGAGGAACCTTCGCCAGAATCGTCGCCGCCCTTGGACGAACAACCAACAGCTACGGCCATAGCCAGAGCCAGCGCAGCGAACTTACCGAATTTCAGCATTTCCATGTGTAACAACCCCAGGTGTGTTTTGGTTAGATAAAGCGTTGATACCGCATCAGTTCAGGTAAGGGGACCACGATGGCTCACGGACTTCGCCTTGAGCAGTAGGAAGCGGGAGCCTAACTCGACCATTGATTGATACGAGCATCAAGACTCCCCGGCCCTGCTGGCGGGTCGCGTAGATTAGCATGGTGCCATTAGGCGCAACAGTGGGCGACTCATCTAAACTTGTCTCGGAGAGGATGCGCAGATTGCCACGTTGCAGGTCTTGTGCCGCCACCTTGAAGTTTGTGTAACCCTCCTGACGGTGAATCATGACCAGCGTCTTTTCGTCTGCCGACAGCTTCGGGTTGGCGTTGTAGTTGCCCACAAAGGTCACACGCTCAGCGCTATTGGTCCCCAGGCGTTGCTTGTAGATCTGCGGCTTGCCGGCGCGGTCTGAGGTGAAGTAGATGGTTTGGCCATCGGCGCCCCAGAAAGGCTCCGTGTCGATAGCGTAATGGTCGGTTAGACGCTGCAGCCGACGCGAGCCGAGATCCATTACATAGATCTCCGGATTGCCGTCCTTAGACAGTACAAAGGCAAGGCGATTGCCATCCGGCGAGAATGCCGGCGCACCGTTCAACCCTTCAAAATTAGTGATCTGTTCGCGGCGACCGGTATCGATGTGTTGCATGAAGATACGCGGGCGCTTCTGCTCGAACGAGACGTAGGCAATGCGGCGGCCGTCCGGCGAATAGCGCGGCGACAGGATTGGCTCGCGGGACTGCAGCAAAGTGACTGCGCGAGCACCGTCATAGTCGGAGCGCTGCAGGGTGTAGCGCGTATTCGCGCTGCCAAGACGCTCGACTGTGACATACAGAAGGCGAGTCGAAAATGCGCCTTTGATGCCTGTAAGTTTTTCAAAAGCCTGATCAGACGCATAGTGCGCCATGTCACGCAGTTGGTCCTGAGAACCGCCAACAGTGCCGGTCAGTACCTGCTGCTCGGTAGTTACGTTGTACACCTCGTAGCGAATCTGCAGCTTGCCGGCGCCCGGCGTGATATTACCGACCATGACGTACTGGGCGCCCAGCGCCTTCCAGTCACGAAAGATGATCTCAGTGCCGCGGGTGGGCAGACTGATCATGTTCTGCTTGGGAATAGGCTGGAAGATTCCTGAGTTACGCATGTCATTGCCGATTATTTCGGCCATGTCTTCGGGCAGCACGGTTCCGCCCTGCCAGCCAAACGGAACTACAGCGATCGGAATAGCGCGATCAGCACCGCTGGTAACGACAATGTTCTTCTCCTGAGCAACGGCATTGCCCAGTACGAACAGGAGAAGAACGATAAAACCTCGAAGGTAATTGATCACAACGCTAGATCCTCAGGCGTAAATGTCATCGTGAACGAGCGATACGGCTGAAAATCCTGAGCAGAGAGCCCCTGCATCTCGGTCAGCCGACCGATATTCTTTACTGCCGCTACCGCGGAACTGTCGAACGGAGCATCCCCACTGGAACGCGAAACAGTTGCAGCGGTAATGGTGCCGTCCGGCAGCATGTTGACCCGTAGCGTAACCGACATGTTGTTTCGCGCCGATGGTGGTCGGGTCCAGTTTTCAGCGGCTCGCATGCGAATCAGATCGTCAAAGTTGCCCGAGGTCTGGTCCCCCTGGGTGTCAGCCAGCGCCTGCTGTCGCTCCGTATCATCGGACAACAGCTCGGCCAGTGCTTGTGCCTTCTTGTCTTCGACGGCCTTGCGAGCGGCCTCAGCTGCAGCTTTCTTTTTTGCCTCCTCGGCGACTTTCTTCTTTGCTGCCTCAGCAGCCGCTTTTTTCTTCGCGTCCTCGGCAGCTTTCTTTTTCGCCGCTTCAGCTGCTGCCTTCTTCTTCGCTTCCTCAGCGGCTTTCTTCTTCTGTGCTTCCTCGGCCGCTTTTTTCTTGGCGATCTCCGCCTGCTTCTGTTGCTCGGCCTTCTTTACTTCGTCAGCTTTTTTGGCCTCAGCGACCTTCTTTGCAGCATCAGCCTTCGCTGCCTCGGCCTTTCGAGCCTCGTCAGCCTTTTTTTGTTCCGCAGCTTTTGCGGCCGCCTGCTTTTGCTGTTCTACCTTGCGCTGCTCCAGCTGCTCAGCTTCATACTGCTTGGCAGCGGTCTTCTGCGCTTCGCCAGCAATTTTCTGGTTCGTTTGTACTTTGGCCTGGCTCTGTGATTTGAGCTGATACAGGGTCGCCTGGACGATAGGCTTGGACGGCGGAAGCTCCGGCGTCATGGCGAAGCTGACGAAGAGCATCCCAAAAATAATTACATGCAGGCCCACCGCCAGAATGGTGGGCCAATAGAGGCTCTCAGAGCGCGAACGATCCGACTGCTGCATCAAGGCGCCTCGGTGATCAGGCCGACATTACCCACGCCCGCCTCCTGCAAACCACCCATGGCTGCCATTACCGAACCATAATCGACAGCTTTGTCGCCTCGAACGAAGACCTGGATCTGCTTACCCTGGCTTCGGTTCTGATTCATGATCGCGGTGACCGCCTTGGTCATTTCCTCGAGCGTCAGCGCCTTGTCCTGGACGGTATCCGTGTCGACCTCGCTGCCAATATTCCAGTAATAGGTCTTGTCGGCCTTTATCGAGATTGTCAGGACTCGCGAGTCATTATCCTGAGGCAGCACTTCGCTGCTCACTTTCGGCAAGTCGACTTTCACGCCTTGGTTAAGCATCGGGGCGGTCACCATGAAGATCACCAGCAGTACCAGCATCACGTCGATGTACGGCACCACGTTCATCTCGGCGACGGGTTTGCGTCTGTTGCGAATTCTTGCCATGGCCTATGGGCCTCAATCTTCGGAAGTGTGAACTTTGCGATGGAGGATCGCCTGGAACTCATCGGCAAAGGTGTAGTAACGACCGATGAGCATCTCGCCACGCGCCGCGAAGCGGTTGTAAGCAATGACCGCTGGAATTGCCGCAAATAGACCGATTGCCGTGGCAATCAGGGCTTCGGCAATACCCGGCGCAACGGTGGCCAGCGTGGCTTGCTGAACCTGAGCCAGCCCGCGGAAAGAGTTCATGATGCCCCACACAGTACCGAACAGGCCGATATAGGGACTGGTGGAACCCACAGTTGCCAGAAACGGCAGGCCCTGCTCAAGCTTTTCTTCTTCGCGAGAGATGGCCACTCGCATTGCCCGGTTTACGCCATCCATCACCGCGTCTGGGTCGACACCCTGCTGTTGACGCAGACGGGAAAACTCCTTGAAACCGGCACGAAAAATCTGCTCGACACCGGAGTCCGGGTCCGGATTGCTTCCAGCCTGTCTATAAAGCTTGGACAGGTCGATGCCCGACCAGAAACGCTCCTCGAAAGCGTCCAGGGAACGCTTGGCGGCTCGGATCATATTGCCGCGCTGAAAAATCAAGATCCATGAGGTCACCGAGGCGCCCACCAATATCAGCATCACCAGCTGAACCACAAAGCTGGCGTTGCTGATCAGGCTCCACATGGACATATGATCGACGTTGGATTCCACGCTTACTCTCCTACTGGGGGTAGACCCGACCTGACGAAAGCGGCACGCAGCAGCTCTGGAATAGAACGGGGTTTCAAACTCTCGGTGCGCACACACGCCACCACGAACTGCCCTTCGCAGAGCAGTACATCATCATCAGCTCGCCGCACCTGCTGTTTGAAACGCAGGCTTGCACGCTTCACTTCGACCACTTCAGCAGTTACCAGCAGTTCGTCGTCCAGACGCGCCGGCGAGTGATAACGCGCCTCACTGGAGTGCACGACAAAAAGCAGGTCTTCACCAACCAGCTGCGACTGGGCAAAACCCAGGCTGCGCAACCGTTCGGTACGGGCCCGCTCCATAAACTTGAGGTAATTGACGTAATAAACGATGCCACCCGCGTCGGTATCTTCGTAGTACACGCGACAACGGTGGGAGAACAAATGAGCTTGTGATTCCGCGCGCATACTAGTGCCAGGCCCTGCAATTGCCAATTGGGTAAAACAAAGAAATTTTCGTCACTCTGTGTCACCACTGAAAAGGTCGGGAGTAGGCGGATCTCCCAGGCGTTTCGGCAGGTTCAAACCAAAGTGCAAATAGGCGTGACGTGTGACGACGCGCCCCCTCGGGGTGCGCATGATGTAGCCCTGCTGGATCAGATAGGGCTCAAGCACATCCTCGATGGTATGACGCTCTTCGCTGATGGCTGCCGCCAGGCTGTCGATCCCAACCGGACCGCCATCGAACTTCTCGATCAGCGTGAGCAGCAGCCGGCGATCCTGATGATCGAGGCCACGTTCGTCGACATCGAGCATGTTCAGCGCGAGGTCCGCAGTGCTGCGGCTGATCTCGCCATTACCACGCACTTCGGCGAAGTCGCGCACCCGGCGCAGCAGGCGATTGGCAATACGCGGCGTACCTCGGGCACGACGGGCAATTTCAACCGCCCCTTCCGCCTCGATAGGTAGGCCGAGAATCCCGGCTGATCGAGTGACAATCGTCGCCAGGTCTGCCGTCGAGTAGAACTCGAGACGCTGGACGATACCGAAACGATCGCGCAGCGGATTGGTGAGCATGCCGGCCCGGGTCGTCGCGCCAACCAGAGTGAACGGTGGTAAGTCGAGTTTGATCGAGCGTGCCGCGGGGCCCTCACCGATCATGATGTCGAGTTGAAAATCCTCCATCGCGGGATAGAGCACTTCCTCCACAATTGGCGACAGCCGGTGGATCTCGTCGACGAACAGTACATCGCCTTCTTCCAGATTAGTCAGCAGCGCCGCAAGATCACCCGGCCGTTCGAGCACTGGGCCCGAGGTGCTTTTGATCGAGACGCCCATTTCCTGCGCGATGATATTGGCCAACGTGGTCTTACCCAGCCCTGGCGGACCAAAGATCAGCGTGTGATCCAGCGATTCTTTGCGTCCACGCGCCGCACGGATAAAAAGGTCCATCTGCTCGCGCACTACTGGCTGACCAATATATTCCGCCAGGCTCAGCGGGCGGATGGCGCGATCAAACTGTTCTTCGCGGTCACGGCCGGTAGCCGTGATGAGGCGGTCAGCTTCGATCATGAGCGATTGCCTTCAACCGATTCGGTTTCAGACAGATCCGTCATGAGGCGCAACGCCAGCGCACCAGGTGAGCAAAGCACAGACAGACAAAGCCGCTCCGCAACCAACGCCGCGGCAAACATTTGAAAGCGCACGCTAGACCATTCCCTTCAGTGCACGGCGGATCAGGTCTTCACTGCTCAAGTTTTCTTCCTGTACGGCTGATACGGCCCGGCTCGCCTCTTGCGGCTTAAAGCCAAGGGAGATTAATGCGCTGACTGCGTCATTCTCGGCGCTTGAGACTGCCACGGTGCCGCGGGGTTCCACTACCAGCGTGGCGATTGACGGCATGGTCTCCCAGGCCTTGAAACGATCCTTCAGCTCAACCAGCAGGCGCTCAGCCGTCTTCTTTCCAACACCCGGGATCTTGACCAGCACCGAAGTATCCTGCGCCTGAACGCAGCGCACCAGCTCATCCACCTCAAGGCCGGACATCAACGCAAGGGCAAGTTTCGGCCCGACGCCGTTAAGCCGAATCAGCTCTCGGAACAGCTCTCGGTCGCGCTTTTCAGCAAAGCCGTACAGCAGATGCGCGTCTTCACGGACCACCAGATGGGTATGCAGCGTGACCGGCTCACCCACCGCAGGCAGGCGATACAGCGTGGTCATTGGCACCTCAAGCTCATAACCGATGCCATTGACGTCGAGAATCAGATGAGGCGGCTGTTTTTCCGCCAGGGTCCCGCGCAAGCGTCCAATCACTGTAATACGTCCTCGTTCGATCGATACTCAACCGATCGGATTACTTAAACCTGCTCTCTAGGCATATGCCGAAGAGTTCAACTACAGCCGCAGGCGTCCAGCTCTTCGCTTAGCGCCGGCAAGGCCATGCGGAATCAGGCTCTGACGATGATGTGCGTGACACAAGGCAATGGCCAGAGCGTCGGAGGCATCGATCTGCGGCTTCTGCGTCAATTTCAGCAGATGCATCACCATCATCTGTACCTGCTGCTTGTCCGCACCGCCGGTTCCGGCAATCGCCTGTTTGACCTGCGTGGCAGTGTACTCGGAGATCTCGAGCCCTTGCTCCGCAGCCGCCACGATTGCAGCTCCCCTCGCCTGACCCAGCTTCAATGCGGAGTCGGCGTTACGCGCCATAAACACTTGTTCAATGCCCATCGTCACGGGCCCATGTAGGCGAATGACTTCGCTGACGCCGCAGAACACCGCCTGCAAGCGCGCCGAAAGCTCACCGCCACCCGTGCGAATGCAACCCGACGCGACATACTCGCAGGTGCGACCGTTATCCCGCACTACGCCGTAGCCGGTGATTCGTGAGCCCGGGTCTATGCCCAGAATAAGCGTCATGCAGCCGCCGTACTGTCTATTTATCCAGCCGCTAGTATAAGGATGCCCCTTCGCTGCGGCCAGAGACATAACGAGACGCCGGGCGCTCCTCGAAAAAAAACCGGAAGCACTTTTGGTGACTTCCGGCTCTTTGTCCATCGCAACGAGTCAGTCCAGCTGCTCCATGAGCTCATCCGGAATCTCGGCGTTATGGTAGACGTTCTGCACGTCGTCCAGATCCTCCAGCGCATCGATCAGACGCAGCACCTTCTGTGCAGTTTCCAGATCTGTCAGCGGCGCGGCAATCGACGGGATCATCGCGATGTCCGCTTCGTCACCTTTGAATCCGGCAGCAGCTAGCGCCTCGTTGACCGCGTGAAAATCCGTAAAGCTGGTAGACACCAGCGCCGAGCCGTCATCGCCCACTTCCACATCGTCTGCGCCGGCTTCGAGCGCCGCTTCCATCAATGCGTCCTCCTCAACGCCAGCCGTAAAGGTGATCTGCCCTTTGCGATCGAACATATAGGCGACCGAACCATCTGTGCCGAGATTGCCGCCGTGTTTGCTGAAGGCATGACGCACTTCTGCGGCCGTACGGTTACGGTTGTCAGTCATGGCCTCGACAATGATGGCGACACCGCTAGGTGCATAGCCTTCATAGGTCAACTCGACGACATTATCAGCGTCATTGGTGCCCGCGCCGCGGGCAATGGCACGGTCAATCACGTCGCGCGACATATTCGCAACCAGTGCTTTATCGACTGCCAAGCGCAGGCGCGGATTGTCTGCTGGAATCGGCCCGCTCTTGGCGGCAACCGTCAGCTCGCGAATCAGCTTGGTAAAGATCTTGCCGCGCTTGGCGTCCTGACGCCCCTTGCGGTGCTTGATGTTGGCCCATTTGGAATGACCAGCCATTAACTGCCTCCCTTTCCGATCAACTTTTCATCTTGCTGAAACCAAGAGCCCAGGTTTCCCTGGGCTCTTGTGCCGTCATTCGGCTTTCGGCTGCTCGCGCAGGCGAATGTGCAATTCACGCAAGGCCTTGCCATCCACCGCACCCGGTGCCTGGGTCATGACATCCGCGGCGCTCTGGGTTTTCGGGAAAGCGATGACCTCACGGATCGATTGCGCGCCGGTCATCAACATCACCAGACGATCGAGGCCGAACGCCAGACCACCGTGCGGCGGCGCACCGAACTTGAGCGCATCGAGCAGGAAGCCAAACTTTTCGTCCTGCTCTGCCTCATCGATGCCCAGGATGCGAAATACCGTTTGCTGCATTTCCTTGCGGTGGATACGGATCGAACCACCTCCCAATTCTGTGCCGTTTAGCACCATGTCATAGGCCCGCGACAGTGCACCCGCTGGGTTCGCCTCAAGCTCCTGTGGTGTGCACTTAGGCGCAGTGAACGGATGATGCAGCGCGCTGAGCGAGCCGTCGTCGTTCTCCTCGAACATCGGAAAGTCGACCACCCACATCGGCGCCCACTCACAGGTCAGCAACTGCAAATCATGGCCAAGCTTGATGCGCAGTGCGCCCAGCGCCTCGGATACGATCTTGACCTTATCCGCACCAAAGAAGACGATATCGCCGTCGACGGCGCCAACGCGATCAAGGATCACGTTGAGCTTGTCTTCTGGGATGTTCTTCACGATCGGCGACTGTAAACCCTCAACGCCTTTGGCGCGCTCGTTGACCTTGATGTACGCCAGACCCTTGGCACCGTAGATACCGACAAACTTGGTGTAGTCGTCAATCTGCTTGCGCGGCATGCTCGCCCCGCCTGGCACGCGAAGCGCGGCGACACGGCACTTGGGATCATTCGCCGGACCGCTGAACACCTTGAACTCGACCTGCTGCAGCTGATCGGCCACGTCGACCAGCTCCAGCGGAATGCGCAGATCCGGCTTGTCGGAGCCATAACGACGCATGGCCTCTTCGAATGGCATATGCGGGAACTCACCGAACTCGACGTCCAGTACTTCCTTGAACAGTTTGCGCACCATGCCCTCGGTGATTCCGATGATGTCGGACTCTTCGAGGAAGCTGGTTTCGATGTCGATCTGGGTGAATTCCGGCTGACGGTCCGCACGAAGGTCTTCGTCACGGAAGCACTTGGCGATCTGGTAGTAGCGGTCGAAACCCGCGACCATCAACAATTGCTTGAACAGCTGCGGCGACTGGGGCAGCGCGAAGAAATTACCGGCATGGGTACGGCTAGGCACCAGGTAGTCACGCGCACCTTCAGGTGTCGGACGCCCGAGAATCGGCGTTTCAACGTCGAGAAAGCCATTCTCATCGAGGTAGCCGCGGATGCTGGCAGTGATTCTCGAGCGCAGCTTGAGCTTCTCGGCCATCTCTGGCCGACGCAGATCAATGAAGCGATAACGCAGACGAGTTTCCTCGCCAACGTCGCTGTATTCATTGAGGGGGAACGGCGGAGTTTCTGCCTCGTTGAGCACTTCGAGTTCATAGCCGAGCACTTCGATAGCGCCGGAAGCCATGTTCGGGTTGACCGCACCAGCCGGGCGCAGGCGCACCTTGCCGGTGATCTTGATCACATACTCGCTGCGCACTTTGTCTGCGGCGGCAAAGGTATCGGCGCGATCAGGATCGAACACGACCTGAGCCAGCCCCTCGCGGTCACGCACGTCGAGGAAGATCACCCCGCCGTGGTCACGGCGACGGTGAACCCAGCCGCAAAGAGTGATTTCCTGGCCGTCCAGGCTTTCGTTCAACTGGCCGCAATAGTGGCTGCGCATCATGGTGAGGTTCGCTTCTCGCATCTTGAAAATTCGTTGGGTCGCTCGAATCGCGACTGTGCAGACGGCCAC
Source organism: Stutzerimonas xanthomarina DSM 18231 (assembly GCF_900129835.1). Classification (GTDB taxonomy): domain Bacteria; phylum Pseudomonadota; class Gammaproteobacteria; order Pseudomonadales; family Pseudomonadaceae; genus Stutzerimonas; species Stutzerimonas xanthomarina. Next base: position 281,342 of record NZ_FQXA01000003.1, read on the forward strand.
CTGATGGCGTCCCGCCCGGGATATCGATCGTCGGCAATGGAAGGATCACGCACCAGCACCGCAGCGCTTCCTCGCACGGCAAAACGAGCCGCCCGACACAAGCGCGGGATTATATCCGCATAATCCTTTCAACGCAGCCGGCTGCCGTTAGGGCCGAACAATCGATCCGATAAGCATCGATTTTTGAACCGAAACCATCATTACGCCTTCCAAGCCATGAATCTCAGCTGCCAGCGCAGCACTTACCGAAGACACTCATTTTCTGGCATAGAATGTCAGCGAATTCACCAAACGGGAGAAAACCATGGAAATCGACATTGGTATTGCCGAACAGGATCGCGCCGCTATTGCGGACGGTTTGTCCCGCCTGCTGGCCGACACCTACACCTTGTATCTGAAGACCCACAACTTCCACTGGAACGTGACGGGCCCGATGTTCAACACGCTGCACACGATGTTCGAGACCCAGTACACCGAACTTGCACTGGCGGTGGATGACATTGCTGAGCGTATCCGCGCACTGGGCTTTCCGGCTCCAGGCACTTACGCCGCCTATTCGAAGCTGTCGTCAATCAAGGAGCAAGAGGGCATCCCCTCTGCCGAGGAGATGATCAAACTGCTAGTTGAGGGCCAGGAAGCGGTAGTCCGTACTGCACGTGGCATTTTCCCGCTGCTGGAAAAAGTCAGCGACGAGCCCACCGCTGACCTGCTGACCCAACGCATGCAGATCCACGAGAAAACCGCCTGGATGCTGCGCAGCCTGTTGGCTGCCTGACCATCCGCCAGCGTATTCGCTTGCAAACGGGATAGCCGCACGAGCGGTTATCCCACCGGAACCGTTCCAGGACAAAACGAACCTGGAAGACTCGACCTCACCCGCCCCACGCCCCACTCAATCGCGAACCTCAAGCACACCGAATTGAGCGACGCCATCCTTTACTGTTAAATTCGCGCGCGCCGCAGGCAGGGCACCATTAAATATGAGCGATCGCCTCACTTACGCTCAGCGTCTCCATTTGCCCTAAAGCCTGCCGCTTTCTGTCGTGCTAGTTAACTGTGAGCCATAAGAATGCTTAAGATCCTTCATGTATTAACGGGCGTAGCCGCCTTGATATTATCGTTCGTACCCAGCCTGACCGGCGCCATGCCAGTACTGGTCCAGCCTGCAGCGTTGTGCCTGCTGCTTCTGGGCCTGCTGAACGTGCAGTTCGCTGCCTCCGCCCAACTGAACACCAACGGTCATACCCGTCCACTATTGTTCGGCGCATCCGCACTGCTAGTCGCTGCAGCCGCCGTCCAGACTGTTGTCGTATTGATCCCGGTCGCCAGCGTCGCAGGCCAGCCGGCAACCCTAGCCAGCCTCATGCTCGCTTTCATTGCCGTACTGCTGCAATTGGCAACAAGCCAAACGAAAAGCAGAAACACAGGCACACCGAACCGCAGCGCTGGCAAATCCCGCAAAGTGCAGCCCAGTCACGCCGCCGCTCCGGCCGCCGGGCGCGAAAAAGGCACCGTCAAGTGGTTCAATACTTCAAAGGGTTTCGGTTTCATTTCCCGTGACAGTGGCGACGATGTCTTTGTCCACTTTCGGGCTATTCGAGGCGAAGGGCACAGGGTGCTTATCGAGGGCCAACGCGTCGAATTTACCGTCATGATGCGCGACAAGGGCCTCCAGGCCGAAGACGTGGTCGCCGACTAGCCCAACCGCTGACTGCTGACGCAAGGCGCCAGCGCACTCTGCCGTTACTACGCCGCCACCCTGTCAATAATGGGGCGGCGGCGCTTCATCTCCCTCCCCCTCCATTCTGCTTTGCAGATCTTCCTGTCGCCTGGCAAGCAAACCGAGCTGCGCCTGCAGCCGGTCGACTGTTCGCTGCTGTGCGACCAGCACATCGCTCAGCGTCTGGATAGTGTCATCCTGAAAAGCCAGACGCGCCTCTAAGTCGGTGATGCGTTGCTCCAGCTCCATTATTTGCCCTCCTCGAACTGAAAGCCGTCGGCAAGGACAAGTTTCAGTTTCTGTCTGACGCCAGCCAGCTGCGCTTCGTTATAAGGCCTGGCCGGCTGAAAACCCCAGACAGGGGCCGGCCAGGCAACATCGTCCCGCCGCCGAGCGACCACATGCACGTGCAACTGGCTCACGACATTTCCCAGTGTTGCCAGGTTCATCTTGTCCGCGCCGAAGGTGTCCTTGAGTATCTCGGCAAGCATTGTCGCCTCTCGCCATAACAGTTGCTGATCAGCCGGATCCAGCTGGAACAGCTCACTGACCTCCTCTCGACGGGGCACCAGGATGAACCATGGATAACTGGCGTCGTTCATCAATAGCAACCGGCACAGCGGAAAATCACCCAGCGCCAGCGTATCCCGCTCCAGGCGCGCATCGAGAACGAACATAACGGTCTCCAGTTCTTTATTGATATTGGCGGCAGCAAGCTGTGCCTGATCGATTGCCGCAGGATACTCCAGCGCTCGATGGGATCACCAACGCTGGCGCGCACCAATGCAGCGCAAGCGCGTTCGCATTCAGTCCCGCTTTAGCGCGAGCTTCACCAGCCATCGACCCGAATCGTCGCGGAAATTCGTTGTTTGGATTTTGTGCACGGTTATTGCTATGAACAAAAAAGCTGCACGAACAAGGGAAGAAAATCGGAAATAGCTGAGTTAAGCTTGCTCGCGCTAGTTTACCCAGCTACACAGTAATTCTCGGAAATACATTCCAAGGCTTGCTGCAGGTTTACGACCAGCTAGGCAGACATGGATTGAATTGAGCTTGAGAACCGAAAATAAAGATGCCTCTTTCCGGCGAACGCAGGAAAGCAAGCACCAATTTGAAACCAAAGGAGCAATCATGAAATTGATGAAGTGGAGCGTTATCGCCATGGCCGTTGCGGCCGGGACATCGCAAATGGCGCTGGCGTCCAGCCAGTCGGAGTCGGAAGGCTTTGTGGAAGGCAGCAGCCTGACCATCTTTAACCGTAACCTGTATATGAACCGTGACTTCCGTGATGATGCTGCGCAGAGCTACCGCGAAGAATGGGGCCATGGCTTCATCGGCACCTTCGAATCCGGCTTCACTCAAGGCACCATCGGCGTCGGTGTCGATGCGATCGGCCTCCTGGGAGTAAAGCTTGACACAGGTCGTGGTCGCCAGGGCAACGGCATATTCCCGGCAGTACAAGGCGATGACCATGTCGCCGATGATTACTCGCAAGCCGGTGCCGCAATCAAGTTCCGCGTTTCCAATACGGTGCTCAAGTACGGTACCCAGTTTGTTGCTCTGCCTGTTTTCTCGACAGACGACAGCCGCCTGCTTCCTGAAACAGCCGAAGGCGGCTTGATTACCAGCAGTGAAATTGACGGACTGGAGCTGAATGCCGGTCGCTTCACTGCTCTGAGTGCTCAACGCGAATCCAGCCATGACGCCCTGGGACTAGATGAGATCATCTTCGTCGGTGGCACCTACGCTTTCAGTGACAATCTCAGTACTTCGTTGTACTACTCCGACCTGAAAGACGCCTTCGAAAAGTACTACGGCAACGTCAATTACAATATGGATCTGGGCGGCGAGCAGTCGCTGGCCTTCGATTTCAACATTTATCAAAGCGAATATGAGTCGGAGTACGTCAACACTGCCGATGACGAAGACAACACCATCTGGAGCCTTGCCGGTACGTATGCGTTCGATGCGCACAAGTTTACTGTCGCCTACCAGCAATCGCATGGCGGTGTAGACGGTCAAGGCTATATCTATAGTGACGACGGCGGCGGCACCGTCTGGCTGGCGAACTCGGTCCAGTACTCTGACTTCAACGGCGAAGACGAAAAATCCTGGCAGGCGCGTTATGACATCAACATGGCTAGCTACGGCGTTCCAGGTCTGAGCTTCATGACCCGCTATGTAAGCGGCTATGACATCAGCACGCCGACAGGTACCGGTGAAGAGCGTGAGTGGGACGTTGAGGCCAAGTATGTCGTCCAAGAAGGCGCGGCCAAGGATTTGTCGCTTCGCCTGCGCCATGCGAAGTACTGGTCCGACAGCGACTACGCACCTGTTAACGGCACAGACCTGACCGACCTGCGTCTGATCGTCGAGTATCCGCTGAGCATCCTGTAATACAGGCCCATCAGCTGTAACTCGAGCTAAACAAGAAGCCCGGCATTCGCCGGGCTTCTTCTTTCTTGCAGACACACGCCATCGGAACGATTCTGTACGCCAGAGTATCGCCGCCGTACAATGCCGAGCCAAATTCTCCGCTCTGCAAGGACACAACGGCCCACATGCGCACCAGTCAGTTCCTGCTCTCGACCCTTAAAGAAACCCCTTCCGACGCGGTTGTCATCAGCCATCAGCTGATGCTGCGTGCCGGCATGATTCGTAAGCTGGCCTCGGGGCTCTATACCTGGATGCCGATGGGGTTGCGTGCATTGCGCAAGGCCGAAGCCATCGTTCGCGACGAGATGAACAAGGCCGGCGCGCTGGAAGTACTGATGCCCGCCATCCAACCTGCCGAGCTGTGGCAAGAGTCCGGGCGTTGGGAGCAGTACGGTCCTGAACTGCTGCGTCTGAAAGACCGCCATAATCGCGAGTTTTGCGTTGGCCCAACTCATGAAGAAGTCATTACCGACCTGGCGCGCAACGAGCTCAACAGTTACAAGCAGTTGCCGATCAACTTCTACCAGATCCAGACAAAATTCCGTGATGAGATCCGTCCACGCTTCGGATTGATGCGCGGGCGCGAATTCACGATGAAGGACGCGTATTCGTTTCATGTGGATCAGGAGTCGTTGCAGCAAACCTACGACCGCATGCACCAGGCGTACTGCAACATCTTTACCCGCCTGGGGCTGAACTTCCGTCCGGTTCAGGCGGACACCGGATCCATCGGCGGCACCGGCTCGCACGAGTTCCATGTACTTGCAGAATCCGGTGAAGACGATATCGCGTTCAGTGACAGTTCCGACTACGCAGCGAACATCGAGAAAGCAGAGGCCATTCCGCGTGAAACTGAGCGCGGCGCTCCCAGCGAAGAACTGCGACTGATCGACACGCCGAACTGCAAGACGATTGCCGCACTGGTCGAGCAGTTCCAGCTACCCATCGAGAAAACGATCAAGACGCTGGTCGTGCGCGGCACAGAAAAAGGTCAACTGGTCGCACTGGTCGTCCGCGGTGATCACGAGCTTAACGAGATCAAAGCGGCCAATCTGGCTCAGGTCGAGAGCCCGCTGATATTCGCCACCGATGAAGAAATACGTTCAGCCATCGGTGCAGGCCCCGGCTCACTGGGCCCGTTGAATTTGCCTATCGCCGTTGTAATCGATCGCTCGGTAGCCTTGATGAGTGATTTCGCTGCCGGGGCCAACCAGGACGACAAGCACTATTTCGGTATCAACTGGGAGCGCGATTTGCCGCTTCCGGAAGTATCCGATTTGCGCAACGTGGTCGCGGGTGATCCAAGCCCTGACGGTGTCGGCACGCTGATCATCAAGCGTGGCATCGAAGTTGGGCACATTTTCCAGCTGGGCACCAAATACAGCGAGGCGATGAATTGCAGTGTCATGGGTGAAAACGGTAAGCCTGTCATCCTGACCATGGGCTGCTATGGCATCGGCGTGTCTCGTGTCGTCGCGGCCGCCATCGAGCAGAACTACGATGACCGCGGCATTCTCTGGCCGGACGCGCTCGCTCCGTTCCAAATTGCCCTGGTCCCGATGAAATATGAAAACCAGGCCGTCCGCGAGGCCACCGATAAGCTCTATGCGGAACTGACCGCTGCTGGCTACGACGTTCTGCTCGACGACCGTGACAAAAAGACCAGTCCAGGCGTCAAATTTGCCGATATGGAGTTGGTGGGGATACCGCATCGCATCGTTGTCGGCGAGCGTGGGCTTGCCGATGGCACGCTGGAATACAAGCATCGACGTGATGCCGAGAGCCAGGCCATTCCTGCTGCCAACATTCTCGAATTCATTAATTCCCGCGCCAGCTGCTGACGGAAATCATGCTCAACCGAAGTGCTTCAACTTGCGCCATGCTTTGCATGGCGCTTTTTATGAGTGGCTGCGCCAATCAGCTGCCTCAACGCAGCGAACAAGAAGCCCGCACCGAACGCAAACTGCTCAATCACAGTCTGCGCATAGAAGTGGGCGCACCCTTGCTCGAGCTGCCCCAGCGGCGCATCCGTATACTCGACCAGAAGACCTTCGAGGTCACCGACTTCGAGGTAACGCGGCGCTATGACCGCTATACACCCTATCAACCCTGGCGCGAGCTATACGAGATCCCACTGGGCGCTGCGGCGGTGGTAGCAGGCATTGGCGCGAATGTGCTCAACGTCGTATTGCTCGGCAATCTTCCGGAAAGCGCCACCCGCGATTGGATCAGCTATGGTTTTGCCGGCCTCAATCCGTTCGTCAATGCCGAGTCCAATGGTCGCTCGCAGCAGAATCTTGCCAGCATCGATGAGCAGCGACGCGACGCTCGGCTCGAGTACTCCAGCCTGCCTTGGGCTGAGCGTCCGGTGCAGATTGTCACAGCTAACGAGACGCACGAACTGAGCACCGACCGCAACGGCGTGCTGCGCCTGAATCTGCTCGATGGCCCCTTCGCCGATCAGGACATCAGCCAGGTAGGCAAACTCCAGCTGCAGGTCGAAGACCCGCAGGACGGCACCCGAGCAGACGCCACGCTCTTTGTCAGCCGAGCCCTGCGTGGCAAGCTTCTGGAAGCGCACGACCTTATCTTCGATGACCTCGAAGGTGACGAAGTCAATCAATGGGTGCATCGCGTCAAGCGGCTTTCAGAGCTTGGCCTCGAGGAGGAGGCCAGCGAGCTTGAACAGAGCTTGATCGAGCTGACTCGCAACGACCCGGATTTGCAGCAGGAATTTCTGCGCAGCCTGATGCAGGATGCCGGACGCCAGGCGCACGATACAGGCGAAGGCGACTAGACCGCGCCATGAAGCCGCTCCCACTCCTGTGGCTGTTAGCGCTGCTCACCGCCTGGCCAGTCTCTGCGGTTTTTCGCCAGGCACCGGAGCCAGAGCTTCGCGAGCTGATGCAACGCACCGTAGCCGATGCCGAGAGCTTTCAGGATCGTTTTGAGGCGGAAGTCTGGCTGCTCGACATGTCGACCCGTCTCAAACGCTACGTTCCCGACCCGCAGGAACGGCTGACATTGCTGCGATTGGTCCATCAGGAGGCCAGCAAAGCGGGGCTCAAACCAGACATTGTGTTGGCACTCATCCATGCTGAAAGTCACTTTGACCGCTTTGCCATCTCCAGTGTCGGCGCGCAAGGGATGATGCAGGTGATGCCGTTCTGGAAAGCCGAACTGGGGCGACCGCAGGACAATCTGACCGACAATGCCACCAACCTTCGCTACGGCTGCACCATTCTCAGCTATTACCTGAAGAAGGAAAACGGTGATATCAACCGGGCGTTGGCACGCTATAACGGCAGCCTTGGCAAACAGCACTATCCGGCAAAGGTGATCGGCTTCTGGCAGGATTTCTGGTACGTAAAGCCATGACGCCTGCAGCATAGAGGCAGGATTGCCGCTAGCCTTCGCTCCTTAGCTTATCCAGCCGAGCGAGCAACCCTTCCGCCGTTTGTTCACCAACCAGACTCTCACGGACCTCTCCGGCAGCATCGACGATATAGGTCACCGGCAGCACCGCACTGCGAGGCAAGTCCAAACGTTCCGCCGGATCGACGCTAAGCACTCGAAACTCGATATTCAACTGCTTGGCCGCAGCGGCAAGCTCGTCGCCTTGCAGCCCGTCAAAATTGACCCCCAGCACAGTGATGTCGTCCCGCGACCGGTCCAGCGCGTTCAGTTCCGGAATTTCGGTACGGCAAGGGCCGCACCATTCCGCCCAGTAATTGACCAGCAACCACTGCCCGTCGAGCTGCTGCGCCGTGACGGTTGCGCCGTGCTGGTCCGCCCCCCAGTCCTCACCACAACCCACCAGCATCAAGCAGGCGAACGCACCGAGCAATCCGCTGAGTCCTCTGTTCATCTTCCATTTTTCCTTCACTACTGAGTATCGGCTCGTTCATACCCGCTGCGACTGCAGCCAGTCTGCGACGCTACCACCAAAGAGATTGGCCTGCTCTCGCTGAAGCAACTCCAAGGATTGACGCAACGTAGGGTACCAGGGTTCATCCAGATGCTCCGGTAACGCCTGCTTGCCCGAGAGCGGCCAGGGATTGGAGCGCAACAGCTGATCGAAGCTGTAGCTATTGAGATCGCGACAGAGCACCCAGCCGGACGATCCGGTTCGACAGACGAGCTGCTCTCGCTCGAAGAATTCCAGAATCTCGTCCCATTCGTCCTCCGGCAGCTTCCAGCCGCTGCGGTGAGCATCGCGTAGACGCACCTCACGCCCGGTCTGTTGGCTTTCGTAAAGCACCCGCAACAGCCCGAGCATGACCAGCAGACGCGGCACCGAACGCCGCCGCCATTGCTGCGATGATGACAATCCACAGACCAGTTCCGCCCCGAACAATACGATCATCCAGGACAGGTACACCCATAGCAGAAACAGCGGCACCGCGGCAAAAGCCCCGTAGATCAACTGATAGCTGGGGAAATAGCTGACATACAAGCCGAACAGCTGCTTTGCCGTTTCGAACAGTACAGCGGTAAAGGTTCCACCTACCACTGCATGCCGCAGCGGCACTCGAGTGTTTGGCACGGCTGCATAGATAAGTGTGAATGCCGCGACACTGAGCACCAGCGGCATCGCCTTCAGAACCGTGCGCGCACCGATCAGTGCATGCGGTCCCGAAATCAGCGACAACGAAGTGATGTACGTGCTCATGGCAAACCCCGCTCCGAGCAGCAACGGCCCAAGGCTGAGGATCGCCCAGTACAGCAGAAAGCTCGAGATCCCACGGCGCGGCTGGCGCACCCGCCAGATCACGTTGAACGCCTTTTCGATGGTCAGCAGCATCATCAGTGCCGTCGCCATCAGAAACCCCACGCCGAACCAGGTCAGCTGCCTCGCCTGATCAGTGAACGCGACCAGATAGTCCTGAATGGTCGCGCCGGTGGAGGGAATGAAATTACTAAAAATATACACCTGAATCTGCTCACCGATTCCCTGGAACGCGGGAATGGCGGACAGCATGGCGAAGGTCACCGTCATCATCGGCACCACCGCGAACAGGGTGGTATAGGTCAATGCGGCAGCGCTGTGTGGGCCGCGATCCGCGAGGAAGCGCTGCACCAGAAAACGACCGAACTCCAGAAAATCCTTGATCCGTTGTTGCATTCAATCCCCTCGGTGCCAGTCTCGATCGTCGAAACCCGATTGCCAGCAGGCCTGCAGCAAGCAAAAGCCTACCTTGGCAGACAGCGCTTCGCGACCACCGTTTCGAGCACCACTGCTTTGAGGGTTAGAATGGCCACCTAATCTGGCGCGAAGCAAACCCAATGACCGAATTGATCCTTTACCACAACCCACGCTGCTCGAAATCACGCAACGCCTTGGAACTGCTCGAACAACGTGGCCTCTCCCCTTCCGTCGTTCGCTATCTCGAGACACCGCCATCGGCTGATGAGCTCAAGCAGATACTCGCTCGATTGGGCGTCAGCCCACGCCAGCTACTGCGCAGCGGCGAGGAGGACTACAAAACCTTGAACCTCGCTGACCCAGCACTCACCGATGAGCAAATCATCGATGCCATGGTCGCGCATCCGAAACTGATCGAGCGGCCGATCCTGGTGGTCGGCGATGTAGCGGTGATTGGTCGACCGCCGGAAAAGGTACTGGAGATCTTGCCATGAGTGCGCCGTATGTTCTGGTGCTGTATTACAGCCGTCACGGCGCCACAGCAGAAATGGCCCGGCAGATTGCCCGCGGCGTCGAACAGGCAGGGCTGGAGGCCAGATTGCGCACTGTACCGGCCGTGTCAGCCGAATGTGAAGCGGTTGCGCCTGCGATTCCTGACCACGGCGCCATCTTTGCAACCCTCGACGACCTGAAGTATTGCTCCGGTCTGGCGCTGGGCAGCCCCACCCGCTTCGGCAACATGGCCGCCCCGATGAAGTATTTTCTCGACGGCACCAGTGGGCTGTGGCTGACCGGTGAGCTAGTAGGTAAACCCGCCGGTGTGTTTACCTCGACGTCAAGCCTGCACGGCGGGCAGGAAACGACCCTGCTGTCGATGCTGTTGCCCTTGCTTCACCATGGCATGCTGGTGCTCGGCTTGCCCTACAGCGAAAATGCGCTGCTCGAGACCCGAGGCGGCGGCACGCCGTATGGCCCGAGCCACCATGCCGGAGCCGACGGAAAGCGCCTGCTGGACGAGCATGAAATCAGTCTTTGCCGCGCACTGGGCCAACGCCTCGCGCAAACCGCCCAGCGTCTGGAGAATGTCCGTGGCTAAAAAGCCCAAACCGCTGCCATCGCTCGAATGGCTGACACCGAGGGTAAAACTCAGCCGCGCGATCAGTCTGGCCAGTTTTATTGGACTGGCCGTACTGCTGGTTGTCTGGAATCTGGCATTTGCCGACTTGCACGGCGCGCGCACCTGGGTAGTGGTCAGCATTCAGCTGATTCCGCTCTTGCTGGTGGCTCCGGGCATGCTCTCCGGGAGCCCGCGCGCCCATGCCTGGACCTGCTTTGTTGTCAATCTGTACTTCATTCAGGGCGTGCTTGCCGCTATCAACCCGGCCCGGATGGTATACGGCTGGCTGGAAGCAATCATCAGCCTGACGCTCTTCATAAGCGCTCTGCTCTATACCCGTTGGGCTTACCAGTACGGTCGCAAAGCGTCAGGCGAAAGCTGAGACGAGCAGGAGGCACGGCGCCAGATTCTCAGGTACGTTGAACAGCGTCGGTGGGCTGAAGCCCACCCTACGCCAGCAGTTCAACCTACTCCCGGGTGAGCCGCATGACAACGTTTCGGCTCGGCTTGGCCGTGCTGACCTGCAACGCCAGGCCGAGCTCAACAGCCTGCTGCCAGCGTTCCTACCAGCCGAGCGTTTCCTTAAGAAACGGAATAGTCAGTTTGCGTTGCGCCTGAAGGGAGGCCTGATCGAGCCGATCGAGCAACTCGAACAAGGCGCTCATGCTGCGCGCTCCGCGCGTGAGGATAAAGCGGCCGACATCGTCCGGCAGGTTCAGACCGCGGCGCGACGCTCGGAGCTGAAGGGCACGCAGCTTGTCCTCATCCGAAAGCTCCTGCAGTTGAAACACCAGCGATAGACTCAACCGGGACTTGAGGTCTGGAAGCTGCACCGCGATTTCTCGCGGAGAGGCGTCAGCGGCGAGCAACAAACGTCGACCGCTGTCGCGAAGCCGATTGAACAGATGAAACAAGGCTTCTTCCCACACCGGATCACCCGCTATGGCGTCCAGATCATCCAGGCAGACCAGCTCACTCCGTTCCAGATTATCCAGAAGCGCCGGGCCGTATTCCGCCACCTCCGCCAATGGCAGATACACCGCTAGCTCACCGCGCTGTTCAACGCGCAAGCAGGCCGCCTGAAGCAGATGGCTGCGGCCGACACCGGTGCCGCCCCACAGATAGACCAGTTCGTCGGACCAGCCAGCAGCCGGCGAACAAACACGCTCGACATAGCCAAGCGCGGCCGCGTTGGCGCCCGGATAGAAGTTGGCAAAAGTGGCGTCGTCACGAAGACGAATGCCCAGGGGGAGCTGGATGGGTTTCATGGTTGGCGGGGTGAGTCTACCGGCGGCTCTGCGTAAAGGTCGGAGAGTTTATAGAGATCATGCACATGACGCAGCAGCACCATGATTACCGCTGCGACAGGCAATGCCAGGAGCACACCGGTAAATCCGAACAATTGCCCTCCCGCCAGCACCGCGAAGATCACCGCAACCGGGTGCAGGCCGATACGGTCTCCCACCAGCAGCGGCGTCAACAGCATGCCTTCCAACATCTGCCCGGCTGTGAACACCGCAACGACGCCCAGCAGGGGATAGAGTTCCAAACCAAACTGGAACAGCACGGCAATCACTGCAGCGCCTATACCCACCACGAACCCCATGTACGGCACGATGCTGGCGAGGCCAGCCAGGACGCCGATCAACAGCCCCAACTCGACGCCGACCAGCATCAGACCGGCCGAATAGACCACCGCCAGCGCCAACATGACCAGCAACTGGCCCCGCAGAAAGGCGCCGATCACCTCGTGGCACTCGCGCATCAGAGCCATGACGGCCACCTCGCGCCGCCGCGGCAGCAGCGTGCGCAGCTTGGCCATGATCAGGTCCCAATCGCGCAGCAGGTAGAAACACACCACAGGCACCAGCAGGAGGTTCGCCAACCACGCCAGCAAAGCAATGCTCGACGCCGTAGCCTGACTGAGGATGACTGCTACCACGTCCTTGGTGCTGCCGAGATTGGCGGAAAACGCACTCTTGAGCTGATCGACGCGCCAGAATTCCTCATCGAGGCCAAACTGCCCCTGCACCCAGGGCAACGCCGTCAGCTGCAGCCAGTCCAGACCTTGCGGCGCCAGTTGGTACAGATGCATCAGCTGCTTGCCAAGCATCGGCACCAGTACCAGCAACAACAACAGACACAGCAATGTGAACAGCGAAAAAACCAGGATCACGCCCCAGGTCCGGGACAGTTTCCAGCGCTCCAGCCGGTCAACCAGCGGGTCACCCAGATAGGCCAGCAGGATGCCGACCAGAAACGGCGAAAGGATCGGTGACAGCTGATAGATCAGCCAGCCAATCAGTAACAGCGCCACCAGCCAAAGCCAGCGGTTGTTGTGGGTGATGGTCATGTTCTAGATATCTTGCTTGGGGTAATCGGAAGCCAAGTGGCTACAGCAGACGAAAGGCGAAATCATGGGGTCCATAAGCGCCATGGGCGACAGCGCCTACAGCGTTTACTGTCGCGATCATGGGCCGACGACCGCTACCAACGGTAGCGCAGCAAGGTGCCTTGATCTGCGGGCTGAGATGGCTCGCTTGTCGATACGCCCGGCGCTTCGGGAGGAATCTGGGCCTCGATGGGTGGGGCTTCAGCGCCGCCGGCCGACACTTCACCGCTGTCGACAGGATCGAGGGCTGTATCGGTGCCAGCGGTATCCAACGGCGGATCAAATTCATCCAGAGTGACTTCCTGTAGCCGCGCCAAGGCCAGTTGAGCCCGCAGTTGCTCGGGACTGGCATTGAGGCGATACACCAGCCGATCGCTATCAACTCGCTGCAGGCGTGCGCCGAAGGGTTCGAGCAGGCGATCAAGCTCGGCGAAACGTCCCACGTCAGCCCCAAGCACTTCGAGCGTAATATCCGAGCTGTCACCGGGCTCAACGCGGTATTGCGGCGCGAGGAATGTGCTTACGGCGAGCATGACCTCATCGGCCAGCGCCGCTCGAGTGTCGCCACTCACCTTGCCTTGAGTCTGTTTGTCGCCAAGCCAAAGGCGCCAGTTGGCTTGCCAGGTTTCGCCGGACTGTTTCGCCATGACAGCTAGCAGCCCGTCGGTATCGTACCGCTCTGAAACATCGCGAAGCGCCTGCGGGTCTCTTGCCGTGATCGTATCGGGGGTGGCTACGAGCTGCTCACTCAGGTCAGCCAGCGGCAAACGCAACGGCAGACCGCGGTGCTGGGCGGCGGCGCGCAAGTCCGCGGAACCCTCTTGCGCATCGCCAACAAGCTGCGAACCGTTCGCTGACTCTCCCAGCCACCAGGTCAGGATGCTCGGGCGCTCAGCGCCCCACAACGGAATCCCCGCTGATCGCAGCGCCCGCTCGGTAGTCACCGGGTCGAAGCTCACAATGACGGCGTCCCCCTCATAGGCGTACCGGCTCACCAGTTGCTGCGGATCGTTGCGCAATGGCGCAACGGCCTTCTGGTCAGAGCTGGAGTCACCAGTCAGACGCAGCACCAGCGTGTCGAACGCCTTGCGCAGCGCCTCTTCACGCTCGGCTGGTTGTTGGCTGGCAACCGGCTCACGCACTCTGTAGAGATCGCTGAGGGGAACCGCCATGCTATGGGCGGACACGACGGCGCAGCACAGTGCAAGAAGACGGGGAATTACGCGCATATTGAGAAACTCGCTGGCTAGCCAGTCATAAGGGCGGCCGTCGCGGGTGGTGACCGGGTTCGGCTACGGTGATCAAGCGTTATACCTTAAACAGGCCCCTAACTCGCGGCAACCGCAGCAGTCACAGGCTACGCATCTTGCCGCGCAATCTCAGGTCCGTTCCTAGCACACCTGTTCGACATCACCGTTCGCGGGATGGTCGCTGTGCGGCAAGCCTGATAAAATCGCGCGCTTTCCGCAGACCGGTCCGGCGCCTCGCCGCGTCGCGACAGAAACCTGATTCTGACCCGGTCGCCCGCACTCCCCTTCACAGGTCCGGATTCATATGAGCAAGCAACCCTCCATCAGCTACAAGGACGCCGGTGTCGACATCGATGCAGGCGAAGCGCTGGTCGAACGCATCAAAGGCGTAGCCAAGCGCACCGCTCGTCCTGAGGTCATGGGTGGCCTGGGCGGCTTTGGCGCGCTCTGCGAGATTCCGGCTGGTTACAAGCAGCCGGTGCTGGTCTCAGGCACCGACGGCGTCGGCACCAAGCTGCGCCTGGCGTTGAATCTCAACCAGCACGACAGCATCGGCCAGGATCTGGTCGCAATGTGCGTCAACGACCTGGTGGTTTGCGGTGCCGAGCCGCTGTTCTTCCTTGACTACTACGCCACCGGCAAGCTCAACGTCGATATCGCCGCCACGGTGGTAACCGGTATTGGCGCTGGCTGTGAACTGGCGGGTTGTTCGCTGGTGGGCGGCGAAACCGCCGAGATGCCAGGCATGTACGAAGGTGAAGATTACGACCTGGCCGGGTTCTGCGTGGGCGTGGTGGAGAAAAGTGAAATCATCGACGGCTCGAAGGTAGCCGCTGGCGATGCCTTGATCGCCCTTCCTTCGAGCGGTCCACATTCCAACGGGTATTCACTGATCCGCAAAATTATCGAAGTGGCTGGCGCCGATATCGAGAGCACCCAACTCGGCGGCAAGCCGCTCACTGAGCTGTTGATGGCGCCGACCCGTATCTATGTGAAGCCATTGCTCAAGCTGATCAAGGACACCGGTGCGGTGAAAGCGATGGCGCACATCACCGGCGGTGGGCTGCTGGACAACATCCCGCGCGTACTGCCCGAAGGTAGCCAGGCGGTCGTTGATGTCGCCAGTTGGCAGCGCCCTGCTGTATTTGACTGGCTGCAGCAGCAAGGCAACGTCGATGAACACGAAATGCACCGTGTATTGAACTGTGGCGTCGGCATGGTGATCTGTGTCGCCCGGGATCAGGTCGAAACCGTCCTCGCCAATCTGCGCAGCTCCGGCGAAAGCCCTTGGGTCATCGGCGAAATCGGTTCGGCTAGCGCGGGTGCCGAGCGCGTTCTCCTGAACAACCTGAAAAGCCATTGATGCACGCGCCCTGCAATGTTGTTGTGCTGATCTCTGGGTCTGGAAGCAATCTCCAGGCCCTGATCGACAGCCTCGACGAAAACAGTCCCGTGCGCATTCGCGCCGTGGTTTCGAACCGCGCAGACGCCTTCGGCCTGCAACGTGCACAAGCGGCCGGCATCGATACGCATGTTGTGCAGCACAAGGGTTTTGCTGATCGCGAAGCATTCGATGCGGCACTGATTGAAATTATCGACACATACCAGCCGCAGCTGGTGGTGCTGGCCGGCTTCATGCGCATTCTCAGCGCCGGCTTCGCTCGCCACTATCAGGGTCGCCTGCTCAACATCCACCCCTCGCTGCTACCGAAGTATAAGGGACTGGATACCCACCGCCGCGCACTCGATGCCGGCGATCAGGAACACGGTTGCAGCGTGCACTTCGTGACCGAAGAGCTAGACGGCGGACCTGTGGCCATACAGGCCTGCCTAAGGATCGAACCCAACGAAAGCATCGACAAGCTGACCGACCGAGTGCATGCAGCCGAGCACATCATCTATCCGCTCGCTGTCCGCTGGTTCGCCGAGGGCCGCTTGCGCCTTGCCGATCAAGGCGCGATGCTGGACGACACGTTGCTGCCGGCCTCCGGCCATCTATTGAGAATCTAGGAGACATTATGCGTCGCGCCCTGCTGCTCACTCTCGCCGTGCTGGCCCTGCCGGTCCAGGCGCTTGAGCTGAAGCCCTTCTCTGCCAGCTACACCGCCGATTGGAAACAGGTACCTGTCAGTGGCACAGCCCAGCGCAGCCTGGAGAAACGCGATGACAATACCTGGGAATTGGATTTCGAAGCCTCGATGCTGGTTGCCAGCTTCAATGAGCGCAGCGTGTTCACAGTCGAAGGCGAAACCTTCCTCCCGCAGAAATACCGACTGAAGCGCAGCGGACTGGGCAAAGGTAAATCCATCAAGCACGACTTTGACTGGCAAGCCAAGCAGGTGGTCGGCGAAGACCGTGGTGACCCGGTGAAGCTGCCACTTAATCGCGGCCTGCTAGACAAATCCACCTATCAGATCGCTCTTCAGGAGGCGGTTGCAGCAGGCGAGAAGAGCATGAGCTATCAGGTTGTAGATGGCGATGAGATCGAAACCTACGATTTCCGCGTTCTAGGCGAGGAAAAAGTCAGCACCAAGGCCGGTCAGGTCGACGCAATCAAGGTCGAGCGCGTGCGCGATCCCACGCAGAGCAAGCGGCAGACCATCCTTTGGTTCGCCAAGAACTGGGACTTCATGCTGGTCCGCCTGCATCAGGTGGAAAAGGATGGCAAGGAGTATCAGATCATGCTCGAAGAAGGCACCGTCGACGGCCGAGCTGTCAAAGGTAGCTGATCCAACTGCGCCAGTCCCACTGGCGCAGCATTGCCCGCCTGAATTCGAGCCCGCTGATGATCACACCCCGCGCTTTACTGCTCAGTCTTCTTCCCGTTTTTGCCGGTTGCCAGTCACTGCAATGGGACGATCAGCCTCCGGCTAGATCAACCGAGCGCATGCAAGGCACCATCACTCAGCAGGACGGCGGGTTGCACTTCAGCAGCTGCCAGGGCCGCCGCAATCTCGCATTGCTCGACAGCGGCGCGACCGGCTTGCCCGATGACGCACAGGCGCTGCTAGCCGGAAGCAAGCAGCCGTTGTTCGCCGATATCCGTGGCAGCCTGATCAACCAAAATGGCGATAGCGGCCAGTTTCAGCTGACCCAGGTGTATCGCCTGCAGGCAGAGGGACCGGGCTGCAACAACGATGCATTCAACCGGTTGCTCCTGCGCGCGACGGGTCACGAACCCGGCTGGAGCGTGACGGTCACCAGCAGCGGCTTGCTTCTTGAGCGTCCCGGTCAATCTCCCTTGGCATTGCCCTACCTGGAAGAGCAACTGCCGAGTGGGCAGACCAGTTTCAGCACGGAGGCCAACGATCAACGCCTCGATCTGTGGGTGGCCCCGCAACGCTGCCTGGACAGCGCAACCGGTGCGGTCAGCCATCTGACTGCCGAGCTGCGCCTGGACGGCCAGACCTTACGCGGCTGCGCCTACTACGGCGGCGCCCGCCAAGACTGAATCAATCGAGGCGCAGCCTGGCGCCTCTCGACGTTTCGAAGACCTGACCATGAATGAAGCCTTGACCCTGTTGCAGCCCTACCCGTTTGAAAAACTGCGCGGCCTGCTGGCCGGTGCGCAGCCGCCAGCAGACAAGCGCCCAATCGCGCTGTCGATTGGTGAGCCGAAGCACCGTTCGCCGGATTTCGTCGCTCAGGCACTGGCCGACAACCTTGACCAGCTTGCGGTGTACCCCACCACGCAGGGCATCCCGGCGTTGCGCGAATCGATCGCCCGCTGGTGCGAACGACGCTTTGGTGTGGCTCCGGGCGTTGTCGACCCGGCCCGGCATGTATTGCCGGTCAATGGTACCCGCGAAGCGCTATTCGCCTTCACCCAAGCCGTAGTCAACCGCGAACAGGGTGCGCTGGTTATCAGCCCCAATCCCTTCTATCAGATCTATGAAGGTGCGGCACTTCTGGCCGGCGCCACGCCGCATTATCTGCCTTGCACCGCGGATAATGGCTTCAATCCAGACTTCGACGCGGTTTCGCCAGAGGTCTGGCAGCGGACGCAGATCCTTTTTCTCTGCTCTCCAGGCAACCCGACCGGCGCACTGGTCCCGCTTGAAACGCTGAAGAAGCTGATCGCATTGGCGGACGAGTTCAATTTTGTCATCGCAGCCGACGAATGCTACAGCGAGCTGTATTTTGACGAGGACCAAGCGCCCGCTGGGCTGTTGACTGCATGCGCAGCGCTCGGGCGCCACGACTTCAAGCGTTGCGTGGTCTTTCACAGCCTCTCCAAACGCTCGAACCTGCCCGGGCTGCGCTCAGGCTTCGTCGCCGGCGATGCCGAGATACTCAAAGGGTTTCTGCTGTACCGCACCTACCACGGCTGTGCCATGCCGATGCAGACGCAACTCGCCAGCATTGCCGCCTGGAACGATGAAGCGCATGTGCAGGCCAATCGGCAGCTGTACCGCGAGAAGTTCGACGCGGTGCTGGACATCCTCTCGCCAGTCATGGACGTGCAGCGACCGGACGGCGGCTTCTATCTGTGGCCGAAGACGCCGGTGGATGACCAGCTCTTCACCCGCGAGCTGTATGCACGTGAGCATGTCACCGTCGTCCCAGGTTCTTACCTGTCACGTCAGGTAGATGGCATCAGCCCAGGCACTAACCGAGTGCGCATGGCGCTCGTAGCGCCGCTGGAGGATTGCGTCGAGGCTGCGGAGAGAATCCGCGCATTCGTCATGACACTTTGATGTCAGGCCGGACGCCATGGCGTCCGGCCTGACGGTTCAGGCAACACCTGGGGGAATCTTGTCCTTGCCGTAGTCCCGCAGTTTCTCCAGATTCTCCGGCTTCATATGCTCGGGAATGTCAGCCTTGGTGTTCTCGTCCTGCTTGCCCTGCCCTTCCGTGTTCGGCTTTTCTGACTCGCTCATAACAACCTCCGTCAGATCGCGTTTTCTTCCCAGATCAGTTCACCTACGTCGCTGACCTCCTTGACCTTGGTCAGCGCTGCCTCAGCAGCCACGTCAGCCTCTGATGCAAGGTCGTAATGGCGGCCATTGGCGACCTTGAAGACCTGTGCATTTTCGTCAGAGTCGCGACGCTTGACGGCGATCACCGCTTCGAACCCTTCGTCAGCAGGAACGGCGGACGAAATGGCCTCATAGTTCTCAAAATGCTTGCGTGCCATACATGACCTCATCGTTACGATTGTGATCAATGGACAACGTGGAGGGAGGAAAAGGTCGAACCACTTTTGCTCGCGTAGCGAGTGCATGCGACAGCGAAGTTGGACCAGTCTCGCGCTGCGGACGGCAGGCTTCGTCTCGTCGTGGCATAATCCGCGGCCCAGTTTGGCCGGAGAAAGCAGAGCTGTTATGCCCGATAAAAGCAAAGGACGCTGTCTATACGGCATCAAGGCGTGCGACACCATGAAAAAAGCCCGAACCTGGCTCGACCAGCAGGGGCTAAGCTATGAGTTTCATGACTACAAGAGCGCCGGGATCGACCGCGCCCATCTGGAAGCCTGGTGCAATGAACATGGTTGGCAGATCGTACTCAACCGTGCTGGCACCACTTTCCGCAAGCTGAACGATGAGCAAAAAGCCGATCTTGACCAGGCAAAAGCCATCGAATTGATGCTGGCCCAGCCGTCGATGATCAAACGCCCGATTCTTGATTTGGGCGACAAGACGCTCGTTGGCTTCAAGCCAGACATTTACGCTGCCGAGCTGGCAGCCAAGAACTGAAACCGCTCGCCAAGACGAGCGCGACTAATAAAGGATTCCACCATGAGCAACCCCCTCTTCAGCCTGGCGTTTGGCGTCGGCACTCAAAACCGTCAGGGCAATTGGCTCGAAGTCTTCTACGCGCAGCCCCTGCTTCGTCCGGCCGGCGAGCTGGTCGACGCGGTTGCACCGCTGCTCAATTACCAGGGCGGCAATCAAGCGATCGCCATCAATACCACTCAGGCGGCGCAACTGGCCGATGCAATCAAGACGATTGATCCCATTCAGCACGCGTTGCTTACCCGCCTCGCCGAGAGCCAGCGCCCGCTGGTGGTCACGCTGCTGGCCGAAGACACGGCGCTGACGTCTACCCCGGAAGCCTACCTCAAGCTGCATCTGATCTCGCATCGGCTGGTCAAGCCGCACGACTTGAACCTCACTGGCATCTTCCCGCTGCTGCCCAACGTCGCCTGGACCAATCAGGGTGCTGTCGACCTAACCGAACTGGCCGAACGTCAACTGGAAGCGCGCCTGAAGGGCTACCTGCTGGAAGTCGGTTCGGTGGACAAGTTCCCGAAGATGACCGACTACGTGGTTCCGACCGGCGTCCGTATCGCCGACAGCGCACGCATTCGTCTCGGTGCCTATGTGGGTGAAGGCACCACCGTGATGCACGAAGGCTTCATCAACTTCAACGCCGGCACCGAAGGGCCGGGCATGATCGAAGGTCGCGTCTCGGCTGGCGTGTTCGTCGGCAAGGGCTCGGACCTGGGCGGCGGTTGCTCGACCATGGGCACCCTTTCCGGTGGCGGCAACATCGTCATTTCGGTCGGCGAAGGCTGCCTGATCGGCGCAAACGCAGGGATCGGTATCCCCCTAGGCGACCGCAACACCGTGGAATCCGGCCTGTACATCACAGCGGGCACCAAAGTGAACCTGCTCGATGAACAAGGCGAGCTGGTCAAGGTGGTCAAGGCGCGCGAACTGGCCGGCCAGACTGACCTGTTGTTCCGCCGTAATTCGCTGAGCGGTGCGGTCGAATGCAAGACGCATAAGTCTGCGATCGAGCTGAACGAGGCGTTGCACGCGCACAACTAAGCGCAGCGTCCCGATGTAAACAGGCGGACGCTTTAGTCCGCCTGTTTACGCAGTTTCTCCAACAGGCGTCCCGTCCTGCTTTCAGGAGTATCCATGCCGCTGACATCCCCCTGGCGCGCCGACTTCCCCGCCCTGGCTATCCTTGAGTCCCAGGGTCAGACCTACCTGGACAGCGCGGCCACTTCGCAGAAGCCCCAGGCACTGATCGACGCCCTTACCGGCTATTACACCTGCGGCACCGCCAACGTCCATCGCGCCCAGCACCACCCGGGAGAACGGGCGACCCGCGCATTCGAGGATTCACGTATCAAGGTGGCGCGCTGGCTCAACGCCGCATGTCCGACCGAAATCATTTTTACACGCGGTGCCACCGAAGCGCTGAATCTGTTGGCTTACGGCCTGGAACACCTGATCACAGCGGGTGATGAAATCGTCGTCAGCGCCCTGGAGCACCACGCCAACCTGCTGCCGTGGCAGCAGCTGGCCAAGCGACGTGCCGCCAAGCTTGTCGTACTGCCGCTCGACGAGCGCGGCATTATCGACCTCGAGGCAGCAGCCAGCCTGATCGGCCCGCGCACCCGCCTGCTTGCCGTCAGTCAGCTATCCAATGTACTCGGCGCTTGGCAGCCGCTGGCAGAATTGTTGCCACTGGCCAAGGCGCAGGGCGCGCTTAGCGTAGTCGACGGCTCTCAGGGTGTGGTTCATGGCCGGCATGACCTGCAGGCGCTGGACTGTGATTTCTACGTGCTATCCAGCCACAAGCTGTACGGCCCGGAAGGTGTTGGCGCGCTCTACGGCCGGGGCGAGTCATTGCTCAAACTCAAGCATTGGCAGTTCGGCGGGGAAATGGTCCGTGTCGCTGATTTTCAGCATGCCGACTTCCACGCGGCCCCACTGGGTTTTGAAGCCGGAACCCCGCCCATCGGAGGTGTGATCGGCCTGGGCGCCACACTGGACTACCTGTCGAGACTGGATGCCAATTCTATTGACCGGCACGAGCTCGCCCTGCATAGCGCGTTGCGCATAGGTTTGGCTGAGCGGGAAGGCCTGCGACTGCTCGGCGATCCGCAGCTTGCGCTCGTAAGCTTTACCGTCGATGACATCCATCACGGTGATCTGGCCCATCTGCTGACCGAACAAGGCATTGCCATACGCAGCGGCACCCACTGCGCGCAGCCTCTGATGAAATCTCTGGGTGTCGAGGGCGCGATTCGCGTATCGCTCGGACTCTATAACGATGGGGTCGATCTGCAGCGATTCTTCGAAGCGCTGGATCAGGCTCTGGAAATGCTGCGATGACCAAGCTGGCCGAAGCCGCTGAGGAAACGCTGCACGCCTTTCAATTGGCAGCAGGTTGGGAGCAACGTGCGCGGTTGTTGATGCAGCGCGGTGATCAGCTTGAGCCCTTGATCAATGACGAGCGAAACGAACTCAACCTGGTTGCCGGCTGTGACAGCAAGCTCTGGCTGATCGGCGAACAGCGAGACGACCGCTGGTATTTTCGCGGTACCAGCGAGGCGCGCCTGTTGCGTGGGCTGCTTGCCGTTCTGCTGGTTCGGGTTGATGGCCTGGATGCCGACGAGCTACAGCGGCTCGACGTAGCGGACTGGTTCGGCCAATTGGGCCTCTCTCGGCAGCTGTCGCCATCCCGGGCCAATGGAATGAACGCCGTTCTCGGCAGAATGCGCGAGATGGCGGCGGCCGCCAAGTCCGCCTCGAAAGGCTGAGGCCACACAGTGGCAGTTTCAGCCCTTCGAACGCTCCGCCGGTCGCCGAGCCCCAGCGATGAGCTTGTCAACCGCCTTCGCTGCAGCGACCAAGCCGAAACTGGCAGTTACCATCATTGACGCGCCAAACCCGCCGGCACAGTCGAGCTTTACCCCCTCACCGACAAAGCTCTTGCTTTGGCAAACGCCGCCGTCCGGTTTGGGATAGCGCAGCTGTTCGGTGGAGAACACACAGGGCACGCTGTAGGTCCGCCCCGGCGTGCGGGAAAAGTTATAGTCGCGCCGTAGCAGCGAACGCACTTTCGCCGCCAGCGGGTCGTTGAACGTTTTGTTCAAATCGGCGACCTGGATCTGGGTGGGGTCCACCTGTCCGCCCGCGCCGCCAGTGGCGATGATCTGGATCTTGCGACGTTTGCACCAGGCGATAAGCGCGGCCTTTGCCGGTACGCTGTCGATGCAGTCGACGACGCAATCGAGCTGCTCGGTAATGTAGTCGGCCATGGTTTCGCGGGTAACGAAATCGGCCACGGCATGGACCACGCACTCCGGATTGATTGCCCTGATCCGGGCCGCCATCTCGTCTACCTTCGGCTTGCCCACCGCGCCTTCGAGCGCATGCACCTGCCGATTGGTGTTGGTGATGCAGACATCATCGAGATCGAACAGACTGATTTCACCGACACCGCTGCGCGCCAGCGCCTCGGCCGCCCACGACCCAACTCCGCCGATACCGACCACCGCGACATGCGCAGCCGCTAGCCGCTGCAGCCCCTCGGAGCCGTACAGACGGGCGATGCCGCCGAACCGTTGATCGTCGATAGACATGGCATACCTCAAACAAGACATTTGCCGATTATAGGCCTGAGCCCTTCGTCGTCGCAGCCAGGCATACCGAGGCGTTTTCAACCAGGCTGGTTCTGACCCGCTGCTGCCCTGCTTTTTAATTTAATATGGCGCCCTTTCCCCGCCTTGCCCCGGAGCCGTGATGACCGCCGCCGCCCTCTCCCCGACCCTCGAACTCGCCTGCGAGCTGATCAATCGGCCATCGGTCACCCCGCTGGATGAGGGCTGTCAGCAACTGATGAGTGAGCGTCTCGCCGCCTGCGGCTTCGCCATTGAGCCGATGCACATCGAGGACGTCGAAAACTTCTGGGCGACTCGCGGCAACGAAGGTCCGGTCCTATGCTTCGCCGGCCACACCGATGTGGTCCCTACCGGCCCGATACAGGCGTGGCAGAATCCGCCGTTCGCCGCGCGGATCGATGAGCACGGCATGCTCCATGGCCGCGGTGCTGCCGACATGAAAGGCAGCCTGGCGTCGATGATTGTCGCGGTCGAGCGCTTTACCGCTGAGCAGCCGGACCACAAAGGCCAGATCGCTTTCCTCATCACCAGCGACGAGGAAGGCCCTGCACACCACGGCACAAAGGCTGTGGTAGAACGCTTGCGTGAGCGCGGCCAGCGGCTTGACTGGTGCATTGTTGGTGAGCCATCGAGCACTACGCTGGTCGGCGACGTGGTCAAAAACGGTCGCCGCGGCTCCCTCGGTGGCACGCTTACGGTTCGCGGACAACAGGGCCATGTGGCCTACCCCCATCTTGCCAAGAACCCGATCCATCTGGCGGCACCGGCACTCGCCGAACTGGCGGGTGAACACTGGGACGATGGCAATGACTTCTTCCCGCCGACCAGCTTCCAGATCTCTAATCTGAATTCAGGCACCGGCGCGACCAACGTCATCCCCGGCACGCTGGAGGCGGTGTTCAATTTCCGCTTTTCCACCGAATCCACCGTCGAAGGGTTGCAGCAACGCACTGCGGCGATTCTCGATAAACACGGTCTCGACTGGAGCGTCGACTGGGCCCTTTCGGGCCTACCCTTCCTGACTGAACCCGGTGACCTACTCGATGGCGTGGCTGCGGCGATCCGCAGCGTCACCGGCCGCGAGACCAAGCCCTCAACCAGCGGCGGGACCTCGGATGGGCGCTTCATCGCCACACTGGGCACCCAGGTGGTCGAGCTGGGGCCGGTCAACGCGACGATTCATCAGGTGGACGAGCATATCCTCGCCAGCGACCTCGATCTGCTTACCGAGATCTACTACCAGACCCTGGTCAATCTGCTCGCATGCTGATCTGTCCTATCTGCCACGGCGAGCTGGGTGCGGTGGAAAATGGCGTTGCCTGCCCGGCCAATCACCGGTTCGATCGAGCCCGTAAGGGCTATCTGAACCTGTTGCCGGTGCAACATAAGAACAGCCGCGATCCAGGCGACAACCAGGCCATGGTCGAGGCGCGGCGGCGCTTTCTCGATGGCGGTCACTACGCGCCGCTGGCGACGCGTCTGGCACAGCTGGCAGCCGAGCGCTCGCCGCGTCGCTGGCTCGATATTGGCTGCGGCGAAGGCTATTACACGGCGCAGATTGCTCAAGCGCTGCCCTGCGCGCAAGGCTATGCGCTGGACATTTCCCGCGAAGCCGTCAAGCGCGCCTGTAAGCGTGCGCCGCAGATCGAGTGGCTGGTAGCAAGCATGGCACGGGTGCCACTGGCTGATGCCAGCTGCGGTCTCTTGGCCAGCGTCTTCAGCCCGCTGGACTGGACCGAAGCACGCCGCCTGCTAGCGCCCGGCGGCGGCCTGCTGCGCATGGGGCCGACTCGCGAGCACCTATGGGAACTGCGAGGGCTGCTGTATGACGAGGTCCGTGATTACGACGACCAGAAGCATCTGTCGCTTATTCCTGAAGGTATGCACCTCGCACACAGCGAGACACTGTCTTTCAAGTTGCAGCTGGACGACTCGCAGGCGCGAGCCGATCTGCTGGCGATGACTCCGCACGGCTGGCGCGCAAGTGCGGAACGCCGCGCAGCAGTCATTGAGGCGCCATTGCACGTACGGGTTGCGATACGCTATGACTGGATTCAGCGAGACTGAACAGAACCTGCAAGCGAACGCTACCTCGACCTAGATTCTTTGCAATGCGTCTGATGTGGCCATTGAGGTCTCAACACTTACCATCCAACCGCTGCAACGTCAGCCAGACAAGGCCATTCCATGCGTCAACCGGATATCGAAATCTACCTCAGGGACGCCAGCCAAGACGCCGTCACTGACTGGCTGAGCCAGGCGGTCGGAACTTGCTCCCCCTGGCAAGCAAAGGGTAAAACCTTCAAGTGCAGGGCCGGCGACGTTCCAGTGACCTGGCTGCCCAAGGCCGTGGGCAAGTGGCACAGCCTGCTGATTGAAAGCGACGCCACACCTTGGGAAGACGATGTAGCCTGCGCCCGCGATGCCTATCAGGCACTTGGCGTGGAAATTCGCTGCGCACCGGGCGGTTGGCAGGAAGAAGAATCGGTGGAAGAGGCCGACCGCTGGATCAGCGTCAGTGAGCGTGGTGAAGCTGAAATCGTCTGGCGCACCGACTGACCTCAGTCGGGGCAGCGCACTCGGTACGTCTGTGCCGAGACGCAAACCCAGGGCCAGCGCAAAGAGATTACCGAGGTCGGAAAGTGAGCGGCTCAAACCGCACTGACGCGCTACTCGGGGCGACCTATCTGAAAAAATTGACCATGGCTCCAGACACCTAGCCAAGCAACACCATCGATTTCTCGTGGCACTGCCAGTTCCACCAACTGATAGAACACGTTGCGATGAATCAGCGCTTCGAGGTTGGCCCGCACATGAACATAGGGCGCTGGCTCCTGAGTATTCGGATCTAGCTCGACCCGGATTGGGTGCTCTGCTCCCGCTTCGGTTTCGTCGCCAACATTGGTGACAAAGCGCAACACCTGGCCTTCGCCACTGCCTTCCGCCATCAACTCGATTGCAACGAACGGCGCATCATCCACCTTGATGCCGACCTTCTCGACTGGGGTCACCAGGAAATAATCATCGCCGTCCCGCCGGATCACCGAGGAAAACAGCCGCACCATCGCTGGCCGGCCGATTGGCGTACCTTGGTAGATCCAGCTCCCGTCGCGCGCGATTCGCATATCCAGATCACCGCAGAACGGCGGGTTCCACAGGTGTACCGGTGGCAGGCCTTTTTTCTCGGCCTTGGGAATCTGACTTAACAGGTTCGCAGCTTTTCCCGTATCACTCATATCGGCTCCTCAGCGTCCCAGACCTATCAGGCGCCGGGCGTAGTCACGCAAGGGCGGTCCCAACAAGACCTGTGGTGTCGCGTCATAAATGTTTAGCAAACCGCCGCGGCTTCGAATACTTGCCGTATCGACCAGATACCGATTGCCGGTCTCGATCAGCATCAACTGAACCACGCTAGTATCGACACCCAGACGATCAAGCGCACGCTGATCGTTGAGCTCGTCAAAACTGCCAATACGGTCATCGGCCGCGGCGAAACGCGAATACAACAAGTAATGGGCACCAGCGATCGCCGCCTGGTTCAATGCTTCCTCCAGTCCTACGGGTTCTGGAGCGCGCCGGACCAGCGGAAAATAACGAACGAAGCTCTCAAACGCTTCTTCGGCGACCACGTTCGGCCGAGGATAGGCCCCGCCTGGAGGAACGAAATGCCCCTGCGCAATGTAGATGAATGAATCCGGCTGCAGCCGCCACGAGGCGGATCTCACAGTCTCGCTATGGTCGAGAATGCCAACGTCTCGCAATTGGTAGCGGGTTTCCTCGGCCATATCGCTGACCTTCATGCAGCCGCTCAGCATGAGCACGGCCACGATAAGGCTGAACACTTTCATCATCTGCACCAGTCCTGACGGAAAACCGACGTTCGGCAAAGCAATGCAGCAAACACGCCAGTTCGCAGGAATCCCTCAAAGCCCCCGCTGCCACTCTTGGCGCAGCGGTGCACGCTCTGGTGATTCAATAGCCTGGCGGACCTGAGCCAACAGGGCGCTCTTGTCCTGGCCAAGAACCCCCTTGAGAACCAGATAATTTGAAGCATGGTCGCTGCGGAACACGGTGTCTTTGAGTTCCAGCGCCTCCAGCAGGGTTTGGATCTCGGCGAACAGCGCCTGACGGTCAAGCGCCTCGAAATCCGCGAATCCTTCGCGAAAGCGCGCCTCGCCACCAGGGAAGCTGACGACAAGCGTAGACAGATACTCAGGCTGCGCCTGGTTCATCAAGCGGGCCGAATTCACTGCATGCTTCTCACTGAGGGCCGTTCCGCCCAGGCCGTTGAGGATCATCACCGAGCGCGTGATTCCAGCCTGCCGCAACTTGTCCAATGCGCTGAGCGTCGACTCGTAGGTCTCACCTTTATTGACCCGCGCGAGCACCTCGTCGTCGCCGGATTCCGCGCCTATGTAAGCCATCTTGAGACCAGCATCAGCCAGCTCCTTGAGCTCCTCGACCGACTTCTTGCGCAGGTTACGTGGCAGGCAGTAGCTCGACACGCGCTCGACATCGGGCATGTGCTTGCGGATTTGCTCGAGAATGGTCAGCAGTCGGCGAGTCGGTAGTACCAGCGCATCTCCATCAGCTAAAAACACGCGCTGAACGATCATCCGCTCGCCACATCGCCTGATTTCCTCGAGCACCTGTTCTTCATCTCGAGCGCGGAATTTCTTCTGCGGCTGAACGTACATCTCGCAGAAGGTGCAGCGATTCCAGGAGCATCCATTGGTAACAGGCAAGATCAGCGAGTGCGCTTCGCTTGGCGGCCGGAACACCGGCTCGATGTAGCTGATGGGAAATGTGCTCATCGGATGTACCCGCCTCGCCAGCTAGTCATTGCTGCTAGTCCAAGTTGCTAGTCGCGCTTACGCTTGTTGCCCATACGTACGCCGATATCCATCAGGAACTGGAAGAAACCTTCCTGATCCTCGAGAACATTGCTCCAGAATGGCGAGTGATACAGCGCAACGGCCCCATGCACCAGCGCCCAGGCGGCACAATAGTGGAAGTAAGGTGGCACGTCTTCCAGCTTGCCTTCGGCGATGCGTCCCTTGATCAACTGGGTCAGGTGTTCGAAGTTGGAAGCACGGATACGATGAAGCTCCTCGACCATGTCCGGCACCTGATTACCCTTGACCACCTTCTCCTCAAGCCGGTCAAACAGTCGATAACGCTGGGGGTCGCCCATACGAAACTCGAAATAGGCGCGCGACAGCGCTTCCTTGTCCTGATCGAGACTCGGTGAATGCAGCAGCTCATTCAGATCCCGCTCGTAGTCGAGCATCAGCCGTAGATAGATCTCGGCCTTAGATTTGAAGTGCTTGTAGATGGTGCCTTTGCCGATGCCCACCCTGTCGGCGATCATCTCGACGGTGACACTGTCTTCACCTTGTTCGAGGAATAACTGGAGCGCCGTGTCGAGAATCTCTTGTTCGCGACGGCGAAATTCGCGGACCTTGCGGGATTCATTTTGCATAAGAGGCTGCGGTGTGAACAATCGAAGCAGGTGATTATGCCTGTTTAGTCAGAAAATGCACGGAGCATTGCCCATGAGCACATTGAATGACGAATTTCCGCAAATCGAAGGCTTACGATACCTAAATCACGCCGCCGTCTCGCCCTGGCCGCGTCGAGCGAGCGATGCGGTGATCGGCTTTGCCCAGCAGAACATCACGATTGGCGCGCGCGACTATCCGCAGTGGTTAGCGGTCGAAGCCCGCCTGCGAGACCGCCTGACCAGATTACTCAACGCACCCACCCCGGCGGACATCGCGCTGGTCAAAAACACCTCGGAAGCGCTTTCCTTTGTGGCCTTTGGGCTGGACTGGCAACCAGGTGACCAGATCGTCATCAGCGACGAGGAGTTTCCTTCCAATCGCGTGGTTTGGGAGGCATTGCAGCCGCAAGGAGTCGAGGTCATTCAGGTCAGTCTCAAGGGCAAGGACCCCGAAGGCGATCTGCTCGCCGCCTGCGGACCGAATGTACGCTTGCTGGCGATCAGCGCAGTGCAGTATGCGAGCGGTCTGCGGCTCGATCTGCCGCGACTCGGTGAAGGCTGCGAACAACGGGGCGTATTGCTGTGCATCGATGCAATCCAGCAACTGGGCGCGCTGCCATTCGATGTTCAACAGTACCGATGTGCATTCGCCATGGCGGACGGACATAAATGGCTGTTGGGCCCGGAAGGCCTGGGCGTGTTCTATTGCCGAAGCGACTTGCGCGGTCAGCTCAAGCTACATGAATACGGCTGGCATATGCTCGAGCACGCCGGTGATTATGACCGTAGCGATTGGCAGCCAGCCTCCAGTGCTCGGCGCTTTGAGTGCGGCAGCCCGAACCTGCTCGGCGCAATGGCACTGGACGCAAGCCTGTCCCTGCTGGAAGAAGTGGGGATGGTCGCAGTAGGCACGGCGTTGGCTGAACGCATCGATCATCTTCAGCACGAGCTGTCGGCCATGCCGGGTGTCGCATTACTGAGCCCAGCCGACCCAGCTCGACGAGCTGGAATCTTGACGTTCAGCATCGACGGGATGGACAACCCAACGCTTTTCCATCACCTCAAACAGGAGCAGATCGTCTGTGCGCTTCGTGGTGGAGGAGTGAGGCTCTCGCCGCATTTCTACACGCGACCTGAGGTCATCGAGCAGAGTTTGGCGATCATTCACCATCTGCTCGCAAAGTGAGCGATCAGCCTTTGACCGACTATTCCAAATCCGTTTAAGAATGAGCGTATTCGCCCAGCAGGGTTAACGATCCGGACCAATACTTCAATCACTGGCCGCGCAATCCCCCCAATGCTCGGCCAGCTGAGGGAGCGAGGAACGTGACCTCATACTCCTAATGGTCTTGACCCGGCTCCTCGCGACGCCGGGTTTTTTTTGCCCGCGACTCAGGTTTTGGCGTGCGCTACACGAAGGCTCGCACGGCGCAACCGGAAGCATATCCAGATAAACAGCACCCAGAACGGCATGGCTATGATGGATGTTCGCAGACCGGGCATCGACAGCATGATCGCCGCAATCAATGCGACGAAAGCCAGGCAAAGGTAATTACTGAACGGGTACCAGAAGGCCTTGAACGAAGGCTCGATCCCTTGCCCTTTCATTGCTTTGCGGAACTTCAAGTGAGCGAGACTGATCATCGCCCAATTGATCAGCAGCGCTGCAACCACCAGCGACATGAGCAATTCGAGGGCTGTTTGCGGCAGCAGGTAGTTCACCAGCACGCAGAGCATGGTGACCAGCGCTGAAAGAGCGATTGCCAGCACCGGCACTCCACGTCGATTCACCATCATCAGCACCTTTGGCGCATCGCCCTGCTCTGCCAGCCCGTAAAGCATGCGGCTGTTGCAGTACACGCCGCTGTTATAGACCGAGAGGGCAGCTGTCAGCACCACGAAGTTGAGGATATGCGCCGCCGTGTCGCTGCCGATCAGTGAAAAAATCTGCACGAAAGGGCTGCCGCTGTAGGGGTCGCCGGCCGAGCCCAGCGTTTCCAGCAGACTGTCCCAAGGATAGAGCGCCAGCAGAACGCTGAGCGCGCCGATGTAGAAGATTAGAATCCGGTAAACGACCTGATTGATGGCTTTGGGAATGACCGTCTTCGGGTCGGATGCCTCGGCTGCGGTGATCCCCACCAGCTCCAGGCCGCCAAAGGAAAACATGATAATTGCCAAGGCCATGACCATCCCGCTGACGCCATTGGGGAAGAACCCACCGTGGCTCC
This sequence comes from Stutzerimonas xanthomarina DSM 18231, assembly GCF_900129835.1. GTDB lineage: Bacteria > Pseudomonadota > Gammaproteobacteria > Pseudomonadales > Pseudomonadaceae > Stutzerimonas > Stutzerimonas xanthomarina. Next base: position 312,498 of record NZ_FQXA01000003.1, read on the forward strand.
AGAGGTTGCTGAGCGCAGCTTGTTCGCCCCCTGCTCCGCTCACCAGCAAGTACAAGCCGAGCGCGATCATGCCGATAATGGCGCCCACCTTGATGATCGCAAACCAGAATTCGGTCTCACCAAAGGTCTTCACGTTGACCAGATTGATCAGATTGATAAGTACGAAAAACGCCGCAGCAGTGGCCCAGGTCGGCATCTCCGGCCACCAGAACTGGACGTACTTGCCGACCGCCGTCAGTTCGGCCATTCCCACCAGCACGTAAAGCACCCAGTAGTTCCAACCGGACAGAAACCCCGCGTAGGGTGCCCAGTATTTGTGCGCAAAATGGCTAAAGGACCCGGCAACCGGCTCCTCGACGATCATCTCGCCGAGTTGCCGCATGATCAGAAACGCGATCATCCCACCGATGGCATAGCCGAGAATCATCGAAGGACCGGCACTGCGCAGCACGCCAGCCGATCCGAGGAAGAGCCCCGTTCCGATAGCGCCGCCGAGCGCGATCAGCTGGATGTGCCGGTTTTTCAGGCCGCGTTGGAGCGGTCCGGTGTGCAGCGTATCGCTGGACATGGCGTCACCTTGTTTGGTCTGTGACGGAGAAATGACGAGACTGACGGCCGGCTATGCTTGAGCACCAACCCAAACCGTCGTCACCGCATGCCGGTAGCCAGCACGCCTGAAGCGGCGCGGATTGTACACCGCATCTGTGGAGAAGGCCCGCCACGTGCACCGGTTTGCAAGCACTCACGCGCTTCAGTTGATGACGCGAGCCAAGGGAAACAACCGCTTGAAATTCTCCGTCGTTTGGGCCGCAAGGGCCTCGAAACCGTCCCCACGCAACTCAGCAAGGTACTCGGCAACCTCGCGCACATACTGCGGCAGGTTAGGTTTACCGCGATGGGGGATTGGGGCCAGGTACGGCGAATCCGTTTCCACCAGAAGGCGATCCGCTGGAACACGGCGAGCAACATCGCGAAGAGCTTCGGCGTTGCGGAATGTCACGATGCCCGATAGTGAAATATAGAACCCGAGATCCAGGGCCGCCTTGGCCATGTCCCAGTCTTCGGTGAAGCAGTGCAGTACACCGGCCTGCGGCAACGACGCTTCGCGAAGCAGCGCCAGCGTGTCGGCACGCGCCGCCCGGGTGTGGACGATGACCGGTTTTCCGCAGATCCGTGCGGCCTCGAGATGCAGGCGGAACGACTGCTGCTGCAGCTCGGCAGCTTCGGGCTCGTAATGGTAATCGAGCCCGGTTTCGCCGATTGCCACCACGCCGGGGGCGTCCAGCTCTTGCAACAACCAGCCCAGCGCTGGCTCGGCGCCGGGCTCAAGGTCCAGCGGATGCACGCCCACCGAGCAGTCGACATCTTCATAGCGCTGCGCGAGCGCCTTGACCGCTGCTGTGTTCCCGGCGCTGACGCCAATACAGAGGAAATGCCCAACGCCACGCTGACGCGCAGCATCCAGTGCTGCATCGAGGGAGCCGTTGTACGAGGCGAGATCGAGACGATCCAGGTGGCAATGCGAGTCGATCAGCATGGAAAGTGTCCGAACCTAAAACGCGCCATTGTAGAACAAAGCAATCAATTGGTCGCAGTCAGGGCGGTAAGGTCAGGCCGGCGCCGAGCGAAAAGCAGCGGCCAGAAAGCGGTACAGCGAACGAGCAATCGCCCGAGATGAAACTACATGGTGTGCGTGGGACGGTCGGATTTCATCGCGCCGGCCAGATAGGTTTCGATCTTGTTGCGAGCAGTCGAGTCGCCCTCATTAAACTGCACGCCAACGCCCGCCGCGCGGTTGCCTTGAGCGCCCTTGGGCGTGATCCACACGACCTTGCCGGCAACCGGAATCTTCTCTGGCTCATCCATCAGGCTCAGCAACATGAACACTTCATCGCCGAGCTTGTAGCTCTTGTTGGTCGGAATGAACAATCCGCCATGCTTGATGAACGGCATGAACGCGGCATAGAGCACCGACTTGTCCTTGATGGTCAGGGACAGAATGCCGTTACGCGGACCAAGGTTTGCAGGCAAGCTCATGCAGTATTCCTAACGACAGTTCCGATGGATTCTAGCTTGGCCCGGGCAAGCTTGCCCACTGCACCAGAAGCGCTTCGAGAAGCAAGACACGGTTAAGGTTGGCTTTGCCCAACACTTTCTGCCGGTGGGCCAGCAGCCAGTCCTGAAACGTCAGCAGCCGATCAGGTGACGACTTCTGCGCAAGATACTGAACCACCTTCCGCATATCGGCCGCGCCCAGGCCACTCTCATCGCCGCTCATCTGAAAACGCAATATCAAATGCGCCCACTCGCAAAACCAGTCAAACAACAGGATCAGCGAATGTGGGTTCCACGCCTCGGCCAGCTGACTGGGCGATTGCTGCCGTTTGAGCAGCTTCTTTACCCCTTCGACCACTTGCACCCGCATATCGAGTACTCCGCCATCGTGCAGCTTGAGCGCAGCCAAAGGCGAGTTTGCAGACAATGCGAGTAGCTCTTCTCGCTGCGCGGACGACACATCAGGCAGTTTTGCTGCCAGCCAATCAAGGCTCTGCTGACGCCTGGGCAATGGGCAGTTTTGCTGCACGCAGCGACTCTTGATCGTCGGCAGCAACCGGCTGGGTTGATGACTGATAAGCAGCAGTACGGTATCGCCCGCCGGCTCTTCGAGGCTCTTGAGCAATGCGTTGGCAGCGTTCAGGTTCATCGCCTCGGCCGGCTCGAGCAGCACCACCTTGCGCCCGCCAAGCTGAGCGGTTTGGGTAACGAACCCTACCAACTGCCGAACCTGATCGACCCTGATGGCCTTATCGACCTCCTCGGGCTCCAGGATGTAATGGTCTGGATGAGTATGAGCTGCGAGTAACAGGCAGCCTTTACAGCTGCCACAGGCGCGATGCGCAGAAGGGCGCTGACAGAGCAAAAGTGCCATTAGCTGGTCGGCTAACGCCCGCTTGCCGATGCCTGCGGGCCCATGCAGCAGATACGCATGAGCGTGCTGTTGACGAGCAGCCAGCGACTGCCAGAGATCAGCCTGCCATGGAAGAACGCCGTCAGCCAAGTGCACGCTCCAACACCTCAGGCAAGAGCTCCTCCAGATCCTGCTGCACGGCGGTTAAAGACTGACTCGCATCGACAATACGATAGCGCTGCAGGTCGTCTCGCGCGCGACTGAGATAAGTGCTGCGCACGGCCTCGAAGAATTCGAGCCCCTCTTGTTCGAACCGGTCAAGGCGTCCGCGCGCAGCAGCACGGCTTAGACCGACCTCTACAGGCAAGTCGAAAATCAGCGTCAGATCCGGACGCATCTCGCCCTGCACGAAGCTTTCCAACTGCTCGATGCGCTGCGTGGAGAGCCCACGCCCACCGCCCTGGTAGGCATAGGTGGCATCGGTGAAACGGTCGCACAGAACCACGGCTCCACGCGCAAGCGCGGGGCGTATGACCTGAGCAAGATGCTGCGCGCGCGCCGCAAACACCAGTAACAGCTCCGTATCGCTGTTCATCGGCTCGTCTGCAGGGGCCAGCAGCAGCTCACGAATAGACTCAGCCAATGGCGTGCCCCCCGGCTCGCGCGTCAATACGACATCAAGGCCGCGGTCGCGCAGACGCTGCGCGAGGTATTCGCGATTAGTGCTCTTGCCAGCACCTTCGGGTCCTTCCAACGTAATAAAGAGTCCTGTCACTGGGCATTCTCAATTGGCGCCGGAGCTTGCCGGGGCGGAGGACTGGAACGATAGTCAGCTCGGCGCTTAAGTTGATATTCACGCACCGCGCGATTGTGCTCGCTCAAGGAATTACTGAATACATGACTGCCATCACCCCGCGCGACGAAGTACAGGCTTTTTCCTTCGACCGGATGCAGAGCAGCATGAATCGCTTCACGACCAACCATGGCGATTGGCGTCGGTGGTAACCCGCTATTGGTGTAGGTGTTGTAGGGGGTCGGTCGGCGCAGATCACTGCGGGTAATGCGACCCCTATATTGTTCGCCCATGCCATAAATCACCGTTGGGTCAGTCTGCAGCAACATGCCTTGCTCCAGCCGGCGCACGAAAACGCCGGCGATCTCGCCGCGCTCTGACGGAACCCCTGTTTCCTTTTCGATGATTGAAGCCATGATCAGCGCCTCATACGGGTCTTGATAGGGCAAGCCTTCGCTACGCTGTTGCCATTCCTCGGCCAGTACCGTTTCCAGCCGTGAATAAGCGCGCTGGAGCAGTTCGAGATCGGTGACACCTCGGGTGAAACTATAGGTGTCCGGGAAAAAACGTCCCTCGGGGTGCAAGCCCGCTTGACCGAGTCGCTGCATGACTTCGTCATCCGACTGGCCACCGATCGTCTGCTGAGCCGTTGGGAGGGCCGCCAGCGCCGCGCGCACCTGACGAAAGTTCCACCCCTCTACGATGGTCAGGGTGTGCTGCACAACCTCGCCTCGTTGCCATAGCCCGATCATGTCGCGGGCAGTCATTTCAGGCCGCAACTGATACTCGCCGCTGTGCAAGGTATGCCCGGAAAGCTTCAGCCGCCAATGCAGCCGCAACCAAAACGAGTCGTCCAAGACGCCGTCTCGCTCCAACCGTTGAAACAAGCCACTGGGCGTATCTCCGGGCTGGACCTCGAGCGTTTGCGCCGCATTTAACCGCAATGGTTGCCCCAACGCGGTATGAAGCTTCCAGAAGACCAGACCGAGCGCCAACGCTGCGACCAGCAAAGCGCCGATGAGCGCAAAAGACAGTTTTCGAATCACGTATCGCTCGACAGATCAGCCACCAGGCGTTGAAGTTTACGTGTGAGAGCCCCTACCGGCCATACGCGGGCGTCCAATTGGCGTACAGGCCAGATGCCGTACAGGCTGTTACACAGGAAAACCTCGTCCGCGTGATATAGCTGTTCGAGCGAAAGATCGCCGATCCGGGTCGGCACTCCAGCGTGCCGCGCTTGCTCCAGCACCTCTGCGCGCATGACCCCCGCGACGCCGCTGCGCTCGAGGGAAGGCGTCACCAACAGGTTCGACTCGACGATGAACAGATTGCTGAAGACGCCTTCGATAACTCGCCCAGAGGTGTCGCGCATCAGGCCGTCGGCGAACACGGGGTCCTGCCACTCGGCGCGGGCCAGCACTTGCTCCAGACGATTGAGGTGTTTCAGCCCGGCCAGAATCGGCTGTTCGGCAAGACGGGTCGTACAAGGGAAGAGGCGCACACCCTGTTCAGCATGTGCTTTCGGGTAGTGCGGCAAGGGCGAGCCCGTCATGACAGTGCGAGGCTGACAAGGTATGGGCGGAGCGTAGCCCCTTTTGCCCTCCCCCCGACTGACAATGAGTTTCGCAACCCCGCCGCCAAGCTCGGCACTGAAAGCCCGAAGCTGACTGCTCAGCAGATCAATGTCACAGGGAATCGCCAGGCGCTCGCAGCCGAGTGTCAGCCGCTGCAAATGTCGATCGAACAGCTCGGGCCGGCCACGCACCACCTTGATCGTTTCAAACAAACCGTCGCCGTACGCAAGCGCTCGATCATGAATGGGCAGCCCTGCAGCCGGCTGCCCATCTACCCAACTCAACGTCACTCGGTGAACCGGCGGAACACCAGCGATCCGTTGGTGCCACCGAAACCAAAGGAGTTGGAGACAGAGATATCGATTGTCCGCGGTTTAGCCTCATGCGGAACGAAATCAAGGTCGCATCCCTCGCCGGGCTCATCAAGATTGATTGTCGGTGGCGCCACCTGGTCGCGGATGGCAAGCACGCTGAAGATCGCCTCAACGGCGCCTGCAGCGCCCAGCAGATGACCAACCATTGACTTGGTCGAACTGACCGACAGATCGTATGCGTGATCCCCGAATACCGTTCTGATCGCAGCGGCCTCAGCCTTATCGCCGGCTGGTGTCGAGGTGCCATGAGCGTTGATGTAATCAACCTGGGTGGGGTCGATTCGTGCGTCCACTATCGCGTTGCGAATGCAGCGAGCAGCGCCCGCGCCATCATCCGGCGGAGACGTCATGTGAAAGGCATCGGCACTCATGCCGAAACCAATCAGCTCGGCATAGATCCTTGCCCCGCGAGCCTTGGCGTGCTCGAGCTCTTCCAATACCAGCGCGCCGGCTCCATCGGACAATACGAAGCCATCCCGATCCTTGTCCCATGGGCGGCTGGCTGACGCAGGATCGTCGTTACGCGTAGACAACGCGCGAGCTGCCGCGAACCCGCCGATGCCAAGCCCGCTGGCCGCCATTTCCGAGCCGCCTGCGACCATCACGTCAGCTTCGCCATAAGCGATGTTGCGTGCAGCCATACCGATGCAATGCGTACCCGTAGTACAGGCTGTAGCGATAGCGTAGTTTGGGCCTTGCAGACCTAGATGGATCGATAGAAAGCCCGAGATCATGTTGATAATCGAGCCGGGCACGAAAAAGGGGGAAATTCGGCGCGGCCCTTGCTCGATCAACGCCTTGCAGCTGTTTTCGATATTGGTCAGGCCACCAATGCCCGAGCCCATGGCGACGCCAACACGCTCGCGATTGGCATCGGTAATTTCCAGCCCGGAATCACGTACCGCCTGGAAGCTGGCAGCCAGTCCGTACTGGATAAAAAGGTCGAGCTTACGAGCCTCTTTTGCAGGCAGGTATTGCTCAACATCGAAATTCTTGACTGATCCGCCAAAGCGAGTGGAATAGGCGGAAAGGTCCATATGTTCTATCAGGCCGATACCACTGCGGCCGGCGAGAATCCCCTGCCAGCTGCTTGGCACATCGTTACCCAGCGGTGAGAGCATGCCCATACCGGTAATTACGACGCGTCTACGCGACACAGCAATTCTCCTTGCATTCATTCGACTCGCCCTGTTCCGCTAGCACCTGTAACGGAAAGAGAGCCGCCTCCACAGATGTCGGCCACGGGCACGACCAGCTGCATTCAACTAACTCAAACAAAAGCCGCACTGCCCTTTCGAGGCAGTGCGGCTTACTGGTTCGAAGCAGGACTACGTCTTACTGCGCGTGCGCGTTGATGTAATCGATAGCTTCTTGAACAGTGGTGATCTTCTCGGCTTGCTCGTCCGGGATTTCGGTCTCGAATTCCTCTTCCAGGGCCATCACCAGCTCAACGGTGTCAAGGGAGTCGGCACCCAAGTCTTCGACGAAGGAAGCGCTGTTGGTAACTTCCTCTTCCTTGACGCCAAGTTGCTCGGCAACAATTTTCTTGACGCGTTCTTCGATGGTGCTCATACCTTGTTTTCACTCCTATGGAAAAATCAGGCAGCTGGTCTGCGCGGTAGTGTATAGAAAGCGTTTTCCGCATTTCAAGCTGAAAGCGGGCAAGCATGAACCTGCTTTCAACCATCTGTCTATAAACAAACCGCAATTTATAACGAAACTAATCAGCCGTTATGACTGCGTGCATGCGTTTGGCGTCACATTAGCTCATGTACATACCGCCATTCACCGGGACCGTAGCCCCGGTGACATAGGCGGCGCCCTCAGAAGCTAGGAAGGCGACAACCTTGGCAATCTCTTCCGCTTGCCCAAGACGACCTAAAGGTATCTGTCCCAGCAATGCGTCACGCTGAGCTTCAGGAAGCTCACGCGTCATGTCTGTATCGATGAAGCCAGGCGCCACGGAGTTCACCGTGATACCCCGCGAACCGACTTCACGAGCCAGGGCCCGACTAAAACCTTCAAGTCCGGCTTTGGCTGCAGCGTAGTTTACCTGTCCGGCGTTGCCCATGGCACCCACCACCGAACCGATGCTGATAATCCGCCCCCAGCGCGCCTTGGTCATTCCACGCAAGACGCCTTTTGTCAGACGATACAGGCTACTGAGATTGGTATTGATCACGTCATGCCATTCGTCATCTTTCATCCGCAGCATCAGGTTGTCGCGGGTGATGCCAGCATTGTTCACGAGAATAGCCGGCTGCCCGAGATGCTGCTGGATATGCTCCAACGTGGTGGCTACGGACTCATCATTGGTGACGTCCAATACCAGCCCGGCACCTTCTATACCGTTCTCTTTGAGTGTCTCGGCGATGCGCTCAGCCCCTGAAGAAGAAGTCGCCGTGCCGATCACGATGGCACCCTGACGACCAAGCTCAAGCGCGATGGCCTGACCGATACCACGACTGGCGCCTGTTACCAGAGCGACCTTGCCTTGCAGATTCATACATTTCTCCTTATTCAGATCACTGCGCCACGGGTGGCCGCGAAACCTTCGGGGGTATCCAGATTGTAGGTGTTGAGGCCTTTGACGCAGCGTTTGTTAAGACCAGAAAGCACCTTGCAAGGACCGCACTCAATCAGATCGGTCACACCATGCTCACTCAACACGACAATGCTTTCGACCCAGCGAACCGGGCTATAGAGCTGAGCCAGTAGGTCGCGCTTGAGCGAATCGAGATCCGAAACGATCGCTGCACTGACGTTCTGCACCAAGGGAATTTCCGGTGCTTGCCAGGCTGCATCGGTGACGGCCGCGGCAAAACGCTCGGCCGCTGGGCGCATCAGATCGCAGTGAGAGGGTACGCTGACTGGCAGCGACATGGCGCGCTTGGCCCCTTTAGACTTGCAGATCTCAATGGCTCGCTCGACCGCGGCAGCATTTCCGGCAATCACGACTTGACCAGGCGCATTGAAGTTGACCGCGCTTACGACCTCGCCCTGCGCTGCCTCGCCACACGCTGCCAGCACATCGGCATCGTTCAGACCGAGAATTGCTGCCATGCCGCCGGTGCCGGCCGGAACGGCCTGCTGCATCAGCTGACCCCGCAACTCAACCAGCTTTACCGCATCGGTAAACGGTAGGCTGCCAGCAGCGACCAGCGCGGAGTATTCGCCCAAACTGTGGCCCGCAACAAAGGACGGTTTCGCACCGCCCTCAGCCAGCCACAAACGCCACAAAGCAATCGAAGCGGTCAGAATGGCCGGCTGAGTCTTGTCAGTCTGGTTAAGCTGATCTTCCGGACCCTGCTGGCAAAGCGCCCAAAGATCGTAACCCAGCACAGACGAGGCTTCGCCGAAGGTATCGATGACCAGCGATTGCTGTACGCCGTGCTCGGCAAGCATGCCAAGGGCCTGGGACCCCTGACCTGGAAAGACGAATGCAAGTGATGCAGACATGAAACGGCTCTCTTGTGGTTGTTCGTCGGGAAAGAATACGCGTAAAGGGCGCAACGAATCGTCAGTTGGATGGCAAGCCACCGGTAGCAGTCACATCACCAGGGTCGCGTGGAGACCGACTGGTCACAAGCAAGTGCTCGAGACTGCTGCTTAAATGGGCCGGCAGATTGCGCTCCAGATCCTGAGCTGCACGGCGTATAGCCGACCGAAAACCCTCAGCCCCTGCGGCACCATGACTTTTTACGACGATGCCCTGAAGTCCAAGAAAGCTGGCACCGTTGTACTGAGCCGGACGCAGGTCAGCCCGCAGTTGACGCAACAGCGGCAGAGCCAGCGCACCCACCAGGCGCGAAATAAATGAGCGACGGAAAAGCTTTTCGACGCGCAGAGCAACCATATGCGCCAGACCTTCGCTGGACTTCAGCAGGATATTGCCAACAAACCCATCGCATACCGCCACATCCGTTTCGCCGCGGAACAGCCCGTCACCCTCGATGAAGCCTTGATAGTTGATACCGCTGGCCTGCTGCAACAAACCCGCCGCCGCCTTGACTTGCTGGTTACCCTTGATTTCTTCGGTACCGATATTCAGCAACGAAACGCGCGGCTGCTCGATGCCGAGACTTTGCGCCGCAACCGACCCCATGACCGCGAACTGATAGAGCTGCTCCGCAGTGCAGTCCACATTCGCGCCAAGGTCAAGCAACAGGCACGACCCCTCGAGCGTAGGAATCGCCGTCACCATTGCCGGACGATCAACCCCAGGAAGGGTTTTCAGTACCTGGCGGGCAAGGGCCATCAGCGCTCCGGTATTGCCAGCACTGACACACGCCTGGGCCTGTCCATCACGCACCATTTCCAGAGCGACGCGCATGGACGAGCGCGGTTTGGCGCGCAACGCCTGTGCCGGGCGCTCATCCATACCGATCACTTCATCGGCGTCGACAATCGTCAGACGAGCGCGATCGACCGCGGGATACTGAGCGATGATCTCTTCAAGCAAGGAGGATTGGCCAACCAGGGCCAGATGCAGCGAGGGGACTTCAGCCAGACATTGGACACTGGCTGGAACAATGCAGTGGGGACCGAAGTCCCCACCCATTGCATCGATCGCTATGACCGGAGCAGACAAGATTTACTCGTCAGCGCCCTTATCGATCACTTTACGACCACGATAAAAACCTTCCGGAGAAACGTGATGACGCAGGTGAACTTCACCTGTGCTCTTTTCTACGGACAGGGCGTTCGGCTCGAGCGCGTCGTGCGAACGACGCATGTCACGGGCGGAACGGGATTTTTTGTTCTGCTGAACAGCCATTGGGATCAACTCCTAAACGTTTGGGTCACGCTTTAACTGAGCCAGTACGCTGAACGGGTTGGACCGCGATACCTCGTCCTCACTCGGCTCGGGCTCATCAGGCCCAGCCGGCGGCTGGCAAACTTCTGGGTCATGGTGTGGAACAATCGGAAGAGCAAGCAGAAGCTCCTCTTCAACCAGCGCCAGCAGATCCAGAGGATCCTCTCCCACTTCCAGCACGTCATAGCCCTTAGGCAGGTGCTGGCTGCTCGAACCCTCATTCACGACGGCATAATCGCACTCGCTATGAATTGGCAGAACAACCGGCTCCAGACAGCGCTGGCAAATCATCGTGACCTCAACGTCCAGATCACTGTGAATGACCACAGTGCGCTGCTCGTCGCGCCCAAAATCAAAACTGGCGCGCACCACACCCTTATCGTCCTCAAGAGGATCGACGAGCCGCTTCAGCCCAGACAATTGCAGCTCACCCTTAAGGGAAGCCGCTCGGTCAGCGAGCTTGCGCGGATCTACGTGCGGAGGTATTGGTCCTTTCAACATAAGCGCGGCATTCTAGGGATGCGCCCCTCGACTGTCAAAGGAATTCAGCCGGACAATTGGGCCAAACCGACCACCCACCTGACAGCTATATAAAAGGAAGGAAAATGCGCCGCCTGCTTCTCGCTTCAAGCTCCCCCTACCGACGAGAACTGCTTTCACGCCTGCAGCTGGAGTTCGATTGCAGGGCTCCGGAAATAGACGAAACCGCCCAGGCGGGAGAACGACCGGAACAGCTTGTACGCCGACTGGCCCTTGAAAAAGCTCAGGCACTGGCACCGACCCACCAGCAGCATTTGATTATAGGCTCCGACCAGGTGGCCGTGCTTGGAGAGAGAATTCTCGGCAAACCTTACACATTCGAGCGAGCAAGGCAGCAACTGCAGGCCTGCAGCGGCAAAAGCGTAAGCTTTCTGACTGGGCTAGCGCTGCTGGACAGTCGGACAGGGACCGCCCAAGTCGATTGCATAACGTTCGCCGTTCATTTCCGAGCGATCAATGATCAACAGATCGAGCGTTATCTACAGGCCGAGCAACCCTTTGATTGCGCAGGTAGCTTCAAGGCCGAAGGCCTGGGGATCAGCCTGTTTCGCGCCACCGAAGGATCAGATGCCACAAGCCTGATCGGGCTCCCACTGATCCGACTGGTCGATATGCTCAACCACGCCGGAATCGAAGTGCCGTGACAGGCCGACGAGAAACTAACGTAGCTGCGGCCCCTGGAACCCCATCCACAAAGCCAACTGCGAACCAATACTGACGCCGAGCTGCTTGGTGAACCGCTCCAGAGGCGACTCCTTGACGGTAAAGTCAACCAGCTCATCCTCCCCAATCACCTCGCGCGCGACGTAGCTGGTATTGCCAAGACCATCGATCAAGCCAAGCTCAAGCGCCTGTTCACCGGACCAAATAAGCCCCGAGAAAAGCTCAGGATGATCAGCGACTTGCAGCCGGTCGCCACGGCCTTGCTTCACGCTATCGATGAACTGCCGATGAGTGGTCGCAAGCACACTGCGCCAGAACTCGGTTTCCTCTGGCTTTTCCGGCTGAAAGGGATCTAGAAACGCTTTGTGCTCACCCGAGGTGTACACCCGGCGCTCAACACCTAGCTTGTCCATTGTCTCGACAAACCCGAAGGTCGCCGCAGTGACACCGATGGAGCCAACCAAACTTGACTTATCGGCATAGATTTCATCTGCGGCACTGGCGATGTAATAGGCACCCGAAGCACCCAAATCAGCAATCACCGCATAGACCTTGATCGCCGGGTATTCGCCACGCAGCCGGCGGATCTCGTCATAGATATAACCGGACTGCACCGGACTACCGCCCGGACTATTGATCCGCAGTACCACTCCTTTTGTACTGGAATCCTCAAAGGCCGCACGCAGCGCACCGACGATATTGTCCGCACTCGCCGCCTCTTCGTCAGCAATCATCCCTCGAACATTGATGACAGCGGTATGGGCCTCGCCAACGGCCTTCCCATCCCCGACCTGCAACAAGGGCGAGAACATCAGCAGCGCCCCGAAGAGGTAGATAAAGGTCAACAGCTTGAAAAATATTCCCCAGCGCCGAGCTCGCCGTTGTTCCTGCACCCCGGCAAGCAGCGTCTTTTCCAACAGCTTCCAGCTGTTAGCGTCTTCCTTAGACTCGCTCACAGGCCTCCCCCATTCATCCGACATTTGCAGCTACCTCAGCGGGATTACTAACAGAGCACAACCACTCACCAAGCTCCGAGAAACAATTGATAGCCATGCATGGCGAGCACGACAACAGCACATCGAGCGGCTGCGCACCGTAGGAAACCGCAACGCTGTCCACGCCGGCTCGCCTAGCCATCTCCAGATCGAAAACCGAGTCCCCGATCACCAGGGCTCGCTCGGGGCTGACGCCGCAGTGTTCGAGAATCTCATGAATCATCAGCGGATCGGGTTTGCTCGCCGTCTCGTCGGCACAGCGGGTCACATCAAAGAAGTCGCTCCAGCCCTGCCCGGCCAGCACCCTATCGAGCCCGCGCCGCCCCTTACCGGTCGCCACGGCAAGCTGATGCCCCTGCTCACGAAACTGTTGCAGCGCCGTCGCGACCCCCGGATAGAGCACCGACGGCTCAGCCTCCAATGCCAAATAATGATCGGCGTAGGCACGACGGAACGCCTCGACCAGCTTCCGGTCCGTCACGTCTGGATACAGCACGGCAATCGCTTCAGGCAAACCTAGCCCAATGATCCCCTTGATACTGTGCTCATCCAGGCGCGGCAGGTCACACCTGGCGGCAGCAACCAGTATGGATTCGACGATACGCCCGATCGAATCCACCAGCGTTCCGTCCCAATCGAAGATCAGCAGTTCGTATTTATTCACCAAGCCTCTCCAGCGTCCGAGCCCAAACATCATCGACCGGCGCCTCCAGACTCAGTTCGCCGCCATCAGGCAAAGGCACTCTCAGCGCATAGGCATGCAGAAACAACCGCTTACCACCCAGATCACGGATAACAGCGGAAAACTCTTCATCCCCATATTTACTGTCTCCAGCAATGCTGTGACCGGCATGACGGGCGTGCACCCGAATCTGGTGTGTACGCCCGGTAACTGGCTTGGCCTCGACCAGCGTGGCGAAGTCGCCAAAACGGCGCAGCACACGAAAAAGCGTCAGCGCGTCCTTGCCCTCGTCGGTGACTTCCACCATTCGCTCACCCGAGCGCAGCGTATTCTTCAGCAAAGGCGCGTTTACCTGTTTCTTGCTGGTGTCCCAACGGCCCCGCACGAGCGCCATATAACGTTTATCGACACCATCGCCGCGCAATTGCAGATGCAGGTGACGCAACATGCTGCGTTTCTTCGCGACCATCAGCAACCCGGAGGTATCCCGATCCAGGCGATGCACCAGCTCCAATTCCTTTGCGTCCGGGCGCAGCTGACGCAGCGCCTCGATCACCCCGAAACTGAGCCCACTGCCACCATGCACGGCGATACCCGCAGGCTTATTCAGCACGATCAACGCTTTGTCTTCGAAGACTATTGCCGCCTCGAGGCGCTCAAGAAGACCTTGTGCAAGCGGGACCGGCTCGTCCCGCTCGGGCAACCTGAGCGGCGGCACTCGCACCATGTCTCCCGCCTGGAGCTTGTACTCGGGTTTGATACGTCCTTTGTTAACCCGCACCTCGCCCTTGCGCAAGATGCGATAGATCAAGGTCTTGGGAACACCCTTGAGTTGAGTACGAAGAAAATTGTCAATGCGCTGACCGGCAAGCTCCGGCGAGACCTCGAGCATTTGCACGCCGGAGGTCTGAGATGGGGTATTTGTCATCCGCGGATGATATCAATTTTCCCTTATTTGAAGCACTTAAACATTGCTGTTATAGTCCAGGCGCCGCCAAAAGCGGACAGGTCGGGGAATGCCAGCGAAACCGCCATTCCCGACCCAGCAATGTTTGAGGACGTGAGGCCGTCCAACGGAGCTTTTCTCAAGTAGCACAAGTTCCGAAACAAGCCTTGAAGACATGATGCGTGCCCCCGATGGGGAATCGCGACAATCGATAACCCGCTCCCGGATTCTGTGAGCGGCACCCGATTTTCAAAGTATGAGTGTTGGGTGGAGATGTACAGCCATCGGATTGCGTAGCAAAGGCTTTCATAGACGCTTCATTCCGTCCGCTACCGGTGACTGATTCCTCCTCCCGAACCATTGCTTCTGTTCCGACAGCAAGCAGGAGACGTCGTCGCGACGCCGGCCCCAAATGGCCGCACATCGCTGGACACTGGAGTGCTTTACAACCATTCCTGACTCACCTGACACCGACCGCGAGAGTCGTGTGTGCCGAACGCCGTTTCCGCTGCCTTGGAAACCGACGGTACTACATGAAAAGAATGCTAATTAACGCAACTCAGCCCGAAGAGTTGCGTGTCGCACTGGTCGACGGCCAACGCCTGTTCGATCTGGACATCGAGTCCGGCGCCCGCGAACAGAAAAAAGCCAACATCTACAAAGGCAAGATCACCCGCGTCGAGCCCAGCCTCGAAGCGGCGTTCGTGGATTTTGGCGCTGACCGCCACGGGTTTCTCCCTCTCAAGGAAATCTCCCGCGAATACTTCAAGAAGGCGCCAGAAGGCCGCGTCAACATCAAGGAAGTTTTGAGCGAAGGCCAGGAAGTGATCGTCCAGGTCGAGAAGGAGGAGCGCGGCAACAAAGGCGCAGCCCTGACCACCTTTATCAGCCTCGCCGGCCGTTACCTTGTCCTGATGCCCAACAACCCGCGTGCCGGCGGTATCTCTCGCCGCATCGAGGGCGAAGAGCGCAACGAACTCCGTGAAGCACTGAATGGCCTTAACGTTCCAGCCGACATGGGTCTGATTGTTCGGACCGCAGGCCTTGGCCGCTCCAGCGAAGAAATGCAGTGGGATCTGGATTATCTGTTGCAGCTATGGAGCGCCGTCAAAGAAGCCTCCCAGGATCGCCCCGCCCCGTTCCTGATCTATCAGGAATCGAACGTTATTATCCGCGCCATCCGCGACTATCTGCGCCAGGACATCGGCGAAGTGTTGATCGACAGCGTTGAAGCTCAGGACGAAGCGCTCTCCTTCATCCAACAGGTCATGCCGCAGTACGCCAGCAAGATCAAGCTGTACGAGGACAGCGTGCCGCTGTTCAATCGTTTCCAGATTGAAAGCCAGATCGAGACGGCCTTCCAGCGCGAAGTGAAGCTGCCGTCCGGCGGCTCGATCGTTATCGATCCGACCGAGGCACTGGTGTCTATCGACATCAACTCCGCGCGCGCCACCAAAGGCGGCGACATCGAAGAAACCGCTTTGCAGACCAACCTCGAAGCGGCCGAGGAGATCGCCCGTCAGCTGCGCCTGCGTGATATCGGGGGCCTGATCGTCATCGATTTCATCGACATGACCCCGGCGAAGAACCAACGCGCCGTGGAAGAAAAAGTTCGCGAAGCCCTCGAAGCCGACCGCGCACGTATTCAGGTCGGTCGCATTTCACGCTTCGGCTTGCTGGAAATGTCCCGTCAGCGCCTGCGTCCGTCGCTCGGTGAAACCAGCGGTATCGTCTGCCCGCGCTGCAATGGCCAAGGGATCATTCGCGACGTCGAATCGCTGTCTCTGGCTATCCTGCGCCTGATCGAAGAAGAAGCCCTCAAGGATCGCACAGCCGAGGTCCGTGCCCGCGTGCCCTTCCAGGTTGCGGCCTTCCTCCTCAACGAAAAGCGCAACGCTATCACCAAGATCGAACTGCGCAGCCGGGCGCGCATTTTCATCCTCCCGGACGATCACCTGGAGACCCCGCACTTCGAAGTGCAGCGTCTTCGCGACGACAGCCCGGAAATCATCGCCGGTCAGGCCAGCTATGAAATGAGCCCAACCGAGGTTGAGGAAGCTCAACCAGTCAGTTCGACGCGCACGCTGGTTCGCCAGGAGGCGGCCGTCAAGACCGCACCGCAGCGTACTGCGCCAGCGCCAACTCCAAGCACTGCACCGACTGAGCTGCCTGCACCTGCCGCCCCGGAGCCGAGCCTTTTCAAGGGCCTGGTCAAGTCACTGGTCGGCCTCTTCGCCGGCAAGCAGGAAGCGCCAGCCGCAGAAGTCGAGAAGAAAACCGCCGCGACTAGCCGCCCACAACGCAACGATGAACGCCGTAGCGGGCGCCAGCAGAACCGTCGCCGCGATTCGCGCAGCAACCGCGACGAAGAACGCAAGCCTCGCGAAGAGCGCTCTCCTCGTGAAGACCGGCAGCCTCGCGAAGAGCGTCAGCCACGTCCGCCACGTGAAGAGCGCAAGCCTCGCGAGGCCCGCGAACCGCGCGAATCCCGTGAGCCAGTCGATGCCAGCGAAAGCAATGCACAGTCGCAACAGCAACCACGTCGCGATCGCACCCCGCGCGAGGATCGGCAGCCGCGAGAAGAGCGCAAGCGTGAACTGCGCGCACCGCTCGACGATTCGACCCAGACCGCACCCGCGGCAGCGGCCAGCGAAGAGAGCCCTGAGCGCAAGCCTCGTGCGCCTCGCGAAGAGCGCAAACCTCGTGTAGAACAAGCCGAGAACGTGGAAGAACAACAAATCGAAACTGGGGAGGCTTCCCAGGAGGATCAGGATCCGTCAGAAGGTAGCGATCGTCCTCGCCGCCGTTCTCGCGGCCAGCGTCGTCGCAGCAACCGCCGTGACCGTCAACGCGATGCCAATGGCAACGAGATCGACGACGATGCACAGAGCAACAACGCCGAGGTCAGCGAAAGCAATGCACCGGTGAAATCTGAGCAGGTTGCTATTGCCGCGACTGCTGCCGCTCTTGCGGCCAACACCGCAGACACCGCCGCCGCACCCGCTGAGCCTCAGGGCGAAACAAAGGAAGCAGAAACATCTGCGCCAGCCGCAGCCTTTAACAAATCGAGTGAAGCGACCGAAGCTGACAAGCCAGCCGATGCCACCGGAGCGCTGGATGGCGAAGCTACGGTGCCGGTGATGGCAGAAGCCGCGCCAGTCCCCGCACCGCAGACATCCAGCGAGCCGAAGGCGCCGACAATCGAGCCCGAGGCTGCGCAGGCGGTAGTCACGCCTATTGTGGCAGAGCCTGTGCAGTCAACAGCTGCCGAGACTGAAGCACCGACCGTGACTGCAAGCGGTCGAGCGCCTAATGATCCACGCGAGGTGCGTCGCCGACGTCTGGAGCAAGAGCGTCTGGCCAAGGAAGCGGCCGAAGCTGAAGCGAAAGCCCCGACAGAAACCAAAGCTCCGGCAGAACTGGAACTGACCAGCCCCGAAATTGTTGTCAGGGAGCCGGACAGCGTTCCAGCCACCGAGCAATCGGTCAGCACTGCAAACGGCAATGTGGAGCAAAGCCTCGAGGTCGCCCCGAAGCCGGACGTGTCATCGGTTCAAACGGAAGCCGAACAGCCGACTGCCGAACCGCTTCAGTCTGAAATGGATACGTTCAAATCCGCCACCGAAGCCGACACGGATGTTGCGGAGCAAGCCAAGCCGCAGGACGCAGACAAGCGTTAGGACTGACCGACGCGGCAATACAAAAAGGGATGCTTCGGCATCCCTTTTTTTGTCGGCGATCGTTTAAAAGCCATTGCACTGCGCTTTGGTCGGGCGCTCAGATAACAGGAAAATGGTCGCCTAGTCGGCACTCAAAGCTCCGATGTAGCTGAAATCCGCGAAGCACCATCTACTATTATCGGAAGCAAGAAATGGACGCGGCGCAACCCACCCTTAGTCAGACGACGTTAGGCTCAATTTCCAGCTGCACACCAAAACGCTCCAGAATGTCAGCCTGGATCTTTTCGGCAAGCTGCAGAATTTGCCGGCCGCTTGCCTGGCCGTAGTTGACCAGCACCAGCGCCTGCAGCCTATGGACGCCCACATCCCCCTCTCGGTACCCCTTCCAGCCTGCACGCTCGATTAACCAGCCAGCGGCAAGCTTGACCTGCCCGTCTCCTTGCGGAAACGCTACCAAATCGGGATATCGCGCGAGCAAGGCGTTAGCGGTCGATTGTGGAATCAATGGGTTTTTGAAAAAACTGCCGGCATTTCCAAGGACCTGGGGGTCTGGCAGCTTTTCACTGCGAATCGAACAGACTGCGCGACTGACGTCCATAGCCGTCGGTGATTGGATATCGTGCTGCTGCAGCCAATGACCCAGGGGGCCATATTCGAGGCTGAGCGCCGCAGTCCTGCGAAGCACAAAGCGCACCCGAAGAATCACGTAGCGTCCGGCATTACGCTTGAACAGGCTATCGCGGTAGGCAAATTCGCAGGAAGCCAGATCAAACTCAACCAGATTGCCTGTTTGGCGGTCCAGTGCGGTCAGCCCAGCGAAGACATCCTTGATCTCGACACCGTAGGCGCCGACATTCTGGATCGGCGCGGCACCGACCGTACCGGGGATCAGGCTGAGGTTTTCCAGTCCAGCCAAACCCAGCTCCAAGCTACGCAACACGAATGGATGCCAGGGTTCGCCGGCCTCCGCCTCGATCACCACCCGCTGGCCGTCATCTTCAGGGATTCGAATACCGCGGCTGGTCATGTGCAGCACCAAGGCGTCTAGGTTCCCGGTCAATACCAGATTGCTACCACCACCCAGTATCCATAGCGGAACATCAAGGCGGCGGGCTTCATGGATCGCTTCGATTACTGCCTGATCGTCGTGCGCCTCAGCGAAGTAGGCGGCATGGGATTCAACAGCGAAGGTGTTGAACGCCTTGAGTGAGCGACGCTGCTCGATATGAAGACTCATTGACGCCCTCTGATCTCGTCGAGCAATTGCGCAACGCCATCTTCAATCAGATCGAGCACCTGCTCGAAACCGTCCTCGCCGCCATAATACGGATCGGGCACGGCATCCTCACCTAACCTGTATCGGCGCAGAAACAGATCAACCTCGGCATTACAAGTCGCCGGACGCAGGGCGCGCAGGCGCTCCAGATTGTCATGATCCATCGCTAGGATCAGATCAAAACGTTGAAAATCTTCCACGGAGACCTGTCGCGCCCTTAGCGCCGCAAGGTCGTAGCCGCGTCTGGCGGCCGCTAGGCAAGCACGCTGATCCGGTGCTTTGCCGATATGCCAGCGATCCGTCCCGGCCGAATCAATGGTGACTCGCTTATCCATCCCGGCTTTTTCTGCGCATTTGCGAAACACCGCCTCAGCGGTCGGTGATCGGCATATGTTGCCCATGCAAACGAACAGGACTTTCACGCTTACGCTCCAAGCAGTTTGCGGACTCGCTCAAGGTCTTCAGTCGTGTCGACCCCGGGCGGGGGCGCCTCGACCGCATCGGCGACATGGATACGCTTGCCATGCCAGAGCGCACGTAACTGCTCAAGGCATTCGGTATTTTCCAGCCAGCATGGACCCCAGGCCACGAAGTCAGCCAGGAACCCGGCGCGGTAAGCATAGATACCAATGTGCCGACGGTAAGGAACATCGTTCGGAAGCGCATCGGGATCACGCGCGAACGCGTCGCGCGCCCACGGCAGCGGTGCACGGCTGAACGTCAGCGCCAGGCCATCGATATCGCACAGCACCTTTACTACGTTCGGGTTGAAGAGCGCATGCGGATCACTGATCGACTCCGCGAGCGTAGCGATAGCCGCTTCGGGGTGCGCAGCCAGATTGAGCGCGACCTGGTCGATCACCGAAGGCGGGATCAATGGCTCATCGCCCTGAACATTGACAACTATCGCATCAGCCGCAAGGCCCAGCTGGTCCGCCACCTCGGCGAGCCGATCGGTGCCCGAGTTATGGTCGGCGCGGGTCAGCAATGCCTGCGCGCCAAAGCCTTCGCAAGCCTGCAGAATGCGTTGATCGTCCGTGGCGATCACCACCCGCTGTGCTCCGCTCCTACAGGCCTGCTCCCATACATGACGAATCATCGGCTTGCCGGCGATGTCCTGCAGGGGCTTACCCGGAAGGCGGGTGGATGCGTAACGCGCCGGGATCACTACGGTGTAAGCGTTAGTCATTTGTCCAGACGCTCATCCACATCAAGGGTGCGGGCTTCGCTTTCGAGCATCACCGGGATGCCGTCCCGGACCGGAAAGGCCATGCCGTCAGCCTTGCAGATCAGTTCGGACTTGTCATCGGTCAGCTTCAGCGGGCCCTTACAGAGCGGGCAGGCGAGAATATCGAGCAGTTTGGTATCCATAGCGCAGTCCTTGGGTGCAGCCGACTGCACCAGGCAGATCGAGCGGCTTAGATATGAACGGGCGGCAGCAAACGGTCCAGCTGGGCATCAAACCAGGCGACGAACGCTGTGGAAGGCTCGGCCTGCACTTGGAGATAACACCAGCCCGGCAGCGCGAAAGCCCGGCATTTGACCGCATCTTTCTCGGTCATCACCAGGGGTAGCTCTGGGCTGAAACTCAGCTGCTCCAGGCTATAGCGGGCGTGATCGGCGAAGGCATGCGGAATCGGTCGCCAGTGTAGCGCCTCGAGCGTAGTGAAGAAACGCTGCGGATTGCCGATTCCAGCGACCGCGTGCATCTGCTGGCCTGCCGGGAAATAATCAAGCGACCTGACGTCCCCAGTGCTTAGCTCGATCAGTCCTGAGGGCTGCAGGGCGAACCCAAAACCGGAGGGACTGTCCGTCAGCGTGCCATTGATCAGTACCGCATCCACCGAGTCTAGTCGCTCCAGTGGCTCTCGCAGTGGGCCTGCGGGAAGGCAGCGCTGGTTGCCCAGCCCGCGAGCCGCGTCGATAAGGATTAGCTCCAGGTCGCGAGCCAACCGGTAATGCTGCAGCCCATCGTCGGATAGAATCAGATCCAGTGACTCGAGCTCAAGCAACTTACGAACCGCGCGGGAGCGATCAGGATCGATCATTACCGGTACGTTTGTTCGCTGCGCGATCAATAACGGCTCGTCGCCAGCCTCGGCTGCCGAATGCTCGGGCTCAACTCGCCACGGATACTCGGGTGGTCTGGCACCGTAGCCCCGGCTGACGACGCCAACTCTCAAGCCCCGTCGCTGACAGTGCTCGATGAGCCAGAGAATCAAGGGAGTCTTGCCGGTGCCGCCGACGGTGATATTACCGACCACCACCACAGGCACTGGCGAGCGATAGCAGTCGCTCACGCCACTGATGAACCGCTTACGCTTAGCGGTCACCACGTGGCGGTAGAGCATTTCCAGCGGTGCGAGCAGCGCCAGGGCAGGATGTCCTTCGTACCAGGCCCGCTGGAAGCGATCAGCAAAGGACATTAGGGCTCCGCCTGGGCCTCAACGGTAGTGATGCGCAGGTGCGCAAAGCCCAGTTTCCCGGCCGCATCCATGGCGGTAATAACCGCCTGATGCGGAGTCTTGCCATCGGCACTGATGATCATTGGCCAACTCGTATCGCCGCCCGATTCCTTGCTGAGTGCCGCCATCAAGGTGTTCAGATCATGCTTGATCAGTGCCTTGCCGTTGAGACTGAAGTTGCCGTTGACGTCGATAACAACCTCCAGCCGCTTCTGCTCACTTTCCTGTGGTGGCACACCGCTAGCCGCCTCCGGAAGATCAACCTGGAGCTGGGTTTCGCGAGTAAAGGTAGTCGTCACCACGAAGAACAGCAGCAGGATGAACACCACATCAATCAGCGGGGCCAGGCCGATGTCGACGTTTTCCCGCGCCTTGCGCCGAAACTTCACGCCTTGCCCTCTCCTAGGTCGACGTCACGGTCACCCTGTACCACTTCAACCAGCTTGATCGCCTCCTGTTCCATACCGACCACTAGCTCTTCGACACGGCGCAAGAGGAAACGATGGAAGAACAGTGCCGGGATGCCAACCATCAGACCCGCAGCGGTGGTAATCAACGCCTTGGAAATGCCCGCTGCGAGCAACGGCGCGTTGGCCATACCGGAGCCCATGAAGGCACTGAAAATTTCGATCATGCCCAGTACCGTACCGAGAAGCCCGAGCAAGGGCGCGATACCGGCAATCGTACCCAAGGCATTGAGGTAGCGCTCCAGGTCATGGACAACGCGGGCGGCTGCTTCCTCGATACACTCTTTCATGATCTCCCGACCATGCTTGGAGTTAGCCAGACCAGCAGCCAAGATCTCGCCCAGCGGCGAGTCGGCGCGCAGCTCTTTAAGCTTCTGGTTGCTGAGCTTCTTGTCCTTGATCCATTTCCATACCTGACCGAGCAGGTGTGACGGGGTCACTCGGCTAGGCCGAAGCGTCCACAGCCTTTCGGCAACGATACCGGCGGCGGCGATGGAACACAGGATGATTGGCAGCATTATCCAGCCGCCCGCTTTAACCAGCTCCCACACGAGATGAATCCCCCTCGAAAAAGTGGCGCCACTCTAGCATAGGGCCGCCAGCCCGCCGACGGCCCCGGTTCTCATTTTTCCCGCCAGAATCGACGCTCGGCACGTAATCCTCGAATAGGCTCGTAACGGCCGAGGCGAATCCGTAGCGCGCCCTGTTCTGCCGTGTCATGAAGCTGAGCACCGGCCGCTTGAAGTCGCCGCACCACTTCGGGATGAGGATGACCGAATGCGTTATGCAAGCTACGCGAGATGAGCGCCCCGCCCGCTCCAGTCGCCTCGATGAACGCCGTTGATGAGGAGCTACGACTGCCGTGATGTGGCACCAGCAACCACTCGACGTCGAGTGGCATGGTGCTCGATAGGAGCGCCTGCTCGGTTTGCACATCGATGTCACCGGTGAGCAGCAGCCGCTCGCCATTCGCCTCGATCAACAACACGCAGGAGGACTGATTTCCATCTTTGGCCTGAGGTGACTGCCAAAGCATGAAGCTGACCTGATCCCATTCCCAGACGTCCCCGGAACGGCAAAGCTCGGCGTTTAGCGACGCCGGTAGGCTTTCCGGTTCACCGCTAACCACTCGATCAGCTGGCATATGCCGCTGGATCGCCGAAGCGCCGCCGGCATGGTCGCTATCAGCATGACTGAGAATCAGCAGATCAAGACCGCTCACTCCTAGCGTGCGCAACGATGGCCAGACAACCCGTTCACCGATGTCGAAATCGCCATATCGCGGCCCCGCGTCATATAACAGAGCATGCTCACGCGTGCGGATCAGCACGGCGAGTCCCTGACCGACGTCGAACAGCCAGATCTCCGCCTGCCCTGTTGCCGGCTTGTCGGCGGGTGGAAATAGCAGCGGTAACAGAAACATCAGACCCAACGCCCGAAACGGCACTCCTGACGGTAGCAGGATCAGCAGCATTCCAAGCGCAACCAACAGCCAGCTCCATAGCGGTAAAGACGCCGGAAGCCATGCCGGTTGCCAGCCGGCAAGCCATTGCAGCGCATCGAAGAGAACTGCCAACAACCCACCGGCCACCCATAGCACTGGCTCGCCAATGCCTGGCACCCACAGCAAGGTTGTGCCCAATAACGAAAACGGAACGATCACCGCACTGACCAGCGGTACAGCAAAGAGGTTGGCGATCGGCCCGCTCAGGCTAACCGGCAGGCCCAGCGCCAACAGGATCGGCAACAGCCCCAGGGCCATGCTCCACTGTGCGCGACCGAGCGTGCGCCACCAGCTCAAGCTGCCAAGCCGGCCGCGGAACACCAGCGCAAGAAGCGCCACCGCCAGGAATGACAACCAGAAGCCCGACTGCAGCCCTACTAGCGGATCCAACAGCAGGACAGCATCAAGCGCGATCAGCAGCGGCAGCCAGACACCCAGATGCCGATACCGCAAACGCCACAGAAGCACCAGAGCGACCATAACCAACGCTCGCTGGACCGGGACTTCGAAGCCAGCCAGCCAACCGTACGCAAGCGCTCCAACCAAAGCCAGGCTACAAGCGCAGGGCAACCAGGCTACGCCACGTGGCCAGAGTCCCCAACGCGCTAACAATGCCACCAGGCCGTAAAGTAAGCCGGCCAGCATGCCCACGTGCTGTCCCGAGATAACCATCAAATGGACGGTTCCGGTGTCCTGTAGCACGCGCCAGTCAGCGGTGGACAGACCGCTGTCATCGCCGACCACCAATGCCGCCAGGGCGCCGGAGCGACCCTGAGCGTCAACCGCCAGCAAGCGCTGCCGTAACTGGTCACGCCATGCCAGCCCGCCTTCCGCTGCTGCCACGCGCTCTCCAGCTTTTATCGTGCCACTGGCACCGATCTGCCGGGCAAGAAGCCAGGCCTCGTAATCGAAAGGATGCGGGTTGACCAAGCCCCGTGGCCTTTTCAACTTGGCAGCAACCCGCCATCGCTCCCCTGCCTGCATTACCGGACCGCCGTACCACGCAAGGCGAAGACGGGATGGAAGGCCACCGTGCCGGGACGTTATATCGATCAGCTCGAAGCGCACCACACCGTCGCGAACATCCGGAAGGCCGGTCACCTTGCCTTCGAGCCAGAACGTACGGCCATCGAGTTCAGTTGAAAGGCGGTCGTCCAACGCCCCATGGGCGCACAGACAGGCCCATGCAAACCCGCAGAGAAAGCACCCGATCGCCTGCCAGCGGAACGGTAATAACACCAGGCCGGCCACCAACACCAATGGCAACACCGAAGCGGGCGGCAATTGCGGTAAAAAACGCAGCAGTAGAACGCCTGCTGCTAGCGCCAGCATCGCTGTACGCATCGGATCTCCGGAGTCCGTTCCAGTCATCGGCCGTCTGGCAAATTCAGACACCGCGTCATATAGCTTGGCCGACATCCTGTCGGCGTTCACAGTGTAGAATTTAGGTCACAACTCCTCTCAGCGCCGGGTCTCGTTTCAGGCATAATCGGGCGCGCTTCACCCCGCCAGAGAATCTTCATGCCGCGTCGTTTTTTCAAACGCTACATGCCGCACCCTGATCGCTTAAAGACGCACAAGTCTTTGCGGTTTCTCGGCACACTGACGCATGACCCCAACCTGCTGCATCTCAATCGGCATTCGGTTTCCCGGGCGATGGCTATCGGCCTGTTCTGGGCCATGATCCCTATGCCCCTGCAGATGCTTGCTGCCGCGCTTTGTGCAGTGTTGGCCAGAGCCAACCTGCCGATTGCCGTTGGCCTGGTCTGGCTGACTAATCCGCTGACGATGCCGCCAGTCTTCTACTGCAACTACAAGGTTGGCGCCTGGCTGCTGGACACGCCGGTTTCCCCGATGCCCATGGAACTTAGCCTTGCCTGGGTGCGCCAGATGCTGAACAGCCACTGGCAGCCGCTTTTTCTAGGCTCGTTCGTCGTCGGCATCGTGGTAGCCGTATTGGGTTACGTTGCGACTCAGAGCTACTGGCGCTGGTGGGTCGGTCGCAGTTGGCGCAAGCGGCAGATGGACCGCCGCTGACCTTGTCACCTACTCGTAGCGCAGCGCTTCGGCTGGCTGTGTCTGCGCGGCCCGCCAAGCGGGATAGACCGTCGCTAGAAAACTGAGAAGCAGTGCCGCCAAGGTGACAAGCAAGACATCATGCAGCCGCAGTTCAGACGGCAGAGTGCTGATGAAATACACATCCGAACTAAAGATATGCTGTCCCGATACCTTTTCCAGCCAGGATACGAGAGCGCTCACGTTCATAGCGCCAAGCACCCCCAACACGGTCCCTATCAGGGTCCCGGTCAGACCGATGATGCTGCCCTGCACCATGAAGATCGCCATGATTTGGCGGGGCGTTGCGCCCAGAGTACGCAGAATCGCGATATCCGCTCGCTTGTCCGCGACCACCATGATCAAGGTAGCAATGATATTGAACGCTGCGACCGCCACGATCAGCAGAAGCAGCAGACCAATCATGGTTTTTTCCATCTTCATCGCGCTGAACAGACTGCCCTGGGTAAGCGACCAGTCCTCGCCACGGTAACCCTTGCCTAACCCGGCGACGAG
This sequence comes from Stutzerimonas xanthomarina DSM 18231, assembly GCF_900129835.1. GTDB lineage: Bacteria > Pseudomonadota > Gammaproteobacteria > Pseudomonadales > Pseudomonadaceae > Stutzerimonas > Stutzerimonas xanthomarina. The sequence continues at coordinate 338,752 of NZ_FQXA01000003.1, forward strand.
CTCGGTTGCGATCTGCGGCGCCAGATAGAGATCAGCCAGCTTAACCCTAACGCCTTCGACTTGCCCCGGTTGCCAACGAAGAATCTGAGCGGCATCGGCCCGGTGAATCATCGCCAGACTGCCATCCAGCTCAGCGCCAACCTTGAACACCCCAACGACGTTCAGACGCTGCATACGCGGCGTGATACCGCCAGGCGCATCGCTTAGCTCAGGCACGATGAGCGTGAGCTTATCGCCCAACTTCAGACCAAACCGGCGCGCGGTCATCTGCCCGACGATAACGCCTGACTCCCCAGCCTCAAGATCGTCGAGACTGCCAGCGACCATCTTGGTGCCAAGGATCGACACTTCACTTTCAGCATCCGGATCGATGCCCTTGATTTCAATTGGCTGCATCGAGCCTCGGTAGGAAAGCATGCCCTCAAGCTGGGTAATCGGTGCAGCGCCGATCACCCCCGGGTGCGCCTGTAGTTGCTCGGCCAGCGATTGCCAGTCACCCACTGGCCGTCCATCACCAGCAATCACGGCGTGCGGCACCATGCCGAGGATGCGGTTGCTCATCTCGCGCTGGAATCCATTCATGACGGACAGCACAATAATCATCGCCAGCACGCCCAGCGACAAGCCGATCATGGATGTCAGGGAAATGAATGAAATGAAATGATTGCGGCGCTTGGCCCGCGTGTAGCGGCTGCCAATGAAGATGCTGAGCGGCCTGAACATTAGCCTGCCACCAACCGGCCATCTTCCAGACGCAGTATGTGATCCATCTGCCCCGCCAGTTGCGGATCGTGCGTGACGACAAGAAAGGCCGTACGCAACGAGCTGCTCAGCTCCAGCATCAGGTCTTGAATCCCCTGAGCCGTATGGTGATCAAGGTTACCGGTAGGCTCATCGAGCAGCACCAGCGCCGGACGGTTCGCCAAGGCACGCGCGATCGCTACGCGCTGACGCTCTCCCCCGGACAGTTCTGAAGGCTTATGGGCGAGTCGGTGGCCAAGCCCTACACGCTGCAACAGTTCGGTTGCGCGCATTCGCGCTTCCGGTATCGGTGTATTGCCGATTAGCAGCGGCATGCAGACGTTTTCAAGGGCGCTGAATTCAGGCAGCAGATGATGGAACTGATAGACGAAGCCCAGCGCTCGATTACGCAGCAGGCCGCGGTCCTTTTCGCTGAGCGCAGAGAGTTCTTCTCCAGCCAGCCAGACGCTCCCCTCGCTAGGGGTATCCAGCCCGCCAAGCAGATTGAGCAGTGTGCTCTTGCCTGAGCCGGAAGTGCCAACGATGGCGACCCGCTGGCCCGGGAACAGCTCCAGCTCAAGACCGCAAAGCACACTGACCGACTCCGGCCCCTGTTCGTAGCGTTTGCCCAGGTTGCGGCAGCTCAGCACCGCAGCCTCGTTCGCAGACCGTCCATTCATAAACAACTCACTCATATCGTAACGCCTCGGCCGGTTGCGTCCGGGCCGCACGCCAAGCCGGATACAGGGTGGCGAAAAAGCTGAGAATCAGTGCTGCGGCGCAGACCTGAATCACATCGGCCGTCATCAGCCGGGACGGCAGATAGTCAATGAAATATACGTCTGCACTAAGAAATTTGTGCCCGATCAAGCGCTCTAGCGCAGCGATCCAACTGCTTACATTGAGCGCTGCGAAGATGCCCAGCAGCGCGCCCACCAGGGTACCGACAACGCCTATCACAGTGCCCTGTACCATGAAGATCGCCATGATCTGCCGCGGCGTCGCGCCAAGCGTTCGCAAAATCGCGATGTCCCCACGCTTATCGGTCACAACCATGACCAGCGTGGAAATAATGTTGAAGGCTGCCACCGCGACGATCAGTAATAGCAACAGGCCGATCATGGCCTTTTCCATACGGATTGCCTGGTAAAGGTTACCGTGGGTGCGGGTCCAATCCCGGGAATAGAACTCATCCCCCAATTTGCCCGCCAGCTCCCAGGCAATACGCGGGGCCTGAAACAGATCGACGAACCGCAGACGCAGCCCCTGCACCTGATCAGCCTGCCAGCGATGCAATCGCGCCAGATCGGAGATATTTGCCATAGCCACATAGCCATCGATCTCCCCCGCACCCACATGAAAAATACCGCGCACTGTGAAACGCTTCATGCGCGGGAAAACACCAGCCGGCGTGACGGTGACCTCAGGAGCCACGAAGGTGACCTTGTCGCCGACAGCTACACCCAAGGTGCTGGCCGCCTTATCACCGATAACAATGCCGAATTCGCCAGGCGCCAGTTCTGCAAGTCCGCCCTCACGAAAAAACTGGCCCACGATGGATACTTCCGGCTCGATAACCGGGTCCACAGCGTTAATCAATATTTTGGTCACCTGCCCACGATGGGTCAGCAAACCTTGCATTTGTATGAACGGCGCAACGGCAGCGACCTGAGGATGCTGCGCCAGCCGCTCAGCCACAGTTTGCCAGTCGTCGATAGGGGTCGCGCTTTCGATAGTGGCGTGAGGCACCATGCCTAACACACGGCTGCGCATCTCATGATCAAAACCATTCATCACCGACAGCACAACGATCATGACGAGCACACCGAGCGCCAATCCGATCATGGAGGTGAAAGAGATGAAGGAGACGAAGAGGCTGCGACGTTTGGCGCGTGTGTAGCGCGCCCCGATATACACGGACAGCGGTCTGAACATAAATCGTTGGGTTCGCTTTCGCTGGCGGGAAATAACAAGCTGAATGACGACGCCAAGCGGCCTGATACACTCAAGCCATCACTGCAGCTCAGGGATCGACATGCCCATAGAAGACACTGATGATCGCCGCGAATACTATCGTATCGAGGACATGATCGCACTGGAAATCCTGCCGCCGGAACACGCCGAAACAGTCTCAGGTCACGGATCGACGCAACGGTTCGAACTGCTCGGCGAACTCCACCAACTCGACTTCGAGGCACAGCATCTGCTGCGTCAGATAGCCGAGGGTAACCGCACGCTGGCCAACTACCTGAAGGTGCAGAATAAGCGTATCGAGCTGATTGGTCAGGCGCTCGCTCAGGATTTACTGCGGGACCTCGGCCCGCCACGTGCGACCGTGCTGTCAGAAGGCGGCATCAATTTCGTAAACGACCAAGCGCTTGATGTGGGCTCGACATGGTTACTTAAGCTGGCATTGATGCCGCAGGGTCTGGGCATGCTGCTGACTGCACGCATAGCGAGCTGCCAAGCGCTCGAGAGCGGGAAATTTGCAATCGGTACCTCTTTCGAAGCGTTGACTGATGCACAACGACAATTGCTTGCGCGGCATATCCTGCAGAAACAGGCGGCGGAACGACGCCTGGCTCGTGAAAGCTCGCAAGGACCTGATTGATGCGCCCCCTTCTACTCATTCTGCTGATCTCCAGTCTGAACACATCTGCACACGCTGACGACATCAAAATCCCGGTCGGCCAGCAAGGCCTGGCCAACGTCCCGCTCCCCAGCCGCGGAGATGCGACGATCGATGTACTTGATCGTTTTGGTCTAGCCGATGAGGAACATCCTGCGATCGGCCAGCCGCCTATCACTCGCTGGGATTATCGCGATTTTTCTGTCTATTTCGAAGGCAACCGGGTGATCGACAGCGTTGTTCATCACCAACATTCCCCATCATTGCAACCAGAGAGACAACCGTGACGCTTATCTATGGCCACCGCGGCGCAAAGGGTGAGGCGCCTGAAAATACCCTGGCCGGGTTCAAGCAGTGCCTCGCACACGGCGTGCGCCGCTGCGAACTCGATTTGCACCTATCCAAAGACGGTGAGCTGATGGTGATCCATGACCCGACACTCAAGCGCACCACAGGGCGACGCGGCAAGGTCGTCGAGCATGACGCACAAGAGCTGATCCAATACGACGCGCGCCAGGGAGGTCCCAGCTGGAAACAGCCATGCCCCATACCGCGTTTAGCTGAGTTGTTCGAGCAATGCGACTTCGAGCACTGGCAACTGGAAGTAAAATGCGCCTCGCGCGTTCGCGCCGCACGCTCGGTATTGGCGATCAAGGCATTGGCAGAACGTCATAACCTGCTCGACCGAGTCACCGTTACATCAGGATCGCGGGATGTGCTGCGCGCCTTGAAACGACTGACGCCTGAGCTCTCATGCGGCTTGGTCGCCGAGTACGCCTGGCTCGACCCGCTGAAGGTGGCCAAGCAGTACGACTGCTCGCTGTTGGCCTTGAAATGGACGCTATGCACGCCCGAACGAATCGCCAAAGCCCGCCAACTGGGTCTGCATGTATCGGTCTGGACTGTCAACGACCCGGCGCTGATGCGTCGGCTTGCAGATTTCGGTGTGGACAGCCTGATTACCGATTATCCCGGCCTTGCCGTCACGACGCTTCGCCACGCATAAAGCGAGGCCGCCATCACGGCGGCCTGGAATTGCTGCCCTTAAAAGCTTTCCCGATTCGGCCAGCGCCAGTCTCGGGTATCTTCCCCAACCGGCTCAGGCCACCGGTCAGAGCCGCTCAAAAAAGCCGGTTTAGCCCGTCAAAGGCCGCAACGCGGTAAGCCTCTGCCATGGTCGGGTAGTTGAAGGTGGTATTGATGAAATACTTCAACGTATTCGCCTCGCCCGGCTGGTTCATGATCGCCTGGCCAATGTGGACGATTTCCGAGGCCTGATAGCCGAAGCAGTGCACACCAAGTACCGCCAGCGTCTCGCGATGAAACAGGATTTTCAGCATGCCGACCGGCTCGGCTGATATCTGCGCCCGCGCCATGCCTTTGAAGAAAGCCTTGCCCACTTCGTACGGCACCTTGGCTTCGGTCAGTTCACGCTCGTTCTTGCCGATCGAACTGATCTCCGGAATGGTGTAGATACCGGTCGGCACGTCGTCGACGAAACGCCAGCTGTCGTTCTCCACGATGCTGCCCGCCGCCGACCGCCCCTGATCGTAAGCAGCGCTCGCCAAGGATGGCCAGCCAATTACATCACCCGCGGCGTAGATATTGCCGACCTCCGTGCGGTAATGCTCGTCAACTTTGATCTGACCGCGGCTATTGACCTTGAGGCCGATGTTTTCCAATGAAAGCTTGTCGGTATTACCGGTGCGACCGTTACACCAGAGGAAGGCATCCGCCTTGATCTTCTTGCCAGATTTGAGGTGCAGTATTACGCCATTGTCCACGCCCTCGACACGCTCGTACTCCTCGTTATGACGGATGAGCACGTTGTTGTTGCGCAGGTGATAGCTGAGCGCGTCGGAAATTTCGTCATCAAGGAAGCTGAGCAACTGGTCGCGATTGTCGATCAGGTCGACCAGCACACCAAGGCCGCTGAAGATCGATGCGTACTCGGAGCCGATCACGCCAGCCCCATAAATGATCAAACGCCGCGGTGTGTGGCTCAAGGTCAGAATGGTGTCGCTGTCATAGACACGAGGATGCGAGAAGTCGACATCAGCCGGGCGGTAGGGGCGCGAGCCGGTCGCAATGATGAACTGGTTCGCTACCAGCGTTTCGACCATCCCGTTCGCACTGACGACTTCGACTGTCTGCTCATCGGCAAAACTGGCAGTGCCGAAGAAGATATCGATGCGGTTACGAGCGTAGTAGCCAGTGCGAGATGTAACCTGCTTGGCGATCACGCTCTCAGCGCTTTTCAGAACGTCTGGAAAAGAGAACCAACGGGGCTCGCCAATCTGGCGGAACAGTGGGTTGGTGTTGTACTGCATGATCTGCCGCACCGAGTGGCGCAGCGCTTTTGACGGGATGGTACCCAAGTGTGTCGAGTTGCCGCCCACGTGCGGCCTGCTGTCAACCACGGCAACCTTACGGCCAGCCTTGACGGCATTCATCGCCGCGCCTTCGCCGGCAGGGCCTGAGCCCAACACCACCACATCGTAATTGTAGACAGCCATATTCACCCCAGACCACGCAGCAGGCAGCCCTGCCGCTGTTAACGAATTCGGTAAAAGCAGATGGCGGACGCTGCTCATCGGCGCACAGCCGCCTGGGTCGTTGCGCCGTCACTCGGGTCGCGTCGACACTGCATGCAAAGACCAGCACCCGGGACTCTGACTACTCCGGGCTTTCGAACACGTCAGCTGTCAGCGTCTGGTCGCGTCATACGCGAGATCTGCTTTTTCACCGCGACCCGCCTGCTCATTCACTTCTTCACACTTCTCACGGCTCCCGCCGCAGATCGAGCATTCCTTCTCGATGCCAAGATTGGCGATGCCCCCGCAAGAGCCTGCAATCGGTTTGCGACCCATGATCACGCCAATGGACATGCCGAATACCACTAACACCATGGCCAGAAAAACGATTAACCAAGTCATTCGTCTACTCCCGCACCGAACAGCTCATCAAAAGCCCCGGTGCTTTTGCTAATAAATTCCTGCCCTTCACGAATCACGAAGAACGCTGCAATGTTTCGCTCCGCCGCATATGCCAGGCCGCGCTCAGGCCCAAGCACCATTAACACAGTAGACAACCCATCTGCCCGCAATGTCGAGGGATCGACAACCGTCACGGCCGCCAGGTGATGATTGATCGGCGCACCAGTCAGTGGATCAAGCGTATGCGAATAGCGCTTGCCGTCTCGCTCGAAATAGTTGCGATAGTCACCTGACGTGGACACCCCAAGGCCGTCAAGCTCGACAATTCGCTGCGCTACTCGCTCATTGTCATGCGGCGCCTCGATTGCAATACGCCAGGGTACCCCGTCGGGTTTACGACCGAGGGCCTTGAGCTCGCCGGTGATCTCCACAAGGTAACGGCGGACACCGGAAGCCTCGAGATTTGCGGTTACGCGGTCCACTGCATAGCCTGCAGCGATACTGTTGAAATCAATCTGTACGGCAGCATCTTTGCAGAGCTGCGCGCCTTCGATACGAAGATGCCGATGCCCCATATTTTTACGCGCCTGAGCAATCTCATCTGCAGAGGGGATGCGCTCACCGGAACCCTTTGGGCCAAAGCCCCAGAGATTGAGCAACGGCTCGACCGTCAGATCGAAAGCGCCCTCGCTTTCCTCCGATAGCTGCTGGCCGGCCCGGAAGAGCTCCAGAACCCCCTCGGGCATCGCCATGCAGGTGCCAGCAGGAAGCGCGTTGAAAGTCTCGATATCCGAGTCAGCACGGTACGTAGACATCTGGCTGTCGATCTCGGCCAGAATCGCATCCGTCTCGTTTTGCAGCTGCTCTTTGGAAACCGCGGCGTCCCCGGCCACGTACTTCACCGAATAGGTGCTGCCCATGGTCGGCCCGCCGAAGCTATCCACATTCTCCTGAAACAGACAGCCCGTCAGGGCTGCCGCCAAGGCGACAACGAAGACGGGCCGTAGTAACGCTTTAGGCATGCTAGCCGCCGAAGTCGTCGAGCAGGATATTCTCCGGTTCAACGCCCAGGTCGGTCAGCATCTTGATCACCGACGCGTTCATCATTGGCGGTCCGCACATGTAGAACTCGCAATCTTCAGGCGCCGGATGACTCTTCAGGTAGTTCTCGTACAGCACGTTATGAATGAACCCGGTCGGACCTTCCCAATTGTCTTCCGGTTGCGGATCGGACAAAGCCAGATGCCACTGGAAGTTATCGTTCTCGGCCTGCAGCTGATCATATTCTTCGACATAGAAGGCCTCGCGCATAGAGCGAGCGCCGTACCAGAAGCTCATCTTGCGCTTGGACTTCAAACGCTTGAGTTGATCAAAGATATGGGAGCGCATCGGCGCCATACCCGCACCGCCGCCGATGAAGACCATTTCCGCATCGGTGTCCTTGGCGAAGAACTCGCCGAACGGCCCATACACGGTCACCTTGTCGCCGGGTTTCAAACTGAACACCCAAGACGACATCTGGCCAGGTGGCAAATCGTCTTTACCGGGTGGCGGCGAAGCAATACGGATATTGAATTTCACCAGCCCAACTTCTTCCGGGTAGTTCGCCATCGAGTAGGCACGAATCACGGACTCCTCGACCTTTGACACGTACTTCCACTGATTGAACTTGTCCCAGTCGCCGCGATACTCCTCCTGAATATCGAAGTCTTTGTAACGGACCTCATGCGGCGGGCATTCCAACTGCACATAACCGCCAGCACGGAAATCGACGTTCTCACCCTCAGGCAACTTCAACGTCAGTTCCTTGATAAAGGTCGCCACGTTGGGGTTGGACAGTACGGTGCATTCCCATTTCTTTACGCCGAACACTTCTTCCGGCACTTCGATCTGCATGTTCGCTTTGACGGGCGTCTGACAGGACAAGCGCCAGCCTTCGCCCGCTTCGCGGCGAGTAAAATGAGACTCCTCAGTCGGCAGCATCTCACCACCACCGCTCTCGACGATGCACTTGCACTGAGCGCAGGTGCCGCCACCGCCGCAGGCAGAGGAAAGGAAGATGTTATTGGCCGCCAACGTCTGCAGGAGCTTGCCGCCAGCCGGAACCGTAATGGTGCGTTCGCCGTTGATCTCGATGCTCACGTCGCCACTGGATACCAGCTTGGCGCGCGCCGCGAGGATCATCACAACCAATGCAAGCACGATGGCGGTGAACATGCCGATGGCGAGGAAAATTTCGTAACTCATCAGTTCATCCCGTCCTTACAGCTGTACGCCAGAGAAAGACATGAAGCCCAGCGACATCAGTCCGATGGTGATGAAAGTGATTCCCAGACCTTGAAGACCGTCTGGCACATCGCTGTATTTAAGCTTCTCGCGAATACCAGCCAGCAGCGCAATGGCCAGCGCCCAGGACAAGCCCGAGCCCACGCCATACACCACGCTTTCGCCGAGGTTGTAGTCACGTTCGACCATGAACAGCGTGCCACCCATGATGGCGCAGTTCACGGTAATCAGCGGCAGGAACACACCAAGGGCGTTATAGAGGCTGGGTACGTACTTATCGAGCAGCATCTCGAGGATCTGCACGATGGCCGCGATCACGCCGATGTAGCTGAGCAGACCGAGGAAGCTCAGATCGACCTCAGGCAGACCAGCCCAGGACAACGCACCGGCCTTAAGCAGGTAGGCGTAGATCAGGTTGTTGGCCGGTACGGTAATGGCTTGCACCACGATGACCGCGATGCCAAGACCGATGGCCGTTTCCACCTTCTTCGAAATAGCGATGAAGGTACACATGCCGAGGAAGAACGCCAGTGCCATGTTTTCGATGAACACGGCGCGGACGAACAGGCTGATGTAATGCTCCATTAGTAAGCCTCCTTGTTCGAGACTTGTGGTGCCATCTTGAAGGCCGGCTTCTCGACCTGCTCACGCTTCCAAGTGCGAATGCCCCAGATGATCATGCCGATCAGGAAAAACGCCGACGGAGGCAACAGCAACAAGCCGTTGGGCTGGTACCAGCCGCCGTCATTGACCACTGGGAGAATCGTATAGCCCATCAACTTACCCGCGCCGAACAGTTCGCGGACGATACCCAGCACGATCAGCATGGCGCTGTAACCGAGACCGTTTCCGATACCGTCGAAGAACGAGAGCACCGGCGGGTTCTGCATGGCAAACGCCTCGGCACGGCCCATCACGATGCAGTTGGTGATGATCAGTCCGACGAACACCGACAGCTGTTTGGACAGCGAGAAGGCGTAGGCCTTAAGGACTTGGTCAACCACGATCACCAACGACGCAATGATCACCATCTGCACAATCATGCGGATAGAGCCTGGAATCTGGCTACGGATCATTGAGATGAACAGATTGGAGAACGCCACCACCAAGGTCAGCGCGACGGACATCACCAGCGCTGTTTTCAGGTTGGAGGTAACCGCCAGCGCCGAGCAGATCCCGAGGATCTGCAGGCCGATGGGGTTGTTGTTGAAGACCGGATTGAACAGGACTTCCTTAATAGTAGGTTGCGACATACTCAAGCCTCCCCAGCGCGCAGGTTAGCGATAAAAGGACCGAAGCCGTTCTCACCCAGCCAGAAATGCAGCAGGTTGTTGACTCCATTACTGGTCAGCGTCGCGCCGGCAAGCGCATCGACCTGATGGTCGGCTTTCGGGCTCTGCGGATCGACTCCGCCTTTGACGACCTGGATCGCCAGCTCACCATCCTCTTTGTACAGCTTCTTTCCGTTCCAGAGGCTGCGCCATTTTGGATTGTCGACTTCGCCACCCAGGCCTGGTGTTTCACCGTGCTGGTAGAAGCCGAGACCCGCCACGGTATTCAGATCTTCCTGAAGGGCAAGGAAACCATAGAGCGTCGACCAGAGACCGTAGCCACGCACTGGAAGCACCAAAGTATCGAGCTCACCTTCGGTTTCGACGATATACACGACGCTGTACTTCTCACGGCGCTTGATCGAAGCGATGTCCTGTTCTGACGGCAGTGCATCGGACAGCTGCGGGTCCTTTGCAGCAACCAGTGGATCGAAGGTGTTTGGATCGAACTCGTCGCTGAACTTGCCAGTCTCGAGATTGACCAGCTTGGCTACGATGCGTTCTTTATACAGCGCCTTCACCTCAGCGCCGGACATACCGGCCTCACCAAGCCCGGCAATCGCCAGAATGCTGCGCTGCTTATCGAGCTGACGGTTCTCCAGCTGTGTCGGACGCAGCGCGACAGCCGCCCCGGCGACGAACACCGAGCACACCAGACAAACCAGCAGGGCCACTATCAACGTACGGACAGTGGATTCTTTTTGACTAGACATTACGCGCCAGCCTCCGCTTGATATTGGCCTGAATGACAAAGTGGTCAATCAACGGTGCACAAAGGTTGGCAAACAGAATCGCCAGCATCATGCCTTCCGGGAAGGCCGGGTTGACTACACGGATCAGCACCACCATCACCCCGATGAAGATGCCGAAGACCCACTTGCCGGTGTTGGTCATGGATGCCGAAACCGGGTCGGTGGCCATATAGATCAAGCCGAAGGCAAAGCCACCCACCACCATGTGCCAGTACCACGGCATGGCGAACATGGGATTGCTGTCCGAACCGATCAGATTGAACAGCGAGCTCAATGCAATCATGCCGATCATGGTGCCGGCAACGATACGTATCGATGCGATCTTGGTCGCCAGCAGTACCGCGCCGCCGATAAAGATGGCCAGCGTACTGGTTTCACCAAGCGAACCATGAATGGTGCCGACAAACGCGTCCATCCAGGTAATGCCGCTCTCTACGACGTTTTCTATACCACCGGCGAAACCCAGGCTCAGCGCAGTAGCACTGGCATAGCCGTCGACCGCGGTCCAAACAGCGTCGCCGGACATTTGCGCCGGGTAGGCGAAAAACAGAAACGCACGGCCGGTCAGCGCGGGGTTGAGGAAATTCTTACCGGTGCCGCCGAAGATTTCCTTGCCGATCACGATACCGAAGCTGATGCCGAGCGCGACCTGCCACAGCGGAATGCTGGGCGGCAGCGTGAGCGCGAACAGAACAGAGGTAACGAAGAAGCCTTCGTTGACCTCATGCTTGCGGATCGAAGCGAAGAGCACTTCCCAGAAGCCACCAACGATAAAGGTGACCGCATAAACCGGGACGAAGTACGCCGCGCCCTGGATGAAGTTATCCCACGCACTGGATGGGTCAAAACCCGCCAACGCGCTGATCATTGCAAACTGCCAGCCGTCCTGAGCTGCAAGCAGATCCGGGCTTTGTGCATAGATCAGGTTGGCCTGGTAGCCGGTGTTCCACATACCGAAGAACATCGCAGGAAAGGTGCAGAGCCAGACGGTGATCATCATCCGCTTCAGGTCAATACCATCACGCACGTGGGCGGTGGTCTTGGTGACGCTGCCCGGACGGTAGAGGAATGTGTCCGCCGCTTCGTAGAGCGCGTACCACTTCTCGTACTTGCCGCCCTTTTCGAAGTTGTGCTCGATCTTGTCGAGGAATTCGCGAATGCCCATTCTTTAACCCTCCTTCTCGATACGGGTCAGATTGTCTCGCAGGATCGGGCCGTACTCGTACTTGCCAGCACAGACGTAAGTGCACAACGCCAAGTCTTCTTCATCCAGCTCGAGGCAGCCCAATTTCTGCGCAACCTCGGTGTCTCCAATGATCAAGGAGCGCAGCAATTGAGTCGGCAGCACGTCGAGTGGCATGACCTCTTCGTAGTTACCGACTGGAACCATGGCTCGAGGACTACCGTTGGTGGACGTGGAAAAGGCGAACTTCTTGCCACCCATCAGCTTGGAGATATAGATGTTGAGGATCGAGTGCTTGTCACTACCGGCGCGCAGGTAGTGCAACATCTCCCGTTCCTTACCTTCACGCAGGCAAGAGACCTGCTGGTGGTAACGACCGAGAAAGGCGAAAGCGCCATGCGCAGTACGACCGCCCAGGACAGATCCAGAGACGACACGGTTTGCGCCAGGCTGCAGCTCGCCAGCGGTCAATTCATCGAGATTGGCACCCAGCCGGGTGCGCACCAGACGCGGTGCCTCGACGACCGGGCCGGCCAACGAAACCACGCGCTCCACCGACAGCTTGCCAGTCAGAAACAGCGCACCGATCGCGATGACGTCCTGATAACCAATTGCCCACACGCTTTTGGAAGCGCTAACCGGATCCAGGAAATGAATATGCGTACCGGCCAGACCGGCAGGATGCGGACCAGCGAAGCTCTCAGTCTGAACCTTTGCAATCTGCTCGCCGGGCAGCGAAGCGCCTTCGGCTTTGCACAGAAACAGCTTACCCAGATTGCCGAGAACCTTTAGACCTGCTTCGAAATCAGCAGCTCGCTCGGCGATGATCACTGCCGGATCGGCAGCCAACGGATGAGTGTCGATGGCAGTAACGAAAATTGAGCTAGGCACAGCATCGACAGCCGGAACCTTGCTATACGGGCGAGTGCGCAACGCAGCCCAAAGACCGGCCTGCTGCAGGTTCTCACGAACCTTCTCGTCACCCAAGCCTTCCAGCTCGGCTGAGCCGTACTGATTGAAAGTGACCTCTTCGGCACCTTCCAAATCGATGACGACCGATTGCAGGACGCGCTTCTCGCCACGATGAATCGCAGCGACCACACCAGCCCCAGGCGCGGTGAAATGGACGCCAGGTGTCTTCTTGTCGGAAAACAGTACCTGCCCCAATTTCACGCGATCACCGACCTGAACTTCCATGGTCGGTTTCATGCCAGGGTAATCAAACCCTACTACGGCGACGCTTCGCACGGGCCTTCCGGCCTCGATACGCTGCGCCGGCGCACCTGCAATGGGCAAATCTAGCCCACGTTTTATATTGATCATCGGCTCGCCTAACCACTGATTTTAAAAGACTTTTTTACGGGCCCAGCGATTTAGCTGAAAGTCGAATTGCACGACGCACACCGAAACGTATACCGGCGCGACGCTATGCCACGGGCCCAGGTAGAAATCCGCCCGATTATAGAGGCCACGACCCGCGACTGACCACCCAAGGTCTTCCAATTTTTTGACTCAAGACAAGCGGTCATCCGTAACCGACTATTGACGGTTCGAGTACAGGCTGTCGAGCGCAGCGCCTTATGGGGAACCAAAAAACGAAAACGGGAGCCGAAGCTCCCGTTATTTGCGGCTAAACCTACGTGTTTAGCGCGGGAAGGCAGGCGGATTAACCCCAGCCATGTCTTCCATCACGCGCACCACCTGGCAGCTGTATCCAAACTCGTTGTCATACCAGACATACAGTACGACACGGTTGTCGCTGCAGATCGTTGCCTCGGCATCCACCACGCCGGCGTGACGGGAACCGACGAAATCGCTCGAAACAACCTCCTGCGAATTGACGTAGTCGATCTGCTTCTGCAGATCCGAATGCATGGCCATCTGGCGCAGGTACTCGTTGATCTCTTCGCGGTTCGTGGCCTTTTCCAGGTTCAGGTTGAGGATGGCCATCGAAACGTTAGGCGTCGGAACGCGGATGGCGTTGCCGGTCAGCTTGCCCTTGAGCACCGGCAATGCCTTCGCGGCAGCTGTCGCAGCACCGGTTTCGGTGATGACCATGTTCAATGCGGCACTGCGACCACGACGACTGCCTTTATGGAAGTTGTCGATCAGGTTCTGGTCGTTAGTGTAAGAGTGCACCGTCTCGACGTGACCGTTGACGATGCCGTACTGGTCGTTCACCGCCTTGAGCACCGGCACGATGGCGTTGGTGGTACATGAAGCAGCCGAAACGATCTTGTCGTCATCGGTGATCTCGCCATGGTTGATGCCATGGACAATATTCTTCAGCTCACCTTTGCCTGGCGCTGTCAGCACCACGCGCGCAACACCCGGGCACTTCAGGTGCTGGCTGAGGCCTTCGGCGTCACGCCACTTACCGGTGTTGTCGACCAGCAAGGCGTTCTCGATACCGTACTGGGTGTAATCCACAGAAGACGGGTCGTTTGAGTAGATCACCTGAATCAGGTTGCCGTTGGCGGTGATGGTGTTGTTTTCTGCATCGATATGAATAGTGCCTTCAAACGGACCATGAACCGAGTCGCGTCGCAGCAGGCTGGCGCGCTTGACCAGGTCGTTTTCAGCACCCTTGCGCACGACGATCGCCCGCAGGCGCAGACCATCACCGCCGCCCGTCTTCTCGATCAAAATGCGGGCGAGCAAGCGACCAATCCGGCCGAAGCCATAGAGCACGACGTCGGTGCCCTTATGGACGCCGGTGGTGTTGCGCTTGCCAGCAACTTCAGCGAGTTCGTCACGCACGAACTGATCAAGGCTGCGGCCGTTGCCCTCGGCCTTGAACTTCGCCACGACTTTACCCAGATCCACCGAAGCGGCGCCAAGGTCCATCTGGCTCATGGTCGTGAGGATCTGATGGGTTTCGTTGACGGACAGCTCGGCTTCGTCAGCCTGACGGTGACGAGCGAAACGATGCGCCTTGAGCAGAGCGATGACCGAACGGTTGATCAACCCACGGCCGTAGATGGAAGTCACCACGTTGTTGTTACGATACAGCTGACCAATCAGCGGAATCATCGCTTCGGCGAGGGCTTCTCGATCAATCCATTCACCAAGACACTGGTCGGGCTTCTGAGTCACGGGCAGTTCCTTCCAACATGTAGGGGCTGAGAAAAAGGGCTACATTATGCCGCCGCACCCTAGCGCCGGCAATCTGTGCAGCCGAAACACTGACAGCGTCCCGCGCGGATAGTTACAATCCGGGCGGTCCATTTTTATCGACCGGAGCCACGCCCACTCGTGTCCGTATTGCGCCTTCCGCCCATGCCTGCCGCCAGCGGCAAGCAAACCTGGGGCAACCTTCCTGGTGCCGCGCTGAGCCTGGCCATTGCCGAAGCAGCCAGCAACGCAGATCGATTCACTCTCCTTCTTACCGCCGACAGCCAAAGCGCCGAGCGACTGCAGGAAGAGCTTGCGTTCTTCGCGCCCGAGCTTCCGGTTCTGCATTTCCCGGACTGGGAAACGCTGCCGTACGACGTGTTTTCCCCGCACCAGGACATCATCTCCCAGCGGATCGCAGCGCTCTATCAACTGCCAGAGCTGACGCACGGCGTTCTGGTAGTTCCCATTACCACAGCGCTACACAAACTGGCCCCGAAGCGGTTTTTGCTCGGTTCCAGTCTGGTGCTGGATGTCGGCCAGAAGCTCGATGTCGAGCAAATGCGGGCGCGCCTCGAAGCGGCTGGCTACCGCTGCGTCGATACGGTCTACGAACATGGCGAATTCGCCGTTCGTGGCGCGCTGATCGACCTGTTCCCGATGGGCAGCCCCCTGCCCTACCGCATCGATCTGTTCGATGACGAGATCGAAACACTGCGCACTTTCGATCCTGAAAACCAGCGCTCGATTGATAAGGTCGAGTCGATTCGCCTGTTGCCGGCGCGCGAGTTTCCGCTGAAGAAAGAATCGGTCACCGGCTTCCGTGCGCGGTTCCGTGAGCGTTTCGATGTGGACTTCCGGCGCTGCCCGGTCTACCAGGATCTGTCCACCGGCATCACACCGGCCGGGATCGAGTACTACCTGCCGCTTTTTTTCGATGAGACCTCGACGTTATTCGACTATCTGCCGGAGGACACTCAAGTGTTCTCGTTGCCGGGGATTGAGCAAGCGGCCGAGCACTTCTGGAAAGACGTGCGCAACCGGTACGAGGAACGCCGAGTCGATCCCGAGCGGCCGCTGCTTCCCCCCGTCGAATTGTTCATGCCGGTAGAAGATTGCTTCGCCCACCTAAAGTCCTGGCCGCGCGTTGTTGCGAGCCAGGACGATGTGGAAACCGGCATTGGCCGCGAGCGTTTCCCGGCCAGCCGATTCCCCGAACTGGCCATTGACGCCAAGGCCAGCGAGCCGTTGGGTGCGCTGCGCCGCTTCCTCGAGGAATTTCCGGGCCGCGTGCTGTTCACCGCCGAATCTGCAGGGCGTCGCGAAGTGCTGCTGGAACTGCTGGCGCGGCTAAAGTTGCGTCCCCAGGAAGTCGCTGGCTGGTCACAGTTCGTCGAAAGCAACGAGCGTCTGGCCATTGCCATCGCCCCGCTGGATGACGGATTACTGCTGCAAGAACCTGCCCTGGCATTGATTGCTGAAAGCCCGCTGTTCGGGCAGCGGATCATGCAGCGCCGGCGACGCGAGAAAGGCCGCGATGCTGGCGAGAACGTCATCAAGAACCTCACCGAACTGCGTGAGGGCTCACCGGTGGTACACATCGACCATGGTGTCGGTCGCTATCAAGGGCTGGTCACCCTGGAAATCGAAGGCCAGGCCGCTGAATTCCTCATGCTGCAGTACGCCGAGGAAGCCAAGCTCTACGTGCCGGTATCCAGCCTGCATCTGATTGCGCGCTACACCGGCAGCGACGACGCACTGGCGCCGTTGCACCGGCTGGGTTCGGAAACCTGGCAGAAGGCCAAACGCAAGGCCGCTGAGCAGGTCCGCGATGTCGCCGCCGAGTTGCTCGACATCTACGCCCGCCGCGCCGCACGGGAAGGCTACGCCTTCGAAGACCCACAACTCGATTACGAAACCTTCAGCGCCGGTTTCCCGTTCGAAGAAACGCCCGACCAGCAAGCCGCGATCGAAGCGGTACGCAACGACATGCTCGCACCCAAGCCGATGGACCGGCTGATCTGCGGCGACGTCGGTTTCGGCAAGACCGAAGTGGCCATGCGCGCGGCGTTCATCGCCGTTCACAGCGGTCGCCAAGTGGCGGTACTGGTTCCGACAACCTTGCTTGCCCAGCAGCACTACAACAGCTTCCGCGACCGTTTCGCCGATTGGCCGGTACGTGTCGAAGTGATGAGCCGTTTCAAGTCCACCAAGGAAATCCAAAGCGCGGTGCAGGAACTGGCCGAAGGCAAGGTCGACATCCTCATCGGCACGCACAAACTGCTGCAGGACGACGTCAAGTTCACCAACCTGGGACTGGTCATCATCGACGAAGAGCACCGCTTCGGGGTGCGTCAGAAGGAACAGCTCAAAGCGCTGCGCAGCGAGGTGGACATTCTCACCCTCACCGCCACACCGATTCCGCGCACCCTGAACATGGCGGTCGCCGGTATGCGCGACCTGTCCATCATCGCCACACCGCCAGCACGACGGCTGTCGGTGCGCACCTTCGTCATGGAGCAACAAAACTCGGTCATCAAGGAGGCGTTGCTGCGTGAGCTATTGCGCGGCGGTCAGGTCTATTACCTGCACAACGACGTCAAGACCATCGAAAAGTGTGCGGCTGATCTTGCCGAGCTGGTGCCCGAAGCGCGCATCGGCGTCGGCCACGGCCAGATGCGCGAACGCGAACTCGAACAGGTGATGGGCGACTTCTATCACAAGCGTTTCAACGTCCTGATCGCCTCGACCATCATCGAGACCGGTATCGACGTGCCCAGCGCCAACACCATCATCATCGAACGTGCCGACAAGTTCGGCCTCGCTCAGCTGCACCAGCTGCGCGGTCGAGTCGGACGCAGCCACCACCAGGCCTACGCCTATCTGCTGACCCCGCCGCGCAAGGCCATGACCCCCGACGCCGAGAAGCGTCTCGAAGCCATCGCCAACGCACAGGACCTGGGAGCGGGCTTCGTCCTGGCCACCCACGACCTGGAAATTCGCGGCGCCGGCGAGCTGCTTGGCGACGGCCAGAGCGGGCAGATTCAGGCGGTCGGATTCACGCTTTATATGGAAATGCTCGAACGCGCAGTCAAATCCATACAGAAGGGTGAGCAACCGAACCTCGATCAGCCGCTGGGTGGCGGACCAGAAATCAATCTGCGCGTACCGGCGCTGATCCCAGAAGACTATCTACCGGATGTGCACGCTCGCCTGATTCTCTACAAGCGTATCGCCAACGCCGCCGACGAGAATGGTTTGCGCGAACTACAGGTGGAGATGATCGACCGCTTCGGTCTGCTGCCTGAACCTGCCAAGCATTTGGTCAGACTGACCCTGCTTAAGCTGCAGGCCGCCAGCCTCGGCATCACCAAGATCGACGCCGGGCCTCAAGGAGGACGTATCGAGTTCGCTGCGGATACAAGCGTCGACCCGATGGTGCTGATCAAACTGATCCAGAGCCAGCCCAACCGCTACAAGTTCGAAGGCGCCACGATGTTCAAGTTTCAGGTGCCGATGGAGCGTGCCGAAGAGCGCTTCAACACGCTTGAGGCATTGCTCGAACGTTTGTCCGCGGAAAAGCCGTAACGATGCCGAAGACGCCTGTACTCACCACCCGATCCACCGATGCAGGGTGACTTTCTCCCCAACCTGCCCGCTGCCTGGCGATTACCGTTTTCCGAAAACGCAATCGCCAGGGGCCAGCAGTACGCAGCGGAGAACCGCATCAGGATCGTCCGTGAGGATTTACGGTATGTCGAGGCGACCTGCCGCGGTTCAGCTGGCAGCGTCTATCGTCAGTCACTGGAGTTATCCCGCGACGGCCGGCTCAGCTGCATCTGCAGCTGCCCGGTTGGCCTCAACTGCAAGCATTGCGTAGCCCTGATAGCGTCCCTCGAAGCGCAAGCCGAGCGCTTGCCCGCCAAGCAGAGCGAGCAGTCCGGTGAGCGCTTCCCTGACCGGCTGGAACAATGGCTATCGCAGCTCCCGCAGGCGCTAGGTGACAACCTGCAAACCGGCCAAGGCTGGTGTCTGCACTATCTGCTATGCCCTGACTTCTCCGTGGAGGTCTACAAGGTGCGTCAACACAAAGACGGCACCTGGGGCGAGCGGCAGCCCTACTATGGATTGCGTGAAGCCAGCTTTCGCAAGCCGACCTTCATGCAGCCGCTGGATTTGCGCATTGCCGCACTGGTAACGCTGGGCCGCACATCAGGCAATGGTTTCAAGCCCAACGGCGAGAACGGCGGCGAAATCCTGCGTTTGATTCTCGAGAGCGGTCGCGCCTTTCTCAGCTGGGATCAGCCCGCACTGCAGCCCGGCCGGCCCCGGCAGGCACGCTTCAACTGGAACGAGCTAACCGACGGGGGTTTCCAGCCTGGACTGGACATGGCCGAGCCCCGTGGCGAACTGCTTACGGCTGTGGACCCGCTGTATTACATCGACAGGGCCCGGAACGAAATGGGCATGGTCGATCACGGTCTGCCTATGCCACTGGCTCGGCACCTCCTCGACGCACCCTCGGTTCCATCCGCCCAGGCCGCCCTGTTCAGCTTGACGCTGCATGAAATCGCCCCGCAGCTGCCGGCCCCCGCCAAGCCTGAAGAACATCAGGTCGATGACCTGCTTCCACTGCCCCACCTGAGCCTCGGCAGCCATCAGTCTGTCAACTACCAGCTCAGCAGCGGACGCATGGTGAGCGAGCACCAGCATCGTGCCGGGCTGACTTTCCTCTACGGCCACACCCAGGTCCACGGCAAAGCCAAGCCCGGCCAACGCGTACGTCAGACCGAAGGCGCTCGCGTGTTGAGCATCGCCCGCCGGCCGGACGCGGAACAGGCGCTGCGTCAGCAGTTGCAACAACTGGGTTTTCGCCCAGCGCTGCGCCAGAGTCAGGCGTTGCCGAAGGATTCGGCCGAGATGTTCGAGCTGCCGAGCGAGGCAGCCTGGCTCAATTTCACCCAAACCCAACTGGCCCCGCTGCGCGAGCAAGGCTGGCAGATCGTCATGCAGCCCGGCTTCGCCTACGATCTGACGGCGATTGATGCCTGGTACGTCGACGTCGAAGAGCCGCCCGAGCACAGCTGGTTCGACCTGGAACTCGGCATCATCGTCGAGGGCGAGCGGATCAGCCTGTTGCCGGTCCTGCTCAGCCTGATCAAACGCAACCCCGCTCTGCTTTCCGCTCAGGCGCTGGCGCAACGCAGCGACGACGAGACCCTGCGCGTACAACTTGACCGGCGCCGTGACGATGATGAGCAGCCGTTACAGGTATTGCTGCCATTTGGTCGCTTGAAGCCCATCCTTGCGACGCTTTCCGAGCTTTATCTGCTGGAACAGCCAAACGGCGAACACCTGCGACTTGAGCGAACCGATGCGGCCCGGCTGGCTGGGCTCGATTCGCTCCCACTGCAATGGCATGGCGGCGAGCATTTACGGGATTTCGCCCACCGACTGCGCGATTACCGCAAACAAGACATCAGCCCACCGCGGGACCTGAATGCAACACTGCGCCCCTATCAGCTGGACGGCCTGCGCTGGATGCAAACGCTACGGGCCCTCGAGGTCGGCGGCATTCTGGGCGACGATATGGGCCTGGGTAAAACCTTGCAGACCCTCGCTCACCTGTTACTGGAGAAGCAAGCGGGCAAGCTGGACCGACCCTCTCTTGTGGTGATGCCCACTACCCTCATCCCCAATTGGCAGGATGAAGCGGCCCGCTTCGCGCCATCGCTGAAAGTGGCGACCCTGCACGGGACGACGCGTCGACAGCTCTACCAGCACCTGACCGACTACGATCTGCTGCTCACCACCTACGCGCTGCTGCCCAGAGACATCGACCTGCTCGCTGATGTCCCGCTGCATGTGCTGCTGCTCGACGAGGCCCAGAACATCAAGAACGCCAGCAGCAAGGCGGCGCAAGCTGCCGGACGTCTGGACGCCCGCCAGCGCCTCTGCCTCACCGGCACGCCGTTGGAAAATCATCTGGGCGAGCTCTGGTCGCTGTTTCATTTCCTCATGCCCGGTTGGCTCGGCGATACCAAGCAATTCACCCGGGATTACCGCACGCCTATCGAGAAACACGGCGACGCCGACCGGCTCGAGCACCTCACCAAGCGGATAAAACCTTTCCTGCTCAGGCGACGCAAAGAACAGGTCGCGCAGGAGTTACCGCCCAAAAACGAGATCTTGCACTGGGTCGAGCTCAGCCCGGCTCAGCGCGACCTGTACGAAACCGTGCGACTGGCGATGGACAGCAAAGTCCGCGAGGAGATCGACCGCAAAGGCCTGGCGCGTAGTCAGATCGTCATCCTCGATGCACTGCTCAAGCTGCGTCAGGTGTGCTGCGATCTCCGCCTGGTCAAGGGAGACGTCACCCGGCCAGTCCGGGGCGGCACCTCTGGCAAACTCGACAGCCTGATGGAGATGCTGACCGAGCTACTCGCCGAAGGCCGACGAATCCTGCTGTTTTCACAGTTCACCTCGATGCTCTCGCTGATTGAAGAAGAGCTGCAGAGCCGCACCATCGACTATGTACAGATCACCGGCGAAACCAAGGATCGGCGCACTCCCGTCAAGCGGTTCCAGAATGGGGAAGTCCCGCTGTTTCTGATCAGCCTCAAGGCTGGCGGCACCGGCCTGAACCTGACGGCTGCCGACACCGTGATCCATTACGACCCCTGGTGGAACCCGGCCGCGGAGAACCAGGCCACCGACCGCGCGCACCGCATCGGCCAGAGCAAGCCGGTATTCGTCTACAAGCTGATCGCTCGCGCTACCGTCGAAGAAAAGATCCAGCAACTGCAGCAACGCAAAGCCGAACTGGCCGCAGGCGTGCTGGATGCCGGTGATCAAGGCGGCTGGCAACTGGAGCCGAGTGATATCGAGGCACTGTTCGCGCCGCTGCCCTAGGAGGATGGATATGCGCCGACTGGTCGTCCCAGCCGATTACGATCGCGTCTACGACATCTACATGCACGAATCAGTGGTGCCCTTCCTCGGCTTCGATCCGATGCCGCGCATGGCGTTCGGCAAAGTGTTCGACCCGTTGTTCGAGAGTGGCTGTTTCTACGTATACGAAGTCGATGGCGAAGTAACGGGCTTCTACAAGGCGCAGCGGCACGTCGGTCGTACTGCCCATGTCGCCTACCTTGGAACCTTGGCCGTGGCGCCGGAAGCTCAAGGCCGAGGTATCGCCATGGGAATGATGCAGGATGCCCTTGCGCGGCTGTGGCGAGCAGGCATTACCCGCATCGAGCTGACGGTTGAGGCGGATAATCACCGCGCCATCGCGTTTTATGAACACTTGGGCTTCGTTCACGAAGGCACTCAGCGGGCGGCTTACAAACGTGCCAGCGACACCGGCTATGTGGACGAGCTGATGTACGGGTTGCTGCGAAGCGACTGATTGTGCGGGTGGCCGCGGTGCCGGGCGAGCCAAGCCGCCTCGGCACCTCTGCAGTCGATCAGCCTTTCAGCTTCACCGTGGTCTGGGCCACCAGTTCACCCTGGTAACGGGCAATGGTCAGTTCCTTGTTCGAAGGCTGACGCGAGCCATCGCCGCCAGCGATGGTCGAAGCGCCGTAAGGCGTTCCACCGTTCATTTCGGAGATATCGAAGAACTCGCCGATACCGTAGCCGGTCGGCACGATAATCATTCCGTGGTGCGCCAGAGTGGTCCAGGTCGAAGTAATGGTCATCTCCTGACCGCCGCCGGTGCCGGTCGAAGTAAATACGCTGGCAACCTTGCCGTGCAGCGCGCCCTTGGCCCAGAGCCCACCGGTCTGATCGAGGAAGGTACGCATTTGCCCGGACATGTTGCCGAAGCGAGTCGGCGTACCAAAGATGATCGCGTCGTAATCGGCCAGCTCTGCCGGATTGGCAACTGGCGCCTGCTGGTCGACCTTGCCGCCGGCATTCTTGAAAGCCTCTTGCGGCATGGTTTCCGGCACGCGCTTGATGGTCACTTCAGCGCCTTCGACACGACGCGCACCTTCAGCCACGGCATTGGCCATGGTTTCGATGTGGCCATACATTGAGTGATACAGCACGAGAATCTTCGCCATTTTCAGTTTCCTCTTCCTGGGTTGTGTTCCGGTTTGAGTAGTGGAAGTCGATACGTTCAGCGAACGTCGATCAGCACGATTTCACTGTCTTCCAACGCCTTGATGCTCAGCCGCTTCTCATCTTGCACAGCGACCCCGTCACCCGCCGCCGCAATTCGCTCCCCGACCTCGATACGTCCGCTGGCAGGCACCATATAGACCTTCCGGTCCGGGCCAATCTGGTATTCGGCAACCTGACCGGCCGAAAGTGTCGCCGCAACCAGGCGGGCGTCGGCTCGAATGGACAAGGCATCGCCGTCCTCTGCCATCCCGCTGGCCAAAGTGACGAAGCTGCCGGCGCGCTCACCGGCCGGGAAAGGCCGGGTGCCCCAGGCAGGCGGCGAGCCGGACTGATCCGGGTAGATCCATATCTGGAAAATCTCGGTGGTCTCGTCTTCCAGGTTGTATTCGCTGTGGGTGATGCCGGTGCCGGCGCTCATCACCTGGACGTCGCCCGCCACGGTCCGGCCGCGGTTGCCGAGGCTGTCCTCATGGGTGATCGCGCCTTTGCGCACGTAGGTGATGATTTCCATGTCGCGATGCGGATGGCTCGGGAAGCCGGAATGCGGTGCGATGCTGTCGTCATTCCAGACCCGCAAGTGCCCCCAGTGCATGCGGGCCGGGTCGTGGTATTCGGCGAAGGAAAAGTGATGACGGGTATCCAACCAACCATGCTGGGCGCTGCCGAGCTCGGCGCGTGGACGAATGTCGATCATTTGAGAGACCTCTAAACGGTGGCCGACTCGGCGACAGGCGCGCCGAGTGACGGAATGAGGTGATCTTCTATTGAATCGCCGGGTGCATGGTTGGATTTTTCTGTACGAACCTATCGCTATGATCGATATATCCGACTCGCGATGGCCGACCTCAGGCGAGAAACGCCAGCACTTCTTCCAATAGCAGCTCGGGCACCTCTTCCGGCAGGTAGTGCCCCGCTGGCAGGGCCTTGCCCTGAACGTCTGACGCAACCGCGCGCCATTCCTCAAGCGGATCGAAACAACGCTCGATCACGCCCTTGGCACCCCACAGCACCAGCAACGGCGCGTCGATCATTCGCTTGGCGGCACGGTCTTGGCGGTCATGGTCGAGATCAATGCCGGCGCTGGCCCGATAGTCCTCGCAAAACGCATGAATGGTGCCGGGCAGTTTCATGCATCGCAGGTACTCGGCGAACGCGACCTCGCTGAACGGATGCACATGGTCGGCGCGGGTGGCCACGGCGGTGCGCAGGATAAGTTCGGGGTCAGCCTTGAGCAGCGTTTCCGGCAGCGGCGCCGGACGAATCAGGAAGAACCAGTGCCAATAGGCGCGAGCAAAGGTTTCGTCGGTCTGGCTGTACATCGCCAGGGTCGGCGCGATATCCAGGAGGATAAGCCGCCGCACGGCCTGCGGGTGATCCATGGCCAGCCGATGACTGACCCGCGCCCCGCGGTCGTGGGCAAGAATGTCGAAGTGCTCGAAGCCCAGCGAGCGCATCAGTTCGACCTGATCCCGCGCCATTTCGCGCTTGCTATAGGCGACGTGGTCCTCGCCGCCGTCGGGCTTGCTGCTATCGCCGTAACCGCGCAGGTCGGCCGCCACGACTGTAAAGCGCTGAGCCAGCTGATCGGCCACCTTGTGCCAGATTACGTGCGTCTGCGGGTATCCGTGCAGCAAGAGCAGAGGCGGACCGGAGCCGCCCTTGCGATAGTTGATCCGAACGCCGTTGACCTCGCACTCGTTACGCTGGAACTGCTCGAACATGGGACCGCTCCTGAGGGAAGAGCCCTAAGCCTAGGCGTAGCCGGGCCAATCGCAACATCTGCCGGTACAACAAAGACTCTCAGCCCAGGGCCAGCGGCAGGAACAATGCGATCAGAATGCCCAGCAGACTCATCCCCAGCGCCGCGAACGCGCCGCATTCGTCGCCCTCCTCCAGCGCCCTCGCCGTGCCGATGGCGTGCGCGTTGATGCCATAGCTCAAGCCTCGTGCCGCCGGATGATCGACCCCGGCCCAGCCCAGCAACAGCGGCCCAAGCGCGGTGCCGATGACCCCGGTGAGCATGACGAATACCGCTGCCAGAGACGCCAGGCCACCCAGCTGTTCAGCCACCAACATCGCGATCGGCATGGTCGCTGCCTTGGGCGAGAGGCTCATCAGCACCGGCAGATCCGCGCCCAGCGCGCCGGCGATCGCCAGGGTCAGCGCAACGCCGAGTACACCACCGGACACCAGCGTGATGAGGATCGGCCAGAACAGCTGCTGGATGCGGCGGATATGGCGGTACAGCGGCACGGCCAGCGCCACGGTCGCCGGGCCGACCAGCACGGCGATCATCGAGGCGTCGGCGCGATAGCTCACATAGTCGATGCCACACAGGTACAGCGTGCCAACCACCAGCAGCATACCGACCATGACCGGTTGCAGCACCAGCCAGCCGCTGCGCCGATAGAGCGTCAGCGCCAGCTGAAACGCAATCAGCGTAAGCCCCACTGAGAACAGCGGGTGATCCAGCGTCATGGTCAAGACGCTGCGCCAGTCGATGCCGCTCATGCCTGATCCTCACGCTGCCGATCCATTCGCCTGATCAGCGTCTGCATCAGCCAACCGCAAAACGGCACGGTTACCACCAGCGACAGGACCAATCCGGCAGCGATGGCAGGCAGGTCATCGAGCAACGCATCGCTGCTGGTCATGATTCCCGCCGCCGGCACGATGAGCAGCAATGGCAGGTACTGCAACAGCAGCGCAGCAGTCTTCTCGATGGATTCGGGAATGCCTCGCCGCAGCAACAACAGCGCAAACAACAACACCATGCCAATGATCGGGCCCGGCAGTGCGGGCAGCAGCGAGAGATGGATGACGCTACCGAGCAATTGCAGCACGACCAGCCAGGTCAGGCCTTTGAGAATCATCAGGGGTCCTTTTAATACGGCGGAACGAAAGAGTAATCATGCAGGGAATGGCTGCCGACAGCACGCCTCAGCGTGACAGCCGGAGACTATCGCCCGCGACCACTGCAGCGAAACAGGTGCAGATTGGCTGAAAAAAAGCGGATCAGATGGCTGACTCCTACTGTGCGAAGGCTCTTACGAGCTACAGGGCCCGCACCAGATCAGTCTGGCCGCAGGCGAGATCGTCGATGTGCCGGTCAGCGTGGCGCTCGTTGACGCCAATGGGGACGCGCACGAGAAGCTGCACTTCTCGGTCACTGACGCGAGCGACCCGGCACGCCAGGTAACCGCCCCGAGTACCTTCAATGCACCAAGGGTTGGGTAGGATGGTGGCAGCGCGCATGCGCCCGCTCAGGCGGCTGACCGATATTGCCCCTTGCTGAAGCAGAACCAGATGAAGCGCTACGAGAAATTTGCTGACGAAATTGCCGAACTGATCCGCTCCGGCGTGCTGGCGCCAGGCGAAAAGCTGCCGTCCGTGCGCCATGCCAGTCGCACCTACGGCGTCAGTCCCTCCACCGTGTTCCAGGCGTACTACCTGCTGGAGGATCGCGGTTTGATTCAGGCCCGGGCGCGCTCGGGCTATTTTGTCCGCGAGCACGCCAGACGCCTGCTTCCCGAGCCGGAGATCAGCCCACGCCTGAGCGAAACCACTGATGTTGACGTTAGCGAACTGGTGTTCTCAGTGCTCGCCTCGCTGCGCGATCCGGACACCGTTCCGTTCGGTTCCGCCTTCCCCAGTCCCGACCTGTTTCCCCTGCGACGCCTGGCCCGCTCCATGGCACAGACCGTGCGCGAGATGCCGGGGCGCGAAGTGATCGCCGAGATGACCACCGGCCACCCTGACCTGCACCGACAGATCGCGCTGCGCTATATGGTCAGCGGCGTCATGCTGCCGTTGGACGAACTGGTAATCACCACTGGCGCCATGGAAGCGTTGAACCTCTGTTTACAGGTGGTCACCGAGCCGGGCGATTTGGTCGCCATCGAAGCGCCCGCGTTCTACGCCACCTTGCAGGTGCTGGAGCGGCTCAAACTCAAAGCTGTGGAAATCCCGGTGCATCCGCGAGACGGAATCGACCTGGGTACCCTGGAAAGCCGCCTGCGCAGCCTGCCGATCAAGGCCTGCTGGTTCATGAGCAGCCTGCAGAATCCGCTCGGTGCGAGCATGTGCGAGGCAAACAAAGAGAACCTCTATGCGCTGCTGCAGCGCCATCAGGTCCCGCTGATCGAAGACGACGTTTACGCCGAGCTGTACTTCAACCAGGAGCCGCCGAAACCGGTCAAGAGCCACGACCGTGACGGATGGGTAATGCACTGCGGCTCTTTTTCCAAAAGCCTGGCGCCGGGTTACCGGATCGGCTGGGTAGCGGGCGGACGCTATGCCGAACAGATCAGCCGCCTCAAGCTGATGACGACGATCTCACCCTCGGTGCCGGCTCAAGCGGCTATCGCCGATTATCTGCAACACGGTGGCTACGATCGCCATTTGCGTAAACTGCGTCATGCGCTGGAACGTCAACAGGGCGAAATGCTTGCCTCCGCCGCGCGCCACTTTCCTGCCAGCACCCGGGTAACGCGGCCCAGCGGCGGCTACTTCCTCTGGTTCGAATTTCCCGAGCGGGTCGATTCGCTGCAATTGTTGCAGCTGGCGCTCGCGCAGGGCATCAGCCTCGCTCCGGGCCCGATCTTTTCAGCCACGCGGCGCTTTCGCAATTGCGCACGCCTGAACTACGGCCATCCCTGGGGCGAGCGCAGCGAAAAAGCAATGGAGCTGCTCGGGCGGATCGTGAAGTCGTTCTAGCGCCCGGTTCGATAGCGGCGCTGCGTGACGCGAGCGCCCCTGTTCCGTCACCGGGAACTACACCTCAATCGTGCCCTGCAAATACAGGACCGCATGCCCGGCGACAAAAACCCGTTCGCCTTCGACCCGGCAGTGCAGCAAACCACTCCGGCTTGAGGCCTGCAGCGCAAGCAACTGCGTCTTGCCCAGCCGTTCGCTCCAGTAAGGCGCAAGGCCTGCATGGATGGAGCCGGTGACCGGGTCTTCGTCGCCGCCGTTGGCCGGCCAGAAATAGCGCGAGACGAAATCCTGCTGGCGACCCGGCGCCGTTGCCACGACATCCAATGGCGCCAACGTTTTCAGTAGCGACAGGTCTGGCGCCAACTGGCGCACCTGATCCTCATCTTCATACACGGCAAACCAGGCCTGACGGTTTCGCAGCACCGCCTGCGGCAAGCTCCGAAGACCGTTGAACAGTTCAACCGGCGGATTCTCGACAGGCTCCGGAGCACGGTTGGGGAAGCTCATCTCCAGCAAGCCATCGTCCAACTCGGCGACGCTGATATCACCTACTGCAGGCGCACGGAAGACCAGCGGAGCCGTCGCCAGCTTCTGTCCCAACAACACGAAGGCGCTGGCCAGAGTGGCGTGCCCGCAGAAGTCGATTTCAGTCAGCGGCGAAAACCAGCGAATGAGAAAAGCGCCGTCGGGCTCACGCACCAGGAAGGCCGTTTCCGACAAGTTGTTCTCCACGGCGATGGCCTGCATCTGTGCGTCGCTCAGCCACTGTTCTAACGGAACCACAGCCGCCGAGTTGCCTTTGAACAGTTCCTGGGTAAACGCATCGACCTGATAGATCGGCAGTTTCATCATCTCTCCCTCGCCCTTGCGCAAGCCCTTCATTAGGTTCGCGAAGTGGAAGAGTGTCGCCGAGCGCAGGCTGATCAGCAAAGGCGATCTACGATGACGGGCCGATGCGGTCAGGTGCGCCCAACCGCTCGACCCGTCATCGTCAGTCCTTGTTCTCAGTACTCGCTGTCAGCGTCGGCTTCAAGGGCTCGCCGACCGGCTGGCATTGCGTCTGCGCACCGGGCTGCAAATACGGCTGCAGTATCGGCGCCATGCCCTTGAGCACCTGTACCGGCAGCGCAGAGGTAAAGCGGAAGCTGTCCGCCCCGCGGCCCGGCACGTAGGCTGTCAGCGTGCCGAAGTGATTCGGCCCGAGGTAGAACACGAAGGTTGCGGTGCGATTCAGCGCCAGCGAGCTGATCAGTCGACCGCCGGCGCCAACGGTCTGGATCCGGTTGTCACCCGTCCCGGTCTTGCCGCCAATGCGCAACGCTTCACCATCTGCCTGCATGAAGCTGCCGCGAATGCGACGGGCAGTGCCGCCTTCGACCACACTGGCAAGCGCTTCGCGCAACGCCGTCGCCACCTCGCTGGGCAGAACTCGCACCCCGACATCCGGTTTGATGCCGAGGCGCGTTTCATACGGGGTTTCGCTGGCGAAATGCAGGCTGTCGATGCGCACACTGGGCAGCCGCACGCCGTCGTTGACGATAATGCCCATCAACTCGGCCAACGCCGCCGGGCGGTCGCCCGAACTGCCCAGCGCTGTCGCCAGCGAAGGCACCAGATGGTCGAACGGATAACCCAGCCGCTGCCAGCGGCGATGGATATCGGTAAAGGCTTCAACCTCGAGCATGATGCGGATACGGCTGTCCCGGGCGCTCTTGTGCCGGCTGCGGAACAGCCAGCCGTACACCTCCTGGCGCTCGGCGGTACTGGCCGCAATCACCTCGGTAATGCCGGCCTCCGGATGCTTGATCAGGTAACCCAGCAGCCACAGGTCCAGCGGGTGGACGCGAGCGATGTAGCCCTGATCGGGCAGGCTGTAGGCGCCCGGCGCGTAGCGTTCGTACAGCGAGTCGACGGCCTTGTCGGTGAGGTCTGCCGTCGGCAGACGCGCCTTGAGAAAGCGCTCGAAGGCCGCGCGATCCGCCTCGGGCATCAAGTAGCGATGCACCGCAGCCAACCTCGATGGCGTCGGGCGCATGCCGTCCAACAGTGCCTCGATGCGTTCGTCGGCGCTCTTGTCGCGATACTTGCGCCAGAAACGCTGCAGAAACACCGAGCCTTCGCGATCAGCAAAACGCTGCAGGTACTCTCGCCGCTCAGGGTTGTCATCACTCCTGAGCAGCTCGGCGCCATTGGATGTCTGGTAGGTGCTGTAGCTCACCAGATCACGCATCAGCCGAACGAACGGGAGGTTGATCGATTCCTGCAGCGCTTCGCGCATGGTCGGCAGGCGGCCGTCGTCCTCCCGGCGGAAGTTGCCGAAGCGGTGCATACCGGCGCCGGTAAAAAAACGCTCGGTCGGACTGGCCGAGTAGCGACGTTCCAGCGCCGCATCAAGCATTGCTGGCAGGTTGCGATCCTCATGCTGAATCAGATAAGCCAGCGCCCAGCGGGTCAGCGGATCCACCGCCTCAGCCTTGCGCAAGGTGGCGACGTCGCTCTTCGCGTAACGCTCGTGCAGCTCGGCGATGACCTCCAGATAAGTCGTCAGCACCCGCAGCTTGGCAGTCGAGCCTAACTCCAGCTTGCTGCCCTCGTTGATGTCGAACGGCTGGTTGGTGTTGTCGGTCTGCACCCGCACACGGAAGCCCTGCTCGCCGCGCTCAAACAGCGTGAAGCTGTAACGCACATCGCCGGTACGCTCAGGCGACAACATGCGCTCGCCAAACAAGCCCACTTCACCGGCGAACGACGGATCGGCCAGGCGATGCAAGTATTCGGTAACTTGGGTCTGAAGCTCACCATGCAGCGGTGTGGTCGCGGCCAGATCAAGGCGGTCGAGCTCATACAACGACACACCCAGCAGGCTGCTCAGGCGCATCCGTGCCGCCGTGATCCCCTTGCTGGACGGCACCTCTCGGATCCCCGGCTCGAGACGCAAGTTGCGGAACACAACCTCCTGCTGCAACGCGGCATTGCGCAGCCGCGTGCCGATCACACCGCCATTGGCCAGCAGGCGGATATGGCTGTCGGTGAGCTCCGCCATGTCGTCGCGCCCTGCGCCGAGGTAGTACGACGGGCGCCGCTGAGCGATCAACAGCGAGAGCACCTGACGCAACGCGAGCCCCTGCGTTTCATCACTGACGCCGGCGTTACGCCGAACATCGAGCACCCGGTTGACCTCGGCAAAATCAGCGCCGTACCAGAGGCGCAATCCATCGGCGATGCCGTGCACCTCGCCATGACCGTAGGCGGCAGACAGCGGCACGCTGTTGAGGTAGTCGCGGACGATGCGCTGCCGGGTCGCCATGGTTTGCTGGCCTTCGCGGTAGGTGCGCACGCTCGCGGAAATCATCTGCCGAATCTTTTCCTCCGCGCTTCCGGTGCGTCCTTCCGGGGAGTGGCGATATTTCTCTACTTGGGTAGCGAGTGTGCTACCTCCGGCTGCCTGGACCGGCAGGCCCAGCTTCTTTTCCACCTGACTCACCGCCGCCATGGTGAACCGCGGCCAATCCACCGCCGGGTTGGCGCGAGGGCGGTCCGCGTTTAGCAGTCCACGATCCTCGATGAACAACAGGCTCATCGCAATGACAGGCGGCACATCTTCGAAGGTTTCGTAGTACTGGTGCGGGTAGCTGTTGGTGTACAGCGGCTCGCCACGACAATCGTCGATGGTCAGCCCGGCCTGGGACTTTTCCGGATAAGGCACAAAAAAGCCGTGGCTGACGTACCGCTGCAAGGCCGGTGAAAAGTGCACCTGCTGCTGAATATCGAACCCACGTGCACTCAGCCGCTCGAGAAATGTCGGCAAGGCCGCATAGCCAAGGCGCCGGTCGAAGGGCCCGGCCTCTGGAAATTGGATGCTGCTACTGACACCGGATTCGACCTGATAGTCGAGATTCTCGGCATAACGGCTTAGCCAGAGCGCCTGCAGCTTCGATGTGTGCATCTCATGCCAGGCGGCATAGCCTCCGCCGGCAAGCAACGAAACGCCCAGCAACACGCTCATGCGGCGCGCCACACGACTACCGGGAGAGCGTGTTTTGCCCGGTTTTTTGGTGGAAGGCACGCGCGTGCTACCACCTGCTCGGGATGTATCGGTCCGCCATACTGCGCCCATCTTTTTCCGGCCTGGCTTTCTAGGAAAATCACAGGCTTAAGCTTAGCTGGAGGCGCTTCGTTCAACGTGCGCAAGCAGACGAACGGAACAGCTCAAACTAGCGGGTTGAAAGCCAAACGATCGGGGTCGGCAGGCGTCCGATTCACTCGATCCAGTGCGGATAAAAACCAAGTTGCGCCTGCAATTGGCTGTCCTGCATCTGCTCGACCTCGATAGGCAGTGGCTTCGGCTCGTTTTCAGAGACCGCGGCATCGCCCCGAAAAAAGAACCGCCGACCGTCATCAAGGGTCAGGAACAGCCCCAGAGCACCGTGCCCCGGCAGTTTTACCAGTACCAACCGTTCGTCGCCGACCAGGTCAAGACTTTCCTGGAACCCATAGAACCAACGCCGTTCGAAGCGCAGCGGGTGCCATTTGACGCCGTGGGCGAACTGCGCCGGAAGGACTGCAGGAGGCGTCGCGTTGTGTGCGTAATTAATACCCTCCGGACTGGCCAGAACCGTCACCTCGGCAAAATCAGCCAACCCGGAAGCGTACTGCCAGCGAGCGCATCCCAATACGACCCGGTCGATCACAAGGCCGTCGCGATCAAGTTGGTCACGAACCGGCTGCACGGCGCCGTAGCGCTTTTCTCGCCATGGAATTTCGCTGTCCAACTGCGCATCGATCTGCCGCCCCAGGCCCGTACCGAACAGCAGCCGACGGCCCTGGTGCTCGATCAGCACAGCGATGTGATTGATCGGTGGCGGTTGGACCCAGCCGCCATCACGCCAGGCAAACTCACCACTGGACAGGGTTTGCCCAGTACGGACCAGGCTGAAGCGCAGTTCAGCTGCATCCACGCCAGCGGCTAACAGCACCAGAGACAATCCAATCATGTTCAAGCGGCGCATGGCTCACACTCCTAGTCCGGGAAGAAAAGGCGAGTTGTCCGGCGCTGCGAATGCCAGGGGCAGACGTGAACGCCGCAGAACCCAACGACCCGGCGTCAGCGCGAGCATGCGCTCGGCACCAGGCGGCGCGGTAATGCCCAATGCGGCGTACTGCTCGGGCCAGACCACGTCCGCCAGCGCCTGCATCTGGAGCAGGTCGCCGCTGGCGAAATCGACGAACAGCAGCCCGCAACGCGGCTCACGCACCAGATTGCCTAAGGTGTTGAACAACCGATTGCCCCTGTAATCCGGCAACCAGTGGCGGCCGTCCCGACCGATTTCGACGAAGCCCGCCGGGCCGCCACGATGGGATATGTCGACACCACCGCCCTGCGGGTCCGCGCTATGACTGGCGATAAACAGCGTGTCGGCCTTTTGCAGCAGTGCCCACAGCTCATCGTCCAGCCCATCGCCTTGGAGCATTGGCCCTGGCTGACGGACGGCTGGTCGGCAATCTCGCGCCTGGATGTATTTCGGGCAGTTGCCGAACGACTGCACCACCGCAACACTGAAGCCCTGGGCATCGCTTACGACGATTCGCCCGTTCATCCGGTTGCGCCGACGGGTCGGCCACTCCAGCCCCAGCAAACCGACCATGGCGCTGGGGTGTAACAATGGCGCAATCGGATCGTCAGCCTGCGCGTTGGCACCGACGCAAAGCAGTTCAGGATGTGGCGACCAAGCGAACCCGGTCGTCCCCCAGAGCACCGATGCATGAGGCTGCCCTTCCCTGTCCACCGCCGCGACCAGCAGCGCAGGCAACTGAGCGAAGAATTCGCAATGTTGATCGGGCATGAACGAGCGGATCATCCGGCTGCCGATCTGCTCGGCTTTTTCACGCACGCCGGCACGGCTCTGCACCCATTGCTCACCGGCATGGAAGGGACTGCTCATGATCGCCGCTCCTATTCCAGGCCCGGCATGCCGACGTAGCCCGGCAGCTCGCGAATGCGTGAACACCACGCCCGTACTGCCGGGTAAGGCGCCAGATCGATACCACCTTCGGGGGCCAATGCCGCGTAGGGGTATACGGCGATGTCGGCGATGGTTGGCACCGCTGTTTCAGCCAGCCAGGTGTGTTCGACGAGCTGCTGCTCGAGCAACTGCATGACCGCCAGCGCACGTTCTGAGGTCAAGGCTTCGTCGATCGGCCGGCCGAACAAGCGCGCCACTCGAGCAGTAGCCGGGCCATGCTGCATTTCGTTGGCGGCGAAACTCAGCCAACCAACGATGCGCGCCTGCGTCTGTGCATCTGACGCAAACCAGGCCTCATCGGCATAACGCCGCGCCAGATAGACAAGAATGGCCTGCGAGTCGATCACCCGCACATCCCCATCCTCAAGCACCGGGATCTGCCCGCGCGGATTGATCGCTAGAAACGGCGGTTGCTTGTGCTCGCCCTTCAGCAGATTTACCGGAACCACCTCAGCCGCTTGACCGATCAGGCTAAGGAACAGGCGCGCCTTGTAGCAGTTACCGGACAGGGTCAGATCGTAGAGTTTCATCGTGTCGCTCCTTCACAATGATAGGGGGGCGGGTGAAGCACGACTGGATAATAGACAGACCTGTCTGTACACTTCAAGCACATTTTTTCGCCTGGATGGCGATTGGTGGGAACAGAGCCGCTCCCACATAATGGCCATCTGAGGAGACCTACATGGCAACGAACAAGCGCGATCTGTTGCTCAGCACTGCCGAGCGGCTGTTCTACACAGAGGGTTATCACGCCACGGGCATCGATCGGATTCTCAGCGAATCTGGCGTGGCCAAGATGACGCTGTACAAGCACTTCAGATCCAAGGAAGAGCTGATTCTGGCGGTACTGGACGCGCGACAGCAGCCAATGCTCGAGCGCCTACGCGAAGCATGCGACAAGCTGCCGCCACGCAAAGCGCTGCTCGGCGTTTTCGAAGGATTGAACACGATGATTAACAGCCCCAGCGCGTTCTGTGGCTGCCTGTTCATCAATGCCGCCGCCGAATATCACGACCGCGATCACCCTATTCACCAGCGCTCGGCGGCGTACAAGGCACAGTTTCAGACCCACCTGCGCGAATTGCTCGAAGCGCTCGATGCACCGCAGCCAGCGCAGCTTGCACGTCAATTGCAATTTTTGGTCGAGGGTGCGCTGAGCATGGCGCACATCGAGGGGCCTGCCGACCAGGCGCTGCTGGCCAAGGCGGCGGCTGACAAATTGCTGCAAGCCGCCGGCATCTGAGCGATGCCGGCGATGCGCCCTTACACCGCGCGTTCTTCCTTGACCCTGAACCAGGCCGCATAAAGCGCCGGCAGGAACAACAGCGTCAATGCTGTCGCGACGATCAGGCCGCCCATGATCGCCACCGCCATCGGTCCGAAGAACACACTCCGCGACAATGGAATCATCGCCAGCACCGAAGCCAAGGCAGTCAGCACGATGGGCCGGAAGCGACGAACCGTGGCGTCGATGATGGCGTTGAAACGATCCTGCCCGGCGCCGATGTCCTGCTCGATCTGGTCCACCAGAATCACCGAGTTGCGCATGATCATTCCTGATAGCGCGATGGTACCGAGCATCGCGACAAAGCCGAACGGCTTGCCGAACAACAGCAGGAACAGCGCAACGCCAATCAGCCCCAGCGGCGCGGTCAGGAACACCATGGCCGAACGTGAGAAGCTCTTGAGTTGCAACATCAGCAGGCTGACCACGACGATGACGAACAGTGGCATGCCGGCATTTACCGAGGCCTGACCCCGACTGGAATCCTCCACGGTGCCACCGACTTCCAGCAGATAACCGCTGGGCAGCGCATCACGAATTTCGCTCAGCGTCGGCTCGATCTGCTGCACCAGCGAAGCCGGCTGCTGCTCGCCATAGATGTCGGCACGCACCGTCACGGTTGGTAGACGATTACGATGCCAGATCACGCCCTCCTCAAAGCCGTACTCCAGGGTGGCGACCTGCGACAACGGCACGCTGCGGCCGCTGGCGGTGGGAATTGCCAGGCTTGGCAGCATCGACAACATCTCGCGCTCGCGGGCGGTGCCGCGCAGCAGGATCTCGATCAGCTCGTTGTCCTCACGGAATTTACCGGCGGTGGCGCCAGTGAAGGTGCGCTTGAGGAAATTGGACAATTCGACCGTGCTCACCCCAAGCGCTCGTGCGCGATCCTGATCGACGTTCAGCCAGACCACCTTGCTCGGCTCCTGCCAGTCGAGATGTACGTTGGCGACGTAAGGGTTCTCACGCACCTTGGCCGCCACCTGACGCGCCAGATTGCGTACCACATCGATATGCTCGCCGGTCACGCGGAACTGCACCGGATAGCCCACCGGCGGGCCATTTTCCAGCCGGCTGACGCGCCCTCGCAACGTTGGGAAGTCCTCTCTAAGCCGTTCAATCAACCAGCTGCGCAGGGCTTCGCGCTCCTCGATGCTGTTGGCCAGCACCACGATCTGGGCGAAGCTGGTGGCGGGCAGCTGTTGATCCAGCGGTAGATAGAAACGCGGCGAACCGTTGCCGACATAGGCAACGTAATTGTTGATGCCGGCGCGCTCCTCAAGCATTTTTTCGAGGCGGTGCACCTCGGTTTCAGTGGCCCTGAGCGACACGCCTTCGGCCAGCTTCAGGTCGACCATCAGCTCAAGACGGCCTGACGCCGGAAAGAACTGCTGCGGGACGATACGGAACAGTCCGATCGCACCGACGAAGAGCATCAGCGTCAACACAATCACCGTCTTGCGCCGGTGCACACACCAACGAATCACACGGCGCACGCGCTGGTAGAACGGCGTCGAATAAGGGTCGTGGCCGTGGTCGCTGCCGCCGTGCTTTAGCGCATGACGCTTGGCCAGATCCGGCAGCAACTTCTCGCCCAAGAGAGGAACGAACACGACCGCCGCGATCCATGACGCCACCAGCGCAATGGTCACCACCTGAAAGATCGAACGGGTGTACTCGCCGGTGCTCGACTGCGCAGTGGCGATCGGCAGAAAACCGGCAGCGGTAATGAGCGTACCTGTGAGCATCGGAAAGGCCGTGCTGGTCCAGGCGTAGCTGGCGGCCTTGAGCCGATCAAAACCCTGCTCCATCTTGATCGCCATCATCTCCACCGCGATGATGGCATCGTCCACCATCAGCCCGAGCGCCAGCACCAGCGCGCCCAGCGATATCTTGTGCAGCCCGATGTCGAGGTAGTGCATGGTCGCGAAGGTCATCGCCAGGACCAGTGGAATCGACAAGGCAACCACCAGCCCAGTGCGCACACCGAGCGAGAAGAAACTCACCAGCAATACGATTGCCAGCGCTTCGATCAGTACCCGCACGAACTCACCGACACTGGTTTTCACCGCCGCGGGTTGATCGGAGACCTTGCGAAGCTCCATACCAGCTGGAAGCTCCTGCTGCAGCCGGGCAAATTCGCCCTGCAGCGCCTCCCCCAGCATGAGGATGTCACCGCCGGACTTCATCGACACGGCCAGGCCGATCGCCGGTTCGCCCATGAAGCGCATGCGTGGCGCAGGCGGATCATTAAAGCCGCGGTAGACATCCGCGACGTCGCCAATACGGAAGGTGCTGCCGGCAACTCGGATGGGAAAGTCGCGAATCTCCTTGACCGTCTCGAAGCTGCCGGTGACGCGCAACTGCACACGATCGCTGGGCGTCTCGACGAAGCCTGCCGACATCACCGTATTCTGCGCCTCAAGTGCCTGTTGCACAGCTTCCAGCGGCACGCCCAGATTAGCCAACTTGACGTTCGATAGCTCGATCCAGATCTTTTCGTCCTGTAGGCCGATCAGCTCGACCTTGCCTACGTTCTTCACCCGCTGCAGCTGCAGCTGGATGCGGTCGGCGTAATCCTTGAGCACGGCGTAATCGAAGCCCTGCCCGGTCAATGCATAGATGTTGCCGAACGTGGTGCCGAACTCGTCATTGAAAAAGGGGCCGTGCACACCGGAGGGCAAGGTGTGGCGGATGTCGCCGATCTTCTTCCGAATCTGGTACCAGAGATCAGGAATCTTCTCGGAGCGCATCGAATCGCGTGCCATGAAGGTCACGTTGGATTCGCCCGGCCGCGAGAAGGACACGATGCGCTCGTACTCGCCGGTCTCCATTAGCGTCTTTTCGATGCGTTCGGTGACCTGCTGCGAGACTTCTTCGGCGGTCGCACCGGGCCACTGGGTCTGAATCACCATCGCCTTGAAGGTAAAGGGTGGGTCTTCGCTCTGACCCAGCTTGCTGTACGAAAGCGCACCCACCACGGCCATCAGCAGCATCAGATAGACAACGATCTGCCGGTTGCCCAGCGCCCAGGCGGAAAGATTGAAGCGCATCCTGATTACTCCTGCGCTGCCAGCTCGACCGGACGGTTGTCACGATCGACCGCCCTCACCGACTGGTTCTCGTGGAGCATCTGCACGCCAGCCAGGACAACCCAGTCATCCGCTTGCAAGCCTTTGAGGATGGGCACCTGTGTTTCGCCAAAGGCACCGGTTTGCACGGCAACGCGCTCCAGCGTGGCGTCCTCCTTTACTCGCCAAACGTAGGCCTTGCCCTGCTCGGCAGTGACCGCCGAAAGCGGCACGGCCAAGGGCACCTCACCGTTGCTGCGGATCGACACCAGCGCACTCTGCCCCAGCTCGGCAGGCACATCAGAATCGGCGAATGCGACACGCGCCGAATAGGTGCGCGACTGAGGATCGGCAGCCGGCGACAGCTCGCGAATATGGCCGGGATACTGCTTGCCCGGATGGGACCAGATTTCCACTGAAACCTTCTGACCAACCGAATAGCGGTCCAGCGCCTGTTCCGGCAAGTTGATCGCCACCTCGCGCTCACCATCGGCAGCCAGGACGAAAGCCGTCTGGCCGGCCGCGACCACCTGCCCCACCTCAACCTGGCGCTGGGCGATCACCCCTTCGTGAGTGGCGCGCAAAACGGCGTAGCCAACCTGGTTGTTGGCCACATCGAATTCTGCGCGAGCTTGCTGCAGCCGCGCCTGCGCCGAGCGATAGGCGTTTTCAGAGGAGTCGAATTGCGAGCGGCTGACCAGTTGCCGATCCATCAAGGTCTTGTAGCGCTCATGCTCGGCACGGGCGACCCGGAGGTTGGCTTCAGCCGCCGCCACCTGAGCACGGATCCCCTCGAGTTGCAGCTGCACATCCTGCGGGTCGAGCTTGGCCAACGGTTGATCCTTGTGTACGCGCTCGCCGGCTTCGACCATGCGCTCAGTTACCTTCCCGCCGATCCGGAACGCCAGTTCGGGTTCGTAACGCGCATGCACCTCGCCCGGATAGCTTTCAAAGGCCTCACCGGCGGGCTGTGGCTGAGCCACCATCACGGGGCGCGTCGAGAGCGGCTCAGGCTCGCCATTGCCGCAACCGGCAAGCAAGGCAAAACCAAATACACCGAGGAAGGGCAAGGCATGTCGGAACACGTCGAATCTCTCTCTGTCGCGAAGCGGGTTCTAATACTTATACTGCGCGGTATAGTAAAAATACCGAACTCACCAGTCTAGTATTAAAACGCACATGATAAAGAACCCACCCGCACCCTCTGGCCCGGGCCGTCCGAAGGACCCCGCCAAACGCGAGGCGATCCTGATGGCCGCTCAGGTGCTGTTTCTCAACAATGGTTACGAAGGCAGCAGCATGGACGCCATCGCGGCCGAAGCCGGTGTCTCGAAGCTCACGCTGTACAGCCACTTCAAGGACAAGGAAGCGTTGTTCGGCGAGGCGGTGAAGACCACCTGCGAAACACGCCTGCCGCGCCGGCTGTTCGTGCTGGAGGATGGGTGTGAGTTCCGTTCGGTCCTGCTAGACATTGCCCATGCTTTTCACGAGCTGGTCATCAGCCCCGAATCCATCGGTCTGCACCGGGTGATGGTGGCGATGGCAACGCAGAACCCGGCCCTGTCGCAGATGTTCTTCGACGCTGGCCCACAGAAGCTATTGGTCGACTTGGAGCAGATGCTCGACCAGGCCCACCAGCGCCAGTTGCTGAACGTGCCCGAACCGATGCGCGCTGCAGAACATTTCTGTTCATTGATCAAAGGCGTTGCCCATTTCCGTCTGCTGATCGGCTACGCCGAGCAACCGGACGCAGCAGACATGAAGCGACATGCCGAGGATTGCGTCGATCTGTTCATGCGCGCTTACACCCGCGAGCCTCTTACAGTCGACTGAAGCAGCAGCTAGGCTCCGCAGCGGGAACGAGCCCTGCTACAACCGGCCGCCCCGCGCATGCTGCCCAACAACTCCGCAAGCCAACCCGCTTCACACGCCGCAGGGGGCCGTGCGAAAACCAAACGCCGAGCACATCGTTGATTTTCCATTGGCCCGGGCCGCGGTAAATGCGCGAGACAAGGCACCCGAGAATGCCTGCCAGAACGGCAGGCCTGCGCGTCACAGAGCAGAGAGAACGCGGTATTCGTCCTGTGCCAATTGATCAGTCATGCCGCTGACGAAGTCTTGCAACATGCGGCAGCGGTAGTAGAACTCCCACAACGGTTGGTCTTCACGCCTCTCAGGGAGCGTTTTGAGCGACTCGTGGTAGGCCTTTATCAATTGACTGGGCAGCCGCCGCGCGAGCATCTGCAGGTGCGGTTCGCTGCGGCAGCTGCCTTCGGTCAATGCCTGGAAGGTCGTCGGTGCAACGGACAGCAGTGGCGCATAGGCGTCCAGCAATCCCTGCAGAATCCGGTAGCCCTGCAGCTGCAGGGTCTCGACTTCGCGATGGCAGAACACGCGGTCCATCGCGACGTCCTTGAACGTCTGCACGATGGCGTTGGGCAGGCTTGCGTCCTCCAGCAGGGCACGGTCCAGCGTGCCGTCGTACACCGCTTCGATATGCTCGATAAATTGCTGGGCCGCGTGCTGCACCAGCGGATGCACCATGTTCACCCGCAGCCAGATGAAGAATTCGCCCACCTTGTTGATCGGCTCTTTGGCAGCGCGCGCCTGAGCGTACTCGACCATGCTGCGAAAGCTGCGGCCGGTACTCGCAATCAGCTCGTCGGGCGAGCCGTGTTCGGCGAATTTGTCGATCAGCAGCTGTGATAGCTGCTCGATGCTGAAGATGCCCTTCTCGACCGAGTCCTCGATATCGGCGAGACAATAAGCGATGTCATCGGCTGCCTCCATGATGTACGCAACCGGATGACGCGTGCCTGGCTGCAGACCCAGCGCACTCTGCAAATCTGCGACGAAAGGCTCCTCCGATAGGTAGAAGCCAGGCTTCTTCAACAGATAGGCACCGGGTGCTCCCTTGGCCGGCTTAGGCGCGTAAGCGGCGCGCACGTACTTCAGCAGGCCCGCCGTCTGTGTGTAGGTCAGGTTGAGCCGCAGCAGGCTGACCACCAAGCGAATTGCCTGGGCATTGCCTTCGAACCGTTCGAGGTCAACCAGCATGCGCTTGCGCAATTCGTTATCGCCCTGCCCGTCAGGAACCGCGGTGTCGAACAAGGAGTTCAGGTGCCGCTTGAACCACTCGCCAATGGCGAACTCGCCAAAGTGGCCAAACGGCGGGTTACCGATGTCGTGCATCAGGCAGGTCATTTCGACGAGACTTTCCAGCGCACCTTCCAGACCATCCAGGCCATATTGAGCCGCCCGCGAACCAAGCTGTTTGTACAGAGTGCGCACAATGAAGCGCCCGGTCTGCTGGACCTCCAGCGAATGCGTCAAGCGGCTGCGCACCGCCGCATTGCGCTCCAGCGGGAACACCTGAGTCTTCTGCTGCAATCGGCGCACGGCAGCGGAATTAATAATGCGGCCGCGATCACTTTCGAGCTGATCGATAATCAGCGACAGATCACCTTCGGACGCCTTGAGCCCCGACTCCAGGCGCCCATAAGGCCGTTGACGGGAGAGCTTGTCCTTGAAGTTCACAGACCGCGGCATGATTCGAACTCGATAAACGACAGAATCGCGAGCCTAGCGCGGCACAGCAGCTTTACCAAGCGATCAGGCGCCAACTGCCGTGGTCGTTTAGAATCGCCCGCTCAGTTTGAGGAGCAGCCATGAGCCGGTCGGAGTTTCATCAGCAACATGCCGAGCGTGCGACCGCCGAAGCGCGACGACTACTCGAACAACGACAGGCGCTCGGCGCCCGCTGGCTAGGCTGGGTCGCAACCGAGCTGTATCAGCTGAAACCGCCAGAATTCGCTGCCATGGTGCGTCGCGAGCTGGTCCGTCTCAACGAAACTTGAAGCCAGCCCCTTTTCACTCATCCAGATCAGAGGGTGCTCATGCAATGGCCGGCTGAAGGTCCGTTCCTGCGCAACCAACTGCTGCGGCTGCCGGGTACGGAGAAGCCATCAGCCATCGACAAACAACTGGCGATGAGCGACGTCTGGCTCGATTTCAATGGGCTGCAGGGCGACCGAGTCGCCGATAACCGTTTCCATGGCGGGCCGGATCGCAGTCTTTGCCACTATCCGGCCGATCATTACGCTCACTGGCACAGGCATTTTCCGCGTTTGCGGGACATTCGCCCCGGAGCGTTTGGCGAAAATATGTCGACGCTGGGCCTGGATGAACGGCAGGTATGCATCGGCGATCGCTTTCGGTGGGGTGATGCCCTGATCGAAGTCAGCCAGCCCCGTTCGCCCTGCAGCAACCTCGACCGGCGACACGACGCTAGCGGCCTCGCCCGGCAACTGGCCAAAAGTGGCAGAACCGGCTGGCTGTACCGAACCCTTGAACCCGGTACCGTTCATCTTGGTGCAATGCTGCGGCTGATCGAACGGCCGTGTCCCGCCGCAAGCGTGTTACGCATCTGGCGCGGCTACATGAATGAAGACCTCAGCAATACCGAACTCGACTGGCTGACGAGTCTGCTGCCGCTGGCGAGCGAATACCGCACAGGTTTTCGTCAACGCCTGGACAGTCGACGTCGAAAACAGGACCAGGGTACGTTGTTCTGATATCAGCAAGCGGCGTCGTGCTCTCAGCCGCACCGCTGACCGAGACAGTAGGTCGCCATCGAAGCGACCACCGAAAGAAGTTGCCAGACGCCTGCCCTGCGCGTAAGCCATTCATAAAGTCATCAGACAACACCCTCAAGAATCAGCAGATCTCGCCGATGTCGTTGTACGACTCACCGACATCCGCGCTACCTGAGGAACAACAATGAAAAATCTCAAAGTCAGCCACAAGCTGGCGCTGGGCTTCGCTGCGATGCTGCTGCTCACCATCTGCGTGGCCGCTATTGGCGTGCTCAGCATGGATGCTCTGATCTCCCGGAGCGATAAAGCGCAGACTGCAGAAAGCCTGCTCAACGAAGCCAACCAAATTCGCTATGCGCAGGTGCGTTTCGAAGAGCGCGGCGATGAGAAATATGTCGCTCAGGTAACCGATGCTGTGGAGAAGATCGCCCAGCTCGTCGAACAGAAAAAAGCCAGCTTCTCGCAGCCACAGGACCGTGAGTTACTGCAAGCCATCGTCAATCAGGCGCGCGACTACCAGACAGCATTTGAAAAGCTCGTGGCACTGCATGCATTGAAAAAGCAGACGCGCGCTAACTGGGTCGGTGCCGGCAATACCACCGACAAGTTGATAGCCAACCTTGAGCAACGTTGGAATGGCGTTCAGGGCAACCCGGTTCTGCACCCGACCGGTGACATTGCCAACATCGCGCTGCTGACGACCGAACTGTCCAAGCAGAATCGCCTGCTGCGCTTTACGGTGCGCGGGTATCTGATGGAAGAATCCGAAGCCGCCTTACAGACCTTGAGCCAACAATTCGAGGCGCTGAACGCGGCCATTACGCCACTGGAAGAAGAGCTGATTGGTCCTCAAGCCGAAAGCCTTAAAACCCTCAAGGCCAGCGCGACCGAGTACGTTGATCTGGTGAAGAAGCTGCCACCCATCGTAGCCAGCCAACAACAGGCGCAT
The DNA here is from genome assembly GCF_900129835.1 of Stutzerimonas xanthomarina DSM 18231. Classification (GTDB taxonomy): domain Bacteria; phylum Pseudomonadota; class Gammaproteobacteria; order Pseudomonadales; family Pseudomonadaceae; genus Stutzerimonas; species Stutzerimonas xanthomarina. The sequence continues at coordinate 382,490 of NZ_FQXA01000003.1, forward strand.
CAGGACATGGAGGCCATTTTTGCCAGACTCTATGAGCATGCCCAGAGCATCATCTCCAGCCAGACCCAGAAGCGCGCAAACGATGCTCAAACCAAGAAGGTTCAGGTCATCGGCATCACCTTGGCGGCGATCGCTCTTGGCATCCTGATTGGCTGGCTGATCGTCCGTCAGATCACACAGCCCCTCAATCAGGCAGTGCAAATTGCCGAGCGCATCGGCGCTGGGGACATGACCGGCCAGGCTCCAGAGCCGCGCCATGACGAGTTCGGCCAACTGCTCCAGGCGCTAGGCAAGACGCGCGGCAACCTGCAATCGCTGATCGGGCATATCGGTGGCATCACTGCACAGCTGGCCGCAGCCTCGGAGGAGTTATCGGCGGTGACTGAGCAGACCAGTGCGGGCGTCAGTAGCCAGCGTCAGGAAACCGATCAGGTCGCGACGGCCATGCATCAAATGACCGCAACGGTGCAGGAGGTAGCACGCAATGCCGAAGAGGCTTCGAGCGCAGCCCAACGCGCCGATCAGCAGGCTGTGAAAGGCAATACCGTGGTCCAGCGCGCCCTATCGCAAATCGATCGGCTCTCGAACGAGGTCACGTTGTCGGCCGAGGCCATGACCCAGTTGAACCAGGAAACCGACGGCATCAGCACGGTGCTCACCGTCATAAACGGCATCGCCGAGCAGACCAACCTGCTTGCCCTGAACGCTGCCATCGAGGCCGCGCGGGCGGGTGAAGCGGGTCGTGGTTTCGCAGTGGTGGCCGATGAGGTACGGGGGCTTGCCCAACGCACGCAGCAATCCACCGCGCAGATCGAAGCCCTGATCGCCAACCTTCAGAAAGGCGCCCGCACGGCGTCCGGAATGATGGACAGCAGCAGCACCCTGGCTCGCGATACCGTCACTCTCGCGCGGGAAGCGGGCACGGAACTGCAAGCCATTACCGAAACTGTCTCGGTCATTCAGGCGATGAACCAGCAGATCGCCACCGCCGCCGAACAGCAGAGTTCGGTGGCCGAGGAAATCAATCGCAGCGTGCTTAGCGTGCGCGACGTCGCCGAGCAATCCGCCGAGGCGGCTCGGGAGACAGCCTCGTCCACCGCTCGCCTGGCCCAGTTGGGCGGCGAACTGCAGACACTGGTCGGGCGGTTCAAGATCTGATTTTCGCTCAGAAGGGTCGGTTAACCACGCCGCTAGATGTCGCTACCCATTCCTGCATGGCAGGCGTAGGCTCTGTCAGACCATTTTCGATCTTCACGCTCACGCCAAGGGGCATTGGCCACAGAGCAGACCCACGCAAGGATGCATCACTAAGCCACTCATCAGCGAGGCGACATCATGAGCAAAGGTATGGATACAAAGAAGAATGCGAAAAAGAAACCCCTCAAGACCGCGCAGGAAAAGCGCGCGGCCAAACGGGATAAAGCCAGCGGACCCGCACCGTTATTAGGCAGTCACGCTGCTCGCTAGATCCCAACGCTGGTAGAGCGCCCCGCTCGGACACCGTAGCGGGGCGTTTTGCTGTCAGACCGCTGAACTGCCGAAAGCCGTGCGCAGTCGGCCAACCACCCACTCCCCGCCTACGTTGATCACCAGACCCAGCATTACCAACAGCGCGCCAACCGCCTGGTGCAGGCCCAGGTGCTCGTCCAGCAGTACCGCGGCGGAGGTCAGCCCAACGACGGGTACCAGCAGCGAGAACGGCGCAACGGTATTGGCCGGATAGCGCGACAACAGACGACTCCAGAGCCCATAGCCAAGAATGGTCGCGCCAAACGCCAGGTAGATCAGCACCAGCGCTGAATCCATCCCGAAGCCACGCAATGCCCCCCCGATCGCTTCCGGCCCCTCCAGCACCCACGACAGCGCGAAGAACGGAATCGGTGGAATCAGGCTGCCCCACACTACCAGCCCGACCAGATTCACCTTGCCCACCTTGCGGGTAACGATATTGCCGAGTGCCCACATCGATGCCGCACAGATAGTCAGCAGGAAGCCTGCCAGCGTCATGCTGCGATCGCCTTGCATACCGATCAGCAGCAAACCGCCAGCGGCGATCACCAGCCCCACCAGATTGCTTGCACGAAACCGTTCGCCCAGAAACAGGACGGCGAAGAACAGCGTAAAAAATGCCTGCGATTGCAGCACCAACGAGGCCAGACCAGCCGGCATGCCGACTTTCATCGCGGAGAAGAGAAAAGCGAACTGACCGAGGGATATGGTTCCACCGTAGGCCAGCAACCAGCGCAACGGCATCTGTGGCCGTTTAATGAAGAGGATCGCCGGAAACGCAGCAAGCGAAAAACGCAGCGCCCCCAACAGCATCGGCGGAATGTCATCCAGACCGATCTTGATCACGACGAAATTCATGCCCCATACGACGATCACAACCAGGGCCAGCAGCAAGTCCTTCGGCGCCATGGGCGGTTCCCCAAACAAAAATGCAGTTAAGCCGCCCGCCAGGGTTCTGTCCTCATACAGCGATCAGGCAATTAGGCGTTACAGTCACCGCTGGCGCCGCACGTCCCGCCGTAAGCAGACAAATGCGCGTGATCCGTGCCTGCCACAGCGCCAACGGCTAGAATCGCCTCTATCGATCGATCCCATCAACTTGGCAACAATCACGAGAGTAACCATGGGCGCACAGTGGAAAGCGAAACATAAGGAAGCGGCAGCCAACGCGAAGGGGCGAACCTTCGGCAAGCTGTCGAAAGAAATCATGATCGCAGCCCGTAGCGGCGCCGACCCGGACATGAATCCTCGCTTGCGCCTGGTGGTGGAACAGGCCAAGAAAGCCTCGATGCCACGTGAAACCCTGGAACGCGCCATCAAGAAAGGTGCAGGGCTGCTCGGCGAGAGCGTCAACTACGAGCGCACCACCTATGAAGGCTTCGCGCCGCACCAGGTTCCGGTGATCGTCGAGTGCCTGACCGATAACGTCAACCGCACTGTGGCCGAGATCCGTGTGCTGTTTCGCAAGGGTCAGCTCGGCGCCTCCGGCTCGGTCGCCTGGGACTTCGACCACTGCGGCATGATCGAAGCGGCGCCGACGACTGCCGATGCGGACCCAGAACTGGCCGCCATCGAGGCCGGCGCGCAGGACTTTGAAGCCGCAGACGAAGGCGCCACGCTGTTCATCAGCGATGCTACCGACATGGACGTAGTCTGCCGCGCCCTGCCGGAGCAGGGTTTCACTGTCCAGTCGGCACAGCTCGGATATCGTCCGAAGAACCCAGTCTCCACGCTGTCCGAGGCCGAACTCGAAGAGGTCGAAGCCTTTCTCAGCGCCATCGATGCCCACGACGACGTGCAAAACGTCTACGTAGGACTGGCCGGCTGAAGCACACTACAACCGTTGAGCTAGAGGCACAGCGATGAGTACGAACAAACCCAACACCCCTTACGCTCAGCGCGAACAGGGCTATCGTGAAAAAGCGCTGAAGATGTATCCGTGGGTCTGTGGACGTTGCGCTCGGGAGTTCTCGGGCAAGCGCCTGAGCGAGTTGACGGTCCACCACAAGGACCACAACCACGACAACAACCCGGAAGACGGTTCGAACTGGGAATTGCTCTGCCTGTACTGCCACGACAATGAGCATTCACGCTATACCGACAACCAGTATCAGGCCGAAGCCCGGCCGGGTAGCGATCTGGGGCCGAAGGAGACATTCAAGGCCTTCGCCAACCTCGGCGACCTGCTCAAGGGCAAGCAGGACTGACGTTGGCAAAGGCAGGTGTCGGTCACTTCACCAGAAGGACCGGCACCGAGACCTCATGAACCACCCGATTGGCGACCGAGCCCATCAGCATGCCGGTAAAACTTCCCATACCTCGGGTCCCCATCACCACGGTGTCACAGCCGAACCTTTGCACCGCATCGCTCACCTCCTCAGCCACGTTGCCCAGAATGGCGTGAGTCTGGTGTGAAATCCCTGCCGTTTGCAGCGCTGTAGCCGCATCCGCAAGGGTACGGTTCGATTTGTCGATAAAGCTCTTGTTCAGCTCATCAACCGTACCCGCGGTAACGAATTCGCCGTAGAGCACCGGCTCCTGCTGTACGTTCAGTACGTGCACCTGCGGCGGCTTAGTCACATCGGCGGCAAAATCGATGATGTATTGCAATGCCCGTTTGGCATTGTCCGAACCGTCATAAGCGAGAAGAATGTTGCGCATAGCGAGTCTCCAACCAGATGTGACGACAGCATAGACCATCACCCAGGCACGCTTGGTGCCACAAACGCATCTGTTGCTCTGGATCAATCTGCACAATCACCGTCATTCGAGGCCCAACCATGAGTACAAATTTAAGCGCTCCGTTTGGTGTGGGCGATGCTTCATTTCAGGCAGCGGGGGGCGAATCTGGCCTGACCCGCCTGGTCCAAGATTTCTACCGGATCATGGACGAACGCGAGGATGCAGCCTGTGTCCGCCGCCTGTACCCAGACGACCTTGACGAATCGCGCAAGCGGCTGGGTGCGTTTCTTTGCGGCTGGTTGGGCGGTCCACGGCGTTACGCGGAACGCTACGGCAGCATCAGCATTCCGCAATTTCACACGCGCTGGAGCGTCGGTGAAGCCGAGCGTGATGCCTGGCTCAGCTGCATGGCGCTCGCGATTACCAAGCAGGGATACTCCGACGAGTTCGCCGGCTACTTGCTGGCTCAGTTGCGAATCCCAGCAGAACGCATTTTCCAGGCTGGCCAGCGCGTTTGTCCCATACAGCCAACCACGCTGTAGCCCGGCTCGGTCAGGCGCGAGGCCGAACCCCTGCCGCCTCGCTGCGTCATACCTGTATCGGCGACACTGAACCACGTAGCCAGGTGATCACATGAAGATCCGCTTTGCCTCGGTGAACGAGCAAAAGATTCGCGATGCGGAAGAATTTCTCGGGAAAAGTGGCATTGAGATCATCAGGTTCCCGGTGCGCATCGTTGAGACTCAGACCGAAGACCTGAACCAACTGGTCAGCGACAAATTGCTGGCTGCGTTCAAGTTGATTGGCAAGCCGGTGTTTGTTGAGCATTCCGGCCTGTTCATCAACAGCCTGAACGGTTTTCCTGGCGGCCTTACCCAGACCTTCTGGGATCGCCTGCACGCGGTGCGTTTCTCCGATCTGATCGGCAGTCTCGACGACCCCTCTGCGGTGGCACGCACGCTGATCGGCTATTGCGACGGCCGCAAACGGCACTTCTTCAAAGGGGAGGTCACCGGCAGAATTTCCCGCACCCCGGCGGGTGATCAGGGTTTCGAGTGGGACAACGTATTCGTGCCAGATGGCTACTCATGCACCTTCGCGGAACTGGGCGGTGTGCATAACGACCTGTCGATGCGCAGGCGCGCTCTGGATGCGTTCATCACCTACTTGCGGAGGGTTTGAGGTGATGACGCAGAAGCTGCTGGAGGCGTATCGAAACAATCGGCTGATTCTCTTCGTGGGCTCAGGAGTGTCCGCCAATATCGGGCTGCCGCCATGGCGCGAATTGATCAATGAGATAGCAACTCAGCTCGATTACGACCCCGAGGTCTTCGACACCTACGGTAACTTCCTGTCGCTTGCCGAGTACTACCGCATCAAGAAGGGCAACATCGGGCCGCTGCGCAGTTGGATGGACCGGGAGTGGCACAAGGACATCGATATTCGCGACTCGGAAATACACCGGTTGATCGTTCAGGGCCGGTTTCCTGCTATTTACACCACCAACTATGACCGCTGGCTGGAGAACGCGCATGACGCTCACGGCGTCAGCTATCTGAAAATTGCCAATGCCAGTGACTTGGTGAAGGCACGCGACGGCGTGCGGCAAATCGTCAAGTTTCACGGCGATTTCGACGACGACGATTCCATCGTGCTTGACGAGACCAGCTACTACGAAAGGCTGCAATTCGAGACACCACTGGATATCAAGCTGCGCGCAGATACGTTGAGCAAGGCCGTGCTGTTTATTGGCTACAGTCTTTCGGACACAAACATACGGTTGCTGTTTTATAAACTGTCGAAAATGTGGAACCAGCACGAAACGCTAGGCGTCCGTCCTATCTCATATGTTTTCTCGCATAAACCCAACCCCGTGCAGGAGGAAATCCTCAGTCAGTGGGGAATTCGCATGATCACCTCTGAAGATGACGAGCCAGGGCTGGCATTGCAGAACTTTCTAAAGGACTTGGTGGAGGGCTGAACAGAAGACGCGCATAACTCGGTCTGTTCAGCGCACCACATAGAGCAAGTGCGATGCGTAGAACATCGCACTTGTTGGCCTCAGTAGTTGTAGCCGATACCGACACTGTAGAAAAACGCTCCATCGTCGTAACGATCCCGCGCATCGCTTCCACTTTTGAAGAGGAATTGATATTCGGCCATGGCTGTGATGAAGGTTTTATCCTGTACCCAGTATTTGATACCGACCTCCGGCCCACCCATAAAGGTCTCGTCAACCTCCTCGCCATAGATCCCACCGACACTCAACCCGACAAACGGACGGGTGTTGCCACTGCCGAAGTGATAGTCGTAAAACACGCGGGTCGAACCGTCGAACTGCACGCTTTCCCCTTCCGAGTCGCGGGCATTCACGGTTTGCCGAACGCCCCACATGGAGGACTCATCCAGATATGTACCCCAACTACCCTGTAAGGAGAACACTGTATCGTCGAAGTCCTTATCGCTACTGCCCGCACCACCCAGTGTAACCTCGCGATCACCTGCCACCGGAGCGGCAATTGCAATAGCGGGAAGCATGGCGGCGACCAGGAGGGAAGTTTTGAAAAGTCTGTTCATGACAACACCTCTTGTTCTTACTAACTATGGCGGAGTGCGCAACTTATTCGATGCGCATTGTTAATGACAGGCACCCGCCATAACTGTTCATTTTATTTTAGGTATGTTGCGCAAGCACTTGTTTTTAAATCTTTTTTATTTTCAAAATCATCTTATTCAGATAGTTTTTAAGCACGGAAAACAAACGAAACGTACAACTAACGAAACGGCAAACTGCACGGACGATGATCAGTTATTAGTTTTTTCAGGAGTCGCTATATCGTCCGGCAGCATTTCGTCATTGGGGTCGCTATCGAACTCACGCCCCATGGCGATCCGCAACCAGACCGGTATCAATAACAGGCCCACCGCAAGACACATCCAGCTGATTACTGCAGAACCGCCCGCTGGCGAAAACATCAGGCGCCCAACACCAACCAACAGCGAAAAGAGCGAAACAGCCGTTACCGCTACCGCGAAAAGGCGCGTGCCAAGCGCTTTGACCGATACGGCGCCCGCCACTCCATTAAGCCGCGCTGCGCGCCGCCAGAAGCCGAACGGACGTACACGTCCGTAGAAGCGCTTGAGCGTGGCATCGTCGGTAGCGGGAGTAATGAAGGTCACCAGGATTGCGGCTGAGGTGGTCGCCAACGCCATGATTCCAAGGCGCACCCACTCGCGATCAGGATCAGTACCCAAGTAGTAGAGCAGCAATGGCGCTGTTATCAGCGACACCGCCATGGCCGCCAACTCTGAATAGAGGTTGATCCTTTCCCACAGCCAGCGCAGCACCAGCACAGACCCCATTCCCGCGCCGAATAGCAGCGAAATGAACCAGGCAGTCTGGATCGAGCCGAGATTGGCCATGATGATCATCGCAATCAGCAGAATCAGCACGTTGGACAACCGCGCAACCAGGACCAGCTCGCGATCCTTGGGTTTGCGCTTGAGCACATGCGGCGCGAACACGCCGCCATAGACATCATTGCTCCAATAGGAGGCACCCCAGTTGAGGTGTGTATCGACGGTTGACGCCAGCGCAGCCAGCAAGCCAACCAGCATCAGGCCCCTCACGCCAGGCGGCAACAGATCTTCGATACCTTGCACGAACAAGGCCTCGCGCGCGGCTGTGAAGCCATCACCGGCCATTTCCGCTGGCGTGAAGGGATACAACACCAATAATCCGATGGCGATGGCCATCCAGAACAGGCTGCGCAGGAATATCTGTAGCCAGGTGAACACCAGGCCGGCAATCCGAGCGTCACGGTCGGTCGGGCATGCCATGCTTCGCTGCGCAAGGTAACCGGTACCGTCAGCATTCATCTGGAAGAACCACTGCAAGCTGACAATCACCAGAAACGGCATTAACGCCTCTCCCGCATCCGCAGGCGGAGCGAAGGACAACATCCTGCCCGCCTGTTCGCTGCCATAGAGATCGACGATGCGGTCCGTCAGCCCACCCAGTCCGCCTGCTGCGTGAACCACGAACCAGGCGTAGAGCAACGTACCGATCATCGCCAAGCTGAACTGCACAACGTCAGTCTGCACCACCGCGCGCAAGCCGCCCGTAATCGAATACATCGCGGTAAACGCAAGGATCAGCAGGATCGATATCAGATTATTGGCGCTCATCATCGTCGGATCGAGTCCGGTGATGCTCCCACCAAGCTGGATGCCGGTACTGGCAATAAACGCGACGATGGGATCATAGAAGCCAGCCGGTAACCACAGATGCCAGGGCAGAAACACTTCCGCGATGCGAATGGCTGCTACCAGAACCATCGCCAGCACCACGCAGTTGATGACCGTGCCGTAATAGATTGCCTTGAGTAAACGCAGCAGAGTAACGCCCTTGCCGCTATAGCGCACGCAGGTCAACTCGGCGTCGGTCAAGACCCCGGCGCGGCGCCAGCCCACCGCGAACACGAATGCCATCAACAGAAACGCAAGGCCGTAGATCCAGAGACGCCATAGAGCAAAGATTCCAGCCGTCGCAACCAACCCCGTCACCAGCAGCGGCGTATCAGCCGCGAACTGAGTCGCGCCCATGGAAAAGCCTGCCTTCCAACCCTTGATAGTCCTGCCTGCAAGAAAATACTCATCGAGGCTCTGCGAAGCCTTGCCTCTTGCACGCAGGCCGGAACCCAGACCGTAGAGAATGAAGGCCATAACGATCAGTAGGTCTAGCATCGTACTTTCCCCTCGCGGGTGGGCTGATCTTTCTGAGAGCCCGAACAAAATGGAAAATTGCAAGTGCCAGATAAACGGAGCGACCAACAGATCCTTATGCGGGCCTCACGGGCGGCCGGCTGACAAGCATCTGTTAATATTCGGCAGCACCGGTGGAGAACAACTAGTGGAAGCCACTCAGCTGCGTCAGCTACCCGACGAAAGCCGACCTTTACTCAACAAGTTTTACCGAGCCCACCGCAGCCATATGCGAGCGCCGGCGGGCGCCCGCTACTGGGTCGCGGGGCACTCGGATATTCTTGCGGGCCTGTGTCTCACAGGCGTGGACGGCGGCAATTGGCTTACCGGTTTGCTGGTGGCACCGAGTCGCCGCAAGCAGGGATTGGGGCGGCGCTTGGTGGCGCAAGCCCTGGCTGGCTGCGAAGGGCCTGTATGGCTGTTTTGCGAGCCAAGAATGGTGCCGTTCTACACGCCACTGGGTTTCGCTGAGGCCACTGCATTGCCAGAGGCGCTCGCCTCCCGCTTGCAGCGCTATAACCAACACAAGATGCTTGTGGCGCTATGCCACGAGAACGAGAACGCCTGATGACTTTGACCGTTTTGAAGATCGCCACGGCCTGCCTGCTTGATGAGGCAGGACGCGTGCTAGTCGTACGCAAGCGCGGCACCCATGTGTTCATGTTGCCTGGCGGCAAGATCGAACGGGGGGAAACGCCAAGGCAGGCGCTCGGGAGGGAACTGCACGAGGAACTGAATCTAAAGGTAGACACGTCGCAGCTAGAGTCGCTCGGCCATTTCCAGTCGCGAGCGGCCAACGAGCCGGACCATTGGGTGGAAGCTGATGTCTTCTTCGGCCGCCTCAAAAGCTCGATAAAAGCACAGGCGGAAATCGATGCGTTGGACTGGCTGGAAGTACATGCAGAGCGGCAGGGGCACCTGGCGCCCCTGCTGCGAGAACAGGTACTTCCCGCACTGCGCAAAAGGCTGTTTGAAGACTAACCGAAGAGCATCAATCAGCAATCACGGAGAAATGGGATCACTTGCAGGAAACGTCTCTTCCAGAGCCTCATCCAGCTGGTCGTCATCAGCCTCATCTGGATCACGTTTGATGGGGTCTTTATTATCTTGCCCAGGCTGGGCAGGTTGATTAGGTCCATTGCCATTCATGGTGAATTCCTCTGAGTTAGGTCACGGCTCTTAGGCCATTCACCAGCGCAGTCGTTCGCGCACCCGTCTCTCGAAAAACTCCAGACAAAAAAAGGGGCGGGGGTTAACCCCCGCCCGCCTCCTTCCATACTTCCCTTTTTTTCCTACTCATCGTCCTGATGAAACCGCCTCCAGCGGTCGATCCTGCCCGACTTCCTTGCCGGCCGTGCTTGTCCCTGAGCACAGTTGCGATATTAGGCCATTGAGCGACAACGGCAACTGCGAATAATGCATGGTGGCAAACATGCCATCATTCAATAAGATTTAATTTATCAACAAAAACAGATAGTTAGATCAGCGATTGTTCAAAAATGGCGATCCGCTCGGATGATTTTGCTGCCTTTGCTTACAAGGCTTGTAAGCAAATACCTACATGAGGAATCGCCTACGCAGAAGTCAAAACAACTAGGAGTTAATCCTGCTTCTCGCGAAGGCCACTCAAGTAAAGTGCATCCGCATAGCGCAGACAGAATCGTGCCCCTATCCCGCAACAGGTAAGGGGCACCGAGGCCTAGCGGAACAGCGACTCACTCGAGAGGCCGTTACGCTCCAGAATCTCACGTAGGCGCTTGAGTGCTTCAACCTGAATCTGCCGAACCCGTTCCCGCGTCAGGCCAATTTCCTGGCCAACCTCTTCCAGCGTGCAGCTTTCATGGCCTCGCAGACCAAAGCGTCGAATAACCACTTCCCGCTGTTTCTCAGTCAAGTCGGATAGCCACTGATCGATGCTCTCGGACAGATCGTCGTCAAGCAAGAGTTCACACGGATCGCTCGGCCGGTCATCAGTTAGCGTATCGAGCAAAGTCTTGTCGGTGTCCGGCCCTAGCGAGACGTCAACAGAGGTCACCCGCTCATTCAGTCCCAGCATCCGCTTGACCTCGGCAACCGGCTTTTCAAGCAGATTGGCGATTTCCTCGGGACTGGGCTCGTGATCGAGCTTCTGCGTCAGCTCGCGCGCTGCCCGCAGGTATACGTTCAGCTCCTTGACCACATGAATAGGCAAACGAATGGTCCGGGTCTGATTCATGATCGCCCGCTCGATCGTCTGCCGGATCCACCAGGTGGCGTAGGTTGAAAAGCGGAAGCCACGCTCTGGGTCGAACTTCTCGACCGCGCGAATGAGCCCGAGATTCCCCTCCTCCACCAGATCGAGCAAGGACAGGCCGCGGTTGACGTAGCGCCGTGCGATTTTCACGACCAGCCGCAGGTTGCTCTCGATCATGCGCTTGCGCCCCGCCGGATCACCCTTCTGCGCGAGGCGCGCGAAGTGCACTTCCTGTTCGGGTGTCAGCAGGGGCGAAAAACCGATTTCGTTGAGGTAGAGCTGGGTGGCGTCGAGCGCGCGCGTGTAATCGATGAACTTGTGTTGCTTGACCGTTGCGGTCTTGGATTTGGTGCCAACTGAACCGACGCGCGAGATCTCGGTGATCGGATCTGCGCCCGAGGACGGTTCCATGAGTAGAACAGCATCGTCTACGTCAAACTCCGGCACTTCTTTTTTGAGAGCCATTATTGTTTTCCTGTTCTGAGTTCGACAACAGGCTTGGGCGGCACGCGTTCCCTGGCATCACTCAAGCCCCTCCTAGTGCCGGAACAGGTTTGGATCAAATCATCGTTTTGGCAGGTATTGCAGCGGATCTACAGGTTTGCCTTGGCGGCGAATCTCAAAGTGCAGTTTCACCCGGTCGGTTCCAGTCGATCCCATCTCGGCAATGGTCTGCCCAGCTTTGACTTGTTGCCCCTCCTGAACCAGCAGCCTGCGGTTGTGGCCGTAGGCACTTACATAGGTATCGCTGTGCTTGATGATCACAAGTTCGCCGTAACCCCGTAAACCACTGCCGGCGTACACAACAGCCCCATCAGAAGCAGCTAAAACAGGCTGTCCTAATTCCCCGGCGATATCAATGCCTTTATTCAAACTTCCGTTTGAGGAAAATCGGCCGATCACCGTCCCCCCTGCAGGCCATGCCCAACCACTGGCAGAACGGGTTACTGCCTTGATCGGAATGCTCGGCGCAGGAGGCTTGGCGGTCGGCAAGGTCGGCCGCGTCAAGGGAGGCGGCGTTGGCACCGGATTAGTAACGATGGTCGGTGTGCTGGTGACCGGGGGTTGAGGCGGAGGTGCCGAACGAGCGGCACGGGGTACCTGGCCGCTGAACCGAATCGTCTGCCCCGGATAGATCACATGCGGCGGGCGGATATTGTTTACCCGCGCCAGATCACGCCAATCCCACCCGAAGCGGAAAGCGATTGACCAGAGCGTGTCGCCGCGTTGAACGGTATAGCGACCGCTGGTGACACGGTCCCGATTGTTGCGATCAACGACGCTCACGCCGCCTGACGGCGAGCTGGTGCACCCGACCAATAATGAACCCGCCAACAAGGCGATAAGCGCGCCACGGATTGATGAACTGCGTATCCACCGCGTGCTGGCTGTCAGCTTCAATACCCGCTCCCTATGATCGACAAGTCGGTTCAGACGCTTTGCGCGACTGGCTGGTGACGGCCGGCAAACCACTCCAGCCCAAGCACCAGAGCGATGCCGGCGACCGCAAGAAGAATCGCCAGCAAAAGCTGCGGATCCTGCCCAGTCAGATCACCATAGGCACCCGGGAGCAGGTTCTGTTCCAGCAAGGGAACGGGCTCACCGTGCGAGTTGGTGCGCCAGGTCAGCGTCTCTTTCCAGGGCCAGACCTTGTTCAGCGAACCGAGCATCAGCCCGGTAAGAAACGCCAGGGTGAGGTCGCGCCAGCGACGTAAAACCCAGCTCAAAACACGTGCAAAGCTCAACAAGCCAACCAGACAGCCGGCGGCAAAGGTCAGCATGACGCCCAGATCCAGCGCTTTGACTGCGCCTAGTACCACGGGATACAGACCGAGCAGCACCAGAATGAAGCTACCGGATATACCCGGGAGGATCATGGCGCAAATCGCAATGGCACCGGCAAAGAACAGGCTGACACTGCTGGCGCTCCACTGCACGGGCGCCGCAACCGTAATCCAGTAGGCAAAGCCGATGCCCAGACACAGGCTGATCAATCGCGACAGGTTGCGACGCTGGATCTCTTTGCTGATCAAATGTACGGAAACCAGGATCAAACCAAAGAAGAAAGACCACACCGGAATCGGGTGTTGCTCAAGCAGATAGGTAATCAACTTCGCCAAGCTGAGCACGCTGGTCAGAATCCCGGCGAACAGCACCAGCAGAAAGGTGGCGTTAGCGATGCGCCATGCTTCTGCGATGCGCCCCCTCAACAGAGCCGGGATAGCATTCGGCACCGCGCCAATGGAGCGCAGCAATTCATCGTAGATTCCGGTTATGAATGCCACGGTCCCGCCCGATACGCCAGGCACCACATCAGCAGCGCCCATCGCCATGCCTTTGACGTACAACAGCAACGCGTTTTTCATGCTTCCATCCGCTGTGATCAAACTACAGGTCCATTGAGCAGCGGCACGAAGCGCACGGTATCCAGCAGGTGGCGGGAAAAACCGTCTTCCTCTCGAATGATCAGCATCAATTGCTGGACTTCGCCAACCCCGACCGGAATCACCAGCCGCCCGCCGGGGGCCAGTTGATCGAGCAGAGCCTGGGGCACGTCGGCTGCCGCCGCGGTAACGATGATGCCGTTGTAAGGAGCCAACGCAGGCCAGCCCTCCCAGCCATCACCCCAGCGAAAGACCACGTTACGCAACTTGAGTTCGACCAGGCGCTCTTTAGCGCGGTCTTGCAGCGCCTGGATACGCTCTACCGAGAACACCCGTTCTACCAGCTGCGCCAATACCGCTGTCTGGTAGCCCGATCCCGTTCCGATCTCCAGCACCTTGTCCAATGGGCCGTCAGCCAGCAGCAATTCACTCATACGCGCCACCATGAAGGGTTGCGAGATGGTCTGGTTGTGGCCGATAGGCAGCGCGGTGTCTTCATAGGCGCGATGAGACAATGCCTCATCGACGAACAGATGTCGGGGCGTGCGACGAATCACCTCGAGCACGCGAGGGTCTGACAGTCCTTCTTCGTAAAGCCGCTGGATCAGTCGGTCACGGGTGCGCTGTGAGGTCATCCCGGTGCCATGGCGCAGCAGGTCATCGGATCCGCGGTTCACAACACGCCCTCCAGCCAACTGTCGAGGCCTTCAAAGGCTTCATGAAAGGTTCGGTCCAACTGCAGTGGCGTAATCGAAACGTAGCCCTGCATGACCGCATGAAAATCGGTGCCTGGCCCGCCATCTTCGACATCACCAGCTACCGATATCCAGTAACCGTCCTTACCACGCGGATTAGCCTGCCGCACTGGCGGCTTGGCCCTGCTGCGATGGCCCAGGCGGGTCAATTGAATTCCCCGGACGTGATCCAGCGGCAGATTGGGCACGTTGACGCTCAACACCGTACGCGGCGGTAGCTCAAGCGAGGCCTGATGTTCAACCAGCTTGCGCGCGACATAGGCCGCAGTCGGCAAGTTATCGGTCAACCGCGACACCAGGGAAAACGCGAACGCGGGCTTACCGGTGAATCGGCCTTCGATGGCCGCGGCGACGGTGCCGGAGTACAGAACGTCGTCCCCGAGATTGGCGCCCAGATTAATACCGGAAACCACCATGTCAGGCGCGTCTTCAAGCAAGCCGTTAATGCCCAGGTGGACGCAATCCGTCGGAGTGCCGTTCACGCCGATGAAACCATTCGGCATGGTCGTGGGATGAAGCGGGCGATCCAGGGTCAGCGCACTGCTGGCGCCGCTCATGTCCTGAATTGGGGCAACTACCCTGCACTCGGCATAATCCGCCAGCGCGTCATAAAGCGCGGCGAGCCCAGGTGCATACACCCCGTCGTCGTTGGCGATCAGAATACGCATCAGATGTCCGTCTGCCCTGCCAGGCTGACCAGTTCGCGCACCACAGCAGTGGCAAAGCACCCGGTCGGCAGGACGAATTCAAGTTGCAGAATGTCAGGCTCGGGATAATGCCACGACAAGCCGCCCATGGGGAGGCGAAGAATGCGCCGTTCATGCTTCATTCCGGCTTCTGCGAGCCACTTGGCGATTGACGGCTCCGTTGCGGCAACCTGCATCTCCAGCGCTTGAACATCGCCCGAGGCGGGCGATTCGCCTGCGCCCCACAGAGGGCCGGTCGGATGCAGATCCAGCATGGCCAGCCTCGGGTCGCTGCATTCGGCTTCGCCTGCCGGGAAGAAGCTGCGGCTGTCGGTGAATGCCAGCAGATCACCGATTCGTGCCTGATTCCAACTACCCGCCGCAACTCGCTCAGCTAACACGCGATTGAACAGATAACTACGCCCCGCCGATAGCAGACGTGAGCGAAGGTTGCGCTGTACGGGAAGTTCCTGCCGATTCGCATACTCGCGGGCGCCGTGGACATTTCCGCCCTCATGACCGAAGCGCTGCAGGCCAAAATAGTTAGGCACACCCTCGGTCTTGATTCGCTCGAGACGCGCATCGAGTTCGGCGTGATCGGCCTTCAGCTCCGTCAAGCGTAGGGTAAAGCCATTGGCCGAATGGGCACCGCGTTGCAGTTTTCGCTGATGCCGGCCGCGCTGGAGAATCTTCAGGGTTTCGTCTTCCGCCTTGGCCAGCTCCGGATCGGCTTTGCCCGGTAGATGCAGGCTGAACCATTGGCGGGTCAGTGCCTGACGATCCTTCAAGCCGGCGTAGCTGATGTTGCGCGCAGGAACACCAGCAGCCCGCGCCAGGCGTCGCGCAGCCTCCTCGGTATTGAGGTTGCGCTTCTCCACCCAGAGCCACAGATGCTCACCGGCACCAGACAAAGGGATGTCGAGGACCTCGTCGACCTGGAAGTCTTCCGCTACAGCCTTGAGCACGGCGGAGCCACAGGCCCCTCCGTGCGCCCTTGGGCCGAGCAACTGGTCATCGGTCATGCTTCGACCAGCAGCGCGACAGCATGCACGGCAATGCCTTCTTCACGTCCGGTAAAACCAAGCTTCTCGGTAGTGGTGGCCTTGACGTTGACCTGACCCAGGTCGACCTGCAGATCTTCGGCGATCAGGGTTCGCATTGATTCGATATGTGGCGCCATCTTCGGCGCCTGGGCGACGATCGTGGCGTCGACGTTGCCGACCTTCCAGCCCTTGCTCTGCACCTGCTTGAGCACGTGACGCAGTAAAACGCGGCTATCGGCGCCTTTGAACGCCTGGTCAGTGTCAGGGAAGTGCTTGCCGATATCGCCAAGCGCCGCCGCACCGAGCAATGCGTCGCTGAGAGCGTGCAGCAGCACATCGCCGTCCGAATGCGCGAGCAGACCGAACCTGTGAGGAATCCGCACCCCGCCGAGGGTGACGAAATCGCCCTCACCGAAACGATGCACGTCATAGCCGTGGCCGATTCGCATAGTCATAGCCCTCGAAAAGTTCAGCCCGCGATTCTACAGGACAGCAGCAGCCATTGAAGTCGCAGCGGTGAGAAGCCTGCAGATCAATGCCGACGATAACCACCATCAACCAAATCGATCTCATATCGTTTTTCAACGATATATAGTTCGCTCCATCGCGATATACCGAACCGGACCACAGCATGCCCGACGAACTGGACGACATCCTCAAGGCAATTGCCCACCCTTTGCGGCGGGAAATTCTGGCCTGGCTGAAAGAACCGCAGCGCTATTTCTCCGAGCAGCACCATTCGCTGGAAAACGGGGTCTGCGCCGGGCAGATCGACCAGCGCGCCGGGCTGTCGCAATCCACGGTTTCGGCCCATCTGGCAACACTGCAACGAGCGGGACTGATCACCAACCGCAAGGTCGGTCAGTGGCATTTTTTCAAACGCAACGAACCGGCTATCGAAGCCTTCGTAGCCCGTCTTGGCCGTGAACTCTGAGCTTCGCAGCCCTCACCTTTAAAGGAGCAGCATCGCAATGCCTACACTTTTCGACCCGATCAAGATTGGCGAACTGGAACTGGCCAACCGCATCATCATGGCCCCACTGACCCGCTGTCGCGCCGAGCCTGGCCGGGTGCCGGGTGACTTGATCGCCGACTACTATGCCCAGCGGGCCGATGCCGGCCTGATCATCAGCGAAGCCACCTCGGTCACACCGATGGGCGTCGGTTACCCGGACACTCCCGGGATCTGGTCGGCCGAGCAGGTCCAGGGTTGGAAAAAGGTAACCGATGCGGTCCACGCCAAGGGCGGCAAGATCGTCCTGCAACTCTGGCACGTTGGCCGGATTTCCGACCCGATCTACCTCGACGGACAGCTTCCAGTGGCGCCCAGCGCCATCAAGCCCGCCGGCCATGTAAGCCTGGTGCGGCCGATGAAGGACTACGAAACACCACGCGCCCTTGAGACCGAAGAAATCGCTGGCATTGTCGAGGCGTACCGCAAGGGCGCCGAAAACGCTCGAGAAGCCGGGTTCGACGGCGTGGAAATTCACGGCGCCAATGGCTATCTGCTCGATCAGTTCCTCCAGGACGGCACCAACAAGCGCACCGATGCGTACGGTGGGTCGCTGGACAACCGTGCCCGGTTGCTGCTTGAAGTAACCGACGCAGCAATCAGTGTCTGGGGCGCTGGCCGCGTTGGCGTGCACCTCGCACCACGCGCCGACTCGCATGACATGGGTGACTCCAATCGTGCAGAAACCTTCGGTTATGTCGCACGTGAGCTGGGCAAGCGCGGCATCGCCTTCATCTGCACCCGTGAGAAAGCCGGCGAGGACAGCCTAGGCCCGCAACTGAAAGAGATCTTCGGCGGCGTTTACATCGCCAACGAGCGCTTCACCAAGGAACAGGCCAACGCCTGGCTTGAGGAAGGCAAGGCTGACGCGGTTGCATTCGGCATCCCCTACATCGCCAACCCCGACCTGGTCGAGCGCCTACACAAGGACGCTCCACTCAACGAGCCTCGGCCTGAATTGTTCTATGCGAAGGGCGCCGAAGGTTACATCGATTATCCATCGCTCTAGCTCCTTGCGATGGAAGGCCCGACCGGGCAACCGGTCGGGCCTTTTTTCTTGCAGCGAACTGCGCCTTTTCGGTTGGTAGCCACTAGGGAGGCATCTGAAACACCGGCGGCGGCCGCTTCGTGAGCAAGCTCGCTCCCGCGAAACGTGAGCACGGCCGGCACTAGTGTCACCGCGCCTGTCGCACAGTACCTGTCCCCACTAAAACCTTGCGCCGCGTAGAACCGTTGTAGCCGCGAGTTGCTCGCGATAGCTGCGGCACAGGTTCACCAGCGAGGTCGGCCCTACCGTCAACGCAGCAGATTTCAACCCTTCAACGCCTGCGCATGATGATGCAGGTGATCGTCGATAAAGCTGGCAATAAAGTAATAGCTATGGTCATAGCCCGGCTGGATGCGCAGCGTTAGTGGATGTTGCGCCGCCCTTGCGGCAGCCTCGAGAGCATCGGGCTTGAGCTGATCAGCCATGAAATCATCACGATCCCCTTGGTCGACCAGTATCGGCAACTTCTCTTGCGCCGTGGCTATCAAGGCGCAGGCATCCCATTCACGCCAGCGTGAGCGGTCTTCCCCGAGGTAATTGGAAAACGCCTTTTCGCCCCATGGGCAATCGGCTGGGTTGCCAATCGGCGCGAAAGCCGATAGCGACTGATACCGTCCGGGATTCTTCAGCGCGCACACCAGCGCACCGTGACCACCCATGGAATGCCCGCTGATGCCGCGCTTGTCCGATGCCGGAAAGTTCGCCTCGATCAGAGCCGGCAATTCATCGACCACATAATCGTGCATGCGGTAGTGCTGAGCCCAGGGCTCCTGGGTCGCGTTCAGGTAGAAACCCGCACCAAGACCGAAGTCATAGGCGGCGTCCGGATCATCCGGAACGCCGGGTCCGCGCGGGCTGGTATCTGGCGCGACGATAATCAGGCCGAGTTCGGCGGCAAGCCGATGCGCACCCGCTTTCTGCATGAAATTTTCATCGGTACAGGTCAGGCCGGACAGCCAGTACAACACGGGCAGCTTTTCGCCCTGCTCCGCCTGGGGCGGCAGGTATACGGCAAACACCATGTCGCAGTTCAAACTGGCAGAGCGGTGGCGATAACGCTTGTGCCAGCCACCGAAGCTCTTCTGGCAGGAAATGTTCTCGAGGCTCATGGACTCTCCTGAAGCGGGCCGGTGGTGTTCGCCTGAAAAAGGCGAAGCGCCACGGCCCGACATGCTGAATCAATAGTGGATGACGGTCCGAATGCTCTTGCCTTCATGCATCAGATCAAATGCCTGGTTGATCTCGTCCAGCCCCATATTGTGGGTGATGAAGGTATCCAGCGGGATTTCACCGGTCTGCGCCTTCTCCACATAGCTCGGCAGTTCGGTACGCCCTTTGACGCCGCCGAACGCGCTGCCACGCCAAACGCGGCCCGTCACCAGCTGGAACGGACGAGTGCTGATCTCCTGACCGGCGCCGGCCACGCCGATGATCACCGATTCTCCCCAGCCTTTATGCGCACATTCCAGCGCGGCGCGCATCAGCTGGACGTTGCCGACACACTCGAATGAATAGTCAACGCCACCATCGGTCATCTCGACGATGACTTCCTGAATCGGCTTGTCGTAATCCTTCGGATTGATGAAGTCGGTCGCGCCCAGTTCTTCGGCGATAGCGAACTTGGACGGATTGATGTCGATCGCGATGATCCGGCTGGCCTTGGCCATCTTCGCCCCGATGATCGCCGCCAGGCCGATGCCGCCCAGGCCGAATACCGCTACAGTCGCGCCCTCTTCAACCTTGGCGGTGTTAAGTACCGCGCCGATTCCGGTGGTGACGCCGCAACCCAGCAGGCAGACCTTGTCCAGCGGCGCTTCCTTGGGAATCTTCGCCACCGAAACCTCAGGCAACACGGTGTACTCGGAGAACGTCGAAGTTCCCATGTAGTGGTAAATCGGCTGGCCGTTGTAGGAGAACCGCGTGGTGCTGTCCGGCATCAGGCCCTTGCCCTGGGTGGCGCGCACCGAGCTGCAGAGGTTGGTCTTGCCGGATTTGCAGAATTTGCATTGGCGGCATTCGGCGGTGTACAGCGGAATCACGTGATCGCCAACTGCCACCGAGGTAACGCCCTCGCCGACAGCTTCGACGATGCCGCCACCTTCGTGACCAAGGATGCATGGGAAGACACCTTCAGAGTCTTCGCCGGAGAGCGTGTACGCGTCGGTGTGGCAGACGCCCGTCGCGACGATGCGCACCAGCACCTCGCCAGCCTTGGGCGGTTCGACGTCCACCTCGACAATTTGCAGAGGCTGATTGGGGGCAAACGCGACTGCGGCACGGGACTTGATGGTCATGGCTGGCTTTACTCGTAGATGGATGGTGAAGCGCAGTGTAGTTTCATCAGCGAACAGGGTTAATAAGCTGATCGTGGAAACATTATTGCCAGTTAGGGATAATCAGGCCCCGTACCGAAAGGATGGCTTATGAACCGGTGGGAAGGCCTGGACGAATTCGTGGCAGTCGCTGAAGCGGGCAGCTTCATGCGCGCCGCCGAACATCTGCGCGTATCGTCATCCCATGTAAGTCGGCAGGTGGCACGGCTGGAAGAACGCCTGCAGGCCCGCTTGCTCTATCGCACCACCCGGCGTGTATCGCTGACCGAAGCCGGCCATACCTTTCTCTCTCGCTGCCAACGTTTGATCGAAGAACGCGACGAAGCCTTTCACGCCATCAGCGACCTGCATGCCGCACCCACAGGATTACTGCGCATGACCGCTGCAGTCGCTTACGGCGAGCGCTTCATCGTGCCGCTGGTAAACGAATTCATGGCGCAGCACCCTCAATTGCGGGTCGACATCGAGCTGTCCAATCGCACACTCGACCTGGTACAGGAAGGCTACGACCTGGCCATACGCCTGGGCCGACTCAGCGAATCGCGGCTGGTCGCTACGCGCATCGCCCCGCGGGCAATGTATCTGTGCGCGGCGCCGAGCTACCTCGAACGCTACGGCCGGCCTCACACGCTTTCCGAACTGGCGCGGCACAATTGTCTGGTAGGCACCGGCGACACCTGGATGCTGCAGATCGATGGCCGCGAGCAGCCATTCAAGCCGTCTGGCAATTGGCGGTGCAACAGCGGTCAGGCGGTGCTGGACGCTGCGCGAAGGGGCTTCGGGCTATGCCAGCTTCCGGACTATTACGTCCAGGAGCCGCTGCGCCGTGGTGAACTGGTTTCCGTGCTGGAAACGCATCAGCCACCGAACACTGCCGTGTGGGCCGTCTATCCACAACGGCGTTATCCGCTGCCGAAGGTCCGCCTGTTAATTCAGGCGCTGAAGGACGGCCTCGCAACTCGCCCTGAATATCGCAACGAACGCGATTGAGTTGCGACTGCGCCGCGCGTCCGACTGGGGATTTCAGGCGGAACCCGACTTAACCCACCACGTCGAAATTCTGAAGCCGGTGCCTCCGGCCCTCTGCTTGAGCGAGCCGGCCAATCAATCAGGAGGACATCATGCAGATTCTGGTGAACAGCAATCATAGCGTCGACGTGACCAGCAACCTTGAGGAGCACGTGAAAGCGACGGTCGAGAGCGAACTGGAGCGCTTCGACGATCAGCTGACCCGAGTCGAAGTTCATCTCAACGACGAGAACAGCGGTAAAAGCGGCCCGCAAGACAAGCGCTGCCAGATGGAAGCGAGGATCAAGGGACACGAGCCCATTTCGACCAGCCACAAAGCGGACTCGCTGAATCTTGCCATCGACGGCTGCGCAGAGAAACTAAGCCATGCCCTTGCCCATGCGCTAGACAAGAAACTCAACCATCACTGAATGCCGCTTGATGCGACCCACCAAAGCGGGCCGGTGGAGCTCCATGAGGAACTGAATCATCTGACAACGAGTGAGGCCGTACATGAACAGATTGCTCGATCGCGAAACCATGTCCCAACTGCTGGCAAAACGCGAAGCACCCTGCCTTTCGCTATATCAGCCCACCCACCGTAGTTTTCCCGAGCGTCAGCAGGACCCGATTCGCTTCAAACACCTTGTCCGCGAGCTCGAAGACTCGCTCAAGCAGCAAGGCCGTGGCGACCAGGCCAAAGCGCTGCTGAAGCCGTTCCACGATCTGATCAACGATCCCGAATTCTGGAACTCCAATCGCGATGGGCTTGCTGTCTTTGCTGCCGCGGACTACTTCGAGGTATTTCGCCTGCAGCGCAGCGTTCCAGAGCTCGCTGTCGCCAATGATCGTATGCACCTTAAGCCATTGCTGCGCATCGCGCAGTCGGCCGACCGCTATCAGATATTGGCGATCACCCTTGACTCGGTTCGTCTGTTTGAAGGCAACCGCGACGGCATTGACGAAGTCCGCCTGGGCGAAGGCGTACCGAAAACCGTTGAGGAGGCGCTGGGCCGCGAGCTGACCGAAAAAGGACAGACCGGATTCCCGCAAGGCTACAGCCGCGCCAGCGAGCGTGGCGATCCGATGCAGGTGGAGAGCGGAGGTGCCGGGCGCCAGGACGAAATCGATCGCGACCGTGAGCGTTTCTTCCGTGAAGTGGATCGCGCGATTCTTGAGCATCACAGCCGCAAGTCGCGACTGCCGCTGATCCTCGCCGCACTGCCGGAGCATCAGTTCCATTTCCGCAAACTCAGCCATAACGAATTTCTACTGCCGGAAGGCATCGAGAACGATGCGTCATTGCTGAGCCATGACGAACTCCGCCAGAAGAGCTGGATGGTCATGCAGCCGCGCTACATCAAGCGGCTGGAAGGTTTTATCAACCAGTACGGCGAATCGCGAGGTCAGGGACTTGCGACCGATCAGCTTGAGCAGATCGGCCAGGCGACACTCGAAGGCCGTGTTGCAACGCTTCTGGTAGAGGCAGAGCGGCAAATCCCAGGTGTTGTGGACAAGCAGCAAGGCACAGCAGTCGCTGTGGAAGACAACTCAGCGACCACGCCCGATCTGCTCGATGAACTGACCATATGGACGCTGGAACAAGGTGGCGAGGTAATCTCGGTCCCTACCGAACGCATGCCGACTGAAAGTGGTGCTGCCGCAATCTACCGCTACTGATCACATCGGCCTCGCCACCGCCAGGCGGGCCGCAGTGCTCTACATAGCGATCCGAACAGCGCTGGGCTCAAGATTTCCAGCGCTGTTCCAACCACTGAAGATCCTCGGGCCGGGTGATCTTGAGATTGTCAGCCCGCCCTTCGACCAGACGCGGGTGATGCCCTGCCCATTCAAGCGCGGACGCTTCATCAGTCACCGCTACCCCGCTGGCAAGCGCATCCGCCAAAGCCTCGCGCAACGACCCAAGCCGGAACATCTGTGGGGTAAACGCCTGCCAGATAACGCTGCGATCAACTGTTTCCTGGACGCGGCCGTCCGCATCCGCACGCTTCAGCGTATCGCGCGCCGGAACGGCGAGCAGCCCACCGACAGGATCGTCGGCAAGCGTCTCAAGCAGTTGATTTAGATCTGTGACTGCCAGGTTGGGTCGGGCAGCATCGTGCACCAATACCCAATCACTGTCCGAGGCGCCGAGGCCGGATAGCTTCTGCAACCCGCACAGCACGGAGTCGGCTCGCTCACTGCCGCCATTGGCCTGATGAACACGCGGATCTGCCGAGCAAGCGAGATCAGGCCAATAGGCATCATCGTTTGCGACGCAGACCACCAGCCCCAGGAGTTGGGGATGATCCAGGAAACAATCCAGCGTGTGCTCGAGGATGGTCTTTCCAGCCAACTGCAGATATTGCTTGGGACGGTCGGCCCGCATGCGACTGCCAATGCCGGCAGCCGGGATCACGACCCAGTAAGGCGGGAGATGGGGTGCGCTCATTCGGTGAGTTGAAAGAGAGTTTCGCCCTCTTTGACCATGCCCAGCTCATGGCGCGCACGCTCTTCCACCGTTTCCATACCCTGCTTGAGCTCCCTGACTTCGGCTTCGAGAATCCGGTTTCGCTCAAGCAACCGCTGGTTCTCGCCCTGCTGCTCGGCGATCTGCTTGTTCAGTCCGCTGACTTGAGCGAGGCTGCCCTCGCCGACCCACAGGCGATACTGCAAGCCACCCAGCAGCAGGATCAGGACAACAAACAACCAGTAGGGACTGCGCATGGAAGGCATGGATCGAATTCGATTGGTTTCCAGGAACGTTGTATAAGCGGCGGTCAGCGACATGATCCGGCTTTCCTTTACTGCCTAGCGCATTGCCGTGCGGCGACCTTAACAGCGCTGACGGTTATCCACAAAAAAGGGCGACTAACGCCGCCCTTTTCTAGCATGCCCCAGCTTTTCTAGCGATAGCCAGATCAGCCGCGGAACTCGGCACGCCCGTTGTAAGCGGCTTTTCCGCCGAGCTGCTCTTCGATACGCAGCAGCTGGTTGTACTTGGAAACGCGGTCGGAACGGCACAGCGAACCAGTCTTGATCTGACCAGCAGCCGTTCCTACGGCGAGATCGGCGATGGTGCTGTCTTCGGTTTCGCCGGAGCGGTGCGAGATCACCGCCGTGTAACCAGCGGCCTTGGCCATCTGGATGGCTTCCAGGGTTTCGGTCAGCGAGCCGATCTGGTTGAACTTGATCAGGATCGAGTTACCGATGCCCTTCTCGATGCCTTCCTTGAGGATCTTGGTGTTGGTCACGAACAGGTCGTCGCCTACCAACTGAACTTTGCTACCGATCTTGTCAGTGAGCACCTTCCAGCCATCCCAGTCCGACTCGTCCATGCCGTCTTCGATGGAAATGATCGGGTAGCGTTCGGACAGGCCGGCCAGATAGTCGGCAAAACCAGCGGCATCGAACACTTTGCCTTCACCGGCCAGATCGTATTTGCCGTTCTCGAAGAATTCGCTGGAGGCGCAATCGAGTGCCAGAGTGACGTCGTCCCCGAGCTTGTAGCCGGCGTTAGCCACTGCTTCGACGATAGCAGCCAGCGCATCTTCGTTGGATGCCAGATTCGGAGCGAAACCACCTTCATCACCGACAGAGGTGCTCAGGCCACGGGCCTTCAACACGGCTTTCAGATGATGGAAGATTTCGGCGCCCATGCGCAGAGCGTCAGCGAAGGACTTGGCGCCGACCGGCTGCACCATGAACTCCTGGATATCGACATTGTTGTCAGCGTGTTCGCCACCGTTGATGATGTTCATCATCGGCACCGGCATCGAGTACTCACCCGGTGTGCCATTGAGGTTAGCGATGTGCGCGTAGAGCGGCAGGTCCTGATCCTGCGCAGCGGCTTTGGCAGCAGCCAACGACACGGCGAGGATAGCGTTGGCACCCAGCGAGGCCTTGTTTTCGGTACCGTCCAGCTCAATCATGGCGCGGTCCAGCGCCTTCTGATCCAGCGGATCCTTGCCCAGCAGCAGATCACGGATAGGGCCATTGATGTTGCTGACGGCTTTCAGCACACCTTTGCCCATGTAACGGCTCTTGTCGCCATCGCGCAGTTCCAGCGCCTCGCGCGACCCAGTGGAAGCACCGGACGGCGCGCAGGCGCTACCGGTAATGCCGTTATCCAGGATAACGTCCGCTTCAACAGTGGGATTGCCACGGGAGTCGAGAACCTCACGCCCTTTGATGTCGACGATCTTTGCCATTTTTATTAACACTCCGTAGATAGCTTCAAGGCTTCAAGCAGTTTCGATTGGCGCAAAATTCTTTATCAGGTCATCCAGCTGCTTGAGCTGGGTGAGGAAGGGTTCGAGCTTGTCCAAACGCAGCGCACAGGGTCCATCGCACTTGGCATTTTCGGGATCCGGGTGCGCTTCAAGGAACAACCCGGCCAGGCCCTGGCTGAGGCCGGCCTTGGCCAGATCGGTAACTTGTGCACGACGACCACCAGCCGAGTCGGCGCGGCCACCCGGCATCTGCAGCGCATGTGTGACATCGAAGATCACCGGATATTGCATCCGCTTCATGATGTCGAAGCCGAGCATGTCGACGACCAAGTTGTTGTAGCCAAATGAGGAGCCGCGTTCGCAAAGGATCAGTTGATCATTACCGGCTTCTTCACACTTGGTGAGGATGTGCTTCATTTCCTGCGGCGCGAGAAACTGCGCCTTCTTGATATTGATCACCGCACCGGTCTTCGCCATCGCAACCACCAGATCGGTCTGCCGAGACAGGAAGGCGGGCAGCTGAATGATGTCGCACACTTCAGCAACCGGCTGGGCCTGATGCGGCTCATGCACATCGGTAATCACCGGCACGCCGAAGGTCTTCTTCACATCTTCAAAGATGCGCATCCCCTCTTCCAGGCCAGGGCCGCGGAAGGAGTTGATCGAGGAGCGATTGGCCTTGTCGAAACTGGCCTTGAAGATATAGGAAATACCGAGTTTCTCGGTGACCTTCACGTAGGTTTCGCAGATTTGCAGCGCAAGGTCGCGAGATTCCAGTACGTTCATGCCACCGAAGAGCACGAACGGTTTGTCGTTGCCGATCTCGATATTGCCGACGCGGATGGTCTTCTGGCTCATGCCCTGCCCGCCTTATGATCCAGCGCAGCCTTGACGAAGCCGCTAAACAGCGGATGACCATCGCGCGGCGTTGAGGTGAATTCGGGGTGGAACTGGCAGGCTACGAACCACGGATGATCCGGTGCTTCTACCACTTCGACCAGCGCGCCGTCCCCGGAACGACCGGTGATTTTCAGCCCGGCCGCCTCCAGCTGCGGCAACAGGTTGTTATTCACCTCATAACGGTGGCGGTGACGCTCGACGATGCGTTCCTTGCCATAGCAAGCAAAGACATTAGAGCCCGCTTCGAGGCCGCATTCCTGCGCACCCAGGCGCATGGTACCGCCCAAATCGGACGCATCGGTACGGGTTTCCACGGTGCCTGTGGCATCCGCCCACTCAGCGATCAGACCGACGACTGGATGGCCGCTGTCCTTGTCGAACTCGGTCGAGTTGGCATCGGTCCAGCCGAGTACGTCACGGGCAAACTCGATCACTGCGACCTGCATGCCGAGACAGATACCCAGATAAGGGATTTTGTTTTCGCGGGCATATTTGACAGTGGCAATCTTGCCTTCCACGCCGCGCAGACCGAAACCGCCCGGAACCAGGATCGCATCCATGCCTTCCAGCAGACCGGTGCCCTGGTTTTCGATGTCTTCGGAGTCAATGTAGCGAAGGTTCACTTTGGTACGGCTCTGAATGCCAGCGTGGCTCATTGCTTCGATCAGAGATTTGTACGCATCCAGAAGTTCCATGTACTTACCGACCATGGCGATGGTGACTTCCTTCTCGGGGTTCAGCTTGGCATCGACCACACGATCCCATTCGGACAGATCCGCGCCGCCGCACTCCAGACCGAAGCGCTCGACCACAAAGTCGTCCAGACCCTGAGCATGCAGCACTCCAGGAATCTTATAGATGGTATCGACGTCCTCCAGGCTGATCACCGCTCGCTCTTCGACGTTGGTGAACAACGCGATCTTGCGCCGTGAGGAGACATCGATCGGGTGATCGGAGCGGCACACCAGTACGTCCGGCTGCAGACCGATGGAGCGCAGCTCCTTGACCGAATGCTGAGTCGGCTTGGTCTTGGTCTCACCAGCCGTGGCGATATAAGGCACCAGGGTCAAGTGCATGAGCATCGCGCGCTTGGCGCCGACCTCGACACGCAACTGACGAATCGCCTCGAGGAACGGCTGCGACTCGATATCGCCGACCGTTCCACCGACTTCCACCAGCGCCACGTCAGCATCTCCAGCACCCTTGATGATGCGGCGCTTGATCTCGTCAGTGATATGGGGGATGACCTGAATGGTCGCGCCCAGGTAATCACCGCGGCGTTCGCGCCGTAGTACGTCTTCGTAGACGCGACCGGTGGTGAAGTTGTTGCTCTTGGTCATTGTCGTGCGGATGAACCGCTCGTAATGACCCAGGTCGAGGTCGGTCTCGGCGCCGTCATGGGTGACGAACACCTCACCGTGCTGGAACGGGCTCATGGTGCCCGGATCCACGTTGATGTAAGGGTCCAGCTTGAGCATCGTGACCTTCAGGCCCCGCGCCTCCAGGATGGCCGCCAATGAAGCCGAGGCGATGCCTTTCCCCAATGAAGAAACAACACCACCCGTGACGAAGATGTAGCGCGTCATGAAAAACCCTAGAAGTCTGCGTTAAGCGGCTAGCGCCGCCGGGGGAAAGCGAAGGTGCTACTGCGCCTGGGGCGGCAATAGCTCAACTGCCACGGTTTTCGAAGAAAGCCGCAGAAGCTGTGTTGGGACGGGAGCGTAGTCTACTCGAAAGACCCTATCAGCTCAAACCTGGCGTCGGCCGGCGGCGACCAATGAAGCGACAGGGCTTGAGCATCGAACTGCGGCAGATTGGCTACCGCAACGAGCTCACCGTTTAGGAAGAGCAACGGTAGACGCGAGCGTACGAACCCTGGCATTCCAGCCTCATTGAGCAGCCGCTTGAGATCACGACGGCCACGGCCGGGAATGCTCAATGACTCGCCGCCCTGACGATAGCGCACCTGCAGCGCGCCCTCCCCAGCGTCGCCACTCAAGCGAAGGAGGCCATTGTCTGGCAGATGCAGATCGGTGTCCGGCTGCGGCCAATCGACAGACCCCGCCACCGTGGTCAACCAGGGTCCTGAAAGCCACCAGATGCACCCATCGCCTTTATGCAGCTCGCCAGCGGCCAAGCGCCAGACCGGCGCGGCATCCGGATTAGCATCGCGCAGCGCATCCCACCCAGCCCAGTGATCGCTGTCGGGAAGTGCAGTCAAATCTACCAACCAGTAACGCAATGCGTTGCGCTGTCGAGCCGGGCTGAGCAACGCTAAAGACGACAACGAGAGCTTTGGCATCGGCAACCATTGATACCGCCCCTGCTGGCGCGCCTCGCGCAGATCAATCTCTGCCAGTTCATTCAGCAACTGCTGCGCCTCGCCCAGATGTGTGGCGGTGCGCGCCATGTTTTCCACGGCTCGCGGCCAGCGCTGCCGAAGCACGGGCATGACACGATGGCGCAGGAAGTTCCGGGCATGCCCTGTGCACTGATTGCTCGGGTCCTCGACCCAGTTGAGCCCCTGTACTCGCGCATAGGCTTCCAGCTCGCCCCGCCCGATATCCAGCAAGGGCCGCACCAACCAGCCATCACCCAGCGCGCGTACCACAGGCATGCCGGCGAGCCCGCGCACCCCCGCACCGCGCAGCAGGCGAAAGACCAGGGTCTCTGCCTGGTCGTCCCGGTGCTGGCCAGTAAACAACACCTCGGCAGTGTTTAGGCAGTCGCTGAATGCCGTATAGCGCGCAGCTCGCGCGGCGCTTTCGAGGCTCGGGCCTGCCTGGACCTGCACTCGCACTACCTGCAGCTCGATACCCAGTGTCTGACAGATGGACCGGCAGTGTGCGGGCCACCCATCAGCCGCTGGCTGCAACCCATGGTGGACATGGATCACATTTATTGGCGGGAGTTTTTCGCGAGACGATAAGCGCACCAACAGGTGCAGTAGCACAGTGGAGTCAAGCCCTCCGGAAAATGCCACACACCAGCGCGGCGCTGTACGCCAGGGTTGCAACGTATCAAGCAGCCGAGACTCAAGAGACATTTGATTGCAACTCAGAAAAAACAAATATCAGCATAAGCTGAAAACGGACGCATGCTAGCCAGCCGCTTGGATCGTTGCGGTACCGAGGCAGCGCTGGAAAAGCCAGTTGAGCAGGCACAAAAACGGCGGGAAAACCCGCCGTTTTTATTGACCTACCGCTTGATTATCAGGCGATTCCGTAGCTCATCAGACGCTCGTAACGCCGCGCTAGCAGCGCTTCGGTGTCGAGCCCTCTGAGCATGTCGAGCTGAGCGGTCAGCTCGTCACGCAGCGACGCGGCAACCACCGCCGGATTGCGATGAGCACCGCCCAACGGCTCGGCTATGATTTTGTCGACGATACCGAGGTTTTTCAGGCGTTCAGCGGTGACACCCATGGCTTCGGCAGCTTCCGGCGCCTTGTCAGCGGTGCGCCAGAGAATCGAAGCGCAGCCTTCCGGCGAGATGACCGCATAGGTCGAGTACTGCAACATGTTCAGTTGATCGCAGACGCCAATGGCCAGCGCACCGCCGGAACCACCCTCGCCAATCACAGTGGCGATGATGGGTGTCTTCAACCGCGCCATGACTCGCAGGTTCCAGGCAATCGCTTCGCTCTGGTTGCGCTCTTCAGCGTCGATACCCGGATAGGCGCCGGGAGTATCGATGAAAGTCAGAATCGGCATCTTGAAGCGCTCGGCCATTTCCATCAGACGGCACGCCTTGCGGTAGCCTTCCGGACGCGGCATGCCGAAGTTGCGGCGTACCTTTTCGCGGACTTCACGGCCCTTCTGATGCCCGATGATCATCACCGGCTCGCCATTCAAGCGAGCAGTGCCGCCGACGATCGCGGCGTCATCGGAGAAGTGGCGATCGCCATGCAGCTCTTCGAATTCGGTGAACAGATGGTTGATGTAGTCCAGCGTGTAGGGGCGCTGCGGGTGGCGGGCCAGACGAGCGATCTGCCAACTGGTTAGATTGCCGAAGATGCTCTCGGTGAGCGACTCGCTCTTGTCCTGCAGGCGGGCAATCTCATCGCCAATGTTCAGCGAGTTGTCGTTACCAACCAGGCGCAATTCTTCGATCTTGGCTTGCAGGTCGGCGATCGGCTGTTCGAAATCGAGAAAATTCGGGTTCATAGGCATCCGTCATGCGTCGACGGCCAGGCGGCCGGGAGCTGTTCCGTTTTTTGCGCCCTACCTTACGGGACGGACGCATTCAGGTCGAACAAAATGTTCGCAAACATGGCCCAATCCAGGATCGGGCCGGTTCAGGACGCCGAATGGGTCTCGCACCTGCAAGGGTGCACCAGTCGGCTGGTCCCGCTATCGGTATTGCAGAAAGACGTTGTCGCGCCCGAACTGGTCACGCAATGCCTGAATCAAGTTGTCAGCCGGATCGATTCGCCAGCTTTCACCGAACTGCAGCAGCGCTTTCGCATCGCTGCCGGTGTATTCCAGCGTGATCGGACAGGCGCCGCGATGACGACCACAGACATCGGCCAACCAACGAACCCGATCACCCTTGAGCGCCTCGCCAGCGACTTTTACCCGCAGACTCTCGGCCAGCCCGGTTCGAGCTTCTTCCAGACTCATGACCCGTTTGGCTCGCAGGCGCAGGCCTCCAGAGAAATCGTCATTACTGACTTCGCCCTCAACCACCACCAGAGCATCGGTCTGCAACAGCGCCTGAGCGCTGTTGAAAGCTTCCGCGAACAGCGAAGCCTCTATCCGTCCCGAGCGGTCATCAAGGGTGATAAAACCCATCTTGTCGCCTTTTTTGTTCTTCATTACTCGAAGATTGACGATCAGGCCAGCGATGGTCTGCTCCCCCCGAGCGGGACGCAGATCAATGATGCGCTGACGGGCAAAACGACGGACCTCACCTTCATATTCATCGATCGGATGGCCAGTGAGGTAGAGCCCCAACGTGTCCTTCTCGCCTTTCAAACGCTCCTTCAAGGACAGCTCACGGGCTTTTCGATGGTTGGCATAAACGTCTGCTTCGGGCTCAGCGAACAATCCGCCGAACAGGTCCGCATGGCCGCTATCGAGGCTGCGTGCCGTCTGCTCTGCTGCCTGGATAGCCTCTTCCATTGCCGAGAGCAGGACCGCCCGATTGCGATCGATATTGGCCTGGTAGGCCTTCGGCTCGTCCGAGAAATAGGGGCCGAGACGATCCAGTGCGCCTCCGCGAATCAGGGCTTCGAGGGTGCGCTTGTTGATTCGTTTGAGATCGACACGGCTGCAGAAATCGAACAGATCCTTGAACGGCCCGCCTTCCTTGCGGCATTCACAGATGGCTTCGACCGGGCCCTCACCGACGCCTTTGATCGCGCCAAGCCCGTAAATGATCCGGCCATCGTCACTGACCGTGAACTTAAACTCGGAGTTGTTCACATCAGGCGCGTCGATGCGCAGCTTCATGCTGCGGCATTCTTCGATCAGCGTGACCACCTTGTCGGTGTTGTGCATGTCCGCCGAGAGCACCGCGGCCATGAAAGGCGACGGGTGATGCGCCTTGAGCCAGGCGGTCTGGTACGAGACCAGGCCATAGGCAGCCGAGTGGGATTTGTTGAAGCCGTAACCAGCAAATTTTTCCACCAGGTCGAAGATGTTACCAGCCAGATCGGCGTCGATGCCGTTATTGGCACAACCTTCGATGAAGCCGCCGCGCTGTTTGGCCATCTCCTCGGGCTTTTTCTTACCCATGGCGCGGCGCAGCATGTCCGCCTGACCAAGGGTATAGCCGCCCATGACCTGAGCGATCTGCATCACCTGTTCCTGATACAGAATGATGCCGTAAGTAGGCGCCAGCACCGGCTTGAGGCCTTCATACTGGTAATCCGTATGAGGGTAGGAAATTTCTGCCCGGCCGTGCTTACGGTTGATGAAGTCGTCAACCATGCCCGACTGCAGCGGACCGGGCCGGAACAGCGCCACCAGAGCGATGAGGTCTTCCAGGCAGTCCGGTTTGAGCTTTTTGATCAGCTCCTTCATCCCGCGCGATTCAAGCTGGAAGACTGCGGTCGTCTCGGCTTTTTGCAGCAACGAGTACGTCGGCTTGTCGTCCAACGGGATGAAATCAATGTTGACGGGATCGAGCCCCTTGCGCGCCTGCTCGCGATTGATGGTTTCCAGCGCCCACTTGATGATGGTCAGGGTGCGCAGACCGAGGAAGTCGAACTTGACCAGACCGGCCTGTTCGACGTCGTCCTTGTCGAACTGGGTCACCAGGCTGCCGCCCTCGTCATCGCAGGCGATGGGTGCGAAGTCAGTGAGCTTGGTCGGCGCGATGACCACGCCGCCAGCATGCTTGCCGGTGCCGCGCGTGATGCCTTCGAGTTTGAGCGCCATGTCCCAGATTTCCCGGGCGTCTTCGTCGACGGCCAGGAAATCCCGGAGCGGCTCCTCCATCTCGTAGGCTTTTGCGAGGGTCATGCCGACTTCGAAGGGAATCATCTTCGACAGTCGATCGGCCAGACCGTAGGACTTGCCCTGCACCCGCGCCACGTCGCGCACCACGGCCTTGGCCGCCATGGTACCGAAGGTGATGATCTGGCTGACTGCATTGCGGCCGTATTTCTCCGCCACGTAGTCGATGACCCGGTCGCGCCCGTCCATGCAGAAGTCGACGTCGAAGTCCGGCATCGAGACCCGCTCAGGGTTCAGGAAGCGCTCGAACAGCAGGTCATAGGCCAGTGGGTCGAGATCGGTGATCTTCTGTACATACGCCACCAGCGATCCTGCACCCGATCCCCGCCCAGGCCCTACCGGCACGCCGTTGCTCTTCGCCCACTGGATGAAGTCCATAACGATCAGGAAGTAGCCCGGGAAGCCCATCTGGATGATGATGTCGAGTTCGAAATTCAGCCGGTCGATATAGACCTGCTTCTTCGCCTCGTAGTCAGGCGTGTCCTTCGGTAGCAGCACCTCGAGGCGCTCATCTAGACCATCGAACGAGACCTTGCGGAAGTACTCGTCCATGGTCATTCCCGCTGGCACCGGGAAATCAGGCAGGAAGTAGGTTCCCAACTGCACTTCAATGTTGCAGCGTCGGGCGATCTCCACCGTGTTTTCCAACGCCTCGGGCAGGTCGCTGAACAGCTCCCACATTTCCTCGGGCGTCTTCAGATACTGCTGGTCGGAATAATTACGCGGCCGCCGCGAATCGTCTAGGGTGCGGCTTTCGCCGATACACACGCGCGTTTCGTGGGCTTCAAAGTCTTCCTGTTTGAGAAAACGCACGTCATTGGTAGCCACAAGCGGAACGCTGTAGCGCTGCGCCAACGCCACGGCAGCATGCAGGTGCTCTTCGTCGTTGACGCGACTGGTGCGCTGTACTTCGAGGTAGAAGCGCTGCGGAAAGATCTGCTTCCACTCCTCCAGCAACGCCGCGGCTGACGCTTCCTCGCCGTCAATCAGCGCATGGCCAATCTCACCTTCCTTGGCGCCGGACAATGCAATCAAACCATCTGCCGCGCCTTTGACCCACTCTCGCTCGATGATGATCTGATCGTTGCGTTGACCTTCCGTCCAGCCGCGCGAAACCAGTTCGGTCAGGTTGCGATATCCGTGGCTGTTCATCGCCAGCAAGGTCAAACGGCTGAGCGGTCCATCCTCGTCGTGGCTGGCGAGCCAGATATCGGCACCACAAATCGGCTTGATCCCGGCGCCTTGAGCCGCCTTGTAGAACTTGACCAGCGAACACATGTTGCTCTGGTCAGTGACAGCGACCGCCGGCATGCCCGCGCTGGCTACCGATTTCACCAACGGCTTGACGCGTACCAGTCCGTCGACCAGGGAATATTCAGTGTGTAGACGGAGATGGACGAAGGAGACGGGCATGAACGAACCTTGGACTGGCGAAACAACAAGCCGCGAATTGTACCGGAAAGCGAGGGCCGATTAAGGCGACGATTGACCGCTCGTGGATCAGAGGAAACGTACGCGTCGACAGGCTGAAAATGCCGGGAGCGCAAATCAGCCCAGCAGGCTGGCCGTTTCGATGGTCACGCGCTCAACCACTGCGCCGCTCTGCTCCAGCAGGTTGCGCACAGGCGCGAAGGAGCGGCGGTGGATAATGGTCGGGCCGAGCCGCTGCAAGGCTTCGAGATGGTACGGCGTCGGATAGCCTTTATGGGCGGAAAGCCCATAGCCTGGATAGCACAGGTCCAGCGCGCACATTTCCCGGTCTCGGCTGACCTTGGCCAGAATCGACGCAGCGGCAATAGCGGGCACCTGAGCGTCTCCCTGAATCACCGGAGCGCTAGGCACCGCAAGTTGGGGGCAGCGGTTACCGTCGATCAAGGCCAGCCGAGGCTGGACACTCAGTCCTTCAACCGCCCGCTGCATGGCCAGCATGGTGGCGTGCAGGATGTTCAGCTGGTCGATTTCATGCACCTCGGCGCGGGCGATGCACCAGGCCAGCGCTTTCTGGCAAATCTCCTCGAATAACGCCTCGCGGCGCGCCTCGCTGAGTTTCTTCGAATCGTTCAAACCTTCGATTGGACGCAAAGGATCAAGGATCACCGCTGCGGTAACCACGGGCCCACACAGTGGGCCACGACCCACTTCATCGACGCCAGCGACCAGCTCTTCAACCAGATTGAAATCCAGCCCGATTTGCATCAGCGCGCGCCTATCAGTTCGAGTACTGCATCGGCCGCCTGGCTCGAGGCATCGCAACGCAGCGTACGGTGAATCGCATCAAACCCTTCGGTCTGTCTGTCACCGTTATCCAGCAATGGCGACAACAGCTGAGCCATTGCGTCCGGAGTCGCAGCATCCTGAAGCAACTCCGGAACAAGGAGCCGCTGGGCCAACAAATTAGGTAAGGCCACATAGGGGCTCTTAACCAGGCGCTTGAGGACCCGAAACGTCAGCGGCGCAACGCTGTAAGCCACCACCATGGGCCGCTTGTACAGCAAGGCCTCGAGCGTTGCGGTGCCGGAGGCAATCAGCACCGCATTGCAGGCAGCCAACGCCTCATGGGAACGACCGTCGAGCAACGTCAGCGGGAGGTCCCGTCCTATCAGCATCTGCTCCAATTGAGCTCGCCGTTCGGGACTGGCACAGGGCACCACGAAGCGAATCCCCGGACGCATCGAGCGCAGCCGGTCGGCTGCGGCCAGGAACAGCTCGCCAAGACGCCCCACCTCTCCGCCCCGGCTGCCGGGCATCAGCGCCACGATCAGGCCTTCCTGCGGCAGGTTCAGCATATCCCGCGCCGCGGCTCGATCGGATACCAACGGGATGGTGTCGGCCAGCGGGTGGCCTACAAAACGAACCGCCACCTGATGGTCGTCGTAAAACTTCGCCTCGAAGGGAAACAGAGTCAGCATCAGATCGCAGGCGTCCCGGATTTTCAGCACGCGCTTCTGTCGCCAAGCCCATACCGACGGGCTTACGTAATGCACCGTCTTGATACCAGCGCGCCGGAGTTTAAGCGCCAAGTCCAGATTGAAATCCGGTGCGTCAATCCCGATGAACACGTCAGGCCGCACGTCAAGCAATGTCTTGAGCAAACGCTTGCGACGTGCAAGCAGCTCCGGTAGACGTCCGAGCACCTCGACCAACCCCATCACAGCCAGGCGCTCTTGCGGAAAATAGGATACGAGCCCCTGCGCCTCCATTCGAGGCCCACCCACGCCGACAAATGCGACGTCCGGGTGCTGAGCCCTGAGCGCCTGCATCAAGCCTGCGCCGAGGATATCGCCGGACGCTTCGCCAGCCACCAACGCAACTGTCAGAGGGCTGGACATATCAGCGCGTAATGCCGCGATTCGAGGCCTGCACGGAGTCCCTAAACAGCGCCACTTCGGGAAATGCCAGCGCATCCGCCTCGAGCGCAGTTAGCGCAGCCTCAACCGTGAACCCCTTGCGATAGACGACCTTGTAGGCATTGCGCAGCGCCATGATGGCATCAGCGCTGAAGCCACGGCGACGCATGCCTTCGAAGTTCATACTGCGCGCTTCAGCCGGGTTGCCAAACACCGTCACGAACGCCGGAACGTCCTTGCCAATGGCAGTCCCCATGCCGGAAAAGCTGTAGGCACCGATATGGCAATACTGATGGACAAGGGTGTATCCGGACAGGATCGCCCAGTCGCCCACGTGCACATGGCCGGCCAGCGCCGTGTTGTTGACCAGGATGCAATGATTGGCGATCACGCTGTCATGACCGATGTGCGCATAGGCCATGATCAGGTTGTGGTTACCAAGCGTGGTCTCGCCTCGATCCTGCACGGTTCCGCGGTGAATGGTCACCCCTTCCCGAATCACGTTATGGTCGCCGATTACCAGGCGCGTGGGCTCGCCCTTGTATTTGAGGTCAGGTGTGTCTTCACCCACCGAGGAAAACTGGAAGATTCGATTGTGCCGGCCAATGCGGGTCGGCCCTTTGATGACCACGTGAGACGCGATCACGGTTCCCTCGCCTATTTCGACATCCGGGCCGATGATCGACCATGGACCGACCTGAACATCATCAGCCAGCCGTGCCGCAGGATCGACGATGGCGCGAGGGTCCACCAAACTCATATCTTCTGTTCCGCACAAATGATTTCAGCCGAGCATACCGGCTTGCCATCTACACTGGCGCGGCAATCGAACTTCCAGATTCCACGCTTGGCGCTGATGAAAGACGCCTCTAGGGTCAATTGATCGCCCGGCACGACCGGTTGACGGAAGCGCAGCTTGTCCGAGCCGACGAAGAAGTAAAGGGTGCCATCAGCCGGCTTCGCTTCCATCATTTTGAAACCAAGCAGTCCCGCCGCTTGCGCCATGGCTTCGATGATCAATACGCCCGGCATGATCGGATGTTGCGGGAAGTGACCATTGAAGAACGGCTCGTTGATGGTGACATTCTTGTAGCCGCGAATACGCTTGGCGTCCGTATCCAGCTCCACCACCCGGTCTACCAGCAGAAAGGGGTATCGGTGAGGAAGGTATTCGCGTATCTCGTTGATATCCATCATATGAAGAAAAAGCCCGTAAGGAATGTAGGAGTCGACACGGCTATATACGCCGCGCAAACCGCTGGCGAACGCCTCTGACAGGAACGATCAGACGGTAGGGTCAGCCATCAGAAGACGCATCCCCGCATGGGGTCACGGATGCCAGGCGTTTTTCCACTTGCTGCAGGCGACGAGCCATGTCGTCAAGATGACGAATCCGGGCAGCGCTCTTGCGCCATTCCGCAGCGGGCTGCATAGCCGTCCCTGATGAATAGCTTCCCGGCTCGGTGATCGACCGGGTAACCATGGTCATACCGGTTATGAACACGTTATCGCAGACTTCAATATGCCCAACGAGCCCGGCACCGCCAGCGATCATGCAGTTGCGACCGATCTTGGTACTGCCGGATATGCCAGAACAGCCTGCCATGGCGGTGTTATCACCGATCTGAACGTTGTGGGCGATCATGATCTGGTTATCCAGCTTAACGCCATTTCCTATAACCGTATCCGATATGGCACCACGGTCGATGGTGGTATTGGCGCCAATCTCGACGTCGTCACCAATACGCACGCCACCGAGCTGCGCAATCTTCTCCCAACTGCCCTGCTCGTTGGCAAAACCGAACCCTTCACCACCGATCACCGCACCGGGCTGAATAACGACGCGCTCGCCGATAATCACATCATGGCAAAGGGTGACTCGAGCAGCGAGCCGCCCACCCGCGCCGATGCGGCTTCGCGCACCAACCACGGACTGGGCGCCGATCTCCACATCGGGGCCAACCCAGGCTCCGGCTTCAATCACAACTTGTGCGCCGATGCGCGCCGAGGGATCAACCGCGGCAGTGGGATCGATTACAGCAGAGGGATGAACACCGGTGGACGCGCGTGGCCGGCTCTCGAACAAATGCGAGATACGCGCATAGGCGAGATACGGATTGGCGACAACCAAAGCAGTACCCGTGTAGCCTTCGGCATCTTTGGCCGTAAGCAGCACGCCTCCCGCCCTCGTCGTGGCTAGAAACTTCCGGTACTGCGCGTTGGCCAGAAAACTCAAATGTTCAGGGCCGGCATCCTGCAAAGTCGACAAACCTGACACTAGCAGCGAGCCATCGCCGCGCAGCTCGGCCCCTAGTCTTTCGACCAGATCGCCGAGTGAATAGGCTACTTCGCTCATCAGCGCAGCTGATTCATGCGCTCAATGACCTGGCGGGTGATGTCGTACTGTGGCTTGACATCAACCACCGCGCCGCGCTCGAGAACCAGATCGTAGTCGCCTTTCTTGATGACTTCTTCAACCGATTTATCCAGCTTGGGCTTGAGCTGCTTGAGCATGTCCCGATCAGCGGCAGCCTTGGACTCGTTGAGCTCCTTGGACAGGAACTGAAAGTCACGCGCCTTCTGCTTGAACTCAAGCTCAAGACGCTCACGCTCGGCCTGCTGCATCTTGTCGCCGTCCTTGCCCAGGCGGTCCTGAATGCGTTTGGCGTCGCTTTCAAGCCCCTTGAGCTTCTCCAGCTGCGGGCCGAATTTCTTCTCAGCATCGACCGAGTAGCGCTTGGCTGCGTCTGATTCGAGCAAAGCCATCTGGTAGTTCATTACCGCTATTTTCATCTCGGCGAATGCGGGGGTCGCCACTAGAGCAGCGGCAACAACAAGCAATTGGGTCAACTTACGCACGGTATATACCACTCTTCATAAATGCGCCGGAGCATGGCTCCAGATGATTAAAAGGTTTGGCCCAGCGAGAACTGGAAGACTTGGGTATCTGCTTCGTCAGGTTTCATTACTGGCATCGCCAGGCTAAAACTCAAGGGGCCCATGGCAGTGATCCAGGTGAGACCGACACCGACCGAACTGGCCATGTCGCCGATATCAATATCACTGCACTTATCAGAGGTCGAAGGGCAGTTCGTATCGTAGACGTTACCCACATCCCAGAACACCGAAGTGCGCAACGAGCGCTGGTCCTTCACGAACGGCATCGGGAACAGCAGTTCCATCCCGCCCTGGATCAGCACGTTACCACCATAGGGCAACGAATCCTGGTCCGGATCGGCAATGGTGCCCTCATTCCCGGTTACAGGCTCGCCGCGGCTCGGTGTGCTTCGCGGGCCAAGACTGCTGTCTTCGAAGCCGCGAACCGAGTTGAAACCACCGGCATAGTAGTGCTCGTAGAACGGAAGCCGTGAGGTGGAGCCATAGGCATCGCCATAACCCAACTGGGTATGCAGGCGCATGGTGTAAGTCTTGGTAACCGGCACGAACAGCTGAGCGTTGTAATCAAGCTTGTAGAACGACAGGTCGCTGCCTGGAATCGTTGTTTCCAGCGAGAGACTCTGAGAGTGACCGCGCGTGGCCAGCACGCCACGATTCAGAGTCGATTCCGACCAACCCACAGAAGCCTTGAAGTTGAGGTAGCTATCACCCTCCTCCTCCATGAAGTCGAAAATCTCATCAACCGTGTAGCGCCCACTGTCGATGGTGTCCTGCTGGGCGGACAGACCAAACGAAAGCCGCGATGTCTCGCTGATTGGATAGCCGATATTTACGCCGCCGCCCAGACTATCGACCGAGTAGCTTGAAACGTCGTAGTCCAGCTCGTCGTAGTCAGTTGTTCGATAGAAAGCGTTGTAACCAAGGCTAACGCCGTCTTCGGTCCAGTAGGGATCCACAAATCCAAAGTTATAACGCGACTGATATTCGCTGCGGGTGAGCCCTACGCTGACACGATTACCGGTGCCGAGAAAGTTGTTCTGGCTGATCGACCCGCCAAGAATCAGACCCGCATTCTGTGCAAAACCGATGCTCGCCATGATCGAGCCAGACGGCTGTTCTTCAACGCTGTAATTTACATCGATCTGGTCGTCGGTACCCGGCACCTGCGGCGTTTCGACGTTCACTTCCTTGAAGAAACCCAACCGTTCGAGACGGGTCTTCGACTGGTCGATCAGGTAAGTCGAGGCCCAGCCGCCTTCCATCTGGCGCATCTCGCGGCGCAACACTTCGTCTTCGGTCTTGGTATTGCCGCGGAAGTTGATTCTATTGACATAGGCACGCTTGCCCGGATCGACCACAAAGGTGATCGAGACAGTGTTGTTCTCGTCGTTGGTTTCAGGCACGCCATTGACGTTGGCGAAGGTGTAACCCTCATTACCCAAGCGACGCGTGATCAGCTCCGAGGTGGTAGTCATCACCTTTCGCGAGAAAACCTGTCCTTCCTTAGCCAACAGCAAGGATTGCAACTCTTCCTGCGGCACTTTCAAATCACCGCTCAGCTTGACGTCGCTGACGGTATAAAGATCGCCCTCAGCAATGTTCACCGTGATATAGACGTCCTTCTTGTCGGGCGTGATGGACACCTGGGTGGAGGTGATGTCCATGTTGATGTAGCCGCGATCAAGATAATAGGAACGCAGACGCTCGAGGTCACCGGACAGCTTCTCTCGTGCGTACTTGTCGTCGTTGCGGAAGAACGACAACCAGTTGCTGGTCTTCAACTCGA
The DNA here is from genome assembly GCF_900129835.1 of Stutzerimonas xanthomarina DSM 18231. GTDB lineage: Bacteria > Pseudomonadota > Gammaproteobacteria > Pseudomonadales > Pseudomonadaceae > Stutzerimonas > Stutzerimonas xanthomarina. Next base: position 423,568 of record NZ_FQXA01000003.1, read on the forward strand.
ACAGGTCGGAGAGATCTTCATCAAGAAACACAGAATTGCCGACGACATTGATGTGTTTAATCGCCGCGACGGAGCCTTCATTGATGTTGATTTTCAGCGCGACGCGGTTGCGCGGCTGGGGAACGACCTCGGTCTCGATCGTCGCCGAGTAACGACCCTGAGCAACATACTGCCGCTGCAGTTCATTGCGCACACCTTCGAGCGTGGCGCGCTGGAAGATTTCACCTTCGGCCAGGCCTGACTGCTGCAGACCGGAAAGCAGGTCTTCAGTCTTGATCGCCTTGTTGCCATCGATCTCGATGCCTGAGATTGATGGGCGCTCGACCACATTGATCACCAGTACATCGCCCTCACGGCCGAGCTGGATGTCTTCAAAAAAACCGGTGCGAAACAGGGCACGAGTTGCATCAACCAGACGACTGTCGTCGGTTGCCTGGCCAACGTTCAGCGGCAATGCGCCAAAGACGCTGCCAGCTGAGACGCGCTGCAGCCCGTTGACGCGTATATCGGAAATAGTGAAGGACTCGGCGTGAACTTCGGCAATCATCAGTGCGGAAATCACCGCAGGTAGCAGCAGACGTTTCATGAAGTCCTTTCTTTTCAAACCTGATAATTGAACCTGCGCTTGGCGCGGCGACATCAAGGTATATGGCGGTTAAAGGCGGCCAAGGTCGTTGACCAACGCAAGCAGCATCACCCCAACAACCAGGCTGATACCGATCTGTACTCCCCAGCCCTGGACCCTGTCCGACAAGGGACGTCCACGGACCCACTCGACCAGATAGAAGAGCAGATGCCCTCCATCCAGGACGGGGATAGGCAATAGATTGAGTACCCCAAGACTTATGCTCAGGTAGGCGAGGAAATTCAGAAAGTCGCCCACGCCGGACTGTGCAGAAGCGCCCGCCACTTTAGCAATGGTTATCGGACCGCTCAAGTTTTTTACCGAGAGCTCCCCGAAGAGCATTTTCTTAAGCGAATCCAGAGTCAGAACGCTCATTGTCCATGTGCGGCGAAGCCCTTCCCCGACCGCTTCGACAGGGCCGTGGCTGACCTGCCGCAACATTTCAGGCGGCCATTCCCCGCCCGCAACACCCGCACCGAGATAACCCCGACGCGTGTCCCCTTCGCCACGCTCGGCCAGCGTCAGCGGCAGCTCAATCTGCTCGCCGTTACGCTCGACCTGCAGCAAAACAGCCTGCCCACCCAGCGGTTTGACGCGATCTATTACGTCTTGCCATTCGGTCAGCACCTCGCCATCAAGGCTGACCAGGCGATCCCCAATCTGTACACCGGCCGCGTGTGCGGGCCCTTCGGGATCCAGCTGAGCGACCACTGGGGTGATTTCCGGACGCCAGGGACGAATGCCCAGTGAGCCGATCGGATCCGGGTCTTCGGCGCCTTTCAGCCAATCCTTCAGTTCCAGCTGCAGCTGCTGCGACTGATCGGCATCAACGTCGCGTACCACCATCGCTAGCGAGCCGCTTTCACCAAGCCGCCTGATCAGCTGCAGATTCACCTCTGCCCAACCAGCCGTTGGCTTGCCGTTGATCTCGATGATTTCCTGCCCAGCCATCAGCCCGGCTCGTTCAGCAAGGCTGCCAGCCTCCACAGCGCCAACCACCGGACGCACCTGTTCGGTCCCCAGCATTGCCAGCGCCCAGAAGAACACCAGGGCAAGCAGGAAGTTCGCTAAAGGCCCAGCCGATACAATGGCGAAGCGCTGTTTAACACTCTTGCGGTTGAAGGATTGCCCCAACAGAGCAGTCGGCACGTCCCCCTCGCGCTCGTCGAGCATCTTGACGTAGCCGCCGAGCGGAATAGCCGCGAGAACGAACTCGGTACCCTGGCGGTCATGCCAACGCACCAGTGGCCGACCAAAGCCTACCGAGAAGCGCAGAACCTTGACGCCGCAACGACGAGCTACCCAGAAGTGGCCGAACTCGTGGAAGGTTACCAGTACACCCAGCGCCACGAGGGTGCCGATGATCATGTACAGCGCGCCCATATTTCCTCTGCCTCGAAAGGTCTTTTAGAAGCCTGTCAATCCGGTCGATGCCGGAGCGCCACAGCCAAGTTGGGACTTTTGATCACTATCGATCTCGCGTTTGCAACCAGCTCGAAGCAAGCCTGCGGGCCTGCGTATCGGCGGCAAGCACATCTGCAAGGCAACGAGCCGGAACCGAAGCTTCCTGATCGAGAACGTCCTCGATAATACTCGCGATTTCAGTGAAGCGAATGCGACCGTTAAGGAAAGCATCCACAGCCACCTCATTTGCGGCATTGAGCATCGCAGGCGCTGTTCCGCCGTCTTGGGCGGCCTGGCGAGCGATCCGAAGACACGGAAATCTGTGCTGATCGGGAGCCTCGAAATCCAGACGGGCTACCTTCAGCAGATCGAGGGCCGATACACCGGAGTCGATTCGTTCCGGCCAGGCCAGTGCATGGGCAATCGGTGTGCGCATGTCGGGGTTACCCAGTTGCGCCAGGACCGAGCCGTCGACGTAGTCGACCATCGAGTGAATGACGCTTTGCGGGTGAATCACGACCTCGATCTGCTCCGGTCGTGCATCAAACAGCCAGCACGCTTCGATGAGTTCGAGCCCCTTGTTCATCATGCTCGCCGAATCGACCGAAATCTTGCGGCCCATGGACCAGTTGGGATGAGCACAGGCCTGCTCTGCTGTCACGGCAGCGAGCCGATCGAGAGGTAGTTGGCGGAACGGCCCTCCAGACGCGGTAAGCAGAATCCGCCTTACGCCTACGCGGCGCAGACCCTCAGCATAATTGCCCGGTAGACATTGGAATATGGCGTTGTGCTCGCTATCGATGGGCAGCAGCACCGCCTCGCTGTCATGTAGCGCCTGCATGAACAGCGCGCCGGACATGACCAGAGCTTCCTTGTTCGCCAAAAGCACCCGCTTGCCGGCCTGGACCGCTGAGAGCGTCGGGCGCAAGCCGGCCGCTCCCACAATTGCCGCCATGACCACGTCGACCTCGGGATGCGCTGCAACTTCGCTGAGACCACCCTCACCGATCAGCACGCGCGTCTTGACGCCGTCGCTGTCGAGTTGATCTTGCAGCACGCGAGCCCTAGCACTGTCGGCCACAACCGCATAGCGGGGCCGGTGCAGTCGGCACAGCTCGCGCAATTCGACAAGGCGGCTGAATGCAGTGAGCGCAAAGGCTTGGTAACGCTCGGGATGACGTGCGATGACATCCAGCGTGCTCAGACCGATGGAGCCGGTGGCTCCGAGAATGGTTACCTGCAAGGGGCCGCTCACCATGCACCCCAACCGGCAAGCCACAACAGGACCGTGAACACGGGTACCGCAGCGGTCAAGCTGTCGATACGATCCATCACGCCACCGTGCCCAGGAAGCAACTGGCTGCTGTCCTTGATACCCGAGCTGCGCTTGAACATGCTTTCGGTCAGATCACCTACGACAGAAATGACCACCACCAGAGCTGCCCCCAACAGAGCGAGCACCAGCTCACGCGCAGACCATGACTGGTAAAGCCCAACAAACAATGCGATTAGCAGGCTGGTAACCAAGCCGCCGATCATTCCCTCCCAGCTCTTGCCCGGACTGACTTGCGGAGCGAGCTTGCGACGACCAAAGGTCTTGCCGGCCGCATAAGCGCCGATATCAGCCCCCCAGACCAGGACCATCACCGCAACGATCAACCAATTACCCTGCGGCCACTGTTTGAGCAAAACTAGGCCCTGCCAAGCGGGCAATAGAATCAATAAACCAATAAGCAGACTGCCAATACGCCCCCGCCAATGTCGCTGACTGCGCGGATAACTCAGCACCAGAGCCGTCGCAGCCAACCACCAGACGACGCTGAGCGCAAGTAACCAGGGCGCCAGGGAGGGCGACATATAGAGCCCGGCAAGCAGCAGGCCAACAGCCATCGCGTAAAGCACCCGGACTGGTTGAGCCGCAAAGCCTGCCAGGCGCGCCCACTCCCAGCCACCAAGCACGACGACGACGCCTATGAATAAGGCGAAAGCGAGACCGTCGAGAAGAAAAAAGCCAATCAGTGCGATCGGAAGAAGAATGGCTGCCGTGATGATGCGAAGCTTCAGCATTCAGCTCGAACCTCTATTGCCACTTGATCACCGGTCTTGCCGAAACGTCGTTGGCGTTTGGCGAAATCGGCCAACGCTGTACGCATTGCGTCATGTTTGAAATCGGGCCAGAACAGGTCGGAGAAATACAGCTCGGCATAGGCCAACTGCCACAGCAGGAAATTGCTGATGCGTCGCTCGCCTCCGGTGCGGATACAGAGGTCCGGCAGAGGCATGTCGCCGGTTGCCAGATAGCGCTGAAAGAGCGCGGGAGTCACCTCGTCTGGATTGAGACGGCCCTGCTGCGCTTCGCGTGCCAACCGCTGCGCGGCCTGGACGATATCCCACTGACCACCATAGTTGGCCGCGACCTGAAGAACGAAACGGCCGGACCCCGCAGTCATCTCCTCGGCGTCGAGCATCGCAGCCTGCAACTCCGGATGAAAGCGCGAACGATCACCAATGATTCGCAAGCTGATGCCGTTTTCATTGAGCTTGCGCGCTTCTCGGCGCAGAGCAGTCAGGAAGAGCTCCATTAGAGCTCCGACCTCCTCGGCCGGCCGTTGCCAATTTTCACTGGAAAAGGCAAACAGCGTCAGCACCTCGACGCCCGCTTCGGCGCACACCTCAATAACAGCGCGCACCGCATCGACACCCGCCTTGTGTCCCGCCACGCCCGGCAGGAGACGCCGCTTTGCCCAGCGATTGTTACCATCCATGATGACTGCGACATGACGGGGTACATTCCGTCCGGCAATCTGCCTGACCTTATCCATGAAACGACTCTACCTGCGCTCAATCACGCTGCGAACAATGGGAGAAACCGCCGACGGCAATTTCCGGGGATACGACTGGTTAGCCCCTCGCGCCACGAACCTCTCAGGCTCGACGCACTCCGACGTGTGCAGTACGGACGAAGTCCGGTACAGCGACATCAAACCGCCATCAGGTCGTTTTCCTTACCTTCAAGCGCCTTGTCGATTTCCGCAACGTACTTGTCGGTCAGCTTTTGAACGTCGTCTTGACCGCGTCGTTCCTCGTCTTCGCTGATTTCCTTCTCTTTGACCAGATCCTTGAGTTGCGCAATCGCATCACGGCGAATGTTACGCACAGCAACCCGCGCGTTTTCAGCCTCGGCACGAGCCTGCTTGGTATACCCCTTGCGGGTTTCCTCGGTCAGCGCTGGCATCGGCACACGGATGGTGGTTCCCGCGGTGGCCGGGTTCAATCCCAGATCGGACGTCATGATGGCTTTTTCCACAGCCTGAATCATGCCTCTGTCGAACACCGTCAGGGCCAGGGTGCGCGAGTCCTCGGCGACCACGTTGGCAATCTGGCGCAGCGGAGTGTCGCTGCCGTAGTACGACACCATCACACTGTCGAGAATACTCGGATGAGCACGACCGGTACGAATTTTGGCGAACGCGTGCCCGAGGGAATCCAGGGTCTTCTTCATGCGCTCTTGAGCGTCTTGCTTGATCTCGTTGATCATTGGTTCTGTTCCTCGATCAGAGTTCCTTCAGCGCCGCCAAGCACGATATTGAGCAGGGCACCGGGCTTGTTCATGTTGAACACCCGCAGCGGCATGTTGTGGTCGCGACACAGGCAGATAGCGGTCAAATCCATGACGCCCAGCTTGCGATCAAGCACATCGTCATAAGTGAGCTGTTCGAACTTTTCGGCATTCGGGTCCTTGAACGGATCGGCCGTATAGACACCGTCAACCTTAGTGGCCTTGAGCACGACATCGGCGTGAATCTCGATGGCGCGCAGGCAGGCAGCAGAGTCGGTGGTAAAGAACGGATTGCCAGTGCCGGCAGAAAAGATCACCACTTCGCCACTCTTCAGGTGACGCATCGCCTTGCGACGGTCGTAATGATCAGTGACCCCAACCATCGAAATCGCCGACATGACCAATGCTGGGATATTCGAGCGCTCCAAGGCGTCCCGCATGGCCAAGGAATTCATGACGGTAGCGAGCATACCCATATGGTCGCCCGTTACACGGTCCATGCCCGCGGCAGACAGAGCCGCACCACGGAAGAGATTGCCGCCGCCGATGACGAGACCAACCTCTACGCCTATGCCCACCAGCTGCCCAACTTCCAAGGCCATACGATCGAGCACCTTGGGATCGATGCCAAAGTCCTCCGAACCCATCAGGGCTTCGCCGCTTAATTTGAGCAGAATGCGTTTATAGCGAGGATTGCGTGCACTCATCTGCTGAGCCATTGGCGTTGTCTCTCCTGCGGCATTGTATGACTAGGCTGGCCTGCAGCCGAAAAAAATGTCTGCGCTATGACAGCGCAGTATCACATTGGTGCCAAGCGATGACCGTCGCATCGGCGAAAAACATTCCGACCCTCCAATCCGACAAAGAGGCCGCGCGCGTGAGCGGGCAGCCTCTTCGAGGGACGGCAGAAGCGTCTTATTGCTTGGTAGCAGCTACCTGAGCGGCAACTTCAGCTGCAAAGTCGACCTCGGCGCGCTCGATACCTTCACCTACTTCGTAACGAACGAAGGAAACGATTTCGGCACCAGCCTTCTTCGCCAGCTCACCAACCTTGACGTCAGGATCTTTGACGAAGGCCTGCTCAACCAGGCTGGCTTCAGCAAGAAACTTGCTGATACGGCCTGCAACCATCTTTTCGACGATTTCGGCCGGCTTGCCTTTAATCTTTTCTTCGTTCAACGCCAGGAAGATTTCCTTTTCCTTCGCAACAGCTTCCTCGGAAACCTGCGATGGATCCAGGAACTGAGGGTTGCTAGCGGCGACGTGCATGGCGATTTCCTTCGCCAGCTCAACGCTACCACCCTTCAGTGCAACCAGGACACCGATCCGGTGACCATGCAGATAGGAACCGACCAGATCAGCTTCGACAGTGGTCAGACGGCGGATGTTGACGTTCTCACCACACTTGGCAACCAGCGCTTCACGATTGGATTCCTGAGCGGCGATCAGCGGGGCGGCATCGGTCATCTTCTCGGCGAAGGCCTTCTCGACGCTGCTATTGACGAAATTCTTGAAGTCGTCCTGCAGGGCCAGGAAGTCGGTCTGCGAGTTGACTTCGATAATCACGGCACGCTTGTTGTCATCGGCGACCTTGACCGCAATAGCACCTTCAGCAGCAATGTTGCCTGCTTTCTTGGCTGCCTTGATGGCACCCGCAGCACGCATATCATCAATGGCTTTCTCGATGTCGCCACCAGCAGCGGTGAGCGCCTTTTTGCAATCCATCATGCCTTGGCCAGTGCGCTCGCGCAGTTCTTTGACCAGGGCTGCAGTGATCTCTGCCATGTTCGCAAATCCTCTCGATTCGATTGTCGATCATGCCCTCAACTCGGGCGATCAATTCGGAATTGGCAAAAAGGGGGCATAGCCCCCTTTCTGTTCAACGGGTATCAGCTAGGCGACAGTCGCGCTCAGCCTTGAGCTGCCTCAGGGGCGGCTTCTTCGACGAACTCATCAGCACCACCGGCGCCATTCTGGCGACCGCGCAGTACAGCATCCGCCATGGAACCCAGGTAGAGTTGCACGGCACGGATGGCGTCATCGTTACCAGGGATAATGTAGTCGACGCCTTCCGGGCTGCTGTTGGTATCAACGATGCCGATAACCGGGATACCCAGCTTGTTGGCTTCGGAGATAGCAATGCGCTCGTGGTCGACATCAACAACGAACATGGCGTCCGGCAGACCGCCCATCTCCTTGATACCGCCCAAGCTACGATCCAGCTTTTCCAGATCACGGGTGCGCATCAGCGCTTCTTTCTTGGTCAGCTTCTCGAAGGTACCGTCCTGAGCCTGGGTTTCCAGCTCACGCAGACGCTTGATCGAAGCACGAATGGTCTTGTAGTTGGTCAGCATGCCGCCCAACCAGCGATGATCGACGTACGGCGAGCCACAACGAGCAGCCTCTTCGCGAACGATCTTGCCAGCAGAACGCTTGGTGCCAACGAACAGAATCTTGTTTTTGCCTGCAGCCAACTTCTCAACAAAACGCAGCGCGTCGTTGAACATCGGCAGGGTTTTCTCAAGGTTGATGATATGAATCTTGTTACGCGCGCCAAAGATGTACTTATTCATCTTCGGGTTCCAATAACGGGTCTGGTGGCCGAAGTGCACACCGGCCTTCAGCATATCGCGCATAGTGACTTGAGACATGAGAGTTCCTCAGATAAGTCGGGTTAGGCCTCCACGCGTCCCGATATCCAACTCTTGCGAGCACCCAGGATACCGTGTCGACACGTGTGTGGGGTCAGGCTCGGCAGGTAGTCCCGCGGAGCGGCGCGTTTTATAGCACACGCACGCATCAGAGGCTAGCGCGGAGCTGATATTGATTGTGGTACCGGCAGTTACCACTGCCTGACCTGGACGCCAGGGCCGTCTGCAGGCCGAGCCCTCTTTGGTTTATCATTTGCGTTTTATACCTATATTGCCTGCGCCTCTTGGCGCCAAGAGGATTGCATGACTGTTTCCATCAAGACGCCTGAAGACATCGAAAAAATGCGCATTGCTGGCCGCCTCGCTGCTGAAGTGCTCGAAATGATCGCTGAGCACATCAAGCCGGGCGTCACTACCGAAGAACTGGACCGCATCTGCCACGAACACATCGTCAATGTGCAACAGGCCATACCCGCCCCCCTCAACTACAAGGGCTTCCCAAAATCGATTTGCACATCGATCAATCACGTCGTCTGCCATGGCATCCCCAACGACAAACCCCTCAAAGACGGCGACATCCTCAATATCGACATCACCGTAATCAAGGATGGCTACCACGGCGATACCAGCCGTATGTTTACCGTCGGCAAAGCACCAGAGTGGGCCGAGCGGCTCTGCAAGGTGACTCAAGAATGCCTTTATAAAGGTATCGAGGTGGTCCGCCCGGGAGCGCGCCTCGGCGACATTGGGGAAGTAATTCAGAAGCATGCCGAGAAGAACGGCTTCTCCGTCGTCCGCGAGTATTGCGGGCATGGCATCGGCAAGGTTTTCCACGAGGAGCCCCAAGTGCTGCACTACGGCCGAGCCGGGACCGGACTGGAGCTAAAGGAAGGCATGACCTTCACCATTGAGCCCATGATCAACCAGGGCCGGTCGGAAACCCGCCTGCTTGGTGACGGCTGGACGGCGATCACCAAGGACCGCAAGCTTTCTGCCCAGTGGGAACACACCCTAGTGGTCACTGCAGATGGCTACGAAATCTTTACCCTGCGCAGCGATGACACGATAGCCCGAACATCGCCCTGATTTTCTTGACGTTCTGATGGAGGGCGACGGTATGCCTCAGGTTGATTCCGAATTGTTCGACCGCAGCCAGTTCCAGGCCGAGCTGGCACTCAAGGCCAGCCCCATCGCCGCCTTCAAGAAAGTCATTCGCAAGGCACGGGAGGTGCTCGATGCACGCTTCCTCGCCGGCCAGGATATCCGTAGCCTGATCGAAGGCCGCGCCTGGTTCGTTGATCAGATCCTGCGCGCCGCCTGGGCCCGCTTCGACTGGGACAACGAGGCAGCGATTGCGCTAGTCGCCGTGGGCGGCTATGGCCGCGGCGAACTGCACCCCTATTCCGACATCGACCTGCTAATCCTGCTCGATAACAACGATCAAGAAATATTCCGCGACGCCATCGAGCGATTCCTGACGCTGCTGTGGGACATCGGGCTCGAAGTTGGCCAGAGCGTGCGCTCGGTGCAGGAGTGCGCAGAAGAGGCACGTGCGGACCTGACCGTGATTACCAACCTCATGGAAAGCCGCACGATCGCCGGTCCCGAACGCCTGCGTCAGAACATGCTGAAGGTCACCAGCTCCTCGGAAATGTGGCCGAGCAAGGAGTTCTTTCTCGCCAAGCGTAACGAGCAGGCCGCGCGCCATTCCAAATACAACAACACCGAGTACAACCTGGAGCCAAACGTTAAAGGCTCGCCTGGCGGGCTGCGTGACATACAGACCATCCTGTGGATAGCGCGGCGCCAGTTCGGCAGTCTGAATCTGAGCGCTATCCTCGATCAGGGATTCCTGACCGAAGGCGAATACTCACTGCTGGTGGCCGGGCAAGAGTTTATTTGGCGTGTCCGTTACGGACTGCACATGCTCGCCGGGCGCGCGGAGGATCGCCTGCTGTTCGATCACCAGCGCAGTCTCGCCGCCCTCCTCGGCTATAAAGACAGCGACGCCAAGCTGGCGATCGAGCGCTTCATGCAGAAGTACTACCGCGTCGTGATGAGCATTTCAGAGCTAAGCGATCTGGTCGGACAGCACTTTGCCGAGGTTATCCTCTGGGAAGGCGACAGCGGGGATGCGGTGCCGCTCAACAGCCGTTTTCTGGTGCGCGACGGCTATCTGGAAGTGGCCGATGATTCGGTGTTCAAGCGCAGGCCCTTCGCGATACTCGAAATCTTCGTACTGCTGGCACAACACCCCGACATCCAGGGTGTACGAGCGGAGACCATTCGCCTGCTCAGGGACCACCGGCATCTGATCGACGACGAGTTCCGCAGCGACATCCGCAACACCAGCCTGTTCATCGAATTGTTCAAGTGCAAGGAGGGCATCCACCGCAACCTGCGGCGCATGAATCGTTACGGCATTCTTGGGCGGTATTTGCCCGAGTTCGGCCATATCGTCGGACAGATGCAGCATGACCTCTTTCATATCTACACGGTCGACGCCCATACGCTCAATGTCATCAAGTATCTGCGCAAACTGAGCAAACCTGGCGTTGCGGAGAAATATCCTCTGGCCAGCAAACTGGTGGAACAGCTCCCCAAGCCGGAGCTGATCTACATCGCAGGGCTCTACCACGATATTGCCAAGGGTCGCGGCGGCGATCATTCGGAGCTTGGCGCGGTGGATGCGCAGGCCTTCTGCGCCCGCCACAAGCTACCCGCGTGGGATACCCGACTGGTGGTCTGGCTGGTGGAGAATCATCTGGTGATGTCCACTACCGCGCAGCGCAAAGACCTGTCCGACCCGCAGGTGATCAACGACTTCGCCCATTTGGTCGGTGACGAAACGCATCTCGATTATCTCTATGTGCTAACAGTGGCGGATATCAACGCCACCAACCCGACCCTCTGGAATTCCTGGCGGGCCAGCCTGCTGCGTCAGTTGCACACCGAAACCACACGAGCACTCAAACGTGGCTTGGAAAACCCGCTAGGACGCGAAGAGCAGATTCGTCAGACCCAGCGCGCCGCGCTCGACAATCTGGTGCGCAACGGCACCGATCCGGACGACGCTGAGCAGCTATGGTCGCAGCTCGGTGATGACTACTTCATGCGCCACAGTTCGGCCGATGTGGCCTGGCACACCGAAGCCATCATCGAGCACCCGAGCGACGGCGGCCCGCTGGTCCTGATCAAGGAAACCACCCAACGCGACTTTGAAGGTGGCACTCAGATTTTCATCTACGCGCCGGATCAGCACGACTTCTTCGCCGTGACTGTGGCAGCCATGGACCAGCTAAACCTGAACATTCACGACGCCCGTATCATTACGTCGAGCAGTCAGTTCACCCTGGACACTTACATCGTGCTGGATGCCGATGGCACCCCCATCGGCAACGATCCCGAGCGTACAGAAGAAATCCGCCAGGGCCTAATCGATGCACTGCGCAACCCGGACGACTACCTGACGATCATTCAGAAACGTGTACCCCGGCAGCTCAAGCACTTTGCGTTTCCGCCTCAGGTGACCATTCACAACGACATGCAGCGCCCGCAGACGATCATCGAAGTCGTCGCCCCCGACCGTCCCGGACTACTGGCGCGCATCGGCCAGCTATTCCTGGATTTCGATCTGTCAGTGCAAAACGCCAAGATCGCCACGCTCGGTGAGCGCGTCGAAGACGTATTCTTCGTCACCAACGCCGACAACCAGCCATTGTCCGATCCGCAGCTGTGCATGCGGCTGCAGCAGGCGATGATCAAGCAGCTGACTCAGGACAACGAGCACCAGCCCTCCCCTAGTAGCGTCATCATCTGAACGGCAACTGCATGGTCGCTTCGACACGAGGCGGCAACAAACGCCGCCCAGGTCCGCTTCAATCCCAGGGTTTGCCGCGGGTTTTGGCGGTATAGGGCAGCCTCTGCTGCATGGCTGCCTTCGCCAGCACATGGGCGCTGACCGGCGCAGTCAAAAACAGAAACAGGGTGATCAGCACTTCATGGACGCTGAGGCCATTGCCCTGATTACTGAAGAAGATCATCGAAGCGATGACGATCCCACCGACTCCAAGCGTGGTCGCCTTGGTTGGCCCATGCAAACGCGTAAAGAAATCAGGAAGGCGATACAAACCGATCGCTCCCACCAGGGCAAACACGCTTCCCACGATCAGAAATGCGCTTACCAGCAGCTCTATCCAGAATGGCATGCAGCCTCCTCAGTCGATGATCTCGCCGTGCAACAGGTGTTTGCTCACCGCCACGGTACTGACGAAGCCCATCACCGCGATGAGCAGAGCAGCCTCGAAGAACAAGTCGGACGCGAGCCAGATGCCAAACAAGACAATCAAGGCCAACGCATTGATGTACAGGGTATCGAGCGCCAACACCCGATCAGGCATGTCCGGCCCCTGAACCAGCCGCACCACATTCAGGATCGCTGCGATTCCAATGACCGCCATGCACAGCGGGATTACGTAAGTGAGCATTCGAAAATCTCCAACAGCGGCGTTTCGTACCGGCTCTTCACCTCAGCCACCAGCGCGTCTGCGTCAGGCGCATCCAATGCGTGAATCAGCAGCGTTTTGTGTCCAGGCCGCAGAGCCGCCGATACCGTTCCCGGGGTTAACGAGATGATGCTGGTCAGCACGGCGAGGACGAACGGATGTTCGATTGCCATCGGCACTTCGACGAACGCAGGCCGCAATTGGTCCCTGGATCCAAGCACCAGCTTGGCCACATGGACGTTGGCCACGACGATGTCGTAGAAGACCTTAAGCAGGAACAGACAAAGTTTCAGCGGGCGGCGAACCTTCGGCAGATCGAGCAGGAACCCCTGCACCAGCAAGGGAATTGCCCAGCCAAGAAACAGACCAAGCACCAGGTGCCCCACGCTTAGTGCGTTACTGAGAAGCAACCAGAGCAACGCAAGCAGCACGGTGAGCGCGGGGTTGGGAAGCAGGCGGGACTTCATGCCTCACCTCCCTGAATGATTTGCATATAAGGCTCCAGATCGAAGAGCTGCGCTGCCGTCGCTTGCATATAGGCCTGAATCGGCTGCGCCACCACGACCAACAACACGCTGCCCAACAGCAATCCAAAGCTGGCCACCACGCGCACTCGATCAGCAGGTCGCCCCACGCTGACCGCTTCACTTGGCCGCCAGAACACCATACTGCCGGCTCGGCTTAGCGCGATGACCATCCCTAACCCGCCCACCAGCACCACAGGCCACAGCAGCAGGGCGTCGACTCCAGCAGGTACAGCCTGCAGCAGCATCACCTTGCCGATGAATCCTGAAAAAGGCGGGAGCCCGGCGATCGAAATCGCACCGGCAAAAAACAATGCCCCCAGCATCAATGGCTGCTTGAGCGCAGGTGCCGAAAGCAGCTCGGAAGCCATATCGCCACGCTGGCGAGCAATGAGGTCAGCGAGCAGGAACAAGCCCCCGGACACCAGAGTGCTGTGCACCAGGTAATAAAGGGCAGCGCTGAGGCCCACCTCGGAGCCCAGTGCGATACCGGCCAGCAAAGTACCCACCGAAACCACCACCAGATAGGACAGCAATACTTGCAGATTGCGTGCAGCCAGTGCGCCCAAGACACCACCGATCAGAGTGAGCATGGAGAGCGGCCACAACCAATCGAGCACCATGTTGCTCAATACTCCCGCTTCGCTGCCGAAAATCAGCGTGAACACCCGGACGATGGCGTAGAGCCCAAGTTTGGTCATGATTGCGAACAGCGCCGCCACAGGCGCAGTCGCCGCGGAGTACGCTCGTGGCAGCCAGAAGTACAGCGGCAGGATCGCGCCTTTGAGCGCAAAAACCACCAACAACAAATAGCCCGCCGCAGCAAGAAGCGGCGCGTCGGCCGGATCGGCCGCACTGACCCGCCCCGCCAGGTCGGCCATGTTCAAGGTTCCGGTCAGGCCATAAAGCATGCTGACGCCGATCAGGAACAGCGACGAACCCAGCAGGTTCAGCACGACATAATGAATGCCTGACTGCACTCGTTTCGCGCCGTGGCCATGAAGCAAGAGCGCATAGGACGAGATCAAGAGGATCTCGAAGAAAACGAACAGGTTGAACAGATCGCCGGTCAGAAAGGCACCGTTGATGCCCGCCAGCTGGAACTGAAATAGCGCATGAAAATTAGGCCCGCGCTCGTCATCTCCACGCGCAGCGTAAAGCACGGAGAAACCCGCAAGCACCGCGGTCACCAGCAGCATCAAGGCGCTTAATCGATCAAGCAGCAGCATGATGCCGAACGGCGGTTGCCAGTCGCCGAGACGATACACGGACAGCTCGCCAGCATCCGCCTGCCACACCAGCCATAAGGCCAGCGGCACCAGCAACCAAGTGGCGGTCACTGATAGTAAGCGTTTAAGCGTTGCACCCCGGCGATGAATCAACAGCAAACTGCATCCGATCAGCAACGGCAGCAGGATCGGCATGATCAACGCATGATTCATTTGCCCTGCTCCCGACCATCAACATGATCGGTGCGCAACTCGCCCAGCCCGCGAAGCGCCAGCACCACGACGAAGGCCGTCATGGCGAAGCCTATGACAATCGCAGTCAGCACCAAGGCCTGTGGCAGCGGATCGCCGTACTCGGCGCTCGCTCCGACGATTGCCGGTACTCCGGTGGAAAGGCGCCCCATGGCAAAAATGAACAGATTCACAGCATATGAAATCAGCGTCAGCCCCATGACCACCGGAAATATCCGTGCGCGTAGCAGCAGATACACGCCACTCGTCATCATTACGCCCAGCGTGACCGCGAACACGATCTCCATCAAAGCACCTCCTTGCACGACTCGTCCTGACTGACATGACCGAGGTTGGAAAGAATCAGCAGGGTCGCCCCTACCACGGCCAGATAAACACCTAGGTCGAACAGCATCGCGGTTGCCAATTCGAAATCGCCAATCAACGGAAGGTGAAAATGGCCGAAAGCCGAGGTCAGGAAAGGCCGACCGAACAGCCAGCTGCCGAGGCCGGTCAGACCCGCAATCAGCACACCGAGCCCGGCCACGCCGTGATAGCTGAACGGCTGGCGCTGCTGCGCCCAGACCACACCATGGGAGACGTACTGCAAAATCAAAGCGACCGCGGTAATCAATCCAGCGATGAAGCCACCGCCAGGCAGGTTATGCCCCCGCAGGAAGATGAACACCGATATCAACAATGCCATCGGCAACAGCACGCGCGACAGCGTATCGAGGACCATCGGGTGTCTGTCGGTCGACCAAAGCCGGCCGCCGTAATCCCGGACCGGGTGTGGCAGATGCAACCCATGGAGCAGACCGTAGATCCCGACCGCTGCGATTGCCAGCACAGCGATCTCACCCAGAGTGTCGAAGCCACGGAAATCGACCAGAATCACGTTGACCACGTTGGTTCCGCCGCCGCCGGACACACTGTTCTCGAGAAAGAACGAGGCAATGCTGTCATATGGCCGAGTCAGTACTGCATAGGCGAGCAACGCCACCATGGTGCCAAAGGCGGAAGCAATGATCAGATCGCGGAAACTGCGCAGGCTGCTCGACTCAACCGGCGTTCGGTCAGGCATGAAAAACAATGCCAGGATCAGCAGAATGATGGTCACCACCTCGACCGATATCTGAGTCAAGGCAAGATCCGGCGCTGAATAGCGGGCGAACACCAGCGCTACCAACAACCCAACTACGCTGAGCACCATCAGCGCCACGAGACGTCTGCGGTGGAAGATCACCGTCATTACCGACGCCAGCCCAAGGAGCAGCATCCCGCCGACGGTGATGCCATCCAGCGGCGTCAGTGGGACAGCGCCGCGCAGCGCTTGTAATGGGGTCAACGCATAGACAACTACCAGCAGCGAGCTGACCAGCATCAGCGCCAGATAGCGTTGCAGCGATCCGTTCTCCATGCGCTCGGTTACCCAGAGTGCCGTTGCAGCAATGCCGCTGACCACCTGGGCGAATACCTGCAGCGAGTCAACACGCGGCAGCCCTTCATACCAGCGAAACGCCCATTTACGCATCGAGTAGATCAGGAGGCCTCCGCCCAGCGCAACGAAACTCATCGCCAAGGGCAGATTGAAGCCGTGCCATATCGCCAGGCTGTATTCAGGGACGTCACCACCCAGGCTGCCGGCGACGGCCGCAGCCAGCAACGGCGCGACAGTGTAGGCAGGCACCGTACCCACCAGCAGACAGAGCAACACCAGGATTTCGACGGGGATCTTCATGTACCGTGCCGGCTCATGCGGCGGGTATTTGGGCAGGTCGATCGGCTCGCCGTTGAAAAACACGTCATGCACGAAGCGCAGCGAGTAGGCGACCGAAAAGGCACTCGCCAGTGTCGCCAGGGCCGGTATCGTCCAGTAGAAACTGCCCAACAAGTGCTGATCGAGGGTCTCGGCAAAGAACATCTCCTTGCTGAGAAAACCATTGAGCAGCGGCACTCCGGCCATCGCCAACGACGCCACCATAGCCAGAGCCGCCGTGTGCGGCATGAATTTCAGCATGCCGTTGATGCGCCGCATATCACGCGTTCCGGTCTCGTGATCAATGATCCCTGCGGCCATGAACAACGAAGCCTTGAACGTTGCGTGATTGATGATATGGAAGATTGCCGCGACCGGTCCAAGACGCGAATCAAGGCCAAACAGCAGCGTGATCAGGCCCAGATGGCTGATGGTCGAATAGGCCAACAGGCCTTTGAGGTCATGTTGGAACAGCGCCATTACCGCGCCGATCAGCAAGGTGGCCAGTCCCGTCAGGCTGACCATGTAGAACCACCATTCCGAATCCGAAAGGGCTGGGTACATCCGAGCCAGCAGAAAAACACCAGCCTTGACCATCGTCGCGGAGTGCAAAAAAGCCGACACCGGGGTGGGCGCCGCCATCGCCTGTGGCAACCAGAAGTGAAACGGAAACTGCGCGGACTTGGTAAACACACCCAGCAGAACCAGAATCAAGGTCAGCGGGTACAAAGCACTGGCACGAATCAGATCGCCCGACGCCAGAACAGTGCTTAGCTCGTAACTACCAACGATATGCCCAATCAGCAAGATACCTGCCAGCAGCGCCAACCCGCCGCCTCCGGTGACGGCAAGCGCCATGCGCGCGCCCTGCCGAGCATCGGAGCGGTGATTCCAAAAGCCGATCAGCAGAAATGACGAAAGGCTAGTGAGCTCCCAGAACATCAGCATCAACAGGAGGTTTTCGGCCAGCACCACACCGAGCATGGCGCCCATAAACAGCAGAAAAAAGCTGAAAAAGCGCCCCATCGGCTCGTTTTTCGACAGGTAATAACGCGCATACAGGATAACGAGCAGGCCGATTCCGAGAATCAGCAATGCGAAGAGAAAGCCCAGACCATCCAGCCTCAGGCTGAGGTTCAACCCCAACTCTGGAAGCCAGGACAAGGTCTGGACTTCCGTCTCTCCGCCAAACACGGCAGAACGCTTGGACAACAGCAACGCCAACGCTAGCAACGGGGCCAGTCCGGCACCGAATGCACAGGCAGACCGGCCGAACCGTTCAAACAGCAACGGCAGGCAGATCCCCAGGAATGGCAACGCGATGATCAGCGCAAGCGCCATGTGTAAAACCCCTTGAGCCGTGCATGCGTACGGCAGTTATATCCCTTGGTCGGCCATTTTTCAGCCCGAAGAGGCATGGCGGTGTGCGCCAATTATCCATACGGACCGCAGCAACGTCATGGATTCAAGTATTTCGAAAAACAAAAGGCGCAGCCCGAACACCGTACCAGCCGGCATTTCAGGCTGCGCCATGTCTCCGACGCAGCGCGGCAAATACGCCTGTAGCGGCCTACGCGTCTCACCGGTCGCGCGACAACCTCTGGATAGACAGCCTCTGGATAGACCGCACTGTCATCCTTCCAAATCCAGCGGTATCAGGGCGCGATACGGCTGGTGCCATTAACCGTCATGATGCGTACACGCTGACCGACGCGAAAAACCTGATTGGGTTCGACTTCCTGGACATAGGCGCGCATGTTGCCATCGTCCTCGCGTACCGTGATCTCAACGCCTTGGGCACGCGTGATGCCCTCTTCTGCCGCCGAACCAAGCATCCCGCCGGCCAGCGCACCGATTACTGCCGCAACGGCACTGCCCCGGCCTCCGCCCACCCCGCTGCCGGCAATACCACCCACGACTGCGCCTGCACCCGTACCGATTGGGGTTTTGGTGCCTTCGAGCTTGACCGGGCGCAATGACTCGATCGTCCCATAACGTACCGTCTGGACGGTTCGCGCCTCGTCCCGGGAATAGCTATCCCCGGTAAGGTTGGAAGTACAACCGCCGACGGCAAGCGCCACGACCGTGAACGATGCAACAAAAATGGAGTTGCGCATTGGTACTCTCCTGGGAAACGAGATTGGTCCCGACCGCATGGTCAGTCGTATGCGGCGATGAAGCACTTGGCAACCGCCTCGACCTGACTCAGCATTCATTCAACTAGGACCGTACTTTACCCGAGGCGATCCCGCCCCGCATGTAGAGCGCTCGCTCAAGCTGCTGCCAGAGACTACCCATGGACT
This sequence comes from Stutzerimonas xanthomarina DSM 18231, assembly GCF_900129835.1. Classification (GTDB taxonomy): domain Bacteria; phylum Pseudomonadota; class Gammaproteobacteria; order Pseudomonadales; family Pseudomonadaceae; genus Stutzerimonas; species Stutzerimonas xanthomarina. The sequence continues at coordinate 442,358 of NZ_FQXA01000003.1, forward strand.
ACTTCATCATCACCATCGTCACGCTGGCCGGGCTGGTTTTCCATGCCTGGCTGTTCATCCGCTTCAGACGCTGGGCCGACCGGGATCTGGCGCTTTCGTTGGCAGGAGATGATCCGCAGAAGCGAGAGTGGGTGTTGCAGCGCCTTTCAGCGGCGAAAGATGCGCGAGTCAAACGGAAGGACTTGCAAGCTTGGCTGGAAAGCGAGTTGGCGCGCTATAACCAGATCTAACAAAGAGGCCGCAGGCGGCCTCTTATCACTCTGGGCCCGCTAGTCAGGGCGCCAGACGTTCGCGCTGCCAGTCACTGGCGAGGCGCCGATAGTTCAGCCGGTCATGCAGGCGGCTGGGACGACCCTGCCAGAATTCCATTCGTTCCGGCAGCAAACGGTACCCGCCCCAATGAGGAGGGCAATGCGGGGCCTGGTCCAGAAAGCGCTGTTCTGTTTCGGCAAGAAGCCGTTCCAGCTCGGCGCGATCGCGAATCACATGGCTTTGCGGTGAAGCCCAGGCGCCGAGGCGGCTGCCCAGCGGACGAACCTGGTAGTAGGCATCCGACTCGGCGACACTGACCTTCTCGACCCTTCCTTCAATCCGTACCTGGCGCTCCAGGCTTGGCCAGAAGAACGTCATCGCAGCGAACGGGCATGCCTCCAGCTGCTCGGCTTTGGCGCTGTCATAGTTGCTGAAAAAGGTGAAGCCACGGTCATCCAGTGCCTTGAGCAACAGCACTCGGCAATGCGGGCGACCCTCGGCGTCTACTGTGGCCAGGGTCATGGCATTCGGCTCGACCGGTGGCTGCTCCGTCTGCACCGCATCCTGAAACCACTGACGAAAGAGCTCGAACGGCTCTGCCGGCGCGTTAGCTTCACTGAGTCCGTCACGCGTGTAATCGCGGCGCATATCGGCCAAGGATTGGGTCATCGCTGTGTTTCCTGGAAAACAGTTGAAGCCAAAGCTTAACGGTTCTGCGCTTTGCCCCGCTTGATTCAAGGCAAAAGTTGACCGAACACCTCATCGGCCAATGGCGAGAGCACCTGTCTTATTTGGCTTTGCTTACTTCTGCCGCAGCGACCTGCGTCGGCTTGGCAGGGGCCTCGCTGTACTGGGTAATCAGCGCCAGCAGGGTCGGCTGGGGAGCCAGGACCATCTCGACGCGCCGGTTCAGCGCACGGCCTTCTTCATTCTCGTTTGAGGCGCGCGGCATGTCCGAACCCAGCCCGCGAATGCGCAGCCGGTCGTGCTTTAAGCCACTAAGCCGGAAAATCGCCGCAATGGCACCGGCGCGCTGGCGACTGATGTCGCGATTGAGATCGGTCGGTCCCGTGCTGTCAGCATGGCCTACCACGACCACAGCGGTCTTCTCGTCGCCTTCCACCAGTTTCGCCACCCGGCTGAGAGGGCCAAGCGTCACAGGCAACAGCATGCCCGGGCGATCGGGGTTGAAGGAGCCATCGACTGGTGCAGTGACCACCAACACGCCCTCGCGTCGCTCAAGCTCGAAATGACTGTCCTTCAACGCATCGCGGAGGCGCGGTTCGTACCCGTCCAACCAGGCAGCATCAATCACGGGACTCGGCGCAGCAACCACCTCTACCGGCTTGTCGTCGTTGGAGCTGCAGCCGGCGATGACCAGACACAATACAAGGGAGGCGCTTTTCAGCAGGTTCATGAGCCAATTTCCGTGGATGAGGGTTGCGAAAATAAACCGCGTGGATGAAGTACGCAGCTTAAGCAAGGATTTGTCTCAAATTGTGGACGCAGGTCCTTGTTCTGCAAAGTCTCGTCCGGCCAAACAGACGAGTGGTTCAACCCACACATGCCTTGACGACACGTGCCAGCGCTTGCGCGCGTGGGTCCATCAGAACATATGGGCCTAATGTATTGGTGACATAGCCGAAGGCAACATCGCGCTGGGGATCGGCAAAACCGATGCAGCCACCGGCCCCCGGGTGGCCGAAGGCCCCCGGCCCCATTCCGAAGGTGGCGTTCTTCACATCCGGCTGGTCCAGCCAGCAGCCCAGCCCGAAACGAGTGCGGGTCAGCAGCGTGCGATCTTCACCGATGCAGTGCTCGCGCGTCATCTCGTCCAGCAGCGCGTGATCGAGTAGTTCCCCTCGCAACAAGCCATCATAGAACCCTGCCAGAGACCGTGCATTGCCATGCCCGTTGGCGGCGGGCTGGGTCATTCGACGCCACTCCGGCTTATTCGCACTGTTCATGATCGACGGTGGATTGGTGAAGGCACGAGCGGTGAGTGACTGCGGCTCGCTCATCAAGGCTTTTAAGACCCGTTGGGCGGCCGCGTCGCCTAAGTTGTTTTTTTGCCGCGTCAGATAGCCGACCCGGTCGAACTCGCTGTCGGCCAAACCGATATGAAAATCCAGATTCAAGGGTCGAGCAGTGCGCGCGACTATCGCTTCGCCCGGCTCACGCCCATCGGCGCGACGGATCAACTCACCAAGCAGCCAGCCATAGGTAATCGCCGCATAACCATGACCATCACCGGGCGTCCACCAAGGTGTTTCGGCTGCGAGCGCTGCAGTCATCGTGTCCCAATCGTACAAAGCCTCCGGCGGCAGTGGCTGGCGAACAGCCGGCAGCCCAGCTTGATGACTGAGTAGCTGGCGTAGCGTAATGCCCTGTTTGCTGTTGGCGCCAAATTCCGGCCAAACCCGGGCGACCGGATCATCCAACTGCAGTTTGCCCTCTGCGACTAGCTGCAAGGCAGCTACCGCTGTGAACGTTTTAGTGCAGGAAAATAGATTGACCAGCGTGTCGCTTTGCCAGGCCTGCTCACCGGCGTTATCCGCGACACCGGCCCAGAGATCGACGACAGTTTCGCCACCAACCTTCACGCAGACAGCTGCGCCACGCTGTTGGGTTTGCGCGAATAGATCGCTGAATGCTTCCCGGACAGCCTCGAAACGAAGATCGAAATACCCCTGAATCTGCACCTTTGCGCTCCTTATCAGGCTTATGGGTTCAGCGCATTGTTCCAGTCACATCGAATCAAGCAAACAGATTCGAGTTCAGCAGAGCGGCAATCAGTTACTTGAATAACGGTTCATGCTGACCACGAGACGGCCGACATGTCGCTAACCGATCTCACGACGGAACGGCGGCAACGCATTAAGAATGGCTTTTCCATAGCGCTGCGTGACGACCCGGCGATCAAGCAGCGTGATAGTGCCTCGGTCCTCCTCGGTACGCAGCAGCCTGCCGCAGGCCTGGACGAGGCGCAACGAAGCATCAGGGACGGCGATTTCCATGAACGGATTGCCGCCGCGCGCCTCGATCCACTCGGCCAATGCCGCCTCGACCGGGTCATCGGGCACTGCAAACGGAATCTTGGCAATCACCACGTGTTCACAATAGGCGCCAGGAAGATCGACACCTTCCGCAAAACTGGCAAGCCCGAAGAGCACGCTCTTTTCACCATCATCCACGCGTGCCTTGTGCTTGTTGAGCGTTTCCTGCTTGGACAGATTGCCCTGGATGAGCACTCGCCGGCGCCAGTCACGCGCCAGCCCGTCGAACACATCCTGCATCTGCTTGCGTGATGAAAAAAGCACCAGCGTGCCGCGCGAAGCCTCCACCAACGCTGGTAGATCCCGCACTATCGCGGCTGTATGCCCAGCTGCATCACGCGGATCGGCCTTGAGATCGGGCACCCTTAGCACACCGGCATCCGCGTGATGGAACGGGCTCGGCACCACTGCGGTAACAGCACAACGCGGCAACCCGGCGCGCATGCGATAGCGATCAAAACTGTTCAGCGCCGTGAGCGTAGCCGAAGTCACCAGCGCGCCGTAGCAGACGTTCCACAGATTACGGCGCAACGTCTCGGCAGCCAGTATCGGGCTGGCGTTGACCTCGATATCGAACAGCGCGCCGCCTTCGGCTAATGTCAGCCAGCGCGCCATGGGCGGACTGTCCTCTGGATCATCAGCGGTGAAAGCCGTCCACAGTTCCCAGTTGCCCTGCGCACGCGTCAACAGACTGCCGAATAGCGGATACCACTCTTCGGCCTGATGGCTGGCGATGCCGACACCCGCTTCGCCGTCCATCGCTTCTTTGAGCAACTCGGTCAGCCGCGTGAACAGATCATTTAGCTTGGCGAAGCCCTTTTTCAGCTCAATACCCAGCTCGATCAGATGCTCCGGCACCAGGCCACCGACGAAACGATGGCGAGGCCGTTCGCGGCCCTCCATGTCTTCGCCAGCTCGGAAATCAGCCAACTGCTCACAAGCGCTGAACATGAACTGCTGCTGGCTGCGCAGGTCCCGTGCAATCTCAGGGACCGCCTCGATCAACCGACCGAGATCGCCCGGCAACGGATGCTGGGCGAGCAATTTGGTCAGGTTTTTTTCGACTTGGGCAAGCCACTCGGCAGTGGAACGCAGACGGGTAAAATGAGCGAAGTGTCCGATCGCCTTGTCCGGCAGATGATGGCCTTCGTCAAAGACATAAAGCGTATCGCGTGGGTCGGGTAGCACCGCCCCACCACCCAGGGCAAGATCAGCAAGCACCATGTCATGGTTGGTGACGATGACGTCGACCTTCGTCATGCCTTCGCGCGCTTTGTAGAAGGCGCACTGCTGGAAGTTGGGGCAATGACGGCCGGTGCACTGACTGTGATCGGTGGTCAGGCGCGCCCAGTCGGGGTCGGCCAGCTCTTCAGGCCAAGTGTCACGATCACCATCCCAGCGGTTGCCTGCCAGCTTCTCGATCATGCTTCCGAAGAGCTTCTCGCTACGCTCGTCCACATCGATGTGAAAGCCCTCTTCTTCAAACAGCTGGGCGGTTGCGCTCTGCGCATGGCCTTCCTGCAGCAGCGCGTCGAGTTTGGACAGGCATAAATAACGACCGCGCCCCTTGGCCAGGGCAAAGGAAAAGCTCAGCCCGCTGTTGCGCATCAGATCCGGCAGATCCTTGTGCACGATCTGCTCCTGCAACGCGACCGTCGCCGTTGCGATTACCAGGCGCTTGCCCGCCGCTTTGGCCGTCGGAATGGCAGCCAGGCTATAGGCGACCGTCTTGCCGGTGCCGGTGCCGGCCTCGACCGCGACGATAGCAGGCTCTCCATCTCTGCGCCCCTCGTCGTCGGCTTTTATCGCACCGAGTACTTTCGCCACTTCGGCAATCATCAAACGCTGGCCATAACGGGGTTTGAGGGCTTTGGCTTCTAGAAACTGGGAGTAGGCGCCCTGGATCTGGGACTTGAGTTCAGTGCTGAGCATGGGCGCGGATGCTGTATATATTTTCAGTATTTCTGCAGGGTGGCTATGATAACGCGCGTTTCCTCAACCGCCACCGGAGATTTCCCATGACCGCATTCGCCGCGCTCTATTCACTTCATGTATTGGCCGCAGTGATCTGGGTGGGAGGCATGTTCTTCGCCTGGATGGTGCTGCGCCCTGCCGCTGTTTCCCAGCTGCAGGCACCAGAGCGGCTGAAACTCTGGGCAGAAGTTTTTCGCCAGTTCTTCAACTGGGTCTGGGTCACGATAGTGGTGTTGCCGATCAGCGGTATCGGGATGTGGCACATGCGCTTCGATGGGCTGGAGGCTGCGCCCCGCTACGTGCACATCATGAGTGGTGTGTTTCTGGTCATGCTCGCCCTGTTCCTACGCATCCAGCTGCTGCAGCTACCAGAGCTCAAGCGCGCAATCGCTGATGAGAAATGGCAGGAAGGTGGCGCGGTACTGGGAAGAATCCGCCGGCTGGTCGGCATCAACTTACTCTTGGGCCTGGCTGTGGTGGCGCTGGCGAGTGCACGCCCACTGTTCTGATTTCAATTCAGTTGGAGCACACAAAAACCGGGTATCAAACGGCGGATGAACATAACGACCGCCGGCCAGGCTGCATCGACGCAGCCCGACCTTTTCATCGCGATATGTTCGCTCAGCCTAGGCGCACCCGGCTTTTGCATAGCTTTCGTTACGGACGCGCTTCGACCGAAGCCTCAACACGACGGTTGATGGCTCGACCCTGATCAGTCGAGTTATCAGCGACCGGACGTGACTCACCGTAACCCACCGCCTCTAGACGGTCGGCTTCGACACCGTAGCGGTTAACCAAGGCATCGCGAACGGCCTGGGCACGTTGCGTAGACAGACGCTGGTTATAGGCATCGGTACCAATAGAGTCGGTGTGGCCCTCTACAGTCGTCGAGGTCTGGTCGTACTGCTTCATGAAGTCAGCAAGCACTTCGATATCATCGTAGGCGTCCTCACGGACGGTAGCTTTGTCAAAGTCGAATTTTACGTCCAGCTCAACCCGTACCGCTTCCAGCACTGGCTCGGGCTCCGGTTCTGCCATCGGCGCAGGTTCAACCGTTTCAACAACGGCAACCGTCTCCTGCTCGGTCCCATTGGCCCAGCAGTAGGCTGCGGCCATGCCGCCGCCGATCAATGCGCCGTAGCCTGTATAGGTGCTGCTTTCTATCGCGCCCAGCGCGGCACCGGTTACGCCGCCGACGGCCGCACAACTGGGCCAATCCTGCTTCTGCACCCCTGCACAGCCGGCCAGAAAGGTGGTCATCACAATCACGGGTACTGCTGTCCGTAAGCTAGTCATCGTTAAAGCCTCCTAATGTGGGATCGGCCAGAGCGTTATGCGCTATAGCATAAGCGGCTCCAGTTATATCGAGACTAGGACGGCAGACGCCAGCGCGCTAGTCTTTATACTTTTACAGACCCTGCGGGTTGCAATGTCCGCATTCCGCTACGCCTGATATCGAGGAATCCCGGCTTGACCGCATCCCGTTCATCGCAGACGCCGCAGCAAGCTCTGGCCGCGCTGTTAGAACAACACCGTCCAGCCCGATTGCTGCATGTCGGCCGGAGCGAACTGCCGGCAATCGACGCATTCAGCCGCAGCCATGAGCACTGCCAGATTGATCGCGCACCAGCCGGCACACTGCCTGCAGCGCTCGCCGCCCGCCGCTACGATATGGCCGTGATCGCAGACTGTCTGGAGCATCTTTCGAAGCCTGACGGCCTGCAGTTACTCGGCGGCATTCGCAATCTCAATACCAGCCGCTTGGCGGTTTTGGTCGACCTGAATGCTTCAGACTGGCAGGCAACTGACTTCTACGCCCTGGCATTACAGGTCGGCGCACGTTTCGAACGAGACAGCCAAACGGTAACCCTCTTCACCTACGACCTGCTTGATTACAAGCAGGTTCCAGACTGGCTCAACGCCAAGTACTGGGCCAATCCACAAATGTTCGGCAAATACTGGTGGTAATCGGAGATGACTGACGATCAGAAGACGGACGCCAATTGCCCCTGTGGCAGTGGCAATTCCTACGCCGAATGTTGCGGCCGGTATCATCAAGGGTTATCCGCACCCAGCGCGGAACGGCTGATGCGTTCGCGATACAGTGCCTACGTCGTCGGGGCCATCGATTACCTACAAGCAACTACTCTGCCGGCCCAGCAGCACGCTCTGGACCTGCAGTCCATGAGGGAGTGGAGCGCGAACAGCACATGGTTGGGTCTGGAGGTCGAGGAAAGCCAGGTGCTTGGCGGACGGCCGGAACATGCGCTGGTCAGCTTCACCGCCCGCTGGCATGACGGGGCTGGAGCGCACGCTCAACATGAACGCTCAGCGTTCGTTCAGCACGACGAACGCTGGTACTTCATCGATCCCACTGTCCCGCTGAAGGCCGGTCGCAACGACCCCTGTCCGTGCGGCAGCGGCCAAAAGTACAAGAAGTGCTGCGCCATCTACCTCTAAACAGCGAGCAAAAAAAAACCGGCTGACGCGATGCGCAGCCGGCTCAATGGGTGTCAACAACCAATCATTTCTCTACGAATGCTCGCTCGATCAGGTAGTGGCCTGGGTCGCCCATCCGCGGCGATGCCTTGAGACCAAAGCTGTCGAGGACTTCGCTGGTTTCAGCCAGCATACTCGGGCTGCCACAGATCATCGCGCGGTCGTCTTCCGGGTTGATCGGTGGCAGGCCGATATCAGCAAACAACCTGCCGCTGCGCATCAGATCAGTCAAACGACCCTGATTTTCGAAAGGTTCGCGCGTAACGGTGGGGTAGTAGATCAGCTTCTCTTTCAAGGCTTCGCCGAAGAACTCGTTCTGCGGCAGGTGCTCAGTGATGAATTCACGGTAGGCAACTTCATTCACGTAACGAACCCCGTGTACCAGGATGACTTTCTCGAAGCGCTCGTAGGTCTCGGGATCCTGGATCACGCTCATGAAAGGCGCCAGACCGGTTCCCGTGCTCAAAAGGTACAGATGCTTGGCGGGTAACAAGTCGTCCAGCACCAGCGTGCCAGTCGGCTTGCGACTGACCATCAACGAATCACCTTCCCTGAGGTGCTGCAGGCGAGACGTCAGCGGACCATCCGGAACCTTGATGCTGAAGAACTCCAAGTGCTCTTCATAATTCGGGCTTGCGATGCTGTAGGCACGCATCAGGGGTCGCCCTTCCACCTCGAGTCCGATCATCACGAACTGGCCATTTTCAAAGCGCAGCCCCGGATTGCGGGTGGTTTTGAAACTGAACAGCGTGTCGTTCCAGTGATGCACACTGAGGACTCGCTCAACGTTCAGGTTGCTCATGTAGTGCTCCCTCTAGCGCGTGTGGCGCGTCAATATTGCTGGCAGTTTACCGGGCCGGCTAATATCCGCTAAGCGAATATTAACGATATATGTTATCGGTTATATAGATATGCATTTCACACTCCGTCAGCTGCAAGTGTTCGTCGCGTTCGCGCGGCATGAAAGTGTCTCGCGCGCTGCCGAAAGCCTCGCCCTGTCCCAGTCGGCGACCAGCACGTCACTGGCTGAACTGGAGCGCCAGTCGGGCTGCCAGCTGTTCGACCGTGCGGGCAAAAGACTGTGGCTGAACGCACTGGGCCACCAATTGTTACCGCAGGCAGTAGGCTTGCTCGACCAGGCCAAAGCGATCGAGGACCTGCTGGCTGGCAAAACGGGCTTTGGTTCGCTGAGCGTGGGCGCCACTCTGACGATTGGCAACTACCTCGCCACCCTTCTGATCGGCAGTTTTATGCAGCGGCATCCTGAATGCAGAGTGAAGCTCCACGTCCAAAACACTGCGCATATTGTCCAGCAGGTTGCGCAACATGAACTTGATCTAGGTCTGATCGAAGGCGACTGTCAGCATCCGGAGATTGAGGTATTACCCTGGGTCGAAGATGAACTGGTGGTGTTTTGCGCGCCCCAGCACGCCTTGGCCGAACACACCGAGGTGAGCCTTGATCAGCTCGCGCGCGAAGCCTGGATTCTCCGCGAACAAGGCTCCGGTACTCGCCTGACCTTCGACCATGCCATGCGCCATCATCCTGCCAAGCTAAACATTCGGCTCGAACTGGAGCATACCGAGGCGATCAAACGAGCCGTCGAGTCCGGGCTGGGGATTGGCTGCATTTCACGACTGGCGTTGCGCGATGCATTCCGCCGCGGCAGCTTGGTCGCTCTGGAAACACCCGAGCTGGACCTAGCTCGCCAGTTCTATTTCATCTGGCACTCGTTGAAATACCAGACGGCCGCGATGCGTGAGTTCATCGAGCAATGCCGAGCACTGACGGCCGGCGTCCGACGGAGCGACGAGATTGTGCTGCCGGCGATTGCCTAGAACTTGGGCTGTTCGAGGTTAACGAGGCATCAACAAACGAAACGGATATCAGGTGCTGGGAATTGAACCCATTTGCTGCAACAGCAGTGCTGCCTGGGTTCGGGTGCGAACACCCAGCTTGCGGAAGATTGCAGTCACATGCGCCTTGATGGTCGCCTCGGAAACGCTGAGCTCATAGGCGATCTGCTTGTTCAAAAGGCCGTCGCATACCATGGTCAACACGCGAAACTGCTGGGGCGTAAGGCTCGCGAGCCCTTCGCTGGCGGCCTTGGCTTCAGCGCTGACATGCGCCACATCGTCGATGTTGCTAGGCCACCAGACGTCGCCATCAAGCACGACCCGCACTGCCTGCTGGATCGTCTCGAGTGAACTGGATTTGGGAATGAAACCACTCGCACCAAACTCACGCGAACGGGCAACAACCGCAGCGTCTTCCTGAGCGGAGATCATGACCACGGGCAGTTGGGGATACTGACCGCGGAGCAGCACGAGCCCGGAGAATCCATAAGCGCCGGGCATATTGAGGTCCAGCAAGACCAGGTCCCAGTCGGAGGTTCGGGTCAGCTGGGCTTCAAGCTCGGCAATGCTAGCCGCCTCGGAAAGCCGCACGCCATCGCCCAGACCAAGCGTTAACGCTTGCTGCAGGGCGCTGCGAAACAGCGGATGATCATCGGCGATAAGGATTTCGTAAGCAGCCATGGCGGACCTATAGTTTTTATTGGCGCTTCACCTGCCTGAGCCGGGTGTTGACCATCAGGACGGCGAGAACCCGCAATATGCTCGAGAGTGACCGCGGTGATGATATCGCGCCACCACACGAAATTCGATCATCGTTCCGCATTTAATCAGCCGGTTGCCGCGCCGAACGGCGAAGCGGTAGCAAAGCGCATCGGTTTGATGCAAAGTTCGCGGTTTTCCGCACGAGCTCAAACATGCGCAAACAAGCCCTTCGCGCCGACTTTCTAATGCTCATCACAGCCATGATCTGGGGAAGCGCATTTGTCGCGCAGCGGGTAGGCATGGATAACATCGGGCCTTTCTTGTTCACCGGCCTGCGCTTCGCATTGGGCGCGATAGTTTTGCTGCCCTTGTTACTGCATCAAGGCCGAGGCGCTGCTCGCCACGAGCCGTTCCTGCAGCGCGGTTTGTTGCTCGGAGGCCTAAGCATGGGCCTTGCCCTGACCATAGGCATCAACCTGCAACAGGTTGGTCTGCTATTCACCAGCGTGACCAATTCCGGTTTCATTACAGGGTTGTACGTCATCGTCGTACCTTTGCTGGGGCTGGTGATCGGCCAGAAGACCGGCATGGGTACCTGGCTAGGCGCTGTGCTCGCCGTGGTTGGCATGGCGCTGCTCAGCATCGATGAGAATTTCCAGATCGCTTCCGGCGACTGGATACAGCTGGCTGGCGCTTTCGTCTGGGGCGTACATGTATTGCTGGTCAGCTTTTTCGTCGGTCGTCACGATGCCATTCGCCTGGCCTTTTTGCAGTTCGTGACCTGTGCAGTCATCAGCCTGGTGCTTGCAGCAGTCTTCGAGCGAGCCAGCCTGAACAGTATCTGGCTCGCCGCACCCGCCTTGATTTATGGCGGGATGTTCGCAGTTGGTGTCGGCTATACCCTGCAAGTCGTGGCGCAGAAGCACGCAATAGCCTCGCATGCGGCAATCATCCTCTCGCTCGAAGCGGTATTCGCCGCGCTTGCTGGAGCCCTTTTGCTTGATGAAAGCCTAAGCCCGCGTGGTTATTTTGGTTGTGCACTGATGTTCGTTGGCATGCTCGCGGCACAGCTCTGGCCCCGCAGGGACATACCCGTACCGGCCGCGACTGAAATTCCACAGGTGGCCAGGCATTGACCGTCTCGCAAATCAGCGCTCGCCGAGGGCAGCTAGCGCTCGATGGGTTGCGTCATCCGGGTCTGGCGTGCGGTGGTGTTTGGCACCCAGGTAATGGTCAGTGAACGCATCGAGCCAGGTATCCAGCGCCGATGCGCCCTGTTCATCTCCCGCCAAACCCAGGCACAAGGCAGCGACTTCCGCAGTACAAAGATGTTCGCTCCGCGTCGAGCGGCGCAGCCGGTAGCGTGAGAGCACGTCGGCCTGCAGGCTCAGCACCGGCAGATGATTCAAATAGGGGCTTTTACGAAACATCTTGCGCGCTTCGGTCCAGGTCGCATCCAGCAGGATGAACAGCGGGCGCTTTTCCGGCGTGACGCTAAGTTCTGTAACCACCCGATCAGGTTGCGCATACTCGCCAGGAAAGACCACCAGCGGCTGGTAGCGGGGGTCGGCCAGCAGCTCCAGTAGCGCGGGTTCCACGCCGGTTCGTTGCCAGGTAAAGGCGTAGGTATCGGTCACGATATCGGCGATCAGCCAGCCGGTGTTACTCGGCTTCAACGGCTCGATATCATGCATAATCAGGCACACCGCACTGGTGGTGGTCACCGCTGGCAGCCATTCGCACAAACAATGACTGGCAGCTACACGGCAGCGAGCACACCGGGGCGTGCGCGAGCCACGCGCAATGAACGGCTTAGCACTACGCGCCAGGCGTGCATCGCGAAGGCGGACTACGGCATGAGACATTTAAATTCGTTCAATCAGGACGGAGCGGCAGTCTAACAGCCGCCCCGAAACCATGGCAGCGCTGAACCGTATGGGCAGGCACCGGTCGAACGACGGCAGTCATCAGGAGATCACCCATGCGCCGTCTGACCACACTTTTAACGCTCTGCCTCGCCCTGCCCTTCGCCCACACCGCGTCCGCACAAGACCAGGCGCTCGGCCAATTGCTGGAAAAAGTCGCCCGCGAAAGCAGTGTAGGCACTCCACGTGCGATCAACTCCGACCTGCTCGACGAAGGCTACAGCGTCGACGGAAATGAACTGGTCAACCATTTGAGCGTTCAGCCACGCCACGCCGCACAGATGCGAGACAACCCCAAGCAGGTCCGCACCCAACTGGCCGCTAGCGTCTGCAGCAATGAGGGCCTGCGTCAACTGATGAGCCAGGGCGCAGTGTTGCGCTTCGAGTTCAGTGAATACGAGAGCAAGAAACCGATCACCACGGAACGCTATCGTTCCGGCGATTGCTGAAACCAGCAACATGCCAAGGGCAGCATCGGCGCTGCCCTTTGACTAGGCCTGACTAGCGCAGCACGCGCGGATCGCCCTTGCCTGCTACCGCAGCGGCCTCATCCGGTTTGAGCAATGCAGTTCGCGGTACGTCGAGCAACCGGGCGCAAGCGGCCAGCACGTTAGCCCACGACGCACGATTGGCGAATTGCATCCCGCCTTCGTCCAGCGTGCCGCCACGGTTGCGGTAGCCCAGCACTGAATTGCGCCGCACGTCCGGCAGGATCGGCCAGAGATGGCCGCGCGCCACCTCGGGGCGCATGTGAGTGAGCAGCACCCTCATTTCCATCCGCTCGGGGAACAGACGCTCGGTTACACCTTCCGCCGCTAGCGCCTCGATCTCCCAACGATCCCGCGGCGCGCGAAAGCGCCCCGGCTCTTGCAAGTAAACCAGGCGATAGCTGACACCTGCTTCTTTGAGCCGCTGGGTGGCGCGTTGCATTTCGGTCAATTGATAACTGCCGTTGGCGATCAGCAGAATGTCGTTATCGCCCTTCTGCTCGTCGACGACGATCGCACCATCACGAGCAAGCTGCTCGGCCTGCGCCTGATTGAATAGGCCTGGTCGCTCACGCTTGGGCATGACCAGGCAAGCCAGCGCACCGCGGGCCTGGTAGATGGAAGGCAGCAGCGCCAGGGCGCTGTTGTGATCCGCCGGGAACAAGACTCTCGCCATGTCGCTCATTTCGCTCAGCAAGGCCTCGCAAAAGGTGGTGTCCTGATGCGACTGCTGATTTTTGCCGTTTTCCCAGGTGTGCGAAGTGGCGATGATCGGCCAGCCAAGCCAACCGGCGGGCCGTCCCACTTCCTTCTGCTGTCGGGAGAAGATCAGGCTTTGGCGTACCGCGCCGAGCATCTTCACGCAGAACGCCTCATAGCTGGCAACCAGGTTCAATCCGCCCTGGTTGGCGAGACAGGCGGAAACCACGGCCTCTTCGTTCAGTGCCGTGATGATCTTTCCGTCTACCGCCTCTAACTCTCCTTCAGGATCGACCACGCGGTGCTTCAACGCTCTGAGCACCCGACCAAGACGATTGCTGGCCAGCTCATCGGGATTACCTACACGGGGGCGCAGCGATGGATTGGCACGGGTGAGGTCCACAAAAAAATCATCCACCGCTGCCATCGGTGAACAGGCATGATCGTGATACCGGAGTTGTGGCATGACTGGCGCAGTGGGCCGCCTGGTCGCCAGCACATTGTCGCGCTCGGCGGGGCGCGCCTGACGGGACTGCGCGACCAGATGGCGAGCCTGCTCAAGCTCATCCCATGGTACGAAAAGCGGGGCGACATGCGTATTAAACAGCTCGCGCGATGAGTCATCGACATGCGGGTTACCCGGCAGAGGCAGGTTATGCGCCGCGTTGCTGCCGGCGCCATAGAAGCCGAACCCTTTCACCGTCTCGGCAATGCCGTAAGGGATCGGCAACGGATAGCGCAGCAGGCCGCGGGACTTGTCCTCGACACGATGGGCCAGACGCTGCTCCATTTCCCACAGCGTGCAGACGAAAGCTGCCGGGTCACGACCATCGAAGGGAATCGGGTCAAAGCCACAACGACTTAAGTGCTGGCGAAACCCTTCAAGCCCCTCATGAGTGCCAAGCTGGGTCCGTTGTTCAATGCGACGACCATTGGCAATCATGATTGGCAGCGCGACGCCGCAATCCTCGGCACGCCACCAACGCGGAATCCAGTCGCTACCGCGCTGCTCCTCTGCCGCGCCATCTGAGAGGAAAGCCACCAGCGTCTCGCCCGGCAGCGGCATATGGGCATATTGCAGCTCGGCGAAGCCAAGGTACCCGCCTTCGGCAATACCGCCGCCGGTATGTGCATTGACATGGCTACCCAGGGGCGCCGATGGGCTGCCATCCGCCGCCTGGTGGTAACCGTAGAAATCCTCAAGGAGCCGATTGATGCCTGCTTCGCCACCGCCGTAGGCTTGCTTCTGTTCGGGATGCAGATTGTCGGTAAGCAGATTCAGCGCTTCGATCGCTGCGACGCAGTGGCCCTGCCCCATCAACCATGCACGTGTACTGCCAGTCAGGGCATTCAGTCCGAGATAACCGGCGTAGGCAGGCACCATATTCAGCGAGCCACCAGTGTGCCCTTCTGGCGCAGTCTTGAAGTCCTCGGCGCAGAGAGCTGAACCGTCGAGACGAACGCGACGCGCATAGGTCATGTGCACAACCAGCCAGAGTCCTGCAGCGCCGATCCGATCGATGGCCTGCAACAGCCGATACACACTCGCCAGATCCGGCTGTAGCTTCGCCTGTACCAGCTGATGAGCCAGGCGAAACACGGCAGCCTGGGTTTCCAGAGCATGTTCAAAAGGTCCATACCCGGTTCGCCAGCGAGCGAACTCAGGCTGGGCCTCAGCATGATGGTCCAGCTCAACAAGACTGGGCAGTAGCTGATTCATGTGGCACTCCTTCGATGGGCATTGGCGACAGTCTAGTCAGCGCCTCGGGTGCTCTCTCTGATATGCATCAAGATGAGCCGCCGGTATTGCGGGCATGCTGAGCACAACCGTAC
Source organism: Stutzerimonas xanthomarina DSM 18231 (assembly GCF_900129835.1). Lineage (GTDB taxonomy): Bacteria > Pseudomonadota > Gammaproteobacteria > Pseudomonadales > Pseudomonadaceae > Stutzerimonas > Stutzerimonas xanthomarina. Next base: position 457,642 of record NZ_FQXA01000003.1, read on the forward strand.
AGACAGGAGGTTCTCATGGCTTTGCTCAGCTTTCTCGGCGCCATCCAACAGGTCACTGGGTCCTGTTACCTGATCGAAACACATGAAGGCGTTCGCGTGCTTCTCGACTGCGGTATGCGCCAAGGCCGGCGCGAAGAGGAAGCAGGCAACCGTGCGGGCTTTAGCTTCGACCCGCAAACACTCGATGCCGTGGTGCTGTCACACGCGCACATCGACCATAGCGGCTTGCTACCGAAGCTTGTGGCAGCAGGGTTCAAAGGGCCTATACATGTCACCGAGGCGACGGGGAAACTGCTCGAGCTGATGCTGCTCGACTCGGCAAACATCCAGGAGAAGGACGCCGAGTGGGAAAATCGGTGGCGTGCACGCTTGGGCAAGCCGCCCATCAAACCACTCTACACCCGGGTCGACACCGAACGCATGCTGGCGCAACGTCAGCCTCATGCTTATGGCGAAGCCTTCGAAGCAGCACCGGGGGTTTCCGTGCACTTCTTCGATGCGGGGCACATTCTTGGGTCAGCCATCGTTCAGGTCGACGTTGAAGACTTCGGTGCCACCCGCCGCCTGGTATTTTCCGGCGACCTGGGTAACGCCTGTTCGCCCCTGATGCATGCGCCGACGCCATTAAGCGAGGCCGACGTAGTGCTGTTGGAGTCCACCTACGGTGATCGCGATCACCGCGATCATCAGGCAACCATCGAGGAGCTTGCCGAGATCCTTCAGCAGGCCCACCGGGATGGTGGAAATGTACTCATACCGTCATTCGCGGTCGGCCGCACGCAAGATCTGATCTATTACCTCGGCCTCCTCTACCAGCAAGGTCGTGTACCTCAGCAAGTGGTCTTTCTGGACAGCCCGATGGCCATCGGCGCAAACGCGATCTACTCATTGTTCCAAGAGCAACTGGATATACAGCCTGGCATAGCTGGCGACCACAACCGACAGCGTATCGAGTCATGGCTGCCGATATTCAGGCCAACACCGACAACCGAAGAATCAATGGCAATCAACCGCTTCAAAAGCGGCGCGATCATCATCGCAGGCAGCGGCATGTGCACTGGCGGGCGCATGCTTCATCACTTCAAGCACAACCTCTGGCGAGAAGAATGCCACTTGATCATTCCAGGCTTCCAGGCGAGCGGTACGCTCGGTCGCGCCATCGTCGACGGAGCCAAGACCGTCAAGCTGATGCATCAGCGCATAGCAGTGAAAGCTCAGGTTCATACCTTGGGCGGTTTCTCAGCGCATGCCGGACAATCACAGCTGATTGAATGGGCGAACCAATTCAAGACGCGTCCGGAGCTCTATCTCGTGCATGGGGAGCTAGACAAGATGCGTGCCTTGCAGGAAGCACTGCGTGATCGTCTCGACTGGCAAGCCAACATTCCGGAACCAGGCGACCGCATCGCCCTCTGATGACCGGACACAGCCGCAGCTCAACCCTGCGGCTCAGGCAAAACACTGCACGTATGATGATGGGCTTTCGCTCACTGAGCGGAGCGGCCTGCATTTGCGCCTTCGCGCTGGGCTACTGTTAGGCATAGAACCATTGACCCAAGTAAGCCGCATGCCAGGCCTCGCCTGGGCTGGATTCTGGCGGTCGTTTGCACGCATGCGAACATGGGAGGCACCGCCCTCGCGTATGGCGGCTAAGCAGCGCCGAAGCTTTCTAAGGAGACTCGTATGCCTTTCGAACCGGACGATTACCTGTCGCGACATTTCAAAACCAGTGGTGCCGAACTATCGAAGAAAATCGATGAACTGGTTGCACTGGTCGTTCCATCCAGCAGCCAGAACCTGCCGCTGTATCGGGAAATGCTGGTTACCGTCATGCGCATGGCGCAAGCCGACCGAAGTCGCTGGGATGCCAAGATTCTGCTACAGACCATGCGCGAAATGGAGCACGCCTTCAGCCGCCTCGATCAGTTCAAGCGTCGCCGCAAGGTGACCGTTTTCGGCTCGGCGAGAACGCCCATCGAACACCCGTTGTACGCACTCGCCCGCGGGCTCGGCGAGACGCTTGCACGCTACGATCTGATGGTCATTACCGGCGCCGGTGGGGGCATTATGTCGGCTGCCCATGAAGGCGCAGGCATGGATAACAGCCTCGGTCTGAACATCACCCTGCCCTTTGAGCAGCATGCCAACCCGACGGTAGATGGCACCGACCACCTGCTGTCTTTTCACTTCTTCTTCGTGCGCAAGCTGTTCTTTATTAAGGAGGCGGATGCGTTGGTACTGTGTCCCGGTGGCTTCGGCACGCTGGACGAAACCCTGGAAGTACTCACACTGGTCCAGACGGGCAAGAGTCCGCTGGTGCCAATCGTCCTGCTGGATGAACCCGGCGGCACGTTCTGGAAAGATGCGCTGGATTTTATGCGTCGGCAGCTAGAGGGCAATCGTTACATTCTGCCGACCGACATGCGATTAATGCGCCTCGTGGACAATGCCGAAGATGCTGCCGAAGAAATTGATCACTTCTACAGCAACTTCCACTCGAGCCGATGGTTGCAGGATCGCTTCGTCATGCGCATGAATCATGTGCTGAACGATGCCGCGATGTCCTACATGAATAAACATTTCGCCGACCTCTGTCTCAAAGGCCGCTTCGAGCAGCAAGCGTGCTGTGAAATGGAGCTGGACGAGCCGGAACTGCAGCCTTTACCCAGGCTGAGCTTTGTTTTCAACGGCCGGGATCACGGCCGGCTACGGGAACTGATCGACTTCATCAATGCGAGGGAACACTGGGCTTCGCCATTGGGTGCCGAAGATTGAAGCGGTGCGAAAACAGGATTTGCAAACGGACGAGGCCGTAGTAAGGGAGAAACGCTACTGAGCCCGGATCAGTCGAGCGAAGCGCCTCGCAGGAGGCGCCCAATCAAGTCCAGCGGATAGCCACGGTAGCCGAGAAACCGGCCTTGACGAGCCCTTTCCCGCTGATCGCCCGGCAACTCACCGAACTTGCGCAGCCAAACTTCGTGCAGTTGCGCGTTCCAATCAAAGCCGCTGTCGCGTAGTGCCTGCTCGATATCTTCTCGAGCCAGCCCTCGCTGGGTCAGCTCTTCACGTATGCGCAATGGACCGTACCCAGCGTTGGCTCGCATGCGCACGAAACTCTCCAAATAACGAGCTTCGCTAAGCAATCCCTCATCGGCCAACCTTTCCAGCGCAGGTTCGATGAGTTCAGCTGGCGCACCCCGTGAGCGCAATTTGCGACTCAGCTCGACACGCCCATGCTCGCGCCGGGCCAGTAGATCCATAGCAGCCCGCCGCACTGCGGCAGAGCTGTCGAGCACGACCGGCATGCCGCTTAGAGGTCAGCTTCGGCCAGGTCTTCAACGACCGGACTGGCCTTGGTGCTCGGCGAAACCACCAACAACTTGTCGCGAATCTGCTGTTCGATCTCGCGACCGATCTCTTGGTTCTCTTCCAGGTACTTGGCAGCGTTGGCCTTGCCCTGACCGATCTTGTTGCCCTTGTAGGCGTACCAAGCACCGGACTTCTCGACCAGTCCCTGCTGAACGCCAAGGTCGATGACTTCGCCGTTGCGATAGATACCCTTGCCATAAAGGATCTGGAACTCAGCCTGGCGGAACGGCGGGGCTACCTTGTTTTTGACGACCTTGACCCGCGTTTCACTGCCGACCACTTCGTCGCCTTCCTTCACCGCGCCAGTACGGCGGATGTCGAGACGAACCGATGCATAAAACTTCAGTGCGTTACCACCAGTGGTGGTTTCCGGGCTGCCGAACATAACGCCGATCTTCATGCGAATCTGGTTGATGAAGATAACCAGGCAATTGGCGTTCTTGATGTTACCGGTGATCTTGCGCAACGCCTGAGACATCAGACGTGCTTGCAGGCCGACGTGGGTATCGCCCATCTCGCCTTCGATTTCGGCCTTGGGCACCAGCGCGGCCACGGAGTCGACGATGATTACGTCGACAGCATTGGAGCGCACCAGCATGTCGGTAATTTCCAGCGCTTGCTCACCGGTATCCGGCTGGGAAACCAGCAGGTCGTCAACATTGACGCCGAGCTTGCCAGCGTAATCGGGATCAAGCGCGTGTTCGGCGTCGACGAAGGCGCAGGTGGCGCCCATCTTTTGTGCTTCCGCGATAACGGACAGGGTCAGAGTGGTCTTACCCGAAGATTCTGGACCATAGATTTCAACGATCCGCCCTTTTGGCAGACCACCTATGCCTAGCGCGATATCCAGGCCCAGCGAGCCAGTGGAAATGGAGGGTATCGCCTGGCGATCATGGTCGCCCATGCGCATGACCGCGCCTTTACCGAACTGCTTTTCGATCTGGCCCAAGGCAGCAGCCAAGGCGCGCTTCTTGTTCTCGTCCATTACAATCCTCACTTGATCAAGAGGGCCAGAGGCCACGACAACTGTATAAGTAGACAGTATTAGAGCATAGGCAAAAACGAGCGCCTAGCCCTCAATCGGATTTTCTCCAGCCGCTAGGCGGATCAATCCGACGAGCGCCGCCTTCACACTCTGCTCACGAACGGCCTGCCGGTCGCCGTCGAACTGAAAACGTCTTGAGTACCGTTCATCGTCGCAGGCCCAGGCCAGCCACACCGTACCGACTGGTTTTTCTGGCGAACCGCCGCCCGGCCCCGCTACGCCGCTGACAGCCACAGCGTAGCGCGCCCCGCTGGCAGCCTGGGCCCCGCGGGTCATCGCTTCGACGACCTCACGGCTCACTGCACCCACTTCGGAAAACAGATGTTCCGGCACGCGCAGCTGACAGGATTTCTGACGGTTGGAATAGGTGACGAAGCCCGCCTCGAACCAGGCCGAGCTGCCGGCAATACGGGTAATGGCCTCGGCAATGCCTCCCCCAGTGCAGGACTCGGCAGTGGTTACTTGGGCCATTTTTTGCTGCAGCACATGGCCCAACTGGGCCGCGAGCTCGGTCAGGGTGGACATGAAAGCTCCCGATGATTATGTCAATCGCTACCTTAGCGCTTGCTTCGAGGGTCTGCCACGCGTGGCCAAACACCGTCGCAGCGGCACGGGCCATGATAACCTTCCCGGTTTATTTCATCTGCGCGCAGTACCCGCAACGGCCGTTACCCGAACGAGATCGAGCCGCGCCGGTACTGTTACCGCACATCGCACCAAGTCGAGCTATATGTCACAAGACCTGTCCCATCACACGCCCATGATGCAGCAGTACTGGAAGCTCAAACGCGAGCATCCTGACCAGCTGATGTTCTACCGCATGGGCGACTTTTACGAGCTGTTCTACGACGACGCCAAGAAAGCGGCCAAGCTGCTGGACATCACCCTGACCGCGCGCGGTCAGTCCGGTGGCAATGCGATCCCCATGGCTGGCATTCCGTTTCACTCTGCCGAGGGCTATCTCAGCCGTTTGGTAAAGCTTGGCGAGTCCGTAGTGATCTGCGAACAGATCGGCGACCCGGCGACCAGCAAGGGCCCGGTGGAGCGACAGGTGGTGCGCATCATCACCCCCGGCACGGTGAGCGATGAAGCCCTGCTCGACGAGCACCGGGATAATCTCCTGGCAGCGGTGGTGGGCGACGAGAAGCTGTTCGGCCTGTCGGTGCTGGACATCACCAGCGGCCGATTCAGCGTGCAGGAGTTTGGCGGCTGGGAAACGCTACTGGCTGAGGTAGAGCGCCTGAACCCGGCTGAACTGATGATCCCGGACGACTGGCCTGCCAATTTGCCAGTCGAGAAGCGCCGCGGCGTACGCCGGCGAGCGCCTTGGGATTTCGACCGTGACAGTGGCTTCAAAGGTCTCTGCCAACAGTTTGGGACTCAGGATCTGAAAGGCTTTGGCTGCGAGCGATTGACGCTCGCTATCGGCGCCGCAGGCTGCCTCCTGACCTATGCCAAGGAAACCCAGCGCACCGCACTGCATCATCTGCGCAGCCTTCGACACGAGCGTCTCGACGAGACTGTCATTCTTGACGGCGCGACCCGGCGCAATCTGGAACTGGACATTAACCTCGGCGGTGGGCGCGAGAATACCCTGCAATCAGTGGTCGACCGCTGCCAGACCGCCATGGGTAGCCGCCTGCTCAGCCGCTGGTTGAATCGGCCATTGCGTGATCGAAGCGTGCTCGAAGCCCGTCAGGACTCGATCACCTGCCTGTTGGAGCACTATCGCTTCGAGCAGATTCAGCCACAGCTGAAAGAAATCGGTGACCTCGAACGCATTCTCGCGCGGATCGGCTTACGCAACGCTCGTCCCCGCGATCTGGCGCGCCTGCGCGACGCGCTCGCGGCCCTGCCGCAGCTTCAGGAAGCTATGACGGAACTGGTCGCCCCTCATCTGATCGAGCTGGCGACCACCATCCGGACCTACCCCGAGCTCGCTGCATTGTTGGCAAAGGCCATCATCGATAACCCGCCGGCAGTAATCCGCGAAGGCGGCGTGTTGAGGACCGGCTATGACACTGAATTGGACGAACTGCAATCGCTGTCGGAGAACGCCGGCCAGTACCTGATGGACCTGGAAACCCGCGAGAAAGCCCGTACCGGGCTGGCCAACCTCAAGGTCGGCTACAACCGGGTGCATGGCTATTTTATCGAGCTGCCCAGCAAACAGGCGGAATCTGCACCGGCCGACTACATCCGCAGGCAAACGCTTAAGGGCGCCGAGCGTTTCATTACGCCGGAGCTCAAAGAGTTCGAAGACAAGGCGCTGTCGGCCAAGAGCCGGGCACTGGCGCGTGAAAAACAGCTCTACGAAGAACTGCTGGAACGGCTCATTGGCCATCTCGCGCCGCTGCAGGACAGCGCCGCGGCGCTGGCCGAACTCGACGTCCTTAGCAACCTCGCCGAACGGGCTCTGACCCTCGACCTCAATCGCCCGCGCTTCGTCGAGCATCCCTGCCTGCAGATCGAGCAAGGCCGCCATCCTGTAGTCGAGCAAGTCCTGCAGACGCCGTTCGTCGCCAACGACCTCAGCCTCGACGACGACACTCGCATGCTGGTGATTACCGGGCCAAACATGGGCGGTAAGTCGACGTATATGCGCCAGACCGCGCTAATCGTACTGTTGGCACAGATCGGCAGTTTCGTTCCAGCCAAGGCCTGCGAGCTGTCTCTGGTCGACCGCATCTTTACCCGCATCGGTTCCTCGGACGATCTGGCTGGCGGACGCTCGACCTTCATGGTGGAGATGAGCGAGACAGCCAACATCCTGCACAACGCCAGCGACCGCAGCCTGGTGCTGATGGACGAAGTCGGTCGCGGCACCAGCACCTTCGATGGCTTGTCGCTGGCCTGGGCGGCTGCCGAGCACCTGGCCAAACTGCGCGCCTACACCTTGTTTGCGACCCACTATTTCGAACTCACCGTACTGCCCGAAAGCCAGACGGTGGTGGCTAACGTGCACCTGTCGGCCACCGAGCACAACGAACGCATCGTTTTCCTGCATCATGTTCTGCCGGGACCGGCAAGCCAGAGTTATGGCTTGGCAGTGGCACAACTGGCCGGCGTGCCTGGCGAAGTGATTCAGCGCGCACGCGACCATTTGTCGCGGCTGGAAACCACCAGCTTGCCCCACGAAACACCGAAGATGGCGCCTGGCCAGCCTGCGCCACCCCAGCAAAACGACCTGTTTGCAAGTCTTCCGCACCCGGTGGTCGAAGAATTGCTCCGGATCAATCCCGATGATATGAGCCCGCGCCAAGCGCTGGACCTGCTATACAACCTGAAAGCGCGTGTCTGACGGCTGCTAAAAAGCTGCTAGAATCGCGCGCATTTTTTGGATATAGGCGGCATTTGCCTGGTGCCGCCATAATCCTGCCGAACGGGGGCGTCATTGCAACGCCACCCGACACGCCCGAGGAGATAGCTAGAAATGACCTTCGTCGTCACCGACAACTGCATCAAGTGCAAATACACCGATTGTGTAGAAGTCTGTCCGGTGGACTGCTTCTACGAAGGGCCGAACTTCCTGGTCATTCATCCGGACGAGTGCATTGACTGCGCGTTGTGCGAGCCGGAGTGTCCTGCCCAAGCGATCTTCTCCGAAGATGAAGTACCGGATGATCAGCAGGAGTACATCCAGCTGAACGCCGATCTAGCGGAAGTCTGGCCGAACATTACCGAGAAGAAAGACTCGCTGCCGGACGCCGAAGAGTGGGACGGCGTGAAGGACAAGCTGCAACATCTGGAGCGCTGAGAGGCGTCCGGACAAAAAAATGCCCGCGCGATGCGGGCATTTTTTATGAAAGCTGCGAATCAGGCGCGATCAACACCCTTCTTCACTGCGTCCTTGACTTCGCCCTTGGCTTGCTGAGCGTCGCCCTTGACTTCCTGGCGTTGGCCTTCGCCTTTCATGCGCTCGTTATCGGTTGCCTCACCCAAGCCTTGCTTGGCTTTGCCGACGGCTTCGTTGAGGTTGCCTTTCACTTTATCTTCAGTACTGCTCATGGCTCATTCCTCTCTGCTTGGGTACGTTCAGTGGACCGAACGCCTCCGATATTAGTTTCGTTTTTCCGAGGAACGGCAAGGCGGAGCCAGTCAGACATTTCGGGCTTTGGCCAGGCGATCGAACAATGGCCGACCGGCGAGATGCAGAAACAGCGGCGCGCCGGCGATGAGATAGAAGTAATAGGTTACGAAACGCCAGATCAGTATGCCCGCCGCCGCCGTGGACTTCCCCACCAAAGGCGCCAGCAAGGCCGCAGAGGCCAGTTCGGCACTACCGGCACCACCCGGCAGCAGGCTCAGTTGTCCGGCTGTCAGCGCCAGCAGCTGCACGATAAAGGTCCAGGCCCAGGCCAGCGAGCTGCCAAGCCCTAGCAAGGTCAGGTACAGCACGCTATAGCGCAGCAGCCAATGCAGCGTGGTCAGGATGAACACCCCGAGCAGGATCGACCGCGGCAACCGGAAACACTCGAGCAATGCATTGCGAAAACTCAACACCTTTCTGGCCCAGCTACGCCGACGCGTACGCTTCACACCCAGTCGACCGACCAGCCAGCCGTTGATCAGAAATACCTGCCGATGAAAGCGGCCAAGCAAAGCAAGTAGCACCATTAAGCCGATCAGCAGTGCCGCACTAAAGCCAAGCAGGCTGGCGATATAGCTGTTCAGCGAATGGGTGACCGCATAGATGAGCACACCCACCAGCGCACAGGCGAAAAACAGCAGGTCGGTCAGCTGCTCGACCGCATAGGTCGCGGTACCCTTGGCGGGCGGCACGCCATGGCGCAGCAACAGCGCCATCATCGTCAACGGACCACCGGCGCCGCCCGGCGTAGCACAGATGGCGAACTCCGTTGCGATCACGATGCCCAGCGCACGATGCTGTCCCAAGCGGCGACGGCCAATGAGCAAGCGCAGCCGGAGCGCATTCAAATACCAGCCAAATACGATCATGCCAAGCATCGTCAGTAGCAAGCCTGGGGAAAAACTGCGTAACCGCTCGAACAAGCCACTGCCGCCGAGCAAAATCGGCACCAGGGCGGCCATCAGCAAAGCGCCAGCGAGCAACCACCAGCGACGACTCATGCCGCGGCGCTCGAAGTCAGTACGTGGCGATCAAGCCAGTCTATTTTCGTCACTGGCTCGCGCCCGTCTGCGAGCAACCGGATCAACAGATCCAGCCAGTACTGACGCGAGAACGGATGGCGCATATCCACCGGATGCAAACCGAGCCGCAACACCGGCGACCGCTGGTACCGATGGAGCATTCGCTCGCTGAGCAGCCGTGACATACCGCGGCGCCATGCACTTCGAGCACTCCAGACCAGGCCGGGCGCGTCTATGGCTTGGTAGTCGGGCAGCAAGTAAAAGTGGCCAGGGTCGCTGGTATAGGTCAGCCCAGTCGCAGCCAACGCTTCTCGAGCCCCCGACCCCAAAAGCCAGGCAGGCGCCACGAAGCCATACAGGGGCCACTGGTTGCGTTCGAACAGTTCGATTCCATGCCGCAAACGCCTGGCAGACTCTTCGCGGCTCAGCGGGTAGAACTCGCCTTCATGGGTGAAGACGCGGCGCATAAACCAGTCACGTGGCGTGCGCGGTTCAGGCGCCTCATCGGCGTGGTAGCACCCATGCAGGATCAGCTCATCGCCACGTGCGAGTCGCCCATCCAGCAAACGTCGGAATTCCACATGATCATCGAGCCGGTTGCGGCGGTGGAAATTCGGCACCACGAGCCACGAAATCGGTATCTGGCCCAGCGCGTCGACCGCTTCGACGAAGGGCCGGTAGTCCGGCCATGTCTCTGGCGCCACGTCATGCAGCACCAGCATCAGGCTGCGCTCAGCCATGCACGGCGACCGGCAATTCCGCCGTGCCCAATACCGCGTGATAGTGCGCCAACAAGCCGGCGACCACAGCATCCCAAGCATGGTGCGCCTCGACATGCTGACGGGCTTGCATGCCGAGTAATCGCGGATCGTCCTCGAACAACTCTCGTACGGTCTGCGCCATCGCTGCGGCGTCCAACGGGCGGCAGAGCCGACCGGTATGGAACGGCACCAGTTCAGGTAATGCGCCAGCGCGTGCCGCGATTACGGGTATCCCACTGGCCATGGCTTCGAGCGCTACCAGGCCGAACGTCTCCTGGTTTCCGGCGTGCAGCAGGACGTCGCTGCTGGCCATGTAGCGCGCCACCTCCGCGGCAGGACAAAACCGGTCGATCACTGACACGTTGGACGGCACGCGATGCGGCATACCGGAACCTACCAGCAGGAGATGGTAGGGCTCACCCAAGCGCCGTGCGGTGTCCAGCAGTACATTGAGGTTCTTTTCTCGTGATCCGCGTCCTGCGAAAATCATCAACCGCGCATCGTCGGCAAGGCCCAGTTCGCGGCGGACCTGAGGGTCACGCAAACTCGGCCGAAAGGTATCCAGATCAACACCCAACGGCTGCACATAAACATTATCGACGCCCAGCGATGTCAGCTTCTCTGCCATGACGCGACTCGGCGCCAGTACCCGGTCGAAGCTGCTGTACAGCCTGGAAACGTAGCCGTTCATGTTGGTGCCCAGCCATCGGCCGATACGGTTGCTCACCAGCAATGGCAAATCCGAGTGGTAAAAGCCGATTACCGGCACGTCCAGACGCCGACCGGCGTCGAGAGCAGCCCAGGCTGTCATGTAGGGGTCCCCGACCTCGATCACGTCAGGGCGCAGAGAGCGCAGCTGATTACGCCAAGGAGAGCGCCGTATGGGAAACCGATAGCCCTTGCCGAATGGCAGGGCGGGTGCCGGAATTTGATAGATACCCGCGTTGTGACTATAGCGCTCACCCGGAACCAGGATGCTATGGCGAACTCCAGCATATAGCTGCAAGCGCCGGTGTTTGGCCTCGAGATAAGTACGCACGCCGCCGCTAGCAGGTGCGTAGAACATGGTCATATCGGCGATGTGCAAAGTGGAGCGTCTCCGTTAGGTCTCGATGCAAAACCTTCGGAGCCGGTTTCAGTTAGCCGTGAGCGGCGACCCTTGGCAGGCCCGCAGCCAGACCACCACCCGAAAGATTCTGCAATGAAATCAATGGACCACCGGTCCGGACAGTTGTTCGCCGTCGCATCTGCGCTATCTGCTCACTAGCCGTCGACACGCTTGTCACCGTCATCTTTACCCTCTGTAGAGGCATGTTCGATCACCGCATTCAGCTCAGCACCGAAGAGCAGAACCGCCGCTGATATGTAGAAATAGAGCAACAGCACAATTACCGCCCCGATGCTGCCGTAAGTCGCGTCATAGTTACCGAAGTTCTGCACATACAAGCCAAAGCCGGTGGACGCGGCAATCCACACGATCACAGCCAGTACCGAGCCTGGTGTGATGAAACGGAACTCTTGCTCGACGTCGGGCGTGACGTAATAGAGCACTGCCACCACCAGCATCATCAGCACCACCACCACTGGCCAGCGTAGCCAGGTCCACAGCGTGACGACGATTGCCTTTAAGCCGACCTGATCAGCTAGCCACTCGATAACTTGCGGGCCGACGACCATCAGCGCCGCAGTGGCCAGCAGAATCAGCGCCAAGCCAATCGTGTATACAACCGAAAGTACAACCAATTTCCAGGTCGGTCGTCCTTCCTTGACGTCGTAGGCCTTGTTCATGGCGTTCATCAACGAGCGAACTCCGACCGAGGCCGACCACAACGCCACGAGAATACCGAAGGAAAGGAAACCGCCTTTTTTCTCCTGCATTCCGTCAATAACAGGGTTGACCAAGTCCAACGCATCGGGGGGCAACACCAGTGCAACCTGTTCGCGAAGCCAGGTAAAAAAATCCTGCAGATCCAGCAGGCCCAGCAATGCAATCAGAAATAGCAAAAAGGGAAACAACGAAAAAATCGCTCGGTATGCCAGAGCCGACGCGTAGGTGGTCATGTCGTCGTTGCTGAAATCCTTGAAGGTGCGTTTCAACAGCTCGAAGCTGCCGATGCCACGCGTATTCAGCATTGCCATTCCCCTTTTCGCTCTGAAAAAAGCCGAAGCCGTTAATCGTCGGACGACCCTCGGTTGCAAGAGTTCGCCTTCCGCGATGAGCGAGACGACGTAGAGCCTGTCTAGCACGCGATGCGCCCACCGGCTTAAGCACGACGGGCGCATGGCGGAGGAACTTTCCACGCTGTTGACGCTCTTGATGGAGTCGCCAATTCAGTCCAACGCTGACTGAAAGCGACTGCATACAGCTGCCAGGTCCGAACCGCTTAATCAGCGCGTTTGACTTGACCAGCAGTAGCAACCCGGACGCCAGCCATGGCTTTTGTCGCGATTAGCGGCCGCAGGAGCATTGAATGAAATCGGCCTACGCCACGGACGCACCCCACCCTGGAATGAAAGCCGACCTCGTCAAATACGCCCGACTCATATTGACCAAAGGCAGCGGCGCTGGCGCTACGCTTGGCCTGAATATCCTGTTGGCGCGGCTGTTGGTGCCCGAGTTGGCCGGTACGGTGTTCTTTTGCGTGGCGCTGGGCATCTTCCTGTCGCTGCTCGCCCGGCTGGGCCTCGACATTGCTTGCCTGAAAAATATCTCCTCCTTGCACGAAGGCCAGCAGCGCAAGTACTTCGACCGAGCCTTGATGCTCTCGGCACTGATGAACATACCTGCATTCCTGATCGGCCTGCTGGTGGTGTATTTCTCCGAGACCACGCAGGCCTATTTCGTCCACGCCGCCGTCCTGTTTGCGGTTACTGCACTTGGCCTGTCACTGCTGAGCATCGCCAGCGAGACCTTGAAGGCCAAGCACAAGACCAGCGAGGGCCTGTTCTGGCAAACGGCTGTCCAGCCTGCGCTAACGCTTCTGCTGGTGGCGATCACCGGCAGCGACCTGACGACCGTAGTGGCCTGCTTTGCGTTCAGCTTCGCGCTGGCCATTCTCGGATCGATCTGGCGTGCCCGAGCCAGCCTCCCCCGCTCAGGAACCGAGGCTGCGCTGGGCTGGCGAGAAATGCTCATCCTCTGCATACCGCTGATGCTGATTGCCGTCATGAACAGCATCATCGAGCTGTCCGACACGCTGCTACTCGGCGTGCTGCGCTCAGCCAGTGAAGTCAGCATCTATTACATCGCAGCCAAGATCGCCGCGCTCTCGACCACGCTGCTGTTCATCATCAACGGCACCATCGCCCCGGACATCTCCAAACGCTGGGCGCAGAACGACCGCGCTGGTGCGTTCGCTATTGTCCGCAAATATTCGCGCTTCATGCTGGCGCTGGCACTGATGATCCTGCTCGCCATCGGGCTGCTGCGCGAATACATCCTTGCCGTGTTCGGCCCCGAATATCGCGAGCAGGGCATCTATCCATTGCTGGTACTCGCCATCGGCTATTTCTTCGTCCTGGCCGCAGGCCCGCTGGGCATCTTCATGACCATGACGGGCAATCACCGTCGTTACTTGCACAACAACATCGCGGCCTGCGTGATCAACGTCGCGCTAAACCTGATCCTCATTCCGCGCTACGGCGTCAACGGCGCCTGCTTCGCGACCGCCGTGGCGCTGGCGATCAAAAACACCCTGCTCTACGTGCAGTTCAAGAATATCGAAAGGAGTCCGACGCCATGACTGACCGGGTAAACGTAATCGCCTACGGAGCCTATGACCGGCACAACTATGGCGATCTGCTCTTTGCAATTGTCCTCAAGCGTTACCTGGAAGCGGATGGTCGCTTTTCGGTACTGATCGCTGCGACCAAAAAATCCAATCTCTCCAGTTATGGTGCGCTGCCGACCATCCCGCTGAAAAAAGCGCTGGACGCCACCCGTCAGCAGCCGAAAACGATGCTCATCGTGGCGGGCGGCGAGTGTCTTACGGCGCAATGGGAAAGCATCATCGGCTACCTCGCACCGCAGGCGATCTACTACCCGATCAAGGCCAGCCCCTATCTGATCGGACACAAAGCCTTCATCCGCCTGAGCCGTCTGTTCACGTCGATTCCTTCGGACATCCCGCTGGTCCTGGGCGAACGTGACCTGCCAGGCTACAAGGTGATGTACAACAGCGTCGGTGGTAACGAGATCAGCCGGAAGAAGCCGCTGATCCATGACGCGATCAAACGCAACCTCAAAGACTGCACCTATGTGTCGGTACGTGACCGGGAAACATCGGCCGAACTGGACAAGCTCGGTGTCGAACACAACCTGGTGCCAGACAGCGCCATTCTCATCTCCGACATTTTTCCGCAGCCGACCGAGCCTGCCGAACCCGGCCATATCGTTTTCCACATCTCTGACCACCATGCCAAGCGCCGCATCGAGGCGATCGCTCAGCAACTGACCGAACTCAACGTCAATACCGGTCTCAAGATCGCGCTGCTCACCATCGGCAAGGCACCCGGCCACTCGGACGACGAACCGCTCGACAAACTGCATAGCCTGCTCGGCGACGAGCGTGCCTACCGTGTCGACAGCGGCAACATCGACGACATCATCCGCTGCATCGCCACCAGCAAGCTCTATTGCGGCACCAGCCTGCACGGCGCGATCACCGCGCTGGCCTACGCCGTTCCGCAAATCGCCTTGCTGCCACAGCGCGTGATCAAACTGTCGAGCTTTCTTGAGACCTGGGTACCCAAGCAGTCGTGCGGCTTTGCAGAAGTCCCGCAGATCAGCCAGATCGGCACCAACCTGATCAGTGTGTTTGGCGACAGTCAACGGGCCGAACTACGCGCTGTAGTCGAAGCCATGAAGGGCCGTGTGCGGGCTAATCTCGATCATATGGTCGAGCTCTACGATGCGGCACCCGCTCGCGGCGAGGCGCCACGAAATGAACAACACAAGCCGGAAGCTGTAGCCGCGAACTGAATCAACCTGCCGCGCTAGAAGAAAGAGAAGCCCGCAATCATCAGGGTGTGTGAAAACAACTGCGCTCGGTCACGCTGCGTTTTCACAGGCTCTGAATCACGCGGGCTCTGGGGCCATCAGCGCCATCAGGCGCTCAACTAGCGGCCCGTCATCGCGTTGGCTCGTGCCGTGTGGAGCTTCTTGTAGCTGTCGACCAGCCGCTGATGCCGATCGAGCCCTTCGAGCTTCATGCTGGTAGGCGTCAAGCCAAAGAAGCGCACGCCGCCATCCAACGAGCCGATCACCGCATCCATCCGGGCATCGCCAAACATCCTGCGGAAGTTGGACTCAAAATCGTCCAGTTGCAGATCCTCATCCAGCTCCACTTCCAAAACTGCGTTCAGGGCCTGGTAAAACAAGCCACGCTCGACGGTGTTGTCGTTGAATTGCAGGAAGGCTTCAACCAGCTCTTTGGCATCCTCGAACCGTTGCAGGGCGAGATAGATCAACAACTTCAACTCAAGAATGGTCAGCTGACCCCAGGCGGTGTTGTCGTCGAATTCAATCCCGATCAGCGTCGTGATGTCGGTGTAGTCATCCAGCTCGCTTTCTTCCAGACGCTCAGCAAGTGCAGCCAAACCTTCATCGTCGACGCTGTGCAGATTCAGGATATCCGCACGGAATAGCAGCGCTTTGTTAGTGTTATCCCAGATCAGATCCTCCACCGGATAGATCTCGGAATAGCCAGGCACGAGGATGCGGCAGGCCGTTGCGCCCAGGTCTTGGTAGATTGCCATATAGGCTTCCTTCCCCATCGCCTCAAGGATGCCGAACAAGGTTGCAGCCTCCTGGGCGTTGGCGTCGTCGCCTTCGGCAGTGAAATCCCATTCAACGAAATCGAAGTCTGCTCTGGCGCTGAAAAAGCGCCACGACACCACACCGCTTGAATCGATGAAATGTTCCACGAAGTTGTTCGGTTCAGTCACCGCGTTGCTTTCGAAGGTCGGCTGGGGCAAATCGTTGAGCCCTTCGAAACTGCGACCTTGCAGCAACTCCGTGAGGCTGCGCTCCAGCGCGACTTCAAAGCTGGGGTGAGCACCGAATGAGGCGAATACGCCTCCGGTACGTGGATTCATCAAGGTCACGCACATCACCGGAAACTGTCCGCCCAGCGATGCATCTTTGACCAGCACCGGAAAGCCCTGCTCTTCCAGCCCCTGGATACCTGCAACGATTCCGGGAAATTTCGCCAGCACCGCTTGCGGGACATCCGGCAGCGCCATCTCCCCTTCAAGAATCTCCCGCTTCACCGCCCGCTCGAAAATCTCAGACAGGCACTGCACCTGGGCTTCCGCCAGGGTGTTGCCAGCACTCATGCCATTGCTGAGATACAGGTTCTCGATCAGGTTGGAAGGGAAATACACCACCTCACCGTCCGATTGGCGTACATAAGGCAAGGCACAGATGCCTCGCTCCACATTGCCAGAGTTGGTGTCGTATAAGTGCGAGCCGCGTAAATCGCCGTCTGGGTTATAAATATCCAGGCAGTACTCATCGAGTATTTCAGCCGGCAACGCATCTTTACGGCCAGGCTTGAACCAACGCTCGTTCGGATAATGGACAAACTCGGCATTGGCAATGTCTTCACCCCAGAACTGATCGTTGTAGAAGAAATTGCAATTAAGTCGCTCGATAAATTCACCCAGTGCCGACGCTAACGCGCTTTCCTTCGTAGCGCCTTTGCCGTTGGTAAAACACATCGATGAATGGGCATCGCGAACATGCAGCGACCAGACGTTGGGCACGATATTGCGCCACGAGGCGATTTCGATTTTCATGCCAAGATCCGCCAGGACGCCGGACATATTGGCGATAGTCTGCTCAAGTGGCAGATCCTTACCGGCAATATAAGTGCTCGACTCTGCCCCCGTTCCGGGCAGCAGTAACGCCTGGGCGTCAGCGTCCAGGCTCGCGACTTCCTCGATGACAAATTCAGGTCCGGTTTGCACTACTTTCTTTACAGTACAGCGTTCGATTGAACGCAAGATGCCCTGGCGGTCCTTGTCGGAAATATCCGAAGGCAACTCGACCTGAATTTTGAATATCTGGTTATAACGATTTTCCGGATCGACAATATTATTCTGCGACAACCTAATATTTTCAGTTGGGATACTGCGGGTCTGGCAGTACAACTTGACGAAATAGGCTGCGCATAATGCCGAGGAAGCCAGAAAGTAATCGAAAGGACCCGGTGCCGAACCATCACCCTTGTAACGAATCGGTTGATCGGCGACCACCGTGAAATCATCAAACTTGGCTTCTAGCCGGAGATTATCGAGAAAATTAACCTTGATTTCCATGCGGGATTACCAGCGCAATACATTTGATCGCTATTATCCGGCTTCCAGACGAGAAGTCTTATCCTTTTCCCGATAGGGCTCGGCAAACAGCCGCTTTTTTCCGCGTCTGACCAACGACCTAACGTAGTGTGCCGCGCCATTACCGTTAGGAAATGAAAAAAGCCCGCATCGCTGCAGGCCTTGATTTCATTGGTGCCGGTGAGAGGAGTCGAACCCCCGACCTTCGCATTACGAATGCGAGGGTGTCTGGATACCCTCGCATTTACGAATCTTTACGGACCTATACATAGCGCGACCTGAAGGCTATTCTAGGCTTAACGGGGTTACACCGAAATATCCTCATTTCGACCAAATACGTAACCCCAGCGTAACCCCAGAATCGGCAAGGAAGGCATGCCCAGCGCAACCCATATTGCATTCAGCAAAGAAAGGCTGTTGGCGCTACCGCCGTCCGAGGCCGGTAAGCGTGCCACTTATCACGACACTAAAATTCAGGGCTTACAGCTTCGAGTGTCGCCGAGTGGGGTCAAGACGTTTTCAATTTATCGACGCATGAAAGGTGGCCAGCCTGAGCGCGTTACCCTTGGCCGATTCCCAGCAATGACTGTCGAGCAGGCGCGCAAACAGGCCACTGCCGTTAATGCCGAAATCGAAGCAGGCGGGAACCCAGCAGCCGCCCGTCGAGCTATCCGGGAGGAGCAGACTTTCGGCGAGGTGTTCGATGATTTTCTCAAGAAGAAGCGCAAGCGCGACGGCACACCACTCGGCGAACGTACCAAGCGGGATTATTCGGATGTGCTGCGCCTGTATCTAGAGCCGATCAGAGGTAGAAGGCTGTCGCACATCACCCGCGCGGATATCAAAACAATCCACGCTAAGGTTACGAAAAAAAGCGCGGCACAGGCCAATCGCGCACTCGCCGTCGTTTCTTCGGTGTTCAGCTACGCCGCGGATATGGAGTTGTTCGAGGGCATCAGTCCGGCGATCCGCGTTCAGAAAAACCATGCGCCATCTCGCGACCGCTTCGCTCAGGCAGTTGAACTACCTTATTTATTCGAAGCCATCGGCGAGTCGAGCTTGAGCGACTTTTTTCTCCTGGCGCTATTAACCGGCGCGCGACGCTCAAATGTCCAGGCGATGGCCTGGCGCGACCTTGACCTCGACGCCCGCGTCTGGCGCATCGGCATGACCAAGAATGGCACGCCGCAAAACGTTACCCTGTCGCCTGAAGCTGTGTCCGCACTCAAAGCCCGCAAGCGCACCACCGGCACGTCGCCTTTCGTCTTCCCCGGCGAAGGCAAGACCGGCCACCTAGTCGAGCCGAAAAAGGCATGGGCTGCCGTCCTGCTGCGCGCCAGCCTGCGCCGCCTCCTCGACCACCTGGAAGGGATAGGCAAGCTGACCACCGAGGAGCGCCAGCAGGCTGACCAACGGGTTACGGCCGCGCCAGCCGCCGCAGCGAAGCGTTACCGCGCCAGCGCCGACGCCCTGGAAATCGACCCGGCGATCTATGACATGACCGACTTACGGATTCACGACCTGCGCCGCACTCTTGGGAGCTGGCAGGCCAAGACCGGCGCATCTCTGGCAATCATCGGAAAATCCCTCAACCACAAGACCCATCAAGCCACCGCCATCTATGCGCGGCTTGATCTTGATCCGGTGCGGCAGTCCGTCAACACAGCAACACAGGCCATGCTTGAAGCGGCCGGCATCAAACAGCCCGCCGAAGTGGTAAAGCTACCCACAAAACTCAACTCGTAAAATAGACCACCAACCTGACTAACTTATCGGTCTGCCTAGGTTCGTACCCGAACAACGGGCACCCCACTCGCCCGGCTGGTCGATCGATCCGATAATTGAGATTACTTGGAGCAACGTGTAATGAGTGACGACGGAAAGGAAGCACCAGCACCGGGCTTAGGTTTTCACACCCTTCAAGCTAAAAAATACCGCATGGAGCAATTAGCCAGGCCAAGCCATTGGAGCCCCGGCGTAAGAGTTAAATCGGCTGAAGAATATGACCGGTACGCGGATCATCTCGCACGGGAGTTACTCGCAACCTGTACTCCCGAGCACATGGCTGTCATAGCAGCCCAGCACATGATTTATTCGGATGAGTTGAAGTGCTTGCTGGAAGAAGATAAGACCGATCTGGACAAGGTATTTAAAAGCTTTTTTAAGATTACGGTTCAGACATCAACCATGACCGCAATGACCGCAGTTGAGGCGTATCGAAAGCATTCTGCTGAGAAGCGAGCGGCCGGTGTCCGTGCGCGGAAAGTGGAAGTGATGGCTCTTGCCCGAAAGATTGCCGCCGAGAAGTGGCGTAATGATATCGACCAGGAATTCAAGATTGGAAAAATGGCTGAAATGGTATTCAGCGACCTGAAAGAGACCAAGTACTGCAAATTGGTGAGCAGCGCTGGTGCCGTTAAGAGATGGATCAAACCTGAAGCACCATACTTTGCAAGCCAGCCAGGGCCAGGATGAAGTGGAGGTCACAGGCCAGGAAGATATCGCTGATCTGACAGTCGTAACGAATGATCAAACACTCGTAACGATAGGATTTTTTCTACCGCCCGCTTTTTCACAGCATGACTCCGCCAAATCACACTTGATGGAGTCGCATACATGTCTACCACCCACGTCTCAGATTTTGCGGAGCTAAAGGCTGAGATTGTCGCGCAGATTGCCGCCCAGCTCGGCTTCGATCCCAAGCACCCTCCGTCTCAGGTCAGCGACAAACAGGCCGCTGAAGTATTGGGTGCTAAAACAACCACCTTGGCTGTCTGGCGCTCCACCGGCCGTTACAACCTTCCGTTTGTGAAAGTCGGCCGCCTGGTGCGTTACCGCGTATCGGACCTTGCTGCGTTCCTGGCGCGTCGCACTACTGGCCATACCGGCGAAGTGTGCTAATGAAAATGCCTACTCCGCTTAAAGCTCCCAGCAACACTATGAGCATCCTGGCGTACTTCCTCACAGACGCCAGTTTGAACGGTATTGAGGCAGAGCCCCTTGGGGACCACTGCTTGAACAGCACTACCGCTGAACTGGCGAACCGCCACGGCGTCACCTTCAAGCGCATGCCGGAGAAAGTGCCTAACCGCTGGGGCAAGCCTTGCCGCGTCATCCGCTACAGCGTTCCCGCCACCGAGCGGGAACACGCTAACGCCATCTTGGCGACTCTGAAACGTAACGCGCCCTCCAACCGCGAGGACTAACCCATGCCGAAATCACCAATCCGCCGCAAGGCCGGGACGCCCTCGGCCGTTCTGAAAAAGGTCACTGCCTGGCTTCGCTACCACCCGATGAGTACCGATGTTGTTGGGCTGAGCGTTATTGCCGTGATCCTCATTTGGGGTTATTTCAAATGATCGAAGCCTACTTTCATGCTGCCATGCAAGCTGTCCATGGCCCGCTTCACTGGCTGCCCAAAGCGGACGGCCAGATCCACCGCTACCACGTCCCTGGTGACCGCGCAGGCACTCGCAACGGTGCTTACGCACTTTATTCGGACGGAATTGCATCGGGCTGGTTTGGGAGTTTCAAAGAAACAGGCGGTTCCACATGGCATACCTGGAGCAGCCGTAAGCCTTCCTCCCCCTTCGAGCTCGAGTCAATCCGTAAGCGTGTCGAGCAGGCCCGCCGTCAACGGGAAGCGGAGCAGCATCACCGCCAGCAGCTTGCTGCGGCCAAATCGATGCGACTGTATGCGCTTGGGATGCCGGCCCAGTCCAATCATCCCTACCTGGTAACCAAGGGTTGCCAGCCGCACGAGCTGGGCCAACTGGATGCAACCCTGCTGGTTCCGCTGTACCACGAGCGCAAGCTGGTCAACCTTCAACTCATCCGCACGGACGGTACCAAGCGCTTTATGTTTGGTGGACGTGTGGCTGGGGCGCACAGCCCTATAGGCCAGGTGGCCCCTGGCAAACCTATTTATGTCTGCGAAGGCTGGGCGACAGGCGCCACGATCCACGAGCACACCGGTGCCGCCGTGGCCTGCGCAATGAACGCCGGCAACCTGCTGGCTGTCGGTCAGCAGTTGCGCCGCATTTACCCTAACAGTCCTTTGGTCATTGCCGGCGATGACGACCGCCAGACCAAGGGCAATCCGGGGCGCAGCTCCGCGGAGCGTGCCGCCGAACAACTCGGCTGCGGCGTTGTGTTCCCGCCATGGAGCGGCGCTGAACCGATAAGTCTTTCCGACTTCAACGACCTGAAAAACTGGCAGGAGGGGTACTAATGGAGCCGTTCCTAATTCCTGATCCGAGCTACCCCGAACCAACGCCGCTGTTGCCTGAAGTGGAAGCGGCCGTTCCTTATCCGTTGGAAGCCTTGGGCGATGTATTGGGAGGTGCTGCCGCTGCCATTGTGGAAGCTGTACAAGTGCCTGCGGCGCTTGCGGCACAATCGGTCCTTGCGGCCGCTGCGATGGCGGCACAGCCTCACGGTAACGCCGTCCGGGATGGGCAGCCGATCCCTCTGTCGCTGTTTGTGCTTACCGTGGCGGAGTCTGGCGACCGCAAGTCCGCTGCTGACCGCTTGGCATTGCGCGCCCACCACGATCGACAGAGCGCGCTTTTGGAGCTCTATAGCGCTGAGCAGAAGGAGTATCGGGATCAGCGAGACGCGTATCAGTGCGCACGCGTTGCGATCCTGGAAAAGGCGAAAGCCAACCCCGCGTCCGCTGCTGCTGGGCTGGACAACTTGCAAGAACCCGAGCCGCCTCCTCTGCCATTCATCCTAATTGAAGAACCCACCTTGGAGGGACTGCAAAAGTCGCTGCTTCGTGGATACCCGTCGCAAGGGCTCTTCAGCGATGAAGGCGGGCAGTTTTTTGGAGGTCACGCCAACAAGCCGGAAAACATGCTCAAGAGCGTTGCAGGTCTTTCGAAGCTGTGGGACGGCGCACCAATCACCCGCACCCGTGCCGCCGAGGGCGAGAGCGCATCACGCAGCGGTTGCCGTCTGAGCGCCCACCTCATGATCCAACCCGTCGTTGCGAATAAGGTATTGGGGGACCCGATACTGCGCGGGCAGGGGTTTCTTGCCCGATTCTTGGTTGCATGGCCGCAGTCTTTGGCAGGTACTCGCTTTTATCAACATGCGAACCCAAATCAGGATCCTCGCTTGCTGCGGTATTGGGGGCGCATGACTGATCTGCTGCTCCGTGAGCCGCCCAAGAACGATCGCGGCGAGCTCGAACCGGCTGAGCTGACGATCGACGCTGACGCGAAAATTGTGTGGATCGAAGCACACGATGCCATCGAGGCGAAGTTGGGCCGAAATGGCAACCTCCAAGACATCAAGCCAACAGCCGCCAAAGGTGGAGAAAACATTCTGCGCATTGCTGGCGTGCTTGCCATTGCCGAGAGGGCTAAAAGCCTAACCCGCTCCATTATTGAGCGAGCCTCCATGCTGGTGAGTTGGTATCTGGGCGAGGCACTGCGCCTGGCTTACCCCGCGGGCACGGATCCGCTGTTACAGCAGGCGCAAAAGGTAATCGACTGGCTGATCGAAAACCACTGGCAAGCTTTCGACGCTAGGACGTTACAGCGGCTAGGACCGGCCGCTGCCCGAGTGAGCGCCCAGCATCGAAACGCACTGCTTACCCTACTGGTAGAACACGACTATCTGCTAGCCGAAGGGCGTAATCGGTACCGCGTCAATCCGGTCGCGACAACCGCGACAGATGCGACATCCCACGTAAACCGAGACACAGGCAGCTGCGACACGCTTGCGACAGCCAGCGACAAACCCGCCGATTTCGGAACCATGTCGCAACCTGTCGCTGACCTGTCGCAACACTGCCCGCTAGCAAATACGGCAGCTGTCGCAGTTGTCGCGAATGTCGCAGCACTCAAAAACCAAAACCTGGAGCAACACTAATGAAAAAAGAAATCCAAGCCGAGCCTCGCAGTAAGACACCTAGCAACATGACCGCCGCACAGCAAGTAATGAACCCGGAGCTTCTAAGTGCCTCCGTGATAACAGCCTGCCATAGTCTCGATAACTCCCAAATCGCAGGGTACGTCACCGAACTGAAGCAGCAAGCTAGTGCAATCCACGCTGATGATATGTCGCGGCCTGAAACCATTTTGATTGCCCAAGCCCACGCGTTGGATGGGCTCTTTGCCAATCTCGCTAATCGTGCGTATTCCGTTAAGTCGCTAGATGTGATGGAGCGTTACATGCGTCTGGCGCTGAAGGCGCAGAACCAAACGCGTACCACACTACAGACCCTGGCAGAGCTTAAAGCGCCGAAGCAGGTCGCTTTCGTACGACAAGCGAACATCGGTAACCAAGTACAGGTGAACAATGGGACCGTGCCCACGCGCGCACGTGAAATCCAAAATGAGCCAAACGAACTATTGGAGATTAAATATGGCGAACGGCTGGACACCCGAACGGCGAGCGCGCCAAGCGGCGCTGATACAACAATGGAGACCGTGGGAACAAAGCACCGGCCCTGCGAGCGCTGAAGGCAAATCCCGCGCCTCACGCAATGCCTGCAAAGGGGGGATTCGACCGCAACTACGAGAGCTGAGGCAGATACTCCGGGATCAGGAACAGCTGCTACGTAGCCTTCAGTAGCGATGCGTCCGCCAGCTGACTGCGGACGCCCTCCTCAACCCCAATCATAGCGACGCTCAAGGTACTTAGAGATCCGGGCGTCGTTTCTGGCTACGGCGACGCGCCATTTCACTCAACCCTACTCCACGTCCAAGTTTGCATCGTCCATTGATAGGGGCGAATGCTACCCCGGCAGACGTGGCGTCGAGCGCCTTACCGTGGTCAACACAGAGCTTGTTAATGAATGGACGAAGTCGCCGTTGTCGTCCAGCTGTGCCATCTGCTCTACCGTCAGATCAGGCAGCAGAGCTACCGCTTCGGCAAGCGTCGCCCCGCTCCTAAGCGCTTCCAAGGAGTCCTGTTCCGCTTTGCTCATAGCCATCGTTGCGTGACCCCGATCTGTTAAGTGAACTGATAGGTGAAAACCAATTAGGCGCGGAGCTATAAGGTCAACGAATCCGCTTATCTAACTCAACATTTAGGCGCGACGTCAGCTACTAGAGAACCCTCTAGGTCATAGGCCTTGTCTGTCAGTAGCACATTGAGCCGAGTGCCATCGCAGGTGATTGTTAGCTGGCCGCCGCAACCTGGGTGCTCAAAACCGACAAGCTCAGGGAGAGACTCCGGGTCGAAGTAGTTGGCTTGGTGAGGCGGCAGACTCAGGCAATCCTCAGACCCACAGCGCAGGCAGCGTGCCCGGCTAACTCTTTCGGACAATGCCTTGCGAGTCTGCCGATATTCGGCCAGCGCTTCTGCTGCCGATTTGACTGAGTACTCTAGGTTTGTTTGCTTTATGCTTTTTTTAGCCGGGAACGGCCACCAGCGCTTTCGGGGTGGGATAGCCCCGAGCACCTCACCAAGTTCAGCCTGTAAGGCTTCCAGCATTCCTTGACGCTCCAGCTCGCCCTCAGCATCTGGTAACACTTCAACTACCCCAAGGTTACTACAGGCGTGACACCAGCCCATTGCAACACGCATCGGTACCTTGAGT
Source organism: Stutzerimonas xanthomarina DSM 18231 (assembly GCF_900129835.1). GTDB lineage: Bacteria > Pseudomonadota > Gammaproteobacteria > Pseudomonadales > Pseudomonadaceae > Stutzerimonas > Stutzerimonas xanthomarina. Next base: position 482,819 of record NZ_FQXA01000003.1, read on the forward strand.
ACCCCACACAGATAATATCTGTAGCCCCAGGTACCTGAGTCCCAGTGGCTAAGATCGCACGCAGTACATCTGTAAGTAGCGACTGGGATCGACATGATTGGACTTTCCTGGACGACTGAGTTGGCTTTTGCTCGGTTTCACTGCTGTGTGCGGCCTCGGCGGCACAGTTTCTCCGACACTTCGGTTTGGCCCCTTTCTCTAAGGTTGCCACTGGTGTAGTAACCAGACAAAGCTGCAAATTTCTTACTGACAGGTAGCTGGTACGCAAAGAGACGGTACGCAGTGAGGTACGCACGGAAATCACAGCTAAACAGTGACGTCGCGATGGTTAGAACCGAGGCTAGCGCGCAAATCAAGGCAAGAGAGTGCCACGCTGGCGATGCTACGGGTTAACACGACGTGGTTAACAAGCAGTTAACACGCTTTTCGCTGTTTCCGAGCGGGGGGCCATTGAGGCCCAACGCCTGGTTACAGGCATGGTTACGCCGGAATCAGAGCTAAAAACCTGCAGGCGATTGACGAGAGCCTACTACGGTAGCGGAGGCAACTCTGATGATGGGTTAGCAACCTGTACCGCCGAGACCATCTTGAATAATAAAAACATGGGCGGACGTGGTCGATCATTAGGAGGCTCGTTACAAATGGATTGCTGATAGCTCGCCGCGACTGGCGGAGATCGGCCCAAAAGCTGCCAATCCAAGTGTGTGAATAGGAAAACACGAGCGACCGCGATATCTCGTATGGTGTTAGTCTTGGCTACCGACACCACTTGAGCCTTTGCGCCTTTGAGCCTGAGCCTTTTTACACTTTGAGCAACCCTGAACAAGATCTTCCGTAATCTGGTAGTAGTAAGGAATATAAATTTCTAACCCGCAACTTCTTATCGAATCGAAAGAAAGTACTTTTGTAATAATTTCCTTACCATCGAGCATGACCTCCTTATCAGCAACCAAAATATCGCTAAGAGGCAAACCCTCAGGATTGTAAATTCTGACATCACCCGGCTGCCTTTCATATGCCTCAAAATTATCGCCCGGCTTGCTATACGCTAGATCTGTAGCTTTGATCCAGTTAATTGGCTCGGCAGTCTGACACCAAGTAATTAATTCCCCTAGCTTCTCAGGTGAAAAGATTCTGGGATAGTCCCCATGCTCCTCGCAGTGTCCAAACTCTGCAAAATTACCAAAGCTATACTCGTATGAGTAGTCACCCGCTGTTAATGGCAGCCTAAAATATTGATGAGGAAATGCTTCTTGCGTCCGGGTTTTATTAAGCAAATTGAAGATAATCTCATACAACTGATATAGACAGTATCCTTGGCGATCCGGGATCCCATAAAGCTCTGAGCAGCACCTCCCTTACTGTACCAACATCCCTTGGGTGCTTTATATCTTTTGATATCTCATAATCGCGCAGCATTTTATTCTGCAGATTTATAAATTCTCGTTCCAACCCATAAAATTCTTTATCCTTAGAACGAAGCTTGTTTGCTCGCAAGGCTTGGTTTGAAAGCCATTCTTTAGTGCGTGCCTCCCGGCTGGCAAAATCAGCCCGGTCTTGTTTCTGTGCGACGGTTAGTCGCCTTCTCTTTCCTGGAATCTCCGACATACAACCTGACCTCCTTAGTTAGTAAGGCAAATTAGTACCAGAAGAGGTGTCAAAGCATATTATTACAGAGAGTTAGTGACTGCTTGGACGCTTCAATGCTGATTCAAACCGGACTTTGTGCCCTGGTTAGCCATACGTAAGTAGATACCAGCTCGCAGCAACTGCTTGAGAAGCTTTAGGTATTGACTTCGAGATCGATAATCATCTGATTGCCATCAAGACTTCAGTATCCCGAAAGCCATTTTCTCAACGTTACGGCTGTATTTGCTTTGGCATCCAGCACCATCCACAACTCATTCTCGTACCCTGAAAGCTTTCCCCAGACGATTCGGTGATACAAGCCGAGATACTCCCAACTCGTCCAGTTGTCATCGCGGGTGCTGTCCGATGCTGGAAATAGGGCAATGTTCACCAAACCCTTGTCGCCATCAGCAATGCCCAACTCCCAGGGAACCCATCGACTGTCCTTACTGTTCTCAGTCGTCAGCAGAACAAAGCGTCTTGTCTGACTAATGCGCTGCTTAAGTAGGGCCGCTGTTTCTGCCGAGGTATAGGGTGGCATTTCAGGATCAATCTCATCGATATAGACCCGTGCTCCATGGTTGTGAAGCACCTCCATTGCTCCCCCTAGTAGCTCTTGATCTTTACTGGAGTGCGATAGGAATGTGCTCGTGCCACTGCTTGAGGCATTGGATTTAAAAAGCTGTTCGCGGCTACTTTGCGATCTATTTGCCGTAAAAGCTAGAAGCTCAGCCCTGGTAACGTTCCTTGCCATCGAATCCTTTCCTAACTTGGGGACACTCAGGTAGCACGAGCTATTCGGTCGATGATTTCAAACACCACGGAAACGAGCTTGTGCCGCCCTTCTTTGCTAGCCAGGAGTCCTGGATCAGAAAGTGTTTGCAGCTCTTTATCCGTAGGCCTTACAGCGTTCTGACCCGATGAGGAGAACTCAGACCCCAACAGCAGATCACTAATTTTCTGCGCAGCGCCCCCAGCCCCCCCCACAGGAAGCAGAAACACTCCTGCATCCTTGGCAATCTCATACTCCTGCATAACTCCTTGAGCGACCTCCAACTTGTCGACGGCCAACTTCGCACCGCCGATGAAAATAGCTATGCCGGCTTGTCGCGCAAGCTCATGTCGAAGCGCAGCCCATTCTTCGTTGTTGGGCTGTGCTCCCGCCAAGGGTTGAGGAAAAGGTCTGGCGATGAGCCTCCGATCCAGATCCCAACCACCGCCTTGCCGCAGAGCGCCCAAGAAGCCCGACAACGACGCGGATCCAACCAACAGGCCTGCACCGGTCACCAGGTGGCGCCCTGTTTCACCGATCTGCCGGCCAATGTCTTCAGCCAGCGCATGGATGTTGGCTGAATCGGAGCCTCCCCGCTCAAGAGGCCAGCTACCACTCACCCAGATTCGGCGGGCCGCGATTCGCTTCTCAATTTGACGCAGAAGCGCCGGGATCTCGGCATAGTCGCTGACCTCCACCGCCAGCAAGCCATAGCGTTTCAAATCCTTCGCCCACAGCTTGTGCTGTGCATTGCGCGCTGCGAATTCCCCTTCGGTCGCGAAGTCTGCCTTCTGCGGCGCACGCACAATGGCGAAGTGTTCAGGCGGCGCATCGGTGAAGCTTTCCCGAATCAGCGATAGGACATGTCGAACATTAGGGTCGGTAAAGCTGATGCCGATGAACAGCATGGACATGCTGGTGAGGTGCGCTTGAAACAACGGCAGGTACTGGCCTCGTTTTGAGCGGAACAGTTCGTAGTCGTCCGTAGAAATGACAACGTCGTCAAGGCGATCTACAGAGCCATGCATCTTGTAGAGCAGCGCTGCACCAGGCGTCACCCTAAGGGCGAGATCACTGGGGCTGGATATGGGATTCAGCGGGCGGCTAATGGATGCAAACGCACGCTCTATCAACCGGTCGTAGTTGGTCGTCCAGATATGTCTGACCGGTAGCCGCGAGATGATCTCAACCGTCTCAGGGATAGGTTTGTCAGGGCCTATCTCACCCCTAATGACATTCCGGACGCGTGAGGCACCACCGTTTTCTAGGATGCTCCATTGAGCCAAGGCCGCCAAGTCGTGGACGTTCTTCGAATCAACCTCAAGCTCTACAGCTATGTCACTGAGCAGCTCTGACCAAGAAGGGTAACCCGCCGCCATTGAGACGCCAGCACCAACGAAAATCGCCCCCACGCCATCGTTCAGCGCATCCGCGTATTCAGTGAGGAATCGGTTCAAGGCCGCTTTAGTCATGGTCAGCACTCGTCAAATGCGCGGAGATTGTCCCAGACATCACGGCTTGTAATTGTTCCGGATTGCAATGGCATCTTCGATCCACTGCTCGATGTTTGCCTGAATAGAGGCATAGACTGCTTTACTGTCGGCCCCAACTGGCGTGATCAACTGGGCGTAGCTCGAAAGGCTCACCGTACCGTTCTTCAGCGCGACCTGATCGAGAGGATTCGCCCCCGCCGTCGAAGAATTTCCATTGGCATCGAGAAGCTTGTTGATGCGAATGGCCACGACGCCCTTACCGGCGTTCCAGCCCTTGATGATTTCCTTCACCACCCATGGACGGCTTGCGGTCTCGGAACCCACCAGTACGACTAGACAGGACTTCCCTACCAGGCTGCCATCAATCCACTTTTCAATTGCTGCACTGCCCTTTTTCTTGACCTCTTCCCACTCGTTCGGTGTATAGAGTTTTTGACCATCCAATGCACCGATATTTCGAACTTGCTGGGTGCGCCAAAAATCATTCCTATAGTGGAAACTGAAGAATACATTCCTTGCCATTGCATAGCTCCTGCTTGAGGTACGGACGACTTAGTGCTCGATACGATAGAACCTAGCTGATTGGGAAGAGCGAATCTACAAGATGAATCCCCCGGTTTCGTAGACGCCTCGAATCCTCAAAATCGAGTTTTGCCAAACGTCCGCTTCCCGAGCGCTATTGTGTAGCTTAGCGACTGGTTAATCTGACTCCCGGGCGAAGCGATAGAACAGGTTCGGCTCGCTCACCACGTACAAATTGCCGTCAGCGTCGATGGTTACGCCTTCGGCTTGGGGTATCCCACTCTGTAAGCCCGCAAAGCCGCTCGCCAAGGAGCGGAAGCTCACAACCTTGCCCTGATCGGTCATTTCAATCAGCAGCTTCGATTCGTCGCTTAGCAAAATCAAATGGCCGCTCTGTTGATCGAAGACGACAGACGAGAGGTCCGTGGCGAATACCTTATCCTCTACCATGCTGGAAAGGTCACGAATACGGAGCGAGAAGTCATTTTCCAGGCTCGCGCGAAGACCGTGTACTTTCAGTAACTGTCGAGGATCACGCTCCTTGGTCACGAATAAGCGGTCGCCTTTCAGGTCGTAAGCCAGCCCTTCTAGGCCCTTGTTGTCTGCCTTGCCAAGCGACAAAGTCAACGATGGATATTGGTCGCGGTGCAACGCGTGACCGGGCGTGAGTCTATCGTCTGCGTCGACGGGAACATCAACGATAACCAGGCTCTGCCGACGTTCCTCGGCGATTACCAGCTGACTATTGCCGGCGTAGGACACCGCCTCCACATCGTGGAAGCCATCCAGGGTGTAACGTCGTTCAACGTCGCCTTCACGACTGAGAGCAAGAAGTTCGTTAGGGCCGTTTGTGACAGCCCACAGAAGGTTTCGGTCTGGATCGAATGTCAGACCCGAAAGGTTGTTGTCCACACCAGAAACCGGTTTTGCGTCCAGCTCGACCCGATAGGCTGGCAGCCATACTGAGCGCTCCTGCCAATCCTCGGTGTGCCAATAAGTGTTGATCCAGTAGTACAAACGATCATCAAGATGATGGGTACGGATTTGGAATGCAGCGAGCAACACCAGACCCAGCAGCCCCCACGCCCAAGTGCGTATTTTCCTGGTTCGGCCCAACAAATTTTTAGCCATCGAATACATTAAAAACCCCATTGATTGCAGCTGACGCAACAAGCCGAATGATTTCAACGCGACTCATTGCCGGTTGCGCAGGCAATGCACAGCGACGCGGCCGGATCGAATTCTAGCCGGCCCGGCGCAATCATCTCGCCGCATTGGTTACATGAGCCATACTCATCTCCTTGCCAGCTTTTCATGGCGAGCCGAAGACGCGTCCGCTCATGTAGTGCCCGACTGCGGATGGCATCGCTCATTGCTTGCTGTTGGAGCGCACCCACTTTCGACAGCCGGCCCTCGTAGCTCTGGTCCAGCTCTACCGATTGCGAGTGAGACTCTGCGTCAATAGCAGCTCCAGGTCGGCAAGCCGCTGCTCAAGCAAGGTTTGAGATATGCAAGGTTCAGGTCGCTATCGTTGATGGCCTTAGCGCAGCAGCAAGAGCGGGCTGGTGGTGGTCCGGAGCATGCTGGTAGTAGTACTACCGACCAGGAGCTGCCGGATACGCGAATGGCCATAGGCACCCATCACGAGCAGATCGATTCCATGCTCCTTTTGGTAAGCGTGCAGCGTAGGCTCGATCTCACCGCTTCGGGCCTCGGCAAAAACCGCATAGCCGGCATTAACCAAGATGTCCTTTGCCCAACCTAGCTGAGCGGATGATTCGTGGTTTTCCTGCCCCACCATGACCAAATGGATAGGCAGCCCCTTTAGCAGGGGGCTGGACGCCAGCATCTCCACGCCCTTGCGGGTGGTAGCGCTGCCATCGAAGGCCAGCATTGCGCTCTCAGGTTTCTGAAAGTGGACCGGCGCTACCAGGATTGGCCGGTGCATGATGCGGATTACGTTCTCCAGCTGGCTCCCAACGTGCTGGTTGAGACCACTGCTCGATTCGCCCTGGCGACCTATTACGAGCAAGCGCGTTTCGCCTTCTAGCTCTTGAAGGCAATCCAATAGATCGCCGTGGCGTTGTTTGCATTCCGGCGCGTCTACGCCGCTCTTCATCGCTCGGTCTTTCGCCGCAGCCAGCATGATTTTCCCTTGCTCAAGCGCGAGCTTGCCGCGCTGCTCGTCCAGCGAGGCCAGTTCATCTAACAGGTGCTCGCGGCTGCCGAGACCGATGGTGCCGCTCAGATCTGCTGCAACTGGGTACTGCCTCTGATCCAACACGTGCACAAACGTCAGAGGTGTTTCCAGGCTAACGGCAGCCCACGCCGCATAGTCGCAAACGGCCGGGGCTGAGGCAGAACCGTCGATACAGGCGATTACTCTGGTCATGCTTGTCTCCTTCTTAGTGGCCCATTAGCTGGTCGATGGCATCAGGTTTATCGTGAACGCCGAAGCGGTCCACAATCGTGGCGCTTGCTTGATTGAGGCCCAACACCTCGACCTCAGTGCCTTCACGACGAAGCTTGACGACGACCTTGTCCAGCGCAGCGACAGCCGTAATGTCCCAGAAGTGGGCGCGGCTAAGATCGATGGTCACCTTGCTCAGAGCTTCCTTGAAGTCGAAGGCAGCGACGAATTTATCAGCCGAGCTGAAAAAGACTTGGCCGGTAACCTTGTAGGTCCGGTGTTCCCCGGCTTCGTCCAGCGCAGAACCGACCTCCATGTAATGCCCAACTTTATTGGCGAAGAACATCGCGGCCAGGAGCACACCAGCCAGTACGCCATACGCTAGGTTGTGGGTGGCGACCACGACGATCACGGTGGCGACCATGACGATGTTGGTCGACAGGGGGTGCTTCTTCAGATTGCGCAGCGAATCCCAGCTAAAGGTCCCGATGGCCACCATGATCATCACCGCCACCAGCGCGGCCATGGGGATTTGAGACAGCCAGTCACCAAGAAACACCACCATCAGCAGCAGGAACACACCGGCGGCAAGTGAGGACAGGCGGGTCCGGCCCCCCGATTTAACGTTGATGATTGACTGCCCAATCATGGCGCAGCCGGCCATTCCGCCAAGCAGCCCGGAGGCGATGTTGGCGACACCTTGGCCTTTGCACTCGCGGTTCTTGTCGCTACCGGTATCGGTCAAGTCATCGACGATGGTCGCGGTCATCATCGATTCCAACAGACCAACTACAGCCAGAGCGGCTGAGTAAGGGAATATGATCGCCAACGTCTCGAATGTCAGCGGCACTTCCGGCCAGAGGAAGATCGGTAACGTATCGGGCAGGTCGCCCATATCGCCGACCGTACGTATATCGAGCCCCAGATAGATCGCCACAGCGGTCAGCGTCAGGATGCAGACCAGCGGCGAAGGGATGACCTTGCCAATCTTAGGCACGTAGGGGAACAGGTAGATGATGCCTAGGCCCGCTGCCGTCATCGCATAGACGTGCCAGGTCACGTTGGTCAGTTCAGGCAGTTGCGCCATGAAGATCAGGATCGCCAGGGCGTTGACGAAGCCTGTCACGACCGACCGCGAAACGAAGCGCATGAGCGAGCCAAGGCGTAAGTAGCCTGCGCCGATCTGTAGCACGCCGCAGAGTAGCGTCGCTGCTAGCAGATACTGCAGACCATGCTCGCGGACCAAGGTCACCATCAGCAGCGCCATCGCACCGGTGGCGGCCGAGATCATGCCTGGACGACCGCCGACGAAAGCGATCACCACGGCGATACAAAAGGAGGCGTAGAGGCCGACTCTCGGGTCGACCCCAGCGATAATCGAGAAGGCAATCGCTTCTGGGATCAGGGCTAAGGCGACGACGATACCCGCGAGGATGTCGCCGCGGATGTTGGAGAACCAGGTTTGTTTTAACGAGTGGAGCATCGGAATTCCCAAGGCAATAAATCGTTAGCACAACGCAACGCAGCCAGCGGCGAGAGCAGCACGATCAATGTTTTTTGGAGGTTGCGGCAGATCTAGAGAAATCGGCACGCGCAGCAGAGCACGGCCATCGAGTCAGTAGCCGTAAAAGGTAAAGCGGAGGGGGCGAAGCGCTATGGCGGCGTAGGCAGCCATAGGTTGTTTTGCGGAATCATCGTGTAGCTCAAGCCAGTTGTGCTTAAAGCATACAGAGCCATATCAAAATATTCGACCCTTGGAACAACTGTACCCTATGGAGATCGGCTCAAGACGGGGACTAAGCACATCGAAGCCCTCGGCCTAGAGGAACCCGACTACTTATAAAAAAATGCCAAACATGCTGAAACTAACGGCTTTTCAGCCGTGCCAGAGGCTGAAAACGCCGGGCGTTGCGAATATGACAGTCTGCTAGTTACAACGTGAAACTATTTTTCGATGACGACAGTCCGATTTGCTAATCGGATCAGCCGATGGCTGATGCAGGCAAACGCCAAGTGTGATGAGTAAACGGAAATCGCAGTAGCGGGGAGCGTACTGCGTCGGAGCAAGGATATGCTGTTCAACTCGATGGTGTTCATCGCCGGGTTCCTTCCGGTGGTGTTTTTGGGCTTCATTCTTCTCGCGGGCTCCGGCAGACAACGCTTTGCCGCCATATGGCTGACACTGGCGTCGCTGGTGTTCTATGGCTGGTGGAACCCCGCTTATGTGCCGCTGCTGGTGGGCAGCATGGTGGTCAACTACCTGATCGGTGGTTACCTGATGCGACGGCCCTCGAAGGCTGTGCTGATACTTGGCGTTGCCGCCAACGTCGCCCTGCTGGGTTATTACAAATACACGGGCTTTCTCTTCGGCACACTCGACAGCGCCTTCGACCTCGGTTGGTCGGTGGGCGACATCATCCTGCCGCTGGCGATTTCGTTCTTCACCTTTCAGCAGATCGCCTATCTGGTCGACGCGCACGACGGCGAAGTCGCCGAGCACGATTTCGTCAATTACTGCCTGTTCATCAGTTTTTTCCCACAGTTGATCGCCGGTCCCATTACCCACCACGGCGAGATGCTCAAGCAGTTCAATGACAGCAGCACCTTTCGCCCTCGGATCGACAACATCTCGCTGGGGCTCACGGTCTTCGTGCTCGGTCTGTTCAAGAAAGTGATCCTCGCCGACCCGCTAGGGGAAAACGCCTCGCCGATTTTCGCGGTTGCCGCGAGCGGCACCGTGCCTTCGCTGTACGACGCCTGGTATGGCGCGCTCAGCTATACGCTGCAGATCTACTTCGATTTTTCCGGGTACAGCGACATGGCGATCGGCCTGGGCTTACTGTTCGGCCTGCGTCTGCCGGTGAACTTCAACAGCCCGTTCAAGGCGCACAACGTGATCGATTACTGGTCACGCTGGCACATGACGCTGACGCGCTTTCTCACCGCCTATATCTATAACCCCATCGTGATGCGGATCACCCGCAAGCGGATGGCCGCCGGCAAGCCGTTGCCACGGCGAGGGAAGATGAGTGTCGGAACCTTCGTCGTGCTGATCGCCTACCCCACTGTGCTGACCATGTTCATCTCTGGCGTGTGGCACGGCGCCGGCTGGCAGTTCGTGGCATTCGGACTGCTTCACGGCTTCTACCTAGTTGTCGCCCACGGTTTCCGGGCCTACAAGGCGCGCCATGGTCTGCCGCTGGACAGCGACAAGCTCTGGCACCACGCCGGCGCAGTCCTGCTGACCTTCCTCTGTGTAGTCGTGGCGATGGTGTTCTTCCGGGCCAACAGCCTGACGGCGGCGATGGCCATGCTGACGGGGATGGTTGGCTTGAGCGAGATGCACACCGACTTCGACAAGTCCGACTACCTCACCGTCGCCATACTGCTTGCCTTCGTCTGGATCATGCCCAACGTGCAGCAGTGGATGGCAGGCTTTCGTACCGCGCTGGACGCCCAGCCGCGCGAGAACTGGCTGCTGCGCTGGTTCCCAATCGCCGTGTGGACCCCGACGCCGGTCATCGGCCTGGCCATCGGCGTGCTGGGCTTCTTCGCCCTGGCCGTGGCGTTTTCCGTAGCCCCTACCGAATTCCTCTATTTCCAGTTCTGAAACCGTCTACAAGTAAGGAGTGACACGCTAATGGATCAGCTTCTCTGGTTAGCGCAACACCCTGATCTTGGCAGCGCCATCGGCGAGGCCAAACGCGAAGCCGACCCCTTCACTCGTCTGGATCTGGCAGCGAAGCTGGCCGGCTACCGTCGCGATTTCACGCTCACCACCCGGCTGGACCGGCTTGCAAGCGAAGGCTTGCGCGCGCTGGCGAACGGCGAAACGACCAACAACGGGCTGCGACCATTGCGCATCGCCCTGCTGTCATCGCATACCGTCGATCATCTGGTGCCGGCGATTCGTGTCGCGGGCCTGCAGCGTCGCCTGGCGCTCTCGGTGCACGTCGCGCCCTATGGCATGTACCGTCAGGCGCTGCTGATGGACGACGCCGAGCTCGCCAACTTTGCCCCGCAACTGATCGTCCTGGCGCTGGATGCGCGAGACGCGCCCCTGCAGTTGCCGCTCGAAGCCTCGCAGGCAGACGTCGACGCCGCGGTCGCCGAACGGGTCGACGAGTTGCGCCTGCTGTGGCGCCGGGCACGCGAGCGCTATGCCGCCCAGGTCGTCCAGCAAACCATCGTGCCCGCCGACCCTCCGATTTTTGGTTCATTCGAAGCGCTGGTTCCGGCCTCACCCTACGCACTCATCGATCGCCTCAATGCGGCCATCCGTGCTGCAGCCCGAGAAGATGGCGTACTACTGATGGACCTTGCCTGGGAAGCCGCCCGTGGCAGTTATGGCGACGGCCTGGCCGAACCGGTGCGCTGGCATCAGGCCAAGCAATTGGTCAGCCCGAACCTGGCGCCGCTGTATGGCGACCAACTGGCTCGCATCGCCGCCGCCAGCATCGGTCTGTCGCGCAAATGCCTGGTGCTGGACCTGGACAACACCCTGTGGGGTGGCGTGGTCGGTGACGATGGCGTAGACGGCATCCACCTCGGCCAGGGTTCGCCCAGTGGCGAAGCCTTCCTCGCCTTCCAGCGCTACGCAGCACAGCTGGCGCGCCGCGGCATCATCCTCGCGGTGTGCAGCAAGAATGATCTGAGCGTGGCCGAAGCGGCGTTCAATCATCCCGAGATGGCGCTCAAGCGCAGCGACATCGCGGCCTTCGTCGCCAACTGGGAAGACAAGGCTAGTAACCTGCGGCGCATCGCCTCGATGCTCGACATTGGGCTCGACAGCCTGGTGTTCGTCGACGACAACCCCGCCGAGCGCGACATCGTGCATCGCGAGCTGCCGGAAGTCGCGGTGCCGGAACTGCCGGATGACGTGGCCGACTACCCGGCACGCGTCGCCGCCGCCGGGTACTTCGAGGCCGTCTCCTTCACCTCGGACGATGCCACACGCGGGCGCAACTATGCCTTGAACGCTGAGCGCAAAGCCGCGATGAGCCAGGCCACCGACATGGAAGGTTATTTGCGCGGCCTGGAGATGGTGCTGACCGCCACCCCGATCGGCGCCGCCGAGCTGGCCCGCAGCACGCAGCTGATCAACAAGACCAACCAGTTCAACCTCACCACGCGCCGCTATAGCGAGGCGGAAGTCGAGCGCATCGCCAGCGACCCGGCGGCGGTGGCACTGGCGATCCGCCTGGCCGACAAGTTCGGTGATAACGGCCTGATCAGCGTCGTCCTGGCGCGCCCGGATGCAGCTGTCGCTAGCGACGAGCTGCTGATCGACAGCTGGCTGATGAGCTGCCGTGTACTGGGTCGCCAGGTCGAAGACGCGGTGCTCGATGTGCTGACCAACGCCGCCACCGCTGCCGGCTATCGCGCACTGATCGGTGAGTACCGGCCAACCGAACGTAACGGCATGGTCGCGGAGCATTTCCCCCGGCTGGGCTTCGTCCAGCATCCCGCCCCCGCTGACAGCGCCCGCGACGCCACCTTCTGGCGTTATGAACTCACCTCCCCCCGCACGCCCCGCCATTTCATCGAGGTATCGGCATGACCGAAGCAGAAGTACTCAAGCAACTCACCCCGGTTTTCCATGATGTGTTCGGTGACGACAGCATTGTGCTGTCGCTAAAAATGACCGCCAACGACATCGAGGGCTGGGACAGCCAGACCCACGTGATGCTTACGGTCGCCGCCGAACAACGCTTCGGCATCAAGTTTCGGACGGCGGAGCTCGAATCGCTGCGCAACGTCGGCCATTTCGCCGAAGTGATCAGCAAGAAGCTCGAAGCGCATTGATGATCAACAAAGGAAACCTCCCGATGGATGGGGAAAACTCCCTTCATACCAGCACGGCCAGTCGGATAGGGTCCGGCTACTTACTGGCGCTGTTTGGTGGACTGATCTGCTCGCTGGCTGCTTTTGGTCTAACGCTATTAGGCTTGGACCGGTCGGGCAATCTGCCGCCACCGGCCTTTTCCAACAGCTTGTGCGTGGATGAGAAACTCAACTTTCTGCGGGACCACCCGGTTGAATCTCCTGACCTGCTGGTCATTGGTTCTTCCGTGGCTTGGCGACATGTAGACGGCGATGAACTGGTCAGAAACTCGCCCACATCTATCCCAATGAATGGCGCATTCTGTGGCCTTTTCGCCAACCAGTCGGTGTACGTTGGAAACTGGTTGCTCGATCGGGAACCAACCATTCGCCGGGTAGTGATGGTTATCGATCCGCAAGATTTCGCAGGGTGTTGGAAAGTGCCGGATTCAGTATTCAATCGCGATGACGCCGACGCATACGTCTATGACAAAGCGTCTCGCTGGCCATATTACGTACGCTATTTCGCACCCGTTTCACTTGTACGCAACGCCCTAACGGTCAGGGGGCAGCGAAGCGGGGAGAACGAGTGGGACCCATTGGTATTCGATCAATACGGTGGCGGTCCACTGGACACAGATAACAGCAGGCGACTGCTCTACGGCAAGCCGGACGCTCTTGACCACAATTGCTTCGATGCATTGAGCACCATGGCAAATCGTCTACAGCGAGAGGCACGCAAATTTTTCGTGGTCTCGACCCCTCTTCATCCTGAATGGAAATCGCGATACGACCCTGACGGTTCGTTCTTAGCCCAGTTCGATTCGCACGTTAAACGCAGCCTCAAAGGGAGCGAGGCGGCCTATTGGAACGCAGATAGCGAACTGGAGACTCCTGCCAGCGACTTCGTTGACGCCATTCACTTGCGGTGGTCCGCAGCGCAACGCTTTTCAGCAGCGCTGGCTGAACGACTCTACATGTCAGTTCCAGTGCCATCAGTTGAAAATGAGCTCATGGCCGGTCAGGATTAAGCCTTGATCAGTAAGCAGTAATCGAGACGATGCCATACAAATTAAATTCGCGATCAGGTTCGCAGGCAGTCTTGGTATGTGGGGGTACTGGACAGATAGGGCAAAGCATCATCGAGCAAGCCAATACCCGAGGGATACGGGTCATTGCCCCATCAAGTCAGACGCTTGATATCACCGACAGCGCTTCGGTTAGCGACGCGCTAGAACGCTACCAGCCGACGTTGATCATTAATGCCGCGGCCTACACAAACGTTGACGGCGCCGAGACGGATGCTGCGCGCGCCTTCGCCATAAACGCTGACGGCGTGCGACACCTCGCTGTAGCTGCCCATTTTGCAGCGATACCCCTTTTTCATATATCAACGGACTACGTGTTCAGCGGGAAAGGCAACGAGCCCATAACAGAGTCACACCCTACAGGGCCATGTTCGGTATATGGCGCGAGCAAACTGGCGGGCGAACAAGCCATTATCGAATCAGCAGCCAACCATATAGTGCTTCGTACCAGCTGGGTTTACGGCATGCATGGACATAACTTCGTTAAGACAATGCTCCGCCTGGGTCGTGAGCAGCCGAGCGTTTCAATTGTCAACGATCAGGTTGGCTGCCCGACCTACGCTGCCAGCATCGCCAGCGTGCTACTCGAACTCTGCAGCCGCTACGTGGAGAAAGGGGACCTGCCCTGGGGTATCTACCATTACAGCGGTCGATCCGCCTGCTCCTGGTACGAGTTTGCCAGGGAAATATTTAGCCAGGCTGGAGCAATCGGCGTTCTCGAGAAAGCGCCTCATATCCAGGCAGTTTCGACTGATGAGTATCCGACTCCGTCATGTAGACCTGCTTGGTCCGTCCTAGATTGCCAGCGCTTCGAGTCCACGTTTGGAATAACCACGCTAGACTGGCGGGAAGAACTTTATAAGTGTTTGTCACTCATGGCTGCTAGCGGCTGCCGATCGTCAAACGTGCGTCTCCCTATTCGTTTTGCAGACATGCCGTAACATTTTCCGCCTCCTGCGTTTGAACAATGCAGCACTCAAGCTGTCAGGTCTCTGGCGCCAAGCGCGCCGAATGAAACTGACAAGAGGCCTAAAAAATCTAATGAGCTTAATGCTCCTAGCAAGAGCCCTACCTGAGCCAGTCAAAGACCTGATCAAGACGACTCGGAACAACACTGGCCTGGCCCTGGTCCGCCTGTTTTCCTCCAGCGGCTTTCTGTCTTCTGTCTATTACTGCCTGATCAGCCGTGAGTTCGACCGGGAACACCGTGCGGTGCTGCTGGGCCGACTGCATTTCGCTCAGCGGATGCTCGGCAAGGGCGAGAACGATGCCTTCCTGCGGCGCAACGTGCATCGCCTGGAGAAGGGCCTGATCATGCGTCCGCGACGCAGCACCTTTGCCGAGGATTACATCGGCCCGACGGTTCGCTGCTATGCCGATGCGACCCGGGCCGGCGTCGTCAACGGCCAACAGCGCTGGGCCAACGATGTCCTTACTGACTATTTCTCAGCCGTTGGCAGCACGCCGCGCATCGACTCGGCCAAGCGCGCCTTCACCAGCACCGAGAACCCCGACGAAACCAACCGCTGCGTGCCCTATCCCCACAGCCAACTGCCGGACTGCCCGGTTAGCTATGACGAGCTGATGGTGCTGTTCCGCCGTCGCCGCTCGGTTCGCTGGTACCAGGACAAACCGGTCAGCAATGAGCTGATCGAACAGGCGGTAAGCGCCGCGGCTCTGGCGCCGTCGGCCTGCAACCGCCAGCCGTTTCGCTTCTATGTCAGCAACGGCAAGGAAAAGGCCGCCGAGGTCGCCAAGTGCGCGGGCGGCACGGCGGGTTTCCACGACAATTTGCCCTGCGTGATCGCAGTAGTCGGCGACCTGGGCTGCTATCCAGAGGCACGCGACCGCCACGTGGTCTATATCGACGGCTCGCTGGCTGCCATGCAGCTGATGCTGGCACTGGAAAGCCTGGGCTTGTCGAGCTGCTCGATCAACTGGCCTGACGTCGAAGAAAGAGAACGTCAACTGGCGAAAATACTGGGCTTGGCCTACCAGGAGCGTACCGTGATGCTCCTCGCGGTGGGCTATGCCGATCCAACGGGAGGGATTCCTTATTCGGACAAGAAGACCGAGAAAGACTTGATCATATACAACTGAGGTAAGCGATGATTATCGAGATCAGAAAGGCAGGCTTCGTCAATAAAGGCGCTGAGCTGATGTTGCACGCGGCGTTGCAGAAACTGAGGACCCGGTATCCGGACGCTACCTTCGTCATGGCCCCGACCCCGAAAAAAGCCGAGCAGCCGTTCCGCAAGCTGGTCCAGCTGGGGTTCTATCCCAAGGCCTGGCTGTGGCGCTACGGCATTCAGTGGGGCACGCTGGCCAACTTCGCCCCGCGTCCGCTGCGCGAGATGTATGGGGTGGTGCTGGATAAAGAAGTCGACGTGGTCATCGATGCGGCGGGCTTCGCCTACAGCGATCAGTGGGGCGAGGATCCTTGTGCTGAACTGGCACAGTCAACCAAGCGCTGGCACAAGAACGGCACCCGGGTGATCCTGATGCCGCAAGCGCTTGGGCCGTTCAAATCGGAGAAAAACCGGGCGGCAATGAAAACGGTGGTCGATAACGTCGACCTGATTTTCCCGCGCGAGCGCGTGTCCTACGAGCATCTCACCGAGCTGGTGGGTGAGCAGGCGAAGATCAAGCAATCACCGGACTTCACCAACCTCATCACCGGTGTGCTGCCGCAGGGCTTCGATACCGAGCAGAACCGTTTCTGCATCGTCCCCAACTGCCGAATGCTGGACAAGACCGACCAGAAGACGCGCGATGCCTACCTGCCGTTCCTGATCAGCTGCACGCGCTACCTGCTGGAAAAGGGCGCCAAGCCTTTCGTGCTGGTGCACGAGGGCAAGGACGATCAGCGCCTGGCTGACGAACTGTCGGCGGCGGTAGGCGGCATCCCGATCGTCAAGGAAAGCGGCGCGCTGGAAATCAAAGGCATCCTCGGCGCCTGCAGCGGCACCCTGGGCAGCCGTTTCCACGGGCTGGTCAGCGCGCTATCCCAAGGCGTGCCAGCCTTGGCCACGGGCTGGAGCCACAAGTACCAGATGCTGTTCGAAGACTACGGTTTCCCGGAGGGACTGGTGCAGGTCACCACCGATGAGGCTGAAATCAAGCGCAAGATCGACCTGGTGATTGACGATGCCGCTCGGATCCAGGCGTTGATTCAGGCCCGTACCGCTCAGCTCAAGCAACAATCCGAGCAGATGTGGCAACAGGTCTACGCTGTGATCGACCAGTGTGAAAGCCGGCAGTACGCGGTCAGCGCCGCCAGATCGGCCTAAAGCAAATGGCCTGCTCCGTCGAGCGGGCCATGCATGGAACTCGCGCTCCAGGCTCTCCTCAGCGACCCCCTGCCCGAGCAACGTTCATGTTGGTATAACGCTTCAGACGCAAGGCAGGCGCCTCTACCAACCGCCACGACAGCACGGCGAAACACAGCGTGACAGCCATGCTCGACAGGGCAAAAACCGCGAGGTTTATATCTGCACCGAACCAGTGAATGATCAACTGCTGCACTGGGAAGCCGAAGATATACATGCCATAGGAAAAATCGCCATGCTTGCCGAAGTGGGCCACCTTGGGGATCCGGGCATAGGCGAGGTAGATAATCATGTAGGGCAGCGTGAGCATGTGAACGACGAACCAAGCAGAACTTCCCAGAGCTAGCACCGAGGCCGCCAGCAGCAACACGGCGATGCGCCCGTCCCAGCGTACCTGGTCCTGGAAGAGATAAAGCGCAGCCCCGCCGTAAAAGAACATTCCCAGGCGGAACAGCTTCAGGATGGTCACGCTTTCGACGCCAAGCGCCGGCAAAACCAAGAAGTGCCCCATCATCAAGACGCCCAGCCCCAAGATCACCATCTGGCGCTTGAGCAGTTTCAACGCACCCAGCAGCAGCACGCTGCAGTACATCGCGCCTTCCAGCGGAAGCGTCCAAAATGATCCGTTGACCACTTCCGGGAACGGGTTGTTGGCAAAGACGCCCGGCAGCTCATAGCGGGTCATCAGAAAGGTATTGGTCAGGAAAGCGGCCGTTTTGCTGTCGCTGAAATACTCACTCAGCGGAAGCGGTGTGGTTAGCGGGCCGATCACCAGCATGGCGAAAACCACGGCAAAGGCCAGTCCCGGGAAAATTCGCAGAGCGCGCTTTAAAACGAAGCTGATATTGCCGCTACCGTGCAGGTAAGACGCGGTAATCAAGAAGCCACTGATGACAAAAAATGCGTCAACTGCCAGATCCGCCATGTCAGTACCGCCCGTCAATGGGCGAAGCGGTTCTTCAGGAAGTCGTCCGCTCAGCCAAAAGCAATGGCCCAGCAGAACCAGCGTCGCGGCGACGAAACGCAGAAAATCGAAGTTGTTGTCCCGAACGCCCAAGGAGAGCTTTTGCATTGTTCCCTCGCTATTTAAGTTTCTTCCATGCCGGTGCGTTGAAAAACGTCCCGCACCCTCGTCTAGCGTTGTTAGAGAACATTTAGCCGCATCAGTTCAAGACAATCGCCCAGTAACAACTGACTGCAAGATTCAGCCGTCCGCCTAGTGCGCTGTTGCCCGAAAGCAGCCATGTAGGTGATGTGCCACGTAGCTAAGAGCGACGCTCTATAGTGCTAACGACAGGACTCGGACATCAAAAAGGACCCTGTATGGCCTCCGTGCAGGCTGGCTTCGCACATCGAGACGCGCAAGCCAGGAAGTTCTAGCTAAGCGTCACGAGCTGGCGCGGGCGTCCCGACAACAGAGCCTGCCATTTATGTGAGCAGCTTCCGGATGTGGTTGATCCTTGCCATACGTAGGTGCTGACCATGCCTTAAAATGGAAACGTAACCCTGGCGTAACCCCGACCCACAAATGAAAAAGGCCCGCATCGCTGCGAGCCTTGATTTCATTGGTGCCGGTGAGAGGAGTCGAACCCCCGACCTTCGCATTACGAATGCGCTGCTCTACCTACTGAGCTACACCGGCGCCGGGGCGCATTATCGAGTTTCGCCGGTGCGGACTCAAGCCGCACCGGCGAACAAGCGCTGTCATGAACCTAAGTCAACTCGGCGTGGCGCTGTGTTACATACCCGCGGAGGTGGTACCGGTAGTGCCTGTCGAGCTGGGGTTCGAGCCGTTGTTGCTGCTGACGTCCTGCTTGACTCGGTTGGCCATTTCCTCCCCTTTGGCAGAGGCCTTCTGGTAACCCTCTTCCGCCTTATGTCGAAGCTGGTCGGTCATGCGATCACTGGCCTCACCCAGCATCTCGTCCTCGCGACGGGATGGAGGGACCGAAGCAGCAATCAACGCGCCGAGCGCAATGCCAATCGCACCAAGGGCCAAGGGCTGCTCCTGCAACAGCTGATTGAACCCGCCGCGAGCCCGGTCTGCACCACCGCGAAGCCGGGCGGATGCCTGACGACCCGAGTCGCTTGCTCGCGAGCGTGCGCTGCCCAACGACTCGGAAACGCTCTGCCCCATATGGCTGGCCTTTTCCTTCATGCTGGCGCCTTGCTGCTTGATGCCAGCCGTTTTCGCGGACAGCTTGTCACCCATGGATGGGCCATTTGAGCCGGTGTTGTAACCCGTCGTGGTGACATTGGCATGGGGCTGACGATTCTGCCCGGCCATTAGCCAGATCAGCCCAATCGAGGTGAGTACGGTAGGAACCGGATTGGCTTTTACCGTATTGCTCAAATTGCTGAAAAATTCGCCACTGCCGCCTTTGACGTAGCCCAGCGCGGTATCAATCAATTCACCGGGAGACAGCTTGTTTTCAAGCGCGTGAACAATGTTGCCGATATCGGTACGCGTCTGATCAATCTCGCGCTCGAGCTCGTCCGGATCCTTCTGCGCTTCGGCATCAATCTGATTACGTGTGCTCATGATGTGTGCCCCTTCACAGCTTCTTTATCCTTGTTGACCGAATGAATAGTGCGCTCCGGCTTGAACGAAGAAGCCTGAAACTTCTTCTTGCCGGACGACACCATGATCAACCCGATAACCACTACGACAGCGCCAACAATCAGCGCGGCGAGCCAGGGCTCGACGACGATGCTCAGCCCGTAAACAGCCGACATCAGCAGGACGATGAACCCGCCGAGAAGCACTGCACCACCGGTCGCGACGCTGGCAGCACCCGCTTTGGTCGCGCGGATCGACTCGCTAATCTCAGCCTTCGCCAGCGCCAGCTCCTTGGTGATCAAGGACGGGACTTCATGGGTCAGCTGTCGAAGCAGTCCACCTACGGATGTGTCGTTTTCGACGCGATGCCCAGGCTCCAAGGTTGCGTTGGAAGTCGTGGTCGTGGTCGTTGTCTTACGTGCTTCGCTCATGGGAAAAGTCCTCCGTCGGTACCCTTGCCGTCGCGGCTGGTAGTCGAGCCGGTGCTGCTGGAGCCAGCATTTGACCCTAGGCCCAGCCCATTGCTGGTGTTGGCTCCCGTGCTGGAGCCCACGGAACCAGCGCCGAGACCTGTGCCTACCCCGGTAGCCGAACCTGTTCCTACACCAGTAGAGGTTCCGGAGGTGGGCCGGGAAGCGCTGGTTGCCGACGAAACACCTGCGTTGCTAACACTACCGACAGAGCCCGGCTCGCCGGTGCTGAGGCGGTCGTTCAGCTCACGCTGATCGGAACCATGATGGTTGCTGGAGCCGGTGACGGAACTGGAGCTGTCTTGATAGTTGTAATCGTCGTGAGAGGCGCGCTTGCTGGAAGCTCGTGCAAAACGAGTTAGCCCAAAGCCCAGCGCAATACTGCCGGTAATAAACAGCGCAGGATTGTTTTGTGCCATGCGATTTACATCCTGCAGCAGCTCATCGACATTCTTACCGCGCAGACTGTCGGAGAACTGCACCATGCTTTGAGCCATGTCAGAGACATAATTGGACAACCCAAGGCGGTCCTGCCCCTCAAGCTCTTGAGCGGCGGCTTTAGCGCTTTGGGCGACTTTCTCAATTTCATCAGCTGCGGTTGCCCGATAGCCTTCCAACTGAGATTTGCCCTGAGTCTTCACCTGCTCGGCTGCTTGGCGAGCTTTCACCTTAGCGTCTTCAGCTGCATGACCAGCCGTGCCGGAGCTTGTGTGAGTATTCTGAGATGTACCGGAAGTATGACTTCCACTCGTTCCCATTCCCGAATTTACCGAGCTGGAGCCGGTGGAGCCGGTTGTGGAATCGGGGCCGGTCTTGGGTAGGCCACCGTAACCAGTAATTTCGTCATCGGGTGTAGTCATTTGATTCACCTTTTATATGGCTTGGCCGGAAGACCACGGTCCGTAGGGACACAGCAGGAGCGGTGAGCCGCGAACTGTGCATTTTCGGTGCGCACATATATGGTGACCGGGGGTAAATTTTTGAGTTCCATATTTTCAGGACCTCGGAAGTAACCTCTTAAAGCTAGTTGAAACTCAAACTGGAAATGAATATACCGGATACCCTGCGATAGCACTTCGCTCACTATTTCGCGCTATACCGCGTCGATTCTGGGTTAAAGCGAAGCGGCAAAAAACAAGCGAAGCGGGCATATCAACTAGCGAAGTATCTATTGCGGATTGGAAAAATCGTCTCTAACTATATCCAGAGCGGAACCGCAGCCGACGAACTGCATCGCTGACCTGGCTCAGCACAAATCACCGGACAATAAAAAACGGGCCCGAAGGCCCGTTCTCTATATCGTCGTCGTTGTTACAGCGGACCGATGGTGGAGCAGGTTCTCTTCGCAGCGGCATGCTTTTGCAGCGGAGCCAGCTGAGGACGATGCTTACCGCTCGTTACGTCCAGCGCCATGATGTTCTCACCCCAACGAGGGCCGGCAGCCCAATAGGTGCTTGGGATGCAATTTGCGTTCAGGTAAGCCAACAGGTTGTCGGTAGCTACCACGGAAGAAGGAGAGAAGTCGGGGATACCGTGCTCACCAAGGAATCCGCGCAGCTTGTTCGCCTTCAACCACTCGACCCAAGGCTTGACCCGCTCAACACCCAGCATGGGAGCGAAGGTTTCAGCGCGATCACGGTAGGTGCCCGAGTAATCCTTATCAAGGTACTGGTGTGCTTCATAGACCAGGTTGTTCTTCGGATCCCGCATCCACGGATCGTTGATCAGCGAAGTGTTGTACTTCTGCCAGTGGAAGGCGCTGGAGTAACGGTCACCTGCGATCATGATCCACTTGGACGAATCGACCTTGCGAATAGCCTGACCTGCGGCCTGGGCTGTCTGCGGCCAGAGGTTGTTGCCAGTGTTGTAGGGCTCGTTCATCAGACCGTAGCCATACAGCGCCGGATGCTTGGACACCGCCACCGCAATCTTGCGCCAGGTTTCGGCGAACTGAGCGCGCGGGACTTCCGGCGAGTTGATCACCTTGCCGTAGTAACGGTAGTAATTGTGCATATCAAGGATGACGTTGATGCCGTACTTCTGTGCGTAATCCAGCGACTGTTTGATGCGGCCGAGTTCGGCTGCGTTCAGCTCAGTGCCGAGCTTGGGCTGGATACGTTCCCAGAGGAAGCCCAGACGGATCAGCTTGAAGCCAAGCCCGGCGTGGCGCTTGTAATAGGACTCATCGGCATAGGTGTAGCCCTTGTTGTAGATACCGGGAACGGTGCCCGGATCGAATACACCCGAACCGAAGTTCACACCAACCAGGTTGATACCGCTGCCATCGCTGACGACCGGAGCAGGAGCAGGAGCAGGCGTCGGTGTTGGCGCTGGGGTAGGCGCAGGTGTAACGGCCGCCGGAGGTGTGGTGGTACCCGTACCGGTGGACGCCACGCTGATGGTCTTTGGATAACCGACAGCGCTGGCTGACAGCACAGTGCCTTTGAGCATGACAGACAGATGAGCGCCTACGTCATAGACCGCAGCAACCGTACGCACCTGGCCATCGGCCAGCTTGACTGATGCACCCACCACGAACGCGGCCTTGTTGGCGCCGGTATCCGGGATCGAGAAGCCAGCGGCCTTGCGATAGATGCCATTTTCCCAATCGGCGTTGGTGAAGCTGTTCAGCCCGGCGGAATAAGCGGTGCTAGGGGCCGGAGCCGGAGCCGGAGAGCTCGGAGCAGTCGTGCTCGGAGTGGTCGTAACCGGAGCCGTAGTGCTGGCGACTACCGTGCTGACGGTGCGTGGCGCACCGACCTTGCCACCGTCTAGCAGGCCACCATCGACGTAGACACTGATGTTCTTGCCGACCACATAGACCTTGCTGATCTTGCGAACCTGACCGTCCGCAAACTTGACCTGAACGCCAGGCTTGAAGGCTGCAATCGCGGCAGAGGTTGCCGGAACAGAAAAGCCCGCTGTACGGCGCCAAACGCCGTTTAGGAAATCGGTACTGGTGAACTTGTTGATCGAAGACGTGAAAGCGGTCGAGGAAGACGTACTTGCTGTGACGGCAGCAGCCACTTCGCCTGTAAAGGTAACAGTACTGAATACTGCAGCGAGCGCGATAGAACGAACGAGTGCCTTAGGGGCGCCCATAAATACATTGGTAGACATTCAGTCTCTCCGAAACTTAATACTTCAAAAGGCCGAGGCCTTTAAACAAGTGGCGGGAGTTGTAATTAAGTCGTACAGGCGCTTGGGGCAGATGCATCACTCGCGCAACCGGACGAACCGCGTTGCAACGACAGCCGGATCACCAGTTAGTGAAACCCGGCAATCCGTTGCGTGGCGCCTTTATAATAGGTTTCCAAAACGATTCAAAATTTATTTGACGGGTTTAGATCGCCAACTCTACGTCACAATTTTGACCGGCCATTAATCCGCTATTAACTTGTGGCTCGGTGCCATCATGACAAATAGGGGTTAATCCGCTTTAGCCCGCTTCGTTTGTCTTCCATACAGCGTCATTTTTTTGAATCTACCTATTCAATCCACTCAGGTCTGCTATGACGCAAGCCGACGGACGGCAGGCGTAAGGAAGCGTTTTTTCCGGTCGCTGATAGAGGAGGAAGCAGCGCTTCCCTTCGAAAGCGCGCTGCTTTTTTACCGGCTCATGAGAAGGAGGATGCGATTTATGACCCAAGAACGATTCAAGGTCGGTGACCACGTACGTTGGAATTCGGAAGCCGGGCATGTAACGGGGCGAATCATCAAGGTGCACACTCGTGATACCGACTATAAGGGCCACACGCGACATGCCAGCCCTGACGAGCCCCAATACGAGATCGAAAGCGACAAGACCGATCACGTCGCAATGCACAAGGGCAGCGCGCTGAGCCGGGCCAAATGAGTTCAGCCCAGCCGCAAAGAATCTGGACCATTGGTCATTCCACACGAACGCCCGAGGCCTTTGTCGCCGTACTGGAGCACTACGGCATCCGGGCCATCGCCGATGTTCGTCGCTTCCCAGGTTCGCGGCGGTTACCGCAGTTCATGTCGGCCACCTTGCAAGCCACGCTTGCCGAGAATCGTATCGCCTATGAGTGGATCGAAGCACTGGGGGGCCGCCGTCGGGCCTCGCCTGGTCCTAGCGCGAGTGCTTGGCGCAATAGCTCCTTTCGCGGCTATGCCGAACACCTGCACACCGACGAATTTGCAAGCGGACTGGAGCAGCTTCTGCACTTGGCGGCCGAGCAACCCACCGCGATGATGTGTGCAGAAGTGCTCTGGTGGCGATGCCACCGGTCAATGGTGTCCGACGTGTTGAAGCTGCGCGGAATCGAAGTGCTGCATATTCAGGACGAGCAACACCTAACACTGCACCCCTACACCTCGCCGGCAAGACTCAAGCATGGCAAGTTGGTGTATGACGAAGGCGTCGGGCAGCCGCTAAAAACATCCGGTCCAGGCATCGACTGAGCGTGTAGACCACATCGAGCCAGCGTGGCTGGCCAGCTCATGCACGGCGGTGCCTCAGTAGCCTTAGGTCAAAACGGCCACTGAACCCGGCGGTGCGAGTCAATGCTTGCCGGTTACAAAGCAGCCCTCGCGCACCAGAACTTTTCCTTTCGAGCGACTTCTTATGGCCGGATGCACTCCAAGCGTCATGCCGAACGGTCAACTCGGCCCATGACGCGCAGTACGAAACTGCACAAGCTGCGCGTTGCTCGCTCACGGGGAAAGGAGTTCAGGTGGATAGTCTCCGTACGGGCAAACTGCTCGCAATCCGGCAACGGCTGGCGGGCGACGCTTCCGCAAAAGTGTTCAAGGGGATGGCGACTCTTGCCGTCGGCAACGGTTTGGCCAGAATAGTTGGCCTCGCCTCCATCCCGCTCCTCACTCGAATCTATAGCCCGGAGCATTTCGGTCTCCTGTCGGTCTTTACCGCTTTGCTGCTGATCTTCACCCCTCTGATGACGCTGCGCTACGAACTCGCGGTTCCGCTGCCTAGCAAGAACGGCACTGCCATGACGCTGATGGCACTGGCTGCAGCCTTCGTTGCCGCAACAACGGTGCTGGTGAGTGCTGTTCTGTGGCTTGCTGGCCCCATCTTGTTGACCAAAATTTCGATGGAGGTGCTGATTCCGTATCGCTGGATGCTGGTAGTGGCACTGGCGAGCGCTGGCTTCTACGAAGTCTTGTTGATCTGGGCGATCCGCCGGCGCGCCTACGCGGCTATCGCTCGCACTCAACTACAGCAGAGCGCTGTGGGTTCGATTGCCAAGGTGGTGTTGGGATTGCTGGGAATGAGGCCCCTCGGGCTCCTGGCTGGCCAGGTGTTGGGGGCTGGCGCGGGGACGTTCAAGCTGGTGCGGTTGTTCAGCGCGGATGTGAAGCGCTATTGGGGGCAGGTCACCTTGCTGCGGGCGTGGTGGCTGTTCCGGTATTACCGGAGTTTTCCAATCTACCGGCTGCCGTCACAGCTCTTACAGATCTTTTCCAGCCAGGCGCCCCTGCTACTGACTGCAGCCCTCTATGACTCGGCAACGACCGGACAACTGGGGCTGGCGATGATGGCTCTGGCTTTGCCTATGAATTTACTCGGCCACTCGACCAGCAAGGCGTACTACGCCGAGATCGCCACGATAGGACGTAAGCGCCCTGCAGAAATCCGCACGCTGACCTATTCGGTGATCAAAAGGTTGCTGTTACTCGCACTTGCACCGATGCTGCTGTTATTGCTGTTCGGCGAACGATTATTTGCGGTGGCGTTCGGCGCAGAATGGGCCGTGGCAGGCGAAATGGCGTCGTCACTGGCGATTTATCTGTTATTCCAGTTCATGCATGCGCCTGCTTCGCACCTGCTATCAGTCTTCCAAGGGCAGCGACTGTTGCTGCTACTGAACGTACAACGGGCTTTGCTCACGGTCGCTTGCTTTGCCAGCGGACCCCTGCTGGGGCTGCCGGTCACTTCGGTTGTGCTGATCTACGCGATCACGCTTTCGGCGCATTACCTGTTCAGCCTACTGATGTCGTTACGCGTGATTCCGCGATAACGTCATCACCTCGTTCTGCCGCGACCCTCCATGGCCATGCGGCGGGGCTCTGTCCTCAGGGCTCGCGCTTGAGCGCGTTCCAACCACCTACACGGCGCGAATTGGAAAGCGCATTCCGAGACAGATAAAAGAAGAAAACCGGGATGCCGATGGCGTAGCGCTTGAACAACCGGCGTGGCTCGATGAGCATGCGGAACGCCCACTCCAGTCCCAGGCGGCGAAAGACTACCGGCGCTCGCGGAAAACGCTGCGCAGAGAAATCCAGAATGGCGCCGCCGCAAATCAGCAGCGCGCGGGTGTCCATGGCCTTTTGCAAATGCAACGCAACGCGCTCCTGCTTGGGCATCCCCATCGCCAGCACGATGATTGGAAAGCGACCTGGCACGTGATGCTGCTGGTAGAACGCCTGGTACTCCTCAGGCGACTTGAAACCATCAATGGCGTGGAAATGCCTGTTTCCGAACAGGTTGCGCGCACCTTCGCTTAACCAAGGCTCACGTGTGCCCATGGCAAACAGCTCATAACGATCATGAGATTCACCCACCAGATCTTCGATCAGCTCAGGGATGAAGTCAGACCCGTTGAGATTTGCCTTGGGATCGCGGCCATTGAATGAGCAGGCCATCTTGATCCCAATTCCGTCGCGCAGCAGGTAGTTGACCTGCAGAAAGCTATCCAGCACAGCAGGCTGACGTTGCGCGATGTTGTAGCCGTGCTGATTGAGAAAGCCAAGAATCGTGGGCGACTCGCGCTTTTTCAGTTCAGAGATGAAAGGCCTGGTATCCGACTCATCCAGTAGTTTTAGCTTCCCTATCAAAGGATCCATCCTTTTGGTGAGGGGATTTTTCATAAATAAGTTCTCTGTTTGTAACCCGTGAAAGTTGTTGGCACTAGACAGCAACCTTGGCCGTCGGGCGCCGCCAAGCGGAAAGATTCGCCTGACAAAAATGAACAATGCTTGCCGACACCGGACAAACGAAGCAGCCGCAACCGCGGCATCGTCCCAACGAGCAGAAAGAGGTAGCGAGATGTTAAGGACACGCAGCGCTTTGAACCGATCAAAAGGAATACTCCTCGGACTCACGGTTGCGCTCTGGAGTGCCGCTAGCCATGCGGAAAATATCGATCTGGTTGGCTTGAACATTGGCGGAGCCGCGTTTTCCGGCAATGTCATCCCCGGAAAATATAAAACAAATTATTTCTTCCCCGCGCCTGGCTACTTCGCCAAGTGGAAATCCAAGGGTATCGAGACCATCCGCTTCCCTATCATGTGGGAACGTTTGCAGCCAACGTTGAATGCTGAACTTGATGAGAACTATGCAGAACTGATCGACCAGACTTTGCAGCAAGCTGCCGAACATGACATGCGAGTCATCCTCGACATTCATAACTACGCTCGTTATCGGAAGCAGATCATCGGCACTGAGGCCGTGCCGATATCGGCCTATACCGATCTGCTCGAACGAGTTGCCAAGCGCTGGAAAGATGAAAAAGGCCTTTACGCCTACGACATCATGAACGAGCCACATGGCGCCGATGACTACTGGCCGGCTGCCGCTCAGGCTGGTATCGACGCCATCAGAAAACATGACCAGAAGCGGCCCCTGCTCATCGAAGGTAACTTCTGGTCCAGTAGCTATCGCTGGCCTAAATTCAATGATCCGCTGCTGCAACTGAAAGACCCCGCCGACAAATTGATATTTTCTGCTCACCTGTACATCGATAAACATGGCAGCGGGCACTACAAAGAGCCGCTGGAAGAAAACTTCGACACCATGCTGGGCGTCAAGCGAGTCAAACCTTTCGTCGACTGGCTGATCAAGCATGACAAACAAGGCCATATCGGTGAGTTCGGCATTCCCGCCGATGAACCTCGTTACCTTGAAGCCATGGATAACTTGCTGGCTTACCTTCAGGACCACTGCATTCCCATTACGTACTGGGCAGCAGGCTCCTCGTGGGGCAAATACAAACTGTCCGTCGAACCCACCAAGGACGGCCAAGACCGCCCGCAGTGGGAGGTCCTCAGCAAATACGTCGGTCAGGGTAACTGCAGTCGCATCGGACCTAACCCCTGACCGCATCGCTGGTACAGCAGGTTGGTTGCACCTCACCGGTACATCCAACCTCCCGTTCAGCTCTTCGATGAAGGCGCGACTGGCGCCCATTTGCTCAAGATCGACCTGGCCTTACGGACCAGTTTCGCCTTCAGGCTGTGAGTTTTCCGCAGCGTGTTGGACTTGAGGTTATAGACCTGCCCAGGCACATACATCTCGTTGGTCTCGATGCAGTACACCGGCTTGCGACTGAGCTTCATGATTTCGACGGCCTGCCTGACTTCGCTCTCGACGAACAACCGCGTCAGCGGTTGCTTGGCATAGACTTCCGCCTTGAACTTGTGATGAATATTCAAACGCCGGCGTTCCTCGGCAGTCGGAAGATCCAGCATATGCAGCGTTCCGTATTGCACGCCGTTACGCTCCAACCACTCTTCCGTTTCGGCGCGATACTTCTCCAACCGGCTGGTCACCAGATGCGCGACCTTGACTGAAGGAATGAACAACGGGCGTGTACAACTGAGGAAGTCCCGATAGTTCGGCCCATCATCATTTTCCTCGTTGGTCGGATCGACACAGAGCACACCGTCTATATCCAGACACGCCTGGGCCAGAAACGGATGGTGCATGATGTTCCACTCGAACACCCGAGGCTGCTCCACGAGTTCCAGATACATGTCGACGTGGTGGCGATTGTGCCGCTCGGCAAACACCGCCATGGTCAGAACCTGGCCGCCATAAATGGCGCGCACCTGTTCATCCGCCGCACGCATCGACTTGGCAGAAGAAATGCTGTCGTCAACCAGCAGAATCTTTTTCGCATCCCTTGGCTTGACCAGCTCGGCGTGCTTATAGGTCCGGGTGCTGCCTTTCTTCAGGTCGTCGTTGCGCAGGAACGAGTAGAGATCCGTCAGCGGCAGATTCTGTTTCAGCGCGATAATGCTGGCGACCAGCATCCCGCTCCTGGGTATGCCGACTATCAAGTCGACATCATTGGGGATTTTGCTGGCACATTCAGTACTCAGCCGCGACAGATCATTCAGGCTTCGGTAATTCATCGAACTCTCTCCTGCGCCCTGTTCTTTGACAGCCCATTCTTGTTGGATCGCTAGCGGTTTTAACGCCCTAACGAAGAACGCCATTGCTTGGTATGCGTGTGCACGTAATGCAACATATAAAGCGCCAATGCATTGGGTTTGGAAAAATTCAAGAAGCGCTTCCTGATATCCATGTCTTCACGAATCGCCTCGAAGCGCCTCTTATGCGATACACCGGTTGTATCGAATATGCACAGCGGAAACGGCAGCTGTAAAACTTCAGCCTGTAAATCCAGGCCTTGAAGAAACTCAAGAAGCAAACAGTAATCGGCAGACAGTTTGTAATCCAATCTGAATTTATACTGCTGCAGCCGCTCGTTCTCGAAGTACATCGTCTGATGGCTGGCAGGCAGGCCAAGCGGGGCACGCTCGATGGGTCGAGCGCTGGTGAGTTTCAACTCGCCGCTGGCCTCTTTGCGATAGAAATCGCCATAGATAAACTTCGGCTTGACTGTGACTGCAGTCAGCTCGTCGTTAATCCTGGCGAGTACTTCTGGGTCGGCAAACGAATCGCCACTGTTCAGGAACAGGGTATAGCCGGAAGTTTTAACGGCCCGCTGGCGCCCTTTTTCCATGGCGTCATAGATGCCTTTGTCCGGTTCTATCGTAATCTCAGCCTGGCTGTCATCCAGATTTCTAAGCCACTCACCGCTGCCGTCCTTTGACGCACCGTCGATCACGATCCAGCGGAAGTTGCGGTAAGTCTGGCTGGCCAGGCTCCGATAGGTTTCCTTCAGGCCATCAAAATTATTCCAGTTTATAGTTACGATACTGAAACTGACCATAATTCACCTGTTCTAGATTTGCATTGAGCGGAGCATCCGCCATTTGTAGCTTGGCGTAATAAAGGAAGAACGCAGCAGCCATGCCATACACATCGCCGGAGAACGTCAGTGCGTTGGACAACGTGATATTCAGCATGCTGACCACGAAC
This sequence comes from Stutzerimonas xanthomarina DSM 18231, assembly GCF_900129835.1. GTDB lineage: Bacteria > Pseudomonadota > Gammaproteobacteria > Pseudomonadales > Pseudomonadaceae > Stutzerimonas > Stutzerimonas xanthomarina. The sequence goes on from NZ_FQXA01000003.1 coordinate 513,005, forward strand.
GAAAGCTGTAATGCGGCAAGAAGGTTGCCTTTGTCCGAGCACTGGCGCATGACCCAAATAAAGCCGCCATAGAACAGCAGAACTACGACCGGCGTCAGGAAACCGTAGCGATGATAAACCCCGAATATCCCTACGTCGGCCAAGTAGAAGTGCGAGTTATAAATCCTCGAGAAACCACCGTTCCATTGCAGCGAGAGCGCACCCATGCCGAAGTAATTGTTGGCGCTGATCGCGTCAAGAATCACCGAGACAGTCGTGTCACGCACACTGGGGCCGGATGTTGCATCGAAGAGCAAGGCTTCGAAGCGTGCGAACTGCTCATGATAGAACTCCGGAACCAGTAGATAAGAGACCACCAGAACCGTCACGCCAAGCGCACTCAGCTTCATCAACGAATCGATACGCTTGCGGAAAATCCACACCCCGGCCAGCGCCCAGACCACCATGGTCTGGCGGGTCTGCATGACCAACCACAGGTAGGCGACGAAATAAAGAAGGATCGCCAGCCGGCCGAGGGTGACGCGCTCCTTCATGCTGTACATCACCATGAATGCGGCAATGGTCACGAACGGCGAACCGATCCGGAAGCGGTTCGGTCGCAGCAGATCCTCGTACTGCGTCCAGTCATCGACGGTGAAGGAGGCAACCTGGTTCTGGGGAATGATTCCCAGGTAGTAGGCAAAGCCCAGCGTCGCGCAAAACAGCGCGACATAGAGAAAGTACTTCGCGAGCTCTTCCTGGGTTGGAGAGGCCTTGATCAACAAGAACAGCATCGGGAAGAACACCAGATACTGAAAGAAGCGACGTTCTTCCAGCAAGCCATACGCCAGCGGCTGACCGAAGTTCAGGTTGGCGAGTACCGCAGAGACCACTGGCAGCAGGCAGCCCATGAAGATGATCCACAGGCTGGTCTTCGATTGGTAGACCCATTTCCACGCGACGAACAGACAGGCCGTCGCGGCAACCACCGCCACCAGGAACAGCTCCTGGAAGTACGCGATCCCGGCTCGCTTGTCATCCGTCAGGAAGAAGCAGGTCGAGTTCAGCAGTAACAGGATGAACAACAGATTCTTGTACGCCAGAACTTTCCTTAACAAGCGCTATCTCCAGTATCCGATTGACGTGGCGAAACATAGAACCGAGCGGCCCACCCTGATGCGGAATGAGGCTGCCCACTGCGGCGCGACACATGCGCCATGGATGGACAACAGCAGCGGCAGAAAGGTCCGCTACGGCCAAATCCATCCGGGGCAGCCGCCATTCGGTCAATGGCGTGCCTGATGCTGGTTTTCCACAAACCAGCGATAGGCGTCGCGCAGACCATTTTCCAGGCTGATGCTCGACTGCCAACCCAACGCCTTGAGGCGGGAGACATCCATCAGCTTGCGCGGCGTACCATCCGGCTTGCTGCTATCGAATTTCAGCTCACCCTGGTATTCGGTCACCCGCGCAATGGTTTCGGCCAGCTCACGGATACTGCAGTCCACTCCGGTGCCTACGTTGATATGCGAGAGCATCGGCTGGGTATGGGCCTGATAGGTCTCGTCGTCCAGCTCCATCACGTGCACGCTGGCCGCAGCCATGTCGTCGACATGGAGGAATTCACGCTGGGGCTTGCCACTGCCCCAGATCACCACCTCGTTGTCGCCACGCTGCGTCGCCTCGTGGAAGCGCTTGAGCAGCGCTGGCACGACGTGGCTGTTCTCCGGATGGAAATTATCGTTGGGGCCATAGAGGTTGGTCGGCATGACGCTGCGGTAGTCACGGCCGTACTGGCGGTTGTAGCTCTCGCACAGTTTGATACCGGCAATTTTCGCGACCGCGTACGGCTCGTTGGTCGGTTCCAGCACACCGGTCACCAGTGCCTCTTCCTTCATTGGCTGCTCGGCGAATTTCGGGTAGATGCAGGACGAGCCGAGAAACAGCAGTTTGTTCACGTCGTTGCAGTGAGCCGCGTGAATGATGTTCGCCTCGACCATCAGGTTCTGATAGATGAATTCGGCCGGGTAGGTGTTGTTGGCGTGGATGCCGCCAACCTTGGCCGAGGCCATGTACACCTGATCGATCTTGTTTTCCGCAAAGAAGGCATTCACTGCCGCTTGGTCAACCAAGTCCAGATCTTCACGACCACGCGTGATGAGGTTGGTGTAGCCCAGCGCTTGCAAGCGGCGGACGATCGCAGAACCCACCATGCCGCGATGCCCCGCAATGAAAACCCGTGCGTCACGATTCATATTCAATTCTCCACACTCACTGGAATTTCGAAGCCGTGCTCTTTGAGCAGGGCGTGGCGCTGGGCGACCTTCAGGTCCTCGCGAACCATTTCGGCGCACATTTCCTGCACACTGATCTCAGGCGTCCAGCCCAGCTTGTTCTTGGCGTTGCTCGGGTCACCGAGCAGGGTTTCCACTTCCGCGGGCCGGAAGTAGCGTGGATCGATGCGGACCACGACGTCGCCAACCTTAAGTGCTGGCGCCTTGTCCCCTTCGATGCCGGCAACAATGGCGCGTTCATCCACGCCGCTACCCTCGAAGCGCAGCTCGACGCCCAATTCTGCGGCGGACCACTTGATGAACTCCCGTACCGAGTACTGAACGCCTGTGGCAATGACGAAGTCTTCGGCCTGCTCTTGCTGAAGCATCATCCACTGCATGCGCACGTAATCTTTGGCATGTCCCCAATCACGCAGTGCATCGAGGTTGCCCATGCTCAGGCAGCTCTCAAGCCCTTGGGCGATGTTGGCCAGCCCGCGGGTGATCTTGCGGGTCACGAAGGTTTCGCCTCGGCGCGGCGATTCGTGGTTGAAGAGGATGCCGTTACAGGCATACATGCCATAGGCTTCGCGGTAGTTCACCGTGATCCAGTAGGCGTAGAGTTTGGCCACCGCATAAGGCGAACGCGGGTAGAAGGGCGTGGTTTCCTTCTGCGGGATCTCCTGGACCAGGCCGTAGAGTTCAGACGTCGAAGCCTGGTAGAAGCGCGTCTTCTTTTCCAGCCCGAGCAAACGAATGGCTTCGAGGATGCGCAAGGCACCCATACCATCGACATCGGCGGTGTATTCAGGTGACTCAAAGCTGACCGCAACGTGCGATTGTGCGCCGAGGTTGTAGACCTCGTCCGGCTGCACTTCTTGGATGATGCGGGTCAGGTTCGAAGAGTCGGTGAGATCGCCGTAGTGCAGGACGAAATTCGGATTTTCAACGTGGCGATCCTGATAAATGTGGTCGACCCGCTGCGTATTGAACGACGAGGCACGGCGTTTGATGCCATGCACCTCGTAGCCCTTTTCCAGCAGAAACTCAGCAAGATAGGAACCGTCCTGGCCAGTAATTCCGGTGATCAGCGCGCGTTTCTTTTCCATTTCAGAGTACCTGTAGGTTCCAGATGACGAGAGAGGTGTTAGATCGATGCTGAACAGACAGCTCAGCGGCGCCCAAGCGCCCTGCTCCGCCGTGCAGCTGATTGAGTCGATGGTTGGCCGCTGACGTTAACGGGGCGTTACCGCCCTGCCAGGTGCGGACAAACGGTCCGTTCATGCGAGCATTTCCTCGTATAGCGCCTGGTACTGCCGGGCGATGACGGGGCTATCGAAGGTGGTCAGAATCTTTTCCCGGGCGTTGAGCGCAAGCCGTGCATAGTCCGCCTCGCCGGTGACCCACTCGACACCTTCGGCCAATCCCCGAGCGTCGAAGGGCTCGGCTTTATAGCCGTCATGCTTATGCGTCACGATGTCCTTCGGCCCGGTGGCATCGAAGCACACCACGGGGGTTCCGCAGCCCATGGCTTCGGCCAGGGTTTTGCCGAACGCCTCCATCAGACTCGGCGCGATGAACACATCTGCCGCCGAATAAAGCAGGCGCAGCGAAATGCTGTCGTGCAGGTAGCCGAACGAGGTGTAGTCGAACCCCAGGGCGTCAGCGACGGACTGATCCAGCTTGCCGAAAAAGCACAGGTGGTACTTGGCCGGGTCCAGGTACTTAAGCATCTCCAGATATTTGCTGAAGCCCTTGTAGGTGTCCTTGGCGCTAGTGCAGCCGGTCAAGATGATCTTTTTCTCGGTATCGATACCAAGCAGTTGCCGCGCTAGCTGTTTATCCAGAGGGAAAAATTCGCTGGCATCAACGTTGTTATGGATGGTGCGCACGTCGAAGTCGCGGAACAGCAGACTCTGCCTGGCCTGTTCGGACACCCAGTCGCTGATGCCGATCATCTTCATCGACGCAGGCAAGTACTTGCGCTTGCGGTTAAGCACAAAGCGCGACAGGTCCTTGTCAGAACCGCTGCCCAGCTGATCGCAACTGCCGCAGCCCGTGGTGAATTTTTCGCAGCCCATGGCGTAATGGCAGCCACCGGTCATGGGCCACATGTCGCGCATGGTCCAGACGATTGGCTTGCGCAGCTTGGCGAGATGTTTCATGTCGACGAAGCCGCCATTGACCCAGTGCAGGTGCACCACATCCGCCTCGCGGCATTCGGCGCTATCAGTGAAATCGGCGCCCATGATGCCGGCACTGAACATGCCGGACTGACGCTTGCGATAGACGCTGGCGAACGCCTGATCGGCCTGACTTCTGGCGATGCTGATGATCTTGTCTTTCTTGCTGCGACTGACCGACACCACCGACGTATCACCGTGGGTCTCCTGGCTGTTGGTGTATACGAGCGAGTCGACACCCAGCGATCGCAGCCCCTGGTGCAACCAGTAGGCACCGCGGGCAGCACCGCCGGTCAATTCGCCCGCTACCAAATGTAAAACCTTCATCAATCGAAACTCTCTTCTGGATGCGTGGCGTTCTGCTGGGCCGCGTACCACCTGCGCGACGCAATCAGCACGATCACGATCAATAACGAATAGATAACGATGCTGGCGACGGCGAAGGCTTGGACGGTGGCCAGTGCATTGCCGATCAACAGCGCACCGCCGAACAGTGAAACCACGCGCAAGCTGGTGCTGAAGATCTCGAACAACAGGAAGCGGGCCTGTAGCGACAGCGCCGGGACCGCCACCACGCAAGGGCGCGAGACGAAAATCACGTACTCCGCCAGCGCCAGCCAACGGGCGTATTCACCGGCCACATGCCATTGCTCACCGAACACCAACGCGAACAGCCAGGGGCCGAACACTGCCACCAGGGAAAACGGCACCAGGCCGACCAGACCCAGCGCAGCGGTCGCTTTCAGCAGCATCGTCGCGACCGGCTCGCGGTCGTGGATGGCGCGGCTGATGCGTGGGTAATAGACATCGGCCACTGACTTGCCGATCAGATTGGTCGGCATCGTCAGCGCCTGCTTGCACAGGGCGAAGAAGCCAGCAGCCGCCGGGCCGAAGTACGCGGCAAGCACCAACGTCGGCAAATGCTGCGACACGGCGTTGATCAACATCACCGGCGCACGAAACTTGGGAAAATCGCTGTGCCTGCGCGCCAGTTCGAACATGCCGGAGTTACCCTGTTCGGCTTCGTCCGCATGGTTGTCCGCATGAGGCTTGGCCCGCAGCATCGCCAGCCCCAACATCGCTGCATGCAGCGCCTGTTGCAGTGCGGTGGTACAGACCAGCACCAGCGCAGACGACTGGACCAGACCGGCCACCGTTCGTATCGAATTGAAGAGCAACGAGTGCCCCACCGCCACGCTCGCCGTGATACGGAAACGCTGGGTGCGGAACAGCCACTGTTGACAGATCTCCAGCGCTGCGCCACAGAACATGACAAACGGGATGAGCATCAGATACGGCTGAATGATCTCGATTTCGAGCGCCGCAGCCAGCCGATCGCCGAAGAACAACAGCGTCAGCCCGACGACCGTCGCCAGTGCCAGCGCCGTGGCCAGCGCCAGGCGCACCAAACCGCGCGCATCGCCATCGCGCTTGGGCAGCACAATGGCGATGGGATAGGTCAGTGCCGCCACCGGAATCAGCATCATCGTGACGCTGAGAAAGGTGCCGAGTACCCCGTAGGCTTCCGGCCCATAGATGCGCGTGATCACCGGCATGAACGCCAGGGTGATCGCCTGCGCACCGGCGGTGCCGCTCACCACGGTCAGGATATTGCGCAGCAGTTTGCTGCGCATGCTTGCCTGCAGCAGTGCGGCTAGCCGTTCCCGCATCGGCGATGAATCGCGGCGCATGCTGGACTGATCGATGGCGCTCACTCGCTGCCCCTCGCTCAGGCCTGGACCGGCTGACGGCCGATGCCGTAGTAGCTGAAGCCTTCACGCTTGACCTGCTCGCGGTCATACTGATTACGCCCGTCGATGATCAGCGGCGTGTTCAGCAGCTTTTTAAGCGCACGGAAATCCGGACGACGGAACGGTTTCCATTCGGTAACCAGGCACAGCGCATCGGCATCGATCGCCGCTTCGTATTGACCCTCGACGATTTGCAGGCGACCGTCGGTGAACCAGCTTTCCGGGAACTCGCGACGTGCCGTTTCACGGGCGACTGGATCGTACGCGCGTACCTTGGCGCCCGCGTTGATCAGGCTGTTGATCAGCACCACGCTTGGCGCTTCGCGCATGTCGTCGGTGCCGGGTTTGAACGCCAAGCCCCAGACTGCGAAGGTGCGCCCGCTCAGGTCCCCATTGAAGTGAGTGGACAGCTTGTTGAACAGCGAATGTTTCTGCTGATCGTTACGCGATTCAACTGCCTGCAGCAGCTTGGGCTCGAAGTCGTTCTGGTGGGCGATGTTGATCAGCGCCTTGACGTCTTTCGGGAAGCAGGAGCCGCCGTAGCCACAACCGGCATAAATGAAGTGGTAGCCAATGCGCTCATCCGAACCGATGCCCAGACGCACATTCTCGACATCCACGTCGAGGCGCTCGCAAAGGCTGGCGATTTCGTTCATGAACGAGATCTTGGTCGCCAGCATCGCGTTGGCCGCGTACTTGGTCATCTCGGCATCGCGAATGCCCATGAACATGGTGCGCGGGCGATTGCGGATGAAGGGCGCGTAGAGGGCGCTCATCACCTGACGCGCATGCTCGTTGTCGGCACCGATGACGATACGATCCGGGTGCATGAAGTCGTTGACCGCCGCACCTTCCTTGAGGAACTCGGGATTGGATACGACCGAGAACTCGATATCGACACCACGCGCTTCAAGGCGCGCGGCCACCGCAGCGCGCACCAGATCCGCTGTTCCCACCGGCACCGTCGACTTGTTCACCACGATTGCCGGAGCGGTCAGCATGTCGCCAATCTGATTGGCAACCTCCAGCACGTAACGCAGATCAGCGGAACCGTCCTCGCCCGGCGGCGTGCCAACCGCGATGAAGAAGACCTCGGACTGCTCGACCGCCTCGGACAGCGAGGTGGTGAAGTGCAAGCGTCCGGATTGATGATTGTCGGTGACGATCTCCTCGAGGCCCGGCTCGTAGATCGGCAGAATGCCCTGCTTGAGGTTATCGATCTTGGTCTTGTCGACGTCCACGCAATAGACCGTGTTACCCATTTCAGCGATACAAGCGCCGGTAACCAGCCCGACGTAGCCGCTTCCAACGACGGTGATATTCATAGCAGGATCCTCGATTCAGACATTGATACAGGCGTGCCTCGGCGCGACCCTTTTCGGTGGCCGTAGGCGCAATTTTCTTGCTTGGGCAGATAGTCAATCCGGGGCGGGCCCATCGCATGGCTGGACACACCCCGGTAAAGGATCAAACGAGCCGGATCACACTGTTTGTGGCTCGCTGTATCCGTAATGGTCGTAGTAGCCACGGAACTGACCGTTCTTCTTGGCTTTCTCGATATCGACGTGGTTGAGCACAACGCCGGTGAGCGGCGCATTGCTGTTCTGCAGCTGGCTCACGCCTTTCTGTACGTGCGGGATCAGCGTGCTGTCGGACTTGACGACATAAATCACCGCATCAGCGAGCGTCGAGAGAACCGCCGCATCACTGACCGCCTGGCTCGGCGGCGAGTCGATGATGATGCGGTCGTAACGGCCTTTGACCACCTCAAGCAGCTTGGCGAAGCGTGGCGAAGACAGCAGCTCCAGCGGATTGGACGGCACCGCACCGGCTGCGATCATGTCCACGTTGCCAACCGTGTGGATGCATTCCTCAAGCTTGGCGTTACCACCAATCAGGTTCACCAGGCCCGGTGTGCCCGGTTTGAAGTCGAACGCCTTGTCCAAGGTCGCACGGCGCAGGTCGGCATCGATCAACAGCACGCGATGCAGCTGGCCCATGGCGAACGCGAGGTTGGCCGATACCGAACTCTTGCCTTCGCCCGGTGCGGTCGAGGTGATCACCAGCACCTGTCGAGGCTGGCTCGCCTCAGTCAGCAGCAAGTTGGTGCGGATGGTCCGTACCGCTTCGCAGAAGCGCTTATCACCGCTGCGCTCGAACAGATGGCTGACTTCCTTGCGCAACTTACGCGGCACCTGCGGCACGATACCCATCACTGGCAGGCCCAGTTTGGTTTCGACCTCTTCCGAGCTCTTGAAGGTGTTGTCGAGGATCTCGCGGATGATTGCCTGAGCAATCCCCAGCACCAGCGCCAGGAACAACGCCACCACCAGAATCAGCTTCTTGTTTGGCGCGCTGGGTTCGGTTGGCGGAATGGCTGCATCGACTACCCGAGCGTTTGTTGAACTCAGGTCCGAGGTCGCGGTGGTTTCCTGCAGGCGGGTCATGAAGGTGTCGTAGAGCGCACGATCACTTTCGACCTCACGCTGCAGATCACGCACCTTGAACTCTTTGCGGGAAATATCCTGAATTCGGCCCTTGTTCTCGTCGAAAGACGCCTTCAGCGAATTTTCGTTGGCCAGGGCCAACTGATAGTTGCGCTCGATGCTGGCAACGACCTGCTCGACCTGCTGCTTCAAGCTGGCAGTGGCGGCGTTCAGATCCGATCGGGCAGACACCATTGCCGGGTGTCGATTGCCATAGCGACGCGAAAGATCCTCGACACGCGAACGCGCATGGGCCTGGTCAGCCTTGAACTGCTGAATCAGCGGATGGCCCAGAACAGCCGGCACACTGGCCAGACGCTCCCAGCCCTGGCTGCGCATGGATTCGACCTGTCGGTACTGGCTTTCAGCCTCGGCACGCTCACGACGCGCATCGATCATGCGGTCGCCGGTCAGCGAAAGCTCGTTGGCGCTGATGGTACCTACGCCGTCGAGATCGACCAGCCCTTCCGCGTCGAGATATTCCTGAAGGCGATCTTCCGAGGCCTGCAGGTTTTCACGCAGGGAAACCAGGCGCTCATTCATCCAGCTGGCAGCCGTCATCGACATGTCGACCTTGGCTTCCAACTGTGCCTCGATATAGGCCTGAGCCAACCGGTTCGTCGCCTGTGCGGCGGTCAGGCTGTCGGCCATGGATACCGACAGATAAACCAGCTGGCTCTTGCCCTCAACCCAGACCGAGGTGACCTCCATGAATTTCTGCGTAGCGTAATCCATGACCTCCGCTTCAGTGATCGGCTCGGGCTCTTCGCCTGTCAGGGTATCCACGAGACCACCGACGTCGAACAACGGGCCCGGCTGCTGACGCAGATCGAACTCCGGGTGCTCGGTCAGATTCAGGTCGCGTACCACACGCTCGGCAACGCCCCTGCTTTGCATCAGGCTGAGCTGCGTCTGTAGATACTCGCTGAGCTCAACGGGAGTATCGGCTGTCGGCTGGAACGACAACACGGGCGTGCCCTTGGACTCAATGAGCACCGTAGCAACAGCCTTGTAGATTGGCGTCATGCGCGACAGCAGGAAAACGGTCAGTACCGCGACGACCGCTACGAGCAGGGCAATACCCCACTTGCGGGACCAGATTGAATGCCAGATCTTCTTCAGATCTATGAAGTCGCTATCAGCCGCTGGCCCAACGGGGCGCTGCCATGGTCGATCCGGGCGAACTGGGCTGTTCATCAGAAGAATCCTTCATCGATGTTGATCGTGTCGCCTGGGCGAACCAAGGTGTTCATGGTGGCTTTCTCTTCCTCGCGGCTGCCTTCCGAGCCGCGCAGGATGGTCATGCGTTTGGTCGAGGCACGCTCAGTCAAACCGCCCGCTAGCGCGATGGCGCGATCGAGCGTCAGCCCGGGCTGGAATGGATAACCGCCTGGAAGCTTTACTTCACCGGCGATGTAGAACTCGCGATAGTTGGCAACCGATACCGACACGCGCGGATCGATCAGGTAGCCATCCTTCAGCTTCTCGACCAGGAGGTTGCGAACCTCGCCTGGCGTCTTGCCATTGGCGTCCACCTCACCGATGAACGGAAAGGTGAACGTACCGGCGTCAGTCAGACGGATTTCTTCGAATGTCAGGTCCGGCTCGCCATGCACATTGATGCGAATGACATCGCCCGAGCCCAACTGGTATTGCGCAGCAGTTGCGCCAGCGCTGAACGCTAGCATCAGCAGCAGTGAAAAGAATTTGAACATGTTCGGGATGCGCATCGGCGGCTCCTCCTTAGGCACTGGTTAATGTCCTACCTGGGCTCAAAGGCTCAGGTCGAAGCTCAGCAGGTAAACGTTACGGTCGTAGGTCTCCGAGCTCAGGCTGGAGTCGTTTTCCGTCCTGAGGTAGGAAAGGGTCACGTCAACCCAACGATCCGGTGACCAGGTCACGCCAGCGCCATAGCCGGTGCGTTCGTCGTCCCGGTTAATCCCTTCATATTCGCGATCCGAGAAGCGATAGAGCAGCTCGGTCGAGACGCGCGACGTCCATTCGTGATCCCACGAAGCGATCGTGGTCCAGTCGTTGATGGTGCTGGCCCCGTCATCACCTTCGTCAAAGGCGCGGCGAGAATTAATCGTGAACGCTGAATAGCTACGCGGCTTGTAGGTGACACCGACTTCCCACATGGGGCTGGTGAAGTCCTCGCGTTGATCGCTGTCGAAATCCTTGCGCTCGGCGCCCAGCTTGAATGTGCCGGAGGTCTTGGAGGTCGCATCCCAGGTTGCACCGCCCAGCAATGCAACGTTGGTGCTGTCGCGCAGAGCGCTGGAGAGCTTGTAGTCATGGTCGGTATGGCGAACTTCGACCAGTGAGCGGGTTCTGGAACCCAGCCGGTGAAACCAGATGGAGTTGAACATCAGGCTGTCGCGCTCTTCCGACGCGTTGATATTGCCGCTGTTGTGGTAGCGGCGCTGCTCGTAGTTCGTACCGAACTCCAGCTGGTTGCGAGCAGTGCGGGCACCGAAACGATAAGCCGCCTGGGCGATGGCGGTGCTGTATTTGTCGTTTTCGGTATTGGTCTCGGTGTCAGCTGTCTCTTCCACCCGATGGTAGGCAAGCCCCCAGGTCAGACGGTGGCGAGAGGTGAATTCCATCGCGCTTCTGAGCCGCAGATGGTGGTCTGTGTTGCTGGCTTCGGAATCCGAATGAAAGATATCGCTGTTGAACGAGTATTCGAGCTCGTACTCGCTGTTGCGATTGCCGGTCCCCAGCACAAACGTCGGGTTAATACCGGTAACCCAAGAGGCCTGCTCGTCATCCGACAGACCGCGGTAGTTATCGTCATAACTTTCGCGCACGACCAGCGTCGGGGTGAACTCGAACCCACCCAACTGGATGTATGCGGGCTCGCGCTCGGCCTGCGCCCAGCTCTGAGTCGCTGCAAGGCACAGCAGCGGTAAGCATGGAAGCGTGATGTTCCTCATTATGGAATCCCTTCTCGGAGATAAATTGTTGTGCATACCTACCCTCTGGCCGCGTCGCCTGGCTGCTGTGAGGAGGCATAGACACGCAACAGACCGCAAATATCCCCGACAGTTGCACATTCGCTCAGAGGGGCGCTTTTCGCGCGTCAACAACTTCTCTCGAAACGGCCCACATGACGGCCAGCTGGCACAGGCTACCGCCCTTGAATCGGGCGCCTGGAGCGAAACATCCTGTCGAGATTGGGTCATCAGCATGCCGCGCCAGGTCCGGCCAAGGAACGTCGGCGAAGCCTGGCAGCGGCTTAACGCTTGCGCGCCCGCGCGGCATCGGGTGCCGCGGCGTTGCCGTTGCCTCTGTCGAGGCTGTCACCCCATCCATGCAGAACAGATTGCCGAACGAAACGACTGCTCGCACTCGCAAGTCGGCAATCGTTTGCTGGACCCAGCGTAGAAGCACGGAGTTCCATGCCGTGAGGTCGGACAATGCCGACGAAAGATGAGCGGTCAGTCGCCGACGTTCCAGACGAGACACGACCGAAACGATGCCGAGCAGATGAGTGAGACGCTTAGTATCCGCATTGCTGCGGACGCTGGGCTAACAGACAGGCAAGAGAATGCCCAGCGGGAGGAAGCGGGCGACTGGCTCGCCCGCGCAGCAGCTCAAGCGCGCTCGATACGGTCAGGAAAGATAATGATGCGCCCTTGCTTGTACAGACCACCAATGGCTTTCTTGAAGTTACCCTTGCTGACCCCGAAAAGGCGTGCAATCTCGTCTGCGGCGGTCTTGTCGCTAACCGGCAGGCTGCCCTGGTTCTCCTGCAATTTCTGCAGAATCAGCGCTTGCAACGCGTCGGCCGCCTCACTGCCCACGGGCTGAAGGCTCAGGCTGATCTTGCCATCAGGGCGAATTTCCTTGATGTAGCCTTTCTCGCGGATCCCGCCACGCAGGAACTTGAAGGCCTCGTTCTTGTGGATCAGGCCCCAGTGCTTGCCGTTGATGATTGCCTTATGCCCGAGATCGGTAGGCTCGACCACCAACAGGTCGACCGCCTCGCCAACCTTGTAGCGCGCCGGCGTCTTGTCCAGATAACGGTCCAACCGTGCCGTGGCGGTGATGCGGCGGGTGTGCTTGTCGAGATAGACGTGAACGACACAGTAATCGCCCTCGTTGAGCGGCCGCTTCTCTTCAGAATGCGGCAGCAGCAGATCCTTGGGCAGTCCCCAGTCGAGAAACAGCCCGATACGGTTGATCTCGACGACCTTCAGACTGGCGAACTCACCGACCTGTACCTTGGGCTTTTCGGTGGTCGCGATGAGCTTGTCTTCGCTGTCGAGATAGATGAAGACGTTCAGCCAGTCGTCGACCTCCGTCGGTATGTTTTTCGGAACGTACCGGTTGGGCAGCAGAATTTCGCCATCCGGACCGCCATCCAGATAGAGGCCGAAACCGGTGTGCTTGACGATTTGCAGGCTGTTGAAGCGCCCGATTGCGGCCATGTAACGATTCCTCTGGGTCGAAGGCGGCGATTCTAGCAGGCCACCCGCTTGTCGCGTGCGCACCGCCTCAGTGCGCACGAGGCTGGTTTTATCGCGGCAACGCGTAGGCGATGACCGAATCCCCGGCCTTGGTGCCGAGCGACCCGTGACCGCCTGCAACAACCACCACCATCTGGCGACCCGAACGGCTCTGGTAGGTCATCGGCGTCGCCTGTCCACCGGCCGGCAACCGTGCCCGCCAAAGCTGCTTGCCGGTGGTGACGTCATAGGCGCGCACGTAGTAATCCAGCGTACTGGAGAGGAACGCCACCCCGCCCGCAGTGATCACCGGCCCGCCCAGACTCGGCACACCCATTTCGAAGGGCAGCGGCACCGGTGCCCGGTCACGCACCGTACCGTTCTTGCGCAGCCAATGGGTTTTACCCGTGCGAAGGTCGGCGCCCGCCACATACCCCCATGGCGGCGCAGTGCACGGCAGACCAACCGGCGACACGAACGGCTTCAGGTCCACCGCAAACGGCGCGCCGAAATTTTCGTTCAGGTGCGGCTCGCTGTTGGAGACGTAAGCCTTCTCATCGTTCTCGCGCGGAATCAACGTTGAGGTGAAAGCCAAATAGGACGGTGCGCTAAACACCATCTGCCGGACCGGATCGACAGCTACCCCACCCCAGTTGAACACCCCGAAATTGCCAGGGTAGACCAGCGAACCCTGGATCGAAGGCGGCGTGTAACGCCCTTCGTAACGCAACGAATTGAACTGGATGTGACACATCATCTGATCAATGAAGGTCGCGCCCCACAAATCGGAATCCTGCAGCTTAGGCGGCTCGTACGACAGTGCCGATACAGGTTGGGTAGCCGCGGCATAATCGCCCTTCGCGGCACCTTGCGGCGCGGGCACCTCGCGCACCGGCAGCACCGGCTCGCCCGTGCGGCGATCCAGCACATAGATGTCGCCCTGTTTGGTTGGCTGCACGAGTGCCGGGACCATGCCCGACTCGGTCTGAATGTCGACAAGACTTGGTTGCGCCGGCACATCCATGTCCCAGAGATCATGATGTACCGTCTGAAACACCCAGCGCAGCTGCCCTGTTTCCAGATCCAGCGCGACGATGGAAGACGAGAAGCGCTCACTGTTCTCGCTGCGGTTGCCGCCCCACTGATCAGGAACCTGATTGCCCAGCGGCACGAACACCAACCCCAGCTCCTCGTCAGCGCTAGAGATGCTCCAGCTATTCGGCGTGCTCTCGCTGTAGGTTTCGCCTGGCGCGATGGGTGCGGTCTGCTCGGGATTGCCCGGGTCCCAGTTCCACTTCAGCTCGCCGGTGATTGCGTCATACGCGCGGATGACGCCAGATGGCTCGGTGGTCGAGACGTTGTCGTTGACGGCCCCGCCGACGATAACCAAGTCGTTAGCCACAACCGGTGGCGAGGTGGAGTAGTAGAAACCCTCCGTGACGTTCGGCATGTTCTTCCACAAATTCACCGCGCCGTTTTCGCCAAATGATTCGCAGACCTTGCCGGTCTCGGGGTCCAATGCGATCAGCCGCGCATCCGCTGTGGGCATGAACAGTCGCTGCTGACAGGCCTGTCCCTCCGCGGGGGTCTCGCTGGTGTGATAGGACAGACCGCGACACGTCAGATGCTGACGATTGGTCGAATCCGGAACCTGCGGATCGAAGCGCCAGCGCTCTTCCCCGGTCTCGGCATCCAACGCGATTACGAAGTTGTGCGGGGTACAGATGAAGAGGCTGTCATCGATTTTCAGCGGCGTGACTTCGTAGGTGGTCTCGTTGGGATCGCTAGGACGTCGCATATCGCCGGTGTGGTAATGCCAGACCTTTTCCAGCCGCTCGACATTGCTTGGCGTGATTTGCGCGAGCGGTGAGTAGCGCATGCCATGCTGGGTGCGACCGTACGCATGCCAATCGCTGGCTGGCACGTTATCAGCGGTGTTCACCTCGGCCGCTGGCGCAGCAGCCAAAGGCGGCGGCAGCATGCCTTTGATGTCACTGCTGTCGGAGGTCAAGGCGTGCAGAGCCGTCGCGCCCCATAGCGCCACCGCGATCATCAGCGGGATTGCGCTACCGCCCCAGGCGCGCGCACCGAAGTGCTGCCAACCCAGTCGCTGCGCAATCCAGGGCGTCAGGAACCATAGCCCAAGCGGGCCAATGATGCTGGCGCGCGGTGCCAGCTGCCACCAGTCGAAGCCCACTTCATAGATAGCCCAACCCAGCGCACCGAGCATAACCAAGGCGTAAACCCAGAGCGCTGCGCGACGCCGAATCCACAGCAGTGCGCCCGTCAGCAGAAAACCCACGGCGAGAACCGCGAAATACCAAGTACCGCCAAGGTCGATGACTCTCCAACCGCCTACGGCCAGGACCAGACCGAGAATGATGCACAGGATTGCACTGATGGTGACCGCCACACTCCACTCCTTAGTCTTGTTGTAAGGCTCTGGAGATGCGAAACAAAAAACTGCCTGCTACGAACATCCCCCTACCAATTGCCCAACGCAGGGACGACCACCGCCTGGGTCAGCCGATACATCAGTGGACCGGAGGCCGACGAGAATGCTCCCCGCCAAATGCAAAAACTGCCGATAAACGGATCTGAGCCAAGCTCAGTCTGCACACAAGCAGGCCCAGCCGAAGCAAGGGTGCCGGGCTGTACAGGCGAAAGACAGCTAGCCGCAGCGAAAAAATCGAACAAAAATTAGCCAGATCTGTATAATGTCCGGTTCGACTGACCATAGGAAACAGATAACGATGGCCGCCAAGACCACCTCAGCTAAGCGCAAACCCGAACCTGCCAGTGAAACCAGCGAATCGCTAGCCAACCAGATGGCAGCCTTCCTCAAGTCCGGCGGTGAAGTGCAGAAGATCCCGAACGGGGTCAGCGGACAGACCCAGGGCCCGTCGCGCCAGATCACCATCAGCAAGAAGTAAAATCCGCAACACCTGACCTAGTAAGCGAGCCCCACTGCTATTAGCCGTCTGCAGTGGCTCGCCAGGTTTCCCCTTCCGAAGCACCCGAGCTCACCATGACTGACCCGATACGCTTGTCCAAACGCCTCGCCGAGCAGATCGGCTGTTCCCGGCGCGAGGCCGAGCTATATATCGAGGGAGGCTGGGTCAGCGTCGACGGGCAGGTCATCGAAACTCCCTATTTCAAAGTCGGCGAGCAGCGTATCGAACTGCTGCCCGGCGCCACGGCGGCTGAATTGCCACCGGCCACGCTGCTGCTGCACAAACCCGCCGGCCAGCCTACAGCTGCAGAGGCCGCCGACGCGCTGAAGCAACTGGCCGAGTCCAGTCACTGGAGTGGCGACGGCTCGCGCCTGGCTCCTCGCGAGCGTCATTTCGCGCGTCAGACCGTCATCCTGCCGCTGGAACAGGACATCAGCGGATTGGTGGTGTTCAGCCAGCAGCGCGAAGTGATCCGCAAGCTCGCCGATCCCCGCGATGCGCTAGAGCAGGAGTACATCGTCGAAGTTGCTGGCGAGCCGGAGGAAGGCGGTCTGGAGTTGCTGGGCAAAGGGATCGGCCATCGCGGCAGGATTCTGCCCAAAGCCAAAGCCAGCTGGCAGAACGAAACCCGCCTGCGCATCGTGCTCAAGGCGCCTCAGGCCGGCGACCTTCAGCAGCTCTGCGAAGCCATCGGCTTGCAGATGGTCAGCTGCAAGCGGATTCGCATCGGTCGGCTGTCGATGGCCAAGCTACCGGTTGGTGAGTGGCGTTTTCTCGGCGAACATGAACGCTTCTAGCCTGACACCGTCTCTGGCATAGCTGCTCGCACGTCGCGACCGCTGAGCTATGCTGATGTCGTGACAAGTGAGAGCAAAGCCAGCTGCCGTTCATCGTCAGAAGCCCAGGTTGTCGCCCTTCGCCATCGAAAAAGGTTCTCCATGCACAGACTCGTCCTGTTGCTGATGTTCGTCCTGCTGCCGTCGGTCTGCGGGGCCCAGCAACGAATCGAGGTGTGGACGTATCATTTCTCGCCACCGTTCATTCTCGAAGACGGCAAAGGGTTGTCGCATGCCTTCGTCGACCTGCTCAACAATGACGCCGCTAACAGCCAGCGTTTTCGCTTCGAGCTGGTCAAATTGCCGCGCAAGCGCGTCGATAGACGGCTAGCACGAGAGCGACCTGGCGTTTTGCTCTGGGCCACTCCGAACTTCTTCACTGCCGAGCAAGCAGCCAACGGCAAATGGTCGGGGCCGCTATTGATCGATAAACAGGACTTTGTTTCGTTGCCTGATGCCCCGTTTGAATATGAAAACCCCGAATCGCTACACAACCTTGTCTTGGGAGGCGTACTCGGGCACCGATACGAAGGGCTCGAAGCGGATATCGCCAGCGGTGCAATCAAACGCCAGAACGCCCAAGGCGACCTGCAAAACCTCGAGAAGCTGCTGTCAGGTCGCATCGGCACCCTGCTGATTCCGCGCTCCACCCTGCTCTACTACCGTAAAGAGAAAAAACTACAGGATTTGTACGTCTCGAATACGCCGCTTTATCAGTTCACTCGGCATCTATGGGTCGCCGATGCGCTTGGCCAAGCGGCCACCCAGTACCTCGCCCGATTCGTAGAGAACTTGCCAGAGAACCCCGAGTGGCAGATCCTCCTGTTCCATTACGGACTGCAGCCCATTGCCACTGCGCAGTAAAACAGGCTGAACAGTTATGCTATACGCCGGTCAGAACACGCGCTGACACACTACATAATAGAGAGAACAAGGCAGCAATGAAGAACGCACTGGTGATCGGACTGCTCGTTGTGCTGGGCGGTTGCGCCTCTCAGCCATGTGACCAATATGGCAGCGATGGCAGTTGCCGCGCAGAGCGGCTGCTCTATCAGAACGATTTGCTGCAGGCCAAGATCCTCATTTCCATCGGCGACGAAAACGGCTATGAACTGGCCGCTGCGCTGCTCGAGCGTAGCGCTCGCCTCGATAAGCGAGGCGAGACCGAGTTCTACCAGGCACTGCTGTTGATCCGCCAAGGCCCACAACCGGAACAGGTCCTGCGTCTGCTCGAACAGGCCAGCGCCAAGGGCCACCCGCACGCCGTAGCGCTGCTATATAAGATCTACCAGGAACCTTACCTGCTGGATGAGCGCAACGTCGTCAAGGCCGAAGGATATCGCCAGGCGTATGCCGGGCTGGACGTTGCGCAGAGCGGCTATCCTTCGTTCGAGAAAGCCTTGGAGCTGGTTTCCCAGCTCGTCGAGCCGCCTCCGCCGCTCCCGGAAAGAGACGATCCCTGCGCTAATCAATGCCTCTGACGGCCATCACCTTGGCGTAGGTGTCTGCGAGACCTTGGGGTCTTGCTCCCCATCCAGCACTGCCTGCGCTTGCGCTTCGGTGGCGTACGGGCCCGCAATCGTTTGCCCATCGATCTCGACACCCAACAAGTGACCCAGGTCGGCCGCCAACCCTGAGGTACTTCATCTCCGGTCAGGTGCTTGATCCTGCGTTGCATAATCACCTCCGCTATTTGCTGTCAGCTTTCGAGCATCGCGCTTGCGGCGCGCTCTTGAATTAGGACCACAACCGCCGGCGTTTTCTCGCAGAAACAAGCCGTTGCTGTTTCGCCTCGAACTGACGAGGTACTTGCGGCTCTACAGAACAACGCAACCGAAACCCGTTCAACATCCCGACGATGACCCGACGAGGACTGCAATGCAGATCAGCCAGGTGCATGGGCGTAAACCAATTCTGGTCCTGCTGGCGTGTGCCCTCGTGTTGTCCGGTTGCAGCCGCATGAATCTGGCCTACCGAAACCTGGATCTGCTGATCCCCTGGTCGCTCAACGATTACCTGGACATGAGCCGTGACCAGCAAACGCGCTTTCGTGCGCAGCTACGAGAGCACATCAGCTGGCACTGCCGCACTCAGCTACCCGGCTATCTGGATCTCATCGAGCGCGTGCAGGCTCAGGTCCGCCGGGGCTCGCTGGATGAGTCCGCGCTACGAGCACACTATGAGAACGCCCAGGAGGCGATTCAGACGATCGCGCTGGAAATTACCCCAACTTCCGTTCAACTGCTTCGCGACCTTGAAGACAGGCAGGTGCGTGAACTGGACGAACAGTTTGAGAAAGACCGCCAGGAGCGCGAGAAGAAATACCTGCAACCACCGCTGGACCAGCAAATCCGTAAGCGCACCGACCGTATGCAAGAACGCGTCGAGCAATGGTTAGGCAAAGCCAGCGCCGCTCAACGCCAACGCATCCGCGAGTGGGCTAGAGCGCTTAGCGAGCAGAATCAGCTCTGGCTCGATAACCGCGCCCAGTGGCAGCGATCACTGGTCGAGGCCGTTCGCAACCGGGAACAGGCAAATTTTGACGAGCGCATCGCCCGGCTGCTTCAAGACCGTGAGGTCTATTGGACGGCGCCCTATCGTGCCGCCTTCCCGGCTGTCGAACAGGCCACAATCGACTTGGTGATCGACCTGTACGACATGGCCGACGCGACCCAGCGCCGTCACCTTGATGAGCGTTTGCAGGACATGAGGCGTGACCTCGGCTCGTTGGATTGCCTGCCGGCGACTCGCTGATCAGCCGCCGGCACGATGAAACGCTAACGGCGCCGACGAGCCAGTAGCAGCCCGACTACGCCCGCTGCGGCAATACCCCCGGCTAGCAACAAAGCTCGCTGGGGCTTTTCATCACTGCGCCAGCCACCATCGATTCGACGCTCGCCCAACGCTGGATGGAACAGGTTGCCCGAGGACGGCGCGACACGGTCGGCACGGCCCAAGGCCGCACCGGTTAGCAGGCCGGACAAGCGGTCGAAGCCTGGCGTAATGAAATGGGCGAAACGAAGCAGCGTTGCCGTCAGCCCAACGGATGTCGTATGCCGCGGATGCAGGGCGAGACTGACCATCGCATCGGCCACCTGACGGGGATCGCACAGTGGCGGTGGCGGCTGCAGCGAGCGACCGGCGAAGTTGCCGCCGTCCCGGAAACCGGGGGTATCCACCATCGAGGGATACACATCGCAGACATGAATGCCCGGCCACTGCGCCAGCTCGCCACGCAGCGCATGGGAAAACCCGCGCAGCCCGAACTTGCTCGCTGAATAGGCCACCGCATACGGCTGCGGCACCCAGCTGCCCACCGACTGCGTATTGATCAGCACGCCGCCGTGCTGCTGTTTGAAATACGGCAGGACGACATGTGCCCCGCGCAGATATCCGATCAGATCCGTCTGCACCACCTGCTCGTGCGCATCCATTGGCGTCTCGTCGAAGGCTCCGACAGCACCGACCCCGGCGTTATTGATCCAGATATCGATACGCCCGCGGCCAAACTCAGCCGCCGCGCTGGCCAGTTGCTCGACCGAATCACTGAGCGTCACATCGGTAGGCACCACCAGCGCCTCGGCCCCCAAAGCTCGGCATTCATTGGCCACTTCGTGCAACGCTTCCTCATCGCGCGCTGCCAGAACCACCCGGGCCTGCTCACGCGCAAACGCCTGTGCTGCTGCGCGGCCGATACCGCTGGAGGCGCCAGTGATGACCACCACCACGCCGTCGAGTCTGGATTCGCTCATGTTCGCTTCTCCGGTTTGCTGTCAGTCATAAGCTGACAGCTGCCGGGAGACAAACATTCCCCCGCCTCGTCCAGCAAGCGGAGTTTCAGACCATCTGCAATGGGCGTGGACGCGACGGGGGCGGAAAGGTCTTGTCGAGCAGGGCCAGGTCATCGGCGTGCAACGTCAACTCCGCCGCGCTGGCGTTTACTCGAAGATGGGCCGGGTTTGATGACTTTGGAATCACCAGTACGTTGGGCTGACGCAGCGCCCATGCCAGTGCAATCTGGGCGGGCTCCGCATTATACCGCCGGGCAACCTCCAGCATCGTCGGGTGGCGCAACAGATCCCCGCCCTGTCCTATTGGGCAGTAGGCCATGACGGGCATCCCCTGCGCCTGACACCAAGGCAGCAGATCGAATTCGATGCCCCGCTCCTGCGGGTTGTAGAGCACCTGATTGACCGCACAGTCCGGCGCATCCAGCTCGCGCATGTCGTCCAGATCCAGGTTGGATACACCCCAACGGCGAATCTTGCCCGCCTCTTTCAATCGTTCGAACGCTTCGACCGTTTCCGCCAACGGATACTGCCCGCGCCAATGCAACAGATACAGGTCGATGCACTCGGTGCCCAGCCGCCGCAGACTACGTTCACAGGCTTCGGGCACGCCTTTGCGGCTGGCGTTGTGCGGATAGACCTTGCTGACCAGAAACACCTGATCCCGGCAGTTGCGGATCGCCTCGCCGACCACCTCTTCGGCACCGCCTTCGCCGTACATCTCTGCGGTATCGATCAGCGTCATGCCCAGCTCGATGCCCAGTTGCAGGGCAGCCACCTCACTGCGGCGCTCTGCCGGGTTCTCGCCCATGTGCCAGGTGCCCTGCCCGACTACGGGAACGCTGGCGTCGGCTAGCTTGAGGCAGCGCATCAGCAGTCCCCCCGCGGTGCGTTCTGCTCGGCAACCGGCTCGGCCCACGGATCGTAGGTGCCGAAGTTCCACAGATGCCCCTCGAGGTCACGGCAGCTGAAACCACGACCGCCGTAGTCCTCGTCCTTCAGCTCGACGACGATCTCCGCGCCAGCCGCCTTGGCCTTGGTGTAGAGGGCGTCGGCACTGTTGACGATCACGTAAATGCTTTGTGTAGAGATGCCGCCAACTTCGTCCGGCTGTCTAACTTGGCGGCCATATTCGGAATCCGCTACCGGCCCTAGCATCAACATTCCGCTGCCGAAACTGAGCTGAGCGTGAATGACGCCGACTTGTGTATCTTCGATCACGCGCTGCTGCTCGAAATCAAAAACCTGGCAAAGCCATTTCAGCGCCGCAGGCACATCCCGATAGCGCAAACAGGGAATCAGGTTGGACGTGGTGTTCTTGCTGTACAGAGACATGAGCGCTCCTTTCGGTTGCCGCGGCTGCGTCCATGAAAAACGCACCGCATACCATTAAGACCGAAACCGGGGCTGACGTTCCCAAACATCGCCCAGGCCGCTCATGCCCGCTCAGCCAAACCAAGACGGATACCCAGCCCGATCAACACCGAGCCGAGCATGCGGTCGAGCCACAGACTCAAACGACGATTACCGCGTAACGCCGAACTTGCCCGAGCCGCCAGATACACCATGGCGCATTCCACAACGACCGCTACCAGCACGACCAGCACACCCAACACCAACAATTGCAGTGCTACTGCGCCGTGGTCGGGCCGTATGAACTGTGGCAGAAACGCCATGAAGAAAATCGCCGCTTTGGGATTGAGGACGTCCACCAGAATGCCTTGACGATAAGCCTGCCAAACGGTGACTCGCGGCACCGCTTTGAGATTGAGCGACGCAGCAGACCCAGGAGAGCGCAACGCCTGAACGCCAAGATAAAGCAGGTAGACCGCACCGAGGTACTTGACCACAGCGAAGGCCAGCGCCGATGTCGCGATGATGGCCGATATGCCCAGGGCAGCCGCCGCAACGTGAACCAACGCGCCACTACAGACCCCGCATACCGAAGCCACTCCGACCCGCCGCCCACCCGACAGCGTGCGCGATAGAACGAACAGCAAGTCGGGCCCCGGCGATAGATTGAGCGCCAGCGCAGCCGAGAAGAACACTACCCAGAACATCGGCTCAGACATCACCTGCACCTGGTACTCACAAAAAAGTGGACATTTGAATGTAGTCCAGCATGCGTCTGTTTTCCACCTCTCACCGCCCTCCAACCCATATAGCATGATGCGATTCGTCGGAAAACAGGCGAAATTTCACAAAGACGACTTTTTATTGTCACCACTCTGAACTATCTTTCCTCGGGCAATGTCAAAGCGCCAGTCCCGGCCATGGATTTCGGGCGCCCCACAGTTTCTTTTGCAAAGGATATGCATATGTTCGATGAAGCCCCCGCGGTGCTCGTCGCCTCGTCTACCCGCCTCGTCCTGCTATCCAATAGCGAATTGCTGGATGGCCTGCTTCAGCAGTATTTCCTTGGATGTCCAGAATGGCAGGTGCGTCTGGCGCGCAGCAGCACGCTGCGTCCCGGAACCGTCGACGCGGATCTGGTCCTGCTCGACGTAGGCAGCTTCACGGATGAAGATTGCCTGCGCCTGCTTCGACAACTGCGTGACACCTCCACAGCACTGGTCAATGTCCCAGCCGATCAGGCGCGGCGGTTGCTGGTTCAGCACCCCTGGATCAAGGGTGTGTTCTACCCGAACGCCAGCCGCATTAATTTCAGCCGCGGCGTCGCCGTCATCCTCGAGGGCGGCGACTGGTTGCCCCGTGCGCTGATGGAAAAGCTGCTGGGTCGCTACCGCCAGCTGACTCACGCCTCGCGCGCCATCGACGACCTGTCGGTACGGGAGAAGCAGATCCTGGCCCTAGCCGGCAAAGGCCTTTCGAACGCTGAGATCGCTGAATCTCTGCACCTGAGCACCCACACCATCAAAAGTCATATCCATAACGCCCTCGGCAAACTGGGCGCGTCCAACCGCGCGCAGGGGGCGTCGCTGGTGCTTGGACATGTCGGCGAGGCCGGTATATGAGGGCGGCGTGCCTGGGCCTGATGCTGTTAATCAGCCTCCAGGTCAGTGCCGACGAGGCCGAGCTCAAGGGGTTCATCACCAACAATACGGTTTCCCGGTCCGGCCAGGAGTTCTACCGCAAGTTCTGTGAACGCCTGAACAGCACCAGCGCGCTGGATTTCAACCTGGCCGTTAAAGAGCGCCCATCGGCGCGCTGGGGGATTCTGGTCTGGGTGGAGCAGAACAACCAGCCGCTGTATCGCCGCTTTCTGCAACCGAACGTCAGTGACATGGAACAGACCGCCTATGAAGCGGCGGATTTCGTGCTGCAAGAGATAAACCGTAGGAAAGTCGAAGCACTATTCGAAGACACCATTGACCTCGCGAGGGATGAGTTATGAACCGGCTACAAGAAAAAATTACCGGCGTCTTCCTGGGCGGATTGCTGCTCAGCTCCTGCCTGAGTGCCACCGAACTGGTGTACACCCCAGTCAATCCATCGTTTGGCGGCAGCCCCCTTAACGGCGCATGGCTACTGGGCAGTGCTCAGGCGCAGAACGACAAGAAAGATCCGGACGCCGTTGAATATGATCGGTCGATTTATGAGCGTCCGTCGGATCTGGAACGCCTGACTAGTCAGCTCGAATCAAGCCTGCTGAGTGAACTGCTGAGAGATGCGCAATCAGGCGAGACCGGCTCGCTCACCACCACAGACTTTTTTGTGC
The DNA here is from genome assembly GCF_900129835.1 of Stutzerimonas xanthomarina DSM 18231. Taxonomy (GTDB): domain Bacteria; phylum Pseudomonadota; class Gammaproteobacteria; order Pseudomonadales; family Pseudomonadaceae; genus Stutzerimonas; species Stutzerimonas xanthomarina. The sequence goes on from NZ_FQXA01000003.1 coordinate 537,385, forward strand.
GTGCTTACAACGGCGATGCAGGCTTACTGATCGTCGAAATCACCGACCGGGTAACCGGCGAGATATCCGAAATCATCATCGGTCAATAATCAGGGAGAGAAAGGCCATGAGAAGCCTATTTGTAGCCATCGGGATGATGGCTGTTCTGCAAGGCTGCGCCGTACGCGAGCCAATGTCGGCAGACCAGGAAACCCCAACACTCACGCCGCGCACCTCAACCTACCAGGATCTGCTTGAACTGCCTCGTCCCCGTGGCCCGCTGGTAGCGGCGGTCTATGGCTTTCGCGACCAGACCGGGCAGTACAAGCCCAGTCCCGCCAGTTCCTTTTCCACGGCGGTAACCCAGGGCGCAGCGAGCATGCTGGTCGACGCCATGCAGGCGAGCGGCTGGTTCATCGTGCTCGAGCGTGAAGGTCTGCAGAACGTGCTGACCGAGCGCAAGATCATTCGTGCATCACAAGCCAAACCGGACGTAGCGCCGAACATCCAATCCGAACTGCCGTCGCTGCTGGCCGCCAACATCATCATGGAAGGCGCCATCGTCGCCTACGAAACCAACGTGCGCAGTGGGGGGCAAGGTGCTCGTTATCTGGGCATCGGCGTATCGCAGGAATATCGGGTCGACCAGGTCACGGTCAACCTGCGCGCCATCGACGTACGCAGTGGTCAGGTGTTGTCCAACGTGATGACCACCAAAACCATCTACTCCATCGGACGCAGCGCCAACGTCTACAAGTTCATCGAATTCAAGGAGCTGCTCGAAGCCGAGGCCGGCTACACCACCAACGAACCGGCGCAGCTTTGCGTGCTGTCAGCTATCGAGGCGGCCGTTGCTCACCTCATTGCCCAAGGCGTCGATCGTCGCCTCTGGCAAACGGCCGACAGCACCCCGGCAGTCGATGCTCAATTGGCGAAATATCTCGGCACGCCAGCCAATCCATAACAAACGAAGCGGTTTCACCCGTTCGATGGATTTGCAAGATCGCGGTTTAAGTCAGGATGACCTACCGCGACTTAACCAGGGACGAGTAATGATCGACGCGCAAAGGATTGCCCGCCAAGCGCTGCTGCCGCTGCTTTTCGCAGCGCTAAGCAGCCCTACCCTCCAGGCTGCCGACCTTCCCAACTCGTTGGATCTGGCGCCTAACGAAATCGCCTCTAGCCGCGCCCAGAGGGTCGCACTGGGACAAACCGGTACTACGGCGAGCAACCTGGCTCTCGTCATGCAGGCCGGGGACAACCTGACCGCAGACCTCACGCAAACCGGCAACGCACTGGAAGCCGTCATTCTTCAGAGCGGCTATGCCCTCGATGCCACCATCGAGCAGCAAGGCAGCCACAACTTGGGATTAATTGTTCAATCGGGCAGCCACAACGAGGCCCGTATCGAACAGTACGGCGCATACAACAACGCGCTGATCGAACAGACCGGCACCGGGCATCGCAGCAGCGTCACGCAGCATGGCCAGGGTCTGAGCGTACTGGTCCGCCAGTACCGCTAAAAAGCACCACCAGGAAGTACCGCTGAAAACATTCCATGGAGATACAACAATGTTCAAGATCAAACCCCTTGTAGCTGCCCTGCTGACCGTCGCTGCCACTCAGGCTATGGCTGCCAATAACACGTCCGAACAACGCCAGAACGGCGTCAATAATAATGCGGAAGTAACCCAAAGCTTCGGCAGTTCAAACTCGGCCAAACAAGTGCAGAGTGGCTGGGGCAACGGCGCGATAGCTGAGCAGACCAACTCGTCTTCTTCCTCTGCGCTGCAAACCCAGACCGGCAACTTCAACAAGGCGGGCGTCGACCAGAACCTGACTGCTAACAGCAGCTCCGTGCAGTGGCAGAACGGGTTCAACAATGAAGCCAGCGTCAGCCAGGATAGCGTGGGGTACAGCAGCGCCGGACAGCGTCAGGAAGGAAGCCGCAACGTTGCCAATACCGAACAGAACGGCACCTATGGCGTTGAAGCCTTCACCAAGCAAGTAGGCGCGCACAACGCCGCCTCGAGCTATCAGTTCGCAGCCAGTAGCAGCAAAACCGCCCTGTACCAAGACGGCGATTCCAACAACGCTACCGTCAGCCAGTCCTTCAGCGCCAGTGACCGCGCCCTGATTGATCAACGCGGCGGGCAGAACGATGCCACAGTTGTTCAGACATGGAGTGTTGGCTCGGTCGCCGAAACCGAACAGGTCGGCAACGACAACGATGCCTATGTGAGTCAGACAGGTTTAAGCCAGGAGGCTTATACCTATTCGAGCGGTGATCGCAACGATCTGACTGTCTACCAAAGCGGCAAGAATCAGAACGCATTCGTATACCAGCAAGGCAACGACAACCAAGCCGATGTAACTCAGAAGAACAACGGCAACACCGCGCAAGCCGGCCAGTACGGGTTCGGCAATGCTGCCTCGATCGATCAGAATGGCCGCGATCAAATCGCCACCGTAAATCAGCATGGTGGATATAACGACGCCACTGTCGATCAGTACGGCAGGAACAACTCGCTGGACTTCGACCAGTCGGGTTTCGGAAATACGCTTGCCGCTGTACAGGAAGGGACCGGTAATAGCATTACCGGCTCCAGCAACGTCGCCAACAATGATGTCGATATCGCCCAGGACGGTGATCACAACCTGGCCAACGTCAACCAGTTCGGTTTCGGCAACGACGCCACCGTCTCCCAGTATGGCGACAACCTTCAGGCTACGGTTGCGCAGAATGGTGCAGGAAACGTGGCCTTGGCTGTTCAGAGTGGCTTGGGCAACAACGCGCTGATCTCCCAGGCGGGCATCAACAACATGGCAATCGTTACGCAACAGTAATACCGCCACACGCGAAACTGCCGGCCCTGTGCCGGCAGCTTCGTTTCCAACGGAGATCACTCCGACGGGGTCGAATGGCCGAAAGAATTGAGTGGCCCGACGCTGATACGTCGCGCCTGGGTGCCCCTGCCCGCTGGGCTAGACGTTAGAAGACCTGCCGAGCAGTACGTCAGCGTGCAACCGAAGGCCTGCAGGCGTCGCTGCGCAACTCGGCGATGCGCGCTGCCAGTGTCTCGATGGAAAACGGCTTAGTGACGATGCGCATCCCAGGCTCCAACGGGCCATTTCCCATCACCACGGTTTCCGCATAGCCGGTGATGAACAACACGCGAAGATGCGGATCGCGTTGACGCGCAGCATCGGCCAGCTGTCTGCCATTCATGCCGCCCGGTAACCCGACATCAGTGATCAGCAGCGAGACCGGCTCGCCGCTTTCGAACGCTTGCAAGGCACCATGACCGTCAGCCGCCTGCAGCACTTGGTAGCCGAGCTCTTCCAGAATTTCCACGACCAACATTCTTATGGCCGGCTCGTCATCCACCACCAGTACCGTCTCACCCGCCGCCTCACTGGCCGGCAGGGCTGCTTGCGATCCATTCCCGGGCCGGGCAGGTGCGGTAGTCATCGCGACGCGCGGCAGGTACAGACTGATCCGCGCGCCCTGCCCCGGTTCGGATTGAATGCTTACCTGGCCACCGGATTGCCGGGTAAATCCATAGACCATGGACAAGCCCAGGCCAGTGCCCATGCCCAGCGGCTTGGTGGTGAAAAACGGGTCGAAGGCCTGGGCCACCACGTCCTGCGGCATCCCGACGCCAGTGTCCGCCACACAGATCACCACATAAGCACCAGCCTTAATATCCAACATCAGGGCATCGTCATCCGTGACCTCACGGTTGCTGGATGTGATGGTCAAGGTTCCACCGTCAGGCATGGCATCACGGGCGTTAATGCCCAGGTTGAGCAGGGCATTTTCCAGCTGGTTACGGTCCACCAGTGTCGGCCAGAGGCCCGGAGACAACGTGGTTTGTAGTCTTACCGATGGCCCCACCGTTCGGCTAAGCAACTGGTATAGATCATTGATCAGCTCGCCGACATCGGTCGCCATGGGGTCAAGCGTCTGCCGGCGGGAAAACGCCAGCAAGCGATGTGTCAGGGCTGCAGCACGTCGGGTCGCGGTCTGGGCTACGTCCAGATAGGAACTCAGCGACTCGACGCGGCCTTGCCCAATGCGCTTTTCGAGCAACTCCAGGCTGCCGCTGATACCGGTCAGGAGGTTGTTGAAATCGTGCGCCAACCCACCCGTGAGCTGGCCAACCGCCTCCATTTTCTGGCTTTGCCGCAGCTGTGCTTCGGCGCGGGCAAGCGCATCAGCTTGTTCCTTCTCGGCAGTGATATCGCGCCCCACCGCATTGATCACCTGCTCGGCCGACCGAGCCGACCAATTTATCCAGCGGTAACGCCCATCCTCTCGGCGATAGCGATTCTCGAAGCGCACGACAGACTCGCCGCCGCTTAGACGCTCGATGGCTTTTCCGGTACTCGAGAGATCGGCCGGGTGAATCAGATCGAGAATATTGGCATTCAACAGCTGCGCCTCGCTCCAGCCCAGAAGCTGTTCCCAGGCAGGATTGACCGCGATGATGTCGCCATCGAGACGACACCGCAGCATGATGTCGCTGGATAGATCCCAAAGCTGGTTTCGGTCCTTGGTACGCGTGGCCACTTCCTCGCGCAGGGAATTGGTCAGCGCTTGCAGCGCGGATTCAGCCGAGCGCCGTGCAGAGACATCATTGAAGAGCGCAGCCACGCGCAGCTCGGACGGCTCACCAATCGGCATCGCTTGTACCTCATACCAGCGATCCAGGGCTCGGGCATGGTTTTCGAAACGAACAGGACGGCGGCTCGTTGCGACCTCACCATAAATGTCGAACCAATGCTGCTCATGCACTGGCGCCAGATCACGCATCCACTTGCCGACAGCATCGACAAGGCCGGTCTGGCGCTCGAAGGCCGGGTTGGTTTCGATGAAGCGGTAATCGACGGGCTGACCCTGTTGGTCGTATTTCATCTCGAAAATGCAAAATCCGGCGTCGATAGAGCTGAACAGCGTGCGATAGCGCTGATCGCTCTCGGCCAGCTCGCGCGCCGCCCGATCCTCCGCGGTGCGGTCGCGAAAGATCTTTAGAAAGCCGACATGACGGCCCTCCAAGCGGAGCGGCGTCAAGGTGCCGCGGCAACGCAGCCGAGAACCGTCGGCGCACTGGTACCAGCGTTCATGCCGTGTGGCACCGTTAGCAAGGGCGCTCTGCAGCAGCGATAACAGGTGAACATCGTCTTGCTCGGGAATGAGCTTGCTGAAGGACCGACCGAGCATATCCTCCGCCGCCCAACCAAACAGCTCCTCGGCACCTACGCTCCAGGCTGTGACAACGCCCTCGGCATCGGTGGTGAGCATTGCGCAATCGCTGGCGGCCTCGAAGATTGCCTGTACTTGCTGCGAGGAAATGGGGTGGCTCCTGATGGTTTTGTGTCGCGGCTAGCCTCGTTGCAAAAGCAGGTCGTGTTGGCCCAACCGTCGAAGCTAACAACCTTCGACAAGCATTATGCCTTCGAATTCACGGCTGCAACCAGGCCCAGCAATACCTCGGTATCTAGCCACTGCCCTAGCCCGAGTCCGCATCATCTACGGTAGGCAGCGGTTAAACACAAGGGCTTTGAGGCCACTGTTGGGACTGATATCAGGGAATTCCGGTGGGTTCTCCAGACGCACTTGAAACACTAGTTCCGCCGCTTCGGCCGCCATATTCTCGATGAGGAAATCCGGCCCGGTATCCGGGTCGTTGATGCAGGCCAGCACTGTCCCACTCTCGGTGAGCAGCTCCGGCAGGCGCCTGAGAATTTTTTGGTAATCGCGGCTCAGCGCGAAGCTGCCTTTCTGAAATGACGGCGGATCGATGATCACAAGATCGTACGGGCCGGTCTTCTTCACCTTGCCCCACGACTTGAACAGCTCATGGCCCAGAAAAGTGACCCGGCTCAGGTCATGCTCGTTGAGCCGATGGTTATCGCGCCCACGACTCAGCGCCGCGCGCGCCATGTCGAGGTTGACCACATGCTCCGCGCCTCCAGCGACAGCCGCTACCGAAAAGCCGCAGGTATACGCGAACAGGTTCAGCACGCGCTTGCCCCGCGCCTGCTGCTGTACCCAGCGCCTGCCGTAACGCATGTCGAGAAACAGCCCGTTGTTCTGCTTGATGCCCAGGTCGAGCTTGTAGCGCAGGCCGTTCTCGCTGATTACCCATTCCTCGACCGGCTCGCCAAGCAGCTGTTGCATATGGCTGTCCGGCAGGTAGCGATGCTGCAACAACAGCGTATGCGCCCCGCTCGCCGTCCAGGTCGGTGTGCCCACCAATGCCAACAGCATCTCAACAAACGCCTCCAGTTCCGCCACCGCCGGCTCGCGAAACAGCGACACCAGCACAATGCCCTGCAGCCAATCCACCGTGACGTGCTCCAACCCGGCCCAGCAGCGACCGCGACCGTGGAAGATCCGGCGGGTTTCGTCGGGCAGCTGGGTCAAGGATTGGCTAACGTGCTGCTGAAGGGTGGCGAGGGCATCGGGCTGCATTGTTAGGTCGTCTCGAAAAAGGCGGGCGCATTCTAAACGTGAACCGCCGGGCCTGCAGGCCCGATGGCGGTCGATGCTGCGTCATCCTCGGGCGGAACCTCGCGAAACGGCGCCCGCTTCAGACTGCATCGCTCGGTGTGGTGAGTGCTGCCATGAAGGTGCACTCACGCCGGGCTGGGTGACTTCGCTGCCCGGCCCTTGCGAGGCGAGGCTTTACGGCCAGTGCTCTTGCGCTTTTTCCAGGGCACGGCACGACCGGCGGATGCGGCCGGGCCGGTAATAGTCAGGCGGAGGCCTTTGCAACGCTCGACCTGCTTGCTCATCCACGCCGATTGCTTGGTAACAAACTCGTCCAGGCTCATTTCGCCGCTCTGCACCATGTCCAGCGCCTGCTCCCAGATCGCCGTGGTGCCGGGATCGGCGATGGCGCGCGGCACGGCGTCGATGAGGCTGAAGGCCGCTGGCGTGGCCGCCAATGCTTTGCCCTGTTTGGTCAGGTAGCCACGGTCGAGCAGGCCTTGGATGATTCCCGCCCGGGTCGCTTCGGTGCCAATGCCGGTGGTGTCCTTGAGCTTCTGTTTCAGCTTCGGATCGTCCACCAGCTTGGCCACGTTTTTCATTGCTTTGATCAGATCGCCCTCGGTGAAAGGCTTGGGCGGCTGAGTCCACAAATCTTTGAGCGCGACATCAGCCACCGGGTAGATCTGCCCCTGCTGCAAGGCCGGCAGGCTTTGTGCCGCCGCGGTCGTTGCAGTCGTTGTATCAGCTGATCGGCTGTGGCTGGCCGCGAGCGCTTCGGGCAAGGCGCGCTTCCAGCCCGGTTCGACAACTTGTTTGCCCACCGCTCGCAGCGCCTCGCCAGCACAATCGAAATCCGCCTGCGTGCGGTCGTATTCGTGGTTGGGCAGAAATTGCGCAAGGTATCGGGCGCGAATCAGCGTGTAGACGGCACGCGGCTTGCCCGTTAGTCGCTCCAGCGAACGGGCCGCCGCGGTAGGGATGATGCCGTGATGCGCGCCCACCTTGCCATCGTTCCAGGCGCGCGACTTGCGCCGAGCGTCAAGGTACGGCTTGAGCACGGCCAGGATCGGGTCAGCGCCGGCGAGCGCCCCAAGGATCGTGGGCGCCTCGCTGTGCTGGCTCAACGGCAAGTAGCCGCAATCGCTGCGCGGGTAGGTGATCAACTTGTAGGTTTCGTACAGCGACTGGGCGATATCAAGCGTTTCCTGCGCACCGAGCCCGAGCTTTTTCGAGCAGATTTCCTGCAACGTACCGAGATCGAACGGCAGCGGTGCCGCTTCACGCATGCGCTCGGTCTTGAGTTTCTGCAGCCTAGCCTCCCCCGTCTGGCGCATGACATCGGCAGCCTGCTGCGCAAGATTCGGGTCGAGGCAGCGGCCCTGATCATCACAGCACTCTTCCGCTGCTCGCCATTGCGCGGTGAACGACACGCTGTCGCCAAGCAATCTCACGTCGATAGCCCAGAACGGCAGCGGCACGAAATCGGCAATGCTGCGATCGCGGTCGACCACCAGCCGCAGCGTCGGCGTCTGCACGCGACCCACCGGCAGCACGCCTTGATAGCCGGATTGCCTTCCGAGCAACGTGAACAGCCGGCTCATGTTCATGCCGATCAGCCAGTCCGCCCGCGACCGGCCCAATGCAGACTGATACAGATTGAAGGTGTCCGCACCGGCACGCAGCGCGCCGAGTGCCTTGCGGATCGAGGCATCATCCAGCGCCGACAGCCATAACCGCTGAATCGGCCCGCGGTACCGGCAATGCTCGACCAGCTCGCGCGCGATCATCTCGCCTTCGCGATCGGCGTCGGTGGCTATTATCAGCTCCTGCGCCTCGCCCAGCAGGCGCTTGACCGCCTTGTATTGGCTTGCGGTCTTGGGCTTCACCTGCATTTTCCAGCGCTCGGGCACGATGGGCAGATCTGCCAGCACCCAACGTTTGTAACGCGCGTCGTAACTATCCGGCGGCGCGGTTTCCAGCAGATGGCCAATGCACCAGGTTACCGTGACGCCCGCGCCCACCCAGCAGCCATCGCCACGCCGCGTAGCGCCAAGCACCTGGGCGATGTCCTTGGCCTGGGAAGGTTTTTCGCAGAGAAACAGCCGCATCGGGTTTTACTAGTCACTTATGAATGGCGCACAGCATGCGCAGCGATGATGTCCAAGGCAACATTTATCTGTATGGATAAACAGTTATTAGCCGCCCTCGAAGTGACCACCAGAGGCGCCCGGCAATCAGACGGCCGCAGCCTTTAAGGCTCATCGACGGTACGCACGCGTGTATCGGGGAAATAAGGCAGCCCTGATCTAGCTGGCTTTGTGGCGTATCGGTAGGATGGGAACTTCCTTCGGGCAAGGCGAGATGGAACTCACTGACATCCCCAAAACACCCCATAGCATTCCCAACTGCATGCCTGGTGATACCTGACCAGCCAGGTTCTCTCCTCACAGCTGCGTCCCGGCAACTTCCGGTGGTGATATGTACGTTCCTGAACATTTTAATGCCCCATCGACTGACGCCATGCTCGATCTCATCAGACAGCACCCTTTGGGAATCCTGTTCATAAACGGCAGTAGCGGTCTGGATGCCAATCACATCCCCTTCGAGTTGGCCGCAGAGCAACAGGCACTTGGGACGCTACATGCCCATGTCGCACGTAATAACCCGGTTTGGACTGAGGTTCGGAACGGTGATGAGGTACTTGTCGTATTTAGAGGAGAGGAATCCTATATCTCGCCTAACTGGTACCCGAGCAAACAGGAACACCACAAGCAGGTACCTACATGGAACTACAAGGTGGTACATGCACATGGCCGCATCATGGTTCGCGATGATGAGCGCTATGTAAGGGGGCTGGTCGCGAGGCTTACCCGCACGCATGAAGCGTCCGAGCCCAAGCAGTGGAAAATGACTGATGCACCCGCGCAATACATCGCATCGATGATGCAGGCTATCGTCGGTATAGAGATCGAAATCACCCGGCTCACTGGCAAGTTCAAGCTGAGCCAGAACAAGGATCCGGAGGATATCCGTAGCGCTTCGACGATTCTGATCGAGCGGGGACGTGAGGCCCTAGGCGAATCAATGCGACGGATAACGCTTGACCAGGAAGATTAATCGCTCGGCTTTCGATCCGCCTGCGCAACGCATTGAGCATCCGTTATTGGCGCCTGATCTGTACCAGCGGACCAGGACAGTCGTGTCGCCGACCTTGGCTCCACCGGGCCACAGATTGCGGCCGGTTGGGTCATCCTGGTCGGCAGGCTTCAGCGCAACGAGCAAAGCGCCGGCCGGCGTGGTGTGGCCGGACATTACATGCGTGACAAGACCGTCTGGGTCACCTGGCAAATTGCCTGAAAAACGGAACGGGCCGCGGAAAAACGAGTCGGATTAGCTGACTGCGCCCCTCGGCTATCGTCTGCCGAACACCTGTAATAAGCTCGCTCGGCACGCCTCTGACGATCGTTCGAGAGGGTTTTTGCCCGACCGCCTAGCAGGCATTTTACGGGCGTGTTCCGCATGGTCTTGCCTGGATTCAGGGACTCGGCCGGCAGGAACAACCAACGCGGCTTCCTTTGCAATAGAAGCCTGCGTAAGGAGTACGGAATGACCGATTCAAGTGATCCTTCCTTCAACCCGAACGACGAACTCCCACGTATTTCCACTGGCAGCGAAGGCCTGGACGATATCCTCGGCGGCGGCCTCGACGCCAATCGCATGTACCTTTATGAAGGCAGCCCGGGTGCCGGCAAAACCACCATCGCCATGCAGTTCCTGCTTGAAGGCGTTCGTCAGGGTGAGCGCGTACTCTACGTCACCCTGTCTGAGACCAAGCTAGAGCTGGAACTGGTCGCCAAGCGTCACGGCTGGTCGCTCGAAGGCATCGACGTGTTCGAGCTGGTAACCCCCGAGGCCAGCCTCGACCCCGAGCTCGAACTGACCGTCTTGCATCCGGCAGAGATGGAACTGAGCGAAACCACTCAACAAGTCTTCGACCGCGTGAGACAAACCAACCCGACCCGAGTGATCTTCGACAGCCTGTCGGAAATGCGCCTGCTGGCGCAGAGCCCGCTGCGCTATCGGCGCCAGGTATTGGCGCTCAAGCACTTCTTCACTACGCGCCGTTGCACCGTGATTCTGCTGGATGACCAGACCTCGGAAGTGGGCGACCTGCAGCTGCATTCGATCTCCCACGGTGTGGTCATGCTGGAACAGCTGGCCATCGACTATGGCGCGGAGCGGCGGCGTCTGCGTGTGGTGAAGATGCGCGGCATCCAATTCCGCGGCGGCTATCACGACTTCGTCATACGCAAGGGCGGGTTGCAGATCTTCCCTCGGCTGATCGCTGCAGAGCATCAGTCGCGCTACATCGGCGACGTGGCCTCTTCGGGCAATCCCGCACTGGACATCATGCTCGGCGGTGGCCTGGAGCGTGGCACCAATGCGTTGTTCGTCGGTGCGGCGGGCGTCGGCAAGTCTTCTTTGGCGTTGAGTTTCGCGGTCGCAGCGTGCAAGCGCGGTGAGCAGGTATCCTTTTTCATCTTCGACGAAAATATCGGCACCTTAATGGCACGTGGACGCTCGTTGGGTCTCGACATGGAACCCTGGATCGAACAGGGCCTCCTGCATCTGCAACAGGTCGATCCGGCCGAGCTATCGCCCGGCGAATTCACCGCAGCCGTAAGGCGCGGTGTGGAAGAACAAGGCTCACGGCTGGTGATTCTGGACAGCCTCAACGGCTACCTGCACGCGATGCCGGACGGCCGTTTCCTGATCCTGCAGATGCACGAGCTACTGAGCTACCTGGGACAGAAAGGCGTAATCAGCATCATGGTGCTGGCCCAGCACGGGCTGGTGGGCCCGATGGATACGCCCATCGATATCAGCTACCTCAGCGATGCGGTTATCATGCTGCGCTACTTCGAGCACGCCGGCATCGTTCGCAGGGCCTTGTCCGTGGTCAAAAAGCGCAGCGGGCGCCACGAAAACACCGTTCGCGAATACCGCCTCAGCACCACCGGTGTGCAGGTTGGGCCACCGCTGAGTCACTTCAGCGGGATTCTATCGGGCACGCCGGAATACACCGGTGATGCGACTCAGCTACTGACAGACGAGCATGACAACGCCCACTAAAGCAGAGCATCCGCGGATCGCCGTCTATGCCCCCATCGGCCGGGATGGCCCGGCCACAGCCGAGCTGCTTCGCCGCAGCGGCATGGATGCAACAGTCTGTCACGGCGTCGATGAGGTGCTGCAACGCGCCGAAACTGATGCTGAGGCAGTGTTCATCGCCGAAGAAGGCCTGTTCGGCCATGACCTGCAGGCATTGTCCGGCTGGGTCGATCAGCAACCGGCCTGGTCGGATTTTCCATTCGTAGTTCTTACCAGCAAGCACCAGCAGCCGGCGGTTGCCGCCTGGAGACAGCGGATGGTGGCGGCGCTGCGCAATGTCTCGCTGCTGGAACGTCCGGTGCAGAGCATCACCCTGACCAGTGCTGTGCAGGCCGCCGTGCGCAGTCGCCTGCGCCAGTACGAAGTGCGCGCCTTGATTGAGGCCCGCGAGCGGGCCTCGCAGGAACTGGAAGCACTGGTGGTCGAACGCACCAGCGAACTGGAACGCACCAACCTTGAGTTGCGCTCGCAGATGGCCGAGCGCGCGCACATCGAGGAAACCCTGCGGCAGACGCAAAAGATCGAAGCCATCGGCCAGCTTACCGGCGGCATCGCTCACGATTTCAATAACCTGCTGATGGTGATCTCCGGTGGGCTCGACATGCTCGACCGTCGCGCCGATCCGGACCGTCGCAAGCGACTGATGGACGGCATGCGCCAGGCAGCCCAACGCGGCTCTGCACTGACCCGGCAGTTGCTCGCGTTTTCCCGCCGGCAATCGCTGGCGCCCGAAGCCGTTGACCTGGCTCAGCGGATCAGCCAGATGCGCGAACTGCTCGACCGTAGCCTGCGTGGTGACGTGCACGTCAAGGAAGAATTCGCGCCCGATCTATGGCCCGTGGAAGTGGATCCAGGCGAGCTTGAGCTGGTCATCCTCAACCTCGCGGTCAATGCGCGCGATGCAATGCCTGAGGGTGGCTCGATCCTCCTGCAGGCCAGCAATGCACCCGACGCGCAGGTGCTTGGTCATCGGGGCGATTTTGTGCGGCTGGCAGTTATCGATACGGGTGCTGGCATCCCGGCGGATGTTCGCAACCGGGTCTTCGACCCTTTCTTTACCACCAAGGAAATCGGCAAAGGATCGGGCCTCGGCCTCGCGCAGGTATACGGCTTTGCGCGGCAGTCAGGCGGCACGGTGTGGATCGACACCGAATGCGAACAGGGCACCAGCGTGGTGATGCTGCTGCCGCGCTCGATGAACCTGCCGAGCCCGCTCAAGGAGCAGCCAACGGTGGACGAACCCGCGCGGCGTTCGGCCGGTAACGTACTGCTGGTCGATGATGACGGTGAGGTCTCTGCGTTGGTCGGCGAAATGCTCGAACACCTCGGCTATGCAGTGACCTACGCCACCAGCGCCGCGGCAGCGCTAAGTGCCCTTGCCGATGGGCGCGGGGTCGACGTCGTGTTCTCCGATGTGATGATGCCCGGTGGCATGAACGGCCTTGACCTGGCCCGCGAGATCCGCGCGAGCCAGTTCGGCGTGCCGGTCCTGCTCACCAGTGGCTACGCCGAAGCAATCAAGCAGTCGGCTGAAGCCGAAGGCGTCCAGGTGTTGGCCAAGCCCTATCGGCTGGAAGAGCTGGCTGCAGCGCTGAAGAACGCAGTCGAAGCCATCGAGGCCTGATCGTTCAAGTTTGGTGTTGGTGAACGCCGTTTCCCGGTCAACGGCAGCATCGCTGATGCAGGAGCGAGCTTGCCCGCGAAACGCTGTGGCGGTCTCTAGCGAGCAGGTTAGCGTCAACGCATGTCCGGTTTTCATCTTCAGCTCTATACACCGGCAGTGAGCTGGTGACACGCATCATCCTAACTGCTCGCACTCGTCGAGCAGCCCACCAGAACTAAGCGCCTTTCAGGTCGTCGAAACGCCAGTCCCACGCGTGCGGTACGCCGCATCCACCCGTCTCCCTCGCATCGCGCTCGTTTGCGCTTCAATCACAAGGAACCGATCGATGCCACCTGCTTCCAACCCGTTCCGCAAAGCCTTTTGGCCCGTTCGAGCCCCGCTTGCTCACGCCGCCATTACCAGCCTGCTGTTAGCAGTCGCCGCACCCTTCGCGCATGCCGATAACCAGGCTATCGCGGCGCGCGACGCGCAGAACAAGCGCTGGAGCCAACAGACAATCGAACAGCCCAAAAGCCAGCCGCCATCGCTCGAGGCCAAGTACAACCATGTCATCACCTTCGGCCAGTCGCTGGCCTCGGCCGCTGAGGGCTGGCCCGCGCTGTCGAAGCAGCCGGGCTACGACAACCTGATGCTGGGCGACGCGACGCGCTCGGCGACCTTCAGCGGTGATCGCTTCGTCCCGGTCGGCGGCGTCGCGTTCAAGCCGCTCCAGGCAGTGGTGCAGCTCAAACGAGACCCGAAGGTTCTGCTCGATGCCGAGGCCGTCGCGCAGCTGGAAAAACAGGCGCAGGAAGAAGGCGAATCGGTGGAAGTCGGCGCATTGAACATGGCCCGACGGCTCTACCTGGAGAGCAAAGGCATCAAAGCCGACCCCGAGCATCTGCTCGTCGCCAGCAACGCCGCCACCTCGGGCCGCTCCATCGCACAGCTGTCCAAGGTCGGCGGTACCCACGAGTACAGGCGTGTGCTCCAGGCTATGGATCAGGCGCGGCAGGTCGCGCTGGCCGAGGGTGCCAGCTACAGCTTCAGCGCGCTGTTCTGGTTACAGGGCGAATACGACTACGCCGAGGTCCAGGGCGGCATCAACGACAAGGCCACCTACAAGAAGATGCTCCGTCAGTTGCGCAACGACCTGTACGAAGACACCGCCAAGGCCATCGACCAGAAGCGGATGCCCGCGTTCATCAGCTACCAGACCGATGCCAAGACATCGGTCGTCGATGGCAGCCTGGACGTCGGCCTTGCGCAGTGGGAACTGGCGCAGGAAGAGCCCAACTGGTACCTCGCCGGCCCGGTCTATCCCTACGTCGACAAAGGCACGCATCTATCCGCCAATGGCTATCGCTGGTTCGGCCAGATGCTCGGCAAGGTGTTCCATCAGGTGGTGGTCGAGCAGCGTGGCTGGCAGCCACTGTCACCGCTGAACGCGACGGTCGAAGGCCGGGAAATCCTGATGGACTTCCACGTCCCGCACCCCCCGCTGGCCTTCAGCGAGCCCTATATTGGGCACAAGGCGCAAATGATCGAGAACTACGGCTTCGTCATCACTGATGACAAGGGCAAGGTGCCGGTGGAAAACATCGAAGCCGCCGCCGATACCGTGTTGCGCCTAGTCGTCGGTCGCGATCTGGTGGGCATCCCGACCATCCGCTACGCCAGCCAGGCAACAGGCGGCGCCGGTGAATTGCATGACAGCGACCCGACCGTAGCGGACGCCAACTATGAATACCTGCCCGACGAAGGCATGCCGGAAGAGGCAAACATTGAGGCGCTGGTCGGCAAGCCCTACCCGCTCTACAACTGGTCCATTGCCTTCGAGATCAAGCCCAGCAAAGGGCACGACTCGGCACGCTGAGATCAGGCGATGCTGCGCAGGCGGGCCAGGTCCTTGACCGGGGAGGCGCCGAACAAGCGGCTGTATTCACGGCTGAATTGCGAGGGGCTTTCATAGCCCACCCGGTAACCCGCCGCCGATACGTCCAGCCCTTCGGCCACCAACAACCGGCGGGCTTCCTGCAGGCGAAGCTGCTTCTGGTACTGCAATGGACTCATGGCGGTCAGCGCCTTGAAACGGTGATGCAGGCTGGAACTGCTGAGATTGACCCGGCGCGCCAGCTCCTCGATGCGCAGCGGCTCGACGTAGTTGCGGTTGAGCCACTCGATGGCATCGTTGACCCGGTGCGACTGACTTCCCTGCAGCGCCACCGCCTGCAGATGATGGCCCTGCGGCCCGCAAAGCAGTCGGTAGAAAATCTCGCGCAACGCCAACGGCGCCAGGACCGGAATGTCCTTCGGATTGCTCAGCAGGCGCACCAGCCTCAGCGTGGCATCCAGCAGAGGCGCATCGATACGGTCCAGATAGAGGCCACGCCCCGCAACCTGTTCGGGTGTCGGCTCGGGGCTGACGTCTGTGACCAGCCCGGCAATCAGCGTCGGATCGATGTCCAGCCGAATGCAGATATAAGGCTCGTCGCTGGATGCCCGGATCACACAGCCGGCGACAGGCAGCGTCACCGAGACCACCAGATAATGCAGCGGATCGTAGCGATACAGCTCGTCAGCCAGGCGCACTTCCTTGCCGCCCTGAACGATGACGCACAACGCCGGCTTGTGCAGGCCGTAGGTCATCTCGCCAGGCGTTGCGCAGCGGATCAGATGCAGCGGCTCGATGGCGGTCGGGTGCATGCCGTCGCCGCTGACCGCGCCTTCGACCAGCCGCGCCAGCTCGGCGCGCTGTGCGCTGCTCTCGTCACTCGATGGGGAAATGAAGGAGGTCATGGGCAACAGGCTCCGGAAACGGATGAAACAGCTTAGCAGCTCGTTTGCTGTTGCCTGAGCGAGACGAATCTTGTTTGCAGACGACCCGTGTGCCAGCGACTTGCATGCGAAGCAATAGCGGCAGGCCGCCACCGCCGCTGTCATCGGCATGAAACACGGTGATGATATTTTGCCATCACTGCATTATTGAGTGCCCTGTCGTGATTCGACGGTTCCTGTCCTCCCCCAAGTTTCCGCAGGTGCTGCTGCTATGGATCTGTATAGCCACGCAGGCATTCATATGGGGGCAACATTGGCACAACGAACAGACGTCTCGAAGGGAGGCGGTGGTCAGCCAGCAGTTCGATGAAATCCTCGATGCGCAACAGCACAGGTTCAGCCGCCAGCGATGGATGAACTTGGGTATGACGCTGGCCATCCTCGGAGCAATGGTCTGGATGATGCGGCTGCTGCACAAACGCCACGAGGCTTTTTGCGTGCTGGAGCAGGCGTATCGAAACAACCAGGAGCGGATCAGCCGGCTGGAAGACGAGCATCGGCGCAGCAGCCATGCGGCCGCGACCGATCATCTGAGTGGCCTGCATAACCGCCGGCAGTTCATGGATATCTGCGCCGAAACCCTGGCCCGGCAGCGCAGCCTGCGGCGTTTGATGGCGATACTGTTCATCGACATGGACCGCTTCAAATCGATCAACGATTCGCTGGGGCACAAGGTCGGGGATCTGCTTCTACAGGCCGTGGCGGGACGGATAAGCCGCGCGCTGGAACCCGGCGATCAGGCGGCGCGCTTCGGCGGTGATGAGTTCGTGGTGTTGCTCGCGGGCGACCGCAGCGAGGAGCAGATCGATAGCTGGGTGCGCGATCTGGTGAACAAG
The DNA here is from genome assembly GCF_900129835.1 of Stutzerimonas xanthomarina DSM 18231. Lineage (GTDB taxonomy): Bacteria > Pseudomonadota > Gammaproteobacteria > Pseudomonadales > Pseudomonadaceae > Stutzerimonas > Stutzerimonas xanthomarina. The sequence continues at coordinate 554,312 of NZ_FQXA01000003.1, forward strand.
CTCACCGCCGTCTATGCGCTCGATGAACACGAGGTCAACACCAGCCCGAGCATCGGTGTCAGCATCTGTCCCCGTGATGGTCAGGAGGTCGACGGTTTGATCCGCTGCGCTGACGCGGCGATGTACTCGGCCAAGCAGTCCGGTCGCGGCCAGTATCGGTTCTTCGACCCCTCCCTGAACCTCACGGATATCAATGAATTCTCGCTGGAGCAGTCGCTGGTTGCTGCCTTGAGCGAGCGGCAATTCATCCTGCACTACCAGCCGCAAATCCAGCTCGATTCGATGCAGGTCACCGGCTATGAAGCGCTGGTGCGCTGGGAGCACCCACAGTTCGGCCTGCTCTACCCGGATCGCTTCATCTCGCTGGCAGAGCGCAGTGGGTTCATCGTCGCGCTCGGCTGGGAAGTGATACGTCTCGCGCTGGAGGAACTGAAAGGTTGGCGGGCTCAAGGCCGCTCCTCGCGACTTGCGGTCAACGTCTCGGCCATACAGCTGCGTCAAGCCGATTTCAGCGAACGTTTGCTCAGCGAACTGGCACAGCGCGGCGTCGAAGCCTGGCAATTCGAGCTGGAGATCACCGAAACAGTCGTACTCGATGATGAAGGGATGGCCGTCGAGCATCTCGAACGGCTGCGTGTGGCGGGGCTGAACATAAGCCTCGATGACTTCGGAAAAGGCTATGCAGGTTTCGCGCACCTGCATTCGATGCCGCTCAGCACGCTGAAGATCGACCGTGCCTTGATCGCCCCACTTTCCAATAGCTACGACGACAACCCCATCGTTTCTTCCACCATCACCCTGGCAAAGCGCCTGGGTCTGACTGTCGTGGCCGAGGGCGTGGAAACGCGCGATCAGCTGGTTTACTTGAAGCTGGCCGGCTGCGATATCGCTCAGGGCTATCACTTCAGCCGCCCCATGTCAGCCGAACAGCTCTACCAGTACGAGCCGTTCACCAGAACGGCGGAGCCCGTTTGTGACTGACGCAGCGGGGTTTCTAGCCTTGACACAAAAACGCCGGCACAAGGGCCGGCGCTTTTCGATACACGAATCGGTCAGCTACGGGCGCGCTCGGCGTCGCGCAGTGCCTTGACTTGGTCATAGTTGCGCTGCACGCCCTGCATTTGACGCTCGACCACCGAACGCACGTCCATCGGCAGGTCTTTCTCGAGCGCTTTGCGGTAGCTCTTGAGGGCAACGTCTTCGCCACGCTCGCACTCGTTGAGGATGGCTTCGTCGTCCTTGCCGGTGACCATGGACTTCAGGTCCACCCAGCGGCGGTGCATGTCGCCAGCGGTGCTGGTGGTGGTTTCCGGGTCGCCACCGAGGGTGCGGACCAACTGCTGCAGCTCGGCGGCTGCGGTGGCGCAATCCTGGGCACGCTGACTCATGGTGGTTTTCAGCTGCGGATTATTGAGATCCTCAGCGCATTCGCGGAAGCCTTTCTCACCGTCTTTGCTGGTTTCGATGAGATCGTTGAGTACGGAAATCGTGTCTTTGGTATCCATTGAACAGTCCTCCTGAGCGCTTAAGAACGGCCGGAACAAACACGGCCAACCTGTTAAGTCGACTGTGCCGTTTCGATAAAGGTTCAGGTTGCCAGCCCGATGGCTGCTAGCTGAGGTGCGCTTAAAACTGGCGACAATCCAAATCCTGCCCGCACCGCCCTCCTTGCAGAACTCAAGAGCAACGAGACCGGCGCCAGATTTGAATAGTTCTCAATAACAGCCGTACACTGGTCGCATCTGAAAAGTGGACCGGCTCGTTCTATGTCCCCGGATTACCATGATCTTCTACGACTGTTGCACGTCGCAGCCCGGGCATTGCCTGGCCTGAACGGCGAAATCGGAGCTGCGCAGGATCACCAGCTGATCTGCGGCAGCCCCGACAACGCAGCGCGCGTTTGCGCTCTGCACCGATATTGGGAGCAGTCGCATCCGGAAGCGGGCCCACACTACTGGTCCGCGCGTAGCTGGTCGCTGCTCATCTGGCAGCCCATCTATTTCAGTCTTCTGGCGGTCCATCTCGGCGGCCGCGCGCCATGCCTAGCCCACATGGGGCAGTCGGTCATAGCAGGTTCGGTACACGGCTTTCGTCTGCCGCCGCACTGTCCGTACGGAGGCGATCTGCGTGCCCTGATCGCCTGCGCCAGCGATCAGCTTCAGGACTTCGTCGAAACGCAGCTGGATGAATTCAATGCAGTCGCCGTCATCTACCCGAAAATGGCGCGACTGCTGGTTGCCGACTGCGTGCGCGCCGCGCTATTGCTGGCGCAACGGCATGAACCTGTCACTGATGACGTATTACTGGAAGCCGAACGGCACTGGCTCGACGCCCTGGCGCTGCCTGGCGGTAGCGCGCTGGTCCCGCTTGAGCTGGACGATGGTCGGCACTGCCTCGCGATGGGGCGAAAGGTCTGTTGTCAGCATTTTCGCCGGGCCGATGGCGAGCTGTGCGCCAGCTGTCCGAAACTTGCCCGTGACGAGCGCCTGAAACGCTTGCGCGAGGCCGCGTCATGCTGAGCCTCGAAGACATCGAGGTGAGCCGCGACGGTCGCACCGTGCTGATGTTCGACAGACTCGCGCTCGACGCCGGTAGCTTTACCGTCATTCTCGGGCACAACGGCTCGGGCAAATCCACCCTGATGAACCTGATTGCTCGGCAGTTCCCGCCGGATCGCGGGCGCATCGAGCTCGACGGCCAGCCGCTGTCCCGTTATCGCCAACGCGCCTTCGCCCGCAAAGTTGCCTTTCTGCCGCAGCACTTGCCCGACGTCGCCGGGCTCAATGTGCGCGAGCTGGTTCGCCTCGGTCGCTTCCCCTGGCGAGGCCTGCTGGCACCCTGGCAAGCCGAGGATGAACAGGCCATCGACCGTGCCCTGGCGCAAACCGACATCGCTGACTACGCCGAACATCTGGCCGACAGCCTGTCCGGCGGCGAACGCCAGCGCGCCTGGATCGCCATGCTGCTGGCCCAGCAAGCACCGTTACTGCTGCTGGACGAGCCCACCTCGGCGCTCGACCTGGCGCACCAGTATCAGTTGATGACCTTGTTGCAAACACTTAACCGTGAGACCGGAAGGGCCATCGTGGCGATTCTGCACGACGTCAACCTGGCCGCGCGCTTCGCTGATCGAATCGTTGCGCTCAAGCGCGGGCGTTTGTTTTTCGACGGGACACCCGAGCAGCTGTTGTCTGCCGACCGCCTCAGCGCGCTCTACGACGTTGGGATTCACCTGATCGACCAGCCGGGCCAGGCGCGCCGGATCGCCGTGGTGAGCTAATGCAGGCGCTGATGACCGATACGGCACCAGCCCCGCCTGCCGGGATTTCGGCGCGTTACCTCATCACGCTCATCGGCTTGGCCATACTCGCCGTGCTGCACCTGAACCTGGGCATGACGCACTGGACGCCCGCGCATTGGTCACTTCAGCCACCGGCGGCCGGCAGCCTCGATGCGCTGGAGTTCGGCCTGTCCGTGCTGCCGCGTTTGACCATGGCCTTGCTGGTCGGCGCTGCCCTCGGGCTGTCCGGCAGCGTACTGCAACAATTGACGCAGAATCGCCTCGCCTCGCCCATGACCCTGGGTGCAGCCTCCGGCGCCTGGCTCGGTTTGACCGCCACGGCCCTGCTTTCGCCGACATTGGCGGCTACCCACGGGCACTGGGCGGCGCTCGGCGGCGCACTCGCCGCGGTGGGGCTGGCACTGCTGATCGCGGGTCGTCAGGGCGCAGCGGGACTGCCGGTGATTCTGGCCGGCATGGCGCTCAACCTGCTGCTCGGCGCCATCGCCACGGCGATTCTGCTGCTGCACAACCAGCAGAGCCGCGGGCTGTTCATCTGGGGCGCCGGCGACCTCGGGCAGATCGACTGGCACTGGGTTCAGTGGCTATGGCCTAAACTGCTGATCGGGTTGCTGGTGATTGCGCTGGCCCCGCGCCCGTTGACGCTGCTGCAGTTGGGCGCCACGGGTGCCAGCGCGCGTGGCCTGTCGCTCTGGCCCGTGATGCTGGCCTTGTTTCTGGCCAGCCTGTGGCTTACCTCGGCAGCCATCACCGCCGTCGGTCTGATCGGCTTCATCGGCTTGATCACACCGAATCTGGCGCGCTTGTTCGGCGCTCGCTCCGCACGAGACGAGCTGCTCTACAGTGCGCTACTCGGCGCCTTGCTGCTGCTCGGTACGGACACCCTGACGCTGGCATTGAATCGCTGGTTCTCCGAACTGATCCCCAGCGGCGCGACCGCTGCACTGATCGGCGCTCCGGCCCTGCTCTGGCTGTCGCGCAGACAATTGGCGGCTGAGGATCGGCAAAGCCTGGCGGTACCGTCCGGTGCAGGCCTATTGAACGCGCGCAGGCTGGTCCGCCTGCTGCTGGCCGGGGGCGCGGCAGCACTCGTCACATTGCTAATCGCACGCGGGCCATCCGGCTGGACCTTTGGCTGGCCGACGGAGGCGCTCTGGTCGCTGCGCTGGCCTCGGCTTCTGGCGGCGATCGCGGCTGGCTGCGGATTGGCCGTGGCCGGGACGATGCTGCAACGTCTGCTGCGCAACCCCTTGGCCAGCCCCGACATTCTCGGGCTGACGGCGGGCGCGACCCTTGCCGTGGTGCTTGCAGTGATGCTGTTCGGGGCCGGGTCGATGCAACTGATCGCCCCGATCGCCGCCTTTGCCGGCAGCCTTGTGGTGCTCGGCCTGTTATTGCTGTTTGGTCACCGGCATCACTACTCGCCCGGCATCATGGTGCTGGTCGGGGTTTCACTCGCCGCGCTGCTCAACACCGCCCTGCAGGTCGGCCTGACGCGCGGCCCGGCCGACGCGCTGGCGTTGCTCGGCTGGCTGGCCGGTTCCACCTATCGAGTCGAAGCGCGCGAGGCGATTGCACTGAGCGGCGGCGTCGCCGTGCTGGTAGCGATCAGCCTGACCTTGCACCGTGCGCTGACGCTTATTTCGATTGGCAGCGGCGTGGCGCTCAGCCGAGGGCTCGATGTGCCGCGCGCGCGGCTGGCGCTACTTTTGCTGGTATCGCTGCTGTGCGCGGTTGTGACCAGCCTGCTCGGGCCGGTCGCCTTTCTCGGGCTGTTGGCGCCGCACATGGCCGCGCTGCTCGGCGCGCGTCGGGCATTGCCGCAACTGCTGCTCGCCGCGCTGCTGGGCGGTTGGCTGATGCTGGTGTCCGACTGGATCGGTCGCTCGCTGCTGTTCCCCCTGGAAGTGCCGGTCGGGCTGGTGGCGTCCATTCTCTGCGGGCTGTATTTCCTCTACCTGCTGATCCGGCAGCGCGGCAAATGAAGCGCTTGCCGCGCCTCGTCGCGCTGTTCGGCCTGTTGCTGCTGATCGGCAGCCGGTCGCATGCCAGTGAAGCGCCGCGCGTTGCCGCGCTGAGTTGGGAGCCGGTGGAGCACTTGTTGATGCTGGGCATCGAGCCGGTGGCGGTGGCCGACGCCGATGACTACCGCGCCTGGGTCGTACGGCCTACGCTACCTGAATCAGTGACCCCGGTCGGTACGCGCACCGAACCCAACCTGGAACTGTTAGCCCAGCTCGACCTCGACCTGATTGTGATCACCCCGCTGATCGAAGACTTGCGCGACAAGCTCGAGCGCATCGCACCGGTGGTCGCCTACGGTGACTTCACCCAGGCGCGCGACAATTACCTGATGCAACGCGAGAACTACCTGGCGCTGGCCAAGCGCATCGGCCGGCTCGATCGAGCCAGAGAGACGCTGGCTGCCATGGATGCACGGTTGAATGCATTGCGCCAACAGCTGCACGCCCATTTCGGCGAGACCCTACCGGCTGTCTCCGTGGTGCGCTTTTCCACACCCACCGCCGTGCTGGTGTACGGACCGAATTCGATGCCCGCGCATGCCCTAAGCCTGCTCGGATTGGACAGCGCCTACGCCACGCCAGTCAGCCGTTGGGGCAACCTGCAACTGCCGGTAACGGTGCTCAGCGAAATAGATGAAGGTGTCGTGCTGCACATCGAGCCTTTCGCGGCCGGCGAGCGGCTGTTCCGCAGTCGTCTGTGGCAGGGCATGCCTTTCGTCAGGGCCGGGCGCTTCGCCGGCATGCGCCCCGCCTGGACCCACGGCGGCGTGTTCTGCGTGCAATTTCTAGCCGAAGCCATTACCGAAGCGTTGCTGACGATTCCGCCGACCGCCATTCAGGCGGCCGGCGGCCAGGCCGGTCAAACCCCATAGCGACGCGCCGGAGCAAACCCCGGCGCGCTTGCTTTGTGCTTCCGGGTCCTAGTACGCCCAACTCAGCGTGACGGTCGCGTTGCGCGGCGCCGCGTAGTAGGTCTGCTCCCAGTAGAGGCTGGTCAGGTATTTCTCGTCGAACAGGTTGTTGACGTTGAGCGCGACGTTGAAATGCTCGTCAATGTCGTAGCTGGCCATCGCATTGACCACCGCGTAGTCATCCTGACGCGTGACGATGGTCTCGCCGCTGGCCGTGGCGCCTTGCTCGCGGGAGATATCGTCCTGCCAGACCATACTGCCGCCGACCTTGAGCCCCTGCACCTGAGGCACCTTGTAGGTGGTACCGAGATACAGATAGTTGCGCGGCACATAAGTCCGCACCGTGCGGCCTTCCTTGTCTTCCAGGGGAAACAGATGGGTCAATCCGGCGCTGGCCTCCCAGTTATCGGTGATCTGGCCGGCGACGGTCAGCTCGTAGCCCTTGGAGATGGCGTCGACGGCGTTGTAGTAGGACACCCCGGCGCCGGCGTCGAAGCCGCCATATTCCGGCGTGTTCTCCTGCTCGGTACGAAACATCCCGGCGCTGGCATTCAGCCGGCCGCCGAACCATTCACCCTTGAGCCCACCTTCGACGCTGTCGCCCTCGATGGGATCGACCAGCGTCAGGTCGGCACCCAGCAGGTGCTGTGGGCTGAAGATCTTGGTGTAGCTGGCATAGGCCGAGTAGTGCTCGCCGAAATCGTAGGTGGCCCCGACATAAGGCGTGGTCTTGGATTCGGCGTAGCTGTGCTCGTCGCCGATCTGATAGCCGCTGCTGTCCAGCCAGGTGTGATTGGCGCCGAGGATCAGCTTGAGGCGGTCGGTCACGCTGAAGTGCCCCGCGCTGTAAACGCTACGCCGATAGGTGGTGTAGTCCGCGCCGCTGGTCAAGCCGTTGTCGAAACCCGGCCGCGGGTAGTCGCCGTCGAAACCGGCCGGCAGGGGAACGCCGATGGCATCGTCATAGGATGACCAGCGCGATGTCGAGCGTGACCAGTTCGCACCGATCACCGCTTCGTGGGTGCGACCGAACAGCTCGAACGGGCCCTTGAGGTAGGCATCGCCCACCAGCTGCCGCTCGATGCGGTCGTATTTCGATGCGTAGGTGGACAGCCCCAGCCCGGTGCTGGCATCCGGTATGCCGTAAGCGAGGAACTGTTCGGCGTCCGAGCTGATTTCGCGATAGTTCAGCGATACGCGCGACTGCCAGCCGCCGCCCCACGCCGTCGTGAGTTCGGTAAAGACCTGCTTGTCCTGACTGTCCCAGTAGGTCCAGTCCGGCGAATAGCTCTTCGAGCGGCTGTAGTCGATCGGATTGCCCTCGCTGTCGTACACCGACAAGGCGCCCCACATGATGCCGTTGGGCCGGTTGCGCTGTTCCGAGTAGCCGAACAACACCGTGTTGCGGTCGCCCAGATCCGCTTCCAGCATCGCCGAGAACACCGTCTTTTCCAGCGAATAGCGGTCCAGGTAGGAGTCGCCGTCCTGCTGCACGGCGAGCACGCGACCGCGGATGTGGCCTGCATCGTCCAGCGGGCCGGAGACGTCCAGCTCACCACGCGCGGTGTCCCAGGAGCCATAGCTCAGCGAGGCCTCGGCCTGGAAGTCGCGCGTCGGGCGTTTGCGCACGAAGTTGGCGGTCGCCGCCGGGTTGCCCGGATTAGCAGTCAGGCCGTTGGCCCCTTTGAGCACTTCAATGTGGTCATACAGGAAAGTGTCGATGTCGCCCATCTGCTCTTCGGAGCTGAACGGCAAACCGAGGCCGTCGACCTGGAAGTTCGACACGTCGAAGCCACGAACAGAGTAGTAGGTGCGGTCGGTCTCGACCCGCTGCACGTTCACGCCGGCCGCCTGCAGCGCGTCATTAGCGCTGTCTAGACCGAAGTCATCAAGCTGCTCGCGGGTCAGGGTTACGGCCGTTTGCGGGGTTTCTCGCGGAGAGAGACCAAGCCGCGTCGCGGTGCTGGTCGAGCCAATGGTGTAGGAGTCGCTTCGTTCGGTGACGCTCGGCGCGGCTTCGCGCTCGGCGGTCACGTCCATCGGGTCCAGTTTCAGCGGGTCGACTGCCTGTTGGCCGAAGGTTATCGGCGAGGCCAACAGCAGCGCGAAGGGTGCCAGTCGGCAGGCCAGCGCAAGGGTAGACGGACGCGAGACGGGAATACCGGCACGCGGCAGCGGGTTGGAGATCACTTCGATCATGATGTCTGCTTTCTTATCGGTTGAGGTTGCGGTGCTTGCTGGAAAAAGGTCGAGTCAGCTCATGGAGTCCGTTCCTGTGCAGGTGAAGGGTGATTTCATTCCGGGTACTGCTGCATGACCCCGTGATACCACTGGTGAAAGTGCTGCATGCCCTCCTCCAGCGGCACCTGATACGGCCCGCTGTCCTCCTCGCCCCGGCGGTACAGCGCGCGACGCCCGGCATCGGTGCGCTCGGCGATTTCGTCGTCCTCGAGAGCGGTTTCCAGGTAGGCGGCGCGGTGCGCCTGGCACAGTTCCCGGTGGTTCTGGCGTAGCTCGGCCGGGTAATAGAACTCGACGACATTGAGCGTCTCGTGCACCCCTTGCGGGTATACCGTCGAGAGCACTAGTGCGTACGGAAATACCTCGATCATGTGAGTCGGGTAGTAGCTGGCCCAGATGGCGCCGAACTCGGGCGACCGACCGCCTCCATGGGCTATGAGCCCCTCGTGCCAGGCGCGATAGGCCTCGGTGCCGGCACGGGCGAGGTTCTGGCTGACTGCGATGCGCTGCAGGCTGTACCAGTCGCCGTATTCCCAGCTCAGCCCGGTGCTCTGCACGTAGCGGCGCAAACCGGGGTGGAAAGACGCGATGTGATAGTCGTCGTTGTAGATCTCGATGAAGGTTTTCCAGTTGCACCGACACGGATGCACCTCGACGTGGTCAAGCTCGTATTCGGAGAAGTCCATCTCCGGTCGGTCGAACAAGGCGCCGATGTCCTGCGCCGGATCGCGCTCGCCTTCGAACAGAAAACCGCTGACGTTGTACAGCGGATAGCGCGGCAGATTGCGGCAGGGGCGCTCGGGAAACTTCGGCGCACCGACGATCAGGCCCTGGTTGTCGTAGCTCCATGCATGCAGCGGGCAGAGAATGCGGCCGCCGCTAGCGCCGAGGTTGCCGCGGCGAATGGCGCAGGGGTCGCTGTCCGGGCCGTGGTCGCCAAGCATCACCGCCTGACGGTGCCGGCAGACGTTGGACAGCAGCTCGATGCCGTGCTCGTTGCGTACCAGAATGCGGCTGTGCTCGTCCTGCGGTAGCGCGTACCAATCGCCGGGCTGCGGCACCATCTTTTCATGGCCCACATAACGGGCGCTGCGGCGAAAAATCAGCGCCTGTTCGCGCTCGTAAACAGCCGGATCGCAGTAATCGCGTATCGCCAGCTGCGGCTCGTGCCTGGCGGGTCTGCTGATCACACCGGCCAGCCGGTTGGGGTTGAACATGCAAGGCTCCTTTGGCGCGGATCGACCACGCCGCTCCGCTTCGCTGCCTTTTTTTCCAGGCATGCGAAACCCTGATCTCGGCATTGCTGCCGTGGGCGAAGGGCCCCGTCAGGGGCCAGTTGCGTGGGGCTAAACCGGCAGCGCTGCCTCGCTTTTCGCACCTTGCCGCTGTCGCTCGGGGCCGTATGGCGCCACGGGGTTGTCCAGCGGCTCGGCCATGATCAGGCTGCCGGCCGGATTGGCCAGGTCGACCATCTGCAGGTTGTTCTTTAGCTGCAGTCGGTTAAGGCACGAATGCAGGAAGGTCGGCGCGAAAAAGTCGTAGCGCGCGAACCGCTCCGCCAGCTCCGGGTGCGCGTGCTGGTAGTTCAGCACCGACTCGGCGACGGTGCGCCAGAACTGCGTTTCCTCAAGCGTGCCGCTCTCCTCCAGCAGCGGTGCCATGTGACGGAACACACCGTCGAAGATGTCGATGAAGATGCCGAGAATCTTGAAATCCTCCGGCACGTCGACCGCCAAACGCTCGAGCCCTTCCGGCATCTGCGCGTCCTTGTCGAGGATGGCCGACTCTTCGGCGATGTCCTTCATGAACACCCGCGTCGGCACGTGGCCTTCGAGCACTAGAATCAGATTCTCGCCGTGCGGCATGAACACCAGGTGATGCGCGTAGAAGCAGTGCACTACCGGGATCAGGAAGGCGTCGAGATAGCGCCTCAGCCAAGCCTTTGCCGTAAGGCCGGAGCGACCGATCAGCTCGGGCAGCAAGGGCACGCCCTGCGGATCGACGTGCAGCAGCGCGGCCATGGTCATCAGCCGCTCGCCGGGTTGTAGCCGCGGGATCGGGCTTTCCCGCCAGAGCGCCGAGAGCATCTTCTTGTAGGGGCTGTCGGTTTCCAGCGCCGCCTCGTAGTAGCGGTTGCGGTAACCGACCGACGCCACCTCGCGCAGGATGCCGAAGCCGTGGTCGCGCAGCACCGGATCGGCGCTGATCAGTTCGTCGAGGTAGGCGTTGATCGCCGGCGTGCCAGCCATGTAATACGGCGACAGGCCGCGCATGAACCCCATATTGAGCACCGACAGCGAGGTTTTCACGTAGCAGCGCTCGGGCTCGGAAACATTGAAATAGGTCCGCACCGACTGCTGTGCGCAGTAGTGATCGCCGCTGAGCCCGAGCGGCACGATGCGGCGCTCGGCGATGTCGGCGGCGAACATCATCGACAGCTTGTTAAACCACTGCCAGGGATGCGCCGGCATGAACAGGTAGTCGGCCGGGTCCAGGCCCTCGCCGGCCAAATGCCGACGCAAGGTGATGAGGCGTTCACTACCCAGCTCCTGGCGCAGCAGGTTTTCGTGATCGAGCCCGGGCACGGCAGCAAAATGCGCTTTGTCGCGGTGCACGGCCAGCCAGACGATGGCGAAACGCCCGCCGGTCTCGGGTGCATAGCTGTGGTAGTCGAGCGAATCGAAGCCCAGCCGGCCATTGTTGGCGACGAAGCCCGGGTGACCTTCAATCATCGCGGATTCGAGCGTTTGATAGTCGGCATCGGCCAGCTCGGCGCTGCTCAAAGCCTGGCGCCCATGTTTGTAGGCCGCACCGTACAGGGTGCTGCTGATCTCGTCGAGGTACACCGGCAGCTTGTCCGCCGGGATGCCCAGCGTGCGCTTGAAGTCGATGACGAAGGTCAACGCATCGAGCGGCTGCGCCTGTTCATCGACGAGTCGCTCTATGCTCGCGACGTTCACATGCCAGTGCCGCAGCGCCATGCGCCGGGCCTCGAACCGATAACGACAGCCCGGCGTGTCGGACACCAACTCATAGCGACGCCAACCGGCACGCCCCGTCTCGCCCAGCGCCGTTGGGGCGAACACCTGCTCGTGAGTGAACTCCGCGATGGCTTTGCGCACCAGCAGCCGGTTCACCTTGCGCCACACCTCGGGTTGCAGATGCGTGACTGCCGATGCGGGGCGATCGAGACTCGGGGACGTCGTCATGGGGCCTGTTCCTCCAGTGATTGAGCGAAATCGTGGGGCGAGCAGAACGCCAGCCGGGCGGTCTTGCCCGGCAGCGCCATGGTGCCGGCGTCGACAAAGCCGACCAGCCGGTTGAGGCGATGCACCCGTTCGTTGCGCAGGTCCGGCTCGACCACCACCCGCTGAGCAGCGAGCGCATCGAAGAGAAAGGCCATGACGGTGCGCAGCACGTCGCGGGTGTAATGACGGATCGGCCGCTGCGATGGGCCGACAAAAAAGTGCATGCCGATGTCGCCGGGCTGCACCGGATAGCAGTCGCCGAGTAGGTCGCGGCGCGGGTCGTAGCATTCGAGGACGAACGCAGGGCTGTCGTCGTAATAGCCGAGGTAGGCCTGCAGGCCGTGCGTCGCGGCATCTCGATAGAAATCGATGGTTGCCTCGATGCTCATGTTCTGCATGTTCCAGAAATGCGCGTAGTCCATCTGGTACCAGGGCTGGATGGTCGCCACGTCTTCATCCAGGCACAGCGGGCGCAGGCCGAAAGCTGGGTTCAGCGCGGCGCGGTTGTCTGCCGGCTTGATCAATTCAGGCATGGCAAACCTCCGCAGATGTACGGTGGCGACTGTCGACACCGAACCAGCCGCGGTCGATGACGGCGGTCAGCAGCATGCCAGCCGCGGCGATAACAAAGCTGGTGGGTACGCCGACCCAGTCGACCAGATAGCCTGCACTGAATGAGGAGAGCAACACGCCGAGATTCTGGAAGAAGTTGGTCACGCCGAAATCCCGCGCATAGAACGCTGGCGTGCTGACCTTGAACAGCGTGACTTCAAGCTTGACGATTACCTGATACAGCGCCCAGCCGTACAGGCAGCGGCCCAGTACGATCAGCCACAGCGATTCGCTTGCCTGCAATGCCAGCCCCCCTGCGCCGATGACGAGGTTGAGCAAGGTGTGATCGGCCCAGCGCGGCTGGCTGGCCATGCGGTGGCGCAGCGCGAGAGCGAACAGCGCGACGATGCCGGGAATGGCGAAGATGACGCCAGTGAGCAGCTGATCGGAAATGCCGGTTCGTGCTTCCCAGTAGACCGTGAAGAACGGCCGAACCAGATAGGCGCTGAAGTCGAACAGGAACATCAGCAGGCTCAGTTTGAGGAGCGCCGAAAGCGCCTCGGGCGTACGCCGCGGGGCCGGCGCGGCGCGCTCGCCTTCATCGGCCGAGAGCACTCGCACCACACGCCCGCTGCGGATCAGGTAGGTGCAGAGGCCGAACTGGGCGAGGTCGCCCGCCGCCATCAGCGCCACGCAGAAACGTGGGCCGAATTCCTGCAGCGCCAGCCCGCCGACCGCCGCACCGAAGATGGCGCCGATGTGGATCACCACCGACAACAGGCCGATGGTCACGCTGTGCCGGTTGGCCGGCTCCAGACGCATCAGGTAGGGAAACATCAGCAGGTAACTGGCCTTGGTCATGAACATCAGCATGGTCAGCAGCCAGTACGCCTCGACCGTTGGCGCCCAGATCGCCAGCAGGCAGAAGGCGGTCGCGGCCAGCTGCGTGTAGGCCAGCAAATGCATGGTCTCAACACGCCGCGCCACACGCGCCCAGACCGGCAGCATGCACATCACCGCAATCGAGATAGCAGCGATGTAGGCGCCGACGTGCACCGAGCTGGCCAGGCCGTAGCGCAGCTCGAAGAACTGCGGGTAGAAGGCGATCAGGATCGAGTCGCTGATCACGCCAAAAGCGGACATGATCAGAATGGTGGTACGCAAGGTCACGAGCCGACGACCTCCCGCCCCAGCGCGACAAAGCCGCTGTCTTCGGTTGGTACGAAGTCCTGGAAAGCCGTCCTCGTCTCGCTCGGGTAGTAATCGTGGCCGGTCAGTTCAGCTAGCAGCCGACTGTTGCGGTGACACGCCAGGCCCAGGTCAGGGTTGGTCAGGCCATGGCTCTGCAGGCCAACGTTCTGAACGAAGATCTCACAGTTCTGGTGATCGACGGCCCAGCGACGCGACGGGGCATACCGGCCATGCTGGTCCCAGCGGATGCGGTCGCGGATGCCGTTGACGAACAGGGGCACCTGATAGCGATAGCCGGTGGCGAATACCACGGCGTCGGTCCGGTGCCGATATCGGCGAGCCAGCGGCGCATGCCGAAAGTCCAGTTCCCAGCCGCGCCCGTCCTGCGCGCGCCGGCAGCTCTCCAGAGCCATGCAGCTCAATAGTCGGGTTGCCGGCGCGTTGCGGTGGCGACGCTCGTCGAGCAGAGCATAGAGCCGTTGGATCAACGACTGGTTGATACCGTTGTAGATACTGCGCTGGTCATCCAACGCCTCGGCTTTAACCGTCGGATGAAGGTCGTAGAAGTAGTCGCCATACTCGGGTGTGATCAGCTCGAGCGTGAGCTTGGCGTCCTCCATCTGAAAGAAGCGCGGCGCGCGGGTCACCCAGTTGAGCGAATAGCCGTGCTGCTTGGAAGCCTGCAACAGGTCGTGATAAACCTCCGCCCCGCTCTGTCCACTGCCGATCACGGTAATGCTGCGGCCGGCTTGCAGACGTGCGCGCTCGGCGAGGTACTGACTGCTGTGCACCAATTGTGAAAGATCCTGGCCGGCGCAGCCATCAGGAAAGCGCGGCACACCGCCAATTCCAATCACCAGCTTGCGGGCCAGGTAGGCAAAACTCTCGCCTTCCGCGGTCCGACCAACGACCTGATAGAGACCGGACGCCGCGTCGTGACCAATGTTGCTCACTTCATGGCCACAGCGAAGGTTTTCCAGCCGTGCTGCAGCCCAGCGGCAATAACGGTCGAACTCCTGACGATCGAGATACCAGTTTTCGCGGATGTAATAGTTGTATAGCCGACCCTGCAATTTGCAGTAGTTGAGGTAGCTGAACGGGCTGGTGGGATCGGCCATCGAGACCAGATCGGCAAGAAAGGGGTTCTGCAGCGTGGTGCCGTCGAGCAGCATGCCCGGGTGCCAGCTGAATGCCGCCTTGCGTTCGAGAAACAGGCTGCGCACATCACGCAACGGCGCAGTGAGGCAGGCCAGTCCGAGATTGCAGGGCCCAGCGCCAATGGCGATGAAGTCATAGGGCATTTCGTGCACGGCTCGTCACTCCGATCAACGATCTTGGTCCGAGAGGCTAGTATTGATGATAATAAGTGTCAAACGCGAATTATTATTATCTGCGCCTGTAAGCCACATTCACCACACAACGATGTAACTGAACCCGTTGCGTGCAGCCAACCGGGAGCAACCAAAACCCCGAAATACGCGTTCTCCGCGCTACCCAAGGTCAGCCTGGCCCAGCACTTTCGGCACCGAACCTGAACGCGATCACCGACTAGCGTCGCGCAGCGCGCCCGCCGTCCATTCGCGAACGAGCGCCGACCAATAATTTCACGCAGATGATTGTTCGAAGAGAGAAAACTAACATTCCAGCTACCTCAGCGAGCAGGTGGTGCCCGGCGATCCGCGGGTGGCGCAGCGTCTGCAGATCCAGAGCCAGGCGTTGGCGTCACGCCAGAGCGACCCCCAGCTGTGACAGGCTCAGAGCGCGGCGCAGCTGAGCCAGGTGGTTACCCGCGAGGCCAATGTACTGGCCTTCAATGATGTCTTCCGGCTGATCGGCATGCTTTCCATCGGTGTGTTCGGCGGGACACTTTTCCACACCCTGCGCATCGCGCGGTAGAACAGGAACGCCTCATCTCCATGAGTGAAACCAGGCAACCCGAAGACAAACAAACCCTGCAGACGGCCCAGCCACCGCAAGCCGCCGCAGGCGCCACGGACGCCGGCCCGACGCCGGACGACCCGCCGAAGACCATCAAACCGAGCCGTCGCTCGGTCATCCTCATGGCACTGGCGGCGCTTATCGTCGTGCTGGCAATTCTTTACGCCTGGCAGCTGTGGCCGTTTGGCGGGAATGTCGCCGTGACCGAGAACGCCTACGTGCGTGGGCAAATCACCGCGCTTGTGCCGCAGGTGAATGGCTACGTCACCGAGGTGCTGGTGCAGGACTTCGAGGAAGTACGCCAGGGCCAGCCGCTGGTGCAGATCGATGATCGCCAGTATCGCCAGGTGGTCGAGCAGCGCCGTGCCGAACTGGCCGCGCGCCGCTTCGATCTGGAAAACCTCGAACAGACCCTGTGTCCCGAGGCGGCCTCCAGGCCCAGGTGGACATTGCCGAGGCGAACCTCAACCGGGCGCAGATCGACCTGGACAACACGCGCATCACCGCGCCGCGTGACGGGCGCGTGAGTGAAGTCACGGTGCGTCAGGGTCAGTACGTCGCGGCCGGTTCGCAACTGCTCTATCTGGTGCCGGATCAGCTGTGGGTCATCGCCAACTACAAGGAAACCCAGACCTTCGCCATGCGCCCCGGCCAGCCAGCCGAGATCGAAGTCGATGCACTGGAGAGCGCGCGCCTGACCGGTCGCATGCAGCGCCTGGCACCCGCCACCGGTTCGGAATTCAGCGTGCTGCGCTCGGACAACGCCACCGGCAATTTCACCAAGGTGGTCCAGCGGGTGCCGGTGCGCATCATCCTGGACCCGGATCAGCCATTGATCGACCGGCCGCGCCCCGGACTGTCGGTAGTAGCGCACGTGGATACCGGCGTCGACATGGCCGACGATGCGCTCGTGAGTCAGCCGGAAACTGAAATGCAATGAGCCACCCGGGCATCGCCAAGCCTCTGCTGGCCGATGATCCATTCGGTGCTCTGCCGAGCGCCCTTCTCGGCTATGCGCCGCCGCAGGGCTAGCGCCGCCACGCCCCGAAGCGAGCTGGCTGCCGTGCAGCCATCGGGAACCAGCTATGTGCTGGTCGCCCCTATCAGGTGCTTGGCGGCTGGCAGCCCGCCGCTCCGGCTCACCCGGGCTGACGTAATCGCTCTGGCCGCGACCGTGCCAGACCATCGAGCAGCGCTTCGATAGCCAGAAAAAGCAACAGGCTGACGCCCAGCACGGGCAGGCAGATGCCGAACACCAACGTCACCAGCACCGTGGTGCCCAGGGCGCGCGGCGGCAATGCACGCAGCGCCTGCAGCACCCCGACCCGACGCACGGGCGCGCGACGGCGCCACCACATCAGGTAACCGAAGGCCACCAGCGTCGCCAGGCCAAGTGCGGTGACCGCGAGCAGTAGTTGGTTCGCCAAGCCGAACAGCGAGCCCATGTGCGCGTCGATACCCCAACGCGTCAGCTTGGCGGCGATGGGAAAGCTGGCGAAATCAATGCGGTCGGTAACCATCAGCGAACGCGGATCAATGGCGACGGCGTCGACCTGCGTCGGCCAGCTACGGTCGATCTCCGTCACTGACCAGGCGCGATTCGGTTCAGTGGCCGGCACGATTTCGAGCTTGCCCGCATCGATTCCGGCATTTCGCGCGGCGTTCAGCACCGCATCGAAGCTCTGTGGATCACGGGTTTGCGCAGCCGGCATCGCCATGCCCGTGTGATGGTCGTGTTCGCCTGGCGGGGCAGCCTTTTCGCCGTTCAGCGCGGTGGAGACGCTCGGCGTCGACATGCCCAGCGCCGCGCGCGCTACACCGATGTTGCCGCCGGCCCAGCGTGACCAAGTCAGACCGGTAGCGGAGAAGAACAGCAGCCCGATCAACAGGCACAACCCCAGTGTGGCGTGCCAGTGCCTCAACCCTTTTGAGCGGACCGTAGCCGAGGCGCGCCGCCGCCTGATGATCCACAACGCAAAGCCGCCCAGCGCTGCCACCCACAGCCAGGACGCCGCCAGCTCGCTGTATAGCCTCCCCGGTTCGCCGAGCAGCAGGCTGCGATGGAACTGGTCGAGCCAGGTACGCAACGGCAGCACGCCACTGGTGCCGTAGACAAGCAAGTCACCGCGGATTTCAGCAGTCACGGGGTCGATGAACACCGCGCGACTCTCAGACTCGCCCAGCTCTGGAGACGTGAACATCACCCGTGTGGTGGTGCCCGATTCCGGTGCCGGGCGCACCGCCGACAGCGTCGCCGCTTCGCCGACATGGGCCTGAGCCACCTCGATCTGTCGGGCCAGAGGCTGTGGTGTGCCGGTGCTATTGGCGAACAGCTGCTCGGCGTACAGCCTTTCTTCCAGTTGCGGTGTCAGCGCATAGACCAGGCCGCTCAACGCAGCGATGAAGATGAAAGGGCCGACCAGTAGCCCGACGTAGAGATGCAGACGAATCAACAGCGCCAGCAACGGTTGCTGCGTGCGCGAAGCCAGGGGTGACGCCTCGGGATGGGCGGCGGTACTTGAAGTCATGACTACTTACTCGATCGAAATGGCTGCAGCTTCTCTGTAGGAGCCAGCTTGCTGGCGATCAATGGCGCTGCAATGGATCAGGATCGCGAGCAAGCTCGCTCCTACAAAGGCGGGACCGTATTTTTCGCGCTGCCGGCCGGGACGTAGGCCTGCAGCAAGGGCCAGCAAACAGCGGCGGCACGCATACGCGACCGCCGATGACTACCGGTCAGATCAGGGGTTATCGATCAGGCGAGCGGGGATGCGCGGGGATTCAGTGCAGGCCAACGGTAACGCGGCGACAGCTGCGGCGCAGTTGCTGCGCGCAGGCTGCCGACCCGTACCAGATGAGGTTGATGGAGCACCGGCGAGCCGGTCGTAATCGCAGCGAGAGATGCCGAACCCGCCGCGCAGCAGCAGGGCATCCCCTGGTGATGACTGGGCTTGGGCGTAGATTCATCGACGTGGGCGTGCTGGACGTGTCCGGTGTGAGGCTGGCTGGCCTCGGCCATTGGGCAATGCCCGCCCGTACCGTCCATGCCTTGCGTATGCGCGGCCATCAGCGGCATCGCGAACAGATGCAGCAGAACGGCAAAGGCCGCTATCCAGATAGGCGCACGACTAGGGCGACGCATGACGGGCAAGCTCCAGCAGAAGCGGAAAGCGCCAGGCGCGTTGAGCGCTGGCGCAGTGAGTTTACTGGGTTGTCTTGGCTTTGCTGCGTTTGGCTGGCTTTTCCTGCACCGCCTTGCCGCTCGCCTCGCCTTTTAACGTGATCCAGGTCGGCGCGTGGTCGCTGGCATGCTCCTGATCACGCACCCAGCGATCGACCCCGGCATCGATCAGCCGTGGCGCCAGATCGGCGCTGAGTAGCAGGTGATCGATGCGCAGGCCGGAGTTCTTCTGCCAATGCTGGCGAAAGTAGTCCCAGAACGTATAGATGCGCGCGTCCGGATACTTGGCGCGCAACGCGTCAGTCCAGCCCTGCGCCAACAGCCGCTCGTAGCATTCACGGCTCTCGGGCTGCAGCAGCGCGTCCTTGGTCCAGGAGCGCGGGTTGTAGATGTCTTCGTCGGTGGGGACGACGTTGTAATCGCCGGCTAGGACCACGGGATGGCCATTGTCGAACAACCCGGCGGCGTGTTTGATGAAGCGTTCGAACCAGGCAAGTTTGTACTCGAACTTCGGCCCCGGCTGCGGGTTGCCGTTGGGCAGATAGAGGCAGGCGACGATCACGCCATGGGCAGCAGCTTCGAGGTAGCGGCTGTGGGTATCGTCTGGATCTCCCGGCAGGCCGCGGCGGATTTCCAGCGGGTCGTCGCCCTTGGACAAAATCGCCACGCCGTTCCAGGATTTCTGCCCGTGCCAGATGGCGCCGTAGCCGGCCGCGCGGATGTCATCGATGGGGAAATCGGCGTCCTGCGCCTTTAGTTCCTGCAGGCAGACGACGTCAGGCTGTTCGCGCTCCAGCCATTCGAGCAAGTTGGTCCGACGGGCACGAATGCCGTTGATGTTGAAGGTGGCAATTTTCAGGGAGTCCACGGGTAGCCTCGCGCCGATGCATGACCCTGTTGTGACTCACCCCGGCGCGGCGTGGTTCGGCGTGTTCTTGTCACGCGGTGGGCTGAAGCCCACCCTACGGACCGCAGCAACGCAAAACCCGGCGCCAGCCATCGCAGCCACACCCGTAGGGTGGGCTTTAGCCCACCAGAAGGTGCGTGGGGGTTTGACTCAACGCACCTCCCAGTAGCCAGGCGCGTTGTAGACCTGTTTCAAGTAGTCGATGAAGAAGCGGACCTTGGCCGGCAGATAGCGCTGCTGCGGATAGACCGCCTGGATGTCGTAAGCCGGCAAGGCGAACTCGTCGAGCACCGTCACCAACTCGCCGCGCTTGAGCTCGGCCTGGATTTCCCAGGTCGAACGCCAACCGATACCCAGCCCCTGCTTGACCCAATCGAACAGCAGCTCGCCATCGTTGCAGTCGAGGTTGCCGGCCACCCGCACCGCTACCTGCTTGCCGTCACGCAGGAAGGTCCAGCCACGCTGCTGGCCGCCCTGCAGGTTGAAGGCGAGGCAATTGTGCCGCGTCAAATCTTCCAGCACACGGGGCACGCCCTGACGCTCAAAGTAATCCGGTGCACCGCACACCACTCGGCGATTGGGGAACAGCTTGACCGCCACATAGTTGGGGTCGGTCACTTCACCAATGCGGATGCCCATGTCGTAACCATGGCGCACCAGGTCGACCACGCTGTCGGTGAAGTTGAAGGACAGCTGCAGATCGGGGAAGCGCGCCTGAAAAGCCGGCGCGTGCGGACCGATATGCCGGCGACCGAATGCCGCCGGCGCCGAAATCACCAGATGGCCGCGCACCGAGGTGCGGTCCTTGGCGATGCTGGCATCGGCCTCGTCGAAATCCTTGAGCAAGACGCGCGCGCGCTCCAAGTACTGCTCGCCCAGGTCGGTCAGCGCCAGCCCGCGTGTAGAGCGGTGCATCAGCTTGACGCCCAGGTGACGCTCCAGCGCATCGAGCCGGCGCCCCATCACTACCGGCGTCACACCTTCCTTCAATGCGGCGGCGGCAAAGCTGCCGGCTTCAGCGACTAAAACAAAGCTATGTACGGCTGTATAACGGTCCATTCGATACTCCTGATATCGACAGAACTGAAGTTTCGACCAATTCCCCCTTTCATTCCAGCCCTGCATGCTTAGGCCACGTATAAAAACTATCGAGTTAAACGTAGGAGGAATGATCCATGGCCCGAATGAGAGCAATCGATGCCGCTGTCGCGGTAATGCGCAAAGAAGGTATCGACACCGCCTTCGGCATCCCCGGTGCCGCGATCAATCCGCTGTACTCCGCCCTGCGTGAAGACGGCAGCATCCGTCACATTCTGGCTCGCCACGTCGAAGGCGCCTCGCATATGGCTGAGGGTTACACCCGCACCAAGGCCGGCAACATCGGCGTGTGCATCGGCACCTCAGGCCCGGCTGGCACGGACATGATCACTGGCCTCTACTCCGCCTGGGCCGACTCGATACCGATCCTCTGCATCACCGGCCAGGCGCCGCGTGCGCGGCTGTACAAGGAAGACTTCCAGGCCGTGGACATCGAGTCCATCGCCAAGCCGGTCACCAAGTGGGCGGTAACCGTCCGTGAGCCGGCGCTGGTGCCGCGCGTATTCCAGCAGGCCTTCCACGTGATGCGCTCCGGTCGCCCCGGCCCAGTGCTGATCGACCTGCCCTTCGATGTGCAGATGGCCGAGATCGAGTTCGACGTCGAGACCTACGAGCCGCTTTCCGTTTACAAGCCGGCGGCCACCCGCAAGCAGATCGAAAAAGCCATCGACATGCTCTGCGCCGCCGAGCGTCCGCTGATCGTCGCCGGCGGCGGCATCTACAACGCCGGCGCCGAAGCGCTGCTGGTGGAGTTCGCCGAGACCGTTGGCGTGCCGGTGATCCCGACGCTGATGGGCTGGGGTTCGATCCCCGATGACCATCCGCTGATGGCCGGCATGTGCGGCTTGCAGACCAGCCACCGCTACGGCAACGCCAACATGCTGGCCTCGGACTTCGTGCTCGGTATCGGTAACCGTTGGGCCAACCGCCACACCGGATCGGTCGACGTCTACACCAAGGACCGCACCTTCGTGCACGTGGATATCGAACCGACCCAGATCGGGCGAGTGTTCTCGCCTGACTTCGGCATCACCTCCGATGCCGGCGCTGCGCTGAAGCTGTTCGTCGAAGTCGCCAAGGAGCGCAAGGCCGCTGGCCAGTTGCCGGATCGCAGCAGCTGGGCTGCCGACTGCCATGAGCGCAAGCGGACGATGTTGCGCAAGACCCACTTCGACAGCGTGCCGATGAAGCCGCAGCGCGTGTACCAGTGCATGAACAACGCGTTCGGCCGTGATGCCTGCTACGTCAGCACCATTGGCCTGTCGCAGATTGCTGCCGCGCAGTTCCTGCACGTCTACAAGCCGCGCCACTGGATCAACTGCGGCCAGGCCGGCCCGCTCGGCTGGACCATTCCGGCGGCGCTGGGCGTGGTCGCCGCGGACCCGACTCGCAAGGTGGTAGCGCTCTCGGGCGACTATGACTTCCAGTTCATGATCGAGGAGTTGGCCGTGGGCGCGCAGTTCAAGCTGCCCTACATCCACATCCTGGTGAACAACGCCTACCTCGGCCTGATCCGTCAGGCGCAGCGCGGCTTCGAGATGGATTACTGCGTGCAGCTGGGCTTCGAGAACATCAATGCCGACCACAGCGGCATGGAAGGCTACGGCGTGGACCACGTTGCCGTGGTCGAGGGGCTGGGCTGCAAAGCGATCCGCGTATTCAAGCAGGAAGACCTGCGCCCGGCCATCGAGCAGGCCCAGGCCTGGATGGCCGAGCATCAGGTGCCGGTGGTGATCGAGGTGATCCTCGAGCGGGTGACCAACATCGCCATGGGCACCGAGATCGATGCCATCAACGAGTTCGAGCCGCTGGCCGAAGGCCGGGAAGATGCACCGACTGCGGTCGCATTGTTGGATTGACCGCTAACACCGAGCGCGACCTGCCACCAATGCGTGGAAGAGGCTTCGCCGTCTTCCACCCTACGGCAGGAGCAGCTCGGGCCCGTAGGGTGGATATCGCGAAGCATATCCACCGCATGCAGCACCGAGGGTGGTCATCGCACCACCGCAACGCGACACATAGATGTCCCTACAGACAGAAGGAAGACGATATGCCCCGCTTTGCCGCCAACCTATCCATGCTGTTTACCGAGATGGACTTCCTCGACCGCTTCGCCGCCGCTGCCGAAGCCGGCTTCAGCGGTGTCGAGTACCTCTTTCCCTACGACTACCCGGCCGAAGAGATCAAGGCACGCCTGGACGCTCACAACCTGACCCAGGTGCTGTTCAACCTGCCGGCCGGCGACTGGGCCAACGGTGACCGCGGTGTCGCCTGCGATCCCGAGCGGGTCGAGGAATTCCGCGCCGGGGTCGACAAGGCCATCGCTTACGCCAAGGTGCTGGGCAATACCCAGATCAACTGCCTGGCCGGTATCGCACCTAAGGGCGCAGACCTCGGCAAGCTGGAGATGACCTTTATCGAGAACCTGCGCTACGCGGCGAAGAAGCTCGAAGCAGAAGGCATCCGCCTGGTCATGGAAATGATCAACACCCGCGACATCCCGCGCTTCTTCCTCAACAACACCTCGCAGGCGTTGGAGATCCGCGACAAGGTCGGCAGCAGCAACCTGTTCCTGCAGTACGACATCTATCACATGCAGATCATGGAAGGAGACCTGGCGCGCACCATCGAGAACAACCTGGCAGTGATCAACCACGTGCAGTTGGCCGACAACCCAGGCCGCAACGAGCCAGGAACCGGCGAGATCAACTACCGCTTCCTGTTCGAGCACCTGGACCGCATCGGATACCAGGGCTGGGTCGGCTGCGAGTACAAGCCGGCCACCACCACCGCGGCCGGCCTCGGCTGGATGAAGAGCCACAACGCGATCTAATAAATAGCCGAAAAACGTAAGCGAGGCAGGCAAGACGAGGCGAAGGAGGCCGAAGAAGCGGACCGGGCTCGCGTGCGAGTTTAGTTTTCTAAATGAGCATTCTGACCGGGCTGGCGACCCAGACCGAGTTCAACGAAGTATTGCCAACGCAGGTAGTTTTTCAGCAACTAGAACGAATTTGAGGAGAATTATCATGGCTAAGATTGGATTTATCGGCACCGGCATCATGGGCTTGCCCATGGCTCAGAACGTGCTGAAAGCGGGACACAGCCTTTTCGTTTCGACTCACCACGACGCGGCGCCAGCAGCTCTGCTCGAAGCGGGCGCCGTTGCCCTGGCCAACCCGAAGGAAGTCGCCCAGGAAGCCGAGTTCATCATCGTCATGGTGCCGGACACCCCGCATGTCGAAGACGTGCTGTTCCGCGAGAACGGCATCGCCGAAGGCGTCGGTCCGAACAAGTTGGTGATCGACATGAGCTCGATCTCGCCCAGCGCCACCAAGGCGTTCGCCGAGAAGATCAACGCCACCGGCGCGCAGTACCTCGACGCGCCAGTATCGGGCGGTGAAGTCGGCGCCAAGGCTGCGACCCTGTCGATCATGGTCGGCGGCAGCGAAGAAAGCTTCGCCCGTGCCCTGCCGCTGTTCCAGGCCATGGGCAAGAACATCACCCTGGTCGGCGGCAATGGTGACGGCCAGACCGCCAAGGTGGCCAACCAGATCATCGTCGCGCTGAACATTCAGGCAGTGGGCGAAGCCCTGCTGTTCGCAGCGAAGAACGGCGCCGACCCGGCCCGTGTTCGCGAAGCGCTGATGGGCGGTTTTGCCGGCTCGAAGATCCTCGAAGTGCACGGTGAGCGCATGATCAAGGGCACCTTCGATCCGGGCTTCCGCATCAGCCTGCACCAGAAGGACCTGAACCTGGCCTTGGCCGGCGCACGCGAGCTGGGCCTGAACCTGCCCAACACCGCCAACGCGCAGCAAGTGTTCAGCACCTGCACGGCCATCGGCGGCAGCGGCTGGGACCACTCGGCGCTGATCAAGGGCCTGGAGCACATGGCCAACTTCTCGATCCGCAAGGACTAAACAGAAACCTCAGCCTTCGAGCACGCTGCGCCGAGCCAAGCGGCCCACCTTCAGGGACAGACAGACCAGGTGGTGGGAACCGCAACGTTTGGTCCAGCGATGCTCAAAGGGTCGGATTGGAGGTGCATGGGGTCGGAATCACAGCGTCCCCCACAACCTCAGCCCTGCGCATCTGCGATCCGATCGCTGCCCTCGGGCGGCACCCCTTTCGACCTGCTCGGCACGAGGAGTCACGGCCTGACTGCCGGGCGGGTCGATTCCAAACCTTAGGGCTTGCCTTTTGTACTTGCATTGCCGAGCCCTAAGGTCTGGAATCGGGCACCTGACCTAATTGATGGAGATGTACATGAGCCTCGACCCGCAAGCCTTTCTGCGCGACCTGTTCACCGCCGCCATCGATGCCGCCCATCCACGCCAGGTGCTGGCCGACTATTTGCCGGCTGACCGCAGCGGCCGGGCCATCGTGATTGGTGCAGGCAAAGCGGCAGCCGCAATGGCCGAAGCCATCGAAGCGGTTTGGGAAGGCGAGCTCTCCGGGCTGGTGGTTACACGCTACGGCCACGGTGCCGACTGCCGCAAGATCGAGGTGGTGGAAGCCGCACATCCGGTGCCGGACGATGCCGGCGAGCGCGTCGCCCGCCGCGTGCTGGAAATGGTCAGCAACCTCAAGGAAAGCGACCGGGTGATCTTCCTGCTCTCTGGCGGCGGCTCATCCTTGCTGGCGCTGCCGGCCGAGGGCATCAGCCTTGCCGACAAGCAGGCGATCAACAAGGCACTGCTGCGCTCCGGCGCACACATCGGCGAGATGAATTGCGTGCGCAAACACCTCTCGGCGATCAAGGGCGGCCGTCTGGCCAAGGCCTGCTGGCCAGCGAGCGTCTACACCTACGCGATTTCCGACGTGCCAGGTGACGAGGCCACGGTGATTGCCTCTGGTCCGACCGTTGCGGACCCAACCACCTCGGCCCAGGCGCTGGCGATTCTGGCGCGCTATCACATCGAGATTCCGTACAACGTTCGCGCGTGGCTGGAAGATCCACGTTCCGAGACGGTCAAGGCGGATGATCCTTGCCTGTCGCGTAGCCATTTCCAGCTGATCGCCAAGCCGCAGCAATCCCTCGACGCGGCGGCCGAGAAGGCGCGTGCAGCTGGCATCACGCCGCTGATCCTCGGCGACCTGGAAGGTGAAGCGCGCGAAGTGGCCAAGGTCCACGGCGGCATCGCCCGTCAGGTGGTGCTGCATGGTCAGCCGATTACGCCGCCCTGTGTGATTCTCTCCGGCGGCGAAACCACGGTGACCGTGCGCGGCCATGGCCGCGGCGGCCGCAATGCCGAGTTTCTTCTGAGTCTCACGGAAAATCTCCAGGGCCTGCCCAACGTCTATGCACTGGCCGGCGACACCGACGGCATCGACGGCTCGGAAGACAACGCCGGCGCCCTGATGACCCCAGACAGTTACGCCCGTGCCGAAGCCCTTGGCCTGAACGCCGCCGACGAGCTGGCGGACAACAATGGCTATGGTTACTTCCAGGCGCTCGATGCGCTGCTGATGACCGGGCCGACACGGACCAACGTCAACGATTTCCGCGCCATCCTGATCCTGCCGTCGTCCCGCTAGCGGGGCACCGGCATGCACGGTCCATAACCACAACAGCCGATAGAGCCTGCCATGACACCCGACAAGAAGGTCAAGATTCTCGCCACCCTGGGCCCTGCAACGCGCAGCATCGAC
This sequence comes from Stutzerimonas xanthomarina DSM 18231, assembly GCF_900129835.1. GTDB lineage: Bacteria > Pseudomonadota > Gammaproteobacteria > Pseudomonadales > Pseudomonadaceae > Stutzerimonas > Stutzerimonas xanthomarina. The sequence goes on from NZ_FQXA01000003.1 coordinate 580,553, forward strand.
GATGTGCGCGAACTGGTGGAGAACGGGGTCAACCTGTTCCGCCTCAATTTCAGCCACGGCGAGCACGCCGATCATGCCGAGCGCTTCGGCTGGATTCGCGAAGTGGAACGTCAGCTGAACCAGCCAATCGGCATTCTCATGGACCTGCAGGGGCCCAAGCTGCGCGTCGGTCGTTTTGCCGAAGGCAAGGTGCAGCTCAAGCGCGGTCAGACCTTGCGCCTCGACCTCGACTCCACGCCGGGCGACAGCACGCGGGTCAACCTGCCGCATCCGGAAATCATCGATGCGCTGCAGCCCGGCATGAGCCTGCTGGTGGATGATGGCCGGCTGCGCCTGACGGTAACTGCCAAGCACGCCGACGCGATCGACACGCGCGTGGTGGCGGGTGGCGAGCTGTCCGATCGCAAGGGTGTAAACGTGCCCGAAGCGGTGCTGGAACTGAGCCCCTTGACCGAGAAGGATCGTCGTGACCTGGCGTTTGGCCTGGAGTTGGGCGTCGACTGGGTGGCGCTGTCCTTCGTTCAGCGCCCGCAGGATATTCACGAAGCCCGCGAGCTGATCGGCGACCGCGCCTTCCTCATGGCCAAGATCGAGAAGCCTTCAGCGGTGCAGCATCTGCGAGAAATCGCGCGGCTCTGCGACGCGATCATGGTGGCGCGTGGCGACCTTGGCGTCGAAGTGCCGGCCGAGAATGTCCCGCGTATCCAGCGCAACATCGTCCGCACCTGTCGCCAGCTGGGCCGGCCGGTGGTGGTGGCGACGCAGATGCTCGAATCGATGCGCTTCTCCCCGGCACCGACCCGTGCCGAGGTGACTGATGTGGCCAACGCCGTGGCCGAAGGCGCCGACGCGGTGATGCTCTCGGCGGAAACCGCCTCCGGCGACTACCCGTTGGAAGCGGTGAGCATGATGAGCAAGATCATCCGTCAGGTGGAAAGCGGTCCGGATTACCAGGCTCAGCTGGACGTCAATCGGCCAAGCGCCGAGGCCACGCTGCCCGATGCGATCAGCTGCGCCATTCGGCGCATCAGCGGCATCCTGCCGGTTGCGGTGCTAGTCAATTACACCGAATCAGGCCGCTCCAGCTTGCGCGCTTCACGGGAGCGCCCTGCCGCGCCGATTCTGAGCCTGACGCCGAACCTGGCCACCGCGCGCAAGCTGAGCGTGGCCTGGGGCGTATATTCGGTGATTGACGCTCGCATGTACGACATGGAACATGTCTGCCTCAATGCGCTCGAGCTGGCCCGAGCGCAGGGCATGGCGGGAACGGGGGATACCGTCGTGATCACGGCGGGCGTGCCGCTGGGGCAGTCTGGCACCACCAACTCGCTGCGCATCGAAATGCTCAACTGACCCTCCCGGACAACCTCACCGGCGGAGCCCAGCTCCGCCGGTGCTGGTCTGATCGCCCTTTTCTCATGCCATGCTCATGCGCCCACATATTTCCTACCTGTTGCGGTCGATGCTCAACGGCATCAGCCAGGTCTTCTTGCAGCGCCATCTCGGCTGCGGTCTGCTGGTACTGGTTGCGATCGGCCTGCATGACCTCGCGCTGCTGGCCGGCACCGTCCTCGGCCTATTGAGCGGCACCTTCACCGCATGGCGCCTCGGTTATCCACGTGACGATATCGAAACCGGCCTCTATGGTTACAACGCCTCGCTACTGGGGATTCTGATCACGTTGATGCTCGGTCTGGCGCCGCTGGCCTGCCTGCTGACCATCCTGTCCGGCGCAATCTCGACCCCCGTGCAACACCACCTCCTCAGACGGATGCGCGAGCGGCGTAGCCTGCCGGGCTTCACCCTGCCCTTCGTATTGTTGGGATGGTTGGCGATGGGGGTCTGTGGTGTTCTGGAAGCTGTGGTTGAGGCGCGCGTACCCGAACACCAGCTGGATGGATGGGGTGCGCTGGGCGGGATATTGAAAGGGCTGGGTCAGGTACTGTTTCTGCCAGATCCGCTCGCGGGGCTATTCCTGCTGGCGGCGTTGCTCTTGGCAGATCGAAACGCTGCTGTGTGGACACTGTGCGGTTCGGCGGTAGGCATCTTTGTGGCACTGCTGGCCGGAGCTTCCGAGCCGTCAGCGCTGGCCGGGTTGGCTGGCTACAACCCGGCGCTAGCCGCTCTGGCGTTGAGCCAGGTGCACCGCTCGGCACTGGCGCCAGCACTGGGAATCGGCTTGGCGATCATCTTCCGGCTGTGCTTCGATCAGCTCGGCCTGCCGCCGCTGACCATGCCCTTCATTCTCGCCTGCTGGGCGGTCACGCTGGGCACACGCCAGTATCAGCGCCAGGGCGAATGGCAGCCGAGCTGAGCCCTAACCCTTTGTGGCACGAGGGTCCTGGTCCCGTGGGTAGGTCCGCTCCTCTTCGATTTTCCCGTCAAGGGTGTGGATTTTTACCGAGGCGGTGCGCAACTTCATGTAGTCGCGGGTCTCGTTGATGATGTCTTCCTTGGTTGCGGCTTCGAGTAGCGCGCGTTTGTCGCCTTCCTCACGCAACACCCAGCGATCGTCATCGTGTGTAATGTGATAGTTCTCCATGTTGCCCTCCGTCATTCACCGATAGTTGAAGCTATAGAACGCTGCGGTTAGGGACGGTTCGCTCGACCGATGATCGGCTGCGCCACATGGGTGAAAATAACCCAGAACGGTTTAATAAACCCATGAAATCGAGGTTAAAAAGACCTTAGTTACGTCGCAACCCTTGATTATGGTCAATTCCAGGCTGGAACGATTATTGAAACAACTCCAGTACCTGTCCGGGACGCGTGGTCGCCACGCTGCCGAATCAGAGACAGTGTTACTAATAACTGGAGTTATTCATGCTTTGCGCCGAACACCGTGCCCTTATCACCGCCACCGTCCCTTTGCTGGAGAGCGGCGGCGAAGCCCTCACCGATCATTTCTACAAGTTGATGCTGGCCGAGCACCCGGAAGTTCGTCCGTTGTTCAACCAGGCGCATCAGGCCAGCGGTGACCAGCCGCGAGCGCTGGCCAATGGTGTGCTGATGTATGCCAAACACATCGATCGCCTCGATCAGCTCGGCGGGCTGGTCTCGCAAGTGGTCAACAAGCATGTCGCGCTGCAGGTTCTGCCGGAGCACTACCCGATTGTTGGCAACTGCCTGCTGCGAGCGATCCGTGAAGTGCTCGGCGCCGAAATCGCTACTGATGCGGTTATTGATGCGTGGGCTGCCGCTTACGGCCAGCTCGCCGACATCCTGATCGGCAGCGAGGAGCAGCTCTACCGCCAGACAGCCGAGACGCTCGGCGGCTGGCGCGGGGCGCGGCGTTTCCGGATCGCTCGCAAGGTGGCCGAGAGCGCGGAAATCACTTCGTTCTATCTCGAGCCGGAAGACGGCAAGCCCGTGGTCGCGCATGAGCCGGGCCAGTACATCGGTCTGCGCCTGCTGGTCGAGGGTCAGGAGATCCGCCGCAACTATTCACTCTCAGCCGCCAGCAATGGTCGCGACTACCGCATCAGCGTCAAGCGCGAACCGGGCGGTGTGGCCTCTAACGCGCTGCACCAGATGCAACCCGGCGAGACGCTGGAACTGTTCGCGCCGGCTGGCAATTTCGTTTTGCAGCCCAGCGATAAGCCGCTGGTACTGATCAGCGGCGGCGTTGGCATCACCCCGACGCTGGCAATGCTCGAAGCGGCTATCGGCACCAGCCGGCCGATCCACTTCATCCACTGCGCGCGCAATGCCGAAGTCCACGCCTTCCGCACGACTATCGACCGGCTCGCCGAAGAGCACACCCAGCTCAAGCGCTTTTATTGCTACGACGAGCACCGCGGCGATGAGCATCAACCAGACGCCATCGGTCTGCTGACCGAAGCACGGCTGGACGCCTGGTTACCCGCCGAGCGCGACCTCGATGCGTATTTCCTCGGACCGAAGCCGTTCATGGGAGCGATTCGCAGGCAACTGCACGCACTCGGCGTGCCGGCCCAACAGATGCGCCACGAGTTCTTCGGACCGGCAAGCGCGCTGGAGTAAACCCGAACGGGCCGACCCAGGTCGGCCCTCTCGCATCACCGACACGAGGTGTTTCCTATGTTTATGCAACCACTCGACTCGCACCGTCTTCTGTTTATTGCCAACCTGTCGATGGTAATGGGCGTACTGCTGCTTCTGTTGGGAATCGCCGGCGCTTACGTGTTCGATGACCATCTGCAGCTCGGTGCAGTGGTGGCCAGCCATGCCCTGGTGATCCTCGGACCGACTGCGCTGAAAATTGGTTATGTGATGCGGCTGCTGGCACAACGCCAACTTGCATTGGTGGCCTGACTTTACGCAGCCAGCGGCAATTTTCTAATCATTAAACAACCTCAGCTTCCGTTACCGTTCCGTTGTTCGTGCACTTGGCTATTTATCAGCGCCAAATATAACCACTCGTCCGCCGCTTGTTAAATAGCGGAAACTACTGGCGCACTCCTCCGCTCTGAAATCATGAAGGCTGATGAAGTTGTTCAGCCCCGCAGAAGTCTTGTCCATTGAGGAGAGAGAGAGATGGCAAACAAGAATCCTGGCAACTTTGCCAACGACCGCGAAAAGGCGTCTGAAGCGGGCAAAAAAGGCGGCCATAACAGCGGTGGCAACTTCGCCAACGACCGCGAAAAGGCTTCCGAAGCCGGCCGCAAGGGCGGACAGAATAGTCATGGCGGCGGTCGTAACAGCAACAGCTGATGTTTAGATACAAAAAAGGGCAAAGGTTAAAACCTTTGCCCTTTTTGTTGCCCGCGGCTTTATCAGTAGTTGCCTAACCCTAGCTGGAGTCGGTACTGCCGACAATAAACCGGCACTAATAACTTGGCTATTAGCTTAAGTTTCTTGGCCTCGACAAATAGAAGACTCACAACAGAGGAAGTATCGAAATGAACAATTCGAACCATACCCCCTCTTCAACCAACCCCGGCGACGAAGCAGCGCCCGGCACACCCGGCACCGGTGAGAACATCTGTCCCATATGCAATGGCAGCGGTCGCACCGATGCGCAGGAATGTAAAAATTGCGGTGGCACCGGTAAGGTGATCGAAGGCATCGGCGGAGCCTGATCCCGCCCCCGCAGCCAGGAAACAGCCCATGCGTGTCAGCGCCTACTCCGAACGAATCATCCAGAACCTGCTAGACACCGACTATTACAAGCTCACCATGATGCAGGCAGTGCTGCATCACTACCCTAATGCAGAGGTGGAATGGGCCTTCCGCAGTCGATCCGACGAAGACCTGGCGCCATATCTAGGCGCAATCCGCGAACAATTGGAGGCATTGGCGGAGCTGCGATTCGAACCGAATGAGCTGGCGTTCCTTGAACGCATTCCCTACATGCAGCCGGATTTCATCCGGTTTCTCGGGCTGTTCCGCTTTGACCCCCGCTACGTACGGGTGGAGCTTGAAGACGGCGAGCTGGTGGTCTACCTGCACGGCCCCTGGTTGCATGTGATCCTTTTCGAGGTGCCGCTGCTGGCCATCATCAGCGAGGTGCGCAACCGTGCCCGCTATCCGCAGGTAACGCTGGGGCAGGCCACCGACCGTCTGGAAGAAAAGCTGCAGTGGCTGCGCGACGAAGCCACGCCCGCAGAACTGGCCGGTTTCAAACTGGCCGACTTCGGCACCCGCCGCCGCTTCTCGTTCGGTGTCCAGGCTGCGGTGGTCAAACGGTTGAGCGAGGCGTTTCCCGGACACTTCGTCGGCACCAGCAACGTGCATCTGGCGCGCGCACTGAATCTCAAACCCATGGGCACCATGGCACATGAGTGGATCATGGCCCACCAGCAACTCGGCCCCAGGCTGATCGACAGCCAGAGCGCGGCATTGGACTGCTGGGCACGTGAATACCGCGGTGCGCTGGGCATCGCCATTACCGACTGCATCACCATGGACGCCTTCACTGCGGATTTCGATTTGTATCTGGCGAAGCTGTTCGACGGGCTGCGACATGACTCGGGCGATCCGGTCGAATGGGCTGAAAAGGCGATTGCTCACTATGAACGGCTGGGTATCGACCCGATGACCCGGCAACTGGTGTTTTCCGACGGTCTGAATTTGCCGAAGGCGCTTGGCATCTATCGCACGCTGGCCGGGCGCAGCAACACCAGTTATGGCATTGGCACTCAACTGACCTGCGACATACCCGGCGTCGAACCCACCAACATGGTGATCAAGATGACCAGCTGCAACGGTCAACCAGTGGCTAAAATCTCCGACTCACCAGGCAAGACCATGTGTCGTGACGAAGCCTTCATTAGCTACCTCAAGCACGTGTTTGGCGTGAATCGCTGACCGCCACTCAGACGGCTGACAGAGGCGTTTCGGATACCGCCTCAGCAACCGTTTCGAAACACAGGCGGTTGCGCCCGGACGTTTTAGCCACGTACATCCGCTTGTCCGCCAGGTCTAGCAGTTCCTCCGCGCTTTCGGCGAAGTCAGCGCAACGCTCAGCCAAACCCATGCTGGCGGTGAGAATGCTGCCATCAGGTCGCGCTCCAAGGCCACCCCTGACCATGCGAGTAAGCGCCAAGCGAGCCTGTTCGCGATCAGTGTCAGGCATGATCACAACAAACTCCTCACCACCCCAGCGCAGCAAGGTATCGGTGCTGCGCAGGCTAGCCAGCATCTGCTGGGTGCACTCGCGCAACACCAGGTCGCCGGCTTCGTGACCAAAGGTGTCGTTGATCTGCTTGAAGTGGTCGAGATCGATGAAGGCGACGGCGAGACCGGTGTCGTGACGTCGGGCGGTGTCCCATTGCAGCTTCAGGATCTCCTGCCCGCTACCGCGCGAAAAAACACCGGTAAGCGGGTCGCGGATCGCCTGGCGTACCAACGCGATCATGAACGCCAATTGACTGAGGCTCGCCAGCGAGCTGACCCCGGCGATCAATATCAGCAACCAGAACCCACCCGCGTAGGAAGGCCAGTTGAGCGTCGTCCACGACAGATAACCCGCCACCGCGTGCGCAACAAGCAGAACGGATGCCATGACCAGATTCTCTAACAAGGTCAGCGGGAATATGGCCAGTCCGGCTATCAGTACGAAGGGCAGGAACGCATACCCGGTGGCGACCATTGCGGAAATCTGGGTGAGCTGATAACCCCCAAGCAACGTATGCGAAGCGATATAGAACACGGTGGGGATGGCGAACAGCAGCGCAACTGCCCGATACGCATCAAACAGGTTACCGCTGGGTCGATAGAACAGCAGCAGGCAGGCGAAGGCGGCGCAGGCAAGCAACCGAAAAGTTGCCAGGCCAAGCCAGAGCGGGTAAGTGAAGACCATCATGTCGATGATTCCCCACAACGGCGTCAGCACCGCGAAAAGAAACGCGAACAGCCTGACCCGATTGACGATTAGCGTCGCGCGACGCTGGCTCATCAGCATGGAATGGCGGTGCGGAATGGCCAGCTTCATGAATTCATTGGACTTGAGTTCACTGGGCAGCAGTGTAGCCAGGCGGCTCGACAGCAGATCAATCAAGGACGGCATTTTCTTATAGTCACCCGAATGGAGCATTGGAACGGCCACTCACGTCCACGTGCCAGCCGCGCCGAATAGTAGCACTTAGCCATAAGCGGCATCGCACCACCGACGGACTCTGCCAAACCCTACTGCACACCGGAAGCCGTGAGCAACGAAACAGCCTGGGGAAAATCCTCATGTTTCATGCGGCTTTGGTGCCTTTCTCGTTAACGGCCTGTGCCGATCAGACTGCAGCGTTATCGCCAAAAAAAATTGTAACAATCCTTATTGAGGCCCTCCTCCGCGCCAGTAATCCGTTTGAGCGACAGTCTCTACTCTGCCAAATGACGCTTTAGAGCGCTTATGCCTCCCTCAATGGGCGACTAGCTTGGCTGGTGCCGGAGCGACGGCTTCGGCTGCCAAACAAGAACAATAAGGAGATTATCCAGTGCAGAGCGCTTTAAAGCCCCTCGCCCTCGCCATACTGCTGGCGGGCGTATCCGTCCCAGCTAACGCGGACACCAGCCCGTACAACCAATTCGTCAGCTTCGGCGACTCGCTGAGCGATGCTGGCAATTTTCCAGACGCCGGCAGCCCTCTCTTATCGGGCAACCCAACAGGCGGTCTGCGCTTTACCAACCGCACTGGACCGACCTACCTGGCCAACAACACCGAATATGCCGGACAGGTTGTTACCCAAGTACTCGCTAACCGCCTGGGCCTGCAGGCTCTGCCGTCGACACCGATCCTGCCGCGCCTCCTGACGGGCAATCCTGACGGCACGAACTATGCGGTGGGGGGTTACCGTACGGATCAAATTCTTGATTCGCTCGTCGGCACCTCGACCGTCGACGCTGGAGGCGGACTTACACGCAGCCGGCCAGGGTATCTGGTGCAAAACCCGCGGGTCGACCCGAATGGCCTGTACTACCTCAACGGTGGCGCCAACGATATTTTCCAGCTTCAAACCAACCCTGTGACCATGGCGCAAGCTGCTGGAAATATGGTCGCAGCAGTCGGCGCACTGCAAGCAGCCGGCGCGCGCTATATCGTTATCTCCGACCTGCCTGATGTGGGTAACACGCCATTGGGTAACAGCCGGCCGGGCTTCGGTAGCGTTTTGAACAACCTGAGCGACACGTTCAACGCTGAGCTCGCTGCTGGACTCCAGGCGCAGGGCGGCAACTACGTCCTGTTGAACAATCGGCTGTTGCTCTCGGAAGTTCGCGCCGACCCCGCTCGCTACGGATTCGATCCGAGCATCAACCAAACCGCTGTCTGCTTTGATGGCGGTAATTGCCCGCTCGACCCCACTTACGGTCTGGGTACCGCTAATGCTGACCCAAGCCGCCTGCTCTTCAACGATCAGGTGCACCCGACTACCGCAGTCCACCAGATCAGCGCCGATTATGTCTATTCGATTCTTTCGGCACCGGCAGAGGTATCGCTGCTGCCCGAGATGGGTCGCTCGGCACTGCGCAATCACCTGCAGTTACTCGACAATGAGCTCGCTGCGCAGCGTGGCAATTGGCAGTCGGTAGGTGTCTGGCGCAGCTTCGTTCAAGGCGGGTACAACCGTCCCGAATATGATGGCTTCGGTGGTGGCGACGGCGACAGCCCGACCCTTGCAGTCGGTATGAGCAATCGTATCAGCGAGCAGTGGTTGGCAGGGCTCAGTCTGGGTCTGGCGCAGAATTCGCTCAGCCTCGGGGCCGGAGATTCGGACTACGACATGCGCAGCTATCTGGCGACTGCGTTTGCCAGCTATCAACAGGACCGGTTGTTTGCGGACTTCAATGCCAGCGTTGGCTACCTTGATTACGACTCGCTGGACCGCACTTTTGCGCTCGGCGTAGCGGAGCGTTCTGAAAAAGGCAGCACCGAGGGCATGGCTTGGGGCGTGTCGGCCAAGACCGGTTTCAACCTGATGCAGATGGGAGATCCGGTACAGTTCGGCCCGTTCATCGGCGCCAGCTATCAGAAAATCGATGTAGACGGTTATAGCGAACAAGGCGTCAGGTCGACCGCTTTGACCTACGAAGACCAGGAGCTCGATTCACTTCGTTTGTCGGTTGGCCTGTTTGGCAGTTATGCATTGTCGGACCGCACTCGACTCCTTGGCGAGGTCGCGCGCGAGGTCGAGCGAGAGGATGAGCAGCGCGAAGATCTGCGCATGTCATTGAACAGCGTGCCGACCAACAGCTTTGAGCTGCCGGGTGCGACCCCGACGGGCGACCAGACCCGCTTCGGTGTCGGTATCGCGCACCAGCTGACGACAGGTCTCAGCGTCCGAGCCAATTACAACTACCAGGGCAACGACAACCGCAACCACGGAGTCGGGTTATCCCTGGCGCTGGATCTGTAAACCGCTACTCCTCCTTTGGCTGATTTGCCTGGCCGCTGCGCAGCATACGCAGCGGCCTTTTTTATCAAGGCTTGGCTAGCGCTGGTCTATCTGTTGCTGGAGGTTGGCAATCTGCCCTTGCAGTGTGTTGATGTTGCGGGTCATCTGGGCTCTGAACGCATCGAACTCTGACGTCACTACGCCGGGCGTAGCGGCAGGCCGGTTATCCAGCTCGCTGCGCAAGATCAGCACGTCCTGCTCCAAGCGACTGATCGCCTGACTGGCATCGCCTCTCTGTTTCAACGCTGCGACGTCTTTGCTCAGCCCGTCAATTCGACCAGACAGCTCGCCCAGCTCGTCCACCGAACCCTTCAGACCCGACATCGATGACGTGAGCGCGGCTTGTTCGCTTGCCACTTTTTTAACGGTATTGGCGAGCGCGGCAGTCGCGGACTGATGCCCTTGTACCTCAGTGGTGATGCGCTCGATCTGGCCGCCCTGGTCTTCCAGGCGCTTGTCCTGATTACCCTGTTTACCGGTCAGGCTCTGCTGCTGGGTAGTGATGGCCCGCTGTTGCTCAGCCAGGTCCAGCGCCTGCTTTTCAAGCTGCTTGATGCGCAGTTTCAAGGCCTCGCCTTCGGTGGTCACGCTGGATTCGGTCGCCACGATCTTGCCGGAAATATCCTGTAGCCGGCCGGTCGCGTCTTCGCTGATGCGCGCAAAGCTTTCCTGCGTGGCAACCAGTTGAGCCTCGAGCCTGGACACCTGCTGCAGACCCCACCAACCCAACGCGATCAGCAAGCCGAACAGCACCAAAATCAAGAACCACAGCGGCGTGGTGCTGGCGGCACGCCGCTTCTGGCGCGGCCGCGAATCATCGGCAGCCTGACTCTTCGACTTGCCGATCGGCTCTAGCTCCGGCGCTGGGTACGGATCGCGATCGCGGCCGGCGGTCAGGCTGGGTATGTTGTCCAGTTCGTCGTGAGCATCGTTGCGCATGGGATACCTTTAATGGCGCGAAGCGAGAGACAGCGCGCAGTATAACGATTCAGCCCAGGCACTTCAGCGCGAACACCACCCATAAACTGCACCCGGAACAGGCGTCCCGCGCCGCCGTGTATCAAGACCGTGCAAACCGACATAACGGGCAAGCGATCAGCTCGTCACGCGCCATGTTGGGAAGACTGCATCCAAGCGGCAAGGTCAACCACGGTGGGCTTCATCCTGCATTGCACATCGAAAGAGGTCAGCCCGAACAGGAACTGGTACGCCTGTTGCTTTGGCTTTGATGCCAGCGGATAGCGCTTTCCGACACGGATGTCGGGCCAAAACGCCAAGAACGGCCGATAGATTGGAGGATGAATCGTCATGGAGTTCAACAAGTCCGTACTGGATTGCATGCAGCAGCTGCGCCGTCGGCTGCGTGACGAGCAGCAGCTGAATATTCGTCTGAGCCAACCGGATGCAATCCAGGCCATGCTGACCGCCTATCTCTGCTCCGGTGATGAGATGACCCGGGACCTGGGCAAACAACTGGCCACGTACAGCGACATGCCCGCCCTCTTCACCCCGCCGTCCAAGCCAGCAGGCCGCAGCGGCCCCTCGGTACGCATCTACCGCGGCCAGCGAGTCCTTGGCTGATCCGCCTTAACAGATCAACCATTGCCTGGCAGAACGTGACAGCTGCTGCGTAAGCTCGGCGAGCAATTCACCGCCGTTGCGCCAGTGATGCCAATACAAGGGCACATCAATGGGTTCGCCTGAATAGATATCAACCAGCGCCCCGCTCGCCAACTCCGCGCCGACCTGCAGTTCAGGCACCAACCCCCATCCCAGGTCGCTTTGCAGCAGGCGGACAAAACCTTCTGACGAGGGGCACAGGTGATGGCTGAACGCCCCTTTCAGGCCCAGCGCTGCGAGATAGCGATGCTGCAGCTGGTCATCAGGACCGAAGACGATTGCCGGAGCCTTCAATAAGTCCTCGACTGGCGCGCCCGGTTTGATGTGCCGGGCGACATAAGCGGGACTGGCGAGTGCGCGGTAGCGCATGGCGCCGAGAAACTCGCTGCGCGCGCCGGCCAAAGGCCGTTCGACCGCGCACACGCACGCAGCAACCTCCCCCGCACGCATCCGTTTGAGCCCGACATCCTGATCTTCCAACACATGATCGAGTACCACGCCATGTCGAGTACAAAAAGGGGCGACTGCAGCCGGCCACCAGGTAGCCAAGCTGTCGGAGTTCAGCGCGATGCGCAGTCGCTCCGGCAGTCGGCTCTCGCCCAATTCCGGCACCTGCCCCTGCAAATCGCGTTCGAGCAGGCGCACCTGCTGCACATGGTTAAGCAAACGCCGACCAACCTCCGTTGGCTGGGGTGGCGAAACACGTAGCAGCACCGGTTGTCCCAACCGAGCCTCAAGCAGCTTGATGCGCTGCGACACCGCCGACTGCGACAGCCCCAACGACTGCGCAGCGCGATCAAATCCGGCTTGTTCAACCACCGCTGCCAAAGCGACCAGCAATTTGTAATCGAACATTCGATTTCCTAATGAGGCATTACCTAATTTCGTTTTTCTTATAAGACAACAGCACCGAAACTGCGAGCCTTCTCTTGACGACACAGGCAAAGCATCATGTGGCAGAGCTACTTCAACGGGCTTCTAATCACCGCCGGGCTGATCATTGCCATCGGTGCGCAGAATGCGTTTGTCCTGGCGCAGAGCCTGCGCCGCGAGCACCATCTACCGGTAGCTGCGCTCTGCATCCTCTGCGACATTCTGCTGGTTAGCATCGGCGTCTTCGGTCTCGCTGCGGTACTGGCCGAAAATCCGCTGCTGCTACAGATCACGCGATGGGGAGGCGTGCTGTTCTTACTGTTCTACGGTGCCATTGCGTTGCGCCGTGCTGCGCGCCCACAAGCCTTGCTGGAAAACGCCCAACGCGGCCCGCGCTCGCTTCAGAGCGTGTTGCTCGCCGCATTGGCCGTGACGTTGCTAAACCCGCACGTTTACCTCGACACGGTATTGCTGATTGGCTCACTCGGGGCGCAGCAACCCGAGCCCGCGGCTTATACGCTTGGGGCCGCGAGCGCCTCGACTCTGTGGTTTCTGATTCTGGCACTGGGGGGCGCCTGGCTTGCGCCTTGGCTAGCGCGGCCGCTGACCTGGCGACTGATCGACCTGGGCGTGGCGACGATGATGTTCACGGTAGCCGCGCAGCTTGTTGTCCTGGCCTAAGGAACGCCCAGTGTAATCGGAGGTCCACGCAGAGGGCCTCAGGCATCATCGCACCCTGCGCCAGAACCTTGCGACAAGGCTCTGGCCCTGGCTTTTCCACACAGTTGACGCGTGGTTTTGCCACAGGCTGGGTGCTATGATCCTTGGTCCGCGGGCATGGAGTGGAACGCTTCAGCCCGCCATCGCGGCCGCCCGTGATCGGCCAAAGAATGCGCACGCATGTAGCAAGCGAAGGGAAAGACAGGCGTAAACGGACGAACATCAGTGCAGTAGTTTTCTCCGTTCCGCGAGGCGTTGGTCACCAGCGCAGACTGCCTCCTTCCGAGCCGCATCTATTCTCGACACCTGAGCAGGAGATACACCATGGCTTTCGAATTGCCGCCGCTTCCGTTTGAAAAGAACGCCCTCGAGCCGCACATTTCCGCTGAAACTTTTGAATATCACCACGGCAAGCATCATCAGGCCTACGTGACCAACCTGAACAACCTGGTCCCAGGTACCGAGTTCGAAGGCAAGGACCTGGAAACCATCATCAAGACCTCTTCTGGTGGCATCTTCAACAATGCCGCTCAGGTCTGGAACCACACCTTCTTCTGGAACTGCATGGCCCCGAATGCCGGCGGCGAGCCGACTGGCGCCCTGGCTGATGCCATCAATGCTTCTTTCGGTTCCTTCGACAAGTTCAAGGAAGAGTTCACCAAGACCGCAATCGGCACCTTCGGCTCCGGCTGGGCGTGGCTGGTGAAGAAGTCCGACGGCAGCGTTGGCCTGGCGAGCACCATCGGTGCCGGCAACCCGATGACCGCTGGCGACAAGCCGCTGCTGACCTGCGACGTCTGGGAACACGCGTACTACATCGACTACCGCAATGCCCGTCCGAAGTTCGTCGAGGCATTCTGGAACGTCGTTAACTGGGACTTCGTCGCGAAGAATTTCGCTGGCTAAGCCGAGGCCTGCTTGAGGGCAGGACTGCCGGCCCTTCGCGCAAGCAAAAATGCCCGCATTCATGCGGGCATTTTTTTGCGTACGCAAAATGAAACGGCAGCTGCGTCGAGCGAATCAGACTCTGGCCATCTTGTTCGAGGCATCGCACGACGGCAAGCAGGTCAACACTGGCGGCAAGCGCAGGGAGAACAGTCGGGGCGCTGCCAGATGGCGCCTGCCCTAAGCCGGAACTCCGGATCGCAAAGCTGATGCGAGCGGCAGTCAATACCGCCCGCCAGGGTTCTTGAAATTCGCGAAGCGCAATCATGCCTTTGGCAAGGTCACTCCACGCTGGCCCTGATACTTGCCACCACGATCCCGGTAAGAGGTCTCGCACTCTTCATCCGATTCCAGGAACAGCATTTGCGCCACGCCTTCATTGGCGTAGATCTTCGCTGGCAACGTAGTGGTATTGGAGAACTCCAGGGTCACGTGGCCTTCCCACTCGGGTTCGAGTGGCGTGACATTGACGATGATCCCGCAGCGAGCATAGGTGCTCTTGCCCAGACAGATGGTCAGCACGTTACGCGGAATCCGGAAGTACTCGACCGTGCGCGCCAGTGCGAAAGAGTTCGGAGGGATGATGCAGACGTCGCTTTTGACGTCGACGAAGCTCTTCTCGTCGAAGTTCTTCGGATCGACGATCGCCGAATTGATGTTGGTGAATATCTTAAACTCGTCGGCGCAGCGCACATCATAGCCATAGCTGGACACGCCGTAGGAAATCAGGCGCTCGCTGCCCTCGGTCCGCACCTGGCGTTCCACGTAGGGTTCGATCATGCCGTGCTCCTGGGCCATCCGGCGAATCCACTTGTCCGATTTGATGCTCATGGCGGGCGTCCTGATTTGGCTAATATGTGGTAGATAAAGGCGTGCATCTTACCGAGCACATGGAGCCGGTTCAAAGGCCCCGAACCGCCTCCGTGCGTTGCATCTCTGACACGCCGGCCGGAAATTGAAAATAATGCTCGCATTGCGACAGAAATGGAGTATCTTTCATTGGCTGCTGCTGCATGTGTCACCGTGAATCGCTACATGTTTAGATTTCGATCCGATCATTGCTACGACTCCTAACTCCTTGCACACAGTCACCGTTCGGGGTATTTGCCCGTTCAAATTATCTCTACACCTTGTTCAAGGAGACATTTCAAATGTCCAATCGCCAAACCGGTACCGTTAAGTGGTTCAACGATGAGAAAGGCTTCGGCTTCATCACTCCGCAATCCGGTGACGACCTTTTCGTACACTTCCGCGCCATCCAAGGCGACGGTTTCAAGAGCCTGAAAGAAGGCCAGCAAGTTTCCTTCGTCGCTACTCGCGGCCAGAAGGGCATGCAAGCTGAGGAAGTTCAGGTTATCTAACCTGAAGCTTCTCTGCTGAAAAAGCCCCGCTTCGGCGGGGCTTTTTTATGCCTGCGATTTGCTACAGCTTCAGCAAGACCGGGCGAGAGACTGGCCTCTGGCTGACATTACGCTAAAAGATGCCCCCGCCGACTTTGTCCGTGGGAGCGGTCTTGACCGCGAAGCGACCCAAACCGTCGAACCACGTCACTGCCCCAACACGCTCAAAGTGGTGGCGCTCTCTGGCGGCTGCCTTTCAATTAATGACCGAGGAGATGGCAATAGGTGCGCTGCTCGAGCTGCGCCACACCCATATCCTAAAGAACAACGCCTACCTCGGCCTGATCCGCCACCGTCGATCAATCGTCGGACACACTGATGTTCGGCATCGACTGCGCGATGATCTGCCCGCTCATCGCGATCCGTGCACCGACGCTTCGAGCCATTTGCTGGTAGATCATCGCGATCTGGCTTTCCGGATCGGCAATCGTGGTGGGCTTGCCGGCATCGGCCTGGCTACGGATGGCGATCGACAGCGGCAACGAGGCCAGCAGCTCAACGTTGTACTGCGCTGCCAGCTTCTCGCCACCGCCTTCGCCGAACAGATGCTCCGCGTGCCCGCAGTTCGAGCAGATATGGATGGCCATGTTTTCCACGACACCCAGCACTGGAATGTTGACCTTACGGAACATCTCCACACCCTTCTTCGCATCCAGCAGCGCCAGATCCTGAGGCGTGGTGACGATGACCGCACCAACCACCGGCACCTTCTGCGCCAGAGTGAGTTGGATGTCACCGGTGCCCGGCGGCATGTCCACCACAAGGTAATCGAGATCATTCCACGCAGTCTGGGTGATGAGCTGCAGCAAGGCGCCGGATACCATCGGGCCACGCCACACCATCGGCGTCTTGTCATCGGCCAGAAACGCCATCGACATGATCTGCACACCGTGAGCCTCCAGCGGGATAAACGCCTTGTTGTCGCGAATTTTCGGGCGAGTGCCTTCTGGAATACCGAACATGATGCCCTGGCTCGGCCCGTAGATATCAGCATCCAGCACACCTACGCGCGCGCCCTCGCGCGCTAACGCCAGCGCCAAATTGGCGGCGGTGGTGGATTTCCCCACACCACCCTTGCCGGAGGCAACAGCAATGATGTTCTTCACGTTGGAGAGAGACGGCAGCTGATCCTGCGCCTTGTGCGAACGGATTACACAATCGACCTGAACGTCAGCGCGCGTCACGCCGTCAAGCTGCTCGACGGCCATCGCCAGCATTTGCGCCCAGCCGCTACGAAATAGACCGGCAGCGTAGCCCAGCTCGATCTGCACGCTGACGCGGTCGCCCTGAATCTCGATGGAACGCACGCAACCGGCGCTCACCGGGTCCTGGTTCAGGTTAGGGTCGGTGTACTGACGCAGTACGGCTTCCACAGCTTCGCGTGTGACGGTCATGACTACTCCCAAGAAAACCTAGTAAAACAGACGGGCATCTTACCCCGTGGTGCCGTATGGGCTCATCAACCGCGTCAACATGGCGCGGCACTCGATATTCGACATGCGCCACCCGCTCCAGTGCGGATGAAAAAAAACTGCGTGACCTTTATAGTGGCCGACTCACTTCGCAACCTCGACTGCAGATTTCCCAATGTCCGAAGCCCGTCAGATCCTCGTTACCAGTGCCTTGCCCTACGCCAACGGTTCGATTCACCTTGGCCATATGCTCGAGTACATCCAGACGGACATGTGGGTGCGGTTTCAGAAGCTGCGCGGCAACCAGTGCATTTATGTATGTGCCGATGACGCTCATGGCTCAGCCATCATGCTGCGTGCCGAAAAGGAAGGCATCACGCCCGAGCAACTGATCGCCAATGTGCAGGCCGAACACAGCGCCGACTTCGCGGACTTCCTGGTCAGTTTCGACAACTTCCATTCGACCCATTCGGAAGAGAACCGCGAGCTGTCCGAGATGATCTACACCCGCCTGCGCGATGCCGGCCACATCGCCACCCGCTCGGTGACCCAGTATTTCGATCCCGAGAAAGGCATGTTCCTCGCCGACCGCTTCATCAAGGGCACCTGCCCGAAGTGCGCCGCCGAAGACCAGTACGGCGACAACTGCGAAAAGTGCGGCGCCACCTACGAGCCCACCGAACTGAAGAACCCACGCTCGGCCATCTCCGGCGCCACGCCAGTGCTGCGCGACTCCAAGCACTTCTTCTTCAAGCTGCCCGACTTCGAGGCGATGCTGAAGGAATGGACCCGCAGCGGCAGCCTGCAGGAGTCGGTCGCCAACAAGATCGCCGAATGGCTCGACAGCGGCCTGCACGAGTGGGACATCTCCCGCGATGCGCCCTATTTCGGCTTCGAGATCCCCGATGAGCCCGGCAAGTACTTCTACGTCTGGCTGGACGCGCCGATCGGTTACATGGCCAGCTTCAAGAACCTCTGCGCGCGCCGCCCGGAGCTGGATTTCGATGCGTTCTGGAAGAAGGATTCCACCACTGAGCTTTACCACTTCATCGGTAAGGACATCATCAACTTCCACACCCTGTTCTGGCCCGCCATGCTCGAAGGTGCCGGCCTGCGCAAGCCTACCGCCGTTGCGGTGCACGGCTACCTGACGGTGAATGGGCAGAAGATGTCCAAGTCACGCGGCACCTTTATCAAGGCGCGCACCTACCTTGAACACCTGAACCCGGAATACCTGCGCTACTACTACGCCGCCAAGCTCGGCCGCGGCGTGGACGACCTGGACCTGAACCTTGAAGACTTCGTGCAGAAGGTCAATTCGGATCTGGTCGGCAAGGTCGTCAACATCGCCAGCCGTTGTGCAGGCTTCATTCACAAGGGTAACGGCGGCCTGATGGTCGAGCGCAACGCCGCACCGGAACTCACCGACGCCTTCCAGTCCGCCGCTCCGTCCATTGCCGACGCCTACGAAAACCGCGATTTCGCCCGCGCCATGCGCGAGATCATGGCGCTGGCCGACCGCGCCAATGCCTGGATTGCCGACAAGGCGCCCTGGGCACTGAACAAGCAGGACGGCATGCAGGATGAAGTCCAGGCCATCTGCGCCACCGGCATCAACCTGTTCCGCCAGCTGGTGATCTTCCTCAAGCCAGTGCTGCCCAATCTGGCCGCCGACGCCGAGCGCTTCCTGAACGTCGAGCCGCTGGGCTGGACCGACCTGCAAACGCTGCTGACCAACCATCAGCTGAACGCCTTCACCCCGCTATTGACCCGTATCGAGCCTGCCAAAATCGAAGCCATGATCGAATCCTCCAAGGAAGACCTCGCCTCTACCGAAACCGCCGCCCAACCGAGCGGCAATGGCGAGCTGACCAAAGAGCCCATCGCTGCCGAAATCGCCTTTGACGCCTTCGCCGCCGTGGACCTGCGCATCGCGCTGATCGAGAAGTGCGAATTCGTGAAAGGTGCGGATAAGCTGCTGCGCCTGACACTCGACATCGGCGATGCCAAGCGCAACGTTTTCTCCGGCATCAAGAGCGCCTACCCCGACCCAAGCAAACTGGAAGGTCGCCTGACCCTATACGTCGCCAACCTCGCCGCGCGCAAGATGAAGTTCGGCATCTCCGAAGGCATGGTGCTGGCTGCCGGCCCTGGCGGCGAAGAGATTTACCTGCTCAGCCCTGACAGCGGCGCCAAGCCCGGTCAGCGCGTGAAGTAACGATGTGATGCGAGAAGCCCGGCGCAATGCCGGGCTTTTCTTTTCGAAGCCGCTACGCTCCACCGCATTGAGCGCTGCCACTGCCCGGAGGCGGTTATGACTGATTCGCCTGACACCAATACATGTCCGATCTGCGGCGAGTTCAACCAGTGCGGCTTAGCCAACCCAGCCACTGCCACACGGCCTTGCTGGTGCTTCACCGCCGAAATAGCACCTGTAGCCCGCGATCAGATCCCGGACGACGCGCTGAACAAAGCCTGCATCTGCCCCCGTTGCGCGCGCGGCGAGTTGCCTTCAAAACCCTGATGCGCCTCGACCGCTTCCTCGCCAACCTGCCGCATTGCAGCCACCGCCAGGCGCGCCTGCTGCTAGCCTCGGGCCGTACTTCGGTAAATGGCGCGACGGTGTACGACGGCACCCAGGACGTTCGCGTGTTCGACCGAATCGAGCTGGATGGCCAGTTGCTGCAGGCCGGCAAACCAGCACGCTTCTTTATGCTGAACAAACCAGCCGGTTGCGTCAGCGCCACTGCGGATCCGAGAAATTCTACGGTGCTCGACCTGCTCCATGAACCGGACAAAGAAGAGCTGCACATCGCCGGCCGACTGGACTTCAACACCACCGGCCTGATGATCATCACCAACGACGGTCTTTGGTCACGTCGCCTGACGCAACCACAAAGCCTGTTGGGCAAAACCTACCTCGTGGAAACGGAAGCCCCCATCGACCCCAACTGCGTCGACCGCTTCGCCCAAGGTCTCTACTTTCGCTTCGAGAACCTCACCACCCTACCCGCCGAGCTCGAACTGCTCGGCTCGCACCAGGCTCGTTTGACCTTGCATGAAGGCCGCTACCATCAAGTCAAGCGCATGTTCGGCCACTTCAATAACAAGGTCACCGCGCTACACCGCGAACGCATGGGCCCATTGCTGCTTGACGACACTCTCGCTCATGGCCACTACCGCAGCCTGACCACGGAAGAAATCAAGCAAATCTGACCTCAGAGGTGAATAAACGTCGCACCCGCTTCTACTCACACCATCCTTCTGGTAAAAAGGCGCCACGCGGGCGTCGTATAATGGCATTACCTGAGCTTCCCAAGCTCATGACGAGGGTTCGATTCCCTTCGCCCGCTCCAGATACAACACGATAAGGCCCTGTGTTTACAGGGCTTTTTCGTTCCTGGCTTTTGGTGGTATCGAATAAGGGTTGAACGGGGCGAGCCGTACAGGCTGAGATCAGACGGACGTCAGCGCCTGGATGACGTGCTTAGGATCGTTATGGATGGCGCGCAGCAGAGCCTTTGCCGGCCCGGTCGGTTCACGTTGGCCTTGTTCCCAGTTACGCAGCGTACCCAGTTGAATATCGATCATGGCTGCCAACTTGGCTTGGGTCAGCCCGGTCGCCTTGCGGATCTCTTTCACCCGCAGCGAGTCAACGACGAACTCCCGCGAGGGTTCACGTTTGCCACGGTGAATCTGGTCCATCTGCTAGACGCCTTCCATAAGGTCTTCAAGTCGATGGATCATGACTTGCACCTGAAGTGCAGGCTTTCCTGTTCATGTTTGGGTGGTCGATTGTAAGGGCTGCTGCAGCCAAGAACGCGCCACTGACGCGTGCGGCTTTCGCCTAGATCGTCGCGCGATGCTTTAATTATTCGGGCACTGGAATCGTCATTGGAGCGTATTTTGAAAACAGTAGACCCAGTCGTCTTCATGCAGATCAACGATCTACTCTGCCGGTTCTTCTTGACCTTCGATAGCCGGGATTGGCCAGCCATGGTTGAATGCCTGGCGCCTCAGGTCGCGATTGATTACTCGTCCTCGGGGCGCGAGCAGCCGATGTCGATGTCCGGTCCGGACTTTGTCAGCCGCAGGCAGAACGCTGTAGACACGCTGGCCAAGCACCATAGCTTTTCCAACCTCTTGATTACGCCTAGCGCAGACGAGCATGTCGTCGGGGCGCGGTGCAATTACCTGATTCTTCGCTTTGACCCGGCCGGCTCGGACGCGGACTTTTTCCACTCGTGTGGCAGCTATGAGTTCGGCTTCGAGAACATCGACAGCGACTGGAAGATTTCGAGCATCAAGCAGAACACGCTGCGCAGCTGGGGCAACGCAAGTCTGCATGGCGGAACGTCAAAAGGGAAAGCCTGACCAGCTATTCGAGTAGTAAAAAAGCCCTGCCGGTCAGATGCGCAGGGCTTTTTTTTCCGTCGCTAGTGAATCAATTGCTCGGGCAAGCCGGCAGCGCGGACCGATTCTGCGTGCCGTCGTTGCGCGTGAACTCGCAGCCATAGGCGGGATTGGCTACGACGCGCGGGTTAAGGACGTTATCGCCGGCCGGCTTGATGCCCTGCTGCTCCCACTGCAGCATCGCCGCCATCGCTTCGACCTGTTCCTGGTAGGTGAAATCGCAGTGGCTAGGCGCACGAATGGCGCGTTGCACCAGCAATTCCCCATTGCCATTGGCTTCGGCGTTGCGACGATAGATCTGCTGATGCTTGAACGGCACGTACAGGTCGCCGAGGGTGTGAATGCTGACCACCGGGACGTTGAACTGGCCGTTCACGACCGGAATCCAGCGCAGGCCGTCCGGGCGGATGCTGTTGGCCGGCGGATGTCCGATTACGCGGATGATCGCGTCATTGAATTCACGCTCCTCACGAGACATCGCCTTGTTCGTATCGAACTGGTAGCGCGTGGCGAGGTTGCCCGAGAGCGAATCGGCGAGGATGCCGTCGACCGAGCCATCACGGCCCCCCGTCCCCAACACGACACTTTGCAGGCTGGTACGGAAGCCTTCGGCAAAGATCGGGCGCTCGCCACCGCTGAGCTCACGCACGATGCCTTCCAGTTTCTCGCCCTGTGGTGATGGATCGGTCGGATAGGTTTCCCACAGCGCACCGATGATCTGCGGCAGCTTGGCCTGGAAGTCGGTCGCCGGGAAGCTGGTCGGGCCCTGACCTGCCAGGTGCTGCGCGGCCAGGGTGAAGTTCATCAGATACTCGAACTCGTACACATCGCCGGTCACGCCGCACATTGGCACCGAGCCGCTGTAGCGCACCGGATTGTTCGCGGTGGCGTAGGTCTCGGCCTCGACCGCAGCGGCCGCGACGTGGCCACCCATGGAGTGCCCGGTAATATAGGTTTTGCTCGGCTCTGCCTTGCCGGTCAGGCTGCTGAAGGCCAGCGCCAGGGCGTTGGTGTCTTCAATGCCGACGCGCACATCGTAGTAATTCTTGCTGTAGCTGGAGGCGGCCCAGGCATAGCCCTGTTGCAGCAGCCATGGTCGGATTGGCGGTGGCCCCACGGTAAGCTCCGGGCCTGTGCCCCGAAAGCCGTGCGCGTACATCACCAACATGCCGTTCCAGTTTGGCGGCACTTCGATCTGGTACGACGAACCCTCGTAAATACCGGTCCAGCGCTCGCTGGGCAGGCCGGGGAAAGCAGCTAGCGGCGAGACGATTGGAACGAAGACGCGCAAATCCTGTACGCGGGACTCGCTATGGGACACCGGTGGTTTGATCGGTTTCGACCGTGCCTGAACATCGGCAGCGATTCCGATGGTGCCAACCAGCATGACGCCAGCGGCGGTACGCGCACAGGCTGAAGCCAACTTGCTTGGGAGCATGAGAGGTTCCTCGGTGGTTTATTGTTTTTGTTCTAGCGATGCGAGCTTTGCCGGGCATGCCAAGCGCAAGCGGTACGCGCACTCCAGACTAACCGTGGCAGAAAGCTTGGACCTGTCAAACGATCCGGCTGCTCGGAGGATGGGCGGCTATGTCGTCTCGGAAATATCACAACTGACGTCGTGCTTATGAAAGGCACGTTCGGCAAACGAAGTGAGCGCAGGGTGACGAGCAGAGACCATGTCTCTGACGTCACGTGACGGGAACTGGATGGCGGACGCCATGCAATCGGAGGGAGGGTGTAGCGGCGTTAGCAGTTACCCTTCTTGGCCTGGCCCGGCGGGCAATGGTTGCCGCCATGGCCACCGCCATCACCGATGTCGATACCGACTCCTGGCAAGCGCAGGCTGCAGCCAGTCATCAACAGAGCCGCCAGCACGACGGCCGCGGCGCGAGTCATTACGGATTGCGCTTTCATTGGAATACTCCTGAATTTCCTGATGGGCGCCGAAGCCCGGCGCCTGGAAGGCAGTATCCACTGCTGCGCCACTGGGCGACAGCGGCATCTACCATTTGAATCCGGTGGCAGGCGAAGGTGACTCGACAGGATCATCGCCAGCGGGCGACGATCCTGTCGAGGCCTGCTCAGCCCGCGTGGTACTCGGCGTCAGCCACTTCGAAGCGCTGCTGAATGGAAGCCGCCGGCTCCTTGCCCATGATGCTCACCACATAGATGGCGATGCTGGCAAGGATGAAGCCGGGAATGATTTCGTACAGCCCGAGACCGATGAATTCCTTCCACACCACCACGGTGATCGCGCCGACCAGCATGCCGGCGAGCGCGCCGTTGCGAGTCATGCGTTTCCACACCAGGGAGATCAGCACCACCGGGCCAAAGGCAGCGCCGAAGCCGGCCCAGGCGTAGGACACGAGACCCAACACTTTACTGTCCGGATTCGAGGCGATGCCGATGGCAATCAAGGCAATCAGCAGCACCATGCCGCGGCCAACCCAGACCAGTTCAGTCTGCGATGCGCCCTTGCGCAGGAAGGCTTTGTAGAAGTCCTGGGTCAGTGCGCTGGAACTAACCAACAGCTGCGCGCTGAGCGTACTCATGACGGCAGCCAGTACGCCGGAAAGGATGATGCCGGCGACCCAGGGGTTGAACATCAGCTTGACCAGTTCCATGAACACGCGCTCGCCATTCTCGGTGACCGGGCCGGCCAGTGCAGGGTTATCCGCGAAGTAGGCGATACCGAGGAAGCCCACAACCACGGCGCCGGCGAGCGTCAGGATCATCCAGGCCATGCCGATGCGACGGGCGTTGGGGATGGTTTTCACCGAATCGGCGGCCATGAAGCGCACCAGGATGTGCGGTTGCCCGAAATAGCCAAGACCCCAGCCGAGCAGCGAGATGATCGCGATGAAGGACAAGCCTTTGAACATGTCGAAATTCGAAGGGTCCTGCGCGGCGATGGTGTCCATGGCGGTGCCAAGGTCGCCCAGGGCGAGGATAACGAACACCGGCGTGATCAACAGCGCGAAGATCATCAGCGTGGCCTGAACGGTATCGGTCCAGCTCACCGCAAGGAAACCGCCGATAAACACGTAGAGGATGGTCGCCGCCGCGCCTATCCACAGCGCCGTACCGTAATCCATGCCGAAGGTCGACTCGAACAATCGCGCGCCCGCCACTACGCCGGAGGCGCAGTAAATAGTGAAGAACACCAGAATCACCAACGCCGAGAAGATCCGCAGCAGGCGGCTGGTGTCCTCGAAACGATGGGAGAAATAGTCCGGAAGGGTCAGCGCATTGTGGTTGTGCTCGGTGTGCACACGCAGCCGCCCGGCGACGAAAATCCAGTTAAGCCAGGCGCCGGCGATGAGGCCGATGGCGATCCAGCTTTCAGACAGGCCGGCAACGAAAATTGCGCCGGGCAGGCCCATCAGCAGCCAGCCGCTCATGCCCGATGCGCCTGCCGAAAGGGCCGTGACGAAACTGCCTAGGCTGCGTCCGCCGAGGATGTAGTCATCGAAGTTCTTGGTGGCGCGGTAGGCGGTGAAGCCGATAAGAATCATCGCCGCGATGTAGATCACGAAGGTGATCAGAGTGGGGGTGCTCACATTCATTGGTGTTGTTTTCCTTGTGCTGCGGGGACGTAGCCCCCGCCTCCACTGACGAAACGCGAGCGCTTGTGGCGCTGCGTTGGCAACGGACGGTCGGGTTTAGAAGGAAAGCATAGCGTCTCGAAGCACTCTTCGCTCATGACCGGACAGTTTTGTCCGGGAAAGGTGCGAACGGGACGACCTATGGATGTTCCGCTGAGTGGCCAGGGATGAACCGGTCGTGCGGCGGTTCGCTTCGATCTCACTGCTGTCGCAGTCAGCGGTCGATGATTTGCCTACGTATGTGCGCCAGGCGTGCCAGCAAGCGGTTCTGCGCCGGGATCGAGATGCCCTCAGCGGTCATCGCCACCTGCAGATCTTCAGCCAGCGCGTTGAAATCGCTGCGCGTCAACTCCCAAACCCTTATGGCTCTCTCCATACTGTCGCCGCAGTAGACGCAGGGGCCACCCGCCTCGATGCAGAACTGCTCGATCAGTTTGGCGTGCAGCCGCTGGATATCGATGTCCTGAAAATGCTCGGCGGTGCGACACCCAGCAATAAGCAGAACAGCACTGGCTGACTCCCGCCATCTCGACGATTACCGTCGAACCACCGCCTTCCTTGGTAAGCTGCTGGCCTGATCACGCCGGCCTATTGCCATCAGTTGATCAGCATAATTTTCGCTTCTGCCTACGCCGTTATCGGATTCAATTACCGCTACGCACAAACGGATTGTCCCGGCTACGGTCTCACTCTGAGTAGCTGCACCTTTCAGTGCGGCTCCATCGCACCCCCGAGGAGACCCGCCATGACAGTCAACATCGATACTGCAAACGGCACCTGTTCAACCACACTCGAAAACGCCACCCATACCTGCGCCATCAAGGACGTGCGAGTTTCGACAGATCCAGCAGCTCGGATGTCCATGGCTCATATCAGCGGCCATAGCGTTCACGTGACCGAAGACATGGCCGAGCATTTGATCGCAGCAGGCGCGAAGGACGATCGCAAGAACCTCGTTGTCGACGACTAACCACGCCACATAAGCCATCGCCGACCAACGGTTAACGGTTGGTCGCGGATACAAAAGAAAACCCCGCTGCCGGCATGCCGGCAGCGGGGTTTTTGGTTACGTCAGCTACTCAATCAGCGGCCTTGATATTCGCTCTCGGCGTCCTCGAAGCGCTTGATCATGCTCGGTGAGGCACCGGCTCCGACCTTGCTGAAGATCACGATGGCAAGGCTGGCGAGGATGAAGCCCGGAATGATCTCGTAAAGGCCCATACCGATGAATTCCTTCCATACCACCACAGTGACGGCACCCACGACCATGCCGGCCAGCGCGCCATTACGGGTCATGTGCTTCCACAGCAGTGAGATCAATACCACCGGCCCAAAGGCAGCACCAAAGCCCGCCCAGGCGTAGGACACCAGGCCCAGCACCTTGCTGTCCGGGTTGGAAGCGATGCCCAAGGCGATGAAGGCGATCAGCAGAACCATCGCACGACCCACCCAGACCAGTTCGGTCTGCGAGGCGTTCTTGCGCAGCATGGCTTTGTAGAAGTCCTGCGTCAGGGCGCTGGAGCTCACCAGCAGCTGTGCGCTGAGCGTACTCATCACGGCAGCCAGAACACCGGACAGGATGATGCCGGCAACCCATGGGTTGAACAGGATCTTCACCAGCTCCATGAATACCCGCTCACCGTTCTCGGAAACCGGCCCCGCGAGCTCAGGATGGCCTGCGAAGTAGGCGATGCCGAAGAAGCCCACCGCGACGGCGCCGGCTAGCGTCAGAATCATCCAGGCCATGCCGATGCGGCGGGCGTTGGGGATGGTCTTCACCGAATCGGCGGCCATGAAGCGCACCAGGATGTGCGGCTGACCGAAGTAGCCCAAGCCCCAGGCCAGCAAGGAGACGATGGCGACGAAGGACAGGCCGTTGAACATGTCGAAGGCAGCCGGGTTCTGCGTAGCAATGGTATCCATCGCAGCGCCCATGTCGCCCAGCGCAAGGATCACGAACACCGGGGTGATAAGCAGCGCGAAGATCATCAGCGTGGCTTGCACGGTGTCCGTCCAGCTGACCGCGAGGAAACCGCCGATGAACACGTAGAGGATGGTTGCAGCAGCACCGATCCATAGCGCCAGATCGTAGGGAATGCCGAAGCTGCTCTCGAACAGACGCGCACCAGCGACCACACCGGAGGCGCAGTAGATGGTGAAGAACACCAATACGACCAAAGCCGAGAAGATCCGCAACGTGCGGCTTTCGTCTTCGAAGCGGTGGGAGAAATAGTCAGGCAGGGTTAGTGCATTCTTGTTGCGCTCGGTGTGCACACGCAGACGCCCGGCGACGAACAGCCAGTTCAGCCAGGCACCGGCAATCAGGCCGATGGCGATCCAGCTTTCTGACAGGCCCGCGACGAAGATGGCCCCTGGCAGGCCCATCAGCAACCAGCCGCTCATATCCGAAGCGCCTGCCGACAGTGCAGTGACGAAACTTCCCAGGCTACGTCCCCCGAGGATGTAGTCATCGAAGTTCTTGGTGGCACGGTAGGCGATAAAGCCGATCAACAGCATGGCGCCGATGTAGATCACGAACGTGATCAAAGTGGGAGTACTGATGCTCATTTTGTTCCCTCGTTAGTTGTTGTTGATGGGCGCGAGGGTATTCCCGATCCCACCTGGCAGAGGGCGATGGCGGTTCGCGCCATCACCGGGACGGGCTCACCTGAGCCCATCAGAGGCGGAAGAGCGATCCGCCAACTGTTCTGGTTGTTCTATTGAACCGGCGGTCTCTGAACCGAGCCGCCGGCCGTTTCCTGTCGAGTCGACGATCAGTCGTCGCCCAGCGACAGTAAGGACGCGTTTCCGCCGACCGCGGTCGTGTTGGTGGAGGTGGTGCGTTCGTTGACGAAGCGCAGCAGGTAGCTCGGGCCACCGGCTTTCGGGCCAGTACCCGACAGGCCACAGCCACCGAACGGCTGCACGCCAACCACCGCACCGACCTGGTTACGGTTGACGTAGAGGTTGCCGACCCGCGCCAGCGCTTCGATGCGGGCTGCCGTTTCCTCGTTGCGGCTGTGGATACCGAGGGTCAGGCCGTAGCCGGTGGCGTTGATGTCAGCGACGATCTTCTCCAGATCTGCCGCATCGAAGCGCACTACGTGCAATACAGGGCCGAATTGCTCTTTTTTCAGCTCGTGAATCCCGCCGATTTCGAACGCCACTGGCGCGACGAAGTGACCGTTGAGGCTGCCGGGCAGCTTGGCTTCGGCGATCAGCTTGCCTTCGGCCTTGAGCTGCTGAATATGCGCCAGCAGGCCGTCACGCGCTTCGGCATCGATCACCGGGCCCAGGTCGTTCTCGCGCAAATGAGTCGGGCCGACCTTCAGCTGGTCCATCGCGCCCTTGATCAGCTCGATTACGCGATCGGCGATGTCACGCTGTACGTAGAGCACACGCAGCGCCGAGCAGCGCTGACCGGCGCTGGTGAAGGCGGAACCAACCGCATCCTTGACCACCTGCTCAGGCAGCGCGGTGGAGTCGACGATCATCGCGTTCTGGCCACCGGTTTCGGCGATCAGGGTGGCGATAGCGCCCTCCTTCTCGGCCAGCTGCCGGTTGATGATGCGCGCCGTGTCGGTGGAGCCGGTGAAGCACACGCCGACCACACGCGGATCGCGGCAGAACACGCCGCCGAGCGTGGCGCCGTCGCCCGGCAGGAAGGCAATCGCCTCCTTCGGTAGACCGGCTTCGAACATCAGTTCCAGCGCGCGCGCAGCGATCAGGCTGGTCTGCTCGGCCGGCTTGGCCAGCACGGTGTTACCGGCGACCAAGGCTGCAGTGATCTGACCGAGGTAGATCGCCAGCGGGAAGTTCCAGGGGCTGATGCAGACGAACACGCCGCGCCCTTCATGGAACAGCTCGTTACGCTCGCCGGTCGGACCTTTGAGTTCTTCGCGGCCAAGTTTCAGGCGAGCTTGCAGCGCGTAGTAACGGCAGAAATCGACCGCCTCGCGGACTTCGTCAATGCCGTCCTGCAGGGTTTTGCCGGCTTCCAGCGTGCACATGGCCATCAGCTCGGCGCGGTTGGCCTCCAGCAGATCACCAAGACGCTCTAGGATCTGTGCGCGCTGTTCGATGGGCGTGGCGTTCCAACGCGGCCAGAAGGCGGACAGGCCGTCGATGGCCTGCTTGGCCTGCTCGGCGGTAGCGAACTGCGCAGTGCCCACTTCCTGACTGAGCTGATAGGGGCAATGCACCTTGTGCGCTGTGCCGGTGAGCTTCTGCCCGCCGATCACTGGCGTGGCTTGCCACTGGCGATCGAGGAAGGTCTGGTAGGCGCTGGACAGGTCGTTCCACTGAGTCTGGATGTTCATGTTGATGCCTTGCGAGTTGGTCCGATTGCCGTACAGCGCCGGCGGAAGCGGGATGCGATGGTTGCCAAGGGTTTTGAACTGGCGCAGCTGGGTGACCGGGTGATCAATCAGGGTCTCGACCGGCACGCGCGGGTCGACCAGCTGGTGAACGAACGATGAGTTGGCGCCGTTTTCAAGCAGACGACGCACCAGATACGGCAGCAGGTCCTTGTGGGCACCGACCGGCGCGTAGATGCGCACATTCTTGCGGTATTTCTCGATCACGGTGTCGTACAGCGCATCGCCCATGCCGTGCAGACGCTGGAATTCGAACTCGCGCGGCGTCTTCAACTCGCCGACCATCGACAGGATGCAGCTGACGGTGTGCGCGTTGTGGCTGGCGAATTGCG
The DNA here is from genome assembly GCF_900129835.1 of Stutzerimonas xanthomarina DSM 18231. Classification (GTDB taxonomy): domain Bacteria; phylum Pseudomonadota; class Gammaproteobacteria; order Pseudomonadales; family Pseudomonadaceae; genus Stutzerimonas; species Stutzerimonas xanthomarina. The sequence goes on from NZ_FQXA01000003.1 coordinate 610,115, forward strand.
GGTAGATCACACCGCGGGTGTGCTCGGACAGCAGGTAACGGGCGCAAGCCAGGTAGGAGGTATCGGTACCTTCCTTGCGGGTGTAGACCGGGTAACCGTCCAGGCCCTGAACCTGGCACTGCTTGATCTCGCTGTCCCAGTAGGCGCCCTTCACCAGACGCAGCGGGATACGCGCGTTCAGCTCTTTACCCAACAGGGTCAGCCAGACCAGTACCGGCAGGCAGCGCTTGGAATACGCCTGGATCACCAGACCAAACTCGCCCCAGCCGGCGATGGCCGGGTCGCGCATCAATTTTTCGTAGAGTTCCAGCGAGAGCTCGAGGCGATCGGCCTCCTCCGCGTCGATGGTGATACCGACATCCAGGCGGCGCGCCAGTATCGCCAGCTCGCGAACGCTTTCGAACAGTTCGGTGAGCACGCGCTCACGTTGAGCCACTTCATAACGCGGGTGCAGTGCAGACAGCTTAATCGACACCGACGGGCGCGGGCCAAGGCCTACCTGAGGCTCCGCGCCGACGGTTTCTACAGCCTGCCGGTAGTCAGCCATGTACTTGCGCGCATCTTCGGTGGTCAGCGCCGCTTCGCCGAGCATGTCGAAAGAATAGGTGTAGCCCTTCTCGCGCTCGGGACGGCCGTTCTTCAAGGCTTCGGAGATGGTCCGGCCAAGCACGAACTGCTTGCCCATCAGCTTCATCGCCTGATTCATCGCGGCGCGGATGACCGGCTCGCCGGAGCGCTTGACCAGGCGGCCAATGACATTTTTCGGGCGACCGTCGGAATTGTCCGGGTCGACCACCTTGCCCGTCATCACCAGGCCCCAGGCCGCGAAGTTGACCAGCACGTTGTCGCTCTGGCCGAGGTGGCGTTCCCACTCGGCGGCATTGAGCTTGTCGCGGATCAGCGCGTCGGCCGTGGCCGAATCCGGCACCCGCAGCAGCGCTTCGGCCAGGCACATCAGCATCAGGCCTTCATGCGTATCCAGGCTGTACTGGCGCAGCAGCGCGTCGAGGGTGTCGACGGCGTTATCTCGGCCGCGCACGGCTTCGATCAGGCCGCGTGCTTCGCGGCGAATGGCTTCGATGCCCGCCTCGCCCGGATCAGCCAGTTGCAACAGCTCGTTCAGGTAGGCCGCCTCGTCAACGCTGTAATTGGCGCTGATGGCGGGGAAGAATTCGGCGGCTTTCAGGTTGGCGAAATCGCCCTGCAAGACTTGACCGGCTTTGAACATCGCGCCGCTCCTCTCGTGGAGTGTTGTTGTGTTAAATCAGGCCCGACGGGACGCTCACACCAATGATGGCGCTGCGCTGGCCGCCGAACGGGGTAGTCGAATCTAAGGCGAGAGGGTTCCGCGTTGTTGCAGATAGCTACGGAAGTTTTACAAAAAGCTACGGGCTTTCATGGCTGAAAAAATGCATTCATAAAAAGCTTGTTAGATAGGCGCAGAAAATGTCGACTGCAAACAGAAAAACGCACCAATGCGGTGCGCTCCGCTGTTCTAGCCTTCACTGCGTCGCAGCTTTTTAGGCGTCAGCCCCAGATATCGGCGTGTCGCCGTCGTCAATGCGCTCTGACTTGAAAAACCGCACTCCTCGGCAATCCGAACCAAGGGCAACGGGCTCTCGCGTAGCAACCGTGCAGCACGGTTGAGGCGGCTTTTGAGCAGGTATTGATGCGGCGTCAGGCCGACGCTGTCCTTGAATTGCGCGTGAAAATGGCTGGGGCTCAGGCAGACGACCTGCGCCAACTCGGCGACAGTAATCCGCCGCGCCAGATTGCTTTCGATGTGTGCATCCAGCCGGGCAACATCCAGTGGACCGGTCGGCTGGCGCGTGCCTTCGCCGAACACCCGCAGGTGCAACGCACGCAACAGCACGCCACCCAGCGCCCGCGCCAGCAACGGGTCACTGCCGTAGCGAGCCAGCTCGGCACCCGCATAGTTCAGCAGGTTGTGGAAGTCTGCATCGAGCGCGGGATAACGCGGTGTTTCGAACAACTGCGCCAGCAGGCGTGGGTCGTCGGCACTCATATCCTGCTCATCGAGATCGATGATGAGCATGCGGTTATCGCCCTTGCCAGCAAACTCGTGTCCAGCGTATCCCGGTACCAGACAGGCACGCATACGGCAGACCTCACCACCAGAGCCATCCACCTCAAACTCCGCACTGCCCGATAGCGACATGACCAACTGGTGGTAGTCGTGAGCGTGTTCGTGAGCCTGATCATCGAGGCGAAGCAGACGTGCGTTGAGCATGGCGAGGTACCTGACGTGTTGCCGCACTCTACCGGAGGCAAACCCGTTTTTACAGCCAGCCCAAAGGTCGAAGGCTCGATAGGATTGAAATCATTTGTCGGATACCCATCTAAAGAGCACGTACTCGCCACAGGTGCCGCATGAACGACGACATCCATCAGGACCTCGAACAGGATCATTCATCTACCGGACTGGTGCTGCCTGACCAGGACCTGCCCGACAAGCTGTACATCGTCCCGATTCACAACCGGCCCTTCTTCCCGGCTCAGGTGCTGCCGGTCATTGTCAACGAAGAGCCCTGGGCCGAAACCCTGGAATTGGTCTCCAAAACGCCGCATCAGCGCCTGGCCCTCTTTTATATGGATACGCCGGCGCAAGACGCCGCCAGCTTTGATCCGGACAGCCTGCCCGAGCACGGCACCATGGTTCGCGTGCATCACGCGTCGAAGGAAGGCGGCAAGCTGCAGTTCGTAGCCCAGGGCCTTGCACGCGTGCGGATACGCGGCTGGTTGCGGCGCAAGCCGCCGTATCTGGTGGAAGTGGACTACCCGCAAAGCGACGAAGACCCACGTGACGAGGTGAAGGCCTACGGCATGGCACTGATCAACGCGATCAAGGAGCTGCTGCCGCTCAACCCGCTGTATAGCGAAGAGCTGAAGAACTACCTCAACCGTTTCAGCCCGAACGCACCATCACCGCTGACCGATTTCGCCGCCGCACTGACCACTGCGCCAGGCCCGGAACTGCAGGGAGTGCTCGATACCGTGCCGGTGCTCAAGCGCATGGAAAAGGTCCTGCCGCTGCTGCGCAAGGAGGTCGAGGTCGCCAAGCTGCAGAAGGAACTGACCGGCGAAGTGAACCGCAAGATCGGCGAACGCCAGCGTGAGTTCTTCCTCAAGGAGCAGCTGAAGATCATCCAGCAGGAACTCGGCATCACCAAGGATGACCGCAGCGCCGACGCCGACGAGTTTCGCTCGCGTCTGGAAGGCAAGGTCGTGCCACCCGCGGCACAGAAACGCATCGACGACGAATTGCAAAAGCTATCAGTGCTGGAAACCGGATCGCCGGAATATGCCGTCACTCGAAATTACCTCGACTGGGCCACCTCCATGCCTTGGGGCCTCTACAGCGAGGACAAGCTCAACCTGAACCATGCGCGCAAAGTGCTCAATGCGCACCACGCGGGTCTTGACGACATCAAGGATCGCATCATCGAGTTTCTCGCCGTCGGCGCCTTCCGTGGCGAAATTTCCGGCTCCATCGTGCTGCTGGTGGGCCCGCCAGGTGTGGGCAAGACCAGCATCGGCAAGTCCATCGCCGAGTCCCTCGGGCGCCGTTTCTATCGCTTCAGCGTCGGCGGCATGCGTGACGAAGCAGAGATCAAAGGCCACCGGCGTACCTATATCGGCGCCCTGCCTGGCAAGCTGGTCCAGGCGCTGAAAGAAGTTGAGGTGATGAACCCGGTGATCATGCTCGACGAGGTCGACAAGCTCGGCAGCAGCCACCAGGGCGACCCGGCGTCGGCGCTGCTGGAGACCCTCGACCCCGAACAGAACGTCGGCTTTCTCGACCATTACCTCGATCTACGCCTGGACCTGTCCAAGGTGCTGTTCGTCTGCACCGCCAACAGCCTTTATTCGATTCCGGGTCCGCTGCTCGACCGCATGGAAATCATCCGCTTGTCCGGCTACATCACCGAGGAGAAGCTGGCCATCGCCAAGCGCCACCTCTGGCCGCGACAGTTGGAGCGCGCCGGCGTACCCAAGGCCCGTCTGGCGATCAGCGACAGCGCATTGCGCAGTCTGATCGAAGGCTATGCGCGGGAAGCGGGTGTACGTCAGCTGGACAAGCAACTCGGCAAAGTGGTGCGCAAGGCGGTGGTCAAGTTGCTCGACGAGCCCGAGAGCAAGATCAAGATCAAGATTGGTCCGAAAGATGTCGAAAGCTACCTGGGCATGCCGTTTTGGCACCCGGAGCAGCTGCTCACCGGCGTTGGCGTCGTCACCGGTCTGGCCTGGAACAGCATGGGTGGCGCCACGCTGCCCATCGAGGCGACGCGTATCCATACGCTCAACCGCGGCTTCAAGCTCACCGGCAAGCTCGGCGATGTGATGAAAGAGTCGGCCGAAATCGCCTTCAGCTACGTGAACTCCCACCTGAAGGAGTTCAAGGGCGACCCGAAATTCTTCGACCAGGCTTTCGTACACATGCACGTGCCTGAAGGCGCCACACCTAAGGACGGCCCCAGCGCCGGCATCAGCATGGCGAGCGCCCTGCTCTCGCTGGCACGCAACCAGGCACCTAAAAAAGGTGTGGCCATGACCGGTGAGCTGACCCTGACCGGGCTGGTCCTGCCCATCGGCGGATTGCGGGAAAAGGTAATCGCCGCGCGGCGCTTGAAGCTCTACGAGCTGATCATTCCCGAGCTGAACCGGGGTGACTTCGAAGAACTGCCGGATTACCTCAAAGAAGGGCTGACGATGCATTTCGCCAAGCGCTTCAGCGACGTGGTCAAGGTCCTGTTCTGACAAAGCGGGGCCGTGGACCATGCGCCACGGCCCCGCGGCCTGGATCCTCTGCCAGCCGAGAATGGCTTTACGCGCGCGACTTCGGGTCTTATGGTTCAACCGACGCCCGAGCGTTTCCTTTCCCTTGTTTGAGTCGGTCGCCTATGTCCGTAACCCGTCTGCTGTCGTCGTTTGCCCCTTTGTTCCTGCTCGCCGGCTGCGCCAGTGCCCCGCCCAGCAGTATCGCGCTGAGCGACGATACTGACTGTCCGCTGACCGTGCAGCCCGGCCAGATGCTGATCCTGAGCCTGCCAAGCAACCCCACCACGGGTTATCGCTGGAACCTGCGCGAGGTTTCGAGCAACCAGCTGAAAAGCCTCGGCCCGGAAGTGTTCAGCTCGCCCAAGAGTGACGTCATTGGCGGCGATGGCCTGTCTACCTGGCGCTTCGAGGCGGCCGAGGCCGGCAGCGGCCGCCTCTACCTCACCTATCAGCGCCCCTGGGAAGCTGACGCCGAACCGGCTGGGCTGTTCGACTGTCGAGTCGAAGTCGAATAGCCGGGAGCGGGCACCGGCCGTCCACTCGGGCACGGCCATCGGCGCGGCTTTCCGCTACAATGCCGCCCCCTGTTTTTCAGCCTGCCCAGACGCCACCGTGAGCCACGAACCCGATCGCCTGTTCGCCCAGCCCCTCGCCCAGCCCCAGGACTTCGTCTTCAACGAGGATGTGGTGCGGGTGTTTCCCGACATGATCAAGCGCTCGGTGCCGGGCTACCCCACCATCGTCGAGAACATCGGCGTGTTGGCGGCGCAGTTCGCCCAGCCAAATACCTGCCTGTATGACCTCGGCTGCTCGCTGGGTGCGGTGACACAAGCGCTGCGTCGACACGTCAAGACCGATAACTGTCAGGTGATTGCCGTCGATAACTCTGCGGCGATGGTCGAGCGCTGCCGTGAGTATCTGCACGGGCAGGATTCGATGTTCCAGGAGCTGCTCCCGGTTGAAGTGATCGAAGCCGACGTGCTCGCGCTCCAGTTCCAATCCGCCTCGCTGGTCGCTCTCAACTTCACCCTGCAGTTCATCCCGCCTGAACAGCGACCTGAGCTGCTCGGCGCCATTCGCCAGGCGCTGGTGCCGGGCGGCGCACTGATCCTCTCGGAAAAGCTGCGCTTCGAAGACGAGCAGGAACAAAATCTGCTGACGGATCTGCACATCGCCTTCAAGCGTGCCAATGGCTACAGCGAGCTGGAAATTGCGCAGAAACGCAGCGCTATCGAGAACGTGATGAAACCCGACAGCCTGGAAACCCATCGCCAGCGATTGCTGGACGCCGGTTTTTCCAAAGTCGTGCCCTGGTTCCAATGCCTGAATTTTGCCTCCCTGATTGCCCTGCCATGAATCTCGACCTGACTCCCCTCGCCTGGCGCCTGGCCGGCACCCCACTGGCGGCTTGGGCCAACGGCTTGCAAGCGCAACTCGATGCCAAACTCGCGATTGGCCACGGCGACCTGCCGCGCTGGCGGCGTGCCGTCGAAGCGCTGCCGGATATCCAGCCTAGCGGGGTGGAGCTGCGTGATGTCTTCCGATTGGAAGCCGACTGCGACGAAGCCGTACGCGCCGTCACGCACGATGCCCTGTTCGGCCTGTCGCCCTGGCGCAAGGGGCCCTTCGATGTGTTCGGCGTGCATGTCGATACCGAATGGCGCTCGGACTGGAAGTGGGACCGCGTTGCGCCGCATTTGAACCTGGCCGGCAAGCGCATCCTCGATGTCGGCTGCGGCAACGGTTATTACATGTGGCGTATGCTCGGTGCCGGCGCCGACTCGGTTGTCGGTATCGACCCGAACTGGCTGTTCTTCTGCCAGTTCCACGCTATGAAGCGCTACCTTGCCGAACACCCTGTCTGGCATCTGCCGATGGCCTTGGAGGAACTGCCGGCGAAGCTCGAAGGCTTCGACACGGTGTTTTCCATGGGCGTGCTTTACCATCGGCGCTCTCCCATCGATCACCTGTTGGACCTGAAGGACTGCCTGCTCAAGGGTGGCGAGTTGGTCTTGGAAACGCTGGTAGTTGAAGGAAATGAGCACACCGCTCTGGTTCCCGAAGACCGCTACGCGCAGATGCGCAACGTCTGGTTCCTGCCCTCGGTAGCCGCGCTGGAATGCTGGCTGCGCCGCGCCGGTTTCGTCGATGTGCGATGCGTGGATGTCAGCATCACCAGCGTCGAGGAGCAGCGCAGTACCGACTGGATGCGCTATCAGTCGCTCCCCGAATTCCTCGATCCCAAGGATCACAGCCGGACCATCGAAGGACTCCCGGCGCCCATGCGCGCCGTCCTTGTTGCGCGCAAACCCTAGCGTCCGCGCTCGCAACGCTGCTCCTCCACCGCCTGGCGCAGCGACATCTGCAGTTTTTCAATGAGCCGCGGGCGGCTCAGGTCACGCATGCGCAGCTGTCTATCACTGAGCCTTAGCAGGCGCTGGTACAGGCGCCGTTTGCGCCAAGCGACGAACCAGTCAATTACCGCCTGCTGAAGTTCAACGGGCCACATCGCTGGCATATAGAAGTCCGGCATCGGCGGACGGGGCCGATCATCGGTCCTATTGCACTGTTGCTGCTGTTCAGAATGACGCATCGCATCCTCCTGCTTTCGCGAGCGTGCATGGGCGCACCCGATGCCTGCCGACCGACTTGTGGCCGGCAGAAACAGATTGAGTGCGCTTGACGATTCAGACAAACGACTACAATAGAACCGTCGGTTCAGAAAAATTGAAGACCAATCTATGCCCGGTATGCCCGAAGACCTCCCCCAGTCCGCCATGCCCCTGCTTGAGATCGATGTGTTGCGCACCTTCGTGTCCATCGCCGAAAGCGGTAGTTTCACGCGTGCGGCAGGGCAGATATTCCGCACCACCTCGGCCGTCAGCATGCAAATCAAACGGCTCGAGACCATGCTCGGTTGCACGCTGTTCATCCGTGAAGCTCGACGCATCGCACTCACCGATGAAGGCGAAAAACTACTCGGTTACGCGCGGCGCCTGCTCAAGCTCAATGAAGAAACGGTCAATGCATTCATCTTGCCGCGGCTGAACGGGCGGGTTCGTTTCGGTACCCCGGCGGACATCGGCACGCACATCCTGCCTGGACTGCTGTCCCTGTTCGCCCGCACCCACCCGGGGATCGAGGTGAATGTCTCGGTGGGCCGCAGTGTCGACATGATCCAGCGTATCGACGCCGGCGAGCTGGACGTCGCGCTCATCAGCGTCGGCAACCTCGGCCAGGACGACTCGCGCGGCGAGGCCATCCACAGCGAACCCCTGGTCTGGGCCGGCCGAGCCGGCGGCGTCGCGGTCGAGCGCAACCCGTTGCCGCTCGCCCTGTCGAGCCCCGAATGCGCGTGGCGGCGTCAGGCGATGGACGCACTGGACCGTGCCGGCCGCCCCTATCGCATCGCCTATTCCAGCGAGCAATGCGCTGGGCAGGAAGCGGCGATGATCGCCGACCTAGCAGTGGCGCCGTATCCGTTAAGCCTGATCAGGCCACCGCTGAGGCGGTTGGAAGAAGGCGACAGCCTGCCGACCCTCGGTGAATATCAGATCAAATTGCTTTGCGCTGCTGGACGCAGCGAGGCGGTGGACGTGCTATCCCGGCATGTCATCGCAGCGTTTGCCGCCTACCACAAATAACCGGCCCAACCGCCACGGCAATACAAAAGCGGAGACACCATGGCGAAATGGCTAATTGCCGCAGGCTTGCTGCTGCTTCTGCTCGGTTTGATTCTGCATTACGCGCCGGGCCTGCTGAGCTGGTTCGGCAAGCTGCCCGGCGACATCCGCATCGACTCGGAACGCAGCCGGACATTCATTCCCTTCACGTCGATGATCATCCTAAGCGTGCTGCTGACGATTCTGCTGAATCTATTCAGACGATAAAGCAAGCCGCCGTACAGCGGATCGCCCTGAGGCCTCAGCCACGCGCCGAAGCGCTGAGGATGAGGTGCTTCATTTCTTTGACGGCCTGTTTGAAACCGACGAACAGCGCATGGGCGACGATCGCATGACCGATGTTCAGCTCATTGACGCCTCGGATCGCGGCTATCGCTTCAGCATTGTGGTAGTGCAAACCGTGGCCCGCATTGACGATCAAACCATGGCTCAAGCCGGACTCCACACCGTCGCGAATGCGCGCAAGCTCACAGGCCCGCTCAGCCACGCCGTGCGCATCGGCATAACGTCCGGTGTGCAGCTCAATCGCCGGCGCACCTACCCGAGCGGCGGCTTCGATCTGACGCGGATCGGCATCAATGAACAGCGACACCTCCGCACCGCAGGCGGCCAGGCGGTTGACCGCGTCGCGTATCCGAGCCTCCTGTCCCGCAACATCCAGACCGCCTTCGGTGGTGAGTTCCTGACGGGTTTCAGGCACCAGGCAAACGTGTTCAGGGCGCAGCTGCTCTGCAAACAGCAACATCGCCTCAGTCACGCCCATCTCAAAGTTCATTCGCGTCTGCAGCGCATCCTTCATCATCAGCACGTCACGCTCCTGGATGTGCCGACGATCCTCGCGCAGGTGTACCGTAATGCCGTCGGCCCCGGCCTCTTCGGCATCCAGGGCAGCCTTGACGGGGTCCGGGTAGCGAGTACCGCGCGCCTGGCGCAGAGTGGCGACATGATCAACGTTGACGCCGAGCAGGATTCGATTAGCTTCAGTCACGCGGGACCTCCTTGATATTCATGAACAGTTCGCGGCTTACTAACGGTCGGCCGCCCAGATGCGGCGCTAACGCCTGGCGCATGAGTCTTTTCGCGGCGGCCAGCGCCCCCGGCACATTCCAATCGGCTTCCGCCATCGCCAGGAGTTCCGCCCCGTTGAACAGACCAGGCTGGAATTGGCCGACAGGCTCCAGCCCGGTGTCTGGCAGCAGGCGGTAGAGCCCGGCTCCAGCAATCGGCTGCCCGGCAATGTCGGTGTCCAGCGCAAAGCCGTAGCCAAGCTCGGTCAGCAAGCGCCATTCGAACGAACGAAGAATCGGTTCCAGGGGGCGTTTCGCTGCCAGCGCCGGCAAACTTGCCGCGTAGTGATCGAACATGACAGGGTGAGCGTCTTCAGCCGGCAGCAAGCGAATCAGCAGCTCATTCAGGTACATACCGCTGAACAGCGCATTGCCATCGAGCCAGTATGCCTGGCCAGCGCTGTCCAGCCGTCCGACATTTTTCAGCTCCCCGCGGCCACGAAATTCGACCTCGAGCGGCACGAAGGGACGCGCCAAGGTGCCTGCCTTGCCGCGTGCACCGCGCAACACTGCCCGCAGCCGCCCTTCGGGCGTGAAGAAATCCACAAGCGCGCTGCTTTCGCGATAGGGCCGACTGTGCAGCACGAAGGCGGTCTGAGCGGACATTGACTGAAGCTCGCGGACAGAGACGGGACAAGTGTCTGAAGTCCGACCGCTAAAAGCTGTAGCCGTCGGACAGGTGTCGCGGGACGAGCGTCAGCTGTAGCCGAGCGAGTGCAGTGCGCGTTCGTCGTCGGACCAGCCGCTCTTCACCTTTACCCAGAGATTGAGCATGACCTTGGAGTCGAACAGCACTTCCATGTCCTTGCGCGCCTCCTGGCCGATACGCTTGATGCGTTCGCCCTTGTCGCCAATGATGATTTTCTTCTGGCCGTCGCGTTCGACGAGGATCAGCGCATGAATATGCAGCACGTGGCCCTGCTGCTTGAAGTCTTCAATCTCGACGGTGATCTGGTAGGGCACTTCTGCGCCGAGCTGGCGCATAATCTTCTCGCGTACCAGCTCCGCGGCCAAGAAGCGGCTGCTACGGTCGGTGATCTGGTCTTCGGGGAAGAAGTGCTCGCCCTCGGGCAGGTGGGAGGCCACCAGCTTCTCGAATACATCCAGATTCTGCCCGTGCTGGGCGGAGATCGGCACGATCTCGGCTCTAGGCAGTTGCTGAGCCAGCCATTCGAAATGTGGCAGTAATTCGCCCTTATCTTCGACGCGATCAGTCTTGTTCACCGCAACGATGACCGGACCTTCGACGTACTGGACACGTTCGAGCACCAGCTGATCCTCATCGGTCCAGCGGGTACGATCAACAACGAAGACGACGACATCAACATCCTTCAGCGCTGAAGAGGCAGTGCGGTTCATATAGCGGTTCAGTGCCGTCTCGCCATTCTTATGCAGGCCGGGCGTATCGACATACACCGCCTGAACGGCGCCTTCGGTCTTGATACCCAGCATGTTGTGACGAGTTGTCTGCGGCTTGCGCGAGGTGATCGCGAGCTTCTGTCCCAGGACGTGGTTGAGCAGGGTCGACTTGCCCACGTTAGGCCTTCCGACGATGGCTACATAGCCGCAGCGGGTGACGTTTTCACCTTCAATTCGTTCATCAGTCATTACCGTTCTCCACGCCCAGCGCAATCAATGCCGAGGCAGCGGCAACCTGTTCGGCAATACGCCGGCTAGCACCGTGCCCTTGAGTCTTCTCATTGAGCAACGATATCTGGCATTCGACGAAAAAGGTTCGGCAATGCGGTTCGCCCTGGATCGCTACTACTTCGTACTTGGGTAGTTCGCATGCGCGCGATTGCAGAAACTCCTGCAGCCGGGTCTTCGGATCCTTGTTGGTATCAACGAGCGTAAGCCCCTCCAACTCGTTGGCAAGCCAGGCAAGCACGCGATCACGCGCCGCATCTATCCCTGCATCCAGGTAGATCGCACCGATCAGGGCTTCCAGCGTATCGGCGAGGATCGACTCGCGGCGAAAACCACCGCTTTTCAGCTCGCCGGAACCGAGCCGCAGGTATTCGCCGAGCTCAAAGCCTCGGGCAAGAACTGCCAGCGTTTCACCTTTAACCAGGCGTGCCCGAAGACGAGAGAGTTGCCCCTCCTTGGCCTGAGGAAAATGGTTGAACAGCGCCTCGCCGGCGATGAAGTTGAGAATGGCATCGCCGAGAAACTCCAGACGCTCATTGTTGCGTCCGGCATAGCTGCGATGCGTCAGAGCCAGGAGCATCAGCTCCTGGTCCTTGAATTGATATCCGAGCCTGCGCTCGAGACGGGCTAACGAAGTGCTCACGGCATCCTTAGGCGATATTCTTTATCGAAGTTCGCCACCAGATCGAGATTGCGGATCAGGGGCTCGCGTTTTTCATAGTCCAAGTGGACCTTGAACTCGTTATTTTCAATCACGACCTGCATCGCCTCTTCGAGGTCCAGGTCGCGAATACCATTGACGTCCATGCCTTTGCGTACATGGCTATAGAAATCTCGCACGGTGCGGATGTCCAGCGCCTTGTCACTTTCGACCCCGGAAATGATCTTGTCCATCGACATATAGTCGAAGTAATGCGGCAGCATCTTAAATGCGGTACTGGCAAAAAAAGCGACCAGCGCCAGCACCATGATCCAGCTCAGCATGGACAGCCCTTTTTGCGAACGAGCGAAACTCATGTCGACCTCTATGTCGTACGTAACCCGCGGATCGGGGCTGTGCAAATATAACGGCACGGCTCGCTGGAACCCGGGCCCTGATTCACAGACTCAGTGAATCAATCCTACGCGCGAAAAGTGCGGCAGGTTGCTGAACTTCGGATCTGGCCAGCTCATCCATACGGCGAAGGCCTTGCCGACAATGTTGCGGTCTGGAACCATGCCGGCGAACTCCGCTGGAATCGCAGCATCGTGCCAATAGCGGCTGTCGTTGGAATTGTCGCGGTTGTCGCCCATCATGAAGTAATGGCCTTCCGGAACCTGCCACTCGCGGTTGGGTTCGACCCGATAGCGGGCCATTTCCTTGCGAATGAGGTGCTCCACCTCGCCAAGCTTTTCCTGATAAAGCTTGGCGCTGCCCAGACTTCCAGGCTCTTCGCCAATCAGCATTTCAGGTACCAGCTCGCCGTTGATGCTTAACCGCTTGTCGCTACTGTAGCGAATCACATCGCCAGGCAGGCCTATGACGCGCTTGATGTAATTTATGTTGGGATCACTGGGGTAACGAAACACCATGACATCGCCACGCTGCGGATCACTGACCTCGATTATCTTGGTGTCGACCACCGGTAGTCGGATGCCATAGGCGAACTTGTTGACCAGGATAAAGTCGCCAACCTCGAGTGTCGGGATCATCGACCCCGATGGAATCTGGAACGGTTCGATCAGAAACGAGCGCAATACCAGCACGATCGCAAGAACCGGGAAAAACGATTTGCCATATTCGATCAGAACCGGCTCTCTGTTCAAAGCGTCGAGCGTCGACTGATCGGGCTCCCGAGTCTGGCCTTCGTAGTTGGCGATCGCAGCCCTACGCCGAGGCGCGAACACAAGCAAATCGAGCAGCGCAAGAAAACCGCACACAGCAACGGCAATGACCAGCACCAGCGGGAAATTGATCGACATATCAACTATCTACCTTGAGCACGGCGAGGAAGGCTTCTTGCGGGATTTCCACGTTGCCGACCTGCTTCATCCGCTTCTTACCGGCCTTTTGCTTTTCAAGAAGCTTGCGCTTACGACTCACATCACCGCCGTAGCACTTCGCCAAAACGTTCTTGCGCAAGGCCTTTACGGTGCTGCGCGCGACAATCTGGCCGCCCAGCGCGGCCTGGATGGCGACGTCGAACATCTGTCTAGGGATCAGCTCCTTCATCTTCTCGACAAGAATCCGCCCTTTGTAATGCGCATTATCGCGGTGCACGATAAGTGCGAGCGCGTCGACCTTGTCACCGTTGATCAGGATATCCAGGCGGGTGAGATTGGCTGACTGGAAGCGTTCGAAGCTGTAATCCAGCGAGGCGTAGCCACGACTGACTGATTTGAGCCGATCGAAAAAGTCGAGCACCACTTCGCTCATTGGCAGGTCATAGCGCACCTGGACCTGGCTTCCGAGAAACTGCAGGTCGTGCTGGACGCCCCGCTTTTCGATGCATAGCGTAATAACGCTGCCAAGATGCTCCTGGGGCACGAGTATGTTGGCCCGAACGATGGGCTCACGCATATCTTCAATCGACGAGAGATCCGGCAGTTTGGACGGGCTATCGACGTAGACAGTCTCGCCATTCTTCAACAACAGCTCATAAACCACGGTCGGCGCCGTGGTGATCAGGTCCAGGTCATACTCACGCTCGAGGCGCTCCTGAATGATCTCCATGTGCAGCATGCCGAGGAAGCCGATACGGAAGCCGAACCCAAGCGCGTCTGAACTCTCCGGCTCGTACTGCAGTGCCGCATCGTTAAGCGTGAGCTTTTGCAGTGCTTCCCGGAAATCTTCGAAATCGTCCGAGCTTACCGGAAACAGACCCGCATAGACCTGCGGCTTGACCCGCTTGAAACCAGGCAGCATCTCGACGTCGGGCGTGTTCGACAGGGTAAGCGTGTCGCCAACCGGAGCACCGTGGATATCCTTGATACCCGCGATGATAAAGCCGACTTCGCCAGCCTTGAGGTCCGCCGTGCTGGTGTGTTTCGGGTTGAACACACCCACGCTATCGACCTGGTGCACCTTGCCAGTGGACTTGACCAGAACCTTGTCACCCTTCTTGATCCGACCATGACGAACACGGACCAGCGAAACGACACCAAGGTAGTTGTCGAACCAGGAATCAATGATCAGCGCCTGCAGCGGCGCATCGATTTCGCCCGTCGGTGCGGGAATGACTGCCACCAGACGCTCAAGCACATCGTCTACACCCATCCCGCTTTTGGCGCTGCACGCCACCGCGTCAGTAGCATCGATACCGATGATATGTTCGATTTCGTCTTTGACCTTGTCTGGATCGGCCTGCGGCAGATCCATCTTGTTCAGCACAGGCATGACTTCCAAGCCCTGCTCGATGGCCGTATAGCAGTTGGCTACCGACTGCGCTTCCACACCCTGCCCGGCATCAACGACTAGCAACGCACCCTCGCACGCGGCCAGCGAGCGACTGACCTCATAGGTGAAATCCACGTGGCCTGGGGTGTCGATGAAGTTCAGCTGGTAAGTGTTGCCGTCCTTCGCCTTGTAGTACAGCGTGACGCTGTGCGCCTTGATAGTGATGCCTCGTTCGCGTTCGAGGTCCATCGAATCAAGCACCTGGGCGTTCATTTCACGCTCGGTCAAGCCGCCGCACATCTGAATAAAACGGTCAGCCAGGGTCGACTTGCCATGATCGATGTGCGCGATGATAGAAAAATTGCGGATATGACTCAGGTCGCTCACAGCTCAACACTCAATACGTCGCGGGCCGATTGCCCGCCGAAAATAGCCGTAAAGTGTACCTGATAGGTCTATCCAGTGCCACGCTGGTCACCGGAACCTGCTTTCAAGGTGCCAAGCAGCCGACAAGTCGAACGGACAAACAATAGGAAGATCGAAAATGCCCAGTTCGGCGCAGATATCAGCACATGATCGAAGAATCGAATCGGCAACCGCCCCTGATCGGGGTACAAAAAGCGAGACGAGCCCAAAGAACCAAAAGCAACTATCTGAAGCCTATATCGGACGGTTGCTATATACAGACTGTTTGATCAGCAGGCGCAACTGCCATCGTCGCTCGCAGGACAACTGGCTGCAGCTCTGGGTCTGAAGCTGTGTCTCGGCTGCGTTTGTATACGATCAACCAAGAAATGGCGAAACCGCAAACACCCGCCAGCATGACATATGCCTCGGCAGCTGAAAGTGCCGAAGCAATGGCAGCCGATACCAATAATGCAATCAAGGGAAATAGGTAGACAAGCGCAGCACCACGAAGCAACGCGCGCTCCCGCACACCGATTACAACGCCGTCCCCAACACTAAGATGGAGGTCTGATAACGCGAGCGTCAATCCACGACGTTCACGAACACCGAGCCTGTCCATAACGCCCTGCCCACAGCCGTTCTTGACAGAACAGCCGGAACAGGTGCTGCCGCGTTTCGTCTCAACCCAAACTGCGCCGACTGCCACCGCAACTACGCGTCCCGACTCCTCGATCATTGCGTTGCCTGGCCGGCTCCGGAGCGCATAGACAAGGCAATTCGCTCCGCAGTGCCTAGCGGGACTTCCCCGACGACAGTAACCATGACGTCGCCGTCAGCTGTTGAAATACGCTTCGAGACGGCCACCGTTGGCCCCATCTGACTGCGCGCGTCTTCAACTACAGCACCGCCTAGAGGTTCGATAAATACCGACACGCGAGCTATTCCGTCGCCATAAGACAACCAGGTCACCGACTCTTTTGAGGCAGGACTGGAACGCACGTCCGAGTCGATCAGCTGAAACCCGTCCGGCAACCAATCAGAGCGCCATTTCGTTGACGTCGCTTCCTTTTGCTCCGCAGCAAGCGAGACCGGCTTGCAATCAGCGCCGCCCTTCAGATCGGAGGGCGCCGCAGAGCCTGGCGCAAAATGGGTGAACTGAAAGCGCTCAAGCAATTGCCCACTTTCGTCAAGCAACAATGATTTAAGCGGCAGGTAGGTTTCTCGATCGAGATGCAACTCGAAGCCATAGCGGTGCTGATCACGGGGACGTATGGCCAGTGCAACCGTAGGGCGTCCTGCAACTCGGGATTCACCAATGACTTGAAAGTCGTACCATTTGGAAAGAACGTCCGGCTCCAGCTGCTGTCGCCATGGCGTGATTTCCCGCACTTGCGACGCCATGTCTTCAGTCGCGCATTGAATCTTCCCGTTCAGCAGCACGACCTCTGCAGCTGGACCATCCAGCTGCAACAACCGCTCACGCAACTGTTGCTCATCTGCCAGCTGCCAGACAGCATGGCTAGAAAAGCTACCGTTTCGCTCATAGACGAAGGTGCCTTGGTAACTTTGTTTTTTCTCAGCGGCAGCAAGACGCTGCATCAAGACGTCGGCCTCAGCAGCAAAGGCCGGCATCGATAGCCAGCCTCCGAGCACCACAAACAGCGGTATTACACGCATGTTGTTCCTTAACGATCTTCCATGCTGGCAGCACGAGCATAGGGCAGCGCACTTTCCGAACCGCTACCGAAAGCGGCCTGCTGAGCATGCTGACGTACGTAAGCTGGCAATCTCTTTTCATGCCAGCTGTCAGTCGACGCCTCCGCTCCCGTTACCTGAGCACCCGGAACGACCGCACCCTCGCTATAGCCTGCCAACACGGCTGGCCCCTGGCTGGCCTGCGGCACTGCGATGCTAGGCTGCGCAGGCTGCTGAGCGATCTGGGGACCGGCTACTTCGCTTTGGTTGTACAGACGCACGCCCGCCAACACAGCAACGGTGACCGAAGCCGCAACAGCAAGACGACCTACATTCTTCCAAGCCGAGCGCTGTGGCTTGGTCGCTGTCATGGCAGGCTCGTCGGCCAAAGCGGCCGAGACTGCCGCAGCGATATCCATACGAGGCTCGATCAGTTCCTTGTGCATTGCGGCACGGGCAATCTGGTAGCGCGACCAGGTCGATCGCATTTCATTGTCGCCCTCTGCGGCGAGCACTCGACGTATTTCTAACTCGTCCGCTTCGTTATCCATCACCGCGGACAGCGATTCATGCAGGGCTTCACGACTCATGGCGGTTCCTCTCTTGGCTATCGCCGCTGTCTCAGGATTCATGCAACAAGGGTTGCAATGCTTTATCGATGGCTTCCCGCGCTCGGAATATCCGTGAGCGGACCGTACCCACCGGACACTGCATGACGTTTGCAATGTCTTCATAACTAAGACCATCAAATTCACGCAGTGTTAGAGCCGTACGCAAATCTTCTGGAAGTTGCTGGATAGTTCTATGAACTGTGTCTTCTATTTCATCCCTGAGAAGCGCTCGCTCCGGCGACTCGATATCCTTAAGGATGGTCTGAAGTAGTCAGGTATTTCTGGCTGACTCCAGCCCTTGCCGATTTCAAAACGGTGATTCGGCTAAAAAACGATCAAATCATCCCCTC
>NZ_FQXA01000004.1 GCF_900129835.1 Stutzerimonas xanthomarina DSM 18231
GAGCGTTGGAACCACCTGATCCCATCCCGAACTCAGTAGTGAAACGACGCATCGCCGATGGTAGTGTGGGGTTTCCCCATGTGAGAGTAGGTCATTGTCAAGCTTCTACACCAAACCCCCGATCCTCTTACGAGGATCGGGGGTTTGTCTTTTATGGGTGCGGAAAAAGATCGATGGACTTGAGGGGTATCGATATCATGTCTGCCGCTTGCTGGAGGGCTTATGAATAGCTTGCTACGGTTACTCAGTGACGGTCATTTTCATTCTGGCGAAGAGCTAGGAGCTGCTCTCGGTGTAAGTCGGAGTGCTGTGTGGAAATACCTACAGCGACTCGAGAGTGACTTCGGACTTGAGCTATTCAAAGTGCCAGGTAAAGGGTATCGCTTAGCAGAGCCCCTTTCGCTATTAAATTACGAAGACAGCTCCGCTGTCTTAGCTCGCCTTGGCTGGGATCTCTACCTGCGAGAGACGATCGACTCTACCAACGCTGAGGCGTTGAGGTTGCTACAGTCAGGCGTGCTGGCGCCATTTGTGGTGTTGGCTGAGGGCCAGACTGAAGGGCGTGGGCGTAGGGGGCGGGAGTGGGCGAGTCCTCCTGCACAGAATGTGTATTACACCTTAGCGCTGAAGGTTTCAAACGGCATCCAGGGGCTGTCTGGATTGAGTTTAGTTGTTGGTTTGGCTGTTCTCGATGCGCTTCGCCGCTCCGGTGTTGAGGGCGTTGGGCTTAAATGGCCGAACGATGTATATGCGGACGATCGGAAAATAGCGGGCATTTTGATTGAGCTGAATGGCGATCCGGCAGACTTGTGTCATGTGATTATCGGGATTGGGGTGAATGTTAACATGGGGCCGAACGCCCTAAGCATCGGCCAGCCTTGGACGACCATGCGGGAGCAGACGGGGCGTTTGGCGAGTCGCGCCGATTTGACGCATTTTCTCAGTGAATCCTTATATCGCTATATAGGCCGACACTCCCGCGAGGGATTCTCTTCGTTGCGGGAAGAATGGGAGGCAAACAATATCTGGCACGGCAGGAGCTGTGTCTTGAGTACGGGCGCCCAGCAGATTAAGGGGCTGATGACTGGTATAGACGAACAGGGGGCTCTGTGTCTCTGGATTGAAGGGCGGGGGGAGCTGCGCTTTAGTGGCGGAGAGTTAAGCTTGAGGCTCGACCATGATTCTTGAGCTCGATTGTGGCAATAGCCTCATTAAATGGCGCGTCATCGCAGATGCCGACGGGTTGTTGCTAGTGAGTGGTGTCGCAGGGCAGGCGATGGAGCTGGTTCGGGAATTGCTCAGTCAGCGTCTAGGGAAAATCACTCGTTGCCGCTTGGTTAGTGTAAGGGGGGATGTGGAGACCAATGCATTGGTAGCAGAGCTAGAGGGCGCGCTGGGCGTCGGAGTGCAGAGGGTTTGTCCGGCAAAGCACATCGCTGGGGTTGTTAATGGCTATCGCGAGCAGAACCGTTTGGGCTTAGACCGCTGGTTAGCTATCATCGCTGCCTATGATATGTGCCGTGGGCCCTGTTTGGTTATCGATCTGGGCACTGCTGTCACTGTGGACTTGGTTGCCTTTGATGGGAGGCATCTGGGCGGTTATATTGCCCCGGGAATTGCGCTTCTGCGCGGGCAGCTACTCGCTCACACTCGCCGCATCCAGTACGAGCCTGCGGAATCATCCATTGCGTTCGATGATATTACCCCTGGCAGAAGCACGGCCGAGGGCGTCGAGCGAGGTTGTTTGATCATGTTGCGAAGCTATGTCGCCAGCCAGATTGGCTTCGCCGGAAATCAATTAGGTCAAGACTTCACCATCTATGTTACTGGCGGGGATGCAGCGCTGGTTGCAGATTTCCCTGGGGTGAGATGCGTGCCGGATCTGGTTTTCAGCGGGCTTGCGTTAGCGTGCCCCTAAAGAGGTATCCATGCGCTGGCTTTTGATATTGCTGGTAGTGCTAAATCTTCTGTTTTACCTTTATAACGTCAATCAACGGCCTTTTAGCGTTGAAAACGAGGTGGCCGTGCCTCATGCTCCTTCGTTAGAGTCTGACATACAGCTGCTGAGCGAAACCAAGCCATTGGCGCTTCGTAATCCCTCGAATGATGAGGGATCCGGCTGTCTATTTCTCGGCGGCTTCGACCAGGAGTCGATTGTGCTAGCCATCGAGCAGCGACTGCTGAGCCTGGATATCGACTCTAGCGTCAAGTCCATGGATGAAGCTGCGGGTATCGACTATTGGGTGTATCTACCACCGCTTGTATCTCGGCAGGCGTCACTACGTCAGCTGAAAGAACTGCAGTCTCGTAATATTGACAGCTACATAATCACCGTAGGTGATCTGTCTAACGGGATTTCTCTAGGTATATTCTCTCGCAAGGACTCTGCTGAAAGCGTGGTCAGTCGTCTGCAGGCTATTGATTATGCTGCATCGATCCGCGAGCTGCCTAGAACCCATAGGCGTTACTGGGTTCAAGTGGCGGGGGCGCAACAGCATCTCCTAAGCGATTCGTTGCTTAGCGACCTCAGAAGAGATTTCCCCGAACTTGAGCATCAACAAATGCCCTGTTCAAGCATTGCAAACTCGGAATAGTTCTCATAGAATGGCGCCCGCTCTGCAGTGCGGTGTACAAAGCTGACTGCGAGCTGGCTGTCGAAATAGCTAACCTCAGGATTTTATTGGGAAAACGCTTGACAGCTTGGGGGTTGGCATTGAAAATGCCGCCTCGTTTTGGAGGGGTTCCCGAGCGGCCAAAGGGATCAGACTGTAAATCTGACGTCATCGACTTCGAAGGTTCGAATCCTTCCCCCTCCACCAGTTTTAGCGTCAGCTCCGGCTAGCGCGGGTATAGTTTAGTGGTAGAACCTCAGCCTTCCAAGCTGATGATGCGGGTTCGATTCCCGCTACCCGCTCCATGTTTGTGCGGCGCAATACGATACGCTCATGTAGCTCAGCTGGTAGAGCACACCCTTGGTAAGGGTGAGGTCAGCGGTTCAAATCCGCTCATGAGCTCCAATATCAAAGGCAGATATGTGAATATCTGCCTTTGTTTTAATGGTGGCGTGACTAGCTCAATTCAACGATGGGAGACGGTCTCGATGGCTAAAGAAAAATTCGAACGTAACAAACCGCACCTGAACGTCGGTACCATTGGTCACGTCGACCATGGCAAGACCACGCTCACCGCAGCGCTGACCAAGGTCTGTGCTGAGACTTGGGGCGGCTCTGCGCGTGACTTCTCGCAGATCGACAACGCGCCGGAAGAGAAGGCTCGTGGCATCACCATCAACACCTCCCACGTTGAATATGATTCCTCGATTCGCCACTACGCCCACGTTGACTGCCCGGGTCACGCTGACTATGTGAAGAACATGATCACCGGTGCTGCGCAGATGGACGGCGCGATCCTGGTTTGCTCCGCTGCTGACGGCCCGATGCCGCAGACTCGCGAGCACATCCTGCTGTCCCGCCAGGTTGGTGTTCCTTACATCGTGGTCTTCCTGAACAAGGCAGACATGGTGGATGACGCCGAGCTGCTGGAACTGGTTGAGATGGAAGTGCGTGACCTGCTGTCGACCTACGACTTCCCAGGTGACGACACGCCGATCATCATCGGCTCCGCACTAATGGCGTTGAACGGTCAGGACGACAACGAGATGGGCGTATCGGCCGTGCGTAAGCTGGTCGAGACACTGGATAGCTACATTCCGGAGCCTGAGCGCGCCATCGACAAGCCGTTCCTGATGCCGATCGAAGACGTGTTCTCGATCTCCGGTCGCGGTACCGTTGTGACGGGTCGTGTTGAGCGCGGCATCGTCAAGGTTCAGGAAGAAATCGAGATCGTGGGTATCCGCGATACGACCAAAACTACCTGCACTGGCGTCGAAATGTTCCGCAAGCTGCTCGACGAAGGTCGTGCTGGTGAGAACGTTGGCGTGCTGTTGCGTGGCACCAAGCGTGATGATGTCGAGCGTGGTCAGGTTCTGGCCAAGCCGGGCACCATCAAGCCGCACACCAAGTTCGAAGGCGAAGTCTACGTACTGAGCAAGGAAGAAGGCGGTCGCCACACTCCGTTCTTCAAAGGCTACCGTCCGCAGTTCTACTTCCGTACCACTGACGTGACCGGTAACTGCGAACTGCCGGAAGGCGTCGAGATGGTAATGCCGGGCGACAACATCAAGATGGTTGTCACCTTGATCGCTCCGATCGCCATGGAAGATGGTCTGCGCTTCGCGATTCGCGAAGGTGGCCGTACCGTTGGTGCCGGCGTGGTTGCTAAGATCATCGAATAATCGATTGATCTGATCAATTCGGGCCGGCATAATAGTCGGCCTGACTCTTGTTAGGCCAGTAGCTCAATTGGCAGAGCGGCGGTCTCCAAAACCGCAGGTTGGGGGTTCGATTCCCTCCTGGCCTGCCAAATTCAATATCGAATTTGGCGGTATTTACAGGGTTCTAGCAGATGAATGTCAAAGCAGAAGCCAAAGACTCGCGCTTCGATCTGGTGAAGTGGCTTGTTGTGGCTGCTTTGGTGGTCGTGGCTGTGGTCGGTAATCAGTATTATGCCGCCGAGCCCATTCTGTACAGGGTTCTTGCGTTACTCGTTTTCGCTGTCGTTGCTGCTTTTGTGGCATTTCAGACGTCTAAAGGTCGTTCCTTTTTTGTTCTTCTGAAAGAGGCGAGAGTCGAGATTCGAAAAGTCGTTTGGCCGACCCGTCAAGAAACCACTCAGACCACGCTTATTGTTGTTGCGGTCGTGCTGGTAATGGCGCTGCTGTTGTGGGGTCTCGATTCCCTACTCGGTTGGCTGGTTTCCATGATTGTAGGTTAAGGGTGTCCCGTGGCTAAGCGTTGGTACGTCGTTCATGCTTACTCGGGTTACGAGAAGCATGTCATGCGCTCGTTGATTGAGCGTATCAAGCTTGCCGGCATGGAAGATCATTTCGGCGAGATTCTGGTTCCCACTGAAGAAGTGGTCGAGATGCGTAATGGGCAGAAGCGCAAGAGTGAGCGCAAATTCTTCCCCGGTTACGTGCTTGTCCAGATGGATATGGCTGAAGGTGCCTGGCACCTGGTCAAAGACACGCCGCGCGTGATGGGTTTCATTGGCGGTACTGCTGACAAGCCTGCGCCAATCACTGATAAAGAGGCGGAGGCTATCCTGCGTCGCGTAGCTGATGGTAGTGACAAGCCTAAGCCGAAGACGTTGTTCGAGCCGGGCGAAGTCGTGCGCGTAGCTGACGGTCCGTTTGCTGATTTCAATGGCGTGGTCGAAGAAGTCAACTACGAAAAGAGCCGTATCCAAGTTGCTGTGCTGATTTTTGGTCGTTCAACGCCAGTAGAATTGGAGTTCAGTCAGGTCGAAAAGGTCTAGCTGAAAAAACATCCCACACCCCGCAGCTGATGGCTGCGGGGTTTTGTCGTCACTGGGATATTCAAGTGAAAAGGGGAGCCGCAAGGCGCTAGCACCCAGAACGGAGTAGTTATGGCTAAGAAGATTCAAGCTTATATCAAGCTTCAGGTAAAGGCCGGTCAGGCCAACCCGTCGCCGCCAGTCGGCCCTGCACTGGGTCAGCATGGTGTCAATATCATGGAGTTCTGCAAGGCTTTCAACGCCCGTACGCAGGGGCAGGAGCCAGGGCTGCCAACGCCGGTAATCATTACCGTTTATAGCGATCGCAGCTTCACTTTCGAGACCAAGAGTACGCCGGCTGCCGTGCTGCTGAAGAAGGCCGCAGGTATCACCAGTGGGTCGGCTCGCCCTAATACCCAGAAGGTCGGCACTGTTACCCGTGCACAGCTGGAAGAGATCGCGAAGACCAAGGATGCCGATTTGACCGCTGCTGATCTTGATGCAGCTGTACGCACCATCGCCGGCTCCGCCCGTAGCATGGGCCTGAACGTGGAGGGTGTGTAATGGCTAAGTTGACCAAGCGCCAGAAGGCTTTCGCCGAAAAAATCGAAGCCGGCAAGCAGTATTCGTTCGAAGATGCCGCTACGTTATTAGCGCAGTTGTCGGCGGTAAAATTCACTGAGTCCTTTGATATCGCCATCAACCTAGGTGTCGATCCTCGCAAATCCGATCAGGTTGTGCGTGGCGCTACCGTTCTTCCGAATGGTACTGGCAAGTCGGTGCGCGTTGCTGTGTTCACGCAGGGTCCCGGTGCTGAGGCTGCTCTCGCTGCCGGTGCTGATCGCGTCGGAATGGACGAGCTGGCTGCGGAAATGAAAGGCGGCGACCTGAACTATGATGTCGTTATCGCTTCCCCTGATGCAATGCGCGTCGTAGGGCAATTGGGTCAGATTCTGGGTCCTCGCGGCCTGATGCCTAACCCGAAGGTCGGTACAGTGACGCCGGATGTTGCGACTGCTGTCAAGAACGCCAAGGCCGGTCAGGTACGCTTCCGTACTGACAAGAACGGTATCATTCATACGTCGGTCGGCAAGGTTGGTTTCGAAGCCGTTCAGCTGAAGCAGAACGTCGAAGCCCTGCTGTCGGACCTCAAACGTCTGAAGCCGTCGACTTCCAAGGGTATCTATGTCAAGCGCGTGACCCTGAGCACTACTATGGGTCCTGGTTTGATCATCGATCAGGCGTCTCTCGAAGCCTAAGAGTTTCTAGCACCCTGCTTGGCAGGGTGCGACATATTGGGGTCCCTGCCTGGCGGGGGCTATCCAAGACCGTAGGCGGCGCAAGCCTTAAACCGTGAAGCTTTGCTTTTTCAAGCCTACGCAGAGGTGCTCCCGATTCGTACCGAATCAGACACCAAAACCCGCCCGGTTTTGACTGGGCGAACCGGTAACATCCAGGAGTAAAAACCCGTGGCAATCAAACTCGAAGACAAGAAAGCCATCGTCGCTGAAGTCAACGAGGCTGCCAAAGCTGCCCTCTCCGCTGTCGTGGCTGATGCCCGTGGCGTGACCGTGGGAGCCATGACCGGACTCCGTAAAGAGGCCCGCGAAGCTGGCGTATACGTGCGTGTCGTGCGTAATACCCTGCTGCGCCGCGCTGTTGAAGGCACTCAGTATGATGTGCTCAACGACGTGTTCAAAGGCCCGACCCTTATCGCTTTCTCCAACGAACATCCGGGCGCTGCTGCTCGTATCTTCAAGGAGTTTGCCAAGGGCCAGGACAAGTTCGAGATCAAGGCTGCCGCATTTGAAGGTCAGTTCATTGCAGCCAACCAGATCGACGCTTTGGCAACCCTGCCGACCTATGACGAGGCAATTTCGCAGCTGATGAGCGTGATTCAGGGCGCTACCAGCAAGCTGGCTCGTACATTGGCGGCCGTTCGCGACCAGAAAGAAGCTGCCGCGGCCTAACGCGCGCAAAGTTTTTTTCGATTTTCTTTTGAATTAGATGGCCGCAGGCCGTCAACCATATACAGGAATTTAGAGTCATGGCTCTGACCAACGAAGACATCATCAACGCCGTTTCCGAAATGTCCGTGATGCAGGTTGTTGAACTGATCAAGGCAATGGAGGAGAAGTTCGGCGTTACTGCTGCAGCTGCTACCGTCGCTGCTGCCGGTCCTGCTGCAGCCGCTGCTGAAGAGCAGACCGAGTTCAACGTCATGCTGCTTGAAGCGGGCGAAAAGAAAGTAAACGTGATCAAGGCTGTTCGCGAACTGACCGGTCTGGGCCTGAAAGAAGCCAAGGCAGTCGTTGATGGCGCCCCAGGCATGGTCAAGGAAGGCGTGTCCAAGGACGAAGCCGAAGCTGCCAAGAAAGCCCTGGAAGAAGCAGGCGCCAAAGTCGAGCTCAAGTAAGCGCGACCTTGCGTCTACAGCCGAAGCAACTCGCGTAAGGCTGATGGCTGGTGGCTTTTGCCACCGGCCTTTTTCCGTTATAGCTGCCTGTTGAACATCGGGCAGTTCGGACGGAAACAACCGCTCCGGTGGGCGGTGCGAATCACTGGATTCGCAAGATTTTCTGGCTGCTCCCGTCGGGAGAGGCCAAACAAGCAGGTGACCAAGCTGGGGAACGCTGATGGCTTACTCATACACTGAGAAAAAACGAATCCGCAAGGACTTTAGCAAGTTACCGCACGTAATGGACGTGCCGTATCTTTTGGCCATCCAGCTGGATTCGTACCGCGAATTCCTGCAGGCGGGAGCGACCAAGGATCAATTCCGCGATATTGGCTTGCATGCAGCCTTCAAATCCGTTTTTCCGATAATCAGCTATTCCGGCAATGCGGCGCTGGAGTACGTCGGCTATCGCCTGGGCGACCCGGCTTTTGACGTCAAGGAATGCGTGTTGCGCGGCGTGACCTTCGCCGTGCCGCTGCGGGTAAAAGTCCGTCTGATCATCTTTGATAAGGAATCGTCGAGCAAGGCGATCAAGGACATCAAAGAGCAGGAAGTCTACATGGGGGAAATCCCCCTGATGACCGAGAACGGTACCTTCATCATCAACGGTACCGAGCGCGTTATCGTGTCTCAGCTGCACCGCTCGCCAGGCGTTTTCTTCGATCACGATCGGGGCAAGACTCACAGCTCGGGCAAGCTGCTGTACTCCGCTCGTATCATTCCGTATCGCGGTTCATGGTTGGATTTCGAGTTCGATCCGAAAGACGCTGTGTTCGTGCGTATCGACCGTCGCCGCAAGCTGCCGGCTTCGGTGCTTCTGCGTGCGTTGAATTACGGCACCGAAGAAATCCTGGATGCGTTCTATGACACCAACGTATTCCACGTTAAGGGTGAAGCGCTGAGTCTGGAGTTGGTTCCGCAGCGTCTGCGCGGCGAAATCGCTTCGTTCGACATCACTGACGAGAACGGCAAGGTCATCGTCGAGCAAGGTCGCCGCATTACCGCGCGCCATATCAATCAGCTCGACAAGTCCGGGATCAAAGCGCTCGACATGCCGATGGACTACGTCCTGGGCCGCACCACGGCGAAGGCTATTGTGCATCCGGCGACTGGAGAGATCATTGCCGAGTGCAACACCGAGCTGACTGTCGAAGTTCTAGCCAAGTTGGTCAAAGCGCAGGTTGTGCGCTTCGAAACGTTGTATACCAACGACATCGACTGCGGCCCGTTCATCTCCGACACGCTGAAGATCGATTCGACTACCAATCAGCTTGAAGCGCTGGTCGAGATCTACCGCATGATGCGTCCTGGCGAGCCGCCAACCAAGGACGCTGCCGAGACGCTGTTCAACAATCTGTTCTTCGCGTCGGAACGCTACGATCTGTCGGCCGTAGGTCGGATGAAGTTCAATCGTCGTATCGGTCGGACCGAGATCGAAGGTTCCGGCGTACTCAGTCGCGAAGACATCGTTGCGGTACTGAAGACTCTTGTCGATATTCGTAACGGCAAAGGCGTCGTCGACGATATCGACCACCTCGGTAACCGTCGTGTCCGTTGTGTCGGCGAGATGGCCGAGAACCAGTTCCGTGTCGGTCTTGTACGCGTTGAGCGTGCGGTCAAGGAACGTCTGTCGATGGCCGAGAGCGAAGGCCTGATGCCGCAGGATCTGATCAACGCCAAGCCGGTTGCAGCGGCGGTGAAGGAATTCTTCGGCTCCAGTCAGCTATCGCAGTTCATGGACCAGAACAACCCTCTCTCGGAGATTACGCACAAGCGCCGCGTCTCCGCGCTCGGTCCGGGCGGTCTGACCCGTGAGCGTGCAGGCTTCGAAGTCCGTGACGTACACCCGACCCACTACGGTCGTGTCTGCCCGATCGAGACGCCGGAAGGCCCGAACATCGGTCTCATCAACTCGCTGGCTGCCTACGCGCGCACTAATCAGTACGGCTTCCTGGAAAGCCCATACCGCGTTGTGAAGGAAGGCGAAGTCACCGACGAGATCGTGTTCCTGTCGGCGATCGAAGAGGCGGACCATGTGATCGCGCAGGCCAGTGCCAAGCTGGACGGCCGCAAGCTGGTCGACGAGCTGGTCGCTGTTCGTCATCAGAACGAATTCACGGTCAAGGCACCGGAAGACGTGACCCTGATGGACGTTTCGCCAAAGCAGGTCGTATCCGTTGCTGCTTCGTTGATTCCATTCCTCGAGCACGATGACGCCAACCGCGCGTTGATGGGCTCGAACATGCAGCGTCAGGCTGTACCTACGCTGCGTTCGGACAAGCCGTTGGTCGGCACCGGGATGGAGCGCAACGTAGCCCGTGACTCCGGCGTTTGTGTTGTTGCCCGTCGTGGTGGCGTAATCGATTCGGTCGACGCAAGTCGTGTGGTCGTGCGTGTGCATGATGCGGAAGTTGAAACCGGTGAAGCCGGTGTCGACATCTACAACCTGACCAAGTACACCCGCTCCAACCAGAACACCTGCATCAACCAGCGTCCGCTCGTGAGCAAGGGTGATGTGGTCGAGCGTGGCGACATCATGGCAGACGGTCCGTCCACTGACATGGGTGAGCTCGCACTCGGGCAGAACATGCGCGTCGCGTTCATGCCTTGGAACGGCTACAACTTCGAAGACTCCATCCTCCTGTCGGAGCGTGTGGTTCAAGAAGACCGTTTCACCACCATCCACATCCAGGAACTGACTTGCGTTTCTCGTGACACCAAGCTCGGCCCAGAAGAGATCACGGCGGACATTCCGAACGTGGGCGAAGCTGCGCTGAACAAGCTGGATGAGGCAGGCATCGTTTATGTGGGTGCTGAAGTTGGTGCGGGCGACATTCTGGTAGGCAAAGTCACGCCGAAAGGCGAAACCCAGCTGACGCCGGAAGAAAAGCTGCTCCGTGCGATCTTCGGTGAGAAGGCTTCTGACGTTAAGGACACCTCCCTGCGCGTGCCGACCGGCACCAAGGGTACCGTCATCGACGTTCAGGTCTTCATCCGTGACGGTGTAGAGCGTGACTCCCGTGCGCTGGCCATCGAGAAGATGCAGTTGGACGAGATCCGTAAGGATCTGAACGAAGAGTTCCGGATCGTCGAGGGTGCAACTTTCGAACGTCTGCGCTCCGCACTTGTTGGCGCGACTGTAGAGGGTGGTGCCGGTCTGAAGAAGGGCGCCGTCATCACTGACGAGATGCTCGATGGGCTCGAGCATGGGCAGTGGTTCAAGCTGCGCATGGCCGAAGACGCACTGAACGAGCAGTTGGAAAAGGCCCAAGCCTATATCTCCGACCGCCGTCAGCTGCTCGACGACAAGTTCGAAGACAAGAAGCGCAAGCTGCAGCAGGGCGATGACCTGGCGCCGGGCGTACTGAAGATCGTCAAGGTCTACCTTGCGATCAAGCGTCGTATCCAGCCGGGCGACAAGATGGCCGGCCGTCACGGCAACAAGGGTGTCGTCTCGGTCATCATGCCGGTCGAAGACATGCCGCACGATGCCAACGGCACGCCGGTAGACATCGTGTTGAACCCGCTGGGCGTACCGTCGCGTATGAACGTCGGTCAGATTCTCGAAACCCACCTGGGCCTTGCCGCCAAGGGTCTGGGCGAGAAGATCAACCGCATGCTGGAAGAGCAGCGCAAGGTCACGGAGCTGCGCAAGTTCCTCACTGAGATCTACAACGAGATCGGTGGGCGTCAGGAGAACCTGGAAGAGTTCAGCGACCAGGAAGTGCTAGATCTGGCGAAGAACCTGCGTGGCGGCGTGCCGATGGCGACGCCGGTCTTCGACGGTGCCAAGGAGCGTGAGATCAAAGCCATGCTGAAGCTGGCGGATCTGCCGGAGAGCGGCCAGATGCAACTGTTCGATGGCCGTACCGGTAACAAGTTCGAGCGTACGACCACGGTCGGTTACATGTACATGCTCAAGCTGAACCACTTGGTCGACGACAAGATGCACGCGCGTTCCACCGGCTCCTACAGCCTGGTTACTCAGCAGCCGCTGGGTGGTAAGGCGCAGTTCGGTGGTCAGCGTTTCGGGGAGATGGAGGTCTGGGCCCTGGAGGCGTACGGTGCCGCCTACACCCTGCAGGAAATGCTCACGGTCAAGTCGGACGACGTGAATGGGCGGACCAAGATGTACAAGAACATCGTGGACGGCGATCACCGCATGGAGCCCGGCATGCCGGAATCCTTCAACGTGTTGATCAAAGAGATCCGCTCGCTCGGTATCGACATCGATCTGGAAACCGAATAACCACGCACCGCCTAAGCGGCGCCCGGCATCAGCCGGTCGCCGCCGGTCCGTGAGGAGGAAAGGCCTTGAAAGACTTGCTGAATCTGTTGAAAAACCAGGGTCAAATCGAAGAGTTCGATGCCATCAAGATTGCATTGGCTTCGCCCGAGATGATCCGTTCCTGGTCCTTTGGCGAGGTCAAGAAGCCAGAGACGATCAACTACCGTACATTCAAGCCCGAGCGTGATGGCCTGTTCTGCGCCAAGATATTTGGCCCGGTCAAGGACTACGAGTGCCTGTGCGGTAAGTACAAGCGCCTCAAGCATCGTGGCGTTATCTGTGAGAAGTGCGGCGTGGAAGTCGCCCTGGCCAAAGTTCGTCGTGAGCGCATGGCGCACATCGAACTGGCTTCGCCGGTAGCCCACATCTGGTTCCTGAAGTCGCTGCCGAGCCGTATCGGTCTGCTGCTGGACATGACCCTGCGTGACATCGAGCGCGTGCTCTACTTCGAAAGCTACGTGGTGATCGATCCGGGCATGACCACGCTCGAGAAGGGTCAGCTGCTCAATGACGAGCAGTATTTCGAGGCGCTGGAAGAGTTCGGTGACGATTTCGATGCCCGCATGGGTGCCGAGGCCGTGCGCGAGCTGCTACACGAAATCGACCTGGAGCACGAGATCGGTCGCCTGCGCGAAGAGATTCCGCAGACCAACTCGGAAACCAAGATCAAGAAGCTGTCCAAGCGCCTGAAGCTGATGGAAGCCTTCCATGGCTCGGGCAACCTGCCGGAATGGATGGTGCTTACCGTTCTGCCGGTATTGCCGCCTGATCTGCGTCCGCTGGTTCCGCTGGATGGTGGCCGCTTCGCGACCTCGGATCTCAACGATCTGTATCGCCGGGTGATCAACCGTAACAACCGTCTTAAGCGCCTGCTCGATCTGTCGGCGCCGGACATCATCGTGCGCAACGAAAAGCGCATGCTGCAGGAAGCCGTCGACGCGCTGCTCGACAACGGTCGTCGCGGTCGCGCCATCACTGGCTCGAACAAGCGCCCATTGAAGTCCCTGGCCGACATGATCAAGGGCAAGCAGGGTCGTTTCCGTCAGAACCTGCTCGGCAAGCGCGTGGACTACTCCGGTCGTTCGGTTATCACCGTCGGCCCGACCCTGCGTCTGCACCAGTGCGGTTTGCCAAAGAAAATGGCGCTCGAACTGTTCAAGCCGTTCATCTTCGGCAAGCTGGAAATGCGTGGCATGGCGACCACCATCAAGGCCGCGAAGAAGATGGTCGAGCGCGAGCTGCCAGAAGTGTGGGACGTCCTCGCTGAGGTTATTCGCGAACATCCCGTGCTGCTGAACCGTGCTCCGACCTTGCACCGTCTAGGCATTCAGGCGTTCGAGCCGGTCCTGATCGAAGGTAAAGCCATCCAGCTGCACCCGCTGGTCTGCGCCGCGTACAACGCCGACTTCGACGGTGACCAGATGGCCGTGCACGTGCCGCTGACGCTGGAAGCTCAGCTTGAAGCGCGCGCGCTGATGATGTCGACCAACAACATCCTTTCGCCAGCCAACGGTGAGCCGATCATCGTACCGTCGCAGGACGTGGTCTTGGGTCTGTACTACATGACCCGCGAGGCTATCAATGCCAAGGGCGAAGGTCGTGTCTTCGCTGACCTGCAGGAAGTCGACCGCGTATTCCGCGCCGGCGAAGCGTCGCTGCATGCCCGCGTCAAGGTGCGCATCAATGAGACCATCAAGGATCGCGACGGCTCGATTACCAAGAACACTCGCATCGTCGACACCACTGTCGGTCGTGCGCTGTTGTTCCAGGTGGTTCCAGCCGGCCTGCCATTCGACGTAGTCAACCAGCCGATGAAGAAAAAGGCGATCTCCAAGCTGATCAACCTGTGCTACCGCACCGTTGGTCTTAAGGATACCGTCATCTTTGCCGACCAGCTGATGTACACCGGTTTTGCCTATTCGACCATTTCCGGCGTGTCGATCGGTGTGAACGACTTCGTGATTCCTGACGAGAAGGCGCGCATCATCGACGCTGCTACCGAGGAAGTGAAGGAAATCGAATCGCAGTACGCCTCCGGCCTGGTGACCCAGGGCGAGAAGTACAACAAGGTGATCGACCTTTGGTCCAAGGCCAACGATGAAGTGTCCAAGGCAATGATGGCCAACCTCTCGAAAGAGAAGGTCATCGATCGCGATGGCAACGAAGCCGAGCAGGACTCGTTCAACTCGATGTACATGATGGCTGACTCCGGTGCGCGGGGTTCCGCTGCTCAGATCCGTCAGCTGGCCGGTATGCGTGGTTTGATGGCCAAGCCAGACGGTTCGATCATCGAGACGCCAATTACCGCGAACTTCCGCGAAGGTCTGAACGTACTCCAGTACTTCATTTCCACTCACGGTGCTCGTAAGGGTCTGGCGGATACCGCTTTGAAAACCGCGAACTCCGGTTATCTGACCCGTCGTCTGGTTGACGTGGCGCAGGATCTGGTGGTTACCGAGGTCGATTGCGGCACCGAGCAGGGCCTGTTCATGACGCCGCACATCGAAGGCGGTGACGTGGTTGAGCCGCTGGGTGAGCGCGTACTGGGTCGTGTCATTGCGCGTGATGTACTCAAGCCGGGCAGCGAAGAAGTACTGGTTCCGGCCGGGACTTTGGTTGACGAGCAATGGGTTGACTTCATTGAGCTGAATAGCATCGACGAAGTTGTGGTTCGCTCGCCGATCAGCTGCGAAACCCGCTACGGCATCTGTGCTAAATGCTACGGCCGTGATCTCGCTCGCGGACACCAGGTCAACATCGGTGAGGCGGTGGGCGTTATCGCTGCGCAGTCTATTGGTGAGCCGGGTACCCAGCTGACCATGCGTACGTTCCACATCGGTGGCGCTGCCAGCCGGACCTCTGCGGTCGATAACGTAATGGTCAAGAACGGCGGTACCATTCGCCTTCACAACCTCAAGCATGTCGAGCGTGCTGACGGCGCACTGGTTGCCGTTTCGCGTTCCGGTGAGCTGGCAGTGGCGGACGACTTCGGTCGTGAGCGCGAGCGCTACAAGCTTCCGTATGGTGCGGTCATTTCCATCAAGGAAGGTGACAAGGTTGACGCGGGTGCCGTAGTCGCCAAGTGGGATCCGCACACCCACCCGATCGTTACCGAGATGAAGGGTGTCGTGACCTTCGTTGGTATGGAAGAGAACATCACCATCAAGCGACAGACCGATGAACTCACCGGTCTTACCAATATTGAAGTGATGGATCCGAAAGATCGCCCAGCGTCGGGCAAAGATATCCGTCCGGCGATCAAAATGGTCGATTCGAATGGCAAGGAGCTGTTGCTGCCGGGCACCGATGTTCCCGCTCAGTACTTCCTGCCGGCTAACGCGTTGGTCGGTGTGGCCGACGGTGCCGAGATCAATGTGGGTGACGTTATCGCACGTATCCCGCAGGAAACCTCGAAGACTCGTGACATCACCGGTGGTCTGCCACGGGTTGCCGATCTGTTCGAGGCGCGTCGTCCGAAAGAGCCGTCGATCCTGGCGGAAATCAGCGGCACGATTTCCTTCGGCAAGGAAACCAAAGGCAAGCGTCGTCTGGTGATCACGCCTACTGACGGAACCGATCCCTATGAAGAGCTGATTCCGAAATGGCGTCACCTGAACGTCTTCGAAGGCGAACAGGTAAACAAGGGCGAGGTAATCTCTGACGGTCCGAGCAACCCGCACGACATTCTGCGTCTGCTGGGCGTCAGCGCGCTGGCGAAGTACATCGTCAACGAGATCCAGGATGTTTATCGTCTGCAGGGTGTGAAGATCAACGACAAGCACATTGAAACCATTCTGCGGCAGATGCTGCGCAAGGTCGAAGTGGCCGAGTCGGGTGATTCGAGCTTCATCAAGGGCGACCAGATGGAACTCACTCATGTGCTCGAGGAAAACGAGCGTCTTGCTGCGGACGACAAGTTCGGTTCGAAGTACATCCGCGTGCTGCTGGGTATCACCAAGGCCTCGTTGTCTACCGAATCGTTCATTTCGGCAGCGTCGTTCCAGGAGACTACTCGCGTCCTCACCGAGGCGGCGGTAACTGGCAAGCGTGACTACCTGCGCGGGTTGAAGGAGAACGTGGTCGTGGGTCGCCTGATCCCGGCCGGTACCGGACTTCAGTATCACAGCGAGCGCAAGCGCAAGCGTGAAGCCGAGAAGCCGGTTCGTGTGAGTGCTGATGAAGTCGAAGCGGCGCTGACCGAGGCGCTCAATTCGAGTGGTAATTGATTGGCGGTCTGCCCCGATGTAAGTCGGGGCGCGCCTTGACGGTGGACAGGAAGCTCTTTAGACTCTTGTACCCCTAATTTGGCGGGGCTTTGTGCCCTGCCATTTTTCGTTTGTGTCGAAAGACAACAGTGGAGCTAGTAGATGGCAACGATCAACCAGCTGGTACGCCAGCCGCGCAAACGCGTCGTCGAGAAAAGCGACGTCCCTGCGCTGCAGAACTGCCCGCAACGCCGTGGTGTTTGCACTCGCGTGTACACCACCACGCCAAAGAAACCGAACTCTGCACTGCGTAAGGTATGCCGTGTTCGCCTGACCAACGGTTTTGAAGTCGCCTCGTACATCGGTGGTGAAGGTCATAACCTGCAAGAGCACAGCGTAGTGCTGATCCGCGGCGGTCGTGTAAAAGACCTTCCGGGTGTTCGCTACCACACCGTGCGCGGTTCGCTGGATACTTCCGGCGTCAAGGATCGTAAGCAGGGCCGCTCCAAGTACGGCGCCAAGCGTCCGAAGTAATCAGTATTTCTATTTATTTGAGTCGATAAGAGTAAGGTCGGGCATGACGTCTTCGTTATTGTCCCGAGCTAACCTGAAGACCGTTTGAGGGCTTATCAATGCCAAGACGTCGTGTAGCAGCCAAGCGCGAGATCCTTGACGATCCGAAATACGGAAGTCTGATCCTGGCCAAGTTCATGAACCACGTGATGGAGAGCGGTAAGAAAGCCGTCGCCGAGCGTATCGTTTATGGCGCGCTGGAGAAGGTCAAAGAACGCAAGAACACCGATCCCCTGGAAATCTTCGAAAAAGCACTCGACGCCATCGCTCCGCTGGTCGAAGTGAAGTCCCGCCGCGTAGGTGGTGCGACTTACCAGGTTCCGGTCGAGGTTCGTCCTTCTCGCCGTAATGCGCTGGCCATGCGTTGGCTGGTCGATGCTGCGCGCAAGCGTGGCGAAAAATCCATGGCCCTGCGTTTGGCGGGTGAGCTGTCGGATGCGTTTGAAGGCAAGGGCGCTGCTGTTAAGAAGCGTGAAGACGTGCATCGCATGGCTGAGGCCAACAAGGCGTTCTCGCACTACCGTTTCTAATTCTGGCAACACTCAATTTGCGAGGGCTTTATGGCTCGTAACACAGCAATTAACCGCTATCGTAACATTGGCATTTGTGCGCACGTTGATGCGGGCAAAACCACTACGACTGAGCGGATCCTGTTCTACACAGGTCTCAGCCATAAAATGGGTGAGGTGCACGACGGTGCGGCTACTACCGACTGGATGGTGCAGGAGCAGGAGCGTGGTATCACCATTACTTCAGCTGCTGTTACAACATTCTGGAAAGGTTCTGCCGGCCAGTACGACAACTACCGTGTGAACGTGATTGATACTCCCGGTCACGTTGACTTTACCATCGAAGTAGAGCGTTCGCTGCGTGTGCTCGACGGTGCTGTTGTGGTGTTCTGTGGTACTTCCGGTGTCGAACCCCAGTCGGAGACCGTATGGCGTCAAGCCAACAAGTACGGCGTTCCGCGTGTTGTTTACGTAAACAAGATGGACCGTGCGGGAGCAAACTTCCTGCGTGTTGTCGGTCAGATCAAGAATCGCTTGGGTCACACTCCAGTGCCGATTCAATTGGCTATCGGTTCGGAAGATAACTTCCAGGGTCAGGTCGATCTGATCAAGATGAAGGCTATCTACTGGAACGACGACGACAAAGGCACTACCTATCGCGAGGAAGAGATTCCTGCGGATATGCTGGAGCTCGCCGAAGAGTGGCGTTCCAACATGATTGAGGCTGCCGCCGAGTCCAGCGAAGAGCTGATGAACAAGTATTTGGAAGGCGAAGAGCTGACCATTGACGAGATCAAGGCGGGGCTGCGTGCGCGCACCCTTGCCAACGAGATCGTTCCGGCTGTCTGTGGTTCGTCCTTCAAGAACAAGGGTGTTCCGCTGGTTCTCGATGCCGTTATCGAGTTCCTGCCGGCTCCGACGGAAATCCCTGCGATCAAAGGTATTCATCCGGATATCATCGACAAGCCGAAAGAAGAGCTCGTCGATGCTGACTATGACGAGCGCCATGCAGACGATGATGAGCCGTTCTCGGCTCTAGCCTTCAAGATTGCTACCGATCCGTTCGTTGGTACCCTGACTTTCGTGCGTGTTTACTCGGGTGTCCTGAGTTCCGGCGACTCCGTGATCAATTCGGTCAAGGGTAAGAAGGAGCGCGTTGGTCGTATGGTGCAGATGCACGCCAACCAGCGTGAAGAAATCAAGGAAGTGCGTGCTGGCGATATCGCTGCTCTTATCGGCATGAAAGACGTGACCACAGGCGACACTCTGTGCAGCGCCGACAAGCCGATCATTCTTGAGCGTATGGACTTCCCGGAGCCGGTTATTTCGGTAGCGGTAGAGCCGAAAACCAAGGCTGACCAGGAAAAGATGGGTATTGCACTGGGCAAGCTTGCCCAAGAAGACCCTTCGTTCCGCGTCAAGACCGACGAGGAGACCGGCCAGACCATTATTTCCGGTATGGGCGAGTTGCACTTGGACATCCTCGTCGACCGTATGCGTCGTGAGTTCAATGTCGAAGCCAACATTGGCAAGCCGCAGGTTTCCTACCGCGAGAAGATCACGAAGAACTGCGAAGTCGAAGGCAAGTTCGTTCGCCAGTCGGGTGGTCGTGGTCAGTTCGGCCATTGCTGGATTCGCTTTGCTCCGGCTGACGAAGGTCAGGAAGGTCTGATATTCGTGAACGAAGTAGTGGGTGGTGTGGTTCCTAAGGAATACATTCCGGCCATCCAGAAGGGTATCGAGGAGCAGATGAAGAACGGTGTGGTTGCCGGCTATCCGCTCATCGGCCTGAAGGCTACCGTTTTCGATGGTTCCTACCATGACGTCGACTCCAACGAGATGGCGTTTAAGGTGGCGGCTTCCATGGCGACCAAGCAACTGGCCCAGAAGGGTGGCGGCGTTGTGCTTGAGCCGATCATGAAAGTAGAAGTGGTAACTCCTGAGGACTACATGGGCGACGTGATGGGTGACCTGAACCGTCGTCGCGGTCTGATCCAGGGGATGGAAGATACAATCTCCGGTAAGGTGATTCGTGCCGAGGTTCCGCTGGGAGAGATGTTCGGTTATGCGACCGACGTGCGCTCTATGTCCCAGGGCCGTGCGAGCTACTCCATGGAATTTTCCAAATACTCCGAGGCTCCGGCGAACATCGTCGAAGCTCTGGTTAAAAAACAAGGTTGATTCAGCCCTTTAAGTAAGAGGTTTACTGTCGTGGCTAAAGAAAAATTCGAACGTAACAAACCGCACCTGAACGTCGGTACCATTGGTCACGTCGACCATGGCAAGACCACGCTCACCGCAGCGCTGACCAAGGTCTGTGCTGAGACTTGGGGCGGCTCTGCGCGTGACTTCTCGCAGATCGACAACGCGCCGGAAGAGAAGGCTCGTGGCATCACCATCAACACCTCCCACGTTGAATATGATTCCTCGATTCGCCACTACGCCCACGTTGACTGCCCGGGTCACGCTGACTATGTGAAGAACATGATCACCGGTGCTGCGCAGATGGACGGCGCGATCCTGGTTTGCTCCGCTGCTGACGGCCCGATGCCGCAGACTCGCGAGCACATCCTGCTGTCCCGCCAGGTTGGTGTTCCTTACATCGTGGTCTTCCTGAACAAGGCAGACATGGTGGATGACGCCGAGCTGCTGGAACTGGTTGAGATGGAAGTGCGTGACCTGCTGTCGACCTACGACTTCCCAGGTGACGACACGCCGATCATCATCGGCTCCGCACTAATGGCGTTGAACGGTCAGGACGACAACGAGATGGGCGTATCGGCCGTGCGTAAGCTGGTCGAGACACTGGATAGCTACATTCCGGAGCCTGAGCGCGCCATCGACAAGCCGTTCCTGATGCCGATCGAAGACGTGTTCTCGATCTCCGGTCGCGGTACCGTTGTGACGGGTCGTGTTGAGCGCGGCATCGTCAAGGTTCAGGAAGAAATCGAGATCGTGGGTATCCGCGATACGACCAAAACTACCTGCACTGGCGTTGAAATGTTCCGCAAGCTGCTCGACGAAGGTCGTGCTGGTGAGAACGTTGGTGTGCTGTTGCGTGGCACCAAGCGTGATGATGTCGAGCGTGGTCAGGTTCTGGCCAAGCCGGGCACCATCAAGCCGCACACCAAGTTCGAAGGCGAAGTCTACGTACTGAGCAAGGAAGAAGGCGGTCGCCACACTCCGTTCTTCAAAGGCTACCGTCCGCAGTTCTACTTCCGCACCACTGACGTGACCGGTAACTGCGAACTGCCGGAAGGCGTCGAGATGGTAATGCCGGGCGACAACATCAAGATGGTTGTCACCCTGATCGCTCCGATCGCCATGGAAGATGGTCTGCGCTTCGCGATTCGCGAAGGTGGCCGTACCGTTGGTGCCGGCGTGGTTGCCAAGATCATCGAATAATCGTTCGGTGTCGGAAAGGGCCCTTCGGGGCCCTTTTTCTATTGCTGATCATTTATTGACACCCTCTGGACGCCTCCGTACAATTGCGCCTCCTTTTACCGGGCGTATTGCGTTTGGTAGGGATGGCTAATTGGAGTCTGAGGTCAAAATGCAAAATCAACAAATCCGTATTCGGTTGAAGGCTTTTGACCATCGCCTGATCGATCAATCAACCCAGGAAATCGTGGAAACCGCGAAACGTACTGGTGCTCAGGTGCGTGGTCCGATTCCACTGCCGACCCGCAAAGAGCGGTTCACCGTTCTGGTTTCTCCGCACGTCAACAAGGACGCGCGCGACCAGTACGAGATCCGTACTCATAAGCGTGTGCTGGACATTGTTCAGCCAACCGACAAAACCGTCGATGCGCTGATGAAGCTTGATCTTGCGGCTGGCGTGGAAGTGCAGATCAGCCTCGGCTAAAACCTGGAGTTTTAGTCGTGTAACGCTCTGAAATGGGCGGCCATAGCGGGTGAAAGCCCCGTACACTCAAGAGGTTACAACATGACTATTGGTGTAGTCGGTCGTAAATGCGGCATGACCCGCGTTTTCACCGAAGATGGTGTCTCTATTCCGGTTACGGTCATTGAGATCGAGCCGAATCGCGTCACTCAGTTCAAGAATGAAGAAAGCGATGGCTATCGCGCCGTGCAGGTTACTGTCGGTGAGCGCCGCGCATCCCGTGTTACCAAGGCTCAGGCTGGTCACTTCGCCAAGGCGAATGTAGCGGCCGGTCGTGGTGTCTGGGAATTCCGCCTCGATGGCGAGGAGTTCCAGGTCGGTGACCAGATCAAGGCCGAGATCTTCCAGGCTGGACAGATGGTGGATGTCACCGGTCAGTCCAAGGGTAAAGGCTTTGCCGGTACCATCAAGCGCTGGAATTTCCGTGGTCAGGACAATACTCACGGTAACTCCGTATCCCACCGCGTCCCGGGCTCAATTGGCCAATGCCAGACTCCAGGCCGTGTTTTCAAGGGCAAGAAGATGTCTGGGCACATGGGCGCCGAGCGCGTAACCGTGCAGTCCCTGGAAATCGTGCGTGTCGATGCCGAGCGTAACCTGCTGTTGGTCAAGGGTGCAGTGCCCGGCGCCACGGGTGGTGACGTTGTCGTGCGTCCGGCCGCCAAGGCTCGCGGGTAAGGGGGAGTTCACATGCAATTGAATGTAAATGGCGCACAGGCCATCGAAGTCTCCGAGCAAACCTTTGGTGGTGAGTTCAACGAGACGCTGGTGCACCAGGCTGTCGTCGCCTATATGGCCGGCGGTCGTCAGGGCAGCAAGCAGCAGAAGACTCGCTCCGATGTCTCGGGTGGCGGTAAGCGTCCCTGGCGTCAAAAAGGTACTGGCCGCGCTCGAGCGGGTACCTCGCGTGGTCCGATCTGGCGTGGCGGTGGCGTAACCTTCGCTGCTCGTCCGCAGAACCATGAGCAGAAGCTCAACAAGAAGATGTACCGCGCAGCGCTGCGTTCCATTCTTTCCGAGCTGGTTCGTTCCGAACGTATGGTCGTCGTTGAAGATTTCATCGTCGACAGCCCCAAGACCAAGCTGCTTGCTAACAAGCTGACTGGTATGGGTCTGAGCGACGTACTGATCGTTTCCGATGCTGTCGATCAGAACCTGTATCTGGCGGCCCGCAACCTGCCGCACGTCGATGTTCGTGACGTCCAGGGTTCTGATCCCGTCAGCCTGATCGCCTATGACAAGGTGTTGATCACCGTGTCGGCTGTGAAGAAATTCGAGGAGCTGCTGGGATGAACCAGGAACGCGTATTCAAAGTCCTGCTTGGTCCGCACGTCTCCGAGAAGGCAACCATGTTGGCTGACAGCAAGAGTCAGTTCGTTTTCAAGGTTGCTACTGATGCAACCAAGCTGGAAATCAAGAAGGCCGTCGAAAGCCTGTTCAACGTGAAGGTCGCCAAGGTCAGTACCCTGAATGTTCAGGGTAAGACCAAGCGCACCGCTCGCGGTCTGGGCAAGCGTAACGACTGGAAGAAGGCGTACATCGCCCTTCAGCCGGGCCAGGATCTCGATTTCTCCGGCAACGCTGAGTAAGGAAGGGGTGCATCATGGCAATCGTTAAATGCAAACCGACTTCCGCGGGCCGCCGTTTCGTGGTCAAGGTAGTCAATCAGGAGCTGCACAAAGGCGCTCCTTATGCTCCGCTGCTCGAGAAGAAGTCGAAGTCTGGTGGTCGTAACAACAACGGCCGTATCACCACGCGTCACATCGGTGGTGGTCATAAGCAGCATTATCGTCTGGTCGATTTTCGTCGCAACAAGGATGGCATTCCAGCCGTCGTTGAGCGCGTTGAATACGACCCGAACCGTACTGCACACATCGCGCTGCTGAAGTACGCGGACGGGGAGCGTCGCTACATCATTGCACCCAAGGGTGTAACTGCTGGCGATCAGCTGCTCTCTGGCGTCAATGCGCCAATCAAGGCTGGTAACAGCCTGCCGCTGCGTAACATTCCGCTGGGTTCGACCGTTCACGGTGTTGAGCTCAAGCCGGGTAAAGGTGCTCAGATTGCGCGTTCGGCTGGTGCTTCGGCTCAGCTGGTTGCTCGTGAAGGTGCCTATGTGACTCTGCGTCTTCGCTCCGGCGAGATGCGCAAGGTGCTGGCGGAATGCCGTGCGACCCTGGGTGAAGTCTCGAACTCCGAGCATAGCCTGCGTTCGCTGGGTAAAGCCGGTGCCAAGCGCTGGCGCGGTGTTCGCCCGACCGTTCGCGGTGTGGCAATGAACCCGGTCGATCACCCCCACGGTGGTGGTGAGGGTCGTACCTCCGGTGGTCGTCATCCGGTGTCGCCATGGGGCTTCCCAACCAAGGGCGCGAAGACTCGCTCTAACAAGCGCACCGATAACATGATCGTCCGTCGTCGCAAGTAACTAGAGGGATACGACAGTGCCGCGTTCTCTGAAAAAAGGTCCTTTTATCGATCTTCACCTATTGAAGAAGGTCGAAGTGGCGATGGAAAAGAATGATCGCAAGCCGGTTAAAACCTGGTCGCGTCGTTCGATGATCCTGCCGCAAATGGTCGGTCTGACCATCGCTGTGCATAACGGCCGTCAACATGTCCCCGTTCTTGTGAACGAAGATATGGTCGGCCACAAACTCGGCGAGTTCGCTGGTACCCGCACTTATCGCGGGCACGTAGCGGACAAGAAAGGCAAGCGCTAAGGGGTAAGGAAAGATGGAAGTAGCCGCTAAGTTGTCGGGCGCTCGCATCTCCGCCCAGAAAGCCCGCCTGGTCGCCGACCAGATCCGCGGGAAGAAGGTGGGCGAAGCGCTCAACCTGCTGGCTTTCAGCAGTAAGAAAGCCGCCGAGATCATGAAGAAAGTGCTGGAGTCGGCTGTAGCCAACGCCGAGCACAACGAAGGCGCTGACGTAGACGACCTTAAGGTCTCTACCGTCTTCGTCAACGAGGGGCGTTCGCTTAAGCGCATCATGCCGCGTGCCAAAGGCCGCGCTGATCGCATCGTCAAGCGGTCTTGCCATATCACTGTCAAGGTTGCGGACAAGTAACGGAGTCGATCAGATGGGTCAGAAAGTACATCCCACTGGCATTCGCCTGGGAATCGTCAAGGAGCACACCTCCGTCTGGTACGCAGACGGACGTACGTACGCCGATTATCTGCTTGCAGATCTGAATGTGCGTGAGTACCTCCAAGACAAATTAAAAAGCGCGTCCGTAAGCCGTATCGATATCCATCGCCCGGCTCAAACCGCACGCATCACTATCCATACCGCTCGTCCCGGCATCGTGATCGGAAAGAAGGGTGAGGATGTTGAGAAGCTGCGTCAGGACCTGACCAAGAAAATGGGTGTGCCGGTGCACATCAACATCGAAGAAATCCGCAAGCCGGAACTCGATGCAATGCTGGTAGCACAGAACGTCGCTCAGCAGCTGGAGCGTCGCGTAATGTTCCGTCGCGCCATGAAGCGCGCCGTACAGAACGCGATCCGCATTGGTGCCAAGGGCATCAAGATCCAGGTGAGCGGTCGTCTGGGTGGGGCTGAAATCGCCCGTACGGAATGGTATCGGGAAGGTCGTGTGCCGCTGCACACCCTGCGTGCCGATATCGACTACAACACCTACGAAGCACACACCACTTACGGTGTGATCGGCGTCAAGGTTTGGATCTTCAAAGGCGAAGTTATCGGTGGTCGCCATGAAGAACTGAAGCCGCAAGCGCCTGCGCCTCGTAAAAAAGCTGCCAAGTAAGGAGTACGCCAAATGTTGCAACCAAAGCGTACAAAATTCCGCAAGCAGATGACCGGTCACAACCGTGGCCTGGCTCAGCGCGGTAGCAAAGTCAGCTTCGGCGAGTTCGCTCTGAAGTCTGTCGCTCGCGGTCGTTTGACTGCGCGTCAGATCGAGTCCGCACGTCGTGCGTTGACTCGTCACGTAAAACGTGGCGGCAAGATCTGGATCCGCGTGTTCCCCGACAAACCTATATCCAAGAAGCCGCTTGAAGTGCGGATGGGTAAAGGTAAGGGTAACGTCGAGTACTGGGTAGCCCAGATTCAGCCGGGCAAGGTGCTCTACGA
The DNA here is from genome assembly GCF_900129835.1 of Stutzerimonas xanthomarina DSM 18231. Classification (GTDB taxonomy): domain Bacteria; phylum Pseudomonadota; class Gammaproteobacteria; order Pseudomonadales; family Pseudomonadaceae; genus Stutzerimonas; species Stutzerimonas xanthomarina. Next base: position 25,382 of record NZ_FQXA01000004.1, read on the forward strand.
GATCGAGGGTGTTTCCGAAGAGCTGGCGCGTGAGGCATTCGCCCTGGCTGCTGCAAAGCTGCCGCTCGCCACCTCCTTTGTTAAGCGGACGGTGATGTGATGAAAGCGAATGAACTTCGTGAAAAATCCGCTCAGCAGCTGAACGAGCAACTGCTCGAGTTGTTGCGCGACCAGTTCAATCTGCGTATGCAGAAAGCAACTGGCCAGTTGGGGCAGTCGCACCTGCTCTCGCAAGTCAAGCGCGACATCGCTCGCGTCAAGACTGTGCTCAACCAGCAGGCAGGTAAGTGATCATGGCTGAAGTTGAAAAGACTGTCCGCACGCTGACTGGCCGCGTCGTCAGCGACAAGATGGACAAAAGCATCACCGTTCTGATCGAGCGTCGCGTCAAGCACCCGATCTACGGTAAATACGTTAAGCGTTCGACCAAACTGCACGCTCACGATGAAACCAACCAGTGCCGTATCGGTGACAAGGTCACGATTCGCGAGACTCGTCCTTTGGCGAAGACCAAGTGCTGGATGTTGGTTGATGTCGTTGAACGTGCCGTCGAAGTCTAAGGGCTAGGGGTCGGAGAAATTATATGATTCAGACTCAATCAATGCTCGATGTGGCGGATAACAGTGGCGCTCGTCGCGTCATGTGTATCAAGGTCCTCGGCGGTTCGCACCGCCGTTACGCCGGCATCGGCGACATCATCAAGGTTACCGTCAAGGAAGCGATTCCTCGTGGCAAGGTCAAGAAAGGCCAGGTAATGACTGCAGTCGTAGTCCGTACCCGTCACGGTGTTCGTCGTCCCGACGGCTCTATCATTCGCTTCGATGGCAATGCTGCTGTTCTGCTGAACAACAAGCAAGAGCCAATTGGCACCCGTATTTTTGGGCCGGTGACGCGTGAACTTCGTTCCGAGAAGTTCATGAAGATCGTCTCGCTCGCGCCTGAAGTGCTGTAAGGAGAAGCCGCATGCAAAAGATTCGTCGCAACGACGAGATCATCGTCATCGCCGGCAAAGACAAGGGCAAGCGCGGTAAGGTGCTCCGGGTTCTCGCTGATGACCGTCTGGTCGTCGGTGGTATCAACCTGGTGAAGCGTCATACCAAGCCGAACCCGATGTCGGGCGTTCAGGGCGGTATCGTCGAGAAAGAGGCGCCATTGCACGCCTCTAACGTCGCTATTTTCAATGGCGAAACCAACAAAGCTGACCGCGTTGGGTTCAAGGTTGAAGACGGCAAGAAAATTCGTGTCTTCAAGTCGACCCAAAAGCCGGTTGAAGCTTGAGACTGCTAGGTAGATAACCATGGCACGACTAAAAGAAGTTTATCGGAAGCAGATCGCTCCCAAGCTGAAAGAAGAACTTCAGCTTGGCAACGTGATGGAAGTTCCGCGCATTACCAAGATCACCTTGAACATGGGTATCGGCGAAGCTATCGGTGATAAGAAAATCATCGACAATGCTGTTGCCGATCTTGAAAAAATCACCGGCCAGAAGGTTGTCGTGACTCACGCTCGCAAGTCTATCGCTGGCTTCAAGGTCCGCGAAGGCTGGCCGATCGGTGTCAAGGTGACCCTGCGTAGTGATCGGATGTACGAATTCCTGGATCGCCTGTTGTCGATCTCCCTGCCTCGGGTTCGCGACTTCCGCGGCCTGAATGCCAAGTCGTTCGACGGCCGTGGCAATTACAGCATGGGCGTGAAAGAGCAGATCATTTTCCCGGAAATCGATTACGACAAGATCGATGCCCTGCGTGGTCTGGACATCACTCTGACCACTACTGCTCGGACGGATGAAGAGGGTCGCGCGCTGCTGCGTGCATTCAACTTCCCGTTCCGTAACTGATTGGAGTAGGCACATGGCTAAGCAAAGCATGAAGAACCGCGAGCTGAAGCGTCAGCAAACGGTTGCCAAGTACGCCCAGAAGCGTGCCGCATTGAAAGCAACCATCGCTAATCCGGAGACTACTCCGGAGGCGCGTTGGGAAGCTCAGGTGGCTCTGCAGAAGCAGCCTCGTGATGCAAGCGCTTCGCGCCTGCGTAACCGCTGCCGCCTGACTGGCCGTCCGCACGGTGTTTATCGCAAGTTCGGTCTTTCGCGTAACATGCTGCGTCAGGCCGCCATGCGTGGCGACGTACCGGGTCTGGTTAAAGCCAGCTGGTAAGAATGGTAGCCCGGCGTTCGTGTCGGGCTCACTGTTTCCAAATCAAGCCCCTATGGGGCTTGATTCGTTTCTGGACTATCTCTAGAATGTCCGGCTCGCCCGAGCCACGCCTTCGGCGTTTGCTCTTCTAGCAGGCGACACGAGCCCTCGCGGGCTTATTTTTTTGTATTAGGAGCCAAGAGCCCATGAGTATGCAGGACCCGTTAGCGGACATGCTAACTCGTATCCGTAATGCCCAGATGGCCGAAAAGTCCGTCGTAAGCATGCCGTCTTCCACTCTGAAGGTGGCTGTAGCCAACGTTCTTCAGGGTGAAGGCTATATCGCAGGATACAACGTCAGCAGCGACGCCAAGCCGCAGCTGTCTATCGAGCTTAAGTATTTCGAGGGCCGTCCGGTCATCGAGGAGCTGAAGCGCGTAAGCCGTCCTGGCCTTCGCCAGTACAAATCCGTTGATCAGTTGCCGAAGGTTCGCGGCGGTCTGGGTGTTTCGATCGTATCCACCAACAAAGGTGTGATGACTGATCGGGCTGCTCGCGCTGCTGGCGTCGGCGGCGAAGTGCTCTGCACAGTGTTCTAAGGGGGGATAAGCATGTCTCGCGTTGCTAAGAACCCCGTCAAGCTGCCCGCTGGTGTTGAATTCAACATGTCCGGCCAGCAGCTTTCGGTAAAGGGTGCCAAGGGCGCTCTCGAACTGAATGTGCACTCGTCCGTGGAAGTAATTCACGAGGCTGGTGAGTTGCGTTTCGCTGCTCGCAATGGCGATCAGCAGAATCGCGCCATGGCCGGTACCACCCGTGCGCTGGTTAACAACATGGTGATTGGCGTCAGCCAAGGCTTCGAGCGCAAGCTCCAGCTGGTTGGTGTTGGTTACAAGGCGCAAGCCAAAGGTCAAGTGCTGTCCCTGGCTCTCGGCTTCTCGCACCCGGTGGAATATGAACTGCCGCAAGGCGTTACCGCTGAGACCCCTAGCCAGACCGATATCCTGATCAAGGGTGTCGATAAGCAACTAGTCGGTCAGGTGGCTGCTGAAATCCGCGATTTCCGCCGTCCTGAGCCTTATAAAGGCAAAGGCGTGCGTTACTCGGACGAAGTGGTCCGTCGTAAAGAAGCTAAGAAGAAGTAGGGCATAGCAAATGAGCGTAAAGAAAGTTACTCGTCTGCGTCGCGCTCGCAAGGCACGCCTGAAGATGCGCGAGCTGGAAACCGTACGCCTTTGTGTGTACCGCTCTTCCCAGCACATCTACGCCCAGGTCCTTTCGGCCGACGGCGGCAAGGTCCTGGCCAGCGCCTCGACTCTCGACAAAGAACTGCGCGGCGGTGCCACTGGCAACGTCGACGCTGCCAAGAAAGTTGGTCAGCTGGTCGCTGAGCGTGCTAAGGCCGCAGGTGTCACCCAGGTGGCGTTCGACCGTTCTGGCTTCAAGTACCACGGTCGTGTCAAGGCACTGGCTGATGCTGCTCGTGAAGGCGGGCTGGAGTTCTAAGTTATGGCATATAACGAGCAAAAGCGCGACGAAGGCTACATTGAGAAGCTGGTTCAAGTTAACCGCGTCGCCAAGACTGTAAAGGGTGGCCGTATCTTCACCTTCACCGCGTTGACCGTGGTGGGTGATGGTAAGGGTCGTGTAGGCTTCGGTCGCGGCAAGTCCCGTGAAGTGCCGGCTGCTATTCAGAAGGCCATGGAGGCGGCTCGCCGTAACATGATCCAGGTTGATCTGAACGGCACCACGCTGCAGTACGCTACCAAGGCGGCGCATGGCGCTTCCAAGGTCTACATGCAGCCTGCTTCCGAAGGTACTGGTGTGATCGCCGGTGGCGCCATGCGTGCCATTCTTGAAGTTGCTGGCGTGCAGAACGTCTTGGCCAAGTGCTACGGCTCTACCAATCCAGTGAACGTGGTTCATGCCACTTTCAAAGGTTTGAAGGCCATGCAGTCGCCTGAGTCGATCGCTGCCAAGCGTGGCAAGAGCGTCGAGGAGATTTCCTGATCATGGCTAACACCGTCAAGGTCACGCTGATCAAAAGCGTCAGCGGCCGTATCCCTAATCACAAGCTGTGCGTCAAAGGCCTTGGCCTTCGTCGCATTGGTCATACCGTTGAAGTTCAGGATACCCCTGAAAATCGCGGCATGATCAATAAGGCTTATTACATGCTCCGTGTGGAGGGCTAAGCCATGCAACTGAACGATCTGCGTTCTGCGCCGGGTGCCCGTCGCGAAAAGCTGCGTCCTGGTCGTGGTATCGGTAGTGGTCTAGGCAAGACCGGTGGCCGCGGCCACAAGGGTCAGACTTCCCGCTCCGGCGGCAAGATCGCTCCCGGGTTCGAGGGCGGCCAGCAGCCATTGCATCGTCGTCTGCCGAAGTTCGGCTTCGTTTCGCTGAAGGCCATGGATCGCGCAGAAGTGCGTACTTCCGAGTTGGCCAAGGTCGAAGGCGATGTCGTCTCCGTGCAAAGCCTCAAGGATGCCAACATCATCAACCAAAACGTGCAGCGTGTGAAAGTGATGCTGTCTGGTGAGGTTGGTCGGGCTGTGACCCTGAAAGGCATCGCCGCCACCAAAGGTGCGCGTGCGGCTATCGAAGCAGCTGGCGGCAAGTTCGAGGAATAAATGGCTAAGCAAGGTGCTCTCTCCGCGCTGAGTAATGGCGGGCTGTCTGAACTCTGGGCTCGTCTGCGCTTTTTGCTGATGGCGATTGTCGTCTATCGAGTAGGGGCGCACATCCCGGTGCCGGGGATAAATCCCGACAGGTTGGCCGAGCTGTTCCGTCAGAACGAAGGGACCATCCTTAGTCTGTTCAACATGTTTTCAGGTGGCGCACTGGAGCGCATGAGCATCTTTGCGTTGGGGATCATGCCGTATATCTCGGCATCGATCATCATGCAGCTCATGACAGCTGTCAGTCCGCAACTTGAACAGTTGAAAAAGGAAGGCGAGGCCGGTCGCCGCAAGATTAGTCAGTACACGCGTTATCTGACGCTCGTTCTGGCGATCGTGCAGGCCATCGGTATGTCTGTCGGTCTGGCCGGTCAGGGCGTCGCATTCAGCAGTGACTTTGGCTTCTACTTTGTTGCCATCACGACGTTTGTGGCGGGCGCGATGTTCATGATGTGGCTGGGTGAGCAGATCACTGAGCGTGGTGTCGGCAACGGCATCTCAATGTTGATTTTTGCCGGTATCGTTGCTGGTTTGCCGGGCGCCCTTGGGCAGTCCTTCGAATCGGCTCGCCAGGGTGATGTCAATATCATTGCGCTGTTGGCTGTTGGTCTCCTGGCCGTCGCGATCATCGGTTTCGTGGTCTTCATTGAGCGTGGTCAGCGGCGGATTGCCGTGCACTATGCCAAGCGTCAGCAGGGTCGAAAGGTCTTTGCTGCGCAGACGAGCCACTTGCCCTTGAAGGTCAATATGGCGGGTGTGATTCCGGCAATTTTTGCGAGCAGCATTCTATTGTTCCCAGCTTCGTTGGGTCAGTGGTTTGGTCAGTCGGAAAGCATGAGCTGGTTGGCTGATGTCTCGCAGGCGATTGCTCCCGGTCAGCCATTGAATATCTTGTTGTTCAGTGCCGGTATCATCTTTTTCTGCTTCTTCTATACGGCGTTGATGTTCAACCCTAAAGACGTTGCTGAAAACCTGAAGAAGTCCGGTGCATTTATTCCGGGGATTCGTCCTGGTGAGCAGTCAGCGCGCTATATCGATGGTGTGTTGACCCGCTTGACCTTGTTCGGCGCCCTGTACATGACGGCTGTTTGTTTGCTTCCCCAGTTCCTGGTGGTTGCTGCAAATGTACCGTTCTACCTTGGCGGGACCTCGTTGCTGATCGTGGTGGTGGTTGTCATGGACTTTATGTCCCAAGTGCAATCTCACCTCATGTCTCACCAGTACGATTCCCTGATGAAAAAAGCCAACCTGAAGGGGTATGGCAGCGGAATGCTTCGCTGATCTGTCCGTAAGGTTCCAGGAGATATCATGAAAGTTCGCGCATCGGTCAAGAAACTGTGCCGTAACTGCAAGATCGTCCGCCGCGAAGGCGTCGTTCGAGTAATCTGCAGTGCAGAACCGCGTCACAAACAGCGCCAAGGCTAGTTGTGAGCTAAGGCTCGAGCCCGGCAGCTAGTGCGCTGCCGGGTTGATTATTTGTTATTACAGCGTTAGTATCTCGCGCCCTTTTCTTGGCTTCCGGGGCGTTGGGTAGCTGTCAATTGGAGTTTCACTGAATGGCCCGTATTGCAGGCGTAAACATTCCGGATAACAAGCACACTGTTATCTCGCTGACCTACATCTATGGTGTTGGTCGCACCCGTGCGCAGACTATCTGCGCTGCTACCGGCGTCAATCCGGCGGCAAAAATTAAGGATCTCACTGACGAGCAGGTTGAACTGCTGCGTGGCGAAGTGGGCAAGTTCATCGTTGAAGGTGACCTGCGTCGCGAAGTCAACATGAAGATCAAGCGCTTGATGGACCTGGGTTGCTACCGCGGCCTGCGTCATCGTCGTGGTCTGCCGGTGCGCGGTCAGCGTACCAAGACCAACGCTCGTACCCGTAAGGGTCCGCGTAAGCCGATCCGCAAGTAATCGCGTTAGCGCATCGACAGGAATCTAATCATGGCAAAACCTGCTGCTCGTCCTCGTAAAAAAATCAAAAAGACGGTGGTTGATGGCATCGCCCACATCCACGCGTCTTTCAATAACACCATCATCACTATCACCGATCGCCAAGGCAACGCGTTGTCCTGGGCTACGTCCGGTGGTTCCGGTTTCCGCGGCTCTCGTAAGAGCACACCGTTCGCTGCCCAGGTGGCTGCCGAGCGTGCTGGTCAGGCGGCACTGGAATATGGCCTCAAGAACCTCGACGTCAACGTCAAGGGTCCTGGTCCGGGCCGTGAATCTGCTGTTCGTGCATTGAACGGCTGTGGTTATAAAATCGCCAGCATCACCGACGTGACGCCAATCCCGCACAACGGGTGCCGTCCGCCGAAGAAGCGCCGCGTGTAATCAGGAGACAGTGAGAAATGGCTCGTTATATTGGTCCCAAGTGCAAACTGTCTCGTCGTGAAGGCACCGATCTCTTTTTGAAGAGTGGTGTACGCGCGCTCGAATCGAAGTGCAACATCGAAACCCCGCCGGGTGTTCATGGTCAGCGTCGTGGTCGTCTGTCTGACTACGGTACTCAGCTGCGTGAAAAGCAGAAAGTGCGTCGTATCTACGGCGTGTTGGAGCGTCAGTTCAGCGGCTACTACAAAGAAGCGGCCAGCCGTAAGGGTGCTACCGGCGAAAACTTGCTGCAACTGCTGGAATGCCGTCTGGATAACGTGGTTTATCGGATGGGCTTCGGCTCGACTCGTGCCGAATCGCGTCAGCTTGTTTCCCACAAAGCTATTAGCGTCAATGGCAAGACCGTGAACGTTCCGTCCTATCAGGTGAAGGCGGGCGATGTGGTCGCTATTCGTGAGAAGTGCCGTAACCAGCTGCGTATCGCCCAAGCCCTGGAACTGTGTGCACAGCGCGGTCGCGTTGAGTGGGTCGAAGTAGATACCGACAAGAAATCTGGCGTTTTCAAGAGTGTTCCGGCTCGCAGTGATCTGTCTGCCGACATCAACGAAAACCTGATTGTCGAGCTCTACTCCAAGTAAGGGCTAGAAAATAGGTGTATCCATGCAGATTTCGGTAAATGAGTTCCTGACCCCCCGCCATATCGATGTGCAGGTGGTCAGTCCGACCCGTGCCAAGATCACTCTCGAGCCTCTCGAGCGCGGTTTTGGCCATACCCTGGGCAACGCGCTGCGTCGCATTCTGTTGTCCTCCATGCCCGGCTGTGCTGTGGTCGAGGCTGAGATCGACGGTGTGCTTCACGAGTACAGCGCTATCGAGGGCGTGCAGGAAGATGTCATCGAAATCCTGCTGAACCTCAAAGGTATCGCCATCAAGCTGCACGGCCGTGATGAAGTGACCTTGAGCCTGGTGAAGAAGGGCGCGGGCGCTGTTACCGCTGCCGATATCCAGCTGGATCACGATGTCGAAATCGTCAATGGCGATCACTTGATCGCCAACCTGGCGGCTAATGGCTCGATCAACATGAAGCTCAAGGTCGCTCGCGGCCGTGGCTACGAGCCGGCTGACGCGCGTCAGAGTGATGAAGATGAGAGCCGTAGTATTGGCCGTCTTCAGCTCGATGCTACCTTCAGTCCGGTCCGTCGCGTGGCTTATGTTGTCGAAAATGCTCGTGTTGAGCAGCGCACCAACTTGGACAAGCTGGTTATCGACCTGGAAACCAACGGAACCCTGGATCCTGAAGAAGCGATCCGTCGGGCCGCGACCATCCTGCAACAGCAGTTGGCCGCGTTCGTCGACCTCAAGGGTGACAGCGAGCCGGTCGTGGTCGAGCAGGAAGACGAGATCGATCCGATCCTGTTGCGTCCAGTTGATGACTTGGAACTGACCGTACGTTCGGCGAACTGCCTCAAGGCAGAAAACATCTACTACATCGGTGACCTGATCCAGCGCACCGAGGTTGAGTTGTTGAAGACGCCGAACCTGGGCAAGAAGTCTCTGACTGAAATCAAAGATGTTCTGGCTTCTCGTGGTCTGTCTCTCGGCATGCGCCTCGACAATTGGCCGCCGGCCAGTCTCAAGAAGGACGATAAGGCTACGGCCTGATCGACCATAGTCACCGAACTGATCGTTTGGTAAGGAATTTCAATCATGCGTCATCGTAAAAGTGGCCGTCATCTCAGCCGCACAAGCGCTCACCGCAAGGCCATGTTTCAGAACATGGCGGTGTCGCTGTTCGAGCACGAACTGATCAAGACAACCCTGCCTAAGGCCAAGGAACTGCGTCGCGTTGCTGAGCCGCTGATCACTCTGGCCAAGGAAGACAGTGTCGCTAATCGTCGTCTGGCTTTCGATCGGACTCGTTCCAAGGCAATCGTTGGCAAGTTGTTCAACGATCTGGGCCCGCGTTACGCCACCCGTCAGGGCGGCTATCTGCGTATCCTCAAGTGCGGTTTCCGTGCAGGAGACAACGCACCTATGGCTTACGTCGAACTGGTTGACCGTCCGGTTACCGGTGAGGTGGAAGCAGCCGAATAAGCTACGGCTTTTTCGGACAAAAAGAACCGAGCCTCAGGCTCGGTTTTTTTATATCCGTATTTTCTATCGCCTACGTTGACTCAACGCATTGGTCCCGCTCCGTTCTGCTTCCTATGATGACAGCCACACCACCGGCATTCCCGGTTTCGCTGCAAATGATGGATAGCCGTTCGAGGAGCTAAACATGACTGACAAACGCAGGTTGACGACCGTTGCCGGTGCGCCGGTAGCTGAAAACCAGAACTCACTGACTGCGGGCCCGCGTGGTCCGATGTTGCTGCAGGACGTCTGGTTCCTGGAGAAACTGGCGCATTTTGACCGTGAAGTGATTCCTGAGCGGCGTATGCATGCCAAAGGTTCCGGTGCTTTCGGCGAGTTTGTGGTGACCCACGACATCACCCGCTACACCAAGGCTGCGATCTTTTCCGAGGTGGGCAAGAAGACTCCGATGTTTGCCCGCTTCTCCACCGTGGCCGGCGAGCGTGGAGCCGCCGATGCCGAGCGCGATATTCGTGGCTATGCACTGAAGTTTTATACCGAGCAGGGTAATTGGGACATGGTCGGCAACAACACGCCGGTATTCTTTTTCCGCGACCCGCTGAAGTTCCCCGACCTGAACCATGCGGTCAAGCGCGACCCGCGCACAAACATGCGCAGCGCCAACAACAACTGGGACTTCTGGACCGGTCTGCCGGAGGCGTTGCACCAGATCACCTACGTGATGGGCGACCGGGGCATTCCCGCCTCGTACCGGCACATGCACGGTTTCGGCTCGCACACTTACAGCTTTATCAGCCCCGATCACCAACGCTACTGGGTCAAGTTCCACTTCAAGACCCAGCAGGGCATCAAGAACCTCACCGATGCGGAGGCAGCCGCCATCGTCGCCAGCGATCGTGAGAGCTCGCAACGGGATCTGTTCGAAGCCATCGAGCGCGGTGAATTCCCACGCTGGACGATGTACGTGCAGGTGATGCCCGAAACCGAGGCGGCGAGCTATCGCTTCCATCCGTTCGACTTGACTAAGGTCTGGTCGAAGAAGGACTACCCGCTGATCGAAGTCGGCTACTACGAGCTGAATCGCAATGCCGACAACTATTTCCAGGATGTCGAGCAAGCAGCATTTACGCCCGCTAACGTGGTGCCGGGTATCAGCTTTTCGCCGGATCGCATGCTGCAGGGGCGTCTGTTCTCCTACGGCGACGCGCAGCGCTACCGCCTGGGCGTCAACCACCACCAGATTCCGGTAAACGCGCCGCGCTGCCCGGTGCACAGCTTCCACCGTGATGGTGCCATGCGCGTGGACGGCAATCACGGTGGCCGCCTGCACTACGAGCCGAACACCTACGGTGAGTGGCAGGAGCAGCCCGATTTCAGTGAGCCGCCGTTGGCACTAGAAGGTGCTGCTGCCCGTTACGATTACCGCTCGGATGATGCGGATTATTTCACCCAGCCGGGTGATCTGTTCCGCTTGATGGAGACAGATGAACAACAGCGCCTGTTCGGCAATACGGCGCGGGCGATGGGGGACGCGGCACGGCATATCAAGCTGCGTCACATCAGACACTGCTATCTGGCCGATCCGGCTTATGGTGCCGGCGTTGCGACAGCGCTCGATCTGCCGATCGAGGAGGCGTTGACCTGATCGCTGATACTGGCGCAATAAAAACCGCAGCACTGCTGCGGTTTTTTGTTTTCGGAAAGACCGGGCCTGCTTATTTCGTCGCTGGCTCCCTGTCGCGTTCAAGTAGCGGCTTGAGGAAATGCCCGGTATGCGATTTCTGCATCTTAGCGACCTCGTCAGGCGTGCCCGTGGCGATGATCTGACCACCCTTGGAGCCGCCCTCAGGGCCGAGATCGACCAACCAGTCGGCGGTCTTGATCACATCCAGATTGTGCTCGATGACCACTACCGTATTGCCGTGATCACGTAGCCGGTGCAGCACGTCCAGCAACTGCTGGATGTCGGCGAAGTGCAGGCCGGTGGTGGGCTCGTCGAGGATATACAGTGTCTTGCCGGTGTCCCGCTTGGACAGCTCGCGGGACAGCTTGACCCTTTGTGCCTCGCCCCCCGACAGGGTGGTCGCGCTTTGACCGAGCTTGATGTAGGAGAGGCCCACATCCATCAGCGTCTGCAGCTTGCGCGCTACGGCAGGCACCGGGTCGAAGAACTCCCGGGCTACCTCGATGGTCATGTCGAGCACTTCGGTGATGCTTTTGCCCTTGTACTTCACCTCGAGGGTTTCGCGGTTGTAGCGCTTGCCCTTGCATACATCGCAGGGCACGTAGATGTCCGGCAAGAAGTGCATCTCCACCTTGATCACGCCGTCGCCTTGACAGGCTTCGCAGCGCCCGCCCTTGACGTTGAAGGAGAACCGGCCCGGGCCGTAACCGCGTGAGCGGGCCTCTGGCACGCCGGCGAATAGCTCGCGGATCGGCGTGAACAGGCCGGTGTAGGTCGCCGGATTCGAGCGCGGGGTGCGACCGATCGGGCTCTGGTCGATGTCTACCACCTTGTCGAGGTGCTGCAGCCCGTCGAAGGAGTCGTGCGCGGCCACCTCGAGTGTTGTGGCGCCATTGAGCGCAGTCGCAGTGATTGGGAACAGGGTGTTGTTGATCAGCGTTGACTTGCCCGAGCCCGATACCCCCGTGATACAGGTCAGCAGGCCCACAGGGATTTCCAGGTCGACGTTGCGCAGGTTGTTGCCACGTGCTCCCTTGAGTTTCAGCAGCTTGTCGGCATTGCGAGGGGTGCGTTTGTCTGGATAGCGAATCTTCACCCGCCCCGACAGATAGCCGCCGGTGAGGGAGGCGGGGTTAGACATCACGTCGTCGGGTGTGCCCTCGGCGACGATCTGCCCGCCATGCACGCCGGCCCCTGGGCCAATATCGACCACGTAATCTGCCATGCGGATGGCATCTTCATCGTGCTCGACGACGATGACGGTATTGCCGATATCGCGCAGGTGACGAAGCGTGCCCAGCAGGCGCTCGTTGTCGCGCTGATGCAGCCCGATCGACGGCTCATCGAGGATGTACATGACGCCGACCAGGCCGGCACCGATCTGGCTCGCCAGGCGGATACGCTGCGCTTCACCGCCGGACAGCGTATCGGCGCTGCGGTCCAGGGTCAGGTAGTCGAGGCCGACGTTCACTAGAAATTGCAGGCGCTCGCAGATCTCCTTGAGGATCTTGTCAGCAATCTCCCCGCGGCGGCCCGGCAGCGTAAGCCCACCGAAATACTCGGTGGCGTCGCCGATCGGCAGTCCGGTCACGGCCGGCAGCGTCTTGTCCCCGACCCAGACATGACGGGCTTCGCGGCGTAGGCGTGTACCGCGGCACTCAGGGCAAGGCTGGGTGCTGAGATACTTGGCCAGCTCTTCACGCACTGAGTTGGACTCGGTTTCCCGATAGCGGCGCTCGAGGTTTGGGATGATGCCTTCGAAAGGGTGCGAGCGTTTGACGATGTCGCCGCGGTCGTTCAGGTATCGGAAGTCGACATGTTCCTTGCCGCTGCCGCGCAGAACATATTTCTGCTGCTCGGCGGGCAGGGTGTCGAACGGCTCGTCGAGACTGAACCCGTAGTGCGAGGCCAAGGAGCCGAGCATCTGGAAGTAATAGACGTTGCGGCGGTCCCAGCCGCGAATCGCACCCTCGGCCAGCGTCAACTCACCATTGACCAGGCGTTTGGCGTCGAAGAACTGTTTGACGCCGAGGCCGTCGCAGGTTGGGCATGCTCCGGCGGGATTGTTGAAGGAGAAGAGTTTGGGCTCTAGCTCGCTGATCGAATGCCCACAGACGGGGCAGGCGAAGCGAGCGGAGAAAATCATCTCCTCGCTGTCATCGTCGTCTTCCATCGACGCGACCAGGGCGATGCCGTCGGCCAGCTTCAGCGCCGTCTCGAACGATTCGGCGAGGCGCTGCTGCAGGTCGTTGCGGACCTTGAAACGATCCACCACAACGTCGATGGAGTGTTTTTTCTGCTTGTCGAGTTTCGGCAGCTCATCGAGTTCGTAGAGCCGGCCGTTGACCCGCGCGCGTACGAAGCCCTGTGCACGCAGCTCATCGAATACCGCCAGGTGTTCGCCCTTGCGCTCGCGGATCACCGGGGCGAGCAGCATCAATTTGCGGCCTTCAGGCAGCGCCAGTACCTGGTCGACCATCTGGCTAACGGTTTGAGCTTCCAGTGGCGCGTCATGGTCGGGGCAGCGCGGCGTGCCTGCGCGCGCATAGAGCAGACGGAGATAATCGTAGATCTCGGTGATGGTGCCGACCGTCGAGCGCGGGTTATGCGAGGTCGACTTTTGCTCGATGGATATGGCCGGGGACAATCCTTCGATGGTATCCACATCGGGCTTTTCCATCATCGACAGAAACTGCCGGGCGTATGCCGAAAGGGATTCAACGTAGCGGCGCTGTCCTTCAGCATAAAGCGTATCGAAGGCCAGCGAGGACTTGCCCGAACCAGACAGACCAGTGATCACGATCAGTTTGTCGCGTGGCAAGGTCAGGTCGATGTTTTTCAGGTTGTGGGTACGTGCCCCACGAATCAGAATCTTGTCCAAAGCAGCCTCGCATGGCGGGCGAAAACCCGAAAGTATACGGCCAGGGGCGACATCGCGGCAAAGTAGCAAACCTGTGCCGAGCAGGGTATGACTGTTAGAATCGCCGCCGGTTAATTCAAGCGAGACCCCACATGCAGGATCCTTACAGCGAGCGCATGAGCGCTGGCGAAACCCGCGCAGCCTCCGGATTAGCGCTGGTATTCGCGTTTCGCATGCTCGGCATGTTCATGGTTCTGCCGGTGCTGGCAACCTATGGAATGGATCTGCAGGGCGCAACGCCGGCACTCATTGGTCTCGCCATTGGTGCTTATGGTTTGACCCAGGCGGTGCTGCAAATTCCGTTCGGAGTGATTTCCGACCGAATTGGCCGTCTTCCAGTGATCTATTTCGGGCTGTTGATCTTTGCCGCTGGCGCTGTGCTCGCCGCAACGGCTGACTCCATCTGGGGCGTGATTGCCGGTCGTGTCCTGCAGGGTGCAGGTGCGATCTCGGCTGCGGTCATGGCGTTGCTGTCGGACCTGACTCGCGAGCAACATCGCACCAAGGCAATGGCGATGATTGGCATGAGTATCGGCGTATCGTTCGCGGTAGCAATGGTTGTCGGGCCGCTGCTGACGAGCGCATTCGGGCTTTCCGGCCTGTTTTGGGTAACGGCAGGTATGGCGGCGTTAGGCATCCTGGTCGTGGCCGCAATTCCGCGCGCTCCTGCGCATATCCGGCACCGCGAATCTGGCGTCGCCCGGCAGGCCTTGGGTGCAACGCTTCGCCATCCCGATCTGCTGCGGCTTGATTTTAGTATTTTTGCGCTGCATGCCGTTCTGATGGCCAGTTTCGTCGCGTTGCCGCTGGCGCTCGTGAATGAAGCTGCTCTGCCCAAGGAACAACACTGGTGGGTGTACTTGGCCGCGCTGGTGGTAGGTTTCTTCGGTATGGTGCCGTTCATCATCTATGGTGAAAAGAAGCGCCAGATGAAGCGCGTCGTCCTGGGGTCGGTCGCGGTGCTCCTGCTCTCGGAGTTGTTCCTCTGGTGGTTCGGCAATCAGCTCTGGTCGCTGGTCGCCGGGATGATCGTGTTCTTCATCGCCTTTAACTTGCTGGAGGCCTCGTTGCCGTCGCTGATCAGCAAGGTCGCGCCTGCAGGAGGCAAGGGAACGGCGATGGGAATTTATTCAACCAGCCAGTTTCTCGGCTCCGGCCTGGGCGGCGTGCTTGGGGGCTGGCTCTTCCAGCTGGGCGGCCTGGGGCCGGTGTTTGCAGGGTGTGTAGCACTGTGCGCGCTGTGGTTTGTCGTGACCTGGAGTATGCGAGAGCCACCCTATGTGACGGGGCTGCGTCTACCGCTGTCCGCCGGGGCGGCGTGTAATCCCGCGCTCACCGAGCAAATAATGGCGGTCACGGGCGTATCCGACGCAGTGGTTATCGGCGAGGAGTCCGCTGCCTATCTGAAGGTAGACATGAAGACCCTGGATCGGGCCGCACTGGATCGTCTGGTGGCCTGACCGAACGCCGCCACACTCCAGTCCCCAAGCTTGTGGCTTTGGACCTTCGTCCGGTTGCGCCGGTTGGCCGACCTCTGACGGTAGGGTAAGATTGCCAGTCATTGGCTGTATCCCGCTTGCGACGATTCGAGCCAACACATTCATGTTTCAGCAAAGGAGTTACCCATGGCCAGAGGGGTGAATAAAGTCATCTTGATCGGCAATGTCGGCGGCGACCCGGAAACCCGCTACATGCCCAATGGCAATGCGGTGACCAACATCACGCTGGCTACCACCGATAGCTGGAAGGACAAGCAGACCGGACAGCAGCAGGAACGCACCGAGTGGCATCGGGTCGTGCTGTTCGGCAAGGTCGCCGAGATCGCTGGCGAATACCTGCGCAAGGGCTCGCAGTGCTACATCGAAGGCCGCCTGCAGACCCGCGAATGGGAAAAGGACGGCGTGAAGCGCTACACCACCGAGGTGGTCGTGGACATGGGTGGCACTATGCAGCTACTAGGCGGCCGTGGTGGCAGTTCCGACGACGCGCCGCGTCAATCCCAGCCGCGTCCGCAGCGCGAATCTCAGCCGCAACAGCAGTCGCGTCCGCAGTCTCAGCCGCAACCCGCTCAGCAGCCGGCTCCGGATTACGACAGTTTCGACGACGATATCCCGTTCTAGAGTTCACTCCATGCGAATGCGCCTGATGCTGTTGGGCGGCGGTAATGCCCTGGGTCAGGCGCTTATCCGCCTGGGCGCCGAGGAAGACATCGGCTTCCTCGCGCCGCGCCCGCCCAGCCAGGGCTGGGATGCGCCAAGTCTGACTACTTTGCTCGACGATAACCGCCCGGATATCGTCATCAACCTCGCCTATTACTTTGACTGGTTCCAGAGCGGGCATGTCGATGAGGCCGTGCTGGCCAAGCAGGAGCGAGCAGTCGAACGCCTGGCCGAGCTGGGCCAGCATCATCAGTTTGTTCTGATGCAACCGTCCAGCTACCGGGTATTTGACGGGGCCCGAACGACCTCCTACAGCGAAAGAGACGAGGTGGCGCCGCTCGACGCGCGCAGCTGTGCTCTCTGGCGTATGGAGCAGAGTGTGCGTGCGCTCTGCCCTCGGCACGTTTTGTTGCGCTTTGGCTGGTTGCTGGACGACAGTTCGGACGGCTTGCTTGGCCGGTTCCTTCAGCGTCTCGAAGAGAGCGACGAACTGTGCCTCGCCGATGATCGTCGTGGCAACCCTACACCGGTCGAGGATGCGGCGCGGGTGATCCTGGCTGTGCTGAAGCAATTGGATTGCCAGGCGCCATTGTGGGGAACCTATCACTATGGTGGGCACGAGGCGTCAACCCCGCTGGTGGTTGGTCAGGCGCTTTTGACCGAGGCGGCCAATCACCGTCAGTTGGTGGTTGGCAGCCTGACCCCCGTCGCTCATGCGGCCTGCTCGGATGCAGCAGACGAGCCACAGCATGGCGTGTTGGCGTGCAGGAAAATATTCAACACCTTCGGTATCAAACCGCGCGCCTGGCGCACCGGATTGCCGAGCCTATTGGAGCGTTATTACCGTCATGGCTGAGCTGCCTGTTCTGGTCACCGGAGGAGCCGGGTTCATCGGTTCCAATCTGGTCGATGCACTTGTTGCGCGTGGCTACACTGTTCGGGTGCTGGACAATCTGTCGACGGGCAAGCGCAGCAACTTGCCGGATGATGAGGGCGTTGAGCTGATCGTCGGCGACGTCGCGGATGCGCAAACGATGCGCGATGCCGTTCAGGGATGCCGCGCCGTTGTGCACCTTGCCGCTGTGGCGTCGGTCCAGGCCTCGGTCGATGATCCGGTTGGCACGCATCAGAGCAATCTGGTGGGAACGCTGAATCTCTGTGAGGCGATGCGCGCTGAAGGAGTGCGACGGGTGGTGTTTGCCTCCAGCGCTGCGGTCTACGGCAACAACGGCGAAGGTGCCCCCATCGGCGAAGACACCCCGAAAGCGCCGCTGACGCCTTATGCGACGGATAAGCTGGCCAGCGAACACTATCTGGACTTCTATCGTCGTCAGCATGGATTGGAGCCAGTGGTTTTTCGGTTCTTCAATATCTATGGGCCGCGTCAGGATCCATCGTCTCCCTACTCAGGGGTCATTAGCATCTTTACCGAGAGGGCGCAGAAGGGTTTGCCGATTGCGATTTTCGGCGATGGCGAGCAGACCCGAGATTTCCTGTATGTCGGTGATCTCGTCGAGCTATTGGTGCAGGCGTTGGAGCGTCCGATCGCTGAACCCGGTGAGGTCAACGTCGGACTGAATCGCGCCACCAGCCTGAACCAATTGTTGAGTGCGATCGGCGAGGTGCTCGGTGGATTGCCGCCGGTCACTCACCAGGCGGCGCGCAGCGGCGACATCCGTCATTCGCGAGCGAACAATGCAAGGTTGCTGCAGCGTTACCGTTTGCCGGATCAACCAACAGACATGCGTGACGGGCTGGCGAAGTTGCTCGGCCGGTAAAGCAACGCTGGAAAACAGAAAGGCGCCCTAGGGCGCCTTTGTCGTAACTGCGATTCGGCTTGCGAATCGGTCAGAACTTATAGCCGAGCCCGACCATATAAACCATCGGATCGACGTCTACATCGACTTTGACCTTGGCGCCGCCGAAGCTCGTTGTGCCTGTTGTATCGATGTCGATATAGCGAACCTGGGCGTTGACCATCATATTGTCGGTCAGCATGTAATCCATGCCCACTTGCGCAGCCAAGCCCCAAGAGTCCTTCATGTCCAGGCCGCTGAAGCCCTTGGCTTCAGCTTCGCTGCTGAGCTTGTCATCGAAGAACCAGGTGTAGTTGATGCCGGCGCCTACGTAAGGTTGGAACGCTGACTTGCTGTCGAGCGGATAGTACACAACGCTCAGGGTCGGCGGCAGATGCTTGAGTTCGCCCAGCTTGCCGTTTAGCGATGCAAAACCGCCGGGCATACCAGCAACACCGACGTCATGAGTGAAGGGGCTGGCGGCGAGCAGTTCGATACCGATTTTGTCGGTAACCATGTAGGCGAAGTTCAAACCCAGCTGGGTGTCGCTATCGAGCGTAGCCTTAGTCCCGGCAACGCTCGTGGAGAGGGCGCCTACCCAGATATCACCGCTATCCTCTCGCGGATCAACAGTAATCGCGCCAGCGCGGAGAATCACATCACCAGCCTGATGAGCCTGGGCGAAGGGGGAGGCGAGTGCTACGGCCAGCACGGATGCAGTAAACAGGGTCTTGCGCATAATGGAACTCCATCGAGGCATGATGTGTTGCGATTGGTGACCATGGTAGGGCGCAGGGCCCTCTCGATTTTGATCCAGCTCAACGAAACGCTGCGCTTTAGTCTGCCTGCGACGTATTGACCGGGTTGCCTTTTTTCGCGGATCTAGATGATAATGTTTCTCTTTTCTGGTCTGACCTTCGTCTGCAAGGACCCCCTCAATGCAAGCCCTTATACCCCGCCTCTTGGCGGTCGCCGTGTTGCCCTGCTGTATGCAGCTCCATGCAGCTCCGCTGGACGCTGCGCTAGAAGAAAGCCAGCGGCTGGCTGCCGAAGCCAAGGCCTCGCAGGCGCGTATCGAGCAACTCGATGACGCAACGCGGCAGATGCTCACCGAGTACCGTAACGCCGTTCAGCAGGCGGAGGCGTTGAAGGACTATAACGAGCAGCTGGTCGAACTGACCGCTGCACAGCGCAAGGAACTGGACGGGTTTCAGCGCCAGTTGGACAGCATCGAACGCACTCAGGAAGCCGTTGCTCCGCAGATGGGGCGGATGATCGAAGTGCTTGAGGAATTCATCGCCGCGGATCTTCCGTTCCTCCCCGACGAGCGCGCCGATCGACTCGCCAGCCTGCAGGATATGCAGGCGCGCGCCGACGTCAGTCTGGCTGAGAAATACCGTCGTATCCTCGAGGCCTATCAGATCGAGAGCGACTACGGTCGCACCCTGGAAGCCTGGCGCGGCGAGCTGCCGGTCGAAGGCGGCAGCCGCAGTGTCGAATTCCTGCGCCTGGGGCGGACCATGCTGTATTACCAGACGCTGGACGCACACGAGAGCGGTTGGTGGAATTCTAAAACCCGTGCATGGGAAGTGCTTGACGGCAGTGCCCGTCGGCCAATCACCAAAGCGATTGCGATTGCCCGCCAGCAACAGGCGCCGACCTGGCTTGAACTGCCTGTGAAGACTTTGGCCAAGGAGGCTGCGCAATGAGCCGCTTGTTGACGTTGTTGCTCATCGGTTTGTTGCCGGCAATGGCTCAGGCTGCCGAGCCCTTGAGTCCTGATCAACTGCTGCAGCGCATTCGCAGCGAACGCGCGGCGGAAGTTGACGCCATGCAAGCACGTGAGCAGGCCTTCATCCAGAATCGCAGCGAGCAAGCGCAACTGCTGGCCCGAGCGAATGCCGCGCTTGAAAAACAGAAAGCCGAAGCTGAGCGCCTGAAAACTGAATTCGATCGCCAGGAAGCCGAGCTGGCTGAACAGGAAAAACTACTGGCGCAGCGCGTCGGTCATCTTGGAGAACTGTTCGGCGTGGTGCGGCAGAGTGCTGGCGACATCGCTGGGCAATGGCAGGATAGCCTGCTCAACGCGCAGTATCCGGAGCGCCTGCAGCGCCTGCGGGCATTGGCTGAAAGCCGCACGTTGCCGTCGGCCGAGGATCTGGACAGCTTCTGGATGACTCTGCTTGAAGACCTCACGGCTAGCGGCCAGGTCGAGCGCGTCGAGCTTTCGGTAGTGGGCGTCGACGGGCAGCGCAACACCCGGTCTGTCCTGCGGGTCGGTAACTTCTCGGCATTCACCGACGATAATTTCCTTCGTTACGACAGCGACGCTCACGAGCTGCTGACGCCAATCCGTCAGCCCGCAGGCATGGCAACCGTCAATGACTATATGAACAGCAGCGAGGCGTTGGCCACATTGCCGGTCGACCCGAGCCGCGGCTCGTTGCTGGCTCAGCTGCAGCGCCAGCCACAATTGTGGGATCGCGTTCAGCAAGGCGGTCTGGTTGGCTGGGTCATTCTCGCCCTGGGTGCCATCGGTCTGATCCTTGCAATCTGGCGCATGGTGTATCTGGCGCGGGTCGGGCGCGCAGTGAATCGGCAGACGCGCGAGCTCAATCAACCGCGTGACGACAACCCGCTGGGCCGCATCATCGGCGTGCTCGGGCCAAAGCCACAGCTTTCGGACCTCGAGACGCTCGAGCTGAAACTCGACGAGGCGATCCTCCAGGAGACGCCACCTCTCGAGCGCGGTCAGCCACTGCTTAAGTTGCTTAGCGCCGTCGCGCCGTTACTCGGACTGCTGGGTACCGTGACCGGCATGATCGTAACCTTCCAGGCGATTACGCAGAGTGGCGGTGGTGATTCCCGGTTGATGGCCGACGGTATTTCCCAGGCGTTGGTCACCACGGTGCTGGGTCTGGTCGTGGCCATTCCCCTTTTGTTTCTGCACAGCCTGCTGGCCAGTCGCAGCAAGGCGCTGATCCAGCTGCTCGAACAGCAGAGCGCGGGCCTGATCGCGCTGCATCTGTCTGGGACTTCGCGTCGTGACTGATCTGCACGGCCAATGGCTGCGTCTGGTCGACAGTGGCCATGCGCTGCTCGACTTCATGGCGGCAGGTGGCGCGGTGATGTGGGCGCTGGCCGCCTTGTGCGTGTTGTATTGGACGCTGGTGTTCGAGCGGTTGTGGTTCATGCGCCGGGTATTTCCGCGCTGGGTGGAAGCCCGTCGCCAGGCCTGGGGGCAGCTGCCCAACGAACCCGGTAGCTGGCAGCGTGCGGTACGTAGTGCCTGGCTCGCTCAGGCGCAGCAACAGCTCTCCGGCCCGCTGCGGATGAGCAAAACCATGGTTGCGATGTACCCGTTGCTCGGGTTGCTTGGCACCGTCACCGGCATGATCGCGGTATTCGATGTACTGGCGCTCAATGGCACCGGCAACCCTCGCGGCATGGCCGCAGGCGTTTGGCAGGCGACTCTGCCGACCATGGCCGGCATGGTGCTGGCCATCACTGGACTGTTCAGCCTGGCGCGTCTCGAACGTATTTCGCGCCAGGCTCTCGACCGGCTGGCCGACCAGCTGCGTCACGATTGAGGATTAACGGATGCGTATGCGTCGTCACCACTACCAGCAGGAAGAAGACACCGGCATCGACCTGACGCCGATGCTCGATGTGGTTTTCATCATGCTGATTTTCTTCATCGTCACCAGCTCCTTTATCAAGGAGTCCGGTGTCGAGGTTCAGCGGCCGCAGGCCGACACTGCCAGCGCCCAGGACAAGGGCAACATCCTGATTGCAGTGACCGCGGATGGTCAGGTCTGGATCGACAAACAGGCCGTGGACGTACGCAGCGTCAGGGCCCACGTTGAGCGCATGCGCGTCGACCAGCCGGAAGGCGCCGTCGTGGTCCAGGCCGATCAGGATGCACGCACGGGCCTTGTGGTTCAGGTGATGGATCAGGCACGTCTCGCCGGAGTTCAGGACGTGGCCCTGGCCGCCAGTTCGGGAGCGCAGTGATGGTTCGTGGGCTGACCCGCGTTGGGTTGTCCTTCATCGCTGCCTGCGTGGTAGCCTTGCTGCTGTTTGCGCTGATGTTGAGCATGGTTAACCCGCCCCGTAGCGAGGTGACCGACGACCCGGTTGCCATCGCCAATTTCGTGCGGATGGACAACCGCAACGAAAGCACTGCGACCCGCTCGCGGCAGCAGGCACCGCAACCGCCCCAACCGAAGACACCTCAGACTCCCACACCGCCGACCCCGAGCATGGCGACGCCCAGTGCCAGTCTGCCGAAGCTCGATCTGCCCTTGCCGAACATCGATACCGGTGTGTCGGTTGCAAGCGCTCCGGCGCCCAGCCTTGCAGGGCTGACGGCCGCGCCTGCTCCGGCAGCACCGCCGGCACCCGCAGCGCCTTCGGCAGACGAGACAGCAGGACAGTCCGGCCCTGAGCAGGAAGTCATGCCGCTCAATGATGTTCGTCCCGAATACCCTTATCGGGCGCGTCAGCGCGGCATCGAGGGCCATATCAAACTCGCATTCACCATCACCGCTGCCGGTAGAGTCGAAAACATCCGCGTGATGGAGGCGTTGCCGCCGAACGTGTTCGATCGCGAGGCCCGCCGTGCCGCAGCCCGCTGGCGTTTCGCCCCGCGCACCGAAAATGGTGCTGCGGTATCACGCGAAGCCGTCAAAACCCTTCATTTCCGCCTGCAAGGAGAACGCTGACATGCCCCGTTTGCTGTTGATGATCTCGTTGTTATTCGCTGTATCGGCTCATGCTGCCCAGAGCATCGATCCCTCGGTATTCAAAGCGCTTGAACGTGCCCAGAGTGCGCAAGAGAAGGGTGACTATGGCGCTGCGCATCGTGCGCTGAAGCAGGCCGAGGCGAAGCCAGGCAGTGCCGAGGAAGCGCTGTTATGGCGCAGTCGTGCTTATCTGGCGTGGGCTGAAGGCAACAATCATCAAGCGCTGGAGCTGCTCGACAAGGCGATCGCCAGTGGCAAGCTGGACGAGACAATACTACCGAACGAGCGGCTCAACCTGGCGAAACTCAACCTGATCGAACGCCGCTATGCCAAGGTCATCAGTCTGCTGGGCTCACCCGCCAATACAAATGAAGAAGTCCTGCAGATGCTGGTGCAGGCTTATCAGGGGCTCGGACAGCACGCCAAGGCATTGCCACTGGCTGAGCGCTATGTCCAGGCCAATCCCAACGCTGCTGATACCTGGCTGCAGTTTCTGGTAGGTGGTAATGCCGAGCTGAAGCGATACGAGACGGCAGAGCGCTGGCAGAGCAGGCTGCTCGCTCGTCATCCGGATCAAGCCAAGAGCTGGCGGCAATTGGCGGGCCTGCAGCAGATGGCTGGCAATGACGATAAGGCGCTCGCAACCCTGCGTGCGGCGCATGCCAAGGGTCTGCGTTTCAGTGAAGCCGAGCTGGATAATCTGGTGTTGCTTGCCGGTGCCGCTGGCCAGCCTTGGCAAGGTGCGAAGTTGCTTCAGGGCATGCTCAAGTCGGGCCTTCTAGCCAGCGATGCCAAGCGGCGTGAGCGTCTGGGCATGCTCTGGTGGCAGGCCCGCGAGCGTTCGGAGGCGGCGCAGATCTACCGGGATCTGGCGGCCCAATCCGGTAGCGCCACGTTCTGGCTGAACGTCGCCCAGCTGGAACTGGAACAAACCCACTGGCAAGCCGGTCTTGATGCGCTGAAACAGGCCGAGCGCGCAGGCGCTGAACGGCGCAAGGTTCGCTCCTGGCGCGAGTGGGCCGAAGGTGAACTGAGTTTCGAGCGACAACGTCAGGTCGCTAGCACTCGCTGATCACCTGCTCGGGACCGCTTTAGACGTACGTCTACGCAACTCCGGGATATTCAGGCCTAGCGCGTAGCAGATGCGCATAGAAGCCCCGCCACAGTGGCGGGGTTTTGTTTATGCGTTCGGGAAATAGCGCGCATATCGCTGCAGAGCGCTCCGGCGCAGCTAGCAACCATGGCTACAGCTTGCACCCGTGGACAGCAGGCATTGCGCTGCCAATCGGAACCCGCAATCAATTGAGGGACATTGCTCGATGCTCGATGCTCGATGCTCGATGCCGCTCAGCTTGCCGATCAGCCTCGGTTCCGCTGCGTTTATTCGAGCTCGTAGAGATAGATCTTCTGCGCTTGCATGCGATAGCCGGCATCGGCCAGTTCGCTGGTGGCGTGTTCGACTTTTAACGGCCCTTCGATCCAGAAGGGTTGGTACAGCTCGTCCACCTTTACGCCAAGCTCGCTGGTGGCATGCACGATCTGGTTGGAAGGCGGTGGCGGCACGTGAATACAGGCGCCGAAGTAGGGCACCAGCAGAAACTCCGTCACCCGCCCATCCTCGCTCATGTCCAGCGGCACAATGTAGCCGGGCAGCTTGACCTGAACGCCATCTAGCTCTTCGACGACCGGCTCGGCCGGCGATTGCTGAGCCGCTGCCGGACCCGCTTCCGCAGCGAGCGCATCGGCCAGTTGCGACATGTCGTGAAGCGCCACAGGCGGTGGAGGTGGCGGCGCGTCTGCCGGGATCAGGTCCGACCATTGCAGCTCACGAACATCGGCAACCGCGAAGGGCGCCGCCAGGGCGAGCAGGGTGGCAAGCAGCAGGCGAGACATGGAATTCCTCATAGTCTGATCGACAGGCCGTCGGCCAGCGACTGCCGATAGGCGCGCCACGCTGGCACACAGCCCATCAACAGCCCAGCCAGCAGTATGCCCGCCAGCAATGACCACTCATAGGCGCTTGGCAGCGCCAGCGGCAGATAAAGACCGTAGTGACTTTGCAGCGGCCCCTGCGCGACCGCAATGGCGACATACAGCAGCAAGAGCCCGAACAGCGCACCCGCAAGTGCCAGGCTGAAAGCTTCAACCACCAGCAGGCCGGCGATATGCCAAGGCCGGGCACCAACCGAACGCAAGATCGCCATCTCTCGGCGCCGCTCGTTGAGGCTGGTGAGAATGGCGGTGAGCATGCCGATCAATCCGGTCAGCACGACAAACAAGGACACCACGAACAGCGCCTGTTCAGCCGTGCCCATCAGGCTCCAGAGCTCTTGCAGCGCCACGCCGGGCAGAATCGCCAGCAGCGGCTCGCCACGATAGCCATTGATTTCGCGCTGCAGCGTGAAGGTGGCGATCCTGCTGTTGAGGCCCAACATGAAGGCAGTGATCTGCTTGGGTTGTAAGTCAAGCAGGCGCGCCTGTTCGGCATTGATGCGCGCTGCACCTCGCGCCGGCATGCCGCTCTGCCAGTCGATATGCAGCGCCTCCATGCCTGCCAGATTGATATGCAGCGTGCGATCCACCGGCGTGCCGGTGCGCTTGAGGATGCCGACTACCCGAAACGGCTTGTCGTCATGTTTGACCAGGCTGACCGTGGCGACGCCATGCGCCAGCACCAGCTGGTCGTCCAGCGTGTATTTCAGTGCCTCGGCCACTTCGGCGCCCAGCACCACCTCGAACGGGTCGTCGGCGAATGGCCGGCCTTGCGCCAGTTGCAGGTGCTGCTTGCGACCATAACGGTAGTGCTCGAAATAGGCGCCACTGGTGCCCATCACGCGATAGCCACGGTGAGAATCGCCCAGGGAAATGGGAATGGCCCAACTGACTCGGGGATGCTCGGCGAACTGCTCGAAGCTCTCCCAGCGAATGTTGTTGGTGGCGTTGCCGATCCGGAACACCGAATACAGCAACAAATTCACCGAGCCGGAACGGGCGCCGACGATGAGGTCGGTGCCACTGATGGTGCTGGCAAAGCTGGCACGGGCCTCGGTGCGCACGCGCTCAACGGCGAGCAGCAGGCATACCGATAGCGCGATGGCGAACACGGTGAGCAGGGCAGTGAAGCGGCGGTTGTTCAGGCTCGCCAAGGCCAGGCGCAACAGGTACATGGCTTATACCTCCGGCGCGCGAGCGGCGCGATTGAGGTCTGCCAATGAAAGGCTACGGTCAAAAAGCGGTGCCAGGCTTTGGTCATGGCTGACGAACAACAGGCTCGAACCAGCGTCCCGGCACTCGGCGAATAAAAGCTGCAGGAAGGCTTCCCGACTGTCGGCGTCGAGCGCCGAAGTGGGTTCATCGGCAATTACCAGTTCCGGCTGACCGATCAGTGCACGCGCCGCGGCGACGCGTTGTTGCTGGCCGATCGACAGCGCTTCGGCACGCCGATCGAGCAGTTCGCTGGCGATCCCGAGATGCTGGAGCAGACTTGCCGAGGCTTGCGCAACGCTGCCATGCCGCTGTCGTGCGCGCTCGGCGCGTGTCTTGGAAAAATGGCAGGGAAGGCTGACGTTTTCCGCCACCGAAAGAAAGGGCAGCAGGTTGAACTGCTGGAAGATATAGCCCGTGTGATCGACCCGGAAGCGATCCCGAGCACCGGCAGAGAGCGCGGCGAGATCGCTGCCGAGCAGGCGAACCGTCCCGCGTTGCGCTTTCTGTACGCCGCCGATCAGTCCGAGCAGGGTGGTCTTGCCGCTGCCCGACGGGCCCTTGAGAAACAGGCTCTGGTTGCGCGCCAGCGTGAAGCTGGGGATGTCGAGCAGCTCTGCCTGGCCCGGCCAGGCAAAACCCAATTGATGCAGTTCGAGCAACGGTGCGGCCATCGGGATGATCCGTGTCGGGCGAGCCAGGAAGTTTACTGCGTCGAGGCTAGGCGGCGGCAGACGGGATCAGATCAGAACGCTGCGCGTGGCTGGTCCGCGTTGAGTTGCACGCCGCGTTGACCCTTCGGACCAATCAGCTGTGCCTGGATTTTCTGAGTGCCGGGGAACGCCTTGAACAAGCCTTGCAGATCGAAGGCCTGCAGCGCTTGGGGGGCGGCGCAATCGAAGCGGTAGTGCGCGTGAATTTCGCTGTGCTGGCTTTCATGATCATCATCGTGCTCGTCGTGTTGGTCATGGGCCTCGCCTTCGAATAGCGGACTCTCGAGCTCAGTTTCAGCCAGGGCGCAGCCGGCTGCAGCGGGCAGGCCAAACAGGCTGTTCGGTTGGTCCAGCTGTTTGCGTGCCTCGGCAATCTTGCGTTTGTCTGCATCGCTACTCGGCGCGTGCTCGAAGCCCACCAGATTCATCGCCGGGCTGCGCAGCTCGATTTCCAACGTGGAGCCGTCCAGCGCCGCATCCAGTTCCGCAGCGCCATGCTCGTGGGCACTGAGACTGTCGTGGTGCGCATGGTCGTGATCGTGTTCAGCCGCCAGAGCAAAACCGGGCAGTAGGGCGAAGGGCAGAGCAAGCAGCAGACGGCGCATGGTGATCTCCATAGGGTTGATGGTTACGTTATAACAAATATGCGTAACGACTGGCCAGTCTTCACCTCCCATGGGAGCATGCGATCTCGTTTTTCAGGAGAGTGGCGATGATTCGAATTCGCGGCCATGTCGGCGATCTGCCGGTGGACCTCAGCATTGAAATGGACGACCACGACTGGGCACAGCTGGCGCGTCAGTTACCCGTCGCTCAGGTGGCGAGCGTCTCGACGCCACCGGCCGACAAGCCGGTGGCTGATCCGCATTGGCACGAGGCGCAGCAACTGCTGCGAGCGGCGCAGAGTATGGACGGGCCGCAGCTGTTGGCCGAGCTGCAAGCGTTGGCCGGTAGCGCTCAGATGGGCAAGCGCCTGCTGGTGCGCTTGCGTCATTGCGCACAGGTCAAAGTTGATAGCCGTGCGGATGCGCCTGTCTACTGCTGGGTCGATTGACCGGCGCAACCGCGATTCGGATTACAGACGCTGCGTCTGGAAAGTATCGCAGCGTGTCGGATCGCCGCTGTCGAACCCCGTACGAAACCACTTCACCCGTTGCGCAGATGTGCCATGGGTGAAGGCATCTGGAACGACTCGGCCCTGACTTTGTTGCTGCAAACGGTCGTCGCCGATGGCGTTCGCCGCATTCAGTGCTTCTTCCAGATCCCCTTCCTCGAGCCAGTCATGACGCTGCTGGGCGTGGTTGGCCCAGACCCCTGCGAAGCAATCCGCCTGCAATTCCTGGCGCACCAGAAGGCCATTGTCGCCCTCCATGCGCGCGCCGCGCTGACGGGCAGCTTGCATCTGCTGCGATACGCCTAGAAGTGTTTGCACATGGTGGCCGACTTCATGGGCGATCACGTAGGCCTGAGCGAAATCACCCGCGACCGAAAAGCGCGAGGCCATCTCGTCGAAGAACTGCAGGTCGAGATACACCTGCCGGTCGCCCGGGCAGTAGAAGGGGCCAACCGCCGAATTGGCGAAACCACAGGCTGAGCTCACGCCACCACGAAATAGCACCAGCGTCGGGTCGCGGTACTGCTGCCCGGACTGCTGAAACAAGGCGCGCCAGGTGTCTTCGGTGTCACCCAGGATTGACTGAACGAACGCAACCTGCGGATCGTCGCCATTGGCCGGGGTGCTGCTTTGTTGAGTCGGTGCGGGGCCGGACTGATCGGCCAGCTGGCCAAGGATCTGCATGGGGTCCTGGCCGGACAACAGGCCGATCACCACCACGATAGCGACGCCCGCCAGGCTCAGGCGTCCGCCACCGATGCCTCCGCTTCGGCCGCGAGCGTCCACCACATTGTCACTGCGACGAGCTTTTTTCCAACGCATGTCTGAGTCCTTCCGCCAGTTCTTACCTGAGTCAGACCGGCCTCAGCCTCAGCAAATTCAGCGGCGCTACAAAGGTTTCGTCTTACGTCAGTCTGCTGGGTAGTCGGCCAGCACCGACTGCTCACCTTCGTCGCTCACTGCGATTACTTTGAACGCGTCCTTATGGTCGCCCATCTCCATACCGGGTGAGCCCATCGGCATGCCGGGCACTGCCGCACCGATCAGATCGGGTTGTGCGCGCAGCTTGAGGATGTCGGCAGCCGGGACGTGACCCTCGACGAATTTTCCGTCGATCACACCGGTATGGCAGGAACCCAGGCTGTGTGGCACGCCGAGGCGAGTCTTGACTGCGGCCATGTTGGTTTCAACGTGGTCTTCAACCTCGAACCCGTTGGCTTCCAGATGCTCGATCCAGGCTTTGCAGCAACCGCAATTGGCGTCGCGGTGCACCTCGATGGCGATGGGTTCGGCGGCCTGAGCGAGGCCGGTGAAAAGAGCGGTGGCAAGCAATAAACGGCGCATGAAGGTCTCTCCGGCGGGGGTACGCGCAGCATAGCCCCATGCTCGCTCGCACCCAAGCCTGCGGGTGTGAGCGGATGTCACAGGGGTAGCGGTCAAAGCGCGAAACGAACCAAAACAGGGCGATCCGGTCGGATACCCATGGTGGTACGGAGCCGCTATCAGGAGAGTTTTCGATGCGTTTTGCCCGTTTCGTTCTGCTTGCGCAGGCACTGGTCATGGCCTGTCTCAGTTTGGCGTACTGGCTGCGGCCACACGAGATGGCCAATCTCAACGGCATGCTGCTGATGGAAACCGCATCGGTCAGCCATATGCGCGTCTATTACGGGGGCCTGCAGCTGGGTCTGGCGCTGTTTCTGATCTGGGCTGCGCGTGCTCCGGAGCGAGCCCGTCCAGCCCTCATCATGCTGGTGGTGACCATGGCGGCGCTGGTGCTGGGAAGGCTCGTTTCGCTTTGGCTGGATGGCGGTGAGCTGGTCGGCTTCGACCTCGCGTCGATGCTCTATCGCGTGCTGGCTGTGGTGTTTGCTGGTCTCGCCTGGCGCACCATCCGCGAGCGTCAGGAGCCAGAGCCTGAGCGCCTCGAACCAGCCACCCATCGACTCGTCAGCGAATCCCCGATGCCCTTCAAGCTGGGAGACACGCCTCCGACCGCAGAGTCTGCGCCAGCTGAGGCCTCACCCCAGCCGTTTCGTCGAGGAGACCCAACCGCCTGACCGGCCAGCATGGCCCCTCTGTTCTGCAGCGCGTTGTTCAGCTTGTTCAACTAGGTTCGTTCAGCTTGGGCCATAGCCCACAAGATGCCGTGCAAGCCAGGCGCCCCGCTCAACCTTTTGCCTCGTTCTCCAGTACCCAGACTGCCGCTTCCACCCGCGAACGCAGGCCCAGCTTGTACAGCAAGTTCTTAACGTGGACCTTGACGGTGCCTTCGGTGATTCCGAGCTTGCGCGCGATCATTTTGTTGCTCTGGCCCTTGGCAATCTGGCGCAAAACCTCTTTTTCGCGCTTGGTCAGGCTGGAGAACGGTACCTGCCCGGTGGGTTTCGCGCGTACCCGGATCGCTTCGGCGAGCACCTGGGTCAGTTCGGGGCTCAAGGCCATACGGCCGGTCGCCGCAATGCGGATCTGCTCGATCAGTTGTTCGGCGTCCATGTCCTTGAGCAGATAGCCGTCAGCACCGTTGCGCAGGGCTTCGAGTACATGGCTTTGCTCATCGGAGACGGTAAACATGACGATGCGTGCGTCGATGTGCACGTCGCGCATGCGCCGGGTGGTTTCCAGTCCGTCGATGCCCGGCATGTTGAGGTCCATCAGGATAAGATCGGGCTCGGTCTGTTGCGCGAGCTTGATGGCGTCCTCGCCGTTGCTCGCCTCAGCGACTACCTCAAGGTCATCTTCCAGTTCCAGCAGGTCACGCACGCCCCGGCGCATCATGGGGTGGTCGTCGACCAGCAGGATTCGTGCAGTAGTCCATTCGTTCATGCGTGACACGTTCCTGTTTCGGGGGAAAGGCGGCGGTAGGCGGGCGGAAAGCTCAGATACACCAGCGTGCCTCCAGCAGGGCGCAGACCGATATTGATGGTGCCATTCAGGCTATTGGCGCGCTCGAGCAGGATGATCAGGCCGTAGTGGCCGGCACGCTGCTCCTCGGGGCGGATGCCGATGCCATCGTCCTCGATCTTGATATGGATGGTGCCGTTGTTGTCCTGCATCAGGCTCAGCCAGCAGTGCTCGGCCTCGGCATGCTTGACCACGTTGCTAAGCGCCTCGCGGACGATCTGCAGGCAGTGCACCTCTTCGTTGGGCGTGAGCGGGCAGTGATCGAGGTGGTAGTCACTCTCGACCTGCAGCCCCGAATTGGCGCTGAACTCCTTGATCGTCGCAAACAGCGCCGGTTTGAGCCCTGGCTCGTTGACCTTGATGCGAAAGGTGGTGAGCAATTCACGCAGCTGGCGATAAGCCGCGTTCAAGCCCTGGTCGATCTGCAGCACGCTGTCGTCCAGTTGTGCCTGGTCGCTTTGCTTCTGCATCAGCCGCTTGAGGCGTGCCAGTTGCAGCTTCTGCGCGGCGAGTGCCTGGGCCAGTGAGTCGTGCAGTTCACGGGCGATCACTGCCCGCTCTTCCATCAATGCCAGACGTGCCTGTTTCTGGCCAAGTTGAGCCAGGCTCAGCGATGCGGCGAACAGGTCGGCCAAGGTCGTCAACGGTAGCGTTTGCCAGGGCTGCAGTGGCTCGTCTGTGCGACTGGCCACCCGCAGCGAGCCCAGCTCGTCCGGCCCTGAGCGCAGCTCGAACGTCAGCAGTTTCTCGCCGGTCGGCAATCGGCCGGTTTGGTTAACCGGGCAGGCGCTGCATTGCGGCAGTTGGCAGTATTTCGGCGGCTGCAAGTCGTACGAGGTCATCGCCGTGTGGCTGCCCGCTTCGGCGGAACGGTTCAGGCACAGCGATATCGGGCCGGTGTCGAGGACCTGCTGCACCTTGTTGAGCTGCGCGCCCATCATCTGGCTGGGGTCATCAGGCGTGCTGTAGAGCATCCGGGCGCTATCGAACAGCAGCTGCAGAGTGGCGTTGCTGCGAGTCAGGGCAGCGGTCTTGTCGTCGACCTTGTTCTCCATGTCTGCGTACAGGCTGGCCAGTTCCTGGCTCATCTGGTTGAGCGTGCGTGCCAACAGGCTCAGCTCGGTATTGCCCGGCACCTGCACCTGGCCGCGAAAATCGCCACGCCCGATATCGCCGGCCATGCGAGTCAGGCTGCGCAGCGGCGTGGCCAGGTTGTTGTGCAGGCCATAAATCAGCACGAAGGCGACCAGCACGATGATGAACAGGGTCACCGCCTGCAAGGCTCGGATTACGCCGAGCTTGCTTTCCGAGGCCTCCTGCAGGGTACGCACTAACAGGTTCAGTTCGTTGACCAGGGCCGGGACTTTATCGCTGTATGCCTCCAGCCGCGGTGGTTGCGCATCGAGCAAGGGGCGCATGCTCGCTTGCCAATGCTCGCGCACGCTGGCGTGCAGGGCCGGCAGGCGCGTGCTGCCGTGGCGGAGCAAGGCCGAGCGCAGCGACGCCGAGTCGAGTGTCGCCTGCAGCGCTTCGAGACGCTCGCTGAGCAAAGCGGGCGTGCTCCGTGGGTCGGTTGAGGCCAGGCGATAGGCCTGCATGCGCAAGCTGCCGGCCTGGTTGATCGCCTCGGCGTCGCCAGCGAGGGCGTCGGCCAGGTAGAGGGTCGCGAGCATGCCGGCCAGTGAGAAGCCAATGATGATCACAAAGGCCACCAGCGTGTTGAACACGATGGAGTGGCGGGTGGAGAGCTGGTCGCTTTCAGCTGAAAACATGAGCGGCTCGTCGCGGTACGGGAGCCCGATTCTGCGCCCCGACGTCGCTGCTGACCATCGAAGAAAGTATACCCATCCTGCGCTTGTCGTGTCTGTCAAGCACCTTGTGTCGAAAATGTAAAAGTCATAACTAACTGATTTTCATAGTTTTTTATTGAAAATATCGGAGTACATCGAAAGAGGTACGGCGCGCGCCTGAGGCAAATCGCCGCCATGCACAGGTTGACCCTGGTCAACTTTGGATCGATCCCCCCCGCTTAGCGTGCCAGCCATTCCTGACCCCGCTGCGGTTGCAGTAAAGGGTCTTGGCGCCATGAGGATCGACCATGAGCAATATCGAAAAGTGGGACGTGGAAGACCAGATTTTCTGGGACACCACTGGCAAGCGGGTCGCCAATCGCAACCTGTGGATTTCAATCCCGAGTCTGCTGATGGGCTTTGCCATCTGGCTGATGTGGGGCATCGTCACGGTGCAAATGCTCAACCTCGGGTTTCCCTTCGCGCCCGCCGAGTTGTTCACCCTCACCGCCATTGCCGGCCTTACCGGCGCCACCTTGCGTATCCCCGCGTCGTTCATGATCCGTATCGCCGGCGGGCGCAACACCATTTTTGTGACCACCGCGCTGCTGATGATTCCCGCCGCTGGCGCGGGCATTGCGCTGCAGAGCCAGGACACGCCGCTGTGGGTCTTCCAGCTGCTGGCCTTCCTCTCCGGTATCGGCGGCGGCAACTTCGCCTGCTCAATGAGCAACATCAGCACCTTCTTCCCGAAGAACCAGCAGGGATTGGCCCTTGGCCTCAACGCCGGCCTCGGTAACTTTGGTGTCACCACTATGCAGATCCTGATCCCGCTGGTGATGACGGCCGGCGTGTTCGGGTTTATCGCCGGTGACCCGATGACCCTGGTCAAGGACAGCGGCACTTTGATTGGTGGCATCCCTGCCGGCACCGATACCTGGATCCAGAATGGTGGCTGGGTCTGGCTGCTGTTTCTGGTGCCCTTGGCCTTCGCCGGCTGGTTCGGCATGAACAACCTGCTGGTGATCTCGCCAACGCCGGGTTACCCGCTGAACGCCTTCGGCAAGATTCTCGGTCTCTACGCCGTGGCCTTTGTCGCCGCCGGTGTTGGCCTGTATCTCTACCTGCCTGCGCCGACCGGCCTCGGTGTACTGAACATGTGGGGCGTGATGCTGCTGACCATCGGCGCGACGCTCGGCATGCTGCGTCTGCTGCCGGGCAGCATCAGTCCGAACATCAAGCGCCAGTTCGCGATCTTCCGCGACAAGCACACGTGGTCGATGAGCGTTCTCTACATCCTGACCTTCGGCTCGTTCATCGGCTTCTCCATGGCGCTGCCGCTGTCGATTACGGTGATCTTCGGCTTCATGAACGAGGTCGGTGCCGACGGTGTGGTGACCCGCGTCGCCAACCCCAAC
Organism: Stutzerimonas xanthomarina DSM 18231; assembly: GCF_900129835.1. GTDB lineage: Bacteria > Pseudomonadota > Gammaproteobacteria > Pseudomonadales > Pseudomonadaceae > Stutzerimonas > Stutzerimonas xanthomarina. The sequence continues at coordinate 59,066 of NZ_FQXA01000004.1, forward strand.
GCACCGAGCGCGCTGACCTACGCCTGGATCGGCCCGTTCATCGGCGCCCTGATCCGTCCGCTGGGCGGCTGGATTTCCGACAAGGTCGGCGGTTCCATCGTCACCCAGGTGATCTCGGTGGTCATGGTTGGCGCCTCGGTCGCGGCCGGCTACGTGATGAAACAGGCCTACGGCTCGGCCCAGCCTGAAGAGTACTTCTTCCTGTTCCTGGTGCTGTTCCTGGTGCTGTTCGCCGCCAGCGGCATCGGCAACGGTTCCACCTTCCGCACCATCGGCGTCATCTACGACCGTGAAAAGGCCGGCCCGGTACTCGGCTGGACCTCCGCTGTCGCCGCCTACGGCTCCTTCGTCGCCCCGATCGTGATCGGCGAACAGGTCAAGGCCGGCACCCCGGAAGTGGCTATGTACGGCTTCGCGGTGTTCTACGCGCTGTGCCTGATCCTCAACTGGTGGTTCTACCTGCGCCCCAACGCCTACGTGAAGAACCCCTGAGTCCGGAGAGCCGCCATGCACATCATGCTTGCCTACGACAACTCGCGTAACGCTAGGAAAGCCCTGGACGCCACCCTCGAGATGTTCGGTCCGCTGAAGCCGCTGATCATGCTGATCGGCGTGGTGGAAGAGACCCGCGACACCAGCGATTCGGCGGTCGAGCTGTACGAGCGCGAGCGTCGCGAATTCCAGGCCTTCCTGCAGGAGGCGGCGGCCAAGGTCAGCGCCTTCGGCCTTGACGTCGACGTGATCCTCGCCGAAGGCGACGCCCGCAAGATGATTCTCAAGGCCGCCGAGCACAAGAAGCCCGACCTGCTGGTCATCGCGCGGCATTCCAACGAACCGGACGGCGGCTTCATCTCCCGCTCGCTGAATCTGCTGGTCGACGAGCTCGACTACATGACCTTCGGCAGCGTCAGCGCCTTCCTGGCCCGCCGGGCGCCTTGCCCGGTCCTGATCCAAGCCTGCCCCTGAGTGAGGAGCTCAACATGAGAGTTTCTACGCTGTTCGAATGGAAGCGCCCCGAGATCCGGGCCCTGCATCTGACCTGGATCGCCTTCTATATCTGCTTTTTCGTCTGGTTCGGCATGGCGCCGCTGGCCTCAAGCATGCTGAAAAGCGTGAACTGGCTGACGCCCGAAGACCTCAAGCTGTTCGCCATCGCCAACGTGGCGCTGACCATCCCGGCACGCATTCTCGTCGGCATGGCGCTCGACCACTGGGGGCCGCGCCGGGTGTTCTCGGTGCTGCTGGTGACGATGGCGGCGCCCGCGCTGTTCTTCGCCTTTGGTGATAGCCGCACCCAGCTATTGGTGTCGCGGCTAATCCTCGGCTCCATCGGCGCCAGCTTCGTGGTTGGCATCCATATGACGGCCATGTGGTTCAAGCCCAAGGACATCGGTTTCGCCGAAGGTTTCTACGCCGGCTGGGGCAACTTCGGTTCCGCAGCGGCGGCCATGAGCCTGCCGGCCATCGCCATCCACGCCTTCGGTGGCCCGGAAGGCTGGCGCTGGGCGATCGCCAGCTCGGCGATCGTCATGGCCGTCTACGGCGTGTACTACTGGTTCGCGCTCACCGACGGCCCGGCCGGCACCATCCACCGCAAGCCGCACAAGGCCAGCGCGCTGGAAGTCAGCACCTGGGCCGACATGATCAAACTGATCGTCTGGACCATCCCCATGGTCGGCGTGCTGGGCATCCTCGTCTGGCGCATCGAGGGGCTGGGTTACCTGGGTGCGACCGGCGCGGCGATCTGCTACGCGGTGATCGCGCTGGTGGTGATCTTCCAGGTGGTGCAGATCCTGCGGGTCAACATACCGATCCTGAAGAAAGGTGTGCCGGAAGACGACAAGTACCCCTTCAATACCGTGGCTGCGCTGAACTCCACCTACTTCGCCAACTTCGGTGCGGAGCTGGCCGTGGTGTCGATGCTGCCGATGTTCTTCGAGCTGACCTGGGGCCTGACTCCGACCACCGCGGGCATCATCGCTGCCTCGTTCGCCTTCGTGAACCTGGTGGCACGGCCCATGGGCGGGCTGGTCTCCGACCGCTTCGGCAACCGCCGCTTCGTCATGCTGACGTACATGCTCGGCATCGCCGTCGGATTCCTGCTAATGGGCCTGATGAACGCCGAGTGGCCCCTGATGGTGGCCGTCGCCATCACCGTGCTGTGCTCGATGTTCGTGCAGGGTGCCGAGGGCGCGACCTTCGGCATCATCCCCTCGATCAAGCGCCGGGTTACCGGGCAGATCTCCGGCATGGCCGGGGCCTACGGCAACGTCGGTGCCGTCTGCTACCTGACCCTCTACACCTTCGTGACCCCCTCGCAATTCTTCATGGTGATCGCCGCCGGTGCGTTCGTCAGCTACGGGCTCTGCCTGCTGTGGCTGAAGGAGCCCGAGGGGGCGTTCTCCGACGAGTACTACGTGTCCAGCGTCGACCGCGAACTGGAGGCCCGCCAGAAACTTGCGTCCTGACGTTGCACCGATAAATGCGCCAGCCACCTTGGCTGGCGCCAGCCGAGATTGATAAGCCGACCGGTCGGGCCAGTGGTTCGCAACCGGAGTGAGGAGAGAAACCAATGAGCCACTTGCTCGATCAACTGCGCTTCTTCAACAGGAAGCAAGGCGAGTTCGCCGACGGTCATGGCGAAACCCGCATCGAATCCCGCGACTGGGAGAACGTCTACCGCTCTCGTTGGCAATACGACAAGATCGTGCGCTCCACCCATGGGGTGAACTGCACCGGTTCGTGCTCCTGGAAAATCTACGTGAAGAATGGCCTGATCACCTGGGAAACCCAGCAGACCGACTACCCGCGCACCCGCAACGACCTGCCCAACCACGAGCCGCGCGGCTGCCCGCGTGGCGCCAGCTACAGCTGGTACATCTACAGCGCCAACCGCCTGAAGTACCCCAAGGTGCGCAAGCCGCTGCTGAAGCTGTGGCGTGAAGCCCGGCGCAGCATGAGCCCGGTGGAGGCCTGGGCCAGCATCGTCGAGGACAAGGCCAAGGCCGAGTCCTACAAGAGCAAGCGCGGCATGGGCGGCTTCATCCGCTCCAGCTGGGACGAAGTCAACGAGATCATCGCCGCCGCCAACGTCTATACCGTGAAGCAGTACGGCCCGGACCGTGTCATCGGTTTCTCGCCGATCCCGGCCATGTCCATGGTCAGCTACGCTGCCGGTAGCCGCTACCTGTCCCTGATCGGTGGCGTATGCCTGAGCTTCTACGACTGGTACTGCGACCTGCCGCCGGCCTCGCCACAGGTGTGGGGCGAGCAGACCGACGTGCCGGAATCGGCCGACTGGTACAACTCCAACTACATCATCGCCTGGGGCTCCAACGTCCCGCAGACCCGTACCCCGGACGCGCACTTCTTTACTGAAGTCCGCTACAAGGGCACCAAGACCGTTGCCATCACCCCGGACTACGCCGAGGTCGCCAAGCTCACCGACCTCTGGCTCAACCCCAAGCAGGGCACCGACGCCGCCCTGGCCCAGGCATTCGCCCACGTCATTTTCAAAGAGTTCCACCTCGAAACGCCGAGCGATTACTTCCGCGACTACGCCAAGCGCTACACCGACCTGCCGGTGCTGGTGCGCCTGAACGAAAAGGACGGCAGCTACATCGCCGACCGCTTCCTGCGCGCCTCGGATCTGGCCGACAACCTCGGCCAGGAGAACAACCCCGAGTGGAAGACCATCGCCGTCGACGGCACCACCGGCGAGCTGGTTTCGCCGCTGGGTTCGATCGGTTACCGCTGGGGCGAGAAGGGCAAGTGGAACATCGAAGCCCGCGAAGGCAAGGACGGCCGCGATGTCGACCTGAGCCTGACCCAGATCGATGGCGGCGAAACTGCCGAAGTTGCCTTTCCGTACTTCGGCGGCATCCTCCACGAGCACTTCCAGCACGCTGAAGGCGAAAGCATCCAGCTGCGCCGCGTGCCGGTCCGCAGCATCACCCTGGCCGACGGCAGCACCACCAAGGTTGCCACCGTGTTCGACCTGATGGCCGCCAACCTGGGTATCGACCGTGGTTTGGGTGGGGCCAACGTCGCTTCCAGCTACGACGACGCCAGCGTGCCGGGAACCCCGGCGTGGCAGGAAGTCATCACCGGCGTGGCGCGTGAGAAGGCGATCCAGATCGCCCGTGAATTCGCCGACAACGCCGACAAGACCCATGGCCGTTCCATGATCATCGTCGGTGCGGCGATGAACCACTGGTACCACATGGACATGAACTACCGCGGCCTGATCAACATGCTGATGTTGTGCGGTTGCGTGGGGCAGACCGGTGGTGGCTGGGCGCACTACGTCGGCCAGGAAAAGCTGCGTCCGCAGTGCGGCTGGCTGCCGCTGGCCTTCGGCCTCGACTGGAGCCGTCCGCCGCGCCAGATGAACGGCACCAGCTTCTTCTACAACCACAGTTCGCAATGGCGCCACGAGAAAATGAGCATTCACGAAGTGCTCTCGCCGCTGGCCGACAAGTCGCAGTTTCCCGAGCACATGCTCGACTACAACATCCGTGCCGAACGCGCCGGCTGGCTGCCGAGCGCGCCGCAGCTCAACCGTAACCCGCTGCAGATCTGCCGTGACGCCGAAGCGACCGGCATGTCGCCGGTCGACTACGTCACCCAGTCGCTCAAGGACGGCTCGCTGCGCTTCTCCTGCGAGCAGCCGGACAGCCCGGAAAACTTCCCGCGCAACATGTTCATCTGGCGCTCCAACCTGCTGGGCAGCTCGGGCAAGGGCCACGAGTACATGCTCAAGTACCTGTTGGGCACCAAGAACGGCGTGATGAACGAGGACCTCGGCAAGCGTGACGGCTTCAAGCCGCTCGAAGCCGAATGGCAGGACGACGGCGCCATCGGCAAGCTCGATCTGGTCACCACCCTCGACTTCCGCATGTCCTCGACCTGCGTGTACTCCGACATCGTCCTGCCGACCGCGACCTGGTACGAGAAGGACGACATGAACACCTCGGACATGCACCCCTTCATCCACCCGCTGTCCGCTGCCATCGACCCGGCCTGGGAAGCGCGTTCGGACTGGGAAATCTACAAGGGCATCGCCAAGTCTTTCTCGAAGATGGCCGAAGGTCATCTGGGCGTGGAGAAGGATCTGGTCACCGTGCCGCTGCTGCACGACAGCCCCGGCGAACTGGCCCAGCCGTTCGGCGGCACCGACTGGAAAACCGCTGGCGTCGATCCGCAGCCGGGCAAGAACTGCCCGAACATGACCGTGGTCGAGCGCGACTATCCGGCCACCTACAAGAAGTTCAGCTCCCTCGGTCCGCTACTCGACAAGCTCGGCAACGGCGGCAAGGGCATCAACTGGAACACCCAGGCTGAAGTCGATTTCCTCGGCGAGCTGAACTACAAGGTGCGCGAGGAGGGCGTCAGCCAAGGGCGTCCGCAGATCGAGTCGGCCATCGACGCGGCCGAGGTCATCCTCAGCCTGGCGCCGGAAACCAACGGTCACGTTGCGGTGAAGGCCTGGGCCGCGCTGTCGGAATTCACCGGCCGCGACCACAGCCACCTGGCGCTGCCCAAGGAGCACGAGGCGATCCGCTTCCGTGATATCCAGGCGCAACCGCGCAAGATCATCTCCAGCCCGACCTGGTCAGGCCTGGAAGACGAGCATGTGTCGTACAACGCCGGCTACACCAACGTCCACGAGTTCATCCCGTGGCGCACCATCACCGGCCGCCAGCAGTTCTTCCAGGATCACCCCTGGATGCAGGCCTTCGGTGAGCAGCTGATGAGCTACCGGCCGCCGATCAACACCCGCACCATCGATTACGTGAAGGGCAAGAAGAGCAACGGCAATACCGAGATCGTCCTGAACTGGATCACGCCGCACCAGAAGTGGGGTATCCACAGCACCTACTCGGACAACCTGATCATGCTCACCCTGAGCCGTGGCGGCCCGATCGTGTGGATGTCCGAAGTCGACGCCAAGAAGGGCGGCATCGAGGACAACGACTGGATCGAGTGCTTCAACGCCAACGGCGCCCTGACCGCCCGTGCGGTGGTCAGCCAGCGCGTGATGGAAGGCATGGTGATGATGTACCACGCCCAGGAACGCATCGTGAACGTGCCCGGCAGCGAGACCACCAAGACCCGCGGCGGCCACCACAACTCGGTGACCCGCGTGGTGCTCAAGCCCACCCACATGATCGGCGGCTACGCCCAGCAGGCGTACGGCTTCAACTACTACGGCACCGTGGGTTGCAACCGTGACGAGTTCGTCGTGGTACGCAAGATGGCCAAGGTCGACTGGCTCGACGGCACCAACGGTATCTCGGGCGGCAACGACCTGCCGCAACCCCTGCCGCAAGACATCTGAGGAATAGGCCATGAAGATTCGTTCACCCAAGGTGGCAGCGCATGGTCCCCGGACCATGCCCGCTCTGAAGATCAAGGCGGCGGTTGTGGAGGTTGCACAATGAAAATTCGTTCACAAGTGGGCATGGTCCTGAACCTGGACAAGTGCATCGGCTGCCACACCTGCTCGATCACCTGCAAGAACGTCTGGACCAGCCGCGAAGGCATGGAATACGCCTGGTTCAACAACGTCGAGACCAAGCCCGGCATCGGCTACCCGAAGGAATGGGAGAACCAGGACAAGTGGAAGGGCGGCTGGGTGCGCAATGGCGACGGCACCATCAACCCGCGCATCGGTGGCAAGTTCCGCGTGCTGGCGAACATCTTCGCCAACCCGGACCTGCCGACCATCGATGACTACTACGAGCCGTTCGACTTCGACTACCAGAACCTGCACACCGCGCCGATCTCCGATCACCAGCCGGTTGCTCGTCCGCGCTCGCTGATCTCCGGTCAGCGCATGGAGAAGATCGAGTGGGGCCCGAACTGGGAAGAGATTCTCGGTACCGAGTTCGCCAAGCGTCGCAAGGACAAGAACTTCGACAAGGTCCAGGCGGACATCTACGGGCAGTACGAAAACACCTTCATGATGTACCTGCCGCGCCTGTGCGAGCACTGCCTGAACCCGACCTGCGCCGCATCCTGCCCGAGCGGTGCGATCTACAAGCGCGAGGAGGACGGTATCGTCCTCATCGACCAGGAGAAGTGCCGCGGCTGGCGCATGTGCATCAGCGGCTGCCCGTACAAGAAGATCTACTTCAACTGGAAGAGCGGCAAATCCGAGAAGTGCATCTTCTGCTTCCCGCGCATCGAGGCCGGCATGCCGACCGTCTGCGCCGAGACCTGCGTGGGCCGCATCCGCTACCTCGGCGTGCTGCTGTACGACGCCGACCGCATCCATGAAGTGGCCAGCACCGTCAACGAGCAGGACCTGTACGCCAAGCAGCTGGAGATCTTCCTCGATCCGTTCGATCCGAAGGTCATCGAGCAGGCGCTCAACGACGGCGTACCGATGTCGGTGATCGAAGCCGCGCAGAAGTCGCCGGTCTACAAGATGGCGGTGGACTGGAAGCTGGCGCTGCCGCTGCACCCGGAATACCGCACGCTGCCGATGGTGTGGTACGTGCCGCCGCTGTCGCCGATCCAGAACGCCGCCAGCGCCGGTCACGTCAGCATGGACGGCGTACTGCCGGACGTCGACAGCCTGCGCATCCCGCTGCGTTACCTGGCCAACCTGCTCACTGCAGGCGACGAGGAGCCGGTCAAGCTGGCGCTCAAGCGCATGCTCGCCATGCGCGCCTACAAGCGCGCCGAGCAGGTCGATGGCGTGCAGGACCTCAAGGTGCTGGAGAGTGTCGGTCTGTCGGTGGCCCAGGTGGAGGACATGTACCGCTACTTGGCCATCGCCAACTACGAAGACCGCTACGTGATCCCGACCGCGCACCGTGAAGAGGCCATGAGCGACGCCTTCGCCGAGCGCTCCGGTTGCGGCTTCAGTTTCGGCAACGGCTGCTCGGGCGCCTCGGACACCAACATGTTCGGTGCCAAGAAGGCCAACCGCCGCGACATCATCAAGACCGTCCAGCTGTGGGAGGACTGAGCCATGCGCATCCTTAAAGTGATATCCCTGCTGCTGGACTACCCCGACCAGCATCTGCGCGACGGCCATGCCGAACTGGCTCAGGCCATCGGCGCGGCCCGCGAGATCAGCCCGGAGCAGCGCATCGCGCTGCGCCGCCTGCTCGACGAGCTGACCGAAGACGACCTGATGGACGTGCAGGAGCGCTACACGGACCTGTTCGACCGCGGTCGTTCACTGTCGCTGCTGTTGTTCGAACACGTGCATGGCGAGTCCCGCGACCGCGGCCAGGCCATGGTTGACCTGATGGCTCAGTACACCGAGGCCGGTTTCGACATCGGTGTACGCGAGCTGCCGGACTACATCCCGCTGTACCTCGAATATCTCGCCACCCGCGACGACCTCGAGGCCCGCGAGGGGCTGGCCGACGTGTCGCACCTGCTCGCCCTGCTGGCGGCGCGTCTGCAGGAGCGCGAAAGCCCGCATGCGGCGTGCTTCCGTGCACTGCTGCAGATCGCCGGCGAGCCGGTGCAGGAAGCCCTGGCCGGCCTGCAGGAGCAGGTCGCCGCCGAGGAACGCGACGACTCGCTGGAAGCGCTGGACAAGATCTGGGAGGAGGAACAGGTCAATTTCCTCCAGGCCGAGCAGCAGGATCGCTGCCCATCCATGCCGAGCGGTCCGGGCAAGGCTCGCGAGGAAAGCCCGGTGCCGCTGCACTGGACCGATTTCAAGCATGACGGGCAGGCCGCCGCGCTCGCTCAGGAGGTGCGCAATGTCTAACTTCAATTTCCTGCTGTTCGGGGTCTACCCCTACATCGCCCTGGCCATCTGCCTGATCGGCAGCTGGGCACGCTTCGATCTGTCGCAATACAGCTGGAAGGCTGGCTCCAGCCAGATGCTGTCGAACAACCGCATGCGCCTGGCGAGCAACCTGTTCCACATCGGCATCATCTTCATTCTGGCCGGACACTTCGTCGGCCTGCTGATGCCCGAGGCGCTGTATCACTCGTTCATCACCAGCGGTCAGAAGCAGATCGTGGCGATGGTGTCCGGCGGCTTCTTCGGCATCCTCTGCCTGATCGGCCTGGTGATGCTGATTCATCGTCGGATGACCGACGCGCGCGTGCGTGCCACCTCCAACACCAGCGACATCATGATCCTCTTCGTGCTGCTGGCGCAGCTGGTGCTCGGGCTGCTGACCATCGTCGCCTCCACCGGCCATCTGAACGGTTCGGTGATGGTGCTGCTGGGCACCTGGGCGCAGAGCCTGGTTACCCTGCAGCCGGTCAAGGCCGCAGGCGCCATCGAAACGGTCGGCATCATCTACAAGCTGCACGTGTTTCTCGGCGTGACCCTGTTCGTGCTGTTCCCCTTCACCCGTCTGGTGCACATCGTCAGCGCACCGGTGTGGTACCTGGGGCGGCGCTACCAGATTGTCCGTCAGAAGGGCGTCAAACCGACCATTCCGCGCCCGCAACGCCCGCGTACCTATGAAGCACCCGCCCGCGAAACATCCGCGCCGACGGCTGTGCCCGGTTACGCCACGGCTAAGAACAAGACGCCGGCGTGATGGCTCGGCGGCTGGCGCATTCTGCGTCAGCCGTCCTGGCTGAATCGACCAAACGTTCAAACGGCTTTATCGAGGTAATCATCATGGGTTGTGGATGTGGTGGAAGCACAGGCGGAGGCGGCTGCGGTGGCGGCGCGCGTCCGGAGATCGAAGTGCCGGTAGAGGCCCCGCTGTTCGAGGCGCTGGCAAATGAAGTTCATACCCATACTGCCGCTGAGCAGGCGTCCGGCGAACCCTCGCTGATCGCCAGCAGCGAACAGGAATGGCCGCGGGTGCGGGTCAATGGGGTGGCGATCGCCGCTCAGGCCATTGCTCAGGAACTGCAGTATCACCCGGCCGAAAGCCGCGATGAGGCCGTCTACCTGGCGACCCAGGCGCTGGTGCTGCGTGAGCTGTTGCAGCAGCGCATCGGCGAGCTGGGGCTGATGGTGCGAGCCGAGGCTGGCGAGAGCGAGGAGGAGGCGGCCACCCGCACCCTGATCGAGCAGGAAGTGCCGCTGCCGCTGGCGGACGAGGCGGCCTGCCGGCAGTACTACAGCGGCAATCAGCAGCGCTTCTTCAGCGCGCCGTTGCTGGCCGCGCGACACATTCTGCTGGCCTGCCCGGCGGATGATGCCGAGGCGCGCAGCCTGGCTCGCGAACAGGCGCTGCAGTTGATCGGCCAACTGCAGGCCGCCCCGCAACGCTTCGCCGAGCTGGCGCTGCAGCATTCGGCCTGCCCGTCGAAGGCGCAGGGCGGTGCGCTGGGCCAGATCAGCAAGGGTCAGACGGTGCCGGAGTTCGAGCGCCAGCTGTTCCGTCTGCCGGTAGGCCTGTGCCAGCAACCGCTGGAGAGCCGCTACGGCTACCACCTGGTGTTCGTCGACCAGCGCATCGAAGGCGAGCAGCTGCCCTACGAGGTGGTCGCCGGTTCGATTCGTGCCGAGCTCAACCAGCGCGTCTGGCAGATCGGCGTCAGCCAGTACCTGCAGAATCTGGTGGGTGCGGCGAACATCGAAGGCATCCTCATGCAGGGCGCGGAAACGCCACTGATGCAGTAACGGAGACGTAGGGTGGATGACGCTTCACCCATCCACCTTTGCGGGCTGGAGGTGGCTGGAAGCGGCGGCACTCGCACCACCCCACCGGGTCGCGCCACCGTGCGGGCCAATGGTGGATGAAAAAAGCGTCATCCACCCTACGAGGCTTCAGAGGTGTTACCGATGACTCAACTACGCGATGCCCACAACCGCCAGATCGACTACCTGCGCATGTCGGTGACCGACCGTTGCGACTTCCGCTGCGTCTACTGCATGGCCGAGGACATGACCTTCCTGCCGCGCCAGCAGGTGCTCGGTCTGGAGGAGTTGGAGCGCATCGCGCGCATTTTCGTCGGCCTGGGGGTGAAGAAGATTCGCCTCACCGGCGGCGAGCCGCTGGTACGCCAGGGCATCGTCGGTCTCTGCGAGCGCATCGCGGCCTTGCCCGGCCTGCGCGAACTGGTGATGACCACCAATGGCTCGCAGCTGGTCAAGCTTGCAGCACCCTTGGCGCGCGCCGGGGTCAAGCGGCTGAACATCAGCCTGGATAGCCTGGATGCCGCCAAATTCCACGCCATCACCCGCACCGGTCAGCTGCAGCAGGTGCTCGACGGCATCGAGGCGGCGCGCGATGCCGGCTTCGAGCGGATCAAGCTCAACGCCGTGGTGATGAAGGGCCGCAACGCCGAGGAAGTCGCCGACTTGGTGGACTTCGCCATCGCCAGCGGGCTGGACCTGAGCTTCATCGAGGAAATGCCGCTGGGCGACGTAGGTCGTTCGCGCGGCGAGAGCTTCTGCTCCAGCGACGAGGTGAAGGCGCTGATCGCCGAGCGGCACACGCTGATCGATTCGGCCGAGCAGAGCGGCGGCCCGGCGCGTTACGTGCGCCTGCCGGAGCATCCGCAGACGCGCATCGGCTTCATCTCGCCGCATTCGCACAACTTCTGCGCCACCTGCAACCGCGTGCGGCTGACGGTGGAAGGGCGCCTGCTGCTGTGCCTGGGCCACGAGAACTCCATCGACCTGCGTGCGTTGCTGCGCCGTCATCCGACCAGCGCCCAGCCGGTGATCGATGCGATTCACGCCGCGTTGCAGCGCAAGCCGTTGCGTCACGAATTCTCCAGTGGCGGTGAGGTCCAGGTATTGCGCTTCATGAACGCCAGCGGTGGTTGAGCCAATGCCCCATGGGCTACGAGTCGACCGCTTAATTCGCTACCATCGGCCGGTATTGCCGGCTTGACTCACATGCCAGGTGCCACAGTCGGGCCTTATCGCAGAAACCGCTCGTGACATCGCCTGCAACGCTCACGGCACCACTCAGCGCGCGCATACCTCCAAAGGGGAATGGGTTCGCATACGGCACGGTGCAGCCTGTGCACACATATTCAAAGGAGTTTCGAGCCATGGCTCATCTGTCCAACACCGATTTCCAGCCCCTGAGCATCGCGGTGCTTACGGTGAGCGACACCCGCAACATCGATTCCGATACCTCCGGCCAGGCGCTGATCGATGGGCTGCAGAGCGCCGGCCATACCTTGGCCGAGCGGGCCATCGTCAAGGACGATATCTGGCAGATCCGCGCCCGCGTCTGCAGCTGGATCGCCAGCGAGAACGTGCAGGTGGTGCTGATCACCGGCGGCACCGGTTTCACCGCCCGCGACAACACTCCGCAAGCGGTGCAGCCGCTGCTCGACAAAGATGTCGACGGCTTCGGCGAGCTGTTCCGCTACGTTTCACTGGGCGAGATCGGCACCTCCACCGTGCAGTCCCGCGCGCTGGCCGGCATGAGCAACGGCACGCTGGTCTGCTGTCTGCCCGGTTCGACCAATGCGTGCCGCACCGCCTGGAACAAGATCCTCGTCGAGCAGCTGGACAGCCGTACCAAGCCCTGCAATTTCGTGCCGCACCTCAAGGCTAGCGCGGTCGAATACTGCGGGCCACGCTCATGAGCGCCTGTGGCTGCGACACCAGTGGCCTGAAGCCGGTCGACGAGGCCATTGCCGAACTGCTGGCGCGGGTGCCCGCGCTGCCGCCGGTCGAACATGTGGCGCTGCCCGATGCCCTTGGTCGGGTGCTGGCCGAATCCCTCGATGCACCCTTCCCGGTGCCGGCCTGGGACAACAGCGCGATGGACGGCTACGCCCTGCGTGCCGCTGACCTACCCGCCGAAGGCGGCTGGCTGCCGCTGGCCGGGCGCATTGCCGCCGGTGATGCGGCCGACCAGCAACTGCCTGCCGGCCACGCCGTGCGCATCTTCACCGGCGCGCCGCTGCCGCCGGGCGCCGATACCGTGGTGGCGCAGGAGGATTGCCAGATCGAGGCCGATCGCGTGCATTTCCCCGGGGTGACCCCGGGCGCCCATGTGCGTCGGCAGGGCGAAGAAGTGAAGGCCGGTGAGGCCGTGCTGCAGGCCGGCAAGCGCTTGCGCCCGCAGGAAATCGGATTGCTGGCGAGCTTCGGCGTCGCCCGCGTGGCGGTCTATCGGCGGCTGCGCATCGGTCTGCTCTCCAGCGGTAACGAACTGCGTGAGCCCGGCGAGCCGTTGGCGCCGGGGCAGATCTACAACTCCAACCGTTACTGCCTGCTCAGCGTGCTGCGTAGCCTCGGGATGGAAGTGCACGATTACGAAATCCTGGTCGACGAACTGGCCGCCAGCCGTGACGCCCTGGCGCTGGCCGCTTCCGAATGGGACATGTTGCTCACCTCTGGTGGCGTCTCGGTCGGCGAGGAGGATCACCTCAAACAGGCCATTCGCGAACTCGGCGAGCTGCACATGTGGCGCCTGGCAATTCAGCCCGGCAAGCCGCTGGCCTTCGGCGAGGTCAATGGCAAGCCGTGGATCGGCCTACCGGGCAATCCAGCTGCGGCGCTGATCACCTCGCTGGTGGTGGCGCGGCCGTTCCTGCTCCGTGCCCAGGGCTGCACCGATGTGCTGCCCAAACCGCTGCGGCTGACCGCCGGCTTCGCCTGGCGCAAGCCGAACAACCGCCGCCAGTACCTGCGCGCACGGCTAGAGCAGGGCGATGGCGAGATGCGCGTGTGCCTGCACCCGCGCCAGGGCTCGGCGATGCTGACCTCAGCGAGCTGGGCCGAAGGCCTGGCCATCGTCGAGCGCAACCGCACGCTGGAAGAGGGTGAGACGGTGGAGTATCTGCCGTTCAGCGAACTGCTCGGCTGACCCATGAAAACGCCCGGTCGATGATGAGTCGACCGGGCGTTGTCGTGTCTGCGCCTCAGGCCTGGTGGCGCTGCGGCAGCATCCGTCGAAGGACGTCGTCGCGGCGAACGTAGTGGTGAAACAGCGCGGCTGCAGCATGTAGCCCGATCAGCCAGTAGCCGAGCACGGCCACGGTTTCGTGAACTTCCTTGATATCACCGGCGAAGGCCTTGTCCGGGCCCAGCAGAGCGGGTAATTCAAGACCGAAGAACGGAATGGGTTTGCCAGCGGCGCTCAGTGTCAGCCAGCCCAACAGCGGCAGCCCGATCATCAGCGCGTAGAGTGCCAGGTGCGCCAGCTTGGCTAGCCGTTGCTCCCAGGCTGCGCTGGCAATGGCGAGCGGCGCCGGGCGCAGCCATCTGGCCAGCAAACGCAGCCAGACCAGCATGAACACCGACAAGCCGAGCATGAAGTGCCACTGCTTGAGCAGTTCTCGCGGCTCGCTGCCCTTGGCGAAATTACCCTTTAGTTCAATCGTTGCGTAGACCGCTGCAATCAGCAGCACCATCAGCCAGTGCAAGCCAATGGACAGCCGTCCGTAGCGTACTGGCATCAGTTTCTCGTTCATTTCACCTACTCCGCATGTGGATACTTGCCGCCGAGTCTAGGCCTCGAAACTTAAGCGAAGCTTATCCGGGCAAGCGTCGCGACGATTCGACGCGGCGCCGCTGCCCTGCATGCGTAAAGACGGGCAGTGGCGGCGTTTACGGGTTGCGTCGATGGAATGTCGCGCGGCGCGTAGGGGCTGGCCTTGGTTTTGGGGCAGGCTCAGATACGGGGAATACGCACAACCGCGCGTAATCCACCCAGCGCCGAGTCGAGCAGTTCGACAGTCGCGCCGTGCAGCTCGGCGATGCGCGCGACAATCGACAGGCCGAGCCCCGCGCCCTGGCCATCACCGAGGCGAACGAAGCGTTCGAACAGTTGCGCACGCAGCTCGGGCGCAATGCCGGGCCCGCTGTCCGCAACCTCGAGGAACAAGTTCTCGGCGGTGCTGCGCAGCTGTACCTCGATGCGCCCGCCCGTGGGCGTGTAGGCCAGCGCGTTCCCGACCAGGTTCTGCAACAGGGTGGCCAGGCTCGCTGCATCGCCGGTCAGAGAGCAGTCACTATGCTCATCGACGTCCAGCGTGAGTTCCTGTTTGCGGGCGATGGCCAGTGGCGTCAACTCGGCGAGGGTGTCGCGTGTCAGCCGGCGCATGTCCAGCGGTGCCAGGCGCAGTTGCTGGGCGCTGGGTTCCAGTCGGGCGAGGGTCAGCAGCTGAGTGACGACGCGTGTTGTACGGTCGACGCCGGTGACGAGCTGCCTGAGGGCTTCGTCACGGTCTGCCTCGCTGCCGGCCTGTTGCGCGTTCTGGGCGTGAATGCGCAGCACTGCCAGCGGTGTGCGCAATTCATGGGCCGCATCGGCGATGAAGCGTTTTTCCCGCTCGACCAGTTGATTGACCTGCTGCAACAGTCGATTGAGCGAGGCGGCCACCGGCTCCAACTCCTGCGGCAGCGGCGCCAGCAGCAGCGGTGCGAGGTTATCCGGGGCGCGACTCTTCAGAAGCTGCGCCATGTGCGCCAGCGGCCGCAGACCCCAGCCCACCGCCAGCCAGATCAGCAGCGCCAGCAGCGGCAGGCCGATGAGGTCGGGCAGCAGGCTGCGCCGGGCGATCTTGCCGACCAGCTCGCCGCGTACGTCGCCGCGCTCGCTGAGCAGAATCCACAGATCGTCCTCGCGGTCGTGCAGCAGGAACAGCCGCCAGGCATGGCCGTCGAGCTGCACGTCGTGATAGCCGCCGCTCAGATGGCTGAAGGGTGACGCGGAGTCAGCGCCGGCCAGCCGCTGCAAGGCGCCGTGCGGCGCGCCGGCTGACTGCAGCAGGCTGCTGCCATCCGTGGCGTAGACCTGAAAGCCCAGCTTGGTTTCGTAGTCGTGCCCGGGCACGCCCTGATCGCGCCGCGCATTCACCGCGGCGTCCAGCGCCTGCTGCAGCGCATTGCGGGCCTGCGGGTTCATGTCGCGCATCACCAGCCCCTGCACCAGTCGAGCACTGTGCGCCAGTTGGGCGTCGAACAGCTCCTCGATTTCGTGGCGGGCATCGCGATAACTGCGCCAGGAGATCAGGCTCAGTGACAGCAGCAGAATGCCAAGCACCAGCACCAGGGTGCGGTTGCGGATCGAGCGCCTCAGCATTTGTCCACCAGATAGCCGACCCCACGCACGGTGCGGATCAGCTCGGGAAAGAACTTCTTGCGCAGGTGATGGATATGCACCTCCAGCGCGTTGCTCTCGACTTCCTCGTCCCAGCCGTAGAGCACCTGCTGCAGCCGATCGCGGGTCAGCACCCGACCAGGCTGGGCGATCAGCTCGTGGAGCAGGACGAATTCCTTGCGCGGCAGGTTGATCGGCGCGCCCTGGTAGCTGACCTGCTGGTTCACCGGGTCGAGCAGAATGCCGCGGTACTCCAGAGTCGGCTCCGGGCGATTGAAGCTGCGCCGGAGCAGAGCGCGCAGGCGGGCCTTGAGTTCGGCGACGTCGAACGGCTTGACCAGGTAGTCGTCGGCGCCTGCATCCAGCCCGGCGATGCGATCGCTGGTGGCATCGCGCGCGGTCAGTACCAGCACCGGGATCGGGTTGGCGCTGGCGCGCAGGCGCTTGAGTACTTCCAGACCGTCCATCCGCGGCAGACCGAGGTCGAGGATGGCCAGCTCGAAGCTCTCGTGGCTCAGCGCATGCAGCGCGCTGGCGCCGTCCTGCAGCCAGTCCACCGTGTAGCCCTCGGGTTTGAGTGCGGTGCGGATGCCCTCGCCGAGGGCGCGATCGTCTTCTACCAGCAGAATGCGCATGTCGTTCCTGTCGTCTTTGGTGCTCGCGGCGTTGTTGTGCATTCAACGCCGCCGCAACCGGTTATTCCAGCTTTTCCTTGACCTGCGCGAGCAGCGCCTGGGCTTCCTCGCGGCGGCCGGTGTCGGCGAGTTCGCGGCCGGGGCGTGCCGGCGCGGCGAGTGCTTTTTCCAGCGCCGTGCGCGCTTCGCCATAGCGCTTCTGGCGCAGCAGAAAGTCACCGTGGAAATAGTTCGGGTCGATGCCGTTCGGATTCAGCGCCAGTGCCTGCTGGAACAGCGCCTCGGCCTTGTCCTCGTCACCGAAGCCGATCGGCCAGCCGGGCACCTGGTAGTAGAGGCTGGCCAGACTGGTATAGGCCGAGCCGTCGAGTGCCTGCGCGTCGAACTCGATGGCTTTTTCCAGTTCCGTCTTGGCCTGCTTGACCAGGCCCAGCGCGCCGAGCCCGCCCTTGGCACCAGCCCAGGTGCTGAGCACGATGCCGTGCCAGATGTGTAACTCGGCGGCCTGCGGTTCGCCGACGACCGCGCTTTCGGCCTCCGAGGCAAGACGGGCGAAGGCCGCCTGGCGCTGTGCCGCCGGCAGCTGGTAGTTGATCTCCGCCCAGCGCGTCTGGATCTGGCGCAGCGACGATTCACCGGCCGGGCTGAGCGCGAAGGAGGGTTGACTGGCCAACGCCAGCAGGACGCTGCACAGAGCAAGCAGACGCTTCATGGGTGTTCTCCGGTAGAGGTGGTATGGGACGAGGGCGGCCGCGGCTGGTCGGCGCCGGCGAAGCGCTTGATCACCGGCAACTGCATTCGCAGAGCCTGGTCGACCAGCCGTGGCAGCAGGCCGTTGAGGCGCACGAAGAGTTTTTCCGGCCAGCCGAGGTAAAGCTCTTCGCGCTCGGTGGCAATGGCATGGACGATCTGTCGGGCGACTTCTTGCGGATCGTCCATCTCCACCTTCAGCGCGTCGTTCATGCCACCACGTCGGCACTGTTCATCGCCGTGCGGGTGGCGCGTGGCGCGATGTAGAGCACCTTGACGTGACTGTCGGCCAGCTCGCGGCGCAGCGCTTCGGAAAAGCCGCGCAGGGCGAACTTGCTGGCGCAATAAGCGGCAAAACCCGGGTAGCCGATGGAGCCGAAGGTCGAGCCAAGGTTGACCAGCAGCGCCTGCGGTTGCTGGCGCAGCAGCGGCAGCAGCAGGTGGGTCAGCGGTGACGTTGACGCCGATCAGCCGGGCGATGGCGTCCTCGTTCTGCTGTTCGAGCAGGCTGAACTGGTTGATCCCGGCGGCGTTGATCACGCAGTTGAGGCCGCCGAAACGCCGCGCTGCATCGAGTACCGTGTGCCGTCCGCTGCGCTGGCTGAGGTCGGCGAGGACCAGGCTGACTTGCTCCGGGTAGCGGCGGGCGAGGGCTTCCAGCGGGAGGCTGTCACGACCGACTAGCAGCAGTCGGGCACCGTCGGCGCAGAGCCGCTCGACCAGCCCCTGGCCAATGCCGCCGCTGGCGCCGGTCAGCAGGATGCGCGCGTCACGCAGTTGCATGGTCGTGCTCCGGCGCGCTCAGGCTGCGGAAGATGTCGCCGTAGAGGCGGTAGACGACGCGAGCGGTGTGCACCACGGCAGCCTTGTCGTCCTCGTCGTCGAGGCGGTTCATCAGCCTCTTGAAGAATTCGATGTGCTCCAGATCCAGGCTGCCGTGGGAGGTCAGGTAGCTGAACGCCTTGGCCGGCAGGCCGAGCTTGTCCTGCAGCACGCCGGCGGCCTGGGTCGCCAGGGCGATGCTGGTGCCCTCCAGCACGTTGACCATGCCGAAGAAAATCGCCGGATTGTGCCGCGCGATGCGGTCGTAGACGTAGGCGACCATCAGCTCAGTGGGCAGTGCCGGCTGGCCATGGCGCACCGCCTCGGCATCGCCGCCACAGGCGCGGATGTCGTTGAGGATCCATTCCTGATGGCCTATCTCTTCCTCGATGTACTCCGCGATGGCCTCGCGCAGCCATTCCAGCCGCTCCGGCAGGCGCGCGCCGCAGGCCATCAGCAGCGGTACCGTGTGCTTGACGTGGTGGTAGGCCTGAGTCAGGAAGGCGATGTACTGCGCGCGGGTCGCGGTGCCGGCGAGCGCTGCGTGGATGATCGGCGCGCCAAGCAGGTATTCGCGCTCGGCATTGGTCTGGTGTTGCAGCTGGTCGAAGAAATCCATGATGAACCTCGAAAGTCAGGACGGAAGGGCGTTGATCGCCGATTGGTAATGGTTGAAGAGGGCGTTGCGACGCAGCCGGCCGTTGGCGGTGGCCAGGCCGTTACCGGCGGTGAAGGGCTCGGCGGCGCGCAGCCAGTGGTGCACGCGGGCGTAGTCCGGCAAGCCGGCGTTGACCCGCTCGACTGCCGCCTGCAGCTCGGCATCGCTGCAATCGCCGCGTCTGGGCACCAGCACGGCGGCGTTCTGTGCCAGTGCCTCGCCATGCAGCCAGGCCTGGGCGATGGGGGCCTGCTGCACCAGCTCCGCCTCGACCCATTCCGGGTTGACATTGCGCCCGTAGGCGGTGACGAACTGGTGCTTCTTGCGCCCGTGCAGGATCAGGAAGCCGTCCTCGAAGTGGCCGAGGTCGCCGGTCGGCAGCCACTCGCCGACCTGCGGAGGTTCGCCGAGGTAGCCGAGCATATGCGGGCCGCGCACCAGTACCTCGCCATCGTCGGCCAAGCGCAGCTCGACGTGCGGCAGTGGCTGGCCGACCGTGCCGATGCGCCGTGCATCGGGTGTGTTCAGGCAGACCACCGAGGCGCACTCGGACAGGCCGTAGCCCTCGAACACCGGCAGGCCGAGCCGCTCGGCGCGCTCCAACAGCTGCGGCGCGACGCGACCGCCACCCACCGCGATAAAGCGCAGCGAATCCGGCAGCGGTACGCCCTGTTCAGCGGCGCTGACCAGCGCCAGCAACAGCTGCGGCAGCAGGATCAGGCTGTGCGGCTGGCTTGCCTGCAGCGTGGCGAGCAGGCGCGGCAGCTCGAAGCCCGCCGCGCCGCCGAAGCCGATCTCCGCCAGCGGGCGCAGCTCGACCCGCGCGCCCGCCAGCAGCGGCGCATAGAGCCCGGCGATGTTTTCCAGCAGGGTGGCCAGCGGCAGCACGCAGAGGTGCTGGCGAACATCACAGGGCCGGCTGGCCTGCCGCAGGCTCTCGGCCACCGCCAGCTGCGCTTCGGCATCCAGGCAGACGCCCTTGGGCTGGCCGGTGGTGCCGGAGGTGTAGGTGATCGTCAGCGTTCCGGCCGGTACCGACGCTGCGGCATCCGACGGGCGCTGCAGCAGGCCATTGGCGGTCTGCTGGAAGCCGCAGCGCTCGCTAAGCGCGCTCGGCCCGCCGATCAGGCAGTCGATGCCGGCGTGCTGCAGCACGTGCTCCTGCTGCGCCGGGGAAAAGAATCCCGGCAGCGGCACGCAGACCAGCCCGGCGCGCAGCAGGGCCAGATCCCACAATGCCCATTCCAGGCCGTTGTCCAGCGCCAGGGCGACGCGCTGCACGCCGAGCCGTTGCAGATGGCTGGCGCGCGCGGCCACCTCATGGCGCAGTTCGGCGTAGCTCAGTTGGCGCGGCCCTTCGCTCAGCGCGATGCCGGCGTGCTGGTCGAGTGTCGTCCAGAAGCGTTCAGCTGCAGGCTGCATGGGGCGCCTCCGTGGTGTCGAAAAGCGGCTGATAGCCGAGCCGCGCATACACGCCGAGCTGCTGCAAGCGCTGGTGGCCGGGCAGGATCTCGCCGGCCATCAGCTGCGGGCGGCTGGCGTAGTAGCTGCCCCAGTCGGCGAGCTCATCGCCCATGCGCGCCGGATCGGCCAGGCCCAGCGGCAGCGGATCGAGCGCGAGGCGCTGGAAGCTGTTAAGCAGTGCCGGCGTGCCGGTGAACACCACCCAGCGAAAACCCTGGGCGACCAGCAGATCGGTCAGCGCGACAATCAGCAGGCGCGCCGAGGCGTTGCCGAACGCAGCCAGGTTGCCGACCTCGACGATCTCCTCGCGCGGCACCGTACGCCCATGGCGCTGGCTCACGGCCTGCTCGATGGGGTCGTCCAGATAACGCTCGAGAAACAGCGGCCGACGCTGGGCGCTGCGCAGACCAACCGCGCCCTGCGCCTCGCCGTTCTCGTGGTGCAGACCGAGCAAGCAGGGCATGAAGTGCCGCACCCGTGCCTGATAGTGCTCGGCGAACCGTTGGTGGATGAAGCGTTCCAGTGCTGCGCGCCGCTCGCCTGCATCGGCCTGCGCCAGTTGCAGGGTCAGCGCCGGCTCACGGCCAATGCGTGCCAGTACGTCAGTTTGATCAACCCAGGGCAGTTCCATCGGGGAACCTCGGTTAGAAGCCTGGGGCGATTGTTGGGCGGCAAACTTAAGGCAGCCTTAAGCCGCACGGCGCTAAATGCGCGGCTGGTGAGGCGACGTTTTTTTCACATCGTCTCGGCTATGTTCTGCGCCGCGCGCAGGCGTAATAAGCAGCGTCTGCCGTTCCGAAACTTCTAGCGAGTACCCCAGCGATGCGCATCCTGGTCATCGAAGACAACCGTGACATTCTTGCCAACGTGCTGGATTACCTCGCGCTCAAGGGCTACGTGGTCGACTGCGCGCAGGATGGCCTCAGCGGTCTGCACCTCGCCGCCACGCAGGACTACGACCTGATCGTGCTGGACCTGATGCTGCCGGGCATCGACGGCCTGCAGGTGTGCAAGCGTTTGCGTGACGATGCTGGGCGCAACACGCCGATCATCATGCTCACCGCCCGCGATGCGCTGCCTGACCGCATCAAGGGGCTGCAGGCCGGTGCCGACGACTATCTGATCAAGCCCTTCGCGCTGTCCGAGCTGGTTGCCCGTATCGAGGCGATCCTGCGTCGCTGCCATGGATCGCGTCGCCGGCAGCTGCAGGTGGCCAATCTCTGCTACGACCTGGACACCCTGGAAGCCAGTCGTGGTGGCCAGCCGATTCGCCTCAACCCTATCGGCCACAAGCTGCTAGCGATCCTCATGCAGCGCAGCCCGGCGGTGGTGCGCCGCGAAGCGCTGGAAGATGCCGTCTGGGGTGATCACGTGCCGGACAGCGATGCGTTGCGCAGCCATATCCACCAGTTGCGCCAGGTGCTCGACAAGCCGTTCGCCAAGCCGTTGCTGCATACCGTGCACGGCCTTGGTTTCCGCCTGGCGGAGGACTGCGATGCTCGCTAAGCAGCCGCTGGCGCGGCGGATCGTCATCGCCTTCACGCTGATGACGCTGGTGGTGAGCGGTGCGTTCGCCCTCGGCATCGTCGGCGTCGTGCACTTCATCGAAGAGCAGCTGGTCACCGAGGAGCTGAGTCGCGACCTGGACATCGTGCTCAACGAGGACCTGCCAAAGGGACGGGCACCGCAGCTGGATACCAGCACCCACTTCTTCGCCTCGCATCTGCCCGAGCACCCGATGCCAAAGGCGTTTGCCGGGCTCGGCGAGGGGTTCACCGAGCTGGTTCGCGGTGACGATGCCTACTACGTCTATGTGCGTAATGTCGGCGCTGACCGCTACGTGCTGGTGCAGGAGCAGCACGAGTTCGAGGCCCGTGAAGATGCGCTGTTCAACGTCGTGCTGGCCGGCTTTCTGCTCAGCGTGCTCGGCGCCTGGGCGCTGGGGCGGCTGATGGCCAACCGGGTGTTGGCGCCGGTCAGTCGCCTGGCCAACCAGGTGCGCCACCGCGACCAGCTGCATCCGCTGGCGCCGCCGCTGGCCCTGCAGTATCCCGATGACGAGGTCGGCCATCTGGCCGCGGCGTTCGACAGCACCCTCGGCCAGCTGCGCCAGACCCTGGAGCGCGAGCGGCTATTCACCGCCGATGTCAGCCATGAACTGCGCACCCCGTTGATGGTGGTGCTCGGCGCCTGCGAGCTGCTCGAGCAGCAGGCCGAGCTGTCGCCAGCTGCGCAGCGACCGCTGGCGCGCATCCAGCGCGCCGCGCGGGAAATGCACGAGCTGGTGGAAACCTTCCTGATGCTGGCGCGGGCGCGTCCGCAACAGACGTCCTTGGCCGGCGACGCCAGCTTGCGGAGCGTGGCGACCGAGCAGAGCGAGCGCTGGGCACCGTTGCTGGCGGAGAAGGGCCTGGCCTTCGAGCTGCTGGAGGAGGGCGAGGACCGCGGCGTCTACAACCACACCCTGCTCGGCACGGTGATGTCTAACCTGCTGCGCAACGCACTGCATTACACCGACCGCGGCACGGTGCGGCTGGTCCTCGACGAAGGTGGCTTTCGCGTCGAGGACAGCGGCGTGGGCATTCCCCTGGCGGAGCAGGAGCGCATGTTCCAGCCGTTCGTGCGGGGTGCCGAGGGGCGCGGCGAAGGGCTGGGGCTGGGGTTGTCGCTGGTCAAGCGGATCTGCGCGCACCAGGGCTGGCAGGTAGGTGTGGTGCCGCGGCAACCGCAGGGCAGCTGTTTTCAGGTGCGCTTTCATGACGGCGCGGTTTGATGTTTTTTTCACATCCCGTTGACGTGCCCTTGATGTCTGCTTGGTTAGTTTGGCGTTCCGTTTCCAACCGGAATGCCCGCCATGACGACATCGAGCCCTATCGAACTGGAGTTCTCGCGCAAGTACGATCGCCAGCACGCCTACGAATACCTGCACAAGCATCAGGATGGCCTGGCCCGGCGGCTGTCGCACTGGCGTGACGAGCAGATGGCGCGCCGCGCACTGAAGATCGCCGGCGATCCTGATCTGGTGCTGGACCTGCCGTGCGGCGCCGGGCGCTTCTGGCCGCTGCTGGCCGAGCACCCAAGCCGGATGATCTTTGCCGCCGACAACTCCGCCGACATGCTGGCGATCGCCGAATCGGCGCATTCGCTGGAAGTGCTCAAGCGGGTCGAGACCTTTCAGACCTCCGCCTTCGCCATCGACATGGGTGACAACGCGGTAGACAACATCTTCTGCATGCGCCTACTGCACCACATCGCCGACCCTGAGCACCGGCTGGCGATGCTGCGTGAGTTCCACCGCGTCACCCGTGACACGCTGATCGTCTCGCTGTGGGTCGATGGCAACTACAAGGCCTGGAAGCGCAAGCGCCTGGAGCGCCGCCGGCCGGCGAAGGACAACCAGAACCGCTTCGTCGTCGCCCGTTCGGTGATCGAGGCGGAGTTCGCCGAGGCCGGCTTCGACATCCTCGACCGTAATGACTTTCTCCCGGGCTACGCCATGTGGCGGGTCTACGTGCTGCGCAAGCGGGGCTGAACATGAGCCGACCACTCGTACTGCCGGCCCGCGAAGCGCGTACCAGCACCTTCCAGCGCTGGTGGAACACCCAGGGCGAATGGGTCGAGGAACCTAACCAGCGCCGCGCCGGCGAAAGCGGTGTGCAACGGATACGGCTGCGCGATCCGCAGCAGCCGCTGCTGTACTGCAAACGGCAGATTGGCCACCTGTATCGCTCGCTGCTGCATCCGTTCGGCCGGCCCACGGTGCTGCGCGAATTGCAGGCGCTGCAAGCATTCGCCCGGCTCGGCGTGCAGGTGCCGGAACTGGTCTACTGCGGCACGCGACAACAGGCCGGCCAGTGGCAGGCGCTGCTGGTGACGGCGGAGCTGGAAGGCTTCGTCAGCCTGGAGGACTGGTATCAACAGGACTTGGGGGGGCGCTTCGGCCCGACGGTACAGGAGCGCATGCTAGCGGCGGTCGGGATCACCCTGGCGCGCATTCATCAGGCACGCTGGCAGCATGGCTGCTGCTACCCCAAGCACATCTTCATCAGGGTTCAGGGTGAAGGTGACGCGGCCAGCGTCGAAGTCGCGCTGCTCGATCTGGAAAAGAGTCGTCGCCGTTTGCGGCGCAGCGCCGCGGCACGGCATGACCTGCGCCAGCTCAAGCGTCATCGCCAGGCCATGCCGGAACAGGACTGGCAACGATTGCTGGCCGCCCACCGCACCTTCAGCGAGTTGCGCTGCGATGTCATCTGAGCCGACCTGCGCGGCTACCGATGCCGTGGCCAGCGTCGACGTGCCGGCCGACGGTGCGGCGCTGAAGGGGCGCAGCGGACTGGCGCGCATCTGGTACGCGTCCGGCTATTCGGCTGCAGGTCTCAAGGCCGCTTATAGAGGCGAAGCGGCGTTTCGCCAGCTGGTGCTGCTGAATCTGCTGCTGATTCCCTTGGCGTTTCTGTTCGACGTCAGCCGCGTCGAGCGCGCCGTGCTGATTGCCGTGGTGTTTCTCGGCCTGATCGTCGAACTGCTCAACTCGGCCATCGAGGCGACGGTCGACCGCATCTCTTTCGAACTGCATCCGCTCGCCAAACAGGCCAAGGACATGGGCAGCGCCGCGCAATTGCTGGCGCTGTGCCTGATCGGTCTGGTCTGGGCGGTGATCCTCATCCCCTGAAGGACGTACCCATGCTTTCCTCTTTGCGACGCCCTGCTCGAGAGCGCCCGGCGTCCGGCTTCAATTGCCTGGCCGCGCACCTGCGCTTCACGTTCGCCAGTGCGCTGGCCCTGCTGGCGCTGTTTGCGCTGCTGCGGCTGGGCTTGCTGCTGTTCAACCGCGAACTGATCGGCAGCACGCCGCTTGCCAGCTTCGTCGAGGCGTTCGGCAACGGCCTGCGCTTCGACCTGCGGGTAACGGTGTACATCCTGCTGCCACTGCTGCTCGGCGTGCTGAGCATGCGCATGATGGCCGCCCGGGGCCTGCTGCGGCTGTGGTTGAGTGTGTGTGCCAGCCTGACGATCCTGCTCGGGCTGATCGAGCTGAACTTCTATCGCGAGTTCCATCAGCGCCTGAACAGTCTGGTGTTCCAGTACCTGCAGGAAGACCCGGCGACGGTGCTGAGCATGCTCTGGCACGGCTTCCCGGTACTGCAACTGCTGGCGAGCTGGGGTGTGGCGAGCGCGGCGATGTACGCCCTGTTCGGCTGGCTGGAGCGGCTGACCCGTGGCGCGCCGGCTGTGCGCGAGACCGGCGCGCGCCGCCGCGGCTCGGCCTGGTATACCCGTGCGGCGGTATTCGGCGTGCTGATACTGGTCTGCGTGGTGGCTGCCCGCGGCACGCTGCGCCAGGGACCGCCGCTGCGTTGGGGCGATGCCTTTACTACCGAGTCGATGTTCGCCAATCACCTCGGCCTGAACGCGACACTGTCGCTGTATGACGCGGCGAAAAACCGCTTTTCCAGCCACCGCGACAACAGCTGGAAGGCGACGCTGCCGGCCGAGCAGGCGCAGGCGATCACCCGCGAGCTGCTACTGACCGGCAACGATCAACTGGTGGATGCCGAACTGGCGCCGGTACGCCGTGATTTCCGTCCGCCGGCGGACGGGCAGCTGCCGGTGCGCAACGTGGTGGTGATCCTGATGGAAAGCTTCGCCGGGCGCTTCGTCGGCGCGCTGGGCAGCGGGGAAGGCATCACGCCGAATTTTGACCGCCTGGCCGGCGAGGGGCTGCTGTTCGAGCGCTTCTTCGCCAACGGCACCCACACCCACCAGGGCATGTTCGCCAGCATGGCCTGCTTCCCCAACCTGCCGGGCTTCGAGTACCTGATGCAGACGCCGGAAGGCGGCAACCGCTTCTCCGGGTTGCCACAGTTGCTCAGCACACGGGCGTTCAACGACCTCTACGTCTACAACGGTGATTTCGCCTGGGACAACCAGGCCGGCTTCTTCAGCAATCAGGGCATGACCCGCTTTATCGGCCGCGGCGACTACGTCGACCCGGTCGTCGCCGACCCGACCTGGGGCGTTTCCGATCAGGACATGTTCACCCGCGCTGCCGAGGAGCTAGCGCAGCTGGACCGCAGCAAGCCGTTCTATGCGCTGTTGCAGACGCTGTCCAATCACACGCCCTATGCGCTGCCGGAGCAGTTGCCGATTGCCGCCGTCGAGGGGCATGGCGCGCTGGATCAGCACCTAACCGCGATGCGCTATTCGGATTGGGCGCTCGGCCAGTTCTTCGATCAGGTGCGTGACCAGCCCTGGTTCAAGCAGACGCTGTTCGTGGTAGTCGGTGATCACGGCTTCGGGGTGCCGGAGGAGGTGACCGAGATGGACCTGTTCCGCTTCAACGTACCGCTGCTGCTGATCGCGCCGGGTATCAGCGAGCGCTTCGGCAGCCGCCGTGATGTAGTGGGTACCCAGGTCGACGTGGTGCCGACGATCATGGGCCGCCTCGGCGGTGAGGTTCGACACCAGTGCTGGGGTCGCGATCTGCTCAGCCTGGCGGTGGATGATCCGGGCTTCGGCATCATCAAACCCTCGGGCAGCGACCAGACGGTGGCGATGATTCGCGGTGACCGCGTGCTGGTACAGCCCAAGGAGCAAGCGGCGCGCCTGTATCGCTATCGCCTGGGGGCCAACCCGCAGGGCGAACGCCTCGCGCCGGATGCCGAGGCAGCGCAGTTGCAGCGCCAGCTCGAAGCCTACCTGCAGACCGCGACTGCCAGCTTGCTGGCCAACCGCAGCGGTGCGCGTGAGAAAGAACCGCGCGCTGCCGCTGCGCCGCTTACTGTCGGCGTGGGCGCGTCGGCGCGCCCGGATAAGGGCTGAGCGTGGTGGGCGGTCAATGTTCCAGCGGCTTGAAGCCGTCGTCGACGAAGTAGGTGGCGTAATTGTCCAGCGCACCGACCACGGTCACCGCACCGTCGCGCTGGGCGCTCGCTTCGCTGCTCATGGCGTCGGCGCCGCTGAGCAGCTGGGCGATGATCAGGTGCAGCTGGGCATCGGCATCGGCGCTCAGCTCGCAGTTCTCCACCATGTAGGCGGCCTGGCTGCGCACCACCTCGGCCAGTTCGCCGTAGCGTGCGGCCGGCAGGCGGTTCTCGTGGATCGCCGGCAGCGCCTGGCGCATGTCGTCGTTGATAATGCCCATCGCCTGGCGCAGCGGCGCGTCGGTGGCCCAGCGTTTGCCGGCATCGAGCTGCAGCGCCTGCGCGCCTTCGCTGTGGCCGTGCTCATGGCCGGTGGCGGCGAGGGTGGCGCCGGCATGGCCCAGGGTGCTGACGAGAATGACGGCGAGGGAAAGGGCTTGGAATGTACGGCTCATGGCTAGAACTCCGTTAAGCGAGCCGCCGAAGTGCGGCTTCTGATGTTCTAACGCAGGCGCGACGGGTTTGTTCCATCGCGCCATGCAATCTGTCATTTGCGGTGCAGTTGCTCGATGCTGCCGGCGCCGAACGACTGCTGCGTGAGCACCTGGGCGAGCCGCGCGCGCTGCTGCGGTTCGAGGATCTCGCGTTCCAGCAGCAGCTGATCGATAAGCAGACGCTGCTGTTCGTTCTGCAGTTCGGCGATCTTCGCCTGCTCGGCGTTGATCACCGTGCGATCCACCTGCTCGGCGAAGATCGCTTCGATCAACCGATTACGGTGTTCGGCGAGGCTGGCGTTGGAGCTGTGTAGATAGGCCAGAAACGGCGCCTCGGCGTCGTGCCAGCGTTGCAGCTGGCTGGCGCTGAGTTGCAGCTCGCGGGAGAGTTCGGTCGGCGCGCCGGAGGGCATCGGTAGGCCGTCGTGGCTGAGTTTTTGCCAGCCAGCGGCGGCGAGCACGCCGACGTTGACCAGCACGGACAGGAACAGGGCATTGCGTAGGCTGGCTTGGCTCATTTCAGGTTGACCTTCAGGTAACAGAATTCGGGGCGCGCACAGAGTGCCCCGGGTGGGGCGTTGCCGAGGACGGCGAGCAGGTTGTGGCTGGGTGAGGCGCTCGACGGCTGGCCGGGTAGCGCGCTGCCGATCAGCAGGCCGAGCAGGATCGACGCCGCAGCGCCGACGGTCTGGGCCCAATGACGCGACCACCATGTACGTTCGGGCGGCTGCCGGAAGGGCCGCTGCAGACGTGCCTGCAGCTCGGCCGGCAGCGCCGGGCAGGCCAGCGCGCGCAAGTCCTGGCTGAGCTTGTCGAGGTCGGCCAGCGTGCCGCGGCATTGCGGGCAAACCGCCAGGTGGGCGCAAGCGTGGCTCTGGTCGGCGGCGGTGAGTTCATCGTCGAGGTAGGCAGACAGGGTCGCCATGTCCAGGTGCTCAGTCATCGAGGGTACCTCCGTTGGCCTGACGATAGCCGTGTAACAGTGCCTGGCGTGCACGCGCCAGGCGCGACTTGACGGTGCCGGTGTTGATTTGCAGCGTGGCGGCAAGTTCGTCGTAGGCCAGCCCTTCCACCTCGCGCAGCAGAAGAATCTCCCGCTGTTCATGGGGCAGGCGGGCCAGCAGTTGTTCCAGCAACGCCAGGTCACGCGCACTCTGCAGACGGCGCAGCGGCGACGGCGCGGGATCGACCGGCTCGGCCTGTTCGTCCGGCGCCAGGTCGACGTAGTGCCGCCGCTGGCGCAGCGTATCCAGCGCGGCATTGCGCGCGATCTGCAGTAGCCAGGTCTGGAAGCGTGCCTCCGGGCGCCACCTGGGCAGCGCCTGGTAGGCGCGGATGAAGGTTTCCTGCGTCAGATCGGCGGCCTCGTCGGCGCTGCCGAGCAGGCGCCGGATGAAGTGGAAGACGCGCGCCTGATGCGTGCGCACCAGCGCACCGAAGGCCTGGCGATCACCGCGCGCGGCTTGCTGGATGAAATCCTGTTCACTCTCGTTCATCGACCGCTCGATTGAGGTTGACCACAGACACGGCCGCGGGCCGTGTTGCTGCAGGGGTATAACGTAACGGATGACGAAATGTTCCCACCATTATCGTTCAGCGCGGAATCCTCACCCGGTCGTCATCGAAATCGCCGCGTTCAGCGTCGCGATGGCAGGCCACGCAGTTGGCGCGACCACCCACTGATTCCCGGGCGAACTTGGCTTCGCTGACCTCATCGTGCTTATGCTCGAACCAGCGAGTCTGGCTAATGCGCGGCGGCTCGCCGGCAGTCGGCGATGGTTCCACTGGCAGGCGGTTGACCGACGAGGCGCGCAGCAGGAAGTCGAGAATTTCACGCTCCTGCTCAGGGTCCAGGGTGGCGTTGCTGCCGTAGTGCTCGTCGAGGGTCTGCATCTGCTGACGCCAGGCATCGGCAGGCAGCAGGCCTGGCACGTAGAGCATGTGGCAGGCGGCGCATTCTTCCTTCCATACCAGTGGTGCGTCGCTCGGCGCTACTAGACGCTTGGGCCGCTTGTAGCGCTGGCGGTCGTGGTCGTCGTCATCGGCGAGACTGAGGCCGGTCAGGGCCAGGGCGGTGGTCAGCCCGGTAGCGGCAACGATGGATGCGATCTTCATGGCGGGCTCCTATTTGATGCTGTCGATCCAGCTGATGAAGTCGCCTTTTTCCTGCGCCGTGCATTCGCGTGCAAAGACGTCGTCGCAGTTGCGGCGGAACCACTTCTCGACTTTTTTCAGGTCGGTGAAGCGCTTCGGATTGGCTGCCGGCGCCAGCGGGTCAACGTTGCGGTGGGCCGGTGTCTTGCCCGGTTCGCGCGGGTCGGCGGTGTGACAGGTGGTGCAGCTCATGGTCTTGCCGTTGCGCTGTTCCTCGGCGAAGTACAGCGCCTTGCCGCGCTCGGCGGAAAAACCGGCGAAGCTCGCGTCCTGCTGGCGCGCCTGCGCAGCGTACCCGGCCAGCAGAGGGTGTTCGGTTTCGGCCAGCGCCGGCAGGCTCAGGCAACAGGCGAGGACGACAAGGTGGGCTTTCATGGTGCGCTCTCCAGGATGAATAAGCGCAGCCTAGGCCGGGAAGCCTTACGTGAAGCTGAATATGGCCAAGTGATCGCATTCAGCTTCGCTTCAGCTGAGGGGCTTACAAGGAAGGCATTCCATCCATCGAGGATCGCCACCGTGGCTGCCTTCAATCGCTTTCGCCTGTTTCACTGGCTGCTGGCCGGTTTCTTCCTTGGTGTTTATCTGAGCGGTGACGACGCTGAGCTGCTGCATATCTGGCTGGGCTATGGCCTGGTGATATTGCTGGTGTGGCGCCTGCTGATCGTGCCGCTGCGCCTGCGCGGTTTTCCAGCGCTGCTGCCGCCGAAGGGGCAGCGGCGCAAGCCGGGTCTGTCGGCAATCGGCAAGTGGCTGACCGCCGGTGCGCTGGCGAGCTTCGCGCTGGCCAGTCTGGTCGGTCTAGGCATGGTCGATAACGGCGATGTGCTGGCTGCCCTGCCGGGCGTTGGGCCAGCCGTGTTTGGCGCTGCCAGCGACATCGATTTCGTCGGCTGGATCGGCGATGCCGAAGAGGTGCACGAGTTGTTGGCCAACCTTGGGCTGTGGCTGATCGGTCTGCACATCGGCTACGTGCTGCTGTTCCGCCGCAAAATGGTATGGCCGATCCTGCGCGGCACGACTCCGGCAGGACCAGCTCGAT
The DNA here is from genome assembly GCF_900129835.1 of Stutzerimonas xanthomarina DSM 18231. GTDB lineage: Bacteria > Pseudomonadota > Gammaproteobacteria > Pseudomonadales > Pseudomonadaceae > Stutzerimonas > Stutzerimonas xanthomarina. The sequence continues at coordinate 89,907 of NZ_FQXA01000004.1, forward strand.
GCCCGAACACGGCGTTGGCTGCACCCACGCCCGTCGCACCCGCACCCATCGCAGGCGAGTTCACCCGTCTGCGTATTGTTTCCCGGCAGGATGAAACCGCCGAAACCTGTTCGTTCAGCCTGCAGGTGCCGGCTGGCCAGCGCGCAGGCTTTGCCGCGCGGCCGGGGCAGTTCGTCACACTAAAGGTGCCCTGTGCCGAGCCGCCGCTGCTGCGCTGCTATTCGCTGTCGCAACCGCTGCGTGAGGACGGGCTGCTGCGCATCACCGTCAAGCGGGTCGCCGGGGGGCGCGCCTCGAACTGGTTGCTCGATCATCTGCAGGCCGGTGATGACATCGAGCTGCTGCGACCGGCCGGGCAGTTCTTCCCGGAAAGTCTGGATGCGGATGTCCTGCTGCTGGGTGCCGGTAGCGGTATCACGCCGCTGCGTTCGATCCTTGAGGCGGTGCTGTGTCAGGGCCGCGGGCGGGTCTTTCTGTTCTATGCAAGCCGCGATGCCGCTTCGCTGATCTTCGCCGAGGAACTGGCCGAGTTCTGTCAGCGCTACCCCGAGCGGCTGCAGCTGCGCATCTGGCTTGATGCGGAACAGGGCATACCGAGCAGTCAGGCCATTGGCGATAAGATCGCCGGCTGGCCCGCTGCCGAGTCCTTCGTCTGCGGACCGAAGCCGTTTATGGAAACCGTATCCGCCGCCCTTGGCGAGCATGGTGTCGACGCACCGCTGATCCATCTGGAACGCTTCTCTGCCGAGCCGCCGGTGGCGCCGCGCACGGCGCGCGGTAGCCGCCTGCACGTGACACTCGCAGGCCAGCGTCATGAGCTCGATGTGGCCGCAGGTGAAGTGTTGCTCGATGCAATGGAGCATGCCGGTCTGCAGCCGCCTAACGCTTGCCGCTCGGGCGTTTGCGCGGTCTGCAGGTGCCGGGTGGTGTCCGGCAGTGTGAGCATGCACAGCAACCAGGCGCTGAGCGAAGGGCAGGTCCGTCAGGGCTGGGTGCTTGCCTGTCAGGCTACGCCGAGTAGCGCCGAGTTACAGGTCGAGTATTAATGCGGTGACTGCCTTCGAAGCCCGTGGCGGTCAGACTGACTGAGACCCAGATGCAGCTGCAGAGGAGGCCCGTCAGCTGCGGTCATTCCCCGCAAGGCGCTCAGCCTAGGCTCAGCGCCGCACCAACAACACTCCGGATTCCATGTGGTGGGTGTAGGGGAACTGGTCGAACAGGGCGCAGCGCTCGATGCAATGGGTGTCGTGCAGCTGGGCGATGTTCGCCGCGAGAGTTTCCGGGTTGCAGGAAATGTAGAGGATGCGCTCGAAACGGCGGGTCAGCTCGCAGGTGTCCGGGTCCATGCCGGCGCGCGGCGGGTCGACGAAAACGCTGCCGAAGGCGTAACTCTTCAGATCGATGCCGGCCAGGCGGCGGAACGGGCGCACTTCGTTCAGTGCCTGGGTCAGCTCCTCGGCGGACAGGCGAACCAGGCTGACATTGTCGATGCCGTTGTCGGCCAGGTTGGCCAGCGCGGCATTGACCGAGGATTTACTGATCTCGGTTGCAAGCACCTTGGGCACACGGGTTGCCAACGGCAGGGTGAAGTTGCCGTTGCCGCAATAGAGTTCGAGTAGGTCGTCGGTGCGCTCGCCAAGCACGTCATACGCCCAGTTCAGCATCTTCTGGCACACCTCGCCGTTGGGCTGGGTGAAGGCACCTTCGGGTTGTCGGTAGCTGAAGGTGCGGCCGGCAACGGTCAGCTGCTCGGTCACGTAGTCGCGACCAATGACGATGCGCTTGCCTTTGGAACGGCCGACGATGCTTGCGCCCAGGGTCGCGGCAAGCGTTTCCGCCTCCTGCTGCCAGGCGTCGTCCAGCGGACGATGGTAGGCGAGGGTGATCAGCGCATCGCCGGAGAGCGTGGTCAGGAACTCGACCTGGAACAGCTTGAAGCTCAGGGTCTCGCTGGCCTTCCAGGCGGCCTTGAGCTGCGGCATCAGGTCGTTGATGCGGCGGCTGGCGATGGGGAATTCGTCGATCAGGATCGGCGTGTGCTTGTCGCCCTGCTCGAACATCGCGTAATGGCGCTGGCCGTCCTCGCGCCACAGGCGGAACTCGGTGCGAAGCCGGTAGTGTTCACGTGGCGAGTCGAAGACTTCTGGCGCGGGTGCGTCGAAGGGCGCCAGCAGTTCCACCAGCCGCGCGGCTTTCTCGGCGAGTTGGGCGTCGTAAGTGGCGGGGTCGAATTGCGGAGCGCTCATGAAGACTCTTGGAATGGTAGGTAGATCGTAGGGTGAATCGGGGCGCGCAGCTGGCGCTTCATCCATCCACCGTCGCCGTATGAAAGGTGGATGAAAAAGCGTCATCCACCCTACGCAACCGGAGGGCGCGGATTGTACGGCCGTCAGCTCGGGTTGTCAGGACCGCTCAGGTCCTGTTCCGGGCTGTTTTGGTGGGCTGTTTTGGTGGGCTGAAGCCCACCCTACGATGGTCCTGAACTCGGCGGAAGGGCCGGCAACGCTCCGTTTCGGTGCCGTAGGGTGGGCTTCAGCCCACCAACATCACCGGTACTTCAGCCAGCAAACCAGCCCAGTTTGATCACGAACAGGATCGACAGGACCCACATCGCCGGGCTCAGCTCACGCCAGCGACCGGCGAGCAGCTTGATCGCGGTCCAGGCAATGAAGCCGAAGGCGATGCCGTTGGCGATGGAGAAGGTCAGCGGCATGGCCAGCGCGGCGATGGCCACCGGTGCGGCGACCGTAAGGTCTTCCCAGTCGATATTGGCGAGGCTGCTCATCATCAGCACGGCGACGAACAGCAGCGCCGGTGCGGTGGCGTAGGCCGGCACGGCACCGGCCAGTGGGGCGAAGAACAGGCTGAGCAGGAACAGCAGGGCGACCACGCAAGCAGTCAGACCGGTGCGGCCACCGGCACTGATGCCGGCGGCGGATTCGATATAGCTGGTGGTGGTCGAGGTGCCGAGGGCGGCGCCGGCCATGGTCGCGGTGCTGTCGGCCAAGAGCGCGCGGCCCAGGCGTGGCATGCGACCGTCCTTGTCCAGCAGGTTGGCTTTCTGCGCCACGCCAATGAGGGTGCCGGAGGTGTCGAACAGGTCGACGAACAGGAAGGCGAAAATCACGCTGAGCAGGCCGATGTCCAGCGCACCCATGATGTCCAGCTGCATGAAGGTCGGCACCAGCGACGGCGGCATCGACACCACGCCGTTGAGCTCCGAGAGACCGAGGATGATCGACAGTACGGTGACGACGAGGATGCCGATCATCACCGCGCCGGTGATCTTGCGATAGGCCAACGCGGCGATCAGGAAAAAGCCGAGGCAGGCCAACAGCGGGCCGCCGGCGGTCAGGTCACCGAGGCCAACCAGCGTGGCCGGGTTGTCGACGACGATGCCGGCATTTTTCAGCGCGATGATCGCCAGGAACAGGCCGATACCCGCCGCAATGCCCGAACGCAGCGCCAGCGGGATGCTGTGAATGATCCACTCACGGATCTTGAAGATCGACAGCAGGAAGAAGATCGCACCCGACAGGAACACCGCACCCAGCGCGGTCTGCCAGGTGTAACCCATGGTCAGCACCACGGTATAGGTGAAGAAGGCGTTCAGGCCCATGCCCGGCGCGAGGGCGATCGGGTAGTTGGCAACCAGGCCCATGATCGCCGAGCCGATGGCAGCCGCCAGGCACGTGGCGACGAACACTGCACCGTGATCCATGCCCGTCTCGGCCAGGATGCTCGGGTTGACGAAAAGGATGTAGGCCATCGTCAGGAAGGTGGTGAGACCGGCGAGGACCTCGGTGCGCAGCGTGGTGTTGTGCGCTTTGAGTTGGAACAGCTTCTCCAGCATGGTGATTCCTCTTCTTGCCGGTCGATGATGCGTTGGGGTTGTCTCTCTGGACGACTTGCTCGTTACAGCAAAGCTTATCCGGGCGATGCCCGCAAAAGCGGCGCATCTTACACCGTCGTTCCAGCCGGTTGAATGTGATTAGAGTGACCCGCCGGTTCTGCTTCGTTGGGCTCTGCCACCTCTGCGGCTGGCGCCTGTCCAAAGAGCCATCGATGCGTCACGCGCATGTGTCTGTACACGGTTTTCGAGGATGCGATGTTCAATCGATCCAGCCGTGGCTTCGCCTGACAGGTCGGTGAGGCCACGGCTGAGGCGGGACCACCGCAAATGGAGTCTATTCATGCCTGAGCCAATCATGGGGCTGTGCACGCTGGTGCTGGCAGCCGGACAGGGCAGCCGCTACCGCGAGCTTGTCGATCAAGACAAATTGCTCGTACCCAGCCGTAATACGCCTGCTGCCCCCGGCGTGCTGGCAGCGACGCTGGAGTCGCTGACGGGTATCACCGAGCGACTGGTGGTGGTCGCCCGCGAAGACAATCTTGCGCTGTGCGCGTGGCTTGATCAGCGGGCCGGATCGTTCGGTGCCGAGGTGTTCACGGTGCGCAGCAACGGCCTGGGTCACAGTCTGGCGCAGGCCATTGCGCAGTATCCGGCCGAGCGGGGCTGGCTGGTCGCGCTTGGGGACATGCCCTATATCCGCCGCGAAACCTTCCGTCGCATTGCGGCTGAAATCGAGCAGGAGCGACTGGTATTGCCGCGCCATGCGGGGCAGCTCGGTCACCCGCGTGGCATCGGCAGCCGCTATCGTCGGCAGGTAATGGCACTCGACGGTGATCGTGGTGCGCAAGCGCTTTTCGCCGCGGGCGCTGTCATCGAAGTCGAGGTCGATGATCTCGGCGTGCTGCAGGACATCGACCGACCCGAGGACCGCCGAGACGCCTGAGACCGGCCTGCTGCCGTCACCGCTCGGTGGATTCAGGGTGGGGTAGATGGGCGAAGGCACACATTGCTCGGCGCTTTCCAGCTCGCCGGCTGAACGTTTTTTCCGCCCTGGCAGTCGTACCCGTAGGCGCACGGAAAGCGCATCAAATGCCTGAGCTTTTCGGCGATCCTGCACAGAACAGGCAGCCGAAGCCCCCAAACCGTGAGGCTGCCATGAGCGAAACGTCTACCGCTGCAGGTGGGATTGCCGCCTGTTCCATCACCCTTCAATTGAACGGCGAGCACCGTGAAGTCGAGGTCTATCCCTGGACGACGCTGCTTGATCTGCTGCGTGAACAACTGCACCTGACCGGCACGAAGAAGGGCTGCGACCACGGCCAGTGCGGCGCATGCACGGTGCTGCTCAACGGCAAGCGGATCAACAGCTGCCTGACGCTGGTGGTGATGCACGACGGCGCCACGTTGACCACCATCGAAGGATTGGCGAACGGCGGGGAGCTGCACCCGATGCAGGCTGCCTTCGTCAGCCACGATGCCTTTCAGTGCGGCTACTGCACGCCGGGACAGATCTGCTCGGCGGTGGGCCTGGTTAGCGAAGGCCACGCACAGACCCGCGACGAACTGCGCGAGCAGATGAGCGGCAATGTGTGCCGCTGCGGCGCCTACCCGAACATTCTCGCGGCGATAGAAGAAGCCATGCCGCAAACCCGCGATCGCCTCACTGCCGTGCGGGAGGTCAAGCCATGAATCCGTTCAGTTATGCACGCCCAAGCGGTATCGACGAAGCGATTGGTCTGTTCCGACCGAACAGCCGTTATATCGCCGGTGGCACCAACCTGCTCGATCTGATGAAGGAAAACGTCACACGTCCCGAGCAGCTGATCGATATCACCCGTCTGCCGATGTCCGATATCGAACAAACGCCTGACGGCGGGTTGCGCATCGGTGCGCTGGTGAGTAATTCCGATCTGGCCTGGCACCCGCTGGTGCAGCGGCGCTACCCCTTGCTGTCTCAGGCGATTCTTGCGGGCGCCTCGCCGCAGTTGCGCAACATGGCGAGCACCGGTGGCAACCTGCTCCAGCGTACGCGCTGCTATTACTTTTACGACAGCACCACACCTTGCAACAAACGCGAGCCAGGCAGTGGCTGCCCCGCACGTGACGGCCTGAACCGCATTCACGCCATCCTCGGCCACAGCGATGCCTGCATTGCTGTGCATCCGTCGGACATGTGCGTAGCGCTGGCGGCGCTGGAAGCCGTGGTACACGTGCAGGGGCCTCAGGGTGAGCGTCGCATTGATTTCGCTGACTTCCACCGGTTGCCTGGCGATACGCCCGAGCGTGACAACACGCTGAGCGACGGCGAGCTGATTACCGCGGTTGAGCTGCCCGCGCAGAATTTCTCCGCCCACAGCAGCTACCTCAAGCTGCGTGATCGCGCCTCGTATGCCTTCGCCCTGGTGTCTGTGGCGGCGGCGTTGGAAATGGATGGCGACCGCATCGCTAACGCCCGGATTGCGATGGGCGGCGTGGCGCACAAACCCTGGCGCACGCGCGAGGCAGAGGCGGTGCTGGTTGGCAAGACGGCTGACGAGGCCGCCTTCACCGCCGCGGCAGACAGCCTGCTTCATGGTGCCAGTGGCTTCGAACACAACACCTTCAAGATCGAACTGGGCCGGCGCGCCATCGTTCGTGCGCTGACCGACGCCGCCAAAGGAGCCGCCCAATGAAGCCCGTCTCTTCCCCGTTTGGCCAACCCCTCGACCGCGTCGACGGCCCCCTGAAAGTCACAGGCCAGGCGCATTACGCGGCTGAGTTCGACCTCCCCGGCCTGCTCTATGGCAGCGTGGTGAACAGCAGCATCGCGCGTGGTCGGATCGTGAACATCGATGCCAGCGCCGCCGAGGCGGTGCCGGGCGTAGCGCTGGTGCTGACTCACCAGAATCGCCCGCCCGTCGCCAGCTACGACGAGCCCTACGAGGACGACGATGCTGCCGATGGTTCGCCGTTCCGCCCGCTGTTCAACGACCGCATCCTCTACAGCGGCCAGCCCGTCGCACTGGTCGTCGCAGATAACCTTGAGCTGGCCCGGTACGCCGGGAGTCTGTTGAAGGTGGAGTATGCGGCTGAGCCCCATCGGACCGACCTGCTCAGCGAACTGGAAACCATGCACAAGGCACCGGCCGAGCTGCCGCCACCCCGTGGTGATGCGGATAGCGCGTTACACAGTGCTCCGGTCAAGCTCCATCTCGAGTACACCACACCCGTCGAACATCACAACCCGATGGAGCCTCACGCGTCGACGGTTCATTACTTGCCAGAAGGCAACCTGGAAATTTACGACAAGACCCAGGGTGTGCAGAACTGCATGCGCTACCTCGAAGAGGTGTTTGGCATGAAGGGCAAGATCCGCATCCTGTCGCCCTTCGTCGGCGGTGCTTTTGGCTCCGGCCTACGTCCGCAATACCAGCTGCCGCTGGCCGTGATGGCAGCACTTAAGCTCAAGCGCTCGGTTCGCGTTGCGCTCAAACGCCAGCAGATGTTCACCTTTGGCTACCGCCCACGCACCGTGCAGCGCCTCTCGATCGGCGCCGCATCCAATGGACAGTTGCAAGCGCTGACCCATCAGGCGATCGGTCAAACGTCGTCGTTCGAGGACTTTACCGAGCATGAAGTGGAATGGTCGGGGATGCTCTACCAGTGCCCGAACGTGACTCTGGATTACCAACTGGTGCCCCTGGACGTCTACACCCCACTCGACATGCGTGCGCCAGGCGCGACCATCGGCGTGTATGCGCTAGAATGCGCGATGGACGAATTAGCCTATGCGGCGAATGTCGATCCGCTGGCGCTGCGCCTGCTCAACTACTCCGAGCGCAACGAAAACGAGGACAAACCGTACTCAAGCAAAGCGCTGCGCGAATGCTACGAGCAGGGCGCCGAGCGCTTCGGTTGGTCTCGCCGTTCGATGGCGCCACGTTCCATGCGCGACGGTAATCAGCTGATTGGCTGGGGCATGGCCACGGGGGTGTGGGAAGCCATGCAGATGCCGGCCAGCGCCAAGGCGTGCATGGAGCCTGATGGCCGGTTGGTGGTGAGCAGCGCCACGGCCGATATCGGCACCGGCACCTACACGGTGATGACTCAGATTGCCGCCGCCGCCATGGGGCTGCCGATGGATCGCGTGGAGTTTCGCCTGGGTGATTCGAGCCTGTCCCAGGCGCCGTTAGAGGGCGGATCGGCGACCGTCTCTTCGGTGGGCAGCGCGGTACAGCAAGCGTGCGACGGGTTGCGTCAGAAAATCCTCGATGCGGCCCAGCAGTCGCCCGTGTCCCCATTCACGGGGGCAAAGCTCGACGATGTGGAGTTTGTGGACGGTCAGATGCGGCTGAAGGCCTCGCCCGCGCGCAGCGTGGATATCGAGGACGTGGTTGCCGTCAGCGGTGTGCTTGAGGCCGAGGTGAGCGTCAAACCTGGTGAAAAGCGCAACGATTATTCGACCGCCACGCATTCGGCCGTGTTCATCGAAGTACGCGTTGACGAAACCCTGGGCACGGTCAAAGTGAGCCGGGCAGTGAGCGCCGTGGCGGCTGGGCGGGTGGTCAATCCCAAGACGGCCGGTAATCAGATTGTCGGCGGCGTGGTGTGGGGCATCGGCCAGGCGCTGCATGAGGAGACCATGATCGACCACAACCTGGGTCGTTACATGAACCACAACCTGTCGGAATACCACGTCCCGGTGAACGCCGACATCGGCGAGATAGACGTCATCTTCGTGGAGGAGAAAGACGAGATCGTCAACGCGCTGGGCTCCAAGGGCGTTGGCGAGATCGGCATTGTCGGGGTGGGCGCGGCGGTGGCCAACGCTATCTTTCACGCAACCGGCAAGCGCGTACGCGACCTGCCGATCACCCTGGATAAGCTGTTGTAGGCGTTGGCGTTCCGTAGGGTGGGCTTCAGCCCACCTCTCTGGCGACACGGCGCTCTTGGGTTGGGCTAAAGCGGCCCACGCAACGGTCTGCGGTTCAGGTTGTGGCGTGGACCGGTAGGGTGAGTATGTAGGGTGGGCTTCAGCCCACTACACCCCGCCCTGAAACGGGGCGCGTGGGGATTACGTTACGCCGCCTCGTTTCAACGTTAATCCAGATCCCGATGCAACTGGTCCCGATTGGCCAACGTCGGAAACAGCCTCATCCAGACGCCGGTAACGATCAGCGTACCGACGCCGCCGATCACCACGGCCGGTACCGTGCCGAACCAGTGAGCCGTCAGGCCGGACTCGAATTCACCGAGCTGGTTGGACGCGCCAATGAACAAACCGTTGACTGCACTGACCCGGCCGCGCATTGCGTCCGGCGTCTCCAACTGCACGAAGGCGCCGCGAATCACCATGCTGATCATGTCCGCCGCGCCGAGCACTACCAGCACGGCCATGGACAGCCAGAACGATGTCGACAGGCCGAAGGCAATGGTCGCAACGCCAAACACCCCGACGGCCGCGAACATGACCCGCCCGACTCGCTTGTTGATCGGGTAACGCGCCAGCCACAGCGACATCAGCAGCGCACCCACCGCCGGCGCCGAGCGCAACAGCCCAAGGCCCCAGGGGCCGGTGAGCAGGATGTCCTTGGCGAACACCGGCAACAGCGCCGTGGCGCCGCCGAGAAGAACGGCAAACATGTCCAGGGAAATAGCGCCGAGGATGTCCGGTCGGCTGCGAATAAAGCGCATGCCAGCGAGCAGGTTGTCCATCGCCGGGCCGGTCTGCTTTGGCGGCGCCGGGCGTTTCGGCAGGCTCAGCATCAAACTGCAGGCCAGAGCGAAGAGCAGCGCAACCGGGCCATAGACCCATAAAGGGCCGATGGCGAACAACAGGCCACCGAGCGCGGGCGCGACGATGGTGGCTGTCTGCATCGCCGACGATGAAGCCGCGACCGCCGCGGGAAACAATTGGGCAGGCACCAGGCTCGGCAACAGCGCTTGGGTCGCCGGGCCCTCAAAGGCACGTGCTGTGCCGAGCAGAAACGCCAGCACGAAGATCATCTCCCGTGTCACGCCGAGTCCACCGACGCCAAGCACCAGCGCCAGGGCGATCAGCCCCTGCAAGCCCTGACACAGCGCGGCGACCCGTCTTCTGTCGAAGCGATCGGCGACGTGTCCGGTCCAGAGGATGAACAGCAGCCGGGGAAAGAATTCGGCCAGGCCCACCAGCCCGAGGTCGAGCACGCTGCCGGTCAGTTCGTACATGTGCCAGCCGATGGCAACCGCCAGCATCTGAAAGCCGCTGGCGGTGAACACGCGGGCGAACCAAAACTTGATGAAAGGGCGCTGGTGGCGGAGCAGGAGTTTGGCGTGTGTGGACATCAGGTCGAGGCGCAAGGTGGGCAGTGGGCCAGATTAGCATTCAGCCCCGGTGGCGCTGTGAGGCAATCTGCCCGCAGAAAGCCGAACGGATGGACGAGCGGCGTTTTTGCTTCGGCCCGCCAGCAGTCGAGACAGGGTGCTCTGGTGGGCTGAAGCCCACCCTACGTATCAGACCCCTGCGGTGTCTTGCCCTGTAGGGTGGGCTTTAGCCCACCGTGGACGCGTGTTGGTATCTGCCGTGGGCTGGATTCACCATGCGTACGCGATCAGGCGTCGGGCTCCATTCCTTGCAATAACCCGCGCTCGGCAAACACCGCCTTGGCGGTCGCCATACCGTTCAATGCTGCAGGAAAGCCGGCATAAACCGCCATCTGGATGATTATCTCGACGATCTGCTTTGGCGTGCAGCCGACGTTCAATGCGCCGTGGATATGCACCGCTAATTGCGGCTGGCAATGTCCCAGCGCCGTTAGCGCCGCGACTGTCGCAAGCTCACGCTGTGGCAGGTCGAGGCCAGGGCGCTGGTAGATATCGCCAAACGGAAACTCGATGACGTAACGGGCCAGATCCGGCGCAATGGCTTGCAGGCTGTCGATGACCTTTCGCCCAGCCTCACCGTCGATTTGCTCGAGTTTGGCCAGTCCTTCGGTATAGCGGGTGGATGCAGGCATGAAGCGTTCCTCTTGGTTGGATAGAGGAAGAGGCTGAGGGTTGGAGTCGACTCCAGGTCAAGCGATTGTTTGCTGCCGGTACCGCTCGATCTTCGCCTGCAGTGCGGTCAGATGCTCGCGGTCGCGCTCGAGGCGATCTTGCAACTTGGCGGCATGGGCTTCAAGCAGGGACTGGCGCGCCGCAAGAGTAGATTCGCCGCGTTCACGCAGATCGGCGTAGCGAATGATGTCGTCCAGCGCCATGCCGGTGTCCTTCAGGCGCAGGATAAAGCCGACCCATTCCAGATCACGCGGGCCATAGACCCGAAAGCCGCTCGCGTCCCGCGCGACGTGGCGCAACAGGCCGATCTTTTCGTAGTAGCGCAGGGTGTCGGCCGAGAGCCCGGTTCGCTGGGCGAACTGTTGGATGCTCAGCCGAACCGGCGCTTCGCTCACGGCTTGATCGCCCTCAGGATGACAAACTTGGGCGTCGCCGCGACCTGCTCGACCTTGCCGAACAGGCGCTTGAGCTTGAGGTGATAGCCCAGGTGGCGGTTACCGACGATCCACAGCTCGCCGCCCTTGGTGAGTGCCGTCTTGGCCTGGGTGAACATTCGCCAAGCGAGGAAATCACCAACCACCTGCTGCTGATGGAAGGGCGGGTTGCACAGCACCAGATCCAGCGAATCCATCGGCTGCTCGGCCAGCCCGTCCCCGGCACGGATATCGACCGGGCGGTCGCCATGGATCGCCTGCCAATTCTCCCGCGCCGACTGCACTGCCATGTAGCTCTCATCGACCAATGTCATCTGCGCCTGGGGGTTGCTTAGCGCATAAACGATACCGAGCACGCCGTTGCCGCAACCCAGGTCTGCCACACGCAGGTTGCCGAGCGCCTTGGGCAGATGCGGAAGAAAGGCGCGGGTGCCGATATCCAGGTCTTCCCGGCAGAATAGGTTGGCGTGGTTGATCAGCTCCAGGCCCGGCTGATCAAGGCGGTAGCGGGTCGGGTAGGGCGAAGTGGGCGCCGGCTTTTGCGCTGGCGTGGCGAACAGCAACCGTGCCTTTTTCACCGCCAGCGAGGCCTTCACCGGGCCGATGTATTTCTCCAGCAGATCACCCGCCGCGCGCGGCAGGTGCTTGATCATCGCGCCGGCGATCACCTGTGCGCCGGGTGCCAGCTGGCCATGCAAGCGAATCAGCTGTTCTTCCAGCAGGGCGAGGGTTTTGGGGACGCGAATCAGCACCCTGTCGAACGGGCCTTGCGCTACCTCGCTGGCGGGCACGAAGGCCACCGCGTCACCCGGCAGGGCGTTGCGCTGCAGGTTCTTTTCCAGCGCCACATGCGCCAGATGGGAGTCGCCGCTGCTGGTCACTTGCGCCTGCGCCGCCAGCGCACAGGTCAGGGCGCCAAAGCTGTCGTTGAGGATCAGGACTCGTGTTGATGCAGGCAAACCCTGCTCGTGAAGCTGCGCCAACAGGTATTCGTCCGCCGCATCGAATGCCTGCAAGGGTTCGTTGGGCTGCTCAGGCTGGCGGACCAGGTCGAGGCGGGCATAGGGCGTTTCAAGAATAGGCATAAGAACTGGCGGTGTTTATAGACGTCGGAAAGGAGTATCAAGGGGCCAGGCCACGGAAAATCACCTGCATCGGCAACACTGCATAGAAACAGCCTGAGCGAGTCGCTTGCGACTGGCGCGCATCAGGCAACCGGGAAGGCTCACACAATGAGCCATGCTCGTCTTGAACGCCGCCCAAGCTCGCACGCGAGCCCCGATTCGCTTCTTCAGCTGTTTTTGCCTTCCCTTGCCTGCCTTACCTAGGTTTTCCACGGCCCGGACACGCTCGGTGCCCAAAGATGTTCGGAAGGAGCGAAGTATGACCGTCAACGAAGAGAAGTTCACCCGTCAGCGTCTGCTGGATGTGCAGACCCTGACGCCCAACCTGTTCACCCTGCGCACCACCCGCGATCCCGGCTTTCGCTTTGCCGCTGGGCAGTTCGCCCGTCTTGGTGTCCGTAAGCCGAGCGGTAGCATCGTCTGGCGCGCCTACTCGATGGTGTCCGCACCGCACGATGAGTTTCTCGACTTCTTCTCCATCGTGGTGCCGGACGGCGAATTCACCAGCGAGCTGAGCCGCCTCGAACCCGGTGATGAGTTGTTGGTCGACAAGCAGTCGTTCGGCTTCCTGACCCTTGATCGGTTCATCGACGGCCGCGACCTGTGGCTGCTCGGCACCGGCACTGGCATTGCCCCGTTCCTCTCGATCCTGCAGGACTTCGAGGTCTGGCAACGCTTCGAGCGGATCGTGCTGGTGTATAGCGCGCGTACCGCATCGGAACTGGCGTATCAGCAGCTTATCCGCGAGCTCCCACAGCGTGACTACCTGGAGGGGCTTGGTTCGAAATTGACCTACCTGCCAGTCGTGACCCGCGAGCAGGTACCCGGAGCCCTGAACGGCCGTATCACCACACTCATCGAGAGCAGCGAGCTGGAGCGTGCTGCTGATCTGCAGTTGGAGCCTGAGCATTCGCGCATCATGCTCTGTGGCAACCCGCAGATGATTGAAGACACCCGGGCGCTGCTCAAGACCCGTGATATGAACCTGGCGATGACGCGTAGGCCGGGGCAGGTGGCGGTGGAGAATTATTGGTAGGGCGAGGATGGATCGCCGAAGCTGCCGCCACGCGCGTTCATGCCGCGGGGCTGGAGATCGCTTCGCGAGATTTGCACGCTAGAGGGTGGGTGTCATTGCGCCTCCAATAAAAAGCCCCCACCCGATGATTCCGATGGGGGCTTTTTCTTGCAGCTTGTGGCTTGAAGCGCGCCGCTGCTTAAACGACGCCCTGGGCCAGCATGGCATCGGCGACCTTGACGAAGCCGGCGATGTTGGCGCCCTTGACGTAGTTGATCCGGCCATTCTCCTCGCCGTGGGAGACGCAGGCATGGTGGATCGACTGCATGATGCTGTGCAGCTTGGTGTCGACCTCACCGGCGGTCCAGTGCAGGCGCATGGCGTTCTGGCTCATCTCCAGTCCGCTACAGGCCACACCACCGGCGTTGGATGCCTTGCCCGGGGCGTAGAGGATGCCGGCCTCGAGGAACAGGTCCACGGCCTCCAGGGTCGAGGGCATGTTGGCGCCTTCGGCCACGCAGATGCAGCCGTTCTTCAGCAGTACACGGGCGTCCTCGCCATCCAGTTCGTTCTGCGTGGCGCAAGGCAGGGCGATGTCGCACGGCAGGCTCCACGGGCGCTGATCAGCCAGGTAGGTAGCACCGAAGTGCGCGCCCATTTCTTCCAGGCGTCCGCGACGGACGTTCTTCAGATCCATCAGGTATTGCCACTGCTCTTCGGTCAGGCCGTCCGGGAAGTGCAGGGTGCCGCCCGAGTCGGACAGCGAGATGACCAGGCCACCCAGTTCCATGACCTTCTGCGCGGCGTACTGGGCCACGTTGCCGGAACCGGAGATCGAAACGCGCTTGCCTTCGAAGCTGCTGCGCACGCTCTTGAGCATTTCCTCGGCGAAGTACACGCAGCCGTATCCAGTGGCTTCGGGGCGAATCAGGCTACCGCCATAGGCCAGGCCCTTGCCGGTCAGGACCGAGGTGAACTGGTTCGACAGGCGCTTGTACTGGCCGAACAGAAAGCCGATTTCCCGGCCGCCGACGCCGATGTCACCGGCCGGCACGTCGAGGTCAGCGCCGATGTGGCGGTACAGCTCGGTCATGAACGACTGACAGAAGCGCATCACTTCGTTGTCGCTCTTGCCCTTCGGGTTGAAGTCCGAGCCGCCCTTGCCGCCGCCCATGGGCAGGGAGGTGAGGGAGTTCTTGAAGACCTGTTCGAAGGCAAGGAACTTGAGTACGCCGATGTTCACCGACGGGTGGAAACGCAGGCCACCCTTGTATGGGCCGATGGCGCTGTTCATCTGGATGCGGAAGCCGCGGTTGACCTGCACACGGCCCTGATCGTCGACCCAGGGTACGCGGAACATGATTGCGCGCTCCGGCTCGACCATGCGTTCGATGATGCCGGCCTGCATGTAATGCGGATGGGCTTCGAGGAATGGCCAGAGGCTACGAACCACTTCTTCCACCGCCTGGTGGAACTCGGGTTGGTGGGGGTCGCGTTGCTTCAACCGGGCGAGAAAGGCATCTACGGTTTCTATCATCAATGGGCCCTCGGCGACCGCGTTGTCGGCAGTCATTAATAATTATGGCTGGCGACTGTAGCAAACCTGATTTGCACCGCGGAAGTGCGACATGCGTCAAGCATGTCGCCAGAAGGTGCATTTGAGCTGGCATCAGCCACGATCAACGGCACAAAAAGGCGTAGAGCCGTGCCTGGCCTTACGGTGGGTTCTGTGGCCGACGATGCCGAGCGGACATGCGGCATCGTGAAGCACGATGTTGCGCCCGATATCAGGCCGCCGATGCCAGTCTGGCGGTCGATGTAGAGATGGCTGGGCGCGTTCGAACCGAGAGCGTGGTGCAGCGCCACCCGACGGTCAGTGCCTCCGGCAGCAGCTCCTCCCGTGGCGGTTGGTCATACATAAACGGAGCCTTTCGGCTCCGTTTTCTGCTGGCTGTTACTGGGCAAGCTTTTTGTATTTCACCCGATGCGGCTGGGAGGCTGCATCGCCGAGGCGCTTCTTGCGATCGGCTTCGTACTCGGTGTAGTTGCCTTCGAAGAACACGATGCTGCCGTCATCTTCGTAAGAGAGGATGTGTGTGGCGACACGGTCCAAGAACCAGCGATCGTGGGAAATCACGATGGCGGCGCCAGGGAAGTCCAGCAACGCTTCTTCCAGCGAACGCAGGGTTTCCACGTCGAGGTCGTTGGAGGGTTCGTCGAGCAGCAGCACGTTGGCGCCTTCTTTCAGCGTCAGGGCTAGGTGCAGACGGCCGCGCTCACCACCGGAAAGGTCCTTGACGAACTTCTGCTGGTCACCGCCCTTGAAGTTGAAGCGCCCCACGTAGGTGCGCGACGGCACTTCGTAGTTGCCGATACGGATCATGTCGGCACCGTCGGACACCGCTTCCCAGACGGACTTGCTGCCGTCGAGATCATCGCGGCTCTGGTCGACGCAAGCGACCTGCACGGTATCGCCGATCTCGATGCTGCCCGAATCCGGCTGCTCCTTGCCCATGATCATGCGGAACAGGGTCGACTTGCCCGCGCCGTTACCGCCGATCACGCCGACGATGGCGCCCTTGGGCATGCTGAACGAGAGATCATCGATCAGAACGCGGTCGCCGTAGCCCTTGGTCACATTCTTGAAGTCGATGACCTTGTCGCCCAGGCGCGGCCCGGCAGGGATGTAGATTTCGTTGGTTTCGCTGCGCTTCTGGAATTCCTGCGACTGCATTTCCTCGAAGCGCTGCAAGCGGGCCTTGGATTTGGACTGGCGCGCCTTGGCGCCCTTGCGCACCCACTCCAGCTCTTCCTTCATGGCCTTTTCATGCGCCGACTGCTGCTTGGATTCCTGCGCCAGGCGGTTGGATTTGGCTTCGAGCCAGCCGGAGTAGTTGCCCTCGTAAGGAATGCCCTGGCCGCGGTCGAGTTCGAGAATCCAGCCGGCCACGTTGTCGAGGAAGTAGCGGTCATGGGTGATCGCCACGACGGTGCCGGTGAAGTCGTGGAGGAAGTGTTCCAGCCAGGCCACCGAGTCGGCATCCAGGTGGTTGGTCGGCTCGTCCAGCAGCAGCATGTCGGGTGCCGAGAGCAACAGACGGCACAGTGCCACGCGGCGCTTCTCACCGCCGGACAGGTGCTCGACCTTGGCATCCCACGGCGGCAGACGCAGGGCGTCGGCGGCGACTTCCAGCTGGCGCTCAAGGTTGTGGCCATCGCTGGCCTGCAGGATCGCTTCGAGCTTGGCCTGCTCGGCGGCCAGTTTGTCGAAGTCCGCATCGGGCTCGGCGTAGGCGGCGTAGACCTCATCCAGGCGCGCCTGGGCATCCTTGATGCTGCTGACGGCTTCCTCGACGACTTCGCGAACCGTCTTGTTCGGGTCCAGCTCCGGCTCCTGCGGCAGGTAACCGACATTCAGCTCGGGCATCGCCCGCGCTTCACCGTCGAATTCCTTGTCGACCCCGGCCATGATCTTCAACAGGGTGGACTTGCCCGAGCCGTTGAGGCCGAGCACGCCGATCTTGGCGCCGGGGAAGAAGGACAGCGAAATGTTCTTGAGGATTTCACGCTTCGGCGGTACGACTTTGCCGAGTCGATGCATGGTGTAGACGTAAGAGCCTGTTTTTCCTGCTTTGTCACTTTTGGACATGGTTTTACTCGCCTTTAATCCTGTGTTTTCAATGCTTTATGGTAGCGACAAGCGATTAAATTCTGGAAAGCAAAACGTTAGGTTTTGCGTTGACCATATCTTGTTCCTGACTATACTTAAAAAAGTTATGTTTTATGAGGGGGCAATATGGGTTTCCAGGTCATAGAGCAGGTGGTGAATGGTGCTCGTAGAAAGCTGCTGGTGCAAGACTACATCCCGGTTTACTACCCCAACCTCTACATGACCATGGAGCACTCGGGCAGAGCCCTCGAAACAACCAAGAAGTACCTTGAGCATCTGGCTGTGTTAGAGGAGTTTTTGGCCTTTTCCTCCATTGATTTGATTTCTCACCTCGAACAGCGCCCTCACAGCCGGTACTTGACAGACAGTGAGCTTTCCAGGTTTGTGTCGGACGCGGGGTTTAGTAAGGAAACCTTGGCCATGAAGTATGCGGGGATGCGTTTGCATCCGACTGCCTACAAATCCGTTGGCAAAGTCCATGCGCAGCAGCGAATCGAGGCGGTACGCGACTATCTGGCCTTCCTTTATGACAAGTTGGGTGATCACTCAACACGATATGAGGCGATTGACGACCTGAAGGGGCGCATCAAACGCAAGATCAAAGCGGCCCGCCCTTCGTGGAAAGAAACGCGAATCGACGAAATGAAAGGGCTTACCAGCCAGGAGCGAACTCGATTGCTGGAAATCATGCATCCGGATAGCGCCGAGAACCCCTTTTCAGATGAAGCCATCAGGCTGCGTAACTACATCATTTTGCTGCTGGGTCTCGACATGGGGCTGCGACGCTCCGAGATGCTGCTGATCAAGACCAGCGATATTCGCTGGCACAGTCGTCAACTAGCTGTGGTCAACCTGGAGGATGAGAGCCTCGATCCACGAACGATGGCCCCGCAATTCAAAACCAACGAGCGCATGCTGGTGATGACCGATGACCTGTATGACGCAATCACTGAGTACGAATCGAAGTATCGCCACAGAAAACCCCGTAGCGGCACATCGCAAGCGAGAAAGCATCCGTTTTTGCTGGTGGCGCACAAGCGAAATGAGGGTGGCCCTCTGACCATCAAAGCAATCGATGGCGTTCTATCCAGGGTCCGAGAAATAGCACCGGAACTGGCTCATGTGCACCCGCATATTCTGAGGCATGACGCGGTCTACACGATGCTGGAAAGCATGCGTGAGGAACTGGCAGCGCTCACGCCGGAGGATCGCACCACGCAGGTTCAAAAAACCCTCACATGGATGTTCGGCTGGAGTCCCGGATCGGACATGCCTGGCCTCTACGGCGCGAAATTCTGGAAAGAAGTGGCGGACAAAGCGATACAGAAGCGGGCCGAGCGGTTTAAGGCCATGCGTCAAAAGGCCGAGACACAAGGCGGTTCAAAGTGAAAATCTCCGTCGAAGCACTTCAGGCACCCACGAAGGACAGCCTCGATGCATGGCTGAACACGCCTCGCCTGGCGAAATGTGGGGAGGTGTTCACACCGGCCGAACCGATGTGGAAACCAGACAGATCGGCTGGTAATTCACTTAACTGGGAAGCGGCTATTGCGTGCGTCTCACCGGAATGGAAACCCTGGTTGCACGCCGTCCTGGCGTACCGCATGGCCGATCAGGAAGCCGGCTCGGTTAATCTGGTCGCCAGCGTGTTGTCGCGGGCTGCTCAGGCCGGGATTGACCCGCTAAACGAGGGTCAACTGATAGATCTGCGAGAGCGCTTTAATGTTGTTGAGTTTTCTAGCATTGCTACGTTCATGGCGTTTTGGCACGACTGTGAATCACTCGAACAGCGCCCGCCGCAATCCCTGATCAATGCTTACAAGGAACTGCCCAGGAAAAAGAAATCCAGCACAGATGTGATCCTCAGCCTGGACCCCGAACGCGGCCCGCTCACGCAGGTGGAACAGGACGCGCTGTATCAATGGATACATGAGCAGTTTTGTCACGGGAAGTTAAATTTTGAGCAATATCTTTACCTGCGCCTGTTGATAATTTACGGGCAGCGTGGCGTTCAGATGCGAATGCTGGTTTTTGGTGATTTCACGAAGAGCAATCAGGGCTGCAAGATCAGGTTTCATTGGGCAAAGCAAAAAGACGACGAAGCGGGTTGGCGAGTAAAGTCCGAAATATTCAGTCTGGATGAGGACCTCTACAACACCGTGCATGCCTACAAGGCAATGGTACTGGCGCAACTCTGGCAAACGTATCCAGACGGTACCGATTGGAATGCAGCCATTGAGAATGTGCCCCTATTTCGTAAGAAGCTAGAACATGATGAAGCAGGAGTTCAGGAGCGGCTGACCCCCCCTGTTTTGCTCAACAGCCCCCTTCAAAAGAGCCTCGAAGACGCGCCGCACCCGATTTTTCATGCCGGATCAAGCACGATCAAAGGTTGGCTTGCGTGCATTGAGCGGATGCAGGGCTTTCCGATTTCGCCTCGCACCCATCAGCCGCTGAAAGTGACGCGGGGGCACAGGTTCAGGCACACACTCGGCACTGACCTTTCCAATGCGGGGCATGATGAGTGGACGATGGCTCGTGCATTGATGCACACAAATACTATGACAGTGCGAAAGTACCGCGCCGTTTCGCCGGAGTTGCTGGCGTTGATCGACGCGAAGATGAGCGACCATCTGGCCTTGGTTGTGAATGCGTTCACCGGAATCATCGTTACGGATCGCACCTCAGCGAAAAACGGGGATCGAGCGGATCGACAAATCGAGGATTTGGCTGTATGCGGTGCCACGGCCGCCTGCCATCTCGATGCACCGTACACCTGTTACGCATGCGGAAAATTCCAACCTCTTCTACACGCAGATCACCACGCGGTCCTTGAGCGATTAGAGCGTCGCCGGGAGCAAACCATTGCCACGGATAAAACGACCGGTGTGCTCTGGGATCGGGCAATTCTGGCTTGCCGCAAGGTGATACTGGATTGTGAAGTCATGCTCCGATCGGAAAGGAAAGGTGAATGACCGACGCGTTTTATTCTGTACCGACGAACAACATTGTCGATTATAAACCCAGGGACCAACTGGCCGCGGAGGCTCAGCTCGCGGCGTTTATCGAATGGGCAAAACAGACCCTGCCCAAAGGCATTCCCAATCAAGTGCACTCGAGCATTTGCTGGGAAGACGGCAGTTGGCACCAACACGGCTTCTATGCTTGTAGCTTCAGGGCGCTCGGATCGACCAACGTTGCCCCAAAGGCGATGCAGATACCCTTCACGGACTTTGCCAAAGCCATACTGGTGTACCGAAGGGTGTATTCGCAGAAAAAGGTGATGACAATCTGGCTGAGAGCCTTGGCCGGGATGGGAGCCGCCCTGTTCGAGTTGACCGGCACGCAGGATGTGACGCGGGTGTCCGCCGCTATCTGTAACAAGGCGTGCGAGGACATGGACCGTCGCTGGACAAAAGGCAACACCGCATACCAGCACGGCAAGGCACTTGAGGCCATCATCACCCTTATGCGGGCCAAAAAATTGCTCAAGTCAGACTTCCAGTGGACTACTCACCTGACGCTCAGGCCGCGTGGCACGCTCAAGCAGCAAAAAGCGGATCGGGAACAGAAGCTGCCCAACCCTGACGCGATCAGAGTCCTCGGGGAAGTGTTCTCAAACGAACTGACGAACCCCCTCGATATCGTTGTGACGTCCGCCTGTGCGCTGTTACTGAGTGCTCCGAGTCGCGTGGGTGAATTGGCGGATGTTGAATTGGATTGCCGGGTATTCAAAGAGGATACCCAGGGCAATCGGCGCATGTTCCTGCGCTGGTACGCGGAAAAGATAAACCAGGTGATGCTGAAGCCCGTCGTTAGGCCTGAGATGGAGCCGGTCGTCGAGCGGGTCATCACGTTACTGAGACCGATCACCGACGAGGCGCGGACTTACGCCGCCTGGCTGGAAGACCATCCCGATGAGTTTCCACTCCATGAAGGGCTGCCACCCAGAGGGCTTGATGAACCGCTCACGTACGCCGAAGCCTGTGCCGCGCTAAAACTCACCGTTTCTAACGTCTGCGGCTCGCGAAGCGTATTCAATGCCAATTTCCTCAAACCCTTGGAGAAGCGAAAGGCGCTTAGCCCCGGGGCCCGAGCCCTCTTAGCCGAGATCCGTGGCGGGTGGGATATGGTAGGGAAGCGCATATTTGATAAGGACAAGCCAGGAATCCAGGGTTTTGCGTATGACGACCGGTGTGTGCTCACGCTGCGCAAGCTCAATGTGCTGTTGCGTGAAAAGTATCTTCCAAAGGATTTTCCATACACCACGCCGTACACGGAGGGCAAAGCTCGTGTGAGGTACCGTTATGCGTTGTTCACCGTGCGCACGGGAGCACTAACTGACGACTCAGCTCGCGTTGTGATACACGGGTTTGGCGTGGAGATCGCGGCGAATGCTATCCGATTGACTACGCAACTAGGCGGTACTAACAACCGGAGAAAGAAAAGCCTGTTCGAGCGCTATGGCTACCCCGGTCTCAAGGTCAACACGCATGCGTTTCGGCACGAATTAAACACGCGGATGCACGAGGCCGGTCTGTCGCAGCTCCTGATTGACGCCTTCTCCGGGCGCACGTCGATGGGGTCTGTCTACAACCATGAAACCATCGAGGACCGCACCCAAGGTGTTGCGGCTTACCACCCCAAAACGAAGCACAGCACCGCTGCTCACCGGCTGGACAAGGTCATAACCAATCAGCCTCTGCATCTTGCTGATGTGAGGGAACTGCGCGAGGGTGAGCAGGATCGCATTATCCATCAAACCCACCTTGGCGTTTGTGTTCACAACTTTCCATCCGAACCCTGCCCGAAAATGGGTGCCTGTTTGGACTGCGGGCGGCTCGGTTGCATCAAAGGGGATGACGTGAAGCTGGGCAACCTCATGGAAGAACGCGACGACCTTAAACGCCGCCTAGATAAAGCCATGGATGCGCAGTCTCGTGGTGTGTTTGGGGCGTCGGAGTCGGCCAAAAAATTGGGTGAGAAACTCTTTAAGTGCGAGGCGCTCATCCAAATGCTGGAAAACCCGGAACTCGAAAAAGGTGCCATTGTGTGGAACGCCGATAACGGTTGGACGCTGGCCAAGAACGCCGCCGCAATGTCGGGGCTGATCGAAGTCAAATTCATTGAAGATAACCAGACGCAAGAGGCGTTGCCATCGTTGGATGACGTCTTGGCTTTGCTGGATGAGATCGAGGATTAACGATGGGGCATTTAACGCCAAAGGATGAGAAACGCATCATTAAGCTGATTGAGGAATGGTCAGGGCCGAAGCTGACCTGGCCATTGCTTGTTGATGCCTGCAAAGAAAAACTGGGTATTAGTCGTGCTCGCCAGTCCCTGATGAATCTACCTGCCGTGGATTTAGCAATGAAGAATGCCAAGGCGGGATTGAAGGCTCAGAAGCTGAAGCCGGGCTGGATTAGCGATATTCAGGCAGCCAACGAGCGCATTGAGAAACTGACAGAGAATAATCAGAAACTGTCAGCTGCTGTTCGAGATATGTATCGCCGGTTTTTGATTTGGCAAGCCAATGCGGATATGCACGGGCTAACGCAATCGATGTTGGAGCGGCCGGTTTCACAACTTCGAAAGAAGAGCTGATCCGGTGCTCAAAACACATACCTGGAAAAGACTCATGGCAGCAACGTCCTGAAATCCGAGCACTCGGACCATGCTCCGCGCTAAGCTCTGGAGGGGTACGAGTTGATGACACGTCCATATTGCAAGCCACAATCGGGGATGCGAGTGCCAGTGGAGCAAAAGTCGTAGATCACATTCTCAATCATGGCTACCGTCGCCAGCGATTTGATTTCCATGCTCACACCTGAATAATTTTCTCGTGAATGAAGCGGTCTGTTGCCGCTGGCCATTAATGACCGATTTTGACCGCTTTGAGCCTTTCGGATTAGGCAGGAATCGGCCAGGAGCGGACAGTCATCCCAGGGGATTGGTTTCGCCTGCGAAATCATGCCATATAGCTACCTTTCATCAGGGATGAGTACTGCGTTGGCGGAAATGGCCAAGATAGGCGTCCCTGCCTCGTCATGAGTAACAGGGGGCCTAATCGTGTATCTATCCGTCTTGAAACTAGAAAATTTCCGCCAGTTTGGCCAGGCTAACTGTGGCTTGGAAGTCACCTTCAACCCAGGTGTTACCGCGTTGGTCGGGGAAAACGACGCAGGCAAAACAGCCGTCATCGATGCGATCCGGTATGTACTGCAAACCCGTGATGCCGAATACCTGAAGCTTCAACTCCAAGACTTCCATATCGATGACAGCGGAGCTCAGGCCAGTACCATCACGCTGAGGTGCACATTAGATGGTTTGAGTAAGGCCGAACTGGGAGCGTTCGCTGAGTATGTCACCTACAAAAACGGCGTAGGTCGTCTACACATCCATTGGTCAGCCACGCGTGTCCAAGGCTCAACTCTAACCCGCAGATGGGTGGATATTTCAGTGCGTTCTGGTGAGAATGGGGAAGGGCCGTCCCTGGATGCAGGGGCCCGTCTTCTGCTCGCCACTGCGTACTTGAAACCATTACGTGATGCAGAGCGCGAGATGTCGCCAGGCCGAAATTCCCGGCTCTCTCAGGTCTTGAGCAGCTTCCCAAGCATCGATGTCGGAAGCGCTTTCGATACCGCGACCCCGCCTGCTAGCCCCGTCGATGCAGAAGCGTTGAGCATTGCTGGCATGGGCGACTACATGCGCTATCTGGTGAACAAGCACAGCGCTATCGTCAGTGCTGAACATGCCATTAACCAGAACTACCTGGCCCCGCTTTCTCTTGTGGGACAGCCCCTGACAAGCCGTATCAGTTTCGGCGAGGGGGGTACCGAGGATGCGAGGCTCAAACAGATCCTTGAGCGCTTGGAACTCGGGTTGCTTGATCACGCTTCGGGCGAGTCCCGGGGCGTTTATGGTTTGGGCTCAAACAACGTACTGTTTATGGCCTGCGAGCTCCTCCTGCTTGGAAAGGAGCCAGACGGCCTGCCGCTTCTATTGGTAGAAGAGCCTGAGGCTCACCTGCACCCGCAGCGGCAACTGCAGCTCATGGAGTTTCTTGAGAAGGCCGCGAAACCTGCGGACGGTTTGAGACCGGTTCAGGTGATTCTGACCACTCACAGCCCGAATCTGAGCTCAAAGATTCCGATCCAGAATCTTGATCTCATGCATCGAGGGCGCGCGTTCTCGCTGGCTGAAGATCAGACCTGCTTGGGCGCCGATGACTATCGATTCCTCAGTCGCTTCCTGGACGTCACGAAAGCAGGATTGTTCTTCGCCAAAGGACTATTGGTGGTGGAGGGCGATGCTGAGGCGATCCTTCTGCCAGCCATTGCGCGTAGGCTTGGAAAAGACCTGACCAAGCATGGTGTGTCGGTGATCAATGTGGGCGGCGTCCTGCCAGTGAGGGGCCACCGACCAACCGGCGCTATTTAGAAGTCTGCGTGTTCTCCTACCTGGCCAGCGAGCTGCGATCGGGTGACATGTGTGTATCGGCACGTGGCCAACAACTACATCGCTGTGTTCCAGCACTTCATCCCACCTGGCATCTGGGAGGCGATTTACGTAATTGAGGGGCTGCTTAAGGCTGATCTGAGTGTCGAGGCAGACACTGTGTATTCAGATACTCAGGGGCAATCGGCGACCGTCTTTGCCTTCACCCATCTGCTGGGCATCAACCTGATGCCGCGCATACGCAACTGGCGTGACCTGGTGATGTGCCGGCCGGATCGCGGCGCGTCTTACAAGCATATCAACCGCCTGTTCACCGACACTGCCGACTGGCATTTGATCGAAACTCACTGGCAAGATCTGATGCAGGTCGCGCTGTCCATCCAGGCCGGCAAAATCTCCTCGCCTATGCTGCTGCGAAAACTCGGCTCCTACAGCCGGCGCAACAAGCTCTACCACGCCGCCCAGGCACTGGGCAGCGTGATCCGCACGATCTTCCTGCTCAACTGGATCGGTAGCCGCGAGTTGCGCCAGGAAGTCACTGCGAACACCAATAAAATCGAGTCCTACAACGGTTTCTCGAAGTGGCTTTCGTTCGGTGGCGACGTGATTGCTGAGAACGATCCGGACGAACAGCAAAAACGTCTGCGCTACAACGACATGATGGCCTCATCGGTGATCCTGCAGAACACTGTGGATATGATGCGCATTCTGCAGAAATTGGCCCGAGAGGGTTGGCAATTCACCGACGAGGACGTGTCCTTCCTCAGCCCCTACCAGACCAGCAACGTCAAGCGCTTCGGCGAATTCAACCTCAAGCTCAACCGGCCACCGGAGCCCTGGATCAAGGACTCGGTGTTTCAACAAGCTGCCGGCTCGCTGCGGGTGATCACACCTCGCCAGCTAGATACCGAGAAAACCACATGATCAATGTTCCTCCCCCGTCCTTTCGCGTTACGCCGTACGGCGAAGTCGATGCGGTGGCGTTGGAAAACCTGCGCGCCGCCTTCGACACCTCTCAATTGCTCTGGCTGGCTGATCGATTGGATGCCTGCTTGCTGGAACTGGGCGGAGCCACCGCCATCCGCGACGAGCTGCTGAGATTGCATGCGATGGCTCTGACGATAGTTGAGGGCATCGCTCTTACAGTGCCTGCCGAGAATGCTTGTATCTGGGCAGAGGCCGAATCTCTACAGATGGATCTTGAAGCGCTGGTTTCCTGGGCTCGCACTGCTCAGCTCCTCCTTGCGCCGCTTATAAATCTCGCACCAATCCACGAGGCATGAGCACTCTGGATGATTTCGACAAGACTCAGCTGTTCCTGACCATGGATAGGATCGCCGGTAAATGGATCACCTCAGCAATCAGCTCTACGAGTGGGTGATCACAGCCGCTGCAGCCAGCTCGCGAATGGACTCTGGGAGCGCTAGGGCCAGGGGAAGCACTACAAGCGAGTTGCGAGTGCCTGAGCTAAAGGCTACTGCCCGTGAGGCAGATGCCTCCAAACCAAATAGCCGGGAGCTGAGTACGCCGAGGGCGGGAGCGAGTAATAGAAACGCTCCGTATACCGGAAGCAACGGCGCCAGGATGTCGAGTTGGTACACTACGGCCGCGATCTACGAACCCACCACCACGATTAGAACCAGGGCCATCGCAGGCACTGGCAGCCAGGCCCAACCTGCGCTCCATGCGCGAACCAGCTGAGATCGGCGCCCGCCAAATTCGGTGAGCACAGCCGCTACCAAGGGTAGGACGATCAGTAACAGGAATGCTTCTGCGAAGGGCCACAGCTCGATCACTGTGCCGGCTTCGGAACCAAGGATTAGCTGCAAGTAGAGGGGCAGCAGCAAAAGCTGAAGCAACAGCAGCAATGGCGTCGCCGCGGGCACCAGACGAGAGTCTCCTTTGCCCAGGTGGGTGAAGACCACCACGTAATCACATGGCATACATCAGCACGGCAATCGCCGGTGTGATGGCCATGGCCGTCAGTCCGGTGAATTGCGCAGAGCTCAAACCTGCAATGGCAGCGGCCACCACCGCCGCGAAATAAAATGCTATCTGATGTTCTTCCAGCCAGTCCCGCGACATCTGATATCTTCTCTTGTTGCGCAAGGGCGACATTCTCGCACTGGCATCGAATTTAACCCAGCGCTGAGGCTGGTTGCGCAGCGGGCTGCCTGGTTGCTTTTCGCTTGTGCCGGTGGGCGGAGGTTTACAACGCTCCAACAAGTCTTGCCGACAAGAGGAAGCATGGTGTTTCGAAATAACCGGAAGGCGAGTCTGACGCAAGTGTTCGTCACCGCCAGGAGCTAACCGCAATGAACCCTCAACGTTCAGGCATGACCTGGAACCTGCTGCTGCTAACCTGGCTGGTCGCACTGGTATCGACCCTATCCGCGCTGTTCATTGGCGAGGTGATGGGCCAGGCACCCTGTGTTTTGTGCTGGTTCCAGCGCGCCTTTATGTTTCCGCTGGCGGTGATCCTGGCCATCGCCTGCTACCGCTCGGATTTCACAGTCTGGCGTTACGCCCTACCGCTGACCGTTATCGGTGCGGCGCTGGCATTTGTTCACACGCTGCTCTATGCAGGGCTGATTCCACAGCCGATCCAGCCCTGCACGGCCACCGGTCCATCCTGCTCGGGCGCCGGAATGACACTCTTCGGCGTGGTGCCCCTGCCGGCACTCGCCTTGTTCGCCTTTATCCTGATCGCCATCCTGCTCATTCTCATCCGTCGGAGAACAACTCCATGAATCGCCGTTCCGTGGTCCTGATCATCAGTGCCGTGCTCCTGGCCGTTTTTGCCGCCGCCGCATTCTTCTATTCTCCGTCGCAGTCACCTCAACAGGCCCAAGCTCCCGGTTCGACAGCCCAAGAGACCGCGACACAACCCAAACAGAACCGTGGCCAACTGGTTCGCTTCCACTCGCCAGTGTTCGGCCCAGCGCAAGCGCCAGTAACCATTGTCGAGTTCTTCGATCCTTCATGCGAGGCATGCCGCGCCTTCCATCCCTATGTGAAGCAGATCCTCGCCGAGAACCCGGAAGATGTACGTCTGGTGCTGCGCTATGTACTGTTTCATCAAGGTTCGGAAGAAGTGGCGCGGATGCTTGAGGCGGCGCGCAAGCAAAATCTTCATGAACAAGTGCTGGAGGCTGTGCTGGAGACCCAACCCGGTTGGCACGACGACCCCAAGGTAATGCAGGCATGGGCTGCTGCCGAGGGCGTCGGTTTGAACTTGGAGCAGGCCCGCCAGGACATGCATACGCCTAGCGTCAACGCCGTGCTTGAAACGGACATGCAGGACGTCAAGGCCGTTGGGATTCGTGGCACCCCGACCTTTTTTGTAAATGGTCGTGCGCTCAGCGAGTTCGGCCCGGAGCCGCTGCGCCGATTAGTGAGCAGCGAAGTGGCCAAGGCACGGGAATGACACTATGAGCGCGCTGGAGAACCGCGTGCCACCGCTGCTCGTAGCGGTCCTGATCGCTCTGCTGATGGGGTTGTCGGGACCCAGATTGCCGAGCATCGAACTGGCATGGACCGAGCGCCTGACCTTCGCTTTGCCGGTACTGTTCCTGGGGCTCGGCGTGTGTTTCGCCGGCGTACTGTCGTTCCGCCGCGCACGTACTACTGTCAATCCATTGCAGCCGCAGCAGGCTTCGGTGTTGGTGGAGGCTAGCATCTATCAGTACAGCCGCAACCCCATGTATTTGGGCTTCGCCATCAGCCTGACGGCCTGCGCGCTGGCCCTGGCCTCGCCTTTTACCCTGCTGGGCGTGGTTGCCTTCGTGCTTTACATGAATCGTTTCCAAATCGAACCCGAAGAGTCGGCGCTGGAAGCGCTGTTCGGCGAATCATTCGCTCGCTACCGCGCACGAGTCTGCCGCTGGCTCTGAGCGTCCGCGGCGGTAGCGACTGGCGGGGCTTGCTCGTCGCTGCAGCCCGCCGAAGGTGCCACGACCTAGCCTGATCTCCTCGTGACGAGCTGCTTTGGCCACATGCCGCTAGCATGTCTCTGGTCGAGGATATAGCGCCAACGAGTGATCTCGCGAGTTCACTCCGTTGATATCGAGCTAACTGTCTAGCAACAGCGGTGAGCGCAAAGCAGGCTTATGCTTCGCTGCGATGACTGTCGGCCTGCCTGGTATCGATACAAACACTGCCGTCTAGCTCCATTTCAAGTGTCGAGTGGCTAACTTCGAATTGCTCATGAAGTACTCGTTTTAAATCAGTCTTTACTCGTTCAATATCGGGTAGGCTAGCCTTCTTGATGACAACGTGAGCTTCCAATGCAGTTGAATGTTCGGCGATTTCCCAGACATGTACGTGGTGAACACTCATAACGTCTTCTACTTGCTCCATGACATTGATTATATCAGTGATGGAAACTCCTTCTGGTGCGCCCTCCATTAACAAGTGAATGGTTTTAGGTAGCATGCTAAAGCCTTGCCATAGCACGTAACCAGCAATCATCAGCGTCAGTACAGTATCTGTCCAATACCAGCCATACAGGAGGATTAATGTTCCGGCAATAATAACGCCGACGGAGGCCAGCGCATCCGACACATTGTGCAAGAATGCCGCCTTTATATTCATGCTGTCCTTAGACATTGTGTAGGTCAGCAAGGCCGTAGCGATATCTACAATCAAGGCTATTCCCGCCACCACGACCACTGTCCATCCTTCAATGGGCTGTGGGGCAAAAAACCGTCCTATAGCTTCGTAGATGAGGTAGAGACCAACGATAATTAGCGTGACCAAGTTAATCAAAGCCGCTATGGTTTCACTGCGTCGGTAGCCAAAGGTTTTAAAAGCATCTGGAGGTTTGCGGCCGATCTTACGTGCGATGAGCGCAATAACCAGTGATGCAGCATCGCTCAAGTTATGTAGCGCGTCAGCTATGAGCGATAAGCTCCCAGAAAGTATCCCGCCAACAACTTGTGCCAGAGTGAGTGCAGTATTAACGCCAATAGCTGCGATTAAACGCTTATCGCCTATGGCTTCGGTGTTATGGTTATGTTCGTGAGCCATTGGTTTTTAACCGTCCTTAAAATAACATAAGACAAGGATAGGAAGCCCAAAAAAAGTAATAGATAATACTAGCACCAATACCATCTGGCCTTCCAAACCACACTGACAGAAATGCGACCACTCTCAAGCGAGTTTGTGCGTTATCGTCTGAATCTTGCCGATAACTGGCCGATCCCTCTCAAACGCTAAACGACGTTGCTCGCTAATGATAGATGATGCGGCGTCAATCCGAAGATGACAAAATTGTAATCTTCCAATCATTCTTTTCGTAGGATAGGCCCTTGCAGATTGGTGCGCCTCGGTGCTGACATGACGAAGCAAGGCGCTCATGTCACCGCGCAATGGAAGCATTACATTTCAATAATGTAATGCTTGGCTCATGCTGCTGTTAGCTTCAGTCACGCAAAATTCATTCGAACCTGTAGAGCTCACCGATAAAGCTCAGCAAGACACCTTTGAATTTAGCGAGGACTGCCCTATGAATCTGTTGAAAGCTATTGTTGTTGGATCGGTAATATTCGGCTCCGCATTGTCTTATGCAGAAGATGGCTACGACCGCTCGATTAAATTTAATGAAAAATTCCGAGCAGATCAAAAGCGAATTCACGGAACCGAATCCGCCGAAAAAAAAGCAGGCGAGTTGAAGGTTAATGATATTCGCCAGGATCAGAACAACATGGAAATCAAGAAAGAAACCAAAGCTGACTAACCACTTAATATCCGAACGATATCCGCCGCCGCCAGCTTCCAAGCTCCGTTGGTAGCAGTTGTACTCTAAGCGCCCTTCGGGGCGCTTTTTTATGTCCATCACTTGCACGCAAAATCGCTACCAGCGAATCGCCCTGGCCTTTATAGGCCGTTTCGTTAAGTCAGGCCGCTATCGCCTGATCTGTTTGTTATTAGCGTTCGCAAGAGCATATCCGATTGAGCTGAACAGACGCTGGTGGCGTACAACGCATCCATGTCAGGGTCGCCATCTCAACGGCCTCGCGGTTCGTCCATGATTGAAGGTGTCAGCTCGGCCTTGTAAAGCCCGCTGATCGTTCCAGCCAGGGCGTTTTCGTAGCTATCGCCCGTGCTGCCGCCCGGGGCAGGTCAGCCGCTGCTTGCATAATCTTTCGTCAGCTCACCGTGGGTGAAAGCCATCAGCCGAGGAGGCGTATGTAGCGCGGAGTCATACGCACTCA
The DNA here is from genome assembly GCF_900129835.1 of Stutzerimonas xanthomarina DSM 18231. GTDB lineage: Bacteria > Pseudomonadota > Gammaproteobacteria > Pseudomonadales > Pseudomonadaceae > Stutzerimonas > Stutzerimonas xanthomarina. The sequence goes on from NZ_FQXA01000004.1 coordinate 120,693, forward strand.
GCGCTGAGCACCCTTTCTATTCACCGCTTAGATGCATTAGACCTACGCTATAAAGGCTTTGCTGCCCGCTGCGCCGCAGCTGAATCTTAGCACTCCGAAACCAACACGCCCCGTTCTCGCTAGCTAGCAAGAACGGGGCGTTGTGTGCCGCCATCCAATCTCTAGCTTGTTCTGTCAGCGGCCAACGCGATTTCTTGCTCCTCCAATTCATCTTCGCGCCTATGAGCCAGCTGGTAGAGCAACGGCAGCACTAATAGCGTTAGCACCGTTGATGAGAGAATTCCCCCGATTACCACTGTCGCAAGGGGACGTTGTACCTCTGCACCGGTACCCACATTCAAGGCCATCGGAACGAACCCGAGTGAAGCCACCAGGGCCGTCATCAATACCGGTCTTAGCCGGGTGAGAGCGCCTTCGCGGATAGCAGTGTCCAAAGGTAGACCTTGCTCCCGTAAGCTACGGATGAAGGAGATCATTACCAAGCCATTAAGAACGGCGACGCCTGACAGAGCAATAAAGCCAACTCCTGCTGAAATGGACAATGGGATATCTCTCAGCCACAGCGCAACAATGCCTCCGGTGAGCGCAAATGGAATCCCTGTAAAGACCAACAAGCCGTCTTTGACATTGTTGAACATCATGAAAAGCAGAATGAAGACAAGGAGCAGCGCCACGGGGACGACAATCTGCAGCCGCTTCGTTGCTGATTCAAGCTGTTCAAATGTACCGCCCCAGTCGATCCAATAACCTGCCGGAATATCTATCTGGGCCTGGATTTTCTGTTCTGCCTCGGATACGAATGATCCAATGTCCCGATCACGGACGTTTGCACTAACGACAATTCGCCGTTTCCCTTCCTCTCTACTGATCTGATTCGGGCCGGGGGCCAAATCTAGCGTGGCCACCTCGCCGAGGGGGATATAACTTATGGCGCTGTTTAATTCCCTTGGGAGGGCAATTGGAAGCCTCTCAATTGCGGCGAGATCGCTGCGTATCTCGTCCGGTAAACGAACCACGATATCGAAACGCCGATCCCCTTGAAACAAGGTGCCTGCCTCTCGGCCACCGATAGCTACTGCAACCGCTTGCTGGACGGTATCTAAACTCAGGCCGTATCGTGCGATCTGATCGCGATCGATATCAATCGTGAGCATGGGAAGGCCAGTCGTCTGCTCGACCGTAACCTCTGAAGCGCCTGGTACTTGTCCTAGCACCTCGGATACTTCCGCCGCCGTGCTGTTAAGAACGTCCATGTCATCACCATAGATTTTCACGGCTACCGCGGCACGAACTCCGGAAATCAGCTCGTTGAAACGCAGCTGAATCGGCTGGGAAAACTCGTAGTTATTGCCCGGCAACTCAGCGGCGGATGCTTGCACCTCGCTTAAGAGCTGATTACGCGACTTGCCTGGATCCGGCCACTGTTCTTGTGGCTTCAGCATGACGTACCCGTCAGAGATATTTGGAGGCATGGCATCAGATGCCACCTCCGCAGTGCCAGTGCGCGCAAATATGCGTTCGATCTCCGGAAACTCATCCATGAGCTTTCGCTCCAGCTGCTGCTGCATTTCAACAGACTGACTAAGACTGGTAGCTGGTACACGAAGGGCTTGTATAGCGAAGTCTCCCTCGTTGAGGCTAGGCACGAATTCACTGCCCATACGTGACCCTACGAGGCCAGAAAGTATGACTACAACTACCGCAAAGGTGAGCACTGCTGGCTTGTTGGCCATCACCGCATCGAGTGCAGGTGCGTAGGCCCGTTTAGCATTGCGGATTAGAAAGTTTTCCTTCTCCGTAACCCGCTTACCGATAAATAGCGCAACGGCTGCCGGGACGAACGTCACCGAGAGGATCATCGCCCCGAATAGCGCTGTCACTACGGTAAACGCCATGGGCGTGAACATCTTACCTTCGACCCCTGTAAGGGCGAATATCGGCAGATATACGATCATAATGATCAGCTGTCCATAGAGTAGAGGTCGACGCACTTCTTTTGCCGCAGCGAACACTTCATGAAGCCGTTCGGACAGCGTTAATGCCCGCCCGTGATGGGACTGAGCGTGAGCAAGTCGACGCACGCAGTTCTCAACAATCACCACGGCACCATCGATAATGATGCCGAAATCCAATGCGCCTAAGCTCATCAGGTTGGCGCTGACCTCGTTGGCTACCATGCCGGTGAACGTAAAGAGCATCGCCAGCGGTATAACAAGTGCGGTTAGGATCGCCGCACGGATATTGCCCAAGAAGAGAAAAAGTATAACCACAACAAGAATGGCACCTTCAGTGAGGTTCTTCTTAACGGTGGATATAGCTTTGTCTACGAGAACAGTTCGATCGTAGACAGTAATCGCCTTTACGCCTTCCGGAAGCGAAAGGTTTATCTCTTTCATCTTGTCATCGACAGCCCTAGAAACTACCCGGCTATTTTCACCGATAAGCATGAAAGCCGTACCTAGAACCACTTCGCGGCCATTCTCGGTGGCTGCGCCAGTACGGAGCTCCTTTCCAACCTCGACCGTCGCAACGTCGCGGATACGTACTGGGGTACCGTCAACGTTGCTAATAAGGGTATTGCGGATGTCCTCTACTGACTGCATTTGTCCTGGAGCACGAACAAGATACTGCTCGCCGCGTTTTTCAATATATCCGGCACCTAGATTGTTATTGTTTTGCTCAACCGCCTCGATCAGATCTTGTAATGTCAGTCCAAACGACCGCAAAGTGTCTGGGTTGGGGGCGATCTGATATTCCTTTGCATATCCTCCGATCGTATTGATCTCAGTAACACCAGGTACATTTCGGACTTGCGGTTTGATGATCCAATCTTGAATCTCACGCAAGTCAGCAGGGGTATACGGCGTACCGTCCGATTTGGTGGCACCTTCCTCAGCTTCAACCGTCCAAAAATAGATTTCGCCAAGCCCAGTGGAAATAGGGCCAAGTGTTGGAGTGACGCCATCTGGGAGCTGATCTTTGGCCCCTCCCAGGCGCTCGTTCACAAGTTGGCGGGCAAAATAGATGTCAGTGCCTTCCTCAAAAATAACTGTGATCTGAGAAAGTCCATATCGAGACAAGGAGCGTGTCTGCTCGAGCTTGGGCAACCCGGCCATTACCGTCTCGAGCGGGTAGGTAATGCGCTGCTCCACTTCCAGCGGGGAATAACCTGGCGCCGCAGTGTTGATTTGCACCTGTACGTTGGTGATATCAGGAACAGCATCGATAGGCAGCTTTTGGTAGCTGTAAGCTCCTAACGCTGCCATGCCAAGCACGGCTAGCAAAACCAGCCAGCGATGCTCTATAGAAAAACGAATGATACGTTCGAACACAGTCTATAACTCCGTATCAGTGAGCATGCGATGCGCTGGCTTTGCCAAGCTCGGACTTAATGATGAAGCTGTTAGCCAAGGCATAGCGCGCTCCGGCCTGAAGACCTTCCTTGATTTCAACCGCTTCACTATCGCCGCGACCAGTCACGATTGGCTGAGCAGCAAAGCCATGGTCGGTCCGTACAAACACCACCGGATTATCTTCCAATGTGTGGATCGCATCGGGCTTGACTGCAACCGGCACGGACACTCCGCCAGAGCCTACCCGCACTTTGACGAACAGGCCGGGACGCCATACTCCTTCCGGGTTGGGAAGCGTGACCCGGGCGGTAGCGGCGCGGCTTTGCTGACCAACAAGTGAGCCGACATAAGAAACGGTGCCATTGGCACTAGAGTCGAATGCTGTGGCCTCGATAACGGCATTGCTGCCGACTCGTACCGCGCTGAGTGCATTGGCAGGAACGCTGATATCTGCCCACACGGTAGAGAGATCGGAAATGATGAATATCTGGTCATCGGTATTGACTGACTCGCCGAGCGTGATGTCCTTCTCAACGATCATCCCATCGAACGGCGCCCTGAGTTCGTAGCGGCTCAATGCGTCTGGCTTGCCAGCATCACTGCCAAGCGCTTGTAGCTGTGCTTTTGCATTCGCAACAGTCAGCTCTGCTTCCCGTAGAGCCTGTTGTGCCTGTAAATAATCCTGTTCTGCAGAAATACGCTCTTCCCACAGCTCCTTTTCGCGTCGATAGGTTTTCTGAGCCAATGCAAGACGTTTTTGTGCCGCGTAGAACTCGCTTCTACGTTCCGACAGGTCAGTACTCGCGATCACAGCGAGTACTTGCCCCTGTTTCACCTGTTCGCCCAAATCGACTTTGACCGCTTCAACGACACCTGAGAGACGAGGCACAACTTGCGCTGTGCGATCCTGGTTAAACGTAATTTCACCTGGCAGCTCGATTGCGCTTTGTATCTGTGCAGGCTGAGCGGTTGCCAGCGAGATGCCCGCGGCTAGGATTTGGGTCTCGGAGAGTTCAACCTCTGCTGCTTCGGCGTGCGCTGCTCCCTCAGGACCATCGTCATGCTCATCTTTCTCTGCCGCACCGACCTCGTGATCGCTATCGGCGCCTCCTTCATCATGGCCATGATCTCCTTCGGCTTCGGCTTCCTCATCCGAATGCCCTTCATCCCCATGCTCCGAAGCGCCACCATGCTCTCCATGCGCGTCGCTCGCATTAGGCACAGCAGGACTATTGCCAAGAAGCAATCCGCCAAGTACTAGTGCCACGCCTAATATGACGACGATCCAAAAAATCTGCTTCTTGTGAACAGCCAAGGAAGATGTGTTCGATTTACTTGTCATATGGATTCCTTATGGCTGAGTGGCCGAGGTGATAACGGCAGACCCATCGCTGACAATTCGCGAGATTTCTGCCGCCGCCTGGTTAGCTTGCGAGAGCGCAGACAGAAACTGAGAGCGGGCTTGGAAAAGCGTGCGTTGAGCATCCAGTACATCAAGGAAGGTGAACTTTCCAAGTTCGAACCCCTTGCTAGCAGCTTCATAAGCGTTTTGGGCACTGGGGAGCATGTCGTTGCGCAACAGTTCAAACTGCTGGCGAGCAGTGCGCAGGCGCATGTGTGCTTGGGAAAGCTCGCTTTTCAGGCGTATGTGAACGGCGTTGAGCTCGTCCTGGGCCTGGTAGGCCCGTTCCTGCGCTGCTCCGATGTTGCCTTGGTTTCGATCAAACAACGGCAAGGGCATCGAGATACTCACCAGTCCCAGCGTGCCGTTATATTCATCTGAGCGTTGGGCACCTACGCTAACCGTCACGTTAGAAAAGCGATTCGCCCTTTCCAGCTCCAGCGCAGCCCGACGTCTTTCAGCCTCCCGACGCGCGCGGGTTAGTTGGGCGGAATCGTTCAAACGGCTATAAAGCTCAGCTAGCTCGGGAAGAGGAGGCACTGCCTCTACCGGCTCTTTTACTCGCTCAAAGCGTGGCTGTGGATTTCCCCAGTTGGCCGCCAGCCGAGTGCGCGCAGCTTCGAGTTCAGCTGTGGCCTGGGCAAGCTCTACTTGCACTCCAGTAGCCGCAACCCGCGCCCGGGTTTCCTCTACGGGAGAGACCATGCCGGCCCTCACACGTCGATTGGCAACGTTCACAGCTTGCTTCGCAAGCTTTGAAGCAGCCTGAGCGAGGTCCAGCCGTTCTTGAGCAGTAAGCACATCGTAGTATGCACCCATCACTGCCCCCCTCAGTCGAGCTTGGGCGTCCTGTAGGTCGGCGGCCGCTACGTCCATGGCGCGTTGCGCTGCCTCAATACGAGCCGAACGTTTACCACCCAGCTCTATTTCTTGGCTCAGCTCAAGCGTCGTCTCGGGGGCATCACCTCGGATTCCCTCCTGGCTAGCGGACAATATTGGATTCGGACGTGCTCCGGCTTGGCTAATCAATGCGCGAGAAGCAGCCAGCTCACGTCTTGCAGCAGCCAGTTCAGGGCTTGCAGAGCTAGCGAGCTCCAAGGCGCGTAGAAAGCTTATGGAGTCGACAGACTCAACGGGGAAGGTATTTGACACACTGACAGGTAAGGTCTGTGTGAAGGTCGGCAACTCTAAAGGCTGCGCATAGGCGAGGTTGCACGACAACATCGACAACCCCAGCGGTAAAAGAACTTTTCGCACCGAAATCTCCTAGAAAAGGGAAGGTTCGGTGAGACGTCAGATACAGATAAATGGCGTCCTACTGGTTAATCTGGCGTCTCACCGGCTTTGCACCGATGCGCCAATTAGGTTTCTCAGGACGCCCCGCTTCAGCCGATGCGTAGCTAGCAGAAGGAAACGGTTTCAAGCTCATTGATAATACCGAACCAGTACAGATCCCTTTCGTTATAAGCGGCTTGATATGGTCGCCATGAAAGACACAGTCTCCATCCAGACTGATTTTTTTTGCGGCTTTTGACGATCCTTCCTCGTCAGTACCCAGAGACTCGTGCGGATGTTCATGATGTCCAAGATGATTTGCTGCCGAGCCATCCTCATGACTGCAATTTGTGCTAACAACTGCCCACGATGATTGCAATGGGAACAAGGCTAGCAACATCAGCAAAACTATTTTTTTCATCCAAGGCAAAACGATGACTTCCTGGTTTAGATGTCGAATCCAATCATAAGAACTACCCCCGCCAAGACGCGAAACACATGCGCCTCTACTGCGATAGTGATTCGCCTTAGGTTTAGACAAATACACACAAGCGTTTTTTATCAGCCTTGCCAAGCCAGCGAGATAGCTGATGCTATGGGGTGGTGACTTTAAAGAAGAGTGGATAACGACCGGGTGACCGCAACATTACAAATCTGTAATCGAGGAAATGCGCGATTGCTTTTCCCTCAGATTACAAAATAGTCATTTGCCGCTAATCCTACGGTCATCTCCAGGGGAAGAACATGGCCAGGCGCTAAAAAACAAAAAGGCAAGAGGCGCCATTCGAGCGCTGACCTGCCGTATATCAGGAGCATCATCATGAGCAAAAAGGCCGCCCTTTCACTGACAGCCCTTTCATTGGCACTGGGCAGCGCCCCGGTCTTTGCCCAATCGGAAACAGCGGAGGGCTTCATCGAGGGCAGCACGCTATCGCTGATAAATCGCAACTTCTATTTCAATCGGGATTTTCGCGACGGTGAGAGCGCCACCGGCAATGGCTACTCCGAGGAATGGGCCCACGGATTGATGGCCTTCTTCGAGTCCGGATATACCCAAGGCTCGGTGGGGATCGGCGTCGACGCATTCGCCATGCTCGGCCTCAAACTCGACTCCGGTTCGGGGCGCTCCGGTGTGGGCGGCAGCATCGACCTGCTTCCCCACGACAGCGCCGGCGATCCTGAGGATGATTTCACACGGGTGGGGGGTGCGGTGAAAGCACGAATGCTCGACACCGAGATCAAGGCCGGCGATGTATTTCCCACTACACCTGTCGTGCACTTCGGCGACTCACGGCTGCTGCCAGAGTCTTTCAAGGGTGTCACCGTTGTGAACAACTCGCTGGACGACCTCACCCTCCAGGGAGGCCGCTTGCACGCGATGAGCCAGCCCAACACTAGTAACATGAACGAAGACTTCGTCACCTTCTACGGCGGAGACGTCGACGCGCCTTGGCTCGGCTACGCAGGCGGCGACTATAGCGTGAATGAAAATATCAGTCTTAGCCTGTACACCAGCCGCCTCAAAGATGCCTGGAACCAGCATTACTTCGGTGCGTCGGCCACCTATCCGCTCTCCGATATCGTCGCGCTGCTGGCCAGCTTCAACTATTACAAGGCAACCGACGAAGGCCGTGAGTTGCTGGGCGAGTTCAACAACAACATCTGGAGCTCCAGCCTGGGTGTCGCCTTCGGCGCGCACACCGTCACGGCGTCGTATCAGCGAAACAACGGTAACAACGACTTTGACTACTTGCGCCAGGCGGACTCGATCTACCTGAACAACTCCATTCAGTACAGTGATTTCAACTCACCTAAAGAGCAGTCCTGGATGCTGCGCTACGACCTGAACATGGCGGAGTACGGCATACCCGGGCTTACTTTCATGACCCGCTACGCCCGCGGTTGGGGCGCCGATTACAGCAACGCGAACGAGGTGTACATGCGCCAAGACGATAACGGTGCGCCGCTGACGGGACAGAACCGCTGGGAACGCGACGTCGAAGCCCGCTACGTTGTACAGACTGGCTCTCTCAAGGATTTGTCTCTGCGGGTGCGCCAGGCTACCACGCGGGCGACTGCTTTCGAGTCCGACCTCGATGAGGTCCGATTCATCGCCGAGTACCCTCTCTCGATCTTGTGAAACACCATGAGCAACACCACATCTTCTTTAGTTTTGCTCCCTTGGTTTGAAGATGTGTTTCAGGCGCCCATCAGGGCGCCTTTTTTCGTTTGGTGCACCCGCTCGCGCTGCGGGTCAACCAAATGACCGGTAGATTACAAATTCGCAAGATAGCCCTCACAGGGCTTTTACCGCGTTAAAGTGCTTCCCGCTTCCCTGGGCAGATCTTTTCGCCTCTGCCTTTCACGCTAGAGCCAAGCCGCTTTCGTCTTGACCTAGTTACTACATGGATTTTTTTGGTTCCGCTTACCGCGCACCTCCTTGCCGAGTTACCTCAAAACATGCGCATCCTGGTTGTCGAAGACGAGATCAAAGCTGCGGAATACTTGCAGCAGGGTCTTATCGAATGTGGTTACTTGGTCGATTGCGTAAGTGATGGCCTCGATGGGTTTCACCTGGCACTGCAGAACGACTATGACATCGTGCTGCTAGATGTGAATCTGCCAACCATGGATGGGTGGGAGGTTCTCGAACTCATCAGGCGGCGTAAGCAGACACGCGTCATCATGCTGACTGCCAATGGCCGCTTAGAGCAAAAAGTCCGCGGCTTGGAATCGGGCGCCGACGACTATCTGGTCAAGCCGTTCCAGTTCCCCGAGCTGCTTGCCCGTATCCGGACACTGTTGCGGCGAGGCGAGGCAGTCACACTTCCGAGCAACCTGCGTGTAGCCGACCTCGAACTGGACCCGGCCCGGCATAGGGCTTACCGGAGCGGTCAGCGTATCGACCTCACCAGCAAAGAATTTGCGTTATTGCATCTGCTCATGCGCCGGACTGGCGAAGTCCTCACGCGTACGGAAATAACTGCCATGGTGTGGGACATCAATTTCGACTGCGATACCAATGTGGTGGATGTTGCGATTCGTCGCCTGCGGATGAAAGTGGACGAACCCTTCGGCGATCGCCTGATACACACCATCCGGGGTGTGGGCTACGTGCTGGAGGCGCGGCCTTGAAGCCACTCAGCCTCGCATCGCGTCTCGCGCTTCAAATCACACTGACCGGCGCCGCTTTGGTCGCGCTGCTGATTGCACTGAGCTACTGGGTACTGGTGCGCCAACTGGAACTGCGCGCCCAGGAGGAAGTGACGGCCAAGCTCTCTCAGATCGATCATGGACTCCTCGAAGACACCAAAGCCCGTATGGGCCGCTCCTGGCAACACGCATTGAGCGATACCGTACTCGGCCATGACAACCTTTCGATTACGGTCATCGGCGATACAGCGAAATCACCCATTTTCAGTATCGGCCGATTCGCCAATGCGCCGCAGCAGCTGGATCTCGTGAGCAGGGACGGCGACTATCTTGGCTGGACAACGAAAGATGGCGTGCAGATGCTAACCGGGCGCAAGCAAATCCAAGTCCCGGGACTGGCTCCAATGACGCTTTTACTTTCGCAAGATCGCAGTGCCGATCAACGGCTGGTGGCTGCATTCCTGCGCTCGGCCTTAGTGACCGTGCCGATGCTACTGATATTGATCGGATTGGCTGGATGGCTAATCGCCCAAAATGGCTTGCGGCCGCTTCGCAAGTTCCGGGCCTTGGCGACTAAGGTATCTACACAGGATCTATCACCTCGAATCCGCACCGATCGGCTTCCGCAAGAGCTCCAGGCATTGGCGCACAGCCTCAACGTAATGCTTCATCGACTCGATGACGGCGTTCAGCAACTGTCACAATTCTCGGACGATGTGGCTCATGAGTTAAAAACTCCGCTGAACAACCTGATAGGCAAGGCGCAGGTGACTTTGGTGCGTGAGCGAAGCAAGGAGCATTATCGGGAGGTGATCGAGTCGTCGGTTGAAGAACTCGAACGCATGGATCGAATCGTGTCAGACATGCTGTTTCTCGCCCAGGCCAGCCACGCCAGCCCAGCACTGAAGCTCGAACAATTATCTTTAGGAAGCGAGGCGAGGCGCGTATGTGAATACTTCGAAGTCCTTGCCGAAGAAGCGGGAGTCGCTACGACAGTAACGGGCGATGCCATGATTTTGGGAAATCGACTTATGGTCCAGCGGGCCATTTCCAACCTGCTATCCAACGCGCTGCGGCATTCAAATACTGGCAGTACGGTCGAACTTAAGATCCTTGAGGAGGACGTAGACATCGTCTCGCTGGCTGTCACCAATCATGGCGCGACTATCGAATCGGATCATCTCCCACATCTGTTCGACCGCTTTTACCGCGTTAACGGCATACAACCTCGCGGGGCAGGATTGGGGCTAGCGATTGTCCGCTCAGTGATGAACCTCCACAAAGGCCACGTGGCCGTCGCCAGCAAAGACGGTCGGACCACGTTTGAACTCACGTTTCCTCGGCAGGCCTGACTCAAAGTGATACCGCACGGAGACAGCCATCACTACGAAGGGGCAAAAACCACAGGGACAAACAACCATTTCGAGGGCATGCGCGTTGGCCGGGTAACCAGGCCCGCAAGCCCCAACGCCGTTCATTTAATGCATGCGTCCTCGCTAATTCCGGCGAGAATGCCGCAAGCCTCAACTTCCCGCCCATCGTTGCAATTAGCCCGCAGTGAAACGAGTTGTCGTTCGAGTGATTGCAGAGCGGTTATCTGGGATCTGACTTGAGAAATGTGATCATCGAGTAAGGCATTGACGGCCGTACAAGGCTGGCGAGGGTCATCCTGGTAGCTTTGGAGTGCGTGAATCTCTGGAAGTGACAGATTCAAGATTCGGCAGCGCCGGATGAAAGCTAGCCGCTCGCCATGCTTCTCGGTGTAGACACGATAGCCGTTCGCCTGGCGATCAGGCGGTGGCAACAAGCCCTGCTGCTCATAGAAGCGGATCGTCTGTGTATCAATCCCTACTAGCCTTGCTAACTGACCAATGCGCATCGCGCGAATCCTCTTCGGTTCTCTGCGTTATTGACCTTATGGTAGCTATAAGGTTTTTAATGATCCCATCTTCGATTTCAAGTGGAGCCGTATCATGAGCAAATCCGATGGCGATCGTTGCGGCTGCGATGCGACACCAGCCGCCGATGCCGGTGTGCAAAACCCTGCCGATACGACAGCACAATGGGTCAGTGTTTACGCCGTGCCAAAAATGGATTGTCCATCAGAAGAGCGAATGATCCGCTTGGCTCTGAGTGGTTTGGACGGAATTCGGAAGCTGACTTTTGATTTGTCGGACCGTCGGTTAGATGTCATGCATTGCGGTGCCGTTGAGCCCATAACCACAAAGCTGGCGACGTTAGGGCTAGGCGCCACTCTTCAGAAAACTGTCGCTGCCGACCCAGAGATGATCAAAGCCGCCGAGAATTCGGCGGACTCTACACAGGAATCCCGCTCCCTGCGTTTACTGTTAGGCATCAACGCCTTCATGTTCGTGGTAGAGATGACCGCTGGCCTGATCGCCAGGTCCACGGGCCTGATTGCCGATTCGCTCGATATGTTCGCTGACGCGGCAGTGTACGGCCTAGCCCTTTATGCAGTTGGACGTAGCGTCAGTCTGCAGGTGCGTGCTGCACACCTTGCTGGTGTTCTCCAGCTAATTTTGGCACTCGGCGTGCTCGTAGAGGTGATTAGGCGCTTTGTATTCGGTAGTGAGCCCGAGTCGCTGATAATGATCGCCGTTGCGTTCCTGGCATTGCTCGCCAATACGGGCTGTCTGCTGCTTATTTCCGAACACCGGGAAGGTGGTGCTCACATGAAAGCGAGCTGGATATTCTCCGCCAATGATGTGGTCATCAACATGGGGGTTATAGTCGCCGGAGCGCTCGTCGCTTGGACTGGGTCAAACTACCCAGACCTGATTATCGGTACCGTTGTGGGATTCATCGTTCTAAACGGCGCTCGGCGTATTCTGGCGCTCAAGAGCTAAAGAAGCTCCCGTTACAGAAAAAGGCGTCGTCATGCCTCTAAGCCATCCGGGTCTAGCGGCGTCAGCTAAAACTGGCGACGCAGCTTTAGCCGTTAGCGGATGGTGGGTATTGTAGAACGTGGGCTGCAAAGTCCATCAGCGAGACGAAGCCGCACTGATCGGCTTTCCTTCACGCTGTTGGTGGTAGCCCCGCTTAACCAATCAGCTCTACGAATGCCTGAGTGATCACAACCGCTGCGGCCAATGCGCGAACGGACTTTGGGAGCGCCATCGTCAGGAAAAGCACTACAAGCGAGTTGTGAGTGCTTGAACTGAAGGCCGATAGCTGGAGGCGACCTCGATGTGCGCTAGTGCTACGTTCTAGTGACAGTCCCCGTGCCCAAAATGTGGTCTGCAAATTCGATCAGGCTAGCTAATCGGTCAGGACCACGGATGGCATCGCGCTGGAGGTGGAAGCCATGCATTCCCAGCCTTTCGGGACCGAACACATCGGCCTCCAATGTATCGCCGATCATTGCAATGGAAGACGCTTTGCAACCCAACCGCTTTAGCAGATGTTCGTAGATCGCTGGCTCCGGTTTGATCGCGCCCACCTCGAAGCTCCAGGCATAGGCGTCAAACTCAGGCAGTAGCAACTTGGCAGGTATGGCATAGGGGGTAGCCAAGTTGGAGCACAGCGCCACTTTCAGCCCCGCTCTCTTAAGGCTTTCCAGTGCCCGCAGGGCATCATCATAGGGACGCACGCTGGCCAGTTCCGCGTAGAGATCAAGCTCCAAAATAGCAAGCTCATCGTTACCTAGTTGTGTACCAAACAGGTCGGCGGCGCCGGCCAGCCCCAAGTTTCGTGTCATCAATGTCCTGGCATCATCGGCCCTAGGTTGACGACCTTGGCTGCGTACCTGTTTTAAGAGCTTGCGAAATGGCCGCCGTCGTTCACTGATTTGCAGGAGTGTGCCATAGACATCAAAAATTACGGCTTCTATCAAAACAGAGCACCTGCGCTTAGGCTTTGCACGGTTCGGTATTCATTAAAAGAAAGCGGCCGGGCTTCGGATAAGGGAGGCATAGGCTAGGCCAGCAAGCGGTATTCGCGCGAGCTACTTTTTTCAGCAGCTCGCTTCAGCATTCGTACGACCTGACATACCGGAGAACCTGACAGAAATGTAATGGTTACTTCAGCCTTTGGTCAGGACGCTTTGCATATATTGGTTGTCGGACGCTGTAAGCATCGGAAAAACCACAAACGTCCCCGCAGTAGGCTGTTCGTTGCTAACCAATCCATAAGGAGCCCGCATGACCTCCTCGCATTGCCATCATCAGCCTGACCAAACGAAAGGCTCTGCAGGACTCACAGACCCCGTCTGCGGGATGAAGGTGAAAGAGGACAGCGAGCATCAAGAGCACTATCAGGGAAGCACTTACCGCTTCTGCAGCCAGGGTTGCCAGACCAAGTTTCGTTCTGATCCTGCTAGATATCTCACTGCACAGCAGGATCATAGGGCGTCGTCTCAGGCTTCTACGTCGGCGGCACAGAAGGCACCCGACGGTGATGTAACGACCGAGTACACCTGTCCAATGCACCCTGAGATTCGCCAAATGGGGCCAGGTGATTGCCCTATCTGCGGGATGTCATTAGAACCGCTGATCCCTGAACTAGATGAGGAGGAGAATCCTGAACTCAAGGACTTTTCGAAGCGTTTCTGGTGGTCACTGCCCCTGACCGTAGCAGTGACCCTGTTGGCCATGGCGGGACATGCACTTCCGCTGTTTCACGGCGCTAGCCAGAACTGGGTTGAACTAGCCCTTACGACCCCGGTTGTCTTGTGGGCAGGCTGGCCATTTTTCGTGCGCGGTTTCGCATCTGTTAAGCATCGCAGCCCAAACATGTGGACGTTGATCGGGCTTGGCACAGGGGCTGCGTATATTTACAGCATCGTAGCAACCGTCTTACCGAGCATATTTCCAGAATCATTCACAGTGGGCGGCCGGATAGGCGTTTATTACGAAGCCGCCGCGGTCATCATTTCCCTGACGCTTTTAGGGCAGCTGCTCGAATTGAAGGCCCGCTCCCAGACGTCCTCGGCAATCAAGTCCTTGCTTGGCCTATCGCCCAAAACAGCTCGCCGTATCGCCAAGGATGGTTCCGAGGAGGACATTCCGCTTACACATGTTCACGAGGGTGACCATCTGCGCGTTCGTCCTGGTGAAAAGGTACCGGTGGATGGAGAAGTATTGGAGGGCGAGAGCGCCGTCGACGAATCCATGCTAACGGGCGAGCCCGTCCCGGTGACGAAGCGGACAGGCGATGCGCTCATCGGCGCGACGATGAACACGAGCGGCTCGCTTGTCATGCGAGCCACCAGGGTTGGCTCCGGGACTATGCTTTCACAAATCGTCCAGATGGTTGCGAATGCGCAACGCTCCAAAGCACCCATGCAGCGAATGGCGGACACGGTTGCGGGTTATTTCGTGCTGACGGTCATTGGTATCGCCTTGCTGACATTCTTTGCATGGGGCCTGTTTGGACCCGAGCAGGGCTGGGTATTCGGCCTGATCAATGCAGTTGCGGTTCTGATCATTGCTTGCCCTTGCGCACTTGGCCTTGCAACGCCTATTTCGATCATGGTTGCCACAGGCAAAGCGGCTGGAAGCGGAGTGCTTTTCAGAGACGCAGGCGCCATCGAGAACGTCCGTAAGGTAGACACGCTGATTGTCGATAAAACAGGAACCTTGACCGAGGGCCGACCTGTCTTCGATCGGGCCATAGGCGTCACGCCGTTTGACTCGCAGGAAGTCATCCGTTTGTCTGCCAGCTTGGATCAAGGTAGTGAGCATCCCCTAGCCCACGCGATCGTAGACCATGCCAGAAGCGAAGGTATCCAGCTGGCGAAGCCAGAGACCTTCGAGTCAGGGTCAGGTATCGGAGTCCGTGGTCTGGTGGAAGGCAAGCAGCTACAACTAGGCAACACCGCGCTTATGGAAGATGCGGGTGTGAGCGTCGAGCCGTTGAGAGATCAGGCAGAAAAAATGCGCGAGAGCGGTACCAGCATTGTGTACCTGGCTGTTGATGGGGCACTTGCCGGCTTGCTGGCCGTATCGGACCCAATCAAACCGACTTCCAAGGAAGCTGTAGCGCGGCTCCAAGCGGAGGGCGTGCAAGTCATCATGGCCACCGGCGACGGGCTTACCACTGCCCGCGCGGTGGCTCGTGAGCTATCGATCGATGAGGTGCATGGCGAAGTGAAGCCGCAGGACAAGGAGGCGCTGGTGGTTAAGCTACAAGCCCTAGGTAAAGTAGTCGCCATGGCAGGCGACGGAATAAATGATGCGCCGGCGCTCGCCAGGGCTGATGTCGGCATAGCGATGGGCACGGGCACTGACGTCGCCATGAACAGCGCCCAAGTTACGCTCGTTAAAGGTGACCTGATGGGGATACTGCGCGCGCGCACGCTTTCGGTGGCGACGGTTCGCAATATGCGTCAGAACCTTCTGTTTGCCTTTATGTACAACGGGTTGAGCATCCCGATTGCCGCAGGTCTGCTCTATCCGTTCTTCGGACTGTTGCTGTCTCCGATGATTGCTGCCCTGGCCATGAGCCTCAGCTCAGCATCGGTTGTGTTCAACGCACTCCGGCTCCGTCAAACGCGTGTAGTTTGAAGCCTGTCGGCTTAGGCTTAGGCTTAGGCTTCGGTTGCGAAGCGACCGAAGCCTCATTGATTGCTCATGAATTGCCCCGTAAGCTGGAAATATGAAGTCCTACATGCGCTCCTTCCTTGTCCTGCTGCTAGTGCTCGCGCTTCCGATCAACGGGATGGCGCAATTGCTCATGCCGGTTGGGTCGTCAGCGCATCACGTAATGCCTGATAGGGTAGGCATAGAGGCTATGGCAGCCAGCCACGCGTCGATGGCTGGCGTCAGCGGCGCTGAGCCCGAGTGCTGTGAAGCGAATGAGCATGGAACGGCGACCGTCTGCAAGACGGGCCAAGAATGCAAAACTGCAAGTATCCTTCAGCTTGTCTCAATAAAAGCCCAGCTGATGCCTGCTGCTAAACCCGTGACCACTCCCTATAACGGCCTGATCCCCTCTAGCCTTTTAGACGCCGTCTGGCATCCACCCCGCGTCTAATTCCGATCAAATTATAGGAACCGCCCGAGTGAGCATTCGGGCCGGCTACCGCGCGCCTTTGGCTCGCATGAAAGATCAGGAATCCTTCGCAAATGAAACCCCGTATTTATTGGGCGCCGCCGTACGTGGCCGCCTTGATCATGGGCGCGCTCTCGTTTCCAGGGTTAGCGTCCGCTTTGACCTTAGAACAAGCTCTGAGCGTGGCCGAGCAAGACGCGCCTTCGCTGCATGCGCAAGCCGCCAACCTGGTGGCCGCACGCAGCGCTGCAATCCCTGCCGGCGAGCTTCCTGACCCTAAACTTAAGCTTGGACTGCAAAGCGTGCCCATCGAAGGTGACGCTCGCTGGCAGTTGGAGCAAGAGGCCATGACCATGCAAATGGTTGGGGTCATGCAAGATGTGCCAAACCGAGCGAAAAGGCGCGCTCGTGTCGAGGCCGCGCAGGCTAGTGTTGCGCTCGCAAACGCCCAGCAAACGGTTGAACGTCTCGGTGTGCGCCAAGCAACCGCCGAGGCATGGATCGCTAGCTTCGCGGTCGAGCAGAAGCTAAGCCTTTTCAAGCAGCTTTACAGCGAGAATCAGCTCCTTTCGCGGGCTGTTCAGGCCCGCATTGCTGGCGGCAGCGGACAAACCGCAGACAGCGTACTTCCGAGGCAAGAGGCAGCATTGCTGGCTGAACAAGAGGATGAGCTGCTGCGTAACCAGGCTGTTGCGCGGGCCGGCCTCCGGCGCTGGATAGGCGAGCTAGCAGGCCAGCCGCTTACAGGTGACTGGCCGCAATGGCTTGCCGCCGTTGATAACTATCAGCACAACCTGAACCGGCACCCGGCGTTACTCGCCTTCGACCCGATGACTCGTGAAGCGGAGGCAAAGGTTCACCAGGCCATCGCAGAGAAAACACCGGATTGGAGTTGGGGGGTCGACTACCTGCGACGTGGCCGTGAGTACGGCGACATGGTGAACCTCAGCGTCAGCTTCGACCTGCCGCTGTTTACCAGCTCTCGGCAGGATCCGAAGATCGCGGCCGAACGAGCTCGCCTTGCCCAGATCGAGGCTCAGCGCCAAGCGACCTTGCGCCTGTACAACCAAGAGCTGAGTACTGACCTCGCTGAGTATCAGCGTCTGGACCGCGCACTCATCCGCCTCGACAAAACCTTACTACCCCTCGCTGAAGAGAAGGTCCGCCTTGCCATGGCCGATTACCGCTCCGGAAGCGGTGAGCTGACCGCTGTGATCGAAGCGCGACGACAGCTTGTGGAGACCCGGCTACGGCGTATTGACGTCGCCCGCGATCGATCGTTGAGCAATGCCCGCCTGCATTTCGCCTTTGGAGATACCCGACCATGACATTCCAACACAAGCGGCTGGTACTCGCCTTCAGTCTGCCTCTGATGATTAGCGCTGCAGCGCTAATCGGTCTGCCTACCGCAGCCTTCGGACAATCGCCTGCAGAAGAAGACAAGGAAGTGCTCTATTGGTATGACCCTATGGTACCCCAGCAAAAGTTCGATAAGCCGGGCAAGTCGCCATTCATGGATATGGAATTGATTCCACGCTATGCAGATGAGGGAAGCGACGGGGCATCGATCAGTATCGACCCGAGCGTGACGCAGAATCTCGGCGTGCGCTTGGCAACCGTAACGCGTGAATCGATCAGCCAGTCGCTCGAAGCGACAGGCGCGTTGATGTTTGACGAGCGAGACGTGGCGGTTGTGCAGGCGCGTGCCGGTGGCTTTGTCGAGCGCGTTTACGACCGAGCACCGGAGGATGTCATCGAAAAAGGCGCGCCGTTAGCCGATCTTTTGGTTCCCGAATGGGCTGCCGCACAGGAAGAGTACCTGGCGCTCAAAGGGGTCGGCCAACCCCAGCTGCTCGCAGCGGCTCGCCAGCGGTTGCGCCTTGCTGGCATGCCGCCAGAAGTCATAGTGCAGCTAGAACGAACTGGTAAAGCGCGCCCCGTTTGGACAGTGACGAGTCCAATAGGCGGCGTGCTGAACAGCCTCGACGTTCGCGAGGGCATGACCGTACCCGCCGGCGCTACTCTTGCGCGCGTCAACGGGCTGGACACGGTTTGGCTAGAAGTTGCAGTACCAGAGGCGCGGATCGCAAATTTAGCGCCAGGGCAATCAGTAACAACGCGCCTGCCCGCTTTTGCGGGTGAAACGCTGGAAGGAACGATCCAGACGGTACTATCGCAGGCCAACCTGGATAGCCGCACTGTGCGTGTCCGGGTCGAGCTACCTAACCCGCAACAACGGCTTCGTCCCGGCATGACGGCCGAGGTGACGTTGAGTCGCAACGTCGAAGATGTCTTGGTCATCCCGTCCGAGGCGGTCATTCGCACCGGTCGGCGCGCATTGGTGATGCTGGCCGAGGATCAAGGCCGTTACCGCCCGATTGAGGTTCGCACAGGCCGGGAATTCGATGACCAGACAGAGGTGCTTGAAGGGCTGGAAGCCGGTCAGAAGGTCGTGGCGTCCGGTCAGTTTCTCCTGGATTCAGAGGCGAGCCTACGCGGGCTGACCGCTCAGGGTTTGGAGGAGCCTGCAACTTCTACAGAACCTGCGCTGCACGAGGCTGAAGGTACGATCGTCAGCCTGGAAGATGGCATGGTTGGCCTGTCGCATGGGCCGTTCAAGACGCTGAACATGCCTGGGATGACAATGTCCTTTCCGGTTGCAGATCAATCGCTCCTAACAAAGTTGCAGACCGGCGATCACGTCCGTGTCGGCGCGCGTGAAAGCGAAGAGGGCCTGGTCATTGAGCACATCGAGAAGCTGGGGGGCCAGCCATGATCGCAGCCATAATTCGCTGGTCAGTGGCCAACCGCTTTCTGATCCTGCTGGCTACTGTGTTCGCGGTGGCTTGGGGTGTCTGGTCGGTCAAAAACACCGCTGTTGATGCATTGCCAGACCTTTCCGACGTTCAGGTCATCATCCGCACGCCATACCCCGGGCAGGCGCCCCAGATCGTTGAGAATCAGGTCACCTACCCACTGACGACGACCATGCTGTCTGTCCCCGGCGCGAAGACAGTCCGTGGCTACTCCTTCTTCGGGGATAGCTACGTGTACGTCCTGTTTGAGGACGGCACCGACCTCTATTGGGCCCGTTCTCGGGTGCTGGAGTACCTGAGTCAGGTGCAGAGTCGGCTTCCCGCCGCCGCCAAACCCGCTTTGGGCCCTGACGCCACAGGTGTCGGCTGGATCTACCAATATGCTTTGGTAGACCGAACGGGCAAACATGACCTCTCGCAGCTGCGCTCTTTGCAAGATTGGTTCCTGCGCTATGAGCTCAAGACACTGCCCAACGTGGCGGAAGTCGCGCCCATAGGCGGGATGGTCAAGCAGTATCAGGTCGTACTGGATCCCGTGCGCATGGCAAGCAGGGGCGTGACGCAGCAGCAGATTGCAAAGGCGATCGATGAAGCCAACCGTGAAACCGGCGGGAGTGTTCTGGAACTCGCAGAAACCGAGTTCATGGTCCGTGCGACCGGGTATCTCAAGACACTCAAAGACTTTCGAGCCATTCCTTTGCGTCTCGACGGCGGCGTGCCAGTGACGCTAGGGGACGTTGCGCATATCCAGCTCGGCCCGGAAATGCGCCGGGGCATCAGCGAGCTTGACGGTGAAGGTGAGGTAGTCGGCGGCGTGGTGATCCTGCGGAGCGGCAAGAACGCTCGGGAAACCATCGCTGCCGTTCAGACCAAACTGGATGAGCTGAAAGCGAGCCTGCCCCAAGGCGTCGAAATCGTCACGACGTACGACCGTAGCAAGCTGATCGACAGTGCCGTTGAAAACCTCACGCACAAGCTCATCGAGGAGTTCATTGTCGTTGCGTTGGTTTGCGCGATTTTTCTGTGGCATCTGCGCTCGTCGTTGGTCGCCATCGTGTCGTTGCCGATCGGCATCCTGATTGCTTTTGTGATCATGCAGCGGCAAGGCATCAACGCCAACATCATGTCGTTGGGTGGCATCGCGATCGCCATCGGAGCGATGGTCGATGCAGCAATCGTCATGATCGAAAACGCCCACAAGCACATTGAGGCCTGGCACAAGCGGCATCCTGACTCCACCTTGAAGGGCCAGGAGCACTGGAAGGTCATTACTGACGCGGCTGTTGAAGTGGGGCCGGCATTGTTCTTCAGCCTGCTGATCATCACGCTGTCGTTCATTCCAGTGTTCACCCTGGAGGCGCAGGAAGGCCGGCTGTTCGGTCCACTGGCGTTCACCAAAACCTATGCAATGGCAGCCGCCGCGGGCCTGTCTGTCACGCTGGTTCCGGTGCTCATGGGGTATTGGATCAGGGGCAAAATCCCTGACGAACACCGTAATCCACTCAACCGTGGCCTCATCTGGATCTACAAGCCGGCCCTGGACGCGGTACTGCGCTGGCCCAAGATGACTCTGCTGGTGGCTGTTCTGGTCTTCCTGACAGGCTTGTGGCCGGCCTCTCGCCTTGGTGGGGAGTTCTTGCCCCCGCTGGATGAAGGTGACCTCCTTTATATGCCCACTGCGCTTCCAGGCCTCTCCGCTCAGAAGGCTTCTGAGCTACTGCAGCAGACGGACCGGCTCATAAAAACGGTTCCAGAAGTTGCACACGTGTTCGGTAAGGCTGGTCGAGCCGACACCGCTACCGATCCCGCCCCGCTGGAAATGTTCGAGACGACCATTCAGTTCAAGCCGAAGGATCAATGGCGCCCTGGGATGACGCCTGACAAGCTGGTTGAGGAGTTGGATCGCACCGTACAGGTACCTGGATTGGCCAATCTGTGGATCCCGCCGATTCGAAACCGTATCGATATGCTGGCGACGGGTATCAAGAGCCCGATCGGGGTGAAAGTGTATGGCACTGACTTGGCACAGATCGACAAAGCCACCCAGGCAGTGGAAAAAATCGCCAAAACGGTGCCTGGGGTCAGTTCGGCGCTTGCTGAGAGACTGACCGGCGGCAGGTATATCGATGTGGATATCGATCGTGTCGCCGCCGCACGCTACGGCCTGAATATCGCGGACGTGCAATCGATCGTGGCCGGTGCCATCGGTGGTCAAACCATTGGTGAAACCGTGGAAGGGCTCGCCAGGTATCCGATCAACCTCCGCTATGGCCGCGAGTGGCGCGACTCGATATCCGATCTGCGCAACCTACCGATCTACACGCCGCAAGGCAGCCAGATCACGTTGGGGACCGTGGCCAAAGTACAGGTGACCGACGGGCCGCCAATGCTTAAAAGCGAAAACGCAAGGCTGTCGGGCTGGGTTTACGTCGATGTTCGTGGCCGCGACATGGCGGCTGTGGTGGGCGATCTGAGGGAAAAGATCAGCGAAGGGGTCCAGCTCGAGTCCGGCATGAGCATCAGCTATTCCGGCCAATTCGAATTCATGGAGCGAGCTAACGCGAAGCTGAAGCTCGTCGTGCCGGCTACCTTGCTCATCATTTTTGTCTTGCTCTACCTCACGTTTGGGCGCTTTGGGGAGGCGTTGCTGATCATGGCCACGCTGCCATTCGCCCTAACCGGTGGCGTCTGGTTCCTCTATTTGCTCGGGTACAACCTATCCGTAGCGACAGGAATCGGTTTCATCGCACTGGCAGGCGTTTCTGCTGAGTTCGGCGTCATTATGCTGCTGTATTTGAAGAACGCATGGACAGATCGGGTTAACGCTGGAGCCCATGGCGAAGGCGTACTGCTCGACGCAATCCGCGAAGGCGCTGTGCAGCGGGTGCGCCCCAAGGCCATGACCGTAGCAGTGATTATCGCCGGTCTGCTGCCCATCCTCTGGGGTAGCGGAACCGGCAGCGAAATCATGAGCCGCATCGCCGCGCCTATGGTGGGCGGGATGATCACCGCCCCTTTGCTCTCCCTGTTCGTTCTGCCGGCAGCTTACCTGCTGATGCGCCGCCGGCAATTGCGAGTTACCACCCAGCAAGCAACCAACCCCACTGGAGAACATCCATGAACATTAAGCACATCACCCTTGCCTCACTCTTCCTGGTGCCAGTCGCCTATGCCGCCGACAAGGAGCCAATGGACGGCATGCCGATGGATCACAAAGGCATGAACATGCCAATGGACCAGAAGTCGGCGGGACAGACCGCTACAGCCATCGGCACAGTCAAGAAAGTAAACACCGAGAGCGGCACCGTGACCATTGCACACGGCCCGGTCGAAGCGCTGGGTTGGCCTTCTATGACGATGGGCTTCAAAGCGAAGCCTGATCAGCTCCAAAAGTTGAAAGAAGGGGACCAGGTCGAATTCGAGTTCTCCTCGAAGGGCATGGATTCCACCATTACGCGTATCGAAAAACGGTAAGCACAGAAAGCGACCGCCGCAGACGCGGCGGTCGTACCAACAAAAAAATGAGCGATTACAGCTTTGTAAGCTTGGCAACAGCTTCTTGTAAGTAGCAAGCCTTTAATCTACAGGCATCAACTAACCAAGAGGTGCAAACCATGAACCGTATAACCAAAGTAATCGTTCCTTTTATTCTGACCGTTGCGTCTTCTCTTGCAATGGCCGAAGGCGGAAGCGATCGGACAATGCATCGCCTAAATGATCCTGCAGGATCCAATCTCACTCTTAAAGAGCTTGTCAAAGAAGGCAAAGTGCTGAGCATCGCACCTGCAGGGGCGACCGGTACGACTGAAATGATTCAGAACTATCGGACTACTGCAAAAGTTCAGACATATGAAATGAAGGTAAAGACCCCAGACGGGGAGATTCATACGGTGGAATTTTTGAGCGCACCGGTAGGCGTAAACAACGGCTAACCTGCAAATTAAATATTCGAGGGTAATGATATGAGCAGCCTGTTTTCGAGAATGAAAAGTGTACTGCAGCGCAATCCGATCGTGACCGGTCTAACCGTAGCTGTGGTTGGCTACATGCTCCTGAACCAAAGCACTGGGGCGTTGGCAACGACGCTGCCAAGCCTGCTCTTTCTCTTGCCCTGCTTGTTGATGATGGTCGTATGCATGAAGCATATGTCTAGCGGTAAGTGCGACAAGCCCAAGGAGCCCAACGTTGGCGAAAGCACCTTGTTAAGCAAGAGCGAATAACCCACTGAACTTGGAGATTTAACATGCGAAACACCATTACAGTAACAGCAATTGCAATCACCCTGGCGAGCGGACTGAGTTTCGCAGCGGCAGATAAAGCGGACCAAAGCCATTCAGAAACCGGCATGATGAGCGGCGACAAGCATATGGAAATGATGGGCGACATGCGTGGAATGATGAAAGAGTGTCGTGAAATGATGGAGGCGGCCAAAGCCGGCCACTCGCAAAATGGGGAAAACCCAGACGCTGCCTAGGATACGAGAGTGCGAGCAACTATGATCGAAGCAGGTCGGGCACCTTTTCTGGGTGCCCCACCTGCTTTTTTGTGCTTGATGGCCTAACCAGGACCGTACTGATGGGAAAAGTGTCACTGACGAGCAGAATGGCGATAGCTTTCATGCTCGTGGTTACGGTTGTGCTGCTGGCGGCCGCAATCAGCTTTAATTATTTTTGTCAGCTCCATTTCGAACGCAAAGATGCACAAGTGCTTAATGAAAAGGCCGCTGCAGTAGAGCGTACGCTACTCAACAGCTCAGCATTCGGGCCTGAGACCGCTTCAAGGATCGATGCCGTTATTGAGCACTCCTTTGGCTTCGCGACTGCGGTTGTAGTAGACGGTAAGACGGTTTACTCCCATCACAATCTGTCTGAGAGCTTGCTACCTCTTGTCACAGACATCCAAGAGGAACGCTGGACGGTAAGTTTCGGTGGCCACCAGTACAGCGGAATTACCAGAAAAGTAAATCGGTGGGTAGAAGGGCAGGACACTGTTATCTATTTGGCTTTGGATGTAACGCACCGAATCCACTTCTTCGATATGATTCAGCAGTGGTTTGCTTATACGCTTGTCGTTAGTGCACTTCTGAGTGGCGCGTTAGGTGTTGTTCTGATCAGGAAAGGCTTAAAACCAATAGACGAACTGTCCAAGACTTCTTCTACGGTAACCGCCCACTGCTTAGATACCAGAATTCCAACCGAGTCGGTGCCAGGCGAGCTGCATGAACTCGTAGACAACTTCAACGAAATGCTTTCGCGCTTGGACGACTCTTTTCTCAGATTGTCAGGTTTCTCAGCGGATATCGCGCATGAGCTAAGAACGCCGCTGAACAGCATGCTTACCCAAATGGAGGTCGCGCTCTTGCGCGACCGCGAGAATACCGACTACAAAGACATTTTGTATTCCGCCCTCGAAGAACTTAGGCGCATGTCAAAGATGGTCGATGACATGCTATTCCTCGCCAAGGCGGACAACGGGAAGATTACGCCCAATGCCGAAGATGCCAGCATGGCTGAGATTACCGCGAGCGTTATCGAATATTACGAGCTTGCAGCCGAGGACAAAAAGGTAGAAATCGCGCTTTCAGGCGATGGATCGGTACATGGCGATAAATCGATGCTGAGACGGGCCGTCTCAAACATAGTCTCTAACGCAGTTCGATATTCAGAGGAAGGCAGCACCATCAGCGTTGAAATAAGCGAGAGCGGTGGCTCGGTTTGCACAGCCATATCCAACCGAGGCACAACGATTCCAGCCGAGCTTCAGGCCCGAGTGTTTGATCGATTCTATAGGGTCGACACCGCAAGGCGCGAAGGAACCACCATGAATGCGGGCCTCGGCATGGCTATCACTCGTTCGATAGTCGAAGCGCACAAAGGGCGCATCGCTTGCGAATCAGCTGAGGGGCATACGACTTTCACAATGACGCTTCCAAAGCTTATGTCTAGTTAATGGCAGAGTGCCAGCAACGACCCTGACCTACGCTCATAGAAACGCCAGGCTGAACCGAAAGAGGCCGAGACTTTCGAAGCTGTATGTTTGGTTCTGGAGGTTCCCGTGCAAGCGTCCTCATCGAGAAAATGCGGTACGACAGCCGCAGCGCTCAACGAAGCGTGCTTCTGCGTAAGCCTAGATCAAGCTGCGCTCGTAAACTCATTGACCGAACAGCTTGGGAATTCAGAGCTGTCGGAGCTATTGAAGTCACGTTGCCCCCATGTGTTTGCAGCACGACCGGTCTTTGTTTCATCCTTGCGGCTGCGCCAGGTTAATGAGGTTATTCAGGCCATCGAGCAGACCGTGAGCTCGCCCGGTTGGCGTGAGCATGCTCTGGATTCTGCACCTCCTATTGCCCGACACGATCCTCGGGGCGCGCGCGGCGTCTTCTTTGGCTACGACTTCCATCTGGATGATGACAAGCTTGGGCTCATCGAAATAAACACAAATGCGGGCGGAGCGATGCTAAACGTATTGCTCGCCCGCGCGCAGCGTAGTTGTTGCAGCGGCGTAGTCGGGCTTTCGCCAGGTCAGGAAGGACCCGGCGGCTTCGAGCGTTCGATTCTGGATATGTTCGCCCAGGAATGGTCTACGAGCGGCGAGCCACGTCCGCTCACGCGCGTGGTGATCTTGGATGAAAGCCCACAAGCCCAATACCTGTATCCCGAGTTCCTTCTTTTTCAGCGGTTATTCGAGTCAGCAGGAATCGACTGCCTAATCGCGGACCCAGCCGATCTGGCCTTTCACAACGAGTGCCTCTTGGTCGACGGGAAGCCTGTGGATCTCGTCTACAACCGGCTCACCGATTTCTATCTAGAAGGCGACAATTGCAGCGCGCTGCGCAGCGCTTATTTGGCTGATGTCGTGACGGTAACGCCACATCCTCAGGCCTATGCCCTTTATGCCGACAAACGCCGGTTGGTTGACCTAACCAACGCACGTTTTTTGGAGGAGATTGGCGTCGATCAGCAAGTCCGAGCCGTATTGGCCCAGTACGTCCCGCTTACGGTTCCTGTCGAGCATCGCAATGCGGAGCACCTCTGGCAAAACCGCCGTAGCCTCTTTTTCAAGCCTGTCAGCGGGTTTGGTAGTCGCGGTGCGTACCGAGGAGACAAGCTCACCAAGCGGGTTTGGGAAGAAATCATTGGCGGAAACTACTTGGCCCAGTCCCTTATAGCTCCTGGCGAGCGTAGAACCGTCGCCGACCCTCAGGTACGACCAATGAAGTTTGACCTGCGCGCGTACGCTTATGCTGGCGAGGTGCAGTGGAACGCTGCCAGGGTCTACCAAGGCCAAACGACCAACTTTCGAACGGAGGGGGGCGGCTTTGCTCCTGTGTTTACCTTAGGCGAGGAAGAGGAGCTGGCCGGTTCCACAAAGCAACTATCGCACGCCTCGTTCACTTTCTTGCTCGACGAAACCGGAGCCATAGAAAAGCTGCCGCACCCGCTCTATCTCGCGTTGGTTCGAGCCGAAAGGGCTACTTCGAAGCTTGCCGGTAAGCGTTTTCGATTGGCGGACTGGTATGTGGCAATGGAAGACGGCCAACCGTCTAAGGTCATCCGAGAGTGGTACGGGTGGGTAGCGTTCGACGCAGATGGCGGTTACCACCCTGAACGTGGTTCGCCGAAAAACGACGAGTCGGATAGTGATGACAATGTAGATTCAACCGCTCTACCGACACGGGAAGAACACGATCGAATTGAGGGACTGTTGTTTAAAAGCGAGTGAGAGCCTGTCTCGCACAGCCCAGAGGTTCCTTACGGGCGCAGAGCCAAAGGAAGATTGCTTTTTCACTCACCTTTCAGGGCCATCATTAAACCCTTGAATGCGCCGTTCAGCCGAGTAAATGCAGCCTGGAAACGAATCGAATTTTCCGCATATTTTGCTTGTTCAACCTGAACGTCGACTGTGTTCTGATCAAGCGACGGTTGATTGGGAACCCTGTAGAGTAGGGCCGCATCGCTAAGAGTAACCTCCAAGCCACCAGTATTTATATGACTCTGGTTAGTTTTGGCCAGTGAAAACTCAGTGTTAATTGCCTGCTTGTTTTGAGCGGCAAGCACCGAGGCAAAATTCAAATCCCTGGCTTTGAAATTGGGTGTATCAGCATTGGCTATATTGTTGCTCAGCACCTCTGCTCTTTTGGCAGTGTAGAGGAGCGTTTTTTCTGGCCCGCCTACAGCCTTTTCGAAACTAATCCTCATCAACGATCCTATCAAGTTGGGAGAAAACCAGTGCTGATCAGAATTACGTCGATCAGCCCCATAGGATTTACGCCCGACCTGGCACCTGGTCGGGCGGTGCAGAGCCAGAGGGCGTTGTAATCGTAATCCTGGAAGAGTAGAGAATTATTACTGATGACACTCCCTATCAGCCGTCATCAGCTTATGCTCGCGAATCATTTGTTCCAGTACGTCGTCTACCAATTTGTCGTGCTTCTCCATCCAAGCCAAATGCTCCTCGGTAGAGACGTTTGGTCCTGGATGATCTTTATGGAGCTGGCTCATCATTTCTTCGAGCATTCCCATATGTTCTTTCATATGCACTTGGCGCTCGCAGACTGGCGCTTTCTCTGCTTGAACCAAAACCGCTTCAGCTTTATCGCGCAGTTGCTGAAGGCGCTCGAGAGTGCGGTCGCTTCCTCCTTCAGCCAAAGCCATGGGAGACAGCATCAGCGATCCGACAAGGTAAAAAGGTATCAACGATTTCATAGAGGTGACCTCCGTAGTGAAAGCTGCGGCCGTTGCTACTGAGCCTGTTTCAATGGACTAGAACCATTTTATGCCGTGTCTTGGACCATCTACTTCTGCAGATTAGTTAATCTACCCTGTCATGAAGCTGAGCTAGTGATTACATTTTTGTAAGCTATCGGTTTTTTGACCGAGCGGCCGCTCACCCGCATAAACTGGTAGCTCATTACCAGAAATCACCAGCACGGGTATTTCATCCCAAGCCAGCTCGATCAACCGGTAATAGCCGGCGTTATTTCGATTGCTCTCGTGCAGTCTCTTCCCGCTCCATACGTTCACGCACGCCGCCTTCCACACCAGTGCCAGAGTGCATTGGCTTGTAAAGCGAACCCGTTGTTGGCGGTGCTGGCGGAGCTTTTTCGATCTGCCAGCGGTGCGCGATGTTCGCCGCGAATCGCTCGGTGAGAGAGGGGAACAGCGAATGCGAGATCACTGCGCCCCGGGCTTTCCAGCCTACCGGCAGACGTTTGCGCGGGTTGACCGAGACCCAGGCGATGGCTTCAACCACCTGCTCAGGGCCGTCCATTGCGGCCATGCGTGGCGTGCCGCCGGTGTAGTTGGCCGCGTGTTCCCAGAACGGTGTGTCCACAGCCCAGGGCATAACAGTGGCGACACTAATAGTCTCGCTGCCGCTCAGGCGAATCTCCTCGGCGATTGCTGCCCCGAGATTCATCACTCCACCTTTGGTCGCTGCGTAGGAGGCATGGTAAGCCAGCGGTATCTCGCTCTCGACCGAGCCGACGTTGACCAGCGTGCCGAAGCCCTGAGTTCTGAACTGGCGCATGGCCGCGTGGCTTCCGTAGATCACGCCCTTGAGATTGACGTCCACAACCCGCGCATGGTCCTCGACGGGGACGTCTTCGAAGCGCCCCAGTGCTCCGACCGCTGCGTTGTTGATCCACACGTCGATACTGCCGAAGCGTTCGATGGCGGCTTGGGCCAGGCCTTGTATGTCGGCTGGTTTGCTCACATCGGTGGTCACTACGAGTGCCGACCCTCCTGCCTCGCGTATCTGCGTAGCCAGTTCTTCGAGCACCGCGGTTCGGCGGGCCGCCAGCACCACGTCGCCTTGCAAAGCGGCAAGCCTGAGCGCCACGCCGCGACCGAAGCCACTGGAGGCACCAGTGATGACGAAGGTTTTGCCAGCTACGCTTGGCTGGTCGCTTGGTTTCAGGCGTGGGGAAACGGCGCAGCCACTGAGTTGCAGGGCGGTAAGCAGAAGCAGCAGCAAAGCCAATCTCTGCGATGAGAAGATTCGCAAAACCATTATTGGTTCTCCTGGCAAAGTCATACGGCCGAATGGTCCGTAACTCCAGTGTTGTACGACTGCCTTGTGCCAGCGCCGCCGCAGGACAGGCGAATAGAACTTTTCAGGCTAGATCATCAATCTAGTTATGGCGCGGAAACTTGATTACATTTCTGTAAGCATAGAACTGAATTATTGAGCTATACGAATGCATGCTTGGAAAAGATTTTGCTATTCGATCTATCGAGTCTGACAATTCACAATTCACAATTCACAATCGCAATTGAAACTACTGATTAATCGTGCAGTCGACTAATAATCTGTTTCTTGTATTTTCGCGCGGCTTGCGCTTCGAAAAGCGACATCGTTATGGTTAAAAATAAGCCGGCGTACGTCGGGTTACTCTTCATGCCAACTTCAATGCATTTATTACCTCAACGCGAGCCTGCCGCTTTGAAGCAGCAGTCCAGACTGGCCTTTGAACCGTCTGTAAGCGCACCGACACGAAGAGAACTATGAGAATTAATCAGCAACTGGCAGCTGGAAAGGCAGAATATCCAACGATCGCTTCGCTGGCGGCCATCGGTGATGGTCGCTCCATGGCATTGGTGGGCCCAGATGGCAACGTGGAATGGTTCTGTCCCCAGCGCTTCGATGCCACACCGATGATTTGGCCGCTGCTCGACCGTCAACGTGGCGGGCGGCTACAGCTGTCGACACCGGGTGACGTCAAAACGCATTATCTGGACGATTCTGCAGTATTAGAGTTCGAAGTGCACAGCGCGTCCGGGTCCGCCCGTGTCACGCTTTGTATGGAGTGGCCTGGATCGGACGATCAGCAACGCTTGCTTTGGCAGGTAGACGGCTTAGCTGGCCGCTGTGAGTTCACTCTGCAGTTTGAGCCGCGTCCAGATTTCGGAAGCGTAGCCGGTGAGGCAAGCATTTCAGCCGAAGGGTTAACCTATTCTTATATGGGTCAACAGCTGTTGCTTCAAGCGGACTGCGCACTGTATCCGGACGGCGAAGGCTGGAAGGGAGCGATCTCAGTAGATGCAGGAGGGCGTGCGGGAGTTTCTCTAAGCGTTTCCTTAGAGCAAGATGCCCCACCCGTTCCTGTGTCGATTGAATCTGTACCCGCGCGGATTGAGGCGACCCTGATTGCGTGGCGCGACTGGTGCGCAGCGCTGGAGTGCCCCGCAGCATATAGAGGCGCCGTGGTACGCAGCGCGATTAGCCTTAAGTTATTGATTTACGCACCCAGCGGAGCGGTCGTTGCCGCCGGAACCACTTCCCTACCTGAACACCTGGGCGGGGAGCGGAACTGGGATTACCGCTACACCTGGTTTCGAGATGCGGGGCTGACACTTGGTGCTCTTTTCGGCCTCGGTTGTCGGGATGAGGCACATTGTTGGGCCCAGTGGATGCAGCGAACCATTGAGCAGCATGGGACGCCGCTGGCCGTGCTATACGATGTAAACGGAGCTGCGCCACCGCCAGAACGTAATATCGAAGGGGTTGATGGCTATCGCGGCTCGCGGCCGGTGCGTGTGGGTAACGCTGCTGATGGCCAGTTTCAGCTGGATGTTTATGGCGAGTTGCTGGAGTGCGTGAGCATCTGCGATAGCATGGGCGACGATGCGATGCGGGCGCACTGGCCTCATATGCGCGCCGCTGCTGATTTCATTGCAGCGCACTGGCAGGAGCCTGACCAAAGCATTTGGGAGATGCGCAGCGCGCCGCGCCACTATGTGCACTCCAAGGTCATGGCCTGGGCCGGTCTACAGCGTGCGCTATGGCTGAAGCGCCGCCATGACCTAGACGGAGATGAGGAAAGTTGGGTCAATCAGGCCGAGGCTCTACGTCAGTTAGTCCTGCGCCGTGGTCTCAGCGCCGACGGCAATAACTTCGTCCGGGCCTTCGATGACGATAGGCTGGATGCTAGCCTCCTGTTATTAGCGCGTGTTGGCTTCGTCGAAGGCGGCGATGAACGTTTCGTCAATACGGTCGATATGATCCGCAAACAACTGGACGAAGGCGGCGGCGCGCTACGGCGCTACCCTGCTGAAATTTCGGATGGGCTAGAGGGCCGAGAAGGCGCCTTCTTCATCTGTAGCTTTTGGCTGGTCGAGGCATTAGTGCAAACCGGCCGGCCTCGAGAGGCAAAGGAACTTTACGAACAGCTGCTGCAACGCAAGGGTGAGCACGGCCTGTTCGCTGAGGAGTTCGACACCCGAAGCGGCCAGCATTTAGGGAATGTACCTCAGGCCTTTTCTCATGTCGGTTTGATAAACGCCGCCCTGAGCCTCGGCTCTGCTGATTAACGTAGCTGTAGCCGGTCTATAACGCGCTCTTGCATGGTCTAGTCGTTGCCACCCAGCTAGCTAGCGGGCAATGGCAACTACTGCCGCTACACAAATCACCATTACCAGTGCCAAGGCGCCCGTGGCCAGCTTGCCCACGGATTCGGAACTGAGGCCCAGTGCCTTGTCCTTGGCCTGCGCGCCGAAGCGCCCTTCGAGACGGTGCAGGCCCTCTACGGGATGGAACAGGTTGTCAGGCTGTTCATCACCGGCCGGCGAGTCGGTCATCTGCCCACTCCAGGCCTGCTTGGCCATCATCCGGTCGAGTAGGCCGGGCATGAACATGTTGCCGATAATCGCCTGAAAAGAGGCGCGTCCGATCCACAGTTCGCGCGGCGCATCGGTTGCCGCGCGGACAATCGCGCGCGCTGCCACAGCAGGCGTATGGATCGGTGGGACCGGCTGCGGTCGTTTTTGCATCTTGTTGCGCGACCAGTCGAACTGCGGCGTGTTGTGCGCTGGCAGCTGCACCATGGTCAGCCGCACCCGGCTGTTGGTATGGATCAGTTCGCAGCGCAGCGAGTCGGTGAACCCACGAATGGCGAACTTGGCGGCGCAGTAGGCCGATTGCAGCGGTATCGCGCGATAGGACAGCGCCGAACCCACCTGGACGATGGTGCCGCGGTTGCGAGACTCCATATGCCGCAGCGCCGCCAGCGTGCCATGCACGAAGCCCAGATAGGTCACGTCGGTCACACGTTTGAATTCCGCCGTGCTGATCTTGTTCACCGGGCCGAACACCGTCGCCATCGCCGCGTTGACCCAGATCTCGATCGGCCCCAGTTCCGCCTCGATCCGATCGGCCGCCTGATCGATAGCTTCGGGGTCGGCGACATCCGCGGCAATTGCCAGAACTTTCGCCCCAGCCGCTTCCAGCTCGTTGCGAGTGTCCGCCAGGCCCTGCTCACCACGCGCAATCACGGCGACGCGGTAGCCCGCCTGGGCGAACGCGTGAGCCGTCGCGCGGCCTACGCCTGCGGTCCCGCCACAGATCACGGCGGTCTGTTCACGGTCAGTCATGTCCGGGGCTCCTTTGTGTTCGGTGAAGGTTGGCTACCGCAACAACGCATTCCAGCCGGCATAACGATGGTGAATAGGACCTCTGGGCAGACTCAGGCCGATCACCAGCGCGCCGGCGATCAGACTACCCACGGTCGCGGCGAACCCTGCACCGTCGAGGAAGGCGGGTGATGCCAGTAGCCAGGCACCGATTGGCAGGTTCAGAAAACGCAGCGGCCGTGCCACTTCGGCGCACGCCAGGACCGAGACGGTGAGCAGCAGCGAGCCCATCAGGTGATCACTGTTGGCCATCGCGCCGTCGGTGCCGAAGATCAGGCGGGTTGACATCAGCCAGACGCCTAGAATGCACAGCAGCGCGAGCCCCCAGGGAAGGTTCACTCCGCGAAGGCCTCTGAGAGTCATCGAGGAGAGGCTGCCGTCGAACTCCGGCGTATTGTCCTCACGGGCGCCTTCCATCGCATCGCCTTTGAAGAAAGTTCTCCAAAACGGTTTGCCACGGCGCCGCGCATCCTTGAGGAACTGGCCCATGGCAACCAGTTCATCCAGCGCGTAAGGCATCATCACCAGCATAGCCAAGGCTTGAGCCAGGCAAAGCGTGCACCAAGTACCGATGAAGATCGGCTGGGCGATGATGAAGAAGATGCTCACGACGCCCAGGGGCACTACCACCACGCCGAACGCGGCGACCATCCACGGCATGGTCCGCCAGCGCCGGGCATCGCCCATCACCGCCATGAGGAGCTCGATCATATAGGCCATCACACCGATCCCGGCATCGGACACCGGCCAGGCGCGCGACATGTCGGAAGTGATGATGGTTTCCGTGCCGTTGGGCTGGGTGCCGAAGAACGGGTCCCAGGCATTCGAGGTATGGCCAAGCTGATAAGCGGTTAGATAACGTGCGAGCAGAATGCCAATCACGGCGAGAATAGCTATTGGCAGGCGTTGCAGCCAGGTTGAAGGGTTGTAATCCCAGCCCGGTGGAACCGCGGCCTTCTGCATCATCCCGGACATGCTCATGCCGGGCATCATCGGCACCAGAGTGGAGAAGGCAATTACCAGCCCGCCGACCAGCAAGGCATTGCCGTAGCTCGCCGGGGAAGGAGTCCAGAACAGCAGCGGCGCGAACATCAACCACAATCCCATAATCGTGTTGGCCCATTGCGCCCAGCTGATCCGTTTGAGCGAGAGGATGGCGAACAACACGATCAACGCGCCGCTGATGACGTCGTTCCAGGTCATCAGCAGCGCGCGAGTGGCGACCTCGGGTAGATCACGCTCGGTTGCGAGGCGTGGCAGGTCGAGGTCGCCCGGCGCTACGTTCATGTAGCCGAATATGAAGGGCGCACTCAGCACCCAAAAGCCGAGCAATACATTGACGAAGTGGCACCAAAGCGTCGCGATGTGGCGCCGCTCCATCATCTGCATATGCACATCCATACCCATATCGGACGACATGGCGCCTTGGCGTAGATATTCCCCTTGATGCTCCATAAATTTAGTCCCCAGCACTGAGTATTCGTTACGTTGCGGCAAGAGAAAAAGCGTTACGGTGTAGGCCGATTCGGGACGCGCGACCACGACTGATAGCACATGAGCAGCGTGAGTTCAGCTGCGGATCAAAACACTACTGGACACGGATTGATTCGCTCCTGGCTATTGCGGGTCTCGTATGCGCTTTTTGGTAAGCCATGTACGCCAAGCATTAAGCGCAGCATGTTTTTTTCTTCGAGCGGCTCTGGAACCATCAATTTAGCTGTGCCAGAGCGGTCATCGCCGTTCTCCAGGGCTCGATAGGTATGTCGTCGTGCCTGCTCCTTCATCAGCGTCTTAGCAAGCACAGAAATACGACATGCCCCCGTCGAGCCCGTTTCGATCAAAATCATTACAATGCTGTAAGGTGCTCAACGGTACCGGAGGTAGATATGCGGGAGGGCAGCTAGGGACGGGCATGCGATCCAAGCCGGCTAGGTGGCGCTATTGATCGACCAGGATGGCCTGGCGGCCGTTCCCGAGTTTTACGGAAATTGAAGCGCGTCCGCTTGACTTGGATTTCGACGATACCGGCGGGGCCATTACCGAGCTCAACGCGCCGCTGCTCGACCGCAATGGCGAGGAGCTGGGCCGTAAACTGGGTATTGCCGAGTGGGATAGCGAAGCCATGCAGGTTTTTTGCAGCGGGTTTTAATCCACGGCAGGGCAGTGAGTACTGCAGAGCGCCGACCCGGTTCGGTCGTTTACCGCGCGCGCGTTAATAGATCAGGACTGGGTCATGAATAACAAAACGTTCCTCAATGCACCAGAGCTTCACATTGTTATTGTGGCCTTCTCCTTGCACTTTGTCTGGGAACTCATCCAGACACCGCTATACGAATGTTTTCGCGACATGCACTATTACACCGTTGTCCTGCTCATTATCCGAGCCTCGCTGGGCGATGTGCTCATCTCACTTGCCGCTTTCTGGTCAGCCAGCGTCGCCGTCAGGTCTCGTTTCTGGATCCTCGACAAGGGCAAAAAAGGCCTATGGGTGTTTCTCGGCATGGGCATGCTGATCACGGTCGTTTTCGAGGAACTTGCTACCGGTCCGCTGAATCTCTGGGAGTATACGAACGCCATGCCTATCTTGCCCATACTGGGGACGGGGTTGGCACCGGTGGCCCAGTGGATCATCTTGCCCCTCCTACAACTCTGGTTCGTCAGGCGGCAATTGCTAGGAGGCTCGATAAGCGGCTACTAGATTCGATAATTTATGAGTCTTATATGCTTGAGCATGCCCCTAAAACTAAGCGCATCCGTGTTTCCCGCGAAGCTGCTCTGGCAACGAGATAATGAGCTTTGCCAGAGCAGCAAGTCGCGAATGTTACGCAGCCATGCGCTCGCATTCTTCAGCGCACTTCATACACGCTTTAGCACACTCTTGGCAGTGGTCCGCTTGATGCTTCGCACATTCCTCGCCACATGCCCGGCAGATCTTTGCACAAAGGGCACAGAACTCTTTGGCGTAATCACTTCCACGGCTCATCAACGTGGCGGCCAACGCACAGATGTCCGCGCAGTCACGGTCAAGCTCGATGCATCGAGCCATCATTTTCACGTCATCCTCGCGCAGGCAAGTAGCGGCGCACGTTTCGCAAATCAGGGCACAGTTCGAGCAAGCTTGGATGCAGGAAGTGAACATTGAATTTGTCATTGCGTTCTCCAGGGTTCGATGGTTTCGTCGTAATTACTAGCTACATAGCTACATAGCTACATAGCTACATAGCTACATAGCTACATAGCTACATAAAATACGACAGCCCCTTGTCAGGTCCGTTTCGACCAATTTCATTACATTGATGTAAGGTTAGACTTGGTGGGGTCAACGGTTTCACGAGCGATTTAAAGGCCGGGATAGGCCTTTTCTGTGCCTGGCTGTACATCTCGGACTCAAAGTGAGATTAGGTTCGGAGTCACATCAATCTCAAGGGCCGCCTGTTGACATCTCGACCTTGAGCGGCGAACCCTCTCGATAGTTTACCGCTTGAACTCAAGGCGGTATTTCTTGAGCTTACTCGAACACTCCTTCAGCTCGGCAGATTGCTCGAACATGTCGTGCTAAAGGGTAGATCCTCTTTGTTTTACCGTTTAGTCCCCGGCCAACTGCGACACGCCGCTCCAAGCTACCAATATTAAAAGCAGATATTCTGCCAGATGGGCGCGAAGTAATTAGTAATCAATGCGTGGATAGTCACGAGGTCAACGGATGCAGTTTCAATACTTCGCTGAATGCTCGATGAGAATATTTTTGTTCGCCAGACTAATGCGCCAAAAATTCTTATTTTTCATAAAATTAAATTCCCCTCGTCCTTCCCATGCACCGCCAGCATACCTCACGCGCACAGTTTCTAGCGCTGCACAAAACGTGCGCGTATCTACGCGGTGGTAGACATGTTCCAGCGATTCCTGGAACGGTCGCTCCACCCGAGATGTTGTTAGTATAACTCCAATGGGAAACAAGGGTCTTGCAAAAGATTGGAAAACGTTTAAGGGCAACGTGAAGTCATATGAGATGAAGATTCGCACGCCCGATGGTGAAATCCATGCGATTGAATTTCGCGGGATGCCCGAAAGAATCAACAGCCATTAGTTGCATATAAACCCACCTGAAAGTTACCTCCAGAGGAGATATCGGAAGTCGAAGGGCTGCAAAAAAAAATGCAGCCCAGGCCTGCTACATCAGACCGGCTTGCAAAAAGCGCTGTACCTACACCTGGCGCTTGAGTCGTTTGCTCCAGCAGCAAACTACGTTCTAACTTTCCCAAAATGGCAGACACAATAAGGTCATTTTCTTAGATGCCATGCCATCCTGAATTTCGCGGACGCCTCGCCGTTTTCTAGCGGTATTGGGAAAGCCAAGATTCGTGCTTTGACTATCCTGATCGCCAAAGCACGTTCTTACGCTGGCACATGATAGTCTATGGGTATTATATCCAATAGATGCATCCGGTGTGAGCATCTTGCGTTCCTTATATTTTCCTTTGACCCTATCTGAATAGGAAAAAAAGTTCTCTATGTCTCAAGAAGCTCTTTATTTTGATGGCCATCACCAATCGTATGATCGTGGCGCATTGGACTAACCGTGCTCTCATCAGCCATAGCAAACGGGCTCAACGAGATTGATAATGGAAAATTATCGGTTTAAATTTCATGAGCAACATCCTCGCCTTACTTCCCGTGAAGTTTAAATGCATGGTGGTATGGCTCCGCGCAAGCGAGTTTGGCTTAGCGTAGAGCCATTTGCTGATGTGAAATGTAGGCTAAACCAATAGTCAATTAGCCATTGTTAATTCCGACTGGTTCTCCACGGAAATCGACGGAATGAGTTACGCCATCTGGGGTCTTTATGATGATTTGATAGGTACGTATTTTGCCGCCTTCAAATTCACCATCTTTTAAAGGAGATACCCTTAAAACCTGCCCTGTCTTCAACAAGTCGATCATCACCTGATGGCCGTCGCCGACCGTATGATCGTGGTTCATAACATCTGAATTTTTCCCCGCAGCCATCACTAAGGGCGCGCTTAAAGATAGGGCAAGTGCCAACACCAAACTGTTTGTGCTTTTCACAATTTTCATCTCCGATTTTTATAAATTGCTGATCCGATACTACGTTCACCCTCCTTGCAGGTTGTTGTCGCAAAAATTACATTACGGCAATATTCACGCGCGCCTTGAGGGCACAATTGGAAAAATCCCGTGCAACGCGCCTTGCTACTATTGAATCCCTTTCCGTTTCTAACGGTTCTAAGGGCGGTTTTGCCCTAGTAAAGCTGCTTTGCCACCGGAACTGTTTTTACGTCAATGTTTGTGCTGGATGTCTAGCTATTGGCAGTCGACTTCAAAGGCGCCTTCGGTGAGGACTGTGGAGCAAATATGAGCCGAAATCAAAGATCCTTAGCATATATTTAGCTAGTGCATTTCAATGTTTGTGCTGATTACTCTCTACATGCAGATAGTTGTTTGGCGAAGAATTTCTCTCCGCATCGGCACTACCACTGCCATTGCGGTGCTCAACCGCCTGGGGCTCCTCTGACGCATGATGGTCATCGCTTTCATTATTACCATGGTGACCGGAGTCTGATTGGCCGGCTGCATCATTTGAGGTGCTAGAGCCATGGTGATCCGAGCTGCTACTGTCGCCCTGATGGTGGTCGTCCGAGGCCATCTCACCGTGTTGCTCACCGTGCCCAGCTGGGGTCTCCCCACCACCATGCTGGTGACCACCGCTAGACGCAACGAGTGCTCGATACGCTCCTTCATCTAACTCAGGAAGCTTCTGCAGAAAAGCCACCATTCCCCAGATGTACGGGTCAGCCATGCTTTTACCCCACGCAGGCATCCCAGTGGCCTTGATGCCATGCTTGATGACCCAAAATATTTTTGCTGGGTCACCGTATAGCCCCGCTTCAGCCAGGCTGGGTGGAGCGGGATAAAGGCCATTGCTTAGCTCGGTCTCAGCCATGCCTGGCGCCAAATGACAACCCACACACATCGAGTCGTAGTTCCCCGCCCCGGCGCGGATTTGGTCTTCATCGTCGAGAGATGGCACGACTATGTCTTCGGAACGAACCTCAATCGAGCGATTGCGAGCAGTTTCCAGGAATGCGTGCACGACTCCCGTATGAGGATCATCCGCGGCAACGCTAATCAGTCCTGAGAAAACAACTCCGGCCACTACCAACAGGCCCAGAGCACAGAAGGCAGCGAAGCTAATAATTATTCTTTTCATCGAAGGTCCTTAAAACCAAAGCCTGATGCCAGCAACGAACCGCGCCTCATCTAGGTCTTCGCCCTCATCTCTCGCCATATCAGCGGTATTACCGTATGCCCGGCTCCACGTGACGCCGATGTACGGTGCGAACTCACGAACGATTTCGTATCGGAGGCGGAGCCCCACCTCTGTATTTGCTAGACCAGCGCCCACTCCGCGTGCAGGATCGTCCTTGCCATAGAAATTGAGCTCGGCAGTCGGTTGGAGGATGAGCCGGTTAGTTAGGAGAATGTCGTACTCGCCTTCAAAACGTGCTGCTGTCTGCCCACCTTCACCGACGAAGGCGGTGGCTTCCGCCTCAAACCCATACAGCGCCATCCCCTGGACGCCTAAAGCCGCCCACGTCTGCGGCGACTCGGGCTTAAAGTCCTGGCGAACACCTGCTACTACATCCCACCAGGGACTGATTGCACGCCCGTAAAGCGCCTGAATTTCCGCGTCTTCAGTAACGCCATTCGTTCGCTCACCTTCCGAGCGAAACCAGAACCGATTGATATCGCCACCAACCCAGGCAGTAGCTTCCCAACTGAGGGTGCTACCTTCATTTGCGTCCTGGTACTCAAGTTGATCTAGCAGAAGGAACCAGGCCAGATACTTGTCATGGACCGTATGACCTTGAAGACCAGGGAAAGCCGCTTCTCTATCCGCATCGGTCAATACTGGAATGAACGAGGGATGAACCATGCCGGGCATTTCGAGCGTATCGTCATGCTTCATTTGGCCATGGTTCATCTTGCTATGGTCCATCGCACCATGACCCATTGCAGAATGGTCCATTTGCCCACCGGAGCCATGATTCATTGCCGCGGGCTTGGCAGAAGATGCAGGGGCTTGAGCTGCCGGAATAGGAGGGGTTTGATGCATCGAGTGATCCATCATCTCGGCGGCGTTGGCTATCCGTCCAGCCGCTGCGCTCAACGAAACTCCGAGCGCAATAAGAGCAAAGCGAGAAGATCTAGTGGTCATGGTGCGAATCCACCTCAGTACCAGTAGCCTTCGGGTCATGATCCATCTTGCCATGGTCCATTTCACCATGGTCCATCGAGCCATGACCCATGTCGCCGTGGTCCATTTCTGAGTTAGAGGAGCCTTGTGTCTGAGATGCCGGCTTGTTGCCTGAATTTTGCGACGAAGCCGATGGTTGCTTGTGCTGATCATGCGTTTGCTCTGCAAACGCAGCTGATATATTCATTACGCCCAGCAGACTGAACATTAACGCGCTGCCGATAAGAGTTTTACGCTTCATAAAATTTCCCATATAAAGTTCCTCTTACTCGTCCACTCGGACTTCACGAAACATGCCCATTTCCATGTGAAGCAGTAGGTGACAGTGATAAGCCCAACGCCCGAGTGCATCGGCTGTCACGCGGTAGCTGCGCTTCGAACCTGGAGGCATGTCGATCGTGTGCTTGCGAACCATGAACTTTCCATTCTCATCCTCAAGATCGCTCCACATACCATGCAGATGAATCGGATGGGTCATCATGGTGTCGTTGACCAAAGTGATGCGTACCCGCTCGCCATATTTGAGCCGCAGGGGCTCCGAATCAGAGAACTCTATACCGTCAAATGACCAGGAGAACTTCTCCATGTGGCCGGTGAGATGGAGTTCGATCGTCCGACTGGGCTCACGGCCGTCCGGATCGGGGAAAGTGCTTCTCAAGTCGCTATAGGTCAGGACTCGGCGGCCGTTGTCTCGTAAGCCAATACCGGGATCGTTCAGCCTATGAGTTGGGCTCATGGTCTGCATGTCCACCAGTGGGTTATTGGACTCTGAGGGCGGGTGCGATTGCATACCTGCGCTCATCCCAGCCATTCCAGAGTGGTCCATCCCGGACATCCCACCCATTTTGCTGTGATCCATGCCGGCCATTGCGCCCATGTCGCCCATCCCTTGCATGTCACCGTGGTTCATGCCGGACATGTTGCTATGGTCCATCGCGCCCATGTCGCCGCCATGGTCCATGCCCGCCATACCGCCCATGCTGCCGTGATCCATCCCCATGTCGTCCATGGTGATTAGTGGTCGAGGATCGGTTTCTGGAACAGGAGCGCTCAGCCCTTCGGCAACCGCTAGCGTGCCACGGGCGTATCCTGTGCGATCCATCGATTGGGCGAAGATCGTGTAAGCCTCCTCGGTCGCAGGCTCGACAATCACATCGTAGGTTTCTGCCACGGCAATGCGGAATTCGTCGACGCTAACTGGGTTGACGTATTGGCCATCGGCTGCGACTACAGTCATCTTCAGCCCTGGAATGCGGACATCGAAATAGCTCATGGCCGAGCCGTTGATGAACCGCAGACGAAGCTTCTCGCCGGGCTTAAAGATGCCGGTCCAGTTCCCGTCGGGTGCTTGGCCGTTCATTAGATAGGTATAGGTGTAGCCGCTTACGTCGGCGAGGTCGGTGGGACTCATTTTCATCTGAGCCCACATTTTCCGATTCGCAATCGTAGCGGCCCAGCCGTCTTCGCTCACGTCGTTAATGAAGTCTCCGACAGTGCGCTTGTGGAAGTTGTAATAATCGGACTGCTTCTTGAGCTTAGAAAGGATTCGAGCGGGATCCTCATCGGTCCAATCGGTCAGCATGACGACATAGTCGCGGTCATAGCTGAACGGTTCGGGATCCTTAGCATCAATGACCAACGGGCCATAGACACCAACCTGCTCTTGTAGGCCTGAATGACTGTGGTACCAATAAGTACCGTTTTGTTTAACCTGAAACTTATATACATACATGCCATCGGGAGCGATGCCGTGGAAGCTCAATCCAGGCACGCCATCCATGTTGGCCGGCAGGATCATGCCGTGCCAGTGAATCGATGTATCTTCGCTCAGCTTATTCCTGACGCGCAGCGTGACGGTATCCCCTTCACGCCAACGTAGAAGCGGCCCTGGGATGGTCCCATTGATAGTCATCGCTGTCCGGGCCGCGCCGGTGATATTGACCGGCGTCTCCCCAATCAGCAGATCGAACTCCGTGCCGGTTAGTACGCTGGGCTGGCCTGGGCTACTCACTGCCCAGACCGGAGCTCGCCACAAGCCAAGACCGCCAAGGAGGCCTGCGGCAGTCAAGCCTTTAACAAAGGTTCGCCTAGAGGTTTTACGTTGCATGTGTAGGTTCCAATCAAACTAAGGAGCCAAGCCGAAACCAGCCTTTAGGGTTGGTGTTGCCAGCGTTAATCGATCTTAGAAGCTCGCGCACGGTCTGTCTTATCAAGCGACTCGCCATTATTCGTAAATATGGCATGCCGAAGAAAAACGCGTGATTACATTTTTGTAAGCTTAAAGCGCCCCGAAAACGTCTGCGATCAGAGTTCCGGTCACTTTAGCTGGCTTTACTTAAACCGCGGGCTGGATAAGAGCCGCTAAAAAGGTCCGGCCATAATCTAGCAGTTCATTAGCAGTTTGTTGCTCATTCACTGCTTTTCAGCGGATCTTTCCAGGCTGTGCGGGCAATCTAGAAGGCCTCATGAGATTGGATAATTATCAAATCTTAGCCGCTCAAGAGGGTTGTAACCTACTAGCCAGTATAAACTTGGTCTGCTCGGTGCGAAGATATTAGGGTAGGTTTTTGACGAGCCATGGTTCGAAGTAGCTATAACGGCTTCGCCGGTTCTACAAACATTTCTGCCTATACCAGCACCGTGGCAGCTATAACATCGCAGAAGCTGCCACAGTTAAGAGCTGCGCAGTCAAATCTGCGTACGGTTTCGCTTCAGCAATTAGCATGAGCGTGCTTCGCTGAAGTTTCCTTCGCGGCTAGCTCCTGGGCTTGGTCGTTCTGGTCAGCCTGATAACTAGCGATCGCTACTTGGCGAGCCTGCTCCATACGAGCAAAGGTACGATCACCACCACCTTCTGCCATTGCATAGGAAGAGCTTGCTGCGATGGCGAGCAGTACAGAAAGGGATTTGAAAAGTTTCATTACTTTTTACCTTTGTTTACGAAGATACGGGAGACCCAGCGCAGCTCCATTAACAGAGGCTTGGGCTTGTGTGTAAGCTAACCGAGTGTCCCTGTCAGAAACCTGATCGAAACATTACGGTTTCGTCAGTAACGCAGAAGAAGTGAGTACAAGCGAAAGCGCAGGTTGCGTGTATGGCATCTTTACCTGCTGTAAATAGGTTCTGTTCCAGCATGCAAAAAAAAAGGCGCCATCAAGGCGCCAATAGGCCAAAGGAGCATGGAAATGGCCAAAAAGCAGAGTGTGGGGGCAACTGCTGGTGTAGACGTTAACGCTAGAAGCTGTCAGACAGATGATGCGAGCATTACGTTTCTGTAAGGTACTGGATGCAAGGACCGACAACCGCCACACTGTTCTAAATGCTTGCAGGAGTACCTTATGAAGCTTCTTGTTGCTGAAGACGAGCCGAAAACAGGCACCTACCTACAGCAGGGGCTCACGGAGGCCGGCTTCACTGTCGATCGAGTAGAGAACGGGACTGATGCTGCTCAGCATGCGCTTCACGGGGAATACGACCTGCTCATCTTAGATGTGATGATGCCTGGCCTGGATGGGTGGCAGGTTTTACAGAAAGTCCGCGCTGCCGGTAATGAGGTTCCCGTGCTCTTTCTCACCGCCCGAGACGGGGTTCAGGATCGAGTAAAGGGATTGGAGTTGGGCGCTGATGATTATCTCATCAAGCCGTTTGCCTTCTCCGAATTGCTAGCCAGGATCCGTACGTTGCTTCGCCGCGGCAATAATGCTCCCAACCAAACAATACTCAAACTCCTCGACCTTGAGGTCGATCTGCTCAGGCGTCGGGTTACGCGATCGGGGAAACGAATAGACCTAACTGCAAAGGAATTCGCTCTTCTTGAGCTATTACTTCGGCGTCGCGGGGAAGTGCTCTCAAAGTCACTTATCGCCTCCCAAGTATGGGACATGAATTTCGACAGCGATACCAATGTGATTGAGGTGGCGGTACGACGGCTGAGAGCAAAAATCGATGATGAGTTCGAACCTAAGCTCATACAAACCGCGCGTGGGATGGGCTATTTGATCGACGCGCCAGACCGCTAGGATGGTCTGAAGTAGACCATGTATTTCTGGCTGACTTCGGCCCTGCCGATTTCAAAAACGGCGATTCGGCTAAAAAACGATCAAGTCATCCGCTCTTTCCCGGTTTTTAGCCGGCGCGAGCACCTCGCGGCGGCCA
Source organism: Stutzerimonas xanthomarina DSM 18231 (assembly GCF_900129835.1). Classification (GTDB taxonomy): domain Bacteria; phylum Pseudomonadota; class Gammaproteobacteria; order Pseudomonadales; family Pseudomonadaceae; genus Stutzerimonas; species Stutzerimonas xanthomarina. The sequence continues at coordinate 164,543 of NZ_FQXA01000004.1, forward strand.
TTTCCCGCATTACAGACGCACCTCTCCTGCATTGGTCAGCAAATGTCTGCGCGCCATCCACAGGTTCGACAGTGCGAACAGTGTCACCAGCTGCGCGGTGTTTTTAGCCAGGCCACGGAAGCGTGTCTTCACATAGCCGAACTGGCCCTTGATCACCCGGAACGGATGCTCGACCTTGGCACGCACCTGCGCCTTGGCCTTCTCGATCTTGCGCTTGGCTTTGTACAGCGCGCTGCGCTTACTCACCTTCTTGTACGTGCTGCGGCGGGCCGCGATCTGCCAGATCACCTCTCGGCCGTCATGTTCCGGGCGCTTCTCTACGCCGGTGTAACCCGCGTCAGCCCCAACCATGTTTTCCTTGCCGTGCAGCAGTTTGTCGACCTGGGTAACGTCTGCAATGTTGGCTGCCGTACCCACCACGCTGTGCACCAGGCCGGACTCGTCATCAACGCCGATATGCGCCTTCATGCCGAAGTAATACTGGTTGCCCTTCTTGGTCTGGTGCATGTCCGGGTCGCGCTTGCCGTCCTTGTTCTTGGTCGAACTCGGCGCATTGATCAGTGTGGCATCGACGATGGTGCCTTGGCGCAACGACAAGCCTCGGTCACCCAGGTAGCCATTGATCACGGCCAGGATGCCGGCAGCCAACTCGTGTTTCTTCAGCAAGCGACGGAAGTTGAGGATGGTCGTTTCGTCAGGGATGCGCTCCAGGCTCAGCCCAGCAAACTGGCGCAAGATAGTGGTCTCGTACAGCGCTTCCTCCATCGCCGGGTCGCTGTAGCCGAACCAGTTTTGCATCAGATGGACACGCAGCATCGCCATCAGCGGATAGGCCGGTCGGCCGCCTTCACCCTTGGGATAATGCGGCTCGATCAAGGCAATCAAACCCTTCCACGGCACCACCCGATCCATTTCGATCAGGAACAACTCCTTGCGGGTCTGTTTGCGCTTGCCGGCGTACTCGGCGTCGGCGAAGGTCATCTGCTTCATCGGAAAACTCGGCGGGTTGCGTCCGGGTATTTTGCCAAAATCAGGAAGTCTTTTTCAGACCATCCCTAGAGCGAAAGCTTGGCATTCCACGCGGTGGGCCAAGCTACCGGTACCTATGCGGTAAAGGCGAGCCACCGAGCAAGGAGCGGTGCCGAACCTCAGTTCTCCGAGCTAGATTTCTTCGGCTGTGGCACGAAGAAGATGGGTCTCTGCGGGGGAGCTATCAGAATATCAGTGGATTTGATGCTAGTGCCCTTGCGACGCCTGGTCTTGCCATCCTTACCGACCGCCAGCAAATCACCGGTCGCAACAGCGATATCGAGCGCCTGCTTTACGCGAAACTCGTCAGCCATGGTGTAGTTGGTCAATCCGCTCATCAGGCCCAGGAAAGGTTGCCGTTCTACCTCGTAGACCTGTTTGGGCAAGAGCTCTGAAAGTTCTCCCCGGATGCGGTCATCGGTGGCATCGTCGAAGTGATGCTCATCCAACAGCAAATCGTGTTGGCCTGTCACGGCGATATCCCGATTGGCGTCGTAGCCGAAAAAGCTGGAAGGCGACAGCATATGGGAAAAGTTGTTGCCGTATTTCCAGTGGATCTTCTTCATCACATCGTTGGCGCGGTAGTTGTTCGCCAGATGGATAAACCAATAGGCCATCGGGTTGCTGCCAGCAGGGCGGATGAAGAACACGGTCATGTACTGGGCACCGCTTTCCTGTTTGATCCCCTCAGACAGATGGCGTTGGATCAGGTACTGCCAATTGCGAGGCTGATGCGCCTTCAGCTCTTTCAGCATGCTCCATGGCACATGGTGATCCAGACCGATATTGGCGATGGCCTTCCGATTCGCTTGGCGGTCAGCCAGGTACGTGACCAGAAAATCGACGTTGAAGGTAAGCAGCACTTCGGCATTGCTGAGGTGCTGGAAAATCCATTTGATCTTGGGGAACGGCACGTCGCCATAACCTAGTCGTCCGTGATCACTTCACCTGCACCGCTAGAATTTTCTCAATGGCGTCTCTGGCTTGTGGATGCCCTGAGAAGTAATGAGCCTCTTCTATAAGAAGAGCTTTATTTGCTGCCTCATCACAGAAAATCTGCGGGCGATACCTGACCAGAAGTGATCATAGGAACACTTCGAAAAAGTTAAGTTTTGAAGCCTAGATTTGACCCAAAATCAGCAAAAGCTAACTAAAATCTCTGCCATGACACAGGGTCGAGAGAAAAAACCATGCCGAAGAGACTGGGAAGCCAGTGACTACAGGGGCTCGGCTGAAGATCGCAAAACGCGACTAAAACCTAATAGGGCAGATAGACGTATTGAGCCATGGAGACGAGTGCCCGTGACGAAGAAAAGGAGTGGGAGGCGAAACCCGTCGTGGTAGACGGGTCAAAACAATTGGGCAAAGCTACCGGAATGACACAGACAGGGCAAACCAGGGGAATGGCTTCGCTGTAATGGCATTTTGCCAAGTCGCAAGGCATTCTTGCGTCATACGTGCCAGCTACGCTGCCGCTCAGCTTGAAAGGTCCGATCCATTTTGGCCGACACTGATCCTCACCCAATACGCACGCCTCGCCCCGAGGGGCTCGCCAGGCTTGGTCACTACCTCGCCGGAGTGGTGGGTCGGTTTCTGCTGCCTCGGCGTTTTGAATCGCACTGGCAAGCCTGGCGCTACTCGGTCACGGCGTTGGATGCGGTCGAAGAGCGGATTCTCATTACCGACTTTGCCGGCGGGCTCCAGTACATCAACAGTTCAGCGGCCGCGATGTTCGGCTTGGGCCACCGCGATCTGTCTCGTTATTCGTTGCAGGGATTATTGCCAGCGCTGGCGCCAGAGGCGTTCGACGTCCGCAATGCCGAGGCCGAGATTGCTCTTGATCCAGTGAGTCTGCTGCAAGATGGCGAGCGACATCTCTATGCGGTGACCCGTCGAGCGTTGCGTCTGAGAAATGAGATACGCCCCTCGGGCTTTGTCTGGGTCATGCGTGACATCACGCGCGAGCATCTGGCACAGACTGCACTGGAGGAGCGCGAACGCTTCTGGTCCGAGGTGCTGAGAGCGGTGCCTGACACCCTCTACGTTCAGGATATCCAGAGCGGCAGTCTGGTGTTCAGCAACAGCAATCTCGCCTCCCGGCTGGGCTACAGCGAAGAGGAGCGGGGGGAGGACGCTAACGCGTTCTGGCCGCGTATCAGCCACCCCGACGATCAGGAATATATCTGGCGCCTGTTGTCTCTGCGCAAGTCGATGCGTGAAGGGGTGGGCCAGGAGTCGCTGCTGCGCTGGCGTCACCGGGACGGCAGCTGGCGCTGGTTCAGCATCCGTGAGCAGGTGCTGTCACGTGATGATAGCGGCCAGGTCTGGCGCCTGATCGGCGTGGCCCGCGACGTGACTGCGAATATCGAACACAGCCACTCGCTGCGTGACAGCGAGCGACGCTACCGGATGCTGGCCGGCAGTCTGCAGGATGTCATTTTCACCACGGACAGCTCGGTCCATATCGACTACATCAGCCCGTCCGTACAGACGGTGTTCGGCTACAGCCCGGAATGGACGATGCGTCACGGGCTCGATCGGGTCGTGACCAAGCCGCGCCAAGCTGCGCGCTTCTACGAGCTGATGCGCAGGGTACGCAAGGCCTCGTTCAATCTGGCGGCGCTCACGGAGCTTGAACAAAGCCTGCACGGTGAGACGCTGTACTTCGACTGCGTCGCTGCGGACGGTCGGCCAGTGGCGATCGAGTTGCGCATCACACTGATCTGGAATGAAAACAACCGTTTCGGCGGCGCCTTGTGCGTGGGTCGCGACATCAGCAAGCAGCGCCAGGCGGAGAAAGAACTGCGGCGTGCCGCGACGGTATTCGAGCATTCCACCGCCGCCATTGTGGTCACAGACCCTGACGGCAATATCGTCCAGGTCAACGACGCGTTTGAACGCATCACCGGGTACGCGAGCGCCGAGATAGTGGGCAAGCTGCCGGCCACGCTCAGTGCGGATCGTCAGCAGGCCAACCAGATGACATTCGTGCGAGACCAGATCCTTGAAATCGGGAAATGGGAAGGTGAGCTCTGGCTCAAGCGCAAAGGCGGGGAAGCCTTCCCGTGCTGGATCGGCATTACCGCAGTGCGTGACGCTGATGGCGACCTGGTCAGTTACGTGTGCTTCTTCAGCGACATGAGTGAACGCAAGGCCAGCGAAAAACGCATTCATCGCCTGGCCTACTACGACAGCCTGACCCAGCTGCCGAACCGTACGTTGTTCCAGGACCGTCTGCACAGCAGCCTGCAGCTGGCCGCACGACGAGGCAGCTGGGTGGTGCTGATGTTTCTCGATCTGGATCGTTTCAAACCGATCAACGATTCGCTCGGACACGCCGCCGGTGACCACATGCTCAAGGACGTCGCAATGCGCCTGGCCTCTTGCGTCGACGAGGACGATACGGTGGCGCGCATGGGCGGTGACGAGTTCACCTTTCTTCTGCATCCAAGCGCCGACCGCGACGAGGCGCTCACCCGAGCGATTCATGTGGCGGACCGGATTCTGGCCAGCCTGACGGAGCCTTTCGTGCTTTCCGGGCGGGAATTTTTCGTCACCGCCAGCATTGGCATTGCGCTCAGCCCACAGGACGGCGACGACATCAGCCAGCTGATGAAAAACGCCGACACGGCGATGTATCACGCCAAGGAGCGGGGCAAGAATAATTTCCAGTTCTATCAGGCTGAGATGAACGCGCGTGCGTTGGAGCGTCTCGAGCTGGAAAGCGACCTGCGGCATGCGCTGGAGCAGCAACAATTCGTGCTGCACTACCAGCCACAGTTTCTTTCCGACGGCAAAACGCTGACGGGCGTCGAGGCTTTGCTGCGCTGGCAGCATCCGGATCGGGGGCTGGTTCCGCCGGGCGATTTCATCCCGGCATTGGAAGAGCTGGGGCTGGTGGTCGAAGTCGGTGACTGGGTGCTGGGCGAGGCCTGTCGGCAAATGGCCCGCTGGCAGGCGCAAGGGCTGGCCGTGCAAAAGGTGTCGGTGAATCTCTCCGCGCGGCAATTTTCATCGGGGCGGCTCGGCCAGCGCATCGCGGCCATCCTGCAGGCCAGCGGAATTGCACCCGGCTGTCTTGAGTTGGAGCTGACCGAGAGCATCCTGATGCAGGATGTCGGCGAGGCGATGCGCATTCTTGAGTCACTGAAGCGGCTGGGGCCTTCAATCGCCATCGACGATTTCGGCACCGGCTATTCCTCGCTCAACTACCTCAAGCAGTTTCCGATCGATGTGTTGAAGATCGACCGCAGCTTTGTCGATGGCTTGCCTGCGGGCGAACAGGACGCTCAAATTGCCCGGGCAATCATCGCCATGGCGCATAGCCTGAAGTTGTCGGTGATTGCCGAGGGCGTGGAAACCCAGGCTCAGCTGGATTTCCTGCGCGAGCATGGCTGCGATGAGGTGCAGGGCTTCTATCTGGCCAGACCGATGCCGGCCGAGCGGTTACTGGAGATGCTTGGCTCGGCTTGAACAGCCCGCTTGCGGCGGTCCGATTCATGTTGCAGATGACCATGCTTCATACCCGCGTTCCGGCGGATGAGGTAGAATCCGCGCCTCTCTTTATTACCGCCAGCTGATTCTCAGGGGACTGCCAACCATGTTCAGCCGTGATTTGACCCTCGCCCGTTTCGACGCCGATCTCTTCGCTGCCATGGAGCAGGAAGCCAAGCGTCAGGAAGACCACATCGAGCTGATCGCCTCGGAGAACTACACCAGCCCGGCGGTGATGGAAGCCCAGGGGTCGGTCCTGACCAACAAGTACGCCGAAGGCTATCCGGGCAAGCGCTATTACGGCGGTTGCGAGCACGTCGATGTCGTTGAGCAGTTGGCCATCGACCGCGCCAAGGAACTGTTCGGCGCCGACTACGCCAACGTCCAGCCGCATGCTGGCTCCCAAGCCAACAGCGCCGTCTACCTCGCCCTTTTGCAGGCCGGTGACACCATTCTCGGCATGAGCCTGGCCCACGGCGGCCACCTCACCCACGGCGCCAGCGTGTCCTCCTCCGGCAAGCTGTACAACGCGGTGCAGTACGGCATCAACGACCAGGGCCTGATCGACTACGACGAAGTCGAGCGTCTGGCCGTCGAGCACAAGCCGAAGATGATCGTCGCCGGCTTCTCCGCCTATTCGCAGGTGCTGGATTTCGCCCGTTTCCGCGAAATTGCCGACAAGGTCGGTGCTTACCTGTTCGTCGACATGGCCCACGTGGCCGGTCTGGTCGCCGCTGGCGTCTACCCGAACCCGGTTCCGTTTGCTGATGTCGTCACCACCACCACTCACAAAACCCTGCGCGGACCCCGCGGCGGCCTGATCCTGGCGCGTGCCAACGCCGAGATTGAAAAAAAGCTTAACTCTGCCGTCTTCCCCGGTGCCCAGGGTGGCCCACTTGAGCACGTTATCGCGGCCAAGGCCGTGTGCTTCAAGGAAGCGCTGCAGCCTGAGTTCAAGGCCTACCAGCAGCAGGTCGTTAAGAATGCCCAGGCCATGGCTGAAGTGTTCATCCAGCGGGGCTTCGACGTGGTTTCTGGCGGTACGCAAAACCACCTGTTCCTGCTCAGCCTGATCAAGCAGGACATCACCGGTAAAGATGCGGATGCCGCCCTGGGCAACGCGCATATCACCGTGAACAAGAACAGCGTACCGAACGACCCGCGTTCGCCGTTCGTGACCTCCGGTCTGCGCATCGGTACCCCGGCCGTGACCACCCGAGGCTTTGGCGAGACTGAATGCCGTGACCTGGCGGGCTGGATCTGCGACATCCTCGACAACATGGGCGACGAGTCGGTGATCGACGCGGTCCGTGGCAAGGTCGAGGCGGTCTGCGCCAAGTTCCCGGTCTACGGTAAGTAACACGCTTCATGCAGTAGCGAAAGCCCGGCCTTTGCCGGGCTTTTTCGTTTTCGCGAGGAAGCGCCTGCGTTACGACGCGTCAAGGCAAAGTGCCATCCGGCACTGTGCCTGCCAGGCCGCTTGAGTTAAGTTTCACTCACGATTCGCCCGGTTCAGGTCATCGGAGAGGCTCGATGCAGCTCAAGTACAAGATCGCCGCACTCAGCATTCTGCCCCTGTTGTTGGCCGTTGCAGTGGTCTGTGCGCTGGTGCTGTTTCAGAATCAGCGCCTCGGCGAGCAGCAGGCGAAACTGATCGAAAGCAGCATCCTGGCGAGCAAGCAGGTCGAACTGAAGCATTACGTCGAAATGGCCTTGAGTACCGTGGCGCCGCTCTACGACAGCGGACAGGACGATGAAGAGACTAAACAGAAAGTGCTCGCCGCGCTGGGGCGATTCAGCTTCGGCAGCGATGGCTACTTCTTCGTCTACGACCGCAGCGGGCGCAACCTGATGCATCCGCGTCAGAGCGAGCTGGTCGGCAAGGATCTGTGGAACATGACCGATCCCAACGGCCTTAAAGTGATCCAGGCGCTCATGCAGAGCGCCGAAACGGGTAGCGGTTTTCAGCGCTATGCCTGGCAAAAACCCTCCACCGGACAGTTCGCCGCCAAGCTGGCTTATGTGGTGATGCTCGAGCGTTGGGGCTGGATGCTGGGGACCGGCATTTATCTCGAGGATGTCGATGAGGCGATCCTGCAGGTGCGCGAAGAGGTTGCCAGTCGCATCCACACCACCATGCTGGCCATCGCCGGCGTCGCGCTTGTCGCGGTATTGCTGGTCTTTACCAGCGGCCTCACGCTCAATGTCAGCGAACGAAGGCTGGCCGACCGCAAGCTTCAATTACTGACCCAGCGCATCGTCAGCTTGCAGGAAGAGGAACGCTCACGTGTTTCCCGAGAGCTGCATGACGGCATCAGCCAACTGCTGGTGTCGATCAAGTTCCAGTTCGAGCTGGCCAGCCATGAACTCGCCAGCGGCAATCCCAATGCGCTGGCAACGCTGGATCGCGGCACCGAGCGGCTGGCGGGGGCGATTGGCGAGGTGCGACGCATCTCCCATGATCTGCATCCATCGCTGCTCGACACGCTGGGCCTGTCGGCGGCTGTTGGCCAGCTTGTGGCCGAGTTCGAACAGCGCAGCGGGCTGAAAATGCTATACAGCAACGACCTCGGTGAGAACGATCCTGACGATTCGGTGGCTGTTGCGCTGTTTCGTGTGCTCCAGGAAGCGCTGGCCAATGTCGAACGTCATGCTGAAGCGCAGTCTGTGCACATCAATCTGGACGGCGACGACGCGTCGGTGCGCCTGCGGGTGAGGGACGACGGCGTCGGCTTCAATCCGCGCCATCTCGACAGTATCAAGGGCGGCGGCATCGGTCTGCGTAACATCCGCGAACGGGTGGAACACTTCGGTGGGCGTTTTAGCCTGCTGTCAGAAGCAGGCGGTACCGAACTGGATGTCACCCTGCCGGCACGGGTTGGCTGAATTATCGAACTTCAATACAAGAGGCCCGCTCGATGAACCCACACGCGTGTATCAAGGTGGCGCTGATTGACGACCATGCTTTGGTTCGGGACGGCATCCGCGCCCTGCTGATGGCGATTCCCGAACTGGACGTGGTTGGCGAAGCTGGAAGCGGCGCCGAGGCGCTTGAACTGCTGGATCGTGTCACAGCCGATGTGGTGTTGATGGACATCGGCCTGAAGGACATGAACGGCCTCGAGCTGACGCAGTCACTGCGCCAGCAGTTTCCGGAGTTGCGCGTGCTGATTCTGAGCATGTACGACAATCAGGAGTACGTGAACACCTCGGTAAAGGTCGGCGCCAGTGGCTATGTACTGAAAGACGCACCGTCTCGCGAAATCATTGTTGCGATCCAGGCGATTGCCGCCGGAGGCACCTACTACAGCGAGGGCATCGCCGAAAAGCTGGCCAGCCGGGGTGCCGAGGAGCGCGAACTCACCCCGCGTGAGCGCGAGGTGCTGCTGATGCTGGCCCAAGGGCATAACAACAAGACCATGGCGCGCGCGCTGGAAATCAGCGTGCGGACGGTGGAAACCCATCGGCTGAGCATTCGCCGCAAGCTGGATATCGATCGACCGGCGGATCTTATGAAGCACGCCATGGTGCATGGCTGGCTACCGGGGCAGCATTAAGCCAAACGCTTGTTCGCGCCTCCCGCCAGATGCGCACTAAAAGCAGGCGGTGTTCCGCGGCGGGTTCTGTAGGATAGGCCCATCCAATTCTCCGGAACGCGCCATGAGCCACGCCTCTACCAGAATGATTCCGCCGCCACCCTTGGTCTACCTGGCCTTCATTGGTTGTGCTTGGGGACTGTCGACATGGCTACCGCTGGACCTGCCTGTACACGAACTGGCGTTCTATGCCGGCTGGGTGTCGATAACGTTGGGCATCGTGCTGATGCTCTGGTCGGCGCTGGAAATGCATCGCTATCACACCACCATCAACCCCTACGGCAAGCCGAGCAGTTTGTTGCAGAGCGGGCCGTTTCGTTTCTCGCGCAATCCGATCTATCTGGCTGACACCTTTATCTATTGCGGCGTCGGGTTGTTGCTGAACAGCATCTGGCCGTGGCTGCTGCTGCCCATGCTTATCCTCTGCATGCAGCGCACCGTGATCATTCATGAAGAGCACCTGCTGCTGCGATTGTTCGGTGATGATTACCGTATGTACCGTCGTCGTGTACGGCGCTGGATCTGAGCGGTCGGGTGATGGACGTCGCCTATAGTGAAACTGAGGGTTTCGGGGAGTGGACAGGATGAATGAGACAAGCAGCGACCGCCGGCGCTTCCAGCGCTTTGAATTCGATGCCGAAACGGAGCTGATGCAGGGGCAGCGTCGCTGGCCCGTGCAACTCCACGATCTTTCACTGAGGGGCTTGTTGGTGCACCGCCCAGCTGATTGGGATGCCGATCCCGCCCAGCCCTTCGAAGCGCGTATCCGGCTCGCCGATGACGCCGAAGTTCGCATGGAGGTCGAAATGACGCATGGCGAAGGCGAGCTGGTCGGTATGGTCTGCCGACATATCGATGTCGACTCGATCAGCCACCTGCGGCGGCTGGTCGAGCTCAACCTCGGTGACGAAGCGCTGCTTGAGCGTGAGCTGGCAGCGCTCGGTGAGCCCCGATAGGCGGTGATTACTCGAACAGCGCATCAAGCGCCTGTTCAAGCCGTGTCACGGCAATAATCTGCAGCCCGGCGGGTGCCTCTTTCGGCGCGTTGCCCTTGGGCACGATGGCGCGCTTGAAGCCATGCTTGGCGGCTTCCTTCAGCCGTTCCTGGCCGCTGGGCACCGGACGGATCTCGCCGGAAAGACCAACCTCACCAAACACCAACAGATCGGTATCCAGCGGGCGATTGCGCAGGCTGGAAATCACCGCCGCCATCAGCGCCAGATCCGATGCCGTCTCCAGCACCTTCACGCCACCCACCACGTTGATAAACACGTCCTGATCGTAGGTGGGAATACCACCGTGGCGATGCAGAACGGCCAGCAGCATGGCCAGGCGGTTCTGATCGAGTCCCAGGGTGACGCGCCGCGGATTGGCCATATGGCTGGTGTCGACCAGCGCCTGCACCTCGACCAACATCGGCCGGGTGCCTTCCCAGGTGGCCATGACCACGCTGCCAGGCACCGCTTCCTGCGCACGGGTGAGGAAGATCGCAGAAGGGTTGGTGACTTCCTTCAGACCCTTGTCCGTCATGCCGAACACGCCCAGCTCGTTGATCGCACCGAAGCGGTTCTTCACGGCGCGCAGCAGCCGCAAGCGACCGTCCGATTCGCCTTCGAAGTACAGCACCGTGTCGACCATATGTTCCAGCACCCTCGGCCCCGCCAGTGCGCCCTCCTTGGTCACGTGACCGACGAGGAAGATCGCCGTGCCACTCTGCTTGGCGTAGCGCACCAGCAGCGCCGCGCTTTCCCGTACCTGGGCGACGCCGCCGGGCGCTGACTGCAGCTGCTCGGTGAAGATGGTCTGGATCGAGTCGATGACCATCACCTTGGGCTTTTCCAGTCGTGCAGTGGCAATGATTGATTCGATGCAGGTCTCGGTCATCACCTTGAGCTGGTCCTGCGGCAGGTCCAGGCGGCGTGCACGCATGGCCACCTGCTGCTGCGATTCCTCGCCGGTCACGTAGAGCGCGGGAAACTGTCGGGCAATGTTGCACAACGTCTGCAGCAGGATGGTTGACTTGCCGATGCCGGGATCACCGCCGATCAGCACCACGGAGCCGTCGACCAGTCCGCCGCCGAGTACGCGATCCAGCTCGCCGGAAGCGGTTGAAAAACGCGGCACTTCCTCGACGCTGACCTCGGCGAGGGTCTTGATATTGGCTTTCTCTCCGGCCCAGCCAGCGCGGCCACTCGGCGGTGCTGCACCGTCGATGATGGTTTCCACCAGGGTATTCCAGGCACCACAATCGCCGCATTGGCCAGCCCACTTGGGAAAGGTCGAGCCGCATTCGGTGCAACCATACATGCGCTTGGCCTTGGCCATGAGAAACTCCGGGTCGGATGAGAGGAAGCGCATGATAACGACTGGCTTGATCGACATCAGCCACAAGCACTACGCAAGTCGCGAGACTGTAAACAAATCGAACAGGAGTGAGTCCCATGCGCCATTTGTTGTTTCTGCACCTGTTGGGTGCCAGCGTCTGGGTGGGTGGTCATTTGGTGCTGTTGTTCAGCGTACTGCCCGGCGCGCTGAAACGGCGAGATGTCCAGCCGGTACGGGCTTTCGAGCAGCTCTACGAGCGGGTCGGCATTCCGGCCTTGTTGGTCCAGATCGTTACGGGCGTCTGGTTAGCAGGCAAATGGCTGCCGCATTCGCAGTGGTTCAGCGACTCGCCTATCGCCCATCTGGTCCAGGGCAAGCTGATATTGCTGGCGTTCACGGCGGTGCTGGGCGTTCATGCGCGGCTGGCGATTATTCCGAAGCTGGATGCACAGCGCTTGCCGCAACTGGGCGTGCATATCGTGCTCATCACGCTAACCGCCGTGGCGTTTGCCTGGGTCGGTACGGGATTCAGATTTGGCGGTTTGTTCTAGGCGGTGGTTGCTGAGGTTCAGCTGGTATGGCGGGGCGGGGCGGTGCTAGCGGGCAGGGAGCGAGGGGCGGAGATAGGCGGGTCGAGAAAGGTTTTTGATGTTCAGCATTCGTCCCGCGACTCATCGCCGATATCTGGCGTGTGGGTGCGGGACGTGCACGGTGCTGGGCTAGCTTAGCCGCCGCAGCCACCGCAGCAGCTGCCGCTTGCGTGCTTGAGTTCGCGGCTGATGTCGTTCTTCAGCGTCACCTGCTCTTGCTTGAGCGCGCTGAGTGCCTCGTCGTCCAGCGTTACTGCACCGGCTTCGACGCTACGGATTTTCTGGTCCAGCGCTTCATAAGCGTCTGTCTTGCTCGCGAACGAGGCGTTCTGCTGGCGCAGCTTCAACAGCTGTTCTTGCTTCTCGGGGAAGTCTTTGGCGAGCGCTTGATGTTCAACCTGCATGGTGTTTCTCCGGGCTGTTTCTGAAGGTTTGTACATTAGCGGTGTGCCTCGCCATTTCTTATTGATCGCGATCAAGATCAGGCTATGGCACCCTTCCGCCCGTCCTCGGGCAGTCTAGCGCGGCGGTTGAGCCCGCCTTTGCCTATACTCATCCGAGCCATACGGCCGGCGCTCCAGCCGCACCTTTCAAATTGAATGGGATATCTTCAGATGGGCATGATCAACGAATTCAAAGCGTTTGCAGTCAGGGGCAACGTGATCGACATGGCGGTCGGCATCATTGTTGGCGCCGCGTTCACCAAGATCGTCTCGTCATTTGTCGCCGATGTGGTCACGCCGCCATTGGGGCTGTTGATTGGCGGCGTTGATTTTTCGGATCTCTCCGTCGTGCTCAAGCAGGCGGTCGGCGATACGCCGGCAGTGACCTTGAGCTACGGCAGCTTCCTGCAAACGGTGTTTGATTTCATCATCGTGGCCTTCGCCATCTTCCTCGCCGTAAAGGGCATCAACAGTCTGAAGCGCAAAGAGGCAGAGGCGCCGTCCGCACCGCCAGCACCAAGCAAAGAAGAAGTGCTGCTTACCGAGATTCGCGATGCATTGCGGGCGCAAAATCGGCCCCAAATCTGATCCTGGCGGTATCCAGCCGGCGTTTATGGCTCTGCTTCTGCTCAAGCCGTGATCAATCGTTTGAGCCATTCCAGCAGTACGCTTGGCAGCAGCTCTGGTCTGGGCAGCAAGGCGTATTGCTGGGCACCGAAGATCTTCGGCAGGTAGTTCGCGGCCTGGCGATCAATGGTCAGACAGAAGGTCGAAATGCCCTGCAGGTTGGCTTCGGTCACTGCCTGTCGCATGTCCTCGACGCCAAAGCGACCCTCGTAGTCATCCTTGTCGTTCGGTTTGCCGTCGGAGAGCAGCAGCAGCAGTCGGTGCGTGGCGGCCTGCTGTAGCAGCTCGCTGCTCGCATGACGGATCGCCGCGCCGGCGCGGGTGTAGTGTTCCGGCTCCAGCGCGCTGATGTGCAGGGCCACGTCTTGGCTGAAAGGTTCGTCGAAGCGTTTCAGTTGCCGCACGATCACGGCGTCCGGGCCTTCGCCCGAAAATGCCTGCACCGCATAAGGCTCACCGAGACTTTCCAGGGCAATACAGACGATGAGCAGCGCTTCACGCTCAACATCGATGATTCGGCGCCCGGCTGATACCCAGCCGTCCGTCGAGCCGCTGACATCGATCAGCAGGGTAATCGCCAGATCCCGTTCCGCCGTGCGTCGGTTCTGATATAGCGTATCGGACAACGAGCCGCCGGCTCTGAAGTCGGCGTAGCTGTCGATATACGCCTGCAGGTCGATGTCATCGCCATCCAGCTGTCGCCGACGTGTCACGCGGCGGGCCCTCAGCATCTCAAAGCGCCGGCGGATCTGGTTCAACATCGAACGGTGTTGATCCAGCGTAGCGTCCACCCATTGCGGTGAGCCCGGCAGATTTGGCAGCACCCGAACGGTGGCGCCGGGTTGGCGATAATGCCCAGTACGATAATCCCATTCCGGATACTGCAATCCCTGGCTATCGGCGATGGCGCGCTTGAGCTGCAGGGCCGTGTTGCTGTCGGGCGGATCGTCTGAAATCAGCACCTCTTTAGGGCGCCCGGGTGTCGATACTAGGCGCGCCTCGGGCAGTTCGGAGAGCATATCGCCGTACTCGTCGGCGCTAGTGTCCTCGTCATGGTCAACCGGACGATTAAGGCCCAGCGGGTCTTCGGCATGCTGGTGCGGCTCATCGGCCTGCACCATGAATATGCCGTCGTCGTGCTTGTCCTCATCATCCCTGGCGTTGCGGATGTCGGGGCGCCTTGGCAGCTGGGCGCTACGCGGCGGCGTCGTGTCGGTGGAGGTTGCACTGCCGTCCGGCAGCATTCTGGCGGGCTCTTCTGCCGCACTGCCAGGCCGAAGCAGGCTGCCGGTCCACCGATCGTGAAGCAGCGGCGCGTTGCCCTGCGAACGATCCTGCGCTGATAACCCGAGAGTGGTCAGCACGGGATCGATTAACCGCTGCGAATGTGCAGGCGACTCACTGAGCGGGAAATCTTTCGGTGCGTGGCCGCAGGGGCTCGCGAGCAACTGACGCAGCAGTGCTTCGAGCCGCTGGCGCTCCGGCGAGAACGCGGTGAGTGCCGGACGTTGTTGTAACGCCTGTTGCCGTAACCGCTCGATGGCAGTGGCCATGCCTGGCAGCATTTCAACCAGCGCTTCATCGACCGCCCAGGCTTCGAGCAGCAGATAGACGTCAGCCTGCAGGGAGGAAAACGTTTCGTCGATGAGGTCGGCACTGCCGCGTTGGGCGCGTATCGCCTGTTGCAGCGCCATGATTCGATAAAACTCGTTACCGTGATCGACGTCCTCGATGCCTGAATCGGCGGGCAGCCATATGCGCTGGCCATCAGTGGCCGGAATTGCCTGGCATTGCCAGGGGTGCTGAGCACGACGAAACAGCCGAGCCAGCAAGGTGGGGCGTGCGGGAGGCTGTGCGATTCTGATCGGGTAACTTATGCCCGTGACGGCGGTAATCAGCAGGTCGAGGCGAGGCGCCGCATCGGCAAGCACTACGGTCGGTGGGCCTTTCGGCAGCGGACGATAACGGCGCCATAGCCTCTGCGCGAAGATCGTGGCATGGCGCGCGGCATCACTGACCAGCTCCTCGGCTTCAGCCATGGCGGCGGCAAGCGTAGAGGCGACGTTTCTCGGCGTGTTTAGCTGCCGCGCAAACGTAGCGAGGGACGGTGCAGTGCCTAGACAAAGGTGCCGTTTACCAGATCGCGCAAGGTGCTGACCATCGAGGGCTCGTCGGACAGCGGTGAAACTACAGCGGCATAGCAAGCCTCCCGTACCGGAATGCCGCAAAGGGTCAGCGTGCCGGCGGCGATCAGCAGGCGGGTGCTGGGGACTTCCGCCAAGCCGCGATCACGCAACTGGCGAATACGCAGGGCAAGACTGACAAGACCCTTGGCGAGAGCCGGCTCGACCCCGCTTTCGTGCTGTACGATCAGCGCCTCGTGCTCGGGCGTCGGGAAGTCCAGATCCATCGCAACGAAGCGTTGGCGGGTGCTGGGCTTGAGGTCTTTGAGCATGCGTTGGTAGCCGGGGTTGTAAGAAACGACCAACTGGAATCCGGCTGCTGCCCGAACGTTTTCACCGGTCTTGTCGATCGGCAGCGTTCGCCGATAATCGGTCAGTGCGTGCAGCACCACGACTGTGTCCTGCCGCGCCTCGACGACCTCATCCAGATAGCAGATTGCCCCTTCGCGAACGGCACGCGTCAGCGGCCCATCCTGCCAAACGGTACCGTCATGGCGGATCAGGTAACGGCCGATCAGATCACTGGCCGCGAGGTCGTCATGGCAGGGGATGGTGATCAGCGGCCGACCGAGTCGCCAGGCCATGTGCTCGACAAAGCGCGTCTTGCCGCAGCCGGTCGGGCCCTTGAGCATGACCGCCAAACCCCGGTTGTGGCATTGCTCGAACAGCGTGACCTCGTTGCCCGCCGGCCGATACCAGGGCTCGTCCCGTGGTTGGCGAACGGCAAAGTCATGAACAGACTGATCCACACCCACCTCAGACGGCCCTGTCTGCAGGCATGCCGGGTTCTGTCAGCTCCTGTTCATCCACCTCGAAACGTGGTCGGTAGCTGAAGAAGTCGTAGATAAACAGGCCGACACCGAGGGCAAAAATGCTGGCGGTGGAGATCAGCATCACGAAATGGATCTGAATCTTCAATTGAGTATCCAGATAGCCCATGCCCATGATCCGCTCCAGATACACTTGGCCAATCCCTGCCGTGGCGAACGAAAGCGTCATGCCGAACATGCCGGCCAACTGCAGCCAGAACGCCCAGTAGCCGATCGTGGTGCCTTGTTCCGGCCGCTTGTTAGTCAGTGATGGCAGGGCGTAGGTGATCATCGCCAACACGATCATGGCGTAGGCGCCATAAAAAGCCGCGTGGCCGTGCATGGCGGTGATCAGCGTGCCGTGGGTCCACTTGTTGATGCTCGGCCAGGTATGCGCCAGCCCCAGCAAGCCGGCGCCGAACAGGGTGAAAATGGTGCTGCCAAGTGTCCAGTGCAGCGCCAGGGAGTTGGGGTGTGCCATGCCTGAGCGGCGCATGGCGCTATAGGCATACATCGCCATGCCGATGATCGCCAGCGGCTCCAGCGCGCTGAAGAAACCGCCAATCGGCAGCCAGTAATGGGGCACACCGACCCAATAGTAATGGTGCGCGGTGCCGATAATGCCAGCGATGAATACCAGGCCGACGATCACGTACAGCCACTTCTCCAGTACTTCACGGTCCGCCCCGGAGAGGCGAATCAGCAGATACGCGAGAAAAGCGCCCATGATCATCATCCATACGCCTTCGACCCACAGGTGAATGGTCCACCAGCGGTAAAAGATGGAAACCGTGTAGTTCTCGTAATGCAGCAGGGCGGGGAAGAACAGCACGGCTGAGCTGACCAGACCGAGCAGCAGCACCCCTTCGGTGGTCGTGAATCGGCCGGATTTCTTGATCGTCATGCCGATGTTGTAGAGGAAGATCAGCATGCAGATGACGATGACGATCTTATGCGGCAGCGGCTGCTCCAACAGCTTGTTGCCTGTGCCATAACCGAACAGGTAGCCGATGATCGCGGTAACCCCCATTGCGGTCCACAACCCCAGCTGGATGTAGGCGAGCTTGGTGCTGTGTAGTTCGGTGCGTGACTCATCGGGCACCATCCAGTAGGTGGCACCCATGAAGCCGGTCAGGACCCAGACGATAAGAAGGTTCGTGTGGATGACCTTAGTGACGTCGAACGGCAGGATATTCAGCAGCGGATCTGGACCGAGATATTTGGTGGCCGACAGCAGGCCGAACACCAATTGCAGTCCGAAAAGCACCATTGCGACGGCGAAGTACCAGTAGGCGACCGATTGTGATTTATAGCGCATGGCTGAACCCCTGCATGTTCGTCCGGCGGGCAGTGCGCACCGCACTCATTTGAAAGACGCCAGGTACTGCACCAACTGATCGATCTGCTCGTCGGTCAGCGATTCGGCGTAGCTGGTGGGCATGAAGGACACGCCCTCGGCTGAGTACATCTCCCCAGGATGCAGGTAGGCGCTTGGCGAAACGATCGACTCACGGATATAGCTCTCGATGCTGTCGGCTTTACCGCTGTAACTCGGCGAGTCGAGAGTTTGCTGCGCACGTGTTGCAACACCAGCCAATGTTGGGCCCGCAAGATTCACGCCGGGCGCAATGGAATGGCATGCGTTGCACGCCGGGGTGGCGGTGCGGAACAGTGCCTCGCCGAGGGCAATTGGGCTTTCGTTGCCTGAGACTGGCCGAGCGCCAGGCGGCATCTGATTCTCGGTTTTGCCGGGGCCGGAAATATCCTGCTGGGCAATGGTCAGGCTGGTGCCCGGAATCGACGAGCCGGTGACCAGAATGGGCCTCGGTGGCCAACCCTGGTTGTCGACATTGGCGACCCAATCGAGGAACGCGATGAGGTCGTCGATTTCCGGGTCTTCGAGGTTGGGGTTAGGCATCAATCGACGATGCTGCTCCTCGTTATAAAACCGTTCTGGCTCCCTTAGAAACGCCTTGAGATAGGGTGCGCCGCGCAATTGGGCAATCTTTGTGAGGTCGGGCGCGTAGTAGGCGCCTTCACCGAACAGCGTGTGACAGTTGATGCAGTTGTTGGCGTGCCATACGTCGTTACCTCGGGTGACCGCCGGGGTGATGCTGTCGGCATTGGTCAGCTCTGGAAACTGCCGGTGGCTGTCAATCGTCATTCCGAGGAATGCCAATGCGGCAACCAGAGTCGAGCCGATGGCGAACAGGCGGGTTTGTCGTTTGTTCATTGCAGGCTCCCCCTAAACGCCGATTCCGGCCCAGTGGACGATACCCATGACGCCGGCATAAATGGCTGCCGCGGCCATTAGCGCCAGCACCACAAAACTGAGGACTCTGAAGAACTTAACCAAAGCTGTGCTCCTTTCGTTCGCTGCGGGGCTGCGGTTAGTCGGGACTTGTTTGGCTCGTTTTCGTGTCAGTGCGGCGCTGGATATTCACCAGCACCACGGCGTCGGTCAGCCCGCTTATCGCATGTTCAACGTTTCCAGCCAGATAGAGGTGATCGTTCACCTGCATGGGGTGCCAACCGTCATGCGCCTGCACTTCGATACTGCCCTGCAGACATTGCAGGGTGATGGCGCCCGCGACAGTGTGAGGTGGAACCTGTTTGCCGGCAGGCAAGCACAGGCGCATGACCTCAAGCTCCGGGGTGCTGACGATTGCTCGTGAATGCAGAGCAGGTGTTTGAGGGTGGGCGAGGAGATTGACCACTTCACCCGATTGAGCATGGTGTAAGGCCATGAGTCATCACCAAACCAAATGTGTACTCGGAGGCTAGTTCAGGGATTGTGATACGTCGAATGGGATTCGGGGTTGAGACCTGCAAGCCAGAGCGGCCTGCAGGTATTGATGCCGTGTTTACTCGGGTTTAGGCGTGTTCGCGGTGCTGGCCGGCAGCGTTGGATAAGCAACTTGTGGCTGGTCGCCAGTAAGGCTGTGCAGGAAGGCTGTGATCGCCTTTACCTCGTCACCTTTGAGCTGGCGGCCCAGCTGGCTATCGCCCATGATGGCCACCGCCTGCTCCAGGTCCCAGACCTCGCCACTGTGGAAGTAAGGCGGTGTCAGGGCGACGTTGCGTAGCGGTGCGGCACGGAACACGTACTCGTCGTTGGCCGTCTGGGTCACTGCGAAACGGCCCTTGTCGCCCTCCGGCAGGATCTCCGCGCCTGGCTTTTTGATCACGCCAAACGGGAAGTAACCTTGGCCACCGACGTTGACACCGTTGTGACAGGCAATGCAGCCGGCGTCCATGAACAGCGCCAGGCCTTCTTTCTGTTGGGCATCGAGCGCCTTGTCGTCACCCTTCAGAAAGCGGTCGAACGGCGAGTTCGGCGTGGTCAGGCTGACTTCGAAGGCTTCCAGGGCATACGCCATGTTGTCGAAACTGACCGGCTCCTTGTCTCCAGGAAAGGCCTTCTTGAACTCGGACACGTACGCCGGAATGCTCTTGAGGGTCGCTTCGACCCGTTCGGGCGTACTGTTCATCTCGACGCTGGCCTGGACAGGCCCCTTGGCTTGCTCCTGTAGATCCTTGGCGCGGCCATCCCAGAACTGAGCCGCATTGAACACGGCGTTGAGGACGGTCGGCGAATTGCGTGGGCCTTTTTGCCAGCCGTGGCCGATGGAGGTGGGCACGTTGTCGCTGCCGCCGATGCTCAGGTTGTGGCAGCTGTTACAGCTGATCACATGGCTGCTGGACAGACGCGGATCGAACCACAGCTTGTGGCCCAGAATGACCTGATCCTTGTTGACCGCCTGACCACGGACTTCGGTGACCTGATCGGGCACCGGCTGAAATATGGCATTGGCACGATCGCGCAGCTCATCGGCATGGGCAATGTGCGTGATCAGCATTAGCCCACTGACCAGGGCGGGAAAATAACGAGGCATCACGGAATCCCTTTTCTCATGTTGGCGATTTCATGAGGCGCTATCTCCCTTCTGGTCGAATTGATATGCGTCAAGGCACCGGCCGTTCGTGATGGGCCTGGTTGTCGCACGCTGTGGATGAGCCGGGCGAGGGCGGCCGTATCGTCTGACTCTGCGCGCTACAGCCCGTCGAGTGTGCCCGGTCTCGATAGGCGTTCTGATCACCGTCACGCGATGACGGCAGGCTCTAATCGGCAATTCACCTTTCGAGGCTTTGTCGAGCCTTGCAGGCGGGCGGAGGCATCGCCAGAATGGCAGCATCAATCGTGGCCACAAGGCCATTCCTGCAAGGATTTCCAATGCCCGAAACTGTCGCTGCCGGCCTGCGCCTGGCGCCTGATGCGCTGACCCGTCCCTTCGAACCCAGCCAGTTCGCCTTCAAGACCACCGATGAACTGGAACCCTTTCTCGGCGTGCTCGGGCAAGAGCGGGCCGTCGAGGCGCTGCAGTTCGGCGTGGCGATGCCGCGCCCTGGCTACAACGTGTATGTGATGGGCGAGCCGGGGACCGGGCGGTTCTCGTTTGTGCGTCGCTACCTCAAGGCCGAAGGCAAGCGGCTCGATACGCCGTCGGACTGGCTCTATGTAAACAACTTCGACGAGCCGCGCGAGCCGCGTGTCGTGGAGTTGCAGCAAGGCGGTGCGGGTGAGTTGATTGCCGATATCGGGCAGCTGATCGACAACCTGATGGCTACCTTCCCCGCAGTGTTCGAACACCCGAGTTTCCAGCAAAAGAAGAGCGCCATTGACCGCGCCTTCAACCAGCGCTACGACAAGGCTCTGGATGTCATCGAAAAGCTGGCGCTTGAAAAAGAAATCGCGCTGTACCGCGACAGCACCAACATCGCGTTCACGCCGATGAAGGACGGCAAGTCGATGGACGAGGCGGAATTCGCCCAGTTGCCGGAAGCGGAGCGCGAGCGTTACCACGAGGATATTTCCGCGCTGGAAGTCCATCTGAATGAGGGGCTTGCCAGCCTGCCGCAGTGGAAGCGCGAGTCCAGTAATCAGCTGCGACAGCTGAATGACGAAACCATCAGCCAGGCGCTGCAGCCGTTGCTGGCGCCGCTGTCGGAGAAATACGCTGAAAACGCAGGCATCGAGGCTTACCTTCAAGCCGTGCAGGTCAACCTACTGAAAACGGTAGTGGAGCAGCTGGTCGACGAAAACCGTCCCGATGCCCAGACCCGCCAGCTTCTCGAAGAGCAGTACAGTCCGAGCCTGGTTGTTGGCCATCCGCTCGATGGCGGCGCGCCGGTGGTGTTCGAGCCGCATCCGACCTACGACAACCTGTTTGGCCGCATCGAATACAGCACCGATCAGGGTGCGCTCTACACCAGCTATCGCCAGTTGCGTCCCGGCGCGCTGCACCGTGCCAACGGCGGCTTCCTGATGCTCGAAGCGGAAAAGATGCTCAGCGAGCCCTTTGTCTGGGAAGCGCTGAAGCGTGCCTTGCAGTCGCGCAAGCTGAAGATGGAGTCGCCGCTGGCCGAGCTGGGGCGACTGGCTACGGTGACGTTGAATCCCGAAGTTATCCCGCTCAACGTCAAAGTCGTGATCATCGGCTCACGCCAACTTTATTACACCCTGCAGGACCTGGATCCGGACTTTCAGGAGATGTTCCGAGTGCTGGTGGATTTCGATGAAGAAATCCCGCTGGCCGAAGACAGCCTTGAGCAGTTCGCCCAGTTGATGAAAACGCGTACCTCCGAAGAGGGCATGGCGCCGTTGACCGCAGCCGCAGTCGCCCGTCTTGCGACCTACAGTGCCCGACTGGCCGAGCATCAGGGGCGCTTGTCGGCACGGATCGGTGATCTGTTCCAGCTGGTCAGCGAGGCGGATTTCATTCGTCAACTGGCCAAGGATGAAGTCACCGACGTCGGCCATATCGAGCGAGCCCTGAAGGCCAAGGCCACGCGTACCGGGCGCGTCTCGGCACGCATTCTGGAAGACATTCTTGCAGGCGTGATCCTGATCGATAGCGAAGGCGCTGCGATCGGCAAGTGCAATGGCCTGACCGTCCTCGAAGTAGGCGATTCGGCGTTTGGCATGCCCGCGCGGATTTCCGCCACTGTTTATCCGGGTGGTTCGGGGATTGTTGACATCGAACGTGAGGTTAACCTCGGTCAGCCGATTCACTCCAAAGGCGTGATGATCCTGACCGGTTTTCTTGGCAGCCGCTACGCGCAGGAATTCCCGCTGGAGATTTCTGCCAGCATCGCGCTTGAGCAGTCCTATGGCTACGTTGACGGTGACAGCGCTTCACTGGGCGAATGCTGCGCGCTGATTTCGGCTATCTCGCGTACCCCGCTCAAGCAGTGTTTCGCGATTACCGGCTCGATCAACCAGTTCGGCGAGGTGCAGGCGGTCGGTGGCGTGAACGAGAAAATCGAAGGCTTTTTTCGCCTATGCGAAGCACGCGGCTTGACTGGAGAGCAGGGCGCGATCATTCCTTTTGCCAACGTCACGACGCTGATGCTCGACGAGCGCGTGCTCGAAGCCGTGCGTCAGGAGCGCTTCCACATCTACGCGGTGCGTCATGTGGATGAAGCGCTTTCGCTGTTGGTGGGTGAGCCTGTAGGCGCGGCAGACAAGGATGGCCAGTTCCCCAAGGGCAGCGTCAATGCGCGCGTGGTAGAGCGCTTGCGCGATATCGCTGAGATCGAGCTGGAAGACGATCATCGAAGCGATGCGGCGTCTCCCGAGGAGGTGCTAGCCGCCGCCCAGACAAAAGGAGACGAGCAAGGATAATTGATTATCTGAGCAATATCTGGACGGAACGATACGGCGCGCGACGGGTCTGCAATGGAAGAGAGCTTCCACTCTCCATCCACAAGGTTATCCACAGTATCTGTGGATAACGGATTTGCGGCCCTTTCCTCTGATAGAGGGCGCGCAACCGAGCGCGAGGATCGCCGTCATGTCGCAAACACTCTGTTTGAACCGCCAGTGCCTGGGGCTGGTAACCCGCATCGAATGCATCATCCGGCCACTGTCCGGCGGCAATGGTTTGTGGACGTTGCTCTGCGCGGCAGGAATCGATGCCGGACAACCTACTGCGATCAAGGCGCAAGGCCCATTCCATGGGCCTCGCGAGGCCGAATCGGTGCTGAAGGCAATTGCCGAAAATCTCTATGGACAGGGCTATGCCGTATCGGAATCGCCATCGATCTGGCAACTGCACATGCTTGCGGAACTACGCAAGGTCAACGCAAACCAGTCGCGCTATCTCAGTGGATGGGGCGTAAAGTCCTGAGCGCACCGGCCGAATGTGTCAGCGCGGCCCGGTACTGGCGCTTGTTTGGCGCTTGAAGAGTGCTTTGCAGATTTTTATCCACAGTGAACATGCCGCCATAGCGTCGCATTGAACACTCCGCAACGCTGCGTATACTCGCCTGCCGAACCCGTCCTGCCTAGTGAGAACAGATGGAACGCTTGATCGAAAACACCATGTACGCTGCCCGTTGGCTGTTGGCGCCTATTTACTTCGGCCTGGCCTTCGCCCTGCTGGCGTTGGCGATCAAGTTCTTCCAAGAGATCTGGCACATCCTTCCTGCCGTGCTTTCTCTCAGCGAAGGCGATCTGATCCTCAAGCTGCTCTCGCTGATCGATATGGCGCTGGTGGGTGGTTTGCTGGTGATGGTGATGCTGTCTGGCTACGAGAATTTCGTTTCGCAACTGAATGTGGATGAGGGCAAGGAAAAGCTCGACTGGCTCGGGAAGATGGATTCCGGCTCATTGAAGATGAAGGTCGCTGCCTCGATTGTGGCGATTTCGTCGATCCATCTGCTGCGCATGTTCATGGACGCACAACAGCTCGAGAGCGAGCAGCTGATGTGGTACGTGATCATCCATCTGACGTTCGTCTTTTCGGCCTTCGCTATGGGCTATCTGGATAAGCTCACCAAGCACTAATGTGGTTCGTGCTGTGCTGTGCTGCAGCCGGCTTCTTACGCCTTCCACGCTGTTCAATAGAACGGTCTTGGGTGGGCGTCGCTGAACGCTGTGCTAGGCTGTGCGGCCTTTTTTCCAGCGGAGCCGATGCATGACTGACCTGAATCTATCAACCGACGAAACGCGCGTGAGCTACGGGATCGGCCGTCAGCTGGGTGATCAGCTGCGTGAGAATCCGCCCCCAGGAATCAGCCTGGATGCTGTGATTGCAGGTATTCGTGATGCCTTTTCGGGTTCAGCTAGCCAGGTTGGCCCTGAAGAGCTCAACGCCAGCTTTGCGGTCATTCGCGAACGGATGCAGGCCGAGGCGCAGCAAAAGGCTGAGGCCGCGGCCGGCGAAGGCAAGGCGTTTCTCGCCAAGAACGGTCAGCGTGGCGGCGTGACAACCCTGCCATCGGGTCTGCAATACGAAGTGCTGACCGCTGGCGAGGGCGACAAGCCCAGCGCTGAGGATCAGGTGCGTACCCATTATCATGGCACCCTGATCGATGGCACAGTGTTCGACAGCTCCTACCAGCGTGGCCAGCCGGCCGAGTTTCCGGTAGGCGGCGTAATCGCTGGCTGGACCGAAGCGCTGCAGTTGATGGGCGTGGGCAGCAAATGGCGTCTATATGTACCAAGCGAGCTGGCTTACGGCGCGCAAGGCGTCGGTAGTATCCCGCCACACAGCGTGCTGGTGTTCGACGTCGAGTTGCTGGCTGTTCTGTAAGGCTACTGTCGTTACGGGCGCAACGCCCGCGCGTAGGAGAACAGAAACAGGCTCCGCACCTGTTCTTTGAGGACACAGGGTTCACTGGTGCTCAGCTCCTGCAGGTCCAGATCGCCCTGGTCGCGAAGCTCGTCCAGGGCGTCTCCCTCTAAACTAATGCACACCGCGCCGGTGCTCCGGTCGAGTATTCGCAGGTAAGGTTGCGGACGGTCCAACCAGGCATCTATCAGATAAGTCATATGCACCTCCAAATAATCATCTTTAATGAGAATAATTGTTATTTGCAAATATGCAAGCGCAAAGATTCCCGGAAGTGATTGCTGATGCGTAAAGTGGGTTGCCGCGGAGGAGGGGTGAAGGATGCCCAAGTGCACCCCTCACTGTGCCGGGCTCAGTGGGTGCGAGCGACAGCGAAACGGCTCAACTCGACCAGCGCGTCGCGATAACTGTTGGCGGGAATCAGTTCGAGGCAGGCAATGGCGCGATCGGCATAGCTGCGTGCCAGGCGCGCCGTGTAGTCCAATGCGCCGGCTGCTTCTACCGCGCTACGGATGCTTTCCAGATTCTCGATGCCACCTTTCTGAATGGCCTGGCGCACCAGGGCAGCCTGTTCTGCTGTGCCTTCGCGCATCGTGTAGATCAGCGGCAGCGTCGGCTTGCCTTCGGCCAGGTCGTCGCCGACATTCTTGCCCAGCGCTTCGACATCGCCCTGATAGTCGAGCAGATCATCGACCAGTTGGAATGCAATGCCGAGGTAGTCGCCGAAGGTTCGCAGCGCCTCGCGCTGTTCCAGGCTAGCGCCCGCCAGGGTGGCTGCGCTATGCGTGGAGGCTTCGAAGAGCATGGCGGTCTTGCCGCGGATGACCTCCATGTAGATTTCTTCGGTGGTGCTGGCGTCGCGCACCTTGGACAGCTGCAGGACTTCGCCTTCGGCAATTACGCGGGTGGCCTGCGAGATGATTTGCATGACGTCCATCGAGCCCAGTTCGACCATCATTTCGAAAGAGCGTGCATAGAGGAAGTCACCGACCAGCACGCTGGGCGCATTGCCCCACAGGGCGTTGGCGGTTGAGCGGCCACGGCGCATGCCGGACATGTCGACGACGTCGTCGTGAAGCAGTGTCGAGGTATGCAGGAATTCGATGATCGCAGCTAGCAGGCGCAGCTGCTCACCCTTCAGTCCCAGCGCATTACCGCTGAGCAGGACCAGCAGAGGACGCAGGCGTTTGCCGCCGGCCGAGGTAATGTAATCCCCGATCTTTTCCACCAGCGGTACGCGGGACGTCAACTGGTTGCGGATGATGACGTCAACAGCGGCGAAATCTTCCGCCACTACTTGGTAAAAGGCCTGGGGTTGCATCGGGGACGAGTACTCCTCGGAGATTGCGCGGCATGCTATGGGGCGGGTCCTGCAGTGTCAAGGCAAGGCCCGGCGGCTATTGCGCAGGGTCAGGTGGATGCGTACAATCGCGGACCCTGAACTTTCCCCCTGGGCATTTCCCTGCCTTACGCAATTGCAAGGGCGTCCCTTCCGGCCCCGAGCAGCCATGCCAGCCACTAATTATTTCACTTAAGCGCTGGGTGAGCAGGATCAACGGAGATACACAGATGTACGCAGTTATCGTTACCGGCGGCAAGCAATACAAGGTCGCCGAAGGCGAATACCTCAAGATTGAAAAACTCGAAGTTGCCACTGGCGAAGCTGTCACTTTTGACCGCGTTCTGCTGGTTGGCAACGGCGACGATGTAAAGATCGGCGCTCCGGTGGTCGATGGTGCCAAGGTCACTGCTGAAGTGATCGCTCAGGGCCGTCACGACAAGGTCACCATCATAAAATTCCGCCGTCGTAAGCACCACATGAAGCGTCAGGGCCACCGTCAGTGGTTCACTGAGGTCAAAATCACCGGCATTCAGGGCTAATCGGGCCTGAATCCCCTTATAGGAGTATTGAACTCATGGCACACAAAAAAGCTGGCGGTTCTACCCGCAACGGTCGCGACTCAGAAGCCAAACGCCTTGGCGTGAAGATGTATGGCGGCCAAGTCATCAAGGCCGGTAACATCATCGTGCGTCAGCGCGGCACCCAGTTCCACGCCGGTTACGGCGTTGGCATGGGCAAGGATCACACCCTGTTCGCGAAAGTCGAAGGCGTGATCAAATTCGAAGTGAAGGGCCAGTTTGGTCGTCGCTACGTGAGCGTCGTCGCGGCCTAATCGCGGCGTTGCTGGAAAAGCCCTGTCATGCGACGGGGCTTTTTTGTTTCTGTATCCTCTGTAGGGCTCTTGCAAAACGCTGCTGTGCTCTAACTATCGCTGGGTTTTGCAAGACCCTTATGTTCCTGTTTTCTAGCCCGTCCTTGCGGCGGGAGGCGTTCCCATGAAATTCGTCGATGAAGTATCGATTTTTGTAAAGGCCGGTGACGGCGGTAACGGCATGATGAGCTTCCGGCGTGAGAAGTTCATTGAGAAAGGCGGCCCCAATGGTGGCGACGGGGGGGATGGTGGCTCCGTTTACCTGGTGGCAGACGAGAACCTCAATACGCTCGTCGACTACCGCTACACCCGCCGCTTCAATGCGCCCAATGGTCAGAAAGGTGGCAGTACCGAATGTACTGGCGCCAAGGGTGACGACCTTGTCCTGCCGGTGCCGGTCGGCACAACGGTCATTGATGCGGCAACCCAAGACGTCATTGGCGACCTGACCAAGGCGGGGCAGCGCCTGCTGGTGGCGCAGGGTGGCTGGCACGGTCTGGGCAATACCCGCTTCAAGTCTAGTACCAACCGTGCGCCCCGCCAGACCACGCCCGGCAAGCCAGGCGATGCGCGTGACCTGAAGCTTGAGCTGAAGGTGTTGGCAGATGTCGGGTTGTTGGGCTTGCCCAATGCTGGCAAGAGTACATTCATTCGCTCGGTGTCGGCCGCCAAGCCGAAGGTTGCAGATTATCCGTTTACCACGCTGGTGCCGAACCTTGGGGTGGTCAGTGTTGGTCGCTACAAAAGCTTCGTGGTGGCTGATATTCCGGGTCTGATTGAAGGTGCTTCGGAAGGCGCAGGGCTGGGTATTCGCTTCCTCAAGCACCTTGCGCGGACACGGCTGTTGTTGCATCTGGTGGACATGGCGCCGCTGGATGAAAGTGATCCGGCCGATGCGGCTGAGGTGATTGTGAGTGAGCTGGAAAAATTCAGCCCGGCTTTGGCGCAGCGTGATCGTTGGCTGGTATTGAACAAGGCTGACCAGCTGCTCGAGGAAGACCGTGACGAGCGGGTTCGGCAGGTGGTCGAGCGTCTTGAATGGGACGGTCCTGTATTCGTCATCTCTGCGCTTGAGCGCGAGGGTACGGAGGCGTTGAGCCAGGCCATCATGCGCTACCTCGATGAGCGGCTCGTGCGTATCGCCGAGGAGCCGGCTTATGCAGAGGCGCTTGCCGAGTTGGATCAGCAGATTGAGGACGAGGCGCGTGCTCGTCTGCAGGAGTTGGATGATCAGCGGGCCTTGCGTCGTGCAGGTGTGAAATCTGTCGAGGAGGCTGATGAAGACGACTTCGATGATGACGACGACGATGAGGGTGGTGCCGAGATTTTCTACGTGCGTTGATGGTGCATGCTCGCTTCGTTGCGAGCGTCGCTAGCGAATGGTTGCGGGCTGGCTTGTCTGCCGCCCGCCATGGTTTGGCCGGGTACCGATTGGAAGACAGGATCGATGCGGGACAAGGTGAGCGGCGCACGGCGCTGGGTGGTGAAAATTGGCAGTGCCTTACTGACCGCTGATGGTCGCGGCTTGGACCAGGACGCAATGGCTGTCTGGGTCGATCAGATGGTGGCGCTGCGCGAGGCGGGCGTCGAGCTGGTGCTGGTGTCGTCTGGCGCTGTCGCTGCTGGTATGAGTCGTCTCGGTTGGGCCGCCAGGCCAAAGGCCGTCCATGAGTTGCAGGCTGCAGCAGCAGTTGGGCAGATGGGGCTGATACGGGCTTGGGAATCCAGCTTTGCGCGCCGTGAGCAGCAGACCGCGCAGATCCTCGTAACCCATGATGACCTCTCCGATCGCAAGCGTTATCTCAATGCGCGCAGCACGCTTCGCACGCTGATCGATCTGGGTGTGGTGCCGGTCATCAATGAAAACGACACCGTCGTCACTGATGAGATCCGCTTCGGTGACAACGATACGCTCGCTGCGCTGGTGGCAAACCTGGTCGAGGCGGACCTGCTGGTCATCCTTACCGACCGCGACGGCATGTTCGATGCCGATCCGCGCAATAATCCCGATGCAAATTTGATCAGTGAGGCTCGCGCCGACGACCCGGCATTGGATGCGGTAGCTGGTGGCACGGGTGGCGCGCTTGGGCGGGGCGGTATGCAGACCAAGTTGCGCGCGGCGCGTCTGGCGGCGCGCTCTGGTGCCTATACGGTCATCATCGGTGGTCGAATCGAGCGGGTGTTGGCGCGTCTGAAGTCGGGTGAGTCGCTCGGCACCCTGTTGGCTCCTGAGCAGAATCGCCACGCGGCGCGAAAGCAATGGCTGGCGGGGCATCTGCAAACGCGTGGTACGGTCGTTCTTGATGATGGTGCGGTGCATGCCTTGAAGCAGGGTAATCGCAGCTTGCTGCCGGTGGGGGTCAAGGCGGCGCAGGGTGGCTTTCGGCGTGGGGAAATGGTGGTGTGTGTTGGCCTGGATGGCCGTGAAGTTGCCCGCGGTCTGGTCAATTACAGTGTGGCCGAAACGCAGCGAGTCCTTGGGCGTCCATCCGACGAAATCGAGAAACTGCTCGGCTATGTTGATGAGCCGGAGCTGATTCATCGCGACAACATGATCCTGGTCTGAGGGGGGTTGATGCGGCTGGCAAAGGCGTTAATGGTGTTGCTGGCGTGGCCGATGGTTGGCATGGCGCGCGAAGTGGGCGAAGTTGACACGGTCTTCAAGTGGCTCGGCCCCAATCACAAGATTGTTGTCGAAGCGTTTGATGACCCCGAGGTCGAGGGTGTGACCTGTTATCTGTCGCGAGCAAAGACCGGCGGTATAAAAGGTGGGCTCGGTCTGGCTGAAGACCGCGCCGAGGCGTCGATCGCCTGCAGGCAGGTCGGGCCCATCCGACTGAGTGAAAAACTCAAGGATGGCGAGGTAGTCTTCAAGGAGCGGACATCTCTGGTATTTAAAACCATGCAGGTAGTCCGCTTTTTCGATGAGGCGCGCAATACATTGGTCTATCTGGTGTACAGCGATCGGGTTATCGAAGGGAGTCCGCAAAACGCGGTTACCGCGATTCCGATACTCCCTTGGGCTCAGCCATAAGCGGTATGTGGTTGAGCTCGATGTTGGCCGATGGGCTCGGTATCGAATCGTAGGCATAAAAAAACCGGCTCAAGGCCGGTTTTTTCACAAGAGCGTACAGCTTAGGCTGCAGCAGCTTCGCCGAGGGCCTTGATGTGGCCGTTCAGGCGGCTTTTATGCCGGGCTGCTTTGTTCTTGTGGATGATGCCTTTGTCGGCCATACGGTCGATTACGGGCACGGCTGCGGTATAAGCAGTACGAGCTTTATCCAGATCTTTTGCGTCGATGGCTTTGACCACATTCTTGATGTAGGTACGAACCATGGAGCGCAAGCTGGCGTTGTGGCTGCGACGCTTCTCAGCCTGAATTGCGCGTTTTTTGGCGGAAGGGCTGTTGGCCACCGTCGAACTCCTCGAAAACGTGGGATTACAAAGCAAATAAGGCCGCGAATCATGCCGATGCGGCGGGCCCTTGTCAACCCCGATTGAACTAATCGAGACACTGGCCGGACAGGAGGGGGGTCGCTAAACTCGCGACCTCTTTCACTGTCGTAACTGGCCATCGAGTCGATGCTCAGTGCTTGGCCGGAACCCTCCTGCTGCAACTCTAGGAAGACAAATGTCCGATACATCCGGCAAAGGTGGATTGCTGCGGTCCAGTGCGGTAGTCAGCGTGATGACGCTGCTATCCCGGGTGCTGGGTATGATACGCGATATGGTGGTAGCCAGCTACTTCGGCTCTGGCGCCGCTGCCGATGCTTTCTTCATAGCGTTCAAGATTCCCAATTTTTTGCGCCGTCTGTTTGCGGAAGGCGCGTTTGCGCAGGCTTTCGTTCCGGTGTTGTCGGAATATCGGGCCAAGCGGTCCCTTACGGAGGTCAAGCTGCTGGTCGATCGCACGGCTGGCATGCTTGGGTTGATCCTGACTGGTATTACTGCGGTCGGGGTGTTGGCTTCGCCTTATGTGGTCATGCTCTTCGCGCCTGGCTTTCATGATGACCCAGCGAAGATGCAGTTGGCCGGCGAGTTGCTGCGCATCACCTTTCCTTATCTGCTGCTGATTTCCCTCACGGCATTCACTTCTGGCGTACTCAACACCTATGGACATTTCGCGGTGCCAGGCTTCACGCCGGTGCTGCTCAACGTGTGCATGATTACCTCGGCGGTGTTTCTCACACCCTATTTTGATCAGCCGATCATGGCGCTGGCTTGGGGCGTGTTCATAGCCGGCTTCGCCCAGTTGGCTTTTCAACTTCCATACGTCGCCAAGCTGGGATTGTTGCCACGGCCCCGGGTGAAGGTCGGAGACCAGGGCGTGCGACGAATCATGCTGCTGATGGTTCCGGCTTTGTTCGGTGTGTCGGTCAGTCAGATCAACCTCTTGCTCGATACGGTGCTCGCCTCGTTTCTTCAGACCGGTAGTGTGTCCTGGCTCTATTACGCAGACCGCCTTTCCGAGTTGCCGCTCGGCGCCTTCGGCATAGCCATCGGCACGGTGATTCTACCGAGCCTTTCACGTCAGCACGCTGGCGAGGATCCCAAGGCCTTTTCCAACACCCTCAATTGGGCGCTGCGAATGGTATTGCTAGTGGGGATTCCAGCTGCGCTCGCGCTGGGGATCCTGGCTGAACCGTTGATCGCCAGTCTGTTTTTTTATGGTGCGATGAGTGAGGAGGCCGTGGTGCAGTCGGCCAATGCATTGGAGGCCTATTCGCTAGGGGTGCTGGCGTTCATGTTGATCAAGGTGCTGGCGCCAGGTTTCTTCGCACGCCAGGACCTGAAGACGCCCGTGCGCGTCGCCATCATCTGCATGATCGCCAACATGGCGCTGAACCTGATGCTTATCTGGCCGCTCCAGCATGTCGGGCTGGCATTGGCCACCTCGCTGTCGTCGATGCTCAATGCTGGGCTGCTGTTCTGGGGGCTATATAAAACGGGCGTGTTCCGGTTTACCCCGGGTTGGGGGGCTTTCCTGCTGCGGCTGGCTGGGGGCTGCGCTGCCATGGCGGCGGTGGTCTGGTGGCTCAACGCGCCGTCGGTCGAATGGTTCGCCTGGGGTTGGCAGCAGCGCGCGCTGCAGCTAGGGCTGCTCGTCGTAGCGGGATTGGGCGCTTTCGCGGCGGGCCTGGTAGTGCTCGGCTTGCGACCGCGACATCTACGTCATTGATCCGCACGCTAGGCGGATGGCAAACCTGTCCGCGACTGCTGGCTCATGCGTATAATCGACGACTTTTCAAGCAAGAAGTGCGGTATGCAGCTGGTTCGAGGTCTTCATAACCTACGACCCCGGCATCGGGGTTGTGTCGCCACCATCGGCAATTTCGACGGGGTCCACCGGGGGCATCAAGCCATCCTGGCGCGCTTGCGCGAGCGTGCCGCCGAGCTCGGCTTGCCTAGCTGCGTGGTGATTTTCGAGCCACAACCGCGCGAGTACTTTGCGCCGGACAAGGCGCCCGCACGGTTGACCCGCCTGCGTGAAAAGCTGCGGTTGCTGGATGAGCAGGGCGTCGATCTGGTGCTGTGCCTTGCATTCAACCGTCGTTTGCGGGAGCTGAGTGCTGCGGAGTTCGTTCACGCGACGCTGGTCGATGGCCTTGGCGTCCGGCACCTGGAGGTCGGCGATGACTTCCGTTTCGGTTGTGACCGTGCCGGCGATTTCAATTTTTTGTTGAAAGCGGGCGCTGCCGAAGGCTTTACCGTTGAGGCCGCCGCTACGATCGAAGTTGCCGGTGCGCGCGTAAGTAGTACGCGGCTGCGCCAGGTGCTTGCCGATGGCAATCTGGAGCTGGCGCAGAAGCTGCTCGGTCGGCCGTTCAACATTACCGGCCGTGTCATGCATGGACAGGCGCTGGGCCGGCAATTAGGCGCGCCGACCGCCAACATCCAGCTCAAGCGCAAGAATACGCCGGTTAGCGGAGTATT
Organism: Stutzerimonas xanthomarina DSM 18231; assembly: GCF_900129835.1. Lineage (GTDB taxonomy): Bacteria > Pseudomonadota > Gammaproteobacteria > Pseudomonadales > Pseudomonadaceae > Stutzerimonas > Stutzerimonas xanthomarina. Next base: position 197,422 of record NZ_FQXA01000004.1, read on the forward strand.
CATGGTGAGCACGGAGGTCGATGGCATCGTCCAGCCCGCGGTCGCCAATATTGGCATGCGGCCTTCGGTTGAAAGCGACGGGCGACCACATCTGGAAGTGCACTTGCTCAATTATCAAGGCGACCTCTATGGTCGCCTGCTGCGCGTGACGTTTCACCGCAAGCTGCGTGACGAGCAGCGCTTTGCCTCGCTGGAGGCGCTCAAGACGGCAATCGAAGCAGATATTGCTGCGGCTCGCGAATACTGGCGGGCTTCACCCATTACCACGAGTCAGGACTGACATGACCGATTACAAAGCGACCCTCAATCTGCCGTCCACGGCATTTCCGATGAAGGCCGGTCTGCCACAGCGCGAGCCGGAGACCCTGCAGCGCTGGAACAGCATCGACCTCTACGGAAAGCTGCGGCAGATTGGCGAGGGTCGCCAGAAGTTCGTCCTGCATGACGGCCCGCCGTACGCCAACGGCAGCATTCATATCGGTCATGCTGTGAACAAGGTCATCAAGGACTTCATCGTCCGTTCCAAAACCCTAGCCGGTTTCGATGCGCCCTACGTGCCGGGCTGGGATTGTCATGGCTTGCCGATCGAGCACAAAGTCGAGATCACCTATGGCAAGAACCAGCCTGCCGATCTGACCCGCGAACGTTGCCGCGCCTATGCCGCCGAGCAGATCGAAGGGCAGAAGGCTGATTTCATCCGCCTCGGCGTGCTCGGCGAATGGGACAACCCTTACCGCACCATGGATTTTGCCAACGAAGCCGGTGAGATCCGTGCGCTGGCGAAGATGGTCGAGGGCGGTTTCGTCTTCAAGGGCCTCAAGCCGGTGAACTGGTGTTTCGATTGCGGCTCGGCGTTGGCTGAAGCGGAAGTCGAGTACCAGGAGAAGAAGTCCGACGCCATCGACGTCTCCTTTGAGGTCGAAGATGCTGACAAGCTGGCGGCAGCCTTTGGCGTCGCTGCGCTGAGCAAGCCGGCCAGCATCGTCATCTGGACCACCACCCCCTGGACCATTCCTGCCAACCAAGCGCTCAACGTCCATCCCGATTTCGTCTACGCGCTGGTCGATACGGGTGACCGGCTGCTCGTGCTCGCCGAGGAGCTAGTCGAGTCCTGCCTGCAGCGCTACGAACTGCAGGGCGAGATCATCGCCCGCTGCGAGGGCAAGGCGCTGGAGCTCATCCGCTTCCGCCATCCGTTTTACGAGCGTTTCGCACCGGTCTATCTGGCCGACTACGTGGAAACCGGCGCCGGCACCGGCATCGTTCACTCGTCGCCCGCCTACGGTGAAGACGACTTCCGCTCCTGTAAGCATTACGGCATGGAGAATGACGACATTCTCAGTCCGGTTCAGAGCCACGGCGTCTACGTATCGGACTTGCCGTTCTTCGGCGGCCAGTTCATCTGGAAGGCTAATCCTGCAATCGTCGAGAAGCTGCGTGAAGTCGGCGCGCTGCTTAAGCACGAGCCGATCCAGCACAGCTACATGCACTGCTGGCGGCACAAGACGCCACTGATCTACCGCGCCACTGCGCAGTGGTTCGTGGGCATGGACAAAGTCGCTCACGACGGCAGCTCGCTGCGTCGTCGCGCGCTGGATGCTATCGAGCAGACTGAGTTCGTTCCCGCATGGGGCCAGGCACGACTGCACGGCATGATCGCAGGGCGTCCGGACTGGTGCATTTCGCGCCAACGCACTTGGGGTGTGCCGATCCCGTTCTTCCTGCACAAGGAAAGCGGCGAGCTGCATCCTCGTACGGTCGAGTTGATGGAAGCAGTGGCACAGCGAGTGGAGCACGGCGGCATCGAGGCCTGGTCCAAGCTGGACGCGGCCGAGTTGCTGGGTGACGAAGCCGCGCAGTACGAAAAGATCAGTGACACCCTGGACGTCTGGTTCGATTCCGGCACTACTCACTGGCACGTCATGCGCGGCTCGCATCCGATGGGCCACGAGCAGGGCCCGCGCGCTGACTTGTACCTGGAAGGTTCCGACCAGCACCGCGGCTGGTTTCACTCCTCACTGCTGACCGGTTCCGCTATCGACGGTCACGCACCCTACAAGGGCTTGCTGACACACGGCTTCGTGGTCGATGAGAACGGCCGCAAGATGTCCAAGTCGCTCGGCAACGTCGTCGCGCCACAGGAGGTCACTGACAGCCTGGGTGCAGACATCCTGCGCCTGTGGGTCGCGTCGACCGATTATTCCGGCGAGATGGCGGTTTCCAAAGTCATCCTGCAACGCAGCGCAGATTCCTATCGCCGCATTCGCAACACCGCGCGTTTCCTGCTTTCGAACCTAGACGGTTTCGACCCGGCGCAGCACCAGGTTCCGGCCGATCAGCTGATCGCGCTCGACCGCTGGGCCATCGATCGTGCTCTGTTGTTGCAGCGGGAAATCGAAGAAGCGTATGCGACCTACAAGTTTTGGAACGTCTACCAGAAAGTGCATAACTTCTGTGTTCAGGAACTGGGCGGTTTCTACCTCGACATCATCAAGGACCGTCAGTACACCACTGGTGCCGACAGCCTGCCGCGGCGTTCATGTCAGACCGCGCTGTACCACATCGCCGAAGCACTGGTGCGTTGGATTGCCCCGATTCTGTCGTTCACGGCTGATGAAATCTGGCAGTACCTGCCGGGCGAGCGCAACGAATCGGTGATGTTCAATACCTGGTACGAGGGGTTAGCTGAGCTGCCTGCTGACGTCGAGCTGGGCCGCGAGTTTTGGGATAAGGTCATGGCGGTCAAGGCCGCGGTGAACAAGGAGCTGGAAGCCCAGCGTGCCGCGAAGACAATTGGCGGTAATCTGCAAGCCGAAGTGGTGCTCTACGCCGAAGACACACTGGTGGCCGATCTGGCCAAGTTGGGCAGCGAGCTGCGCTTCGTGCTGATCACCTCGGCGGTGACGGTAGCGCCTCTCACCGCAGCGCCGGCTGAGGCCGTACAGAGCGAGCTTTCTGGTCTCAAGCTGCAGATCAGCAAAACCAGTCACGCCAAGTGCGGCCGTTGCTGGCACCACCTGCCTGACGTCGGTACCCACGCGGAGCACCCGGAAATCTGCGGCCGCTGCGTTGAAAACATCGAAGGCGCCGGCGAGGTCCGCCACTATGCGTGACGAGCTGCGCTCAGTGGCCATTGTAGGGTGGGCTTCAGCCCACCGTTGGCCTCTATCACGTGAGTGCAGCGTGATGCACTTTGCTGGGGAGGCAGCATGACATCCCGCCTTGGTAAGCTGACCTGGTTATGGCTCAGCATCTTGGTCGTTGTGCTGGATCAGGCCACCAAGCACTACTTCGAAGCCAATTTCAGCCTGTATCAGAAGGTTGACGTCATACCCGACTACTTCGCCTGGACGCTGGCCTACAACACCGGCGCGGCCTTCAGCTTCCTCGCCGATCATTCCGGCTGGCAGCGTTGGCTGTTTGCCCTGATCGCCATGGGTGTCAGTGTGGTGTTGGTGGTCTGGTTGAAGCGCCTGAAGCCTGGCGAGACCTGTCTCGCCGTCGCCTTGGCACTGGTTCTCGGCGGCGCGCTCGGTAATCTTTATGATCGCGTGATGCTTGGGCACGTAGTCGATTTCATCCTGGTGCATTGGCAGAACCGCTGGTATTTCCCGGCGTTCAACATTGCCGACAGCGCCATCACCATCGGCGCTGTGATGCTGGCGCTGGACATGTTCCGTAGCAGTAAAACGGGAGAAACGGTAAATGACTGAACAACGCATCGGGCCGGACATGCAGGTGACTCTGCATTTCGCGCTCAGTATGGAAAATGGCGAACAGGTCGACACGACTTTCGATAAACAGCCGGCTACTTTTAAAGTGGGCGACGGTAACTTGCTCCCAGGCTTCGAGCAGCAGTTGTTCGGGCTTAAGGCCGGCGACAAGCGCACCTTCCAGATCGCGCCGGAGCAGGGCTTCGGTCAGCACAACCAGCAGAACGTGCAAACCATGCCGCGCAACCAATTTGAAGGCATGGAGTTGTCCGAAGGGCTGCTGGTGATCTTCAACGATGCTGCCAAGTCAGAGCTGCCTGGGGTGGTCAAGACTTTCGATGATCGTCAGGTAACCGTGGACTTCAATCATCCGCTGGCTGGCAAGTCGCTGACCTTCGAAGTGGAAATATTCGAGGTGAAGCCGGTCTGAGTGACCGGCTCACGTAAGTAAGCTGCTTGTTGTAGGAGCCGAATCGTAAGGTGGATCACGCTTCACCGATCCTCCGCAGGCCGCAATGGTGGATGCAAAAGCGCAATCCAGCTACGAGTCTGGCGAAGCGCGTTACCTCTATCTTCAGCCTGGTTTTTATGCCGATTCCAGCTTCGCTTCGCGCCGCCGACCAGGCGTTACACTTCACCACTCACCCGCCCCGAACGTCGAGAATCCCCATGCAAATCAAACTCGCCAATCCGCGTGGCTTCTGTGCCGGTGTCGACCGGGCCATCGAGATCGTCAACCGCGCGCTTGAGGTATTTGGGCCGCCGATCTACGTGCGTCACGAAGTCGTGCACAACAAGTTCGTCGTAGAGGACCTGCGTGAGCGCGGTGCAATTTTCGTGGATGAGCTGGATCAGGTGCCGGACGGCTTTATTGTGATTTTCAGCGCCCACGGCGTGTCCCAAGCTGTGCGGATGGAAGGGGAAAGGCGCGGCCTCAAGGTATTTGACGCTACTTGCCCATTGGTGACCAAGGTCCATCTTGAAGTGACCAAGTACAGCCGGGAAGGGCGTGAGTGCATTCTTATCGGCCACGCTGGGCATCCCGAAGTGGAGGGCACCATGGGGCAGTACGACACTGCCAATGGTGGCTCGATCTACCTGGTGGAAGACGAAAAGGATGTTGCTGAATTGCAAGTACGCAACCCGGAAGCGTTGGCTTTCGTCACTCAGACCACACTCTCCATGGACGACACCAGCCGTGTAATCGACGCTTTGCGCGCACGCTTCCCGAGTATCGGTGGCCCGCGTAAAGATGACATCTGCTACGCCACCCAGAATCGTCAGGATGCGGTCAAGCAGCTTGCGGCTGAGTGCGACTTGGTATTGGTAGTAGGTAGTCCGAACAGCTCAAACTCAAATCGTCTTCGTGAGCTGGCCGAGCGCATGGATACGCCGGCTTATCTGATCGATGGCGCCGAAGACCTCAGGCGTCAATGGTTTGAGAACATCGAGCGCGTCGGTATTACGGCTGGTGCCTCTGCGCCAGAGGTGTTGGTGCGCGGCGTGATCGACCGGCTGCGCGAGTGGGGCGCTACGGGTATGGATGAGCTGGATGGCCGGCCCGAGAACGTGACGTTCTCGATGCCCAAAGAGTTGCGGTTAAAGGCAGTGTGACCGAGCTGGCGCTTTTTCTTAGCGGCAGTTCGTCAGCTCCTGCCGCAGCCGGCCGCCGCTGCTTAGCACCAGCTTTATGCCCTGCGAGTTTCCAGTCGCGTGACAAAGCGTCAGGGTTCCAGCTTGAAAAGCGCCGCTATATAGTCGGGCGGTGCCGTCGGGCGTATAGCGGATGTAGTTGCTAACTGGCGTATTTCCACTAAGGGCAATGTCCCCCTCCGGCCCGGCCTGCTGACGGATGACAATGTCCGTGGTGTCAAGCGTACCGTTGCCATCAAGGTCGACCATCGTGGTCCAGCCATTGGACCAGTCACCGTTGCGTTGTAACAGCGTTACTGCGCGGTTGCGATAGACCGCTTCCTGCCGGGTCATCTTTATTGCGCTCACTAATTTCATCCGGGCCGCATCAAGAGCCTGTTTATGCAGCATCTGGTTGAAGCTCGGCACAGCCAGGCCGAGGACAACGGAAATAATGACGAGCGCCACCATGCACTCAATAAGCGTGTATCCCTGTTGTTTCATATGGCTTCCTGCCGTGTGATTTTGTTCTCAATTATTCATGTCGCCGGCCCGCTAAGCTGCCAACCATCGCCCCGAGAGGCCATCTCGTCCCCTTGCGAGTGTCATGCTGATCGGCGGCGGTTAGGCTTAAGCCCTCGATGAAGGATATCGGAATGAAGTTCTTGAGAGGATTTACGCTGCTCGAATTGATGATCGCGATCGCAATTTTAGGAATTGCGTTAGGCATTGCTGTTCCGGGTTTCACTGATCTGCTGCGATCCTACCGGGCCCAGAGCCAGAGTTCCGAAATTACCCGAACGGTGGCGCTTGCCCGTAGCGAGGCCATCAAGCGCGGCGGCAACGTTTATGTAACCGCGTTGACTGACGGGGATAACTGGGAGGCTGGTTGGCGTGTCTGGCACGACGCTGACAGTAATGGCATTTATGCGGCAGCAGAGCTGATTCGCGCGTTCGGCCCGCTGGGTGGAAATGGCGTTTCCCTTGAGGGCAAAAGCTATACAACTGTCGGCGGTGTCGTCACGCCGGGCAGCGCCTCCGAACAGTTTCGCTTTACCGCGCAAGGATTGCAGCAGGGCGTACCGCCAGGACAGGGCCTCCTGTTTGAGTTCAGCTTGGGCGACGACTTCTGCCCGCTCGCACGGGACATGCAGATCAACCATATAGGGCGCGTGTCCACCGCTCGCAAGGATTGTGACGATGATAACTAGTAAGGGATTGCCCCGGCGGACTGCTGGCTTCAGCTTGATCGAAGTGCTTATCTCGATGCTGGTGCTGGGCATCGGGATTCTGGGCATGGCTGCGCTACAGCTCAATTCGATGAAGTTCAATCAGACGGCGGGAGTTCGCACCCATGCGACATTTCTGGCCTACGACATGTCGGACCGCCTGCGTGCCAACCGAGCGGACGCCCGGGGTGGCTCATACGACACGGACCTCAATGACGCCGCTCCGGCGGGCGCGAACATCACTGCAACTGATCTGCGGCAGTGGAAAGCCGCGCTGGGTACCCAGCTTCCGGCCGGGTCCGGGTCCATCGAGCGCAGCGGCAACGTGATCTCGATTACGGTGCAGTGGAGCGAAGGACGCATCGGCGAAAGCGAAACCCAGCAGTTCGTATTCGAGACGCAGCTATGAGTGGACCTACCTTTCACCGTTCGCGAGGCATTGGCCTGATAGAGCTGCTGATTGCCCTTGCGCTGGGCCTGATCATCAGCGCCGCCGTAATGCAGGTATTCCTCACTAGTCGCACAACGTACCGGATGCAGGAAGCGATGGCCCGCGTACAGGAGAACGGCCGATTCGCTGTGGGCTACATGGCGAACGATATCCGTATGGCTGGGTATATGGGATGCGGCAATCTGGGCAGCATCACCGTGAATGACATTATCGACCCGGCCGATGTGCCGGCTGGGTTCGACTTCGACATTAGCCAGGAGGCCGTAATTGAAGGGCACGATGCGGTTGCCGCCGTTAATGGCTGGGGCGCCAAGGTTGGAACCGATGTGATTGAGATCCGGCGTGCGGCCAGTACCGGCGTGACGCTGACCGGCAACATGAGTGCCGACAACGCGCAAATTCACGTGACCAACAATGCGCCCGGTTTCGATGCCGGCGATGCGCTGTTTATCACCGACTGCACGACTGCCGATCTTTTTCGAGCCACTACTGTTTCAAATGGCGGCGGTTCGACAATCAATATCGCACATGCAAACGACCTAAATATAGATAACCGGCTGAGTAAGCCGTACGGCGAAGAGGCGGAGGTGCTGGCATTCGAATACAGCGTCTTCTTCGTTCGCAATACAGGCCGTACGACGCCAAATGGCACCGCCATTCCGTCTCTTTACGTAGAGACGATGCGTGCAGGGAGCGGAGCGACTACCGAAGTGCAGGAGCTCATCGAGGGGGTCGAGGATATGCAGCTCGAATACGGTGTCGACACCTCCGGCAATCGGGCTGCCAACGAATACAGGCCCGCCGATGAAGTCGCCGACTGGTCGCGCGTGGTCAGCATCCGGATGAATCTGCTGATGCGCAGCACCGAGGAGAACGTTGCTCCCGCGTCTGGCGAGGCAAGCCAGATTCTCACCTATAACGGCAGCGCGGTTGCCGCGGATGGATTCCTCAGGCAGGTGTTCAGCTCCGTGGTCACCGTGCGCAACCGGGTTCCCTAGTCATGGTCGGATCAATCATGCGTGTATCGAAATCTCAGCGTGGTTCGGCCCTGCTGGTCAGCCTCGTGTTTCTTCTGTTGCTAACCATGATCGGCATCAGTTCGATCCAAGATTCGATCCTTCAGGAGCGGATGGCGGGTAACAACCGCGACCGCGAAGTCGCCTTCCAGGCGGCGGAGGCCGGGCTGCGGACGGCCGAGCGTTACCTGCAGGGTGCCGTGGTCGGGCCCTTCGAGACCAATGCCAGTGGTTTGTTTACGGCCGGTAGTGTCTCCGTGCCGGATTGGGCCATGAGCAGCAGCACCAACTGGCTCGCTTTGCCGGCCGACACCCTTGCCGGTGTCGACAGCCAGCCCCAGTACATCATCGAGGAAGTCACCCAGACAGGTATGTTCGGCCTGGGCGCGGATGAACCGGAGGAGTCCATCTCTTTCTATCGAGTGACCAGCCGTGGCTACGGGGCCAGCCCCGACGCTCGCGTCGTGTTGCAATCAACCTACCGTAGATAACGGCTTGGCAGGGAGCGAAAAATGCCGGTAACCAGCAAAAGTAAAGTTCGTGTTGGTGTGTTCATAGCTGCGCTCACAGTCGTTAGCGGTTCGGTACAAGCCGCGATCGATATCGCCCAGACACCACTTTTTATCAATGCAGCGGTGCCGCCGCTGAACATGCTGGTGATGGGGCGTGACCACACGCTGTATTACGAGGCCTATAACGACGCTTCGGACCTTGACGGTGATGGTTTGCTCGATACCCGGTTTAAGCCGGACGACATTGACTACTACGGCTATTTCGACTCGGCCAAGTGTTACCAATACGTCGAAGGCGATACCCGTTTCGAGCCGGTTGGCGCCACGAGCAACAGCCGGTTCGATGGCAGTTGCAGCGGTAATTGGAGTGGTAACTTCCTCAATTACGTGACCATGTCCCGCATCGATGCGCTCCGTAAGGTGCTTTATGGCGGCAAGCGCGTCGTTGATACTCACACGGGCGCTGGTGCAGGCGTGACCGTGCTCGAACGCAGCGCGATTCCGCAAGACGGGCATAGTTGGGGAAAGGAGTACACCAGCGTCGCGGTCGATGGGTATGACATCTCGAATTACACGCCGCTGGCCGTCCCTCAGGCTGGTACGCGTCATCTTTTCGCTAACGTGACCATCGGGGCTTCACCTGCAACCAGCGGCAATGACCCCCTGTTGCGCGTGCTGCGCAACTCACGATTCCGAATCTGGGAGTGGGTTTCCATCGAAGCCCCGGTGGCCGGTGATCGTTGCGAGCATGGTAGTAGCGGGCCGACCTGTGTGTATGGCGTCGGGGTGGATACGAGCCATCCGAGTTCCAGCCTTGAATTTGCGGATCTAATTAAACGGATGGAGGGCAATGTACTCATTGACGGCGTTGCTCGGACCCGTATTAACAAGACAGCAAACGGAGCGGGAGCGCTTGCGGACAGCGGGACGACCGCAGGACAAGCTGATAACTACGTCTCCGTGTTGAAGGGCATCATCAAGATACCGACGGCTGGCACCTATCAATTTGCAGTCGATGGCGATGACGCCGTTGAGGTGCTAATCGATGGCCAGCTGGTTGTCGGTTGGTATGGTGGGCATGGTGCCGCTACCTTGGGAGAGCATTCTGGAAGCATAACGCTCACAGCTGGTAATCACGATCTCGAGTTTCGCCATGAGGAAGTAGGCGGGGGCGATAGCTATAGACTTGCTTGGTGGAACGGCACGACGTGGGAGGTAGTGCCGGCCAGCTCGTTCGAAAATCTCAAGCTCTGGGCCTATGGCCGGACCGTACCGGCCTCCACGCGAGACGATCCTGACTATGTTGTACGGGTCCAGGTCTGCGCAGCCGGCCCGCTGGAAGATAACTGCCAAAGCTACACACGTGTTGATGACGGTATTAGCTACGTAACCCACAAGCCGGTAGGCCTCTTGCAGGAGTTCGGCACGGCCACTGACGAAACCTCGGTGGCCCGAATGAAATTTGGCCTGCTTACCGGGAGTTATCGCAACAACCTTAGAGGTGGCGTGCTGCGGCGCGCGGTCGGTGACATCAGCGACGAGCTTGATCCTGAGACGGGTGTATTTGACGACGACGTCGTCGGCGTCATCGAAACCATCGATCGCTTGGGGTTCATGGGCTATAACGGATCCCAGCATGGTTCGAGAGGCAACAGCGGCGGGTGTGGCCTGATCACCAATCGGGCTATCGACAACAACGAATGCAATATGTGGGGTAATCCGGTCGCCGAAATGATGTACGAAACCCTGCGCTATTTTGCTGGGGCGACGTCGGCTACATCTGATTATTCCAGCAATGTCAGCTCCAACGGTTACGAAACCGGGCTCGGGCTGCCGTTAGTGGCGACCTGGGAAAACCCCTACGTCGGCCAGGGCGCGTATAGCTGCGCTGCGCCGGTCCAAACGATCATCAGCGACATTAATCCCTCCTATGACACCGATGACCTGCCTGGCACGGCATTCGGCGACGGCGTGACAGCGTCTCCTTCACGCCTGTCGTCACTCAACGTGGCGAACGAGGGGCAAACGATTTGGAACGGTGAGTTTGGCTCGGGTTTCAGCCGCCAGCATTTCATCGGCCAGTCGGCTGCGGTCAGCGACGGCGCTCCGACGGCAAAAACCGTGACCTCGTTCGGCAATATTCGAGGCCTCGCTCCGGCCGAACCGACCAAGATGGGCGGTTACTACTCGGCCAGTCTGGCTTATTACGGTTTGCGCAACGACCTCAGCGCTGCCACAGGCGACCAGAAGTTGAGCAGTTATGTTGTGGCACTTGCCTCCCCCCTTCCGCAGTTCCGTATTCCTTTAGGCGACCACTTCATCACGCTGGTACCTTTCGGCAAGTCCGTTGGCAGTGGATCGACGCCATACAGTGCGTATTACCCGACCAATACCATTGTTGATTTCTATGTCGAGGACATCGCCGAGGATGGACGCAGCGGTACCTTCCGCATCAACTTCGAGGACGTCGAACAGGGCAACGACCACGATATGGATGCGATCGTGCGCTATGAGTACGAAGTGATCGGTGACAGCCAGTTACGGCTGGAGCTGACCTCCGAGTACGCGGCCGGTAGCGTGGTGCAGCATATGGGTTACGTCATTTCAGGTACGACCGCGGATGGGGTCTATCTCGAAGTTCGGGACGAGGACACTCCCGCTGCCGACGACGTCAGCGCTGCCTATACGCTGGATACACCTCCGAGCCGTGCAACGCCATCGGATCCGCGGGGTGCGGGCGAGCTGCCCTTGCAGGCGACTCGCACTTTCACAGTCAATACCTCGAGTGGCGCCAGCACGGCCTCGCTCCTCAAGGGCCCGCTGTGGTACGCGGCCAAGTGGGGTGGTTTCAAGGACCGTAACGGCAACGGCATTCCGGACCTGCGCGAGGAGTGGACGAGTGCCGCCGCCGGTGAGTCCGATCCCGATCCAGACAACTATTACCTGGTTACCAACGCGCTAGGCTTGCGTGATCAACTGACCAGCGCCTTCAACAATATCCTCATCCAAACATCTTCGGCTTCGGCGGTTGCGACCAACTCTACGCGATTGGATACCGGAACCCAGATTTTCCAGGCGCGCTTCAATAGCGAGTTCTGGTCCGGTGAGCTGCGTGCGCTCAACGTCAACGCCAATGGGTCTATTGGCTCGACCGCCTGGGAAGCCTCCGAGCTGATTCCGGCCGAAAACGACCGGACGATCGCAACCTGGGACCACGCCGCCGAAGAGGCTGTCGAGTTCGAGTGGGGCGAGCTTAGCGAGACTTATCAGACCGCGGTGGGTAGTAGTGAGGCATTGATCAACTATCTGCGTGGCGACCCCGCGGGAGAGGAGCGCAACGGCGGCAACTTCCGTGACCGTCCTTCCGGCCTGCTGGGTGACATCGTCAACTCAGACCCGGTATTCGTTGGCAATCAAGACTACGGTTTCAGCCGCCTGCCAATCGGTGAGCCGGAGCGGCCGACGGCCGACAGTAACCCCTATCGCACCTTCAAATCTGGCATCAGTCGCAAGGCGATGGTCTATGCAGGCGCTAACGACGGCATGTTGCATGGATTCTGCGCAGGAGGCTGCGGCAGCGCGAGCCCGGGGCAGGAAATTCTTGCTTATATACCTGGCGCCCTTGCCAACGGGCTCAGCCAGTTAGCCAATCCCGCCTACCAGCATCGCTACTATGTGGATGGTTCGGCACGGGTGGTGGATGCCTACCTTGGCACCGGAAGCGCTGCCGGCTGGGCCACCGTGCTGTTGGGCAGCCTGGGAGCTGGCGGGCGTTCGGTGTTCGCCCTGGATGTAACCGATCCTGATAGCTTCGGGCCGAACAAGGTCTTGTGGGAGTTTCCGAATGCCGATACTCCGGAAGCGGACAGTGTAGAGGTTGGGCAGGGCATCACCCAGCCGACCATCGCTCGTCTCGCCGCTAATGACAAATGGGTCGCCATCTTCGGCAATGGCTATAACAGCCAGAGTGGCCAGGCTGCTCTGTTCATCGTCGACCTTAATTCCGGTGAGCTGCTCAAACGAATCCCCGTCGGCGTAGCCGGGGACAACGGCTTGTCGGCGGTGTTTCCGGCCGACCTGAATGCCGATGGAATTACGGATTATGTTTACGCGGGTGACATGAAGGGGAACGTCTGGCGATTCGACCTCAACGGATCAACTCAGGCCTCGTGGGCGGCTGGGCTGTCCCGCAAACCGATCTTTACAACTCAGGCCAGTCAGCCGATCACCACCCGACTCGTCGCCGGCAATCACCCCAGCGGTGGTGTGATGCTCTATTTCGGCACGGGCCGCTACCTGGGCGACACCGACCGGATCGTCGGGGACGAACCGCCGGTCCAGTCGTTCTACGGTGTGTGGGACCACGATGTGCACACCTCGGTCAACATGAACAGTAAGACCCAGCTCGTGGCACTTAGCGATTTGCAGCAGCAAACGATTGTCTACGAGTCCTCGTCGGCCACCACCCGCTCTGGTTCAGCTGCTGATTTTGCGGTGCGTGTCATGTCTGACTCCACGTTTGAATACGGCACTAATGGCAGCCGCAAGCAAGGTTGGTATTTGAATCTGGTGTACCCCACCGGGACCACGGGAGACGGCGAGCGGGTCACGTCTGCCGCAACATTGCGCGGTGGCAAAATCATCTTCGCCACCAGTGTTCCCTCCGGCGACGCGTGCGCCTATGGAGGGAACAGTTGGCTGATGGAAGTCGACGCAATGTCCGGTGGTCGCCTCGAAGGCTCGGTGTTCGATGTGAACAACGACGGCGTGATAAATGACGACGATTTCGCCGAGTGGGGTGATGATGGCGAAAATCAAGGCAGCGTTGGCGGCAAGGGCTTTGAGGAGCTGATCCGCAACCCAGGGATTATTTCGGGTGGCGAAGTCGAGTACAAATACACCTCCGGCTCCAGCGGCAACATTGGCGTGACGTTGGAAGATGCAGGCACGGCCGCCACTGGTCGACAATCTTGGAGACAGTTGCAATGACAGGAGCACGTCACCGCGCTACTAGGCAATTCGGGTTTACGCTCATCGAACTTATGATTGTGATTGCCATCATGGGTATCCTCGCTGCGATTGCCTTGCCGGCATATCAGGAATATTTGCGTAAAGGAAAGCGCGCAGAGGTCAAGGCCACGCTCCTCGAAGCAGCGCAAGCGCTTGAGCGGCACTACTCGCTAAACAGCACGTATCTGAACGCAGATGATTCTGGGCTGGCTGCAGTATTCCCTACCCAATCCCCGCAAAGCGGAAGCGCAAATTACACCATAGCTGCGGAAGGAACTCCGACTCGCTCAACCTACGTTTTGATGGCTACCCGTGCTGGAAGCATGGCTGGAGACCTCTGCGGCGATTTTCAGATTGACCACGCCAACAACCAGACGCTCAATCAGACAGGTATTCAGAACCCGATGTCGCTGGAAGCGTGCTGGTGACCTTAACTGAAGTGTTTTATAACCTCGCCATTTGAAATAGGTGAGTAACCGTTTATGAATGTCTTGGTCATCGGAGCTGGAGCGATAGGGCTCCAGTCTGCTTTTTTGCTAGCACAGGCTGGTTGTAAGGTCATGGTAATTGATCAATCCGCGGCCGGCCAGGAAGCCTCCTGGGCCGGTGGCGGTATTGTCTCGCCGCTATACCCCTGGCGTTATAGCGCAGCGATTACAGCACTGGCGCATTGGTCGCAGGACTACTACCCGGGGCTCGGCGAGGCTTTGAAGCAGCAGAGCGGGGTCGATCCGGAGGTTCACGAGACTGGCCTCTACTGGCTGGACCTGGAAGACGAGGATCAGGCCCTAGCCTGGGCGCACCGCCATAGTCGGCCGCTGCACCGGGTAGGCATGGAGCAGGTACACGCCGCTGTGCCCTCGCTTGGCGAAGGTTTCTCCAGCGCGGTGTACATGCCAGGCGTCGCCAATGTCCGTAATCCGCGTTTATTGCAGGCGCTGCGTGCAGCGTTGGCGAAGCTGCCCAATGTAACGATCATCGAACATTGCCCTGTAAGCGGTTTCATCAATGACGGAGCGCGGGTCGTCGGTGTGCAAACGGCTCAGGGCGAAATGCGTGCCGAGCAGGTTGTCGTTGCAGCGGGTGCCTGGAGCGGGAATCTGCTGGCAACGCTGGGGCTCAAGCTTCCAGTCAAGCCCATGAAGGGCCAGATGATCTTGTTCAAGTGCGCCGAAGATTTCCTGCCGAGCATGGTGCTGGCCAAGCGGCGTTATGCGATTCCGCGACGTGATGGTCACATTCTCGTGGGCAGTACTTTGGAGGATGTCGGTTTCGATAAGACGCCAACCGAAGATGCCCTGGAAAGCCTCCGAGAGACGGCCATTGAGCTGCTTCCTGGGCTGGCTGATGCAACAGTGGTCAAGCATTGGGCGGGTCTGCGTCCTGCTTCGCCTGAGGGCATTCCTTATATAGGGCCGGTGCCGGGCCACGAGGGGCTTTGGCTCAACTGCGGACATTTCCGAAACGGGCTGGTATTGGCGCCTGCTTCATGCCTGCTATTGACGGATCTGATGCTGGATCGCTCGCCTTGCATCGATCCCAAGCAGTACGCTCCTGCTGGTCGACTCTGATTCTGATACTGCCAAGGACCTCGAGCGCACGGTGTATCGATGACCAACGCGGCGCTGGTTTTGGGTTTGATTGTCGGGCGCGTCGTTTCGTTGAATCGTCATGTCCGGCACCGATACCCTTGGGCTGAGGCGCGTCGGCATTCGCCGCGGATTGGGCCTTACACAACGTCCGCCGTTACGCATGCGTAACCGATGGTCAAGAGGCAGAGCGGCGGGTCTTTCAGCAGCCTGAACGCAGCATTTCATCACTCAGTGCGGTGCTGTCGTGCTATTCGGCGGCGTTTGCAGCAAAGCGCTGCGCAGCCCTTCGAGTGCGCGGGTTTTGCTGTTAAATTGGACGGCTTTATGGCGCTGAGCCTTGTCGCGCCGATTTCTGTCTTCAAGAGGTTGTGTGTGGCCAAGAAAACCACGTCCCTTTCAGGCCTTGGCGGTCTGGTCTTTTCCACCGACACGGGGCGCCACTGCCCAGATTGCAGCCAACCGCTGGACGCCTGCATCTGCAAGCAACTGCTGATTCCCGCGGGTGATGGCATCGCTCGTGTTCGCCGGGAAAGCAAAGGGCGGGGTGGCAAGACGGTAACGACCATATCCGGCGTTCCCCTCGCTGAAGCTGAACTCAAGGAATTGGCCAGTGCGCTCAAGCGCCGCTGCGGTACCGGCGGCGCGCTCAAAGAAGGCGTGATCGAGATCCAGGGCGACCATGTTCAATTGCTCATCGACGAACTGATCAAGCGCGGATTCAAGGCTAAGAAGTCGGGCGGTTGACCGCTCGACCTTATCAATCCGGCGCGTGCGCTTATTTCCGGGCACGCCGGCTGTCCAAACTCGGACAGCCCTGTTGTCGCACCAGCTCGACAGACTCATCCCATTTCGCAGGAGGCCTAGATGCCCGTACGACGCACACGTAAAGATGACGGCAGTCAGTGGACCGCAGCGGATAGCCGTAGCGTCTATGGTATTCGCCACTGGGGGGCAGGCTACTTTTCGATCAGTGATGACGGTCATGTCGAAGTGCGCCCACAAGGGCCGAACGGCGCGGCCGTCGAATTCACCGCGCTGATCGAGCAGTTGCGTGATGCTGGGCTGACCTTGCCGTTACTGGTGCGCTTCCCCGACATTTTGCAGGACCGGGTACGTCATTTGACCGGTGCCTTCGATGCCAACATCGAGCGCCTCGAATACCAGAGCAAATACACCGCGCTGTACCCGATCAAGGTCAACCAGCAGGAAGCGGTGATCGAGAACATCATCGCCACGCAGAATGTTTCGATCGGTCTGGAAGCAGGTTCTAAACCCGAGCTGATGGCGGTGCTGGCGCTGGCGCCGAAGGGTGGCACCATCGTCTGCAACGGCTACAAGGATCGTGAATTCATCCGCTTGGCGCTGATGGGGCAGAAGCTCGGCCACAACGTCTTTATCGTCATCGAGAAGATGTCTGAAGTGGGCATGGTGATCGAGGAAGCGGTGGAGCTGAAGATCATTCCGCAGGTTGGCTTGCGCGTGCGGTTGTCCTCGCTGGCTTCGAGCAAGTGGGCCGACACTGGTGGTGAAAAATCCAAGTTCGGCCTGTCCGCCGCGCAACTGCTCACCGTTATCGAGCGTTTCCGCGCAGCTGGGGTGGAGCAGGGCGTGCGCTTGCTGCACTTCCACATGGGCTCGCAGATCGCCAACCTGGCGGACTATCGTGACGGCTTTCGCGAAGCCATCCGTTATTACGCCGAGCTGCGCGCGCTCGGGTTGCCGGTCGATCATATCGACGTGGGTGGCGGCCTCGGTGTCGACTACGACGGCACGCACTCGCGCAATGCCAGCTCGATCAACTACGACATCGATGAGTACGCCGGCACAGTGGTCGGGATGCTCAAGGAATTCTGTGATCGGCAGGAACTGCCGCACCCGCACATCTTCTCCGAAAGCGGCCGGGCCATGACCGCGCATCACGCCGTGCTGGTGATGCAGGTGACCGACTTCGAGCGCCACAATGATGAAGCGCCGACTATCGAGAACTACGACGAGCTGCCAGAAATTGTCCAGGCGCTGGCCGATCTGCTCGGCCCAACCGATCCCGAAATGGTCACCGAGACCTATTGGCGCGCGACGCACTACATGAGCGAGGCCGCAGCACAATATGCCTCCGGCAAGCTGAGCCTGGCGCAGAAGGCGTTGGCCGAACAGAGCTACTTCGCCATCTGTCGCCGCCTGTACAACCAGCTCAAGGCACGTCAGCGGTCCCACCGTGCGGTGCTCGACGAGTTGAATGACAAGCTGGCCGACAAGTACATCTGCAACTTCTCGGTGTTCCAGAGCCTGCCGGACACCTGGGCGATCGACCAAATCCTGCCGATCGTGCCGCTGCAGCGTCTGAGCGAAGAGCCGGTGCGCCGCGCGGTGCTGCAGGACCTGACCTGCGACTCGGACGGCAAGATCAAGCATTACGTGGACGAGCAGAGCATCGAGAACAGCATGCCGGTGCATGAGATTCAGGCGGGGGAGGAGTACTTCCTCGGGGTGTTCCTGGTGGGCGCCTACCAGGAAATTCTCGGCGACATGCACAACCTGTTCGGCGACACCGATTCGGTCAACGTCTATCAGCGCGAGGATGGCAGCTTCTATCACGCCGGTATCGAGACCCACGACACCATCGAAGATATGCTGCGTTACGTGCACCTCTCGCCCGAGGAGCTGATGACCTACTACCGCGACAAGGTGTCGAGTGCACGGCTCAGCGCCAAGGAACGCACCCAGTACATCGATGCGTTGCGGCTGGGGCTGACGCGTTCTTCCTACCTGACGCCCTGATCCAGTTATCTATGCTGGCATCGGGAGCAGTCGAGCACCGATCGCCAGTAGGCTAGCTTCTATCGGACCGTAGATACCGTCTTCCCCATTACCGAGCAAGGGCCAGTTGAGGGTCGAAACGCTGGCCCGATTTGAGTACCCCATAGGCAATGTGCAGCAGCTTGCGCATCGCTGCACAGACGATTTGTTTTCCGGATTTTCCTTTTGCACTCAGACGCTCGCGTAGAGCACTAATGGCCGGGTTGTGTGTGAGCGAGCAGACCGCCGGCATGTAGAGCCCAGCCCTCAAGCGAGACGATCCTGTGCGGGATATGCGCGTCTGGCCTTTGTAGGAGCCAGACTCCTGAAGGCGGGGGTTTAGCCCGGCATAAGCGGTGATCGCGCGTGAGCTGGCGAAGCGTAACGGATCGCCCAGCTCAGCCAGCAACAGGGCTGCGGAACGCTCGCCGATGCCATCAATGCTGGTCAGCAGGTCGCGTTTGTTGCGCAGGTCCGGGTCATCATCGATGTGGTCTCGGATCGCACGGAGCGTCTCTCCGATCTGCCGCTCGACATGGTGCAGCACTGAGTAGATTGAAGCCTGCACATTAGCGTCGGCCAGATCCAGGCGGTTGCGTTCCATTTGTTGGATCTCCTGCAGATCCTCCAAGCGCCGCACTAATGCTTTCAAGCGCCGGACGGCGGGAGGCTCAGGCTGCCAGGCCCGCAGATCGCTCTGGTGCCGCTCGCCATACTCAGCGATGAGTTTGGCGTCGACTTTGTCGGTCTTTACGCGCTGGAGCTGGCTTCGAGCGTAATAGGCGACCTGTGCAGGATTGAGCACGCAGACCTGATAGCCTTTATCGTGAAACCAGGTCGCGAGCGCTTCATGGTAAGCGCCGGTCGCTTCCATCACGATCCAGGCTTGGGCATTGGCGTGCTTGAGCAGCCACTGCTGGAGCGCTTCGAAACCGGCCACCTCGTTAGGCAATTTGGCCTTGGTGCGGTACTTGCCATTGGGCTGCTGGGTGGCGATGTCGAACGTGCGTTTGGCGATATCGATGCCGATGACGCTGGGCATAAGAACTCCTCCCGCTGGTTCAGAAAGATCAATACTTCACTCAGCTCTACCTTGCTGATGCGAGCTCTCGCCGGAGGCGGGCTCTGGATACCGTTCGAGCTGTAAGAGTGAGTATGGAAGGCTGCAGCGCTATCTACGTCGCAGGCTCAAAGCCTAAGGGTGGATACGGCTTTCTGACCTCCCCCCGATGATCAGTCGGGAACTATCACCCCAACATAGCGTGGTAGTCGAGATACAAGGGTGGATGTCGCCTTTTACATCCACCGTGGCTCCGCTCGGTGGATCGATGAAGTGCGATCCACCCTAAGGACTAGGAGGTGATGTTGGTACGCACGCTTCTATGTGAACGTGAGGTCGAGCGGTCCCGCTTTTTGTAGGCGCCAGCTCGCTGGCGAAGCTTTTTTATCGCCAATTCGCGAGCAAGCTCGCTCCTACAAGACAGCAACGCTATCGCGCCGCCCCTGATGGAGCCGGTTCGCAATCAAACCTTGCGCACGAACTCAGACTTCAGCTTCATCGCACCGATGCCGTCGATCTTGCAGTCGATGTCGTGGTCGCCGCCGACCAGGCGGATGTTCTTGACCTTGGTGCCCACCTTGACCACCAGCGACGACCCCTTGACCTTGAGGTCCTTGATGACGGTGACGGTGTCGCCGTCCTGCAGGGTATTGCCGACTGAATCCTTGATCAGCTTTTCGTCGTCGCCAGACGGTTCTGCCGCGTTGGCCGACCATTCGTGGGCGCACTCCGGGCAGACCAGCATCTGGCCGTCTTCATACGTGTATTCGGAATTGCATTGGGGGCAGGCTGGCAAAGCGCTCACGGCGGATCCTCGGTGGCGGTGCGAAAAGCCGCGAATTATATAAGGTTTTATCGGCCCGTGGAGAGTGCGCCAAGCTGAGGAGGCTTTGCGGGCTAGACGGAGATGCCTCCATCTCCCCGCCTGAGCGGCGGCGGAGACAGAAATTCGCAGCGAGCAGCGCTCAGTATTCGTCCTTGATTGCGCGGTAACGCTCGTCCAGCTCTCGGCGAATCTGCCGGCGCTGCTGGGCCTGGGCGAAGCGACGCTTCTGGTCAGGTGTTTTTGGCTCCAGTGACGGCACCGTAGTAGGGCGACCGTCCTCACCAACTGCCACCATCGTGAAGAAGCAGCTATTGGTATGCCGCACGGTTTTCTGCCGGATGTCTTCGGTGATCACCTTGATGCCGATCTCCATCGAAGTGTTGCCGACATAGTTGACCGAGGCGAGAAAGGTCACCAGCTCGCCAACATGCACTGGTTGGCGGAAATTCACCTGGTCGACCGACAGCGTCACAACGTACTGACCTGCATAGCGGCTGGCACAGGCGTAGGCCACTTCGTCCAGGTATTTCAGCAGCGTGCCGCCATGTACGTTGCCCGAAAAGTTGGCCTTGTCCGGGGTCATCAGTACGGTCATGGTCAGTTCGGCATGTCCATCAAGCATGGTGCGCGGCTCGTGCTGGCAAAAAGGGTTGCTACTTTAGTCGAATGCGAGGCGATTGTGACTCAGAAATCTGTGTCGCCACCCGTTTTTTTTCGAACGGTCAATGTGGCAATAGCGCGCAGGTTGTCATTGCCGCATCGCCTGCCTGATCAATCTGAACTGCAAGGTCGCTGGCGGAAGCCGCTGCGCTGCGCGCTGTGCAGCAGACGAATTGTGCGAACCGGTGCTCGCGATTAATGGCGCGCTGCCGTGGTGTGAGGCTTTATTGACCTGCGCCAGTATCGCAACTGATGTTCTCCCTATAGTCCGGTGGCTGCCATACATGCCTAACCACCCATCAGCGCCGGACTAGCCATGCGTTTATTCAGCCTCCTTCTGCTCAGTTGCCTCGTTCCGTTCGCCCACGCCAGCGAAGAGGCGATGGAGCGCTTTCAGTACCTAATGGAAGATGCGGCACGGCGTCAGCAGGCGTATGCGGCCGGCCAGGAGCGTGCACTGTTCTGTGGCTATTGCCATGGTGAAACCGGCAATAGCAAGCGCCCGCATATCCCCAATCTGGCGTCGCAGAATCCGATCTACCTGTTCCATTCGTTCGAAAAGTTCTCCAGGGGCGAGCGTGTGGATTTCGTGATGTCGAAACTGGCGAAAAACTTGACGCTCGAGGATCGGGTCAACATCGCCGTCTTCTTCAGTCAGCAGAAAGTCGAGCCTGCTGCGACTGCGTCGGACGCGGCGCTGGTCCAGCGTGGCGAAGCGCTGTTTCAGCGCACCTGTACTTCCTGCCATGGCGATCATGCGCAAGGCAAGGAGACCATGCCGCGACTGGCGGGCCAGCCTGATGAGTACATCCGCAAAGCGCTGGGTCGATTCCGCAGCAATGACCCGAGCCGAGCCGGTTCAGTCATGATCGGTGTCGCTGGGCAGCTGTCCGAAATGGACATAGAGGCACTGGCCGCTTATCTGACGCAGCTGCAGTTGAGTGAGCAGGAAGAGCAGCAGGCCAGCACGCAGCTGCTCGGGGTGGTTGAACACTAGGCCTGTCCGCGACGGTGTTGCGGCTGGACGCACACTCCGATGCAGGGGATATGCCATTTGATTGCCTGTCGGGCTGGCCGCGCCGTACCCATTCAACTCAATCGTATTCCGACGGCTCATGCTCGCCAAGCAAGCGCCGCTGCCTCGGCGTGGCAGCGGCGATCACATCCGGGTTGAATCGCCATTGCAGGTAAGGCGAAAACTTCTGCGCCACCATGCGGCGGCCGTAATGCACCTGCAGCAGATAGCGGCTGCGGTCGGCCGTGCGGTTGCGGCTACCGGCGTGCCAGAGGTCGCTGCGAAACAGCAGCACGTCGCCGGCCTCGCAGAGCACTGGCTGTGGCTCGCGACCCTGCCAGTGGAGTTCACCCGTGCGTGGTTTGCGACCGGACCGGTGACTACCGGGTATCACCAGGGTAGGGCAGAGGTCTGCATCGATCTGGTCGAGATAGAAATGCGCCGTGCAGACCTGCATCGGCAGCTCGAAGGCTGGATCCTGTAACCAGTGCTCGGGCAGCACCAAGGCGAGGTAATCGGCATGCAGTTCACCGCCAACGAAGCCCGGATGGCTGCGCCAGGCAGTCTGGCCGATGACATGGCAATCCGTGCCGAGACAGGCTTCAGCCAACTCGATCACACCAGGAGGATCGAGCAGGGGTAGCCAGGACGGATCACGGTTAAAGACGCATTTGTAGTGATCGTCGACCAGACCCTGGTAGTCCCAGTGGATGGGTTCGAGGCGATCAATGGCCGTTCGCACAGCCTCAACCTGCGGCGGCTGCAACACCTGGCGCAGCAGAACGAAGCCCTGCTCGTGCATGGCCTGTAACTGCTCGGCGGTGCTGCGGCTGAGTGACATGGCGGTCGATTCGGTGATGTTCACCGCTATCGACAGTTTGTTGAAAGCTTGGGTTCGTATGCTCCCGGCGCTGCTGATGACCTGTCGTCGCAGCAGGCACACGGCCACAAGCGGTGAGCCCGTTTTACCCTTCCTGTGCGAACCCCGGCGCGCAGCCACAAGCGGCGTCTGCCGGGTTCGCTTCTAGCCTGCTTACGGCGGCGGCGATGCTGCTCCAGCGCCGACACCTCTGCTTCGGCCAGCTCGTCCAAGGGCGCTAACAAGCGCTGCTGGCGTAACGGCAAGCAATGCGCATTGCTCCTTTGCACCCGGTTTGCCTAGCCCTGGACGCCCGCTCCGCCGACGATCCGCAATCCGCTCTGGCCGTTGCCCTGGCGTTGCACCTGGATTTGCACCGGGATGCGCTCGTGCATTTCCGCCACGTGTGAAATCACCGCGACCTTGCGGCCTTGGGCCTGGAGCGAATCCAGCGCGTCCATGGCGATCTGCAGAGATTCCGGGTCGAGGCTGCCGAAGCCTTCGTCGATAAACAGCGACTCGATCTTGAGCTTGCTCGACGCCATCGAGGCCAGTCCCAGCGCCAGGGCCAGCGAGACGAGGAAGGTCTCGCCACCCGACAGCGAATGCACCGAGCGCAGCTCGTCGCCCATCTCCGTGTCCATCACCAACAGCCCCAGCGGGCTGCCGCCGCGCTTGAGCCGATAACGACGAGCCAGCTGGCGCAGCTGCACATTGGCGTGCTGCACCAATAGGTCGAGGTTGTAGGCCTGGGCGATCTTGCGGAAGGCACCGCCATCGCTGGAGCCGATGAGCGCGGCAATGCGGCCCCAGCGCTGGCTTTCCGCAGTGGCGTCGGCGATCTGCGTGAGCAAAGCCTGGCTTTGATTACGGCGCCTGTCGTCGTCGAGCAGCGCCGCGCGGGTTTCGGCGCTGCGCTGCTCGGCCGCGTTGCAGCTGATTTCCTGTTCCGCGTACTGGCGCTTCAGCGTTTCGCCATTCGGCGCGTCGGGCTGCCCGGCCTGATGCGCGGCCAGCCGTTGCGTGCAGCCGTCTAGCCGTTCACGGCTACGGGCGAGCAGTTCGGTGTTGGCGCGCAGGCGTTCGCGGGCTTCGGTGAGCAAGGCGTCGTCCAGTTGCAGCAACTGCGTCAGGGTCGCATCGTCCAGATCGGGGTGCGCGGCACGCCAGGCGGCAAGTTCTTCGCCAAGGGATTCGCGTTCGGCCAAGAGCTCGCCGCGACGCCCGGCGCAGTTCTGCTGCTCGCTGGCATGCCGGGCCAGCTCGACGCGCGCTTCGTTGAGTTGCCGGTCGATCTCAGCCTGTTGCTTGCGAGCGGTCTGGATGGCGTTCTCCAGTTGCAGCTGCCAGGCCTGGGCGCTGGCTTGCTCACCCAGGCTGTCACGCAGGCTCTGGCGGCAGGCCAGTTCGCGAGCTTCGAGTTCGGCGAGGCGCGCCGCGAAGGCTTTGTGCTGGTCGAGACGATGCTGTTGTTGCAGCTGCTCACGTTCCAGTGCGCTCTGGCGCTGCTGTTGCTCCTCGGCAACCGCTGTCTGTTGGTCGATCTGCTGGCGCCGGGCCTCGACCTGGCTGTCGAGCTGCATAAAGGTTTCGGCTGGCGCCTCGCGCCAGCGTGCGAGCAGGGCGGCGGGCAGCAGGCTGCCGAACTCGGCCAGCTCTTCGTCCAGTCGTTCGTCGTCGCGGGCAATGGCGTCGCGCTGGCCAGTGAGGGCCTGGGTCGCCTGGATGCAGGCTTCACGCGCGCGCTGCCAGTCGTTCTGCAGGGTTTCGCTGCGCTGCTGCAGCGCCAGCAGATCGCGCTGGCGGGCGTTGGCCGTGGTGATGTCGGTTTTGAGCGTGGCGAGTTTCGTGTCCAGCCAGGAGTGGCGTTCTGTTTCCGGCTCGTTCAGCAGCTCGGCATAGAGGGGCATAGCGGTCAGTTGCGGCTCCAGCTTCGCCAGCTCATCGGCGATTTCCGCGTGTCGCTGCGCGTTCTGTTTGATGCCCGTGGTCAGGGCGATGTGCTGGTCACGCAGCGCCTGAAGTTTCTCGTCGTGACGCTTGAGCTGCAGCTGGGCCTGCTCGGCTTCGTGCTCATCGCCCTGGTCGAGGGCGGCGAGCAGCGCCTTGCCGTCATGCCAGGGATGCTCGAGGCTGCCGCAGACGCTGCACGGCTCGCCGGGGACAAGCGCCGTGCGCAAGGCCTCGACATTGGCACTGCGGGCCAGACGCTGGCGATCCAGCAGCGCCTGTACAACCTTCAGCGCCTTTTCCGCGTCATCGCGTTCCGTGCGAGCGAGCTTGCCGGCTTGTGTCAGGGCCTCGAGCTCCTGCTGCTGGCGGTTCTGCTCATCGCGTAACGTCTGTTGCTGATCTGTTAGTTGCAGATGACGAGACCAGAACCCGAGCAGGCTTTCACCTTCGCGCTGGGCTTCACGCCAGGCGTCGAGCTGCGTGTTGAGCTGCGCGAGCTGCTCGGCCAGGCCCGTTGCGCCGCCAATCCCAGTTTGCAGTTCGTCGAGCGCCTGGCGTGCCTGCGCCTGTGCAGCCTCGGCGGTCTTGGCCGCGGTTTCCAAGGCGGGGAGTTCCTTACGACCCTGCTGCAAGCGAGCCGCTATCTGCACGGCTTGCTGCAGGCGCGGCCGGTAGCCATTCCAGGCGGCGCACAACGGCTGCAGCTCGGCGCTGCGGGCAAGCCCTTCGGTCAAGGCCGCCAGTTGGGTGGCGGCTTTTTCCTGTTGCTGTCGTAGCTGAGCGAGGGTCTGTTCGCCGGCCTTGCTCGCGGCTTCGGCGTGTTCGGCTTGCTGGCGCGCGTCACTCAGGTCATTGCCCAGGTGGCTCAAGCGTTCCTCTTCGCGGCGCGCCTGCACCAGCCGGGGTTCGGCTGCCTTGAGCGCCTGCTCGGACGCCGTCAATGCCTCGGTCGAGGTCTTGCAGAGCTGCTCCAGCTCGTCGAGCCGCTGCTGCACCGCGCTGTGCTCGCGGGCGTGTCGAGCCAGGTTTTCCTCGACCTTCGCCAGCAGCGGCGCCAGTTCCTGTTCGCGCAAGAAGCGGTGCCTTTGTGGTGCTAGCAGTTCGAACAGCCCGAGAATGCGGCGGGCGTCGGCCAGGTTCTCCTGTTCGGTCTCGGCATCGCTCAGCTGCTGCCTGGCGTTGTCGCGTTCCCCTTGCAAGCGGGCCAGATCATGTAGCCATTGGCTCTGCTGTTTCAGCATCTCGAGCTGCTGCTGCAGCGCCTTGAGCTCGGCCAGTTGTGTCTGGTGCTGGGCTTCCAGCGCCTGGCGCGCTTCAGGTTCAAGAGGTATCACCCCTTCTGCTTGGCGCGTCAAACCGCCTAAGTTGTCTTTCGCCTGCTGAGACGCTTCGTATGCCGCTTGGCCGATACGGCTGTAAAGAGCTGTATCGGTAAGCTTCTCAAGTAGCGTGCCTCGCTCATCGTCTTTTGCCTTCAGAAAAGCGCTGAACTCGCTTTGCGCGAGAAGAACTGCCCTGGTGAATTGGGCAAGATTGAGGCCGATCTTCTGATGTATCAGCTCCTCGAATCCACTCTTTTTACCGCTGGCCAACAGCTGGCCGCTATCGAGGTCGGTAAGACTCTGATTGCTGGCCTGCAAGCGACCGTCGACCTTTTCCCGAGCGCGCTTGACCTCCCAGCGGGCGCGGTAACGGTTTCGGTCAATGCCGACGAAATCCACTTCCGCATAGCCACTACCACAACCGCGACGCAACAAGTTTCGGACGTCGTTCGTTCCTATTTCATCGTCACCGTCCGGTACTTTGCTAAGGGCATTGGTGTTGGCCAGGCGTGGGGTTTTGCCGAACAGCGCCAGACACAGCGCATCGAGAATGGTGCTCTTGCCGGCACCTGTAGGCCCAGTGATGGCGAACAGGCCTGCGCTGGCCAGGGGTTCGGCGGTGAAGTCGATGACCTGCTCGCCTGCCAGCGAGGCGAGGTTCTTCAGGCGAATGGCGAGGATCTTCATCGGGCGTCTCCTTCACCTTCGAACTCAACGCCTTGCAAGAGGCTGGCAAAGTCGTCCAGTGCCTGCTCATCCGGCGGGTTGCCGAACTGTTCTTCCCAGGCGCGCGCGAAGAGTTCCTGCGGGGTGATCTGGTCGAGGCCAAGCAGCACATCCGAGTCGGCCTCACCGCGTTTCCCTGCATATTCACTGGCGATTCGCACCAGCCGGCAGGCCTTTCCGGTGATCGCCGTTTCGATGCGCTGGCGCAGGTCCGGAAGCGGCTCGTCGAGCTGCACGCGCACTTCCAGCCAGGGCAGGTTCTCGGCGAACAGGCCTACCGGCGGCAGCGATTCGAGCTGGCTGATGACGTCGGCCAAGGGCGCACGGCCGATGCGGATCATCTCCACGGCGCGGGGCACGGGTAGTGCCTCGACGCTGGCGAGGCGGTCGCCCTCGAAGCCGACCAGCAGGACCTGATGCAGGTAGTTGATCTCGCCGAACGACAGGGGCAAAGGCGAGCCGCTGTAGCGGATGCGCTCCTGCCCGATGACCTTCTGCGGCTTGTGCAGGTGGCCGAGGGCAACATAGGCGATGGGCTCGGGGAACAGGCTGGCGGGCAGCGCCTCGGCATTGCCGATGACGATATTGCGCTCCGAATCCTCCGATACCGCGCCGCCGGCCATGTGGGCATGGCTCATGGCGATCAGCGCTTGGCCGGGCTGGCGCTGCGCTTCTGCAGCGGCGATCAGGCGCTGATGCACATGACGGATGCCGGCCATGTAGTCCTCGCCCGCCTCACCTCCGGTAACTTCCGCCGGGCGTAGAAAGGGCAGGGCCAGGCACCAGCCCGCAACTTCGCCCTTGGCATCGTGCAGCGGGACCAACAGCCGGCCATGATCGAGCTGATGGTCCGCCAGCCAACTGATACGGCCGATGGCATGGGCGTTGAGGCGCCTCATCAGCGGTCCGGGCAATTCGATGCGCCCGCCGGAGTCGTGGTTGCCGGCGATCATCACGATATCCAGCTGCGGGAGGTTTGCGTGGGTGCGGACGATGAAGTCGTAGAGGCGTTCCTGCGCCTTGAGCGGCGGGTTGACCGTGTCAAAGATATCGCCGGCGATGAGGAGAGCGTCCGGCTGGTGGACGGTTAGCTGGTCGAGCAGCCAGGCGAGGAACTGCGCGTGCTCGTAGCCGCGGTCCTGGCCGTGGAGGGTCTGGCCGAGGTGCCAGTCGGAGGTGTGGATCAGGCGCATACGAAGGGTCTTTTGAACGTTCGGTTGGAATTCACCGCAGCTTGGTGGAAACGGCGGTCAGGGTTCGCGTGTCGCTCTCTGCAAGAGAGAGTCGGATGCCGAATTGCTTGCGGCTCAAGACCTATTGGCGGTGGTTGCCGAGGCATTTGTTTCGCCCTGCTGGGCGAGTTCCTTTTGGCAGTCGCCCCAAAAGGAACCAAAAGGTCTTGCCCCTGCATCCGGGTCTCGCTGCGCTCGACTTCCCTCATTCCATCGCTGCTCCGAGGGTCGCCGCGCAAGGGCCATCCATGGCCCTTCACGGCTCTTGCGGCATCCATGCCGCTCGCCCCTCTGCGCAGCGATTCCATTCGGCCTTCTGAAAGGGGCGTTCGGCGTCGTCTGAGGGGCTGTTTGTCATCGAACGAGGAAGGCGCTTTGTAGCTGTTGCTGTTCCAAAACTTCCAGACAACTCGGTCCCGAGTCCCCTTCAGGAGGCCGAGCGTAGGCGCTGCGCAGGGGGACGCTAGGCATGGATGCCGAGCGAGGAGCGATGGGACATGGATGTCCCTTCGTGACGACCCCTGGAGCAGCGTCGGAGGGAGGGAAGTTTTGCGAAGCAAAACCCGGATGTAGGGGTGGCCTTCTTTTTGGTTACTTTTTCTTGGCCACACAAGAAAAAGTGACGCGCCGTGCAAGGCGCAACCTGTAGTCCCGGCCGAGGAAAGCGCGGCGCCATACGAAAGTGTGCGCGCCACCAGCATCTGATCGCGAGCAAGCTCGCTCCTACGAAAAACGACGGGCCAGTGCGTTGCCCAATCAACAGGCGCTCCACTCGCAATCGGCCTGGCGGACGAAGGCGGGCGAGTGAATTCGCTCCTACAGGGAAGGCGGCCGCTGGTAATGGTCATGTGTACAACCACACCTTCAGCCCCTGCAGATTCCTCACCTGAATCTGCTGCGCCGCTGCATTCGCCTGCACCGTATTCGGATCGATCTGATAGCGCTGCAACACGTACTGCACCAACGCGCCACGGGTGGCGATACGCAGTTCACCGTCCTGCATGCCGTAATCGGTTTCGATGATCGATTTCTGCTCCGCACTGAGTCGCACATCCGGCTCGATGACCACATCTACCGGAGTGTTCCAGGCTTCGTCCTGCTCGAGCCTGTTCTCGCTTTCATCCATCAGGTCCGGTTCACCACGGAAGCGGCTGAGGACGAAGTCGCGAAAGCCCCGGTTCTTCTCGCAATAGGCGCGCACATGCCAGCGGGTGCCGGTGAACACCAGGGTATGCGGTGCCATCACGCGGATTTCGACATCCGGGTGGGCGAGGGAGACATATTCGGTTTCCAACCGTAGCCCTTCGCGGCAGGCCTTGAGAATTGGCCGCAGCACCTCGGGCCGGATGCTGCGGTCAGGCATGTGCAGCACTTCGGTGTGCGCGTAAGCCAGCGCCAGGCCTTCGATATGCGGGGCGCGGTCGCGGTTTTGATCCAGTAGGTGCAGGTAGGCACTGGCGCTGCCATCGATGAACAGCGGCTCGAACTGCGGGCTCGGCTTATAGCCTTTCAGATGGCGGTCATATGTAAGATTTTCCGGCGCATGTTCGTTCAGGTAGGTGTTGATGTCCTTCGACGCTTGCTGCCGGCTGATGCCAAAACTCTGCATCAGGTGACCCGTAGTCAGGCGGCCTTCCCACCACGCAATCGTCTCGATCAGGCGGTACCGCAGTGCCAGATCCCAGCGAACCTGACTGATCGATTGCTTGCGTTTCATGCGCGCCCCATCTGTTGGAAATGTTTACGTGCGACTATCGGGTGACTCGACGTGTCGTGCGACGCTACATATATTCAGGGCGTACTTCAAGCAAGCAGATAAAGGAACGCCCCATGAGCCTGTTACTGAATGCGCTTATTTTTTCGTTGACTGCCTTTGCCGGAATGGGCGTTCTGGCGTGGCTGGCTTACGGTGCCAGCGAACGGAAGTGAAGGGTGTTTACAATTTCGTTGCCGATGAATAGTCGCCCGATGAGTGGTTGGAATCTCCGAGTGTAAAGCAGGGTCTTTGTTTCAGACCCAGCGCACGAGGCCCCCATGAAAACCCTGTCCCGTCACCTTGCCGAAAATTTTCCGGCTGATTACAAGACCCGCGTTGAACCGCAAGAAGACGGTTGTTTGGTGGTCCGTGTCGGGTATCCGCTCAACGGCACCGAAGCCACTCGGGTGATGTCGGGCCGGCATGTTCAGAACGGTCTGCTGGTTGAAACCATTCTGGAAGACATGCGCAACGAGTTGGCGCGCGTCCAGTAACTCCCTCGTGTCATCCGCTACGGTCTTTGGCTCTGCTTCGCAAGCCGGACGCGTACGCAGAGCCCTCCAAGCTCGCTCTCCTCAAGTAATAGCTCACCCCGCCAGGCAACCAGAATATCGCGTACGATACCAAGCCCCAGCCCGTGCCCTTCGGCATGTTCATCGAGGCGAGTACCGCGTTCCAGCACTGCGTCGCGACGCGCTTCAGGGATGCCCGGCCCATCATCATCGACTGAGATGAGGTAGCCGTCGGTGATCGGGGCGATTGTCAGCCGCACCTCAGATCGGGCGAACTTGCAGGCGTTGTCCAGCAGGTTGCCGAGCAGCTCAAGCATGTCCTCGCGGTCCCAAGGCAAGCGGCATCCTTCATGGCTGTGCCAATGTAGATGGAGATCCCGACGGTGGATCATCCGCAACGTTTCGAACAGCGGGGCGAGTTCTGCGGCGCAATCGAAATAGCTGCCGGGCAGCACTTCGCCAGCCAGGCGTGCGCGACCCAGTTCCCGCGTGACCCGTTGTTGAATCTGCTCGAGCTGTTCCGCAAGGCTGGCCTGCAACTCTGGATACGCGGCGAGTTCCTCGCGTCGGACCAGGCTGCCGAGCACCGCCAGCGGTGTTTTCAATGCGTGACCGAGATTGCCCAGCGCATGGCGTGAGCGTTTCAGGGTGTCGTCGGTGTGTGCCAGCAGATGGTTGATCTGTTCCACGAGTGGTTGCAGTTCGACCGGCGCCTGGACGTCCAATTGCTGACGCTGGCCCTGCTGCAGCTGCGCAATCTGCTGGCGTGCTCGCTCCAGCGGGCGCATGGCGAGTTTGACCGCGTAGCGCTGCAGCAGCAGCAACACCAGCAGCGCCAGACCGACCAGTCCCAAGCCACTGAGCCTGACCTGGGTAAAGCTTTTGAGGATGGGCGTGTAATCTTGCGCCACGTTGATGGTGATGGTTTGCCCGTCGCGCCGATAGGTGGCTCGATAAGCCAACAGACGCTGATCCTGCGGACCGTCCAGCAGATCCTCGGCCATGCCGTTGCCAGCCGGCCAGGTCGGTTCGGCGTCCCACAGAGAGCGGGATCGCCAGCTACGGGCCGGCAAGTCGATGCGGAAATAGTGGCCGGAAAACGCGCGTTGATAACGCGGATTCAACCGGCTCGAATCGAGCACAAACCCCTCCGGACCCTGAACCACGGCCGTCAACAGGCCTTCCGTTTCTTCCCTTAGATCGGTGGCCAGGTTGCGCCGCAGGCCTGACTCGAACAACCAGAGACTGCTTTGGACCAGCAACAGTCCGACCAGCAGCAGCACCGCGATCAGTCCGACGCTGAGGCTGCGCTGGATCGACTTCAAGCGGCGCCGCCGAAGCGGTAACCCTGGCCGCGGCGGGTTTCGATCAGCTCGCGACCGAGCTTGCCGCGCAACCGATTGACGTGCACCTCGATGACGTTGGAGTCACGCTCGGTTTCGCCGTCGTAAAGGTGTTCGGCCAGCTGGGTTTTCGACATGAGCTGGCCGGGATGCAGCATGAAATAGCGCAGCAGACGAAATTCGCCAGTGGTCAGTTCGATGTCCTGACCATCCTTGTGGCAGCGCTGGCGTGCTTCGTCCAGGGCTATTCCTCCTGCCTGCAGCAACGGCTGATTGGCTACGCCGTGGGCGCGCCGCAGCAGTGCCTGGATACGCAGTAGCAGCTCTTCGGGATGGAAGGGTTTGGTCAAGTAGTCGTCGGCCCCGGCTTTCAACCCTTCGATGCGCTCGGCCCAGGAGTCGCGGGCCGTCAGGATCAGCACCGGCGTCGCCAGGCCACGGCTACGCCAAGCGCGCAACACCTCGAGCCCCGGTTTGCCAGGCAGGCCGAGGTCCAGAACCATCAGGTCATAGGGTTCGCTGCTGCCCTGATAGTCGGCGTCGCGACCATCCGCCAGCCAGTCGGTGGCATAGCCTTGGCGCGTGAGGCTGGCGACCAGCTCATCGGCCAGCGGAATATTGTCTTCGACCAGTAAAAGGCGCATCAGTCTTCTTCATCCTTGAGCAGACGGCCGTCGCGCGCGTCCAGTTCCAGCTCGCGGGCGACGCCGTCGGCGGTCAGTAATTCGATTTCGTAAACGTAAACGCCATCCTCTTCTTCCAGCTCTGCCTCAAGCAATCGGGCGCCTGGGTGGCGAGCCATGGCCTGCTGCAACAGACTTTCCAAGGGCTGAATCAGCCCCTCACGCCGCAGCCGCAGGGCTTCGTCCTGATCGAGGTCGCGGCTCGCCACCGGAGTGGCGGCGAGCAGCAGGGCCAGCGGAAAGGTGAAAAGAATGGCGGGTCGCATTAGTCGTCCTGATGGTCCTTGAGTACTTCGCCGGTCTTGGCGTCAAGCTCTAGGTCCCATTGCACACCTTTGTCGTCGCGCAATTCAACCTGATAGATGTGGCGACCGTATTCTTCTTCCAATTCGGTCTCTTCGACGGTGGCCCCGGGGTGCTTGGCCAATGCAGCTTCGTTGAGCTTCTCGAACGATTGAATGGTGCCTGCATCGCGCAACTTCAAAGCCTCATCCGGTCCCAGATCGCGGGCCATGGCCAGGTTGGCGCCGAGGGCGAGGGCGGCGGCAGTGATCAGCGTAGTCAGTGTTTTCATGGTTTCGTTTTCCTGTGTGGGTTTCGACGATTCACAGGTTACGAGGTGCGGCTTACGCGAAACTGAACGCGACGATGTGCGGAAAAGCCGGCTGGCAGAGCAATAGGGGCGACCGCATTGTCCAATACGGCGTACGTCCACCTGATCCAGGAGGTCCGTCATGAAAGCGTTCTATTGCGTCACGCTCAGTCTTGTACTGCTCGCCCCGGCTGCGCTCGCTCAGGATCTACTCAAGCCTGCGGCCCCTTCAGATTCTCCGGATATCGATGCCGGCCCGGCCACCGAAATGGTCTCCGAACCCGTTATGCGCGCCACCGGCACGATCGAGGCAATCGATCGTGAACGAGGCGTGGTGACCATCGCCCATGGCCCGGTGCCGGCGTTGAAATGGCCCGCTTCGACCATGGAATTTCAGGCCCGTCGCGAGCAGCTGGAAGGGTTGGCCAAGGGCGATGCGGTGCAGATCGGTTTCCAAAGCGAAGGGGATGAGGCTGCGTTGGTCTCCATCGACAAGCGTTGATACAGACAGGTCGCCGGCGCGGACGGTTGCAGTGAACCAATCACCCGCCGTTGAGCTCGTATTTTCAAGGGCCACCGTGTGGCTCGTCCCGATAACACGAGGAATTCAATCATGTACCACAAGAAATTGACCGCTGCCCTTGCCGTTGCTGTTTTGGGAACTACTAGTGGCGTTGCACTGGCTGACCAGCCGGGCGCCGACTGGATCACCCTCGAGCAAGCCGTGGAAAAAGCCAAGGCTGCCGGCTACACCACGCTGCACTCCATCGATGCCGATGGTGACTCCTGGGAAGGCGAAGGCATGAAGGCTGACGGCAAGGTCTGGGAATTCAAGATTGACGGTAAATCCGGTGAAGTGACCCGCGATAAAGAAGACTGATCGTGTGCTGACCCCGCGCGGCAAAACCCTATTTGCCGCTTGGCGGGCCGGCTCATTCCTGATCCGGCCCGCCCGCCCAAGGTTCGCAGGTTTTGACTATTGCGAGTCCTTGTCCTTGTTACGATTCGGCATCACCTTGGCGAAAATCTGCTTGGCTGACTGCACCAGAATACCGGCCTGATCGGGGTCACCTTGCAGCAGTGTCGTGGCGTACTTCTTGATCTGATCGATCTTCAGATGCGGCGGCAAAGGCGGCACGTTGGGGTCGGTCTTGAATTCGATCAGGACCGGCCGGTCCGCGGCGAAGGCCTGCTCCCAGGCGGCAACGACCTGATCTTCACGGTCGACATAGATGCCAACCAGCCCAATGGATTCGGCAAAACGGTGGTAGGGCACGTTGGGTATGTTCTGCGACGCCTCGAACTTCGGATCGCCCTCCATGACCCGTTGCTCCCAGGTCACCTGATTCAGATCCTCATTGTTGAATACGCAGCAGATCCATTGCGGGTTCTCCCATTCCTGCCAGTACTTGGCCACGGTGATCAGTTCGGCCATGTTGTTCATCTGCATCGCACCGTCGCCCACCATCGCCACCACCGTGCGCTCCGGATGGCAGAACTTGGCTGCTATGGCGTAGGGCACTGCCGCGCCCATTGATGCCAGCCCACCGGACAGCGAGCCCATCATGCCGCGACGCAGGTGAATGTCGCGCGCATACCAGTTGGCGCAGGAGCCTGAATCGCTGGTGACGATGCTCATGTCCGGCAACCGTGGCGAGAGTTCGAGTGCAACGCGCTGCGGATTGATCGGTTCCGCCGAAACCATGGCGCGCTCGACCAGCGTGTCGTCCCAGTCGTCTCGCCAGTTCTCGATGCGATCCCGCCACTCGCGATCTGCCTTGTGCAGTAACAGTGGCAGGAGGGCGCGCAAGGTCTCCGCCGAGTCCCCTTGCAGGTTCACTTCCATCGGGTAACGGATGCTGAGCATGTCCGCCTTGAGGTCGATCTGTACGCCGCGGGCCTGGCCTTCCTCGGGCAGAAATTCGGAGTAAGGGAAGCCCGACCCAACCATCAGCAGCGTGTCGCATTCATTCATCATCTTGTAGCTCGGTTCGGTGCCGAGCAGGCCGATCGAACCGGTTACCCACGGCAGGTCATCCGGCACCGCGGCCTTGCCCAGCAGCGCCTTGGCCACGCCCGCCCCGAGTTTCTGCGCCACCGCGATGATTTCATCGGTGGCGTCCAGCGCGCCGGCACCCACCAGAATCGCGACCTTCTTGCCGGCGTTGAGCACCTCGGCCGCACGGATCAGGTCTGTGTTGTAGGGCACGATCTTCGGTCGGTTGTACCCGATGCCGGAAAACACCGCGCCGTGGCTACGCGGAGGGTCGCTGTATTCCATTTCCTGTAAATCGTTGGGCAGGATGATCGCAGTGACCGTGCGCTGTCCCAGCGCCGTGCGTATCGCTCGGTCCACCAGATGGCGTACTTGCCCCGGTGTGCTGGCTTGCTGGACGAACGCACCGGCGACATCCTTGAACATAGAGGCCAGGTCGACTTCCTGCTGATAGTGCGCGCCCATGGCGGTACGGGCCTGCTGGCCAGCGATCGCCAGCACCGGCATGTGGTCCATGCGGGCGTCGTACAACCCTGTTAGCAGATGCGTTGCGCCTGGGCCGGAGGTGGCGATGCACACGCCCAGCCCGCCGTTGAACTTGGCATCGGCCGAGGCCATGAACGCCGCCATTTCCTCATGCCGCGCCTGGATGAAGCGGATCTTCTCATTGGCGCGATTCAGCGCGCCGAACACGCCGTTGATGCCATCGCCCGGATAGCCGTAAATGCGCCGAACGCCCCATTGATAGAGGCGTTCGATCAGGAAGTCACCAACTGTTATCGCCATGAGATTTCGCCTGGTCTGGACTGGAAGCAGCCCAGGCGACGATTGCCGTACGCCTGGTGTATTAGTCTGGACCGGGCGTTGCCGCCAGGGTTCGCGGGTTTCAGCCGGATGACAGGGTCTCTGCCTGATGACAGCAGCCTTGGCTGGTAGCCGAATCATTGCGATTGGCGCGGCCGGTTGCATCTACGGTGTCCGCACTGCCGTAGCGATCATGGTGACGCACCCAGTCGGTCAGGTTGTACCGCGGCCCGTTTTCGTTGCGCCCGTTAGGGGTCATGTCCAGCAGTACATAGCTGCCCAGCAACTCCTCGGCGCCACGCCCATAGGCGGAAAAGGTGTGATAGATACGCCCGTCCTCGTCGCGATAGAACACGCTAAAGCCCGATAGCTCTTCGCAGACGAAAGGCTCCCAGGCGAAGTTGTGGAAGACCTTGCCATCGACGATGTCCTCGCGGTCGAAAGACACGTGGAAGTCACGGTTGAAATCGCTACCGGCCGAAGACACCCAGCGAATGCTCCAGCCCATGCGCTGGCGAAAAGCATCGATCGCCGCGAAGGGGCCGCGCGACACGGCAACGACACTGACATCGTGGTTGGCCAGATGCACCAGCGTTCCTTGCAGATGGTCCATCTCGAACGAGCAGCCGACACAGCCTTCCTCCCAGTCCGGGCCGAACATGAAGTGCTTGATGATCAGCTGGCTACGGCCGCCAAAGAGGTCGTCCAGGCTCACCGAGCCCTGTGCGTCCTGAAAGCGGTAATCCTTATCCACAAGGGTCCAGGGCAATTCGCGACGGGCGGCGGCCAGGGCCTCGCGTTGATGGGTGACCTGTTTTTCCTTGATCAAATGTTCGGCATGTGCGGCCAGCCATTGCTGGGGGGAAACGATCGAGTGGTTCTTCACTGTGGGCCTCCGGTAGCGCGGCGCGCATCGGGATTCCGATGCATTCAAGCAATGGTCGATTGGCTTTTGCGCAAATCGACAGCGAGGTGCGGGCCGTTCAGTCGGGTATCATCAACGGCCGTTTCCTCCAGTATCGCCGCCATGCCCGCTCCCGCCGCCCGCAGCACCCTGCATCTGCCCCAAGGTCACTGGGCCACTGTGCTTGACTGCCTATGTGCGCATTTTCAGGCAATCGACCGGGCGACCTGGCTCGATCGTTTCGCCCGCGGCCGCGTGCTGGGTGCGGACGGGCAGCCACTGGCGCTCGACCACCCTTATCAGGTGGGTTTAAAGGTTTATTACTTCCGTGAGGTGCCGGACGAGAAGCCGATCCCGTTCGAGGAAGCCGTGCTGCATCTGGACGACCACCTGCTGGTGGCCGACAAACCGCACTTTCTGCCGGTGATGCCGGCTGGCGAATACGTCAACGAGACGCTGCTGGCGCGCCTGAGCAAGCGTGTGGGCAATCCCGATCTGGTGCCGATCCATCGCATCGACCGACTGACGGCTGGGCTGGTGCTGTTCTCGACCAATCCCGAGAGTCGCGGTCGCTACCAGGCACTGTTCCGCGAGCGCCGTATCGACAAGCGTTATGAGGCGATCTGCCCGGCGCTACCTGACCTTGAATTTCCGCGTGTGGAGCGGCTGCACATGATCGACGGTGAGCCGTTCTTCCTGATGAAGCGCGGCGAAGGCGAACCCAATAGCGAGACGCGCATCAAGGTGCTCGAACGCCGCGGCGGGCTTTGGCGTTACGCGCTCTATCCGGTTACCGGACGCAAACATCAACTGCGCTTGCAGATGGCCACGCTGGGTGCCGGTATTTGCAATGACCCCTTCTACCCCGAGTTGATCGAGCGGGCGAGGCGTGACCAGGACGACTATGACCTGCCGCTCAAGCTGCTGGCGCGCGGGCTGCAATTCGACGACCCGTTGACTGGCGAGCGGCGGTGTTTCGAGAGTCGTTTACAGCTCGACTGGTAAGGCGTTGGCACGCCCTCGCGGTCAAGACCGCTCCCACAGGCGGCGTGTGCTTCATATCGTTTTATTCACTCACCTTGGCAGTCTCTCCTGCCGTTATCCCGACGCCACGACTGCTTGATGAAGCTCCAACTGTGACTGGAGCGGTTTTTCCCGCGAAATGATCAAGCACGGACTGTGGGGCGGTACTGGCCCGCGTACGAGGGTGGGAGCGGTCTTGACCGCGAATAACGCTTAGCCGCTCCGCGAGCGGCGGTGTATCGAAAGCTGTCCGCGGCTCGACTGGTAAGGCATTGACACGCCCTCGCGGTCAAGACCGCTCCCACAGGCGGCGTGTGCTTCATATCGTTTTTGTTCACGCACCTTGACAGTATCTTCTGCCGTTATCGCGACGCCACGACTGCTTTAGATGAAACTCCAACTGTGACTGGAGCGGGTTTTCCCCGCGAAATGATCAAGCGCGAACTGTGGGTCGGGTACTGGCCCGCGTACGAGGGTGGGAGCGGTCTTGACCGCGAATAACGCTTAGCCGCTCCGCGAGTGGCGGTGTTTCGAGAGGTGTTTACAGCTCGACTGGAACGGCGTTGGCATGCCCTCGCGGTCAAGGCTGCTCCCACAGGCGGCGTGTGCTTCATATCGTTTTATTCACTCACCTTGGCAGTCTCTCCTGCCGTTATCCCGACGCCACGACTGCTTTAGATGAAGCTCCAACTGTGACTGGAGCGGTTTTGCCCGCGAAATGATTGAGCATGGACTGAGGGGGCGGTCTTGACCCGCGTACGAGGGTGGGAGCGGTCTTGACCGCGAATAGCTCTCGGCCCTTGCCCCAATCGCACAAACCACTAGGGGCTCTGTCATCGATCCGCACCTTCTTAGCCGCTCTCAGTCGATATCGTTAACGCCCAAGCCGAAGCGCTATCGCCATGCCTGAAGGTCCATCCATCGTCATCCTTCGCGAAGAAGTTGCCGCATTTACAGGCAAGACCGTCGAGCGTGCGGAGGGCAATAGCAAGCTCGATACATCACGGTTGGTCGGCCAGACGGTGCGTTCGTTTCGCAGTTGGGGCAAACACTTCCTGATCGAGCTGGACGACGTATCCCTGCGTATCCATCTGCTGCTGTTCGGCAGCTATCGCATCAACGAGCGCAAGGAGTCCGCGCCGCGCCTGAGCCTGGGCTTTGCCAACGGCGAGCTGAATTTCTACGGCTGCTCGGTGCAATTCATCGAAGGCCCGTTGGATGAGGCCTACGACTGGAGCGCCGATGTGATGAGCGACGCTTGGGACAGCCGTGCCGCACTGAAGAAGCTGCGCGCACGGCCCCGGCTGCTGGCCTGCGATGCACTGTTGGACCAAACGCTGTTTTCCGGCTCCGGCAACATCATCAAGAACGAAGTGCTGTTTCGCACGCGCATCCATCCACTGTCACTGGTCGGCGAGCTGCCGGCGACCAAGTTGCGGGCGCTGGTTAACGAAGCACGGACCTACAGCTTCGATTTCCTTCAGTGGAAGCGCGAGGGCACGCTCAAGGCGCACTGGTTGGCGCATACCAAAACGACCTGCCCGCGCTGCAAGATTCCCTTCGTCAAAGCCAAGTCACTGGGCCGTAGCCAGCGCCGCAGTTTTTATTGCGAGCGTTGTCAGAAGCGCTACGGCGATAGCGATCAGGTGGCAGCTGAACAACCCGCCACCGATGCCTAGCAAGGCAGTCGATGTATGCTTCGTCGGCTGTGCAGCCGCCTGCATTCTCCGCTCCGAGGTCGACCGTTCCATGCGTACCGCTTTGCTGTCATCGCTCGTTGCCCTGGCCGGGTTCGCCACTGCTCACGCCAGTGAGCCGCTGCTCGACCTGCAGCTTGGCGCAACGCCACTCAAGGCTGAATACGCCCGCTCTCCCGACGAGCGCGCGCGCGGCCTGATGGAGCGCACCGAGCTCGCGGCGGATCGCGGCATGCTGTTTCGCTTCGGCGATTTCCGCCGTCACTGCCTGTGGATGAAAGACACGCCGCTGCCGCTCTCGGCGGCCTTCATGGACGAGCAGGGGCGCATCGTCGATATCCTCGATCTGCAGCCGCTGGACACCACGATCCGCTGTTCGCGCGAGCCCGCGCGTTACGCGTTGGAAGTGAACCAGGGCTGGTTTCGTCAACACCGACTCGAGGTTGGCGATCAGGTGACCGGCATCCCGGACTAGTCCCGATACGACGGGCCGACACCGGTCGGCGAGCGAGACGGCACGCGCCTGCTTGTCCGTTGCGCCTGTTTAGACAAGTCATCGAACGGTCACAGTCCTTTCACCGAAACGACATGGGTCGTGCCTAAGGTCATGCCTCATCAGACGGCCGCCAACGGTTGCCGTCGTTCTCGATGAGGGAGTCGGTCCATGAGTGCGGTGATCCGTGTCGACAGTCTGAACAAGACCTTCGCAGGCAAACGTGCCCTGCATGACCTGGCGCTGTCCGTTCAGCCAGGTGAGATGGTGGCGCTGATCGGCGCATCCGGTTCCGGCAAGTCCACGCTGCTGCGGCACATCGCGGGGCTGGCCTGCGGTGATCGCGCGGGTGGCCATATTCAGGTGCTGGGGCGCGAGGTGCAGTCGGCGGGACGTCTGAACGCGGACGTGCGGCGGTTGCGTGCCGACATCGGCTACATCTTCCAGCAGTTCAACCTGGTCAATCGCCTCAGCGTACTGGACAACGTGCTGCTGGGCTTTCTCGGGCGTATGCCGCGCTGGCGCGGTTCGCTGGGCATGTTCAGCGCCGAGCAGAAGCAACAGGCACTGGCGGCGCTGGACCGCGTGGGACTGGCG
Organism: Stutzerimonas xanthomarina DSM 18231; assembly: GCF_900129835.1. Lineage (GTDB taxonomy): Bacteria > Pseudomonadota > Gammaproteobacteria > Pseudomonadales > Pseudomonadaceae > Stutzerimonas > Stutzerimonas xanthomarina. The sequence goes on from NZ_FQXA01000004.1 coordinate 237,426, forward strand.
CATCGTGCCGAACAGCGTGCTTCGACGCTCTCCGGTGGCCAGCAGCAGCGCGTGGCCATCGCCCGGGCGCTGACGCAGCAGGCCGAAGTGATTCTCGCCGATGAGCCGATCGCCTCGCTCGACCCCGAGTCCGCACGCAAGGTCATGGACATCCTCGCGGACATCAATCGCCTCGACGGGAAGACCGTTGTCGTCACGCTGCATCAGGTTGACTACGCCTTGCGTTATTGCCAGCGAGCGGTGGCCTTGAAGGACGGCCGTATTCATTACGACGGTGCTTGTGCCGACCTCGATTCGCGGCTTCTCAACGATCTTTACGGCGCTGATCTCGACGCCAGCCTGCTGTTCTCCGATCAGACCCGCACACCTGCCGTTCCAGTGCCCGAGCAGGTGCGGACGCTGAGCCTGGCGCGGGCCTGATTTCTTGATTTTCTGATGCCACGCATGCCAACCCCACCGTCATCCAATGACAGGAGCTTTTCCATGTTCAATCGTATTGGCCGCGTACTGGCCGCCTCTGCCTTGTTGACCGGCTCGCTGCTGGGCAGCGCGTACGCGGAAGACAAGGAACTCAATTTCGGCATCATCTCCACCGAATCCTCGCAGAACCTGCGGGCCGTCTGGGATCCCTTCCTCGCGGCCATGAGCGAGCGCACCGGGATGAAGATCAACGCGTTCTTTGCGCCCGATTACGCCGGCATCATTCAGGGCATGCGCTTCGATAAGGTCGACCTGGCCTGGTATGGCAACAAGTCGGCGATGGAAGCCGTGGACCGCGCCGGCGGCGAAATCTTCGCCCAGACCGTCGCGTCCAACGGTGCGCAGGGTTACTACAGCCTGCTGGTGGCGCACAAGGACAGCCCCATCAACTCCGTCGAAGACATGCTCAAGGATGCCGGCAAGCTGACCTTCGCCAACGGTGATCCGAACTCCACCTCCGGCTATCTGGTGCCGGGCTACTACGTGTTCGCCAAAAACAAGGTAGACGCCAACAAGATCTTCAAGCGCTCGCTCAACGGCAGCCATGAAGTCAATGCCCTGTCGGTCGCCAACAAACAGGTCGATGTCGGCACGTTCAACAATGAGGGCATGGAGCGCCTGGAACTGACCGCACCGGAGAAGGCCGCGCAGCTCAAGGTCATCTGGACCTCGCCGCTGATCCCAGCCGATCCGATGGTCTGGCGCAAAAACCTGCCGGATGCGACCAAAGCCGACATTCGTGAGTTCTTCATGACCTACGGCGACAAGCCCGGCGAAATGGAGGTGCTGGCTGACCTGCAGTGGGGCAAGTTCCGCGCCTCGGATGATGACCAGCTGCTGCCGATCCGTCAGTTGGAGCTGTTCAAGAAGCGTAGTGAAGTCGCCAACAACGCCAAGCTGGACGACAGCGACAAGCAGGCTCAATTGAAGGAACTGGACGCCCAGCTCGCCGCCCTCGAGCAGCGCATGGCCGAGATCGAGCAGAAAACCGCCGCCGCCACGGCTGGCTGATCCGCTGGCCGCCGCGTAAGCGGCGGCCGACTTCTGTTTGCCGGAGCATCCGATGACTTCACTGACCGCGCATACCCCAGTTGCCGAGCCGCAGAAACACTCGTGGTTCAAGCTGGTTGGCTGGGGACTGTTTCTCGCACTGCTGGGCTGGTCCTGGCAGGGCGCCGAGATGAACCCGCTTACGCTGATCCGAGACGCCGGCAACATGGCGACCTTCGCCGCCGACTTCTTTCCCCCGGATTTCAGCAACTGGGAGCTGTATCTGACGGAGATGATCGTCACCGTGCAGATCGCCCTTTGGGGCACGGTACTGGCCATCCTCTGCGCGATTCCGCTGGGCATTCTCTGTGCCGATAACATCGTGCCCTGGTGGGTCTACCAACCGGTCCGGCGCTTGATGGACGCGTGCCGTTCGATCAACGAGATGGTGTTCGCCATGCTCTTCGTCGTCGCGGTCGGCCTCGGCCCTTTTGCCGGCGTACTGGCGCTGTTCGTGGGCACCACCGGCGTGCTCGCCAAACTCTTTGCTGAAGCGGTGGAGGCCATCGAACCGGGCCCGGTAGAAGGCGTGCGTGCCACCGGCGCCAGCGCACTGCAGGAAGTCATCTTCGGGGTCATTCCGCAAGTGCTGCCGCTATGGATTTCCTACGCGCTGTATCGCTTCGAATCCAACGTGCGCTCGGCGACGGTGGTGGGCATGGTCGGCGCCGGCGGTATCGGCGTGATCCTGTGGGAAGCCATTCGCGGTTTCCAGTTCGGCCAGACCTGCGCGCTGCTGATCGTCATCGTGGCGGTGGTCAGCGTGATCGACATCATCTCCCAGCGCTTGCGCAAACTCTTCATCTGACGGAGACGGGCGCCGTGTGCGTCCTTTTTTAGCCATGCACCTGTCTAGACAACCTCAACCGCGCTACCTGCAGCTGGCCGCTCAGTTGCGTGAGGAGTTGCGCCACTTGCAGCCCGGCGATCAGTTGCCCGGTGAGGTCCAATTGGCGACCCGGTTTGCGGTCAATCGGCACACGCTACGCCGCGCCATCGATGAGCTGGTCAGCGAGGGTCGGGTGTTGCGCCAACAGGGCCGCAGTACCCGCGTGCTGGCGCGTCCGCTGATCTATCCGCTGGCGGCCGGCAGTGCCTACAGCGAGTCACTCTCGGCCCAGGGGCACGGTGTCCAGGCGCGGCTGCTGCAGCGCCAGTTGCGTTCGGCCACTCCGGAAGAAGCCGATCACCTGAAGCTGGGCGAGGGTGCGACCCTGCTGGAGTTGCATACCTTGCGGCTGCTCGACCAGCAACCGGTCAGCCTGATCCGGCATCGCTTCTGTGCCAGCCGCCAGGTGTTGCTGGAGGACTACAACGGCGGGTCGCTGCGCCAGTACCTGGCCGAACGTCAACTGCCGCTGCACCGCGCCTTCAGCCTGATCGGCGCCCGGCTGCCCACGTCGGACGAGGCTGACCAGTTGCTGATGCCGCGCCACGCGCCACTGCTGACCGTACTCACCCTTTCACATGACCTGGCCGGGCGGCCGGTGGAGCTGTCGCTGTCGACCAGCCGCGCCGATCGCTTCCAGTACCAGGTCGCCACCTGATGGAGACGCGCATGACCCCAGAAATTGCCACTCGCCAACGCTGGATGGGCGTGCTCGCCCGTGCCGGCGATGAGCTGGCGCGCTACGAGGCCGAGCTGAAGGACATCAACTACCAGCTGGTCCGCGCCCCGGAAATCGGCATGACGTTGGTTCGCGGCCGCATGGGCGGTACGGGTGCGGCGTTCAACCTCGGCGAAATGACCGTTACCCGTTGCGTGGTGCGGCTTGGCGATGGGCGGACCGGCTACAGCTACGTTGCCGGGCGCGACAAGCGCCACGCTGAACTGGCCGCGCTGGCCGATGCGCACTTGCAAGGTCGCGATCAGGCGCATTGGCAGGCGCAAGTCATCTCGCCGCTTGCCTCCATCCAGGCGGCACGTCGGGCGGCGCAGGACGCCGAGACGGCCAGCAGCAAAGTGGAATTTTTCACCCTGGTCAGAGGAGAAGACTGATGAGCGCAGATCTTTTGCACCCGGCGTTCGACGATCAGGTGCTCGACAGCCAACGAGTATTCCGCGCAGCACTGAAAGCACTAGCCGAGCCTGGCCTGACGCAGCCGCTGATTCCCGTACAGGCGCTTGAACCTCTGGCCCCGGCGAGCTACGCGCTGTGCCTGAGCCTGCTCGACGGCGACACGCGGTTGTGGCTGGCACCTGCGTTCGATACGCCGATGGTGCGCGCCAACCTGGCGTTTCATTGCGGCTGCCCGATCGTAGCCGAACGCGAATCAGCCGATTTCGCGCTGCTCGGCGTTCAGGAGCTCGTCGACCTGTCCGGTTTCTGCACCGGCAGCGAACGCTTCCCTGATCAGTCCTGCACGCTGCTGGTCCAGCTCGATGCCCTCGAGGGTGGCGCAGCGTTGAGCTGGAGCGGCCCGGGCATCCTCGGCCAGCGCGAGGTGAGCCTGCCGGTACCGGCTGCGTTCTGGCAGCAGCGCGCCGCTCGCAACGATTTTCCGCGCGGGCTGGACCTGTTTTTTGCCGCTGATCTATCACTGATCGGCTTGCCCCGCAGCACCCGCATAGCCGCATCGATAGAGGAGGTCGCCTGATGTACGTAGCCGTCAAAGGTGGCGAACAGGCCATCGACAATGCTCACCGGCTGCTGGCAAAGAAGCGCCGCGGCGACACCGCCTTGCCCGAATTGAGCGTCAGCCAGATCCGTCAGCAACTGCCGCTGGCGGTGGCGCGGGTGATGGCCGAAGGGTCGCTGTTCGACGAAGAGCTGGCGGCGCTGGCGATCAAGCAGGCGGCCGGTGATTTGCTCGAAGCGATCTTCCTGCTGCGTGCCTATCGCACCACCCTGCCGCGTTTCGGCGCCAGCGTCCCGTTGGAAACCGCGCAGATGCGCCCGAACCGGCGCATCTCGGCCACCTTCAAGGATTTGCCCGGCGGCCAGCTGCTCGGCCCGACCTTCGATTACAGCCATCGCCTGCTGGACTTCAGCCTGCTGGCCGAAGGCGAGCATCCCGGTCCGGAGCTTGATCCTCAAGCCGAGCTTGCGGCCTGTCCGCGCGTGCTCGACCTGCTTGCCCAGGAAGGTCTGATGAAGCCCGAGCGCGGCGACGATCAGGCCGTGCCGGACATCACCCGCGAACCCTTGGAATTCCCCAGCGGCCGCGCGCAGCGGCTACAAGCGCTGGCCCGTGGCGATGAAGGTTTTCTGCTGGCGCTGGGTTATTCGACCCAGCGTGGCTATGGCCGCAATCACCCCTTTGCTGGGGAAATCCGCATTGGCGAGGTGGAGGTCTGGATGGAACCGCCAGAGCTGGGCTTTGCCGTACCGCTGGGCGATATCGAAGTTACCGAGTGCGAGATGGTCAACCAGTTCGTCGGCGGGCAGGGCATCGACCCGCAGTTCACCCGCGGCTACGGGCTGGCCTTCGGTTACGCCGAGCGCAAGGCCATGGGCATGGCCCTGGTCGATCGTGCGCTGCGCGGCGCCGAGTACGGCGAGACCGTACAGGGCCCGGCGCAGCAGGAAGAGTTCGTGCTGATGCACTGCGACAACGTCGAAGCCGGTGGCTTCGTCTCGCACCTCAAGCTGCCGCACTACGTCGACTTCCAGTCCGAGCTGGAGTTGATTCGCAAGCTGCGCCGCGCGCCGGTCGAGGAGACCACCACGGCCGAGTCCGAGCCCGATGCCAAGGAGCGCCGCGCATGAATATGACCGTTATTGACCGTCAGCCCGGCGCGACGGAGCAGGGTTACAACTTCGCCTACCTCGACGAACAGACCAAACGCATGATCCGCCGCGGGCTGCTCAAGGCTGTGGCAATTCCCGGTTATCAGGTGCCCTTCGGCGGGCGCGAAATGCCGCTGCCCTATGGCTGGGGCACCGGCGGCATGCAGCTGACCGCCGCCATTCTGGGCGCCGAGGACATGCTCAAGGTGATCGATCAGGGCGCCGATGACACCACCAACGCCGTGTCGATCCGCCGCTTCTTCGCCCGCACCGCGGGGGTCGCCACCACCACCCGCACGCCCGAGGCGACGGTGATCCAGACTCGCCATCGGATTCCCGAAACGCCGCTGCGCAACGACCAGATCATGGTCTATCAGGTGCCGATTCCCGAGCCGTTGCGCTTCATCGAACCCTCGGAAAGCGAGACCCGGACCATTCACGCGCTGGCCGATTATGGGGTCATGCACGTCAAGCTCTACGAAGACATCGCCACCTTCGGCCATATCGCCACCAGCTATGCCTACCCGGTGACGGTGGACGGCCGCTACGTGATGGATCCTTCGCCGATTCCCAAATTCGATAACCCGAAATTGAACATGAGCCCGGCGCTGATGCTGTTCGGCGCCGGCCGCGAAAAGCGCCTCTATGCCTTGCCGCCCTACACGGACGTGCGCAGCCTGGATTTTGAGGATCACCCTTTCGCCATCCAGGCGTGGGACCAGTGCTGCGCCTTCTGCGGCAGCGACAGCTCATACCTCGACGAACTCATCGTCGACGACGCCGGCACCAAGCGCTTCGTCTGCTCGGATACCGATTACTGCACCCAGCGCCGAGACGCCCAGGAGGCCGCCGAATGAACGCCGCGCTCGATTTGCAACAACCCGTCAGCCGCGTGGATCAGCCCTTGCTGTCGGTCCGCGGGCTGACGCGCCTGTACGGGCCGGATACTGGCTGCCAGGGCGTCGACTTTGATCTCTATCCCGGTGAGGTGCTGGGCATCGTCGGTGAGTCCGGCTCCGGCAAGTCCACGCTGCTCAGCCTGCTCTCCGGACGCTGCCCGCCCGACCGGGGCTCGGTGAGCTACCGCGGACGCGACGGTGCCTGGCTCGATCTCTACGCCGCCAGCGAGGCGGAGCGTCGCAACTTGCTGCGCACCGAGTGGGGGTTCGTCGAACAGAACCCGCGCGACGGGCTGCGCATGGGTGTATCCGCTGGCGCCAATATCGGCGAGCGGCTGATGGCTCAGGGGCAGCGCCATTACGGCCAGCTGCGCCAGGCCGGGTTGGATTGGCTGAGCCAGGTGGAGATCGACCCGGCGCGTATCGACGATCTGCCACGCACCTTCTCCGGTGGCATGCAACAGCGCCTGCAGATCGCCCGCAACCTGGTGTCCGGACCTCGCCTGGTGTTCATGGACGAGCCCACCGGCGGTCTCGATGTATCCGTGCAGGCGCGCCTGCTCGACCTGTTGCGTGGGTTGGTGCACGAGCTGGATCTGGCCGTGGTGATCGTCACCCACGACCTGGCCGTGGCACGGCTGCTGGCGGATCGGCTGATGGTCATGCGCCGCTCCCGCGTGGTGGAAACCGGCCTCACCGATCAGATTCTTGATGATCCGCAGCATCCGTATTCGCAGCTGTTGGTGTCCTCGGTGTTGCAGCCATGAGGAGGCTTACAAGCAAGCCGGGTATGGCGGTCGGTTCGTCGCGAAAAGCTTCGCCAGCAAGCTGGCTCCTACAGGAGGGCGATGTCGGCCGCGAGCGCTGGGAGGTTTCCGCTTTCGTAGGAGCGAGCTTGCTCGCGAACCAGGTACGCAGGCCCGACTTCAGGCCGTTTTCTATGTTGCGAGGTTACCCATGAGCAGCCCGATCGAGGTCCGCGACCTCCGCAAATCCTTCACCCTTCATCAGCAGCACGGGGTGACCCTCGATGTGCTGCGAGCGGTCAGCTTTACCGTCAACTCGGGCGAATGCCTGGTACTGCACGGCCGCTCTGGCGCGGGCAAGTCCACCCTGTTGCGCTGCCTGTACGGCAACTACCTGGCCACGGGCAGCATCCGCCTGTGCCATCGCGGCGAACCGCTGGAGCTGGTCGGCGCCGAGCCGCGACAGCTGCTGGCAGTGCGCCGCGAAAGCCTCGGCTATGTAAGCCAGTTTCTGCGGGTAATTCCGCGGGTGCCGTGTTTGGAGGTAGTCATGGCGCCGGCGCTGGCGCGTGGCTGGGATCGGGAGCAAGCGCGTCTGCGTGCCGAAAGCCTGTTGACCCGGCTGAACATTCCCGAGCGGCTCTGGCAGTTGGCGCCTGGCACCTTTTCCGGCGGCGAGCAACAGCGTGTGAACCTGGCGCGAGGCTTCATGGTGCAGTGGCCGGTGCTGCTGCTGGACGAGCCCACCGCCTCGCTGGATGAGGCCAACTGTCGGGTGGTACTGGAGCTGATCAGTGAGGCCAAGGCCGCCGGGGCCGCGCTGATCGGCATTTTCCATGACCGCGCGATCCGCGAAGCGGTCGCCGACCGCTACCTGGACATGACTGCCGAGGAGCACCGCCATGCCTGCTGAACTGATTCTGACCAACGCCCGCGTCGTTACCGCTGGGCGGGTGATCGACGGCACGCTGGTGATCCGTGACGGGCTGATTGCCGAACTCAACGAAGGCAACAGCCAGCTGCCCCAGGCACAGGATCTGGGTGGCGACTACCTGATGCCCGGTCTGGTCGAGTTGCACACCGACAATCTGGAAAAACACATGACGCCGCGCCCCGGCGTCGACTGGCCCTCGGCCTCGGCGGTGCTGACCCACGATGCGCAGATTGTCGCCGCAGGCATCACCACGGTGTTCGACGCCTTGTCTATCGGCGACATCAACCCGCGCGGCAAGCGCATGCAGCAGTTGCCGGCCATGCTTGACGCCATCGCGCATGCCGAAGCGGCGGGTGACACCCGTGCCGAGCACCGGCTGCATTTGCGCTGCGAGGTGTGCCATCCGGACGCGCTGAGCCTGTTCCGCGATCTGGTAGAGCAGCCACTGGTGCAACTGGTATCGGTGATGGACCATTCGCCAGGCCAGCGCCAGTTTGCCCACGCGCAGAAATACCGCGAGTACTACATGGGCAAGTACCACCTCAGCGAGGCGGAGATGGATGCGTTCAGTGACCAGCAGATCGCCAACTCCCGGCAGCACAGCGACCGCCAGCGCCGCGCCGTCGTCGACATTTGCCAGGCTCGTGGCTTGGCGCTGGCCAGTCACGATGACGCGACACTCGCGCATGTCGAGGAATCGGCCGGCTTCGGCATGGCCATCGCTGAATTTCCGACCACCTTCGAGGCGGCCGAGGCCAGCCATGCGCGCGGGCTCAAGGTGCTGATGGGCGCCCCGAACATCGTTCGCGGTGGCTCGCATTCGGGCAACATTGCTGCGGCGGATCTCGCCCGTCGCGGAGCGCTGGATATCCTTTCCAGCGATTACTACCCGGCGAGCTTGCTACAGGCTGCTTTCATGCTCTCGGCGCTGGGCAACGGCTATGACTTGCCCAAAGCCATCGCCACGGTCAGTCTGGCACCGGCTCGGGCCGCGGGGCTCGATGATCGCGGCGAGATCCGCCCCGGTCTGCGCGCCGATCTGCTGCAGGCGAGCGACAGGCATGGCCTGCCGGTGGTCAGACAGGTATGGAGACAAGGCAGAAGGGTGTTTTGATGAAGGGACGATTGATCTATCTGATGGGCCCCTCCGGCGCCGGCAAGGACAGCCTGCTGCTGGCTGCCCGCGAGCCGCTGCAGGCGCGCGGGTGTCGGATCGCGCGGCGCGTCATTACCCGCTCCGCCGAAGCCGCGGGGGAGGATGCCCTGGCGGTGACCGAGGCCGAATTCGAGCAGCTGCGCCGCAACGGTGCGTTCGCGCTGAACTGGCACGCCAACGGCCTGCACTACGGCATACCCCAGCAGATCGACGAGTGGCTGGCGGCGGGTGAGGATGTGCTGGTCAACGGGTCGCGCGGCTATCTGAGCGAGGCGCGTGCGCGGTACCCGCAGCTGCAGGCGGTACTGCTTACCGTGGCGCTCCCTGTGCTGCGTCAGCGCCTGCTGGCACGCGGGCGTGAGTCGATTGAAGAGATCGAGGCACGGCTTGCCCGCAACGAACAGTTTCGCTCGGCGGCGGAGCAGGGCGAGGCGCTGATACTGGACAATTCCGGTCCGCTGGAGCAGACCGTGCAGCGTTTGCTTCGGTTGATCGACCAGGCCCGCGCATGCGCCTGACCATCCTCGGCAGCGGCAACGCCCGCCAGGTGCCGGTATACAACTGTGACTGCGCGGCTTGCGGGCGCGCGCGGCTCGATCCGGCCTGGCGCCGCGGGCCATGCTGCGCCTTGATCGAATGCGGCTCGCAGCGCTGGCTGATCGACAGCGGCATTACCGATCTCACCGAGCGTTTCACGCCCGGCAGCCTCAGCGGGATCCTGCAGACTCATTACCACGCCGACCATGCGCAAGGGCTGTTGCACCTGCGCTGGGGATTGGGAATGCGTATTCCGGTGCATGGCCCGAGCGATCCTGAGGGCCTGGCCGATCTCTATAAGCATCCGGGCATTCTGGATTTCTCAGAGCCCTTCGGGGCGCTTGAGCATCGTGCACTGGGCGAGCTGGGTGTCACCGCATTACCGCTCAATCACTCCAAGCCGACCCTGGGCTATCTGTTCGAAGGAGAGGGACGCCGCATCGCCTATCTCACGGACACGCTGGGGGTGCCGGATGCCAGCGTGAGCGTACTGCATCAGCAGCCGCTGGACCTGCTGGTGCTGGACTGCTCGAGCCCGCCCCAAGCCGCACCGCAGAACCACAACGACCTGACCCAGGCGCTGGCGGTGATTGCCGAGCTGCAACCGAAACAGGCGCTGCTGACCCATATCGGCCACAATTTGGATACTTGGCTGCTGGACAACCCTGACGCGTTGCCGGCTGGCGTCAGCATGGCCTGCGACGGCCAGTCCCTGAGTTTCGCCGCGATGGTGGATGCCAAATGAGCCCTAACGAGGCTTCACCGCCTGATTCCAACGCAAGCCCCGCTGCTCGCCGCCTCACCCTGGTCATGTGCCTCGCCGAAACCCTGGGTATGGCCGGCTTTGCACTCTTTGCTGCTTTGCTGCCTGAGTTTCAGGTGCTCTGGCAGCTGGATAACACCGAAGCAGGCTGGATCGGTGGCGGATTCTTTCTGGGTTACATGCTCGCGGTGCCGGTGCTGACCGGGCTGACCGATCGCCACGATGCGCGGCTGATCTACCTCTGGGCGATGCTGTTGACCGCCTTCGCCAGCGCTGGCTTCGTGTTGGCTGATGACTTCTGGTCGGCGCTGCTCTGGCGCGTGCTGGCCGGCGTTGGCCTGGCCGGTACCTACATGCCCGGGCTCAAAGCCCTGTCCGAACGGATCGAGGGCCCGGCGCAGTCGCGTGCGATCGCGTTCTACACCGCGAGCTTCGGGCTGGGCACGGCGCTGTCCTTCCTGCTTGCCGGCGAACTGGCGAAGCTTGGCGGCTGGGAACTCCCCGCGCTGCTCAGCGGGGGCTGTGCGCTTCTTGCGTGGGTGATGGTGTGGCGCGGGTTGCCGCCCAAGCCGGTCGCCCTGCATGAGCCGCGGCACTGGCTGGATTTGGCCCCGTTGATGGAACGCCCTGTTATCGCCTATTGCCTGGCCTATGCCATGCACAACCTTGAGCTGTTCGCCTTTCGCGCCTGGCTGGTCGCCTTCATCGTGTTCGCCGGTGACTGGCAGGGCCAGCCGACCTGGCTGAGCGGAACCTGGGTGGCGATGCTGGCGACCCTGATCGGGATGCCGGCCAGCATTCTTGGCAACGAGATGGCGATTCGCTTCGGCCGGCAGCGCTGGCTGATGACCGTAATGCTGCTGTCCGCCGTGCTGGCTGGCCTCGTCGGGCTTGGCGCGGCGTTGCCATTCTGGGCGCTGTTGATCCTGATCCTCTGCTATAGCGTCACGGTGACCGCGGACTCGGCGGCGCTGACCTCCGGGCTGGTGGCGGTGGCGCCGGCCAGCCACCGGGGCGCGGCCATGGCGCTGTATTCCTGTACCGGCTTTACCGGTGCGTTCCTCGGGCCGCTGCTGTTCGGCATGGTGCTCGACGCGCTGGGCGACGATCAGCTGTCGGGTTGGTGGGCCGCCTTCGCCCTGATGGGGCTGCTGCTGTTGCTCGGTCCGCTGGCCCTGCGTTGGGCGAATCGCCGCGTCGACATACGACCGCAGCCCCAGCGAGTCTGACGCTCGCTGCGCTAATCCAACGGCAACTCGGTCGTCCGTTTCACTTCGCTCATGGCGATATGGGAATGCGCTTCCTGCACGTGCGGCCGCTGCAACAGCTGATCGCGCAGAAAACGCTCGTAGCTGTCGATGTCCTTGGCCACCACCTTGAGCAGGTAGTCCGACTCGCCGGCCATGGTGTGGCATTCCAGCACCTCGGGATAACCCACGACGGCGCGCTCGAACTCGTCGAGGTTGCTGCGGCCATGCGCTGACAGCTTGATGTTGACGAACACCGTCATGTTCAGCCCGAGCTTTTTAGGATTGAGCAGCGCGACCTTGCGTTCGATCAGCCCTTCTTCCTGCATGCGGTTGATGCGGCGCCAGCACGGCGATTGCGACAGCTCGACCTTTTCGGCGATCTCCGCAGCGGACAGGTCGGCGTTGTGTTGCAGCAGCAGCAAAATCTTGCGGTCGATGCTGCTGAGTGGGGTCTGCATGGTTGTGCTCTTTTTGTTGTTGTTAGTGGATGGATCATGCACGCGAGTGCGCTTACACAGCAAAAGTAGAAAGAAAATCGCTCGGCGTCACGGCCAAACTCTTATCCAACGCGCAACGGTGAGGTGATCCCTTGCTGTGTGCTGGCGTGGGAAAGCTTTCCGTGCAGCTCCCACAGCCTTGTTAGGCGGATGGCTTAAGAAGCCGTCCAGACTCCGATAAAAACAAACAGGAGCGCCACATGTCATTGGCCGAGATCCGCCTGGATGACAAGTACCGGCTCGCAACCGGACATCTGTACCTCACCGGCACCCAGGCGCTGACCCGCCTGCCCATGCTGCAGCATCAACGCGACCAAGCCCAAAACCTGAACACCGGTTGCTTTATCTCCGGCTACCGCGGCTCGCCGCTGGGCATGCTGGACAAAAGCCTCTGGGAAGCGCGCGATTACCTGAAGCAGCACGCCATCCATTTCCAGCCGGGCCTCAACGAGGAACTGGCGGCGACGGCGGTCTGGGGCAGTCAGCAGACCAACCTGTTTCCGGGCGCCAAGTACGACGGCGTGTTCGCCATGTGGTACGGCAAGGGGCCGGGTGTCGACCGCTCCGGTGACGTCTTCAAGCACGGCAACGCGGCTGGCGTCTCGCCCCATGGCGGCGTGCTGCTGCTGGCCGGCGACGACCACGGCTGCAAATCCTCGACATTGCCGCACCAGAGTGAACACGCATTCATTGCCGCCTCGATCCCGGTGCTCAACCCGTCCAACGTCCAGGAAATCCTCGACTACGGCATCATCGGCTGGGAGCTGTCGCGCTATTCCGGTTGCTGGGTGGCGCTCAAGACCATCGCCGAGAACGTCGACTCCTCCGCGGTTGTTGAAGTCGATCCGCTCCGCGTGAAAACGCGCATCCCTGATGACTTCGAACTGCCCGAAGACGGCGTACACATCCGCTGGCCGGACCCGCCGCTGGCGCAGGAAAAGCGCCTCAATCTGTACAAGATCTACGCCGCGCGCGCCTTTGCCCGGGCCAACAATCTCAACCAGGTGATGCTCGATTCGCCGAACCCGCGACTGGGCATCATCACTACTGGCAAGTCCTATCTCGATGTTCGCCAGGCACTGGACGACCTCGGGCTGGACGAAGCGCTGTGCGCCTCCGTCGGCCTGCGCGTATTGAAAGTCGGCATGAGCTGGCCGCTGGAGCCGGTTTCCGTGCATGAATTTGCCCAGGGTCTCGACGAGATTCTGGTGGTCGAGGAAAAGCGCAGCATCCTCGAAGACCAGCTCACCGGGCAGCTCTACAACTGGCCGCTGGACAAGCGCCCACGGGTGGTCGGCGAGTTCGATGAGCACGGTACGTCCTTGCTGCCGAACCTCTCCGAACTGACCCCGGCGATGATCGCCCGGGTGATCGCCAAGCGTCTCGCGCCGATCTACACCAGCGACAGCATCCAGGCGCGGCTCGCGTTTCTGTCAGCGAAGGAAAAGGCGCTGGCCGCTCGTAGCTATGACACTGTGCGCACGCCGCATTACTGCTCCGGCTGCCCGCACAACACCTCGACCAAGGTGCCGGAGGGCAGCCGCGCCTCGGCCGGCATTGGCTGTCACTACATGGTGCAGTGGATGGATCGGCGCACCGAGACCTTCACCCAGATGGGTGGCGAGGGCGTCAACTGGATCGGCCAGGCGCCGTTCACTGACACGCCGCACATGTTCCAGAACCTCGGCGACGGCACCTACTTCCACTCTGGCAGCCTGGCCGTGCGCGCCGCAGTGGCGGCCGGGGTGAACATCACCTTCAAGATTCTCTACAACGATGCAGTGGCCATGACCGGTGGCCAGCCCATCGACGGCGAACTGCGTGTCGATCAGCTCAGTCGGCAGATCGCTGATGAAGGCGTGAAACGCATCGCGCTGGTCAGTGACGAGCCGGACAAATACCCGACCCGCGAAACCTTTGCGCAGATCACCAGCTTCCATCACCGTCGCGATCTGGACGCCGTGCAGCGCGAGCTGCGCGAGTTCAAGGGTGTCTCGGTGATCATCTATGACCAGACGTGCGCCACCGAGAAGCGTCGTCGGCGCAAGCGCGGCAAGCTGGAAGATCCGGCCAAGCGTGCCTTCATCAACCCGGCCGTTTGCGAGGGCTGTGGCGACTGCGGCGAGAAGTCCAACTGCCTGGCGGTGATGCCGCTGGAAACCGAACTGGGGCGCAAGCGCGAGATCGACCAGAACGCCTGCAACAAGGACTTTTCCTGCGTCGAAGGCTTCTGCCCGAGCTTTGTCACCGTGCACGGTGGCGGGCTGCGCAAGCCTGAGGCCATGGCGGGCGGTATCGAGGCAGCGACATTGCCTGAGCCGCAGCACCCGATGCTGGACCGCCCTTGGAACGTGCTGATTCCAGGCGTTGGCGGCAGCGGTGTGACCACCCTCGGCGCGCTGCTGGGCATGGCTGCGCATCTGGAAGGCAAGGGCTGCACCGTGCTCGACCAGGCCGGTCTGGCGCAGAAGTTCGGCCCGGTGGTCACTCACGTGCGTATCGCCGCCAAGCAAGACGATATCTATGCCGTGCGCATCGCCGCAGGCGAAACCGATCTGCTGCTGGGCTGCGATCTGGTGGTGGCTGCCGGCGAGGATTCCCTGACCCGCCTCAACGATCAGATCAGTAACGCGGTGATCAATAGTCACGAGTCGGCAACCGCTGAGTTCACCCGTAACCCTGATGCTCAGGTGCCGGGCAAGGCCATGCGTGATGCGCTGGTCGATGCGGTGGGCGCAGAGAAAACCCACTTCATCGACGCGACCTACCTGGCCACTCGGCTGCTGGGCGATAGCATCGCCACCAACCTGTTCCTGTTGGGCTTTGCCTATCAGCAGGGGTTGTTGCCGCTGTCCGCTGAGGCCATCGAAAAGGCCATCAGCATCAACGGCGTCGCCGCACAGCTGAACCAGCAAGCGTTCCGCTGGGGCCGTCGTGCGGCACTGGAGCGCGAGGCGGTCGAGAAGCTGGCGCGTCCGGCTGAAATGGCCGAGCCTATTTGCCAGACCCTGGAAGAAATCGTCGACTGGCGCATGAACTTCCTCACCCGCTACCAGAATGCGGCCTATGCCAAGCGCTATCGCTCGATGGTCGAGCGCGTGCGTGCGGTGGATGCCGCGGATGACCTGGCGCTCTCGAAAGCCGTGGCGCGTTACTACTTCAAGCTGCTCGCCTACAAGGACGAGTACGAGGTGGCGCGGCTGTACAGCGAGCCGGAGTTTCGCCAGCAGCTCGAGGCGCAGTTCGAAGGCGACTACAAGCTGCAGTTCCACCTGGCACCGGCCTGGCTGGCCAAACGCGACAGCACCACTGGCGAGCCGCGCAAGCGTGAACTTGGGCCTTGGGTGCTGAACGCCTTCAACGTGCTGGCCAAGCTGAAATTCCTGCGCGGGACGCCGCTGGACGTGTTCGGCTACGGCCATGACCGCCGTGTGGAGCGCGAGTTGATCAGCGAGTACGAGCGCAACCTCGACGGACTGCTGGCGAAACTCAAGCCGACCAACTATCGCACCGCTGTGGCTATCGCCGCGCTACCCGAGCTGATCCGTGGTTATGGCCCGGTGAAGGAGCGCTCGATCGCCAAGGCTCGTCAGCAGGAGAAGCTACTCAAGGAGCAGCTGAACCGTGGCGACGAGGTGCAGGCCGTGCGGTTGTTTGAGCCCGCGGCGTGAACCCAGGGTGGGCTTCGGCCCACCGGCAGCGGTTGTGGGTTGTGAGGGCTAACGCCCGTCGTAGGGCGAGTCGGGAATCTGGTGGGCTGAAGCCCACCCTACGAGTGGCGATCGTGCCGGGCCCGGCTCACCTACCTCACAGCCGCTGAGGCTGGCTCGATGCGCCGAACGACACCAACCGTAGGGTGGGCTTCAGCCCACCGCATCCCAAGGACGTGTGTACCGGGAGCGCCGACAGGCCAGCCTACGAAAGGGCCCCTAGTAAGGCGCCCAGAACATATGAAGGCGCTTGGTAACAGCGCTCTCGAACAGAACAACAAAAGAGGAATCCGCAAATGTCCGTTTTCACCCATCCCGATTTCGATGGCCACGAACAGGTGGTGTTCTGCCATGACAAGGCATCGGGTCTGCGCGCCATCATCGCCATCCATGACACCACGCTCGGCCCGGCGTTGGGCGGCTGCCGCATGTTTCCCTACGCCAGCGACGACGATGCCGTGCGCGACGTGCTGCGTCTGTCTCGCGGCATGACGCTGAAGTCGTCCTTGGCCGGTCTCAAGCTCGGCGGCGGCAAAGCCGTGATCATCGGTAACCCGCATACCGGCAAGAGCCAGGCCCTGCTGCATGCCATGGGCGATTTCGTCGACAGCCTCGGTGGTCGCTACATCACGGCGGCCGATTCCGGCACTGGCGAGCCGGAAATGCAGGCCTTTGCCCAGCGCACCCGCCATGTCATCGGCGCTACACCTCGCACCACGCTGGACGGCAGCATCGCCAGCGGCGACCCGTCACCGTCCACCGCGCTCGGTGTATTCGTCGGCCTGCGTGAGGCCGTGCGCCAGCGCCTCGGTCGGGATGATCTGCAGGGGTTGAAAGTTGCGATCCAGGGTGTCGGCCATGTCGGGCTCGGTCTGGCCCGCCACCTCAAACAAGCCGGCGCCGAGCTGTGGGTCTGCGACATCTTCGATGCCAACGTGCGACAGGCCGTCGAAGAGCTGGGCGCGAACGCCGTGCGCCCGCACGACATCTACGGCTTGGATGTGGATGTGTTCGCGCCCTGCGCCATGGGCGGCATCCTCAACGCCGAAACCCTTCAGCACCTGCGTGCGCCGGTGATCGCCGGTGCCGCGAACAACCAGCTGGCGAGCCCGGAGATCGGCGTCGAGCTGCAGCGTCGCAATCATCTGTACGCGCCGGATTATGCGATCAACGCCGGCGGCATCATTGATGTGTATTACCAACGGGTGGGTGGCAACGCGGCGCAGATCGATGCGCACGTCAAAGGCATCGCCGACACGCTGCGTGAAATCTTCAACCGTGCTGCGGCCAGTGGCGAGCCGACCTCGATCATTGCGGACCGTCTAGCCCTGGAGCGGCTCCAGGACGGCGAGCGGGTCGGACAGCCTAGCGAGCAACGGCTGCACGCATAAGCGTTGGCGGCCTGTGCCGCCCGTTCTTTTTAGCATTGAAGCCGTACTGCCAAGCCCTTAGCGGAAACAGCGAACGGACCGCCCAGCCAATCTAGGCTCGGACGGCCCTTTAGCTCGTTTTCGCGGTACACCCAACGACATCAGCCTGACAAAAACAACAAGCAGGAATCCGCAATGACTGACAAAAGCAGCCTCGCCGCCGGTACGCTCGGTGGCGCCTCCGTCCGAACTCAGCAAAGCGCGGCGCGCGGCCTCTGGTCCTCGCGCTGGGTGTTCTTCCTGGCCGCCACCGGGTCGGCGGTCGGCCTGGGCAATATCTGGAAATTCCCCTACATCACCGGCGAAAACGGCGGTGGCGCCTTTGTGCTGGTCTATCTCGGCTGCATTCTGTTGATCGGTATTCCGTTGCTGATGGCTGAAGTGATGATCGGCCGCCGCGGTCGGCAGAACCCCGACGGCGCTGTTGCGCGCCTGGCTCGGGAAGCAGGGGCCAGTACGAAATGGCGCGTGGCGGGTTGGCTTGGCGGGCTGACCGGCTTTCTTATTCTCAGCTTTTATCTGGTGGTGGCCGGCTGGGCCCTGGCTTACGTGCCGACCACCCTCAGCGGCGGCTTCAACGGTGTGACCGGAGAGGCGAGCGGCGAACTGTTCGGCGCTTTGCTCGCCAACCCGCTGCGGCTGATCCTTTGCGGCAGCCTGGTGCTGGCAGCGACCATGTTGATCGTCGGGCTTGGGGTGCGCGGCGGGCTGGAGCGTTCGCTGCGTTTCCTGATGCCGGGCCTGTTCGTCCTCTTGCTGGCGCTGGTCGGCTATGCGGCGCTCAACGGTGAGTTCGCCCGCGGCGTGGAATTCCTGTTCGTGCCGGACTTCTCCAAGCTGACCGCCACCAGCGTTCTGATTGCACTGGGGCATGCCTTCTTCACGCTCAGCCTCGGCTGCGGCGCGATGATGGTGTATGGCTCCTACCTGCCGGAAGGCACTTCGATCGCCAAAACCTCGATTCTGGTTGCCCTCGCTGATACGGCCGTCGCCCTGCTGGCCGGCCTGGCGATCTTTCCGCTGGTATTCGGCAATGGTCTGGAGCCGGGTGCTGGGCCTGGGCTGATCTTCGTCACCCTGCCGATCGCCTTCGGGCAGATGCCGCTGGGCCAGCTTGTGGGTGGGTTGTTCTTCATCATGCTGGTGATCGCCGCGCTGACGTCGGCCATATCGCTGAGCGAGCCGAGCATCGCCTGGATGACCGAGCGCTTCGGTATGAGCCGCATGAAGGCGGTGCTGACCAGCGGCGCGTTGTTGTGGCTGCTGAGCTTGGGCAGCGTGTTCTCGTTCAACTATTGGTCCGAGTACATGCTGTTCGGTAAAACCTTCTTTGACAGTCTCGATTACCTGACCACCAATTGGCTGATGCCGTTGGGCGGGCTGTGTACGGTGCTGTTCACCGGCTGGGTGCTGAAGGAGCAAACGGTGCGCGAGGCCATCGGCATTGGTCAGGGCGGGCTGTTCCGCGCGTGGTGGTTGCTGCTGCGCTTCGGCACACCACTGGCGATCGTGCTGGTATTTCTCAATCTGAGCGGTTTGATTTAACCGGCATTGGCGATCTTAGTCGTATGACAGGGCAGCGGCCTGCACAGGCCTCGGTGGGCTAAAGCCCACCCTACGCAGCTGGGGATCAGGCGACCCTCGGTCGAAAAAAGTAGGGTGGGCTTCAGCCCACCAGCCCACGGGAGCGAACCAGAGAATGCGGTGTCTGGCAGCGCGCTTGTCAGCTTTTCGTTACGTAGGACGGCTTACAAGCTCCTCCTCCGGGCCTTCCATCGCGTTGTAAAGAAAAGCTTCCAGCTCAGCCTTCGCAACGCTGCGCATGGCACTGAATGTGGGCTTGTGGAGCTCCTCCGACTGGTTTGTGATGGGCGCGGCCAAGTCGACTCCGCATGCTTAGCGGGCTTATCCACAAACATGGCCACGGGGTGGTCATAGGGTTTGCCTTATTGAGAAACCTGCACTGGGAGCGTTATGAGCACTGACACAACCACAACGGCCGGTTCGGCAGCCATGCTGAAGCTCTACGGCTACTGGCGTTCCAGCGCGGCCTACCGGGTACGCATTGCGTTGAATCTGAAAGGCCTCGCCTACGAGAACCTGCCCGTGCATCTGGTCAAGGACGGCGGCCAGCAGCGTTCGGCGGAGTACAAGGCACTCAATCCGCAGGAGCTGGTGCCGCTGCTGGTCGACGGTGACGAGCGCATCAGTCAATCGCTGGCGATTCTTGAATACCTGGAGGAGATCTTTCCGCTGCCGGCGTTGCTGCCGGATGACCCCGCCGATCGTGCTCGGGTGCGCTCGTTGGCGCTGCACATTGCCTGCGACCTGCACCCGCTGAACAACCTGCGCGTGCTGCAGTACCTCAGTGGCCCGCTGGGCCTCCAGGATGAGGCGAAGCAGCAGTGGATCCAGCACTGGATCACCACAGGGCTCGCCGGGGTCGAGGAGGGGCTGGCTGCCTTCGACGGCAAACTGTCACTCGGCAGACGGCCGGGTTATCTGGAGGCATGCCTGATTCCTCAGGTATACAATGCGCGCCGTTTTGCCTGTGACCTCAGTGCGTACCCGCGCATTTTGCAGATGACCGAGCAGTGCGTAGCCCTCGAAGCCTTTGCCAAAGCAGCTCCGGAGGTGCAGCCCGACGCTCAATAATTTGCCTTGCCACTCCGTCGCGCCACGCGCGCGGCGGGTTCGATTATCGTCACAGATAAAAATAAACAGGTGACGCATGACCCGTGAAAAACCCAAGAATCTCTGGCTCTCCCGCTGGGGCTTCATTCTCGCCGCGACCGGCTCGGCCGTCGGCCTCGGCAATATCTGGAAGTTTCCTTACATCACCGGCGAATACGGCGGTGGCGCCTTCGTGCTGATGTACCTGGCGTGCATCCTCGCCATCGGCATCCCAGTGATGATGACCGAAATCGCCATCGGTCGCCGCGGCCGTGGCAGCCCCATTGATGCCATCGGCCGGGCTGTGCGCGAGAACGGTAGCAGCCCGGTGTGGAAGGGTGTCGGCGGCATGGCCATGGCGGCCGGCTTTCTGATTCTCTGCTTCTACGTGGTGGTGGCTGGCTGGGCGTTTGCTTACACCGTCAAAATGCTCGACGGCTCGCTTGCGGCCAGTTCCGTCGATAGCCTGGCACAGGTGTTCGAGGCGCATAACGCCAACGCGTGGCAGCTGGGTGGCTGGAGTGTGCTGGTAGCCCTCCTGACGTTGTGGATCGTGGCCAAAGGCGTACAGCAGGGCATCGAAAGCGCGGTGCGCTGGATGATGCCGGGCCTGGCGATCATGCTGCTGATCCTGGTCGGCTATGCCTTTACCAGTGGTGGCTTCGATCAGGGCTTCGCCTTCCTGTTCAGCTTTGACACGTCCAAGCTCACCGGTGAGGCGTTGCTGGCCGCGCTTGGGCATGCCTTCTTCACGCTAAGCCTGGCGTCCGGCGCCATTCTTACGTATGGCTCCTATATCCCCGACGGTCAGTCCATTGCGCGGACCACCTTCATGGTGGCCATCGCCGATACCTGCGTGGCGCTGCTGGCCGGTTTGGCCATCTTCCCGATCATCTTCGCCAACGGCATGGACCCTACCGCCGGCCCTGGTCTGATCTTCATGAGCCTGCCACTGGCCTTCCAACAGATGCCGTTCGGCACGCTGTTCGGCACCCTGTTCTTCGCTATGGTCTCCATTGCCGCGCTGACGTCTGCCATCTCGATGATCGAGGCGACCGTCGCCTACCTCAACGAGAAGCACGACATCAGCCGACTGAAGGCCGCCATGGGTGCCGGCGCGGTGCTGCTGGTCATCAGCCTGCTCGCAATGCTCTCGTTCAACCTCATGGCTGGCTGGACGCCGTTCGGCAAAAACTTCTTTGACTGGCTGGATTACCTGACATCGCGCTGGATGATGCCGCTGGGCGGCATCTTCATCGTGGTCTTTGCCGGCTACGTGCTGCGCAGCGAGATCATGCGCGACGAACTGGATTTGCCGCCGCTGGGGTATGCGCTGTGGCTGTTCATGGTCCGCTACGTCTGCCCGGTGCTGATCATGATGGTGTTCCTGCACGCGCTGGGTTGGCTGGGCTTCGACCCGCTGGCGCGCTGGTACTGGATCGTCGGCGCGATCGGTGCGCTGACCATCCTGGGTGAAGGGCTGCGCCCGCGGGTTCTGCCGGCATTGGTTGGGCGCAACGCCTGAACCGGCGCTAACCCCAGTGACCAGACGGCACTTCCGGCAACGGAAGTGCCGTTTTTGTTTGTGGCGAAAGCCGGTCGGCGGACTGATACAGGATGTGTGAGTGTCATGCAGAACCCGCTCAAGCGCGCGGCTGGCGGGCGTTCGAGCCTATTCCAACGAATCCTCTGGGCTAAAGGTCCATTGACCCAAGCCGATAGCACGGATGTAACGCATGAATGCTCAACCAGGCTAGCGATTGCCCATTCGATCCAGACCCGATCCGGACTTGCCCCATGCCTAGACGTCTCAAATTCAGCCACAAGATCCTCCTCGCCGCGTCACTTGTCGTGATCGCAACTTTCGCCCTGTTCACCCTGTTCAACGACTATCTGCAGCGCAATGCAATTCGCGACAATCTCGAAAGCTATCTGAATGAGATGGGCGAAGTGACCGCCCATAACATCCACAACTGGCTGTCCGGCCGCATCCTGCTGATCGAGAGCGCAGCGCAATCGATTGGCAACGACCGCTCCGACGACGCGGTGCCCAGCCTGCTCGAACAGAAAGCGCTGACTTCCACCTTCGGGTTCACCTATCTCGGTGAGCAGAACGGCCAATTCACCATGCGTCCCGAAGATGAAATGCCGGCCGGCTACGATCCGCGCACCCGCCCTTGGTACAAGGAAGCGGTTGCCGCTGACGGTTCGACGCTGACAGAGCCCTACATGGACGCGGCCACTGGTGCGCTGATCATCACCATTGCCACCCCTGCCCGAGAAGGCAGTCAGACCATTGGCGTGGTTGGGGGAGATCTGGGTTTGCAGGCGCTGGTGGATATCATCAACGCCCTCAGCTTCGATGGCATGGGCTATGCCTTTCTGGTCAGCGGCGACGGCAAGGTGCTGGTCCATCCGGACAAGACCAAGGTCATGAAGACCCTGGCTGAGATCTATCCACAGAACACCCCGTCCGTGACCGAAGGCCTGAGCGAAGCGGAGCTGGATGGCCAGGCACGCATCCTCAGCTTCAGCCCGGTGCCCGGCCTGCCTTCGGTGACCTGGTACGTCGGCATTTCCGTAGAAAAGGAAAAGGCTTACGCGGCGTTGTCGAGTTTCCGTACCTCGGCGCTCGTCGCCACTGTCATCGCTGTGGTGTTCATCATGGTATTGCTGGGCATGCTGATTCGCGTGCTGATGCGTCCGCTAACCGACATGGGCCGTGCGATGACCAATATCGCCGAAGGTGAGGGCGACCTGACGCGCCGCCTGAAGGTGGAGTCGCAAGATGAATTCGGCACCCTGGCGCTGGCGTTCAACCGCTTCGTCGAGCGTATCCATGGGTCGATTCGGGACGTGGCGTCGGCAACCGACCAGGTCAACGAGGTCGCACACCGCGTGCTGGCAACCTCAAACTCCTCGATGGCCAACTCCGACGAGCAGGCCAGCCGCACCAACAGCGTGGCGGCGGCGATCAACCAGCTTGGCGCCGCGGCTCAGGAAATTGCACGGAACGCCGCTGATGCCTCGCAGCAGGCCAGCGGTGCCAGCCATCAGGCCGAAGACGGACGCAAGGTCGTCGAGCAGAACATCGAGGCGATGAGGCAACTGTCGAACAACATCAGCGCGTCCTGTGCGCAGATCGAGGCGCTGAATACGCAGACCGTTGGCATCGGACAGATCCTCGACGTGATCAAGGGCATCTCCGAGCAGACCAACCTGCTAGCGCTCAACGCAGCCATCGAGGCGGCGCGCGCCGGTGAAGCCGGACGAGGCTTCGCGGTGGTGGCTGATGAGGTGCGGAGCCTGGCCCATCGCACCCAGACGTCGGCACAGGAAATTCACGGGATGATCGAGAAGCTGCAGGTCGGTGCGCGCGACTCGGTGAGCACCATGACCGAAAGCCAGCGCCAGAGCGAATCGAGCGTCGGCATCGCCAACCAGGCCGGCGAACGGCTCGGCAGCGTGACCCGCAGCATCGGTGAGATCGACGCGATGAACCAGTCGGTGGCCACCGCCACAGAAGAGCAGACCTCGGTGATCGAGTCGCTGAACATGGATATCACCGAGATCAACACCTTGAACCAGGAGGGTGTGGAGAACCTGCACTCGACCTTGCGGGCGTGTGGGGATCTGGAGCAGCAGGCTGCGAGGTTGAAGCAGTTGGTGGGGAGTTTCAGAATCTGATCTGGTGTTGGGTGAAAGGGCGCTTAGGCGCCCTTTTTTTGTGGGCAACAAATAGGCGTCGCGGTTGCGAAGCTCTTGGGCTTCATGAGGTCGGCCTAATTGCGGTGTCGGCCGAAGCATTGGTTTCGCCCTGCTGGGCGAGTCCCTTTTGGCAGTCGCCGGATGGCCGGCCCCGCCCAAAGGAACCAAAAAGTCTTGCCCCTGCATCCGGACTAGGTGTCCCCGGTTCGCTGCGCTCGACTGCCCTCATTCCATCGCTGCTCCGAGCGTCGCCGCGAAGGGCCCCTGGAACGTTACCGGAGCGAGGGGACCCCGGCGCAGCCGGGGCCGGATGCAGGGGCAAGCGTTTTTGCTTACTTTTTTGGCAATTGAAAAAAGTGAGTCGCCCAGGGCGAAACCAATGCCTCGGCAACTCGCCAATAGGGACCACTCAGCAAACCCAAAGCTAAGAGCTTCGCAAGCAATACAAATCGTCCCCCTCGTTCCTGCGGAAAGCAGTGGTGGCGTGAACCATATGTCGTGGCGGCGATTACCGCGGGCCACGTAATTGACCCATTCCCCACCCTCATGGTCGAGATGAACCATGGCCCGCATTCGGGCCCCGTTCAAAGGAGACCCCATGAAAGTTCTCATCGTGCTCACGTCCCACGACCAGCTCGGCGATACCGGCGAACCCACCGGCTTCTGGCTCGAAGAATTTGCCGCGCCTTATTACGTCTTCAAGGACGCCGGCGCCGAGATCGTCCTGGCCTCGCCGAAAGGCGGACAGCCCCCGCTGGACCCGAAAAGTGATGCGCCAGACGCCCAGACGGAGCTGACCCAGCGCTTCAAGAATGATGCCGAGGCGAAGGCCCTCCTCGCCAACACGCACAAGCTGGACGATATCTCGGCGGAAGACTTCGACACGGTGTTCTACCCCGGTGGCCATGGCCCGCTGTGGGACCTGACAAGCAACGCGACCTCCATCGCGCTGATTGAATCCTTCATCAAGGCAAGAAAACCAGTGGGCGCGGTCTGCCACGCACCGGCGGCGTTGGTTCAGGTGCGCGGGGTGGATGGCGAGTATCTGGTCAAGGGCAAGCGCGTGACCGGCTTTACCAACACCGAAGAGGAAGGCGTCGAACTCACCGAGGTGGTCCCCTTCCTGCTCGAAGACAAGCTCAAGGAAATCGGCGGCGACTACAGCAAGGGACCGGACTGGTCCTCCTACGTGCTGGTCGATGGCCTTTTGGTGACAGGCCAGAACCCGGCGTCATCCGAAGAAGCCGCGCGAGAATTGCTCAAACTGCTGAAGACCCGCTGAAGTCCTTCAGCCCGGCCAGATCAGGGACTCGGTCTGGCTGCAGGTTTCGAACAGCGGTTTGCTGAACAGATAGCCCTGCAGCAGGCTGATACCCAGGTCCTGCAGGGCGCTGCACTCGTCGGCGGTTTCCACGCCTTCGGCGATCACCTTGATTCCCAACTCGGCGCAGATGCCTACGGTGCCCCGGACGATGGCCTGGCGGGCGCGACTCTGGTCGATCCCCCGGATCAGGTCCATGTCCAGCTTGATGATGTCTGGCTGGAAATCAGCCAGTAGGTTGAGCCCGGCATAGCCCGCACCGAAATCGTCTATCGCGGTGAGAAAGCCGATGCGCTGGTATTCGCGGAAGACCTCGGTCAGCCACTTGGCATCGCTGATGCGCTCGCCTTCGACGGTTTCGAAGATGATCCGCTCGACGGGGAAATTGTGGGCGCGAGCTGCTTCGAGCGTCGAGCGGATGCACAGCTCGGGACGGTAAATGGCATTGGGCAGGAAATTGATCGACAGCTTGGTCTGCATGTCCAGCTTGGCGGCTGTCTTAATCGCCTTGACCCGGCAGGCCTGATCGAAACGGAAGCGATTGTCCTCCGTTACCTGCGACAGCACGCTGGGTGCCGGTTCGCCATTGACGCCGCGGATCAGAGCTTCGTGGGCGAAGATCTCGCGCTTGGCAATGTCGACGATCGGTTGGTAGGCATAACTGAAGCGAAAGCCCAGGCGCTCGCCGCTGGCGCAGCTGGGGCAGGCGCCATGTTCGCTTGCCGAGTGACAGGCGTATTCGGTTGGGGCTGGATTGCCTTCGGTGTTGCTTCGACTCATGTGCGAACCCACTTTGGACCTGTTGCGGAAGATAGCGACCAGCGCTGCCAAGGCTGGAGTCCGTTCGTCGCCAGCCCGCGCTATTTCGTAAGCATGACAAGGTGTCTTGTAGCCCATAAAACGTTATCGATGATGGCTTAATGCTATGACGAAGGTAAAGTCGGGTTCCGCTTTTCGGACTACCGACCGGATAGGGCGAGCAGGGGCGACACTGACCTGCAAGCAGGGGTTGGTCATCGACGCTGGCTTTGTCGCGATAGGGGCGCGGCCCAGTTGGCGATGTGGGCGCCCCGTGTGGTTTGTTATTGGAACGGAGTGACGGGCATTGTTCGCGGTCAAGACCGTTCCCACGTCGTGCTTTCAGCCGTGGCGTCGAGAGGGGCAGAACAGTGCTCGCCAGGGGATAGCGCCGGGGGGGATTGTGACAGTGCGCTGTGGTTGGCCTCGGCCGTCTGGCTGGCACTTACGGGTAGCGCGCTGTGGTGCGTGCGTGCGGGCCACCCGAGCGGGCACGATTAGCCTGCTGAATAGCTAATTCAAACCGCCGGCAAGCGCCGCGAATTGCACAGCACGAAGGATCGGCTTCCTGGCTGTAACGCGGTTCACGCGATACTCTCGCCCGGCCCACAAGCTGGAAGCACGGCAAACGTAGGAGCGGGCCGCGCCCGCGATTCGCATGCATGGCGCGCTCCTGAGCGTTAATTTGATCGCCCTGCCGTATCGTCGCTCGCCTTTTTCGCTTGTTGTGACTGGCCTGACGTCACGTCAGGCCACGACACGGGCAATAGCCGCCCCCAGTTGATCGAGCCGCTCGGCATCCAACCCGGCAATGTTGGCGCGCCCGCTTTCTACCAGGTACACCGCATCCTCGCGGCGAAGGCGCAGCACCTGTTCAGCGGTCAGACCGGTGTAGGAGAACATCCCGCGCTGCTGCGCGATGTGCGCAAAGCGTTCAGCCAGACCGTGCGGTACGAGGGCGTCTACCAAGCCTTTGCGCAAACCGGCGATGCGTTCGCGTTTGGCGGCGACTTCCTGTTGCCAGAGCTGACGCAGCTCAGGGTTGGAAAGAATCGTCGCGACCACAGCGGCGCCATGGGACGGTGGGGTTGACCAGAGGTTGCGCGCCACCGAGGCGAATTGGCTGCGAACATCAATCAGCGACTCTCCGTCGGCGGCGACCACGATCAACGCACCGGTGCGCTCGCGGTAGAGGCCGAAATTCTTCGAGCAGGAGCTGGTGATCAGCACCTCTGGCAGCGCGTCGACGAACAGCCGCACCGCCCAGGCGTCTTCATCCAGCCCATCGCCGAAGCCTTGATAGGCAAAGTCGAACAGCGGCAGCAGCTCGCGTTTACGAACGATCTCCAGCACCTGACGCCAGTCGTCCCGGGACAGGTCATAACCCGTGGGGTTATGGCAGCAGGCGTGCAGCAGCACCACGTCACCGCTGGGGATCTGCTCCAGCGCGGCGAGCATAGCCGGTACGTCCAATCGGTTGTGTGTATTCACGTAGGGGTAGTGCTCGACCTTCAACCGCGCCGCGGCGAACAGCGTCTCGTGGATCGGCCAGGTCGGGTCGCTGAGCCAAAGGCTGCGGCCCGGCAGGCACTTGGCAATGAAGTCACCCACTAGACGCAGCGCGCCGGTGCCACCGGGTGTCTGGGTACAGCCGGCGCGGTTCTCGACCAGTGCCGGCGAGCCTTCACCCAGGACAAGCTTGAGCAACTGCTCGCCGAACAGCGGATCACCGTGGCCCCCGATGTAGCTTTTGGTTTTCTCGCTTTCGATCAGCCGCTGTTCGGCCAGCTTCACGGCCTTGGGGATTGGCGTCAGGCCCAGCGCATCCTTGTAGACGCCGACGCCCAGATCTAGCTTGGCCGGATTCGGGTCGGCGCGATAGGCATCGAGCAGACCGAGAATCGGGTCACCGGGGACCCGTGCCACGTCGCTGAAATGCTTCACTTGCGGCCCTCAGCGGTTTTCGCGACCTCGTCGGTGCGGGCGGCCATGATGAAGTCGTTGCGGTGCAGGCCCTTGATCGAGTGGCTCCACCAGGTGACGGTGACTTTGCCCCATTCGGTCAGCAGGCCCGGGTGATGGCCTTCGGCTTCGGCGATCTCGCCGACGGCGTTAGTAAAGGCCAGAGCGTGCTTGAAGTTCTTGAACAGGAAGACCTTCTCGAGCTCCATGTGGCCGTCACGGGTCTCGATGTTCCAGTCGGGAATTTGCTTGATCAGCTCGGCCAGTTCGTCATCGGACACCTTCGGTGCATCGGCGCGGCAGGCTTCACAGTGGGCTTGGGTGAGAGCAGTCATGGTGGGGTCCTTGTGATGAGGTTGATAAGAGTTAAGCAACGTAGGGTGGACAACGCCGGAGGCTTGTCCACGCGTCGGGTTCGGTCCGGCACATTGCCTGGGCAACGTAGGGTGGGCTTCAACCCACCGTCCAGCCCGCTAAGGAATGCCTAGGCAACATCGGTGGGCTGAAGCCCACCCTACAAAACTGCCAGACGCCGCGGTGTAAGAAACCAACGCGTGGAAAATGCTTCGCAGTTTTCCACCCTACGCCGCTTTTGGCGGAAATTTCGGCTGGTGCAGGCCCAGCTGCATGGCGGTGCGTACGTGGGCCATGATGTCTTCATGGGCCACCTCGAACAGCCGCTTGAGCTCGGGGAGCACGAAATACACTGGCTGCAGGATGTCGATGCGATACGGCGTACGCATGGCTTCGACCACATCGAATGTTTGGTGCTCGGGCTCATCGGACAGGCTGTAGAGCGTTTCCTTTGGCGAGGAGAGGATGCCGCCGCCGTAGATGCGCCGACCGGCTGAAGTTTCCACCAGACCGAACTCGATGGTCATCCAGTACAGGCGCGCCAGGTAGACGCGCTCTTCCTTGGTCGCCTTCAGGCCTAGCTGGCCGTAGGTGTGGGTAAATTCCGCGAACCAGGGGTTGGTCAGCAGCGGGCAGTGGCCGAAGATCTCATGGAAGATGTCCGGCTCCTGCAGGTAATCCAGTTCTTGCGGGGTGCGGATAAAAGTGGCGACTGGAAAGCGTTTGCTCGCCAGCAGCTCGAAAAAGGTCTGGAAGGGAATCAGCGCCGGCACACGGGCAACCTGCCAGCCGGTGGTCGCATCCAGCACGCGGTTGACTTCGCCCAGCTGGGGGATGCGGTCGTGGGGCAGCGCGAGCTGTTCGATGCCGTCCAGGTATTCCTGGCAGGCACGGCCGTCGAGCAACTTCAGCTGGCGTTCGATCAGCGTCTGCCAAACCGCATGCTCAGTGTCCGGGTAGTGGATGTGACCGTGCGCATCCGGTTCGCGGGCTACGTATTTAGTGGCTTTCATCTGACCTCCTGAGCGGGGCGGCCGCTTGAGTCTTTGTTGTTATGGGATGCCCCATCTGATCGCGCTGCCAGCGCTGTGGCGAGTCCGTTGACGCCGCGAGACGCGTGAGTGCGAACTGTGCGTTGTAACGAAATGATTACAGTTGGGTGCGATCGTTGAGATATCGCCTTGCTTGATGGAGTCTCTGTCAAATAATCTTGACGAAAATCAAAGGCGATCCGCAGAAAGTGGACGCCGCTTATAACAACAAGCCCAAAGGCACCTTGCATGCGTATCAAGATTCACTGCCAGAACCGCATTGGCATTCTCCGTGACATGCTCGAACTGCTGGTCGATTACGGGATCAACGTGGCGCGCGGCGAAGTCGGCGGCGAGCATGGAAATGCGGTCTACCTGCATTGCCCCAACCTGATGAACCTTCAGCTGCAAGCCCTGCGACCGAAGATCGAGGCGCTGCAGGGCGTGTTCGACGTGCGCAAGGTTGGGCTGATGCCCAGCGAACGGCATTCGCTGGAACTCAATGCGCTGCTCGGCGCGCTGGAATTTCCCGTGCTGTCCGTCGATATGGCTGGCGCGATCGTCGCGGCCAACCGTTCCGCGGCGCAGTTGCTCGGCGTTCGCGTGGATGAGGTGCCTGGCATGAGCCTGTCCCGCTACGCCGAGGATTTCGACTTGCCGGAGTTGGTGCGTGCGAACAAGGCGCGCATCAACGGCCTGCGCGTAACCATCAAGGGCGACGTCTTCCTCGCCGACATCGCACCGCTGCAGTCGGAGCACGATGACAGCGAAGCCCTGGCTGGCGCGGTGCTGACGCTGCATCGCGCCGACCGTGTCGGTGAGCGCATCTACAACGTGCGCAAACAGGAGCTTCGCGGCTTCGACAGCATCTTCCAGAGCTCGAAAGTGATGGCCGCCGTGGTTCGCGAGGCACGGCGGATGGCGCCGCTGGATGCACCGCTGCTCATCGAGGGCGAGACTGGCACCGGCAAGGAACTGCTGGCGCGCGCCTGTCACCTGTCCAGCCCGCGCGGGCAATCGCCGTTCATGGCCCTCAACTGCGCCGGCCTGCCGGAATCCATGGCCGAGACCGAGTTGTTCGGCTATGGCCCCGGCGCTTTCGAAGGCGCACGGCCAGAGGGCAAGCTCGGCCTGCTCGAGCTGACCACCGGCGGCACCCTGTTTCTCGATGGGGTTGGCGAGATGAGTAACCGCTTGCAAGCCAAGCTCGTACGTTTCCTGCAGGACGGCTGCTTTCGCAGGGTGGGCAGTGACGAGGAGGTCTTCCTGGATGTGCGGGTGATCTGCGCGACGCAGCTGGACCTGTCGGAACTCTGCGCCAAGGGTGAATTTCGCCAGGACCTGTATCACCGGCTCAATGTGCTGTCGCTGCACATTCCGCCGCTGCGTGAATGCCTGGACGGGCTGGAGCCTCTGGCGCTGCATTTTCTCGATCAGGCCAGCCGGCAGATCGGTTGTGCCTTGCCGAGCCTGTCGCCCGAAGCACTGGAACGGCTGGCCGGCTATCACTGGCCAGGCAACGTGCGGCAGCTGGAAAACACGCTGTTTCAGGCGGCTTCGTTGTGCGAGGGCGGGGTGATCAAGCCCGAACACATCCGCCTGCCCGACTACGGCTCACCGCAGCCGTTGGGTGACTTCTCGCTGGACGGCGATCTGGACAGCATCGTCGGCCGCTTCGAAAAGGCAGTGTTGCAGGAGTTGTATCAACGCCATCCGAGCAGCCGGCTGCTGGGCAAACGCCTCGGCGTTTCGCACACCACCGTGGCCAACAAGCTGCGGGGGTACGGGATCGGCAAGGACGGCTGATCGCCGTCGCGGTACTGCACCTGTCTGTAGGCGCCAGCATGCTGGCGAAGCGGAGTGGGCCTAAGTATCGGCGTCGCGCTCGTCGCCGCGGTTCACGAGCAAGGACTCGGCGTCCCCCTCGCTCCACGGAAAGCAATTCTTGCGCAGTTGAGGCCCTGTGTTGCGCGGGCCCACTGCTGCGAAGAGCAGCGAGCCATCGCGCGCCCGGCTAGTGCACCGCTTGGGTCACTGCGTCGATCAGGGCTTGCAGATCGATCGGTTTGCGCAGGTGAAGGGTAAAGCCGGCGGCCTTGGCCTTTTCCACGTCGCGCAGGGTGCCGTAACCGGTCAGGGCGATGCCGGGCGTGTCGGCATTGGTTTTGCCGCCGCGGATCGCCGCCATCATCTTGTGGCCGTCGATCTCCGGCATGCCTATGTCGGAGACGATCACATCGTAGGCGCTCTGCTCAGCGAGTTCGATGCCCTGGGCGCCGCCGTCGGCGGTGGTGACCTTGGCGCCTTCGCTTTCCAGCAGTTCGCACATGGTTTCAAGGATGTCCGGCGAGTCGTCTACCAGCAGGATGCGAATGTCGGCCAAGCCTCCCATATCCCCGTCGTGCTCCAACTCGCTGAGCTCCAGCTCGGTCTGCAGGTGGATCGGCAGCCAGACGCTGAAACGGGCACCGCGCCCGATGCCTTCGGAAAAGGCTTCGATACGGCCGCCATGGGCTTCTACCAGTTGCTTGACCAGCGCCAGGCCGATCCCTAGGCCATGCTTGGAGCGCTGCGCATGTTGCATTTCCGCCTGGCCGAACATGTCGAACACCTTGGGTAGGAAGTCTGCTGATATGCCTTCGCCGCTGTCGATGACATCCAGCCGCGCCTGCTCACCGTCGCGCTCGAGTTGCATGCAGATGCGCTCGCCACCCTTGGTGAATTTCCAGGCGTTGTTCAACAGGTTCCAGATGATCTGATCGAGGCGCGTCGGGTCGGCAAGCACATAGATCGGCTGCTCCGGTTTGAACGCCTCGAAGGTGACGTTCTCGGCTTGCGCCAGCGGGGCGAACACCGCTTCGATGCCGCGCAGAACCTCCTGGTACTGCAGCGTCGAAAATTGCAGTTTCAGTTTGCCGGTACGGATGCGGGACACGTCCATCAGGTCATCGATGATCCGTGACTGGCTGCGAACCGCGTTCTGGATCGACTGGGTTGCCTTGCGCAAGCTTGGGAAATTTTTCGCGGCCTGGGACCGTGCGACCAAATCGGTGTTGAGCTGGATCAGGTTCAGCGGGTGCTTGAGCTCGTGCGAAAGCACGGCGAAGAACTGATCCTTCTGCATGTTGGCAGCCTGGATGTTTTCCAGCTCGTTGCGCTGATGGGCGTCGTGCTCTCGCGCCTCGGTGAGGTCGCGGGCGATCTTGGCAAAGCCGATGACGGTTCCATCGTTGTCCACCAGCGGGTTGACCAGGCCGCTGAAGAAGCATTGGCTGCCATCCTGACGCACGTGCCAGCGCTCATCGGTGGCCTGACCTTGCTCAAGGGCACGCTGGCGTTCGGCGTTGGGCACACCCTGGTTGCGGTCCTCTTCGGTATAGAGCATGTCGATGCTTTGGCCGATCACCTCCTGCTCGCCGTAGCCGAAGACCTTTTCCGCGCCACGGTTCCAGGTGGTGATGAGGCCCTCGCAGTCCAGCGTGATGATGGCGTAGCCCTTGGTGCTCTGTGCAAGGAGCTTCATATGGGCTTCACCGGCGCGCAGGCTTTCTTCGGCACGGCGCCGGTCGGTGATGTCGATGAAGGTCAGCACGGCGCCTTGAATGCGGTCATCCAGCGTGCGGTAGGGCACGAAACGCGCGAGGTACCAGCGGTTGTCATCCCTGGACCTGACTTCCCGCTCGACCAGATGAAGCTCCTCGAAGGCTTTGGCGGCATCCGTGTGCAGCTGCTGATAATCGAGGCGATGGGTGATGTCCGAAAGCGAGCGGCCGGCATCGTTGCCAATCACATTGAAGATGTCGCGCGCGCGGGGCGTGAACCACTTGATGCGCAGCTTGCGGTCGACGAACACCGTGGCGATGTCGGTGGAGGAGATCAGGTTCTGCAGGTCATCGTTGATCTTGCTGGTTTCGTCGACCTTGGCCTTGAGTTCGAAGTTGACCGTGGTCAGTTCTTCGTTGATCGACTGCAGCTCTTCCTTGCTGGTCTCCAGTTCCTCGGTGGCCGAGCGCAGCTCTTCGTTGATCGCCTGCAGTTCTTCGTTGGACGCCCGCAACTCCTCGGTTGAGGTTTCCGAGTGCTCCATAGTGATCTGCAACTGCTCTTTGGTCTGGTGTAACTCGGCCTCGAGCTGGGTCAGCACGCTGTCCTTGGTGTCGGAATGCTCCAGCGCACTGCTGTCCATGCAGGCTTCGACCTCGTCGAAGATCACCAGCATGTAGTCGCTGCCGGCCTCGCTGTCGCGGAATGGGCGGACCACCATGTTGACGTAGAAGCTACGGTTATCGCGTTCCAGACGGACCCGTCGGGCCTCGACGCTCTTGCCGGTGTGAGTTGCCTGGTACAGCGCGGTGCGCAACTCGAGCCGCAGTTGCGGGTGCACCAGCGTCGTCAGGTTCAGCGAAGGCTCGCCGCCGACATAGCGCAGGAAGTTCCCGACGCGATCGGACATGTGCACGATCTCGGCGTCATGGTTAACGATGACGCTGGGCGGCGCGTATTGCTCAAGCGCACGCTGGTGGACTTCGGCGTAGGAAAACTTGCGGTGGCGTCTGGAAGGCTCACTGAAGGGCGGGCGGCTCGGTGCGCTCAGCGTAAAGCCATGGTACGGGCCGGTGGGCGCGCGACGCAGCGCGGATGACACTTCCTTGGCGCGATAGATACGGTTCTTCTTATCCACCGGAGCGAACAGCTGGCTACAGGCATCGGCGGTTTCCGAGCTGCCGAGGAACAGGTAGCCGCCGGGGTTGAGGGCGAAGTGAAACATGCGCAGCACTTCGAGCTGGATGTCCCTGTCCAGGTAGATCATCAGGTTGCGGCAGGAGATCAGATCGAGCCTGGAAAACGGCGGGTCACGCAGGATGTTGTGGCGGGCAAACAGGATCCGTTCGCGCAGCTCTTTCTGCATGCGGTAATGATCCTGTTCCTTGATGAAGTACTGTCGCAGCCGGGTGGGGGGCACGTCGGTCACGATGGCTTCCGGATAAATGCCGGCTCGAGCGGTTTCCAACGCCCGGTCATCGATATCGGTGGCGAACACCTGGGAGTGGATTTCTCCATGAGCGTTGCTGATTTCCGCCCGGTCGTTCAGCAGCATGGCCAGGGAATACGCCTCTTCGCCGGTCGAGCAGGCGGCTGCCCATACGCGAATCGATTTGCCGTCACTGTGCTGTTTGCGCTCGATCAACGACGGAATGATGTCGCGCTCCAGCGCTTCGAACGCCTCGCGGTCGCGGAAGAAGTTGGTTACACCGATCAGCATGTCAGCCAGCAAAGCCGGCGTTTCTTCCGGGTGGCTTTGCAGGTGCTTGGCGTAGCTGGGCATGTCGCGCACGGCATTGACCTGCATGCGACGCTCGATGCGGCGCAGCACCGTGGCCTGTTTGTAATGGCGGAAGTCGTGTCCGGTGCGGGCCCGGAGTGCCGCGAGAATCTCTCGCAGGGCCAGTTCGTTCGGTTTGGATTGTGCATGGGCCTGGGCGGACTCCAGTTCGCCCTGGTCTTCGTTGGCCTGTTCGGTGTCGCCCGGCGGCGCGATCGGGTCCTGCCGGTTCAGCAGAACTTCCTGGTTGCGGCGCAGTTCGACCAGCCGCTGGGGCATATCGGCAACCGGCAGCACGATATCGACCATCCCGGTTTCGATGGCGTTGCGGGGCATCGAATCGTATTCGGCATCTTCCGGTGTCTGCGCCAGGGTGACGCCGCCTTGCTCCTTGATGCGGGCCAGCCCGACCGAGCCGTCCGCGCCGGTGCCGGACAACACAATGCCCATGGAGTGGGTGTGATGCACATCGGCCAGGGTGCGGAAGAACAGGTCGATGGCCACCTGAGCACCACGCTCGCGCTCGGGCTTCACCAGGCGCAAATAGCCGTCGTTCATCGACAGGTCCATGGCCGGGGGAATCACGTAGATGTGATTTTGCTCGATAGGCACCGGCTGGGTGACCTGCAACACCGGCATCCGGGTGACCTTTTGCAGGATCTTGTCGACGTTGCTTTCATGCTTGGGTGAGAGGTGCATGATCACCACGAACGCCATGCCGCAGTCGCTGGGCATGTGTTCGAACAGGGTCAGCAACGCCTTGAGGCCGCCTGCCGAAGCCCCGATCCCGACTACCGGGAACTTCAGGGTACTGCGGGTGAGCTGGCTATTTTTCGGCGTGGACGCCTCAGGGCTGGTGGTCATCAAATCCTCGGCATTATTTCCGGTTGTTTCCGGGGCGGGCGACGCATCTAGGGAAGACAGCGAGACCTCAGGCGGATTCCTTTTGCCGCCACTGACACTGCCGAACGGATGATAAAGCTTCGTGATGCGGATTACTGCCAGTGAAACGGACCGTGATGAGCCGCAAGCGGAGTCAGCACTCGATGATATTTACCGCCAGCCCGCCGCGCGCGGTTTCCTTGTATTTGCTCTTCATGTCCGCACCCGTCTGGCGCATGGTGCGGATCACCTTATCCAGTGAAATGAAGTGGCTGCCATCGCCGCGCAGTGCCATGCGCGCCGCATTGATGGCCTTCACCGAACCCATGGCGTTGCGCTCGATACACGGCACCTGCACCAGCCCGCCAACCGGGTCGCAGGTCAGTCCGAGGTTGTGCTCCATGCCGATTTCAGCGGCATTCTCGACCTGTCTCGCCGTACCGCCGAGCACTTCGCACAGCGCGCCGGCTCCCATCGAGCAGGCCACGCCGACCTCGCCCTGACAACCGACCTCCGCTCCGGAGATGGACGCGTTTTCCTTGTACAGGATGCCGATCGCCGCCGCGGTGAGCAGAAAGCGCACCACGCCGTCTTCGTTGGCGCCACGGATGAAACGGGAGTAGTAATGCAGCAGTGCCGGGATGATTCCCGCTGCGCCATTGGTTGGCGCGGTCACCACTCGGCCGCCGGCGGCGTTTTCCTCGTTGACGGCCAATGCGTACAGGTTGACCCAGTCCAGCACGTTGAGCGAGTCGCTCAGATTGGCTTCCGGATGTCCGCTGAGTTGCCGGTAAAGTCCGGCAGCGCGGCGCTGGACCTTCAGCCCGCCGGGCATGATCCCTTCAGTGTTGCACCCTGCTTTTACACAGTCCTGCATCACCTGCCAGATCTTCAGCAGGCCCGCTCGTGTTTCAGCCTCCGGACGCCAAGCGGCCTCGTTGGCCAGCATCAGCTGGCTGATGGACAAACCCTGCGTGTCGCACAGCGCGAGCAGTTCGTTGGCGCTGTGAAAGGGGAAGGGCAGGGGCGTGGTGTCCTCGACGATGCGGTCATCGCCTGCAGCTTGCTCGTCGACGACGAAGCCGCCGCCTACCGAGTAGTACTCGCGACTGCGCAACTGCAGGCCGGCGCCATCGAAGGCGCGGAAGATCATGCCGTTGGGGTGGAAGGACAAAGGTTTACGGACGAATTGCAGGTCATTGCTGGTTTCGAAGCGAATGGGTTTTTCGCCCAGCAGGCGCAGCTCGTGGGATTCACGCATTGCCGCCATGCGCGAGGGGATGCCGTGCGTATCGACGTCCTCGGGCCGCTCGCCTTCGAGACCCAGTAACACGGCCTTGTCACTGCCATGGCCTTTGCCGGTGGCGCCGAGCGAGCCGTACAGCTCGACCCTCAGGTGTTCAGTGGTGGCAAGCAGGTCGTCACGCCTGAGCCCCTCGGCAAAACGCAACGCGGCGCGCATCGGCCCCACCGTATGGGAGCTGGAGGGGCCGATACCGATCTTGAACAGGTCGAACACGCTGAGTGACATGAATGGCTCCAAAGCGAACAGGCTTGCAGACAGCCTAGCTGTTTCACCACCGGCGGAGACGGATAAAACCGACAACGCGGTGCGCCGGCCGGGGCCGTATCTGCAAACAAGCAAAACGATGTCGCCGCGCTTTGCGGCGAGGTGTGCGCAACGGCTCGTTGCGCAGGTCTAGCGTGCTATCGCCCAGTGCTGCCAGCCACCGCGCTGCCTGCGGTATCCAGTCCCGAGCCTCCCCAGGGGTTGGCTTCGAGGCTGTTGTGCACAGCCGTCGCCGCTTGCGCCGCCTGGCCGATGGCAACGCTCATCTGCTTCAGGCCCAGGGTCACATCGCCGATCGCGTAAAGGCCGCGCATGGTGGTTTGCAGGTGGTCATCTACCCAGATGCCGCCGCACTCGTCACAGTCGACGCCCAGCTGCAGCGCCAGGTCGGAGCGAAAACGCGCACCGAGGCTGGGGTAAATGATGTCGAAGTGATGCCTCTCGCCACGGCAGGTCAGCAGCTCAATACCGGTGTCGCAAGGGTTAAGGGACTCGACTCGGTCACCGATTACTCGGATGTCATAGTGCTCGGCTAGCGCGATGGCCTGGTCGCAGGCGTTGGGCTCGCCGTGCACCACCACGGTCACCCGATCGGTAAAGGTGCGCAGGAACACCGCATGGCTGATCGCGTTTTCCGCCTCGCCGTATACGGCGACATTGTCCCCGTCGACCTCATAGCCATCGCAGATCGCACACAGCCGCACCTTGCCCTCAGCGATGGCCTGCTCGACATCCGGCATGTCCGGCAGGGTGTCCTCGATCCCGGTGGCGAGGATGATCCGCCGGGTCACGCAGGTGGCGTCGCCGTAGCGCACGCTGAATCCGTCGGCGTGAGGCTCGATGTGCTCGACCCGGCCGTGCTCGAGCCGTGCGCCATAGCCCCTGGCCTGTTCCCGCAGGCGAGCCAGCAGATCATTGCCGTTGATCCCCGGCGGGAAGCCTGGATAGTTGTGCGACTTCGGTATCCATGACGCGCGGCTGGAACCGGCGTCCACGACCATGCAGCTACGCCGGAAGCGTGCGAGATAGAGGGCCGCCGTCAGTCCGCCCGGTCCGCCGCCAACAATCAGGCAGTCGATCACGGCGGGGTTTTGCGAGGAGGAGGTCGAAAGCTCGTTCATGGCTGATCGGATGGCTAAGGATGTCGCCTGTAGAAAGGGGCCGCGGCTCGAAAGTTCGGCCGTTCCGATGAGCGAGATGTGCTGTTTTGAGAGCTGGTTGGACTTTCTGGTGCTTGTGCCATCACGGACGATGGCCAAGACTTTCCGCCTCGGTTGGCACGGTCGTTCCGCACTCGGTTCGACGTCATCCGCATTCCAATAAAGGCCAGGCGCCGACCGCCGCAGTCGAGATGATCTGGCCAGCTCAAACCAAAGAATGGACCGACCACGCCACTGTGTGAGTCAGGTCCCGTCGTTGTTCGATAAACCGCTCGGACGGTGCTCACAAGGCATCGATTCGGGCTATTCCCGTTGGGGGTCAGATGTTCAAGTCTTGTGTTGCTGCGTTGGTTGCGGTCCTGTGTGGGGTGAGTGCCTCGGTCATGGCGGCCGAAGGGGAGCCTTTCGTTATCAAGTTCGCTCACGTGGTGGCGGACGACACGCCCAAGGGCAAGGGCGCATTGCTGTTCCAGAAGCTGGTGCACGAGCGCCTGGCGGGCAAGGTCAAGGTCGAGGTGTACCCGAACTCGACACTGGTTGGTGATGCCGAGGAGATGCAGGCGCTGCTGAACAACGAGGTGCAGATCCTCGCGCCGTCCCTGTCGAAGTTCGGCAAGTACACCAAGAAGCTGCAGGTGTTCGATCTGCCGTTTCTGTTCGATGACGAAGCGGCGGTTCAGCGCTTCCAAAAGCGCGAAATGAGTCGTGAATTGCTGCGCTCGATGGCCGACTCCGGCATCTATGGCCTGGCGTACTGGAACAACGGTCTTAAGCAACTCTCTGCTACAACGGCGCTGCGTTTGCCTGCAGATGCCGCCGGATTGGCGTTCCGCGTGCAGCCCTCCTCGGTACTGGAGGCGCAGTTCAATGCGGTAGGGGCAAAGCCGGTAGTGCTGCCCTTCGCCGAGGTCTACAAGTCGCTGCAGGCGGGTGTGGTCCAGGGCGCGGAAAACCCCTGGTCGAACATCGCCAGCCAGAACATGCACAAGGTTCAGCCGTTTATCACCGAGAGCAACCACGGGGTGCTTAACTACATGCTGGTGACCAGCTCGGAGTTCTGGATGAGCATGCCCTTCGCTGTGCGCTCCGAGCTCGAAGGCATCATTCTCGAGGTCACCCAGGCGGTGAATCGGGAAGCCGCAGCGCTGAACCAGCGCGACCGCGAGCGAATCCTCGCCAGTGGCAGCAGCAAGCTGATCGCCCTTACGCCTGAGCAGCGTCAAGCCTGGCGCGAAAAAATGATGCCGGTCTGGCAGTCCTACGAAAGCGAGATCGGTGCCGACGTGATCCGCGCCGCACTTACGGTCAATCGCAAGCGCTGACCGTCACATCCGCTCGCCGGCATAGCAGGTCGGCGAGCTTGGTTCATCGCGCCGCTCCAACTCCTCTTCCAGCCATTCGGCCAGCACCTGCGCGTTGTTCTGCTGCTCGTCGCGCGCGGCGTAGACGAGCGTTAGCTGACCGCTTGCCGCGATACCCAGCAGTGGCCACCAGTGCTCGGGATGGCCCGCCAGTTCCCGCCGATAATCGTCTCGAAAAGTCTCGAACGTCAGCTTGCCGGCCTTGAAGGCGCGCCGCAGTTCGCTCGACGGCGCCAGCGCCCTGCACCAGTCATGCAGCGCCAGCGATTCCCTGGTCCGGTTGCGCGGCCATAGGCGATCGACCAACACCCGATGGCCGTCATCGGGTGCTGGCGGCTCGTAGGCACGTTTGCAGCGGATCATCGGGAATGGTCTCCTTGCTGAGAGGCGGTATGGGTGAAAAATACTCTTCAATGGGTATAAATGACCTGATCGCTCAAGGTAAAAATAACGCAGGTGAATACAAGTTATTGATTTATAAAGTAATTAAAAGCGGCACGCTTCATGACTGTAGACCGGTGACGACACAATACACAACGGAGCATCGTATGAAGAATCTAGTCGCTTTAGTTACCTGCGCAACCCTGCTGGCCAGTTCGCTGGCTAGCGCCGACGAGGTGGTATCGGCACGTGAGGATCGCGTCGTAGGTGGCGGTTTCGGTGGGCTGAGCGGGTTCATGCTGGGAGCGGCTGCCGGTGGCCCTATCGGTGCGCTGGTCGGCGGCGGTCTGGGTTACCTCGCCGGGCAGCAATTGCAGGAGGCGGCCGGTCTGGAGCAAACCCTCTACGTGATCGAGAAAGACGACGGCAGCCGGTCGCGTTTGCGCACGTCGAACAACAGCCTGGTCGCCGGACAACAGGTGCAACGCTGAGGGTGACAACCTGTGAGCTGAATCGCTGAGAGCTGTTCTGCGACGCTGGTGGCTTTGCTAGGCTGGGCGGCATCACAACCGAAGGAGCCGTGATGAGCTATTCCCTGTTGCATGTCATCCATCTGCTGGCGGCGATCTTCTTCATCGGCACATTGTTCGTCGAGGTCGCGGTGCTCAGCCGCGTGCGCCAGCAAATCGAGCCGGAGCTGATGCAAAGGGTCGACAAGGCGGTCGGCGCGCGCTTGCGGGTGGTGCTGCACTGGGTCGTGCTGTTCGTCTACGGTGCGGGTATCGGACTGGCCTGGTATCACCGCCAGGCGTTGGCCGACCCATTCGCCAGCAGCTTTGCGACCTTGCTGTCACTGAAGATTCTGCTGGCGATCGGGGTCTTTTTCACCTTTGGGATGGTCGCCATGCTGCTGCGCAGTGGGCGCATGACGCCGACCCGCTATCGGCGCGTCCACTGGGCGATCTTCGCGCAGATGGTGGGCATCGTGCTGCTGGCCAAGGGGATGTTCTACCTGCACTGGTAAGGGTGGCGCTAGTGCATTGGCGCCTTGCGGGCGATGACCTCGGTCAAGCCCGTCGTGCTATCAGCAAGCGTGATTGGCGACTGATTCAGCTGCATTAGACTTGTTCTTTTTCTCCCGCGCCGCGCCTATGGTGATGCGTCTCCGACCCGTCTGACCTTCGAGGTGTCCGATGCATTTCGCTTATAGCCCGCGTGTCGAAACGCTGCGTCAGCAGCTGCTCACGTTCATGGATCAATACATCGTTCCGCGTATTGGCGCCTGGCATATGGAGGTTGCGGCCGGGGCCTATCCCGTTTCGTTCATGGAGGACCTGAAAGCCCTGGCGCGTTCGGAGGGGCTGTGGAATCTGTTCCTGCCCTCACTCGGCGATGACGAACCCGGGATGGGCCTGAGCAATCTGGAATACGCGCCGCTTGCCGAGATCATGGGGCGTGTGCATTGGGCATCCGAGGTATTCAACTGCAACGCGCCAGATACCGGGAACATGGAGCTGCTGCACATGTTCGCCACGCCAGACCAGCACCAGCGCTGGCTGAATCCCTTGCTCGATGGCGAGATCCGCTCGGCGTTCGCCATGACCGAACCGGACGTGCCGTCCTCCGATGCCACCAATATCCAGACGCTGATTCGTCGTGAGGGCGACAATTACGTGATCAACGGGCGCAAGTGGTTTATCACCAACGCCTCGCATCCCAACTGCAAGCTGCTGATCGTCATGGGCAAGACCGACCCGGCTGCGGAGACCCACCAGCAGCAGAGCATGATTCTGGTGCCTTTCGACACACTCGGTGTCGAGCTGGTACGCAATATTCCGGTGATGAATCACCTGGCGCCGGAAGGCCACAGCGAGCTGATTCTGCGTAATGTGCGGGTACCGGTGAGCAATCTGCTGGGCAAGGAAGGCGAGGGCTTCATTATGGCCCAAGCCCGTCTCGGGCCGGGGCGAATCCACCACTGCATGCGCTCGATCGGGATGGCCGAGCTGGCGCTGGAACTGATGGTCGAGCGCTGCCAGGAGCGCAAGGCGTTCGGCAAGTATCTGCAGCAGTACTCGAACATCGGCGACTGGATCGCCGAGTCGCGCATCGAGATCGAGCAGGCGCGGCTGCTGGTCCTGAAAACCGCCTGGATGATCGACGAGGTCGGCGCCAAGGCGGCGCGCAAGGAAATCTCGATGATCAAGGCGCTGGTGCCCCGAATGCTGACCAACGTCGCTGATCGCGCCATGCAGGTCTACGGCGCAATGGGCCTGACGCCTGATACGCCGCTGGCAGACATGTGGACTGGCGGGCGCGCCCTGCGCTTCGCCGACGGTCCCGATCAGGTGCATCTGCGCAGCATCGCGCGGATGGAAATCAAGGCCAGCGAAGCCAATCGTGGCGCAACGGCCGCCTACCTGACACCGCCTGGGCGCAACGCCTAGCGCGGTTGCCGCCTTCTGCCCGCGAGGGCCTGTTTGGTGGATTAGTGCAGCGCAATCCACGCTACGCATCAGCGCACCGAACGTCTCAAGATCGATCGTGTATGAGCCCGCGGAGCCGGTTGGCGCGGCACGCCGCTGGGCTCATCCGGCAGGTAAATCGACCAGCGGCACATTTGCCGCTTCGGTCTGTTATAGGCTTTGTGGCAAGTGGATTAACCTGGTGGCGGCCGTCCGATTCTTGTCGCTGCCAACCATCGCGTTGACGTGGCTCAATGCAATCAGGGTTACCCGGTAGATCTTGATAAACATCAAGTGACGCGATGGTCGCGCGCGCCTACTATCGGCCCATATTCGCAACATTAAGTAGGTAGCTTATGAAGTTCTTTCTCTCTTTCGCAGCTGGCACTAGAGGCGCATGGGGGCTCGGCTTCGTCCTGCTGCTGGCGCTGATGCTCAGCACGTTCACCCACGCCAAGGAATACGACGTCGCGCAACAGCGCATCGAACAGTTCTTCCCGGACGCCAGCGTTTCAGCGGCCGAAGGCGAGTACCAAGTGCGCACGCTCACCCAGGGCGATGAAGTACTGGGCTACGCCTTCCAGTCCATCAATGTGGTGGATATTCCGGCTTACTCCGGCAAGCCGATCAACATGCAGGTGCTGCTCGACCCGCAGGGTGTGATCGTCGATGCCTACGTGCTCGAGCACCATGAGCCGATCCTG
Organism: Stutzerimonas xanthomarina DSM 18231; assembly: GCF_900129835.1. Taxonomy (GTDB): domain Bacteria; phylum Pseudomonadota; class Gammaproteobacteria; order Pseudomonadales; family Pseudomonadaceae; genus Stutzerimonas; species Stutzerimonas xanthomarina. The sequence continues at coordinate 280,302 of NZ_FQXA01000004.1, forward strand.
CTTATCGGCATCCCTGAAGAAGAGCTGCACGCCTTCAACGCCAAGTACCGCGGCATCAAGGTCGATCAGCGGGTCGTGGTCGGCCGGTCCAGGGACAAGAATGCGGTCACTGTCGACGCGGTTACCGGTGCGACTGTCACCGTCATGGTGGTCAACGAGATCGTCATGCGCGCCGCGCACGACGTCGCGGTGTCACTGGGCCTGGTGGAAGACAACGCCGGGCTGGCACAGAAGCCGGCCACCGTTCGCGAGGATTTCTACGAGTCAGCGACCTGGAGCGAGCTGACCGGCAACGGGGCGATCCGTCGCCTGCACCTGACCAAGGGCGACATCGATCAGGCATTCAAAGGCACCGAAGCCGAAGGCATCGACGAGGCTGCGCCGGATGAAGTCGACGAGACCTTCATCGATCTCTACGCCACTCACCTGAACCCTCCAACCATCGGGCGGGCGCTGCTCGGCGATTCGCACTTCGCCGATCTGATGAAGGAGCTCAAGCCAGGCGAGCACGCCGTCGCGGTCATGGGCAGTGGCGAGTACTCGTTCAAGGGCTCGGGCTATGTGCGCGGTGGCATCTTCGATCGGGTGCAGCTGCGCCAGTTCGGCAACGTGATCAGCTTCCGCGACATGGACTTCCAGCGGCTCGACGACGTATACGCCGAAGGCATGCCGGATTTCAGCGAAATGGCGGTGTTCATCATCCGTGAGCATTCGGCGTTTGATCCCGGCTCGCCCTGGACGCTGGAGCTGCTGGTGCGCCGCCAGACCGGCCCGGTCAGCGGCATGTTCACCAGCTTCGAACTGCCTTATCAGATGCCCGAGCAATACATCGAGCGCCCGCAACCGACCGCTGACGAGCTAGCCGCCATCGAGGAAGCCAACCGTCCGATGTGGGTGAACATCTGGTATCAGCAGAGCTTTCAGATTGGCGTGATCCTGGCTGCGCTGCTTCTGCTGACCGTCATTCTGTTCATGCAGGACAAGCTCACCCAGCACCCCAACTTCCTGAAAAAGCTGCGCCACGGCTACCTGATTTTCACCGTGGTGTTCATCGGCTGGTATGCCTTGGGGCAGCTGTCGGTGGTCAACGTGCTGACCTTCGTGCATGCGCTGGTGCAGGACTTCCGCTGGGAGCTGTTCCTCACCGATCCGGTTATCTTCATCCTCTGGGTGTTCACCGCGGCCAGCATTCTGCTATGGGGCCGTGGCGTCTTCTGCGGTTGGCTATGCCCCTTCGGTGCGCTGCAGGAGCTGATCAACGAGGCCGCGCGCAAGTTCAAGATTCCTCAATACGATGTGCCGTTCGCCATCCATGAGCGGCTCTGGGCGATCAAGTACATCGTGCTGCTGGTGCTGTTCGGTATCTCGCTGGAGTCGATGACGGTAGCCGAGCAGGCCGCCGAAGTGGAGCCGTTCAAGACGGCGATTACCCTCAAGTTCGATCGTCAGTGGTGGTTCGTGGTGTACGCGGTGGCGTTGCTCGCGATCAACATCTTTACCCGCAAGGTCTACTGCCGCTACGTCTGCCCCCTGGGCGCGGGACTGGCGATCACAGGGCGCTTCCGTCTGTTCGACTGGCTCAAGCGGCGCAAGGAGTGCGGCAATCCTTGTCAGGTTTGTGCCAACGAATGCGAAGTCCAGGCGATTCACCCGGACGGGCACATCAATCACAACGAGTGCCACTACTGCCTCGATTGCCAGATGACCTATCACAACGAAAACAAGTGCCCGCCGCTGATCGTGAAGAACAAGCGCAGCAAACGCGGCAAGAAAGCCCCGGCTGGCCCAACGCTGATCCCTGTAGTGCAAGTGGTAGACCCGCAGAGCGACACGCCTGATCGCGAGCGCTCTCAACCGATCGTTTGACCTGTCTGTACACGATAAGGAGCAATACCCCATGAGCGACAAGAGCAAGAACACCCCCGAAACGCTGGAAAAGAATGGCTTGAGCCGTCGCGGCTTCCTGGGCGCCAGCGCCCTGACTGGCGCCGCCGTTGCAGCGACTGCCTTCGGCGGTGCGGTAATGAGCCGTGAGACCTGGGCCGCAGCGGTCAAGGACGCACAGTCGAAAATTCACGTCGCGCCGGGCGAGCTGGACGACTACTACGGCTTCTGGTCGGGCGGTCACCAGGGCGAAGTGCGCGTGGTAGGCGTGCCATCGATGCGCGAGCTGATGCGCATCCCGGTATTCAACATCGACTCGGCGACCGGTTGGGGCCTGACCAACGAAAGCAAGCACATCATGGGTGAGAGTGCCAAGTTCCTGAACGGCGACTGTCACCACCCGCACATCTCGATGACCGACGGCAAGTACGACGGCAAGTACCTGTTCATCAACGACAAGGCCAACAGCCGCGTCGCGCGTATCCGTCTGGACATCATGAAGTGCGACAAGATGATCACCGTGCCAAACGTCCAGGCGATTCACGGCCTGCGTCTGCAGAAGGTGCCGCACACCAAGTACGTGTTCGCCAACGCCGAGTTCGTTATCCCGCACCCGAACGACGGCAGCTCGTTCGATCTGCAGGCCGAGAACAGCTACACCATGTTCAACGTCATCGATGCCGAGAAGATGGAAATGGCCTTCCAGGTCATCGTCGACGGTAACCTCGACAACACTGATGCCGACTACACCGGCAAGTACGCCGCCTCCACCTGCTACAACTCGGAGAAGGCCTACGACCTGGGCGGCATGATGCGTAACGAGCGCGACTGGGTGGTGGTCTACAACATCCCGCGTATCGAAGCCGCGATCAAGGCAGGCAAGTTCACCACGCTGGGCGACTCCAAGGTGCCTGTGGTCGATGGCCGTGCCGGATCAGAACTGACTCGCTACATTCCCGTGCCGAAGAACCCGCACGGCTGCAACACCTCGTCTGACGGCAAATACTTCATCGCCGCCGGCAAGCTGTCGCCGACCGTCACCATGATCGAGATCGCCAAACTCGATGATCTGTTCGACGACAAGCTGAAGGACCCGCGCGACGTGGTCGCCGCCGAGCCGGAGCTGGGCCTCGGCCCGCTGCACACCACCTTCGACGGTCGCGGCAATGCCTACACCACGCTGTTCATCGACAGCCAGGTGGTGAAGTGGAACATGGCCGATGCGGTGCGCGCCTACAAGGGCGAGAAGGTCAACTACATCAAGCAGAAGCTCGACGTGCAGTACCAGCCGGGCCACATCCACGCCTCGCTGACCGAAACCAGCGAAGCCGATGGCAAGTGGCTGGTCGCGCTGTGCAAATTCTCCAAGGACCGCTTCCTGCCGACCGGCCCGCTGCACCCGGAGAACGACCAGCTGATCGATATTTCTGGCGACGAAATGAAGCTGGTGCATGACGGCCCGACTTATGCCGAACCGCACGACTGCATCCTGGCTCGTCGTGACCAGATCAAGCCGAAGAAGATCTGGGACCGTAACGATCCGTTCTTTGCGCCGACCGTTGAGATGGCGAAGAAAGACGGCGTCAAGCTGGAGACCGACAACAAGGTCATCCGCGATGGCAAGAAGGTGCGGGTGTACATGACCTCCATGGCTCCGACCTATGGCATGACCGAGTTCACCGTCAAGCAGGGCGATGAGGTCACCGTGACCATCACCAACATCGATCAGATCGAGGACGTGTCCCACGGTTTCGTCATGACCAACCACGGCGCGAGCATGGAAATCAGCCCGCAGCAGACCTCATCCATTACCTTTACGGCCGACAAGCCCGGCCTGCATTGGTATTACTGCAGCTGGTTCTGCCACGCGTTGCATATGGAAATGGTCGGTCGCATGCTGGTCGAGCCGGCGTAACGCGACCGGGCGGGAGCAGAGGTTCGGCTCCCGCCCTTTTCATCTGCCTGGAAGCTGAAGAGGAACAACGCAGTGCTCAGATCTCAGGCGACATCCAAGCTTCAACCGCTGGCAGCCTTGCTGCTGGCCCTATTCTGCGGGGTGGCTCAGGCGGCCCCGCAACCCATTTCTACCTTGCCGCTCAAGCCGGAAGGCGCCAACCGTTGGCGTCTGCCCGCAGGCGAGTACACCGGCCAGTTCAGCATCGACCAGTCCATGGAGCTGTACTGCGAACCCGGTGCGGTATTGCAGGCAGGCGGCGAGGGCAACGGGCTGCTGATCGAGGCGCCGGATGTAACCGTTGACGGCTGCACCTTGCTCGATTGGGGACGCGATCTCACGGCGATGAACTCGGCTATCTTCATTCAGCCGAAGGCGCAGCGCGTGGTTATCCGCAACAACCGACTGCGTGGCGCCGGCTTTGGTGTCTGGGTCGATGGTTCGAAAGATGTGAGCCTGATCGGCAACCAGATCGACGGCGACAAGAGTGTTCGCTCCCAGGATCGCGGTAATGGCATCCATCTCTACGCGGTAAGCGGTGCGCGGATCATCGATAATCAGGTGCGCAACACCCGGGACGGCATCTACATCGATACCTCCAACGGCAACCATATCGAAGGTAACGTGCTGGAGGATCTGCGCTACGGCGTGCACTACATGTTTGCCAACGACAACAGCGTGATCGGCAACATCACCCGTCGCACCCGTACGGGCTACGCGCTGATGCAAAGCCGCAAGCTGACCGTGATCGGCAACCGCTCCGAGCAGGATGAGAACTACGGCGTCCTGATGAACTACATCACCTATTCGACCATCCGCGACAATGTCGTCAGCGACGTGCGCAGCGGCTCGACCGGCGACAGCATGATCTCCGGTGCCGAGGGCAAGGCACTGTTCATCTACAACTCGTTGTTCAACACCATCGAAGGCAACCGCTTCGAGAAGAGCGCGTTGGGCATTCACCTGACTGCTGGCTCGGAAGACAACCGCATCTCCGGCAATGCCTTCATCGGCAACCAGCAGCAGGTCAAGTACGTGGCCACCCGTACGCAGGAATGGTCCATCGACGGCCGTGGCAACTACTGGAGCGACTACCTCGGCTGGGACCGCAACAGCGACGGGTTGGGTGACGTGGCTTACGAGCCCAACGACAACGTCGACCGCCTGTTGTGGCTTTACCCGCAGGTGCGACTGCTGATGAACAGCCCGAGTATCGAAGTGTTGCGCTGGGTCCAGCGCGCCTTCCCGGTGATCAAGTCGCCCGGCGTCCAGGACAGCCACCCGCTGATGGAGCCGCCAACCGAACCATTGATAAGTAAAACGCAGGAGCCAACGCCATGAGCGCAGTAGACATCCAGGGCGTGAACCAGCGTTACGGCAGCATGACCGTGCTGCATGATCTGAATCTGACCCTTGGCGAGGGCGAGGTGCTGGGTCTGTTCGGCCACAACGGCGCCGGCAAGACCACCAGCATGAAGTTGATCCTCGGTCTGCTTTCGCCTAGCGAAGGGCAGGTGCGTGTGCTCGGCCGGGCACCCCAGGATCCCGAGGTCCGTCGCCAGCTGGGATACCTGCCGGAAAACGTAACGTTCTATCCGCAGCTCAGTGGCCGCGAGACGTTGCGCCATTTTGCCCGACTGAAAGGCGCGTCACTGTCGCAAGTGGACGAATTGCTGGAGCAGGTCGGTCTGTCCCACGCCGCTGAGCGCCGAGTGAAGACCTATTCCAAAGGGATGCGCCAGCGCCTCGGCTTGGCTCAAGCACTGCTAGGCGAGCCACGCCTGCTGCTGCTGGATGAGCCCACCGTGGGGCTGGATCCCATCGCCACCGGCGACCTCTATCAACTGATCGATCGGATGCGCCAGCGCGGCACCAGCGTCATCCTCTGCTCGCATGTGCTGCCTGGCGTCGAGGCCCATATCAATCGGGCGGCGATTCTGGCCAAGGGCCAACTGCAGGCGGTCGGCAGTCTGGCGCAGCTGCGCGTCGAGGCCGGGCTGCCGGTGCGCATCCGGGCCAGTGGTATCGGCGACAGCGCCGGCTGGTTGCAGCGCTGGGACGCCGCCGGCCATAGCGCACGCGCGTTGGGCGAGCGCAGCGTCGAGGTGTCGGCCATCAATGGCCACAAGCTGCCGCTGCTACGCGAATTGCTTGGCGAAAGCGAGCCGGATGACATCGAGATCCACCAGCCGTCACTGGAGGACTTGTATCGCTACTACATGCAGCGCGCTGGCGATGTGCGTACGGCGGAGGGCACGCTATGAACCAGATCTGGAACATTGCCCGCAAGGAGTTCAGCGATGGTCTACGCAACCGTTGGTTGCTGGCCATCAGCCTGTTATTCGCGGTACTGGCGGTGGGCATTGCCTGGCTCGGCGCAGCGGCGTCCGGACAGCTGGGCTTTACCTCGATTCCGGCGACCATCGCCAGCCTGGCGAGCCTAGCGACCTTTCTGATGCCGCTGATCGCACTGTTGCTGGCCTACGACGCCATTGTTGGCGAGGACGAGGGCGGCACGCTGATGCTGTTGCTCACCTATCCGCTGGGGCGCGGCCAGATCCTGCTGGGTAAGTTTGTCGGCCATGGGTTGATCCTGGCACTGGCGGTGCTGATCGGCTTCGGCTGCGCCATGCTGGCCATCGCCGCGCTGGTGGAAAACATTGAAATCGGTCTGCTGCTCTGGGCCTTTGGCCGCTTCATGATCTCCTCGACGCTGCTCGGTTGGGTGTTCCTCGCCCTGGCCTATGTGCTGAGCAGTAAGGTCAGCGAGAAATCCAGTGCGGCAGGCCTGGCGCTCGGGGTCTGGTTCCTCTTCGTGCTGGTGTTCGATCTGGTGTTGCTGGCGCTGTTGGTGCTCAGCGAAGGCAAGTTCAACCCCGAGCTGTTGCCCTGGCTGTTGCTGCTGAACCCGGCCGACATCTACCGTTTGATCAACCTGTCCGGCTTTGAGGGCGGCAACGCCATGGGCGTGATGGCGCTGGGTAGCGATCTACCGCTGCCGGCCGCTGCGCTCTGGTTGTGCCTGTTGCTCTGGGTAGGTGTTTCACTGCTGCTGGCCTATGGTGTGTTCCGCCGTCGTCCCGCATGACCATGGAAAAGGAAACTGTAATGATGCATACGCTATACAGAGCGTCACGCGTGCTGGTTACCGCTGCACTGATGCTAGGCCTGGCCGCTTGTAACGAGGCCGAGCAGAGCGAGCAGTTGCTCGAGCCCGTCGCTTTTCACAGCAGCGATGAATGCCATGTCTGCGGCATGGTGATCAGCGACTTCCCGGGGCCCAAGGGGCAGGCGGTGGAAAAAGGCGGGGTACGTAAATTCTGTTCCACCGCAGAGATGCTCGGCTGGTGGCTGCAACCGGAAAACCGCATGCTCGATGCCAAGCTCTACGTGCACGACATGGGCCGTTCCACCTGGGAGAACCCGGATGACCAATACCTGATTGATGCCACCAGCGCCTACTATGTCGCGGGTACGTCGCTCAAGGGCGCGATGGGTGTGGTGCTGGCCACCTTCGCTGACGAGTCCGCGGCCAAGTCGCTGGCAGCCATGCACGGCGGCCGGGTGCTGCGCTTCGAGGACATTGATCAATCGGTGCTCCAACAATCGTCCGGCATGGCTCACGACATGCCCGGCCATCAACAGGCTCACGCCGGCCACTAGGCCGCAACCAACAACTCGATGAGGTATTTGAAATGATGGGCATCAGCATCTGGCAACTCATGATCGTACTGCTGATTGTGGTCATGCTGTTCGGCACCAAGCGCCTGCGCGGCCTGGGCTCCGATCTCGGCGGCGCCATCAGTGGCTTCCGCAGATCCATGAGCGATGGTGATAACGCCGCGTCGGCCGAAACGGTCAAGCACGAGGCTAAATAGCGATCCACCTCCCTCGCACCACCGCGCCGTAGGGTGGACGTCGCTTTACATCCACCAGGCTCCGGTAGGGTGGTTCGGTAAAGCGTGATCCACCCTACCGGCCGCCGGGCGGTGCACGATCCAACCTCGCCATTGGCCGTTCGCACCGGTTCGCGCTGCCTCACTCCTGAGTTCACCCACACCCGCCGGTGATCGCAGCCGCACTCCCTCGAAAAAAAGATGATTGCAATCAAGTCTGCCAGAGCCCTCTAACCTGTAAAAAGTAGGCATGGCTCCGTGATTCCGGAGCGATCACTGTTCTGACCGGAGGGATCTTCCTCCCGGCAGATACGAAAAAGCTCAGGAGGCCTTTGTGCAAGTTATCGATCGGCGAAAAGCCTTGAGTATTCCGCCCATGTGGCGGCTCGCCTTTCGCCCGTTTTTCCTCGGTGGCAGTCTCTTCGCGATGCTGGCGATTCCTTTGTGGATCGCCGCGTGGACAGGCTTGTGGCCGGGTTTCCAGCCAACCGGCGGCTGGCTGTCCTGGCACCGTCACGAGATGCTGTTCGGCTTTGCCATGGCGATCGTTGCCGGTTTCTTGCTGACAGCGGGGCAGACCTGGACCGGCCAGCCTGGCGTTTCGGGTAACAAGTTGATAGCGCTGGCCGTGGTCTGGCTGCTGGCCCGTCTCGGCTGGCTGTTCGGGTTGCCGGTGGCTTTGCTGATTCCACTGGATCTGCTGTTCATGCTGGGTGTGGCCGGGCTGATGGGGCGCATGCTCTGGGTGGTCAGGCAGAAGCGCAACTACCCGATCATCGCCGTGCTTAGCCTCATGATTGGCGCTGATGTACTGGTACTTTGCGGAGTGGCGCTGGGCGACGATGGCTTGCAGCGCCAGGGCGTACTCGCTGGGCTATGGCTGGTGGCGGCGCTGATGGCCATTATCGGCGGACGGGTGATTCCCTTCTTTACCCAGCGTGGTCTCGGCCACACCGAAGCGGTCAAACCATGGCTGTGGTTGGACGTGGCACTGCTGGTGGGAACCGGTCTGATTGCCGCGCTCTACGCCGTCAGCGTTGCGTTGCAGCAACATGTCGCGCTTGGCGTGCTGTTTCTCGCCATCGCCGTGGGGCACCTGTTGCGGCTGGCACGCTGGTACGACGCCGGCATCTGGCGCGTGCCGCTGCTGTGGTCGCTGCACCTGGCCATGCTCTGGCTAGTGGTCGCGGCAACCGGTCTGGCCCTGTGGAATTTCGGCGTGCTGGAAAGCTCCAGTTCAGCGTTGCACGCACTGTCGGTCGGCTCCATGAGCGGCTTGATCCTGGCGATGATCGCTCGCGTCACGCTCGGCCATACCGGGCGACCGTTGCAGTTGCCGCCTGGCATCGTCGGTGCCTTCGTGCTGTTCAACCTGGGCGCCGCTTCACGGGTGTTTCTAATCACCGAATGGCCATTGCTCGGGCTGTGGCTCGCGGCGATCTGCTGGGCTCTGGCTTTCGCCTTATATGTCTGGCGCTATGCGCCGATGCTGGTAGCTGCGCGGGTCGATGGCCACCCGGGCTAGTCGCTGAGCAAACCACTTATCCCGTTTCACCCTAACGAAAATGCTGCCTGCCTATTCCGGGACGGGCAGCCTGCGGCTCGGCGAGCGCCGGCATCGGAGATGATGATGAAAAATGAATTCAATGAACGCCTGGCCGTCGTTACCGGTGCCAGTTCCGGGATCGGGCTGGCGCTGTGCACTGCATTGCTGCAGCGCGGCGCGCGCGTGTTGGCGATGTCGCGTAGTCTGGGCGGTTTGGCACAGCTGGTCGAAATCTACCCGGAGCACCTGCACTGGATCGCTGGCGATGTGACCTCAGCCGATGACCTGCAGCTGCTGGCGCGTCGAGCCGCGGAGCTGGGCCCGGTGGACTATCTGGTGCCGAACGCCGGCATCGCTGAGCTGGGTGACAGTCTTGACGTGGCCTGCTTCGATCGCCAATGGACCGTAAACGGAGCCGGCGCGCTGAATACGCTTGGGGTGCTGCGCGGCGAACTGGCCAAGCCGGCGTCGGTGGTGTTCGTCGGCACCTTCCTCACGCGCAGTACCTTTCCGGGGCTGGCTGCCTATATCGCCAGCAAAGCCGCACTGGTCGCCCATGCTCGCACCCTGGCGGTGGAGTTTGCACCGTTGAACCTGCGCATCAATGTGGTCTCGCCAGGGCCGACCGCTACCGCGATCTGGGGTACGCTGGGGCTGGCCAATGAACAGCTGGAGCAGGTAGCCGAAGGTGTCACCCAGCGTTTGCTGCCCGGACATTTTCTTGAGTCCGCCGCGGTGGCCAACGTCATCCTGTTCCAGCTCTCGCAGGGAGCACGTGGCGTATACGGCCAGGATTGGGTGGTCGACAACGGTTACACGCTTACTTAACTGAACCCGCGAGGCAGACCATGTTTTTCAGATGGAAACGAGCCGCCCTTGAGCTGCAGCAGGAGCGTGATCAGTTGCAGCGAACCTGCGCGGAGCAAGCCGCGCGTATCGCTGTGCTGGAGGCGCAGGCAGCCGCGGCCAGCGCCGCCGGCGCCAACGGACAACGTCAGCTGGACTATTACCGAGGCGTTGCCGGCAATCTGGTGCGCTTCAGCCATTCGGTCGGGCATCTAGGCGACTCGTTCGAATACCTCACCGGCCAGCTCGGCGAAAACCGCACACAGGCCGAGCAGGTCGCCAACGCAGCGCTGAGCAACCAGCAGCATTTCGGCGAGCTGCAGAGCAAGGCGGTCGATATGGAAAGCGGGCTTAATCAGGCTTCGCAGCAGGTCGACGCCCTTGCCGCCCACTCGCAACAGATCAACGGCATCGTCGATCTCATCAGCGGCATCGCCAGCCAGACAAACCTGCTCGCCCTCAATGCCGCCATCGAAGCGGCGCGGGCTGGTGACGCAGGTCGCGGTTTCGCCGTGGTCGCAGGGGAAATCCGCACGCTTGCGGAAAAGACCGCACTGGCCACTGCCGACATCGTCAAGAAAATCTCCGAAGTGCAGACCGAGATCGCCAGTGTTCACGCTTATATCCAGGTTCAAGGCAGTCTGGCGCAGGGGTTCAGCCATACCACCGAACTGGCCATGGCGGCCATGCAGCACCTGCACAAGTTGTCGGGCGACATGCGTCACGGCATCGAGCGTTCCTCGTTCCGTGCCGGAATTGAACTGGCCAACCTCGATGAGCTGTCGCTGAAGTTCGTCGTCTACAACCAGGTGCTTGGCTCGGACAGCCAGAATGCGGCGGTTCTGCCCAGCGAGCGTGAGTGTCGCTTCGGTCGCTGGTACTACGGGGAGGCCAATCGCGGCATGCACCGGCTGGAGCATTTTCAGCAGATCGAGCGTCCGCATACGGCCGTGCATGATCAGGGGCAGCAGGCCATCGAGGCGTTTCGCCGACAGGCGCTGGAAGACGCGCTTGCCCATATGAGCGAGATGGAAGAGGCGAATCTTGAAGTGATGCGCATCGTGGCGGCGTTAATCGGCGAGCATGAGAAAGAGGCGAAATTTACCGTTAGCGAAGCATGCTAGCACTGTTCAGTAAGCCGTTTTTCTCTGGTTATACCGTCAAAGTGAGCCGCGTTAGCCTGTGTGCTATGGGTGACACAGGCTCATCCGCCGTCTTGCTAGCAAAAATACTGCAGCAAAGCATCAATACTATTCATTAGCGTTGAGCCCCGGGCGCGCCGACAATGTGCGCCCGATTCGATCTGGGTCTCTATTTGAGGCCTTAGACCTCCTCTGATCGGCTGACACCGCCCGCCATGTCCAAACGCTTGGATGTGGGCGGGGCCGACCGACTCAACGCAAGCAGGAACCATGCAGGAACGCCTTTTAGAGTGGTGTCGATCCTTTGCGCCCACGCCTTTTTCAGCGCGTCCCGTTGAGTGGTTGCGCGCCGCAACGGGCATTGGCCTGGCTTTGCTGCTGGTCATTCCGCTCAGCGCCTGGGTCTTCGGAATGTCTGTCGCTCTGCCGCTGGCCGCGCCGGCGGCTGCGTCCGCAGTGCTGCTGTTCGTGGCCCCGTCGAGCCCCTTTGCCCAGCCATGGTCGGTGATCGTCGGCAGCCTTTTGGCAACTGCCATCGGTATCGCGATGGGTGCCAGCCCATTGTCTATGGCGCTAGCGGCCGGCCTGGCCGGCGCGCTGGCGATCATCTGCCTGTTCGGCTTGCGCTGTCTGCATCCGCCGGGTGCAGCGCTGGCACTGGTGGCGGTTGTTGGTGGTCCGGAGCTGCATGTGTACGGATTCCAGCTGCTCTACCCGGTGGCATTCAACTCGTTGCTGCTGGTGACGGTTGCGCTGATCTACAACAACCTCAGTGGTCACCCCTATCCGAAACCGCGCCTGCCCAAGGGTAACCTTCATCACACCCAGGACCCCTTGCCCAGCGAGCGCATGAGCTTCAGCGAAGACGACGTCGAGCGGGCCCTGGTGGATTTCGGCGAGTACGTGGACATCACGCGCGATGACCTCGCTCAACTGATCAAGCAGACTGAGAAGCACGCATTGCGGCGCAGCATGGGCGAAATCACTGCGGCCGACATCATGTCCCGCGACCTCTACTGGAGCACGCCGGATTGCACCATCCAGCGCGCCTGGCAGAGCTTGCGCGAGCACCGTCTGCATTCCTTGCCGGTACTGCAGCCAGACAGCCACGAGCTGGTCGGCATCGTGACCCTGGTCGATCTGCTCAAGCACTTTCGGCCGGCGTCGGCGCGGATTAATTTCGGCCAGCTGAAATTCCTGCGCGGCGTCCATCTGCGCACGATCATGAGCACGCCGGTCGTCTCGGTGACCGAAGACACCCACATGGTCGACCTGGTATTCATGCTCTCCGATCGCGGCCTGCATTGCCTTCCCGTGGTGGACGACCAGCAGCGCCTGGTGGGCATGATCACCCAGACCGATCTGATCGCCGCGCTTTATCGGAACTGGTTGAAGCACTTACCCGACTGAAGCGCTGCACATCGTCGCGCCAGCCGGCGCCTCGGCGTTGATCCTCTTCAGTGCTGCGTCGAGTCCCTTCGCCCAACCCCGGTCGGTGCTCGGTGGCAACCTCATTGCCGTGACCATCGGCATCGCCCTGGGTGCGAGCGCCTGCCGCCCGTTGCGGCGGCGGTGCTGGCGGTGTGCTTGGCTATCGCCTGTCTGTTCCTGCTGCGCTACATGCATCCGCCGAGCGGTGCGCTGGTGATGGTCGCTGCTATCGGTGGGCCAGGGATTAGCGAATTGGGGTATGGCCTGCTGCTCCCGGTGGCCTGCAACTCGCTGCTGCCGATCGCCGCTGCGCTGGTTTACAACAACCGTGGTTGTCCCAACGTCTTGCTAGCTTCGTCTGGCTCAGATCTCGTAGTTCCAGCGCGACCAGTCGTAGTCGTCTTGGGCCACTTCGCGTAGCAGTTCGAGCGCTTTGAACAGAGCCGGGGACTGTGCCGCACGTGAATAGACCAGATAGATTGGGTAGCTGAATTCCGGCGCACGCTCGACGCGCATGAGCAAGCCTTCATCCAGATAACGCTGCACTACCCGCGTGCGGAAGTAGCCACGGCCACCGCATTGCACCAGATATTGCAGTGCCAGCGGGCCCAGGCTGAACGACAACGCGGCGCGCATGTGCGCCGGCAGGGAAAGATCGTGCTGCTGCCGAAACGCGGGGCCCCAGTCGACATAGAGATAGGGGTCCGGATTGGTCGCATGCACCACCTGGATGAGCTTTTCCTCGAGCAGTTGCTCTACCTGCAGTCCCGGCCAGTACTCGGGTTGGTGCACCAGTGCCGCATCCAGCGCACCCAGGTCGAGTTGCTTTTGCAGCTCATCGTCGCTGGCCACCTCGTTGCGTAGCGCGTGATCAGGCATCGCCTGGCGTAGCCGCTGGACCCAGGCGAGCATCAGTGGATTGCACAGGCTCACCTCGGCGCCGAGCGACAGCACCTTGTCGTAACCACGCGGCAGCGGCAGATCGCGCCGGGCTGTCTCCCACGTCTGCACCAGCTGCGTGGCGTAGGCGACGAAGCGCTCGCCGTCAGTGGTCAGCCGTGCGCCAGCACGGTTGCGCACGAAGAGCCGGCAGCTGAGTTGCGTTTCCAGGCTGCGAATCCGGGCGGTCACGGCTGTTTGGGTGATATGCAGTCGCTCGGCGGTGGCGATGAAGCTGCCGCTGCGAATGATCTCGAGAAAGGTGCGGGCGAGATCGATGTCCATGGCAATAGACCACTCATATCAAAGGGGGTGATATGAAAGCAGGTTGGAATCAATGTTGAAAGCGAATCAGCTGTGCGATAGCCCCGGCGCTGACAGTCGCGGGGGGCTTAAGCTCGCCGCTTCCGTTCGGATGTTCATACAAGCGCTTGTCAGCGCCTGGTGTCCCGAGCTGTGTTGTGGTGGGCTGAAGCCTACCCTCCGAGGCTGCCGATGGCCGGCAGCTCGGAGGACGTGGTCAGTGTGAGGTGCCTTCGGCAAACTCGATCTTGTTGCCGACGTTGTACTTGCCGGATGGCTTGTTCATCGGGATGCGTTTGACCTCCTCCAGGGTGCTGGCGTCGTAGACGATCAGCGCGCCATCGGTGTCCCAGACGCTGAGCAGCGCGTAACGACCGTCGTTGGTGAACTCGACGTGTGCAGCGTTCTTGCCCGGCATCGGGCGCAGCGTGTGGGCGACCTCCAGGGTCTGCTTGTCGATCAGATGCACCGCCTCGTTGTTGGGGCCGAAGAACACGTCGGTCCAGGCATAGGGCGAGTTCAGGTGACTGCGCATGAAGAACCCCGGCCCTTCGGTGGGGATTTCCTTGATCAGTTTCCAGCTCTGCAGATCGAGTACGGAAATCAACCCCTTGCTCACGTTGGGGGTGGCGAATACCCAATCACCGTTGCGTTTCCAGTAGATGCCGGAGCCCAGGTGCGGCATGCCCGGCAACGGAATGTCGGTGACCGCCTTGCCGGTGTCCAGATCGATGACCTGCCCACCGAGCGCCTTGCGCGAGGTGGCCAGGAGATAACGGTAATCCGGGGTGAAGGAAAAGTCGTCGAGGAAGTCAGCGGCTTCGATGCGACGTGGCTGGAAGTCCGGCTCGCCGGCGTAGGACAGTTCCCAGGCTTCCTTCACATCCTTCAGTGCCACCACGAAACTGTCACGCGGCGGGGCCGTGTAAACGGCACTGACCCGCGATTGGCTGCCGTCTGCACCCAGGGTCGGGATGTGTTTGACCAACGACAGGTCGCGTGCATCCAGCAAGACCAGATTACCCGGCAGGTAATTGCCCACCAGTACCCAGCGACCGTCGTTGCTGACGGCCAGGTTGCGGGTGTTCAGCCCGGCGCGGACCTCGGCAATCATGGTCAGGTTGTGCAGGTCGTAGACACTGATCCAGCCATCACGCGAGGCGAAATAGACGAAGCGGCCATCCGGGGAAAATTTCGGCCCGCCATGCAGGGCGAAATGCGAGGGAAAGTTGGCCAGCTCCTCGAAGCGATCCCCGTCCAGCACGCGCACATGATGGTTGCCGGCCTCGACCACGACGAACAAGTTGAGCGGATCGGCGCCGTGCTGTGGTGTGCTCGGCAGCGCGTCGACGTCAGTAAGAATGCGGTGGCTGGCGCGGATGTCGGCATCGCTCCAGGTTGGTGGTCTGACGGCCGGCTGGTACAGATAGCTGACCAGCCCGTCGATCTGGGCGCTGCTCAGGCGGTCGCCGAAAGCCGCCATCTGGCTGGCCGGACGACCGTTGTGAATCACCGCGCGCGCCTCATCCGGTTTGATTCGGCTGAGGCTCTCGGGTAGCAATGCAGGCCCGGCGCCACCGAGACGGTTAACCCCGTGGCAGCTTTGACAATGTTGTTCGTAGAGTGCACCGGCTTGCTCCAGCGACACGGCGTCGGGTGCGGCCTGAACGGCACCGCAGAGCAATAGCAGAGCAAAAGGGCTCAGACGCATAGGGCCTCCGTGACGGCTGGCTGCGGCTGTGACTCCGCACAGAGGCGGGCGGGAAATTCCAGCTGGGTGCCGGCGAAGAGCCCCACCACTTGGCCGATCACCGTGAGCGTCGGGGGCTTCAACTGCTGTTGCTGCGCCATCGTCGGCAGTTGTTTCAGGGTACAGCGCACCACTTGCTGATCCGGCCGGGTGCCGTTGCCGATCAGCGCGGCGGGGGTGTCGACTGGCAGGCCAGCGGCAATCAGGTTGCGCGAGATTTCACCGAGGCTGGCCAGGCCCATGTAGAACACCAGGGTCTGCTTGCCCTCGACCAGGCTGCTCCAGGGCAGCTGCAGCGCACCGTCTTCCTGCAAGTGGCCGGTGATGAACTGGCAGGAGTGCGCCAGATCGCGGTGGGTCAGCGGAATCCCGGCATAGGCGCTGCAGCCAGCAGCGGCGGTTACACCCGGAACCACCTGGCCATTAATGCCGTGGGCGAGCAGGTATTCGAGTTCTTCCGCGCCGCGGCCGAAGATGAACGGATCGCCGCCCTTGAGGCGTACCACGCGCAGGTTCTGCTGCGCCAGGTCCACCAGTAGCTGGTTGATCTGCGGCTGCGGCAGGCTGTGGTAGCCGCTGGTCTTGCCGACGTAGTGACGGGCGCAGCGGGCGGGCAAAAGCTTCATCAGCTCGTCGCTGACCAGGCGGTCGTAGACCACCGCGTCGGCCTGCTGCAACAGGCTCCACGCCCGCAGCGTGAGCAGCCCGGGGTCGCCTGGGCCGGCGCCGATCAAGGCAACTTCACCTGGGGCTAGCGTGGCGCCGAGCGAAGCGGGAAGGGTGATTGGCTGATCCATGCGAACTCCTGAAAATCTCATCAGACGGCGTTAGGTCTCGGGCGGCCTCGGGGCCGCGCTCGGTATCAAATAGAGAGACTGGGGATGTGCTGGGGTTGCGGCAGGCCGATTTCCTGATCGCTGAGGTAGCAGCCGGGGTCTTCGCCCCAGAGGTTGCCCTCGGCCCAGGCGCGGGTGCGCGTGTTGCCGTTGCAGATCGGCAGCCAGCGACATTCGGCACAACGACCGCCCACGGCGCGCGGGTGCTGACGCAGTTCCTTGAGCAGGGGTTCGGGCTGGTCCAGCCACAGTTCGCGAAACGACTGCCGGCGGACGTTACCGACCGTGTGCTGCCACCAGTAGGTGTCGGGGTGCACATCGCCGATGTTGTCGATATTGGCAATGCCGGCGCCCGATGCATTCCCGCCCCAGGCACGCAACATGCCTTCCAGACGCTCACGATGTTGCGGCAATCGGGCTTCCACCCACTGCAACAGGAGCACAGCATCGGCGTCGTTGTTGCCGCTGACGAAATCGGTCTCGCGGCCGTTCTGCACGTCGTCCCAGGCCTGCTCGAACAGCTGGTTCATGGCATCGCGGGTCATCTGGTGATGCGCGTCGGCCTTGCGGCTGCGCTTGCCGCGTCCGCTGTAGTTGAGGTGCGAGAGGTAGAATTTCTGTACATCGTGTTCGCGCATCAGCGTCAGCAGGGCCGGCAGCTGCGGGTAATTGTTCTGCGTCAGGGTGGTGCGCAGGCCGACGCGGATGCCGTGCCCGCGGCACAGGTCGATGGCGTGCATGGAGGCGGCGAAGCTGCCCTTGAGCTGGCGCCAGTCGTCGTGCACCGCTTCCAGGCCGTCGATGCTGATGCCCACATAATCGTATTTCGCCGCGGCGATCCGCTCGATGTTCTGCTCGTCGATCAGCGTGCCGTTGGTCGACAGCGCGACAAAGAAGCCACGCAGACGCGCGTACTCGGACAGTTCGAAGATGTCGTCGCGCAGCAGCGGCTCACCGCCGGAAAGGATCAGTACGCGCACGCCGGCGTCGTGCAGGTCATCGATGACCTTCAGCGCTTCGCTCGTATCGAGTTCGTCGCGAAAGACACTGTCCGCAGAGGTGGCATAGCAATGTTTGCAGGTCAGGTTGCAGCGCCGGAGCAGGTTCCAGATCACCACGGGCGGTCGGCTCGCACCTGAACTGCGCGCGCCCAGCACCGGCATGGCGGGCCGGGCGAGGGCACGCAGGTAATGGCTGATTCTCAACATGAGCGTTTCTCCTGCCGCATCACGCATGGTTGCGCGGTTTGTTAGGCGCAGCATCTCCGAGCGACACGGGCCGATCCTTGACTGGAAACAACAAAAGCCTTGGTCCTCGTAAGGACATGCACTCCTTGATCAAAAGCGCGCGCGATCTGGGCTTTGTCACAAACGAAACGTCTGCTCGTGGACTGCGCCAGACGCGTTAGATCCGCCCCGATAATGTCGCGAACGCCCGCTTAGGAGGCATCTGGGCCGGGTTACAGGCTCCTTCGCAACGACTCCTGAGAACGCGCTGATGACCACCCCCGAATTCGTTGCGCTTACCTTCTCAACAACTTGTTCTGGAAGTAGGTCATCAGTTGGGGCGGAGCCCTGTGGATTGAAGGGGCGGACTGGTTCGCCTGGTACTGGAGTGCCGGGCAGATCCACCTGTACGCACTGGTAATGCAGAGATTCTTCACGCTTTTCTTCGTACTCGACCTGTTCAACCCCGAATGGCGGCTCTGACGATTCGGGCGATGCGTCGGGCGGGCTGAGGCCCACCCTGCGGATTTTTACGGCGGCGTTAGCGACGGCTGGCCACACGAAGACCGGTCTTCTTGAGAATGCGGCTGCTGACCAGCATGTCATCGGCGCTGCAGGCGTTGCCGAGCAATGCGCGGATCTGCGCGCGGTAGTCGTCAATCTCTTCGGCGCTGCGGCCGTGGACCATGGCGAACAGGTTGTAGTGCCAGCCCTCCTGGCGAGGGCGGCGATAGCAATGACTGACGAAGGTTTGCGCGCCGATCAGCGGGCCAAGGCGAGCAATTTCGGCATCGTCCACGTTCCAGACGGTCATCCCATTGTGGCGATAGCCCAGGCGGTAATGGTTGGGCACTGCGGCGATGCGGCGAATGGCGCCTTCGGACTGAAGCTGCTGTAGCAGGGTGAGGGTGTCGTCGACGCTGATTTCCAGCCGTTCGGCGAGCCAGCCCCAGGGGTCCTCGACCAGCGGCAACCCGCCCTCCGTGAGCGCTACCAGACGTTTGGCCAGCTCGGCCAACTGGGAGGGATCAAACCGCGAAATGCAGGCCGACATGGTAGGTCTCCTCCTTGGGAAGGTTGAGCACCGGCAGGCCGGTTTGCACCTCGATACGACTAATGGTTTCGGCGATGCCGTGCGGTGTTGCGCAGCCGAGCACGAACCACATGTTCCAGGCATGTTCGCGGCGGTAGTTGTGGGCCACTTCAGGCATGGCAGCCAGTATTTCGGCGACCGTATCGAAGCGCTCTTCCGGCACCGAGAGCGCGGCGAGGGTGAAGGCGCCGCCGAGGCGTTCGATGTCGAACATCGGGCCGAAGCGGGTGAGGGTGCCATCTTCGAGCAGGGCCTGGACGCGATCGCGAAGCGCCTGCGGCTCAGCGTCCAATTCATCGGCCAGAGCCTGCCAGGGATGACGGACCAGCGGCAGGCCATGTTGCAGGCGGTTGATCAGGCGGCGGTCGAACTCATCCATTGGCGCGCTCCAGCTCAGCGGGCGGTGCGTAACGACCGCCGCACTGCTTGAAGGCGCGGGTGCTGAACAGCAGCTGATGCGGTACATCGCTCAGACCGTGTTCGGCGAGCATGTCGTCGATCAGGCGGCACACCTGCTCGCGTTCACGGCCGTGAACCATGCAGAACAGGTTGTAAGGCCAGTCCGGCAGCCGCCGAGGGCGCTGATAGCAAAGGTTGACGCCAGCGACCTGGCCAAGCGTGTGCCCGACTTCATCGACTCGCTCGTCGGGGATGTCCATCACTAGCATCGCGTTGGCGCGAAAGCCCAGCGCGCGGTGTTTGATAACCAGCCCCATGCGACGAAACAGCCCGCTCTCGCTCCAGCGGCGGACCTGTTCGAGCACCGCCTCTTCGCTGGCACCGACGCGCTCGGCCAGCACCTGGTAGGGGCGCGCGACCAGCGGCAGCCCTGCTTCGAGCAGACGACGCAGCTGCATTGCCTGGAAGTCGTTCAGGCGTAACGTCATGGCGCTTCTCCAATGGGAAAACCGAGGTCGATGCGGTAGGCCGTCTGCATGGGCAAATCGAGCGGAATCAGGCCGGTTTGTGCTTCGATCGCAACCAAAAGCGCATCGATGTGCGCTCGATCCGGCCCGGTGAGCACGAACCAGAGGTTGTAATGATGCTCGCGCAGGTAGTTGTGGTTCACCTCGGCGTAGCAGTTGATCAGTTCGGCGACCCGTTCCAGCTGCACTTCGGGTACGGCGAGGGCCACCAGGGTGCTGGCGCCGGCGCGGCTGTGTTCAAACACAGGGCCGATGCGTGACAGACCGCCGCTGCTTTCCAGGCGTTCGAGGCAAGCCAGTACGTCGTCCTCGCTGCATTCAAGGGCGTCCGCCATGGCGCGATAGGGCTCGGCGCACAGCGGCATGCCGTGCTGGAAGCGGTCGATCAGGCGGCGGCTGAGGGTGTCGATTTGCATGTCACAACCCCGTCTCGTGCGCGCGGCTGCTGAAGAAAATGCCGCTTGGACTGTCGGCCGGCAGGCGCTTTAGGAGCTTGAGCGAGTACGGGTCCCAGACCTGTACTTCGTTACCGTCGCGTACTGACAGCCAGAGCTGGTCGCCGCGGGCGGTGAATTCCATGTGCAACACGGCGGGGCCGGGTTCCAGTTGGGCAATGATCTCGTGGGTTTCAGTGTCGATGACTTGCACCTTGCCATTGTCCGGGTGGGCGAAGTTCACCCAGATCTGCCGGGCATCCGGCCGCGCCATGACGAAGATCGGCTGGCCTGCGACGTCGATGGCGTCGGTCTGCTTCCAGCTCTGCGAATCCATCACCAGCACGCGGTGCTGGCCGACTGCGGGTACGAAAGTCTGATTACCGGCCACGGTCCAGCCTTCCAGATGCGGCATCTTGTAGACCGGAAGCTTTTCCTCGCCGCGGCCGTAGCCGTCGATGATCCGCTCGACCCCGCGGGCGGTATGCCAAAGGTCGATCTTGGCCATGCCGTCCTCGCCGAACAGGCCGGCAATGTAATAGCGGCCGTCCGGCGTGAGCAGTGCATCGTAGGGCTGCTTGCCGATGTCTTTGAAGCGGGTGATGGCTGGGGTGTTGCCCTGACTGAAGTCCAGCAGCCAGGTTTCATGGGTGTCGAACAGGCTGTAGATGAAGCGGCGGCCGGGCGCGTCGAGCACGCCGACCACGCGCGAATTGCGGCTGCCGTCGGCCAGCGGCGTGGCGGGAATATCGGCGACCAGCTCCAGCGTTTCGGCGTCGAACACCTTGACGCCGCCGGGCTCGTAGTTACCCACCGCGATCAGCTTGCCGTCCTGGCTGATGGCGCCGCCGATGCTGTTGCCACCTTGCACCACACGCCGGTCGATACGCTGACGCAGCAGGTCGACCTTGGTCAGGCCGCCGTCACGGCCGAATACATAGGCGAAGCGCTCGTCGCGGGAAAACACCACCGAGGCGTGGGACAGATCGCCCAGGCCCTCGACACGCGCCAGCCGCGACTGGCCGCTGGTTTCGATGATTTGCAGAGCACCGGTGGCGCGTTCCACCACGACGCCCAGGTCACCGGTGCCGCGCAGCGGTTGCTGGGCACAGGCGCCGAGCAGCAGGCTGGCAACGGCGAGCAACAGGGATGGACGCTTCATGGCCTTGGGTATCCTTCGAGGAGTAGATCGACCAGCCAGGCGATGTCCTGCTCATCGAGCAGGGCATTCCAGCCGGGCATAGCAGTGCCGGGCCGACCGTGGGTTACGGTGGCGATCAGGCTTTCACGGGATTTGCCGGCGATGGCATCGAGGGTCAGTGCCGGGCCAAGGCCGCCGGTCATACGCAGACCGTGGCAGGAGCCGCAGTCCTGCACCAGCAGGTGTTCGAGCTGTACCTGGCGAGCGACTGTAGGCATGTCGGCCAGGGCTGCGGAAAAGGGGAGGAGGGACATCAGGCTGAGCCCCAAACCGAATACTGCATGTCGGGACTGAAACATGATGTCCTCCTTGGGTGTTACTTGAGGCTCAAAACCCACTCAGCGAGGGTTTTGGCTTCTTCGTCGGTGACTGCGTTTGGCGGCATCGGGATCGGACCCCAGGTACCTTGGGTGCCGTTCTTGATGCGACCGGCGAGCAGGTCAGCAGCGCCTTCCTGGCCAGCGTACTTGGCAGCGACTTCCTTCAAGGCCGGGCCGACCATCTTGGCGTCGAGGCTGTGGCAGGCCGCGCAGGGCTTGCTCTTGAACAGCGCTTCACCGTCCTGAGCCACGGCGGGTTGCAGAACCATCGCGCCGCCAAGGGCGAGCAGTGGAATAAGAATTTTCTTCATGAGTTACTTCCTCAAGGCTAGAGGGGGATCTTGATGTCCCCCTCGGTTTTACTCAGTACACGTCGTGCTGAGTGTTATGGACGTTAAATTTACCGGTTGGGGTAATCAACCTCTTGTCTTTGATCACCTTTTTCAGCTTTAACGTCTTGTCATCGACCACAACGATGGCCGATTGCTCGTCCTGGCCGCTCCAGACGGAGAACCAGACCTCGTCACCCGCTTCGTTGTACTCCGGTTGCACGACACGTTTAGCACCGTCTGTCACTCCGGCCCACTCGGCGATTGGCAACACGGTGAAGCCAGCGCCCAGGTCGTCAATCTTGAATACAGCAGCGGACTGGCTAATCTTAGCGTCCGGGTTGAAGGTGGTGTCCAAATAGATGTGGTTGGACTTCGGGTGGGTCTTGATGAACAGCGAACCACCACCTTGGCCCTTGAGTGTTTCGACCACTTTCCAGGCCTGGTCGGGATGCTTGTCCGGATCGGTGCCGATCAGCGAAATGGTTTCATCACCCAGGTGGCTGGTCGCCCAGACCGGACCGAACTCTGGATGCACGAAGTTGGCGCCGCGACCCGGATGCGGGATCTTGCCGACGTCGACCAGTGCCGCGAGCTTGCGGGCCTTGGAATCGATCACTGCGACTTTGTTGGAGTTGTTCGCCGCCGTCATGAAGTAGCGATGGCTGACGTCCCAACCGCCGTCATGCAGGAACGGTGCGGTGCCAATAATGGTGGTCGACAGGTTGTCGATGTCTTCGTAGTTGACCAGCATGACCTTGCCGGTTTCCTTGACGTTGACGATGAACTCCGGGTGTTCGTGGGAGGCGATGATCGCGGCGACGCGAGGCTCCGGATGGTATTCCTGGGTGCCGACAGTCATGCCGCGGGTGGAGACGATCTGCAGCGGCTCGAGCGTCTCGCCGTCCATGATCGTGAACTGTGGCGGCCAGTAGTCGCCAGCAATCACGTACTTGTCCTCGTAGCCCTCGAACTTGGAGGTTTCCACCGAGCGGGCCTCGATGCCGACCTTGATTTCGGCGACCTTCAGCGGCTCCTTGGCCCAGAGATCGATCATGTCGATCTTCGCGTCGCGACCGATCACAAACAAGTAGCGACCGGAAGCGGACATGCGTGAAATATGCACGGCGTAGCCGGTGTCGATGGTCTGGACGATTTCCTTGGTTTTGCCGTCGATCAGGGCGATCTTGCCGTCGTCACGCAGAGTGACGGAAAACAGGTTGGGCAGATCCAGCTTGTTCATTTGCTTCGTCGGCCGGTCTTCGGGCTTGACCAGCACATGCCAGGTGTCCTTCATCTGCGCCATGCCCCACTCCGGTGGGGTCGGCGGGGTGTGCTGGATGAATTTCGCCATCAAGGTGATTTCATCCTTGGTCAGCGCATTGGACGTGCCCCAGTTCGGCATGCCGGCGGGCGAGCCGTAAGTGATCAGTGCCTCGAGAAACGCCTGGCCACGCTCCTGAGTGATTTCGGGCGTCAGCGGCTTGCCGGTGGCACCCTTGCGCAGCACACCGTGGCAGCCGGCGCAGCGTTGGAAGTAGATTTCCTTGGCTTTCTCGAATTCGGCGGCGCTCAAATCCGGCGCGCCGGGCGAGTGGACCACCTGGGCGCTGGCCGGATCGATGGCCGACGCTCGACCCTTGTAGGCCGCGTCCGCGCTTTCCGGATTCGCTGCAGCCTGGGCAACTGCCAGGCCGAGCAGTGAAAAGCCGGCGATGATGCCCGCCAGTAATGGTTTGCTCATACTGTTTCTCCTCTGACCGCTTCGAGCGGTTCCTGCTATTGGCAACGGTGTGGCAGTTCCAGGGTCGTGCTGTGTGCGGCTGCATCCTATGGCGGGCTATGGGTGGAAGCGCTTGATGGCAATCAAGAGTCGATCCGCTATAGCCCAGGCGTGACGCCGTGTCGCGGGGGCGGAGAGAACAGGCGAAAACGGGGAAAAGTGTGCGTCAAGCCGAGTGGCTGCGCAGAGGTATTAGCCCATTTGCAGTCGGGCTTGACCGTAATCAAGCTTCGCTGGCGTACGGCTTGAGGTGCGACGGGGCGACGATTAGTTTGGCGTTAGTCAATTCCACCGCTGCAGTGAGGTATCGCCAATGAATGCGCCCGAGAACCTTGTCAGCTTGACTGGTGCTCCGTTCTACCAGTCGCTGGGCAATGAGGAGGTGCTCTTTGAACAGGCCTGGAAGCACGGCATGCCGGTGCTGATCAAGGGCCCAACCGGCTGCGGCAAGACCCGCTTCGTGCAGCATATGGCACACCAGCTGAACCTGCCGCTGTACACCGTGGCCTGTCATGACGACCTGAGCGCTGCTGACCTGGTGGGTCGTCATCTGATCGGTTCCCAGGGCACCTGGTGGCAGGATGGCCCGCTGACTCGCGCCGTCCGTGAAGGCGGCATCTGCTACCTGGACGAAGTGGTCGAGGCCCGGCAAGACACCGCTGTGGTACTGCATCCGCTGGCCGACGATCGTCGCGAGCTGTTCATCGAGCGCACCGGCGAAGCCTTGAAAGCGCCGCCGGGTTTCATGCTGGTGGTCAGCTACAACCCCGGCTACCAGAACCTGCTCAAGGGTATGAAACCGAGTACGCGGCAGCGTTTCGTCGCCATGCGTTTCGACTACCCGGCGGAGGCCGAGGAGCAGCGCATCGTTGCCAAGGAGGCGCAGGTAGATGCCGCTCTGGCGGCGCAAGTGGTCAAGCTGGGGCAGGCGCTACGCCGGCTCGAACAGCATGACCTCGAAGAAGTCGCCTCGACCCGCTTGCTGATTTTCACCGCACGGATGATTCGCTCCGGCATGAGCCCGCGCGAGGCCTGCATGGCTTGTCTCGCTGAGCCACTGTCGGACGATCCGCAAACCGTTGCAGCTCTGATGGATGTAGTCGATGTCTATTTCGGTTGATAGCACCAGCCTGTCTCGCCGTCTGCCAGGCGATCTGGCGATGTGGTTCTTCATTCTTGCCGAGCTGACAGTTTTCGCCATTCTGATCCTGGCGTTCGCGGTTACCCAACTGCTCAATCCCGAACTGTTTCGTGAAAGCCGCGCGGCTCTGGATAGCTCGATCGGGTTGGTGCTGACGCTCAGCCTGCTGACCTCCGGTCTGTTGGCTGCCCTGGCGGTGGAGCAGGTACGTCTGGCGCGGCCGCAACGGGGAGCGATGCTATTGCTCGGTGCGCTGTTGAGTTCCTGCGTCTACGTGGTGCTCAAACTGAACGAATACAGCCACCTTTCCGGACTTGGCTTGGGGCTTGAGCACAATACGTTCTTCACTCTCTATTGGATTCTCACCGGCTTCCACTTTCTGCACGTGTTGCTGGGCCTGGTTATCCTCGGCTGGATGGCCGAACGCTGCCGTCGGCGCGCCTACAGCGTGCATGAATGCGCGGGGCTGGAATCTGGGGTGCTCTACTGGCACATGGTGGACATGGTCTGGGTGCTGCTTTTCCCCCTGGTCTACGTCATCAACTGAGGAGGTTGTGATGTCCGCTTCAAAAGTGCTGATCGGCTGTTGGCTAGCGCTTGCCATCCTGTCCACGGCCACCGTATTGCTTGGTAATGCCGGTTCGACACTGCTGCTCGCAGGCGCCGTACTGGCCGTCGCGCTGGTTAAGGCCTGGGTGATCACCGAAGGCTTCATGGAGCTGCGCCATGCGCCGCCTCTCTGGCGCTTGCTTCTGCTCGGCTGGCCTCTGGCGATGGCCGGCGGCATCCTGCTGGCGATGAGCCTGTAACGGCTGCATGGCGAGCCGGTAGAAACCTGCTCGCACGCACCGTCAGCTTGTCTGGCCTGCGTCTCGCAGGCCACGCATCCACCGCTGAAACCCCCTCCGCTCGACCCGATTCTCTCTCGCCTTTTCGCCAAAGCCCCGCAACCAGCTAGCCGGATACACGGCCAGCTGCCGGTGCCCGTGATTCCGTAAAGACCCAGTGCCACGTTCAGGTTTTTCTTGATCGGCATCAAGCAGGTTTCGATAGCTCCCTTCTTAAAATGGCCCCGCCAACGCCATGAGGAGGCGACCATGTCCGAGACCTTTACCAAGGGAATGGCCAGAAATATCTACTTCGGGGGAAGCGTTTTCTTCTTCCTGGTGTTTCTGGGCCTGACCTATCACACAGAACAAACCTTTCCAGAGCGATCCAACGAGTCGGAACTGACCGAAGCGGTGGTGCGAGGCAAAGAGGTTTGGGAAAACAACAACTGCATCGGCTGCCACAGCCTGCTCGGTGAGGGTGCCTACTTCGCGCCGGAGCTGGGGAATGTTTTCGTTCGTCGCGGTGAGGATGCGGCCTTCAAGCCCTTCTTGCAGGCCTGGATGAAAGCTCAGCCGCTGGGTGTACCGGGACGTAGATCGATGCCGCAGTTCAATCTGACCGAGCAGGAAGTCGACGATATGGCCGAATTCCTCAAGTGGACGTCGAAGATTGATACCAATAACTGGCCGCCAAACAAGGAGGGCTGAGAGATGAGCATCATGAATCCGCATCTCAAATTCCAATCGCAGGCCGTCGCCAAACCCTACTTCGTGTTTGCGCTGATGCTGTTCGTCGGACAGATCCTGTTCGGCCTGATCATGGGCCTGCAGTACGTCATCGGTGACTTCCTGTTTCCACTGCTGCCGTTCAACGTAGCGCGGATGGTTCACACCAACCTGCTGATTGTCTGGCTGCTGTTCGGCTTCATGGGCGCGGCCTACTACCTCATTCCCGAGGAAGCGGACCGTGAGCTGCACAGCCCGAAACTGGCCATCATCCTGTTCTGGGTGTTCGCTGCAGCGGGTGTGCTGACAATCCTCGGCTATCTGTTCGTGCCCTATGCGGGCCTGGCGGAAATGACCGGCAACCACCTGTTGCCGACCATGGGTCGGGAGTTCCTTGAGCAGCCTACGATTACCAAGATCGGCATTGTAGTGGTCGCCCTGGGCTTCCTCTATAACGTTGGCATGACGCTGCTGAAGGGCCGTAAGACAGCCATCAGCATGGTCATGATGACCGGCCTGATCGGCCTCGCCGTATTCTTCCTGTTCTCCTTCTACAACCCGGAAAACCTGGCGCGCGACAAGTACTACTGGTGGTTCGTGGTGCACCTGTGGGTTGAAGGCGTGTGGGAACTGATCATGGGTTCGATGCTGGCCTTCGTCCTGATCAAGATCACTGGCGTCGACCGTGAAGTGATCGAGAAGTGGCTGTACGTGATCATTGCCATGGCGCTGATCTCCGGCATCATCGGTACCGGTCACCACTTCTTCTGGATTGGTGCGCCTGAAGTCTGGCTGTGGCTCGGCTCGATCTTCTCCGCCCTGGAACCGCTGCCGTTCTTCGCCATGGTGCTGTTCTCGCTGAACATGGTGAGCCGTCGTCGTCGTCAGCATCCGAACAAGGCCGCTGCGCTCTGGGCTATCGGTACTACCGTGACTGCGTTCTTCGGTGCTGGCGTGTGGGGCTTCCTGCATACCCTGGCTCCGGTGAACTACTACACCCACGGTTCGCAGCTGACCGCCGCGCATGGCCACCTGGCCTTCTACGGTGCCTACGCAATGATCGTGATGACCATGATCAGCTACGCCATGCCGCGCCTGCGTGGTCTGGGTGAAGCACCGGATGCCCGTGCTCAGCGCATCGAGATCTGGGGCTTCTGGCTGATGACCGTGTCGATGGTTGCCATCACCCTGTTCCTAACGGCCGCTGGCCTGGTGCAGGTCTGGTTGCAGCGGATTCCCGCCGATGGGGCAGCGATGTCCTTCATGAATACCACTGACCAACTGGCTGTGTTCTTCTGGTTGCGACTGATCGCTGGGGTGTTCTTCTTCATCGGACTGGTCTGCTACCTCTACAGCTTCAGACAGCGTGGCCGGGTAACGGTTGACGCGTCTGCAGCCGTCGCAGCAGCCTGAGTTTTATCGCGACATGAGCAACGGCCCGGCTGACATGAGCGGGCCGTTGTTGTTTTTGAACAACGCTACGGAGTGATTGCAATGGCCTTTACCATCGAAGTCGAAGAGTGGGTCGGCAGCGTCTGGCACCGTTTCATCACCCGTCGCGCCAGTCCGGACTTTCCGGAAGCCAGCGTCTCGTTGGAAAGCATGCATCGACCGCTGTCGGTCCTGTTCCGCGCCATGGGTGGCGCCAGTGGAATAGGCGTCGAGGCGGCCAACGCACGTGATCTGATGCTGCGCCGTACTCTGTTGCAGCAAGTCGCCGGCACCTGCAAGCAATTGCCGGTCGCCTGGTGCGATGCAAGTAACCTGCGCCTGCCGCAGAATCTTGCCGTATACCCCGAAGTTTCACTCAACCAGGATCTTTATCGTTGGCTGGCGCTGCTCGCAGCGCAGGCGGGCGAGATGCGCCATTGGGCGCGCGACAATCAACGCTGGACGCAGGTCATCCTCGAGCGTTTCCCCGCCATGCGTCCGCGCTACGAGCGGTTGGTCGAAGCCCATCTGCAACTGCGGCCGGACCCGGACACACTGCCCCGCGCCGAGGCCGCGCTGGAACGTGCGATCTGCCGGGCCCTGCGTGAGCCAGGCAGCGTCGAGCAGTTTCCGCGCAGCGAAGTGGCCCCCTGGCCGCTTCCAATGTGGCTGTACCCGGCGGAAAACCTCGGCGTGCCGCAAGCCACCGAGCTCACCGAAGAGGACCAGGACAACAACCTGCAGGCGCCGCCGACCGAGCAGAAGGGCATGCGCAAGCGCGCCAAGCGTGTCGAGGACAGCACCAGCAAGGGCGGGCTGATGTTGTTCCGCCTGGAAAACCTGTTCAGCTGGTCCGAGCATGTCGAGCTGGACCGCCAGGGAGACGACAGCGAAAACGAGGACGCCTCGCGTGTTGCCGAAGACCTCGACGAAATCGCCATGTCGCGTCAGCGTATGCGCAAGGGTGGCGGTCTCAAGCTGCATCTCGACCTGCCGCCAGCCGACGTGGATGACATTCCGCTCGGCGAGGGCGTCAAGCTGCCGGAGTGGGACTACCGCAAGCAGCGCATGCAGGCTGATTTCGTCAGCCTGCAGATGATGCTGCCGCGAGGTTCCGAACCCATGGGCCTGCCGCTGCGATTAAGCCCGCTGGCGCGCAAGCTGCGCCGGCAGTTCGAGCACCTGCGCAACGACCGCCAATGGCTGCGGGGGCAACCCCAGGGTTCCGAACTGGATATGCAGGCCTGGCTCGACTTTCACGTCGAGCGCCAGCACGGTCAGTGCGCCGAGCGCGGTTTGTTCATGGAACAGCGGCAGAACCGTCGCGACCTGGCCTGCCTGTTGCTGGCCGACCTGTCGATGTCCACCGACGCGCACCTGGATGACGAACACAAGGTCATCGATGTGATCACCGACAGTCTGTTGCTATTCGGTGAGGCGCTGTCGGCGGTGGGGGATGATTTCGCCCTGTATGGCTTTTCCTCGCTGCGTCGGCAGCAGGTCAGAATGCAGGAACTCAAGAGCTTCAAGCAGCGCTATGGCGATGACACCCGTGGTCGCATCCAGGCGCTCAAGCCTGGCTATTACACCCGTATGGGCGCAGCCATCCGCCAGGCCACCGAGCTGCTCGGTAAGTGCAAGCAGCGGCGCAAGCTGCTGTTGCTGGTCACTGACGGCAAGCCCAACGACCTGGACCTGTACGAAGGCCGCTACGGTGTCGAAGACACCCGCGAAGCGGTGCTCGAGGCGCGGCGTCAGGGACTGCTGCCGTTCTGCATCACCATCGATCAGGAAGCCGGCGACTACCTGCCCTACATGTTCGGCGCCAATGGCTATACCTTGATCAAGGAACCGCAACAGCTGCCATTCCGCCTACCGCAGCTCTACAAGCAGCTGACCCAGCCGTAAGGCGGACGTCGCTTTTCACCTCCACCGCGGCAGCGCTCGGTGGATGGCCACCCTTGGATCGGTGGGGCGTGATCCGTCCTACGGTTGATGTATAGAGAGGCGCGTGGTGAAGGGTGCTGCATTCGTAGGGAGATGGCCGTTTAGATCCACTGCGGCAGCGCTCGGCGGATCGGTGGAGCGTGATCCATCCTGCGGTCGATTTATAGAGAAGCGAGCGGTGAGGCACTGCATTCGTAGGGCGGATCTCGCTTTTGACACCCCCATGCATCGGTAGGTGGATCGGTCACGCGTGATCCACCTACGGCCCGCGCATGCCTAGCCGTTCGCCTAAAAGAGATGGCGCGGCAACCAGACAATCATCACCGCGCAGAAAACGGTGAGACCGATGCAGAACCAAAAGAATCTTTTCTGGCGTCGTTCCCCTGCGGTGTCTGCCAGGGCGGGGAGGGGCATGCCGCAGTTGCTGCATTCGGCTTCCTGCGGCGGGTTGGGTTGCTGGCAGTACAGGCATGTGGGCATGGCAGCGTCCTCTTTAGGTCGGTTCCAGCTTGCCATGCACAGCTGCTGTTCGCGGTTGACAGTAATCAACGAGTTGCAAGAGCTTCTCGCTTCGGTACAGGTTGCCCCGAGGGGGCGGGGTGCCGGGCACGGTGGTCATTCGAAGGATTCGAGGCGCTGGCGATCGAGAACAGTGATCTGCCGGCCTTCCTGGGTGATGATCGCTTCGTCGATCAAGCGCCTGATAATCCGTGAAAACGTCTCTGGCTGAATTGACAGGTGGCCTGCGATCAGCTGCTTGGCCATGGGCAGCTCGAAGCTGTTGCCTTCCTCCTTCAACCGCGCCAGCTGCGTCATCAGATAGCGCACCACGCGGTGGGTGGCGTTCTTTAGCGAGAGGGTTTCGATTTCGTTGATGCGCTGGTGCAAGCGCACGCTGAGCTTGCCCAGCAGGGCGAAGGAGAGCTTCTGGTTCGCCTCCAGTAGACGCATGTACGCCGCGTTGGAGAATCGATAAACCTGGGTCGGACAGACGGCCTGGGCCGAAGCGACGTAGTTGGGCGTGTCCATGAGCATCATCGCTTCGGCAAAAGTCTGGCGATTGCCGATCACCTCGAAGACTTTCTCCTGCCCGTCCGGAGTCAGTCGGTAAATCTTGACCGCACCGGAAATCACGAAATAGAAGGAATGGGCCGGCTCGCCCTGGTGAAAGAGATTGTCGCCCTTGTCCAGGTTAAGCAGCTGACTCGCGCTCATCAGCTCGTCCATCTGTTCGTCGTTGAGCGGTTCGAACAGGTGGTGGCTGCGAAGAATCTGATTATGTACGCGGTGAAGCACCATGCAAGGCATCCTTATTTCTAATAATGAGTCGTCCGCAGTCGAGCTAGCGAGCGGAACGGTAACTGCGCTCATGCAGACCGGCCGAGGCAAGCGCTAGAGCGCTGTTAAGCGTCTATCAGAGCCTAGCCCAGATGCCATGTCCAACTATTGATGCAGGCCGGACCGGATGAGCGCGAAGATGAAGCTGCATCCAGCGCGGCATTGCTTGTTGCTCATCTCACTGTGCGGTTTCGTTCCAGTGAGGCGGGGCGAACAGGGTCGGATAGCGCTGAAGCACGGTGACAAGCTGTTGAGCGCCTTCGCCTCGTTGCGCTGGCTCGGCCAATGCGTTGGCGCCGCCGAGCAGGTCGGCGAGCAACCCGTGCAGCGCGGCGTCAGCCTGTGCCTCCAGCTCACAATTGGCAATCAGGTAGGAAACGCCGTCCTCAATGTTGGCTTGCAGCGCCAAGGCCTGGCGCTCGCTGATCGATTGCGCCGGGTTGGCTGGCAATGCGGCGTCGACCGCCTGGCGAAGGCGCGTCATGCCTTCGCGCAGAGCGGCATCGGTGGCCCATTGCTGCTCACCGCCAACGGGTGACGCTGCGGGTGCTCCATGCCCGTCGTGAGTAACCGTTGCCTGCGCGGTATCGACCACCACGTCGAGTGCTACGCCGCTGGCCAGCGCCAGCATCGAGGCCATTGCCAGGCCCCAGGCGAGGGGTTGGATGATTGCTTTCATATGCATCTCCGGTACTGCAGGGAGGCGGGCCGGCTGGCCCGTAGCATTAATGTCGCTTCAGTGCGCAGATGCCTGGGCGAAGAGGATGTTGTTTTCCAGATGGATGTGCTGCATCAGATCGCCGCGCAACTCTTCGAGTCCGCGATACAGCGCGCGCCAGGTATTGCAGGCGTTCTCTGGCGGGGTGATGTCGTTGGTCAGCTCAGCCAAACGCTGCAGGGCGGCGCCGTGCTGTTCGTGTTCGTAGCGCATCACCGAAATAGGACCCTGTGTCTGTGGCAATTGCATATCGCGGCGCAGCAGGGGAAAGAGGATCTGCTCTTCTTTTAGCATGTGGCTTTCCAGCTCCTGCTGCATGCTCCAGAGGTGTTCGGCGAGTCCGTTGGGGCAATCATGTTTGTTGCCGTGCACTTGTTCGACTCGAGTGGCCAGGCGAATGAGTTCGGGCAACTGGTCCCGGTGACGCTCGTGGAAGCGTTCCAGAATGAATTCGATCAAGACCCCGGCGGGCTCGTTGCGCCAGTCTGTCTCCGTCCCCGATTCGCTTGCCAGTGCGGCCAGCTCGCTTGCAATGACCTCGGCATCAAGGTTGCGTTGCAGGGCGGCGTCGCGCAGCGGGGTGTTGCCACCGCAGCAGAAGTCCAGCTTGTATTGGCGAAACACGCGGGTGGCGCCAGGGATCAGGCAGGCCAGGTTGCCCAGGGTTTGTTCGGTGAGCGCAGTCGTCATGGCAGGGTTCCATGGAGGGGAGTTAGGCCTTACAACGCAAACCCTATGCCATATCCAACATCTTGATTGTTAAGAAGAAAATAATATCAGTGGTGAAATTTACCTAAGCGGTATAGGGTTCCAAAAACCTTGAGGGTAGTAAAGACCATGATGGAAGAAGGGCTGCTGGCTGACCTTGTCACCGAACTGCCTAATGCGGTTCGCTTGCAACGCCTGGTGCATACGCTGC
Organism: Stutzerimonas xanthomarina DSM 18231; assembly: GCF_900129835.1. Classification (GTDB taxonomy): domain Bacteria; phylum Pseudomonadota; class Gammaproteobacteria; order Pseudomonadales; family Pseudomonadaceae; genus Stutzerimonas; species Stutzerimonas xanthomarina. Next base: position 313,191 of record NZ_FQXA01000004.1, read on the forward strand.
ATCAGCGATTTCGCTGTGGGGCGGTGGTGTTGCTACGTCTCGATGAGGACACGCTGCGCCCCCTGGCTGCGGTGGGGCTGGTGCAGGAGGCCCTGGGCCGACGCTTCGTGGTAGCTCAGCATCCGCGCCTGGCGGCCATCCTTTCGCAGCGTGAACCTACCTGGTTCGAGCCTGACAGTCGGCTGCCGGATCCGTACGACGGGCTGCTGGACGAGCACGTCGGTGAACCTCTGCCGGTGCACGATTGCATGGGTGTGAGCCTGTTCGTCGAGGGTAAGCTATGGGGCGCGCTGACTCTCGATGCGCTGCACGCCGGCACGTTCGATGACGACGCGCGGCGGGACCTGCAGCGCTACACGCTGGTGATCGAGGCAGCTATCCGCATCACCCGGCTGGAACATGAAAACCGTGGCCTGCGCCTCGCTCGAACTGATGTGCTGGAGACCTCTCAAGTGCCGAGCGATGGTGAAATTCTTGGGCAAAGTGCGGTGGTTCGCGAACTGTTGCGTGAGCTGGAAGTGGTGGCCGACTCGGAGCTGCCAGTGCTGCTTCTGGGCGAAACCGGCGTCGGCAAGGAACTGTTCGCGCGCTGGCTGCATCGTCACTCGCGGCGCCGCAACAAGCCGATGGTGCTGGTCAATTGCGCCGCATTGCCGGAGTCGCTGGCCGAAAGCGAACTGTTCGGTCATGTGAAGGGTGCCTTTTCCGGCGCAACGACCGACCGCCCCGGTCGTTTCGATGCGGCCAACGGTGGCACGCTGGTGCTCGATGAAGTTGGCGAGCTGCCGCTGGTGGTGCAGGCCAAACTGCTACGGACCCTGCAAAATGGCGAGATCCAGCGGCTTGGCGCCGACAAGCCGCGTCAGGTCGATGTGCGGATCATTGCCGCGACCAACCGCAATTTGCGTGAGAGCGTACGTGACGGACATTTCCGCGCCGATCTTTATCACCGGCTTTCAGTCTATCCGGCACCGATTCCGCCGTTGCGCGAGCGCGGCAACGATGTGTTGATTCTGGCCGGCTACTTTCTTGAGCTGAACCGCGCCCGGCTGGGTCTGCGCAGCATGCGGCTGTCGCCGGCCGCCGAGCGTGCATTGCTCGGCTATGCCTGGCCGGGCAACGTTCGTGAGCTTGAACATGTGATCAGTCGCGCGGCGCTGCGCTTGCTCAGTCGTGGTGCCTCGCGCAGCGAAATTCTCACCTTGGAGCCAGATCTGCTGGATCTGGACAGCGAGCACGCGACCGCTTTCGCACCGGTTGCCGAAGTCGAGCCCGTGGCTGCGGAAACTGAAATCGTCTCGTTGCGCGAAACCGTCGATGGCGCCCAGCGCCAGGCGATCGTCCGTGCGCTGGAGGCTTGCGGTGAAAACTGGGCGCAGGCGGCGCGGCTGCTGGATGTCGACTCGAGCAACCTGCACAAACTCGCACGGCGTTTGAAGTTGAAATGAGTGGCGGCCAGGGCGGCACGCTGCAGCGATCTGTTCCGTCAGTCGGCGGGAGTCGTCTTTGTCGGATGGCGGTCTAAGCTTTCACCATCACGATAAGGAGAATTCCATGGCTCTGGACCATGACCAGTTCAACCAGCTGCTGACCGAGGCCCAGGCCCACGCCGACCGTGCCGCCAGCGAGAACAATGCGCAGCATTATCAGCAGGCCTTCGAGTCGAGCCTCAAAGCGATGCGTCTACTCGCTGAAGAGTCCGGTGCGTGGCGGCAGATGGTGGCTCGTGCCACTGAAGAGTTCGAAGGTGACGAAGGGATATAACGCAGCCGAAGGCAGGGGCAGCGCAACGATTGCATGCGCCTGTATTTCTGCACCTCGCCTGTTGGGTGAGTCTGTTGGGTGAGCTGGCTCGCGATCCGAAACCTTTGGGGGTTTCGCGAGCCAGGCCTGCCGCCTCGCTGCCCGTGGTTGCTGAACCCCGTAACCGTTGCCTTGAGAGTTCAACGCCAGCTTCGTCCCCTTGACGCTTATCAATGCCTCCCAGCGGACGCCTACCTAGACTGCCGGCTTTCCGTCCGACCCGGACGGCCACCTTCGCCACTGGCAGGGTGCGCATGATTCTGCATGTCTAGGAGTTACCATGCACTTGGTCTGTCCAGCAGGTAGCCTGCCCGCGCTCAAGGCTGCCGTCCAGCAGGGTGCCGACGCCGTTTATGTCGGTTTTCGGGACGACACCAACGCCCGTCATTTCGCTGGCCTCAATATGGATGCAAAGCAGCTCGATAAGGGACTGCAACTGATCCGCGAGAAGCGTCGCCAGCTTTACATCGCCGTCAATACCTATGCTCAGCCGGAAGGCTGGTCCCGCTGGCAGCGTGCGGTGGACCAGGCCGCCGATCTGGGCGTGGACGCGCTGATCGCCGCCGACCCCGGCGTGCTGGGGTATGCCGCCAAACGCCACCCGCAACTTAATTTGCACTTGTCGGTTCAGGGCTCGGCGACCAATGCCGCCGCCCTGGTCTTCTATCAGCAGCGGTACAACATCAAGCGCGCCGTGCTGCCACGCGTGCTGTCGCTCAAGCAGGTCAAACAGGTCGCCGCTGGCAGTCCGGTGCCGATCGAAGTGTTCGCTTTCGGCAGCCTGTGCATCATGGCCGAGGGGCGCTGTCACCTGTCTTCCTACCTCACCGGCGAATCACCGAATCTGTGCGGTGTCTGCTCGCCAGCCAAAGCGGTGCGCTGGAGCGAGGAGCCCGAAGGGCTGACCTCGCGGCTGAATAACGTGCTCATTGACCGTTACGCCGAGGGCGAATCAGCCGGCTACCCAACGCTGTGCAAGGGCCGCTTCATGGTCAACGGCGAGCGCTTCCATGCGCTGGAGGAGCCCACTAGCCTGAATACGCTGGACCTTATTCCCGAACTGGCCAGCATTGGCGTGACGGCGATGAAGATCGAGGGGCGGCAACGCAGCCCCGCTTATGTCGAACAAGTCACTCGCGTCTGGCGCTCGGCGCTGGATGCGTATTTGCAGGCGCCGCAGCGTTATGTCGTGCAGCCGGGCTGGCGTGAGGTCCTCGACGGCCTGTCGGAGGGTTCGCAAACGACCCTCGGCGCTTACCACCGGGCGTGGCAGTGAATCTCTTCAGCAAGGAGCAGTTATGAAACTCAGCCTAGGCCCCGTGCTGTTCTATTGGGATCGCCAGCAAACCCTGAATTTTTACGCCGACATGGCAGGCATGCCGCTGGATGTGATCTATCTCGGCGAAACCGTCTGTTCCAAGCGCCGCGACATGGGGCTGGACGACTGGATGGGATTGGCCCGTGAGCTGAAGCAGCAATCGTCAGCGCAGCTGGTGCTGTCCGGTCTGACGCTGGTCGAAGCCGCTTCGGAACTGGCCAGCCTGCGTCGGCTCTGCGATAACGACGAGCTACTGGTCGAAGCCAATGACATGGGGGCGGTGCAGTATTTATCCGAGAAGGGCGTGCCCTTCGTCGGTGGCCCGGCGCTCAACCTTTATAACGGACATGCACTGGCCGAACTGGTCAGCAGCGGCATGCAGCGTTGGGTGCCGCCAGTGGAAATCTCCGGGGCGATGATCCGTGACGCCCGCGCGCAGTTGGCGCAGCTCGGCGTTGGCATGCCGGAAATCGAGATATTCGCCTACGGCCACCTGCCGCTTGCGTACTCGGCGCGTTGCTTCACGGCCCGCGCGGAAAACCGGCCGAAGGATGATTGCCAGTTCTGCTGCCAGAACTATCCCGAAGGCATACCGCTGCTGAGCCAGGAAGGCGAGGCGCTGTTTACCATCAATGGCATCCAGACCATGTCCGCCTCGGTCAGCAATCTGCTGGCCGACTATCCGGCGCTGGTCGACAGCGGCGCTGAGCTGCTCCGGCTGAGCCCGCGCGCGTCGGGCATGATCGAGGTTGTCGAGGCATTCGACGCGGTGCGAAACGGCGGGCTGCCACCGCTCGCCGTCGATGGCTGCAACGGTTACTGGCACGGCCAGCCGGGCATGCTGCGCGCCGAGGAGGCCGGATTATGCTGAAGCCTCGAGCGCATCTGCTGAAACTGGGCGAGCGCCTGCTGCCGCTGGCGGCGCGAACCCCATTTACACTGCAACGTATCGCGCTGGAGCGCAGCCTGAATCAGGTCTTCGCTGAGCCTTTGGCCGACCACGCTTTCGAAGCGCTGGAAGGACACTGGATGCGGCTGGAAGTCGTCGACCTCAAGCTGGCCTGGTGCCTGAGTTGCGACCGGCAGAAGTTGCGCATCGCCGAGCAGGCGCCGGTTCAGGTCACCATTCGGGGCAACTGGCGGGAGTTCCTGTTGCTAGCCAGCCGTCAGGAGGATCCGGATACGCTGTTCTTCCGCCGCCGCCTAGTGATCGAAGGTGATACCGAGCTGGGTCTGGCAATCAAGAACCTGATCGACAGCCTGGACCCGGACCTGCTGCCGTCGTGGCTGTGGAAACTTCTGCAGGGCGCGGGACAGGAAGTTGCGCTGACGGGCCGTGCGCAGCCTGTGGGTGCCTGAACCCGCACTGCTCAGTTGCACCGACAGCCCGCGTTCTGTGGCGCCTTGGCAAGGCGCTACACCGAGCGAAGCCGGTGCCGCGGTTTCATGCGGTCGCTGGCGATGATGTTGCACATGTCTTCGAACAGCGCATCGGCTTCGGCTTCTGAGCAGTCTTCGCGGTAACGCTTGCGCAGGCCATAGCTGCTGAGGGTGATATGAACGTTGGCGACAACGTCGTGCTGCGCCAGACAGGCGCGCGCGCAATGCAGCGGACAGCCATCAATGGCGAGGATCGGTCGGCCGGAGTTGGCCTTGTTGACCAGCGAGCTGACCCGACCGCCGACACCGGCGATGCAAGACATTTCTGCCAGGCCAGCGCGGTCCAGACGTACTGCGATGGTATTGGCCAGTTGCGCCACGTTGGAGCAGCCAGAGCAGGCGTACACCAGGGGCAGGCGGGGTGTGGACATGCTGTTCTCCCGTTCTGATAGAGCCAACACCAGTATCCGCGGCAATCCCGGCTCGGCCCATGACGACCATCAAGAAGCTGGGGCAATCTGCCGCAGCTCAATCCTGATAGGCGGCCAAGCCCCGACTGTCGAGTATCTCGATACGCCTGCGCTGGACGCTGATCATTCCCGACTCAATGAGCCGGTGCAGGATGCGCGAAAAGGTCTCCGGCTGAATGCCCAGCTTGGAGGCAATCAGACGCTTGGGCACATCGAGGGTGACCACGCCGCTGTCGTCCTCCTGCGACTGGTAGAGAAAGCGCACCACGCGATGACTGGCGTTGGCCAGCGTCAGGGTATCGATCTCGTTCAGGCGCTGATGCAGGCGGATGCTCAAGGTGCCGAGAATATCCAGACAGATGCTCGGGTGTTGCTCGAGCATGCGCCGGTAGTGGCTGCCGTGCAGGCTGGCCACCAGGCTGGCCTTAAGAGCCGTGGCGCTGACTGGGTAGTTCGGTGCGCCAGTGAACAGCAAGGCTTCGGCAAAGGACTCGCCAGCGCGGATGACCTCGACCAGTTTCTCCTGGCCGTCGCAGACCACGCGGTGCAGCTTTACCTGACCAGTGAACAGAAAATAGAACCGCTCGGCCTTGTCACCCTGATGAAACAGCGAGGCGCCTGCGGGCAAGCGCTTGAGGTTGGCCGAGGCGCATACCTCCTGCAGCGCCGCTTCGGGCAACCGGCTGAACAGGTGGTGTCGGCGGAGGTCCGCAACGAGGGTTGTTTCGGTCAGCATGGTTCCTCCACCGGTACCTGTCCGGGATTATTCGACGTGGCATCCTAGGAGCACGCGTCCCCGACCTTCCTTGATCGCAGACAAGATCCGCGACCGTGGTTGCCTTGGGCTGTTTTGAAAATGCGGCCAAGGTGAATTGACGATGGTCAATTCGCTCCGCAGCGTAATTGCCTACATTTCACACCATCTAGTGTTTGAAGCGTTTTTTACAACTACATATGGTGATGGAGGCGTGATGCTGGGGCGTGAGGAAGTGAATCGGCCGGTTTCGCTGCGCAAGCGGGATGCGCGGCTGGTGAAGTTCGAACTGGACAAGATTGGTGCTGCAATTGAGGCTGCGGGCCAGGCGACCGGTGAATTCGAACAGGCCACTGCCCAGGCGCTGGCTGCTCAGGTCCTGGCACGTCTGCCGCAGCGGGTGGTGGAGGTCGAGCAGGCTCAGGATGCCGTCGAGCGCGTATTGATGGAGGCGGGCTACTACGACACGGCCCGCGCCTACATCGTCTATCGCGAGCGTCATGGACGGCTACGGCGGGATCGCAAGTCGCTGGTTGACGTCGCCTCGTCGATGAACGAATACCTCTCGCGCGAGGACTGGCGGGTGCGCGCCAACGCCAACCAGGGCTATTCGCTGGGCGGGCTGATTCTCAACGTGTCGGGCAAGGTCACAGCCAACTACTGGCTGGATGAGGTCTACAGCCGGGAAGTCGGCATCGCCCATCGCGAGGGCGATCTGCATATCCATGACCTGGACATGCTCGCTGGCTACTGCGCGGGCTGGTCGCTACGCACGCTGCTCAACGAAGGCTTCAATGGCATTCCCGGTCGGGTCGAGGCCGGGCCGCCGAAGCACCTGTCCAGCGCGCTGGGGCAGATGGTCAACTTCCTCGGCACCCTGCAGAACGAGTGGGCCGGTGCCCAGGCGTTCAGCAGCTTCGATACCTACCTGGCGCCCTTCGTGCGCAAGGACGGCCTGGGATTCGCCGAAATCCGTCAGGTCATCCAAGAGTTCATCTACAACCTCAACGTGCCGTCGCGCTGGGGCACCCAGACGCCCTTTACCAACCTGACGTTCGACTGGGTCTGCCCCGAAGACTTGCGCGAGCAGATTCCCTACATCGGTGGCGAGGAGATGCCCTTCGCCTACGGCGATCTGCAGGCCGAGATGGAGCTGATCAACCGCGCCTATATCGAGGTCATGCAGGCGGGCGATGGTCTGGGGCGGGTATTTACCTTCCCTATCCCCACCTACAACATCACTCATGATTTCCCCTGGGACAGCGAAAACGCCGAGCGGCTGTTCGAGATGACCGCGCGATACGGCTTGCCGTACTTCCAGAACTTCCTCAATTCGGACATGCAGCCCAACCAGGTGCGTTCGATGTGCTGCCGCTTGCAGCTGGACGTGCGCGAGCTACTCAAGCGCGGCGGCGGGCTATTCGGCTCAGCAGAGCAAACCGGTTCGCTCGGCGTGGTGACGATCAACTGCGCGCGGCTGGGCTACTTGCACGCTGGCGACTGGCCCGGGCTAATCGAGCACCTCGATGCGCTGCTGGAGCTGGCGCGGCAGAGCCTGGAGGTCAAGCGCAAGGTGATCCAGCACCACATGGATGCCGGACTGTACCCCTATACCAAGCGATACCTGGGCACGCTGCGCAATCATTTCTCCACCATTGGCGTGAACGGACTGCACGAGATGGTGCGCAACTACACCGAGGACAGCGAGGGTCTGCATACCGAAGCTGGTCGGCGTTTGACCATCAAGCTGCTCGACCATGTGAGAGCGCAGCTGGTGCGCTTTCAGGAAGAAACCGGCCATCTCTACAACCTCGAGGCGACTCCGGCCGAAGGCACCACCTACCGATTCGCCAAGGAAGACAAGAAGCGCTTCCCGGAAATCTTGCAGGCGGGCTCTGCCGAGGCGCCTTACTACACCAACTCCTCGCAGCTGCCGGTGGGCTTCACCGACGACCCGTTCGAAGCACTGATGCTGCAGGACGAGCTGCAGACCAAATACACCGGCGGCACCGTGCTGCACCTGTACATGGCCGAGCAGATCTCCTCGGCGCAGGCGTGCAAGAACCTGGTGCGTAAGGCACTCGGGCGGTTTCGCCTGCCGTACTTGACCATCACCCCAACGTTCTCGATCTGCCCGGTGCACGGCTACCTCAGCGGCGAACACGAGTTCTGCCCGAAATGCGACGAGGCGCTGATTGCCAAACAACAGAGCTGCTGCGTCTGAACCTCCAGTGGCTGGGGCGCGGTCTTGCGCGCTCCGCGCAAATGCACACCGGACCAGCGAGTAAGCGCCAGCTTGCTGGCGATCACCATTATTGATGCGTCAGCCGGCGCATCGACCTGAGTTGTAAGGGGCGAGCTTACTCGCGAGAAAGGTTCGCCTTGCATTCGCGAGCAAGCTCGCTCCCACAACCAACCACAACCTGAAGGAGCGACACATGACCCAAGCTACTCAACTTCCCGAAGCCCAACGTCAGCGCTGCGAAGTCTGGACCCGTGTGATGGGTTATCACCGCCCGGTGGCGGCGTTCAATCCCGGCAAGCAGTCCGAGCACCGTGAGCGGACCCATTTCACTGAACAAGCGGCCGGTCTGGCGCGGTAGTCGTGGGCGCTGCGCTACGGGTCGGGGGCATGGTGCCCCTGACCACGCTGGACTTTCCCGATCATCTGGCCTGCGTGCTGTTCTGCCAGGGTTGTGGCTGGCGCTGTCGCTATTGCCACAACCCGCAACTGATCCCGACCTGTGGTGCGGAGGAGCGCAGCTGGGAGGAGATCCTCGACTTCCTCGATCAGCGTGTCGGCTTGCTTGAAGCGGTGGTGTTCAGCGGCGGTGAGCCAACCCTTCAGCTGGCCCTGCCGGACGCCATCAAGCAGGTCCGCGCCAAGGGATTCAAGATCGGTCTACACAGCGCCGGCATCAAGCCGAAACTGTTTCGCCAAGTGCTACCGCTGGTGGATTGGGTGGGCTTCGACGTCAAGGCGTTGCCCGAACATAGCTGGCTGATCACCGGTGTCGAAGGCAGTGGTGAGGCCAACTGGAAAAGTTTGCATGCGCTTGTTGCGAGCGGAGTGGATTATGAGTGCCGCACCACCGTGCACTGGCAGTTGTTCGATGCCGAACGCCTGTGGGACATGGCGCAGCGCCTGCGCAAACTGGGTGTCGAACGGTTCGCCGTGCAATGCGTGCGCACCGCCCGGATGCTCGATGATTCTCTTGCTGAGAGCCGTGCACCCTACGATCAGCAAAAACTCTGGGATCGTATGGACCGGCTGTTTCCGTCGTTCGTTTTACGAGGTTGATCGTCGATCTCTACCGGTGGGCTGAAGCGGAACGTCGCCGGGGCTCACCCGACGGAAACACTGCGTGCCAGCCGCCGCTGGTAGGGTGGGCTGAAGCCCACCGGTTCGTTTCTCCAAACGGAGCAAGCCGACTCAGCCGGAGAGGGTGGGCTTTAGCCCACCGTTCATCGAGCGCGAACGATCAGCTCCAGCCCCAGAACTGCAAATACCAACCATAACCAACCACCGCCGTGGCCAAGCCCACGCAGCCGAAGGCGGACGCCCGACGCAGGCCGTTAGTGCCGTAGCGGCTGATTACCTTCCAGGCGAGGTACAGGCTCCAGCCTATTGCGCCGGCCAGCAGCAGCGCGCGGGTCGGCTGCGCCCAGGCGAGGATGAAACCTTCATACCGCAACAGCTTGATGGTGGTCGCTGACAGGCCGAGAAACAGCCCGGCGCCGCCAAGTGGCGTCAACGTCAGCGCCAGATGATGAAACACCCTATCGCCGCGTTTCATCAATCGCACCGCACCCTGCAACAGCAGCCAGAGCGCGCCGCCGATCAGCAGCGAGCTGGCGCCGATGTAGGTAAGGATTGCCGCACCATCCAGCCAAGTGAAGGCGTCATTGTTCTGCGGGTAATGGGTCAGCAGCCACCAGGGCGCGTTGGCCTCCAACGGCCAGAAGATGTCGCGGTCAACTAGCCATTCGGCCGCCGTCTGTTTGAGGCTGATGAACCAAGGACTGACCGTCCACTGAAACGCGCCCATGGCCAAACCGATCATTCCGAACAGCAGCAAGGTGCTGTCCCAATGGCCCTGCTGCGGCTGGTTGCCGACGATCAGGATCTCCTCGTTCGGTGAGCGGGCGGCGAGGGCGACGGCACCGCGCTGGCCGCTGCAACGACCACAGGCGTGACACTCGCTGTTGCCCTGCATGCGGCGGATGTCGATCAGCGGGGCGCAGTTGGGCGTCGCCAGCTTCGGCCCTTGATTAGCCCGCCACAGCTCCTCGTCGACTTTGTACTGCATCGGCGCCAGGCGCGCGAGCAGGCCGAACACGCCGCTGACCGGGCACAGATGCCGGCACCAGATGCGTTTGCCTCGGCCGTAGAGAAAGCCGACAAGCATCGCCGCGACCGTCGAGCCGCCAAGAATCAGCGCGGCAGCCTGACCGTAGTCGTAGACGCTGATCAGCTGGCCGTACACGGTGGTCAGTACGAACGCAATGGTCGGCCAACCGCTCCAGCGGATCCATTGTGGGGTGCGCTTGTTCAGCCCGCGCCAGCTGATCCACTCGCTGAGCGAGCCTTCCGGGCAGAGCACGCCGCACCAGAGGCGGCCAAACAGCACCATCGACAGCAAAACAAACGGCCACCAGAGTCCCCAGAACAGAAACTGGGCGAACACCGTGATGTTATCGAGCATGCGTGCTTCGGACGGCGGCAGCGAAAGCACCGCTGGCACCAGCAACAGGACCAGATAGAAACCGACCACCAGCCATTGGATCAGGCGGATGGTGTTGGCGTGCTGACGCAGCAGGTCGCCTGTGCGCGCCAGCCAGGGGGCGTTGGAGATCATGCTGTGCGGGCCTCCAGACGAGCCTCCGGCTTCGGTCGCAGCCAGGCCCAGACGGCCAGCCAGTACAGCGCCATGACAATCACGGCGGCCAGCGAAGGCATGGCGCGATAACCGGTCAGCCCCGCAATAGTGCTGCCCAGAGTGCCGCCGTCATCGAGCAGGGCCGAGGTGTCCCAGACCGGATCACCGAAAACGGTGTACAGCACTTCAGGCACCTCCATGCCCATCAGCTGGCCGCTGAAGCGGTCGAGGCCAGCCATCAGCAGGGCGGCGCCGAGCAACAGCAGCAGCGCCTCGCTGACCTTGAAGAAGTGCTTCCAGGAAAACAGCCGGCTGCCGGCCTGCAGCGCTGCGTAGCTAAGCAGTGCGAGCGCAAAGCCGAGCAACCCGCCGATCGCGAAACCGGTCAGGTCCGAACCATCCTGCTGATGTCCAATGCCGTAGAGAAACACCACCGTTTCGCTGCCCTCGCGCGCGACGGCGAGCATCGCCAGCACCAGCAGGCCGATGCCGCTGCCCTGGCTGAGGTGCGTTGCGGCGTTGTCCACCAGGTTGCGCTTGAGGTCCCGGCCGTGGTGGTGCATCCAGCCGACCATCTGCAGGATCAGCAACGCGGCAACCAACAGCATGGCGCACTGGAACCACTCGCCAGCCGGCCCGGCCAACCAGTCGCCAGCGCTGAGAATGCCCCAGGCCAGCAGCGAGGCCAGACCGAGACCGGCAACCACGCCGCCCCATAGCATGCGCAGCGCATGACGGTTGTCCGGTTGCTGGCTCAACCAGGCATGCAGAATGCCGATGACCAGTAATGCCTCGACGCTTTCGCGCCAGACAATGAACATCGATTGGCCCATGTCGCTTCTCCTGTTAAGAAACTACTTGGCGATAATTTCGCCTTCCGGGAGATCCATGTGGAACTCGTCGAAGAAGGGATAGCGGCCGGGTTTGAGCGGATGGATCACGACAAATGAGGTGACACCGGGCGAAAGCACCTTTTCCACCCGCAGGGGCGTGCTTTCGAATTCGGTCGGGCCATTGCCAGCGTTGATGACGACGATCTTGAAGCGCTGGCGAGCCGGAACTTCGATGGTCGCCGGCTCGAAATGGCCGTCGCGGATGGTCAGCTCATACGTCGGCAACCCGGCCTGGGCGCCGCCGGCAAAGCCGGCAACGAGCAGGGCGAGGGCAGGAAGCAGGGCGCGTTGCATGCGGACCTCCGGCTCAGTAGCCGCCTTTTTTGCCGATGCCGGCGTAGGTGAACTCGTAGTTCAACGTGCACTGCTCGAACCAGGGCGCAACGCCGGTTTCCTTGTCGACGTGACGGCCGAACATGGTGTGCTTGCCATCCGGCGGCGAGACGATGAAGGTCAGCTGGTACTTGCCTGGCCCCATCAGCTTGACGTTGTCGCCATAGTGCGGGCCGTCATTGGCGACCATTGCGTGGAAATCGCCTTCGATCTTCTCGTCTGAGCCCTTCTTGCTCAGCGCATAGCGGATGTTCAGGTAGGAGACGAAGCTGCCTTCCTGCCAGCCGTTGCGGTTGCCTTCGGTGGCAGCGATGTCGGCCTCCAGGTGCACGTCGGACTTGGCAGCGTCCAGCATCATGCCTGCTGGCTCCATCTCGACCGGCTGCAGGTAAACGGCACCAACCTCCATGCCACCGCACTGCTGCGGTTCGCCAATGGGGTATTCCTTGGCCTGAGCGAGGGGCGCGAGCAGCAACGAAGCGATGGTGAGGGTAGCGGGAATGCGCATGAAGCCTCCAAAGAGAAAAGATGACTGACGCGGAGAGGTTCGCATCTGTGATGCTTAACGATAATGATTCGCGTCAATTCTGATTGAAATACTTTGTAACGTACACACCCGATTGCCGCTTATCGTTGCGCCTGATTAAGCGCCGGGCGGCGTCTTTAGGGACTCAGGAGCCCTTTCTGCGTTGCGTTGTCACACCCTGTTCGGACCTTCAGTAAACGCCGATCCGTTCGCTGCAACCTCGACAAGCGGGTAACCCTGCAGGCGATTTAAAGCTGCGGGGCAGATCGATAGCGGCCTACCATATGCACTTTCGGAGCCGGGGAAATTCATGAATCAAGCTGTACTGGATGCCAGAACCGCCCGCGTACTGCCCTGGCTGGTCGCTATCGCGTTCTTCATGCAGACCCTTGATGGCACCATCCTCAACACCGCGTTGCCGGCCATGGCACGGGACCTTGCCGAAGATCCACTGCGGATGCAGGGTGTGGTCATCGCCTACATGCTCACCGTGGCGTTGTTGATTCCAGCGTCTGGCTGGGTCGCGGATCGCTTTGGTAGTCGGCGGATTTTCTTTTCCGCCATCCTGTTGTTCACGCTCGGGTCGCTGCTGTGCGCAATGAGCACCAGCTTCAACCAACTGGTGATGTCACGCGTGGTGCAGGCAATCGGGGGCGCGCTGATGCTGCCGGTCGGGCGGCTGGTGATACTGCGGGCCTACCCGCGCAGCGAGTTTGTCCGGGTGATGACCTTCATCGCGCTACCGGGCATGGTCGGACCGCTGATTGGCCCGACGCTCGGCGGCTGGCTGGTGGAATACGCGTCCTGGCATTGGATCTTCCTGATCAATCTGCCGGTCGGCCTGATCGGCTGCATCGCTGCCTTTCGTTTCATGCCCGACCTGAAGAGTGCTGAGCGCATGCGCTTCGATACCGTTGGCTTTCTGCTATTCGGTGGCGCCATGGTACTGATCACCATTGCGCTTGAAGGCCTTGGCGAGATGCAAATGCCCCACGCCCGCGTGCTATTGCTGGTGGCCGTTGGCAGTGCCTGCCTCGCGGCCTACTGGTTGCGCGCCGGTCACATCGACAGCCCGCTGTTCAGCCCGACGCTGTTCCACACCCGCAGCTTTGCCGTTGGCATCTTCGGCAACCTGTTCGCACGATTGGGTAGCGGAGCATTGCCGTTCCTGCTGCCATTGCTGCTGCAGATCGCGCTGGGCTATTCCCCGGCGCAGGCGGGCATGTCCATGATTCCGTTGGCGCTGGGTGCAATGTTCATCAAGCCCTTGGCCAAGCCGCTGATCGACCGCCTCGGCTATCGGCGCATCCTGATCGGCAACACACTGCTGCTGGGCACGCTGATCGCGAGTTTGGCGACGATCGACGGGCAGACTCCGACGGTACTGTTGCTCGCGCAACTGAGCCTGATCGGAATGGTCAATTCCATGCAGTTCACGGCGATGAATACCGTGACGCTGGTGGGGCTGAGCAACCAGAACGCCAGCAGCGGCAACAGTCTGCTATCGGTGGTGGTGCAACTGTCGATGAGCCTGGGTGTCGCCTCGGCCGGTGCCCTGCTGGGCGGCTTTACCGTACCGGGTGCGAATGGCGCGGCGGTGCTGGAGGCGTTTCACCTGACTTTCCTGTGCATCGGGGCGATGTCGATGCTAGCCGCATCGTTGTTCTTTCAGCTGGACAGTAAGCAAGCCATGGTCGCCCGACACATAGACACTGAGTGATTGATCGTAGGATCAGCCGATACAAAGCTCGGCTTCTTCCTCGTCTTCGGGAATCTCATCGGTGACGATCACTCGCGCATGGTGGCTGGTTTCCTCCTCCATGCGCAGGCCGAAGTAGCGGTTGTCATAGGCATCCCAGAAGGCTTCGACCTGCTCCATTGTGGCGGCCTCAAGGAGTACCTCCAGGCTGTGCTCAAGGACAATGGTGTAGAGTTTTTCGGCAGACATGATTAGCAGGCTCGTGCTCGATTCAAGAGGCGGCCGCTCCTCTGCAGCCGTGATGTCATTCTGACAGCTGAAGAGGCTTTGCAAGCTTCCGCTCATCGCCTGAAAAGAGATTCCCGCTGAACGGTTAGCCTCAATTTGGAACTGTTTGACTCGAACAGGTCCGGCCAGTGTTGTGTTCAGCCAACCCACGACGCCCGTATCGACGTGTCGCTATTTGCGACATAGCGGTTCGCTTGCAGGCCAATTCCGAAGGCTCCTCTTTCTTCGCGTTCTGGGGCGCAGCACCGGGTTTGCGCCGCTGAGAACACCCTTGGGCCTCTCATTGGCTTCGCCCAGAACCCGCTTCCTTTGTTTACCTGTACGAGTAAACATTATCGACCTGTCGTTTATAACGACATAAGGTTTGGCCATCGCCGGATATCCCGGCGGCAACAGAAGGATTTGATCTATGGGGACAATGGGATCGTTCTGGCTGGTGACGGGGAGTTCGCTCTCCGCAGCGCTGGTGTTGACCATCGTTCTATGGCTGCAGTGGTTGCAGCTCAGACAACACAAAGTGGAACTCGCCGTGCTGCGCGACCTGCTACAGGGGCTCGGTGGAATCATTCAGCGTCTGGAGCATGAAAAGGCCGAACTGAGCGCAGGCCTGCGAGCGGAAACGGGGCAGGTCGAGTTGCTCAAGCGGCAACTGAGTCAGCTACGCGGATGACTCAGTGTGCTCGCTTCTTTCGGTCTAGCCCTGAGGGCTGTGTTCCGCCTGCTCGCAGTACTGCCGGTAGCTTTCCGACAAGTCGGACGGGCACACGCCGCACTGGCGATTTCCGGGTACGGCGTGATCGATGAACTTCGGATACGGCAGATCCAGTTCTGCCATGATCGTTCTGAATTGCTCCAGCGATACGGCTTCACCCAGTCGCGGGTTACGTCGCTTTTCCTGGGCGATGGTCGATACGCGGCGGTCATGGTAGTCGTGGCCGGGATAAACCAGGCTGTCGTCCGGCAAGCTGAACAGTTTGCCTCGGACGCTGTGGAACAGATCGTCCACACTGCCGTTCTGGAAATCGGTCCTGCCGCAGCCGTCTATCAATAGCGCATCGCCACTGAACAGTCGATCGCCGAGCCGGTAGGCGAAATGACCGTCCGTATGGCCCGGCGTGTGCAGCGGCGTCAGCTGCAGGCCGCCGACCTCAAACGGTGTGCCTTCCTCGATGCCTAGGTCGGTGCAGGCCAGCTTGTCGATGGCCGGGCTGGCGATACGGCAGCCGGTCTTGCGCTTCAGCTCCAGCGCGGCGGTGATGTGATCGGCATGTATGTGGGTGTCGAGGGTGAACGCCAGCTTCAAGCCCAGGCCGGCCAGCTCGTCCAGATCGCGATCCATCGTCGAAACGACCGGGTCGATCAGCACTGCTTGGCCCGTGTCCTCGCAGCCCAGCAGATAGGTGTAGGTGGAGGAAACGGGCTCGAATAGCTGGCGAAAGATCATCGTCCTCTCCGTTCAGTGGTGGGATGGCTGCGGCGCTTGGTTCAGCGATTCCAGCAGTGCAAACTTCTCGCGATCGATCTCGCCGCGCGTGCGAATACCCAGGCGACGCATGACCGGCAGCGGCGGGCACCAGCCTTGGAGGCCGTGTTGCAGCAGAAGCGGCAGCACAATGCCGGGGAGCAGGAACCATTTACGGTTCACCGTCAGCCCGAGCAACAGGCCGGACAGCGCCAGCGAAGAAGCGTTGACCTCCAGCGCGCGCTCGACATCCCACTCGCGATCGAGTGCTTCGATGCGCTGCATGATCGAGTGCCTATCCAGCCCGCTGAAGTGGCGGATGTTTTCTTCAGTTTGTTGATCAATGGCGTGGTTGATCGAGGCGGATGTCGAGCGGCGAACTCGATCCGTCTGGTCACTTGTGGCAAGGTCCTGATGGATTGTGGTCATGGCAGTCTCCTGATGCACGCCCTGCCCAATGGGGCTGACGTGGTGAGAAAATGACTACTGGAACAAATGCGAGGCTGTACGACGCCCATAGTTCCGATGAAAACCGCTCCGACGAGCAGGAACACTTTATTGAGATATATATCGGTAAAATGTTCCGTCAACCTGTCCTGATTAACGGTGGAAAATGGACGCTGCGTCAGAAATCGATGTGGAAATGCTTCGTAGCAGTGCAGCTCAAGCCTGCGGTCTGCTCAAGGTTTTGGGTAACCCCGACCGGTTGCTGCTGTTGTGCCAACTGACTCAGGGCGAGTATTGCGTGGGCGATCTGGCGACCCAGACGGGCATTACTCAGCCGACCCTGTCTCAGCAACTGACCGTGCTGCGGCACAACGGCATGGTCAGCACTCGTCGCGAAGGCAAGCAGGTCTACTACGGCATCGCCAGCCCCCAAGCGATGGAGGTCATGCAGGTGTTGTACAAGCTGTACTGTCAGGCGCCTCACGTCGAGGAACAGTCAGTTGAGCCTTGAGTAGGGCGCACGACGGCGCGCCTCGCATGCGGCATTCGCAGATCAAGCGTTACCGGTCAAATGGTTTACCTGGCTGATCGCTATGTCGCGGCGTCTTCTCGATAACGTCCTCTTGTAGACCGACGATCAGCTCGACCTGCAGTCCATCGCCGTGGGCGACGAACCTGAGTTCGCAACCGCAGCGCTCGGCGATGGCCTTGACGATGGAGAGCCCAAGTCCGCTGCCGTCACCCTCGCTGTTTCGCCAGAAGCGTTCGGTAAATCGTTCGACCTGTTGTGCGGCGACGACCGGTCCGTGATCGACCACCGTGAAGCAGACCTTGTCTTCAGCATGCTGCTGCAGTGACAGCCGAACGCGGGTCCCCGGGCGCGTATGCCGGCGTGCGTTGTCCAGCAGATTGCGCAGTGCCGCGATGGCCAGGGCGGGCGGCATGGCCAGGGCACGCAGGGACACGTCTGCCGCCGCGTTCAAATCGATAGGTGGACCTGGCTGCTGGCTGGCGTCAGCGATGGCCAGTTGCGCCACCTCGATGGCCGTGCACCGTTGGCCGTCATCGAAGGACACCCGTCCCTCCACGCGGGCCAGCATCAGCAATTGCTCCAGCGTTCGGTGCAAGCGATCAGTGCCGACCTCGGCCTGGGCCAACGCCCGTCTGGCGGTATCGCCCTCGGTCATGGCCGCGACCTGCAGATGGGTCTTGATCGCCGTCAGCGGACTGCGCAGCTCGTGGGCGGCGTCATCGGTGAGCCGGCGTTCACGTTCGAGCGCCTGCGCGATCCGTGCGAACAGCTGATTCTGTGTTTCTACCAAAGGCGCCAGTTCAGGCGGCAACCGTTCGATGAACAGGGGATCGACCGAGTCGGCACTGCGCTGCGCCAGGGCGGTGCGGATTCGCCTGAGGGGCGACAGGCCTTTGCCAAGGCCAATCCAAAGCACGACCAGACTGCCGAGCAGGGCGACCAGTACCGGCAGTGCCGCAGCCAGCAGCACCGAGCGCTTGAGCGTCGCGCGTTCATCGAGTCGATCAGCCGTGGTGATGCGCATCCCGTCGCGGATCATGGTAAAGGTTCGCCAGGCGGTGTCGCCGATCAGCTGGTTATGAAAACCGGTGCGCTGGGCGTCGAGCACGCTGTCCGGCGCCGCATGGCTACGTGCCAGGACCTCACCGCGCAACGAGCTGACCTGGCAGGCCAATCCGTTTTCGATGCCGAGCTGCTCTGCGCTCAGGCGCGTGATACCGCCTTCTCCCAGCTGCGGCTGCGGCAGTTGCACCAGCAGGCCTGAGACCATTCGAGCCGATGCTGCCAGACGCTGATCGAGCGACAGCATCAGCTGGTTCCGCACATCGAACAGCATCCAGGTGGCGGCCATCGACCAGAGCAGCACGAAAGCAGCGCCGAGGGTGAGCGTCAGCCGCAGGCGCATACTCATGTGTCGCTGGCTCTGGACGGTTCGGTTACGGGCCCGGCGGGTCCCAGTCGATAGCCGAGGCCCCTTACGGTTTCGACGATGCCATTACCCAGCTTGCGACGCAGATGATGGATGTGGACGTTGAGCGCGTTGCTTTCGACCTCGTCGTCCAGTCCATACACCGCGTCTTTGAGTTGCTCGGCCGAAAGCACCCGGCCAGGGTTCTGCAAGAGCGCCTGCAGCAGTGCCTGTTCACGCCGGGACAGGTCAACCGGTTCGCCCGCCAGGGTCGCGGAGCAGGCGGCCGGGTCATAACTCAGCGGGCCGTGTTCGATCAGGTGCGTCGTTCGTCCGGCGGCCCGGCGCAGCAGGGCATGCAGCCGCGCCGCCAGTTCGCGCAGATCGAAGGGTTTGACCAGATAGTCGTCGGCGCCGGCCTGGAGCCCCGAGACCCGTTCGGCCACCGCATCCCGAGCGGTCAGAACGAGCACGGGCAATTCGAGCCCGCGACGCCGCAGTCGCTGGAGAAAGTGCAGGCCATCTTCGTCGGGCAGCCCCAGGTCGAGAATCATCAGATCGAAGTGGGCAGTGCGCAGCAGCGCGTCGGCCTGAGCGGCGGTCGCGGCATGGGTCACGCCGAAGCCCTGGGCTTGGAGCCCGGCAACGATGCCGCTCGCAATGAGCGCATTGTCTTCTGTCAGCAGTACCTGCATGGGGAACTCGTCTTCAATTCACCGGCCAGTATCACGCTTCTCGATTAACGGAGCGTTATCAAAGGGTACGCTGAGTTGCTCGCGCAGCGTCGCTTGTCGGCCTTTCTTCCTCGGTCATTGGTCAGCGCCAAATCAATTCGTTAACGGCCACTTAATCTCCAGTCCCCATGCTCGCATTGAATTTGCTGACGGGGGTGTGTTGTTCATGCGAGCGGTTCTGTTATCTCTGGCCTGCTGCTTCTGGCTTGTGCAGCTGGCGAGCGCCGCGCCGTTTGCGCTTGATCAGAAGCAGGAGACTTTTTTACCGGTAGACCAGGCGTTCAGCCTGCAGGTAGAACGCCCGGCCAGCGGCGGTGTCGTGCTGCGCTGGGACATCGCGCCGGGTTATTACCTGTATCAGAAGCGGCTGCAGTTTGGTGGATTGGGGGAGGGTGGCAAACCGCAGTTGCCAGCTGGAGAGCCCTATCACGACGAGTATTTTGGCGATTCGCAGGTCTATCGCAACAGCCTGGAAATCACCATCGCAGAGACGAACCTCGCGACGCTGGAACTGGGATGGCAAGGCTGCGCCGACGCCGGTTTGTGCTATCCGCCGCAGACTCGCACGGTCGATCTGGGTGGCACCGATGCGGGGCCCTCTGAACCAGTGCAGGCCGATGATCAGGCACTGGCAAGCAGACTGGCGCAACAGCCGCTTGGCTGGAGCCTGTTGATCTTCTTTGGGCTCGGCTTGCTGCTCGCCTTTGCGCCGTGCTCGCTGCCGATGCTGCCAATCCTTGCCGGTATCGTGGTCGGCAGCCGGGCCAGCCCTCGCCGTGGCATGTTGCTCGCCGTGTCCTATGTGGTCAGCATGGCGTTGGTCTACGCAGCGCTGGGTGTCGTGGCTGCGCTTCTCGGTGCGAATCTGCAGGGGTGGCTGATGCAGCCCTGGCTGATCGCCAGTTTTGCCGGCCTGTTCGTTCTGCTTTCCTTACCGATGTTCGGTTTCTTCGAGCTGCAGTTGCCGGCTGGTCTGCGTGATCGGTTGGAACAGGCCGGACGCAAGCGCCAGGGCGGTAGTCTGGCTGGGGCCAGCGCACTCGGGGTGTTGTCCGGCTTGCTGGTCGGGCCCTGCATGACCGCTCCGCTGGCTGCGGCATTGCTGTATATCGCCCAGAGCGGCAGTGCCGTCAACGGAGGGCTGGTGCTGTTTACCCTGGGCCTGGGCATCGGAACGCCATTGGTATTGCTGGTGACGGTTGGCAATCGCTTCCTGCCGAAACCGGGGCCCTGGATGGATCGCGTCAAAACCACGTTTGGTTTCATCTTTCTGGTCGCGGCCCTCTATGTGCTCCGCCCGTTGTTGTCCGATTCGTGGTGGGTGGGGGTGTGGGGCGCGTTCTGGCTGCTGGTTGCCAGCGGGCTCCTGCAGTTGTCGCGTCAGCTCAAGCAGCATCAGGCGTTGCTCAGCTCCGTTGCTGCGTTATCCGGTGTATGGGGGGTGGCGCTGGTGCTGGGTGCGGCGGGTGGCGCGGAGGATCCGAACCGGCCGCTTGCTGTGTTTACCAGCAGCGTCGCTTCGGCAACGAAGGTCGAGGGCCTGCAGGGTTTCGTGGGTTTCACCGATCCGGCTGTTCTTGATCGTGAACTCGCTGCCGCCAAAGCAGCCGGGCAATGGGTATTGATCGACTACTACGCGGACTGGTGCGTGTCGTGCAAGGTCATGGAGAAGGAAGTGTTTGGCAACGGGCAGGTGCAAGCTGCGCTCAAGGGCGTCCGCATGCTGCGACCGGATGTGACGCAGACCAATTCCGCCACCCGCGAACTGCTGGGTCGCTACCAGGTCATGGGGCCGCCGACGCTACTGCTGATAGGCCCGGACGGGGCCGAGCGCCGTTCGCACCGCATAACCGGTGAGGTCGACGCCGCTCAATTCCTTAGCACATGGAACGAAACGATGGAGCAAGGCTGATGATGACGATGAACGTGGGGCCGTTGGCCCTGGCCGTTCCCCATGTATTGCTGCTGGTGAGCCTGTTCTTGGCGATGCTGACCGGTTGGTGGGTCGGGCGGCGCAGCGAGCGCAACCCCGAACAGCAATTGTTCAGACTGCTGCTGGTGGCGCTGATCGTCGCGCGGTTGGCGTTCGTGGTGGTCTACGTCGAGCATTTCCGTGATGAGCCCTGGCGCGTGATCGACATTCGTGACGGCGGGTTCATTGCCTGGCCGGGCGTGCTGGTGGCCGTGCTGCTTGGCGTATGGCTCGCCTGGCGCGAAGGCGGATTGCGTAAGCCGCTGGGTGCTGCGGTCGCTGTCGGTGTGCTGAGTTGGGGGGTCGGGAGCTTCGCATTGCATGCCTTCGAGCAGGGCACGCGCCTTCCCGAGATGGGGCTGCGCGACAGCCAGGGCAAGCCGGTTGCCTTGCAGGATTTCGTCGGCAAACCGCTCGTCGTCAATCTGTGGGCCACCTGGTGTCCGCCCTGCCGCCGGGAGATGCCGGTGCTGGCCGAAGCACAGCGCAACCAGCCCGAGGTGACCTTCCTGTTCGTCAACCAGGGCGAAGGCGAGCGGGTCATCGCGGACTTCCTCAGCGCTGAAGAACTCGGCTTGGACAACGTGCTGCTCGACACCGGCGGCCGCCTCGGCCAGCACATAGGCTCTTCGGCGCTCCCGACAACGCTTTTCTACGACGCCGACGGACGCCAGATCGGCAGCCATCTCGGTGAACTGTCTCGCGCCAGTCTGGCACGCGTTCTTGAACAACTTGAGGTAACCCGTCAGCCATGAAAACTCTGCGATCGCTTTCTTTGTTCTGTTCAACGCTGGCCTTGCTGCCCGCATCCGTGGCCCTCGCCCAGGACCTGCCTCCTGCGGTTAAGGCCGTTGAGGCTCGCGGCGCCGAAGTGGTCGGTAGCTTCGACGCGCCGGGCGGATTGAAGGGCTACGCAGCACGCTATAACGGACAGGGCATCGCGCTGTATCTGACGCCCGACGGTGACCACGTGCTGATCGGCAGCTTGCTCGATGCCAATGGCGAAGACCTGACGCGTGCGCCCCTCGAAAAACTGGTCTACGAACCCCTCAGTAAAGAAATGTGGCAACGGCTCGAGAGCAGCACCTGGATTCAGGACGGTGCTGTTGATGCGCCGCGAGTCGTCTACCTGTTCTCCGATCCGAACTGCCCGTACTGCAACATGTTCTGGAAGCAGGCCCGGCCATGGGTCGAGTCTGGCGATGTCCAGCTGCGCCATGTCATGGTTGGCATGCTACGCCCGGACAGCGCGGGCAAATCGGCCGCATTGCTGCAGGCTGAGAATCCAGCGGCCGCCTTGAACAGACACGAGGCAGCAGGAAAGGCGAGCAAACTGGAGCCGCTTGAGGAGGTATCGCCTAAGCTGACTGAGAAGCTTGAGGCAAACCTGACGCTGATGGGAGCGATGGGTGCCTCGGCAACGCCGGCCATCTACTACCTGGACGACAATGGACGTCTGCAACAGCAACAAGGTGCGCCTCGTCCCGATACTCTGGCCAAGATCATGGGGCCGCTGTCAACGAAACGGTAGAAAGGTCACACAGCACTGCCTGCTGCCAAAACTATAAAAACGATCTGGAGGCTTTATGAAAATCGCTCACTGGCCGTTGACGGGAGCGCTAATGGCGGCCTTTCTGCCCGCCCATGCCGCCGATTCGACGGCTGTCTACACCAAGGGCGGGGCCAACCCCGCCGCCATGGCCTGCATTACCTGTCACGGGGCTGAGGGCGAAGGGATGGCGGCGGCTGGCTTCCCCAGGCTTGCCGGTCTCCCGGCGGGTTACATGAGAAAGCAATTGGGCGATTTCGCTTCTGGAGCGCGCGCCAATCCCACTATGCAGCCGATCGCCGCCGCCCTGAGTGCCGAAGGAAGCGGACGCAGTCACGGCGATGCTGGCTGACAAGCCGGGACCACAGGTGGAGCGGGTCGGTCGTACTTCGGCGGTCGAAGGTCCAGGTGAAACGCTGGCCCTGCGTGGTGCCTGGGAGCGCAACATTCCCGAATGTGTCGCCTGCCACGGCCCCAGCGGAGTGGGTGTCGGTGACGCCTTTCCGCCGCTGGCAGGGCAGTCCGCGCAGTACCTGGCTTCGCAGCTGACCGCCTGGCGTCAAGGCACACGCAAAAACGATCCCAACGACCTGATGGGGCACATCGCCCGTAGCCTGACCGATGACGAGGTCAAGGCCGTCTCGGCGTACTTCGCCGGTTTGACCGACCAAGGAGCAGCAAGATGAACACCCAAACCAGCGTCTTGCTGTTGATCGCCCTAGCTGTACCTGCCTATGCCTATGCAGATGACATCGCGGTGGACGACCAGTCGCAGATCCTTACCGGGGCGGGCGAGCCGGCCAGCAGCCGGTACTTTCAGCCGCCGCAGGAAAGCGAACTTCCCGACAATGCTTACGGAAAACTGGTCCAGGAAGGCCGCGCCATCTTCGTCGACACCAAAAACCGGGCCCCGGAATATGTAGGCAACGGCCTCGCCTGCGCGAACTGTCACCTCGAGCAAGGTCGCAAAGCCAACTCCGCTCCGCTGTGGGCGGCATACACCATGTACCGGCGTACCGGAAGAAAAACAACAAGGTCAACAGCTACGCCGAGCGGCTACAGGGCTGTTTTCAGTTCAGCATGAACGGCAAGGCCCCCGAAGCGGACGGGCCGGTGATCGCGGCTTTGTCGGCCTATTCCTATTGGCTGGCAACTGGCGCCCCGACCGGCCAGGAGCTACCCGGTCGTGCCTATCCGGAAGTGCCGAAACCGGAAGGCGGCTACGACCTGGCTAAAGGCGAAAAGGTTTATGCGGCCCAGTGCGCCGTATGTCACGGGCAGAACGGGGAAGGGCAGAAGTCCGGTGACGATTATGTGTTTCCACCTCTCTGGGGGGCGGACTCGTTCAACTGGGGGGCAGGCATGCATCGGATAAATACCGCCGCTGCGTTCATCAAGGAGAACATGCCGTTGGGCAAGGGCGGCAGCCTGTCGGATGAAGACGCCTGGCACGTGGCCGCGTTCATGAACAGCCATGAACGGCCCCAGGATCCGCGATTGATCGACGGCTCGGTCGAAAAAACCCGCGACAAGTACCACGCCAACGACGGCGTAAACCTCTACGGTGAAATCGTCAACGGCACGATGCTGGGCAAGGGCCTCTAGTCGATAGGTGCCATCTCGCAGCGGGCAGGACCGCCCGCTGACGAAAGAATGAGCGCTGACGCTTCCCGGAAGAGATGGAATTGCAGCGATTGGCAGCCTTCTCGGACCGAGTGAAATGAAGCCAAGAGTCAGGATGCTGCTGGCGAGCGTGTGAGTGTCCATGATGTTTTCCGACAAATCCATGCGATGGGTAAGGAGCGCAACTGGAGTTTTGCGCGCCATCGCGCCGCGCGATGCTGGCTGGCTAAAGCCTTCATTGATCTGACCGAGTGACGCCCAGCGGGGTAAAGTAGCGGCTTTTGCCGATCACCCTTGGAGCTGTAGCGTGAACACGGAAAACCATTCCCAGACAGCCGCCTTTCTCTGGTCCATCGCCGACCTGCTGCGCGGTGACTTCAAGCAGTCCCAGTACGGCCGCATCATTCTGCCGTTCACCCTGCTGCGGCGGATGGAATGCGTGCTCGCACCGACC
This sequence comes from Stutzerimonas xanthomarina DSM 18231, assembly GCF_900129835.1. Taxonomy (GTDB): domain Bacteria; phylum Pseudomonadota; class Gammaproteobacteria; order Pseudomonadales; family Pseudomonadaceae; genus Stutzerimonas; species Stutzerimonas xanthomarina. The sequence continues at coordinate 337,716 of NZ_FQXA01000004.1, forward strand.
CCGATCAAGTAATGCACGGTCTGCTGCCAAAACGGGTGATCGATACCGTGCTGGACGCTATTACCGACAACGAAAAGATGTCGCTGGGTGTGCTGGACAACGAGACCAAAAGTCGGGCGTTCGCGCTGGTGATCTACAAAATGCTGAAGGCGCTGGTTGGCGGAGATCGCCCGTCGACCGGCTTGTGAGTTCCTTTCAACTACACAGCGCTCAGGAGTAATGCTCAGGATGGCCATTCCGGATTTTCAAAGTGTCATGCGACCGGTGCTGCAGGCAGTTGGCGACGGCGTGCCGTTACCGCTTAGCGCGCTGCGCGTGCGCATCGCCGATGTATTCCAGCTGACGGAAGAAGAGCGCAAGGAACGGCTGCCCTCAGGGAATCAGACCGTGATCAACAATCGGGTGGGCTGGGCCAGAACCTATCTGAACAAGGCTGGCCTGCTGACGATCCCGAACAAAGGAATGGTGCAGATCACCGATCGGGGGCGGCAGGCGCTTTCCAGTGGTCCGGAGCGAATCACCGTGAGCTGGTTGAAGCAGTTCCCAGAGTTCGCCGACTTCCATACGTCCAAACCTCAGGTGATAGATGCCGCCGTCGTTGTAGGCAGCGATCTGGCCGAAACCACGCCGGACGAGCAGTTGGCCGAGGCCTATCAGGCGTTGCAGCAATCCCTCGCAGACGAACTGCTGGCGCAGGTGCGGGCTGCTACGCCGAGCTTCTTCGAGCAGGTGGTAGTCGATCTGATGATCGCCATGGGCTACGGCGGTTCGCGAAAGGAGGCCGGCAAAGCGACCCAGCTCACCAACGACGACGGTATCGACGGCATCATCAAGGAGGACAAGCTCGGGCTGGATGTGATCTACCTGCAAGCCAAGCGTTGGGCCAACACCGTGCACCGCCCGGAGATCGACAAGTTCATCGGCGCACTGACGCGAAAGCGAGCACGCAAGGGCGTGTTCATCACCACATCGGATTTCTCTAATGGCGCGAAGGACGCGGCGCTCGGCCTGGACATCAAGGTCGTGCTGATCGACGGTATCGAGCTCGCCCGCCTGATGGTCGAACACAACCTCGGCGTGAGCGTTAAGCAGGTGTATGAGGTCAAGCAGATCGACAGCGACTATTTTTCCGAGGAGTGACTACTTTCCGAGAAGCGACTACGCCTGCGCGGTGATGACCGACGCGAATGTGACCAGGTGCCGTTCCCCTTGCCTTGACATGCAAGGATAGACGCCTCTGGAGGGTCCAAGGTCCGGTACGGTTGACGCTGCACGCTGCGTAGCCACATCGAAGTAATGGGCGGGCAGCTCAGTCGTGCCCGATTTCCGGTTGGTTCGGTGAATCAGCACCTTTGCCGAGATGGAAGCTGCCGCTCAGCAGGCGTGATTTTTCAAAACTGCTTCGACACCCGCTACCCCAGAAAACAAAAACCCCCGAAATTCACTAGGAAAATCAGGGGTTTAGGTGTTTCGAATTGGTGGAGCCGGGGGGATTTGAACCCCCGTCCGCCAGCTCTCCACTGTCGGTACTACATGCGTAGCCAAATCTATTGAGTTAACTCCGCGCCGCCCGATTGGCAGGGTGCTTGGAGCGAGCTGCATGAGTTTTAGCCGTTACGTCTGCAGCGAACTTGGCGGCGATCCTGTTCTATCTGACAGTCATTTCGGGTTTACAGGCATCCCCTAGTGACCGCTGGCGCCGAAGCGACCAGATGAAGGTTAGGCGGCTAGCGCGTACCCTTCGTAGTTGTCGTCGTTGGCAACTATAAGTTTGCAACAGTGGATTTACGAGTTCTGTTACCAACTCGGCATGCACCTAGAGTTTTGTTACCGGCGTCGAATCCTAATCGGCCCCATGAAGCGTGTTGCTGCTTCATGTGTTGCGCAGTGTACGCCATAAGGCTTGGCTGCGTCGAACGCTTGATTCCCTTAATTAGGGCGGCTCGTCGAATTTCAAGGGTAAACCGGGAATCGGCAAGGCCAACTGCTAGCGGCCCTGCCTCGCAGGCGTATCAGTTGCCGGTGCCTGAGCCAGTACCGCTGGTGCCTGTGCTGCCGGAACTGCCAGGGCCTTCGAGTTTGCGCAAAGCCTGGGTGGTGTGGACGATGCAGTTTTCGGTGTCGCCAGCTTGCTTGGCTTGGCGGGCTTGCTTGATCAGCTCTTCGACCTCGCTACGAGCCGGCTCTCCGAGCGTGGCACTGTTGGTGGCCATGTCATCTTCAATTTCCTGCATGTTCAGTTCACACAGGTTTTTGTCGTCTGCAAACACGGCGGGGCTGGCGATCAAGGCTGCGGCGGCAAGTAGGGCAAATTTTTTCATAGAGTCCTCCAGGGAGTTGACTTCCCGGCGGGCCTGCCTGTTTCTGCAATTGCGCGGCGGCGCCGAGGCGGGTGAGCCTCTGTTGAAAACCGGGCTCCTAACTTCCGACTGCGGCTGCGCTGAAGCGTTTCATTCGCGCACAGTAGCGTCTTCGCCGAGAGCCCCTCACTGCGGCACCGCCGCCGCTCTGGCCCGGCTGTTTCGGTTAACCAGATAAACCAGCCCGTGATAGTCGATCCCGCCATGTTGTGACAGGCCAATCTCGCAGGTGCGGCTGGTAGAGATGCCTTCTTCGCAGATCTGTACAGCGTTTTTCAGGCTGCGCAGTGCATGCGCATTGAGCTCTGGGGTGGTGAAGCCCTTGTCACCAGCAAAACCGCAGCAATGAATGCCTTCTGGTACGACCACTTCCTTGGCGCAGCGGCGGGCGATATCGATCAGGGCCTGAGCTTCGCCGAGGTGCTGGGTGCTGCAGGTGACATGTACGGCAATTGGCCCGTCCTGCGGCTGGAAATCCAACTTGTCGATCAGGTGCGTACGGATGAAGCGCACTGGATCGAAAACCTGCAAACGATTATCCGCCAGGTCCTGAACCAGGCGCAGCGTGCAGGGGCTGGTGTCGCAGTAGATCGGGTCGAGCCCGCCGCGGCTGGCCTTGAGCAAAGCATCCAGCGTTTGCTGGCGCTTCTGCTCGGCCTGCTCTGCGTAGCCTTTGGAGGCGAAGGGTTGGCCGCAGCAGAGGTCGTTCAGCTCATCGGGAAAGATCACCTGGTAGCCGGCTTTCTCAAGCAGCGCGCGGGTGGTGTCCAGCAGCGGCTCCTGCTCCTGGTCGCGTGCCGCCGGGCCCATGGCGCGAGAAACGCAGGCAGCGAGGTAGATCACCCGCGGGCGTTGGTCCTGGGACGACGGCTTGGGCAGATGGAGCCGCTGCAGCGGCTGCGGTGTGGCGGGTGTCCATTGCGGTACGCGGCCTTTGCTGGCTTTGGTGAACGCTGCGGAAGTCTTGCTCAGCAGGCGGGTCCCCATGATCAGGTGTGCGCCGTTGGCGACGTGCAGCATGAATCGGGTGCCTTGAACCGCTGTGCTGAAGTGTTCGGCTAGCCAGTTGGCGGTACGGGTTTTGTCTGCGTTGCGCCCGCGAAGCTTGCGCACCAGATCGCCGGTATTGATGTCTACCGGACAGCGTTGCGCACACAATCCGGTCGCGGCGCAGGTCTCGACGCCGTGATAGTCGTAGAGTCGCTCGAGCTCGCTTGTGTCGATGCCGGCGCGCTTCTTTGCCTGGATATCGCGCCAAACGACGATGCGCTGACGTGGCGTCAGGGTCAGGCCGTTGGAAGGACAGACCGGTTCACAGAAGCCGCATTCGATGCATTTGTCGACGATTTCATCCGCCGCGGGCATCGGTTTGAGGTGTTTGAGGTGGATGTTCGGATCGTCGCTAAGCACCACGTCAGGATTGAGGATGCCCTGGGGGTCGAGCAGACGCTTGATCTGCCACATCAGCTGGTAGGCTTCATGGCCCCATTCCAACTCGACGAAGGGCGCCATATTGCGCCCGGTTCCGTGCTCGGCTTTCAGCGCACCGCCGAATTCGACGGCGACCAGTTGGGTGACGTCCTGCATGAAGGCTTCGTAGCGTGCGACTTGCTGTGGATCGTCGAAACCCTGGGTGAAGACGAAGTGCAGATTGCCTTCGAGCGCGTGGCCAAACAGAATCGCCTCGCTGTAGGCGTGCTTGTCGAACAACTGGACCAGCCGATTGACTCCTTCGGCGAGGCGTTCGATGGGGAAGGTGACGTCCTCGATGATGACGGTAGTGCCGGTCTGGCGCACCGCGCCGACGGCGGGGAAAGTATCCTTGCGGATCTTCCAGAGCTGGTTGTAGACCACCGGGTCTTCGCTGAAGTCGACCTGCTTTTCCACCGGGAAATGGGTGATCGAGCTCATGATCTGGTTGATCTGCTCGTGCAGCAGTGACTGGCTCGCGGCCCGCGATTCGATCAGCAGCGCGCAGGCATCAGCCGACAACGCCTTGACCCATTCCGGCATGCCGGCCTTGTTTTCCACCGAGCGCAGGCTGCGGCGGTCAAGCAGTTCCACTGCCGAAACGGGCTGTTGCTTGAGTACCGGTACGGCGAGGCAGCAGGTTTCTACGTCGGCAAAGACGACCAGCGCGCTGGCTTTGTGCGGATGGTCGGGCACGGTGTTGTAGGTGACTGCGCTGATGAAGCCCAGCGTGCCTTCAGAGCCGACCATCAGGTGGTTGAGGATGTCGAGTGGATCGTCGTAGTCGACCAACGCGTTCAGCGAGAACCCTGTGGTGTTCTTGAGGCGATACTTGTGCCGAATCTTTGCGGCCAATTCGGTGTTGGCGCGGGTGGCGCGGCCGAGCTCGGCGAGCTGATCGAGCATTGCCGCGTGGCTTTGGCGAAAGTACTCGACGCTGCTAGCGTTTTCGCTATCGACAACGCTACCGTCGGCCAGCACCAGGCGCAGCCCGGCGAGGGTCTTGTAGCTGTTCTGCGCCGTTCCGCAGCACATGCCGCTGGAATTGTTCGCGACAATTCCGCCGATTTTTGCTGCGTTGATCGAGGCGGGGTCCGGGCCGATCTTACGCTGGAGCGGCGCCAATACCGCGTTGGCGTTGGCACCGATGACACCCGGCTGCAGGCGGATCTGCTCGCCGCCGTTGCGTATCTCGCGGCCGTTCCAGTTATCGCCCAGGACGATCAAAACCGAGTCTGAGATCGCCTGGCCGGAAAGGCTGGTGCCCGCCGCCCGAAAGGTCACCGGCACCCGTTGGCCATGGGCCAGCTTGAGCAGGCCCACCACTTCCTCCTCGGACTCGACCCTTACCACCAGCTTGGGAATCAGCCGATAGAAGCTGGCGTCCGTGCCGAATGCCAGCGTCGAAATGGGGTCATCGAAGCGCCGCTCGGCAGGAATCAGCTTTTCAACAGCAGTAAGAAAGTCGGTCGGTAGAGCGGCAGGCGCGTTCATTTCGGGCTCCGGTAGAACAGCGGCCGCGTCGGCGTGCCGCACGGCCTTCGATGGAATCGATCAGAGGTCAGCTGACGTGGTGGCTGGTCTGATAGTGGTCGACCTCGCGCACCAGCGAATCGGCGCTGATTTCGCTGATGGTCTTGGTGCCGGTCAGGACCATCGCAACACGCATCTCTTTCTCGATCAGGTCGAGCAGGTTGGTAACGCCCGCTTCGCCATCGACCGCCAGGGCGTAGGCGAAGGCGCGGCCGAGCAACACGGTATCTGCGCCGAGGGCGATCATGCGGACCACGTCCAGGCCGTTGCGGATGCCCGAGTCGGCCAGGATTTTCAGGTCACCCTTGACCGCGTCGGCAATTGCCGGCATCGCGCGGGCACTGGACAGTACGCCGTCGAGCTGACGTCCGCCGTGGTTGGAGACGATGATGCCGTCGGCGCCGAAAGTAACGGCGTCACGGGCGTCGTCGGCATCCAGGATGCCCTTGATCACCATCGGGCCGTCCCAGAATTCGCGGATCCACTCCAGGTCCTTCCAGGAAATCGATGGATCGAAGTTGGCCGCGAGCCAGCCGATGTAGTCTTCCAGTCCGGTGGTGTGTCCACGGTAGGTGGTGATGTTACCGAGGTCGTGCGGCTTGCCGTGCAGCCCAACATCCCAGGCCCAGAAGGGATGCGTCATGGCTTGCAGAATGCGCCGCATGCTGGCGTTGGGGCCACTCATGCCCGAATGCGCGTCGCGGTAGCGGGCGCCGGGTGTCGGCATATCGACGGTGAAGACCAGGGTCGTAACGCCCGCGGCCTTGGCGCGCTCCAGTGCGTTTTTCATGAAGCCGCGGTCTTTCAGCACGTAAAGCTGGAACCACATCGGCCGCTTGATCGCCGGTGCGACTTCCTCGATCGGGCAGACCGACACGGTGGACAGGGTGAAGGGAATCCCTTTCTTGTCTGCGGCGCGAGCGGCCTGCACTTCTCCGCGGCGGGCGAGCATGCCGGTCAGACCGACCGGGGCGAGGGCCACTGGCATCGACAAGGTTTCGCCGAACAGCTGGGTTTCCAGGCTGAGTTCCGACATGTTGCGCAGCACGCGCTGGCGCAGCGCAATGCCGGCCAGATCCTCAACGTTGCGACGCAATGTGTGCTCGGCGTACGCGCCGCCATCGACGTAGTGAAACAGGAACGGCGGCAGTTTGCGTTTTGCGGCAGCGCGGTAATCCGTGGAAGCAGAAATGATCATCGTATGTTCTCACCGACTGAAACGAGGTAAGTCTTGGAGTGCCCGTCATTGACGAAGGCTGTGTTCCGATCTGAGGCTGCCCTGATTAGCCGTTCGGGTGAATGGCGTGGTCAGGGCATCATTACAAACGCCATTGCCCCGGGGTGTTCCCCGGGGCAATGGCTACATGTTGCATCAAACGCCGACCAGCGGGTCCGTCACGCCCATAACGTAGATCGCGATCATGCCGATCGCACCGGTGAAGAGCACGTAATACAGCGTAGGCCAAACGGTCTTGCGCAGGGTGATCCCCTCGCGGCCCAGTAGCCCGACGGTGGCCGAGGCAGCAACCACGTTGTGGATCGCCACCATGTTGCCGGCGGCGGCACCCACTGCCTGGGTCGCCACAATCATCGCACCGGAAACGCCCAGCGACTGCGCAACGCCGAACTGGAACTGGCTGAACATCATGTTGCTGACAGTGTTAGATCCGGCGATGAACGCACCCAGTGCGCCAACCGAAGGCGCCAGCAGCGGATAGATCCCGCCTACGCTGTCTGCGACGAAGCGAGCCATGGCGATCGGCATACTCGGCAGATCGCCGGCGTTGACACCGGAGTTGATCAGGATGCGTACCATCGGCACGGTGAACAGCAGGACGAAGCCGGCGCTGAGCAGAACGCTGCTCGATTCCTTCACGGCGGCCTTGAGCTCCGCGGCGCGCATACCGTGAATGACGAAGGTAATCAGCACTACGGCAACCAGAATCCCGCCAGGTAGATACAGCGGTTCGATGCTGGCGCTGATACCGGTCTCGCCGAGAATGTTGGCGAAAGCGATCGACACGGACTTTAACGCGGCAGTGACCTGTGGGAAGACCCGGCTGATCACCAGAATCGCACCGACCAGTACGTAGGGCAGCCAGGCGCGGAAGGCACTCATCGGGCGCGCCGCCAGGTCGTCGAGCTTCATCTCGATGGTGCCGATCCACTCGGCTGGCCAGTCTTTAGCAGGGGCGAAATCCCAGCTGGTTTTCGGCACCAGGAAATTGAAGCGAGCGGCGGTGGTGACGATAGCCAGGCCGACCAGACCGCCCAGCAGCGACGGGAACTCGGGGCCAAGGAATACGCCGGTGGCAACATAGGGCAGGGTGAAGGCCAGGCCGGCGAAGAGTGCGAAAGGCAACACCTCGAATCCAGCTTTCCAGCTCTTCTCCTTGCCGAAGAAGCGCGTCAGCATCATGGCCATGATCAGTGGCATGACGGTGCCGACGATGGCATGGGTGATGGCGACGCTGCTGGTTATCTGTTGCAGGAAGATCGGCCAGCTGGAGCCTTGCGCGACCAGTTGCGCACCAAGTGTGGCGGTATCCAGTCCGCTATTAACACCGACGATGATTGGGGTGCCGACCGCGCCGAAGGAAACCGGCGTGCTCTGTACGAGCATGCCCATCAGAACTGCGGCCATGGCCGGGAACCCGACGGCAACCAGCAACGGTGCTGCAATTGCTGCAGGGGTGCCAAATCCGGAGGCGCCCTCGATAAAGCAGCCAAACAGCCAGGCTATGATGATCGCCTGAATCCGGCGGTCTGGGCTGATGGTAGTGAAGCCGGCGCGAATGGCGGTGATGCCGCCAGAATGCTTGAGTGTGTTCAGCAGCAGGATCGCGCCGAAGATGATCCACAGCAGTCCCAACGTGATGACCAGGCCTTGCAGGGTCGAGGCGATGATCCGGGTAAAGCTCATGTCCCAGATGAACAAGCCAATGGCGGCGGTGAACAGAAACACGACCGGCATGGCGCGGCTGGCGGGCCAGCGCAGACCAATCAGCAGAACGGCAGCCAACAGGATCGGGGCAAAGGCAAACAGGGCGAGCAGTCCTATAGACATGTCAGGCTCCCATGGTCGAATTGAGCGAGTGGGGGCCCGAACGGACCGGTGATGAGCAGATAAACGGAGACCGCATTACGTAGTCCTCTTCTTGTTGGATACCTCTATCTGTAAAGTGGTATTACCAATTTACAGCGAAGTCTGGCCAGCGTAAAAGTTCTCTTGCTACTGCGTCAATTAGCAAGCTATAGACTTTGGTCGCAACGGCGGCTGTTGCGATGCAGCGAGCGGCTGGCTACGCTGACTTTCCATAACAGTGGTCAAACCAATCGAGAGGCATCATGGAAGTGGGAGTGGTGCGCCAGCGGAGGCTGGCGGATAACATCGTCGAGCAACTCGAAACGATGATTCTTGAAGGAACACTCAAGGCGGGTGAGCGACTGCCTGCCGAGCGTGTGCTGGCAGAACAGTTCGGTGTATCGCGTCCGTCTCTGCGCGAAGCGATCCAGAAACTGGCAGCCAAGGGCTTGCTGGTCAGTCGTCATGGTGGCGGCAATTTCATCGCCGAGTCCCTGGGGTCGACCTTCAGTGATCCACTGCTGCATCTGCTTGAGAACAACACTGATGCGCAGCGCGACTTGCTGGAGTTTCGCCATACGCTAGAGGGCAGCTGCGCCTATTACGCCGCGTTGCGAGCGACTGAGGTTGACCAGCAGCGCCTGGGTGAGGCCTTTGCAGCGCTGCAGGATTGCTACGCGCGCGAAGGGGCGGTCACTCGCGCCGAGGAAGGTGCTGCTGATGCGCGCTTTCACCTGGCGATTGCCGAGGCCAGTCACAACGCTGTGCTGCTGCACACTATTCGCGGTCTGTTCGATCTGCTCAAGCGCAACGTGGTGACCAATATTGGCGGTATGTACGCACTGCGCAGTGAGACCCGCGACATGCTGATGAGCCAGCATCAGGAACTCTATGATGCGATTATTGCGCGGCGGGCGAACGACGCGCGCGACGTCATTCACCAGCACATCAGCTATGTCCAAGAAGTCTTGGCGGAAGGGCAGCAAGAAGCGCAGCGGTTGGCGCGTGCGCAAAGGCGTCAAGGACGTCTGGAAAAGCACTAGCAGGGCGGCAACGGCGGCGCGGGGTGGAGCGAGAGGGTCGAGCGGCTGGGCTCCGCTCGACACGATCTGGGGTCAGTCTTCCTTGCCCTTGGTACGCATGGCGCGCTGGATCTCACGGTCGGAGTCGCGTTCTTTCTCGGTATGGCGCTTGTCGAACTCTTTCTTGCCCTTGCCCAGCGCGATATCGCATTTGATCAAATGCTTCTTCCAGTAGATCGACAGGGCGACGCAGGCATAACCCTTCTGCTGCACGGCGCCGAACAGTTTGCCCAGCTCGCGCTTGTTGAGCAGCAGCTTACGGGTGCGCGTCGGATCGGCAATGACATGGGTGCTGGCCGTGGTCAGGGGCGTAATGTGGCAGCCCATCAACCAGGCTTCGCCGTCCTTGAGCAGGACGTAGCTGTCTACCAGCTGGGCTTTGCCCGCTCGAAGGCTTTTTACTTCCCAGCCGGCCAGGACGAGGCCCGCCTCGAATTTCTGTTCGATGAAGTAGTCGTGTAGCGCTTTTTTGTTTAGCGCGATGGTCCCGGGGGACTGTTTCTTCTGTTTGGCCATAGGCTGCGCATTATAGGGAGTCCCGTTGCGGCTGGCGATAACCTGCGTGGTGCGACGGTGCGAAACTTGAGAGGGGTGCGGTTATCCCCGACAATGGGCAACTTTACGTTTGCATGCTCAAGTGCCTGCTTTGCCGCAGGTCTGAGCTTTTACGCTTGCTCTCGGTGAGCGGCTGTCGGCTCCGGCTCCAGCTGCTGATTGTCGACTGACGAAGTAGAAGGGACTGAATGACGACGCATATTCAACGTTCGGCGCTGCTGCCCTATCCGGCCCATGCGCTGTTCGACATGGTGAATGATGTAGCCAGCTACCCACAGTTTTTGCCCTGGTGTTCGGCAACCGAGGTGCTGTCCAGCAGTGAAACTCAGATGCATGCCAGCATGACGGTGGCAAAGGCTGGCATGAGCCAGCGCTTTCTTACGCGTAACGAGCTGCAGGCCGGCAAGCGGATCGAGATGTCGCTGGAGGAGGGGCCTTTCAGCCACCTGCACGGCATCTGGGAGTTCAAGGCCCTGGGCGAAAAGGCCTGCAAGATCAGCCTCGATCTGACCTTCGATTATGCCGGGCCGTTAGTTCGTGCCACCTTGGGGCCGCTATTCAATCAGGCCGCTAATACGCTGGTCGACGCATTCTGTGACAGGGCGAAGCAGCTGTATGGATAGGCCAATGATCGCGGTTGAGGTCGTCTATGCGTTGGCGGACAAGCAGAAATTGCTGCGGTTAGCCGTGCCTCAGGGCACCAGCGCCCGTGAGGCAGCGCTGCGTTCGGAAATGGACAGCTATTTTCCTGGGCTGGATGTTGCTACGTCACCGCTGGGTATCTTCGGCAAGGCGGTACCCAGGCCAGAAGAACGCACGCTGGTCGAGGGTGAGCGAGTAGAGATCTATCGACCTCTGATTGCCGATCCGAAAGAGGTTCGCAAGCAGCGCGCGGCAAAGGCTGCGCTGAACAAGGCTGGCGAAGCGGGTAAGTCAGTCACCTAGGTCGTGACGTGCTACGAAAAAGCCCGGCATGCCGGGCTTTTTTGTGTTCGTTTGATGTCTAGTCTGTTTCCAAACGGCCTGGAGTTGGCACCGGAACCGGCTCGGCCGCGTCTACGTCGCCCTGAATCTGTTCGAGCAGAGAGCCGCGCTCGGTGGCCTCTGGCTCGGTACTGACGGGCTCCTCGGTGCTTGCCGGTAGATCGGTTCCCAGAATGGCTTCGTCACGGCTCACGCCGGGCTTGAAGTCACCCGCGAGACCGGCGAGCTGGTCGTCAGCGTTGAATACAAGGCTGACCCGTTCCTGCTGGCGTTGGCTACCGCCTGGCTGGATGCTGTACAGATAATCCCAGCGGTCGGCGTGGAACGTATCGGTGATCAGCGGGTTGCCCATGATAAACCGCACTTGAGATCGGGTCATTCCTGGGCGCAACTGGTCTATCATGTCTTGCGTAACGACATTGCCCTGTTGAATGTCGACCTTGTAAACCCCGGGGAATGAACAACCGGCGAGTGCGAACAGGCCCACTAGCGTGAGGCTGGACAGCATGAGCTTGGTGTTTTGCATCGGTAGGTGACTTCCACTATCTTGGCTGGGCAAAGCCCGGATCATACCCGTATTGAAGGAGGCTGCGAAACAGCAGCAGCGAGAAAGCCGACCATGGTTGAAAATAGCGAACTACGCAAAGCTGGCCTCAAAGTAACCCTGCCACGGGTCAAGATCCTGCAGATGCTGGATACCACTGATCGGCGTCATATGAGTGCTGAGGACGTTTATAAGGCGTTGATGGAGGCCGGCGAGGACGTCGGTCTGGCAACTGTTTACCGCGTGTTGACCCAGTTCGAGGCGGCCGGTCTTGTAGTTCGGCATAACTTCGACGGTGGTCATGCCGTGTTTGAGCTGGCTGACGGTGGCCACCATGACCATATGGTGTGTGTCGACAGCGGCGACGTCATCGAGTTTTTCGATCCGGAGATCGAGAAGCTGCAGAAGGAAATCGTCAAGCGTCACGGCTATGACTTGGTGGACCACAATCTGGTGTTGTACGTCCGCAAGAAGGCCGACTGATCGGCAAGTCTGTAACACGAAAGGCGATTCGGATCGTCTTGCCTAAGAAGAACCCCGCTAATCGACGGGGTTCTTTTTTGGGCGAGAGTTATCCAGCAAGCTTGCCGATATTCCGTCGCGCTAGTGGATTCCCGAAAAATGTCGACAGCCAGCGGCAGGCGCCGGTAGAGCGCGCTCTGCTTTGGTCGTCGCTACGGTTAGGCTTGCTCAGGCTCAGGCTCAGGCTCGGCTCGGCTCAGTCCAAGGTTAAGATAGCTGCGCGGAGCCAATCATCTGCCGGGCGTGAGCAAGAGCTTGCTCAGTCAGATCGACGCCACCCAGCATGCGCGCGATTTCCTCAATCCGCTCGCTATTACCCAATGCAGCAACAGCCGTATGGGTTTCGTCAGTGCCGCGTGCCTTGTGTACGAACAGGTGGTGATGTCCCTGCGCCGCGACTTGTGGCAGGTGGGTTACGGTCAGCACCTGACCGCGCTCGCCGAGTCTACGAAGCAGTTGGCCGACGACTTCCGCGGTGGGGCCACCGATACCGACGTCAACTTCATCAAATACCAGCGTCGGTATGCGGGACGTTTGGGCGGTGATCACCTGAATCGCCAAGCTGATGCGCGACAGCTCACCGCCCGAGGCGACCTTCGCCAGCGGGCGCAGTGGCTGGCCCGGGTTGGCGCTCACCAGAAATTCAACCTGCTCCAGTCCGTGCGGCATCAGGTCTCCTTCTGCGGCGGGCTTCAACACGACGCTGAATTTGCCGCCCGGCATGCCCAGTCGCTGGACCTCTGTTTCGACGGCCTGCGCCAAGGATTCGGCTGCCTGGTGGCGAGTGGCGCTCAGCTCTTGGGCCTTTTCGCAGTAGTAGCGCTCGTATGCGGTGAGCTCCTCGCTCAGTTGCTCGACAGCTGTATCGTCGGCATTCAGGCTTTCCAGCTCTTCGAATAGTCGTTGCTGCAGCGCCGTCAGTTCAGGCGGCTGTACGCGGTGTTTGCGTGCCAGGGTGTAGATACTGTCGAGGCGTTCCTCCAGCGCCTGTTGGCGCTGAGGGTCGGAGTCGAAGTGATCGAGAAAGCGATTGAGTTCACCGACGGCTTCTTCGATCTGGATTTGTGCGCTGGACAGCAGGTTGACTGCCTCGCCAAGTGCGCCGGGCTGGTTCTGAAACCCGGTGAGCCGCTGCAGGCTGGAGGTGAGTGCCGAAAGCACGTTGCCGGCATCACTCTCGCTGCACAGCTCGATCACCTGGCGGCAGGCGCCGAGCAGATGCTCGGCGTTGGCGAGGTTCTTGTGCTCCTGCTCCAGTTGCTCCAGCTCGTCCTCGCCTAATGCAAGGGTTTCCAGCTCTTCGAGCTGGTAGCTCAGCAGCTGATGGCGGGCGCGTTGCTCATCGCTGCTATTGGTTAAGCGCTCCAGGCTTTGCCGGGTTTGTCGCCAGCGCTGAGCAGCCATTTGAACCTGGCGCGCAAGATCCTGATTGCCGCTGTACTCGTCGAGCAGCCTCCGGTGAGTATCGGGTTTGAGCAGCGATTGGTGCTCATGCTGGCTGTGGATATCGATCAGCAGCTCACCAAGCGCCTTAAGGTCACCCTGCGGGCAGGGTGTTCCGTTGATATAGCCGCGCGAACGTCCTTCAGCCGTGATGACGCGGCGCAAGATACATGGACCATCGCTGTCCAGGTCGCGCCCGGCCAGCCAGGCCTTCGCGTCGGGAATGTCATCCAGATCGAAGCTGGCGAGGATATCCGCCTTGTCCGCGCCAATGCGGACCGCGCTGCTGTCTGCGCGATCGCCGAGGGTGAGGCCCAGTGCGTCGAGCATGATCGATTTACCTGCGCCGGTCTCGCCGCTGATCACGCTCATGCCGCGTTTCAGCTCGAGGTCAAGATGCTCGACGATGGCGTAATTGTGAACGGAGAGGTGAACCAGCATGGCAGGGCTCCTGGGTAGGTGACTGTGTATTTATACAGTTCTTTGGTGGGGCGCTACAAGTTGCTCTGCCTGAGTGGTATGTAAACAAAGCGGGCGCTTCAATCCGGAGCGCTGGCACGAGCTCAATACATGCATCTTCGATATGCCGAACTGCCCTTGAAGCAGATTTTGTTGCCCCCATATAGCGGCACAAGCGCGGGTCGACGCCCGCTGACGTATCGATGAGGAGGACCGCATGGTCGACGAGCAGAACCTGGACAACCAGACCCCTGATGAAAGCGAGACCGCGCAAGCCGAGGTGACCGAGGATCTGGCTGGTCGCGTGCATTCACTGGAAGAGCAGTTGGCCGCGGCGCAGGATCAATCTCTGCGTGTGGCGGCGGAGTTGCAAAATATCCGTCGTCGCGCCGAGCAGGATGTTGAGAAAGCGCACAAGTTCGCGCTGGAAAAGTTTGCCGGCGACCTGTTGGCTGTCGCTGACAGTCTGGAGCGCGGCCTCGAGCTGTCGCGACCGGATGACGAAGCCGTCCGGCCGATGCGCGAAGGCGTCGAGCTGACGTTCAAGTTGTTGCTCGACACCTTGGCGCGCCACCAGCTGGTGCAGATCGACCCACAGGGTGAGCCCTTCAACCCCGAGCATCACCAGGCTATGGCCATGGAGGAAAGTACCCATGCCGAGCCAGGCAGTGTGCTCAAGGTGTTCCAAAAGGGCTATCTGCTCAATGGGCGGCTGTTGCGTCCGGCGATGGTCGTCGTCAGCAAGGCGCCAGCAGAAACCCCGCCTTCGATTGATGAGAAGGCTTGAATTTCAGCGGCTAACCCCCATCTGGTAGCCAAGCGTTTTTGTATTACCCGTCGCCGGTAAACAGGCGCGGATCAATCAAAGTTCGGAGAGAAGCACATGGGCAAAATTATCGGTATCGACCTGGGAACGACCAACTCCTGCGTCTCCATCCTGGAAAACGGCAAGGCCAAGGTGATCGAGAACGCCGAAGGCGGTCGCACCACTCCATCGATCATTGCTTACGCCAATGACGGTGAAATTCTGGTTGGTCAGTCGGCCAAGCGTCAGGCTGTTACCAATCCGCATAACACGCTGTACGCGGTGAAGCGGCTGATCGGTCGTCGTTTCGACGAAGAAGTTGTGCAGAAAGATATCCAGATGGTCCCCTACAAGATCGTCAAAGCGGATAACAACGATGCCTGGGTAGAGGTGAACAGCCAGAAGATGGCTCCGCCTCAGATTTCCGCGGAAATCCTCAAGAAAATGAAGAAGACCGCCGAAGACTACCTCGGCGAGCCGGTCACCGAAGCGGTAATTACCGTGCCGGCCTACTTCAACGACAGCCAGCGCCAGGCCACCAAGGATGCCGGCCGCATCGCCGGTCTGGACGTCAAGCGCATCATCAACGAGCCGACTGCCGCTGCGCTGGCCTATGGTATGGACAAGGCCCGTGGCGATCACACTGTCATCGTATACGACCTGGGTGGCGGTACCTTTGACGTGTCGGTGATCGAGATTGCCGAAGTCGACGGTGAGCATCAATTCGAGGTGCTGGCCACCAACGGCGATACCTTCCTCGGTGGTGAGGACTTCGACATCCGCCTGATCGACTATCTCGTCGACGAGTTCAAGAAAGAAAGCGGCATGAACCTCAAAGGTGACCCGCTGGCCATGCAGCGCCTGAAAGAAGCTGCTGAGAAGGCCAAGATCGAGCTGTCTTCCAGTCAGCAGACTGACGTTAATCTGCCGTACATCACGGCAGATTCGACCGGACCGAAGCACCTGAACGTGAAAATCTCTCGTGCCAAGCTCGAAGCGCTGGTCGAGGATCTGGTTCAGCGCACGATCGAGCCTTGCCGCATGGCGATGAAGGATGCCGGTATCGACGTCTCCAAGATCGATGATGTGATTCTGGTCGGTGGGCAGACTCGCATGCCACTGGTGCAGCAGAAGGTCGCTGAGTTCTTCGGCAAGGAAGCGCGCAAGGACGTTAACCCTGACGAAGCCGTTGCCATGGGTGCCGCGATTCAGGGCGCCGTTCTGGCCGGTGACGTCAAAGACGTGCTGCTGCTCGACGTATCCCCGCTGACCCTGGGTATCGAAACCATGGGCGGCGTGATGACTGCGCTGATCGAGAAGAACACCACCATCCCGACCAAGAAGTCGCAGGTGTTCTCCACCGCTGATGACAACCAAAGCGCCGTGACCATTCACGTGCTGCAGGGCGAGCGCAAGCAGGCCAGTGGTAACAAGTCGCTGGGTCGTTTCGACCTGGCCGAGATTCCACCGGCGCCACGCGGCATGCCGCAGATCGAAGTCACCTTCGACATCGATGCCAACGGCATCCTGCACGTGTCGGCGAAGGACAAGGCTACTGGCAAGCATCAGTCCATCGTGATCAAGGCCAACTCGGGTCTTTCCGAGGAAGAAATCGAGCAGATGGTGCGTGACGCCGAGGCCAATGCCGAGGAAGACCGCAAGTTCGAGGAGTTGGTCACTGTCCGCAACCAGGGCGATCAGCTGGTCCATGCGACTCGCAAGATGTTGACCGAAGCCGGCGACAAGGCCACCGAAGAAGACAAGGCCAACATCGAAAAAGCCATCGGCGGACTGGAAGTGGCCATCAAGGGCGACGACAAGGCTGAGATCGAGGCCAAGATCGCAGCTGTCTCACAGGCATCCACTCCGCTGGCGCAGAAGATGTACGCCGAGCAGCCTCAGGGCGGCGAAGGCGAGCAGGCTGGCGAAAATGGGCAATCTGGTGACGACGTTGTCGATGCTGAGTTCGAAGAGGTCAAGGACAACAAATAAGCCGCGGCTTATGACCTCCATGAGCGGAGAAAGCGCAAAGGCCAATCAGGCTGCTGCTTGCTCCAGCCTGATGCGGTGATACCGCAAAGGGCCTGATCGCCGCGCGGGGGCTTGCTCCCGCGTCGGCGTGTCTGGAGGGTACGAATTTGAAGGTTCAGGAAACTTATGGCCAAACGTGACTATTACGAAGTGCTGGGTGTCGAGCGAGGCGCCAGCGAGGCGGAGCTGAAGAAGGCTTATCGTCGCCTCGCAATGAAGCATCATCCGGACCGTAATCCCGGAGACAAAGCCGCTGAAGACGCATTCAAAGAGGCCAACGAGGCTTACGAAGTGCTTTCCGATGCTGGCAAACGTCAAGCCTATGACCAATACGGTCATGCCGGCGTCGATCCCCAGATGGGTGCTGGCGCGGGCGCGGCTTACGGTAACGCCAATTTCTCCGATATCTTTGGCGATGTGTTCAGCGATTTCTTCGCCGGCGGTCGTGGCAGCTCGCGTGGCGGTGCTCAGCGCGGCAGTGATCTGCGCTACACCCTTGAGCTGGATCTGGAGGAGGCCGTGCGGGGTACGACGGTTACCATCCGAGTCCCGACGCTGGCCGAATGCAAGACGTGTGATGGCTCCGGCGCCAAGAAGGGCACCAGCCCGGTCACCTGTACCACCTGTGGCGGCATTGGTCAGGTGCGCATGCAGCAGGGTTTCTTCTCGGTGCAGCAGACCTGCCCACGCTGTCATGGCAGCGGCAAGATGATTTCCGATCCCTGCGGTAGCTGTCATGGACAAGGCCGGGTCGAAGAGCAGAAGACGCTTTCGGTCAAGGTGCCGCCGGGCGTCGATACAGGTGACCGGATCCGTTTGACGGGTGAGGGTGAGGCGGGCGCTCAGGGTGGTCCGGCTGGGGACCTTTACGTCGTGGTCAATGTACGCGAGCACCCGATCTTCCAGCGTGACGGCAAGCATTTGTACTGTGAAGTGCCGATCAGCTTCGCCGATGCGGCGCTGGGCGGAGAATTGGAAGTGCCGACTCTCGACGGTCGCGTGAAGCTGAAAATCCCCGAGGGTACTCAGACCGGCAAACAGTTCCGTTTGCGTGGCAAGGGTGTTGCCCCTGTGCGCGGCGGTGCGGCCGGCGATCTGTTGTGCCGGGTCGCGGTGGAAACACCGGTCAATCTGGGCAAACGCCAGCGCGAACTGCTCGACGAGTTCCGCAAGACATTGCAGAGCGACAGCTCTCATTCGCCAAAGGCCAGCGGCTGGTTCGAAGGCGTGAAGCGATTTTTTGGCGATCTTTAATCCAGCGGCAAGCTGCAGGCGGCGACCTTTCTGAAGGCGCTCTTGCAGCTTGAGGCTTGCAGCTTGGGGCTGTTTCTATGCGACGTATTGCAGTAACGGGCGCCGCGGGGCGTATGGGAAAGACGCTGGTTGAGGCTGTTCAGCAAACCGCTGGGGCCGCCGGCTTGACCGCCGCTATCGATCGACCTGATAGCACCTTGGTCGGTGCTGATGCGGGTGAGCTGGCGGCTATTGGGCGGCTCGGCGTGCCGCTGATCGGTGAGGTGTCGAAGGTCGTCGACGAGTTCGATGTGCTGATTGATTTCACTCATCCTTCGGTCACGCTGAAGAATCTTGAAGTATGCCGGCGCGCCGGCAAGGCGATGGTGATCGGCACCACCGGCTTCTCCGCTGCAGAGAAGGACAAGCTGGCTGCCGCAGCGCAGGATATCCCGATCGTCTTTGCTGCCAATTTCAGTGTCGGCGTGAATTTGTGCCTGAAGCTACTTGATACTGCTGCACGTGTGCTGGGTGATGAGGTGGATATCGAGATCATCGAAGCGCATCACCGGCACAAGGTCGATGCTCCCTCGGGCACCGCGTTGCGCATGGGCGAGGTCGTCGCGCAGGCGCTCGGTCGAGACCTACAGAAGGTGGCTGTGTATGGTCGCGAAGGCCAGACGGGTGCCCGTGCGCGGGAAACGATCGGTTTTGCCACCGTGCGCGCCGGCGACGTAGTGGGGGATCACACGGTTCTGTTCGCCGCCGAAGGCGAGCGGGTCGAGATCACCCATAAGGCGTCCAGTCGGATGACTTTTGCGAAAGGAGCCGTGCGTGCTGCGTTGTGGCTTGAGCAGCAGCCGGCGGGTTTGTACGACATGCAGGACGTGCTCGGGTTGCGTTGAGAAGGCGATCGGGTGGATTTCGGGTGGACCTCAAAGGGTGTTTTCTGTAAGCTTCCCGTTTTAGTGTGTCCACTAAAAGTTGCGCAGAAATGACTCAAATAAAAAGCGGGATGACCTTCACACGTCATCCCGCTTTTTTACAATCTGCGCCTGCTTCAGCCTTGATCTTTGGGAGGTCTCTTGACTAAGCCAGCCCTTACGCCAGCCATTTTGGCCCTTGCCGATGGCAGTATCTTTCACGGCGATTCCATCGGCGCCGATGGGCAAACCGTTGGTGAGGTGGTGTTCAATACCGCCATGACCGGCTATCAGGAAATCCTCACCGATCCTTCCTACGCCAAGCAAATCGTCACGCTCACGTATCCGCATGTCGGCAACACCGGCACCACGCCGGAAGATGCTGAATCGTGGAAGGTCTGGGCCGCAGGCTTGGTTATCCGCGACCTGCCGCTTACTTCGAGCAACTGGCGCGAAAAGCAATCCCTTCCTGACTACCTCAGAGCCAACGGCACCGTTGCCATCGCCGGCATCGACACCCGACGTTTGACCCGTATTCTTCGCGAGAAGGGCGCTCAGGACGGCTGCATCCTGGCGGGCGCTGACGCGACCGAAGAAAAGGCGCTGGAGTTGGCGCGCAGCTTCCCTGGGCTCAAGGGCATGGATCTGGCCAAGGAAGTCAGCGTCAAGGAGCGTTACGAGTGGCGCTCCAGCGTCTGGTGCCTGAAGGACGACGCGCATGCCGAAATTCCGGTCGGCGAGCTGCCTTACCATGTGGTCGCTTTCGACTACGGCGTGAAGTACAACATCCTGCGCATGCTGGTCGCCCGTGGTTGCCGCGTCACAGTGCTCCCGGCGCAGTCAACTGCAAGCGAAGCGCTGGCGTTGAATCCGGATGGAATATTCCTGGCCAACGGTCCAGGCGACCCTGAGCCTTGCGACTACGCAATCAAGGCGATCCAGGAAGTGCTTGAGACCGATATTCCCGTATTCGGTATCTGCCTTGGGCATCAGCTGCTGGCACTGGCCTCAGGTGCCAAAACGGTAAAAATGCCGAACGGCCATCATGGTGCTAACCATCCGGTACAGGATCTGGATACCGGTGTGGTGATGATCACCAGCCAGAACCACGGCTTCGCTGTGGATGAAGCCACCCTCCCGAGCAATCTTCGCGCGACGCATAAGTCGCTGTTCGATGGCACGCTGCAGGGAATCGAGCGCACTGACAAAGTCGCTTTCAGCTTCCAGGGTCATCCTGAAGCGAGCCCCGGCCCGCACGATGTGGCGCCGTTGTTCGATCGCTTCATCGATGCCATGGCCAAGCGCCGCTAAGTCCGCCGAGCACAGAATTCGAGAGAGACCATGCCAAAACGTACAGACATCAAAAGCATCCTGATCCTCGGCGCTGGCCCGATCGTCATCGGCCAGGCGTGCGAGTTCGATTACTCCGGCGCTCAGGCGTGCAAGGCACTGCGCGAGGAAGGGTTCCGCGTCATCCTGGTCAACTCCAACCCGGCCACGATCATGACCGATCCGGCCATGGCTGACGCGACTTACATCGAGCCGATCAAGTGGGCCACCGTGGCCAAGATCATCGAGAAGGAGCGCCCGGACGCATTGTTGCCGACCATGGGCGGACAGACCGCGCTGAACTGTGCATTGGATCTGGAAAAGCACGGCATTCTGGAAAAGTTTGGCGTTGAGATGATCGGTGCCAACGCCGACACGATCGACAAGGCTGAGGACCGTTCGCGCTTCGACAAGGCGATGAAAAACATCGGCCTGGCCTGTCCGGTTTCTGGCATCGCCCACAACATGGACGAAGCCTACGGTGTGCTCGAGAAGGTCGGCTTCCCCTGCATCATTCGCCCTTCGTTCACCATGGGCGGTACCGGTGGTGGCATTGCTTACAATCGCGAAGAGTTCGAAGAGATCTGCGCTCGCGGCCTCGATCTGTCGCCGACCAGCGAGCTGCTGATCGACGAATCGCTGATCGGCTGGAAGGAATACGAGATGGAGGTGGTCCGTGACAAGAAGGACAACTGCATCATCGTCTGCGCCATCGAAAACTTCGACCCGATGGGCGTGCACACCGGTGACTCCATCACCGTCGCGCCGGCGCAAACCCTGACCGACAAGGAATACCAGATCCTGCGCAACGCTTCCCTGGCGGTACTGCGTGAGATCGGCGTTGAAACCGGCGGTTCCAACGTGCAATTCGGTATCTGCCCGGACACCGGCCGCATGGTCGTGATCGAGATGAACCCGCGCGTATCGCGTTCCTCGGCGCTGGCTTCCAAGGCTACCGGCTTTCCGATCGCCAAGATCGCCGCAAAGCTTGCTGTGGGTTACACCCTCGACGAGCTGCAGAACGACATCACGGGTGGCCGCACTCCAGCATCCTTCGAGCCCGCAATCGACTATGTCGTCACCAAGATCCCGCGTTTTGCTTTCGAGAAATTCCCCAAGGCCGACGCGCGTCTGACCACGCAGATGAAGTCGGTCGGTGAAGTCATGGCGATCGGGCGTACCTTCCAGGAGTCGATGCAAAAAGCGCTGCGCGGGCTGGAAGTGGGTGTCTCCGGCTTCGATCCGAAGCTCGACCTGACTGATCCGGAAAGCGAGAGCACGCTCAAGCGTGAACTCACCGTCCCCGGTGCGGACCGTATCTGGTATCTCGCCGATGCGTTCCGTGCAGGCAAGTCGGTCGAAGAAGTGTTCGAGCTGACGCGCATCGATGAGTGGTTCCTGGTTCAGATCGAAGATCTGATCAAGGAAGAAGAGCGGATCAAGACCATGGGTCTATCCAGCATTGATCGCGACGTCATGTACAAGCTCAAGCGCAAAGGCTTCTCCGATGCCCGACTGGCCAAGCTGCTCGGCGTAACTGAGAAGAACTTGCGGGCTCATCGTCACAAGCTCAAGGTCCTGCCGGTGTACAAGCGCGTCGACACTTGCGCTGCTGAGTTCGCCACCGATACGGCCTACATGTATTCAACCTACGAGGAAGAGTGCGAGGCCAATCCGTCCAGCCGCGACAAGATCATGATTCTCGGCGGTGGTCCCAACCGCATCGGCCAAGGCATCGAATTCGATTACTGCTGCGTTCACGCGGCGCTGGCAATGCGCGACGATGGGTATGAAACCATCATGGTCAACTGCAACCCTGAGACTGTCTCGACTGACTACGACACTTCGGATCGTCTGTACTTCGAGCCGGTAACCTTGGAAGACGTGCTGGAAATTGTACGCGTCGAGCAGCCCAAAGGCGTAATCGTGCAGTACGGCGGACAGACTCCGTTGAAACTCGCTCGTGCGCTGGAAGAAGCGGGTGTCCCTATCATCGGAACCAGCCCTGATTCGATTGACCGGGCAGAAGATCGCGAACGCTTCCAGCAGATGGTCGAGCGTCTGAACCTGCGTCAGCCGCCGAACGCAACCGCCCGCAGCGAAGAAGAGGCGCTTGCCGCCTCGAAGGTGATCGGTTATCCGCTGGTGGTGCGTCCGTCATATGTGTTGGGCGGCCGGGCGATGGAAATCGTCTACCAGGAAGAAGAATTGCGCCGCTACATGCGTGAGGCGGTCAAAGTTTCGAATGACAGTCCTGTACTGCTTGATCACTTCCTCAACTGCGCCATTGAAGTCGATATCGACGCGGTGTGCGACGGGGAGCATGTGGTGATTGGCGCGATCATGCAGCACATTGAGCAGGCGGGCGTGCACTCCGGCGACTCCGCTTGTTCGCTGCCCCCGTACTCGCTCCCAGCGCACATCCAGGACGAGATTCGTGACCAGGTCAAGAAAATGGCCCTGGAGCTCGGCGTTGTCGGTCTGATGAACGTTCAGATGGCGGTGCAGGGCGAGGACATCTTCGTCATCGAAGTGAACCCGCGCGCTTCGCGTACCGTTCCATTCGTCTCCAAGTGCATTGGTGTGTCGCTGGCGATGATTGCTGCGCGAGTCATGGCGGGCAAGACGCTGGCGGAAGTTGGTTTGACCGAAGAAATCATCCCGAACTTCTACAGCGTGAAAGAAGCGGTCTTCCCGTTCGCCAAGTTCCCAGGCGTTGACCCAATCCTCGGTCCGGAGATGAAGTCCACTGGTGAAGTGATGGGTGTCGGTGACAGCTTCGCTGAAGCCTTCGCCAAGGCGCAGTTGGGCGCCAGTGAAATTCTGCCTAACAGCGGCTGTGCATTCATCAGCGTGCGTGACGATGACAAGCCTCACGTCGCTCTGGTCGCGCGTGATCTCATCGAGCTCGGTTTCGAAGTGGTGGGCACTGCTGGCACCGCCAAGATCATCGAGGCGGCAGGGCTGCCAGTGCGTCGGGTGAACAAGGTGACCGAAGGTCGTCCGCACGTTGTTGACATGATCAAGAACGATGAAGTTACCCTGATCATCAACACCACCGAGGGGCGTCAGTCGATCGCTGATTCTTACTCGATCCGTCGTAACGCTCTGCAGCACAAGATTTGCTGCACCACCACGCTGGCTGGTGGGCAGGCCATCTGTGAGGCGCTTAAATTCGGTCCTGAGAAGACCGTGCGTCGCTTGCAGGATCTCCATGCAGGAATCAAAGCATGACCAAATACCCAATGACCGTCCAGGGCGCACGCGCCCTGGAAGAAGAGCTGCACCACCTCACCAAGGTGCTTCGCCCCAAGCTCAGCCACGACATCGGCGTGGCGCGCGAACTGGGGGATCTCAAGGAAAATGCCGAATATCACGCGGCCCGCGAACAGCAGGGCATGGTCGAGGCGCGGATTCGTGATATCGAAGGGCGTTTGCAGAATGCCCAAGTCATTGATGTCAGCAGCATTCCGCACACCGGCAAAGTGATCTTTGGTACTACCGTTGAGATTGCCAATATCGAGACTGATGAGCGCGTCACCTACCAGATCGTTGGTGAGGACGAAGCGGAGATCAAGCTCGGCAAGATTTCGGTAGGATCTCCGATCGCGCGCGCCCTGATCGGGAAGATGGAGGGTGACATCGCTGTGGTGAGGACTCCGGGAGGATTGGTCGAGTTCGAGATCGTCGAGGTTCGCCATCTCTGAGACTCGACCGATGCGCGCGGGAGTGATCAGTTGGCAGCTGGCCCAGACATTCTGGGTTGGTGGTCTGTGGCTTCTGCAGTTCGTAATGCTACCGGCGTTGGCCAAGATTGGCCTGGCGCCGTTGCTGATCGAAGAGGTCGCGGGCAGCCTGCAACCCTTGTTGGTCGGCTTCACTGCATTCTGTGTGCTGCTTCAAGCATTGGTGCTGATCCAGCTCTGCGGGCTTCGCAGTCTTTGGCGTGATCTGCGAGGACAGTTGTTGCTCGCTGTACTACTGCTGGCAGGGAGTCATCTTGCAGCGCGAGCCGGCATTATCGAATCGCCGTACTGGCTGATTTTCAGCTATTTAGCGATGGGGATGTGTGGGTTGATTCTAGTCCTGCAAGTCGCTCCCGGGCGGGAGCGCTAGCAGAAGGCGGCTGAAGAATGGCTCAGCTCTGAAAACGATGTATGTTGGATAATTGCTTGTTTACTTTGGGGTTCTTGCGATAGATCAGGGCCATCTTGCCGATGGACTGAACCAATTCGCAGCCGCCAATTTTGCACAATTCTTCGGTTACCACGCGCCGATCGTCGCGCTCGGTGATCCGTAGCTGCACCTTGATCAGTTCATGATCGTTCAGGGCTCGCTCAAGCTCGGCCTGTACGCCTTCGGTCAAGCCGTTCTCGGATACGATCAAGACAGGCTTCAGATGATGGCCGATGGATTTGTACTGTTTCTTCTGCTCGTTAGTGAGCGGCATAATTCGACCCTTGCGTCAGAACCCTGGAAAACGCGGCTAGTGTAACTGACACGCCTTGAGCCGCACAGATGAGGTAACAGCTTGGCACGCTCCAAGACCAGCCCACGTTGGCTGAAAGAACATTTCGACGATCCCTATGTAAAGATGGCGCAGCGCGATGGCTATCGTTCACGAGCGAGCTACAAGCTGCTCGAGATTCAGGAGAAGGATCGTATCCTGCGACCAGGCATGACCGTGGTTGATCTCGGTGCCGCTCCGGGCGGCTGGTCCCAGGTGACCAGTCGGGTGATCGGAGATCGTGGCCGTCTGATCGCATCCGATATTCTGCCGATGGACAGTATTGCTGACGTCACCTTTGTTCTCGGTGACTTTACCGAGGATGAAGTGTTCGCTGAGATCCTTCAGGCCATCGGTGAAACCCAGGTAGACCTTGTGATTTCCGATATGGCCCCCAATATGAGTGGAGTGAAGGTCGCTGATCAGGCACGGGCGATGTTTCTTTGCGAGCTTGCGCTGGATTTAGCAATGCGGGTGTTGCGCCCGGGTGGGGACTTTCTGATCAAGATTTTTCAGGGGGACGGCTTCGACGCCTACCTGAAGGATGTCAGACAGAATTTCGATAAGGTTCAGATGCGCAAGCCCCTGTCTTCAAGGGATCGTTCGCGTGAACAGTATCTGCTGGCGCGTGGTTATCGGGGTGATGGCAACGAGATGCAGGCGCTGCGGTCTTAGCCTCGCGGGGCTGAAGCTATTCCGGCGAACGCCGGCCCATAAGCTAAGGGCTAGCATGTTTCATATCGGGTTACAGACCGAGCTGCGCGTTCAGCAACGTTGTGTAGTAAGTTAGGCCGAGAGCGAACCATCGGCCGTCATGCAGGCTCCCGACAACACGCCTGCTCTAGAGGGTAGTGAATTGAACGACATGGCAAAAAACCTGATTCTGTGGTTGATCATTGCCGCTGTCCTAGTGACGGTGATGAACAACTTTTCCAGCCCGACCGAGCCGCAGACGCTCAATTATTCCGATTTCATCGAACAGGTGAAAGAAGGTCAGGTCGAGCGCGTCACCGTCGATGGTTTCGTTATCAACGGCAAGCGCAGTGATGGCGAGACCTTCAAAACGATCCGTCCTGCGATTCAGGACAACGGTTTGATCGGTGATCTGATCAACAATAACGTGGTGATCGAAGGGAAACAGCCTGAGCAGCAGAGTATCTGGACGCAGTTGTTGGTCGCGAGCTTCCCGATTCTGGTGATCATCGCAGTGTTCATGTTCTTCATGCGTCAGATGCAGGGCGGTGCGGGCGGTAAGGGCGGCCCGATGAGCTTTGGCAAGAGCAAGGCTCGCCTGCTATCCGAAGACCAGGTGAAGACGACATTTGCTGATGTTGCTGGCTGTGACGAGGCCAAGGAGGAAGTCACCGAGTTGGTCGAGTTCCTGCGCGATCCGGGCAAGTTTCAGCGCCTCGGTGGACGCATCCCGCGCGGTGTGCTGATGGTGGGTTCACCGGGCACCGGTAAGACCTTGCTGGCCAAGGCGGTTGCGGGTGAGGCCAAGGTTCCCTTCTTCACTATCTCTGGTTCCGACTTCGTTGAAATGTTTGTAGGTGTTGGTGCCAGTCGTGTTCGCGATATGTTCGAACAGGCCAAAAAGCACGCGCCATGCATCATCTTCATCGATGAGATCGATGCCGTCGGTCGTCATCGCGGTGCAGGTCTCGGCGGCGGTCATGACGAGCGCGAGCAGACGTTGAACCAGTTGCTGGTCGAAATGGACGGTTTCGAGATGAATGACGGCATTATCGTCATTGCTGCAACTAACCGTCCGGATGTTCTCGATCCTGCCCTGCTTCGCCCTGGTCGTTTCGATCGTCAGGTGGTCGTTGGGCTGCCAGATATTCGTGGTCGCGAACAGATTCTGAAAGTTCATATGCGCAAGGTGCCGCTTGGCGATAGTGTCGAGCCTGCTTTGATCGCGCGTGGCACACCGGGCTTTTCCGGTGCAGACCTGGCCAATCTGGTCAACGAAGCATCATTGTTCGCTGCGCGCGCCGGCAAGCGTGTGGTCGAAATGAAAGAGTTCGAGCTGGCCAAAGACAAGATCATGATGGGCGCAGAGCGCAAGTCGATGGTCATGTCCGAGAAGGAGCGACTCAATACGGCTTATCACGAGGCGGGGCACGCGATCGTCGGGCGTGTCGTGCCGGAGCATGATCCGGTTTACAAGGTCTCGATCATTCCGCGTGGCAGAGCGCTTGGTGTCACCATGTTCCTCCCCGAGGAAGACCGTTACAGCCTCTCCAAACGCGCATTGATTAGCCAGATCTGCTCGCTGTTCGGTGGTCGTATCGCTGAGGAGATGACGCTCGGCTTCGAGGGCGTTACTACCGGCGCGTCCAATGACATCATGCGAGCTACCCAGCTGGCTCGTAACATGGTTACGAAGTGGGGCTTGTCTGAAAAGCTGGGCCCGCTGATGTATGCGGAAGAGGAAGGCGAAGTATTCCTTGGTCGCAGTGCAGGCAGTCAGCACACCAATGTCTCTGGTGACACAGCGAAACTGATCGATCTCGAGGTTCGCAGCATCATCGATCAATGCTACGGCACGGCTAAGCAAATCCTCGCCGATAACCGTGACAAGCTTGATGTTATGGCTGAGACGTTGATGAAGTACGAGACCATCGACTCCGATCAGATCGACGACATCATGGCAGGCCGTACGCCGCGCGAGCCGCGTGATTGGCAGGATGGCTCAGGACCTACCGGAACCCCCGTACAGCCTGAAAGTGGTCGCCCGCAAACGCCGATTGGTGGTCCCGCTGGCGAGCATTAAGCGAAGGCTGTTTCGATGACTGAATCGTTGCATTCGACCCGGCTGCCTTGTGGCAGCCGGGTTCTTGATTTATCGCGCCCGCATGTCATGGGCATTCTCAACGTTACGCCTGATTCATTCTCCGATGGCGGCCAGCATGCGGGCGTCGATGCAGCATTGCGGCACGCCGCGGCTATGGTGGCGGCGGGTGCGACATTGATTGACGTTGGAGGGGAGTCGACTCGCCCTGGTGCGCGCACCGTTTCGCCTATAGAAGAGCTTGAGCGCGTTGCGCCTGTGGTTGAGGTGATTGCTCGCGAGCTTGACGTGATTATCTCCGTAGACACGTCGACACCTGCAGTTATTCGCGAGTCGGCGCGGCTCGGTGCCGGGCTGATCAACGATGTCCGTTCGCTGTCTCGCGATGGCGCGTTGGATGCAGCCGCAGACAGTGGGCTGCCGGTCTGCTTGATGCATATGCAGGGTGAGCCTGACGACATGCAGAACGATCCTCGCTACGAGGATGTCGCCCGCGAGGTCGTGAGCTTCCTGCGAGAGCGCATGGAGATATGCGCGGCTGCGGGCATTGCTGGTGAGCGGATTGTCCTCGATCCGGGGTTTGGCTTCGCCAAGACGCTCTCTCATAACCTAAACCTGTTCAACAGGCTGGAACAGCTCCATGTGCTGGGGCGACCGCTGCTTGTTGGTGTTTCGCGCAAGAGCATGATCGGCCAAACCTTGCAGCGCGACGTGGCGCACCGTCTATATGGCAGTCTCGCGCTTGCGGCGTTGGCGATTACCAAGGGTGCGAGCATTCTGCGGGTGCACGACGTCGCTGAAACGGTTGATGTGGTTCGAATGATTGCCGCGGTGCAGGCGGCAGAATAAGGAATTTTTCATGGGTAGAAAGTATTTTGGAACCGACGGCATTCGTGGTCATGTCGGTCAGTTTCCGATCACACCGGACTTCATGCTCAAGCTTGGGTGGGCGGCTGGAATGGCGTTCCGCAAACATGGCAAGTGCCGCATTCTGATCGGAAAAGACACTCGCATCTCTGGGTATATGTTTGAATCCGCATTGCAGGCTGGGCTATCGGCCGCAGGCGCCGATGTGTTGCTGCTCGGCCCCATGCCAACCCCGGCTGTGGCTTACCTGACCCGTACCTTTCATGCGGACGCGGGCATCGTGATTAGCGCCTCGCACAATCCACATCATGACAATGGCATAAAATTCTTTTCCGGGCGGGGCACGAAACTTCCGGATGAGATCGAGCTGATGATCGAGGAACTGCTCGATACGCCGATGACGGTGGTGGAATCGGCGCAACTCGGTAAGGCGTCGCGAATCAATGATGCGGCCGGCCGTTACATCGAGTTCTGCAAAAGTAGCGTGCCGACCAGTACCGATTTCTCCGGTATGAAGATCGTGCTCGATTGTGCTCATGGAGCCACTTACAAGGTGGCGCCCAGTGTCTTTCGCGAGCTTGGGGCGGAAGTGATGGTGATCGCCGCTCAGCCTGACGGCCTGAATATCAATGCCAATGTCGGATCGACCCATGTCGGTCAGCTGCAAAAGGCGGTGGTCGAGAATGGCGCGGACCTCGGCATCGCGTTCGATGGTGACGGCGATCGCGTGATGATGGTCGACCACACGGGTGCTCAAGTTGACGGTGATGAGCTGCTCTACATCATCGCCACCGACCTGCAGGATCGTGATCGGCTGGCGGGAGGTGTGGTTGGCACTCTGATGAGCAACCTCGGGCTCGAGCTGGCGCTGAAGGCGCGTGATATCCCCTTCGTTCGGGCTAAGGTGGGTGATCGCTACGTGATGGCGGAAATGGTCGATCGCGACTGGGTGCTCGGCGGGGAAAATTCGGGGCATATTGTCTGTGCGCAGCATGTCACGACTGGAGATGCGATTATCGCGGCGCTACAAGTCGTGCTCGCACTGAGGCGTCGCGGGCAGAATCTCGCACAGGAGCGGCTGGCCTGGAACAAGTGTCCACAGGTCCTGATCAATGTACGTTTCGCTGGTGATCGAGATCCGATAGCTCACCCCCAGGTTCAGGCTGTCTGTGACAGTGTCACCGAGCGAATGGCGGGTCGCGGTCGGGTGCTGTTACGCAAGTCGGGAACCGAGCCGTTGGTGCGCGTAATGGTCGAGGGCGACGATGAAACACAGGTTCGGCGTTACGCTGAGGAACTGGCAAATGCGGTTACCGAAGTTTGTGTGTGATTGCTGCTTGCCAGGTGCGTTTTCGTTGAGTACCATTTGCGCCCACTTTGACCGACGAGGTAAGGCATGCGTCGCCCACTGGTAGCTGGTAACTGGAAGATGAACGGTACCCGCGCCAGCGTCGCAGAGCTGATCGAGGCGCTCCGTCAACAGGAAGTTCCTGCGGCGGTTGAAGTGGTCGTTTTCCCTTCCTGTTTGCATCTGGCGCAGGTGGTGAGCGGTCTGGGAGGCAAGGCAATTGCGGTAGGTGCTCAGGACTGCTCGACGGAAACCGGTTTCGGCGCTTTGACAGGCGAAGAGTCTGCCACTCAGCTGGCTGATGCGGGCTGTGGGTGGGTGTTGGTCGGTCATTCCGAGCGGCGCCTGATTCTGGGCGAAAGCGACGAAGTGGTAAGCAAGAAATTCTCAGCAGCATTGGAGTGCGGAATGACTCCGGTGTTGTGTTTGGGTGAGACGCTTGAGCAGCGTCAGTCTGAACAAACGTTAGAAGTGGTTGGGCGTCAGCTTGCTCGCATAGTCGCTGACGCCGGAATTGCCGCTTTCGAGCGAGCTGTTGTGGCGTACGAGCCAGTCTGGGCGATAGGTACCGGGCTTACGGCAACGCCGCAGCAGGCTCAGGAAGTGCATGCGGCTATTCGAGCGCAGCTGGCGCGTGAAGATCAGCGTATCGCCGATGGCGTGCGTATTCTCTACGGCGGTAGCGTAAAGGCGGATAATGCCGCCGAGCTTCTCGGGATGGCTGATATCGATGGGGGGCTCATCGGTGGGGCTTCTCTGAACGCGAATGATTTCGGTACGATCTGTCGTGCCGCAGGGAACTGATCAGATGTTGCAGACTGTTGTGATTGTGGTGCATCTGCTGGTTGCCATTGGTGTGGTTGCGCTGGTGTTGCTACAGCAAGGTAAAGGAGCTGATGCGGGTGCTTCCTTTGGTTCGGGTGCATCGGCGACCGTGTTTGGAAGTCAAGGTTCTTCTACCTTTCTTAGTCGACTTACTGCTATACTTGCCGGCGTTTTTTTTGCGACAAGTCTCGGGTTGGCGTTCTTCGCAACTCGTCAGGCCGACCAGCTTTCTGGGGTGGGTCTGCCGGATCCCGCGGTGCTTGAAGTTCCAGTCAGCAAGCCCGTGGTAGATGATGTGCCTGTTCTGGAAAGTGCTCCATCCGCACCTGCTGCCGATGAAGTGCCTCAGTTTCAGGAGCAAGAGTAAGGTTTTTGCCGAGGTGGTGGAATTGGTAGACACGCTACCTTGAGGTGGTAGTGGCCATAGGCTGTAGGGGTTCGAGTCCCCTCCTCGGTACCAAACAAGCAGGCCCGCAGATGCGGGCTTTCTTGTTTTTAGGGTTTAGGTTGACCTGTTTCTGGTGCGGTCGTATAATTCGTGCCCAGTTTGACGCGGGGTGGAGCAGTCTGGTAGCTCGTCGGGCTCATAACCCGAAGGTCGTTGGTTCAAATCCAGCCCCCGCAACCAGTTGATGAAAAGCCCCTGTCGAGGGGCTTTTTATTAGCTTCAAGCCAGGTCGCCGGCATTTACAGGCGATCATCAGGGATGGGCGTTTCGCCCATTTTTCATTTTTACGGCATGCACGAGGGACTTCGATGTCGAGCAAGCTAGAACAGTTGCAGGCCTTGTTGGCCCCGGTGGTCGAGGCGCTCGGCTATCAATGCTGGGGTATCGAATTCATTTCACAGGGTCGGCATTCCTTGTTGAGGGTCTATATCGATCATCCCAACGGGATTCTTGTCGATGACTGTGAAAAAGTCAGCCGTCAACTCAGCGGTATTCTCGACGTCGAAGATCCGATCAGTTCCGATTACACGCTTGAAGTGTCTTCGCCTGGTATGGATCGGCCGCTGTTCACGCTTGAACAGTACGCCGCGCACGTGGGTGAACAAGTCAAAATAAAGCTGCGCTCGCCCTTCGAGGGTCGGCGCAATTTTCAGGGTCTTCTCCGGGGGGTCGAGGAGCAGGATGTAGTGGTGCTGGTTGATGATCACGAGTATCTGTTGCCGATCGACATGATCGACAAGACCAACATAATTCCCCGTTTTGAGTGAATCGCGGATCCCGCGGACCCCAATGGATTGCGAAAGGCGAGGCGTACGATGAGTAAAGAAGTACTGCTGGTTGTGGAGTCGGTATCCAACGAAAAAGGTGTACCGGCTGGTGTGATCTTCGAAGCATTGGAGCTGGCTCTGGCCACTGCTACCAAGAAACGCTTCGAAGACGAGGTGGACCTGCGGGTTGAGATCAATCGGCAGAACGGTAGCTACGAGACCTTCCGTCGCTGGACGGTAGTCGAGGAAGAGAACTTTGACGATCCGGCACACCAGCTAACGATCGACATGAAGCAGGCGAGTGACGCTGACGCCAAGGTCGGTGACGTCCTTGAAGAAAAGATCGAGTCGATCGAGTTCGGCCGCATTGCCGCGCAGACCGCCAAGCAGGTCATCGTGCAGAAGGTCCGCGAGGCCGAGCGCGCGCAAGTCGTCGAGGCCTATCGCGATCGGCTGGGAGAGATCATCTCCGGTACGGTCAAGAAGGTTACCCGGGACAGCGTCATCGTTGACTTGGGTAACAACGCCGAGGCATTGCTGGCTCGCGAAGACATCATCGCTCGCGAAACTTTCCGTGTCGGCGCGCGAGTGCGTGCGCTGCTCAAGGAAATCCGTACCGAAAATCGCGGTCCACAGCTGATTCTGTCGCGCACAGCGCCGCAGATGCTGATCGAGCTGTTCCGCATCGAGGTCCCGGAAATCGCCGAAGGGCTGATCGAGGTGATGGGCGCTTCTCGAGATCCAGGTTCGCGCGCCAAGATCGCCGTTCGTTCTAAGGACAAGCGTATCGATCCGCAGGGTGCGTGCATCGGGATGCGTGGTTCTCGCGTCCAGGCCGTATCTGGTGAGATTGGCGGCGAGCGTGTCGATATCGTGCTTTGGGATGAGAACCCTGCGCAGTTTGTCATCAATGCAATGGCGCCGGCTGAAGTGGCCGCCATCATTGTCGATGAGGACGCCCATGCTATGGATATCGCGGTCGGCGAAGACAATCTGGCTCAGGCCATCGGCCGTGGTGGCCAGAACGTGAGGCTTGCCAGCCAGCTGAGTGGCTGGACGCTGAATGTCATGACTGAAGCGGATATTCAGAACAAGCAGCAAGAAGAAACCGGCGACATCCTGCGTAATTTCATCGAAGAGCTGGATGTTGATGAAGAGCTGGCACAGGTACTCGTCGAGGAGGGTTTCACCTCACTCGAAGAGATCGCCTACGTCCCAATGGAGGAAATGCTCGGCATTGAA
This sequence comes from Stutzerimonas xanthomarina DSM 18231, assembly GCF_900129835.1. Taxonomy (GTDB): domain Bacteria; phylum Pseudomonadota; class Gammaproteobacteria; order Pseudomonadales; family Pseudomonadaceae; genus Stutzerimonas; species Stutzerimonas xanthomarina. Next base: position 370,872 of record NZ_FQXA01000004.1, read on the forward strand.
GGCTTCGACGAAGATATCGTCAATGAGCTGCGAACCCGCGCCAAGGATCGCCTGCTGACGAAAGCGATCGCAACGGAAGAAAAACTGGCAGACGCCCAGCCGGCCGAGGATTTGCTCGAGCTGGAAGGCATGAACAAGGAACTGGCGGTCGAGTTGGCAATGCGGGGGGTTATTACCCGCGAAGACCTGGCCGAGCAGTCGATTGACGACCTGCTCGACATAGACGGCATAGATCAAGAGCGTGCCGGCAAGCTGATCATGGCCGCCCGAGCCCATTGGTTCGAGTAAGTAATTAGCGGCCTGAGGAGAGAGATGCATGACGCAAGTCACGGTGAAAGAACTGGCCCAGGTGGTCGACACACCGGTCGAGCGACTGCTGCAGCAGATGCGTGAGGCAGGACTGTCGCACACCAGCGCCGAGCAAGTAGTGACCGATAACGAAAAGCAGGCCCTGTTGGCGCACCTCAAGAGCACTCACGGTGCCAAGGTCGACGAGCCGCGCAAGATAACCTTGCAGCGCAAGACCACAACGAAACTGAAGGTCGGCGGCAGCAAGACCATCAGCGTCGAAGTGCGTAAGAAGAAAACCTTCGTCAAGCGTAGCCCTGACGAAATCGAAGCCGAGAAGCAGCGCGAGCTCGAAGAGCAGCGTGCGGCGGAAGAAGCGGCTCGGCAGAAAGCTGCCGAAGAAGCGCGACAGCGAGCCGAGGAAGAGGCACGCCGTCAGGCCGAAGCAGCAAAGGCCGAAACGCCTGCGGCCGCTTCACCTGCACCGGTTGCTGCTGTGGCTGCTGAACCCGTTCCGGCCACCGCACCCGTCGCACCTCCGGTCGATGAACGCAAGAAAGATGAGCCGCGTCGTCCGGATAAGGCACGTAGCGATGATGATGAGCGTCGTGATCGCAAGCAGGCTCAGCATCGCCCGTCCTTGAAGGCAAAAGCACCGTTGTCTCGCACTGCACGCAGCGGCGAAGACGACGCCGATGGATTCCGTCGTGGCGGGCGGGGCAAATCGAAGCTGAAAAAGCGCAACGCGCATGGCTTCCAGAGCCCAACCGGCCCGATCGTTCGTGAAGTTGCCATCGGTGAAACCATCACTGTTGGTGATCTTGCGCAGCAGATGTCGGTCAAGGCAGCCGAAGTCATCAAGTTCATGTTCAAGATGGGCACTCCGGTGACCATCAACCAGGTACTTGATCAGGAAACCGCTCAGCTGATCGCCGAAGAGCTGGGCCACAAGGTCAAGCTGGTCAGCGACAACGCGCTTGAAGAGCAGCTGGCTGAGCTGTTGAAGTTCGAAGGCGAAGCCATTACGCGTGCGCCGGTGGTGACCGTAATGGGTCACGTCGACCACGGTAAGACGTCGCTGCTCGACTACATCCGTCGCGCGAAAGTGGCTGCCGGCGAAGCGGGCGGTATCACCCAGCACATCGGCGCCTACCATGTGGAAACAGATCGCGGCATGGTCACCTTCCTCGACACCCCTGGCCACGCCGCGTTTACCGCCATGCGTGCCCGTGGTGCGCAGGCGACCGATATCGTGATCCTTGTGGTAGCAGCCGATGACGGCGTGATGCCGCAGACCATCGAGGCGATCCAGCATGCTAAGGCTGCGGGTGTTCCGCTGGTGGTTGCGGTGAACAAGATCGACAAGCCTGGCGCCGATCTCGATCGGATTCGTAGCGAGTTGTCTGTTCACGAAGTGACGTCGGAAGAATGGGGCGGTGATACGCCGTTCGTGTCGGTGTCCGCGAAGATGGGTACCGGTGTCGACGATTTGCTTGAGGCGGTGTTGCTTCAGGCCGAGATCCTTGAACTCACCGCAACGCCGTCGGCTCCCGGCCGTGGTGTTGTAGTCGAATCGCGTTTGGATAAAGGTCGCGGCCCGGTCGCTACCGTGCTGGTGCAGGATGGCACGTTGCGTCAGGGTGACATGGCACTGGTTGGCTCCAACTACGGCCGTATCCGCGCGATGCTCGACGAGAACGGCAAACCGATCAAGGAAGCTGGACCTTCGATTCCGGTCGAGATTCTTGGCCTCGACGGTACACCGGACGCCGGTGACGAACTCAGCGTGCTGGCTGACGAGAAGAAGGCGCGTGAAGTGGCCTTGTTCCGTCAGGGCAAGTTCCGCGAAGTGAAGCTGGCCCGTGCACATGCCGGCAAGCTGGAAAACATATTCGAGAACATGGGGCAGGAAGAGAAGAAGACGCTGAACATCGTCCTCAAATCTGACGTCCGCGGTTCGCTGGAAGCGCTACAGGGCTCGCTCAGTGGTTTGGGTAACGATGAGGTGCAAGTGCGCGTCATCGGCGGCGGTGTCGGTGGTATCACCGAGAGCGATGCCAACCTCGCACTGGCATCCAACGCGGTGTTGTTCGGCTTCAACGTTCGTGCCGATGCTGGCGCACGTAAGATCGTCGAGCAGGAAGGCCTGGATTTGCGTTACTACAACGTGATCTACGACATCATCGAAGACGTCAAGAAGGCCCTGACCGGCATGTTGGGCAGCGATGTCCGGGAAAACATTCTCGGTATTGCGGAAGTGCGTGATGTGTTCCGCTCGCCGAAGTTCGGTGCCGTGGCCGGTTGCATGGTCCTTGAGGGCATGGTGCACCGCAATCGTCCGATCCGTGTTTTGCGCGATGACGTGGTCATCTTCGAAGGCGAGCTGGAGTCCCTGCGTCGTTTCAAGGATGACGTTGCGGAAGTGCGTGCCGGCATGGAGTGCGGTATCGCGGTGAAGAGTTACAACGACGTCAAAGCTGGCGACAAGATCGAAGTGTTCGAGAAAGTCGAAGTGGCACGTTCGCTCTAACAGCAGCTGTTAGGCAAACCGGCGGCAAGCTTTCAGGAGAGATCCTGGAAGCTTGCCGTTTGCCTTTGCAGCACAAAGTTTTTTCAGGTTTAGCAGCTTGCTGCTCAAGGCAGATTTTATGGCCAAAGAATTCAGCCGTACCCAACGTATCGGCGACCAGATGCAGCGCGAGTTGGCGCAGCTCATTCAACGTGAAGTGAAAGATCCCCGTTTGGGTCTGATCACCATCACTGCAGTCGAGGTCAGTCGCGATCTGTCCCATGCCAAGATCTTCATTACGGTCATGGGCAAGGATGATGACGAAGATGCGGTCAAGGGCAATCTCCGGATTCTCAACGATGCTAGCGGTTTCCTGCGGATGCAGCTGGGCAAAGCGATGAAGTTACGTACCGTGCCACAGCTGCATTTCAACTATGACGCCAGTGTGCGTCGCGGGGTCGAGCTGACGTCGCTCATCGAGCGTGCGGTTGCTGAAGACCGCAAGCACAGCGACGATCTTGGAGAGTAAGGTTTGGCCCAGGTAAAACGCGTACGCCGTGCCGTCAGCGGCATTATTCTTCTCGACAAACCTCGCGGTTTCACTTCCAACGCCGCCTTGCAGAAAGTTCGCTGGTTGCTCAACGCCGAGAAGGCGGGCCACACCGGTAGCCTCGATCCGCTGGCAACTGGCGTGCTGCCGTTGTGTTTTGGGGAGGCGACCAAGTTTTCGCAGTATCTGCTTGATGCTGACAAGGGTTATGAAACCGTTGCCCAGCTTGGCGTCACGACAACTACGGCCGATGCTGAGGGCGAGGTGATCGAGCGAAAGGACGTCACCGTAACCCAGGCGCAGCTAGAGTCGCTATTGCCGCAGTTTCGTGGTGACCTGCAGCAGGTGCCGCCGATGTACTCGGCGCTCAAGCGTGACGGCCAGCCGTTATACAAGCTCGCGCGCGCAGGAGAAGTAGTGGAGCGTGAGCCTCGTTCTGTTACCATTGCCCGCTTGGATTTGCTGTCGTTCGAAGCGGACCGGGCGCGTCTGGCTGTCGCCTGTACCAAGGGCACCTATATCCGGACCTTGGTCGAAGACATAGGTCACGCTTTAGGCTGTGGGGCTCATGTGGCCGAGCTGAGGCGAACTCAGGCCGGGCCTTTCGACTTGACCCAGACCGTCAGTCTTGAAGAGCTGGAACGGGTACACGCCGAAGGCGGGGCAGAGGCGGTGGACGCTTTCCTCAAGCCGGTCGATAGCGGGCTTGAGCACTGGCCACTTTTGCAGCTCTCGGAGCACAGCTCGTTCTATTGGCTGCATGGTCAGCCGGTGCGTGCGCCCGAGGCACCGAAGTTCGGCATGCTGCGAGTGCAGGATCATAATGGTCGCTTCATTGGTATCGGTGAAGTGAGCGAAGACGGGCGCATCGCGCCGCGTCGACTGATTCGGTCGGAATGACCGATTCGTGATGCGCCCTAGGGTGTGTCGCGTTACGAGGTTGGCTGTTGGCAGGCACGGTCACACCTCTTTTAAAACACGGGACATGTCCCGGCCTGTTCATAGAAGGAGCCCATCATGGCACTTAGCGTTGAAGAAAAAGCTCAGATCGTTAGCGAGTACCAGCAAGCTGAAGGTGATACCGGTTCGCCGGAAGTGCAGGTTGCCCTGCTGACCACCAACATCAACAAGCTGCAAGGTCACTTCAAGGCCAACGGTAAAGATCACCACTCGCGTCGTGGTCTGATCCGTATGGTTAACCAGCGCCGCAAGCTGCTGGATTACCTGAAGGGCAAGGACACCACTCGTTACAGCACCCTGATCGGTCGTCTGGGTCTGCGTCGCTAAGCGATGCTGGTGCGAAGCTGAATGCTAAAGCTGGAAGTAGGGCTCGCCCTGCTTCCAGCTTTTGCCTTTCAGAGGTACACCTCTGGACAGCGTTCGGGTTCGATACCCTGCACTGCCCAAGAATTCGAATAAAGCGCTTCGCGCGTGGCATGGCCCGCGAGGCGTGAGAGACGTTTCCCCCAAGGCAACAAAGAGAAGGAACCACCGTGAACCCGGTAATCAAGAAATTTCAATTCGGTCAGTCGACCGTAACTCTCGAAACGGGCCGTATCGCCCGTCAAGCCAGTGGCGCCGTACTGGTCACCGTTGATGACGACGTGACCGTTCTGGTCGCCGTCACCGGTGCCAAAACGGCTGACCCAAGCAAAGGCTTTTTCCCGCTTTCGGTCCACTATCAGGAAAAGACCTACGCAGCCGGCAAAATCCCGGGTGGCTTCTTCAAGCGTGAAGCACGTCCTTCCGAAAAGGAAACGCTGACCTCGCGCCTGATCGATCGTCCAATCCGTCCGCTGTTCCCGGAAGGCTTCCAGAACGAAGTCCAAGTGATCTGCACCGTCGTATCGACGAGCAAGAAGACCGATCCGGACATCGCGGCGATGATCGGTACTTCGGCTGCGCTGGCGATTTCCGGCATTCCGTTCAACGGCCCGATCGGCGCTGCTCGCGTCGCTTTCCACCCGGAAACCGGCTATCTGTTGAACCCGACCTACGAGCAGCTCAAGGCGTCGAGCCTGGACATGGTCGTCGCCGGTACCAAAGATGCCGTCTTGATGGTCGAGTCGGAAGCCAAAGAGCTGACCGAAGACCAGATGCTGGGCGCGGTGCTTTTCGCTCACGACGAATTCCAGGCGGTGGTGCAGGCCGTTACCGAGTTGGCAGCCGAAGCGGGCAAGCCGACCTGGGACTGGCAGCCTAAGGCTGAAAATACCCAGCTGCTCAGCGCAATTCGTAGCGAATTCGGCGAGGCCATCTCGCAGGCGTACACCATCACCATCAAGCAGGACCGCTACGCGCGCCTGGGTGAGCTGAAAGACCAGGTCGTCGCCAAGTTCTCCGGTGAAGAAGGCCAGCCCTCTGCCGGTGAAGTCAAAGAAGCCTTCGGCGAAATCGAATACCGCACCGTTCGCGAGAACATCGTCAATGGCAAGCCGCGTATCGACGGTCGCGACACTCGCACTGTTCGTGGTCTGAACATCGAAGTCGGCGTGCTGGACAAGACCCACGGCTCGGCGCTGTTCACCCGTGGCGAAACCCAGGCTCTGGTCGTGGCCACACTCGGCACTGCCCGTGACGCGCAGCTGCTAGACACCCTGGAAGGCGAGAAAAAAGACCCCTTCATGCTGCACTACAACTTCCCTCCGTACTCGGTCGGCGAATGTGGTCGCATGGGCGCAACTGGCCGTCGCGAAATCGGTCACGGCCGTCTGGCCCGTCGTTCCGTTTCCGCCATGCTGCCGAGCGCTGACGAGTTCCCGTACACCATTCGCGTGGTTTCGGAAATCACCGAGTCCAACGGTTCCAGCTCCATGGCTTCGGTTTGTGGTGCTTCCCTCGCACTGATGGATGCCGGTGTACCGATGAAGGCGCCGGTCGCCGGTATCGCCATGGGTCTGGTCAAGGAAGGCGACAAGTTCGCTGTACTGACCGACATCCTGGGGGACGAAGACCACCTGGGCGACATGGACTTCAAGGTTGCTGGTACTGCCAAAGGCGTTACCGCGCTGCAGATGGATATCAAGATCCAGGGCATCACCGAAGAGATCATGGAGATTGCCCTGGGCCAGGCCCTGGAAGCTCGCCAGAACATCCTCGGCCAGATGAACCAAGTGATCGCACAGTCGCGTACCGAATTGTCGGCCAACGCGCCGACGATGATCGCGATGAAGATCGACCAAGACAAGATCCGTGACGTGATCGGCAAGGGCGGCGCCACCATCCGCAGCATCTGCGAAGAGACCAAGGCCTCGATTGATATCGAAGATGACGGCTCGATCAAGATCTTTGGCGAAACCAAGGAAGCTGCAGAAGCGGCGAAGCAGCGTGTTCTGGGCATTACCGCTGAGGCAGAGATCGGCAAGATTTACGTCGGCAAGGTTGAGCGTATCGTCGACTTCGGTGCATTCGTTAACATCCTTCCGGGCAAGGACGGTCTTGTGCACATCTCGATGCTGAGCGATCAGCGCGTGGAGAAAGTGACCGACGTACTGAAAGAAGGCCAGGAAGTGAAGGTTCTGGTGCTGGACGTCGATAACCGCGGCCGTATCAAGCTGTCGATCAAGGATGTGGCTGCTGCCGAAGCATCTGGCGCATAAACATCCCAGCGACATGAAGAGCCCTTCGGGGCTCTTTTTTTTGCGCGGGCGAAATGCAGTCAGGTCTATGAATGCGTGAGACGTATTGCAGTCTGCACGCTTCGCTTGAGCAAAACATGCAGAGTGCTAGTGGCAGAGTGGCACTATCTGTTTTTATGTCTTTGAATATTAAGGAAATTTATAAAGTAGTCGCTTGGCATGCAGCTTGCGATCTATTAGTTGAACCTGCGGTAGGGCTATGCCGCAGCTACTATGAGAAACAGGAGTACCACTCATGAACAAGATCCAGACCTCTATTACTGCTGCTGCCGTTGCAACTGCCTTGAGCTTGCCGCTGGCAGGCGCTGCATTCGCCGAAACCACGTCAGCTTTTGACGAGCCCCAACCAATGATGTTGGCTGCCAGCGATACCATGGACGCCGCTGAGCACACCGCGGACGAAGCAGGTGAGGCTATGTCTGACACCTGGATCACGACCAAGGTCAAATCTGCTCTGCTGGCTGGCGACTCGACTCCAGGCATGCAGATTGAAGTTGAAACCAAGAACGGTGTCGTCTCACTGTCCGGAACTGTAGCCACTGAGGCGCAACGCGAGATGGCCATCGACAAGGCCAAGACCATCGAAGGCGTCAAGGACGTCTCTGCAGACGGCCTGAAAGCGGTAGATTAATCCGTTCAGGTAACACTGGAACCCGCTGCTTGCAGCGGGTTTTTTATTGCCGGTCAGCCTCGTTCGCTATCTATGTTGCGGAGGCGATTACCCTCGAAGCGTAAAAAATGGTACATGCCATTGGTGGGGCCATACGTCCATTCTTCAATCTGGACCTCGTGGCCAAAGCCATATTCGTCTACCAGCTCCCTATACCCGGTCAGTGCACGGCTCGTTGGTTCACCGCACTTGGCTTGGACCTCGGCAGTCGAGTCGTGCAGGCTGACCAGCTTGCTTGCGCAACGGAATGTTGAGGACGCCTGCACGTGTGGTACGCAGAGGGCGAAGGTAAGCGCAGCCAGCACGGCTCTATTTCGCATGGTGATTCCCAGAGGTCAGTTCGCGCGACTGGTTTCAATCCGTACCAGTCGGTTTCCCTCGAAGATGAGGATGCTGAATATGTCATTTTTGGGTCCGTATACCCATTCCTCGCGCATCATTTCGCGGCGATGGTTCGGTCCCAAGGTGTAGCCCACCAACTCTCGCTGTGCCGGTTCGCCACATTTGCGCTCCACTTCGAAGGCACGGTCGCCTGTGCTGATCAGGTTGCTTCCACAGCGGAGGGTATCTGCCCCGACTATGGGGCTCAACAAGCCGACCGTTAGCACACAGCCTATTTCTGAAAGGCGCTTGCCAGTCCGTTTCATTCCGCCTCCAGATGCAGGACCGTAGGGACTTCAGCGCCCTGAACAGTCTCGGTAATACCTGTGTCGAGCAGGTACACCCTGTCTGCACTCAGCCCAGCGTTGTCGACCAGATAATCCTTGATGCTGGCGGCGCGCGCACGGCTGAGGCGTCGAAGAAGCGCGGTGCTGCTTTCGCGGCTGCTAAGAATCGCCTGCCGCAGCTGAAGCGCTCGGGCTTCCTCGTCGAGACTTTGCCATTCGGAGGGCGGCTGCTGTTGCAGACGACTGCGATAGATGCCTTCCAACATCGCGATTTTTTCGTCTTCACCGATTTCAAGCATTGCTGGATCAGCGGGCACGGTGTCGCCACGTCGCTGCAAGACCTTGTACCAGGTCTGTTGATACTCGCGCTCCAGCCATTGCTCGGCCAGCGGTGGGCCGTCCACAGCCGGCGCGCTCATACCTTCGATCTCAAGTCTTAGTACCGGACGCTCCTTGAGTGCGCTCGCGAGCGTGCCCAGGTTGCTGCGTGCAGCACCGTCCAGTTCGCTGCTACCTGGCGAAAAAAGGATTTGGCTGAGGTCAGTCTGGTCTCCACCAACGAGCCCGCCGAGAAACTTGAACGGTGCCTTGGCCGCCCGGACTACCAGATTGCGCAGCGTCTGCCAGATGATGGGCACCACGTCGAACTGCGGATTATTGAGATCGCCCTGAACCGGAATCTTCAGTGCGATGGTGCCGCTGCTGTCCTTCAACAGCGCCACTGCAAGGCGTATCGGCAGGTCGACGGCCTGTTCGCTGTCGACTCTTTCGCCGAGCTGCAATTGCTCCAGCACCACTTCGTTCTCAGCATTCAGCTGGCCTTGCTGGATGCGGTAATGCAGGTCCAGGTTGAGGCGACCCTTGCGGATGCGGTAGCCCGCGAACTTGGCGGAATAGGGCGAGAGCGTGGTCAGTTCGACCTGCTTGAAGCGGGTCGTGATATCGAGGCTCTGGAGCGGCTCGAAGGGCGTCAGGCTGCCTTCGATACTCACAGGTGCGTAGCGGTCAACCTTACCCTTTATGTCGACGCTGGCAGCGTTGTGCTGGCGATTGTCGAGGGTGCCGATGCTACCGCCGAGATCTTGGATAGCAGTAATAAAGGGCGGGCGCAGACTGAGGTCGGAGAAGTTGGCTGAGCCTTCGGCTATCTGGATACCGCCAATCCGCAACGCAAAGGGCACGTCTGGCTCGTCTTGGGAGGCGGGTGCTTCGGAGGGCGGAGCCTCTTGGTTGGGCGAAGCTGAGGGCTTGTCTACCAGCAGGTCATTGATGTTGGTCGTCAGGTCCGGGTTGATAATGAAGCGGGCATAGGGCTGGTTCAGGTCGATCTTTTCGATCTGCAGCGCGTTCGGATAGCTATAGTCTAGACCGCTAACCCGCAACGACTGCCATTTCAGCAAGTCACGGTCCTGGATGGTGTCGAGCGTATGAAGCTGGGTAATCTCGGCGGAACCGCCTATATGAAATGCTAGCGGCTCGACGCCCGTCAGTTCGACCGCAAGCTGGCTCGCCAGCAGTCCGCTGCGTAACTCCAGGTGAACGAACGGCGACAAGTAAGGCTGCGCCAGGCGCAAGTCGATGCCTGCCAGCGTGACGTCGAAGCTCCCCTGCATGGGGGTCAAAGTCAGCTGGCCCTCGGCAAGTAGCGAGCCTTGTTTACCGACCTCGGTGGTCAGCTTGAGCTCCATTGGAGCAGTGCCGCGGCTGTCGAAGTTACGCACGTCCAGATCGAGGGGCCCGAGTTCCAGTTCGACGTTTGGCTCAGGAACCTTATCGGCCAGGTGCAGCTGATAGTTACGCAGTTCAGCGTCACGTAGAACGATCCGCCAAGGCTGATCAGATGTATCACCTTCCTGCGTTGGCTTAGGCTCATCCTGCGCCAGTTGCTCCTCTGTGTCGGTTGGCTGCGGTTGCGGTTCTGGCTTGCTGGCAAGCAAGCGCTGCCAATTGAATTGGCCGTCAGGCTCACGAATCAGCCAGCTTTCCAGAGCCTGGCTGCGTACCTGGCCAAGGGTCACTTGTCGCTTCTGCAAATCCACCGACGTTTGGGCAATCTCTGCTTGCCTCAGACGAAGCAGTGGCTGCCCTTTCAGGCTATCAATGCTTAGCGATGCCAAGGTAGCGCTTGCGTCGCTCAATTGCAGTGAAGTGCCTTCGCTGAGGTCCAGCTGATACGCCGTCTTCAGACTCAGCTGCCCTTCGTTAAGGGCGAGCGGTGCCATGTCGCGGACATAGGGCCAGAAGGTTTTCAGTGCCAGCCCATTTATTTCAAGCTGGCCGGTGGACGTGATGGGGGAGAGGTTGAGCTGACCTTTCCAGTTGATGCGTGATCCGTCCGGGCCTCTGGCAACTAGGACGGCATCAGCGGCGTCGTCCGAGCGAGTCGCAAAGTTAAGGAGTTCAAAATCCAGCGAGTCGAGCGAGACGTCGATCGGCTCCTGAGTTCGCTGATCAGCGAAATGAACCCGTCCGCCGGCCAATTGCAGGCGATCGATGCGCAGGGCGAGGGGCTCTTTATCCCCTGCGGGCGTATCTTCATTGCTGGGCAGCTCGAACAACTCGGTCAGGTTCAGCTTGCCGTCAATGTCAAACAGAACTTCGGCGTTCGGCCCTATGAGCTCGATATCCGAAAAGTGCAGGGAGCGACTCCACAGGCTGTCCCAATCGAGGTCAACGACTAACCGCTCGAACGCCAGTTGCTCGGCATCCGGCTCGCCCATGTGCAGGTTGTGAAGTCTCAAGTTCAAGGCGAACGGATTGAACTCGATCCGCTCAAGGCGAGCCGGTACCGTCGCGTATTTTGCCAGCTGCTGGTTGACGACACGCTGCGCCACTCCGGGCAGGATCAGAAAACCGAACAGGCAATAAACGATCAGGGCGGTCATCAAACCGATGAACACGCGCTTCAATCCGTTGGGCATGCGGACCTACCTTCCAGGCGATGAACTGCCTTGGAGTATGGCATGACACGCGGGTTCCTCCTGTGCGAGGGCGCGCGCGTTACCTCACAACTGGAGCATCAGCACTTTGAGCGGGGGCTTGCCGTCCGTTGAGGGGAAATCGGCGGCTGGTGGCAGTATCTGGCAGTCCCGAACTGGCCGGCCGGTCTTGGTCGCGCAGCGCAAGACCTGATCCCGCCAGTCGTCGAGATCGACCTTCGCCAGATTGTTGCAACAGATAAGCACGCCGTTTTCGGCGGTGGCAAGCAGTGCGGGTTTGAGCAGACTTTGATAGTCGCGCAACAAATCCACCGTTCCGAACGCGCTCTTCGACCAGGCGGGCGGGTCGAGCAACACCAGGTCGAACTGCTGCGGTGAAAGACGCGGATAGTCCGGCAGAGAGCGGCCGCGACGCTGCGGGATCGGTATGTCGGCGAGCTGACGGATTGCGGGAAAGTAGTCCGACTGGATGAACTGCATCGGTGCCAGTTCCGGATTGAGCGTGCCGTTTTCGCGGCCAACTGCGAGGTTGCTTTCGGCGAAATCCAGGTTAACGACCTCGCGCGCTCCGCCCGCGGCTGCGCAGAGACCGGCGCCGCAGGTATAGGCGAAGAGGTTGAGCACTGACTTGCCAGCGCTGTTGGCCTTGATCCAGCCGCGCACATTGCGCAGGTCCAGGAATAGCAGTGGGTCCTGACCGCTATGGCGTGCGCGAACGCGGTAGTTCAGGCCCCACTCATGGCCGATCAGGTCTTCCAGCGCGGCTGGATCGGCGCGGTAGACCGGGTCGCTGCGGTCGATGCGCGAGTTGCCCTGGGAGCGGTCGTTATAGGCGAGTAAAAGGCGTATGCCCAGGTTCGTGCAGGTTTGCTCATGCAGAGCCAGCAGAGCCTCACGTTCCAGTGTCTGATGGAAGCTCTGCACCTGCAGCAGCGGGCCGTAACGGTCGACGGTGAGCCCGGGAGCGCCCTCCTGGCTGCCGTGGAACAACCGGTAACAGTCGGTGGCCTCACGGTGCAGTTCGCAGAGCAGTGCTTCGCGATTGAGGTAGGCGGCGCGCAGCGCCTGTTCGAGAGAGGACATGCGCGGCGACTCGGGAAAGAGGGCCGCGCAGTTTAGCGGAAATCGCCGGCGTTTGGCCGGCCGGCTACCTATCGGTCAGCGTTCGATTGCTAGCGCGACGCCCTGACCGCCACCGATGCACAGCGTCGCCAATCCTTTATGGGCGTCGCGGCGGATCATTTCATGCAACAGGGTCACCAGGATGCGGCAGCCCGACGCACCAATCGGGTGGCCGATGGCGATGGCGCCGCCGTTGACGTTGACCTTATTCGCGTCCCAGCCCAGCTCCTGACCCACCGATAGCGCTTGGGCCGCAAAAGCTTCGTTGGCTTCTATCAGGTCCAGCTCACCGAGCGTCCAGCCGGCCTTTTCCAGACAGCGGCGCGTGGCCGACACCGGGCCAATGCCCATGATTGCAGGGTCGACGCCAGCGTTGGCATAGCTGGCGATGCGAGCCATGACCGGCAGGCCGAGCGCCTTGGCCTTTTCGGCGCTCATCAGCAACACGGCTGCGGCACCGTCGTTGAGGCTGGAGGCGTTACCTGCCGTTACGCTGCCGTCTTTTTTGAAGGCTGGTTTGAGTTTGGCCAGGCTCTCTGCCGTGGTGGCGGCTCGCGGCTGTTCGTCGACGTCGAACACCAGCGGCTCACCTTTGCGCTGCGGAATCTCGATCGGGGTGATTTCCGCGCGCAGGCGTCCGGCTTCGATGGCGGCTACCGCTTTTTGCTGAGAGGACGCCGCGAACGCATCCTGGGCCTCGCGCGTAATGCCGTACTTGTCCACCAGATTTTCGGCTGTAATGCCCATGTGGTAGTCATTGAAGGCGTCCCACAGGCCGTCCTGAATCATGCTGTCGACCAGTTTGCCGTGGCCCATGCGTAAGCCCGTGCGGGCGGCGGGCATGACGTAAGGCGCCAGGCTCATGTTTTCCATGCCGCCGGCAATCACCACCTCTGCATCGCCACAGCGAATCGCCTGTGCAGCCAGGTGCAGCGCTTTCAGGCCGGAGCCGCAAACCTTGTTCAGGGTCATCGCCGGTACCGCATGGGGCAGCCCGGCGTTCATGGCCGCCTGTCTCGCCGGGTTCTGCCCCGCACCTGCGGTCAACACCTGGCCGAGGATGACTTCGTCGACCTCCGCGGCATCGATTCCGCTCTGCTTGAGAAGTTGGCGAATTACCGCCGCGCCCAAGTCGACGGCAGGGATGTTGGCCAGCGCGCCCTGAAAGCTGCCGACAGCAGTGCGAGTGGCGGCGACGATGACGACGTCTTGCATGATCTTGAACCTCGAGAAAGGTGCGGGCTCCGCGGGGCGTTCATGGTGGCACAGGCCGAAAGGCGGCTCCAGGTGCGGAACCTGCCGGTCACGCTAGCGTATGGGCAGGCCCATGCGGCGCCGTGCCCGGTGCACCGAGCCGCTGCGCACGGCCCAGCGCAGCACCGGCGCGGTTCGCCTGACTGCCATTCGGATCAGTAGTCTTTCGCGCTCGGACTGGCTGAGGTCGAGCATGTCGCTGGCCCAGTCCGGCAACAGATCGACGCCGGCGCGCATCATCAGCGCGCCAAATGGCTTGGCCAGGCGACTCGGAGCAGGGGCGCCGAACAGGATGCGTACGATCTCCCGAGAGCGCTCATCACAGCGCAGTTCTGGCCGGATAGCCGCGAAATAGTCCTCTATCTGCTGCCGCGAGCGCGGCACCTTGCGTGCGCCGAGCGCTTCGGCGATACGTGCGACCTCGGCGTAGTAGCGGTCCTGTTCCTGACCTGGCAACGCCGGGTTGAGGTAACGCAGGTGCGCCTTGAGAAAGCTGCTGACTTCGGCGACATGCACCCAGGTCAGCAGGTCCGGGTCGTACGCGGCGTACGGGCGGCCGTCGGGCGCGTGGCCGGTGACCTTCAGGTGAATGGCTCGGACCCGTTCAATCAGCCGCTGCGCATCGGTCTGGCTGCCAAAGGTGGTCGCCGAGATGAACTGGCCAGTGCGGCGCAGCCGACCGAGTAAGTCGTCTCTAAAGTTTGAGTGGTCCCAGACGCCGGCCAGGGCGAGTGGATGCAGGGCTTGCAACAGCAGGGCAGAGATACCGCCCACCAGCATCGAGGTGAAATCGCCGTGCACGCGCCAGCAGACTGAATCCGGGCCGAACAGGCCAGGGTCACCCGGTGGACTTTCGTAGTCGACACCGCCGATGGCCAGCCCGGTGAGGCTGAGCACCTGCGTTTCGATATGACGGCGGATGATTTCCAAAAGAGGCGACTTCTGGCTGGGCTGGGAAGTCGAATCTTACTCGATGTTCAGGCGTTACCCAGGCCCAGTCGATCAGCGAAGTGCCGAAGGCGTATCTGTGAAGCAGCGGAGGAAAGGGCACCGGACAGCGGTCAAGCGCTGTCCGGTGTTGCACATAGATCAGCCGCGATGACGGCCGCGGAAGAAGTCGATCAATCCCTGGGTCGAGGCGTCTTCGGCGGGCTGCGCATCGAAGCTGGTCATCTGGCCGTAAACGGTTTTTCCCAGGTCCTTGCCGAGTTCCACGCCCCACTGGTCGAACGAGTTGATTCCCCAGATCACGCCCTGGACGAACACCTTGTGCTCGTAGAGTGCGATGAGGGCACCAAGACGTCCGGGGCTGATGGTTTCCATGACTACGGTATTGCTCGGTCGGTTACCCGGAATGACCTTGTGCGGCGCCAGGCGCTCGATCTCGGCTTCGCTCATGCCTTTTGCGCGCAGCTCGGCCTCGGCTTCTTCGCGCGTCTTGCCGCGCATCAACGCCTGGCTCTGCGACAGGCAGTTGGCGTAGAGCCACTCGTGGTGATCGGCGACCGGATTGTGGCTAACCACGGGCACGATGAAGTCTGCGGGGATCAGTGGGGTGCCCTGGTGCAGCAATTGATGGTAGGCATGCTGGCCATTACAGCCGACACCGCCCCAAATTACCGGGCCGGTGGTACAGGACACTGGTGTGCCGTCCTGGCGCACGCTCTTGCCGTTGGACTCCATGTCCATCTGCTGCAGGTGTTTGACGAAGTTGCGCAGGTAGTGGTCGTAGGGCAGGAAGGCGTAGCTCTGAGCGTCCCAAAAGTTGTGGTACCAGATGCCCAGCATCGCCAACAGGATCGGCATGTTGGTTTCGAATGGCTCGTTGAGGAAGTGCTGGTCCATGCTGTAGGCACCGGAGAGCAAGTCCTTGAAGTTGGACATGCCAATCGCCAGCGCGATGGGCAGGCCGATGGCCGACCACAGCGAGTAGCGGCCGCCAACCCAGTCCCACATCGGAAAGATGTTCTTCTCACGGATGCCAAACTCGACGGCGGCATTTTTGTTGCTGGTGACCGCGATGAAATGCCGGTAGAGCTTTTCTTCGGTGCCGCCTTTGCCCAAGTACCAGGTGCGTGCAGCCTGAGCGTTCTTCAGGGTTTCGAGCGTGCCGAAAGTCTTGCTGGAAATGATGAACAGCGTCGTTTCGACGTTCAGCTTGTCTGTTACCTCGCGAAATTCACTGCCGTCGATGTTCGCCAGGTAGTGCGTGCGCACGCCGTGCTGAGTGAAGGGCAGGAGCGCTTCGGAGACCAGCTGTGGACCGAGGAAGGATCCTCCGATGCCGATGTTGACCACGTCGGTGATGGTCTTGTCGCTGAAGCCGCGCCAGAGGTTGTTATGGATTCGGGTGACGATATCGGTCATCTGCGCCAGCGCTGCATGCACGTCACGCATGATGTTCTGCCCGTCGACCATCACCGATTCGCCCATGGGCCGGCGCAACGCAGTGTGCAGTACCGGACGATTTTCTGAGGCGTTGATCCGCTCGCCCGCGAACATGGCGCGGGCCGCCTGCTCGACGCCGGCCTCGCGCGCCAGGTTCACCAGCAGGGTGCGTGTTTCTGGCGTGATCAGATTCTTCGAGTAATCGAGAAACAGGCCGCTGCAGGAAACCGACAGGTCATCGAAGCGCGTCGGATCAGCCTTGAATGCCTCGCGCATGCTGAAGTTCTGCATGCCCAGGCGGTGTTCTTCCAAGGCCTTCCAGGATGGCAGGCCGGTGGCATCGAGAGGGTGCTGGTAGTAGCTCATGGTTGTGCGGCTTCCTTTGCTTTGGCGGACTGTCTGCGGCTCTGCGATTCGTTCGGACAGTCATTCGATCATGCTGGCACGCTGGCATTCGTCCTGAATGTAACAGGCGCGTTCCGCTGCGGCTGGACCGCAACGGCGGCGGCGCATCCTGCACCGGCGAGACTGGTCTGACTGGCAAAAACGCGCGGCGTTCCGAAGCGCTGCGCACAGAGCGCTGATAGCGGCCAGAACAGGACGACCATTGCAGATTTATGGGGGAGGGGAAACCCTTTGCACACAAAAAAGCCCGCGTCACTTGAGCGATGCGGGCTGTTGAGCAACTGATGTCGCATTCAGGCGACTTGAACCGGAATTGCGTTGCTGGTGTGACTGAGATCGCCGTCGGCGCCCATATACAAAACGTGTGGCTTGAAGCTGGCCAGTTCGGCTTCGCTGTAGTGCGCGTAGGCACAAATGATCACACGATGACCCACACCGGCCTTGTGCGCGGCGGCGCCGTTGACGGAAATGATCTTCGAGCCTTCCTCGCCGCGGATGGCATAGGTCGTGAAGCGTTCGCCGTTGTCGACGTTGTAGATCTGGATCTGCTCGTATTCGCGGATGCCGGCGAGGTCCAGCCAGTCACCGTCTATGGCGCAGGAACCTTCGTAATCCAGCACCGAGTGGGTCACCTGGGCGCGGTGCAGTTTAGCCTTGAGCATGATGGCGTGCATGGCGGGGTCCTCCGGGGGCGCAAGCGGCGCAGAGTGTGCCCGAACCCTCAGGCGTGTTCAAGACTGAGGGCCGGGCTGGGTTAGGCCGATGGTCGGCTGTGTCAGGACGCTTTCTGGGAGATATCAACCAGCAAGTTATCCAGCAACCGGGTCTTGCCGAGATAGGCCGCGGCGAGAATCACCAATTCGCGGCTGTCGGCGGTGACCGGGCTTAAATCCAGTGCATCGCGAACTTCCAGGTAGTCGGGCCGCAGGCCGGCGGCCTGGAGCCGCTGATGGCCGGAAGCAAGCAGCGCCGAGTAGTCGCGCTCACCGTTACGTATGGCATCGGCGAGTTGCTGCAGCGTGCGGTGCAACACCGGGGCGGTTGTGCGCTCGTCAGTGGTGAGGTAACCGTTACGTGAGGACAGCGCGAGGCCATCTTCAGCGCGAACGATGGGTTCGCCAATGATCTGCACGGGCATGTTCAGGTCGCGGACCATGGTGCGGATGACCGCCAGCTGTTGGAAATCCTTCTGGCCGAAGACCGCAAGGTCCGGTAGCACCATGTTGAACAGCTTGCTGACAACGGTAGAGACGCCGTCGAAATGACCTGGCCGGCTGCCGCCACAGAGCCCCTCGGACACACCTGGTACGCGGACGATGGTCTGCAGCGCCTGGCCGTGCGGATACATCTCCTCGACGCTGGGCGCGAACAGCAGGTGGCAGCCGGCCTCGAACAGCTTGTCCTGATCGGCCGTCAGCGTGCGCGGGTAGCTGGCGAGGTCCTCGTTGGGGCCGAACTGCAGCGGATTGACGAAGATGCTGGCAACCACGAAGTCAGCGCGCTGGCCGGCCTTCTTGATCAATGCAATGTGGCCGGCATGCAGGTTGCCCATGGTCGGCACAAAGCCGATGCGCTTGCCTTCGCCCCGTGCGCGGGTTACTGCGGCGCGCAGGTCGGCAACAGTTTTCACCACGTTCATGCGGAGAACCCATGTTCGGCGGCAGGAAATTCGACGGACTTAACCGCCAGGACGTAGGCGGCGATGGCGGTCGGAATGTCGGCATGCTCGCGCATGAAGTTCTTGACGAACTTCGGCGCTCGGCCGGTCAGTGACAGGCCGAGCATGTCGTGCAGAACCAGTACCTGGCCATCGGTGGCGCTGCCGGCGCCGATGCCGATCACTGGCACCGTTACTGCCTGGGTAATACGTGCGGCCAGTTCGCTCGGAACGCATTCGAGCAGCAGCATGGCCGCGCCTGCATCCTCAAGCGCCTTGGCATCGGCAATCATCTGTTGCGCCTGCGCTTCCTGGCGCCCCTGCACCTTGTACCCACCGAAAATATTGACGGCCTGCGGCGTGAGGCCCATATGCGCACATACCGGGATGCCGCGCTCGGCCAGAAGGCGAATGGACTCGGCCAGCCAAGCAGTGCCCTCCACCTTGATCATGTGGGCCCCCGCCTTCATCAAGATGGCGGAGTTGTTCAGGGTCTGTTCCGTGGTTGCGTTAGCCATGAACGGCAAATCAGCGACGATCATGGCGCCGCGGTTGCCGCGTTTGACGCAGGCAGTATGGTAGGCCATCTCTTCGACGGTCACCGGCAGGGTGCTGTCGTGTCCTTGCAGGACCATACCCAGGGAGTCGCCGATAAGCAGCATCTCGACCCCGGCTTCGCAAGCTGTCTTGGCGAAGGTGGCGTCATAGCAGGTCAGCATGACGATTTTCTCGCCTTTCTGCTTGAGGCCTTGCAGGGTGGTCAGGGTTACGTCTGGCATGAATGCCGTCCTCCTAAAGCCTCTCGGGGATCACGGTTGCAGGCGGAGCGTCAGGGTTGCCCCGTTTCGATGCGTGCCGGCAGAGGGCGCTTATAGTCCAGATGGCGGCGAGCTAAGTCAATCTCGAGTGTTACCCGCACGTTACACCTGTTACCCGGTGGTTACAGCGGTTCGTCGAGCCGCTCCAGGCCATCATAAGGGCAGGCGGCAAGCAGCTCGGCAAGCGTGCGGCGATCGGCTAGCTGCAGATCGTCCGGGGTTATCTCCGCAAGCGGGTAGAGAACGAAAGCTCTGGCATGCATGTGGTAGTGCGGCACCGTCAGGCGCGAGTCGCTGATCAGGCGATCGCCGAACAGCAAGATGTCCAGATCCAGAGTGCGCGGGCCCCAGCGTTCGGCTTTGCGCTGACGGCCCTGGGCCAGCTCAATGGTTTGGAGTGCATCGAGCAGGGTTATTGGTGGCAGTGAGGTGTCCAGCGCGGCAACCGCGTTGTGGTAACGCGGCTGATCTGGCGGTCCAAGTGGATCGCTGAGATAAAGCGAAGAAACAGCGGCGAGACGTGTGTTGGGAATCCTGGCCAGGGCGTCGAGTGCACTACGCAGCTGCTGGCGAGGTTCGGCCAGGTTGCTGCCCAGTCCAATATAAACCCGTTCCATTTAGTCGGCAGACGCCGGTGCGCTTTCGTTCGGGCCGCGCTTGCGACGATTGCTACGACGACGTTTGCGAGGGGCGCCGCTGCCGTCGTCCTTACTGCTCAGGCCTCGAATCATGTTGCGCCGCTCGCTTTCGCTGGCTTCTTGATACTCGGTCCACCAGTCGCCCAGGCCGTCGGTTTTTTCACCGGCACTCTCACGCAGCAGCAGGAAGTCGTAGCCGGCACGGAAGCGCGGATTCTCCAGTAGCTGATCCGCACGACGCCCCTGGCGGCGCGGCAGGCGTTCCTGCATGTCCCAGATCTCGCGCATGGGCATGGTGAAACGCTTGGGAATCGCGGTGCGCTGGCACTGTTCCCATATGAGGTCGTGTGCCGCTTCCTGCATGGCCGGGATTGGCGGCAGGCCACGCGCCTGCAGCTCGGCGACGCGCATCGGCAAGGCCGGCCAGAGCATGGCCGCAAACAGGAATGCCGGGGTGACTGGCTTGCCTTGAGCGATGCGCAGATCAGTATTGGCCAACGCGTTGCGGATCAGCGTGCCGGCGTATTCGGGATTGTCTTCCAGCGCATCGGCACTGGCTGGGAAAAGCGGGGCGAACAGGTCGTACTCAAGCAGTAAATCGAAGGTGCGTTCGGCTTTGCCGCTCAGAAACAGCTTGATGATTTCGTCAAACAGGCGTGCAGACGGCACGTCGTTCAACAGCTCGGCAAGGTCGGCAATCGGCTCTGCGCTGTGCTTTTCAATCTCAAAATCAAGCTTGGCGGCGAAGCGGACCGCGCGAAGCATGCGCACCGGATCTTCCTGATAGCGCTGCTCCGGGTCGCCAATCAGGCGGATCAACCGGTTGCGGATGTCGTGCACGCCGTGGGTGTGGTCGAGAATTCGCTCGCTAGACGGGTCGTAGTACAGCGCATTGATGGTGAAGTCGCGGCGCTGCGCATCGTCTTCCAGCGTGCCGTAGATGTTGTCGCGCAGAATACGCCCGCTCTCGTTGCGCGAAGCCAGGTGGTTGGCTTCGTCATCGTCTTGTTCCGGGTGATTGGCGCGGAAGGTCGCGACTTCGATGATCTCGCGACCGAAATGCACATGGACCAGCTTGAAGCGGCGCCCAATGACACGGGCATTGCGAAACTCGGCGCGTACCTGTTCGGGCGTGGCGCTGGTGGCCACATCGTAGTCCTTGGGTTCCAAATCCAGCAGCAGATCGCGGACGCATCCGCCTACGACATAAGCCTCGTAACCGGCATGCTGGAGCCGCTCGACGACGCTGACCGCGTGTCGGCTGAGATCGTTGCGGTGTAGCGAATGCTGCCGGCTGGACAGTATTTCGGGGGTGCGACGAGGATGCGGGAGTCGTCGCAGGGGAAGACGAAAAGACTGGAACAGCTTTTTCAGCATGAGAGGCACTGTGTGGCGAAATGACAGGGTGGCGAGGTGAATAGCCAAGAAACTGGCGTGGATTCTAGCACCGGGAGCAAGGATGGTGAACGAAGCGCGGAGAGGTGTCAAAGCACGGCCGGGGCCAGAAAGCACTAGGGGGAGCCGAAGCTCCCCCTTTAAATGATGTCGCGTGCTTTGTTGTTATTAGTATTTCGGGCGTGTTGTTTTTGTTTGATCACCCGTTCCCTTCAGCTATCGCGTCCAGGAGTCGCTCCTACGTTGGGAGCAAAGAGCAAACGGATTTCTTTGGTCGCTGATTTACCATCGATCATTCGATCCAACCAGTTCAGGCGCTGCTTATGCAGTTTTTGTTGTTCTCAGCCTGGTCGTGGGGCAAAACCCATTTGGCATTTCCTCTCCAAAAGAATCAGTTAGCTACGCCTCTGCCTTATTGTCTTTATTTTGCTAGAGCCGGTACGTCTTGTTCTTATTGTGGGTCTGCTTGTTATTGTTGTTGTGCCAGATATAAAGCATTTGCCGTGCCAGTTTTTGTAAATCCTTTAAAATCAACGACTTACGATTTTCAGTCGTAGGATTTAGCTGGAAGACCTGTAGTGTCCGTTACCGATGAACCCGCATTTTGTTACGTATTGGTAGTGGCGGTAACAGCGCACTACCCAGCGGTGGCCGATTTGCGTCGTGGTATCCCGAGCCGCTGACGACGCTCCCACAGGCACTTGCGGCTGATGCCCAGCTTGCGTGCGAGCTCGGTCTCGGTCATGTGATCCTGGTGCTCAAGCACGAAGTGCTGAAAGTAGTCTTCAAGCGAAAGATCCTCGGTCGGCTCATTGCTGACAGCGGAACCTAACGGAACGCCCGATTCATCGAAATCCTCATCAAGGGGGTCGAGCTCGATATCGATGCCCAACAGCTCAACGCTGATTTCCTCGCTCTCACTGAGGATCGCGGCCCGCTCGATGGCGTTTTCCAGCTCGCGCACGTTTCCCGGCCAGCTGTACTGCCGCACGGCCTGCTCAGCCTCGCGGGAGAAGTGCAAGCCATCATTGCCCATGCGTTCGTTCTGGCGTGCCAGGAAGGCCTTGGCAATTTCCAGCACGTCAGCGCCACGCTCGCGCAGGGGGGGGAGTTTCAAGGCGATGACATGTAGCCGGTAGTAGAGGTCTTCACGAAATTGCCCGTTCTTGGCCAGCGTCTTCAGGTCACGGTGGGTCGCGGCGACCAGGCGCACATCAACTTTTTGCGACTGGGTAGAGCCCACCCGCCGAATTTCGCCTTCCTGCAATACACGTAACAGTCGCGCCTGTGCCTCCAGAGGTAGCTCACCGATTTCATCGAGGAACAGTGTGCCGCCATCTGCGGCTTCGACCAGACCGGCGCGGCCGGCACTGGCGCCAGTAAAGGCACCCTTTTCGTGACCGAAGAGTTCGGATTCGATCAGGGTTTCCGGGATGGCGGCGCAGTTGACCGAGATCATCGGCGCCTTGGCACGCCGCGAAAGGTTATGCAGCGCACGGGCGACAAGCTCTTTACCGGTACCCGATTCACCTTGGATGAGCACATTGGAATCGGTCGGGGCGACCTTGCGGATCTTGCCGAACAAATCCTGCATGGGGCCACAGCGACCGATAATGCCAAGCTCTCCGTTGACCGAGTCGTCGCTCGTTGCGCCCGCAGCGGGCGCGGCGCTGCGTGACGACTCGGCCGGCATTGAAGCAACCTGCTGCCGATCATGAAGAATGCGCGCCACGGTCTGCAGCATCTCGTCGTGGTCAAAAGGCTTGGCGATGTAGTCCACTGCGCCCATTTTCATCGAGTCCACTGCCGAGCGCAGGCTGGCGTAGCTGGTCATGATCAGTACGGGAGTGCCTTCTGCCAACTTGATCAGCTCTGTGCCGGGCGCGCCCGGGAGGCGCAGGTCGCTGACGATGAGATCGAAGGAGGGGATGCTGAAACGCTCCTGCGCTTCCTGTACCGAGCCGGCTTCGCTGACCTCGTACTGGTTGCGCTCGAGCAGTCGGCGCAGGGCGGAGCGGATAATGGTTTCGTCTTCGACGATCAGAATATGGGACATCAGTACTCTCTCGACGGTCTGAAGGCGGCTACACATGGATGGGAAACGGCGCTGAAGAGGGCGCGTTCCCTATCCTGTGCAAGCCGCCGCGGTGCGGCTTGGTGCGGGTGCGGAGCGCCAATTTGATCTTCATCCAGGTCGCGGCGGGGCCAGCTGTATGCTGGGTCGCTCATGGCCGAGACCTGGCGAGAAATTGCCGTCGCCTCGTCAATCACCGGAATTTGTTGCCTCGACATGACGCGGTAGGGTGATGCGGAAACGCGTGCCGCGTTGAGTTTCCGGGTCGGCCGGGCTATCGATATTGATTTGCCCATAATGCTCTTCCACGATCGAATAGACCAGTGCGAGGCCCAGCCCTGTCCCCTCGCCGGGGTCTTTGGTGGTGAAAAAAGGCTCGAAAAGCCGATCTAGAATCGCCTGTGGAATGCCGCTGCCTTCGTCCTCGACGATGAGGTAGACGGTCTGTTCGGAGACTTCGCTGCGTACTCGGATCGAACCGCCGGGTTCAGAGGCATCGCGGGCATTGGACAGCAAGTTGATCAGCACTTGAGCGAGGCGCTGCGGGTCGCCCTCCGCCAGGTGATCGGGATCGCAGAGGTTGAAAAAGTGCACCTCGGTGCCGCGACGATTGAGTGAGAGCAGGGCGATCGCATCCTGCGCCACCTCGGCCAGGCTCACCGGGTACAGATCATGTTGTCTGCTACCAGCATGAGCAAAGCTCATCAGTGACTGGACGATGCGCGAAACGCGTTTGGTCTGTTCGACGATCTGGTTGCTGATCTCGATGATCTCGGGGTCCGCCTCGCGCTCCTCGCGCAGGTTCTGCGCCAGGCAGGCGATGCCGGTGATCGGGTTGCCAATTTCGTGGGCGACTCCCGCCGCCAACCGACCAATGCTCGCCAAGCGTTCGGAGTGAACGAGGCGGTCCTCCAGCTGTTGGGTTTCGGTGAGGTCTTCGATCAGCAGTACCAGACCGCTACTGCCGGGCGCCAACGGCTCGGCGATCGCGGCCTTGTGCAGGTTCAGGCAGCGGCTGTGACCATCCAGCTGCAGCCGTTGTTTATGCAGGTGCTCTTCGCGCTGTTGAGTGAAATCGGTTAGCAGGCTCTGCCAAGGCTCGGCGATAGTCGGCAGGCGCGAGCCCACCACCTGCAGCGCGGGAATTTCGGTGAGCTCTTCCAGGGCTCTGTTCCACATCAGGATTTCCTGATCTTTGGCCAGCGAGCAGACGCCCATTGGCAGTTCCTGCAGGGTCTGCCGGTGGTAACGGCGCAGGGCATCGAGCTCGGCAGCAAGGCCGGTAAGGCGTGAGTGATAGTCCTCCAGGCGGCTCTCGATAAAGTGAATATCTTCGGTGACATAGCCGTCTGCACCGTTCTTGTAGGAAAGGAAATTCTCCACAATGTCCTGAGCCACGCTCGGGCCCATCAGGCCTGACAGGTTTGCCTCGATGCGATCGCGCAGCCGGCGCAAGGCATAGGGGCGATGTTCATCGAACGGCAATTGCAGATCCCGCAGCGCCTGTTCCACCTCCCGTTGCGCAGTCTTGGCGCCCAGTGGCTTGGCCAGCTGAGTGGCGAACTCCTGCGGCGAGGCGGCTGCCAGCTCGCGACGTTGCGGTCGGCGCACGTTTTCCACCGCGCAGGCTTCTGCAGCGGCTTGCTCCTCGGCGCTGGCCTCGGTGAATAACGAGAACAGCGAAAACGCCAGCACGTTAACCGCCAGCGAGGCGATCGCCGCCAGGTGCCAGCTGGTGTCGTCGAGCACGTACACCACGTTGAACAGCGGGATGTAGAAGCCATCAAGGTTGCCAACCAGCGGCAGCAGCATGGTCACAACCCAGACGGCGATGCCGGCCAGCAGCCCTACGATGTAGCCCCGACGATTGGCGGTTGGCCAATACAGCACTGAAAGCACGCCGGGCAGGAACTGCAAGGTCGCCACAAAGGCAACGATGCCCAGGTTTGACAGGTCCTGCTCGGCGCCCAGCATTAGATAAAAGCCGTAGCCGGCCATGATGATGGCGAGGATCAGGCTGCGCCGGGTCCATTTCAGCCAGCGATAGATGTTGCCTTCGGTAGGAGGTTGGTAGAGCGGTAACACGAGATGGTTGAGCGCCATACCAGACAGGGCCAGGGTGCTGACAATGATCAGACCGCTAGACGCTGAAAGTCCGCCGACAAAGGCCAACAGCGTCAATGCCTCGCTCTGCGCCGTAATACCGAGGCCGAGGGTGAAATATTCGGGGTTGGTGCTGACGCCAAGTTTGAGCCCGGCCCAGAGAATCAGCGGCACGGCCAGGCTCATCAGCAGCAGATACAGCGGCAGGCCCCAGCTGGCGCTGACCAGCGCGCGCGGGTTGAGGTTTTCGGTGAAGGTCATGTGATACATGTGCGGCATGACAATCGCTGAAGCGAAGAACACCAGCAGCAGGGTGCGCCACGGCCCTTCCTGCAACGGTGTATGCAACGCCTGCAACGCCGACTGGTTCTGCAGTAGCCAGATTTCCAGCTGATGCGGCCCACCGAACACGACAAACAGCGCGTACAAACCGATGGCGCCGAAGGTCAACAGCTTGACCACCGATTCGAACGCGATAGCGAACACAAGCCCTTCGTGCTTCTCTCGTGTGGCGATATGCCGGGCACCGAAGAGAATGGTGAACAGCATGATCATCACGCAGTAACCCAGCGCGACCCGCTCCTGCAAAGGCTCAAGGGTGAGAATGCCGATCGCATCGGCCACCGCCTGGATCTGCAACGCGAGTAGCGGCAGCATGCCGATCAGCATGACCACCGTGGTCAGCGCGCCGCTCCAGGTGCTGCGAAAACGGAAGGCGAACAGATCTGCCAGCGAGGCCAGCTGGTAGGTTCGGGTGATACGCAGTATCGGATAGAGCAGCACCGGCGCCAGCAGAAACGCGCCGCATACGCCCAGGTAGGTGGCGAGGAACCCGTACCCATACTGATAGGCCAGACCCACCGTGCCATAGAACGCCCAGGCACTGGCGTAGACGCCGAGGGACAGCGTGTAGGTGAGCGGGTGCCGAATGACCCAGCGCGGGATCAGTCCTCGCTCGCTGATCCAGGCGACGCCGAACAGCACCAGCAGGTAGGCGACACTGATCAAAATCAGGTGGCTGAGGCTAAAGCTCGTCTGCATCGCGTTGACTCTGAAGAATGAAGGTCACCACGATGAGGATCAGCCACAACAGATAAGGCCGGTACCACGCGCCGTTGGGGTCAATCCACCAGTCCATGATGGCAGGGGAAAACAGATAGATCCCCACCACCAGGAGCAGCACCAGTCGGTAGATGTACATGCTGGAACTCGTGTCGAAAGTAGGCGGATGGTAAAGGAAGCGGCAAGCGGCAGGCCACAGGCTGGCAGAAAAGAGCGTCGCGCGTCGGTTGTGCCCATATTAAGAGGTACAGATGCCGCATCAGCGAAGCTGCGACTCGGCCAGGGTTCGACAGCGCGGGATGCGCTCAGCATTCCAGTGAGCTGTCGCCCAAGTCAGCACCTCATCGGGCAGGGCATCGGTCAGCTCGCTCGGGGTGGTTTGGCCGAGCGCGCGCAACGCACGCAGCAACAGCGGTGTGGCCTCAGCCGGTTGCAGTGGCGGTGAGCGGTAACGTTTCCCTAATTTATGGCCATCGGGCTGAATGATCAGAGGGACGTGCAGGTAGCGCGGGCGGGGTAGGCCAAGCAGCTCCTGCAGAAAGAGTTGCCTCGGGGTCGAGTCGAGCAGGTCGGCGCCGCGGACAATGTCGGTTATGCCTTGCCAGGCATCGTCGAGTACCACCGCCAACTGATAGGCAATCAGCCCATCTCGGCGGCGAATCACGAAGTCGCCCACTTCACGGCCCAAGTCCTGGCTGTACGGGCCCTGGACGCGGTCATTGAAGCTGTAGGTCCGATCCGGCACGCGCAGGCGGATGGCGGCGTCAGGGGTGTCGCGGCCTGCTTCGCGGCAAAAGCCCGGGTACAGTCCGGCGAACGCCTGCAATTGCTTGCGCGAGCAGGTGCAGGCATACGCATGACCGTCCTGCCTGAGCCGTTCGATCACCGTGTTGTAGACATCAAGCCGGTCGCTCTGGCGGACCATTTCTCCATCCCACTGAAACCCGTAGGCCTCCAGCGCCCGGAGAATCGCCGTCTGCGCGCCTGGCATTTCACGCGGCGGATCGAGGTCCTCCATGCGCAACAGCCAACGACCACCAACGGCACGCGCATCGAGATAGGAGGCGAGGGCGGCAATCAACGAGCCGAAGTGCAGGTAGCCACTGGGGGTCGGCGCGAAGCGGCCTATATAGGAAGAGGGTGTGGACATGGGCCGGCTCGGGTAAGAGGCGTCGAGGCGGGGGTGAAGCAACGGCGCGGGAGGCCGAAAATGAAGCGGGGCGCCGTAGCGCCCCGTTCGGGATCAGGAACCGATCTGCTTTTCCTTGATCTCCGCCAGCGTCTTGCAGTCGATGCACAGCGTAGCGGTTGGGCGGGCTTCCAGACGGCGAATGCCGATCTCGACGCCACAGGAATCACACCAGCCGTATTCGTTGTCTTCGATCAGCTGCAGCGTCTCGTCGATCTTCTTGATCAGCTTGCGCTCGCGATCACGCGCGCGGAGTTCCAGGCTGAATTCTTCTTCCTGGCTGGCGCGGTCGGCCGGATCGGGGAAGTTGGCCGCTTCGTCCTGCATGTGATGCACGGTGCGGTCGACTTCCTCCATCAGCTCGAGCTTCCACTTGTTGAGGATGCCGGTGAAATGAGCGCGCATGTCGTCGCTCATGTATTCCTCGCCTTTGGACTCCTTATAAGGAACGAAGGCGCGGATCAATTGATTGCTGGGTGTCGTCTTAGTAATGGGCATGGATGAACGCCTCTCGCTATGTCCATTGCGCAGGATAGTGAAATCCCTCTGCCGGCCCGTGCCGGCCCTGCGGCTGCAAGCGGGCGAACTTACCAGATCGTATCGGGGTGCGCTACTCCCGAATATCACGGTGGCTGCGGTGTCAGGGGGACCTTCGGTAGAATTCACGTTTTGTACTCGTCAGGAAGGTCAGATGACCTCGTCATATAGCGCACGTAGCCGTGCAATCGAACCCTTTCACGTCATGGCATTGCTCGCCCGGGCTAATCAATTACAGGCGTCTGGACATGACGTCATTCACCTGGAAATCGGCGAGCCGGACTTCACCACCGCCGCGCCCATTGTTGCGGCCGGTCAGGCTGCCCTCGCGGCTGGTCATACCCGCTACACCGCTGCCCGAGGGCTGCCGCAGTTGCGCGAGGCGATTGCCGATTTCTACGAGCAGCGCTATCAACTGTCTATTGACCCCGAACGCGTGCTGATTACTCCCGGCGGATCCGGTGCGCTTCTACTGGCCAGCAGCCTGTTGGTCGATCCGGGCAAGCATTGGCTGTTGGCGGATCCCGGCTATCCCTGTAATCGGCACTTCCTGCGCCTGATCGAAGGTGCCGCGCAGTTGGTGCCGGTGGGTGCGGATGTGCGCTACCAACTGACGCCTGATCTGGTTGAGCGCTACTGGGACAAGGACAGCGTTGGCGCCCTGGTGGCCTCGCCGGCCAACCCCACCGGTACGTTGCTGAGCCGTGATGAGTTGGCGGCGTTGTCCGCAGCGCTGAGGTCGCGTGGCGGGCATCTGGTAGTGGACGAGATCTACCATGGCCTCACCTATGGCACCGATGCGGCCAGTGTGTTGGAGGTCGACGATTCGGCGTTCGTGCTCAACAGCTTCTCCAAGTACTTTGGTATGACCGGCTGGCGCCTCGGTTGGCTGGTCGCGCCGCCTCAGGCTGTCAGCGAGTTGGAAAAGCTGGCGCAGAACCTCTACATCAGCGCGCCGACCATGGCGCAGCATGCCGCCCTGGCCTGTTTCGAGCCGGCCACCCTGGAGATTCTCGAGGCGCGTCGCCGCGAATTCGCCAAGCGTCGTGATTTCCTGTTGCCCGCGTTGCGCGAACTGGGCTTCGGTATCGCGGTGGAGCCGGAAGGCGCTTTTTATCTATACGCCGATATCAGCGCTTTCGGCGGTGATGCCTATGCCTTCTGCCAGCACATGCTGGAAACCGAATTTGTCGCCATCACGCCCGGGCTGGATTTCGGACGGCACCAGGCCGGCCATCATGTACGTTTCGCCTACACCCAGGACCTGCCCCGGCTGGAGCAAGCGGTCGAACGCATTGCCCGTGGTTTGCAGAGCTGGAAAGGCTGATGCAGTTCACAACGCCTCTGGAACAGGGTCGGTTGGTCCGGCGCTACAAGCGATTCCTCGCCGATGTCGTTACCGACGCCGGCGAGCACCTGTGCATCCACTGCCCGAATACCGGCTCGATGCTCAACTGCATGGGCGAGGGCGCGCGCGTCTGGTTCCAGCGCAACAGCGATCCCAAGCGCAAGCTGCCGGGCACCTGGGAGCTGGTAGAAACGCCGCAGGGGCGCCTGGCCTGCGTCAACACGGCACGCGCCAATCGACTGGTCGAGGAAGCCCTGCTGGCAGGTGTGATTGGAGAGTTGAACGGCTTCACTGCGCTCAAGCGTGAGGTGGCCTACGGCATCGAGAACAGCCGCGTGGATTTCCGCCTGGACTATCCCGTCGGGCCTGCATTCGTTGAAGTCAAAAGCGTGACCCTGGGCTTCGCTGATACGGCTATCGCGGCCTTTCCCGATGCGGTGACGGACCGCGGCGCTCGCCATTTACGTGAACTGGCGGTGCTGGCCCGTCAGGGCCTACGGGCGGTACAACTGTATTGCGTCAACCTCACTGGAATCGAGGCTGTGCGTCCTGCTGGCGAGATCGACCCGCACTACGCCGCCGCGCTGCGGGATGCAGTGGAGGCGGGTGTCGAAGTGCTGGCCTATGGCGTCGAACTGTCGCCGAAAGAGATCCGGCTGGTGCGTCCCTTGCCGGTCATTCTGTAGGCAGTTCTGTAGCGACCGGTTGGACCCCGGTCGTGGTCCTCTCCCTTCACCGGACGCTGGGGGTGACCCGCCAGATCATGTTCCCGACGTCATCGGCCACCAACAGTGCGCCGGCCTTGTCCACAGCGACGCCTACCGGGCGGCCCATGGCCTGCTCCTCCTCATTGAAAAAGCCGGTCAGTACATCTCGTGCAGTGCCGTCCGGTTCGCCATTGTTGAAGGGTACGAAAACTACTTTATAGCCGCTGCGCGGCTTGCGGTTCCATGAACCATGCTGGCCGATGAAAGCACCGTGTCGGTAGCGTTCCGGCAGCAGCGATCCTTGGTAGAAGGCTAGACCGAGGGAAGCTGTGTGTGCGCCAAGCGCATAGTCGGGCACGATGGCTTTGGCTACCAGGTCCGGCCGTTGCGGCTTGACCCGCTCGTCGACGTGCTGCCCGTAATAGCTGTAGGGCCAGCCGTAGAAGCCACCGTCCGGTACAGAAGTCATGTAGTCCGGCACCAGGTCGCTGCCGATTTCGTCGCGCTCATTCACCGTCGTCCACAGCTCGCCGCTGTCGGGTTGCCAAGCCAGACCATTGGGGTTGCGCAGGCCTGAAGCGAACAGCCGCAGCGTTTTGCTTTGCGGGTCAACTTCAAGAATGGCTGCGCGATTTTCTTCCGCTTCCATGCCGTTCTCGGCAACGTTGCTGTTGGAGCCGCTGGTGACGTACAGCCGTGATCCGTCCGGGCTGGCGATGACGTTCTTGGTCCAGTGGTGATTGATCGGTCCTGCGGGCAGGTCGACGACTTTTTCACCCGCCGCGTCGATGCGGGTAACGCCTTGCTTGTAGGGGAAGCGCACCAGTGCATCAGTGTTGGCGACATAGAGCTGATCGCCTATGAGCGCCATGCCGAACGGTGAGTGCAACCCCTCGAGAAATACCGCACGGTCTTCGAGCGTGCCGTCACCATCGCGGTCACGCAGCAGCGTAATACGGTCGGCGCTCTTGCCGCCGGAGCCCGCCCGCGCCATGACCTTCTTCATGATCCAGCCACGAATGCCCTGGCCGTCCTCCGGCTTCGCGGGCGCATTGCTTTCGGCCACGAGCACGTCGCCATTGGGCAGCACGTAGAGCCAGCGCGGGTGGTCGAGATTGTCGGCGAATGCTTGAACCTGCAGCCCGGTGGCCGCTTGCGGAGTCCGGCCCTCAGGCCATCCGGTGGCTTCGGCGATATTGACAGTCGGGATCAGCGTCTTGTTTGGCGCGGGCAGCGCAGGGTCCGGCCCGTAGCCGGTCTCGACTGGCAGTGTTGCGGTATCGCCACAGCCGGCCAGGCCAAGCATAAGCGCCCCGGTGGTCAGGTAGGCGTAACGGTTATGCATGATCTACTCCTGAAGGAACGCTGCGGGCGGTTGTCATGGGGCTTTATCCTGATCACGCCCCTTCTTTTCGGTACCGGCCGACCTGTGCGCCGCATGCTGCTCAAGACGAGGCATCAGCAAAAAGATCACCAGTGCGAAGGCCGTGGTCATCACGGCGGTGGATTCGTGACCGAGCCCGGCGGCAACCCCGATGGCGGCCGTCAGCCAAATACCCGCGGCGGTGGTGAGGCCCTTGACGTCCTGAATCGAGCTTCCCTTGAGAATAGTGCCGGCGCCGAGAAAGCCAATGCCGGTGACAATGCCCTGCATGACGCGCGAGAGGTCCTCGATGGGCATTCCTGCTTCGAGGGGTACCAACACGAACAGGGCGGCGCCCAGCGACACCAGCATGTGGGTGCGCAGACCGGCGGCCTTGCCCTTGTATTCACGTTCGTAGCCGAGCACACCCCCCAGGAGCGCGGCCAGGAACAGCCGTACGGTTACGCGAATCGCATGTTCGAAATCAGGGATGTCGGAGAATTCCGAGGCGACGGTGCGGCTCAATATGTCCCACCACTCCATGTATTCCTCCCTTGGCCAGTAGCGGACGCTCTTGGCCGTTCGATGCTGCCTGGCTTCAGCGGTTCATTCGACGACCTCGAAGCGCAGCATGCCGATCATCTGTCCTGCCTCGGTCATCACCCGCACGCGCCATTTACCTTCGGCCTGCTTTGGGAAGTTGCGCTTGTGGGTCCAGGCACGATAGCCGGCCTGCCGGCCACCGCTGATGTCCAGGGGGATGCGGTCGACCCGCTTACCGTTGTGCGTCCATTCATGGTAGATGCGTTCTTTCAGGCCGCGCGGCGCGTTGATCGCGGTAAACGCATAGAGCCCATTGCTGTGCAGCTGTTGGCTGGATATTTCACGCAGACGATTGCCAGGTTCGCGCGACGCATCGTCGAAGGTCATGGTCACGGCGACATCCGTCAGCCAGAGCGTCGCCGGCGGTACCCAGGTGCGTCCAACCCAGCCGGCCAGGCCGACCACGGCGGCGAGCGCCAGCATCCCGAGCACGCTTTTCCAATTCGATGAAGCAAACAGTCCGCTGAGGCTCGGCAACGCGAGCACTACAGCGATGCCCAATGCCCAGAGGTAGCTTTGCGGCGTCGACAGGTGAAAGATGATCGGCAGCGCGGTGAGCAGAACGGCGAACAATGTCAGCGCGTGAAACGCCAGGTACACCCAGCGCCGCGGCGCCAGCCACTTGTAATAGAGCGGATCGACCAGCGAGACCAGCGCTGCCACGCCCAGCATCACGGTGAACGCGGCCTGGCCACTGTTCCAGGTCGTGGTGATGAAAAAGAACGGGATGATGAAGAACAGGCTTTCCTGGTGAACCATTTGCGTCACATAGCGCAGCAAAGGGGGTGGCACCTTCCAGCCGAAGCGACGTTCCAGACCAGTGCGCAGGCTTTTTTCCAGCATCAGCCAGAGCCAGCTGAACAGCATCAGCGCGGCGATGAACTTGGCTAGTCCGGCCTGGCGTTCAACCAGCACGAAACTGGCCAGGCCCGAACAGAAACCAAACAGCGCAACGGTGCCGGGGTAGCGGCGGATCAGCCGCGAGGCCAGCTCGAAAAGGCTTGAGAGGCGGGACTTCAACGACATGTAGGGTTCACGGTAAGAGGTCTCTCCGATCAGGGCGGACTTTAGAAGCGAATGGTGAGTTGCGCATCCCGCGCGATAGGTCTTGAGCTAGACCCGGTGACGACGCCGTGAGCAGATGGCCACGGTGCGGAGGCTTGTTGCTGCAGGTCGTCCTATCGCCTCTTCAGACAGCTAGGGTCGGCCCGCCTCGCTGCTTGTTTCAATGCAGATTATGCAGCGCTCGGCGTTGAGTTGATTGCGTTTTCGATGGCAGCACACAAACGATCATAGGCGCGAGCGGTTTCCGGCGTCAGGCGGATCAGTGGCAGATCAACCGTCTGGCAGAGTTCATCGACGAAGGCATTGGCCTGGTCGGGTTGCTCCATTTCAATGGCGCAGCAGGGCGTCAGCGTCTGCAGATCGCACAATAGAAAATCGAACCGTGCCGCAGAGATGCGATTGACCGCCCGATACCAGGGCGCACGCCGCGGAACGGCCGTGACGTCAACCACATCAGCGACCCGCACCTTGCACAAGATCTGGAAGCGTTCGCCCACGGCCTGCTGCAACAGGGCGAGCAGTTCCCTCTCACTCGGCTGAAACAAGGGCTGCTTCAACGCGTACGGCATGCGCAATGCAGGGTGGTTGTACTGGCGCTGCTTGATAAAGAAGACCAGCCCAAAACAGACAAATGCTACCAGCACCAAAGCCAGGAAATTCATCATCGTGGGCGCTCTTGCCCTGCAGAGCAGGTCAGGACTATGCGTCTGGTAAGGGTGGACTGGCGCGGCATGGGGAGCACCTATGGCGTGAATGCAACATTGGAGGCGTCGTGCTAGATGAAGTTCGCCTCTCCTTGGTCTTCAACGCGCGCGTGGATAACGTTCAAGAGTTATCCCAGTTTACTGTGGGGCATTCTGTGGATAACCTTGGGGTCGACTGCTGTAGCATCTACCAGCTATGCGCTGTAGCTGTCTGGTCATGTTTTGATCAGGATGCTTTTTTGCTGCTACCACACACAAGCCGCTGCATCGCCGCAACCCTGAATACGCCCTTCATTCTCCCCTGCAAACGGGCGTCACCGGTTCATTCACGGTTATCCCCATTTGCTGTGGAGGACGCTGTGGATAAACGGGGATTAACCCGATGCGGCCCGGCAACGGCGGCGCCTGCGCAGATGCGTTCGTTTTTTGTACAGCTGTTTCACGAGCCCGTTTGCTCTGCCCATCTGGCCTTGTCGATGGGCGTCCAGTCGGTCATCAATTTCAGCAATGCCTGAGGTGATTCGCTGCGCTGAAGCATGTCGCGATACGGGGCCCGGACGAAGCCTTCGTCCACTAAGTGGTCAAGAAAGTCGCTGAGCTTGCTGTAGAAACGATCTACGTCGAGTAGACCCAGCGGCTTTTGGTGATAGCCCAACTGAGCCCAGGTCCAGACCTCGAAAAGCTCTTCGAGCGTACCGAGACCCCCTGGCAACGCGATAAAAGCATCGGATAGCTCGGCCATTCGTGCTTTGCGTGCGTGCATGCCATCAACTACTTCCAGCCGCGTCAGCCCCTGGTGGCCTACCTCGGCATCCTTCAGGCTCTGCGGGATGATGCCGATGACCTCACCGTCGGCTTCCATCACTGCATCGGCAACCACTCCCATCAGGCCTACCGCACCGCCCCCGTAAATCAGGCGAATGCTATTCGCAGCCAGCAACTGGCCCAGCGCAACGGCAGCGTCGCGGTAGATCGGGGATTTACCTGTGCTGGCGCCACAGAACACGCATATTGAACGCAGGGACATCCTCTACTCCATCAGTCGGACGGCTGGCAGAGTAACGCCGGCGCCAGTAGCAACCAAACGTCCATCTTGTTCTGCGCTGGTCCCGCTGATGCCGAGAGCGTAGTTGGCAAAAAGCGTCTGAATCAATTCGAGGCTGAGCATGGCGTTCTCCTGATGGTGTGATGCGCCAAGGCTATGCGCCGCGGGCACGCTTGCCTTGTGGGTTTTGCGCATTGTTCCGATAGCTTTGCTGTTTTGGAGTTATCCCCGTTCGCTGTGTACGCTTCTGTGGATAAGCTTTTCACAGTTCTTTCGGGGTCGCGCCATGAGCGGCGTTGCGGTTATTGATCGAATAATGAGCAACTAGTTTTGTAGGTTCTCTAAATGATTGTTATCGCGTCGATTTTACCTCTAGTCGGGTGTCAGGGGCTTCAAAAAACCAGCCTGACACTTTTCCAAGATAACTGTGGGGCTGTCTGTGGATAACGTGGGGAAACGATACGCGAGGCCGCTGCAGATGTGGTCTTCAGCGAAGCGGTTAAAAAATGATCAGAATGATTTGCTGTTTGGTAGTCACGGTGGGTGCTAACCGATCAAGTGATGGCTTTACCTGCAGGAAGAGGGCCCGTCGCGAGTCGCCGACGCGATCCGGGCGTTTCCGCCGCAGCCCTGACGCTGCCACATCATCCTGCAGCCTTATGTTCGGGCATTCAGTCGTGGCCGTTTGATTGTGGCCGGCTGCGGTGTCACCGACACTCGCCACAGACTTTGCGAC
This sequence comes from Stutzerimonas xanthomarina DSM 18231, assembly GCF_900129835.1. Taxonomy (GTDB): domain Bacteria; phylum Pseudomonadota; class Gammaproteobacteria; order Pseudomonadales; family Pseudomonadaceae; genus Stutzerimonas; species Stutzerimonas xanthomarina. The sequence goes on from NZ_FQXA01000004.1 coordinate 406,347, forward strand.
GCATCCAACAATAATCCGCTGGAGGAATTTCCATGAGTGAAGCCATTCGCTTCGAAGACAAGGTGGTCATCGTGACCGGTGCTGGCGGCGGCCTTGGCCGTGCCCATGCCCTGTTGTTCGCTCGTCATGGCGCCAAAGTGGTGGTCAATGATCTGGGCGGCAGTGCCCAGGGCGAAGGCGCGAACGCCTCGGCTGCTGATCGTGTCGTCGAGGAAATCCGCCAGGCCGGCGGTACTGCGGTGGCCAACCATGACTCTGTGACCGACGGTGAGAAGATCGTCCAGCACGCCTTGGACAGCTTCGGCCGTATCGATGTGGTGGTGAACAATGCCGGCATCCTGCGCGACAAGACCTTTCATAAAATGGACGACGCCGACTGGGATCTGGTCTATCGGGTGCACGTCGAAGGCGCTTACAAGGTGACCCGTGCCGCCTGGCCACACATGCGCGAGCAGGGTTACGGGCGAGTGATCTTCACCGCCTCGACCTCCGGCATTTACGGCAACTTCGGTCAGTCCAACTACGGCATGGCCAAGCTGGGCTTGTACGGCCTGACGCGCACACTGGCCCTGGAAGGGCGCAAGAACAACATTCTGGTCAACGCCATCGCGCCGACCGGTGGCACGCGCATGACCGAGGGGCTGATCCCACCGCAGATGTTCGAGCAGCTCAAGCCCGAGCTGGTCAGCCCGCTCGTGGTCTTTCTCGCCAGCGACCAGTGCCAGGACACCTCTGGCCTGTTTGAAGTTGGCGGGGGCTGGATGGGCAAGGTGCGTTGGGAGCGCAGCCTGGGTGCCGGGTTCGACCCCAAGGCAGGCTTCGATGCCGAGGATGTTGCCGCCCACTGGCAACAGATCTGCGACTTCGAAAACGCGGCGCATCCGGCCGACAATATGGAAGCGCTGAAGGAAATGATGGCCAACCTGCAAAAACACGCCGGTTAAACCACCGCTGTGGGCGGTCGCTTGAGTGGAAAAACGTTGCACGCTTTCAGCTCAAGCGACCTATTCGGTCAGATAGCTGACTCGGTTGCTGCCGGCTCGGGTAGCAGGCGCAGGGCTTTTGCCCGAGCCTGTGCCAGATTGCGCACGTGGTACAGCTGCCCTTCGAGTGGGTGAATACCGGCGCGGCGCAGCTTGAGGCGCAGTCGGGCATTACTGCCGGATAGAATCAGTGCGATGCCTTGCTTGCGGTAGTCCAGTAGGATGTTTTCCAGTGCTGCCAGGGCGGTCATGTCCATCATCGGCACCTCGCTGATATCGACGATGACAATCTTCACCTCTGGATTGAAGCGTCGCAGCACACTCAATGCCTTCTCGGCGGCGCCGAAGAACAGCGGGCCACGAATCGCATAGCCAGCGACGTGCTCGGGCAACTCCTTGAGCATCGGATTCTGCCCGAAATTCAGGCGGGTGGTGTCGGTCAGCTCACTCATGCGTTTGATGAACAGCCCGGCTGCGAGCAACAGGCCTACGCCCACCGCCAGCACCATGTCGAACAGGACGGTCAGGCTCAGGCAGGTCAGCAGAACCAGCACATCGCTGCGCGGCGCTATTCGCAGTGTTTTGATGACATGCGGTGCTTCGCTCATGTTCCAGGCCACTATCAATAGCAACGCAGCCAGGGCGGCCATCGGCAAATAGCTGAACAGCGGCGCCAGCCAGAGGATCGCTACCAGCACTACGCCTGCATGAATGATCGCCGCCAGGGGTGAGGTCGCGCCAGCGCGCACGTTGGTGGCGGTGCGCGCAATGGCAGCGGTCGCCGTGATGCCGCCGAACAGCGGGGCGACCAGGTTGCCGATGCCTTGACCGAGAAGCTCGGCGTTCGGGTCGTGGTTGGCGCCCGCCATGCCATCGGCGACGACCGCGCAGAGCAGCGATTCTATGGCGCCGAGCATGGCGATGGCGAACGCCGGCGCCAACAGTTGGTGAAACAGCTCGAAGCTCAGCACCAGCGGTTGGCCGTAAGGGCCTGGCAGCAGCCACGGCCATGCAAAATCCGGAAGAAACGGTGGAATGCCGGGGTGCAGCACATCGTCAACCGCGTAACTGAAGCGCTCGCCAAGCGTGGCGACGGTGAGCCCGACCGCTTCCAGCGCGAGTGCGGCCAGTGCGCCAACGACGAGGGCGACCAGATGGCCCGGTACCTTGGGTACCAGGCGCGGCCAGACGATGAGCACGGCCAGGCAAATCAGACCGACAAGCGCATCTCCCAACTGGGCGCTGGGTAGCGCGCGCAGCAGCAAGTTGAGCTGTTCGATGTAATGCTGCGGCTGTTCGGTCAGCGTCAGCCCGAGCATGTCCTTGAGCTGAAGGGTCGCAATGACGATGCCGATGCCAGCGGTGAAACCAAGTGTGACCGGGTAGGGCACAAAGGCGATCAGCCTGCCGGCACGCAACAGCCCGAGCAAGATCAGGATCAGCCCGGCTAGCATGGTGCAGAGCAGCAGCCCGCCGAGACCGAATTGCTGAGTGATTGGCAACAGAATGACCACGAAGGCTGCCGTCGGCCCGGACACATTGAACCGGGATCCGCCTGTCAGCGCGATCAGCGGTGCAGCGACCAGCACCGTATACAGGCCGTGCTGTGGTGCAGCCCCTACCGCTATAGCCAGCGCCATGGCCAGGGGGATCGCAATGATGCCAACCGTTAAACCGGCCGTGATGTCGCCGCGCAGAGCCGGGAGTCCGTATCCCGACCGGAGGACGTGACGCCAGGCAACGAACAATGGTGGAAGCTTCATCCCAGACACTCCATATGTTCAAAGCGCCAGTATAAGCGCTGGTAATACAGCCGGGCCTGCGCGAACGCAACATCGCGGTTAAATCGCGGATTTTCCTGTACGACCTTGGTCGTATCGGGCTCGGGCGCGTTGAGTGCGCCCGTCGCGCAGAGTAAACTGCCGCCCCCGAAAGGCCCCTCGTACCGGAGAAACCATGCGTAAAGACAAGAAGAAGGTGATCGGCGAGGAAGTCAGCGATGAGTCGATCAAGTTGTTTCTCGAGCTGGAACCGACTGACGGCACGCCGTCGTCGTTACACAAGCTGATCAAGGCTTATCGCGGGTTGCGGGTCGATGATTTCGAGCGTTTTCTCGGATTCTTTGTCGAAGCCGGATACGACCTGAATGTGAAGGACGCCAGGGGGCAAGACTTCGTTTCCTTAATCGCAGATCAGCGTCAGGCCGAGCCCTATATCGAGCTGATCGAGGCTGCGCGCGGCTGAGTTTGTCTGTAACAGTCGAGACTCAAGCAGCACGCGTCCCCGCATGCCCTGGCTGAGCAATCGGCAGCCGCAATAGATTTTCTCGCTGCACGCGTCCCGTAGAGCCCAGGCTTGTAGCCCCGCTCCGGGAAGTAGAGGCGCGAGAGGGAGGAGGCCAAAAGCCGTTCTCCCGACAGCGGGTAGGTGCTCTCGAGTTCCTGCCTTCGGGCACAAGCCCGAGCAGCGGTATAGAAACCTCCTCCGTTTCTAGCCGCCAGGCTGGTGGTTCTACATGATCGCGTACTGCGGTCGTGACAGTTTAATGCTGTGATTCTGGAGAACGCGTTAATGACGCAACACGATAGCGAAGCCGTGGATTTGGTGCTGGTGGGAGCCGGCATCATGAGTGCGACTCTGGCAGTACTGCTCAAGGAACTCGATCCCAACATCAGGCTGGAGATTGTCGAACTGCAGGAATCCGGGGCCGTCGAGAGTTCGAATCCCTGGAACAATGCCGGCACCGGCCATGCCGGGCTCTGTGAGTTGAACTACACCCCGGACAGCAAAGACGGTTCGATCGACATCAAGAAAGCCGTCACCATCAATACCCAATTCGAAGTGTCGAAGCAGTTCTGGGCCTACCTGACGGGCCGTGAAGGTTTCGGCAGCCCGCGCGACTTCCTCAATGCGGTGCCGCATCTGAGCTTTGTGCGGGGCGCCAAGAACATCGATTTTCTCAAGCGCCGCTTCGATGCGCTGAAAACTCACCACGCTTTTGAAGACATGGTCTACAGCGAAGACCGCGCGACCATGGAAGAGTGGATGCCGCTGATGATGCCGGGCCGTCCGCTGGACGAGCCGATCGCCGCGACCCGTGCGATGAATGGCACTGACGTCAACTTCGGTGAGCTGACCCGGCAGATGCTGCAGTATCTGGCGGTCAAGCCCGGCGTAAAGATGTCATATTTCCAAAAGGTCACCGGTCTGGCTCGCGACGGCAAGGGCTGGCGCGTAGAGATCAAGAACACCCGTGACGGTAGCAGCCGTGAGCTCAACGCCGGCTTCGTCTTCCTCGGTGCTGGCGGTGCAGCGCTGCCGTTGCTGCAGATGTCCGATATCGAAGAAGGCAAGGGTTACGGTGGTTTCCCGGTCAGCGGTCAGTGGCTGCGTTGCGACAACCCGGAAATTGTCAAACAGCATCAGGCCAAGGTCTACAGCCTGGCGGCGGTAGGCGCACCGCCCATGTCGGTTCCGCATCTGGACACGCGCGTCGTGGATGGCAAGACGTCGCTGCTGTTCGGCCCCTACGCCGGCTTTACCACCAAGTTCCTCAAGCATGGCTCGTCGCTCGATCTGCCGATGTCGATCCGTCCGGGTAACCTCAAGCCGATGCTGGCTGTGGCGCGCGACAACATGGACCTGACCCGCTACCTGATCAAGGAAGTCCGGCAGTCGATGAACGACCGCCTGGACACGCTGCGCGGCTTCTATCCCGAGGCCAAAGCCGAAGATTGGCGCTTGGAAGTGGCCGGACAGCGCGTACAGATCATCAAGAAAGACGCGAAAAAGGGCGGCATCCTGCAGTTCGGTACCGAGTTGGTGTCGTCCAAGGACGGTTCGATTGCCGCACTGCTGGGCGCCTCGCCAGGCGCCTCGGTCACCGTATCGATCATGCTCGACCTGATCGAGCGCTGCTTCCCCGAGCAGGCCAAGAGCGAAGCTTGGGGCAGCAAGCTCGCGGAGATATTCCCCGCGCGCGAGAAGGTTCTCGAAACCGATGCGGCGGTCTACCGCGACGTGGTCTCGAAGGTCGACAAGCATCTGGGACTGGCCGACTAGCCACCAGCAAGCGATGTGAGCAAACCGCGCTGCCGCTAAGGCGCGCGGTTTTTTTTTATGCCTGCGGGATAGGGTCGGAGCGTTGCTGTAGACCTGCTCCAGGCAGCGGCTTACCGATCCAGCCAAGACGAATTTCCGCTATTTCGACCCAGCGTCCTCCATGAGGGCGCTCTTTGGCGGTCAGCAGCATGCGGCAGCGATTCTGGTCATCCAGCAAGGCGTAGTGACGCGGTGGGCGGTGCCGAAACAGGGTTTTGAATAAGGACATGACCGAGCGCTCGTTGGGCCTCGCGCTGTTATCGCAGTAGGACGTTACGGTTGGATGAATGGAACGCGGCAGGTCCGCAGGCGGTCTTTAGCGCATCACTGTCAGGCGGTTGCGGTGCTGGTTATACTGCGCGCCATCCATCCCTAACCTGGAGTAAGCAGCATGCTGAAACGCCTGTTGTTCAGCCTCGCCGCCGCGTCAGCACTGGCGCTTGCCGGCTGCGCCCATAGTCCTCAACAACTTGATCCGAGCCCGAAGCTCACCGATACCATCAACCCGGTCGGCCAAGGGCAACCGGTGGTGGTGCGTGTGGTAGATGGACGTCCCTCAGCTACCCTGGGCACCCGCGGCGGCCTGTATCCGGAAACCAGTGCGGTGATCGTGCCGAAAGAAAAAGTCGTTCCAAAGCTGCAGGCTCAAGCTGAAGCAGCGGTCCGCCTGCTGGGCTTCACGCCATCGGCCAACGCCTACAACGCACCGCAGCTGACCTTGACCCTGGCTGAACTGAAATATCAGTCACCGAAGGAAGGCCTGTATGTCACCGAGGCCACCATTGGCGCTACCTTCCGCGTGGAGGTCCAGAACGGTGGCCGTCGCTACACGGGTCGCTATGGCGCTTCTCTGAATCAGCGTTTCGGCATGGCGCCCAATGAGCAGACCAACACCAAGCTGGTATCCGATGTGTTGAGCGATGCGCTGACCCGCACTTTCCGCGATCAGAACATCGGCCAGGTACTGGCGCAGTGAGTTGCAAATAGCCCAGTCGGTTGCGAGCGACAGATCAGAACCCCGCCTTTTCGGCGGGGTTTTTGTTTTAGGCGTCGCTGGGGCTCTTCGGCAATGTGCTTGAACCGTGTCGCCCAGGTGCAGTAAGCGAAGCAAGAGATTCGCGCGAGCACAGCGATGCGCCTGATGCGTACTGTCGTTTGCGCGCGTTAGCGGACAGCGACGCAGCTAACCCATACCAGCCATTGCGCTTATGTAAGTGCGAAAAAAAACGCCCCGAGTATGTCGGGGCGTTTCTCTTAGCGGTGTGGCTTAGCGTACGCCGGAATTACGCAGCGCCGCCGGGGTGTACTGGTTGGAGTTGGCCTTGTAGTTGTAGACGTAGGGGTTCTTTTCCTCGTTCTTCATGCCCATCACCAGGTAACGACCGGAGACCAGGTCATACAGCGTCTCCATGGCGTACAGCGGGACCTGGTCGCTGTAGATGTACTCGGCATGCGCCTCGGCAACGCGCCAAAGCGTATCGCGACCGTCGTAATGATCGATCACTGCAGCCTGCCAGGTGTCTTCGTCGATGAAGAACGTACGCTTGGCATAGATGTGACGCTCACCGGGCTTCAGTGTCGCCTCGACTTCCCACACGCGGTGCAGCTCGTAGCGGGTCAGATCCTGGTTGATGTGACCGGGCTTGATGATGTCGTCGTACTTGAGCTGCGGTGAGTCCAGACGGTAGGCGTTGTAGGGGATGTACATCTCCTTCTTGCCGACCAGCTTCCAGTTGTAGCGATCCGGTGCACCGTTGAACATGTCCAGGTTGTCGGAGGTGCGCAGCCCGTCGGCAGCGGTGCCCGGACCGTCGTAAGCGACCTGCGGGGCGCGGCGCACGCGGCGCTGACCGGCGTTGTAGATCCACGCCATGCGCGGCTCTTTGACCTGGTCCAGGGTCTCGTGCACCAGCAGCACGTTGCCGGCCAGTCGCGAGGGCTCGGTCACCTGTTGTTTGAAGTAGAACAACACATTGCCGTGTTTCTCGGCGTTGTAGTCGGTCAGGGTATCGGTGTAGACGACTTCGTCGACGAACTTGACCAGGCTGTAGCTACCGTTCACCTGCGGAGTGGCCTGCGCCACGGTGCGGCGGGCCGAGCCCCCGCGATAGCGAGTGATGTGGTTCCAGATCACTTCCAGGCCATCCTGAGGAATCGGAAAGGCAACCGCAGTGTCGAAATTTTCAAGCCCGTTGCCGCCGCGGACCAGTTTGGTCTGGGTCGCGTTCTTCTGGGCAGCGTCATAGATCCGCTGAGGCACGGCTGCGCTGCGATGGGTTTCGAAGACCGGCAGGCGATAGGTGTCGGGGTAGCGCTTGAGCATGGCGATCTGCCCAGGGCTCAGGTTGTCCTTGTACTGCTCGAAGTTCTGCGCCGTGATGGTGAACTTCGGCTTGTCGTTCGGGTAAGGATCGCTGACGAAGCCATTCTCGCCGACTGCCGCAGCGTCGGTTGCCAAACCGCCGGTCCAGGCGGGAATGGTTCCGGCGGCGTTGGCTGCTTTCTCGGCGCCCATCGGTGTCAGGCTGTTACCCAGCTTGGCCGCTTCGGACTCGGATACTGCAGCCATGGCTCCGCTTGCCAGCACAGCGCTTGCCAGCAAAGAGAGTGTAAGGGCCCCCGTCTTAAACCTATTCTTGTTCATTGTCTGGTCCTGTTGATTCTTGGTAACTGATGCGCTGCAAGCGATGCCGTAAGCGCGGCGCTTGCAGGTGGCGACTTCCACAAAGGAGGTGGCGGGCCGTCGGCCCGGTATTCACGTCAGAGACGCAGCGATCACAAGTTGCCATTTGCCCGACCCGCGGCAGTCCCGTCTGGTTGCTCAAGCCAGGCGCACGCTCTATTTCGGTTGTTCGAGGCGAGATGAGGGTGAAGCTGAAAGGGACTATAAGTCAACAATCGAGACGGGGCATATCTGCATAAATGGCGCAAATACCCGGCAAATTGCCATCGCTTGGTTGTGTTCCGTTCTGTCGGAATCCAGCTGAACCGGTCAAGCCGTTTCGGTAGACTCCGCTGCCGCAGCGTGCGGCCGCCCTGGCCTGCAGGTTATCGGTCCAACGGAGAAGATGGTTGTTGTTCGATTTCGATGTTTTGATGCTGGCGCGGGTTGCGCCGCTGGTCAACTCACTGGCGCTGCTGATCGCGCTCAGCGGTGCCTGGCTGGTGCTGGCGACACGCTGGCGTCGACAGCTGTCGAACGCCGCGGCCTCCCATGCAGGGTCACACACTTGTGCTATTGAACAGGGTGCTGCGGCGGCAACCCGGCGTCTTGACCGGTTTTTCTATGGCTTTGGTTTCAGCAGTCTGGGATTGGCCTGCCTGCTTTCTTCGCTTACCCGACTGAGCTGACGATCAGTCGGGCTTGTGCTGTGTGTCCTACAGGCTCAAGCCAGCTTTCAAGCGGTACTGGTTACGCACCGGCATGGCGTATTGCTGGATGAGGTAGGGCTGTTGCACGCTTGGGCATGCAGCGAGGCGCTTGCCCCATTCGGCCTCGGCCCGTTCGATTTCCGCGCGGCTGAACAGCTCGCTGAGTTCAGGTATCGCCAGCGCCGGGTCGCGATGCTCCCACATCCGATGCGCCAGGAAATTCACCGGAAACAGACGGTAGTCAGTCAGGATCTGCTGGTCGATATCGGCCGCCAGCTGCTTGGCATCTTCCGGCACCTCGCTGATGGGTGTACCGAAACTGACGTGCACCCGACCTTTATAGCCGGTGATGCCGAGGGCAATACTGGTGTCATCCTCGCCAGGCGCCTTGGTGTAGCTACCGGTGCTAGCTCGGATATAGAGCTCGCGCGCCTTGGCCTGATCGCAGGGGTCGTACTCATAGCTGATCGACACCGGTGTTGGTTGCAGGCTCGCCAATGCCTCGGAAAAGGGCTCGTCCTTGCGGCTCATGTGCAGCATTTTCAGAATCGCCGAATCGGTACGGTCGTCACCGTCCTTTGCCCGCCCTTCGGCCTGGGCAATCCAGATTGACTCACCGTCGTTGCGAATCGAGTGGTTGATGTAGGCCGAAAGCAGCTGATAAGCCGCGAGTTTTTCGCGTCGCCCGGTGACCGAGCGGCGCACGATAAAGCTCTTGTTGAGTCGCATCAGATCGCTGACGAAGGGCCGTTGCAGCAGGTTGTCGCCAATGGCGATGCGCGGCGTGCGCATCTTGGCCTGAAACACCGCATAGTTGACGAAAGCGGGGTCCATCACGATGTCGCGGTGGTTGGCGATGAACAAATAGGCGCAGCCCGGTCGCAGTTTTTCCAGGCCGGAATAGGTGATGCCGTCTGTGGCGCGCTCGATGGTGCGTTCGAGATACATCTCGATTCGCGCCTGCAGCGTGTCGATCGAATGAATGGTGGCGAACTCGCGCCGCAGTCGTTGCGCTATAAGTGGTTTGAGCATCCAGCCCATCGGGCCAGCCAGCCGCGGAAAGCGGAAATGCGCCAGTATGTCGAGGAATTCCCGGTCGGCGAACAGCCGTGCCATGACAGCGGGGACTTCAGCATCGGCGTAGGGTCGGATGGCTTCGAATTCGTCCATCATGTTCTCTGTAAGGGTAACAACTGAATAACCCAATCGCTCAAGGGTCAAAGTTAGGTCTGTGGATACCTGGACGCGATCACTGCGCGGGTTCGGATGATGTTGCGCGGTACCGGTCGGGTCCGCCACAAGTGCGCACCGGGGCATCTCTACAGACTCCGGACGGCGATTATAGCGGCAAGTCACGCAGGAGACGCTGATGCTGGAATCACAGGACTATCAATGCCCGTATTGTGGCGAAGTGGTGGAGGCGCTACTCGATCTGAGCGGTGGCGACCAGCAGTACATCGAAGACTGCTCGGTCTGCTGCCGACCGATCGTGTTCGATTTACGGACCGATGGCCGTGACTGGCAGCTCGATGTGCGGCGGGAGGATGACTAGTGCAGCGAATATACGAACCGCGTGACCTGCTCGAGGCGGAGATGCTGCGAGGCATGCTGGTTGCTGAAGGCATCGAGGTTTATCTCAATGGCAGGCATCTGATCGGTGCGGTAGGTGAGCTGCCTGTCGCCGGTCTGCTCGGCTTGATGGTCGCCGATGACGAGGTCGAGCGCGCGCGGCAGTTGATCGCTGAGTACAATGGCGCCGAACCGCTGCCCGGCGACGAGCCGGAAAGCTACCCGGGCGAGCTTATCTGCTGAATGCGGTCCGAGCGACGTCACGGTAGTTGGCCTTCGCCCCTTTTCTCATCGAGTCCTTTGTACATGTGTGGCCGCTATGCCCTGTTTCGCTGGAGTCCCGCCTTCGCTGCGCTGCCCGGTTTCCCGCCTGATCAGCAACCGCACTGGAGTCTGGCGCCTGGCGCTTCGGTGCTGCTGCTTCGGCAGGTTGAAGACCAGCTGCAGCTGAGCAGTGTTCGCTGGGGGCTGACCCCTGCGTGGCTGAGCGACTTCACCCGCACGCCAGCTCAGGCACGGGCGGAAACATTGGCCGAGCAGCCGATGTTTCGTGACGCCTTCCGCCTGCGTCGAGGCGTGCTACCAGCCAACGGCTTTTATGAATGGCGGGGCACGGCACGCAAGCGACCCTATTGGATGACGGCCGAAGATTCACTGATGTATTTCGCCGCGGTGTGGGAGGCCTATCCGGTCGAGGGCCACACCTACCTCAGTGCGGCTGTGGTGACGCGTCCGGCAGCGAATCAGAGGCGCCCGCTGGTGCTGGATCAGGCCGGCATGACTGCCTGGCTCGACCCGCATGCCCCAATGGGAACACTGCAGCAGCTGTTGACTGCACCGCAGCCGGCATTACGCGAGCGTCCTTTGGCGACCTTCGTCAATGATCCCAAGCTGGATGCGCCGGAGTGCCTGACGCCAGTGAACTAGCCATTGGCAGTGGCTCTCGAAAGAGGAGTCACGCGCTATCAGGCGGGCCCTGGGGCGGTGGGCTGCGAGTCGGTTGCCCGCTGCGTTGGCACGCTCTAGCATACGGCGCAGAATTCACGGGAGACGCGACATGTTCAAGCCGCATTCACTCAGCCTCTTTCTAGCGGCCGCCACGCTTGCCGGTTGCCAGGCCGTCAACACCACCAGCAGCGGTGCCGTCGGCGTCGACCGCAAGCAGTACATGTTCAGCATGCTGTCGACCGACCAGGTCAATCAGATGTATGCGCAGTCGTATCAGCAGACGGTGTCTGAAGCCAAGAATAAAGGTGTACTCGAGAACAATTCGCCGGTGGCTCAGCGGGTCAACCGGATCGCCAGCAGGCTGATCGCCGAGGTCAAGACTTTCCGGCCTGATGCGGCGCAGTGGGACTGGGACGTGAACGTTATCGACAGCCCAGAGCTGAACGCCAATGCCGGCCCAGGCGGGAAGATCATCTTCTACACCGGGCTGATCGAAAAGCTCAAGCTGACCGATGACGAGATTGCCGCAGTCATGGGGCACGAGATTGCCCATGCGTTGCGTGAGCACGGTCGTGAGGCCATGTCCAAGGCTTATGGTGTGCAGATGGCCACTCAAATTGGCTCGGCGGTCGGAATTGGTAACGGCAGTCTGCAGTTGGCCAACATGGGAGTGCAGTACCTGATGACGCTGCCCAACAGCCGCAGCAACGAAAATGAGGCTGACCTGATCGGTCTGGAGCTGGCGGCGCGGGCTGGCTACAACCCGAATGCAGCGGTCACTCTGTGGCAGAAGATGGCGGCGGCTGGCGGCTCCGCCCCGCCGGAGTTCCTCAGCACCCATCCTTCTTCTGGCAGTCGTACGCAGGCGCTGCAGGAAAATATTCCGAAGGTGATGCCATTGTATAAACAGGGCCGCTGATGCAGATGCAGATGCAGATGCCGCTGGCGCTCTCAGGTCGGCGGCAGCTTGATTGGAAGTGGGCTCTCCAGGCCTAGCTGGCTACGGGCGCTTTCCAGGTCGAACAGCGTGTTGATCTCCTCGATGTCGCCGCTCGGATTGAGCGTCCAGATCGACATCGCGGCGACCGTGAGAATCTTGCCGCTCGGTGCGAGGCCGAACACGGGTTTCTCCAGGGTGCCGAACAGCGTGCTGGAGGTCACCACGCGATTGCCTTCGCTGAGGCATTCATCTACCGCGACTTCCAGGTCCGGAATGGCTTGGCGGATCTCCCGCACCAACAGACCGAAGCCGGCACTGTTGACCGGCTGCGAGATGAACGAACTTCTATAGCTGAAGTAACGGCTCTGCAGCTGTTCGGCCAATGCCAGTCGGCCCTTGCCCCAGCTCAGATCGATGTGCTGCCGAACCCGCCGTTTTCGTTCCTCCGGTGACATGCAGCCTGCTCCCCTCAAGCGCCGCCAGAATGCGGCAAACGCGCACTCTAACAGCACCCGTGGCGAGGCAATTTGCGCTGGGTATCAGACTGGAAGCATGCCGCTCAAGCTGAGGGCCTGATAGACGGCGTACAGCGCCAAACCGGCAAAGCCGACGGCGGCGATTCGGCGAATCAGTGTCAGTGGCATGCGGTCGGCGGCGAAGTTGCCCGCCAGTACCACCGGCACATTGGCGATCAGCATGCCGAGTGTCGTGCCGATGATCACCAGAATGAAATCGGGATACTGGGCTGCCAGCATGACGGTCGCGATCTGCGTTTTGTCGCCCATCTCGGCAAGGAAAAAAGCGATCAGTGTCGCCACGAAGGGGCCGAAGCGTCGACCGCGCGAGGCTTCCTCTTCCTCGAGTTTGTCGGGCACCAGTGTCCACAGGGCAACGGCGGCGAAGGACGCGGCCAGAATCCAGCTGAGAATGGCAGGCGAGAGCAGTGACGAAACCCAATTGCCGATGGCCCCTGCAGCGGCATGGTTAGCCAGCGTGGCGACCACAATCCCCCAGATGATGGGCATTGGACGTCGGTAGCGGGCGGCCAGCAAAAGGGCGAGCAATTGCGTTTTGTCGCCAATCTCAGCGAGTGCGACGATCAGGGTGGGGATGTAGAACGATTCCAACGGACTTCCTTGCGGGGGCGGGTCGACTGATCACCATGACACGCACTGCCTGCCCGCCCCGGGTCAGGGGTACGTGTCATGGGTCTTGTCAAACCGAGCGCTGGCTGCCGAGACAAGCCGCGCGGGTCGCATGCACCATGGTCTGTGGACCAAGTATGTTGACGCATGCCAGGCAAGCAGGGAGCTTGCCGGAGACTACTCCCCCAGGACGGGCGCGAGTTTGCCCAAGCGTGGCGCGTTGCGCAAGCCGGGGCGTTGGCGGATCAGGGGTGTTGCGCACGGTAGATGCGGAAGCCGTCCGCGCTGATCAGCGTTTCGCAACGACCCAGATGGGTTTCGATCAGGGGCGGATACTTGAGAAACGCATTGGCTACCAGTCGTAGCTCGCCACCCGGCCGGAGATGACTGGCCGCGCGTTGCAGTAACGTTTCGCTGGCCTCGTAGTGCGTGTGAACGCCCTGATGAAACGGTGGGTTGCTGATGATGGCGGTGCAGTCTTGCGGGGCAGCATCGATGCCGTCCCCGGCGATCACCTGAGCCTGTAAATTATTGGCAGCGAGGGTCATGCGGCTGCTTTCGACTGCAAAAGCGTCGACATCCAGCAGCACCACTTCACTGTCCGGATACCGTCTTTTCAGCGACGCCCCAATGATGCCCGCGCCGCAGCCGAAATCCAGCAGCCGGCCGGCTGGCAGCCCATCGAGCTGCTCCAGCAGCAGGGCGGTACCGCGATCGAGACGGCCATGGCTGAACACGCCAGGCAGGCTGACGATCTGCAGCGGGCCGTCCGCGAGTGGAAGCTCGAAGCGCTGAGCCAGAGCCTGTAATTCTGGAGTCGGTGGGCTATTTGTGACCCTGACCTGCCAGAGCTGGCAATGCCTGGCACTGTCGAGTTTTTTCGCTTCGCCGAACGGGGCCAGTTGTTTCGCGGCTCGCTCCACGCCGGCACGTTTCTCGCCCACCAGATACAGCAGACGGCCCGGCAATCTGGCGGCCAGCGCGCTCAGCAGGTAATCAGTCAGTTCCCGAGACTTGGGCAGAAACAGAACGGCGCCGTCGAACGAGGCGGTGGGCGGCTCGATACCGAATATGCAACGCTCGGCGAAACGCGCCTGCAGTCTTTGTTGCGTCCCGGCGTGCCAGCTCCATCCAATGGCCCCAGGCAGTTGGCCGAGCAGGTCGTCTGCGGGAAGCCCGGCAAGCAGCAGGTCGCCGCTGAACAGTTCGGCCTGGCGCAGCAGTACTTCGCTTCGAGGATCCATGATGCCTCCGGACAAAAGCTGGCGAGCTTACCAGCCTTGTCCCCGGCTGCAGAAGCGTCAGCCTACCTGGCGCTTGAGGCTGCCTGCGAAGAATGCCTCCGCGTTCTCACAGAGCTGGCCGACGATACGTTGTCTGGCTTCGCGGCTGCCCCAGGCGCTGTGGGGCGTCACGATCAGCCGCGGCACGTCCGCAGCCAGCAGCGGGTTGTCGTTGCTCGGTGGTTCGCTGATCAGCACATCGGTGGCAGCGCCGCCCAGGTGGCCGCTTCGCAGGGTGTCGGCCAGTGCCTGCTCGTCGATCAGGCCGCCGCGAGCGGTATTGATGACGAACGCGGCGGGTCTCATCAGCTGCAGTTCGCGGGCTCCTATGAGGTTGCGTGTTTGCTCGGTGAGGGGGCAGTGCAGGGTCAGGGCATCAATCTGTGGCAGCAACTCGTCCAGTTCCAGTCGGTCTGGACGAGGCGGGCGCCCGGGCAGGTTGCCGGTCAGCACACGCATGCCCAGCGCCTCGGCGAGCTTGGCTACGGCGCCGCCCAGCTCACCGTGGCCGAGCACGCCGAGCGTCTTGCCCGCCAACTCCACAATGGGGAAATCCAGCAGGCAGAACTGTCCGCTTTCCTGCCAGCGGCCGCGGGCCACGGCGGCTTGATAATCGGGTAGTCGCGTGGCCAGTGCGAGCAGTAGCATCAGCGTGTGTTGGGCCACGGTAGCCGTGCCGTAAGCCTGGCAGTTGCATACCGCAATGCCGCGCTGTTTGGCTGCGGCCAGGTCGATGTTGTTGACGCCGGTGGCGGCGACCAGAATTAGTTTCAGATCCGGGCAGGCGGCCAGCGTGGCGTCGCTCAAGGTGACCTTGTTGACGATGGCAACTTCCACGCCTTGCAGTCGGTCGATGATTTGCGTTTCGCTGGTCTTCTTATGGCAGGTCAGCTCAGCAAAGGCGGACTGCAGCGGGGCCAGGTCCAGATCGCCCTGGTCGAGCGGTGATAGATCAAGGAATACAGCGCGGTACTTGCTCATGGACTTTACTCGTATGAATCAGCGGGCGGACGTCCCGCCCCGGAAGTAACGGAGTCGCTAGATGTACTGGATGGAGTTTCTCACTGTGGCGCTGGTTCACTTACTCGCTGTCGCCAGCCCCGGGCCTGACTTTGCGGTAGTCGTGCGCGAAAGCGTTGCCCGCGGTCAGCGCAGCGGCAGCTGGACGGCCATCGGTGTCGGCAGCGGCATCTTGCTGCACGTGGGGTATTCACTGTTAGGCATTGGTCTGATCGTCTCGCAGTCGATCGTGTTATTCAACCTTTTCAAATGGTTAGCGGCAGGCTACCTGTTCTATCTCGGTTTTCAGGCGCTGCGCGCCAAGCCCGTCGCGGTAGACAACCTTGCATCATCTGCGTCCAGTGTTGCGATTAGCCCAAGACGCGCTTTTACCGTTGGTTTCGTCACCAATGGCTTGAATCCCAAGGCGACCTTGTTTTTTCTGTCGCTATTCACCGTAGTTATCGACCCCCATACCCCACTCGCCGTTCAGGCAGCCTATGGGTTATATCTGGCTGGCGCGACCGGCGTGTGGTTCTGCCTGGTGGCCTGGTTGTTCAGCCGCGAGCGTGTGCGGGCCGGGTTTGCCCGGATGGGGCACTGGTTCGATCGTGTCACGGGTGCGGTGCTGATCGGCCTTGGTGTTCGGTTGGCGGCAAGCGAGATCGCTTGATCAAGCTTGCTCGCCGGCCGTTGCATCGTGATGTCGCAACAGTAAGAACAACCGCGACATCGGTGGTTCGAAACGAGAGCGGCACGGCCGAGCGTCGCACCGGTGGCCGCATAAACGTCTAGCGTGTGTCTCATAACATCAATAACAGGAAGCCCTATGCTGCAGACACGAGTGATCAAACCCGCCGCGAATGCCTACCAGTACCCCCTGTTGATCAAGAGCTTGCTGCTATCGGGGCAGCGCTACGAGCGCACGCGCGAAATCGTCTATCGCGATCAGCTGCGTTTCGACTATCGCACCCTCGGTGAGCGCATCGCTCGGCTCGCCAACGTGCTGACAGATGCGGGGGTGAAGGCGGGCGACACCGTGGCGGTGATGGACTGGGACAGCCATCGCTACCTGGAATGCATGTTTGCGATTCCGATGATCGGTGCGGTGGTGCATACCATTAACGTGCGCCTATCGCCCGAGCAGATTCTTTACACCATGAATCACGCCGAGGATCGCTTCGTTCTGGTTAACAGCGAGTTTGCGCCGCTGTATCACGCCATCGCCGGGCAGCTGACGACGGTGGACAAGACGTTGCTGATCACCGACGCCGAGGATAAACAGTGCGATTTGCCGAACTGCGTCGGTGAGTACGAAACGCTGCTGGCGGCCGCAGCGGCGAGTTACGATTTTCCCGACTTCGATGAAAACTCGGTGGCGACCACCTTCTATACCACTGGCACCACTGGCGACCCCAAGGGCGTCTACTTCACGCACCGCCAGCTGGTCTTGCACACGCTCGCAGGCGCGGTGACGGTCGGCTGCCGCGAAAATCCTCAGCTGATGGCGGCTGGGGATGTGTATATGCCGATCACACCGATGTTCCACGTGCACGCCTGGGGTTTGCCCTATGTGGCGACGATGTTGGGCCTCAAGCAGGTTTATCCGGGGCGCTATGATCCTGAGCTGCTGATCGAGCTCTGGCGTCGAGAGAAAGTCACCTTTTCTCATTGCGTACCGACCATCGTGCAGATGCTGCTCAAAGCCAGGGCGGCGCAGGGCACCGACTTCGGCGGCTGGAAGATCACCATCGGCGGCAGTGCGCTTACCCGCGGCCTGTACGAGTCGGCGCGGGCATGCGGCATGCAATTGGTGGCGGCCTATGGGATGTCGGAAACCTGTCCGCTGATTTCCGGGGCTCATATCAACGACGAGCTGCGCAATGCCAGCGAGGACGAGCAGATTACCTACCGTCTCAAGGCCGGGATTCCGGTGGTGCTGGTCGATGCGGCAATTCAGGCGCCGGACGGCAGCTTCCTGCCTGCCGATGGCGTGTCCCAGGGTGAACTGGTGCTTCGTGCGCCCTGGCTGACGCAAGGCTATGCGGGTAATCCGGAGAAGAGCGAAGAGCTGTGGGCCGGTGGTTGGTTGCATACCGGTGACGTCGCCACCCTTGATGAAATGGGCAATATCGACATTCGTGATCGCATCAAGGACGTGATCAAGACGGGTGGCGAGTGGATATCGTCTCTGGCGCTCGAAGGTCTGATCAGCCGGCACGAGGCAGTGCGCGACGTCGCGGTGGTGGGTGTGCCGGATGAGCGTTGGGGCGAGCGACCCTTTGCGCTGCTGGTGCTCTGCGACGGCAAGCAGCTGGATGCGCGATCATTGCAGGTGTTCCTTGAACCCGCCGTGGCGCAGGGCCAGATCAATAAATGGGCCATTCCGCAGCAGATCGCCGTGGTTGAGGATATTCCCAAAACCAGCGTGGGCAAGCTCGACAAAAAGCGTATCCGCGTCGACATCGCGCGCTGGGTCGAGGAGGGCAGTAGCGCCATCTCTTCGGTCTGATACCAGGCTTTCGCTGCGTAGGCTGATCATGCTGCGACCTTCTGGTCCGTCGCGGCATCGTCAGGACATCTGCCGCATACGCTACTGATAGCTTTGTCGAGAGCCGGCTTGCCCAGCCGGCTGTATGTTGCTGTGACCTGTCGGGACGTCCAGCGTGCGAAAGCAGGATTCCAGCAGATGCTAGGCGCCTGGACATCTCGGGTTCGTCGGGGCGTTCCGGTTCCACGGGCGGGCGGGTGTTACCCTAACGTCGCATTCCAGCCCGTGCTGTAACAGGCTGGCGTCCCGCAGATGAAGGAAGTAGATATGAAGAAGATCAGTAACCTGACCGCACTCGCCGCCACCCTTGCGCTGCTGGTCGGCTGCACCAACAATCCCTATACCGGTGAACGCGAAGCTGGCAAGGCCGGCATCTATGGCGGCATCGGTGCGATCAGTGGAGCAGTGATCGGCGCGGCCACCTCCAGCAAGAAGGATCGTGCCAAAGGCGCATTGATCGGAGCCACAGTCGGCGGTGCTGCTGGCGGCGGCTATGGTTACTACGTCGATACCCAGGAAGCCAAGCTGCGCCAGACGTTGCAGGGCACCGGCGTACAGGTCCAGCGCCAAGGCGATAACCTGACGCTGATCATGCCGGGCAACATCACCTTCGCCAGCAACTCGGCCGATATCTCCAGCAGCTTCTATCCAACACTCAATTCGCTGGTGCAGGTGTTCAAAGAGTTCAACAAGAACGGTATCGACATCATCGGTCACACCGACAGTACCGGCTCGCAGCAACTCAACCAGGATCTTTCCAATCGCCGCGCCCGTAGTGTGGCGGCCTATCTGGAAGGCAACGGCGTGCCGGCGTCGCGTATATCATCTTATGGCGCAGGCTCGAGTCAGCCGATTGCCAGCAACGACAGCGCTGCCGGGCGTGCGCAGAACCGCCGCGTCGAGATCAATCTGCGACCACTTTAAGCGGCCAGGCACAGGCGATGTCGATGCGGATTCTGCCTGTGCCATTTTGATGGCGTCAGCTTTACAGCTTTTGTCGTTTCAATTGAACCTCTGAGCAATCCATGACTCTGAAGCTCCTGACAGCGAGCCATAGTTGTGGCACTGAGGAGGTCGAATGGATGATCGTTCCGCTCTCCATTCTCGTAAGCCTTGGCTGCCATTGGTAGTGACGCTGGCCCTGATGTCGGGGCTCGGAGGATGGATCGGCTGGCAGTGGCATGTTCAGGAAATGCGAGTGCGTGCTGAGCAGGCCCAGCGATTCAATCTGGCGGTCAATGACATCGAAAGCAATCTGCGTGAGCGCATGCGCGCGTACGAGATGGTGCTGCGAGGGCTGGCCGGACTTTTCGTCGGCAGTGATGAGGTCAGTCTGCAGGACTGGAATCGGGCTTCCGATCAGCTTCAGCTTCAGGATTTCTACCCCGGCATCCAGGCCATTGCCCTGGCTCGCTATGCGCGCGCGGATAATCTGGAATCGGTCATTTCCGCAATACGCGACAACGGCCGTAGCGAATTTCGCATGTATCCCCGCGGTGAGCGCAGCGATTACCTGATCGTGGATTTCATCCATCCGCTCGATTGGCGTAATCGCCGGGTGCTGGGTTTCGACATGCTGAGTGAGGCGACGCGCAGGGAAGCCGTTATGGCCGCTCGCAATATCGGCACTCCGATGCTCACCGGGCCGGTGCGGCTCAAGCAGGAAACCGAGCACAATGCGCAGATCGGGATTCTGCTGTACCTGCCGCTTTATCGCACTCGAGCTCCGATAACAACTTTGGAAGAGCGCCAGGAAGCATTTGCCGGATCGCTTCACGGTGCGTTTCGGCTTACCGATCTGATGGAAGGGGTGTTGGGTTCGCGCAGCAAGCTGTTTCAGTTGCAGCTCTTCGACGCCGCCGCGCCAGACGAGCCTTTGTTGGTGGGGCGCGCTCCGGTGAGCATCGATGCTGGCTTCCATCGTGTTCGCAACATTTACATGTACGGCCGTAGCTGGCAGTTGGAAGTGGCCAGCACACCGGAATACGAAGCCATTCTCAACCGGGTGGGGCGGGCCTTCAACCTTACTGCGGCGCTGACCGCAGCCGCATTATTTTCTCTGTTGATTGGCGGCTACCTTTATTTACGCGAACGGACCCTGCGCAGTAGTCAGGCGCTCGGCGCGCAGCTTCAAGAGCGGGAGGCATGGTTCCGCCAGCTGATCGAACAGCTGCCAGTAGCAACGGTGCTGTGTAGCGATGAAGGACGCATAGAGTTAGCCAACCAGAGCGCCGCTGCGCTGCTGGGTAGCAGTGCGGGCCTGCTCGCGGGTGAGCGCCTCAGCCACTACATACCCGGAGTTTTGCAGGATCCAACTGATGGGAACCAACTGGACGCCAATCAACAGGAGAGCCACGCGCTGCGGGAAGACGGCACCCCCATTCCTGTTTCGCTCAGTCTGACCAGTTTCAAGCGGGACGAGACCGTTCACTATCTGCTCAATCTCGTGGACCTGCAGCAGCGCAAGCGTGACGAAGAGCGCTTCCGCAATGTGGTGGAAGCCTCGCCGAACGCTTTTCTGCTGTTCGATCGTGACGGGCAGATTGTGATGGTTAACCGTCAGACCGAGCTGCTGTTCGGCTATAGCCGCCAAGAGCTGTTAGGTCAGCCGGTTGAAATACTGATCCCCGAGTCGATGCGCAAAACCTATGCCGAGGTGCGCAACCGTTTCGGCCAGGCGCCCGAATCACGTCGCCTGGGTGAGAATCGCGAGCTCTTCGGGCGCCACCGGGATGGCCATTTGCTGCCTGTGGAGGTTGGCCTGTCGCCATTGCGCAGTGGCGACGAGCAGCTGGTGCAGGCGGTGGTGATCGATATCGCTCATCGCAAAGCAGCGGAGCGGCGTTTGCGTGATCAGGCGAATGAGCTGCTGATCGCCAACCGCTACAAATCTGAGTTTCTCGCCAATATGTCGCACGAACTGCGCACGCCGCTTAATAGCATTCTTATCCTGAGCGATCAGTTGAGACAGAATGCGGCGAGCAACCTGACCGAGAAGCAGGTTCGCCACGCCGACATCATGCATCGGGCCGGCCACGATCTACTCCAGCTGATCAATGACGTGCTTGATCTGGCCAAGATCGAAGCCGGTCACATGGAGATCAAGTCGGAGCCGCTCGACCTCGGCGAGATTCTGGCAGAGCTGCTGGCTGGGCTGCAGCCGATGGCGGATGAGAACGGACTGTCCCTCACGAGCCGGATCGACCCGGGCGTTCCTCCGTCGATCATTACTGATCGCGCGCGGCTGCAGCAGATCTTGCGCAACCTGGTGACCAATGCGCTGAAGTTCACCGAGCAGGGCTCCGTTGATGTCCACGTGAGCAGCCGGCCGGCTGAGAGTCCTGCCGATGAAGCCATGTTGCAGATCTGTGTGACCGACACCGGTATCGGCATTGCAGAAGATCAGCAGGAACGGATCTTCCAAGCCTTCCAGCAAATCGACGGCTCGATCAGCCGTCAATACGGCGGCACGGGCCTGGGGCTCGCAATCGCACGGCAACTGGCCGAAGTGTTGGGGGGCGGGATTCGCCTCACAAGCTCGCTGGGGCAGGGTTCCAGTTTTACCGTCGAGTTGCCGATGAAAGCCTCTGCGACGCCGGAGGTCCGGACGCTACGACCGTATCAACAGCGTGGCCAGGGTGGCGGTCTGCTGATTGTCGAGGACGATGCCGATTTTGCCTCGGTAGTGGCGGAGGTCGCGCAGTCCCACGGTTTTTCCAGCATTATCTGCGGTAGCGGACAAGAGGGGCTGGATGCGCTCGCTCACGACCGTTTTGCGGCGGTGATCCTGGACGTTCTGCTGCCTGACATCAGCGGCTGGCAGGTCCACCGAGCATTGCGAGCCGACCCCAGGCATCGGGGTACGCCGATATACATCATTTCCTGCGTGCCACAGCCGCAGGGCTGGTCGGACGACAGTTCACGCTACCTGCTCAAGCCCGTGGCTCAGTCAGAGCTGGAGCGGCTGTTCGTCGATCTATCGCGGCAGGAAAGCAATTCGACTCGGTTGCTGCTGGTTGAAACCGATCTGGAGCGGCGCCGTCAACTGCGTGAGTATTTCGAGCGGATCGGTTATCGGGTCAGCGAATGCCATCGCAGCGAAGAGGCGCGGCTGGCCTATGCTGAGCACCGATATTCGGTGCTGATCATCGACTTTGATCTTCCTGGCGAAAACGGGCTGGAGCTGCTTGATGCGCTCGACCGCCTGCGCTCACTAAAAGACGTCAGGGTGATCCTGACCAGCCGAGATACGTTATCGGAAAAGAATCTGCAGCGGCTTAAGCGTTATTCAGCGGTTGCGTTGTCAAAAACTGAAGGAATGGAGCATATGGAAGATGCACTTAAGCCCGTTGGGGTTGATGCTGCCGCGTGGGGAATGGGTGAACTGGAACACCCCCTGCTGGGACAGCGCGTGTTGTTGGTAGACTCGGATGTGCGGGCAATTTACGCCATCAGCGCCGTGCTCGACGAACAGGGACTGCAGGTGGTGCCGGTGACGAGCTGTGCCGAGGCGCTGGAACGCTTCGATCAAGATGCGTTCGATCTGGCGTTGGTGGATCTGGCCATGCCGGATAACGGCGGCCCAGCACTGATCCATCAGCTCAGAAACGACTATGGTTGTCAGGTGCCGATTGTGGCGATGACAGTCGGTTCTGATACCGCTGTGACAGAGCAGAAGCTTCCGGCCGGTGCCGACGACATCCTGTTCAAACCGGTCGATAGCGCTAGGCTGGTTGAGCTGCTGCGACGTTTGGAGCGTACTGATGGCCCTTATGCAAGCCCGTAAGGAGAAGTGTGTGACGCATCGTTCAAGCCGAACTGGCGCCCCCAACGTCGGTAACGGAAACAGAACCGTGCTGTGCCGGGAGCTCGGCTGATGGCGTGGTCGCAACCCCAAGCTCAGCCTCGAACCCGCACATTGTTGGTGGTCGATGATCGCGAGGCGAACCTGGTCGCCATGGAGGCCTTGCTCGGCGACGGTGACTGGCAGGTCCACACGGTTAACTCTGGCGAAGCCGCGCTGCAGGCGTTGCTTGATCTGGATGTCGAGCTGGTGTTGCTGGATGTGCAGATGCCGGGCATGGATGGATTCGAAGTGGCCCGCCTGATGCGCGGCAGCCCGCACTCGCGCTACACGCCGATCATCTTTGTTTCGGCCATCGCGCACACCCGTGAATCGGTGCTGCGTGGCTACGCAACCGGTGCGGTAGATTTCATTCTCAAGCCGTTCGATCCGCAAGTACTCAAACACAAGATCAATACGCTGCTCAGTCATGAGCACAATCGACGTGATTTGCAGGTACTCAGCCAGCAGCTCGACAGTGCACGAGCGTTCAACGCGTCGGTACTGAGCAATGCCGCAGAAGGCATTCTGGTGGTGGGTGAGGATGGTTTCATCAACTTCGCCAACCCGGCGATCGCCAAAATGCTGCATACCAGCGTCGATGATCTGCAAGGTACCGCGCTGATCAAACATCTGGCTTCGCCGCAGATGCCACCGGCCTGGCGCGACACCGACTTCTACCAGCATTGGCGTAGCGGTCATACCTATCGTCTTCATGAGGCGCAGCTGTTCACCGCCAACGGCGAAACGCTACCGGTCGCATTGTCGTCGTCACCACTGCCTCGACAACAGCGCTCAATGGTAGTGATTGCTCTGGACATGTCGGTGGTGCGCAGTCTGCACGTGCAGCTGGAGACCCAGGCGGTAACCGACTCGCTGACCGGACTGCTCAATCGGCGCGGCTTTCATCAGGCACTGGATTCGGCTCTGGCGAGAGTCGACCGGAACGGCAAACGCATGGCTGTGCTCTATATCGACCTCGATGGCTTCAAGCGCATCAACGACTCGCTGGGGCACGATGCCGGTGACGAGATCCTCTGCCGCGTGGCGCGTGTGCTCGAGGCCTGCATGCGGCCCTACGACATCATCGCGCGGATGGGCGGAGACGAGTTCACCGCGTTGCTCGACTCGCTGGATAACCCGGAAGATGCCGCCAAGGTTGCTGAGAAGCTTATCGAGCTGATTTCGGTTCGACATACCATCGAAGGGACCGACGTCACGCTCGGCGCCAGTATCGGCATCGCGCATTTCCCCGACTGCGGCCAGAGCGTCGAGGAGCTGCTCCGCTCGGCGGATATGGCCATGTACGAGGCCAAGCGCAACGGCCGGCAGCAATATCGCTTCTTTTCCGGTGAGATGAACGGGCGGGCCCATGCGCGCCTGATGATGGAAGAGAACCTGCGCAGCACCATTGAACGCAATGGTTTCGCCTTGGCTTACCAGCCACAGGTTGTGCTCGAGACCGGTGAGCTGCGTGGGTTCGAGGCCTTGTTGCGCTGGAATTACGCGGGACGCGGTGCGGTCGAACCGAGTGTGTTCATCCCCTTGCTGGAAGAGACCCGGCTGATTGATCGGGTCGGCGAGTGGGCGCTGCGTGAAGGGCTGGCTCAGTGCCGCGACTGGCGTGAGCGATTCGGCGACAAGCTGGTGCTGAGCTTCAACGTCAGCCCGGTGCAGTTCGGCAGGGCCGGACTGATCGACGAGTTGCGTCGGCTGCTCGATGAGTATCAGCTCGATCCTCGCCAGTTGGAACTGGAGGTCACCGAAGGCGCACTGATGCAGGATCTGGAACAGAGCTGTGACAAGCTTCGGCAGTTGCGCGAGCTGGGTGTCAGGGTAGCGGTGGATGATTTCGGCACCGGTTACTCGTCGCTGGCTTACCTGCGCCATTTCGATCTGGATACGCTGAAGATCGACCGCCTGTTCATCGCCAACATGCTTGATTCGCCACGCGATGCCGCGGTGGTCAGCACCATTATCGATCTGGGCCGTAATCTGGGCCTGGAGGTGATTGCCGAAGGCGTTGAAAGCCTGGCCCAGCGCGAGTGGCTAATCGCCCATGACTGTCAGGTGATGCAGGGTTTTCTGGTCGCGCCTGGGTTGGCCGTCGAGGATGCGTTGGAATTTCCGCGGTCAATCGACTGGCTGCAACTAGAAAATCGACCGGCCGGCTAGTACCGGCCGGTCGGGTTAACCTGATGCGCCATGGCGAGGCGGGTATTGTCGGTGGAGTTTTTCGAGGTCGGCGTCCTTGTTACTCCAGAGCTCGTTGACCCACTCCTGAAAGCTCAGCCGATAGGCTTCGTCCTGGTCGTAGCTACGGTGCAGGAACTCGGCAGGGATCGGCTGCGAGTCGATGCGCATGACGACTTGGCCGATCCGGCCGCTTAGCAAATCCCAGAAGCTGGGGTTGCCGTCGGGGTAGTGGATGGTCACGTTGATCAGCGAAGTCAGTTGCTCGCCCATCGCATCGATTACGAACGCGATGCCACCGGCCCTGGGTTTGAGCAGGTAGCGGTAGGGCGATGCCTGTTCAGTGTGCTTGTCCTCGGTGAAGCGCGTACCCTCGAGGAAGTTGAATACCGACACTGGGTTGGTCCGGTAGCGTTCGCAGGCCTTGCGGGTTGTTGCCAGATCCTCGCCGCGCTTTTCCGGATACTTCGCCAGATACTCCTTGCTGAAGCGCTTCATGAAAGGAAACTCCAGCGCCCACCAGCACAGGCCAATGACCGGCACCCAGATCAGCTCCTGCTTGAGGAAGAACTTCAGGATCGGCATTCGCCGGCTCAGTTGGTATTGCAGCATCAGGATGTCGGCCCAGCTCTGGTGATTGCTGGTGACCAGATAGGAGTGCTGCAGATCAACCTTGTCGAGTCCCTGTACGTCCCACTCGGCGCGGCCCACCTGATCCATCCAGAAGTTGTTGACCGTCATCCAGGACTCGGCGATCCAGTGCATGCCGAAGCGCAATCCTCGCTGAATACGCGGAATCGGTAACGCCAGTTTGAGCAGTGATAGCGCAAAAAGCGGCCAGCACCAGAACAGCGTGTTCAGTGCGAGCGTCAGGCCGGCCAGGACGCCCCGAATTGGGACGGGAAGCACGCTTAGCATCGATTAGGTCTTATATCCGTCAATAACGGCGGCAAGAGTACTGAATGCGGGCCGAACTGCAAGCCGAAAAACGGGATGGTGACGTTGCGAGGCGCCCGGCCTAGCTGGCCGGGCGCGGGTGCATCAGGCCTTTTGGTTATCAGCCTGCAGAGCGGTGAGCGCGATGGTGAACACAATGTCATCCACCAGTGCGCCACGGGACAGGTCATTGACCGGCTTGCGCAGGCCTTGCAGCATCGGGCCGACGCTGATCACGTTGGCGCTACGCTGAACCGCCTTGTAGGTGGTGTTGCCCGTGTTCAGGTCAGGGAAGATGAACACTGTGGCCTGACCGGCCACCAGGCTGTTGGGCGCCTTCTGCTTGCCGACACTGGCGACCGATGCGGCGTCGTACTGCAGTGGGCCGTCGATCGGCAAGTTGGGAGCGCGCTCCTGGGCGATGCGGGTGGCTTCAGCAACCTTCTCCACCTCGGCGCCGCTGCCAGAAGTGCCGGTAGAATAGCTGATCATGGCTACGCGCGGGTTGACGCCCAGGGCGACGGCCGATTCGGCGCTTTGCAGGGCGATCTCAGCCAGCTCGGTGGCGCTTGGATTCGGATTTACCGCGCAGTCACCGTAGACCAGCACCTGATCCGGCAGCAGCATGAAGAACACCGATGAGACCAGGCTGTAGCCAGGTGCAGTCTTGATCAGCTGCAACGCCGGGCGGATGGTGTTGGCAGTGGTGTGCACGGCACCGGAAACCAGGCCGTCCACCTCGTCGAGCGCCAGCATCATGGTGCCAAGCACCACGGTGTCTTTGAGCTGCTCACGCGCATCGCCCGGGGTCAGGCCCTTGGCCTTGCGCATTTCGCACATCGGCTCGACGTACTGGTTGATGATCAGTTCCGGGTCGAGAATTTCCAGGCTTGCAGGCAACTGGATGCCTTGCTCGCGCGCAACCGCTTGGACTTCTTCTGGCTTGGCCAGCAGCACGCAGCGCGCTATGCCGCGTTCCTGGCAGATGGCCGCGGCACGTATGGTGCGTGGCTCGTTGCCTTCCGGCAGAACGATGCGCTTGTTTGCCTGCTGGGCACGCTTGACCAGCTGGTAGCGGAATGCCGGGGGCGACAGTCGCAACTCGCTGCGCGGCACGCTGAGGCGGGTATGCAAGAGTTCGGGTTGCAGGTGCTGTGCGATGAAGTCGGTCACCTGGCTGGCGCGTTCGATGTCGTCGGCTGGGGTTTCCTTGTTCAGCCCGAAGAGATTGGTTGCCGTATCGTAGGAACCTGTCTGCACGGTCATCACCGGCAGGCCGCCATCAAGCGCCGCTTTACACAGCTCAAGGATGCGCGGGTCCGGGGCAAAGTCGCTGCAAAGCAACAGGCCTGCGAGTTTGACGCCGTTGAGCGAAGCCAGGCTCGCGGCCAAAATGATGTCGTCGCGGTCGCCCGGGGTGACCACCAGAACGCCTGGCTGCAGGAGCTGCACCGTATTGGGGACAGCGCGGGCGCACAGCACAATCTTGTCGACGCGACGCTGCTCCGCTTCACCGGCGTGAAGGACCTTGGCGTCGAGCAGTTCGGCGATGTCGCGGGTCCGCAAGGCGTTGAGTTTGTCGGCGAAAGGGATCGCGCCAAGCAGTTGGAATTCGGCAGTGCCCAGCAGAGGCAGCTGCGCCTTGAGACCCTCGATGAAGGCGGGCGCACCGTCGTCACCCTTGACCTTGTTGAGAATGACACCCAGCACCTTCGGGTCCTTGGCGCCACCGAACAGCTGGGCCTGGATCTCGATGCGCTCGGCCAGACGCTTGAGCGTGTCACTGCCTTGCGCCGCGATCAGAATGACATCCGCGTCCAGGCTTTTCGCCAGATGCGTGTTGATCCTTGATGTGTGGTTGAACTCACGCGTCGGCACCATGCCTTCGACAATGACCACATCCTTGCCCGCGGCAACCTCCTGATAGCGGCTGACCACGTCCTCGAGTAGCAGATCGAGTTCGCCATCGGCCAGCTGGCGCTCGACCTGCTCCAATGGCAGCGGCTCGGGCGACACGATATTCAGTGTGCGTTCTACCAGAACGCAAGAACGTTCACGGCCTTGATCGTGCGGGAAAGGCTGGGCGATGGGCTTGAAGAAGCCGACCTTCAACCCGGCGCGCTGAAGTGCGCTGATCAGGCCGAGGCTGATGGAGTTGAGGCCGCCGCCAAAACCGCAGGGGGCGAGGAATAAGGTATGCATGATGATCTCCTATCGGGCGAAGGGCGATGCCAAGTAGACAAAACCCGACGCCATTTGCGGTCGTCGGGTTCGTGCGGTGCGTCTGATTGCGGGCGCGCTATCAGGCGTCGAGCAGCGCCAGCGTGTCCAGTGCGATCTGACGTTCTTCGTTGGTCGGTACCACCAGCACGCGGGGGCTGCCTGCCGCCTGGATTTCCCCGCCTACACCGCGCGTGCAGCGTGCGTTGGCCTCTTCGTCCAGCTTGAAGTTGAACAGTTTCAGATGTTCGAGGGTGCGGGTACGCACGGCCATGGAGTTTTCACCAATGCCGCCGGTAAAGATCAGTCCGTCGAGCTTCGGCAGGGCGCAAGCCATGCTTGCCAGCGATTTGGCCAGGCGGTAGCAGAAGACTTCGAATGCCAGGGTGGCGCCGGCATGCCCGGCAACACGGGCTTCCTGTAGCGTGCGCAGGTCGTTGGACAGTCCGGACAGGCCCTTCAGGCCGCTGTCGTGATTAAGCATGCGATCGATTTGCTCGAGGCTCCAGCCCAAGGTGCGGTTCAGGTAGCTGTGCAGGTTGGGATCGACGTCGCCGCTGCGAGTGCCCATGACCAGACCTTCCAGCGGGGTCAGGCCCATACTGGTGTCGCGGCTCTCGCCATTGACGATGGCACAGGTCGAGCAGCCATTGCCTAAGTGAGCCGTCAGCCAGCAGCTGTCATCGACCGGGAGCTCGGTCATTTCGGCGGCACGCTTGCTGACGAAGTTGTGGCTGGTGCCGTGAAAGCCGTAGCGGCGAACGCTGTGCTCCTTGTAGAGGAATTCCGGCACGGCGTAGCGGAACGCATGCTCAGGCATGGTCTGGTGGAAAGCGGTATCGAACACGCTAACCTGCGGCAGGCCGGGGAACAGCGCCATGGCTGCATCAATGCCGACCAGGTTGGCTGGGTTGTGCAGTGGCGCCAGCTGCGCGCTGTCGCGAATGGCCTTCAGTACCGCCTCGTCGATCAGGGTGGAGCCGGTGAAATGTTCGCCCCCGTGGACCACACGATGGCCGATGCCGTCCAGTTTGCCGCCGGCGGCCTCCTGGGCCACAGGCAGCAACCTTTCCAGCGCGGCCCGGTGATCGGCACCTGGAATGTTCAGGCTCTGTTTGGTGTCTCCCAGCTGCCAGTGCAGCACGGCCTCCGGGGTGCCGACACGTTCGGCCAGGCCCTGCAGGGGGAAAGTTGCTTGAGCTTCGTTGACCAGTGCGAATTTGATCGACGAGCTGCCGCAGTTAATCACCAGGATGTTTCGAGCTGACATCGGTGCTCCTTGATGCGGAATTAATTGTTGAAATAGTCGCCTACATTTACAGGCGTGGATTCTTGCACAACATCGAGGGGTGCGATGCTCTCCAAAGGTTGTATTCGGCACCGCCCTACGCATGAAGTTGCGCGGGGTGGACCAAGCTGCCGATGGTCCCCTGGTTCGTGCGCCGGTTCGCAATCACTGCAGTGCGCGGTTAGACTTTCACTCACATTCCCCAACAAAGGTTTTGCCTCATGCAGATTGCCGCTAACAAGGCTGTGTCCATCGACTACACACTCACCAACGATGCGGGTGAAGTGATCGACAGCTCGGCCGGCGGCGCGCCGCTGGTCTATTTACACGGTTCGGGCAACATCATTGCCGGTCTGGAAAAGGCGTTGGAAGGCAAGCAAGGCGGTGACGAGGTCAAGGTCGCCGTCGAGCCGCAGGATGCCTACGGCGAGTACAGTCCGGAGCTGGTTGCTACCCTCAACCGTGCGATGTTCGAAGGCGTCGATGAGCTGGAAGTGGGCATGCAGTTCCACGCTTCCGGCCCGGACGGCGGCATGCAGATCGTCACCATTCGTGATGTCGAAGGTGACGATGTGATCGTCGACGGTAACCATCCTCTGGCCGGCCAACGCCTTAACTTTGAAGTGAAGATCGTTGACGTGCGTGAAGCCAGCGACGAAGAAATCGCTCATGGCCATGTGCATGGTGAAGGTGGTCACCAACACTGATCGGCGCCTGCAGGCGGCTGGTCAGCGAAACGCCCGATTTGATCGGGCCATGGAAGCGCTTCGGTTCTGCCGGAGCGCTTTTTTAGTCTGGAGTAAAGACACATGAGCGCGTTTCACGAGTTGGTTCTGCCCGGCCTTGCGGGCCAGGAACTTCCCCTGGCGCCGTTGAAATCCCAGGTGACACTGGTAGTCAATGTGGCTTCCGAGTGCGGTCTCACGCCTCAGTATGCAGGCTTGCAAGCGCTGCATGAGCGCTACCATGATCGCGGTTTCGGCGTGCTGGGCATCCCCTGCAACCAGTTCGCCGCGCAAGAGCCAGGCAGCGATGCGGACATCCTGCAGTTCTGCAACGAGAACTACGGCATTACGTTTCCGATCTGCAGCAAGCTCGAGGTCAACGGCTCGCAGCGTCACCCGTTGTACCGCCTGTTGGCCGGAGAGGGCGCTGACTTTCCCGGCGACATCAGCTGGAATTTCGAGAAGTTTCTGGTGGGCAAGGATGGACGCGTACTGGCGCGCTTCTCCCCGCGCACCGCGCCGAACGATCCAGCGCTGATCCAGACCATCGAAAGCGCGCTCGGCTGAGCGCGCCATTTCCTGTTAGGGCGTTTGCTGTCACTTACGCCTTCTCGTGATACCACCATCGTGGTGAAGACTGCACGGCAATAAGCGCCGTGGATGATGGTGTTCGACCTAGACGACCGGTCATATGCTGGTCGTCATGAACAACCAAGCCCGCAACGACAAGCGTGACCTGATCCTGGCCAAAGGCGCACAGGTGATGACTCGTCGTGGCTATCACGGCACCGGCGTGTTGGAGATTGTGCAGGCTGCCGGCATCCCCAAGGGCTCCTTCTACCACTACTTCGCCAGCAAGGAAGATTTCGCCCTGCAGGCGTTGGAGCATCTCTATCAGCCGCGACTTGAGCGGTATCAGGCAGCGCTGCTCGATACCAGGCAGAGCCCTCGTGCACGGGTTCTCGGTTACTACGCTGAGGTCGTGGCGCATTTTTCGCGACAGGAATGCCCCGAGTATCACTGCTTCATCGGCAGTTTGAGCTTTGAGATGGCCGAGCTTTCGCAGCCCATCGGCCAGCAGGTCGAAGCGATTCTGTTGCGTTCGGTACAACTGCTGGCTAGCTGCCTTGAGCAAGCGTGCGCAGCCGGCGAGGTCGATGCCGACACCGACTGCCTGGCGTTGGCTGAATTTATCGGTAACGCCTGGGAAGGTGCCTTGTTGCGCATGAAGGTAGGGCGCAGCATAACGCCACTCAACATATTCCTGACCCAGCTGGAGCGTCTGTTGACGCCCCGCTAATTTTTTTGTCGCGATCGGCGAGACGACCGGTCGCTTTTTGATTCAAGCCAGAGGAGACACCAATGACCGCAGCCGTGAACGCCCTGTTCCAACCCTTTCAACTCGGCAGCCTGCAGCTGCCGACCCGTGTCGTGATGGCGCCGATGACCCGTTCCTTCTCGCCTAACGGTGTGCCAACTGCGGACGTCGTCGAGTATTACCGCCGTCGTGCTGCGTCGGGTGTAGGGCTGATCATCACCGAGGGCACCACGGTCGGGCACAAGGCCTCCAACGGCTATCCGCAGGTGCCGCGCTTCTACGGCGAAGCCCCGCTGGCCGGCTGGAAGGCGGTGGTCGAGGCGGTGCATGCCGCCGGCGGCAAGATCGTTCCGCAACTATGGCACGTGGGTAATGTTCGCCA
This sequence comes from Stutzerimonas xanthomarina DSM 18231, assembly GCF_900129835.1. GTDB lineage: Bacteria > Pseudomonadota > Gammaproteobacteria > Pseudomonadales > Pseudomonadaceae > Stutzerimonas > Stutzerimonas xanthomarina. The sequence goes on from NZ_FQXA01000004.1 coordinate 438,143, forward strand.
CATGGGAACCGAGCCGGAGCCGGAAGTGCCGGGTTACGGTCCGATGGAGAAGCTTAAGGATGGCCAGGTGGTTGTGCACGGCATGACCCAACAGGACATTCAGGACGTGATCGCTGCCTTCGCTCAGGCCGCCAAAGATGCCCAAGCCATCGGCATGGATGGCGTCGAAATTCACGGTGCGCACGGCTACCTGGTTGATCAGTTCTTCTGGGAAGGTAGCAACCAGCGCACCGACGAATACGGTGGCAGTCTGGCTAATCGCTCGCGCTTCGCCATCGAGCTGATCGAGGCGGTGCGTGCGGCGGTAGGTCCGGACTTCCCGATCATCTTCCGCTTTTCTCAATGGAAGCAGCAGGACTACACCGCGCGCCTGGTCACCACGCCGGAAGCGCTCGGCGAGTTTCTCGAGCCGCTTTCGGCAGCCGGTGTGGACATCTTCCATTGCTCTACGCGCCGGTTCTGGGAGCCAGAGTTCGAAGGTTCCGATCTCAACCTGGCTGGCTGGACCCGTCAGCTGACTGGCAAACCCACCATCACCGTAGGCAGCGTGGGCCTCGATGGCGAGTTCCTGCAGTTCATGGTCAAGACTGACAAGGTGGCACAGCCGGCCAATATCGAAGGGTTGCTGGAGCGACTGAACAAGCAGGAGTTCGATCTGGTCGCGGTAGGGCGCGCACTCATCTGCGATCCGGACTGGGCGCTGAAGGTAAAGGAAGGGCGCATGCAGGACATCCTGCCCTTTAGCCGTGAGGCGCTGAAGACGCTGGCCTGACGCGCGACGCGACCTCTAGGGGCTCAGAAGCCATCCTCGAGATGGCTTTTTTGTGCGGTTGTTGCGACGAGGCGCTGGATAACCGGATTGCTTGAGCAGCCTGGCTAGATGCACGGTGTTGCGCGCCAGCATCGCGTTGGTCCTGGTGATCTTCTCGTCCGGGTTTTCCACATCCTTGTAATCCGTCAAGCCCAGCGCCGGTCCGACCTGACCCAATAGGTGCAGTCGTTGGCGAGGATGGTGCAGCCCACATCTAACCCGCTGATAGAGCTTGCTACGCCTTGAGCGTGCAGTTGGTGGCGAGGGCAGTAAGCATTATTGCGGATCTCCGATATGAGCTGCTCAGGTCTAAACACCTCAGCTCTCGCAGTTCACGAATCGGCCACTGTAGACATGGTCGTCTTGCCGCCCTCACGCACCCAGAACAGCGTTGCAGCTGCGACCGCCGCCGGCATGATCAGCAGATTGACGAAGGGAATCAGCAGCGCTGCGTAGGTTACCGCGCCGAGGCTCAGGCTCTTCCAGCGGCGCTGGCGCAGCCAAACCATCATTTCGGCCCAGCTCAGCTTGTTGTTGTCGGCGGGATAGTCGATGTACTGCACCGCCATCATCCAGACGCCGAACAGCAGCCACAGTGGCGCCGCGACCAGATTGACCACTGGAATGAATGAGAGCACCAGCAGCGCCAGCGCCCGAGGTACGAAGTACGCCAACTTGCGTGCCTCGCGTCCAAGGGTTCGCGGCAGCATCGCCAGCAGTTCGCCCCAGCTGAACGGCGGCGCGCTGTCGACGCCGCGCGCCACGGTTTCCACCTTTTCGGCGAGAAAACCATTGAACGGCGCGGCGATGATGTTGGCGAGCATGGTGAAGGTGAAGAACACGATCAGTACCACCAGCACCACGAACAGTGGCCAGATGATGTATTCGAGGAACATCAGCCACTCGGGGAGGTTCGGCATGAAGGCGTCGACCCAGCCGCCGAATTGGCGCACGGCGAGGTAGATCAGGCCGCAGAACAGCAGCAGATTAACGGTCAACGGCAGAATGACGAACAGCCTGAGTCCTGGGCTGAGAATTAGCTTCAAACCTTCACGCAGGTATTGGGGGCCGGATAGGGCAGCGAGGGGCATTGGCGATACTCCGGAAAGGACGTCCGGACCTTACCGACTTTGTCGGGGTGGGAAAAGCGGCGTAGCGGTCGATAGTCCAGAGCTACGGGGCCGATCCGCTTTAGTAATGGCCAAGCGTTGTACTTGGCTTTTAGGCTGCCGCCCGTACTCTACTTTTGGTTTTTCAGGGCCGTCCGCTTCAAGCCTTCCCCAAGTGCCTGGCCGGCCCTTTTTCTATTTCTCTACGAAATTCACCGGTTTGCGCCTCAGCGGCTGCTGATCAAAGCGTACGCCTGGAAGCCCGGTATCCATCAGCGCGCGAATGTTCTGGTGGTCAGTTCCACTGGGATTCTCCAGCACCGACTGATAGTGCTCCCCGAACGCCAGCAACGCTTCTTCCGTGGTAAAGCCTTCCAGCACGGCCAGCCCCAGCGTCTTGCACGATCCCTCGTTCTGTCCGGCGGCGTTTTCAATGTTGCCGTTGAGAAAACGGGTTGGCTGGTAGTCGTAGGCGTTGGCAATGAATGCCAGCGTCTCGCTGAACGGGTGGTTTCGGTTGCGCAGGCTGGCGCGAAAATCCCTGAGGCTACTCACGATTTATGACCCTGGTCGAACGCAGCCTGTTGCTCTGGTGTTGCGTCTTTCTGGTAGCGTTTTTTCCATTCCGCATAGGGCATGCCATAGACATTTTCACGCGCCTCATCGAGGCTGACTTCGATGTCCAGGTCATCGGCGGCGGCCTTGTACCACTTCGACAGGCAATTGCGGCAAAAGCCCGCCAGGTTCATCAGGTCGATGTTTTGTGCATCCGGGCGGCTGCGCAGGTGCTGGACCAGGCGGCGGAAAGCAGCGGCTTCAAGTTCGGTGCGTTCTTGTTCATTCATGTCAAAGGCCTCGGCATTGCAAACGTCGTCGGGATCATAACCTCGACGCAGGTCCTGGGCTAGCTAACTACCGGGAACCTGGCGGCGCGAACCTCCTCGGCTAAACAGGACGGCCAAGCCCCCCATCCACCGGCCAGTGGAGGCTGGATGAAATTGCAAAGACACCGCGTATTGCCGAAAGCTACCTGCCGGCAGAGTGGGTGAAGCCACTGCGGCAGACGCGGCGTTCAGTCACGATGCGCGGCGAGGGTAATCGATACCGACTCAGCAAAGCGCAGCGCATGCGGCTTGTCCACTTCGACCTCGGCATAGCGCACTTGCGGGTGTGCCATGACCAGGTCGAGGATTTCCTGGGTGAGCCGTTCGAGCAGAGCGAAGCGGTTGTCCTCGACGTGCTGGATGATCGCCTTGGTGATGGTTCGATAGTTCAGCGCATGTTCGATATCGTTATCGCGCACGGCTTCGGCTGCCGGATAAAGCATCGTCAGATTGATCAGGACATCCTGCTTATTGAGGATTTCCTCTTCCTTGATACCAATGAAGGTACGCAGGCGCAGGTCTTTGACGCGGATGCGCGCCATGGCGGGTTCCAGTCGGGGCATGGGAATTCCTTGGCCTATCAGATCAGGTGGCGGCCACCGTTAACGCACAACGTGGTGCCGGTGACATAGGGATTATCCAGCAGATAGCGCAAGCTCTGGTAGATCACCTCGGCACCGGGCTCGATGCCAAGGGCAGACTTGGCAAGCGCCTTGCGCTGGTATGCCTCGTCGTCGCCTTCATTGAACTGGATCAGGGCGGGCGCTATGCCATTGACCTTGATCGTCGGCGCCAATCGGGCTGCAAACGACAGGGTGAGATTGTCCAAGCCGGCCTTGCTGGCCGCATAAGCGATGTGCTTTTTACTGCCGACACGGGTGACGTCGTCACCGATGTGAATGATGTCTGCCGGACCACCCTGCTGCAGCAGTTCAGTGCAGTGAAGATTGATCAGATAAGGCGCGAGCATGTGCACCTCGAACATGCGCTGGAATGTCTCAGCTTCTTCACCCGCTGTCTCGGGGTGCCAGTCCGACGCGTTGTGAACGATCGCGCGCAGGGCGCTGGTCTGCTGCTTGAGGGCGGTGATAAAGCTCAGGATGCCGGGTGCAGTGGAGAAATCGGCGTGCAAGGTCACTGCGCCGCGTTCGCGAAGCCGAGCCAGGCTGGCTCGAGAGGAGCGGTAGCTCACGATAACCGGCTGCCCGTCCTCAAGCAGGCGCTCGGCGCAATGCAGGCCGATACGCTGGCTGGCGCCGGTAATCAGTATCGGAGGCGTCGGCTGGGTCATGCTTGAATACCGGGTGGGGATGGGGGGCGCAGCGCCTGTTCAAGGCTGCAGGGCCACTCAGCTTACACCAGGGGACGCGACGGCCCTATGGTGCGGACTTCCTTATGCAGGAGCGGCAGACGCCTGCGCCGCTAAGAGTTCTCGGATACGTCGACGGCGGCCTGCATGGAGAGTTCCGGTTGCAGTTCGGGATGCAGACGCTGATGCTGCTCATACAGATAGGAACGGATGCGTTCGGCATCCTTGTCCTGCGGATATTCGACTTCGTAGGCGGTCATTCCACCTTCCGCATGGCGGATGCGGTGCGCGTCGATCTGAAACGGATCTTCGCCCGGCAATGCCAGACGCATATGTAAATGTTTGGGCGCCTTGTGCTTGTCGCCAGCGTCCACCAGCAGACCGTTGGGTGACAGCTCATGGACACTCAGCGCAGTTTCGTTGCCCTCGTCGGAGAGCAATGGCAGCGGCTCGTCCAGATGCAAGCGCCAGGCGCGCAGAACCGGTCCGCGCTCATAGATGGTTGGAGGCGCCAGTTGCAACTGGACCGTCTGGAACTCGTCTTGCTTCAGCTGCAGCGGGAAAGACATGCAGTATTCCTCGAGCTTGGCTTCGAGGGTCAGGTTCGCTTTCGCAGCCAGTTGCAGGAGCAGGCCGTTGGCCTTTTCACCGCCGTCAACGCGAAAGCCCGCCCGCGTCTCGCCCTGCTCTGTTGGCGAGCCGCTGACAAGTTCGTTGATATAGGCCAGTTCAGCGCTGGTCAAATCAGTTTTGTTCGGCATCCCGATTTCCCTCTCAAGGGCATGGCCAGAATCCGATCTGCCCATGCCTGTTCACTCCAGAACGCGGCATGGGCCTCTGCGAGATCTCTGCCAGGACGGCAATCCGACAGCGCACTCGCGAACTAATTCCCTATCGCCTAACGGCGGGCCTGTTTCTGAGTGTAGAACCGCTCGGTCGGAGAGTATGTGTCGAATGCGGCATAATGCCGGCTTTAACCCGAAACGGAGCTCATCATGAAAGTGGCCATTCTTTCCGGCACGGTCTACGGCACTGCTGAAGACGTCGCCCGCCATGCTGTCACGGTTCTCAAAGCGGCGGGCTTTGATGCCTGGCACGACCCGCGTGCGCAGCTCTCGCAGGTGCTGGACTTCGCACCGCAAGCATTGTTGGTAGTGACCGCCACCACCGGGATGGGTGAATTACCGGACAGTTTTGTCCCGCTGTATTCGACAATCCGCGAGCAGGTTCCGGCCTGGCAGGGCTTGCCGGGCGGGGTGATCGCGCTTGGGGACGCCAGCTATGGCGATACCTTCTGCGGCGCCGGGGAGCTGGTTCGAGAGTTGTACGCCGAACTGGGTGTACGTGAAGTACAGGAGATGCTGCGCCTCGACGCCAGCGAAACGGTCACGCCAGAAACTGACGCGGAGCCATGGCTGGATAGCTTTGCTACAGCCCTGCGCGGCTAAACGGTCAGCCGAGCAAAAAAGCTTCAGGAGGGCCGAACCGCATCTGCCGAGCTGATACTGCGGGCCCGGGCAAACGCATGCAGTTGCGGGTAGAACTCCCGAAAATCCTGCAACAGCGGGGTGTATAGCTGTTCGAGTTCGACGACGCCGCCTGCCAGGCCTTCGGGGCGAGACAGTCGACGGCTCATGCCGGCCACGACCTGCTCCATCACGGCGAAGTCTCGATAGCTGCCGAGCCAGTCATGGGCCGCCATGCGCGGCGCGATCAACGCCAGCTTGGCGGGCAGCTCGGCTTCCTCACGCAACACCCGATAAACCCGCGCGGTGAAGTCCGGCAGGGGTTCGCTGGCGTAGTCGTGCCAGTGCGCGGCCAGGCAGTGATCAAAAAACAGGTCGACCAATATTCCCGCATAGCGCCTGCGCTCGCGAGGAAAGCGTTGCTTGGCCTGGAGGACAACTGGATGGCTGTCGGTAAAAACATCGATCTGTCGGTGCAGGCGAATGCCCGCTTCAATGTCGGCCGGCCAGCGGTCTTGCAGGGGCCCTTTGACGAAATCGCCGTAGAGGCTTCCGAGCAGCTGCCCGGGCCGTTCGCCGCCAAGATGCAAATGTGCAAGATAGTTCATGAGGCGAGTCTAGCAGCGCTGACTTGCATTCAGCTTGCATGCTTTCTCAGCACCTGATTGATATGGTTGGCGTTCGGTCCATTACCGCTGCCAGCCCAGCCCGGACAGAGATGGATCCTCGACGGCCAGGCCGTTGTTTTGACTGCTACCTTTTCGCTTCTTGGAGCCTATTGATGTCATGGCATGAGCTGCTTGGTCCGCTGCAACACTTACCGCAATCGATGCCGCTGGAGGGTTGGTTCGCGGCTCTGCAATCGCAGGGTGCGAACGACTCTTTTGAGCTTGCAGTACTAGGCGGGCGGCTGGCCGCGACCCCCGGCTTGGCATTTCTCGCCGGCTATCAGGCCGCCCTCCGAAGGCTGTGGCCCGAAGCTCCTACAGGCCTTGGCGCACTGTGCGCGACCGAGCGTCGTCTGCTGCGACCGGCTGACATGCAGACCCGACTGGATGGAGTACGACTGACCGGCAGCAAGGATTTCGTCATTGCTGGCTCTGCTGCGGCCTGGTTGCTGGTGCCGGCGCGTGATGAGTCGCTCGGCGAGCGAGCGCGGCTGAGCCTCTGCATGGTCCGCACTGCTGATCCTGGCGTCATCGTCGAGGCGGCGTCGCCGTTGGCGCTGGTACCGGATATTCCGCACGGCCGCTTACGGTTGGTGAGTGCGGCTTGCGATCGCTTGGCTGGCGACGGCTGGGAGGACTACGTCAAACCGTTCCGGACACTGGAAGACCTTCACGTACTCGCGGCACTGGTTAGTTGGCTTTACGGCGTCGGGTTGCAGTGTGGCTGGCCGCAACGGCTGCAGCTGCAGCTCTTGGGTACCTTACCGAGCGCGGCTGAAATCTCGCGATTGCCACCAGCGGACCCGGCGACCCATTTATTGCTTGCTTCGCTGAATCTGCAGTTCGAGGCGCTTGGTGAGGCGCTCGACGCCGCGCTGGCAACCGGCCCGCAGCTGTGGTTGGACCTCTGGCGGCGCGACCGCGGCGTGCTACAGCTGGCTCGCCATGCTCAAGTCAAACGGTCGATGCAGGCAGCCGAGCTGTTTGGGCTGACACCCGAAAGTAATCAGGCATGATCAGCGAATCGCCAGGCGCCGGGAACTCCTCGCTGCGCTGCGGACCTATAACTGGCGTGCCGCGACAGCGCAGGTCGGTCTCCCCTGGCTTTAGCAGTGCGGGCGATCGGAAAACCCTGTGAAATTACCCCGACAAGGATTTCAATGCCATTGAGCTGTATCGCTACCCTGGTCCCCGGCGCAGCGCTTCTGTGGGGGCAGCGGTCATGATGCTTGCCGGAGAGGTGTTCCCCTGGCGAGAGGGCAATCGTTTCCACCTGTTGCTCGACGGGCCGCAGTTCTTTCCACGCATATTGGCCAGTATCAATGCGGCCCAACAGCGAGTGGATGTCGAGCTCTATCTCGTCGAAGATGGCGGCTGCGCCGATCGCCTGATCGAAGCTCTGGTCGCGGCGGCTGATCGAGGTGTGCGGGTTCGCTGCCTGTTCGATGGTTTCGGCTGCCTCAAACTGGGACAGAAGGCGCGGCAGCAGCTGAGCGACGCTGGGGTCGATCTGCGTCAGTACAATCCGCTGAAACTTCGATTGAAATTTCGCAACCTGCACCGCGATCACCGCAAGCTGATTCTTATCGATGACGCGCGTTGTTATGTTGGCGGGACCGGCGCTACCGATGAATTCTGGAACCCTTCTAATCCGGATGAGCATTGGCACGAAGCGATGGTCGAAATTAGCGGTCCGCTGGTAGCCGACTGGCAGCGTCTGTTCGATGTGCAATGGACGCTGTGCCTGAAAAAAAGAATCTGGCAGTTGCCGTTACCGAAACGACTCCCGAAAGTCCCAGCCAATCCGCCGCTCGATAACGGCATGGGTCGGGTGGCCTATTCGGCGGCGCGCCAACATCGCGACATCCTCCATAGCCTGCTGCGTAATCTGCAGCGCGCCGAACGCAGGATCTGGTTGGCGACTCCTTATTTTCTGCCCACTGGCCGCGTTCGACGAGAGCTGATGCGCGCGGCGAGACGCGGTGTCGATGTAAGGCTCTTGCTGACCAGTCGCAACACCGATCACCCCTCGGTCCGTTATGCCGGACAGCGCTATTATCCGAGACTGCTGCGAGCCGGCGTGCGCATTCACGAATATCAGCCACACTTTCTTCACCTGAAAATGGCGTTGGTCGACGATTGGGTCAGCGTCGGCTCATGTAATTTCGATCATTGGAATCTGCGCTGGAATCTGGAAGCCAATCTTGAAGCGCTTGACCGGCAATTCAGTGAGTCGGTGGCCAGCAGTTTTGAAACTGATTTCTTGCACAGTTTCGAAATTGATCTTGAGCAGTGGCATTCTCGACCGCTGAGCCAGCGCGTTTACCAGCGCTTGTGGGGGCTGCTTGATCGGCTCGTGATCAACATTTTCAACCGAAGCGGCTGACGGTACTGGCCGGGCCGTTTATAAAGTGTCCAACTGAAAGGGAGAGCGTTCTGATGGCTGCGAAGAAAATTCTGATGCTGGTCGGTGACTACGTCGAAGACTACGAAACCATGGTGCCGTTTCAGGCATTGCAGATGGTTGGCCATACCGTGCATGCGGTCTGTCCGGACAAGAAGGCTGGCGACACCGTCCGCACCGCGATTCATGACTTCGAGGGCGATCAGACCTATAGCGAGAAGCCCGGCCACAATTTTGCGCTGAACTTCGATTTCGCTGCGGTGCGGGCCGAAGATTACGATGCTCTGGTGGTGCCGGGAGGCCGTTCGCCTGAATACCTGCGGCTCAATGAGCAGGTGATCAGTCTGGTCAAGGCCTTTGGCGAGGCGAAAAAGCCGATCGCTGCGGTCTGCCATGGCGCTCAGCTGCTGGCCGCTGCAGACGTGCTGCAAGGGCGTGCGTGTAGCGCTTATCCCGCCTGCGCGCCGGAAGTTCGCCTGGCCGGTGGTGAGTTCGTCGATATCGGCGTTGATAAAGCGCACACCGAGGGCAACCTCGTGACTGCCCCGGCGTGGCCGGCACATCCCGCCTGGTTGGCTGCATTTCTCGAGCTGCTCGGTACTCGCATCAGCCTGTAAGATGCCGCTCCGTTTGAAGGCCCGCTCCGGCGGGCCTTTTTGTTTCACTCTCTGCAGGCGCTGTCTGCTCAAGGTCTGAGGCCACCATGACCCAACCCCGAGACCCGCTCCACGGCGTAACGCTGGAATCAATACTCGTCGAGCTGCAGGCTCACTATGGCTGGGAAGGGCTGGCGGAGCGGGTCGATATCCGCTGCTTCAAGAGCGATCCTAGTATCAAGTCAAGCCTGACGTTTTTGCGCAAGACGCCATGGGCGCGGGCGAAAGTAGAGGAGTTGTTCGTTCAGCTGCGCCATCGGCAGACCAGCTGATCGTCCTGCATCTGATGGCCGCAGGTTGGTTGCCGAAACGAAAAAGCCCGGCTGATAGCAGCCGGGCTTCACATCGGTGCGGCTTTTACTTACTGCACTTCCACCGCCAGGCTGTCGGCGATCTTCTTCTGCCAGATCGCCGGGCCGGTGATGTGTACAGACTCGCCGTTGGTGTCGACCGCGACGGTGACTGGCATGTCCTTCACTTCAAACTCGTAGATCGCTTCCATGCCGAGCTCGGCGAAGGCCAGCACCTTGGACTTCTTGATCGCCTGCGCAACCAGATAAGCCGCACCGCCAACCGCCATCAGGTAGACGGCCTTGTTGTCCTTGATCGCGTCGATGGCAATCGGGCCGCGCTCGGACTTGCCGATCATGCCCAGCAGACCGGTGCTCTCGAGAATCTGGCGGGTGAACTTGTCCATGCGCGTTGCGGTGGTCGGGCCAGCCGGGCCAACCACTTCGTCGCCGACCGGATCGACCGGGCCGACGTAGTAGATGAAGCGGCCCTTGAGGTCCACCGGCAGCTCTTCACCCTTGTTCAGCATGTCGACCATGCGCTTGTGCGCGGCGTCGCGGCCGGTGAGCATCTTGCCGTTCAGCAGGACGGTCTCGCCCGGCTTCCAGCTCTGCACATCTTCCGGGGTGATGGTGTCGAGGTTGACGCGGCGCGCGCTCGGGCCGGCTTCCCAGACGATCTCGGGGTAGGCATCGAGCGGCGGCGGGGTCAGTTCGGCCGGGCCGGAGCCGTCGAGCACAAAATGCGCGTGACGGGTGGCCGCGCAGTTCGGGATCATGCACACCGGCAGCGAGGCGGCGTGGGTCGGGTAGTCCATGATCTTCACGTCGAGCACGGTGGTCAGGCCGCCGAGGCCCTGCGCGCCGATACCCAGCTGGTTGACCTTCTCGAACAGCTCGAGACGCAGCTCTTCGATACGGTTCTGCGGGCCACGGGCTTTCAGCTCATGGATGTCGATGGATTCCATCAACACTTCCTTGGCCATCACCGCGGCTTTTTCGGCGGTGCCGCCGATGCCGATGCCAAGCATGCCCGGCGGGCACCAGCCGGCGCCCATGGTCGGGACGGTCTTGAGCACCCAGTCGACGATGGAGTCGGACGGGTTGAGCATGGCCATCTTCGACTTGTTCTCGGAGCCGCCGCCCTTGGCTGCAACATCAACTTCCACCTTGTCGCCAGGGACGATGGAGTAGTGGATGACCGCTGGGGTGTTGTCCTTGGTGTTCTTGCGGGAACCAGCCGGGTCGGCGAGGATCGAAGCCCGCAGGACATTTTCCGGCAGGTTGTAGGCGCGGCGAACGCCTTCATTGATCATGTCGTCGAGACTCATGGTGGCGCCGTCCCAGCGCACGTCCATGCCCACCCGTACAAATACGGTGACGATGCCGGTGTCCTGGCAGATCGGCCGGTGTCCGGTCGCGCACATCCGCGAGTTGATAAGGATTTGCGCCATGGAATCGCGGGCTGCTGGCGACTCTTCGCGCAGGTAGGCCTCGTGCATCGCCTGGATGAAGTCGACGGGGTGGTAATAGGAGATGAACTGCAAAGCGTCGGCAACGCTTTGTATCAGGTCGTCTTGCTTGATCACGGTCATGCAGCGCGTCCTCTTGGCGGGGCGGAGACAAGGCGTGTCGAGAGATTCAGCCGACACGCTCAGGTAAAAAGGCGCGGCAGTATAACCTGCCGTAGAGCCGGGAACACAGACGGACCAAAGGCGAAGGGATGCACAGCGAAAACTGGCATGGCGCTGGCGGCAACATGGCGTTGCGTTGTGTGACGGGCCGATACGTAGGCTCATCGGCGCGAGCGCAATGGAGTGGGTTATGTCGAAAAATGATCGTCCGGTTGCAGCTGTGTCGGACGAAGGTTTCTCAATCTGTCGTTATAACTGTGTATAGGTTTTTCACAAGGGCCGGCGTAAAGTATGACGAATTGCCACTATGGGAAGGATTCCATGCGCGCTAGTCGTGACGAGAGCGAACAGCAAGCGCTGCAGTTGTTGGTGACCAAGCGCTTCGGCATGGCCGCTGCGACCTACGGTCTTGCATTGCTGCTCACATGGATTACCGTGGCTGCCGGCTTCTATCAGGCGCCGATCGAGACTGCCATCGCGGGGTCGGTGATGATCGTGGCCAGCCAGTTGACCTTTTTCTGGGTCTTCTATCGAGGTCATAACCTGCGCTTTCGCGACCCCAGCCTGACCGAGCCACAGGTGCTGGTTGCGCTGGTCTGGCTGACGTTCTTTTTGTTCAATCTCGGCGATAACCGCGGCTCGTTGCTGGTGCTGTACGTACTGGTGCTGATGTTTGCGGTGTTTCTGCCACCGAAAATTTTCCTTCGTTACGCCGTGTTGGCGCTGTGCAGCTTTGTCGGCATGGTTTTATTCGATGCGCAGATGGGCCACCTGAACGAGCCGCAGAAGGCGCTGCTGCAGACCGGTGTGCTGCTGGTGACCCTGGTCTGGATGTGCTTGTTCGTCGGCTATGTCTACAGGTTGCGTCAACGTATGCGTCAGCGCCGGTTTGCGCTACAGGCGCACCAGGAAACGCTGCGCGGCATGATGCGGCAGCTAGAAGACCTGGCCTCGACCGATGAGCTGACCGGCCTCTACAACCGTCGGCATTTTCTGCGCAAGGCGCAAGCCGAGCTTAGTCGGCTGCGGGCAGGACATCAGTCCGGCCTGGCCTTGATCGATCTCGACTATTTCAAACGGATCAATGATCTGCACGGGCACGCGGTGGGCGATCGGGTCTTGCAAACCTTTGCCTCGGTGGCGCGCTCCTGCTTGCGAGACGACGACATACTTGCCCGCTACGGAGGCGAAGAGTTTGTTTTGTTGCTGCCAAACACTGATGCCGAGCAATTCCGCGCCTGTTGCGAGCGCTTGCGCGAGGCCTTCGCCAATGCCCAGCCGCCGGAGGGGAATATCCAAGCCGGGCATTTGAGCCTTTCAGTCGGCATGACCCTGCTTCGTGAAGGCGATGATCTGGACGAGTCCCTGCAGCGCGCCGACGACGCGCTGTACCGGGCCAAGGACAACGGTCGAAATCGATGCGAGATCAGCTGGGCGACGGTAGATGCCTGAGATCACCTGCGGAGGGCGAACTTGGCACGTGGCGAATGGCAGCAATCTGCTCGATGCCCTCAATGATGCCGGCTTGAACGTACCCTTCAGCTGCCGAGCGGGCAGTTGCCATGCCTGCCTGGTGCGCTGTCTGCGAGGTGAACCACTGGATGCCCGCGCGCAGGCACTCGACTTGACCCGGCGCCTGGAAGGCTGGCGGCTCGCTTGCCAATGCAGCGTGGCGGAAAACCTCGATGTTTCGGTTTTTGATCCGGCGCGCGAAGGCTTGCCGGTACGGGTAGACTGGCTCGACTGGCTGGATCACCAGGTTCTGCGATTGCGCCTGGTGCCCAGTGCGCGGCCGCTACGCTATCAGGCTGGCCAGCATGTGTTGTTATGGAACAGTCTTGGGGTCGCCCGGCCTTATTCGCTCGCGAGCGTACCTTGGGAAGATCGCTGGCTTGAGTTTCACCTCGATTGCCGGCACAGCGGTGCGTTCTGCGACGCGGCACGTACGCTGACCATCGGTGACACTCTGCGGCTGGGCCAACCGCATACGGGCGCGCTGCGCTACGAGCCCGAATGGCAGATGAGGCCGTTACTGTTGCTGGCTGCCGGGACTGGACTTGCCCCGCTCTGGGGCCTGATGCGAGAAGCACTGCACCGAGAACACCAGGGGCCGATTCGGCTGCTGCATTTCTGCCGTGGCGCCTCCTATCTGCAAGGGCCGCTCGAAGCGCTTGCCGAGGCGAATAGCAATCTGAGCATCGAATACGTCGACTGGCGGCATGGAAGCAGCTGTCTGCAGTCGCTGCGTGCCACGTCCCGTCAGGAAGTTGCGCTGATCTGCGGCGGCAGCGGCTTTGTCGAAGACTGCGCCAGGCGCATGTTTCTGGCGGGCCTGCCACGGGGGCAGGTATTGAGTGACGCCTTTCTTACCCGTCAGTTCGGGACATAAAGAACCGCAACAGGCGTGAGCCGTTAATCGGGAACGGCGCGCCAGGCCACGCTGACCGGCAGCTGGCGCGCCGCGCCAATCACGTCAGCGAATCACCTACACGCAGGATCTTCATGGTGTTAGTGCCACCTGTGCCGTGATAGGTGTCGCCCTTGGTCAGGATCACCCAGTCGCCAACATTGACGATGTTGCGCTTGAGCAACTCGTCCACTGCTGATTGGCTGACCTTGTCGGCGGGCAGGGCTGCCGGATCGAAGGGAATGGTCTGCACGCCGCGGAACATGGCAACGCGCGCCTGAGTGTCGCGATGGGGCGAGAAGGCGAAGATTGGTACTGACGAGCGAATCCGCGACATGATCAGCGGGGTATAGCCGCTTTCGGTCAGGCTGATGATCGCCTTGACGCCCGGGAAGTGGTTCGCCGTGTACATCGCCGCCAGTGCCGTGCTTTCATCGCTGCGCTCGAAGCGCTGACCCAGACGATGGCCCGATTTGATGCTGGTTGGATGCTTCTCGGCACCGACGCAAACGCGCGCCATGGCCTTGATCGCTTCGACCGGGTATTCGCCCGCGGCGCTTTCGGCCGAGAGCATCACGGCGTCGGTGTAGTCGAGCACGGCATTGGCTACATCGGACACTTCGGCGCGGGTCGGCATCGGATTCTGGATCATCGACTCCATCATCTGTGTCGCGGTGATCACCACCTTGTTGTTGCGGCGTGCGTGCAGAATGATCTTTTTCTGGATGCCCACCAGCTCGGCATCACCGATTTCAACGCCCAGGTCGCCGCGCGCGACCATCACGCCGTCACTGGCGCGGATCAGGCCATCCAGCGCCTCGTCATCGGCGACGGCTTCGGCGCGCTCGATCTTGGCGATCAGCCAGGCGCTTGAGCCCGCTTCGTCACGCAGGCGGCGGGCCAGCTCCATGTCGGCGGCATCACGCGGGAAAGAGACGGCGAGATAGTCAAGGTCCATATCGGCAGCCAGTTTGATGTCGGCCTTGTCCTTTGCAGTCAATGCCGGTGCGGTCAGGCCGCCACCGCGACGGTTAATGCCCTTGTTGTCAGACAGCGGCCCGCCGATCAGGACGGTGCAGTGCAGCTCATCGGCTGTGCTGTTGTCCACGCGCATGACCACGCGACCATCGTCCAGCAGCAGTTCGTCGCCAACACTGCAGTCCTTCACCAGATCCGGATAGTCGATGCCGACCACTTCCTGGGTGCCGGCGTCGCGCGGGTGGGTAACGGAGAAGCGAAAGCTGTCGCCTTCGGCCAACTCGATGCGCTTATTGGCGAACTTGGCGATACGGATCTTCGGCCCCTGCAGGTCACCCAGCAGCGCGACGAAGCGCCCGTGTTTGGCGGCGATGTCCCGTACCAGCTGCGCCCGTGCGCGGTGCTCATCCGGCGTCCCGTGGGAAAAATTCAGGCGGGCCACATCGAGCCCGGCAACGATCATTTTTTCCAGCACCTCGGGCGAACTACTGGCAGGCCCCAGCGTGGCGACGATTTTGGTACGGCGCGAAGTCATTCAATGCTCCTTTTTCAAGAATGACCGCGAGGCTACTATGCCCGGCGGCTGTAGTCATTGTTGGCCTGCACTACTCTTTCGGTGGCGTCGGAGACGCCCTGAAGGGCGAATTAGCTGGAGCGGTGGACTGCAGTTTTCGTAACGACGGTCGATAATCCGGCATCGGAGGAATCACCCATGCGCACACTGTTCATCATTGTTCTGGCCACCCTCAGCGTAGGCTGCAGCAGCAAAAATGCCCTGAATCGCCATCTCGACGCAGCCTACAAACATTACGAGCTGGGTGATTGCGGCCAGGCCATGCTCGAACTGTCCCAGGCGGAGCGTCGCAGCCGACCGCGGGATAAACTGCAACCGGAAATATCGCTGTTGCGCGGCCAGTGCCTGGAGCGTCAGGGCTTGTTCGTCGACGCGGCACAGACCTATCAGTTCATTCAGGCGCGCTATCCGGCCAGCGAATACGCTTTTCGCGGGCGGGCCAGGCTGGAGACGCTGCGTCAGTTGGGGCACTATCAGCCGGAGGAACGGGTGGTGACCCATGCCGTCAAACCCTGAGACGAGAGCCCGCTCATAACGACCGGCAGGGAAGGATCCCATGCGTATCGCATTACTGATCATCAGCATTTTGTTGGCCCCGCTGGCGTCCGCGGAAATATACCGCTGGGTTGATCCCGCCGGTAACGTGCATTTCAGCGCCAAGCCGCAGGCGGGTGCGGAGCAGATCGAGGTTCGGCCGCAGGTGATCGATAGAGACGAGGCGACCCGCGAGCGCCAGGCGCGCACGGAGCGTTTCTTCGAGGCTCGTCGCGAGGAGCAGGAGGCGGCCAACGTGGCGGCGAGCGCCAGGCAGACGCAACGAGAGCAAGAGTGCCAGCAGCTGCAAAACCGTCTGTCACGCCTGTCTCGTGGCGGGCGCTATTTCAGTGCCGATGCAAAGGGTGAGCGCGTCTACTACAGTGATGAAGAAATAGGGGCGGCGCGGCGGCAGTTGGCCAGTCGTATCAGTCAGCTCTGCCGCTAAATAGCCGGACACGGCAGCAGCGATAAACTTGGCGGCAGGCCCGCATCCGATGAACATGCACAATCAGCGCAGTATTCAACGGCACCAGTTGCCGTATTACCTCAACGTATTCAACCGTTTCACGGACAAGCCCTTGGGTTTCATCGGCAATCTGTCCGAGGCCGGACTGATGCTGATCAGTCCCTATCCGATGATGATCGACGTACGTTTCGATATGCGGCTGAAGATTCCGGGGCAGCATAGCCAGATGCGCTATATCGATTTCAGTGCCGTCTGTCGTTGGTCGCGCGAGGACGTGACGCCCGGTAGCTTTGACTCCGGTTTCATATTCGTCTCACCGCCGCGTGAGATTCGCGAAATGATCGATGCGTTGCACCACTACTTCAGCTTTCGCCCTATGCAGCATATCCCGCCAGCACGTCTGCCACGCATCGAGTCCTCCGGGAACAAGTCCGCTGACCAGGATTGCTGCAAAGGCAGCTGAACCTGTGCAACTTGGCCAAGCGTGCAAGGCTCAAGCGCTTTGCGCAGCAACCCCAACAACTGGTTAGAGCACACCGCCTTTTTTCCACGCTAGATAGCGGCTGATAAGCGCTGGCCCGAGCTCGTGCGGACGGGCATCGAGCAGAGGCACGCCATGGGCGACAAGTTGTTCATGAAGCCTGCCGCGAGCGTGTAGGTAGTCGAGTGCTCCGCAATAATCGAGGGCCTGCTGAAAGGATTCAACGGGCTGCTGACGTAGCTCGTCGAGTACCGGCTCGCGCAAGCTCACGACCAGTACACGGTGGCGACGGGAAAGTTGCCGGACGGCACCGAGCAGAGCCTCGTCATCCTCGTCGCGCAGGTTGCTCAGGATGATCACCAGGGCCCGGCGTTTCTGCAGGTTCAGGACATCGTTGATGGCCAGCGCGAAATCCGCCGGTCGCTGCGTATTGACCAGGTCATAAACACCGTTGAGCAGCGCGTTGAGTTGGGTCTGGCCTTTGGCCGGGGCGAAGAAACGCCGTTGCTCGGTGGCGAACGTATACAGGCCCAATGCGTCGCCCTGGCGCAGAGCGACATAGCCCAGTAGCAGGCTGGCATTGAGCGCATGATCGAAGTGCGCAAGCGGGCCGTCCTTGCTGCGCATCCGTCTGCCGCAATCAAGCATCAGCAGGACCTGCTGATCTCTATCGTCCTGATACTCCCGGACGATGGGCATGCGGTTGCGCGCCGTGGCCTTCCAGTCGATCTGCCGCAGGGTGTCGCCTTCCTGAAAGCCGCGTAACTGGTGAAAGTCCATACCAAGCCCCCGCCTGGGCTGCTGGCGCACACCCAGGCGGCTCAGCCAGCGGTCCACCGCCATCAGTGGCGCACCGTGCAGCTGGGTGAAATCGGGATAGACCCGCGTCTTCGATTGCAGCGGCAGTAGACGCCGCTCTCGCCACAATCCCAGAGGGCTGAACAAGCGAATCTCGCAATGCTCAAACTGGAAGTGCCCGCGACGCGTCGGTTGCAGACGGTAGCTGAGCTGGCAGAACTGCCGCGGTTCCAGCAGCACTTGCTGTGGCAGCGCCTGCACGTCCAGCCCCGCAGGCACATGGTCGAAGATTTCGGCACGCATGGCGCGCGCCGGGTGTCGAATCTCGAGCTGAACGTCATGCCAGCGGCCCAGGGCGAGATTCCCGGCGAGTAAGCGCCGCACCTCTGGCGAAGGCAGGCGGCGCAGATGCAAGGCGTCAAACGTTGCGACCAGTCCCAGGCACAGCAACAAACCCCACCAGGCCGTACGGATAGCCGAAGGCACGGCGCTGTCGAGCGCTGCGGCGATACCCAGTAAAAGCCCAAGGCAAAGCAGGGCGGCCAGTGCGTAGAGCAATCGACGTGACGGACTCATTGACTGCCTCGAATGCCGTTTAGCGTCACAGGCGAGGAGCCGCGATCTGCTCCAGCAGCTGTTGAAGCAGCTGGTCCACCGAAGTGCCTTCTATGTCGAGTTCGGGAGAGAGCCTGACCCGATGCCGCAACACAGCCAGGGCGCAGCCTTTTACATCATCAGGGACGACAAAATCGCCGCCGCGCAACAGGGCGCGTGCACGTGCGCAGCGCACCAGCGCGATCGAAGCGCGTGGCCCAGCGCCCAGTGTCAGCCCCGGCCAGCTGCGGGTGGCTCGGGCCAGCCGAACGGCATAGTCGAGCACCTGGTCGTCCAGCGGCAAGTCGCTGGCGATTTTCTGCAACGCCTGGACATCTTTGGCGTGCAGCAGAACCCGCAAGCCACTGACGTCAAGTATGTCAGTGCGAACCGAGCGAGTGACCTGACGAACCAGCGTCAACTCCTCGTCCGCCTGCGGGTAGTCCATGCGCAGCATCAGCATGAAGCGGTCGAGCTCGGCTTCCGGCAACGGGTAGGTGCCTTCCTGCTCGATCGGGTTCTGCGTGGCCATGACCAGAAATGGCTGGGGTGCAGCGAGTGCGCGGCCCTCAAGGGTGACCTGACGCTCCTGCATGACCTCCAGCAACGCCGCCTGGGTCTTGGCCGGCGCACGATTGATCTCGTCAGCCAACAGCAGGTTGGTGAACACCGGGCCCTTGCGCAACTTGAACTGCTCGCTGGCCATGTCGTAGATCGCATGGCCGGTTATGTCGCTGGGCATGAGGTCCGGCGTGAACTGGATACGCGCGAAGTCACCTCCAAAGCAGCGCGCCAATGCCCGCACCAATAAGGTTTTGCCTAGACCCGGCACGCCTTCGACCAACACGTGACCACCGGCGATCAGTGCCGTGAGCAGTCCATCGACGACTTCGTGCTGGCCGATTACGGCCTTGTGCAGCTCGTGGCGTAGCGCCTGGGCGAGCTGGCTGGCACGTTGGCGCTGATTGCTCGGCGGCACATCTGGATTGACGCTATTTGGATCTGTGGGTGTTTCGCTCATAAGCGGTTCCTGATGCTTTGCAGGCGGGCAACCTGGCGGGTGAATTCGGCGGCGCTGACGGGGTTTTTCAAAGGGGGCAGCATGGCCTGCGTGACAGTCTCGGCACCGGTTCCGCTGACCCTCGCCAGCACCTGGCACTGTTCGGCGTGTTCGAGGGTCTCAAGGCCCGGGTGACGTCGCTGCGCCTGTCGCAGAATATCGTCTTGAAGGCTGCTAATTAATCGGTGCTGTCCGACCCGCCGGTGGAGAAAATCGGCAGTGCCGCGCAGGTGCTCTTGCAGGCGCCGGCGATTCCGCTCGGCTGGCGCCTCCAATGGGCCCTGTCGCTGCGCCACATGCCAGAGCGTTGCAAGCAGCATCAGTAGCAGCGCCGCCAGTGCTTCTGGGAAGTAACGCAGCAACCGTTGCAGCAGATCATCATGTTCGGTGCGATAGATCAGTGTCACGTCGCGGTCCTGGGTGAGGTACCACAGCAGCCAGGCATGGTCGTATTGGGCAATCGCATCGTTCTGCCAGATCCAGCTGTCGGTCAGCGCCGTGATCAGGCCGTTCCCGCGCCGCAGTTGCAGCATGTGCGTCGCGCTGGCGCTGTTGGCCCATGCATGCGCACGGCCACCGGCGTCGTAGAGGTGATAGTTCGTATCAAAGGCGAGATAGGCGGGGGCATCCTCGTTCTCCAGATAGAGGCGAGTCAATGCAGGGCGTTTTTCGGCGTTAGCGGCGGCGTCAGCGGTATGGCTGTCATCGAGGTTCTCGCCTGCTTCGTGCTGCTGCAGGTTCAGCGCATCGAGCAGCAGGTCGCCGCTGCTTCCGTTTTTTTCGTCCCAGATACGCTCAGCGACGAACACCAGGTGGCCACCCTGATCGACCCAGTGCAACAGGCGTTCGGCCTGGCCGGGCGTCATGGTGCTGCGTTCGCCCAGCAACAACAGCACCTGTTGATTTTTTCTGGACTCGACGAGGCCACCGAGGCCTTCTGCATGATCGACGGCGCGTCCCTGGTCGATCAGGAAACGCTCTGCGGCCAGGTACGGATTGCTGCGTACCTCCGGTGCGGGGCCATGCTCGATCGTTTCCTTATAGGGCGTCGCCTTGCTCAGGGCAAAAAGCAGCAACAGCCCAAGCAGCAACCCGCCGGCAGCAAGCAGAAAGAGCCGACGTGGCCTGCTCATGCGAGCCGCTCACTGCCAAACAGTGCGCGCCAACGCTCGCACAGCTCGTCGCGGGCCCTCTCAGGTGGCAGCTGATGCCCGTAGGCCAGGCGCAGCCAGTGGCGCGTCAAGGCTTCGGCGTACTCGAGCAGCTGTGGCTGAGCCTGCTGTCGCAGCAACTCAAGTATTTCCCCCTCGGTATGCGAGTTTTTCAGTGGCATTTGTCGCTCGTGCAGCAGCCGGCTGAGAAAGGCCCGGTAAAGCAGGCCAAGCGCTTCGCGTGGATGTGCGTGCCAAAGCCGCTGCACCTCAGCGACAACGTCCGTCGGAATGCTTTCGGGTTGCAGGTCAAGCCCGAACAGCATGGCAGGCGTTGTTTGCCGCTGTCTGATCCGCAACTGGCCTGGCGTCGCGTATAGCTTGAGCCAGTCACGATAGCGCCACAGCAGCCAGCCGGCCAGGCTGAACAGGGCGGTCCATAGGAACACTTCGATTACGCTTGTGAGGGTGCCGGTGTGCTGGGTTAGCAGATCGCTGCGCAACAGTCGCTCAAGCAGGTGCGCAAGCCAGCCCGGCTCTTCATCCGCTGCTTCGGTGAAGCGCCAGCGGGTGACTGTTTCGCGGTTTCGGAAAGGCGGCTGGTCAAGCAATTCACCAATCCGGTCACTGGCTGCTTTGCTGGTCAAGGGCTGCTTGAGCAGGCGATCACTGTCTGGGCCAGAGGGCTCGATCGTTTGAGTCGTTCCCTCTGCGGCAGTAGCGGCGAGTGCCACCTCGGGTGGCGATACCAACCACAGGCCCAGCCCCACCAGCAGCACCGGCAGTAACGACTTCATGCGTGCCTGCAGGCGACGAAACGTCAGTTCGATATCCCAGGCCTCAAGCGTGGTGCGGCGGTTGAGGTAAAGACTAAAACCGCTGGCGACATATATTGGCTCCCAGACTACCAGCACCAACGCATAGAGCAGGTTCGACAGGTGTTCGAACCACAGCCAATCGCCGTTCATGCCGAGCAGGTCTTGCCAGTCCCAGTCCGCCAGCATCTGCTGTGGGATGAGCATATACATCAGCGCCAGCGCACCAAACCAGAGCCCCATCTCCAGATGCATGCCGACCAAAGTCAGCCAGAATGCGGCCCGTCTGTCTCGTTGTCCCAGCACCGCGAGGCGCTGCTGACGAGCCGAGCCGGCCAATTGCTCGAGCTGTAGCACCGGAAGATCGAAACTGCGAGTCACGCTGAAGCGGCGCCATGTCACGCTGGAAAACCACTGTGGACGCAGCAGGGGGGGCAGTGCCGTGATGCTCTGGCGCAGCGACGGTGTGTCGCCGAACAGTGCTCGCGACAGGATGAACAGAGGCAGCCGTTCATAGAGCGGTTTGAACCACCAGAACAGCAACAACGAAAGCGTCGGGTGTTGCCAGAACAACAGACTGAACAGGGCGAAGATCGGCAACGTTACCAGCGCCCAGCTGCTCATCAGCAATACGGCATGACGCCGTGCCAGCAGGATGCCAAGATCCAGCGCCTCCCATGCAGTGCGGGGGCGGATTGCCATGCTGGCATCATTCAGGCGCATGGAAACGTCGCCCACTTCGTGACAAATAGACTCCGACCAGTAGCCACAACAGAGCACCGACGGCGTATTTGACCGGGGCAGGGGGGTAAGTCATCGACGACCAGTACGCCTCGATAAAGGCTGCGATCAGGAGAAAAAACGTCGCCCCGACGATCAGCCGCACTGCTGTGGCGGCAGCCAGGCGCAATGCCTCGCCGCGTGTTTGGCGGCCGGGGGCGACGAGGGCAGCACCCAGTTTCAACCCGGCTGCGCCCGCCAATGTGATCGCGGTCAGTTCAAACGCACCATGACCGATAACGAATGACCAAAACGGCTGATCGTAGCCGATGCCGGTCAGGTGGCCGGCAATAGCGCCAATGATCAAACCGTTGAACACCAGATAGAACAGGCTGCCAAGGCCGAACAGCAGTCCTCCGGCAAAAGTCTGGAAGGCGATGCCGATGTTATGCATCACGTAGTAACCGAACATGACCCAGTCGTCAGCGGAACCACGCTCGCCGAAGCGGCCGAGCCGAATGGCGTCAGGGTCGTACATGGCTTCCATCTCTGCGACCTGTTCCGGGCTGATAAGGCTGTAGACCAGCTCCGGAAAGGCCAGCACCAGCGCAGCCATACCCAGCAGACTCAGGTAGAAAATCAGACTCGCGGCTGCCAGATAGCGCCACTCTGTGCGAACGAGTCTGGCAAAACCGCCCAGAACGAAGCCGAGCAGGCGGCCACTCAACGGGCTCTGGTGGCGATACATCTGATGGTGCCCGCGCTGAGCCAGCAGCTGCAGACGCTCGACGAAGCGCATGCTGTAACCGCGCGACTGGGCCAGAGCCAGCTGCTGGCAAAGCCGTCGATAGGCTGCCGGAAAGCCGGCGACTGCTTCTGGCGTGCGGGCTTTGCCGCGCTCCAATGTCCTGAGCATCTCCTCGAACGCCTGCCACTCGGCCTGGTGCCGGGTTTCGAACTGGCTTTGCTTCATGCCGGGCCCACCAGGCTACGGGCGATGCCGTGGATCCGGGCTTCCGCCTGTGTAGGTTCAATCTTCAGCGGTTCGGCCAGGATCGAGGCCAGCTCGAGTCGCCTTTGCGCCGTGAGCGTCGAATGGCGCTCGGCGAATGCGATCAGGGCATGTTGCTCGTCCAGTTTCAGGGGTAGCGGGGGCGTTACTGCTTCAGCTTCTGGCAAGGCTGGCGCGCTGACGTTGCGCTCGCGGTACACCACCAAGGTGCCCGCGGCGAGGTCGCCCAAGCGCTTGAATGATGGGTGCCAGAGACAGCAGAGAGCCCCGAGAAAATAGCCGAACGGCAGCATGTCGACGAAACGCAGCAGATTGCGTGTCAGGGAGGAAGTCCAACCGACCGGCGTGCCGTCATCATGGATGACGCGAAGCCCCAACCATTGTTTGCCCGGGGTGCGTCCCTGGTTCAGCACTTCGAACAGCACCATGTACCACCACTGCACCAGAAACAGCAGCAACGCCCCAACACCCATGCCGAACTTGCCCAGCAAAGCGAACGCAAAACCCAAAGCCGCCAACAGCGCGCCCCGTATCAGCAGATCCAGTGCAAATGCCAAGGCGCGAGGGACCAGTCCGGCTGGATGGAGGAGCAAATCGATACCTTCCGGCGTTTCGACACGGTGCGTGTTATCCAGCAAGGCTGTGGCTGAAGGGGCGGATTGCACGGCTCTGGCTCGTAAATGGGGGACTGGATGCTATGCGCACATGGCGTACCGAGCAACGCCTGGCGGAAGCGCTCCTGCTGAATGAAACCATTGAATGACGTCGGCGGCCATAACCGGCTTGGCACTTTGATTGATGCGCCAGCGAGATATTCAGGTCAATGTTCAAACCCCATCTCCACGAGGCGCCGGTCCATTCGGTAAGGCCGGGTCTGGCGCGTTAGACTGGGGCCGACAATCGAGAAGGAAGCTCCCTTGATCTCAAGTATCTTTTGGTACGACTTCGAAACAACCGGCATATCGCCTCGCTGTGACCGGCCTGTGCAAGTGGCCGGCATCCGCACCAACGAGGCGCTGGAGGAAGTTGGCGAACCGCTGAACATCTATTGCCGGCTGAGCGATGACATTCTCCCGCACCCCGCTGCGTGCCTGGTCACGGGAATCACGCCTGCCACGCTAGCGGAAAAAGGCCTGTGCGAGGCTGAGTTCGTGGCCCGGCTGCACCATGAGCTGGCTGTGCCAGGCACTTGTGGCGCGGGGTACAACAGCTTGCGCTTCGATGATGAGGTGCTGCGCTATAGCCTCTATCGCAACTTCTTCGATCCCTATGCGCGTGAATGGCAGGGCGGCAACAGTCGCTGGGACCTCATTGACCTGATTCGTACCGCCTGTGCATTGCGTCCGGAAGGCATCGTCTGGCCGGAAGAGGAGGGGCGAGTCACCTTGAAGCTGGAGCGGCTCAGTGCGGCTAACGGGCTCGAACACGAGAATGCTCACGATGCACTGTCAGACGTGCGGGCGACGATTGCGTTGGCTCGCCTGATTCGCGAGCGACAACCGCGTCTTTATGACTATCTCTACAAGCTACGGCGTAAACATGCGGTGATCGAACAGGTCCAACTTCTAAAACCGATGGTGCATATATCGGGTCGGTTTTCCGCGGCACGACATTTTCTATCGGTGGTACTGCCGCTGGCCTGGCATCCTCGTAACCGTAATGCACTGATCGTTTGCGACCTGAATGCCGACTGCACGCCGTTGTGGAAAGAACAGGTCGAGACCATTCGCGAACGGCTCTATACCCGTCGGGAAGACTTGGGCGAGAAACTTCCGATTCCCTTGAAACTCGTACACATGAACCGCTGCCCCGTGCTGGCACCAATGAGCGTCCTGCGGCCATCGGATATTGTGCGGCTGGGACTGGATATCCAATGTTGCGAGTCGAGAGCGACCGAGTTACGTGGGCGCGAACCGGAGTGGAGCTGGAAGCTTGCCGACATCTACCAAGAGGATGTCTTTACGGGTTCGTCCGATCCGGAGCAGCAATTGTATGACGGCTTTTTCAATGAACGCGACCGGCGCCTGTGCGAGCAGGTACGAGGTACCCCGCCGCTTTCGACAGGCGCCGCACTGCCGTTTGATGACCCGCGCTTGCCAGAGCTGCATTTCCGCTATCGCGCGCGTAACTTTCCCGAGTGTTTATCACTCGCTGAAGCCGAGCAGTGGCATGCCTTCTGCCAGCAGCGCTTGATGAAAGCCGAGTTCGGCGCTCCGAACACCTTGGAGCAGTTTGAAAGAACTGTGCAGACTTTGTTGCCCTCAGCTACGCCCGAACAAGCGCGTTTGCTGCAGCAATGGTCAATACATGCTCGCGGCTTGCGTGAGCGTTACATGCTGTGAAGATGCCTGGTCAGAGAACAAAAAAGCCATCTGAAGCAGCATGACTGCGTCAGATGGCTTTTGGGTACGGCGTTGAAACTTAGCCCAACAAGGTGGCCCAGCTTTCAACCTCGTCGGAACCCCATTGTGCTTTCCATTCTTTCAACGTTTTGTGATTGCCACCTTTGGTTTCAATCACTTCACCGTTGTGAGGGTTCTTGTACTGCTTGACGCGACGGGCGCGCTTGGTCGCGGTAGGTGCTTTGGATGCACGCAGCGGCTTGTTGCTGCGGGCATCGGGGTCGAGCAGAGCGATAATGTCGCGAAGAGACTTCTGATATTCGCCCATCAGTTCGCGCAGTTTGCCTTCAAACTCGAGTTCCTTTTTCAGCTTGTCATCTGCTGACAAGGATTTCAGGCGCTCCTGTAGTTCCTTGATAGCTTCCTCAGTGGCGCGGTATTCATTGATCAGCGACATGTCACTTCCTTGGTATAGGTTTGAACGCAAGTGACCGCAATCATAGACAGCTGCTGCGGACAAGTAAATGTTGGTTTGGGTAAAGTTTGCTCACTTTGTTTCATCTTTTGTGTATGGCGCGAGGTGCACTAGTTAAATCTGGCATCGGTGAAGTAGTGCACATAAACAAAGGTTGCGTCGGGCCACGTCACGCTTATTTACCCCGCCCGGGTGTTTGGAATCCTCTTCAGTGTTGCGTTCCTCCGCCCGCTGAGCAGCGCCAGGCAACTTATCCCTTCGGTTATTGCGGTTTAATCATGATCTTCGTGCAATCGAATGATTCATCCTGACCTGAGAGTAGCAACAGCACAGGGCATGCTGTGGTACGGGTTGAATAATATGGTGGCAGTTTTCTTCGCTGAGCTAGAATGCCGCATCTTTATGGGTAAGCCGGAGTTAACTTAAAAATGCGCACTTTCAGGCTGGTTATCGCCTGTCCCGACGGCGTCGGCATTGTGGCCAAGGTCGGCAATTTCCTGGCGACCTACAATGGCTGGATCACCGAAGCCAATCACCATTCCGATCATCAGAGCGGCTGGTTCTTCATGCGACATGAGATCCGGGCCGACTCTCTGCCTTTTGATCTCGATGGCTTTCGCCAAGCGTTTGCGCCAATCGCGCGCGAGTTTTCCATGGAATGGCGCATCACCGACTCTGCCCAGCGCAAGCGGGTAGTACTGATGGCCAGCCGCGAGTCGCACTGCCTCGCCGATCTGTTGCATCGTTGGCACAGCGGGGAACTGGATTGCGACATTCCTTGTGTAATCTCCAACCACGACGATCTGCGCAGCATGGTCGAGTGGCATGGCATTCCGTATTTCCATGTGCCCGTCCAGCCGGGACGCAAGGAAGAGGCTTTTGCCGAAGTGTCGCGCCTGGTTCGCGAGCAGCGGGCCGACGCGATCGTATTGGCGCGCTACATGCAAATTCTGCCGGCTGAGCTCTGCGAGGAATATGCGCAACGGGTGATTAACATCCATCACAGCTTTCTGCCGTCGTTCGTCGGTGCAAAGCCCTACCATCAGGCCTCGCTGCGGGGGGTCAAACTCATTGGTGCGACCTGCCACTATGTAACCGAAGAGCTCGATGCCGGGCCGATCATCGAGCAGGACGTGGTGCGCGTCAGCCACAGAGACAGCATCGAGGACATGGTTCGGCTGGGCAAGGACGTGGAAAAGATGGTGTTGTCCCGTGGTTTGCGCTATCACCTGGAAGAGAGAGTGCTGGTGCATAGCAACAAGACACTGGTATTCAACTGATCCATCGCTATCGGCGCGGGAGGTGAAATGACCAACCCACTGGACAAGGCTGGCGCGAAAGCGCCACCGATCATCGGAAGCGGTTGTACTCAACGTTACGATCCGGATCGGCTGGGGCCAGAGTTGGGCACTGACTTTCCAGGTGCTGAAGTGCTCTGGAAACGTTACCTTGATGCGTTCGATAACATTGTCGACGACAGCATAAGTAGCGATGTCGTCAATGCTCAAGCCAGCAGCGCGAGACCGGCTGACTGACATTGCAGAACAATCCATTGTTCAGTTCGAGGCCTGCGATGAAACAGACAGATTGCCTGTTACTGGGCGCTGACGCGACGGGCGAGCCCAACGTGCACCCGCTGCATCTGGCCAACCGCCACGGTTTGATCGCCGGCGCCACCGGCACCGGAAAAACCGTGACCTTGCAGCGCCTCGCTGAGCAGTTCAGCGATGCTGGCGTCGCTGTTTTCGCAGCGGATATCAAAGGCGATTTATGTGGCCTGGGCGCCGCTGGCGACCCGCAAGGAAAGATCACCGAGCGGATCGCCAGCATGCCCTGGCTCGATCATCGCCCTCAGGCCTATCCGGTGACTTTGTGGGACGTGCACGGTGTGAGCGGTCATCCGCTGAGGACCACGCTGACAGAGATGGGGCCCTTGTTGCTGGGCAACCTACTGGAGCTGAGCGACAGCCAGCAGGCGGCGCTCTATGCGGCCTTCAAGGTGGCTGATCGCGAAGCGCTGCTGCTACTCGACCTGAAAGATCTCAAGTCCCTACTTGCTCATCTGAAACAGTATCCGGAGATGCTTGGTGAGGATGCGGCCTTGCTAACGAGCGCATCATCCCAGGCGCTGTTACGGCGGCTGGCAACACTGGAGCAACAGGGCGCCGAGGCGCTGTTTGGTGAGCCGGCGCTCGCGCTCGAAGACATTCTGCAGCCTGCGAGCGACGGGCGCGGACGGATTCATCTACTCGACGCCAGCCAGCTCGTCCATCAGGCCCCCAAAGTCTATGCAACCTTTTTGCTGTGGCTGTTGGCGGAGTTGTTCGAACAGCTCCCCGAGCGCGGTGATGCCAATCGACCACTGCTCGCGCTGTTCTTCGACGAAGCGCATCTGCTGTTCAACGGCACCCCGAAAGCTTTGCAGGACAGGTTGCTGCAAGTGGTCAGGCTGATTCGCTCGAAGGGCGTTGGCGTCTATTTCGTCACCCAGAGCCCAACGGATCTGCCGGATGATGTGTTGGCTCAGTTGGGCTTGCGCGTGCAGCACGGACTCAGGGCCTACACGGTCAAGGAGCAGAAAGCGTTGCGTGCGGTGGCGGACGGTTTCCGCGCCAACCCGGCGTTTTCATCGCTGGACACCTTGTCCGGTCTAGGAACCGGTGAAGCGCTGGTCGGTGGCCTCGAGGACAAAGGTACGCCGGCGATGGCCCAGCGTGTTGCCGTCGCACCCCCTCAGTCGCGCATCGGGCCGCTAACCGAGCGCGAGAGACAGGACCTGATCGCCAGTTCGCCGCTGAGAGGCCGTTACGACAGGCCGGTCGACCGTGAATCTGCTTACGAGATATTGCTCGAGCGGGCCAAGCAAGCTTCCGAGAACCAGCCACAAGCAAAGGCTGCTGCATCAAAAAACGGTGTGACCGATGCGTTAGGCGATATGGCCGGGCAGGTATTCAAGAGCGCAATGCGCCAGGCTGCGACGCAGTTAGGTCGGCAGTTGGCACGAGGGCTTTTGGGCTCTTTATTGGGCGGTAAGCGCTGAGCAGAATCAATCAGCTACGGCTGCTTGTTTCTGACGGCTATGCTTGCGGTGCGCATTGCCGCAGTTCACCTGGCCTCTGGGGCTTGTTCTGACAACTCTTTCTCGATCTTCTGCAGCTCGGCCTTGAATACTTGATCATGAACGGTCGGCTTTTTACGCCATGGCTTTCGTTCTGGATCAGGCTGCGCGGCATAGGTCGTGATTTCACCACCGTAGACAGCTTGGAAACGGTTGGCTTGTTTCTCCAGTTCGGCGCGTAGTTCTTCTTTTGTCACGTCTTGTGTTGCCTCTTTATTAAAGTTTATTTTCAGCGCGGCGCGCTAAGGGGCGCGAGCTTCTGGGCTTGAAATGAGGCCCGGCTCGAATTGGGTGCGTATGCGATAGGGGAGACAGTACTGCAAGCGGCCTGGGCTAAACAAGTGTGACGTTAAAACTGTATTCAGCCCGGTAGTTAAGTGCGATGTAGCTCGTATGAAATCTGACTGCGCGAGTTATTGAAAAAGGAAAGCCCCAGCTTGAGCTGTAACGAAAAATTTTCTGACCAGGCTCTGGCTGGCGCAAACAAGCGGGTTCAGCAGTTCTAGCCGCCGTAAAACAACCGTTAATAAAAAAACCGCGCCTGATCCGGCGCGGTTTTTTGGCCATATCTGATTTTTAGCGAGCCGATTGGCTGGCCACGTCATTTGGCGCGCGGCCATAGACGTCGTCCAGCCGCTCGATATCATCCTCGCCCAGATAGCTACCCGACTGGACTTCGATAATTTCCAGCGGAATTTTGCCAGGGTTGGCCAAGCGGTGAATGGACGTCACCGGAATGTAGGTGGACTGGTTCTCGGTGAGCAGGAACGTCTTGTCATTGCAGGTCACCTGGGCAGTGCCGGAAACGACGATCCAATGCTCGGCGCGATGATGGTGCATCTGCAACGACAGCTGGGCGCCCGGGTTGACGCAGATCCGCTTGACCTGGAAGCGGCCGCCCATATCGACCGAGTCGTACCAGCCCCAGGGGCGATAGACAGCGCAGTGATTCTGCGTTTCGGAGCGCTTCATGGCGTCGAGCTTGTTCACCAGCTTCTTGACGTCCTGGACCTTGTCCTTATGGGCGATCATGGTGGCGTCCTTGGTCTCGACCACTACGATATTATCCAGGCCAACCACGGTGACCAGCTTGCCGTTACCGTGCACGAGACAGTTGCGGCTGTCTTCGACAATCACGTCGCCGCGGGTCACGTTACCGTTTTCGTCCTTTTCAAGAACATCCCAAAGCGATGACCAGGAGCCCACATCGCTCCAGCCTGCCGACATCGGCACGACGCATGCCAGTTCGGTTTTTTCCATCACGGCATAGTCGATCGAATTGTCCGGGCAGCAGGCAAAGGTGGCTGGATCGATCAGCAGTTCTTCGCCATTCTTGATGCTGCGCTCCAGCGCCACCCAGCAGGTGTCGTAGATGTCCGGGTCGTGCTTCTTCAGCTCGTCAAGGAACACACTGGCACGGAACAGGAACATGCCACTGTTCCAGTAGTAGTCACCGGAGTCGACGTATTCCTGAGCGCGCACCTCGTCCGGCTTTTCGACGAACTGGGTGACGCGGTTGACGCCTTCTGGCAGCCCGTTGCGCCCCTGGTGATCGCACTTGATGTAACCGTAGCCAGTTTCCGGGCTGGTGGCTGGAATGCCGAACAGGACCATTCCGCCGTTTTCGGCTGCATTGGTGGCCAGGGCGAGAGAGCGTTGGAACGCTTTGTGGTCTTCGATGACGTGGTCGGCCGGCAGCACCAGCAGCAGCTCGTCACGCTCATCGGCAAGCAACTTCATCGCGGCGATGGCAATCGCCGGCGCGGTATTACGGCCGAAGGGTTCGAGCATGAGGCCTTGGGTTTGAAGCTTTCGTGCGGCCAGCTGCTCTTTAACGATGAACCGGTGCTCCTTGTTGCAGACCAGCAGCGGCGCTTGCATGCCTTCAAAGGCCAGGCGCTCAATGGTTTGCTGGAACAGTGTTTGCTCGGCCGTCAGGGCGAGGAACTGCTTGGGAAAGGCCTTGCGCGAAAGAGGCCAAAGCCGGGAACCGCTGCCGCCTGAGAGGATGACCGGAATCATGTTGTTTCTCCTGAATCGTTGAGAAGGGGAAGTTCTTCTTGTCCATGTGGGCGGCCAGATGTCTGTGCTCGCCATGCGCTTCTTGGTCGGGCCTTCAGGTGCCGCGTGCCGTCAAGTTCCGTTTTCCAACAGGAAAACTGCTTTCGGGGCGAACTGCGTGCTCCGAGCCTGAATGTGGGGGGTGCTGTCTGATAGTCGATGGGCGCCGCACTTGCTAATGCAGAGCGGATAGCGGATTCGAAGCGGGCGCCTGCAAGGCTTTCATCAATCTTGAAAAGGCCGGGAGCCGTGCTGCTCTGCTGTGGGCCAGCTGCCCGAAATTGGCGCGCTTGACAGTCTCGCCTAAGCACTGACACCGTGCCGATCCAGCCCGTCTGTCCTCTGTCGGACATGCCGGACGTCACTAAAAGTGTGTCCTGGCTGACAAGCCGAATGCATTGTTTTGAATTCCACTGCACGTTCATGTGCGACGTCCCTTTCCGTCTGGAAATGCCGGTACGCGCTTATGATTGCAGGTGCCTTCGGATAGTTCCCCGTACGCCTGCCGTCGATCGGGGAGTTTTTGACGGGCATCGAAAAAGTGACAGTCCGCTGGCGCAGGAGGCCTTTATCCTCGGCAGGTTCCAGGTCCGTGGTGCACCAGCGGCAGTGTTTTTTGCGGGAGATGTGACTCCTCCAGCGTTAAGAACGAGGGGGTGGCGCTGCTTTCAGTCCTGAGCGTCTCGTAAAAAGACCAAGTGGTCAGGGGTCGAGCTGTCAGGGCAATAACGATAGCCGTCGTAATCAAAGACTTTCAGCTGCTCAGGATCCTGGACGCGTTCCTTGATGACGAAGCGGCTCATCAGGCCCCGGGCTTTCTTTGCGTAGAAGCTGATGATCTTGTATTGGCCGTTCTTCATATCCTTGAAGTCAACGTCGATCACCCGGGCATTCAGCGCCTTGCGTTTCACAGCACTGAAGTATTCTTTTGATGCCAGGTTGAGCAGTACGTCGTCACCCTGCGCCGCCAGTGCTTCGTTGAGCCACTCGCTTATCCGTTCGCCCCAGAAAGCGTAAAGATCCTTGCCGCGTGGATTGGCCAGCTTTGTGCCCATTTCCAGACGATAGGGCTGCATCAGATCCAGTGGTCGCAGCACGCCATAGAGCCCGGACAGCATACGCAGGTGGTGCTGGGCGAAATCGAGATCTTCTTCGGTGAGGTCATTGGCGTTCAGTCCAGTGTAGACGTCGCCCTTGAACGCAAGCAGCGCCTGCTTGGCGTTACCCGGCGTAAAGTCTGAATCCCAGCTGCCATAGCGAGCGACGTTGAGCGCCGCGAGCTTATCGGACAGGTGCATCAGTTCGCTGATCTGTTGAGGCGACATATCGCGCAGTTGACTGATCAGCGCCTGCGCGTGATCCAAATGTTCGGGCTGGGTGAAACGTTGGGTTGTGGGTGGGGTGTCGTAATCCAGTGTCTTGGCTGGGGAAATCACCATCAGCATGCAACGGTCTCCTTTGATGTGAGCGGATTCTAGGCGGTATACCCACCGCCGCTCCAGCTATGGCCTCGATTAGGAGTTGACCTTGACTCGGGGCGAGGGGGCACGCTTTTCTGTGATTTGACGAAGGAGGAAACATGACCGACTGCAACCACGCGCACTGGCAGCCCTCGCACGATTACCGTCCTCTGGAACAGGGCGCGGAAAAACAGACTTGGGCGGTGGTGCTGTTAACCGGCCTGACGATGGTCGCAGAGATCATTGCCGGCTACTGGTTCAATTCGATGGCATTGCTGGCAGACGGTTGGCATATGGCGTCACACATGGTGGCTATCGGCATGGCGGCAACTGCCTACTGGTTGGCTCGACGCTATGTGCATGATCGACGTTTTGCCTTTGGTACCTGGAAAATCGAGGTGCTGGCGGGTTTTGCCAGCGCTGTCTTGCTGGTCATGGTGGCATTGCTGATGATCGGTGAGTCGCTAGTGCGCTTCTGGTCACCGGCGCCGATCGGTTTTGACGAGGCGCTATGGGTCGCGGCGATCGGTTTGTTGGTGAATATGCTGTCAGCCTGGTTGCTGCGCGACCAGCACCACCATCATGGCCACGATCACGATCACGATCACGATCACGATCACTCAAGCGCGTCAGGAAAGGACTTGAACCGTCATGCGGCTTTCATCCATGTATTGACTGATGGCCTGACCTCAGTCGCTGCGATTGTGGCCTTGCTGGGAGGCAAATACTTCGGTTGGGGTTGGCTGGATCCGCTGATGGGCATCATCGGTGCGATCGTGATCCTGATCTGGGCCAAAGGCTTGTTGCGTGAAACGACGAAGGCATTGCTGGACCGGGAAATGGACGACCCGCTGGTGCAACGAGTACGGGAACAGTTGGAGCGAGTGCCGGATACCGACGTGACTGACTTGCACCTGTGGCGAGTCGGGCGAGCGCAATACAGTTGCATCGTCAGCGTCGTTACTCACCAGCCATACTCGGCCGATTGCTACAAAGCGCAACTGGCCGGATTTCCAGAGCTGGTTCACGTGACAGCGGAGGTGAACCGGTGCGACGAAAACGCACAGGTTGATTAACGAGACTAGTCCTCGAACAGGGCTGCGCCAAGCCTAATCCGTCGTTTCGTTAAAAAAACATCATCAGGTCGAAAAAGACTTTTTCCTGTCATCTTTTTTGCGGTATTACCTGGTGCAAGACCGCCGAAACCTGCACTCACAGGTGGCGGCCTCTGGGTGGCCCCAAGCCCCTGCTACCCAAGTCCGCTCATCTTGCGCACGGTGGTTCTTTCTGCGGCGGAGTGCTTTGGCCCTCCGTCGAACCGGCTCCGAAAAGGTGATCGCGTATGGATGACTACGGCAGACCCCGCGCAACTCAGCCCACCCTTTACGTTCTCGATACCAACGTTCTGATTCACGACCCCAACGCGCTATTGAATTTCCAGGAGCATCAGGTCGCCATCCCAATGACCGTGCTTGAAGAGCTGGACCAGCTCAAGACCGGCAAGCACAGCGTGGCGGCGGAGTGTCGACAGACGATTCGCCTGATCGACAAAGTGCTGGGTGATGCTACCCCTGAAGAAGTTGAACTTGGCGTTCCCATCCAGCGTGAGAAAAGCGGCCCGTGCGGCAGCTTGTCGATCCTGATGAGCAAAGTCACCGATTCGAGCGGCCTGCCAGAGGATCTCAACGACAACAAGATCATCAATCAGGTCGTGGACCTGCAGCGTCGCAGCGCGGGCGTTCCGGTGGTCTTGGTCACCAATGACATCAACATGCGGCTGAAGGCGCGTGCCTGCGGTGTCGCCTCTGAGGACTACCACACCGACAAGCTGGTCGACGATGTCGGGCAGCTGTCACGCGGCTACCACAGCCTTAGCGGGTCGTTTTGGGACAGGGTCAGTAAGGTCGATACGCACCAGGGGCACGGCCGCACCTGGCACCGGGTACAGTTGATCGACAACTTGCCCGCGGTGCACATCAACGAGTTCATCCTCGATGAGCAAGGCTTCGTTGGCTGGATCAAGGGTATCAAGGCTGACGAGCTCCTATTGCTCGACATGCATCAGGAGCCCTTGCTGCATCAGGAAGCCTGGGGCCTGAAGCCGCGGGATATTCACCAGGCACTGGCGCTGTTCGCACTGCTTGATCCGGACATCCATCTGGTCAATCTGTCGGGCGCCGCCGGATCGGGCAAGACGATTCTGGCCTTGGCAGCGGCCATCGAGCAGACGGTGGTGAGCAAGCGCTACCGCCGCATCATCGCAACACGCAGCGTGCAGGGGCTGGATGAAGACATCGGCTTTCTGCCGGGCACCGAGGCGGAAAAGATGGAGCCCTGGCTGGGTGCGATAACCGATAACCTCGAAGCGCTGCATATGGACGACGAAAGCACCCATGGCAGCGTCGACTACATCCTGCAAAAGGTGCCGCTGCAGTTCAAATCGCTCAACTACATTCGCGGACGCAGCTTCCAGCAGAGCCTGATCCTTATCGATGAATGCCAGAACCTAACCCCGCACCAGATGAAGACCATCATTACCCGCGCCGGTAGCGGGTCGAAGGTGGTTTGCCTCGGTAACCTGGCACAGATTGATACGCCTTACCTGTCTGCAACCAGCTCGGGGCTCACCTACCTCACCGAACGTTTCAAGGATTTCCCGCACGGGATGCACATCACCTTGCAAGGCGTTCCCCGTTCGGTCCTGGCCGAGTATGCCGAGGCGCATATGTAAAAGAGCCGCAGGAGGCTGAGCCAAGGCTGACCTGGAAGGAAACGGGCGGCCAGCTTCCAGCCTCCAGCTGCGCTAAACTGCGGGACCCCCACAGTTTTAGCAGGATGAAAAATGCTCACCCATCTCGATTCCCAAGGGCGGGCCAACATGGTCGACGTAACCGCCAAGGCCGTCACGGCACGCGAGGCGGTGGCGGAGGCCAGGGTTCGCATGCTTCCCGAAACCCTGCAGATGATCCAGCAAGGCGGGCATCCGAAGGGCGACGTCTTCGCGGTTGCCCGAATCGCCGGCATTCAGGCGGCGAAAAAGACTCATGACCTGATCCCGCTTTGTCACCCGCTATTGCTGACCAGCATCAAGCTCGATCTGCAGCCGGACGGCGACGATTGCGTGAGGATCGAGGCGCGCTGCAAGCTGGCAGGCCAGACAGGTGTGGAAATGGAAGCGCTGACCGCGGCAAGTATCGCTGCGCTGACGATCTATGACATGTGCAAGGCGGTCGACAAGGGCATGGTGATCGAGGGCGTTCGACTGTTGGAAAAGCTGGGCGGCAAGAGTGGTCACTGGCAGGTGCCGGCATGATCCAGGTGCAGTTTTTTGCGCGTTATCGCGAGACACTGGGTCGCGATTCAGAGCGGTTGGACTGGGACGCCTCCTGGCAATGCGTCGACGACCTTCGCTTGCGATTGCTGGCGCGCGGCGCTGAGTGGGCGGTGCTAGGCGAGCAGAACCTGATGTGCGCGCGCAATCAGGAGTTGTGCAGCCTTGAGGAGCCATTAGCCGACGGCGATGAAGTGGCATTTTTTCCCACCGTAACGGGAGGCTGACCATGGGCGTACGAGTCCAGCAGGGCCCATTCGATCCAGGCGCCGAGCTCAACGCTTTGCATGCGGCCAATCTCGGCATCGGTGCGGTTACCGGTTTCGTCGGTTACGTACGTGATTTCAATGACGGTCGTGACGTCGCCGGAATGTTCCTTGAGCATGCCCCAGGTATGACCGAGAAGGCGCTGCAGAAAATCATCGACGAGGCGGCAGACCGCTGGCCGCTGCTGACGCTGGAGATTCTGCATCGGGTAGGGCGACTGGAGCCCGGCGAGCCGATCGTTTTCGTCGGCGCGGCCAGCGCCCATCGAGAGGCGGCGTTTGATGGGTGCCGATTCGTTATGGATTATCTGAAGACCCGCGCGCCTTTCTGGAAAAAAGAAGACACCCCGGCGGGCGCGCGCTGGGTCGAAGGTCGTTGCAGCGACCAGGCAGCAGCCGATCGCTGGCGCCAGGGGCCGGCTGACTAGCCGAACGCGATCTGCATTTTGTAGAACAGCGTCGACATCACGCAGACAATGCCCAGTCCGAGCAACGCGATCCCCCAGCCTCGCTCACGGAAATTGAAACCGACACCCATCAGGACGAAGCTGGTAATGATGAGTAACAGCATGAAGTCGATGCGCTCCATAAAAGCGACTCCCTATATGAATGATTTCATTCCACTCTAGAGGCTTGTACGGTTTGGGCGGTGATCTGCGTCATGCTGGTAGCAGCCGAGGCCCTGAATGCAAAAAGGCGAAGCCATGTCCGCTTCGCCTTTTCGTTTCATCAGTGCTTAGCGCCTGGGTGGGACTGCTGCCAGCAGTTCGGCAGGCGGCATCTCGCAACTGATCGTCCGACCTAATAATGCCTCGATCGCCGGCAGGGCAAAGGCATCATCTTCGCCTGCGAAGCTGATCGAGGTGCCGCTGGCCCCGGCCCGGCCAGTACGGCCGATGCGGTGAACATAGTCATCCGGCACTTCCGGCAGGGTGAAATTGATCACGTGACTGATACCGTCGACGTGAATGCCGCGGCCGGCAACGTCGGTGGCCACCATGACACGGATCTTGCCTTCGCGGAAACCTTCCAGCGCGCGGATGCGCTTGTGTTGCGGTACGTCTCCCGACATCTGCACGGCGCTGATGCCGTCGCGTGTCAGACGCTCTTCGATGCGGCGCACTTCGTCCTTGCGGTTGGCAAAGACCATTACGCGCGTCCAGTTGTTCTGGGTGATCAGGTTATAAAGCAGCTTGTATTTGTCGCTGCCTGCCACGGCGTACACGTGCTGTTCGACCGTGTCGCTGGCGACATTGACCGCCTCGATCTCGACGATTGCCGGTTCCGTGGTCCATTGCTTGGCGAGGTTCATCACGTCTTCGGTGAAAGTGGCCGAGAACAGCAGCGTCTGGCGTTCGCTCTTGGGGGGCGTCTGGCGAATGATCTGGCGAACCTGCGGGATGAAGCCCATGTCCAGCATGCGATCCGCTTCGTCGAGCACCAAGACTTCAACCATGTCCAGGTGCACTTCGCCGCGCTGATTGAAGTCCAGCAGGCGTCCCGGTGTCGCCACCAGAATGTCGCAATAGCGGGACTCGAGCGCTTTGAGCTGCTTGTCGAAGTCCATGCCGCCGACAAAACTCATGACGTTCAAACCGGTGTATTTCGTCAGGTCCAGGGCGTCATTGGCGATTTGAACCACCAGTTCCCGGGTCGGCGCGATGATCAGCGCGCGAGGCTCGCCCATGTAACGATCGCTCGGTGGCGGGGTCTGCAGCAACTGCGTGATGGTCGAGATTAGGAACGCGGCGGTTTTGCCGGTGCCGGTCTGGGCTCGACCAATTGCATCACGGCCCTTGAGCGTAAAGCCGAGGACCTGCGCCTGGATGGGCGTGCAATAAGGAAAACCAAGGTCGTGGATGGCATGCATCAGCTCGGGGGCGAGCTTGAAGTCGTGAAATCGGGTCTTGCCTTCTGCGGGCTCAACCGTGAAATCTTCCAATTTCCAGACTGGCGCGGGTGGTACGGGTGGCTTGCTTGCCCGCTCGCGGCGCGGCTTGCTGTGCGACTTTGGGGAAATATCCTGCTGCGTTTCGGTCTTTTCGACCTGCACCTGGTCGTTAACGCCTTGCTGTGTTGAGGTGCTGCTTTCAGCTTCGGTGGCAGCAGGCTCATTCAAGCCTTTGCCAAACATCTTCTTGAGTGCTTTGAGCACGGTCTTCTCGTCTGTGTCTTGTAAGATTTGCCTGCCAGTGTAATGCAAGAAGCAGATACGGCGAAGTATTGCTCCGGGATGGTCGACTGTCGCTCTGTTATCCGCAAACGCGATTTCGGCCAGACTCCTTGGCACGGTAGAGCGCGCGGTCAGCCACGTTGATGAGGCTATTCAGATCATCGTTCAATCGCATCGGTGCGACGCCGATCGAGATGGTTACGCCCGGCAATAACCCGATCGGCGAATGGAACGAGGTGATATCTGCAAGACTGCCGCGCAACCGCTCTGCGACGTTTCGCGCATCGCTGAAGGCCATTTCCGGCAGCAGCACCACGAACTCTTCACCGCCATAGCGCACCAGGCTGTCGGCTGGGCGCAGCAACTTGCCGAGCGTGTTGACCACCAGGCAGAGCGCATGATCGCCAGCCAGGTGGCCGTGTCTGTCGTTGTATTCTTTGAAACGATCAACATCGAGCATGAGCAACGACAGCGGCTGACCACCGAGTGCGCAACGGGCACTTTCGCGCCCGTAGATATGCTCCAGCCAGCGGCGATTGAATGAGCCGGTCAGTTTGTCGATGTTGGCGTTTTGCTCGCTGTTGATGATCAGCCGGTCACTCAGTCGCACACGCTGGCAGAGCAGTTCGGCCAGGTTCTGCATCAACTGTGGCGAGCGGGTCAGCAACTGCATCGAGCGTCGATGCACGCGCAGCAAGACGCAATCCTCAAGGGCAAGGACGTAGGCTGACGGCTGCAGATCATCCATGAAGCTGATTTCGCCAGCGCAGTCGCCAGGGCCGATTGAGCGAACCGGGCTGCCTTCGAGCGAATCCAGGTGAACCGCCAGCTCGCCGCTGAGAACCAGATAGAGGTAGTGGTTGTGTTCGTGCGGCGTTAGCAGGATCTCGCCA
The DNA here is from genome assembly GCF_900129835.1 of Stutzerimonas xanthomarina DSM 18231. GTDB lineage: Bacteria > Pseudomonadota > Gammaproteobacteria > Pseudomonadales > Pseudomonadaceae > Stutzerimonas > Stutzerimonas xanthomarina. Next base: position 477,086 of record NZ_FQXA01000004.1, read on the forward strand.
AGCGCCACCGTGCATGGCTCGAACACTTCCTGCAACAGGCGCAGGCAGGGCTCGTCCACCCTGTCCAATAGTCGCGCCTTTTTAAGGTGTTGCATTTCCACCCGCCAACTGGCCGGGTTCATGGCTGCACCATCCGCTCGGATGACACCGTCGTCGTGGCCATCATGCGTCCCTTCAAGACTGGCTAGGTCGGCTTCTTCTGGCCGCGATGCTCGCTACAACGGCAGGCGCATCGAGTTTTGCTCTACCCGTGCCAAGCGTAGTTGCATTTGCTCACCTGGATAGGCGAGCAGCGTCACATTTTTTTCTTGAAGCGGGTCAACTATTGCGGCGGATTTCAATCCAGCCGAGCGGCAAGCCATTCGCCGATATCACGAATTTCGCCGGGCACCACCTCATGAGCCATCGGGTAGTCCTTCCACTGTGCCTGCACCTGGTTCTGAATCAGGCATTCATAGGCGGCGCGCCCCATCGCGGGCAGCACGACACCATCGTTCGAACCGTGTAGCGCCAGTACCGGTAGAGCGGCCTGCATTGGCGACAGCTTCAGGTCGGGATTGAAGGTCGGTGCATAGGTGGAAAGCGCGATGACGCCACCCAACGGGCCGGGCCAGCGCAGGAACGCGGTGTGGTAGACGACAGCGCCACCCTGAGAAAAACCGGCCAGAAAGATGCGGGCGGGATCGATGCCGCTGTCACGCTGTGCCTCGATCAGGTCGATCACGCTTTGTGCTGACTGCTCCAGTTGCGCCTGGTCGATAGCGCGGGCGGGGCTCATCGCGACAATGTCGTACCAGCTTGGCATGGCCCAGCCACCATTGATGGTGACGGCGCGAGTCGGTGCTTGGGGCAGCACGAAGCGGGTCGTCGTCAGCCGCTGTTGTAAGGCCTCAACGATGGGCAGGAAGTCGTAGCGGTCAGCGCCAAGGCCATGCAGCCAGATAACGCATGCGTCAGCGGCGGTTGCGGGCTCGATGATCAGCGGGTCACTCATGATGGGCTCCGTTCGGGTGGCGCGCCAGGTTGGTGCGGGCGCAGAGAAAAAAGCAGCAATTTATGGCGAGGTTACCTTTACTGAGCTCGGCAATGAAGCGCACGGCGGCCCGCAAGGGGCTTTCACGGTTCTGGTACGCCGCTTGCTTTGTCTGATTTGCCCAATGCGCCGGAAGTCATCAGCACTTCTGCAAACTGCGTCTCGGGAGGAGTTGCTGATAATCAAACGGCGGCTAGACTGAGGTCAGTTTCTTCTTCGCCTCCTCGAAAGGTATCGAGCGGCAGTCTGTGATCCAGGCGGAAGACTCTGACCACAAGAATAAAAGCAAACTGGAGGTTTCGATGATAAGGGCTAAATCCACACTGGCCGTGCTTGGTGCCGCGACACTTTTAGGCGCAAGCGGCTTGGTTCAGGCAGGGGCAACGCTGGACGCCGTGAAGAGCAAGGGCTTCGTGCAATGCGGCGTCAGCGACGGGCTACCAGGCTTCTCCTATACCGATGCCAAAGGCGAGTACAAGGGAATCGACGTGGATGTCTGCCGGGCCGTTGCGGCTGCGGTGTTCGGCGATGCGAGCAAGGTCAAGTTCAGCCCGCTGACGGCCAAGGAACGCTTCACGGCGTTGCAGTCCGGTGAGGTCGACGTGTTGTCGCGTAACACCACCTGGACCAGTTCCCGTGATGCTGCGATGGGCCTGAATTTCGCTGGCGTGACCTATTACGACGGGCAAGGCTTCCTAGTGAACAAGGAGCTGGGCGTAAAGAGCGCCAAGGAGCTGGACGGCGCGACTGTCTGCATCCAGGCCGGCACTACCACCGAACTCAATCTTTCCGATTATTTCCGCGCCAACAACCTCAAATACACACCGATCACCTATGACACCTCTGACGAAAGCGCCAAGTCGTTGGAGTCAGGGCGTTGCGACGTGCTCACCTCTGACCAATCTCAGCTCTACGCCCAGCGCATCAAGCTGGCGAAGCCGGGCGAGTATGTGGTGTTGCCGGAAGTCATTTCCAAAGAGCCGCTCGGCCCGGCTGTACGCCAAGGCGATGAAGAGTGGTTCGACATCGTTCGCTGGGCGCTGTACGGCATGATCAACGCAGAGGAGCTGGGTCTCACTTCGGCGAATGTCGAAGAGAAAGCTAAGAACACCAAGAATCCTGATGTGGCGCGTCTGCTGGGTGCCGAAGGTGAATACGGCAAGGATCTGAAATTGCCTAAGGACTGGGCGGTTCAAATCGTCAAGCAAGTGGGTAACTACGGTGAAGTGTTCGAACGCAACATCGGTTCCGGTAGTGATCTGAAGATCGAGCGCGGCCTGAACGCGCTCTGGACCAATGGAGGTCTGCAGTACGCACCGCCGGTGCGTTGACCGAGCTGGGCCGGCGCACAGCCGGCCTTGTTTCAAGGATGAGCACAGCCGGTGCCAAGGCACCGGCAGCGCCGTATGAGGTTTCTTGATGCGAACCATTGCCAAAGCAGGAGCCGCGCGCGGCTCGCTGCTCACGGATCCGCAGGCGCGTGCCTGGTTGTTCCAGGTCATCGCCGTAATAACTGTAGTAGGGATCGGCTGGTTTCTGTTTCACAACACCCAGACCAATCTTGCCCACCGGGGCATCACGTCAGGCTTCGGTTTTCTCGATAACGCAGCCGGCTTCGGCATCTCCCAACACCTGATCGATTACAGCGAGAGCGACTCTTATGGTCGGGTCTTCTGGGTCGGCCTGCTCAATACGCTGCTGGTCAGCATAATCGGCATCATCCTGGCGACCATTATCGGATTCATTCTCGGGGTGGCGCGGCTGTCACCCAACTGGTTGATACGCAAAATCGCGACCGTCTATATAGAGACGTTTCGCAATATCCCGCCATTGCTACAAATTTTCTTCGTCTACTTTGCAGTGCTCAGCCCACTGCCCGGGCCACGGGAAAGCTTGAGTCTTTGGGATGTTGTGTTCATCAATAACCGGGGTGTGCAGATGCCCGCTCCCAGCGCTGGAGAGGGGTTTTGGTCGTTCTGGGTAGCAATTTTCGTGGCGCTGGTTGCGATCGTGATGCTCAATCGCTGGGCACGTGCTCGGCGTCACGCCACCGGCCAGACGTTTCCCATCTTTTCAGCCAGCCTGGCATTGTTTATCGCAATCCCTTCGATCTGCTCGCTGGTGATGGGGGCGCCTTTTCTCTGGGAAGTGCCCGAGCTTCAGCGTTTCAATATTCGCGGCGGCTGGGTTGTGATCCCCGAGCTGGTGTCGATTGTGCTTGCGCTGTCCATTTACACCGCGGCTTTTATCGGTGAAACAGTCCGTGCGGGCATTCAGTCAGTCAGCCATGGGCAGACCGAAGCGGCCGCCTCGTTGGGTCTTCGCCCGGGTCGTGTGCTGCGTTTGGTCATCATTCCCCAAGCCATGCGCGTGATCATCCCGCCGCTGACCAGCCAATACCTCAACCTGGCGAAAAACTCCTCGCTGGCGGCTGCGATCGGCTATCCCGACATGGTGTCGCTGTTTGCCGGCACGGTGCTCAACCAGACCGGCCAAGCGATCGAAACCATGGCCATCACCATGAGTGTGTACCTCGCCATCAGCATCAGCATCTCGCTGCTGATGAACTGGTACAACAAGCGCATTGCGCTGATCGAGCGGTAAGGAAGAGCGCATGACGAGCCATACGTTCAAACCGGACCTGCCGGCGCCCTCCACCAATATTGGTGTGGTGGGCTGGATGCGGGCCAATCTGTTTTCAAGCTGGATCAACACGCTGCTGACCCTCATCGGCCTCTATCTGATCTGGTTGATAGTGCCTCCCATCATTGAATGGGCAATCATCAAGGCCGACTGGACTGGCGAAACCCGCGCGGACTGTTCGCGGGAGGGCGCGTGCTGGGTGTTCGTGCAGACGCGTTTCAGCCAGTTCATGTACGGTTTCTACCCGCCGGAACTTCGCTGGCGCGTGGATGCCACCGCCTGGCTCGCCATCATCGGAGCCGCGCCGCTGTTCTTGAAGCAGATGCGGCACAAGGCAAGCTACGGTATCGCTTTTCTGGTGATCTACCCGCTGCTCGCCTACTGGTTGCTGCACGGCGGTTTCCTGGGCCTTGAGACCGTTCCGACCAGCCGCTGGGGCGGGCTGATGCTGACCATCGTCATTGCCGCTGTCGGTATCGCCGGTGCGCTGCCGCTCGGGATTTTATTGGCGTTGGGGCGGCGTTCCGACATGCCCGCAATCCGGGTTCTGTGCATCACCTTCATCGAGTTCTGGCGCGGGGTTCCTCTGATCACCGTGCTGTTCATGTCATCGGTGATGCTGCCGTTGTTCCTGCCGGAGGGCATGAACCTCGACAAGCTGATGCGAGCCATGGTGATGGTGGTTTTCTTCGAGGCGGCGTACATCGCCGAAGTGGTGCGGGGAGGCCTGCAGGCAATCCCCAAGGGCCAATACGAGGCGGCCGCGGCGATGGGCTTGGGCTACTGGCGCAGCATGCTGCTGGTGATTCTACCGCAAGCGCTGAAGATGGTCATTCCCGGCATCGTCAACACCTTCATTGCCCTGTTCAAGGACACCAGCCTGGTGATCATCATCGGGCTGTTCGACTTCCTCAATAGCATCAAACGCGCCACTTCCGACCCTGCCTGGTTGGGCATGTCGACAGAGGGTTACGTGTTCGCGGCGCTGGTCTACTGGATTTTCTGTTTTGGCATGTCGCGCTATTCAATGCATCTGGAACGCAAGCTCGACACCGGCCACCGCAATTAGGAGAAACACCATGAACGACACATCTCTGCAACCCGAACAATCTCAGCAGGCTGGTGAACCGGTCATCCAGATGCAGGGCGTACACAAGTGGTTCGGTCAGTTCCATGTGCTCAAGGACATCAATCTGAACGTCACTCAAGGTGAGCGTATCGTATTGTGCGGCCCTTCAGGATCGGGCAAGTCCACCACCATTCGCTGCCTCAACCGGCTCGAAGAGCACCAGCAAGGGCGCATCGACATCAATGGCGTAGAGCTGACCAGCGACCTCAAGCAGATCGAGGCGATCCGCAGCGAGGTGGGCATGGTGTTTCAGCACTTCAACTTGTTTCCCCACCTCACGGTGCTGCAGAACTGCACGCTTGCGCCCATGTGGGTGCGCAAGATGCCGCGCCGTCAGGCCGAGGAAGTGGCGATGCATTATCTTGAGCGCGTAAGGATTCCAGAGCAGGCTGACAAGTTTCCAGGGCAACTCTCGGGCGGGCAGCAACAACGGGTCGCGATTGCGCGGGCGCTGTGCATGAAGCCGAAGATCATGCTGTTCGACGAGCCGACCTCGGCCTTGGACCCGGAGATGGTGAAGGAGGTGCTCGATACCATGGTCGGCCTCGCCGAAAGCGGCATGACGATGCTATGTGTGACCCACGAGATGGGTTTTGCGCGCACCGTCGCTGACCGGGTGATTTTCATGGATAAGGGTGAGATCGTCGAGGAGGCTGAGCCCGAGACGTTCTTCACCAAACCGAAAAACGAGCGCACCAAGCTGTTCCTCAGCCAGATCCTTCACTGATCGAACGCAGCGTTGGCGGTGAGTGATCGGCATCCGGCTGATGCCACCGCCTGTCAGCGAGCTAATTCGGCGGCGTCCCCTTAGCCTCGGACGTCGTCATGGGCTAGAATACGCGGCCCGACTGCTCCCCTCTCCGAGGCTGTTCCGACGATGTTGATCCTGCGCGGCGCCCCCGCTCTTTCCGCCTTCCGTCACGGTAAGCTCCTGGCCCAATTGACCGATAAGGTCCCCGCTGTGCGCGGGTTGTATGCCGAGTTTGCTCATTTCGCCGAGGTATCCGGCACGCTAGGTGCGGACGAACAGCAAGTACTGGCCCGGCTGTTGAAATACGGCCCCAGCGTTCCGGTTCAGGAACCTGCAGGACGGCTGTTTCTGGTCATTCCACGCTTCGGCACCATCTCGCCATGGTCGAGTAAGGCCAGCGACATTGCGTGCAACTGCGGCCTCGACAAGATTCAGCGCCTTGAGCGCGGCATTGCCTACTACGTTGAGGGCGAGCTTTCCGATGCCGATGCCAGTCTGGTATCGGCAGTTCTACATGACCGGATGACCCAACTGGTACTTGAGCAGTTCGAGGGCGCGGCAGATTTGTTTAGCCACGCACAACCCAAGCCGCTGCGCGCAATCGATGTGCTGGGCGGTGGCCGAACCGCGCTGGAACAGGCCAACGTGGAGTTAGGGTTGGCATTGGCCGAAGACGAGATTGACTATCTGGTCACCAGTTTCAATGGCCTTGGGCGTAACCCGCACGACATCGAGCTGATGATGTTCGCACAGGCCAACTCCGAGCATTGCCGTCACAAGATCTTTAACGCCAGCTGGGACATCGATGGTGAAAACCAGGAGAAGTCGCTGTTCGGCATGATCAAGAACACCTTCCAGATGCACAGTGAAGGCGTGCTGTCCGCATACAAGGACAACGCTGCGGTCATCGTCGGTAACGTGGCCGGCCGTTTTTACCCGGACGCGGAAACGGGCGAGTACGCGGCGAACCAACAGCCCGTACACATCCTGATGAAGGTGGAAACGCACAACCATCCAACTGCCATTGCGCCTTTCCCCGGCGCGGCCACTGGCTCCGGTGGCGAAATTCGGGACGAGGGCGCAACCGGGCGCGGCGCCAAGCCGAAGGCCGGCCTCACAGGATTCACCGTTTCCAACCTGAACATTCCTGGCTTCGAGCAGCCTTGGGAAGTGCCGTACGGCAAACCCGAGCGCATCGTAAAGCCGCTCGACATCATGATCGAGGGGCCGCTGGGTGGCGCAGCGTTCAACAACGAATTCGGCCGTCCGGCCCTGAACGGTTATTTCCGGACCTTCGAGCAGACAATCAGCACCCCGCGAGGCGAAGAAGTGCGGGGTTACCACAAGCCGATCATGCTGGCTGGCGGTATGGGCAACATCCGTGAAGATCATGTTCAGAAAGCCGAGATCTCGGTTGGCGGCAAACTGATTGTGCTCGGTGGCCCGGCGATGCTCATTGGCTTGGGCGGCGGCGCAGCGTCCTCCATGGCGACCGGCAGCAGCTCGGCCGACCTCGATTTCGCCTCGGTGCAGCGTGACAACCCGGAAATGGAGCGCCGCTGTCAGGAGGTGATCGACCGGTGTTGGCAGCTTGGCGACAAGAACCCGATCAAGTTCATTCATGACGTCGGTGCGGGCGGCCTGTCCAACGCCTTCCCGGAGCTGGTCAATGATGGCGGTCGTGGCGGTCGTTTCGATCTGCGCAAAGTGCCTAACGATGAGCCTGGCATGGCGCCGCACGAGATCTGGTGTAACGAATCCCAGGAGCGCTATGTCCTGTCGGTCGACGCGGCTGATCTAGAGCGTTTCGAAGAGATCTGCAAGCGTGAGCGTTGCCCCTTCGCTGTAGTTGGGGAAGCCACTGCCGAGCCGCACCTTACGGTTGCTGATAGCCATTTCGACGATAAGCCGGTCGATATGCCGCTCAACGTTTTGCTCGGCAAAGCGCCGCGCATGCATCGCAGCGCGGTTCGTGAGGCCGAGCTTGGGGATGACTTTTCAGCTGAGCAGGTCGACCTGTCCGAAGCGATCGATCGCGTGCTTCATCACCCCGCGGTCGCCAGCAAAAGCTTCCTGATCACCATCGGCGATCGCAGCATCACCGGCATGGTCGCGCGCGATCAGATGGTTGGGCCCTGGCAGGTGCCAGTCGCCGACTGCGCGGTGACGGCTACCAGCTATGACGTCTATACCGGTGAAGCCATGGCCATGGGCGAGCGCACACCGCTGGCTCTGCTCGACGCGCCGGCGTCGGGGCGCATGGCAATCGGCGAAACGCTGACCAACCTCGCCGCCGCACGTATCGAGAAGATCTCCGATATCAAGCTTTCCGCCAACTGGATGGCCGCTGCTGGACATCCGGGTGAGGATGCGCGCCTGTTCGATACGGTGAAGGCGGTTGGCATGGAGCTGTGCCCGGAATTGGGTATCACCATTCCGGTCGGCAAGGACTCCATGTCGATGAAGACCCGTTGGAGTGAAGAGGGCGTAGACAAGAGCGTGACCTCACCGCTCTCGTTGGTTGTGTCCGGCTTTGCCCCGGTGGTCGATATCCGCCAGACCCTGACGCCGCGACTGCGCCTGGACAAGGGCGAAACCGACCTGATTCTCATCGATCTGGGTCGCGGCCAGAACCGTATGGGCGCGTCCATCCTGGCGCAGGTCTATGGACAGATGGCCCGTCAGGCGCCAGATGTCGATGATGCGGAAGATCTGCAAGCCTTCTTCGCTGTGATCCAGGGACTCAATGCCGACGGGCTGTTGTTGGCTTATCACGATCGTTCCGACGGTGGCTTGCTGACCACTGCGCTGGAAATGGCCTTTGCCGGTCACTGCGGGCTCAACCTGAATCTCGATTCGCTCGTCGAAACTGCCGCCCAGATCCCCGCAACGTTGTTCAATGAGGAGCTGGGCGCGCTGGTGCAGGTTCGCCAGGGTGATACGGAAATCGTTCTCGCTCAGTTCAGCGCAGCGGGACTTGCCGACTGCGTGTCGGTCATCGGGCAGCCCGTCAATAATGGGCATGTGGCGATCAAGTTCGAAGGCGCCGATGTTTTCGCCGGTGATCGCCGTCTCTTGCAGCGGCAGTGGGCCGAGACGAGTTACCAGATCCAGCGGCTGCGGGATAATGTTGACTGCGCCGATCAGGAGTTCGACGCTCTGCTTGAAGAAGACAACCCCGGATTGAGCGTTACCCTGGGCTTCGACGTGAACGACAATATCGCCGCGCCTTATATCAAGCGTGGCGTGCGGCCTGAGGTGGCTGTCCTGCGCGAGCAGGGCGTGAACGGTCAGACTGAAATGGCGGCAGCGTTCGATCGCGCGGGCTTCGCCGCAGTCGACGTGCACATGAGCGACATCCTGTCAGGGCGCATCAGCCTTGAGCGCTTCAAGGGCTTGGTGGCGTGTGGCGGTTTCTCCTACGGCGATGTGCTGGGCGCTGGCGAAGGCTGGGCCAAATCGATCCTGTTCAATGGTCGCGCTCGGAAAGATTTCAGCGCTTTCTTTGAGCGCAAGGACAGCTTTGCGCTTGGCGTCTGCAATGGCTGCCAGATGTTGTCCAATCTTCATGAACTGGTACCTGGCAGCGAATCCTGGCCGCACTTCGTGCGTAACCGTTCAGAGCAGTTCGAAGCGCGTGTGGCGATGGTACAAATCCAGGATTCGCCGTCGATCTTCCTTCAAGGGATGGCCGGATCGCGTTTGCCAATCGCTATCGCGCATGGCGAAGGTCACGCAGAATTTGAAAGCGAGGAAGCGCTGCTTGAAGCGGACCTGTCCGGTACGGTAGCGCTGCGCTACATCGATAATCACGGCAAGGTCACCGAGCGTTACCCAGCCAACCCCGGCGGCTCGCCACGTGGCATTACCGGCCTCACCACTCGGGACGGGCGTGTGACGATCATGATGCCTCACCCAGAGCGGGTATTTCGTGCAGTGACCAACTCCTGGCGTCCGGACGAGTGGCAGGAGGACGGCGGCTGGATGCGCATGTTCCGCAATGCGCGGGTCTGGGTGGATTAGGGCTGAACTGAGCCAGAGAGCCAGAGAGCCAGAGAGCCAGAGAGCCCGAAGCGTGCAAGCGTTTCGGGCTTTTTCTTGTCTGTGACGGAGTCGCCGCGTTATGGCTGAACCAAGCAGTGGCGCCAACGTCTGATCTTGACCCGGGGCAGGCAATGGCGCTCTGGACCTGAACATAATTCACTCAGCGGAGCCGGTGCTTTGCTAACCGTTTCTGTGCGGAGATGTTGATGTACAAGCTGTGTTTCTATGTCCCAGAGAGCCATCTGGAAGCAGTCAAGAAAGCGGTTTTTGAGGCGGGTGGCGGGCGTATCGGTGCTTACGACAGTTGCTGTTGGCAGGTGCTGGGACACGGGCAGTATCGCCCGCTGGAGGGCAGCAAGCCGTTTCTAGGGCAGCTTGGTCAGGTTCAGCCAGTGTCGGAATGGAAAGTCGAATTGGTGGTTGCTGACGAGCTGATCCATGACAGCGTCAAGGCCCTCAAGCGCGCGCACCCCTATGAAACCCCGGCTTTTGAGGTGTGGCGGCTGTCCGATTTGCAGTTCTGAATTGATCTTCAAAGAAAGCCGAGTCGCCATAAAGGTGACTCGCTTTTTTATGCTTCATGCGTGATGGCAATCAAACGCTGACGTTTAGGCGTACTTCGATGTTCCCGCGTGTAGCGTTGGAATAGGGGCACACCTGATGCGCCGCTTCAGCCAGCTGCTCGGCAGCGGACTGCTCAAGGCCTGGCAGACTGACGTTTAGCTCTACTTCAAGCCCGAATCCTCCAGGAATCTGGCCGATGCCTACCTGTCCCGCGACCGACGTGTCGGCAGGAAGTGGTTGCTTTAGCTGGCTTGCAGCGAACTTGAGTGCGCCAATGAAGCAAGCTGCATAGCCTGCGGCGAACAATTGTTCCGGGTTGGTTCCATCGCCACCTTGCCCGCCTAGTTCACGAGGTGTGGACAATTTCACATCGAGCAGCCCGTCGGACGATGCGGCCCGGCCGTCGCGGCCTCCGGTTGCGGTGGCGGTGGCTGTATAGAGCGCCTTGATGCTTTGCATGATTCGCTTCCTTCGAGAATGACGAGGCTTATTAAGCTAGCGCGCTAATAGTTATCGCGCAAGATAAAATTATTAACGAAGCATATGTGTCTGGCGTGAGATGGGTGGGGGTAGGTTGCGATCAGTCGCGGGTTAGCAATGCACTTCGAAGGGAAACCAGCTGGTCGCGCAGGGCCAGCAACGCCTCGTGTGATTGCCCGGTACATTCGACCATGCAGGCGGGAAAGTCGCGGGCCTGCTTCTTCATAGCCAATCCGGCCTCGGTGAGACGCAGTTCGACCACCCGCTCGTCGCGGCTGCTGCGGGTCCGGCTGATCAGGCCTTCGGCCTCCAAGCGCTTGAGTAAAGGCGTCAGCGACCCCGGTTCGGTCAGCAGCCGGGCGCTGATCTCCCCAACGGTCAGCCCGTCGCGCTCCCAGAGCACGAGCATGGCCAAGTATTGCGGGTAGGTCAGGCCGATGCCTTGTAACAGCGGCTTGTAGGCTTTGGTCATCTGCAGGGAGGCAGAATACAGGGCGAAACACAGCTGTTGGTCAAGCTGTAACTGTTCGTCGGAAGGGCGCTTCGTCATGGGAGGTCGAGTGGCGAGGAAATGGCCCTCACGGTAACGCGCAGCCTTGCTTGCTGCCAAGCTCGCGGCTCGTTCAGGGGCGAATCTCTATCAGGGTGCCGTCTTTTACCAGATTCCAGATCTCGCGCATGTCATCGTTCTTCAAGGCGATGCAGCCTTCCGTCCAGTCGAGCGTATGGAAGTACCATTCGGGATATTCTTCGTCGACCGGAGTGCCGTGCAACATGATCATGCTGCCCGGGCTCGCGCCTGCGCTGCTCGCGCGAGCCAAGTCCTTCGCATTCGGGTAGGAGATGTGCATCGCCAGGTTGTACTTGTCGGAAGTCTTGCGCCAGTCGATCCAATACAGTCCTTCGGGGGTGCGCTTGTCACCCTCGCGCTGTTTCGGGCCGGCTTGCTTGCCGAGGGAAACGCGGTAACTTTTCATGCTGACGCCGCGGCTGATCAAGTGCAGCTTGCGCTCGGACTTGACCACCAGAACCTTGTCGATGAACGCGTCGTCGAGGGCCGGGGTCGCGTTTGCATGAGAGAAAGTGGCGAAACTAAAGCAGACTATTGCTAACAGCCAGTGCATTGGGGCGAATCCTGAATCCAAACTGCATCAGACCTGTTTGCGCGCCACTCGCATTGCTTCGATGGCTTCGTTGCGCACCGGGAAGGCCTGCTGCACCCGGTCGGCGAAGAAGTATTCTAGGGTACGACCCACGGTCGGAAAAGCCAGCTCTGACCAAGGGATATCGACCTGTCGGAAAAGCCTGACTTCCAGACTTTCATCACCCGCACAAAATCGTTCGTCGACCAGCTCAGCTCGGAAGAACATGTAGACCTGATTAATGTGCGGCAAGTCGAACAGCGTGTATAGCTGCAGATCCATGACGCGCGCGCAGGCTTCCTCGAGTGTTTCCCGCTCTGCTGCTTGCTGCACGGTTTCGCCGTTTTCCATGAATCCGGCCGGGAGTGTCCAATATCCTCGTCGTGGTTCGATTGCGCGTCGGCAAAGCAGCACACGTTCATCCCATACAGGCAGGCAGCCCGCAACGATGCGCGGGTTCTGGTAGTGGATCGTATCGCAGGACGCACAGACGAATCGCCGCCTGTTGTCTCCGTCGGGCACTCGTTCAATGATCGAGCCGCCGCACTGGCTACAGAATTTCATCGCGATTCCTTTGATTGCGGTAGTTGCCTGATCGCAGGTTCGATCAGCTAGCAGGCTTTGCTGAGAGCCGGCCTGCTGGAAAAAGTTTGCCAGCATCGGTTGACCTCGTCGACACGCCTTGGCTGGCTGCCCTGGAGCTTTTGGATTTTGGCTTGGCCCGTCTTGGGCGCTTCGGTGATTCATGCCATGATGCCAGTCAAAGACAGAAAGAGACGTTCCATGCTGGACAAGATTCTCCAACGGGTGCGGGATTACTCGCCGCATCTTCTGGAGCCGGAAGGCAGGATGCCCGAGGCGGCCGTACTGATGCCCATCACCCGCAGCGACTCGCCGGAACTGGTGCTGACGCTGCGCGCCAGTGGTCTTTCTACCCATGGTGGTGAGGTGGCGTTCCCTGGGGGGCGACGCGATCCAGAGGATCGTGACTTGATTCACACCGCCTTGCGCGAGGCTGAGGAAGAGGTCGGGTTGGCGCCGGGAATAGTTGAGATCGTTGGGCCTCTGAGCAGTCTGGTTTCGCTGCACGGGATTCATGTCACGCCTTATGTCGGCATCGTCCCGGACTATGTTGAATACCGCGCCAACGATGCGGAAATCGCCTCGGTGTTTTCCGTCCCGCTGGAGTTTTTCTGCGAGGATGCGCGTGAGGTGACTCATCGGATCGACTACCAGGGCGGCGCTTGGTACGTCCCGTCTTACCGATATGGCGAATATAAGATCTGGGGGCTGACAGCGATCATGGTCGTCGAGTTGGTCAATCTGGTGTACGACGCCGGGATCGAAATGCGCCTGCCTCCCGCGTCCTACATCGATCTGAGTCAGAAGAGGTCATAACCGTGAAATATCGCTTGGGTGATTCCCTCGTTGAAACCCATCCACAAAGCTGGGTTGCACCAAATGCCACGTTGGTGGGCAAGATTCGCCTGGAAGCCGGCGCTAACGTCTGGTTTGGTGCCGTGCTGCGTGGCGATAACGAGCTAATCCATATCGGTGAGAACAGCAACGTGCAAGATGGCAGCGTTATGCACACTGATATGGGTTATCCACTGACACTGGGCACCGGAGTCACTGTTGGTCACAACGCCATGCTGCACGGCTGCTCCGTCGGTGACTACAGCCTGGTCGGGATCAACGCCGTGGTTCTCAACGGCGCGAAGATTGGTAAATACTGCATCATCGGCGCCAATACCCTGATCGCCGAGGGCAAGGAAATCCCGGACGGTTCGTTGGTAGTCGGTTCGCCGGGCAAGGTGGTTCGCGAACTGACTGACCAGCAGAAAAAAATGCTGGAAGCCAGTGCGGCGCATTACGTGCACAACGCCCAGCGCTATGCGCGTGATCTGGCGGAGCAGGACGATTGACTGCAGATGAACGTCCAGTTGCATCACCCTGCGTAAGTGTCTGCGCGCTGGGCGAGGATGATACCTGCACGGGCTGCCAGCGCAGTGTTGACGAGATTCGTCGCTGGGGGCAGATGAATAACTCTGAACGGCGACAGGTGTTGCTGCGTTGTCACGAGCGTGCGCGCCGAAGCGGTCTGCTGTTTTAGTTGCTCGGTGGGCGATGGCGTATGGGCGCTGCGTTGGCGCGTGACGCATCGTTAGAGGCAGCTCGCGCGACAGCGTTGCGGGTGCCTCGGCTATCGATACAATCCTGTAACTGTCCAGCCTGAGTTTGCTGAAGTGACGTCGGTTTATTGATCGTCGCTCTTTGAATCCTCAGTCTCCTCGATCACCCAGGCGCGCACGCTTTTGACGCGGTTGTCCGCGGCCTGCAAGATCTCGAGCCGGTACTGGTTGATTTGCAGGCAGATTCCGCTGTCCGGGATGTGCTCAAGCGCCTCGGTGATCAACCCATTAAGTGTCTTGGGGCCGTCGCAGGGGAGCTGCCAGCCCAGCGCGCGGTTGACTTCGCGCAAGTAGGCGGCACCGTCGATCACCAGCGTGCCGTCGTCCTGCGGATGTATATCCGGGCTGCGCAACGCATCCTGATTGCTGAACTCACCGACGATCTCTTCGAGAATGTCTTCCAGTGTCACGATTCCCAGCACATCACCGTATTCGTCAACGACGATGCCGATGCGTCGCTTCTGCTTCTGGAAGTTGACCAGCTGTGTGGAGAGAGGCGTGTTTTCCGGAATGAAGTAGGGGTCATTGCAGGCTTCCAGCAGGCTTTCCCGGGTCAGCTGGTCGTGGCTGAGCAGGCGTGCAATCTGGCGCATGTGCACGATGCCTTCGATCTGGTTGATGTCTTTGCGAAACACGGGAAGGCGCGTGTGCGGCGTCGTTCGCAGCTGAGTCACGATGGTTTCGAGGTCATCTTCGAGGTCGATACCGGCGACTTCGTTGCGCGGAATCATGATGTCGTCGACCGTTACCCTTTCCAGGTCGAGGATGCCGAGCAGCATGCTTTGCCGCTTCATCGGCATGTCGCTGCCTGATTCGTGCACGACGCTACGCAGTTCTTCCGTGGACAGGCTATCCGTGCCTTTGTTGGACAGGTCAACGCCGAGCAGCTTGAGGAGGCCGTTACTGATCCAGTTGAGCATTGCCACCAGCGGATACAACACCTTCTGCAGCATCAGCAGCGGCAGGCTGACCGGATAGGCCACGGCTTCAGGCCGCAGGGCGGCGAGGGTCTTGGGGGTGATTTCCCCGAAGATCAGCAGGATTATTGTCAGGCCGATGGTGGCGATTGCGATTCCGGCCTCACCCCACAGCTTGATTGCCAGCACGGTGGCAATTGCGGAGGCGAAAATGTTGACGAAGTTGTTGCCGACCAGAATGGTCCCAAGCAGCCTGTCCGGGCGTTCAAGCAGGGCGCTGGCACGTTTTGCGCCGCGGTGCCCTTCCTTGGCCTGGTGGCGCAGGCGATAACGATTGAGGCTGAGCATTCCGGTTTCGGAGCTGGAGAAGAATGCCGAGCACAACAGCAGACCGACCAGCATGCCGACCAGAAAGCCGGGGTGTAGATTCTCCACGGAGTGGTCCTAGATATGCAGAATGAATTCGCGGACCAGCTTGCTGCCGAAGTAAGCCAGCATCAGCAAGCAGAAGCCTGCCAGCGTCCAGCGGATGGCCTTGTAGCCGCGCCAGCCTAGCTGATGGCGACCCCACAGCAGCAGCCCGAACACTACCCATGCGAACACTGAGAGCAAGGTCTTGTGGACCAGATGTTGCGCGAACAGATTGTCGAGGAAGATCCAGCCGGAAATCAGTGAGGCCGACAGCAGTAGCCAGCCGGCCAGCAGGAAGCCAAATAGCAAGCTCTCCATGGTTTGCAGCGGCGGGAAGTTCCTGATCAGGCCGGACGGGTGCTTGTGCTTGAGGTGATGATCCTGCAGCAGTAGCAGCAATGACTGGAACACGGCAATCGTGAGCATTCCGTAAGCGAGGATCGACAGCAGGATGTGCGCCAGTATGCCTGGCTGCTCGGCAATGGCCGGTGGCGTGCCGGACGGTGCGAACTGGGCAAACAGCACGGTCAGGCAGCCGAGTGGAAAGAGCAGCAACAGCAGATTTTCGACAGGCATCCGGTAAAGCGCGAGCAGGATCAGCAAGATTACCGCGGCAGCAATCAGGCTCGAGGCGGTGAAGAAGTCCAGATGCAGGCCGCTCGGTGAAAGCAGCTGGATGAACAGGCTTACGCCATGTGCGGCGAGCGCCAACGCGCCCAACATAAGAAGCAGACGCTTGTCCGGCACGGTGCGTTGCGCCAGGCGCAGGCCCTGGTATCCGGTGACGCCGACATAGAGGCAGGCGGCAGCTAGGCTCGGGAGCAAAGGGTGCATAGGTCTGTTAGTAGGCTCGAAAGGCGATGAGTGTGGCATAAACGTCGGACGCACAAAAGTGTGCGGTTGGCCGCGGGTACCGCCACGGTGCCGGTCTATAGGTGCGTAACGGGCGGATGACGACGGCCAGGGCAGGCATGATCTGGCCGCTCGATGAAAAGCATTGATAGCGGGGTACCGGCCTGAGGCATGCAGCTTCTATAATCGGTGCCTTAACCACATCCAGCGTGGAAATGGCACATGTTTGAAAACCTAACCGACCGCCTCTCCCAGACGCTTCGCCATGTTACCGGCAAGGCCAAGCTGACCGAGGACAATATCAAGGACACCCTGCGCGAAGTGCGAATGGCATTGCTAGAGGCCGACGTTGCGCTACCTGTGGTCAAGGAGTTTGTCGCCAGGGTCAAGGACAGAGCTGTCGGTACCGAGGTCTCCAAGAGCCTGACGCCCGGTCAGGCTTTTGTGAAGATCGTCCGCGTCGAGCTGGAAGAGCTGATGGGCGCGGCGAACGAAGACCTTGATCTCAGCGTGGTTCCGCCTGCGGTAGTGCTGATGGCGGGCCTGCAAGGGGCGGGCAAGACGACTACGGTTGGTAAGCTCGCAAGGTTCCTCAAGGAGCGCAAGAAGAAGTCAGTGTTGGTGGTGTCGGCCGACGTTTATCGTCCAGCAGCCATCAAGCAGCTCGAGACGCTCGCGGCGGAAGTGGGCGTGACCTTCTTCCCGTCTGACACCAGTCAGAAGCCGGTCGAGATTGCTCAAGCGGCCATCCGCGAGGCCAAACTCAAATACATCGATGTGGTTCTGGTCGATACCGCCGGTCGTCTGGCTATCGATGCGGAGATGATGGCCGAAATCCAAGCTGTTCATGCGGCGATCAAGCCGGCTGAAACATTGTTTGTGGTTGACGCCATGACCGGCCAGGATGCGGCCAACACTGCCAAGGCTTTCGGTGAAGCGCTTCCGCTGACAGGTGTGGTTCTCACCAAGGTCGATGGTGACGCACGTGGCGGTGCTGCCCTGTCGGTGCGCCACATCACCGGTAAGCCGATCAAGTTCCTGGGTATGGGTGAGAAGAGCGACGCGCTCGAGCCCTTTCATCCGGACCGCATTGCGTCTCGAATCCTCGGCATGGGTGATGTGCTCAGCTTGATCGAGCAGGCCGAGCAGACGCTCGACCGGGAAAAGGCCGAGAAGCTCACCAAGAAGCTGAAGAAGGGTAAAGGGTTCGATCTGGAAGATTTCCGTGATCAGCTTCAGCAAATGAAAAACATGGGTGGCCTGGGCGGCTTGATGGACAAGCTGCCGTCAATCGGCGGCATGAATCTATCGCAGATGGGGAATGCTCAGGGCGCGGCCGAGAAGCAGTTCAAGCAGATGGAAGCCATCATCAATTCGATGACGCCTGTCGAGCGCCGTAACCCGGACATCATCAGCGGTTCGCGCAAGCGTCGCATTGCCATGGGCTCCGGCACGCAAGTGCAAGATATTGGCCGCCTGATCAAGCAGCACAAGCAAATGCAGAAAATGATGAAGAAGGTCAGTGGCAAAGGCGGCATGGCGAAGATGATGCGCGGCATGGGGGGCATGTTGCCGGGCGGCGGCGGAATGCCCAAGTTTTAATGTTTCGAAGGTATCAGTGGATGCCGCGCCGGGCTCCGCTGACGCTGGATAGGCCTGCTGGCGAGGCCTGCGGTTGTTTTTGAAAAAGCCATTTGCAAAAGTCCGGATAATCCTTAGAATATGCGGCCTTTCGGGCCTTGAGCCCGGCATTCAGATTTGCTGTACCGACTACAGGAACGATGTTCACATGGTAACTATTCGTCTGGCCCGTGGCGGCTCCAAGAAGCGCCCTTTCTACCACCTGACCGTGACCAACAGCCGCAACCCGCGCGATGGTCGCTTCGTTGAGCGTATCGGTTTCTTCAATCCGATCGCTTCGGGTGCGGAAGTGAAGCTCTCTGTAAACCAGGAGCGCGCTACTTACTGGCTGAGCCAGGGCGCACAGCCGTCTGAGCGTGTTGCTCAGTTGCTGAAGGAAGCTGCCAAGGCCGCTGCCTAATTACATGAACGCAACGTCTGCTCCGGCCGAAGACCTGATTGTTATCGGCAAAATTGTTTCGGTGCATGGCGTGCGTGGTGACGTAAAGGTCTACTCCTTTACCGATCCTATCGACAATCTGCTCGACTATCATCGCTGGACGCTCAGGCGAGGTGACGAGGTCAAGCAGGTCGAGTTGGTCAAGGGTCGCCTGCAGGGCAAGATCCTGGTGGCTACGTTGAAGGGGCTGACAGATCGGGAAGAGGCGCGTAGCTACGCGGACTTCGAGATCTGTATCCTGCGCAGTGAATTGCCGCAGCTGACCGACGATGATGATTATTACTGGTACCAGCTCCAGGGCCTGACGGTCATCAACCAGCTTGGGCAAGTGCTCGGTCGGGTCGATCACCTGCTCGAGACTGGCGCCAACGATGTGCTGGTGGTCAAGCCGTTCGACGGCAGCTTGGATGATCGCGAACGCCTGCTGCCCTATACCGACCCCTGTGTATTGAAGGTCGATCTGGAGGCAGGCGAGATGCGGGTCGAATGGGATGCGGACTTCTAGTCAACATGCCCAATCTTCGTGTCGATGTGATCAGTCTGTTCCCGGACATGTTTGCTGCTATCAGTGAATATGGAATCACTAGCCGGGCAGTAAAGCAGGGGTTGCTCCAGCTGCATTGCTGGAATCCTCGAGCGTATACCGAAGATCGTCATCAGACGGTCGATGATCGGCCTTTCGGGGGCGGTCCGGGCATGGTGATGAAGATCAAGCCACTGGAGCTCGCCCTTGCAGATGCTCGGCATGCTGCAGGTGAGAAGGCCAAGGTGATTTATCTTTCTCCCCAGGGACGGCAGCTCAAACAGGCTGACGTCCGTGCATTGGCGGGTGAGGAAGGATTGATCCTCATTGCAGGTCGTTACGAAGGTATCGACGAGCGCTTCATAGAAGCGCATGTGGATGAAGAATGGTCGATTGGCGACTATGTGCTGTCCGGCGGTGAATTGCCGGCCATGGTGCTGATCGACGCAGTGACCCGCCTGCTCCCTGGAGCGCTGGGTCATGCTGATTCGGCTGAGAAGGATTCGTTTACCGACGGCCTGCTCGACTGCCCGCATTACACGCGACCGGAGGTGTATGCGGATAAGCGTGTTCCTGAGGTGCTGCTCAGCGGCAATCATGAACACATCCGGCGTTGGCGTTTACAGCAGTCCCTCGGAAGGACCTGGGAACGTCGCGCTGATCTTCTGGATAGCCGCTCGCTTTCTGGGGAAGAACAAAAGCTGCTGACGGAATACATCCGCCAGCGGGACGATAGTTAAACGTATCGATGGCACGCCAGAAAGGCCTGTCTCAGGAGCACAGCATGACCAACAAGATTATTCAGGCGATTGAAAGCGAGCAGATGACCAAGCAGCTGCCCCCCTTCGCCCCAGGTGACACCGTAGTTGTCCAGGTCAAGGTGAAGGAAGGCGAGCGTGAGCGTCTGCAGGCCTTCGAAGGCGTCGTGATCGGCAAGCGTAACCGCGGCCTGAACAGCGCTTTCACCGTTCGCAAGATCTCCAATGGTGTAGGCGTTGAGCGTACATTCCAGTACTACAGCCCGATGGTCGACAGCCTCAGCGTCAAGCGCCGTGGTGATGTCCGTAAAGCCAAGCTGTACTACCTCCGCGCGCTGTCCGGCAAGGCAGCTCGCATCAAGGAAAAGCTTTCCTGAGAAAAGTTTTTCCCAGAAAAAGCAGCCTCCGGGCTGCTTTTTTTATGGGCGATTGGTTTGTCCTAGCTGTATAGCCAGGCCGCGAGCGGCGTGCTGCTCGCGGCCTGTGCCGTGCGCATGGTCTGGAAGTGTTGGCGCTCTCAGGGTATCGGACGACCCGGCTCGGATTTGTTCACGGCTGCATGAGCGTCTGCGTTGTCGGTCAGGGCAATCAAGGTCCAGCCGGCCTCTGGCTTGATCCGAGCGTCCGGGTGGAATACGTGTGTATGGCCGTGGTTGTCTATCGCGAAATACAGGACGGCGCCTGATCCATTTAGGGCCTGATACTCCTGCCAGCCGAAGGTTTCGGTCAGTTTGTTGCTTTTGAATGAGTCGCCTCGACCTAGACGTCCCGCTAGCTGCGAGTAAGTCAGCGTGGGCGTGCCTAGTGGACGGCCTCGGTGTTCGTCGCTGGGTCGATGTTTGTCGCTGCGTCGATTCTCTTGGGTACTTGCCAGGTTAAAAAGTCGACCGACGCCGAACTCGTGACGGAAGCGCATGGCGGCAAGGGTGTTCATTTCGCCTACAGGCGACAACGCCAGCAGGTGTCCGAGCCCAACCAGATCGAGGTGGTTTTCGGCGTGTTGAGAGGCCGGGTTTCCGTAATAGGTTGGTAGATTCTCCATCCGCGCCGCGCGAATGTTGTCCCAGCTGGAGTCGGTCAGCATGACTCTCACGCCTTGTTCGCTCAGCGCGCGACCAATTGCTCTTGCAACGGGATTGGCGCCCACGATCAAAAAACCACTGGGTGGGGGCTCTGCAACTTTGAGCAACCTCGCCAAGGGGCGGGCGGTTGCGCTTTGCAGTACCACAGTGCCAATGATAACGGCGAAGGTGAGCGGCACGAGCAACAGTGCATCCTCATGCCCCGTTTCGTTTAGGCGAACCGCAAAAATTGCGGATACGGCAGCCGCAACGATCCCACGGGGCGCTATCCATGCGAGCAGCAGGCGTTCCTGCCAACTTAACTGCGAACCCCAGGTGCACAGGGCGATCGCCAGCGGTCGGGCCACGAACTGCACGATCATCAGAAGGATCAACACTGCCGGCCCCAGCTCCACCAGTGCCGTCAGATCGAGCATTGCTGCCAGCAGGATAAACAGCCCCGAGATGAGCAGAATGCTCAGGTTTTCCTTGAAGTGAAGGATGTCTCGAACGTCAACATCGCGCATGTTCGCGAGCCAGATGCCCATTAGGGTGACTGCTAGTAGACCGGATTCATGGACCAAGCTATTGGCGGCGACGAACACGCCGAGCACCGATGCCAGTGTCGCCAGGTTCTGCAAGTATTCCGGCAGCCAGTGTCGTTTCACCAGTTGGCCGAGGATCCAGCCTCCTGCTATGCCGAGCGCGGTTCCGCACAGCAGGACCCCGCCGAACGTCTGCAGGCTTTGCGTCCAGGCGGCTTCGGTGCCTCGGGTAATGATGAAGCTGTAAACCACCACCGCAAGCAAAGCGCCGATCGGGTCGATGATGATGCCTTCCCAGCGCAGGATATTGGCAACCACTGCGTTGGGGCGCACCACGCGCAGCATCGGTACGATCACAGTCGGACCGGTAACAAGCGTCAAGCTCCCCAGGAGCAACGCCAGTTCCCAGTCGAAGCCAAGCAGCCAATGAGCGGACAGGGTGATCACGCCCCAGGTTGTCAGCGCGCCGATGCCGATCAGGCGGCGCACGACCGTGCCAATTCCGGGCAGCTCGGAGACGCGTAGTGTCAGGCTGCCCTCGAAGAGGATCAATGCCACCGCCAGTGAAACCAAAGGGAATAGCAGGGTGCCAAACAGGCGAGTCGGATCCAGCCAGCCGAGCACGGGGCCGGCCAGGATTCCGCTCAGCAAGAGGAAAAGAATCGCAGGCAGTCGTAATCGCCATGCCAGCCATTGGCTAGCGAGCGAGGCGATGCCGAGCGCGGCGAGGGCGACAAGGATGTCTTGTTCGGTCATGGTTACCGGGTCGTCGATTGGAAGGGCGGCAAGCTAGGGCGTTCAGCTGACAAGCTCAGCGTCCGGGCTATCTAATCTGACACCGCTTAACTGAAACAGGTCTGCAAGGAGAGGCTGGGGCAGCTGGCTGGTATGGGCGGTCTATGGAACACTGGCCCCCTTTTTCCTTCCAGTGTCCCTCAGCATGCCGGCTCAAGACGACCCCCTTATCGATCGTTTCCTCGATGCTCTTTGGCTCGAAAAGGGACTTTCGGACAATACCCGCGACGCCTATCGCAGTGATCTGGCGTTGTTCAACGGCTGGCTGGACGGGCGCAATGTGCGGCTGGTCGATGCGGGTCGGGACGTCATTCTCGACCACCTTGCCTGGCGTCTAGCTAATGGCTATCAGGCTCGTT
Source organism: Stutzerimonas xanthomarina DSM 18231 (assembly GCF_900129835.1). Lineage (GTDB taxonomy): Bacteria > Pseudomonadota > Gammaproteobacteria > Pseudomonadales > Pseudomonadaceae > Stutzerimonas > Stutzerimonas xanthomarina. The sequence continues at coordinate 499,365 of NZ_FQXA01000004.1, forward strand.
CTACGGCGCGGATGTTGTCCGGGCTTCGTGGGTTCTATCGATTTCTGCTGCGCGAAGGATTGATCACGGTCGATCCAACGCTGCGAGTTGATCTGCCGCAGCTGGGACGGCCGTTGCCCAAAGTGTTGTCCGAGACGGATGTCGAGGCGTTGTTGTCCGCGCCGGATGTTGGCGATCCGCTGGGCCTGCGTGATCGGGCGATGCTGGAAGTGCTGTATGCGACCGGTCTGCGGGTCACCGAGCTGATCGGCCTTCGTCTTGAGCAGATCAATCTTCGCCAAGGCGTCTTGCGTACGTTCGGTAAAGGAAACAAAGAGCGCCTGGTACCGTTGGGTGAGGAGTCCATGCACTGGCTGGCGCGCTACCTGCGTGACGCCCGTGACGAGCTGCTCGCCGGCAAGGCCGGCGATGTAGTGTTCACGAGCCGGCGCGGGGATCTGATGACCAGACAGGCGTTCTGGCACCGAATAAAACTGCATGCCTGCCAGGCAGGAATCGCCGCATCCATCTCGCCGCACACGCTACGTCATGCATTCGCTACGCATCTGCTCAATCATGGAGCGGATCTACGAACGGTGCAGATGCTGCTCGGTCACAGCGACCTGTCCACAACCCAGATCTATACGCACATTGCCCGCGCGCGGCTGCAGGAGCTCCACGCGCAGCATCATCCGCGCGGCTGAACGGCTGGCTTTGGAAGATGCGCTGCAGGCCACAAAGCGGATGAGCGAAGCCCTGTCGCCTGCACTGGATGACAGGGCTCTATGTTAATCTGCCGGCCTACCTTCGATCGAAGTCGCCAGGAGATTTCATGCGCGCGAATCGTATCTTTGCTGCCGTTGCCATAGGCCTCGTCAGCTCCGTTGCCCTGGCTGCCGACGCTGAACAGGCGATCCGTGAGTCGCTCAATGCCCTCCAGCCCGATATGCCCATCGAGGCAATTGCGGAAAGCCCCATGAAGGGTGTTTATCAGGTTCAACTCAAGGGTGGGCGCCAGCTCTACGCGAGCGCCGATGGTCAGTTCCTGATTCAGGGTTATATGTATCAGTTCAAGGACGGCCAGGCGACCAACCTGACCGAGCAGGCTCAGAGCCAATCTGTGGCGAAGGCGATTGACGCGATTTCCACCAACAAGATGGTGGTTTTCTCGCCTGAAAAACCGAAGACCCATATCACCGTGTTTACCGACACCGACTGCGGCTACTGCCAGAAGCTGCACAGTGAGGTGCCGGAGCTGAACCGTCTTGGCGTCGAGGTTCGTTATATGGCCTTTCCGCGGCAGGGGATGGGCAGTCACGCTGCCAACACTCTGACCAGCGTATGGTGTGCAAAGGATCGTCAGGCTGCGATGAACAAGGCCAAGGCGCGTGAGAATGTGCCGGCCGCCAGCTGCGACAACCCGGTCGCCGAGCAGTATGAGTTAGGCCAGCTGATCGGTGTGCAGGGCACCCCGGCAATCATTCTCGCGGATGGTCAGATCATCCCTGGCTACCAGCCGGCGCCGCAGCTCGCCGAACTTGCGCTGAAAGCCAAGTAGTCGCTGAGGCAGCCGCTTCGGTCACGAAGAGGCTGTCCGTTTTGATGACAACTGAACTGTTCCTCCCCTCGTGTTCAAAGCCAGAAGGCATATTGAGGAGGTGGACAAAATGAAGCTCGAAGGTTCCTGTCATTGCAAGGCCGTTCGTTTTTCTGTGGAGTCGGCCGAACCCTATCCATTCATGCGCTGTTATTGCTCTATCTGCCGCAAAACGGCCGGGGCGGGTGGCTATGCGATCAATCTGGGTGGGGATCATCGGACGCTGAGCGTCCAGGGCCGCGAAAACCTCAGCATCTACCAGGCCAGGATGGTCGATGCGGAAACCGGCGCGGTGCGTATCAGCGATGGGCAGCGTCATTTTTGCAAGCTGTGTGGCAGCGCACTCTGGTTGTGGGACCCGAACTGGCCGGACCTTGTGCATCCACATGCGTCGGCAATCGATAGCGACTTGCCGAGCCCGCCCGCGTCGACACACCTGATGCTGGGCTCAAAGGCGTCATGGGTCGAGCCTCAGCTAGGGCCTGACGACCGTTGCTTCGATGAATACCCTGATGAGTCGCTTGCGCAGTGGCATCAGCGCCTGGGGTTGCAGGGCACGTCGGGCTAGCAACTGCCCCTACCTGGCCGCTGTCGATTTGACTAAAGCTCGCGCGCTTCGTAATGTGCGACTCTTTTGTTCGGCCGTCGTGTAGGGCCGTCCGTTGGCAATGGGGAGTGCAACTTGAAACCGGTGAAAGTTGGCATCTGTGGGCTGGGAACCGTCGGTGGCGGTACCTTCAACGTGCTCGAGCGCAACGCAGCTGAAATCGCGCGCCGTGCAGGGCGTGGCATCGAGGTCGCGCAGATTGCGGCTCGTCATGCGAACCCCAAGTGCAACACCGGTGATACCCCGATTACCACCGATATCTTCGATGTCGCCAACAACCCGGAGATCGACATCGTCGTCGAGCTGATCGGGGGCTACACCTTAGCTCGCGAACTGGTGCTCAAAGCCATCGAGAATGGCAAGCATGTGGTCACGGCGAACAAGGCGTTGATCGCCGTGCACGGCAATGAGATCTTTGCGAGGGCGCGGGAGAAGGGCGTCATCGTCGCCTTCGAAGCCTCGGTTGCCGGCGGTATCCCAATCATCAAAGCCATCCGCGAAGGGCTGGCGGGTAACCAGATCAATTGGCTCGCGGGGATAATCAACGGAACCGGTAACTTCATTCTCACCGAGATGCGAGAGAAAGGCCGGACCTTCGAAGATGTACTGAAGGAGGCTCAGGAGCTCGGTTATGCCGAGACCGATCCGACCTTCGACGTCGAAGGCATAGACGCCGCCCATAAGCTGACCATCCTTGCGTCCATTGCCTTCGGCGTGCCGCTGCAGTTCGACAAGGCCTACACCGAAGGCATCTCCAAGCTGACCACGGCTGACGTCAACTACGCCGAGGCGCTGGGCTACCGCATCAAGCACTTGGGCGTCGCGCGCAGCACTGCCTCGGGGATAGAACTGCGTGTCCACCCGACGCTGATCCCGGCTGATCGCCTGATCGCCAACGTCAATGGCGTGATGAACGCGGTCATGGTCAACGGTGATGCCGTCGGCTCGACCCTTTACTACGGCGCCGGTGCCGGTATGGAACCCACGGCTTCGGCTGTGGTGGCGGACCTGGTGGATGTGGCCCGTGCGCTGACCACCGACCCGAACAACCGCGTCCCACACCTGGCCTTTCAGCCGGATTCGCTCTCCGCTCATCCGATCCTGCCGATCGGCGCTTGCGAAAGTGCTTATTACCTACGCATTCAGGCCAAGGACCGCCCGGGCGTGTTGGCGCAGGTCGCCACTATCCTGTCGGAGCGTGGCATCAATATCGAATCGATCATGCAGAAGGAAGCCGAGGAGCAAGACGGGCTGGTCCCGGTCATCCTGGTCACGCATCGGGTGGTCGAGCAGCGGATCGACGATGCCATCGCCGCACTTGAAGCGCTTGCCGACGTGGTCGGCAACGTGGTGCGGATTCGTGTCGAGCAATTGAACTAACTCAGCAACGTCGGGCTGCTCAGGCGGCCCGCAGTCAGCGTCCAACGTAGGTTTGAACAATGCGCTACATCAGTACCCGCGGCCAGGCACCCGCCCTGAATTTCGAAGACGTGCTGCTTGCCGGGTTGGCCAGCGATGGCGGTCTATACGTGCCGGAAAACCTGCCGCGCTTCACCGTAGAAGAAATCGCGTCCTGGTCTGGGCTGCCTTACCACGAGCTGGCGTTCAAGGTGATGCGCCCGTTCGTTACCGGCAGCATTCCGGATGCGGACTTCAAGCAGATTCTGGAAGAAACCTACGGCGTGTTTGCCCATAGTGCGGTCGCACCGCTGCGCCAACTGGACAGCAACGAGTGGGTGCTCGAACTCTTCCACGGCCCGACCCTGGCGTTCAAGGACTTTGCCCTGCAGCTGCTAGGTCGGCTGCTGGACTATGTGTTGGCCAAGCGCGGTGAGCGCGTAGTGATTATCGGCGCCACATCGGGCGATACCGGCTCGGCAGCGATCGAAGGCTGCCGCCGTTGCGACAACGTCGATATATTCATCCTCCATCCGCACAACCGGGTCTCCGAAGTGCAGCGTCGGCAGATGACGACCATCTTTGGCGACAACATCCACAACATCGCCATCGAAGGCAACTTCGACGACTGCCAGGAAATGGTCAAGGACAGCTTCGCTGATCAAGGTTTCCTCAAGGGCACGCGGCTGGTAGCGGTCAACTCGATCAACTGGGCGCGGATCATGGCTCAGATTGTTTACTACTTCCATGCGGCACTGCAGCTAGGCGGTCCGGCCCGTTCGGTGGCGTTTTCTGTGCCGACGGGGAACTTCGGCGATATTTTCGCAGGCTACCTGGCGCGCAACATGGGCCTGCCAATCAGTCAGCTGGTGGTGGCAACCAACCGAAATGACATCCTCCACCGTTTCATGAGTGGCAACCGCTACGACAAGGACACACTGCACCCGTCCCTGTCGCCCTCCATGGACATCATGGTGTCCTCCAACTTCGAGCGGCTGCTGTTCGATTTGCACGGTCGTAACGGCGCTGCAGTTGCCGAACTGATGAGTGCATTCAAGGCCAGCGGCAAGCTGTCAGTCGAGGAGGAGCGCTGGGTTGAGGCACGCAAGCTGTTCGATTCGCTAGCCGTAGACGATGCACAGACCTGCAAAACGATCGCCGAGGTGTTTACCAAGACCGGCGAGTTGCTCGATCCGCACACGGCGATCGGGGTTTATGCCGCACGCGAGTGCCGCCGCAGTCTGGCTACGCCGATGGTAACGCTGGGTACCGCCCATCCTGTGAAATTTCCCGAGGCTGTGGAAAAGGCCGGGGTTGGCAAGGCGCTGGAATTGCCGGCGCATCTGGCTGACCTGTTCGAGCGTCCGGAACGTTGCACTGTGCTGAAGAACGATCTGAAAGCCATGCAGGCTTTCGTCAGCGAACATGGCAATCGTGGCAAGCCGCTGTAAGCGACTAGCAGTAACGAAAAAAGGCCTGTCGTAAGACTGGCCTTTTTTCGTTAAAGGGGGACGATGCCGAGATTACTCGTCGAACTCTTCCCAGCCGCCCATTTCCCTCCAGCGATTGACGATGCCGCAGAACAGCTCGGCAGTCTTTTCTGTGTCATAGCGCGCAGAGTGTGCTTCGCGTCCATCGAAGTCGATGCCGGCTGCCTGGCAAGCCTTTGCGAGAACGGTCTGGCCGTAGGCGAGGCCGGCCAGCGTTGCGGTGTCGAAGCTGGAGAACGGGTGAAACGGATTACGCTTGATGTCGCAACGGGCGATCGCCGCGTTTAGAAAACCGAGATCGAAGCTGCTGTTGTGACCGACCAGAATGGCGCGTTTGCAGCCGGCTGACTTCACCGCTTTGCGCACGCTGCGGATGATCTCGTTCATCGCCTGCGATTCGGGGACCGCCATGCGCAGTGGGTGGTCGAGCTTGATGCCGGTGAACTCCAGCGCGGCAGCCTCGATATTGGCGCCGGCGAAAGGCTCGACACGGAAGAAGAGGGTGTCCTGCGGGTAAAGCAGACCTTGCTCATCTATGCCGATGGTTACGGCGGCGATTTCCAGCAGCGCGTCTGTGGCGCAGTTGAATCCACCGCACTCCACGTCAACAACGACTGGGAGGAAGCCGCGAAAGCGTCTCGCCATCGGCGAGCGCGGCTTGCCAGGTTGGTTGCCTTCCAACTCGTCATCAAACTGATCGTCGCTCATGCGCCCGCCTCCAGCCGCCAATGCAGGGTTTCGCCTGCACGCAAGGGCACGACGTTGTGCTCGCCGAACGGCAGGTTGGCCGGCACGCTCCAAGACTCGCGGATAAGGGTGATGGTATCGGTGTTGCGCGGCAGGCCATAGAAATCGGCGCCGAAGTGGCTGGCAAAGGCTTCCAGACGATTCAGTGCGCCGCGCTGCTCAAAGGCCTCGGCATACAGCTCGATCGCAGCGAACGCTGTGTAGCAACCGGCGCAACCGCAGGCGTTTTCCTTGGCATGCTGGGCATGCGGCGCCGAGTCGGTGCCGAGAAAGAACTTCGGATTGCCGCTGGTAGCCGCATCGAGCAGCGCTTCCTGGTGAACGTTGCGCTTGAGAATGGGCAAGCAGAAAAAGTGAGGGCGGATGCCGCCGACCAGCATGTGGTTGCGGTTATAGAGCAAGTGGTGAGCCGTGATGGTTGCCCCGACATTGCTGCTGGCAGCCTCGACGAACTGCACGGCGTCGCGCGTCGTGATGTGCTCGAACACCACCTTGAGACTGGGGAAGCGCTCGGTGACGCGGCTGAGCTGCTCATCGATGAAGTATTTTTCGCGATCGAAGATATCAATTTCCGAACGCGTCACTTCGCCATGGACCAATAATGGTAAGCCAACCTCGGCCATGGTCTCGAGCACCGCGAAGATGTTGTCGATTCGGGTGACGCCGGATGCCGAATTGGTCGTGGCCCCGGCCGGATAGAGCTTGGCAGCGAACACGTAGCCACTGGCTTTGGCGGTGCGCACATCTTCGGGCTGCGTGCCGTCAGTGAGGTAGAGCACCATCAGTGGCTCAAAGGCGCTGCCAGCCGGGCGGGCTGCAAGAATGCGTTGGCGATAGCTGTCCGCCTCTGCTGCATTGCGAACCGGTGGTACAAGGTTCGGCATGATGATCGCTCGTGCGAACTGGCGTGCGGCGTCCGCCACGGTGTGCGGCAGCGCTGCGCCGTCGCGCAGATGAATATGCCAATCGTCGGGGCGCAGTAATGTCAGTCGGTCGGACATGCAGGGTTCCAGGCGGGTAAAACGTGCGGGAATGCTACCGGAAACGCGGAAAAAAATCGCCGCAGGCGGGACGTTGCGGCGAAACAGATGATCAAGCGATGGCGCGACGTGGGCCGCGGCGGGTTCAAGTTTTAAGGGCAGGTACCGATACCCCGGTTGAATGTCGTTCACCGTGGAGCACCTACGTGCGCTTGCGCCTTCTAGTGATTGCCTGTCTGTTGGCTTCCCCAGCCAATGCCCTTACGTTCCAGACTCGTCTGGAGCGTGCGCAGTGGCAGGTCGAAGGTGATCAGTTCGAATGCCGATTAACGCAGCCGGTCGCAGGCTTTGGAGCGGGTGAGTTCGTGCGACGAGCGGGCGAGGAGCCTACTTTTCGCTTGCAGTCGCCGGATCGCTGGCTGGGCAATGGTTCCGCCACGCTGCTTGCAGCCGCCGCACCCTGGCAGCCGAGCCGTGGCGATATCAATCTCGGCTTGGTTTCCGTGGCAGGCGGCGATATTCCGTTCAACAGCACCTACCTGCAAGCCGGTCGCCTGTTGAGTGGTCTTCTCGAAGGCCGCAGCCCGGTGGTGCGTCACCGGACCCGGCTTGGCGGTGATACGCTGGAAGTGCGGCTGTTGCCAGTGCGCTTCGGCAAAGCCTACGAGGACTTTCGCAGCTGTTCGGCCAATTTGTTGCCGGTCAACTTCGAGCAGATTCGCACGTCGCAGGTTGGATTCCCCGCCGGTGACGTCGCGCTCGACGCATTGGGCCAGGCCAAGCTCGATATCATTCTGCAGTTTCTCAAGGCAGATCCCAGCGTTAACCGCGTTCAGCTCGATGGCCACTCCGATAACAGCGGAAACCGGCTGACCAATCGCGACCTGTCCCGTCGCCGGGCGCTGGCGGTCGAAGCGTATCTGATCGGCAATGGCGTTCCTAAGGAACAGATTACGCTGCGCTTTCACGGTGAACGCTACCCCATCGTTCCCAACAACAGCGAGGCTAACCGGGCCAAGAACCGGCGAGTAACGCTGCGTCTGGAGCGCGGCCCGGCGACGACCACCGCGGCAGCGGAGGGCGGTACACCGTCGTCCTGAAGGCGAGCGGCGCTTACGCCCCTGTAAAACAAACGTCGCGACCAGTAGAATCCCCGCTTTCCTTACAATCCCGGGAGTGGATGGCAATGGCCGACGTAAAGAAGGTAGTCCTGGCGTATTCCGGTGGCCTGGACACCTCGGTGATCCTCAAATGGCTGCAAGACACCTATAACTGCGAAGTGGTGACCTTTACCGCCGACCTCGGTCAGGGCGAGGAAGTCGAGCCCGCCCGCGCCAAGGCCAAGGCCATGGGCGTCAAGGAAATCTACATCGACGATTTGCGCGAAGAATTCGTCCGCGATTTCGTCTTCCCGATGTTTCGCGCCAACACCGTTTACGAAGGCGAGTACCTGTTGGGTACGTCCATCGCCCGTCCGCTGATCGCCAAGCGTCTGATCGAGATTGCCAACGAGACCGGCGCCGATGCCATTTCCCACGGCGCCACCGGCAAGGGCAACGACCAGGTGCGTTTCGAACTGGGCGCCTATGCGCTCAAGCCGGGCGTCAAGGTCATCGCGCCGTGGCGCGAATGGGATTTGCTGTCGCGCGAGAAGCTGATGGATTATGCCGCCAGCCACGAGATCCCGATCGAGCGTCACGGCAAGAAGAAGTCGCCGTACTCGATGGACGCCAACCTGCTGCACATCTCCTATGAAGGCGGCGTGCTGGAAGATACCTGGACCGAGCACGAAGAAGACATGTGGCGTTGGACCCGTTCGCCTGAGACGGCGCCGGATACGCCGACCTACATCGAGCTGACCTACCGCAAGGGCGACATCGTTGCCATCGACGGCAAGGACATGACCCCGGCCGAAGTGCTGGCCTATCTGAACAAGGTTGGTGGCGAGAACGGCATCGGCCGCTTGGACATCGTCGAGAACCGCTACGTCGGCATGAAGTCGCGCGGCTGCTACGAGACCCCGGGCGGCACCATCATGCTCAAGGGCCACCGCGCCATCGAGTCGATCACCCTAGACCGTGAAGTGGCCCACCTGAAAGACGAGCTGATGCCCAAGTACGCCAGCCTGATCTACAACGGCTACTGGTGGAGCCCTGAGCGCAGCATGCTCCAGCAGATGATCGACGCTTCGCAGGTCAATGTGAACGGTGTTGTACGTCTAAAGCTCTATAAGGGCAACGTCATCGTCACCGGCCGTAAATCGGACGACTCGCTGTTCGACGCCAACATTGCGACCTTTGAAGATGATGCGGGCGCCTATGATCAGGCCGATGCGGGTGGCTTCATCAAGCTCAATGCGCTACGTATGCGCATCGCCGCGAACAAGGGCCGGACGCAGTTCTAATCGAAACTGCTACGCAGCCTGACCATGACCCCGGCCACGAGCCGGGGTTATGCTTTATGAACCGCTGATCAGGAGAGATACCCATGAGACTGCTGCATACCATGCTGCGAGTCGGCGATATGGAGCGATCCATCGCCTTCTATACCGAAGTGCTGGGCATGACGCTGTTGCGTCGCAAGGACTACCCGGAAGGCAAGTTCACCCTGGCGTTTGTTGGATATGGCGATGAAGCGCATAACAGCGTGTTGGAGCTGACCCACAACTGGGACGTCGAGCAGTACGACCTGGGCAGCGGCTACGGTCATATCGCGCTCGAGGTCGAGGATGTGTACAAGGCCTGCGACGACATCCGCAGTCGTGGCGGCAAGATCACTCGCGAGCCGGGGCCAATGAAACATGGCACCAGCATCCTGGCATTCATTGAAGACCCGGATGGCTATAAGGTCGAATTGCTGTCGCCCTCGCGAGGCGACTGACCTGTATGCAAAAAGCCCCGGTCACGGGGCTTTCTTTTAAAGGTCGAAGTCGAACTCGTTGAGTTGCTTCTGCAAACGGCGCTCCTCGAGCAGATTGTCGATGATCCGACGCTTGGTCAGATTGGTCTTCGCAACCTCCGCCGGAGCCTCGGTTGTATCGTCGTCGTCCTCGGCGACGAAGTCGTCTTCAATCTGGATATCTTCTTTCTCGGACACTTGTCTTACTCCACGGCTAAGGCGCGCTGATGGCGCACCTTATAGCGGCAAATGTGACGGCCGTAAAAAAGATTTTTTCAATCGAGCGATAGGCTTTCTGCTTGGCCGCTCAATCGTCAGAGGTCTTGTGCTTGTATTCGCAGAGATCTTCGATACGGCAGCTGCCACATTGCGGCCTCCGCGCCTTGCAGACGTAGCGCCCGTGCAGGATCAACCAGTGATGCGCGTCGAGGAGGTAATCCTTCGGCACGAATTTGACCAGCTTGCGCTCGACCTCAAGCACGTTCTTGCCAGGGGCAATGTTGGTGCGGTTGGCGACGCGAAAAATGTGCGTGTCGACCGCCATGGTGAACTGGCGAAACGCGGTATTGAGCACCACGTTAGCCGTTTTGCGGCCGACGCCCGGTAGTGCCTCAAGGGCCTCGCGGTTATCAGGTACCTGGCTTTGATGGTGTTCGATCAGCATGCGGCAGGTCTCAAGAACGTTCTTGGCTTTGCTCGGGTAAAGCCCAATGGTCTTGATGTAGCTGCATAGGCCGTCATAGCCGAGCGCGTAGATGGCTTCGGGCGTATTGGCGACCGGGTAGAGCTTGGCCGTTGCCTTGTTGACGCCGACGTCCGTGGCCTGCGCCGAGAGAATCACGGCTATCAACAGCTCGAACGGCGTGCTGTAGGCCAGTTCGGTCTTCGGCTCCGGGTTGTCCTCGTGGAACCGGCGGAAGATTTCCAGGCGTTTGGCCGCGTTCATTATCGCGCTCCATCCCGCATCATTCGATCACCCCGGTGACACGAACGCGCCGGCTCTGCACCGGTGCCTCTGACTGCGTCGCCTTGGCGCGCTCAGCGAGGTGCTCGTCGATACGGTTCTTCAGGGCGATCAGCAGGCCGAGCACGATGAAGGCGCCGGGTGGCAGGATGGCCAAAAGGAAGCCCTTGTAGTCGCTGAACAGTGTCAGCTGCCAGTCGCTGGCAATCGGGCCGAACAGCAGATGCATGTTGGCGAACACCGCACCGGTGCCAACCAGCTCGCGCACGCCACCCAGCACCACCAGGACCAGGGCGAACCCGAGCCCCATGAGCAAGCCGTCAAAGCCCGCGATCAGCGGGTTATGCTTGGCGGCAAAACCGTCGGCACGGCCGAGGATGACGCAGTTTGTCGTGATCAGCGGGATGAAAATGCCGAGTATCTGATACAGCTCATAGGTATAGGCCTGCATGAGCAGCTCGATACAGGTCGTCAGCGCCGCGATGATCATCACGAACGCGGGCAGGCGCACCGCAGTATTGACCACGCCCCGTACCAGCGACACGCCGACGTTCGAGCAGATCAGCACCAGGGCTGTGGCGAGCCCGAGTCCCAGCGCATTGACCGCCGAGTTACTCACGCCGAGCAGTGGGCACAGGCCGAGTAGCTGGACCAGTGCCGGATTGTTTTTCCACAGGCCGTTGACGCTCAGTTCGCGATAGCTTGGATTGCTCATTGGGTTCGGCCTTTCTGCTCGGCTTGCGGATCGTTGGTCTGCAACGTGTCGCGGGTCGTAGCGGCGCCGGCCCGCGAATGGGTAGTGACCTCGTCCGGCTCGACCTCATTTTCCAGCGCAGTTTCAGCTGCTATTGGCGCCCTATCGGCAGCGAGCAGCTCCTGCTTGTGGGCTGCAAAGTACTGCAGAGCCCGATGCACAGCGCCCACTACGGCACGCGGTGTAATGGTGGCTCCGGCAAACTGGTCGAACTCGCCACGATCCTTCTTGACGGCCCAGCCGGAGGGCTCCGGATCGCTCAGCGAGCGGTTTTCGAAGCTGCGTATCCAGGAGCTCTTGGCCAGCTCGATCTTGTCGCCCAGGCCGGGGGTTTCCCGGTGTGCGACCACGCGCACGCCGGCGACTCGCCCGTCTGCCTGCACGCCTACCAGCAGCTGGATCGCGCCGCTGTATCCGTCGGGTGCAATGGCTTGCAAGATCACCGCGCTTGGCTGGCTGTTCTTCATCGCGACATAGGCCGGCATGGGCTGGCGAGTGCCGAGCAGCGGATCCTGCACCAGAACGCTGCTGTCGAGCAGCTGATTGTCATAGCTGTCTTTCGGGAGGATTTCGTTAAGGGCCCGTAGTTGTGCGGCACGCTCCGAGGCTTGAATCCGTTCCGCCGTGAACTGCTGGAGCAGGGTCACGCCGCCAACGGTGAAAATCGCAAACAGGCCGAGCACCAGGCTGTTCTTGAGCATCGAGCGGCTGAGTTCAGGGATGATCATGTCATTCGCCCAGCTTGAAGCCGCGCTCGGCCTTGCGATGGCCGTAGGTGCGCGGACGGGTGTAATAGTCGATGGTAGGGGCTGACAGGTTCATCAGCAGCACGGCGAATGCCACAGCATCGGGATAGCCGCCCCAGGCACGGATGACATAGACGAGAATGCCGACGCCAACACCAAAAATAAGCCGGCCCTGGTTGCTGGTGGCGCTGCTCACCGGGTCCGTAACGATGAAGAAGGCACCGAGCATGGTGGCGCCGCTGAGCAGGTGAAACAGCGGTGAACCATGACTATCAGAGCCTGAACCGTTCCAGAACAACAAACTCATGACGACCAACGCGGCAAGCATGCCAACCGGCGCATGCCAGCTGAACAGGCGCTTGTGCAGGAGGAACAGGCCGCCAGCCAGAAACGCCAGGTTCACGACCTCCGAACCAATCCCGCCGAAGTGACCGAATGCTGGGTTGGCCCAGAGCTCGTCCACGGTCAGGCTCTTGTTGACCTTGAGAACATCGAGCGCGGTGGCCTGTGTCCAGCCATCGGGTAGCGAGGCGATGCCAAGGATGTGCTGCAGTCCGGCACTCAGGCCGACCGTGTGGGGCACAGGCCAGGTGGTCATTTCCACCGGAAAGGACACGAGCACCACCACGTAGCCAATCATGGCGGGATTGAAGGGGTTCTGCCCCAGTCCTCCATAGAGCTGCTTGCCGAGCACGATGGCGCTGCCAGTTGCGATCAATGTCAGCCACCAGGGCGAATAGGGTGGCAACGCCAGTGCTAGCAGGACCGCCGTGACCAATGCACTGCCGTCGCGCAGGAAGAACTGCACCGGGCGTTGCCTTAGCCTCAGGATCAGCGCCTCACAACCAAGGGCGACAGCACTGGTCCAGAGCAGGTTGATCAGAGTGCCGGCGCCGTACAGCCAGGTCAGGGCGATTACGCCGGGCAAGGTTGCCGCCAGCACCAGCAACATGACTCGCTGGGTGCGGTTGTTTCCCTTGGTGTGCGGTGAGGTGATGCGGGGCAGGGCCATTGGCTCTCCGGTGAATACTTGGAAGGGAGGGTGAGACCTGTCGGTCACCTCAAACCCTGTAGCAGTGCCGACGGCGCTGCTTTTGACGATTAGGTATGTTCCTGAAGTTTGCGCTCGGCATCGCTCAAACGTGCCTGGGCGCGTTCGATGGCCGCTGGGTCGCCGTTGTCGTCACGCTCCAGCTTGCGCAGATCGGCGCGTGCAAACGCAACTTCGGTCTTGAGTGTCCGGGTCTGCTCATCTATGGGCTGCTTGTCGGTGCGCACCAGGCCTGGCGCCGGCTTGCCGGATTGCGCCTCAGCGTCATGAAGCGCCTGCTCGGCACTCGCAAGAGCATCGCGCAGCTTGCTCAGCTGTGCCTCTTCGGCACCGGCTTTTTCGGCTTTCTTAAGCTCGGCGCGTTTCATCGCCAGTTCGATCTTGGCCTTCTTGAGTGCCTCGTCGTCCTGTGTCTTGGCGGCAGGTTTGTTTTCCCTCGGCGTTGCTCGCGCGAGTTCAGCCTGGGAGAGTTGCGACCGCAAGCGGCTCAACTCGGCTTCCTGGTCAACGTCTCTGGTTTCGAGCTTCTCCAGCTTGCGCACTTGAGCGCGCAGCATTGCGGCTTCGATCTTGGCTTTCTTTGCTGCGTCGTCATTGGCGGGGTTGGCTGGCGTCGCAGGGGTAGTGTCCTGCAGCGTAGCCAGTGTTTTCTCCGCTTCGGTCAGCTGGGCCAGGAGGCGGCTCAACTCGGCGTCCTGGTCGGCATCGCGGGCGTCGAGCTTCTCCAGCTTGCGAACCTGAGCACGCAGCATCGCGGCTTCGATTTTGGCTTTTTTGGCAGCCTCATCGTTGGCCGGCGGTGCTGCGGGGGATGCCTCAGCAGGGCCAGCGGCTTCGTCCAGTGCTTTCTGCGCGCTGGCAGACGCGGTGCGCAATTCGGCAACCTGGGCTTCCAGTTCGGGCGTTGCGTGGATAGCGAGCTGCTTTTCAGCTTTTTTCAGCGCGACCTGCGCCATGCTGGCTTCGATCTTGAGCTTCTTCTGCTGCTCGGACAGGCCCGCCTTTTGCGCCTGGACGCGCGCGACGGGGTCATCCTGATTCGGTATGGAGCTGGCCTCGGCCTGTGCTGCCTTGGCCTTTGCGGCGCGTTCGGCGCGGGCCTTGCGGTCCGCCTCTTTCTGCTCTTCGGCACGGCGCAAGCGCTCCTGGCGCAGCTCGAAGCGCTGCTTGGAGTGTTCGGCTTTCTGTTGCTTCTGCTCCAGTTCGCGGATTTCGCCTTTTGCGGCGCGGTAGTACTGCACCAGCGGAATACTCGACGGGCAGACGTAGGCGCAGGCGCCACACTCGATGCAGTCGAATAGATTGTAAGCCTTGAGCTGCTCGTGCTCCTGGCCCAGCGCGAAGAAGTGCAGTTGTTGCGGTAGCAGGCTTGCCGGGCACGCTTCTGCGCACTCGCCGCAGCGAATGCATGGCAATGCTGGTGGTGGCGGAGGCAGTTCTGTAAGCGTGCTGGCGAGCAGGCAGTTGGTGGTCTTGATCAGTGGCACGTCCATCGACGGCAGGGTATAGCCCATCATCGGTCCGCCCATGATCAACCGATTGAGCCGGGCAGCGTCTAGACCGGCGAAGGCCAGCAGGTCAGCCACTGGCGTGCCGATCAACGCCTCGACGTTCATGGGGCGTGCCAAGGCTTCGCCGGTCAATGTTGTAATACGCGAGATTAGCGGTTTGCCCAGCAGTACGGCGTCATGAATGGCGACGCATGTACCGACGTTCTGGCACAGCATTCCGATGTCGGCCGGCAGGCCGCCGCTGGGGACCTCTTCGCCGGTCAGAATCTGTATCAGCTGCTTTTCGCCGCCCGAGGGGTACTTGGTAGGAAACACCTTGACCATGAATCTACGGTCGCCCACGGCCGTGCGGACGGCTTCAATCGCCTCTGGTTTGTTGTCCTCGATGCCGATCAGGACCTGCTCCGGTTGGATCAGGTGAGCAAGTATCTCGATTCCGGCGACAAGCTCGTTAGCCTTCTCGCGCATCAACCTATCGTCGGCCGTGATATAGGGCTCACATTCGGTGCCGTTGATGATCAGCGCACGGATTTCCCGGCTGGGCGGGCCGTTCAGCTTGACGGCCGTCGGGAAGCCAGCGCCCCCGAGCCCGCTGATGCCTGCCTGACGGATCTGTTCCAACAGCTGATCGGGCTGCACAGCTCGGTAATGCGGTTGCGGCTGCAGTTCGATCCATTCGTCCTGGCCATCGCTGTCGATCACGATCGCAGCGCTGAGCATCCCAGACACGTGAGGGTAGGGCTGGGGGCCGATGAAGCTGACCGTTCCGGACGTCGGTGCATGGACCGGCGCACTGACAAAGCCAGCGGCTTCGGCGATCTTCTGTCCCTTGAGGACACGCTCACCCAGCGTAACGCAAGGCTCAGCGGGCGCACCGAGATGTTGGACCAGCGGAACAACCAGACGAGCCGGGAGGGGCGGCCGCTGGATCGGCGTGCGGTTGGAAAGCTCCTTGCACTCCGGTGGGTGTATGCCGCCATGAATATCCCAGACGTTCAATGAGGTCATGCGGCCTGCTCCCGGTCGCTGGCGATCAACTGGCCTGGCATCAGCGGTTGGTCCCACTTCCAGCTCTGCAGATTGCTGCCGAGTTCAATCATGTCGATACAGTCCACCGGGCACGGCTCGACGCAGAGGTCGCAGCCGGTGCACTCGGAAACGATGACGGTGTGCATCTGCTTGGCGGCGCCGACAATGGCGTCCACAGGGCAGGCCTGGATGCATTTGGTGCAGCCGATGCATTCCGCTTCGCGCACATAGGCGACGCGTGGCGGAACCTCGCCCTCGACGGCGTCCAGCGGCTCAGGCTCGACATCGAGCAGGTCGGCCAATGCCTGGATGGTCGACTCGCCACCTGGTGGGCATTTGTTGATCTTGTCGCCGCCAGCGATGGCCTCGGCGTAAGGCTTGCAACCGGGATAGCCGCACTGGCCGCATTGGGTTTGCGGCAGCAATGCGTTGATTTGTTCGGCAATCGGGTCGCCTTCGACGCGGAAGCGCACTGCGGCGAAGCCGAGAATGGCGCCGCAAACCAGGCACAGCCCGAGGAGCGCAAGCACAGCGATCATCACCACGCTCATAGCTTGATCAACCCACTGAAGCCCATGAACGCCAGCGACATCAGCCCTGCCGTGACCATACCGATGGCGGCGCCCTGGAAGGACCGGGGTACGTCGGCAATGGCGATACGCTCACGCATGGCCGCAAACAATACCAATACCAGCGAAAAACCCAGGCCAGCGGCAAAGCCGTTTGCCGTAGCGGTCAGAAAGGTGAACTCGGATTTGTTGGCATTCAGCAGCGCGACGCCCAGCACAATGCAGTTGGTCGTGATCAGCGGCAAAAATATGCCCAGCACGCGGTACAGCAGGGGGCTGGTCTTATTCACCACCATCTCGGTGAACTGCACCACCACCGCAATCACCAGAATGAAACTGATGGTGCGAAGAAATTCCAGATCCAGCGGTTTGAGGACATACTGCTGAACGATGTAACTGCACATCGCCGCCAGTGTCAGGACAAAGGTTGTGGCCAGCGAAAGGCCAATGGCTGTTTCGATTTTCTTCGAAACACCCATGAACGGGCATAGACCGAGAAATTGCACCAGGACGAAATTGTTGACCAGGATGGCGCTAACCATGATCAGGGCGAGTTCGGTCATCGCGGATTCCTGTGACGCTCTGCATGAGCCGAGGCTAAAAGGCGCTTATTATCGGGAAGCGACAGCGGCCGTACAAGGCCGCGGCGTGATGACGGCCTTGGCTCACCTCTCGTTCGTGACATATATCGAAATGCACCACCTGTCACTTTGAAAGTCAGTCAGCCATTTGTTGTGGTCTGATCAGGGGAGGCCGCAACCCTCAGGTGGAGCGGTTCGTGGAGGTGCTTAATGAAGATGCCAATAGCGGTGTTGCTGCTGGGACTGGGGTTCGGAAGCCAGGTATGTGCCGACTCTCGAAGCGGGGTGTGGGTCTATCAACCAGATGGCGGCAGTTATCGCGTCGAAAGCCGCGCATACCAGTACGATCCGCGCAGCCCGTACCCGCAACACAGGCAGTATCCACAGAACCTGCCGCCCCGTTATCAGGGACAACTTCCGCCGCAATATTACGATCGGCACCGCGGATCAGATCGGCATCGCTGGGACTATGAGCGACGGCGTGAAGGTCGCCAACCGCAGCGGTGGAAAGATGAACGTAGATCGAGTTTTGATCGCCCTTCGCGCTGGGAACGTGATCATTCGAGAAATTTTCGCCGCCCACCCCTGGTTCGTGATGGGCGCGATTATCGAATACATCACCGGCGCGATTTCGACGGTCACCACTATCGTCGCTGAAACACTCGGACCATCGTTTCCCAGCGATCACCCGGCGCGGTCGCTGTAAAGTCGCGCCGGGCGATCGCTGCCTGTTTGCCTCTGCTGTCGTTGGCTAGCAGCGTATGTTCCTGGCTCAGCGGTTTCTCCAGCGAGGATCGCGTTTTTCCAGAAACGCATTGACCCCTTCCAGGGTGTCGTCCGCTTCGAACAGATTGACGAAGGCTTCACGCTCGGCAGCGGCAAGATTCGCCGGGCCGTGACGATGCATCGAGTCGATCAGGGGTTTGATGGCACGCACAGCAACTGGGCTTTGACGCGCTACGCGAGAAGCCAACAGAAGTGCGTGTCCACGCGCCTCGCCCGGTTCCACTACCTGCTCCACCAGGCCGATACGCAGAGCCGTGTCCGCGGTGACCCGTTCACCGCAGAGGATCATTCGTTTCGCCCAGCCTTCACCGACCAGCCAGGCCAGTGCCTGCGTACCGCCAGCGCAGGGCAGCAGGCCCACCGAGGCTTCCGGTAGCCCCAGCTGAGCCTGTTGCTCAGCGATGCGGATGTCGCATGCCAATGCGCATTCCAGGCCTCCGCCAAGCGCGAAGCCGTTGATCGCGGCGATGGATACCCCGCGAAACTGGCGAAGGGCCTCAAAGGCTTCGCCGAAGCGCCTCGCCATTTCACGCGCGCGGGTGCGGTCGCCATCAGCGAAGAGTTTGAGCTCGGCGCCAGCGCTGAAGAATTTTTCACCCTGGCCGGTGATCACCAGTGCATAGACTTCATCGTCATGGTTCAGGTGCTCGACGACTTGCTTGAGACCAATCAGGGACTCGCGGTCCCAGGTGTTGGCGGGAGGATGGTTGATGGTGATCAGCGCGGTATGGCCATGCTTTTCCACGGTCAACTTGTGGGTCAGATCAAAAAAACCCGACTTGTAGGGTTCGACTGCAGTGGTGCTCATGGTGACGGTCATCCTCATCGGTATCGAATGCCTGCGACTCGCCTGGATCAGATGCCTGAGCAGGCCAGCTGTTACAGGTCAGACGTTGGCAAAGGTGCTTGGCCCAAGTCTAGTTGTATTCGTTTCGATCTGGCGAGGTGCTGTGCGGCGGGGGTAAAGGCGGGCGTGGGAGAGGTTGAGCAATGCTGGACGGCGCAACACGAGAGACCAGTGCGATGGGCTTTGGAGCGGCCTGGTCGACCAGCGCCGCTCCTTTTGCGTCTGGTTGGTTACTGGAGTGCGAGCGCCTGGCCGCCAGCGCGGCGCTCGGTCTGCCATTCGGCGAGCGAAGGCGCCGCCTGCTCTCCGGTGAGGCGGTGGACGATCTCGAAGTAGTCCTGCTTGAAGCGGTCCTTGAGCACCTGCTCCCGGGGCTTGACCTTCACCGCGTATACCGTCTGCACGTTCTGGTGATCGAATGAGCGCCACTGCTGTTCGCCCTTGAGCAAACTGTAACGGTGGCCTTCGAGCGCTGCGATGACTCGCTCGCTGTCGAGGCTGTGGGCGCGAGTCGCTGCATCGGCCCACTGATAGACGATGCTGTAGGCCGAGGCGGCCGAACTGGATGGGTGGGTCTGGTAGCGCTCATCGTAGTTGTGAACGAACTGCTTTCCGGTCTCGGAGCCTTCCAGTTCCGGTACGCGCCAAGTCCAGGGTTCGGTACCTAGAACACCGCGCATGATGTCCGGACCGGCTGTTTCAACCATGCTCAGCGTCAGGTTGGGTACTGCGACCTGCATCCTCTTGTTCAGGCCGAGTTCGTCGGCGATCCGCATGGCGCGCACCAGGTCTTCGCCGAACAGGACCAATACCAAAACCTCGGCATCGCTACTGGCAACCTGAGTCAGGGCCTGGCGATAATCAGAGAGGCGGGCACCGGGAAACGCCGTCTTGATGCCTGGGTGCTGGCTGCTGTTCTCGGTGCCGGTGGCCTGGCGTAGCGAGCTTTCGCTGGTATGGCCCCATGTGTAATCGGAGGTGATGTAAAAGTAGCGTTTGTTGGGGAGATGCTTGTTCAAATACTGCCCCAGCACCTGTGCACTCATCCAGGCGTTGTTGCATTCGCGAAACATATAGCGATGCGCATCTTTTCCGGTCGTGTCATTGGAATAGGTCAGCGTGCCGAAATAGAGCAGACCACGCTCCTTGGCGCGCTTGCCAGCGGCGATGGCGACCGCGCTCGACGCACCGCCGAACAGCATGACAGCACCCTCGTCTGCCAGCTTGTCCACGTTGGCTACAGCTTTCGCCGGTCTTGATGCGGAATTGCGGCTGGATAGCTGGAGCGGCCTACCCAGCACGCCACCTCTGGCGTTGATTTCATCGATTGCCAGCAATGCCCCGCGCATTTGCGATAGGCCTTCTTCTTTGTAGCTGCCGGTGCGAGGGTAGTTGAGGCCGAGGGTAATCGGATCGGCAGCTTCAACTGCCAGACAGAACCCCAGCCCGAGCGCAAGGAGCGTAGCCCGTTTCATTACAGATTCCTTGTTATATTTTTTATTGGCGAGAGGCATTTTTACTGTGTGCTGCGTCTATTCGTCACGCACTCATTGGTCGTAAGGCGCCGGTCTTTCGCTTGGCTGTGAGGTAGCCGACATTTTCTGAAGGTAATTGTCGGTGTGGGTGCGCTCGGGTCGCGCATTGACTCTGTCGAATCCTTTCCTTAGGGTTCGGCGCCTCGGCAAGCCAGGACAACGTCATGAATCAAGGTGAGCGCGTCAAACTCGAAACCAGCTGGAAAGCAGCTCTGCACGAAGAGTTCGAGCGGCCTTACATGAAACAGCTGGGAGAATTTCTTCGACGCGAGAAAGCGGCTGGAAAGGTGATCTATCCGCCGGGGCCCTTGATTTTTCATGCCTTGGATTCAACCCCGCTAGAGCAGGTTCGAGTCGTGATTCTGGGGCAGGACCCCTATCACGGCGCCGGCCAGGCGCACGGGTTGTGTTTTTCGGTGCAGCCAGGCGTGGCGCCGCCGCCATCACTGCAGAACATCTTCAAAGAACTCAAACGCGACCTGAATCTGGACGTACCCAGTCACGGCTATCTGCAGCATTGGGCGGATCAAGGCGTGTTGATGCTCAACACCTCATTGACGGTAGAGCAGGGAATGGCCGGATCGCACGCCAAGATGGGCTGGCAGCGCCTGACCGATCGGATCATCGAGGTGATAAGCGAAAGGCGTTCGGACGTGGTGTTCCTGCTATGGGGCGCGCATGCCCAGAGCAAAGCGAAGCTGATTGATCCGACCCGCCATCTGCTACTGAAGTCGGTTCATCCTTCGCCCCTTTCTGCGCATCGCGGATTCATCGGCAACGGTCACTTCAGCCGAGCCAATCAATTTCTGAAGCAGCGGGGTCTGGAGCCGATCGACTGGAAGTTGCCGGAGTCGGCTTAAACCGAGCCGCCAGGCGGCGCCCAGACCCGGTTCGAACTATTGCTGGTTGCCGTGCTTCGACGCCAGTTCCTGAGCCTCGTTCAAATGCTGCTCTAGGGTGTTTAAAGTCGATTCGGCGTATTTTTTGAGCTCGGCGTTTTCACCGTTTTTAGCGTATTCGCGAAAAAGCTCAATGGTCTGCTCGTGGGCTACGACTTGATTGTTCGCATAAGCCTCATCGAAATTTTCGCCCTCACGCAGTTCAAGGATCATGGCTTTAGCCTGATCCATCAACGTCGCATCGTCGGACATCTCTAGGTCGTCATGCTGGCGGGCCAGCTCGGCGAGCTTCTGGTTTGCCTTGGTGTGATCGTCGATCATTTTCTGGGCAAACGCTTTGACATCTTGGGAATTGCTTTCGCTCATGGCCAGCTTGGCTGCTTCGATCTCCGCTATGCCTTTAGCCGACGCTTCGTCTACGAAGTTTTCGCCTTCTGCGGCGAGCGCAAAATTTGCGGCCACGCTGAACAGCAGCGCCGCGGTGCCGGAAAAGAACGTCCTGGTCGTGTGGTTCATCGCTAGTCTCCTTCAACCTGACAAGCTCGTTGCACCGGAGCGTTAGCCCTGAGGTGCGAGGCAAGATGCGGCAAGAGCGCCGTCTATTTAGTGACTAGAGGCCGAGGTAGCGGTTCATTGCGTCAGGCGAGCGGTCGGTCGAGAGCCAGATTTGGAAGGCTACGGAATAGAGCGGGGCGCTGGGAGGCGCCCGCCCGGGCGTTTACTGAAGCATGCTCATTGCTGCGTCCATCGCAGCGGATAGATCTTCGTCTTCTTGTAGCAAGGTGCGGGGATCAAGGCCGAGTTGGGCGAATGCCGGAATCCGATTCCAGTCGAGTTGGGTATAGGGGTGCGACGTGCCGATATAGCTCTGCAACGTCGCCACCTGAACGATGTCGACGTAATCCACCTTTGCTGATACACGGGAAAAATCAAGGTACTGGCCGGGGACCGTGGCGATCGGATCGGGAAACTCCCAGGCACGAAGGATCTTTTCCCCGATAATCGGATGGATGCGATCAATGACGTGGTTGAGGCTGATCGAATCGCTGAGCAGCGCGCTGTGCTCTTCCGCGTAGGTCAGAATCGGCAGGACTCCGATCTGATGAACCAGACCCGCGAGCGTCGCTTGGTCCGCCGGCAGGCGCGTGAAGTTGCGGCAAAGCACATGACTGATAGCGGCAATCTCGGTGCTCTTGTTCCAGACCTCACGCATCTTGCGATCCACCACGTCGGTAGTCGCTTGGAACATCTGTTCCATGGCCAGGCCGGTCGCCAGGTTTGACGTGTAGTTGATGCCCAGGCGGCTGATTGCCATCTGCAGGTCGTTTATTTCCCTGTTGGTACGCAGCAGCGGGCTGTTGACCACCTTGATGATGCGTGCCGTGAGGGCGGTATCATTGCCGATCACCTTGGCCAGCGTCGGAATACTTACGTCCGGATCCTCTGCGGCTTCTCGCACCCGCAGCGCGACTTCCGGAAGCGTCGGCAGGACCAGTTCGTCATTTTCGATTGCCTGTGTGAGTGCCTGCTGGACCTTGTCGGCAAGAGTGCTCATGTCTTTCCTTACTTATAATTCGGCGTGGAGTGTGGCTGGCAATGGCTAGCGCTGGATCTCGCGGTCCGCGTCTAGGGTGTAGGGCAACGGGAGCAGAGTCAGCGGAGGGCCGTCGGGGGAGCCGAGGAACAGTCGACCATCAGCCGCCGCATCTTCCTGCAGTACGGCCAACAGCTCCAGAGCGCCCTCGGCGCCTGCTGCCATGACGACTTCGCCGACGCTTGAGCCATGCACGGGGGAGTAGATTTCAAGCCCGGCGGCCGGTACCGGTGTATCGATGTTCTGCGCAGCAAGGCGATGCAGGCGGCGCTTCAACTTACCCAGGTATTGCATACGCGCGACAATTTCCTGGCCGGTGTAACAGCCCTTTTTGAAGCTGACGCCGCCCAGCGCTTGCAGGTTGATCATCTGCGGGATGAACAGCTCGCGGGTTGCGGCTACCACCTGGCCAATGCCGGCGCGAATCTGTGCCAGCAGCCAGCGATCAGTTGACGCCTCGGGGAGCTGGGCCGTCAATCGAAGCTGGGTGGTCTCGGCGTCCTTCGAGCGGCTCCAGAGCTCGGCGCGGCCATCGCTAAGGCGCACGGCGATCAGTCCGTGCGCGGCGGCCACGGCGTCGGCCGTCTGAGGAAGATCCAGGCCAAGGCTGACAAGAGCACCGTCACCTCCGCTGAGCCCGAATCGAACCCATTGTCCACTCTCGTCATGCAGTTTGGACTTTGAGAACGCAGCGAACTTGGTCAGGTCGGCGAGTTGTGGCTGGACCAATTCGCGATCCATCGCCAGCAGATAGCCGTCGCCTTCCGGCAGGATGCGGAAGCTGGACTGCATTCGTCCCTTGGGTGTGCAGCGCGCACCGAGGCTCGAATGCTGGTCATCAAGGTAATTGAGGTTGCAGGTCAGTTGGCCCTGCAGAAACTTGCTCGCATCCGCGCCGCGTACGGCCAGGACGCCTTCGTGCGACAAAACGCAAAAGAAAGCAGTGTCAGTCATGACGAGTCGCCGTGGAAAATCCGGATCGGCATCATAGCAGGCCATGGGCGAAATACAGTGTGCGCAAGCTGCCACTCCGTGAGCCTGCTAATGCTTGTGCCGCCCGTTCACGGCAGTCGCTATAATGCCCAGCTCAACTCAGGAGCATTTGCATGGTCGAACAATCCGAACTCAATCGTCTGTTCTGGCAGAGCCGTCGCGGCATGCTCGAGCTGGATGTACTGCTGGTGCCTTTCGTCAAGGAGGTCTATCCGCAGCTCGACGAAGAGAATCAACGTCGCTACCGCAAGTTGCTGAGCTCTGAAGACCAGGACATGTTTGGCTGGTTCATGGAGCGCGCCGTGCCTGAGGACGAAGATCTGCGCCTCATGGTTCGTATGATTCTTGATCGTGTCCAGCCAGAGTAGCCAGGCATTCGAATGCCGCTGGCGGGCTTCTGGCCCGCTGTTGGCTCTGTATCTGCTGACACTGCTGCTGGCAGTGATCACGCTGTCGTTGTTGCCGTTACCCTTGTGGCTACTGGTGTTCGGGTTGTTGCTGTGCGTGCTCCACGCTGCCTGGACGATACCGTCGCGCGTCCTGCTTTGTCGTGGTTGTTCATGGCTTGGTCTGCGTCATGATCAGCACGGTTGGTCGCTATGGAGTCGGGCGGGTGGCTGGCAGCCCGTGCAGTTACTACCTGACAGCATTGCGCTACCGCTGGTCGTGGTATTGCGATTCAAGCGGCCGGGTGACTGGTTTGCTCAGGGGCTCTGCATTCCGCACGGTGCAATGGCGCCGGAGCAACACCGGCGTTTGCGGCTCAGGTTGAAGTTCAGCCGTCGTAGGTGGGCGGCGCCAGGATAGTGTCTCTGGCTTCGGGCAGCTGTTCAGGATAGTCCAGCGTGAAATGCAGACCGCGGCTTTCCTTGCGTTGCATCGCCGAACCGATCATCAACTCAGCAACGGTTGCAAGATTCCTCAGTTCGATCAGGTCCCGTGAAACTTTGTAATTGCTATAGAACTCATCGATTTCGCCAAGCAGCAAGCGAACCCGATGCTGCGCGCGCATGAGTCGCTTGGTAGTGCGAACGATGCCTACGTAGTCCCACATGAACCGCCGCAGTTCGTCCCAATTGTGCGCGATGATGACGTCTTCGTCCGAATCGGTTACCTGAGTGGCGTCCCACGTGGGCAGGGCGTTTGGGGTGGTGACGCCGGGCAACTCGCGAAGCATGTCCTGCGCAGCGGCGCGCGCATAGACGAAACATTCCAGCAGCGAATTGCTGGCCATGCGGTTGGCGCCGTGCAAGCCGGTAAAGCTGGTTTCGCCGATTGCATAGAGCCCTGGTATGTCGGTTCTGCCTGCCTGGTCGACCAGTACGCCGCCGCAGGTATAGTGGGCTGCGGGCACCACCGGGATTGGCTCGCAAGTAATGTCGATGCCGAATTCCAAGCAGCGCTCATACACGGTTGGAAAGTGTGTTTTGATGAATTCCGTCGGTTTGTCGCTGATATCCAGATAGACGCAATCGATGCCGAGGCGCTTCATTTCATGATCGATCGCGCGGGCCACGATGTCACGGGGCGCCAGTTCCGCACGCGAATCGAAGCGTGGCATGAAGCGTTCACCGTTGGGCAGCTTCAGCAGGGCGCCCTCGCCACGCAACGCCTCGGTAATCAAAAAGCTTTTGGCTTTTGGGTGGTACAGGCAGGTTGGATGAAACTGATTGAACTCCAGATTGCCCACTCTGCATCCGGCGCGCCACGCCATGGCGATGCCGTCGCCGCACGCTCCGTCGGGGTTACTGGTATACAGGTACACCTTTGCGGCGCCACCCGTCGCCAGTATGGTGAATTTTGCCTGGAAGGTATCCACCTCTCCGTTAGTTCGATCCAGCACGTAAGCGCCAAGGCAACGCTTGCCGCTCAAGCCCAACTTGCGTTCGGTAATCAGGTCTACAGCAACGCGTTGTTGCAGTAGATCAATGTTTTCCCGGTCATGAGCGCGGGCGAGCAGGGTATTGAAAATAGCGGCGCCGGTTGCGTCTGCGGCATGAATGATGCGCCTGTGGCTATGTCCACCCTCGCGCGTCAGGTGATATTCGAAGCCGTCCTCTTCGCGCTGGGTGTCATCCCGAGTGAAAGGGACGCCCTGTTCGATCAGCCATTGGATGGCTTCGCGGCTGTGTTCGACGGTAAAACGTACGGCTTCTTCCTTGCACAGCCCGCCGCCGGCAACGAGGGTGTCGGCAACGTGGGATTCAATTGTGTCGGTAGTGTCCAGCACTGCGGCCACACCGCCTTGAGCCCAATACGTGGAGCCATTAGCCAGATCGCCCTTGCTCAGTACTGCAACCCGGAGTGAGGACGGCAGGTTGAGCGCCAGGGTCAGGCCGGCTGCCCCGCTGCCTATGACAAGAACGTCGTATTGATAATGTCGGCTCATTTCGAATCTCACATTGAGGCGAACGCTAGTATATAGCCGCGTCCACCTGCAAAATAGCGGGCCTTGTTCGACTTGGCTGGATGCTTTGGAACTTTTCTTGCAGGCTAGTCTCTATAGAAAGTTGTGGTTGAAACCCGGCTGGCCATCGTGCGGTGGGCGGCGAGGTTTTGCTGTGGATATCAGGGTGGCGCCATCGGAACGGTTCGTTTTGAGGCGTAGCTCGCCAATGTGGTCAGGTGTGTTGCAGGAATGCTTGCTTGGAGGGGGAGAACTTTTGTGTAAAGCCCGGGTCTATTCTGGCAGGTCAGCTTGTAGGCGAGCACAGCACCCCTACCGGGTCATGGAGGAGTGTTTATGCTAACCCAGGAGCAGGACCAGCAACTGGTCGAGCGAGTGCAGCGGGGAGACAAACGGGCTTTCGATTTGTTGGTATTGAAATACCAGCACAAGATTCTCGGATTGATTGTGCGCTTTGTGCATGATTCTCACGAAGCCCAGGATGTTGCGCAAGAAGCCTTTATTAAGGCCTATCGAGCGCTAGCGAATTTTCGCGGAGACAGTGCTTTTTATACATGGCTGTACCGCATCGCGATTAATACAGCGAAGAATCACCTGGTGGCGCGAGGAAGACGGCCACCCGACAGCGATGTCAGCTCAGAGGATGCCGAATTCTATGAGGGAGATCACGCCCTTAAGGATGGTCTGAAAAAGACTTCCCGAATCTGGTGAAATACGCCGATCCCGTTGCCCGAGTTTCCCGATGAAGCAAATGACCTTCGCCGACGCCGAG
>NZ_FQXA01000008.1 GCF_900129835.1 Stutzerimonas xanthomarina DSM 18231
TATGTCTGTCTTTGCTGGTAGTCATAAACACGACCGTTTGCCTATCCCTTATGGTAAGGGGGAAACAATGTCCGGTGTTTCAGGGGGCTCGTTCACGCACCCTACAGATGGCGCTGGAGCCATGTAGGGTGGGCTTCAGCCCACCAGAGGGGGTGAGCGTACCGGTGGGCTAAAGCCCACCCTACGGTGCTTGCGGTCGAGCCCGCTCCCACAAAAGCCCAGCCCGCCGCCATCAGCTACCCGTGGGAGCGGTCTTGACCGCGAATGCCGGCTGTAAGCCAGCTCATGATCGGAAGGCGTCGGTCTCGGACGCTTCGGATGGCGCTGGAGCCATGTAGGGTGGGCTTCAGCCCACCAGAGGGGGTGAGCGTACCGGTGGGCTAAAGCCCACCCTACGGTGCTCGCGGTTGAGACCGCTCCCACAAGAGCCCGGCCCGCCACCATAGCCCACCCGTGGGAGCGGTCTTGACCGCGAATGCCGGTTGTAGCCAGCTCATGATCGGAAGGCGTCGGCCTCGGACGCTTCAGATGGCGCTGGAGCCATGTAGGGTGGGCTTCAGCCCACCAGAGGGGGTGAGCGTACCGGTGGGCTAAAGCCCACCCTACGGTGCTCGCGGTCGAGCCCGCTCCCACAAAAGCCCAGCCCGCCGCCATCAGCTACCCGTGGAAGCGGGCTTGACCGCGAATGCCGGCTGTAAGCCAGCTCATGATCGGAAGGCGTCGGTCTCGCACCCTACAGATGGCGCTGGAACCATGTAGGGTGGGCTTCAGCCCACCAGAGGGGGTGAGCGTACCGGTGGGCTAAAGCCCACCCTACGGTGCTCGCGGTTGAGACCGCTCCCACATGAGCCCGGCCCGCCACCATAGCCCACCCGTGGGAGCGGTCTTGACCGTGAATGCCGGCTGCAAGCCGGCGCTTGTCGGGCACTCTGGCATGGTCTCTTCTCCGAGCTTGATTCAGCGTTGCGCTGAACTTCCGGCCTGCTACACGAGCCTCAATGGGACAGGACGCGTCATTACCGAACGGAGGCTCCACAGACCATAAGGGGACAACGCATGTCAGATCATCACACTTACAAGAAGATTGAAATCGTCGGTTCTTCGCGCAACAGCGTCGATGAAGCGATTCAGAACGGCATCGCCGAGGCCAGCAGCAAGCTGCAGAACGTCGAGTGGTTCGAAGTCGGTGAGATTCGCGGCCATGTCGAGAACGGCAAGGTCGGCCACTTTCAGGTCACCATGAAGGTCGGCTTCCGTCTCGCCAACAGCTGATCTGCTACCCAGGCGGCCCGGCAGCGGCTGTTCAGTCGGCTGCCCGGGAGGCCTGTTCGCCTCGCCGCGTCAGGCGTGGTCCGTCGGCACGTGGCCGCGGCTGCGTTCGTAACACCGGAGCAACGGCTGAGTGCTCAGGCCGTGCACCACGATGCTCAACGCCACGACCGATACCACCAGTGGAATGAACGCCTCGACCTCTTCCGGTAACAGGCCGTGGGTCACGGCGTAGCTCAGGTAGTACAGGCTGCCGATTCCCCGAATGCCGAACCAGCCGACAGTCAGGCGCTGGGTACGGTCCAGGTAGCGGCGAGGCATTAGCAGCCACACGCTCAGTGGCCGGATCACCACGAACAGCGCCAGCGCCAGGGGCACCGCGCGCCAGTCCCAGTGCACCGAGACCAATACGCCGAGAATGGTCACCAGCAACACTTCGAGGCTGCGCTCCAGCTGGCCGCCAAAAGCCAGGATATCGCCCATCATCACGCCCGCCGCGACTCTGGGTTCAGCCATTTTCTGACCCTCAAGCGGTAGCTCGCGCGGGGTCAAGCCGCCCTCGACCATATGCGGCACGGCATGGGCGATCAGCTCCTCGGAAGGCGTTTCCGACTCGTCCGCCGCGTCCTTCTCCGCATGGCGCAAGCCGATCCCGGCGGCAAACACCGCCAGGAAGCCCCAGGCACCGATCAGCTCGGCGCCGACGTAAGCCAGCGCGATCAACGCCAGCGCCAGCGAGTCGTTCGGCGACATGGACGTATCGGCCTCGCGAGTGCGCAGGAAGATCGCCAGCCTGCCAATCAGCCGCCCGAGCAGGTAACCAAACCCCAGCCCTGCCGGTACTGCCCAAACCAGCCGATGCAGCGCCCATTCGCTGACCCAGCCGGTGGCCAGGGTTTCCTGTTCGATCAGCAGCAGGCCGAACACCACGAACGGAAAGGCCGTGCCATCGTTGAACCCGGCTTCGCCGGATAGGCCATAACGCACGTGATCGCTGTCGCGGGAATTGTTCACCTGCACCAGGCTGGCCAGCACCGGGTCGGTGGGGGCGAGAATGGCGCCGATCAGCACCGAGATGCCCCAGCTGAGACCGAGCAGGTAATGGCAGAGGGCGGCGACACCGGCGATGCAGGCGAGCATCACTGGCCCGGCGAGGACATAGGCGCTTTTCCACGCCGGGTGACGCAGCGGCATGCGCAGTTTCAGGCCGCTAACGAACAGTGACACCAGCACCGCGATCTCAGTAAGGTGCTCCATCCAGCTGGCAATGTGAATGAACTCCATCTGCCACAAGCCGACGCCGAGCTCGCCGATGAGCACGCCAAAACCCAAGTAGATTAATGAGGTGGTGACCGGCAGCCAGCGCAGGTAGGCCGATGCCAGAGCGAGGATCAACAGCAGGATGCCGAGCACGGCCATCCATTCAAGAAAATTCATTCAGTCTTCCGCAAGAAGCGTGACGCACCGAAGTACGTATGGGCTGCTGTTTTGATCGACATGACCTGAGGGGGTTCAGCTGCGTTCGTCGTACAGGAGCGCGCGCCAGCCGGCTAGCGGCGATGTCCGTCGTGCAGGCTCATCCCACAGGCTGCGCTTTGCCGGGCGGGGAAGCGTCTGCGTCACGCTCGCGGGCCAGCGGCTGGGGCATACGGCGATGTGTCGAAGCGAGTGGCTTGCTGATCCTCTTCGCGATTGAGACCGCTCCCCCAGAAATGCGCGCTGGACGTCGTGGGAGCGGTCTTGACCGCGATCGAAGGTTTCGCCGCGCGGTGCGCTTCGCCTTCAGCGCAGTTCAGCGAGAATCTCGAAGGCGCGGTGGCGGTCGGCGGTTTCGTAGAGGTCGCAGGTGAAGATCAGCTCGTCGGCTTGAGTTTGCTCGAGCAAAATATCCAGACGCGCGCGGACCTTTTCCGGTCCGCCGATCAGCGCCATGCCGAGGAAATTGCCCACCGCATCCTGCTCGTGGGGCAGCCACTTGCCATGCATGCTCTGCACCGGCGGTACCAGCACCAGACTCTGGCCACGAATCAGCGCGAGGATGCGCTGGTAGGCCGTAGTGGCCAGGTACTCCGCTTGCTCGTCGGTGTCGGCCGCCATCAGCGGCACGCCGAGCATGACGTACGGCTTGTCCAGCACCTCGGAGGGGCGGAAGTTCTCGCGGTACAGACGAATCGCCTCGTGCATGTAGCGCGGCGCGAAATGCGAAGCGAAGGCGTAGGGAAGGCCTTTGGCAGCAGCCAGCTGAGCGCTGAACAGGCTCGAGCCGAGCAGCCAGATCGGGACATTGCTGCCCATGCCAGGCATGGCGATGACGCGCTGGTTGGGCTGGCGCGGGCCGAGCAACAGCTGCAGTTCTTCCACGTCCGCCGGGAAGTCATCGGCACTGCCCATGCGGTCGCGGCGCAAGGCATGGGCGGTGAACTGGTCGGCGCCCGGCGCGCGCCCCAGACCCAGCTCGATTCGCCCCGGGTAGAGCGCCTCCAGCGTGCCGAACTGCTCGGCGATCACCAGCGGCGCATGATTCGGCAGCATGACGCCGCCAGCGCCCAGGCGAATCCGCGAGGTGCCGGAAGCCAGATAACCGATCAGTACCGAGGTCGCGGCGCTGGCGATGCCGTCCATGTTGTGGTGTTCGGCGACCCAGAAGCGCTCGAAGCCAAGCTTTTCGACGTGCTGCGCCAAGGCCAGTGAGTTACGCAGCGCGAGCCCGGCGTCGCCGTCATCGCGGATCGGCGCCAGGTCGAGGGTGGAGAAACG
Organism: Stutzerimonas xanthomarina DSM 18231; assembly: GCF_900129835.1. GTDB lineage: Bacteria > Pseudomonadota > Gammaproteobacteria > Pseudomonadales > Pseudomonadaceae > Stutzerimonas > Stutzerimonas xanthomarina. Next base: position 4,027 of record NZ_FQXA01000008.1, read on the forward strand.
GGTGTGTTCGATACGGGACATCGTCTACCTCTTTGCTGACGGCTGCTCAGTAGCAGTGCTCGGCTTCGGCGCGCGCCAGGACGGTATAGTCCTCGTCGCGCAGCCAGCCTTGTGGAGTGAAGCCCAGCGAGCGGGCCTGGAACAGGTAACGCCGACCGGGCTGGAAATCGTCGTAGTTGATCACCAGGGTGCAGCGCAGGTATTGGGTGTCGCCAAAATCACCGAAGCCGCCACTGCTGATTTCGAATTCGTAGCGCGCTTCGAGTTCATGCGCACCGGGGCCGACCTGAAAATAGCGCCCATCGGGCGTGCGCTCACCGTCCAGCTGGTCGGACATGAAAATGTCACTGGGTTGAGCGGTCAGCTCGACCCAAGCCATGTCCGGATCGGGCGCGGGCAACGGGCCTGCGCAGCCGGACAGGCCGAGCGCCAGAAGTAATGCGGGAAGCAGACGCATGGTAAATCCTCCAGATAACCGCAGGATCAGCATCTGCTGCCGCGGTCAGCCAATGAGCCTGAGCCAGATAGTGCTCTTTTTCAACGACTGCACCACGACAGAACGGTTCACCGCGGAACGCTAGCGGGTGGCGACCCCGCCGCAACCGCGCTCGGTGGCCTTGGCCAGCATGCGGTCGTGCTGATCGTACAGCTTGGCCCAGGGGCGGAAACCGTAGCCGCCTGCCACCAGTCGATAGCGCGCCCCGGCGTCGAAGCTGTCATAGCTCAGGGTCAGTCGGCAGTCGCGTGCCAGCGCTTCGCTGTCGCGGCCCACATCAGCCGGGCCGACTTCGAAACGATAGCGCATGCCCAGCTGATGGCTGCCCGGCTCGACCTGAAAATAGCGACTGTCATCGAGCGGCTTGTCATCGACCGCGACGGCCACCAGCTCGGTCTCGCCGTGCGGAGCGAGATCAATCCAGGCCTGGTTTGGGTCCGGTTTGGGCATCCACATGGCGCAACCGCCCAGGCTGGAAAGCGCAAGAGCAAGTATCAGGATTCGCATGAGCAAGGTCTCCGACCGGTAGCGGCCTGCTAGGTCGCGTCTGCATGTTCGGTGGTTGGGTGGGCTTCGATGTCGTTGTAGGCTCAACGCGTCGCCCCGTGGGGCATGCAGGCAGGTAAGCGTTTGTTCAGTTCGAAGCCGAAAATCGCCGCAGTCGACAAGCGAATGCAGCGCTGGGTTCCCCTGCTGCTGGCGGCTGGTTTGAGCGGGTGCAGCAGCTACTACGGGCAACTGGCGGTCGGCCAGCTCGAACTGCTGCGCCAGCGCGAGCCCATTGCGGCGATCCTCGACAATTCGCAAAGTGATCCGCAGTTGCGCCAGCGCCTGGCCCTCGCCCTGCAGGCCAGAGCCTTCGCCAGCCATGCATTGGGGTTGCCGGACAACCGGAGTTATCGGGTTTACGCGGACATCCAGCGGCCCTACGTGGTGTGGAATGTATTCGCCACGGAGGAGTTTTCCGTGGCACCGCTGAGCCACTGTTTTCCGATAGCCGGTTGCGTCGCGTATCGCGGTTATTACCGCGAGGGCAGGGCACGTGGCGCGGCAGCGCTGTTGAAAGCCGAGGGCCACGACACGCTGGTTGCCGGCGTGCCGGCCTATTCCACACTGGGCTGGTTCGACGATCCGCTGCTCAGCTCGATGCTGCGCTGGGATGACGAGCGGCTGGCCGGGCTGATCTTTCACGAGCTGGCGCACCAGCAGTTTTATCTGGCCGATGACACGGCATTCAACGAATCCTTTGCGTCCTTCGTCGAGCGGGAAGGGCTGCGGCAGTGGCGCGCCAGCCGTAGCCTGCCGCCGCCGAACGAAACCGCGCGCAAGCCGTACGCCGATCTCAGTAAGCTGGTGCTGGCGACCCGGGATCGGTTGGCGGCGATCTATGCATCCGACTTGAGCGAGTCCGCAATGCGCGCCGCCAAGCGTGACGCGTTCATGCACATGCGTCAGGCCTATCGGCAATTACGCGACGGGCCGTGGAAAGGCGACGACCGCTTTGATCGCTGGATGAGCCAGCCGCTGAACAACGCCAGCCTGGTTCCGTTCGGCCTCTATGACAAATGGGTGCCAGCCTTCGCCGCGTTGTTCGATCGAGCCGGCGGCGATTGGCAGCGTTTCTATGCAGAAACGACTGCCTTGGGCCGCTTGCCTGCCGACGAGCGGAAGCGGCAGTTGGATGCGCTTCGCTGAAGCCTCTCGCCGCTTCGTTTGAAGCGAGATGCAGCAAGGCGCGGCGACCGGTTCCGCTTCGCTGAATCAAAGCCTGTTCGACGGGGTTGGGCGCTGCCGCCTGTCGACTCTTTGCATGTTCGCGCCAGGATTCACGGAATTCTTTTGCGCTTGCCTCCGTCCATTTTTCAAGGCCGTCAGCCCTCGCTGACCGGTGATTCAGCCGTGCGTGCAGCGCGACTAAAAGAATAAAGCCGTTTAAACGGAGGCTCCATGGACAACCTAACCGGCATCCTCGACAACAAGGGCACGCCGCTCGAAAAGCAGACGTTCACCTGGAAGGAGATGGCGGGCAAGCCGATCAGCAAGCTCGACGACGACGCTTTCACCCGCGTGCGGATCATCCTGATGAACGGTATCGAAACCGACGCGCTGCGCCTCAAGCACGGTATCGCGCGGATCACCGGACAGCTGCGTGGTCCGCTCGCTGAGATACGCCGCGTCGAGCAACATCAGGCCACCATGGTCAACTGGCTGATCTCGGCTGACCATTCGCCACTGGAAACCACCGTCGCCTACGAGCAGGTCGCGATCGAAGTGACCGCGGCGGTCGCCCAGACCGAGCCGGACCCCTACCAGGCGCAGACTTACCGCTTCGGCCTGCTGGAAGACTTCGACCACCTGTATCGCTACTCGGCGATGCTCGACCGTCTCGAAGGCAAGGATGCGAACAACATCCTGCAGGGCTACACAGACATCGTTCCCGGCCGGCAGACCTCCGAGCACCACCGTCATCCGGACAACGACCTGCGCGAAAGCTATGCGAAGGAGCAGGCGGATCTCATCACCAAGATTCATGCGGCCATGATCACCGCCGCCGAGTACCAGACCCACGACTACTACATGAACATCGGCCCGCTGTTCGCCGATCCGCTGGCGCGTCAGCTGTACGCCGAAATTGCCTCGGTCGAAGAGCAGCACGTCACTCAGTACGGCTCGCTGGCCGACCCGCAGGAATCCTTCATGGAGAAGTGGCTGGTGCACGAGGCGATGGAGGTCTACGCCTATGCCAGCTGCGCCGAGCAGGAAACCAATCCGCGCATCAAGGCCATGTGGGAGCGCTTCCTCGATTACGAATTGGGCCATCTGAACATCGCCTGCGAGCACTTCAAGAACATCGAACGCCGCGACCCGGCCGAGATTCTCGGCGGCCCGTTGCCGAAGATGATCGAGTTCAAGAGCCAGCGCGAATTTGTCCGGCAGGTCCTCGCCGCCGAGGTCAACCTGCGCACCAGTGGTACCCATTACGTCGACAAGAGCGAGGAGCCGCAGAACTCCCTGGATTATCGCGCCCAGCTCAATTCCGAGGGCATCGCGTCGAACATCGTCTCGGCCGGTTACCAGTGGGCGCCGGGTGGCGAACTGATGCAGATGCGCAAGGTTTCTTGAGGAGAAAAGGACATGGCTGATTCAGCAAAACTGGGCACCAATTTCACCGGCGTGCAGATGTCTCCGAAAGACACCAAGCGCCTGCTCGATGCCGTCAACGAGATCCATCCGGACGTACCGGGCGATTCCAAGGGCATCATGCTCGAACGCACGACCCGCGCTGAGGACGCCGATCGCATCGGTTCGGTGCCGGTTCCCGGCTCTGCCAAGGGCATGCTCAAGTCGACATTTGACATGGCGCTGGGCAAGAGCCCTGAGCTGCTGGTCGATAAGCTCGGTGAGCGCCTGGCCTTCGAGCGCAGCGGCGTGCGCATGTACGACGCCATGATTGCCAAGGCCAAAGCCATCAGCATGGCGGATTCCGACCTGATCGGCGTGCTACAGCACATCCGCGACGAAGAGTTCGAACACATGAACATGGTCGCCGAAGCGATCGAGACGCTGGGTGCTGACCCGACCGCGCAGACGCCTTGTGCCGACATTGCAGGGGTCAAATCGATGGGCGTGATGCAGGTGCTCACCGATCCGCGAACCAATATCGCGCAAGGCATCAATGCACTGTTGACCCTCGAACTTGAGGACAACGCCGCCTGGGAGCTGTTGATCGAGCTGGCCGAAGCCGGTGGCCATCCCCGTATCGCCAAGGGCTTCCACAAGGCCAAAGAGCAGGAGGACGACCATCTGATCAAGATCAAGACGCTTTTGCGCCGAGACCTGGTCCGGCAAGTCCAGTAATACGCGTGTGCTTCATCCTTTACGCGCCTTCGGGCGCGTTTTTTTGTGCGGTAACTGCTCGTCGTGCGGCGGCTGAACCCAAATGCAAAAGCTCGCGGTCAAGACCGCTCCCACGGGTGGCTCCGCTGTTGCTTGTTGTGGGAGCGGTCTCGACCGCGAAGAAGCCCGTGTGGGCGCCGCGGTTGCTTGTTGTGGGAGCGGCCTTGACCGCGAAGAAGCTCGTGTGGGCGCCGCTGGTTGCTTGTTGTGGGAGCGGTCTTGACCGCGAGTTCTTTCAAAGCCAAATGGCATCCCACAAGGGATAGTCGCCCAAGCGGTCGACCAGTCCGGCCCTGAGTGGATTCGCCACTACATAGCGGGCAACCGCTCGTACATCTTCCTCCCGGCGCAATGCTAGGTCGTGATAGCCCGTTTGCCAGAGCGAGCCTGATGTCCTGCGCCGACGGTTGATGGCGCGCGCGCTGTTGGTTTTTACCCGACGCATCAGCTCCTCAAGCGAGCTGTCGCCCAGCTCGATCAGCCAATGAAAGTGGTCCGGCATTACCACCCAGGCCAGCGAATGTACCCAGCGATCCATCTGCGCCGCCTTGAACTCGGCGACGACAGATCTGCCGAGTACCACGTCTCTGAATACGGGGTGGCGGTCGCAGGTGGTCGTGGTAAGCAGATACAAGTTGCCACGCTGCGAGTGACGACCTGTGCGTAAGCGGTTCGAGTGATACATGGCAATCCTTTGCCTGGCGATATGCAGCTAGCTGATCAAACTGCGTCCTTCGCGGTCAAGACCGCTCCCACAGTTGGCCGCGGCGCTGTCGCTTTTGTGGGAGCGGTCAAGTCCGCTCCCGCGGGTGGGTGCGGCGCTGTCGCTTTTGTGGGAGCGGTCAAGTCCGCTCCCGCGGGTGGGCGCGGCGCTGTGGCTTTTTGTGGGAGCGGTCTCGACCGCGAAGGGGCCCGGCAAGCGTTATGAGTAACGTGCGTGTTCTCGACAGGAGTTGGCAGGACGGCATGACCGGATAGCAAGTAGGGTGGGCTTTAGCCCACCACTTGCACGGAAGCAACCCAGCGCTGGAAAACCCGAAGGGCAGATGACGCTTTTTTCATCCACCGTTGGCCACTGCTCGGTGGACCGGTGAAGCGCGATTCCCCTACCAAGGCTGAGGCTCACCACCGAGCAGCCTGACCACAATCCAGGGCGAACCGGCGCCATTCGTTACACTCTGATGCTCCAACGCTGCCCATCGAGTTGTTGCATGCCCAACCCCGCACCATTCGACACCGCTGCCTCCCTCCCCCTCGTGCTTGCAGGACCCATGCTGCGCCGGCTCGAGGCGGGGCGGCTGGCGCTCTGGCTGGTGGCCAGCGAGCCGCTGCAGCTGCGCCTGACGTTGCAGCCCGAAGGCGAGGTATCGATTTCGCGGGCCTTGGAAGGCGATGCCTGTCGCCGGCTGCGCGTTGGCACCTCGGCCTGGTTGCACCTGATCGATCTCCATCTGGCTACGCCGCTGCCAATGGATCGGTTGGTCGAGTACGACCTGTTGATCCAGCGCGACAGCTTTGAGCAAGGCATCGCCGAATGGGCGCCACACTTGATCCATGAGGGATTCGAGCGCCCGGCTTTCGTCATCCGCTCGCGCTACGACGATCTGCTGCACGGCTCCTGTCGCAAGCCGCACCACAGCTCAGCTGACGGACTGGTCACGGTCGATTCGCTGATCGCCGAGTCCCGCCGATCTCCTGAGAACTGGCCCGCCGCGCTGCTGATGACTGGCGACCAGATCTACGCCGATGACGTGGCCGGGCCGACGCTGGTCGCCATCCATGAACTGATTCGCCGGCTCGGGCTGTATGGCGAATGCCTTGAGGGCGCCACCGTTGGCGACAGCGATGAGCTGATGGCGCATCCCGCAACCTATTACCGACGCGGGGAGTTGCTGCCGGCGTTCAAGTCCAACGAAGCCTTGCGCGAGCGCTTCTTCGGCGGCGTGGAAAAGCCGGTGTTTACCACCTCTAGCGCACATAACCATCTGGTCTCGCTGGGCGAGGTGCTGGCGATGTATCTGCTGGTCTGGTCGCCGGTGCCGTGGGGCCTGATCGAGCTTCAGTCGCCGCTGCTCGACGGCGAGCTGGCCGAACGCTGGGCGCGTGAACTGAGCTGCATCGACGCCTTCCGGGCAGGATTGCCGCAGGTGGCGCGGGCATTGGCGCATCTGCCCTCGTTGATGATCTTCGATGACCACGACATCACCGATGACTGGAACCTCAGCGCCCGCTGGGAGCAGACCGCTTACGGCCATCCGTTCTCCCGTCGCATCATCGGCAATGCCTTGCTCGGCTATCTGCTGTGCCAGGCCTGGGGCAATGCACCGGATGCCTGCGTGACGTCATTGCGCGCGGTCGAGGCGCTACTGGGCAGCGGCAAAGACGGACGACTGGATTGCGCGCTGCACGATCAGGTGGTGAGTGAGCTACTGCAGCGAGGCGACTGGGGCTACGTGCTGCCCACCGAGCCGGCGCTGGTGGTGCTCGATACCCGCACCCGGCGTTGGCGCAGCGAGCGCAACCTGAGCCGGCCGTCGGGGCTGATGGATTGGGAAGCACTGACCGATTTTCAGCAGGAATTACTCGATCATCGCTCGGTGATCATCGTCTCGCCGGCGCCGATGTTCGGCGTCAAGCTGATCGAGACCGTGCAACGCGTATTCAGCTGGGCTGGGCTGTCGTTGCTGGTCGACGCGGAAAACTGGATGGCCCATCGCGGCGCGGCGCAGGTCATGCTCAACATCTTCCGCCATACCCGCACGCCGGGTAATTACGTGATTCTGTCGGGCGACGTGCATTACTCGTTCGCCTACGAGGTGCGCATTCGTGGCCGTGCCGAAGGCCCGCGGCTATGGCAGATCACCAGCAGCGGGGTGAAGAACGAGTTTCCGCCGCGCTTGCTCGACCTGTTCGACCGGCTTAACCGCTGGTTGTATTCGCCGCGCTCGCCCCTGAACTGGTTCACCAAGCGCCGCCGGGTGCGGGTTCAGCCGTGGCTGCCGAGCCGCAGCCGGTCCGGCGAACGCCTGTGGAACGGCTCGGGCATCGGTCGCATCCGGCTCGATGCCGAGGGCCGACCGTCACAAGTGCAGCAGATCAACGCCGATGGGTCACCACCGGTGAGCTTTGCGCCTGAGCGCGACCCGGCGCCCTAGCCGAACGCCGCGCGCAACTTCGGTAATGTGGCGTAGTAATACGCCGGTGACTGCGCCATCAGCTCGGCATGGCTGCCGAAGCCATAACCCACGCCGACCGCCTGCAAGCCGTTGCTGTGCGCGCCGATCAGGTCGTGCTTGCGGTCGCCGATCATTAGCGTCTGCTCCGGATCGAGCTCCTCTTGGGCGATCAGATGGGCAATCAGCTCGACCTTGTTGGTGCGGGTGCCGTCCAGCTCGCTGCCATAGATCACCTTGAAGTGCTGATCGAAGGCAAAATGTCGGGCGATTTCGCGGGCGAACACCGAGGGTTTCGAGGTCGCCACATAGAGTGTCCGGCCCTGACCGCGAAGGTGTTCGAGCATTTCCAGCACGCCGTCGAACAGCAGGTTTTCGTACAGGCCGACCGTCTTGAAGCGCTCGCGGTAATGGCCAACGGCTTCCCAGGCGCGCGGCTCGTCGAAGCCGTAGAACTCCATGAACGCCTGCAGCAGCGGCGGCCCGATGAAGGGTTCAAGCTTGGCCAGATCCGGCTCATCGATGCCAAGCTGCGCAAGCGCATGCTGAATCGAGCGGGTGATGCCTTCGCGCGGGTCGGTGAGGGTGCCGTCGAGGTCGAAGAGGATGGTTGAATGGTGCATTGCAGGGCTCGGTTAATTCCTGTGGCGGCGCAGTCCGACAATCGGGTCGCGCACGATTTTTTGCTTCAGGCCTCAGGCGTTTCGGCCAGATGCTGATCCTTCAATTTCACGTAGTTGCCAGCGGTGTAGCTGAAGAAGCTGCGCTCTTTTTCCGTCAGCGGGCGGGCCTGTTTCACCGGGCTGCCGACATACAGGTGGCCGCTTTCCAGCGTTTTGCCCGGCGGCACCAGGCTGCCGGCGCCGATAATGACCTCGTCCTCGACCACTGCGCCATCCATCACGATCGAGCCCATGCCGACGAGAATCCGGCTGCCCAATGTGCAGCCATGCAGGGTGACCTTGTGGCCGACGGTGACTTCGTCGCCGATGGTCAGCGGGAAACCGTCAGGGTTGAACGGGCCGGCATGGGTGATGTGCAGCACGCTGCCGTCCTGGATGCTGGTGCGTTTGCCGATGCGGATGCGGTGCATGTCGCCGCGGATCACGGTCAGTGGCCAGACGGAGCTGTCTTCACCGACCTCGACATCGCCGATAAGCACGGCGCTGGTGTCGACGAAAACGCGCGCGCCGAGTGCCGGTGTGTGTCCCTGGAAGGTTCGGATGCTCATGTGTTGCTCCTGAAGGTGCGTGTGTGAGGGCGGGCGATCACTGATAGACCCGACCTTCGACTGCATTGCTGCCGGGACGGAAGAATTCGCCCGGCGTGGCGCCGAACTGTTCGCGAAAGGCGGCGATAAACGCCGATAAGGATTCATAACCACAGCCCAGCGCCACGTCCGTGACCCGCTCGCCACGCTCCAGCGCCGGCAAGGCACTGAGCAGCCGCATGCGCTGACGCCAGGCGCGAAAGGTCAGCCCGGTTTCGCGGAGGAACAACCGGCTCAGGGTGCGCTCGGAGACGCCCAGCGTGCGGCTCCAGTCGGCCAGTCCTTCCTGCGATTCCGGCTGTGCCTGCAGGCTTTTGCACAGCCGATGCAGACGTGGCTCGGCGGGTAATGGCAGCACCAGCTCGACCTTCGGTGCGCAACCCAGCTGATCGAGCAGCACTTGCACCAGTCGTCCCTCCGCGCCGTCTTCGGCATAGGCTTCGGGCAGGGTGCTGAAGTGCCGGATCAGTTCACGCAGCAGCGGGCTGACCTGCAACACGCGACAATGCTCGAACGCCTCGCCGGCCACGGCCTGATCGATGTAAAGACTACGGATGCAGGTGTCTGGTGCGCAAAAAACCTGGTGCGTGACGCCCGCCGGAATCCATACCGCGCGCAGCGGTGGGGCGATGAAACGGCCACTGTCGGTACGCACTTCGAGCACGCCTTCGACCGCATGGGACAGCTGCACCCAGGGGTGACTGTGACGGTAGCCAAGCTTGAGATTCGGTGGCGAGTCGAGCTGGCCATAGACCGGCCGCGGCAGCGTCTTGAGCTCGCCGAGGCGGGTGATCAGGGCGGCGTGTTGTCCGATTGACGACATTTCATGCCTGCTTGGCGTTAGTCGGAAGGATGCGCACACGTTAAGGTCCATCCCAGTTGATCGCAAGCCCAAGGGAACCCTGCATGTCCAAACTCCGCATCCTCTTCGATAACTTCACCCTGGCCCTGCTGGCGGTCGTTGCCATCGCCACACTGTTTCCTTGCGAGGGCCGCGGCGCGGTGTTCTTCGAGTGGCTGACGGCGGCGGCCATTGCGCTGCTGTTCTTCATGCATGGCGCCAAACTGTCACGTGAAGCGATTCTTGCCGGTGCCGGTCACTGGCGCCTGCACCTACTGGTCTTCGCCTGCACCTTCGTGATGTTTCCACTGCTGGGGCTGGCCCTCAAGCCGGTGTTGACGCCAATGGTCGGCGACGAGTTGTACCTGGGCATGCTCTACCTTTGCGCGCTGCCCGCGACCGTGCAGTCGGCCATCGCCTTCACCTCGTTGGCGCGTGGCAACGTGCCGGCGGCCATTTGCAGTGCCGCGGCCTCCAGCCTGATCGGCATCTTCCTCACGCCGGTGCTGGTGTTGTTGCTCATGGGCGTCGAAGGCGAGAGCGGCTCGACGCTGGATTCCATCGGCAAGATCGTCCTGCAATTGCTGGTGCCCTTCATCGCGGGGCAGATCGCCCGGCGTTGGATTGGTGCCTGGGTGATGCGCAACAAGACCTGGCTGAAGACCGTTGATCAGAGCTCGATCCTATTGGTGGTCTACACCGCCTTCAGCGGTGCGGTGGTCGATGGCCTGTGGCAGATCGTGCCGCTCGGTCATTTAGTGGGGCTGACCGTGGCTTGCTGCCTGTTGCTGGCCATCGTCCTGTGGCTGACCAGCGTGCTGGCCAAGCTGTTCGGCTTCAATCTGGAAGACCGCATCACCATCCTCTTCGCTGGTTCGAAGAAGAGCCTGGCGACCGGCGTGCCGATGGCGCAGGTGCTGTTCGCCACCAGTGCGGTCGGCATGATCATCCTGCCGCTGATGGTGTTTCACCAGATCCAGCTGATGGTCTGCACGGTGCTGGCCCAGCGCTATGCGCGGCGCCCCGAATTGCCTGAACAGCCAGCAGTCCATCAATAGGTCTGCATGGCCCAAGCTCGCCGTGCAGCAGCGTCTAGATAGGCTCAACCCGCCTGTTTCCCAGCTGCGCGGTCGGGCATTTGGCTTTAACATGCTGCGGTGATCATCATTCATAAGGGGCAAATGCCGTGACCGATACCAACCCGCTGCTTCGGGAATTCGACCTGCCGCCCTATTCCGAAATTCGTCCGGAACACGTTGAGCCGGCGGTCGATACCGTACTCGGCGAGAACCGCGTCGCCCTTCAGGAACTGCTCAGCCGCCCAGCCGAAAGCCTCGACTGGAGCACGCTGGTGGTCGGCCTCGACGAAATGAACGAGCGCCTCAGTCGCGCCTGGGGCCCGGTCAGCCACCTCAACGCGGTGCGCAACAACGCCGAATTGCGCAGCGCCTACGAGGCCTGCCTGCCCAAGCTATCCGCCTATGCCACCGAACTGGGGCAGAACGCCGACCTGTTCGCCGCCTATCAGGCGCTGTCGCTGAGCCCCGAAGCGGACGGCTTCGATGTGGCGCAGAAGACCATCCTCGACCATGCCCTGCGTGACTTCCGCCTGTCCGGTATCGACCTGCCGCCGACCAAGCAGCAGCGTTTCGGCGCGATCCAGATGAAGCTCGCCGAGCTGGGCAGCACCTTCTCCAACCAGTTGCTCGACGCCACTCAGGCCTGGACCAAACACATCACCGACGAAAGCCTGCTGGCTGGCATCACCGATTCGTCCAAGGCGCAAATGGCCGAAGCCGCCAAGGCGAAGGAGCTGGATGGCTGGCTGATCAGCCTGGAATTCCCCAGCTACTACGCCGTGATGACCTACGCCGACAATCGCGCGTTGCGCGAAGAGGTCTACGTCGCCTATTCCACCCGCGCCTCCGATCAGGGCCCGAATGCCGGCCAGTTCGACAACGGCCCGGTGATGGAGCAGATTCTCGATCTGCGTCAGGAGCTGGCCAAGTTGCTGGGCTTCGGCAACTACGCCGAACTGTCGCTGGCAACCAAGATGGCCGACAGCACCGAGCAGGTGTTGGGCTTCCTGCGTGATCTGGCCACGCGCAGCAAGCCCTTCGCCGAGCGTGATCTGAAAGAGCTGCGTGCCTTCGCCGCCGAGCAGGGCGTCAGCGACCTGCAGAGCTGGGACGTCAATTACTTTGGCGAAAAGCTGCGCCAGGCCCGCTACAGCCTGAGCCAGGAAGAGCTGCGCGCCTACTTCCCGGTGGACAAGGTGCTGTCCGGCTTGTTCGCGATCGTCAAGCGTTTGTACGGCATCGAGATCCACGAGCTAGAGGGTTTTGATGGTTGGCATCCTGACGTCCGCCTGTTCGAAATCCGCGAGAAGGGCGAGCATGTCGGGCGCTTCTTCTTCGACCTCTATGCACGGGCCAACAAGCGTGGCGGTGCCTGGATGGACGGCGCACGTGACAAACGCCGCACCTGCCTTGGCACGCTGCAGACGCCGGTGGCCAATCTGGTCTGCAACTTCACCCCGCCTGTGGGCGAGCGCCCGGCGTTGCTGACCCATGATGAAGTCACCACGCTGTTCCACGAGTTCGGCCACGGCCTGCATCACCTGCTCACCCAAGTCGAGCATGCCGGCGCGTCGGGCATCAACGGTGTGGCCTGGGATGCGGTCGAGTTGCCGAGCCAGTTCATGGAAAACTGGTGCTGGGAGCCCGAAGGCCTGGCGCTGATTTCCGGTCACTACCAGACCGGCGAAACGCTGCCGCAGGACATGCTCGACAAGATGCTGGCGGCGAAGAACTTCCAGTCCGGCCTGATGATGGTGCGTCAGCTGGAATTCTCGCTGTTCGACTTCGAACTGCACGCCACGCACGGCGACGGTCGTAGCGTGCTGCAAGTGCTGGAAGGCATTCGCAACGAGGTCTCGGTGATGCGTCCGCCAGCCAGCAATCGCTTCCCGAACAGCTTCGCGCACATATTCTCCGGTGGCTATGCAGCCGGTTACTACAGCTACAAGTGGGCCGAAGTGTTGTCCTCCGACGCCTTTTCGCGGTTCGAGGAAGAGGGCGTGTTCAACGCCGATACCGGTCGTGCTTTCCGCGATGCCATTCTGGCGCGCGGCGGTTCGCAGGAACCGATGGTGCTGTTTGTCGATTTCCGTGGTCGCGAGCCGTCTACCGACGCGCTGCTACGCCACCTCGGGCTGACGGAGGAAGTGGCATGAGCGCTGATTCGAAAGTAACCACCAAGCGCTTCATCGCCGGTGCTGTATGCCCGGCGTGCAGCGCCGCCGACAGCATCAAGATGTGGGACGTCGATGGCGTGCCGCATCGCGAGTGCGTCGAATGCGGCTATGCCGACACGCTCAATGCACAAGGCCAGTCGGTGCCGTCCGAGCTGGGCACGCGGGTCAACCAGGCCAAGCCCAAGGCACCCGATCCGCAGGTGCAGGCCGTACAGTTTTTCCCCAACCCGAAGCTGAAGAAAAAACCCGACTGACAGACCGGAGCATCGCCATGTGGCATATCACCTGTGGCGACCTCGCCGCTGACAGCGTCCGGCAGCTGCTGGCCGAGGGCAATGAGCTTCGCGTGCTGCGCGACGATCTTGCGGTTGGCCCGCTGGCTGATATCGAATCGCCGCCCTGCACGATGCGATTGGCGTTCTGGGAGCAGACCTGGCCTGTCGGGCTGGAGCCTCAACCGGATTTCTCGGGCATTGCCGAAGACGCCGAATGGCTGGCGGGGCTGCCTGGCCAGTCGCGGCACGTCACGGTCTGGCATGGCGACAGCGCCTCCGAACAGCTGACGCTGGCGCGTGTGGCGGCGGCGCTGGAAGGCTCATCAATCACGCTGTATGAAGTGGCGTGCGGAACCGGTGAAAGCCGGGTCGGCACGCGCATGGCGGTGTCCATGCATGCACCAGATGCGCTGGCAGCGCTTTATCAGCCGGGCCTCGTCGAGGCCGGTCGCATTGCCGAACTCGCCGGCCAGTGGCGAGCCGTTGTCGCAGAGAACGCCGCGATACGTCGCTGGGTCGACGGGTGTTTTCTCGGTGAAGACAACGAGCGAATCGATAGCGAACTGATAGCGGCCTGTGGCGACGATTGGCTGCCATTGTCCCGCGCCATGGCGGAGGTCATGGTCCACTGCGACGGTTTCTTCCCCACTGACCTGTTTCTTTACTGGCGCGCTCGCGAGCTGGCGAAGCGCGGCGTCATTCGGCTCAGCGACGATGGCGCCGCCGAGTACAGCAAGGTGCAGGTGTGTCGTACCTCAACTTGATGCGCTTGGGCGGGGCTGTTTGACGCGTCACCGGAAAGTCTTTGAGCGAGGGAAACGTCTATTCTCAGGCGCACGCCGTATCCCCGAATCCTGAACGTCAGTTCTGAGGTGCATGCCTATGATGTCCTACAGGCGATCGCTGATGCTTTGCCTGCTCGCCCTCGTACCGCTGCCGTCGATTGCCGAGCCAGGCGTCACCACGCTTGAAGCCACGCGCAGCGAATGGTCCACCTATCGCTTCCCGTTATTTGAAGGTGGATCGGCTGCACCGGAGCGCATCAATATCTACCTGCATGCGTTCGAGCTTGACGGTTTGCCGGGCCGCTTCGAGCAGTCGCCGTTCGAGCGCATTTGGCCAACAGACGATGCAGGACACGGTGTGGTCAGTCTGGACTACGAAATCCATGCCAAGACGCCTGGCTTCCTTTCGCTCGATATCATCGGTGAATATTACGGCGCCTACCTCAGCCTGGGCCGCAACAGCTATGCGTTCTCGCTAGCTGATGGCTCGCCTCTGTCGTTGCCAGCGTTATTCAGCGAGGCGGGTTTACAGCGTGTGCAGCAACGCATCAGCCAAGCGCGGGTTGGGCGTATCGAGACCTTTCTGGCCCAGCTTCCTGTCGATGGCGCCACTGGTGACGAAGCTGAGAAGATTGCCATACAGCGCGCGATGTATGGTGAGTGCCTGCCGCGCCATCAGAACACCACTCTCGACCATGACCGGCTTGTGCTCGAGCCAACGCAACTGACCCTGATCGCCGGAGGCTGTTCGGCGCATGCGGTTCGCGCACTGGATGATCTAGGCGAGTTTCCGAACAGTTTCGCTTATGCCGATCTCGCCACAGAGCTGAGCGCCTATGGACGATGCGTGCTGCTGGAGCAGCGCAGCGATTGCCGGGATCTGTCGAACCCGCAGATAAGCGGCGTCTACCGCGGCGTGGTGGACAGGCAGCAGCGGACGCTGGTTATCGCACCGCCTGACACCAGCGGTTCATCCAGGGCTTTCTATTTTCGGGATAAGGACGCCAGCAAGGTTGAGCTCGTTGCGAAACGACGGGTCGACGTGAGTCATATCCAGCTTCGGGAACAGAATGCTGTGCCCGCCATGTTCGAACTCCAGCTAGACCGCGATGGCCGGCTCAATGGCACATGGCAGCCAGAGGGCGGGGTCGCTATTCCCGTCGAGTTGCGCTAAGTACGTTCAAGGCACGTCGGAGCCACGCGTCGGAGCGCGCGGCGAATTCTGAATACCGCTCTATACTGTATGCATGAACAGTATTTGAGCACAGCTGATGTCACATAAACCGCACCTTTCCACACCGCGCGGTCGCGGTACCGCCATCAACCCGGACAACCGTTTTGCCCCGACTCGCTGCGAAGCGTATGACGACGGCTGGGAACAAGACGTACCGCCGACCCGCGCCACGGAGATTCGCAGCGAGACGGCTAAGAGCGTGCTTACTCGCAACCAGTCGCCGGACGTGGGTTTCGATCGGTCGGTCAATCCTTATCGGGGCTGTGAGCATGGTTGTATTTATTGTTTTGCGAGGCCGAGCCACGCGTACTGGGATATGTCGCCGGGAATCGATTTCGAAACGCGACTGATCGCCAAGACCAACCTCGCCGAACGCCTCGAACAGGAGCTAAGTAAGCCCGGCTACGTGCCGCAGCCCATCGCGCTGGGGGTCAACACCGATGCTTACCAACCCATCGAGCGCGAACAGCAGTTGACGCGCCAGGCACTGGAAATCCTCCTGCGCTTCAAGCATCCGGTGCACATCATCACCAAAGGCTCGCTGGTGCTGCGCGATCTTGATCTGCTGGTGCCCTTGGCCGAGCAGAAATTGGTCAGCGTTTCGGTCAGCCTCACCACCCTGGATGACGAACTCAAGCGCATCATGGAGCCTCGCGCGGCGTCGCCTTCTGCGCGGCTGCGGGTGTTGCGTACGCTGCATGAGGCTGGCGTGCCGGTCAGTGTGATGTGCGCGCCGATGATTCCGATGATCAACGACATGGAGCTTGAGCGCATGCTCGAAGTGGCGCGCGAAGCCGGTGCGCGCTCGGCCGGTTATGTGCTACTGCGGTTGCCGCACGAAGTGGCCACGCTCTTCGACGAATGGCTGCAGGAGCATTTCCCACTACGTGCCGCTCATGTGATGAGCCTGGTGCGCCAGTCGCGCGGCGGTAAGGACTATGACAGCCGGTTCGGCAGCCGCATGCGCGGCGAAGGCCAGTTCGCGCAGTTGCTCGCGCAGCGCTTTCAGCTGGCCTGCAGATGCCTGGGGTACAACCGGCGCGATCAGAATTACGGGCTCGATTGCACTCGCTTCGCGCCGCCCGGACAGCAGATGAGCCTGATCTGAGCCTGTCGTGGGTTTGCCTATTGGTAGCTCAGTATTTTTGGTGGGCTGAAGCCCACCCTACCGAGCTGAGTCTGCCGCGGCAGTTATGGATGGGCCCTGTATGTCCATCGCCGCCAGCCAGATCTCCGCTATGGGCCGCGCTGGCGTTCCGCTTGAGACCGCCAAACGGGGGTCGGATTGATCAACTGGCTAGAACAGAATGCCTTCAGGCCCGTGCCGTAGGATTCCGCTCATCGGTAACTCAACATCTTTGGTGGGCTGAAGCCCACCCTACTGGGGGCGCCGTTTCGAGCTGGCTGGGCAGCCGAGGGCTGGGCTCGCGCAGAACAGCGGTCAGCACCTCTTTGGCGAGCGCGAGCCAGCGCTGCCGCAGGGCGGCTTACCGGAACTATACGTCGCGCAAGATGCACCAATCCGGGTATCGCTGTGGCGTCCGTGGCCGACGCGCATTCGCATCTCGGAGGCAACGTGGATTGGATTGATCTTTTGCAATGGCCAGCCATGGTGGTCACGGTAATGGCCGCCTGGTTGATTGGCTCGCTGAGGCCGGGGCGACGTACGGTCGGCTTCTGGTGCTTTCTGTTGAGCAACCTGCTCTGGGTTATCTGGGGCTGGCACGCCGAAGCCTGGGCGCTGATTACCCTGCAGGTGTGCCTGGCAGTGATGAATATTCGTGGCGTAAAGAAGAATGACCACGACGCTTCAGGGGCAGAAGCGAGCCCAAACACCTGACGAAATTGCCAGTCCGGGATCGCTGTCTATACTCCGATCGTAAGCGTACCGATTGAATCCGACTGCGCGTGCAAAGCGAGAGATGGCAACCAGGCATTGGGGGGAGCCAGATCAGAGCGTAGTCAGGCCATCGTAGCGAGCGTTTGTTCTGCTCCGTGGCCAGACAGGCAGTCGGCGGGATAACAAGAACCATAAGGGGAACCCGCTAATGTCGCGACATCCACGAGTCTGGATGGGGATTGGGCTGTGGTCGCTATTCGGTCAGGCCCAGGCGGCCTGGGACGTGAATATGCGAGCCGGCGTAACCGATGTCAGCCGCTCCGTATTCGACCTGCACATGGCGATCTTCTGGATCTGTGTAGTCATCGGCGCGCTGGTATTCGGTGTGATGATCTATTCGATGATTGCGCATCGCCGCAGCAAGCGCCTGCATTCGGCGAACTTCCATGAAAACACCAAGGTAGAGGTGCTCTGGACGGTCATTCCCCTGCTGATTCTGGTGGGCATGGCGGTTCCGGCCACTCGCACGCTGATCCATATCTACGACCCGACCGAGTCCGACGTGGATATCCAGATCACTGGCTACCAGTGGAAGTGGCATTACAAGTACCTGGGCGAGGATGTGGAGTTCTTCAGCAACCTCACCACGCCGCGCGACCAGATCAACAACCTGGCGCCCAAGGGTGAGCACTACCTGCTGGAAGTCGACGAGCCGCTGGTGATTCCTACCGGCGCCAAAGTGCGCTTCCTGATCACCGCGGCGGATGTCATCCACTCCTGGTGGGTGCCGGAGCTGGCGGTGAAGAAGGACGCCATCCCCGGCTTCATCAACGAATCCTGGACCCGTGTCGAGGAGCCCGGCATCTACCGCGGCCAGTGCACTGAGCTGTGCGGCAAGGACCACGGTTTCATGCCGGTGGTGGTGGATGTGCGGTCGCCGGAAGATTACGCCGCCTGGCTCGGCGAGAAGAAGGCCGAGGCCGCCAAGCTGGCCGAGCTGACCAGCAAGGAATGGACGCTGGACGAGCTGGTTGCACGCGGCGAGAAGGTCTACCAGACCAATTGCGTGGCCTGCCACCAGGCCAGCGGCGAGGGCATGCCGCCGACCTTCCCGGCGCTCAAAGGCTCGCAGATCGTCACCCAGGACGTTGAGGCGCACATCAACATCGTCGTCAATGGCAAGCCGGGTACGTCCATGGCGGCGTTCGGCAAGCAACTGTCCGAGGTCGATCTGGCCGCCGTCATCACCTATGAGCGCAACGCCTGGGGCAACGACACGGGCGAGATGGTCACGCCGAAAGACGTGCTCGACTTCAAACAGGCCGAAGAAGCCACCCAATAAGAGGAAGACGGCGATGAGTGCAGTGATCGACGATCATGGTCATGCCGGACACGACCATCACCACGGCCCCGCCAAGGGCCTCTCGCGCTGGCTGCTGACCACCAACCACAAGGACATCGGCTCGATGTACCTGTGGTTCAGCTTCTGCGCCTTCCTGCTCGGCGGCTCGTTCGCCATGGTCATCCGAGCCGAACTGTTCCAACCCGGACTGCAGATCGTGCAGCCGGAATTCTTCAACCAGATGACCACCATGCACGGCCTGGTAATGGTCTTCGGCGCGGTGATGCCGGCCTTCGTCGGCCTGGCCAACTGGATGATCCCGCTGATGATCGGCGCGCCGGACATGGCCCTGCCGCGGATGAACAACTTCAGCTTCTGGCTGCTGCCGGCGGCCTTCGGTCTGTTGGTCTCGACGCTGTTCATGGAGGGCGGCGGACCCAACTTCGGCTGGACGTTCTACGCACCGCTGTCGACGACTTACGCGCCGGAGTCGGTGACCTTCTTCATCTTCGCTATTCACCTGATGGGCATCAGTTCGATCATGGGCGCGATCAACGTGGTCGCCACCGTGCTCAACCTGCGGGCGCCGGGCATGACGCTGATGAAGATGCCGCTGTTCGTCTGGACCTGGCTGATCACCGCTTTCCTGCTGATCGCGGTGATGCCGGTGCTGGCCGGTGTGGTGACCATGATGTTGATGGATATCCACTTCGGCACCAGCTTCTTCAGCGCGGCCGGTGGCGGCGACCCGGTGCTGTTCCAGCACGTGTTCTGGTTCTTCGGGCACCCCGAGGTGTACATCATGATCCTGCCGGCGTTCGGCGCGGTCAGCTCTATCATCCCGGCGTTCTCGCGCAAGCCGCTGTTCGGCTACACCTCGATGGTTTATGCCACCGGAGCGATTGCCTTCCTCTCTTTCATCGTCTGGGCGCACCACATGTTCACCGTCGGCGTGCCGCTGACCGGTGAACTGTTCTTCATGTACGCGACCATGCTGATCGCCGTGCCGACCGGGGTGAAAGTGTTCAACTGGGTGTCGACCATGTGGCGTGGCTCGCTGACGTTCGAAGCGCCAATGCTGTTCGCCGTGGCCTTCGTCATTCTTTTCTCGATCGGCGGTTTCTCCGGCTTGATGCTGGCCATCGCCCCGGCGGACTTCCAGTACCACGACACCTACTTCGTGGTGGCGCACTTCCACTACGTGCTGGTGCCCGGCGCGATCTTCGGCATCTTCGCCTCGGCTTACTACTGGCTGCCCAAGTGGACCGGGCATATGTACGACGAGACGCTGGCCAAGCTGCATTTCTGGATGAGCTTCGTCGGCATGAACCTGGCGTTTTTCCCGATGCACTTCGTGGGTTTGGCGGGCATGCCGCGGCGGATCCCGGACTACAACATGATGTTCGCCAACTTCAACATGGTTTCAAGCATCGGCGCCTTCATGTTCGGCGCGACGCAGTTGCTGTTCCTGTACATCGTCATCAAATGCATCAAGGGCGGCCCGGCTGCCGCAGCCAAGCCCTGGGACGGTGCAGAGGGTCTGGAGTGGAGCGTGCCGTCACCGGCGCCGTACCACACCTTCAGTGTCCCGCCGGACATGCATCAACTCCACGAACACCGCACGGGGCCGAAGGATGATTAGGGCACAAGCCGCTAAAGGCTGGAGGCCGGAGGCTGGGCTTCGGGTGGACTCGACGGGCTGCGCCGTGGCTATTGGACGCGTGGTAGGTGGTGCCGTTGGTGGGCTGAAGCCCACCCTACATGGCGCCGGGTATTACCAGAAATCCGGAGGGGCCGGTCAGCGCTCCGCTTCAGCACACTATAGCGACCCGGTAGGGTGGGCTTCAGCCCACCGGAGTGGTTATGAACAGTGTGAGGCTGCGCCTGACGAAAAGCTCTGTACGAGGCGGGTGCCATGAGCGATTCCCTGCCCATCCCCCGCCTGGTCCGCCGGTTACTGCTGGTGGTCGTGGCGATGTTCGCCTTCGGCTTTGCCCTGGTGCCAATCTACGACGTCATGTGCCAGGCCTTCGGCATCAACGGCAAGACGGCGGGCGCTTATGAAGGAGCGCAGATTGTGGACGAGGCGCGCGAGGTACGGGTGCAATTCCTCGCGACCAACGCATCGGGGATGGTCTGGGAATTCAAACCGGTCGCCGATCAGCTCAGCGTTCATCCCGGTTCCAGCCACGAGATGCGCTTCATCGCCTACAACCCCACCGACAAACCGATGACTGCACAGGCGGTGCCCAGCGTGTCGCCATCGAAGGCCGCGGCTTATTTCCACAAGACCGAGTGTTTCTGCTTTACCCAGCAAGTGCTGCAGCCCGGTGAGCGCATCGAAATGCCGGTGCGCTTCATCGTCGATCGTGATTTGCCCGCAGACGTGCGCCACCTGACGCTCGCCTACACCCTGTTCGATATCACGTCTCGCCAACCTCCCGTCGCCGTTGTTGATCAGGCGTCTCTGGTGGCGGCCAAGGAGAGTCTGCAATGAGCCAACAGACCACCACGCACGAGAATTACTACGTTCCCGCCCAGAGCAAATGGCCGATCGTGGCGACGATAGCGCTGCTGACTACCGTGTTCGGGCTGGGCAGCTGGTTCAACGATCTCAAGGCCGGTCGCGATGAGATCAGTGGCCCGATTATTTTCTTCATCGGCGCGCTGCTGATCGCCTACATGATGTTTGGCTGGTTCGGTGCGGTGGTCCGCGAAGGGCGAGCAGGTCTCTACAGCGCGCAGATGGACCGCTCGTTCCGCTGGGGGATGAGCTGGTTCATCTTTTCCGAGGTGATGTTCTTTCTCGCCTTCTTCGGCGTGCTGTTCTACGTCCGCTATTGGGTTGGTCCCTGGCTCGGCGGTGAGGGTGACAAAGGTGTCAGTGCCATGCTCTGGCCAAACTTCGAATATACCTGGCCGCTGCTGAACAACCCGGACCCCAGCGTCTATCCCGCGCCAGAAGGCACCATCAGTCCCTGGGGGCTGCCGCTGATCAACACTATTCTGCTGGTCAGCTCCAGCTTCACCCTGACCTGGGGGCACCACGCCCTGCGCAAGGGCAATCGCAAGCAGCTCAAGCTCGGGCTTGGTTTGACCGTGTTGCTGGGCGTCATCTTCCTGATCTTGCAGATCGAGGAATACATTCATGCCTACACCGAGCTTGGCCTGACGCTGGGCTCGGGCATCTACGGCGCGACGTTTTTCATGCTTACGGGCTTTCACGGCGCTCACGTGACCATGGGCGCGATCATCCTGACGGTGATGCTGGTGCGCAGCTTTCGCGGCCACTTCACACCCGAGCAGCATTTCGGGTTCGAGGCGGCGGCCTGGTACTGGCACTTCGTGGACGTGGTGTGGATTGGTCTGTTCGTCTTTGTTTACGTGATCTAGCGCGATCAGGCTCCGAAACCGGGCTGCAGTTGGCCGGAATAGAAGCCCCAGGCGATCAGGGCGACTGTCAAAGCGGTAAGGGAGACGCGAACTAAGAGGGCGGTGAGCACTCGTGAGGTTCGGCCTTCATCCTTGACCAGAAAGAACAGACCACTGAACAGACTGACCAGTGTGGCTACTAATAACAGAACAATCGCCGCCTTGAGCATGCGCGGGCCCGCCGTCAAGGTGAACTGGGGGAAGTGGGGGTGCAGTATAGCCAGTCGGATCGATACGCCGCGGGGCAAGGCATGAACGGCTTCAGGCCGGGCGTCATACCCACGCTGGTGGTGCTATGTCTGCTGCCGTTACTGGTCTGGCTGGGATTCTGGCAGCTAGAGCGCGGTGAGCAGAAGCGCGACATGCTGGCTCGTCAGGAAGCGCGCGAGGCCGCAGTGCCGATCGGGCCGGAGCAGATCGGCACGCTCCAGGAGCCGGCCTATACACGCGTAAACCTGCAGGGCAGTTTCGATGCCGAGCACAGCTTCCTGCTCGACAGCCGCACCCGCGATGGCCGGGTCGGTGTCGAACTGTTGCAGCCGTTTCAGGATCAGCCCAGCGGCCGTTGGGTGCTGGTCAACCGCGGCTGGTTGCCCTGGCCGGACCGGCGCATCCCACCGAAATTCGACACGCCTGATCGCCCACTGAAGCTGGCCACCTGGATCTACGCCCCGTCCGGCGACCCGTTCATTCTCAACCGGCGGATGGCACAAGGCTGGCCGCGGCTGATCAACCATGTCGACGTGCAGGAAATCTGGGCCTTGCTCGGCCGCGACGGCGTCCAATACCAGCTGCGGCTGGAGCCCGGCCCCGCAGCCTATCGTGCCGATTGGCCGGTGACTTTCATGCAGCCGCAGCAGCATGTCGGCTATGCGGTGCAGTGGTTTGCGCTGGCAGCTGCACTGCTGGCGTTGTTCATCTACTTCGGCGTGCATCAGGCACGGGGGAACAAGGAATGACCACGATGAATCCGACCTACAAGGCTGCACCGGCACAACGGCGCCGGGGGCGATTGCAACTGCTGCTGATTCTCGCCGTGGTCATCGGCCCCATGCTGCTGGCGGGCGCCATGTACCGCTTCGGTTTCTGGGTGCCGGAAACCCGCACCTACGACGGCGCCCTGGTTGCGACGGGCCAGGGTCGCGACGCCCTTGGCATCACCGCACCAGTGGCTGCCGAGCCGCGCTGGGAGCTGCTAGTTACGGCGCCAGATGGTTGCGCCGAAGACTGCCAGCAGCTGGTCTATCTAGCGCGTCAGATCAATATCGGTCTGGCTCGCGAAGCAGGCAGGGCCGGCCATGCCATCGCCAGCGCAGCGCCTTTGGCAGCCGAGTACGACCAGCGCTTACAGCGTGAATATCCGCAGCTGCAACGTTACCGATTGGACCCTGCCGTGTATGGCGCCAATCCTGATCTACCAGACGGTGTGCAGCTGTGGATTGTCGATCCGCACGGTAATTTAGTGCTGCGTTATGACGCCAAAGCCAAAGGTAAAGCGATCCTCGATGACCTCAAGTACTTGCTGAAAATCTCCCAGATCGGTTGATCCAAGGCACTCGGCCGCCTCGCTGGAGTCCCAATGAGGTCGCTCAAGGAGAAGCAGATGGCAAAACCCGGCTACCGCCTCGCCCTTGTCGCCACGCTATTGGCTGTCGTGGTGGTGCTGCTCGGCGCCTATACACGGCTGACCCATGCTGGCCTCGGTTGCCCGGACTGGCCCGGTTGCTACGGTTTTCTCAGCGTCCCTATGAGCGAGGACAAGCAGAGTCTGGCCGCAATGCGCTTCCCGGATGCCCCGCTGGAGGTACATAAGGGTTGGAACGAGATGGTCCATCGTTACTTCGCCGGCGCGCTGGGGCTGGTGATCCTCGGGCTTACAGTGCAGGCGCTACGCCGCCGCGCGCAGCCGGGACAGCCGCTCAAGCTTCCCTTGCTGCTGCTCGCGGTAGTCATCGCTCAAGCGGCATTTGGCATGTGGACCGTTACCCTGCAGCTCTGGCCACAGGTGGTTACGGCGCATCTGCTGGGCGGCTTCACCACCTTGAGCCTCTTGTTCCTACTGACGCTGCGCCTGTCCGGCCGGAGGCCGGCGATGCCGAGCGTGCCGGGCAGGCTCAGAACCTTTGCGTTGATCGGCATGATCGCGGTGATCTTCCAGGTTGCGCTTGGCGGCTGGGTCAGCAGTAACTACGCCGCCGTGGCCTGCACCGATTTCCCCACCTGTCACGGCCAATGGTGGCCGCAGATGGATTTCGCCAACGCCTTCAACTTAACCCATCACGACATCGGCCCGAATTATCTCGGCGGCATGCTCTATGGCGAGGCGCGTACCGCCATCCATCTGACGCATCGGCTCGGTGCGCTCAGCGTGACGCTGATTTTGCTGGCGTTGGCCTGGCAACTTTGGCGCCACGGGCTGGCGCGGCTGGCTGGGCTGCTTGTCGCTGCGCTGGCCCTGCAGATCGGGCTCGGCATCAGCAACGTGCTGCTCAATCTCCCGCTGGTGGTTGCGGTTGCTCATAACGGAGGGGGTGCGCTGCTGCTGCTCGTGACGGTATTGATCAATCACCGCTTGCACTTGAGCCGAGGGGTTGCCGTAGCGCGTGATCCGGCGCCTCAGGCACTCCTGAATCCGAATACGACGGGTAGGCTCGACCTGCCCCGCGCTTGACCATAAGGAGAATCCCATGGCGACTGTACTCAGCGAACGCAGTGTCCAAGCCAGCTGGCGCGACTATCTCGAGCTGACCAAACCAAGGGTGGTGCTGTTGATGCTCATCACCTCGCTGGTGGGAATGTTCCTCGCGACACGCGCCGGCGTGCCCTGGACGGTGCTGGTTTTCGGCAACCTCGGCATCGCTCTGTGCGCGGGCGGGGCCGCTGCAATCAACCATGTGGTGGACCGGCGTATCGACTCAGTGATGGCGCGCACCAATAAGCGGCCCCTGGCCGTTGGGCGCGTCTCACCTGCGGCCGCGTTGCTCTTTGCGCTGCTGCTGGCGGTCGCCGGGATGGGACTGCTGCTGACCTTTACCAACGCCCTGGCGGCCTGGCTGACGCTGGCCTCGCTGATCGGCTATGCGGTGATCTACACCGGCTTTCTCAAGCGCGCCACGCCGCAAAATATCGTCATCGGCGGGCTGGCTGGCGCTGCGCCGCCGCTGCTGGGCTGGGTCGCGGTGACCGGCCAGGTAACGGCTGAACCGCTGTTGCTGGTCTTGATCATTTTCGCCTGGACCCCGCCGCACTTCTGGGCGCT
Source organism: Stutzerimonas xanthomarina DSM 18231 (assembly GCF_900129835.1). Lineage (GTDB taxonomy): Bacteria > Pseudomonadota > Gammaproteobacteria > Pseudomonadales > Pseudomonadaceae > Stutzerimonas > Stutzerimonas xanthomarina. The sequence goes on from NZ_FQXA01000008.1 coordinate 29,127, forward strand.
GGCGATCCACCGCAAGGACGAATACGCCAAGGTCAACGTGCCGATGCTGCCGGTGACCCATGGCGAGCACTACACGAAAGTGCACATCCTGCTCTACACCGCGATGCTGTTGGCGGTCAGCGTCATGCCCTTCGCCATCCACATGAGCGGCCCGCTGTACCTGGCCGCGGCCGTGCTGCTCGGTGCGCGCTTCCTGTTCTGGGCGGTGGTGCTCTATCGCGACAGCCGCCCGCATGCGGCCATCAAGACATTCAAATTCAGCATCTGGTATCTGTTCGCGCTGTTCATTGCCTTGCTGGTTGATCATTATCTGCCGCTGACCTTCTAGCAGGCCGTTGGAAAACTAGCTGTGTTGCCAATACTGCGTTAAAAATGCCCTCGGAATGCTCATTTACAGCACGTAAACTCGTACGCGAGCCCGGTCCGCTTCCTCGGCCATTTTTGCCTTGTCTTGCCTGCCTCGCTTACGCTTTTCAACGGCCTGCCAGCCGCCCGCCAAGGACCTTCATGACACGCATCCAGAAAACCGTATTCATTCTCGTGGCGCTGGTTGCGCTGGTCGTCGGCCTGACGGTTTACAAGGTGCTCAATACCGAACAGCAGCTAGACACTGCCGACCTGCTCGATGCCGGCATCGTCATGCTGCCGCAGGGCCGCGATGTGCCGAACCTGACATTGACCAACCAGGACGGCGAACAGGTCTCGATGAAAGCGTTGGAAGGGCGCTGGAACCTGCTGTTCTTCGGCTACACCTTCTGCCCGGATATTTGCCCCGCGACGCTCGCAGAGGTGCGCCAGCTGCGCGGCCAGTTGCCAGAAGAGGCAAGGCAGCGGATGCAGCCGATCCTGGTCAGTGTCGATCCCGAGCGCGACACGCCCGAGCAGTTGAAGAAGTATCTGGATTTCTTCGGCGCTGGGTTCATCGGTTTGACCGGCTCGCTGGATGACATACAGACGCTAGCCAATGCTGCGGGCGTGCCCTTCATTCCGGGCGATACCACGAAAGAAGACTACACCGTCGACCACGGTGGCAACCTTGCCCTGATCGGGCCGGATGGTCGGCTACGTGGTTTCATCCGTGCACCGATGCGAACCGAGAAGCTCGCCGAACAATTGCCAGCAGTGCTGGCGTTGGAGTAACGGACGTCGTCGCGTGGGGGCGGTGTACGACGTTAGCCGCGTTCGGGTTTCACCCATCCTGCGAGGCGCCAAACGGAACGGCTGGCTTAAACGCTGGGCTTCGACGCGTCACGAGTGCCGTGCACTCTGGGTTGCGGCGAACGCTCCAGGCCATGAAGAAGGATGTCAAACCGAGAAGAAATAAAAAGGCCCGCACTGGCATATGCCAGACGGGCCTTGTGTTGCGTTCGGCGCAATCAACGCGCCGGTCGCTTAGAACGCCGGGACAACGGCACCCTCGTACTTTTCATTGATGAACTGCTTCACCTCTTCGCTGTGCAGCGCTTCGATCAGCTTTTGCATGGCGGCGCTGTCCTTGTTGTCTGGACGGGCGACCAGGATGTTCACGTACGGCGAGTCGTTGCCTTCGATGAACAGGGCATCTTCGGTGGGGTTCAGCTTGGCTTCAAGGGCGTAGTTGGTGTTGATCAGCGCCAGGTCGACCTGGGTCAGCACCCGTGGCAGGGTGGCGGCTTCCAGCTCACGGATCTTGATGTTCTTCGGGTTCTCGGCGATGTCTTTTGGCGTGGCGGTGATGCCCGCGCCGTCCTTCAGCTTGATCACACCAGCCTTCTGCAGCAGCAGCAGCGCGCGGCCGCCGTTGGTGGCGTCGTTGGGGATCACCACTGTGGCGCCCTTGGGCAGCTCGTCCAGCGACTTCAGCTTGCTGGCATAGGCACCGAAGGGTTCGATGTGCACGCCCGCGACGCTGACCAGCTCGGTGCCCTTGCCCTTGTTGAACTCATCCAGGTACGGCTGGTGCTGGAAGAAGTTGGCGTCCAGACGCTTCTCGGACACCTGGATGTTCGGCTGCACGTAGTCGGTGAAGACCTTCACCTTCAGGTCAACGCCCTGTTCAGCCAACTGGGGTTTGACGAATTCGAGGATTTCCGCGTGGGGAACAGCCGTTGCGGCGACGTTCAACTCGTCGGCGGCTTGGGCGGAGAAGGCCGCGACAGCGGCGAAGGCAGCAAGCAGTTTTTTCATGGGGCGCTCCTGGTAGTTCCTGTATCGGTGCCGGTTAGGCAGTTATTTTCTTGAAAAATGCGTCACAAGCTTGTCACCGACGCTCTGCAGGACCTGGACGAGGACCAGCAGCAGCACCACGGTGACGACCATGACATCGGTCTGGAAACGTTGATAGCCGAAGCGGATGGCCAAGTCGCCGAGCCCGCCCGCGCCCACCACACCGGCCATTGCGGTGTAAGAAACCAGGGTGATGGCGGTAACAGTGACGGCGGCAATGATGCCTGGGCGCGCCTCGGGCAGCAGCGCGTTGAAGATGATCTGTCGGGTCGTGGCGCCCATCGCCTGGGTGGCTTCGATGATGCCGCGGTCAACCTCGCGCAGGGCGGTTTCCACCAGTCGCGCGAAGAACGGCGCGGCGCCCACCACCAGAGGCGGGATCGCCCCGGCCACGCCCAGCGAGGTGCCGGTGACCAGCACCGTGAAGGGAATCATCACGATCAGCAGAATGATGAACGGCAATGAGCGCAGCACGTTCACCACGAAGGACAGAAAGCCGTACAGCGGGCCGTTCTCGAACAGCTGGCGCGGGCCGGTGAGAAACAGCAGCACACCCAGCGGCAGGCCAAGGACGATGGTGAACAGCAGTGAACCACCGAGCATCAGCAGGGTGTCCAGGGTCGCCAGCCAGATCTCGTACCAGTCGACATTCCCCAACAAAGAGCTAAACAAGGCGTCCATCAGCGCAGCACCTCCACATGCACATCAGCTGCATCCAGCTGGGCCAGCGCTTCGGCCATGTCGCCACCCACCAGCGCCAGGGTCAGCTGGCCATAAGGCGTGTCCTTGATGCGGTCGATACGACCCGAGAGGATGCTGAAATCCACACCGGTCTCCCGCGCGACGGTGCCGAGAAGGGGTTTGTAGGTGGCTTCACCCTGAAAGGTCAGACGCAGGATGCGCCCCGGCACATGGGCAAAATCATCGTGCTGCTCGCCTTCATCGATCGCTTCGTCTTCCAGCACGAAACGTTGTGTAGTCGGGTGCTTCGGGTGCAGGAACACCTCGGTCACGGGCCCCTGCTCGACGATGGCGCCTGCATCCATGACCGCGACGCGATCGCAGACGCGGCGGATCACGTCCATTTCGTGAGTGATCAGCACGATGGTCAGGTTCAGTTCGCGGTTGATTTCGGCGAGCAACTGCAGCACCGAGGCAGTGGTCTGCGGATCGAGCGCGCTGGTGGCTTCGTCGCAGAGCAGAATGTCCGGTTCGGTCGCCAGCGCCCGGGCGATCCCAACGCGCTGCTTCTGGCCGCCTGACAATTGCGCCGGGTACTTGCGTGCCTGATCTTTAAGCCCGACGCGTTCGAGCAACGCGGCGACCCGGCTGTCGATCTCGCTGCGCGAATGGTTACCGGCCAGTCGCAGTGGCATGGCGACGTTGTCGGCCACGGTCTTAGACATCAGCAAGTTGAAGTGCTGGAAGATCATCCCGACCCGCTGACGGAAGCGGCGCAGGCCGTTGGCGTCGAGCGCCGTGACGTCTTCACCGTTGACCAGGATGCGTCCGCCGGAGGGCTCTTCCAGGCGGTTGATCAGGCGCAGCAGGGTGCTCTTGCCGGCGCCGGAATGACCGATCAGGCCAAACACTTCGCCGGCACCAACGGTCAGTTCGGTCGGCTTGAGTGCGGGCACTTCACGAGCAGTGCCCCGGCCGGCTACCCGATAGGTTTTGTGGACTTGCTGAAATTCAATCACGGGCGAACCTTGTGGGTGCGGTCGTATGTGCCTGGATGGTGGCGAAAGGCGTGCATTCTACGCGTTTGTGGCGGGCGGGCGTAGCGAACGGCGGTTATTGAGGCAAGCCATTGCGTCCATAGGCTGGGTAAATCGTCGCTGCGCGCAACCTTGAGCGGCATTGTTGGGTCACTTACCGGTACGCCGTGAAATGATCAAGCATCGGCCCCCCAGATGAGGCCCGGTCCCTTCGCGGTTTAGCGCACCCATGCTCAACCGAGGCCCAAGATGACGGACAAAAAAGATCCAAAGCACAGCGAACTCGCCGGTACCAACACGGTCGATCGGCAGAACCATAATGCCAAGCTCGATGACCTTGAAGTTTCCCGCAGCGACGCCACCGGCGAAGCGCTGACCACCAATCAGGGCGTGAAGATCGCTGACAACCAGAACAGCCTGCGCGCTGGCGAGCGCGGTCCCTCGCTGCTCGAAGACTTCATCATGCGCGAGAAGCTGACCCACTTCGACCACGAGCGCATCCCCGAGCGCATCGTGCACGCCCGCGGCTCGGCTGCCCATGGCGTGTTTGTCAGCTATGACGACCACAGCGCGCTGACCAAGGCATCCTTCCTCGCCGGCAAGGGCAAGGAAACGCCGGTGTTCGTACGTTTCTCCACCGTGCAGGGCTCCCGCGGCTCGGCCGATACCGTGCGTGACGTGCGCGGCTTCGCCACCAAGTTCTATACCGACGAAGGCATTTTCGATCTGGTCGGCAACAACATGCCGGTGTTCTTCATCCAGGACGCCATCAAGTTTCCCGACTTCGTCCATGCGGTGAAGCCTGAGCCGCACAACGAGATCCCGCAGGGCCAGTCCGCCCACGACAGCTTCTGGGACTTCGTCTCGCTGACGCCGGAGTCCGCTCACATGGTCATCTGGGCCATGTCCGACCGCGGTATTCCGCGCAGCCTGCGAGCCATGGAAGGCTTCGGCGTACACACCTTCCGCCTGATCAATGCCGAAGGCGTGAGCCGTTTCGTCAAATTTCATTGGAAGCCGGTCGCCGGGGCCTTTTCACTGGTCTGGGATGAGACCCTGAAGCTGGCGGGCAAGGACCCCGACTTCAACCGCCGCGACCTGTGGGAGTCCATCGAAATGGGCGACTACTTCGAGTGGGAGCTGGGCGTGCAGGTGGTCGAAGAAGCCGACGAGCACAAATTCGATTTCGATCTGCTTGATCCGACCAAGATCATCCCGGAAGAGCTGGTGCCGGTGCAGAAGCTCGGCAAGATGATCCTCAACCGCAACCCGGACAACTTCTTCGCCGAAACAGAGCAGGCTGCCTTCCACATCGGCCATATCGTGCCGGGCATCGACTTCACCAATGACCCGCTGCTGCAGGGCCGCCTGTTTTCCTACACCGACACCCAGCTGCTGCGCCTCGGCGGGCCGAATTTCCACGAGATCCCGATCAACCGCTCGATCGCCCCGGTGCACAACAACCAGCGTGATGCCTTTCATCGGCAGACCATCAACAAGGGCCGCGCCAACTACGAGCCCAACTCCATCGACAGCGGCTGGCCGAAGGAAACGCCGCCTGCGGCCAGCGGCGGCGGGTTCGAGAGCTATCCGGAGCGCATGGAAGGCCACAAGGTGCGGGCACGCAGCCCGTCGTTCGGCGATCACTTCTCCCAGGCCACGTTGTTCTGGAACAGCATGAGCGCCCCGGAGAAGGAGCACATCATCGGCGCCTACAGCTTCGAGCTGGGCAAGGTCGAGCGGGTGTTCATCCGCGAGCGTCAGGTCAACGAGATCCTCGCCAATATCGATCTGGAACTCGCGCGCCGGGTTGCTGAAAACATCGGCGTCACGCCACCGACAGCGCCGACCCTCAGCCTAAAGCAGCCGAATCCGGCCAGCTCACCGGCGTTGAGCCTGATGAATCACCTGTCGGGCAATATCAAGTCGCGCAAGGTCGCGATCCTCATCGCCAACGGCGTGGACGGTAAGGCTATCGAGGCGTTCAAGCAGAAGCTGGCAGACGAGGGTGCAATCGCCAAACTGATCGGTCCGTCACCGGCTCCGGTCAAGGCGGCTGATGGCACGATGCTCACGCCTGATGCGGCGATGGATGGCATGCCCTCGATCGCCTTCGATGCGGTATTCGTACCGGGTGGCGCGCAAAGTGTGCAAGCGATGGCCAGGTTGGGCGTGGCGAAGCATTACCTGCTCGAAGCCTATAAGCACCTCAAGCCAATTGCCGTGCTCGGCGACGCCCGGCAACTGCTCACGGCGCTCAACCTGCCGGAAGATGCCGGCCTGGTGACTGGCGAGGATGCGGATGTGGCTAGGGTGTTCACAGCGTTCGCGCAAGCACTGGCGCAACATCGCATCTGGGCGCGCGAGGCGGCGGCGGAGCAGGTTCCGGCCTGATCGTAGCGGCATGACAAGAGGCGGCTCGGTTAATTCCGGGCCGCTTTTTTTGTGTCGGCCGACCGTGGGTTAAGCGAGTTCGCGCCAGTGCAGGTAGCAGCGCAGGTCGAATTCCGTCTGTGCGTAACCCGGCATCATGTGTTCGCAGAGCTTGTAGAAGGCGCGGTTGTGGTCGCTTTCGCGCAGGTGCGCGAGTTCGTGCACCACGATCATCTGCAGAAACTCCGGCGCCGCTTCCTTGAACAGGGCAGCGACGCGGATCTCCTTCTTGGCCTTGAGCTTGCCGCCTTGCACGCGGGATACGGCGGTGTGCAGACCCAGCGCGCGGTGGGTGAGGTCGAGGCGGTTGTCGTAGAGCACCTTGTCGATGTTCGGTGCGCTTTTCAGATGGCTCTGGCGCAGCTGCTGCACGTAGCCGTACAGCGCCTTGTCGCTCTGCACCTGATGGCGTTGCGGATAGCGTCGCTCGAGGTAATCGCCCAGGCGCTTCTCAACGATCAACTGGCGGATCTGCTGCTGCAGCGACTCGGGGTAGCCGCTCAGGTATTTCAGCGTTGTCATCCGGCTAGGCCCTGCGCCGCCAGGCAAAGCTGAGCAGGAACAGTGCCGCGGCTGACACCACGATCGACGGGCCGGCCGGGGTGTCTTCGTACCAGGACAATGACAAACCCATGCACACGGCGAGCAGGCCGATCAGGCTGGCACCCAGGGCCATCTGCTCCGGCGTGCGGGCATGGCGCTGGGCCGCCGCGGCGGGAATGATCAGCAGTGAGGTGATCAACAGGACGCCGACGATCTTCATCGCCACGGCGATTACCATGGCGATCAGCAGCATGAGCGCCAGGCGAATGGCGGCGACCGGCAGGCCTTCGACCTTCGCCAGTTCCTCATGCACGGTCACCGCCAGCAATGGCCGCCACAGCGGGATAAGCGCCAGCAGCACCAGCGCGCTGCCGCCAATGATCCAGGCCAGGTCGGTTGGGGCTACCGCGAGCAGATCGCCAAACAGATAACCCATCAGGTCAATGCGCACATCCTGCATAAAGCTCAGCGATACCAATCCGAGCGACAGCGCGCTGTGCGCGAGGATGCCGAGCAGGGTGTCCGAAGCCAGTGGTTGGCGCTGTTGCAGGCTCACCAGCAACACGGCCAGCAGAATGCAGCAGACGATCACTGCGAGCGTCAGGTTGACCTCTAGCATCAACCCTAGCGCCACGCCGAGGAGCGCGGAATGCGCGAGGGTGTCGCCAAAATAGGCCATGCGTCGCCAGACCACGAAGGAGCCGAGCGGGCCGGCCACCAGCGCCAGCGCGAGGCCTGCGAGCAGCGCGTTAAGTAGAAAATCGGGCATATCGATCAGTGCTTGCAATCCGGGCCGTGAATATGGGGTTTGCCGGTGACCACGCTGCCGTGCAGGTCATGGCTATGGTCGTGCTGGTGGTGATAGACCGCCAGGCTACGCGCATCCTGGCCGAACAGCTCGACAAACGCCGGGTCAGCGCTGACCTGCTCCGGGTGGCCGGAGCAGCAGACGTGGCGATTCAGGCAGACCACCTGATCGGTCGCGCTCATCACCAGATGCAGATCATGGGAGACCATCAGCACGCCGCAGCCATAGCGCTCGCGCAATCGTCCGATCAGCCGGTACAGCTCGGCCTGGCCCGCAACATCGACGCCTTGCACGGGCTCGTCGAGTACCAACAGTTCCGGTTGGCGCAGCAGCGCCCTAGCCAGCAGCACGCGTTGCATCTCGCCGCCGGAGACGGATTGCAGCGGGCTGTCGATGACGTGCTCAGCGCCCACCTCGTTCAGCGCCGCCAGTGCCGCGGCGCGGTCCACGCCAGGCACCAGGCGCAGGAAGCGCAGTACCGAGAGCGGCAGTGTCGGGTCGACGTGAAGCTTCTGCGGCATGTAGCCGACGCGCAGCTTCGGCTTGCGCCAGACGGTGCCGCTGTCGGGTTTCAACAAGCCGAGCACCGCGCGGACCAGGGTGGTCTTGCCGGCGCCGTTGGGGCCGATCAGTGTAACGATCTCGCCGCGGTGAACGCGCAATTCGGCGCCTTCAAGCACCGCCTGCCTGGCGAAACGCACGTGGATATTCTCCAGGCGGATCAACGCCTCGCTCATGCCGCGCTCCGGCAAGGCGCGCAAAGGCCGACCACTTCTACCGTCTGGCCCTCGACCTGGAAATCCACGCCGCGCGCCGCGTGCTCGATGGCCTTGCTGATGCTGGGCTGTTCCAGCTCGATCGCGGTATGGCAGTTGCGGCAGATCAGGAACTGACCCTGATGCGGGTGTTCAGGGTGATTACAGCCAATGAACGCGTTGAGCGACGCGATGCGGTGCACGAGGCCGTTTTCCAGCAGGAAATCCAGTGCCCGATAGACCGTTGGCGGCGCTGCTCGTCGGCCGTCCTGAGCGGTCAGTTCAGCGAGAATGTCATAGGCGCCCAGCGGCTTGTGACTCTGCCAGACCAGCTCCAGTACGCGTTTACGCAGGGCGGTCAGACGCACACCTGAGCGTTCACAGAGCGTATCGGCTTCAGCCAGCGCGCTGCTGACGCAGTGATCATGGTTGTGGGCGGTGTAGGCCAGCGGAGTGTTGGGCATGGGCGGAGACGATCTGATGGAGAGACGTTATTATGTTACCCATTCAGTCCAAGCGAGTGTTGCCTGTGTTTCGTCTTTTTTCGTTGCCGTTGCTTGTGGTCCTAACTCTCCTCGGCAGCACAGCGGCCCGCGCCGAGGTGACGGTGCTGACCAGTATTAAACCGCTACAGCTGATCGCAGCGGCCGTTCAGGATGGCGTCGGCGAGCCGCAAGTGCTGCTCCCCGCCGGTGCCTCGGCTCACCACTACGCGCTGCGGCCATCCGACGTACGGCAGATTCGTAGCGCGGACCTGTTCTATTGGATTGGCCCGGATATGGAGAGTTTTCTCGAGCCGGTGCTGAAGGCTCGCAAGGGGCCTAGCGTGGCGGTGCAGTCGCTGCCGGGACTGACGCTGCGCCATTTCGGCGACACTCATGTCGAGGCCCACCACGGCGACGACGACCATGAAGAGCACGACGCGCACGCGCACGAGTCCCACGACCCGCACGCTCACGACGCCCATGGCGATCAGACGGCTACCGCACGCGACGAGCACGACCATGCTCACCGCCCTGGCAGTCTCGATGCGCACCTCTGGCTGCTGCCGGTTAACGCCCGGGTTATCGCGACACGGATGGCCGGCGAGTTGGCGGCGATTGATCCGGCCAACGCGCGGCGCTACCAGGCCAATCTCGAGGCGTTCGCGCAGCGTCTGGATGTCCTTGATCAGCGCCTGCAAAAGCGCCTGAGCGATACACGCAATAAGCCCTTCTTCGTCTTCCATGAAGCCTATGATTATTTCGAAGCGGCGTATGGCCTCCAGCATGCGGGTGTCTTCAGCGCAGGGGGCGAGGCCCAGCCCGGTGCGCGTCACGTCGCGGAGATGCGCCAGCTGCTGGAGCAGGCCGGCCCCAGCTGCGTGTTTCATGAACCACCGGCTCGTCCAAGGCTGGCCGACAGTCTGGTTCGAGGCCTACCGGTGAACGTGGCCGAACTGGACGCCATGGGCCATGGCATCGAGGTCACCGCTACCGGCTATGAGCAGTTGATCGAAAACCTTGGCGGCTCGCTCGCGGAGTGCCTGGAGTCGCTCTAGCAGGCCGATCCCAAAGGCTATGGCGTTGCGGTGAGGCGGTTCTCCCGTTGGTGGCTTCAGCCGAACCGCCCCCGCCGTCGATCCGCAAAGTGGTCATCCGTCGAGTGGCTTGATGCTAATCAGATGTGCTTTGCCGTTATCTGGCTTAAGCTTCGCGCTTATTTTTTTATCCATCGACACGAGGATGCGCAGCGCATGGCGAAGACGGATGGCCCCATCGTGGCAGCGAGCAATACCACTTCGAGCATCGCCTTGCAGGCGGCCTCCGAGGACATCTGGGCGCAGAAATACCGCCTGACGAACAAGGACGGCGCACCCATCGATGACAGCGTCGATGCGACCTGGCAGCGGGTCGCGCGGGCTCTGGCCGACGTCGAGCCGGTGAAGCAACGCGAGCGCTGGTATGAACGCTTCCTATGGGCGTTGCGCAATGGCGCGATCCCGGCCGGGCGGATCATCTCCAACGCCGGCGCTCAGGACTACAAGCCTGCCACCTCGACCATCAACTGCACCGTCTCGGGCAGCATCAGCGATTCCATGGACGACATCCTCGGCAAGGTGCATGAGGCCGGCCTGACGCTGAAGGCCGGTTGCGGCATTGGCTATGAGTTCAGCACTCTGCGTCCGCGTGGCTCATTCGTCTCGGGCGCCGGTGCGCACACCAGCGGGCCGCTGTCGTTCATGGATATCTTCGACAAGATGTGCTTCACCGTCAGCTCTGCCGGTGGCCGCCGGGGCGCGCAGATGGGCACCTTCGACGTCGGCCATCCGGATGTGCGCGAATTCATCCGTGCCAAGCGCGAAGATGGCCGGTTGCGCCAGTTCAACCTGAGCCTGCTCATCACCGACGAGTTCATGCAGGCGGTGGAGGCTGATGCCGACTGGCCACTGATCTTCCCGCTGCATCTCAAGGAAAAGGCCGAGCTGGATCTGGGGGACCCGGAACAGGTGGTCTGGCGCGAATGGCCGACCCATGACGGCTATATCGTTCGCGAAGACGGTCTGGTCGCCTGCAAGATCTACGGTCGGGTCAAGGCGCGGCATCTGTGGGACATGATCATGGTCTCCACGTACGACTACGCGGAGCCGGGCTTCATCCTCATCGACCGGGTCAACCAGCTAAACAACAACTGGTGGTGCGAGGCGATCCGCGCCACCAACCCCTGCGGCGAGCAACCGTTGCCGCCATATGGCTCCTGCCTGTTGGGCTCGATCAACCTGACCAGCTTTGTGGTCGATCCGTTCGGCGTCGACGCACGCTTCGACTGGGACAAGTACCGTGAAGTGGTGCGCCTGTTCACCCGCATGCTCGACAACGTCGTCGAGATCAACGGCCTGCCGCTCGAACAGCAGCGCCACGAGATCGAAAGCAAGCGTCGTCACGGCATGGGCTTCCTCGGCCTCGGCTCGGCGCTGACACTGCTCAAACTGCGGTACGGCAGCCCTGAAGCCTGCGTGTTCACCGAAGAAGTCGCCCGCGAGATGGCGCTGGTCGGCTGGGAGCAGGCGCTGGAGCTGTCCAAGGAAAAAGGCCCCGCGCCGCTGCTGACCGAGACTTTCGAGGTCACCGCCGAAATGCTGCGCAAACGCCCGGAAATGAAAAAGGATGGCTACCAGATCGGCGATCAGGTTCCGGGCCGCGTGCTGCACGCGAAATATTCGCGCTACATGCAGAAGATCGCGGAATACGCCCCCGAACTGATCGAGCAGTTGGCCGAGCAGGGCGCACGCTTCACCCACCACAGCTCCATCGCGCCCACCGGCACCATCAGCCTGAGCCTGGCCAACAATGCCTCAAACGGTATCGAGCCGAGCTTCGCTCACCATTACTCGCGTAACCTGATCCGCGCCGGGCGCAAGGCCAAGGAAAAGATCGAGGTGTTCAGCTACGAGTTGCTGGCCTACCGCACCCTGATCAATGCCAAGGCGCAGCCCGGCTCCACCGACCCGTCACAGCAGCTGCCTGAGTATTTCATCACTGCCGACGACATCACCCCGACGCAGCACGTGGACATCCAGGCCGCGGCACAGAAATGGGTCGATTCGTCGATCTCCAAGACGGCCAACGTGCCCACCGATTACCCGTTCGAGGCGTTCAAGGATATCTACCGTTACGCCTGGCGCCAGGGTCTCAAGGGCTGCACCACCTTCCGCTTCAACCCGGCGGCGTTCCAGGGCGTGCTGGTCAAGGAAGCCGATCTGGAAAAGACCCTGTACCGCTTCGTTCTCGAAGACGGCAGCGCGGTCGAGCTCAAGGGCAACGAGGAAGTCGAATACGATGGCGAGGTCAATTCCGCCGCCAACCTGTTCGATGCCCTCAAAGAAGGCTACTACGGCAAGTACTGAGCCAGACCGCCACCGAATTAAGCGTCGGGCCGCGTCTGCCGCCCGGCAGGAGAGATTGCACAATGACTGTAAAGATCACCCAGCGCATCAAGGGCTTCAAAGTCGTCGATGAGACCATCGAGCGTCCCGTCGCCGCGGCGAACAGCAGCGACAGCAAGGCAGCAAAGCCGGTTCAGGTCGTGGAGATGGACGAGAGTCTGCAGCGCCCGGAAACCCTGATCGGCATGACCTACAAGATCAAGTCGCCGCTGTTCGAACACGCGCTCTATGTCACCGTTAACGATGTGGTGCTCAACGCCGGCACGCAGCACGAGCAGCGTCGGCCGTTCGAAATTTTCATTAATTCGAAGAACATGGACCACTTCCAGTGGATTGTCGCGCTCACGCGGATCATGTCCGCGGTGTTCCGCAAGGGCGGCGACTGCACCTTCCTCGTGGAAGAACTGAAGGCCGTGTTTGATCCCCGCGGCGGCTATCTCAAGAAGGGCGGCATCTACATGCCGTCCATCGTCGCTGAGATCGGCGGCGTGCTGGAGCGTCACCTGATCGCGATTGGCATGCTTGAAGGCCACGCGCTGGACGAAACCCAGCTCAAGTACCTGGCCGAGAAACGTGCCGCCTACGAGGCCAGCCAGGGCGCCGCCACGGTAGAACCGGGCGAGGGCTTCCCCGCCGGCGCGCAGCTATGCAGCAAGTGCAACACCCAGGCGGTGGTACAGATGGATGGCTGCGCGACGTGTCTCAATTGCGGCAATTCCAAGTGCGGCTAAGAGCCTGACCTGCGATTGGCTGCGCTAAGAGCAGGCAAGGTGCTGCCTGCAAAAAAGATGCTTGCGGCTGAAGCGCATTAGCTGCGGCGAGGCTGCAAGCTGCAGTCCTGCTAAAGCCCCACCCTACGTTGGCTGCGCACGTCAGCGTCCTTGCCTGTCTTGTCTACAGAGCGAGCCTAGCCCGCGAGATCGGACTCCGCATCTTGCGAAGCGCGCGATTGGCGGCACCGGGCTGCGCTGCCGCTGTCACGCGCTTGCAATCTTCAAGTCACCACGCGATAGCACGGCTCGTATGGCCGCCCGCCCGGCAACTTCATACGATGCTGAAGCACAAAGGCCTGAAGAAGCTCGTCCAGCGGCTTCATGATGGCTGGGTCACCGTGGATCTCGTAGCGTCCGAACTCTTCAATGCGGCGTATGCCCTTGTCCTTGACGTTACCGGCCACGATTCCTGAAAACGCTCTGCGAAGGTTTGCGGCCAACTGGTGGGGCGGTACATCCCGGGTCAGCTGCAGGCTGGCCATGTTCTCGTGAGTGGGATCGAAGGGGTGTTGGAAGCCATCCTCGATCTTCAGCAGCCAGTTGAAATGGAAGGCATCGTTGCGCTCACGGCGGAACTGCTTGACTGCCTTCAACCCTTCGGACATCTGCCGGGCCACCTCGGTCGGGTTGTCGATGATGATCTGGTAAAGCCCCTGGGCTTTCTCGCCGAGCGTGGCGCCGACGAATTCGCGTATCTGCTCCAGATAGGGCGCCGCGTCTTCCGGGCCGGTGAGGATGACCGGGAATGGCACGTCGCGATTGTCCGGATGCAGCAGGATGCCTAGCAGGTAGAGGAATTCTTCGGCCGTACCGACGCCGCCGGGGAAGATGATGATGCCGTGACCGACACGGACGAACGCCTCCAGACGCTTCTCGATATCCGGCATGATCACCAGCTCGTTGACGATCGGGTTCGGTGCCTCGGCAGCAATAATTCCCGGCTCGGTCAGGCCCAGGTAACGGCCGCCGACGATGCGCTGCTTGGCATGGGCAATCGTCGCGCCCTTCATCGGGCCCTTCATCACGCCAGGGCCGCAGCCGGTGCAGATGTTCAGGTTGCGCAGACCCAGCTCATGGCCGACGCGCTTGCTGTACTTGTATTCCTCAGTGCTGATCGAATGCCCGCCCCAGCACACCACCATGTTCGGCTCGACGCCCGGGCGCAGGGTGCGTGCGTTGCGCAGCAGGTGGAAGACGTAGTCGGTGATGCCCTGGGAGCTGCCCAGGTCGATGCGCGGGCTGCCCAGTTCGCTTTCGGTGTAGACGATGTCGCGCAGCGCACTGAACAGCATTTCGCGGGTGCTGGCGATCATCTCGCCGTCGACGAAGGCATCGGCCGGGGCGTTGAGCAATTCCAGGCGCACGCCGCGATCCTGCTGGTGGATGCGCACCTCGAAGTCGTCGTAGGCCTCGAGGATGGTCTTGGCATTGTCGATGCGCGCGCCGGTGTTGAGGATCGCCAGGGCGCACTGGCGGAACAGCGTGTAGGTGCTGCCACAACCGGCTTTGCTCAGTTGCTGGACTTCCCGTTGAGACAGCGTCTCCAGGCTACCTTTTGGAGTAACCGAGGCATTGATTACATAGCGTGAGGTCATGCGTGTTTTCCCTGAAAACAATGCGGCCTGGCCGAGACGGGCAGGTGCATCAGGATGTTGAGCGCCACGGCGGTGGGCAGAGGCGTATGAATAGGGCCGTCCGAGCGGGCAGTGCGCCAGGGGACAGGGTTGCTGCTGGGCGCAGCGGCTAAACCCATAGCCGCAAGCTGCTTGCTGGTGCCGGCGGTATCTTTCCGCGTGCAACGATGCGCCTGGACGGGCTGTACTTGACGTTTAACCGGCGAAAACGTTCCTGAAAGCCCCTGCCGAGGCCTGGCTCTGCTCATGCGTACATCCCGTACGGTAATAGAACTCACCAGTTTTGACAGCGCGCATGGCGGTTTGATTGCACGCGGAACGAACGGTGTTCCTGAGGGCGCGACGCGAGCGCCCGGTTGAAGCGGGCTTCAAAAGGCAAACGGCAGCGCACTGTGGCAGTCCTGACGGGCGCTGAGCATACGGCGGAATTCGTCGGGATTCTTGATCAACACCGGCTGGCCAGCGAACTTCTGCGCCGCGATCAAGCGCGACAGCCAGAAACGCACGCAGGCGACGCGCAGCATGGGCTTCCATAGCTCGGCTTCAGCCGGAGTGAAACGGCGCAGGGCCGAGTAGGCGGCCAATAGTGCCTGGCTGCGTGCCTCATCGATTTCGCCGTTGGGGTGCGAGCACCAGTCGTTAAGGGCGATGGCAATGTCGTAGAGCATCGGCCCGGAACAGGCGTTGTAGAAATCGATCACGCCGGTCAGGTGGCTGCCCTCGAAGAGCAGATTGTCGCGAAACAGGTCGGCGTGCAGGTTGGCGCGCGGCAGCGCCAGAAGCTTCGGCTTCAGCTCGGCAATCTCGACAAGGCTGTCGCGCAGCAGCGGCATTTGAGTGTCGTCTAGCGATAGCGCCAGTGCCGGGCCTTCCTCCTGCATCCAGTCCAGGCCGCGATCGCTGCGCCGTTCGATGATGTGTTCGCGGGTCGCCAGATGCAGGCGCGCCAGCAGCCGACCGACCTCAGCGCACTGGTGAACGTTTGGCGATGCGACATGCTTGCCTGCCAGTCGCGGCTGCAGCAAGGCCGGCTTTTCTGCCAAGGAGCGCAGGGCTTCGCCGCGGTCGGTCCGCAGGGCGTAGGGCACTGGCAGGCCGGCGCGGTGCAGCACGTCGAGCAGCTCGATGAAGAAGGGTAAATCCTGGCTCGGGCCGCGCTCGATCAGGGTCAGCACATATTCGCCCTGCTCAAGGCTGACGAAGAAATTGCTGTTCTCGCTGCCGGCGGCGATGCCCTCGAAGTCGCGCAGGCGGCCAAGCCCATAGGGCGCCAGGAATACTTCGAGTTCTTCGCGTTGCAGGGGCGTAAAAACCGACATGGGCTGCCTTCCGTTAGGTGTGCCGCCAGGTTACCAGCTGAAGATTTCCCAGGCCGGGATCAGCAAGTCCGGGCGGTCGGCGCGGATGAAATTGCTGTCGCCATCGGCACGGACCAGGAAATACGGCTTGCCGGTCTTAGGCGTGATCTTTACCGCGTAGAGGAAGCCATTGACGCGGTATTCCTCAACCGTGCGATCACCTTCCTGGCGAATCGTGACGTCAGGCTCGCCATCGACCGACTCCTGGGCGAAACCGCTCAGCGGCACGAGTGCCAACAGCCCGGCCAGCAGCAAAGGTTTGAATGTGCGCATGATAACCTTGTCCCTTTGTCGTCAAGTGGTCCCTCGCATTCTAGCCTCGGACCCGTCGAAAAGGTTGATCCTGCTCATGAGCCAAGCGCCTCTCGTTCTGGTGGACGGTTCGTCCTACCTCTACCGCGCCTTCCACGCCCTGCCGCCGTTGACTACTTCTACCGGCAAGCCCACCGGCGCGGTGAAGGGCGTGCTGAACATGCTGCTGTCGTTGCGCCGGCAGTATCCGGACAGCCCCTTCGCCGTGGTTTTCGATGCGAAGGGGCCGACCTTCCGCGACACCCTGTTCGCTGAATACAAATCCCACCGCCCGCCGATGCCCGATGACCTGCGTGGCCAGGTCGAACCACTGCATGCCAGCGTGCGCGCGCTCGGCATGCCGCTGCTGTGCGTCGACGGGGTCGAAGCAGACGACGTAATCGGCACCCTGGCGCGGCAATGCGCGGCGCTCAAGCGCGACGTGATCATTTCCACTGGAGACAAGGACATGGCCCAGCTGGTCTGCCCGCACGTCACCCTGGTCAACACCATGACCGGCAGCGTCTATGACATCGAAGGCGTGAAGAACAAGTTCGGCGTCGGCCCGGAGCTGATCATCGACTTCCTCGCGCTGATGGGCGACAAGGTCGACAACATCCCCGGTGTACCCGGGGTCGGCGAGAAGACCGCGTGCGGCCTGCTCAACGGCATCGAAGGCGGCATCAAGGGGCTCTACGAGAACCTCGACAAGGTTTGCGACCTGCCGATTCGCGGCGCCAAGTCGCTGGCCGCCAAGCTCGAGGAACATCGTGACGCTGCGTTCATGTCCTACGAGTTGGCGACCATCAAGATCGACGTGCCGCTGGACGTGCAGGTCGGCGACCTGATGCCCGGCGAGCCGCACCGCGAGGCGCTGATCGCCTTGTACCGCGAGCTGGAATTCAAGAACTGGCTCGACGATCTGCTGCGCGAAGCCAAGGCCGCCGGCGAGAACTGTGAAGTGCAGCCCGAAGGGTGCTCGATCCAGGCTGAGGCCCAATACACGACGATCTTCGAGCAGGCGGAATTCGATACTTGGCTCGACCGCCTGAAGGCTGCCGATTGCTTTGCCTTCGACACCGAGACCACCAGCATCGACGCGCAGAAGGCGCAGCTGGTCGGTGTGTCCTTTGCCATCGAGGCAGGCCAGGCCGCCTATGTGCCGCTCGGCCACAGCTACATGGGCGTTCCGCAGCAGCTGGACATGGATGCCGTACTGGCCGCGCTCAAACCTCTGCTGGAAGACCCGAACACGCGCAAGATCTGCCAGCACGGCAAATACGACATGAACGTGCTGATGCACTATGGCATCGAGATGCGTGGTATGAGCTTCGACACCATGCTCGAATCCTACGTGCTCGACGCCACCGCCACGCGCCACGACATGGACAGCCTGGCGCTGAAATACCTCGGCCGCGGCACCATTCGTTTCGAGGACATCGCCGGCAAAGGCGCCAAGCAGTTGACCTTCGACCAGATCGCGGTCGAGCAGGCGGGGCCTTATGCAGCGGAAGACGCCGACGTGACGTTGCGCCTGCACCAAACGCTGATGGACAAGCTCGAAGCTACGCCTTCGCTGCTCAAGGTGCTCAACGAAATCGAGATGCCACTGGTGCCGGTGTTGGCGCGTATCGAGCGCAACGGCGCATTGGTCGACGCTAACCTGCTCGGGCTGCAGAGCGTCGAGCTGGGCAACAAGCTGGTCGAGCTGGAACGCGAGGCCTATGGCATCGCCGGTGAAGAGTTCAATCTGGGCTCGCCCAAGCAGCTCTGCGCCATCCTTTATGACAAGCTCGGCTGCCCGGTGCTGTCAAAGACTGCCGGCGGACAGCCGTCCACCGCAGAAAGCGTGCTGGCCGAGTTGGCCGAGCGTGACTACCCGCTGCCCCAGGTCATCATGCAGCACCGCTCGTTGAGCAAGCTCAAGGGCACCTACACCGACAAGCTGCCGCTGCAGATAAACCCGCGCACCGGCCGCATCCACACCAGCTATCATCAGGCCGTGACCGCAACCGGGCGACTGTCTTCGAGCGATCCGAACCTGCAGAACATCCCGATCCGCACGGCCGAGGGTCGGCGCATTCGTCAGGCTTTCGTCGCCGCGCCGGGCTACAAACTGCTGGCGGCGGACTACTCGCAGATCGAGCTGCGCATCATGGCGCACCTGGCCCAGGATGCCGGGCTGTTGTACGCCTTCCAGAACGACCTGGACGTCCACCGTGCCACGGCGGCCGAAGTGTTCGGCGTCGAGCTGGACCAGGTCAGCAACGATCAGCGGCGCAGCGCCAAGGCGATCAACTTCGGTCTGATCTATGGCATGAGTGCCTTTGGCCTGGCCAAGCAGATCGACGTCTCGCGTGGCGAAGCACAGGCCTACATCGACCGCTACTTTGCCCGCTACCCCGGCGTGCTCGCCTACATGGAGCGCACCCGCACCCAGGCGGCAGAGCAGGGCTACGTGGAAACGCTGTTCGGCCGGCGGCTGTACCTGCCGGAAATCAATTCCAAGAATGGCGCCATGCGCAAAGGCGCTGAGCGCACGGCGATCAACGCACCGATGCAGGGCACCGCGGCGGACATCATCAAGCGCGCCATGATCGCGGTGGACAACTGGCTGCAGGAGAGCGGGCTGGATGCGCGCGTGATCCTGCAGGTACACGATGAACTGGTGGTCGAAGTTCGGGAAGATCTGGTCGAGCAGGTGCGCGCGCAGATTCTGCCGTTGATGAGCGCAGCCGCTCAGCTGGACGTGCCGCTACTGGTCGAAGCCGGGGTCGGTAATAACTGGGACGAAGCGCACTAAAAGCATGCGCGAGCGGGTGCCGCAGGAGACTGTTATCCGGGGGCGCGGCTGCATCAGCTGCTGTATCGATGCAGAAGATGACTGGCAATATTCCGACTTGGAGCGCCGCGTTCTAGAGCGGCTACGCTCCGTTTCGGAAATATTTTTCGTTTCGCATTGAACTCATAGATCGAAAGGCCAGTCATAGGCTACGAAGGGTGTAAAAGCCTTTCGATGCTCCTTGTTGTGTTAAGTGTTGGCAGATCTCTGGTTGCGTCATTGGCGCACCGGACTTAAACCTCGGACTTCCCCCTCCCCCAACGAAGTCCGAGGTTTTTTTTCGTCTTGACGAAAAAACCAAGGGCCCAGCCGAGCGTTCGCCGCTCCTCCCGCGCTGAGCGTTGCCAACCCGGCGAACCACACCCTCAACCCCCTCCGTTCTGTTGTTGACGCGCGCGTTGGCCGAAGGTCTCCTGCGGCTGATTGAGGTCCTGCTTGAACGTCAGCCCCTCGGCGCAACGCCAGCGATAGCCGTTCAAAACAAGCCAAATAATTTTTATGAGAAAACTCATTTGCTAGCACGCAAATCGTGGACTAACGTCCAAAAGTGAATTATGAATTCATTTCGATCAGCCGCGTGGTCCGGCAAGTGCGTGAGTCCCGTTACTCGTTCGTTCGATAGATGCCAGAACAGCGATGATGTGGCTGTAGGGCAAGTCCCGGCTTTTGCGGCGTTGGGCACCAACAACAATAACAATTAGCGGAGATCCACATGAAAGTCTCAAAGAAAGCGCTTCTTGCATCGGTACTGGCGCTCGGCGTTGGAATGGGCGTTTCAGCAGCACACGCGGCGGACAAACAAATAAAATTTGGTCATGTGGGCGGGCCAGGCTCCCTATTTGAGATAACGGCTAACGAATTTGCTCGAATCGCCAATGAAACACTGGAGGGGTACGAGGTTGTGCCCTACGGCTCCAGTCAGCTCGGTAGCGATTCGCAAATGCTCAACAAGCTCAAGCTGGGCACACTTGATCTGGCGTTGCCATCCACGGTCATGAGCAGCGTCAGTCCCGAGTTCTCGCTTTTTGAAATGCCGTACCTGATTAAGGATCGGGAGCACATGAAAAAAGTGCGCGACGAAGTGGTGCGCAGCGTCATGTACCCAGCGGCGGAAAAGCGGAACCTCAATATCATTGCCGTGTGGGAGAACGGCAGCCGCCAGATCACCAACAACAGCCGACCTATTGTGGTACCAAAAGATCTCGAAGGGCTAAAGCTGAGAACGCCGAACGGGATCTGGCGCGTTGAAATGTTCCAGGGCTACGGCGCAAACCCTGCGCCCATGGCGCTTTCCGAAGCCTTCGTTGCACTGCAAACCGGCGCGATGGACGGCCAGGAAAACCCGCTCGTGCAAATTTACTCCCAGCGTTTCCATGAGGTTCAGCGCTATCTCTCCATGTCCAACCATGTCTACACCCCGGCGTTTGTGGTGGCGGGTGCCAGCTGGAAGCGTCTGCCGGATGAGGTGAGAACAGTGCTGTCGGATGCAGCGATGGAATTGGAAGATTTTGCTCTGAAGCAAGGTGAGGAGCTCGATAACAGCCTTGTCGCAAAAATGAAAGAGGCTGGCATGGAAGTCAATGAGGTCGATCAGCAGGCATTCATCGACGGCTCGGATGCAATTTATGCGAAGTTCTCCGAGGAAGTCGATGGTGGCAAGGAAATGCTGGAAAAAGTAAGGCAGCTCCGAGACTGATAGGTGATATCTCCGTTGTGCATGACTTACGTATCCGCAAGTCATGCACGAAACAATCGAGTTTCGATGTATCAGGAGGAGCTGATGAGCTCATTCACCACATTCAAACAAGGTTACTTCAAGTTTCTTGAAGTCATTGTTGTAATCAATATCATCGCGCTGGCGGTGGTAGTCACAATTGGCTTTATTTCACGCCTGGTCGGTTCGCCCTTTAGCTGGTACGACGAAGTTGCATCCGTAGGATTGGCCTGGCTGACCTATTACGGAGCCGCACTGGCGGCGGCAAAGGGCGCCCACATAGGCTGCCCAAGTATTATTAATTATTTCTCTCCCAAGGTGCGGTTGCCGATTGCACTTATTGCAGAGGCGATCACGATCGGGTTCTTCGTACTGCTGGCATACACCGGCATGCAGGTAGTGCTCATTCTCGAAGGCTCAACGCTGGTCAGCCTGACCAATGTTCCGCTTCAGCTTACGCAATCGGTTATCCCGATTGGTGCAGCGATGTTCATTGTTGCCGAATTCTTGCGGATACCCGATGTTATTGCGAGCGCTAAAGGCGCAGGGTTCGTCGACCATGAACTAGAAGAGCTAGAGGTTGAGCTAGCAAAAAGCTAAGTTCCGAGCGATACCATTGAGACGCAAAGCTGCGCGCTCAGGAGAATAAAATGACCATTCTTTACATGTTCCTTGGCCTTGTCCTGCTCATTCTGATCAATGTGCCTGTCGCCATAGCACTCGGACTTATTGGCGCGGCTGCGACCTTCGCCACTTATGGTGTCTCGGCACTTCCAAATATTGGCATGGTGATGTTCGACGGGGCGACCAGCTTTCCGCTAATTGCGATTCCGTTGTTTATCCTGGCCGGTGCCATCATGAATGCATCAAGCATTTCAAGGCGCCTCATCGATCTTGCATCGGCGATGCTTGGGTTCATAAAAGGTGGGTTGTCGATGGTGACCATTGGCGCCTCTATCTTTTTCGCGGAAATTTCTGGTTCTGCGGTGGCTGGCGTTTCTGCCATTGGCAGCATCATGATTCCAGCGATGAAGAAAAAGGGTTACTCCAAGGAGTATTCAGCCGCTCTTTCATCCTCTGCCGCCAGCCTGGCGATCATCTTGCCACCTTCGATCCCCATGATTCTTTATGCGGTGATGTCCGGAGAATCAGTGGTCAAGATGTTTGTTGCCGGCATTTTTCCAGGAATCCTCGGGGCCCTGGGTTTAGCCGCCATGTGCTACTACTTGGCCAAGAAAAACAACTTCCCATCGGAAGGCACGTTCCAGGCATCAAGACTGTGGGAAGCATTCAAAGGCTCAATCTGGGCCTTGTCTATCCCGGTAATCATTCTTGGGGGCATTTTCGGTGGCATTGTTACCGCAACAGAGGGTGCCGCACTAGCGGTCGTTGTTGCCATTTTCATCAGTGCTTTCATATACCGGGAGTTCACCTTCAAAACCTTCTACAAGGCATGCCTTGATGCGGGTATACAAACTGCAGTGGTCATGCTGCTTGTTGCAAGTTCGGCCGTGGTTGGCCTTTATCTGACCGAGACGCAGCTACCACAGCAACTGGCTAGCTCAATCAGCGAATGGACCAGCAACAAGTATATAATCCTGGCATTGTTGAACGTAATCTTCTTGATCCTAGGTATATTCCTGCACTCTGCCGCAGCGATCATTCTGGTTGTGCCGATTGTGTTGCCGCTGATTCTTGCGGTTGGCATAGATCCCATTCACTTCGGTTTGATCGTCACGCTTAATTTGGCTATTGGCCAACAGACACCGCCGGTAGCCAGCGTGCTGATCGCCTCCTGTTCAATAGCCAAGTCGGATATATGGGCGACTAGCCGTACCAATCTCTGGTTCCTCGGCGTGCTCTTCGCAATCCTGATCATGAACACTTATGTCCCAGCCGTTGCGATGTCACTGGTCAACTTTGTGTATGGCAGTTGATAGACATCGATGTTTCGAGGCTTCTGCTGCCAATGCCTGGCGGCAACGAACCGAAGGATTGAGTGAGATGAGTGATCAGAACCAAGGCACCGTTGAATGCCATATCAAACAGGGCGTGGCTTGGGTCGGATTCAATCGGCCCGAAAGCCGCAATGCCATGACCTGGCATATGTACGACTCGCTGGCAGCAATATGCCAACAAGTAGATGCCGAACCGGCGGTGAATGCAGTGGTATTTCATGGCTGCGGGGGCGAAGCCTTTGTGGCAGGTACGGATATCAAGCAATTCAGTGGATTCGATGGCGAACAGGGCGTTGCGTATGAGCGCCGTATCGACAGTGCCATTGCCGGCCTGGAAACCATGCGCAAACCCACCATTGCCATGCTCGAAGGGTTCTGTGTCGGTGGCGGTGCGGCGATCGCCTTGGCGTGTGATTTTCGCTACTGCACGCCGTCGCTGAAGTTCGGGGTTCCTATTGCCAGGACGCTTGGCAACTGCCTGTCCGTGACCAACGTTTCACGTCTGATGGACTTATTAGGCGTCGCTCGCACCAAGGAAGTGCTCATGGCCGCGAAGTTCATCGAGGCACCCGAAGCAGCCTCGATCGGCTTGGTCAGCGATATTTTCGACGTAGACGCTATCAGGCAGGAAGTCGAAAACCGAGCGCAGGCGTTCGCCCGTCGGGCGCCGCTGACGGTGCAAGCATCGAAAGACATTATCAATCGCGTGCTCGCGAACCGACGTGCGGCCGCAGATGCCAGTGACGACTGGGTACGGGCCTGTTATGGCAGCGAGGATTTCAAGGCAGCGGTCGGCAAGTTCGTTCACAAGACATCTTTTGAATGGACCGGGCGATAGTTTTCCGATCAATTTCCGGCAGCGGAGGAATTCCATGCTCCCGTTGAACAATATAAAAATACTCGATGTATCCCAGATCATGGCCGGGCCTTACTGCACCATGGTTTTGGGAGACATGGGCGCAGAAGTCATCAAGGTCGAAAAGGCCAACGGCGGCGATGACAGCCGCCAAATGGGCCCGTACGTTAATGACGAATCCACCTGTTTCTCCCAGATCAACCGGAACAAGAAGAGCATTTCGCTGAACTTGAAGGATCAGCGCGCCAAGGACGTGTTCTACCGACTGGCCAGTGAGGCCGATGTAATCGTGGAGAACTACCGCCCCGGCGTAACTCAGTCTCTGCAAATCGATTACGAAACTATCAAGGAGCTGAACCCAGGCATCATTTACTGCTCCATTTCCGGCTACGGGCAGACTGGCCCGTACACCAACAAGGGTGGTTTCGATCTGGTTGCGCAGGGCATGAGCGGCCTCATGTCGATGACTGGCGAGCCGGGTCGACGCCCTGTGAAAACAGGCATTGCGGTATATGACATAGGCGCGGGGATTACTGCGGTCTATTCCATTCTCGCGGCGTACATCCACAAGATGAACACCGGGGAAGGACAGCATATCGATATCGCCATCACCGAATGCGGCTTGCCGTGGTTCAGCTGGGAAGCCGCCGCCTATTTCTCGGAGGGGAGAGTGCCCGAGCCAACAGGGTGGCGGCATCGAGTCTCCGCGCCATATCAGGCGTTCAAGACCAAAGATGGTTTTTTGATGCTCGGTTGTGCCAATCAGCGAACCTGGGAGCGCTTTTGCCTCGATGTCATATCACGGCCCGAGCTGATCGATGACCCGCGTTTTGCAACGAACAGTGACCGCGGGCGCAATGTTGAAGTGCTCGAAGCCGTTATCGAAGACATCCTGACTCAACAGGACATGAATCACTGGCTTGAGCTTTGCGACGTGGCTGGCGTTCCGGCAGGCCCAATCAACAACTTCGCCCAAGCCATGGAAGACGAACATTTTCTTGCCCGGGGCATGGTTCAGGAGGTCGAGCATCCGGTGATCGGCAGAATGAAAACGATTGGTTTCCCGGCCAAGTTCTCTCGCACGCCTCTGCAGATCCGTCGGCCGGCACCGCTTTTTGCTCAGCATACAGACGAGATCCTCAGCGGCATTGGGATCAGCGAAGAGGAAGTAGGACGACTGAGGGCGGATGGCTGCATCAAGTAACGTGGATTTTTATTATTTACTGATGAATTCAAAACGCAAAATACAAATATAACCAATAGCGAAAGGCTACGGAGATATCTCATGTTGACGCTCGATTTTCATCCATCTGGCCGCCATTTCCTTCAAATTCCGGGACCATCTCCTGTGCCCGATCGCATTCTGCGGGCAATGAGCCTGCCGACCATCGATCACCGTGGGCCCGAGTTTGGCGCACTGGGGTTGGAGGTACTGGGCAAAATCCAGAAGATTTTCAAGACCGAACAGCCCGTCGTCATTTATCCGGCTTCCGGCACTGGCGCTTGGGAAGCAGCACTGGTGAATACTCTGTCCATGGGTGACAAGGTGCTGATGTTCGAAACCGGTCACTTCGCCACGCTGTGGGACAAAATGGCACGTCGCCTGGGCGTCGAACCCGAGTTTCTCGGCCTGCCGGGCTATGACGGTTGGCGCGCGGGTGTGCAGGCGGACATGATCGAACGACGCTTGAGGGAAGACATCGAACACAGCATCAAAGCGGTATGTGTCGTTCACAACGAGACGTCCACTGGGGTAACCAGCGATATCGCTGCGGTACGGGGGGCCATGGATGCAGCGGGGCACCCGGCGCTCTTGATGGTGGACACCATTTCAGGGCTGGCCTGTGCCGACTATCAACACGACGCCTGGGGTGTCGACGTCACGATTTCCGGGTCGCAGAAAGGCCTGATGCTACCGCCAGGCATCAGCTTTAACGCTTTGTCAGCTAAGGCGCTTCAAGCCAGCCGTACTTCCCAATTGCCAAAAAGCTTCTGGGCCTGGGACGAAATCGTCGCGGCCAACAAAACTGGCTACTGGCCGTACACGCCCAACACCAATCTGCTTTATGGCTTGAACGAAGCGCTGGACATGATTCTCGGGGAAGGCCTGGATAACGTTTTTCTCCGCCATCAGCGCTGGGGGGCGGGTGTGCGCGCCGCTGTCGACGCCTGGGGATTGGAAGTGCAATGCCAGGACCCAGCCGTCCACTCACCGGTCCTGACCGGCGTCGTAATGCCTGAAGGTGTAGATGCCGATGCGGTTCGCCTGCTGATTTACAAGCGCTTCGATCTCTCCTTAGGCATGGGGCTCGGCAAGGCCAAGGGAAAGATGTTCCGTATCGGTCATTTGGGTGATTGCAATGACCTGACACTGATCGCAGCCCTCGGTGGCTGCGAGGCGGGAATGAAGTTATCCGGCGTTGAGTTGAAGGGAAGTGGAGTCTTGGCGGCGCTGGATTACTTTGCCACTCATCCTCTGCGGACCGCCAACTGACACAGCATAAGCATTGCGGCTTAAGCCGCTCCTACTGCGGGAGCGGCTCTAGCTGCGAACGGCGCTTTTGGGCTTAAAGGCTCGCCACTGCCGCCCTGATGGAAGCCGGGAGTTTGTGATGACTTCGTTTACCGAACAAAAATTAAAAGCGCGCAGCGCGCAAGTAGGCCTTGTCTCTGATCTTGCAGCACGCTTGCAGCGAGAGATTGCCGGCGATGTATTTTTCGATAATGCCTCCCGGGGTCGCTATTCGACGGACGCATCGATCTATCAGGTCATGCCGGTTGGCGTAGTCATCCCGCGCCATCAACAGGATCTGCAGATTGCACTGGATATCGCGCGTGACGCAAAGATTCCGGTACTTGCGCGGGGAGGCGGAACCAGCCAGTGCGGGCAGACGGTCGGGGAAGCGATCGTGCTGGACACCAGCCGATGGCTGAACCAGATCGCCGACTTCGACAAGGAGCAAATGACCGTCGTGGTCGAGCCCGGCCTTGTTCTGGATGACCTTAATCGCTGGCTGAAGCCACATGGACTCTGGTTTCCGGTTGATGTGTCGACAGCGGCGCAGTGCACCATTGGAGGAATGGCCGGCAACAACTCCTGTGGGTCGCGATCAATCCGCTACGGCAACATGGTCCATAACGTCCTCAGCATCGACGCGTTACTGGCAGACGGCTCACAAGGCCATTTCGACTATATCCAGAACCTTTCGGACGGCGGCAGAGCGCAGAGTATCGCTCAGCAAGTCCAAAAGATTGCCAGCCGTGAAGACGCAAACATTCTCGAAAACTTTCCCAAGGTATTACGCCGTGTCGGCGGTTATAACCTGGATATCTTCAACTGCCAGAACCCTCTGCCCTACGACCGTGACGGCCGTATCAATCTGGCACATCTGTTAATAGGGTCAGAAGGGACCTTGGCACTAACTCAACGCATCAAGCTGAAACTGGCGACTTTGCCGAAGCAGAAAGTACTGGGTGTGGTTAATTTTCCCACGTTTTATCAGGCGATGGACATGACCCAGCATATCGTCAAGCTGGAGCCTACAGCTGTAGAACTTGTTGATCGCACCATGATCGACCTGTCGCTTGAGAACCCCGCATTCCGCCCGGTTATTGAAAAGTCGTTAATCGGTGCGCCCAAGGCAATACTACTTGTCGAATTCGCTGGCGATAACATGGAGGAATTGCATCAGCAACTTTCCGGGTTGAATGAACTTATGGGCGATCTCGGCCTACCGGGAAGTGTCGTGGACATGGTCAACGGTGCTGAGCAGACGGCACTTTGGAATGTCCGCAAGGCCGGGCTGAACATCATGATGAGTATGAAGGGTGATGGAAAACCGGTGTCTTTCATCGAAGACTGTGCAGTCCCGCTGGATGGGCTCGCTGAATATACCGACAAGCTGACTCAGGTGTTCCATAAGTACGGTACTGAGGGCACTTGGTACGCTCACGCCAGCGTAGGAACTCTACACGTACGCCCGATACTGGATATGCGCCGTGACGGCGGGGAAAAAATGCGTGCCATTGCCGAAGAAGCATCGGCTTTGGTCAGGGAATACAAGGGCGCCTTTTCTGGCGAACATGGCGACGGTATTTGCAGGGGCGAGTGGGTGGCTTGGCAATTTGGCCCGCAGCTCAACGCCGCGTTCAAGGAAATAAAGCAGATATTCGATCCGGAGAATCTGCTCAATCCGGGTAAGATCGTCGATACACCTCGTATGGATGATCAGAACTATTTCCGCTTCCGCAAGGATTACCAAGCGATCCCGGTTAAACCAGCACTCGATTGGTCCGGTTGGGATGTATTACGCGATCCGCTGACTGGCGAGCAAAGTGAGCCGGGGAGCGGCGGCGATCCCACATCAGGCCTGATCAAAGCGGTAGAAATGTGCAACAACAACGGTCACTGCCGTAAATTTGATGCGGGTACGATGTGCCCGAGCTTCCGCGCCACACGTAATGAACAGCACCTGACCCGCGGCCGCGCCAACACCTTGCGCTTGGCTTTGTCGGGTCAATTAGGGCCGGAAGGATTGGCCAGTGAAGACGTAAAGGAAGCGCTTGATCTTTGTGTTTCCTGTAAGGGCTGCAAGCGGGAATGTCCAACCGGCGTCGACATGGCCAAGATGAAGATCGAAGCCCGCGTGGCCTGGTCGAAGACGCACTCACTGCCGCTTCGTGAACGTCTTGTAGGCGAAATGCCGCAATATGCGCCGTACGCCAGTTACTTCTCAGGTCTGGTAAGTGCAGTCGAGCGCGTACCGGCAGTGGCTGACTGGGTCAAGAAGTGCCTGGGGTTGGCTACGCAACGGGCGCTGCCGAGCTTTCAACGCAGCTTTCTCGACAACGCCATCGAGGCGCAAGGCAACGCGACACAGTCGAAAGAAGTCCTGTTGTTTGTCGATACGTTCAATAACTACTTTGAGCCAGCTAACGCCGAAGCTGCCCTTCGGGTGCTGGTCGCAGGCGGATATAAGGTCTATTTCAACAAAACGGCCCGCGAACGACCGCTTTGCTGCGGACGAACGTATCTGGCGTCCGGTCAGGTAGACAAAGCCAAGGCCGAAGCGAAGCGCACGCTTGATTATCTGATGCCATTCGTTGAGCGAGGGGTCAGCATTGTTGGTCTGGAGCCTTCCTGCTTACTAACCATGCGTGACGAGTTTCTACATTACGGCTACGGTGAACAAGCCAAGGCATTAGCCAACGCTTCTCTGCTATTCGAAGAATTCTTGGCTCGCGAGCATGACGCCGGTCGTCTGGACCTGAAGTTGAAGGCGCTGGGTGCGTCCCGGGCATTGCTGCACGGCCATTGCCATCAAAAAGCGTTCGACGCTATGCGACCTGTGGAACAAGTGCTGCGCTGGATTCCTGAGCTGAAGGTCGAAACCATCGAAACGTCATGCTGCGGGATGGCAGGGAGCTTCGGCTACGAAAGTGAGCATTATGAAGTGTCCATGCAAATGGCCGAGATGAAGCTATTACCGGCCGTTCGTCAGGCGCAAGCGGAGGATTTGTTGATTGCAGACGGGACCAGTTGTCGCCACCAGATTCATGACGGTGCGAGTCGGACAGCCTTGCATGTCGCCAGGGTGCTAGAGCTGGCACTGGCCTGAGCCTGACACGGCGATCAAGCGGTCGTCGGGATTGAGTTGTACTGCAACTGAACTGAGGCGCTGGATTGGTAAAAGAAAGACCTTTGCCTACCTAGCGCCTTGTCTGGCTCCATCTCAGCGAGCAACATGGCTCGCAGCGCGATTTCAACAGGCCTTAAGCCACACCCGAAAGATTTTTAGCTTCAAGCTTTTGATTCAAATGTTCCCGTAGAATACTACCGAGCCGTTTGCTGTCGCGATCCTGCAAGGCTTTAATCATTTCTTCATGGTCGTTCACTGCTTTCTGCCAAAACTCCGGACTCATCTCTGCAGTAAAACGAAACCGTTTAATCCGTTGGCTCAGATTGTTATACATCTCTACTAGTACAGCATTACCTGATGCGGCCAGAATGCGCTCATGGATTTGTCGGTTGGCCTGAAAATAAGCCTGCAAATTTTGGCGATTAAAATAATCGAGCATCTGCCTATGGAGTTCGCTGATGGTCGATAATTCATCCTCTGTTATACGGCGACAGGCCGCTTCGCCCGCGAGGCCTTCCAATGCGCCCATCACGTCGTAGGTGTGCTGAACATCACTTAAACTGAGGCGGCTTACCCGCGCTCCCCGATTGGGAAGTATTTCTATCAATCCTTCGGAAGTTAAGACCTTCAGCGCCTCACGAAGTGGCGTCCGTGAAATTCCGAATTTGTCGCAGAGCTGCTTTTCAGAGATTTTTTCTCCTGCGGTAAGTACTCCATGCTCAATTAATTCCCGGATTCTATCAGCCGCCTCCTGGTAAAGGATTCGGTGTTGAATTTTTTCCATAGTGGTCTCGCGAGTAGAGTGCGTTTCGTTTGGCATTATATTAGACGTTAGCTTACGTTGGTCCCGTTACTATGTTTTTTAGTAGCAGTCGTGCCTGCGGCAGCGCTAACTTTCAAAAATTGCCAACCAATACACGAGGTACTAAACGGTGCGCTTACTTATTTCAATAGCAGAAAATCTCAGGAATTGCATTAAGAATTCGATCTGAGGCAAGATGATTGGCAGCCAAGCTAGTTAGCGTCCGGCAATCTATTCACAAGCATTAATCATCACACCGTTCTGGCACGTTCATCCTGCATTATGTTTATCGAAAACTTGGAGGTAGCAAATGGCGGGCAAGGTTTTTCGTTCCAGCGTGAAAATTACCCGGGCCCAGGCTCGACAGGTTCTGGATGCAGCATTCGCCAAGGCGCGAGCGCAAGACATGGACCCGCTGACAGCGTTTGTCATGGATGGGGGTGGAAACCTGATTGCTGCCGAACGGGAAGATGGCTGCGCGCCGTTGAGACTTCCGGTTGCGCGCGGTAAGGCGTTCGCCGCGCTCGGGAACGGCGCATCCAGCCGGGCGATAGGCGAGCGAAACGAGCTCCGTCCGGCCTTTCTCGCCTCGGTTGCGGCTGCGTCTGATGGTTCCTTCATACCGGTGCCGGGCGGGGTGCTGATTCTCGACGCAAATGACGAAGTGATCGGTGCTGTCGGTGTGAGCGGCGCATCCTCAGAGGAGGATGAGCAGGTTGCTATCGCCGGTATCGAAGCTGCAGGCTTCAAGGTCGGACTCGTACCTAAATAGGGCCAGACGGAGACGCTATGCGAAGGCGCCGACCATTGGCTGCGTTTGACTCCTTACTAAGCGCCGTTCGGGTTACCCAGATAGGGAAAAGCGATGGGTGAAAACGTTCGCCTTGAAACCCGAACGGCATGCAACCTCTATGGTAGCCGCAGCCCGCCGCCAGCCTTATGCAACCTACGCAGATGGTCACCGATCTGCGCCAGATTGGCTTCGATGCTTTCCAGCTCCAGCCGCCGTTCGTTGCCCAGCAACAGGCGCACCTCGGCGTTCAGCGCATCGGTAAGCTGATTCAAGCGCGCCTGGCGTTGGCTGCTTTCCGACTCCAGGCGCTGCCATTCGCTGGCCTGCGGCAACCCGTAGCCGTTACCGTCGAGCAATTGCGCCGGCTGGCTCAGATAACCGCTGTTGGCGAGAATGCCTTGCAGGGTTTCGTCCGCCTTGGCCAGGCTCCTGTCGCCGTGCTCGCGGCCGCTCAGATAACGATTTTTCAACTCTTCCTGCGCCAATAGCAGATGCCGGCGCAGCGCCGCCTGCTCGACCAGCAGCAGGGCAGCGCTGGCGCGCAGATCGGCCTTTTCGATCCAAGGACGACGTTGCTCGGCGCTGAGCGCTAGCCAGGCTTCCACGTCTGTTTGCGGCAGGCCCAAGCGCTCACGAAGCACGGCGAACATGGCCTGGTAACGATCGCGGTAAGAATCAAAGCGATACCCCAGGCGCAATGCCTCACGCGGGTCGTCGAGTACGCTGGCGTCGGCCAGATCACGCTTGATCAGGATTTCCAGCAGGCCGCTGGGCAGGATGCTGTCCAATGCCGTCAGCTCGGGGCGGGCCGTGCCGCTACGCAGCAGCTTGAGAGTTTCCACTGCACAGTTGTTCGACAGGAAGTAATAGTCGCCGTCGTAGCTCCAGTGCATTTCGGCGCTGCGGATCACCAGATTTTCGATCTGCTCGCGCTGCAGTTTCAGCGGGATCGAGGCGAGGCTGCGCAGTTCGACCTTTGTGTATTCATCAATCACCTGGCCCAGCGGCAGGACGAACAGGCGAGAAGGATAGACGCCGGTGAGACCGTCCCAACTCGACAGCTGCACATCGCCGACGAAGGCGCGGAAAGACAGCACCAGGTGATGATCCAGATCCAGTCGGCAATCCGGCCCGCGTGGGCGCCCGGGTGCACAGATCACCAGGCGCAGCATGCTATGACCCCAGCGGCTGACCCAGGCGTCGTTAGCCTCGGCAAACAGATAGTCAACCTTGTAGACGCGCTCGGGGTCGAGCTCGATCAGCGGAGTGCGCGCGAAGTCGTGCCCGGCGTTGAGGATCGGCAGGGCGCCTTTGCACGTCTCGACTCCGGCGGGCTGCCAGCCGAAATGCTGGCTGAAATAGCGATGCAGCAACGGGCGCCGGCAGGCGTAGCGGGGGTCGAGGAGAAAGTACTCCAAGTTCACCGCAACGAATTCCAGTGGACTGGTCAGCTCATAGGCATCGGGGCTGCGCGCCTGCTGGGCGTTGTCGTGCTCGCGTGCGCCGCGTTCACCGACGCGTTGTGGCCAGCCTGCCAAATCGAGCAGACGCGGGTCGTCGCTGAGGGTGAAGCGGCGCTCGGTCTGTCCGCGGCAGCTGTCCGGCAACCCGACCAGGCCGAGACTGCTCGCGCGCTGTCCACAGAACGCTTGCTGTCGATAGTTTTCCGGCGACCAGAGGCGAGCGCGGTCATAGAGATGTGCCAGTTCGTGAATGAGCGTCGCCAGCATTTCCTGACGCACCGTGCCGTGCGGCCGCTCGGTGCGTTGAGCGGCAGCGCGGCCATCGGTAAGTGCCGGCAGCAGGCGCCGGTTGAGCAGCAGTAGATTGCCCCCAGCGCTGCCATAGACATCGTGGGTCAGCCCGTCATACCAGCGGACGCGGACGTCTCGGTCGAGACGCTCGAGCATTCGCGGCGGCAGCGTGGCCAGTGCTTCGTCCAACAGTTGCTGACTGGCTGCCCGTTCGGGCGGTTGCAGCTCGGCGCCATCCAGCGTCAGCCGCAGCTCGGCTTGGCAAAAGTTGGCGAACGCCATGACAAGGGTGAGCGCAACGCTCAGCCACCTGGCCCGAGATGACCTCACTGAGCGAGGATGACTTCGGCCAGAGCGAGGTCACTGGCCTGTTGGGCTTCGGGGAAGGCATCGCGCAAGCGGCCAAGGGCTGCTTCCAGTCGCGCGCCGCGTATTTCGCCGCTGCTGGCGACAAATCCGGCAGCCTCGTCGCGGGCTTCGCCGACAACCTTCATGTCGCTGATTCGGCTGGTCACATCGGAGGTAAAATTGATGCTGCGGTCCAGTGCGTTGACAACGATATTGCTGGTGGCTACCAGCGTTTGCGCCTGAGCGCCGCTGGCGAGAAGCGCCAGGGCGAAAGATGCGGCGATCACTTTGAAGTTCATGATTTGTCTTTGTCTCAAGGGAGCGGAATCGGTGGTTGGACGAGAATTGCCTCGGCCAGTTCAAGGTCACCTGCCAGCAGCTGCGGTTGCCGCTCGCGCAACCAGCGCAGTGCAGCGTCCAGGTGAGCGCCGCGGATCTCTCCTTGAGTCGCAACGAACCCGGCCGCGTCGTCGCGTGCGTCGAGGATCAGCTTGTTGTCGAAAGGGGCGCTGGTGACCTGGCTGGCAACGTAACTGGAGGCGACCATACCGGCGAGAGTGGTATCGAATGCCTGGGCGCCGCCGCAGACGCAGCAGCCGGCGAGTACAAGGTAAAGCGAACGCATGCAAATCCTGGAGCCAGAGGAATAGCCGCCAAGGCTAGCGAAACGCCAGCCCTAGAGCCAGCGCTGCGCTTGATGCAGCGTGCGTATCAGAGCGCCAGAATCGCGCCGGCCAGCTGCAGGTCACTGGCCTCGAGGTCGGGGGCCTGGGTGCGGATGTGCGTCAGCGCCGCTTCCAGTTGAGCGCCACGCGCCTCGCCATTGCTGGCAACGAAGCGCGCTGCATCATCCTTGGCATCGAGCACCAGCTTGTCGTCGCCGAGGTTCGAGCTGATATCGGACGTCCCTTCCACAGTGTTGACCAGCGAGGCGCCAATGGCGTCGATGGTGCCGGTGATGCTTCCGGCCGACGCGGTGCCCGCGACCAGGCAGGCGGCGGTGGCAACTGACAACAGGTACTTGTTCATGGTGTTCTCCAGGCTAGACGCGATTTCCCGCCGATATCCGCTATGACATTTGGGCAGGCTTGCCGTTCAGCTTACGGCTCGACGAGGTCGCCTGGAAGCACCGTCAGCGCCAGAAGGGCTTGCTCAGCTCTTCCACGCGCTCGCTCTGGCTGATGCCAACGTCGGCCAATTGACGCTCATCGAGCGCAGCCAGTTGTTGACGGGTCCGTAGGCGTCGCTGCCACAAGCGTAGCTGCCGCATCAGGTACAACGGCAGCAGGCCGTTTGCAGCTGTATGCCTCCCAGTCAGTACGCGCTCCATGGGCCGCTCCTTCCCGCAATCAACGGGGATGGGTTATGGGCAGATAGAGTCGCGTGCCGGGCTGTTACGTAACAGTCACAGGGAGGTTGAATTGTGTCGGTTCAGTTGCGCGAGCAGCACGGCTGTACCGGTGCTCCAGGCGCTGAAGTGTTCGGCTGCTGATGGTGCTAAAAACAAAACCCCTCGCGGCGGGGCCGGGAGGGGTTTCGGTGTAGCAGTGTCGCTTATTCCACGGCTTTGACCATGTCCTCGACGACCTTCTTGGCGTCGCCGAAGACCATCATGGTCTTGTCCATGTAGAACAGCTCGTTATCCAGGCCGGCATAGCCGCTGGCCATGGAGCGCTTGTTGACGATGACCGTCTTGGCTTTGTACGCCTCGAGAATCGGCATGCCAGCGATGGGCGACTTGGGATCGTTCTTCGCCGCCGGATTGACCACGTCGTTGGCGCCAAGCACCAGCACCACGTCGGCCTGGCCGAACTCGGAGTTGATGTCTTCCATCTCGAAGACCTGCTCGTAAGGCACTTCGGCCTCGGCCAGCAGCACGTTCATGTGGCCGGGCATACGACCGGCGACCGGGTGGATCGCATACTTCACGGTCACGCCCATATGCGTCAGCTTTTCAGCCAGCTCGTTTAGCGCGTGCTGTGCGCGGGCCACCGCCAGGCCGTAGCCAGGGACGATGATCACGGTGTCGGCGTTCGACAGCAGGAAGGCGGCATCATCGCTGGAACCGGATTTGACCGGGCGCTGTTCCTTGCTGCCCGCAGCCGGGCCGGCATCCGCGTCACCACCGAAGCCGCCGAGGATGACGTTGAAGAAGGAGCGGTTCATCGCCTTGCACATGATGTAGGAGAGGATCGCGCCCGAGGAGCCCACCAGCGAACCGGCAATGATCAGCATCGAGTTGTTCAGCGAGAAACCGATACCCGCCGCCGCCCAGCCCGAGTAGCTGTTGAGCATCGACACCACCACCGGCATGTCGGCGCCACCGATGGGTATGATGATCAGCACGCCGATGACGAAAGCCAACGCAACCAGGATCATGAACGCGGTGAAGTTGCCGCTGAAGGTGTAGATCAGGCCCAGCACCAGGATCGCGACGCCGACGGCGAGGTTGATCTTGTGCTGGTTGGCGAACACCACTGGCGCGCCCTGGAACAGGCGGAACTTGTACTTGCCCGACAGCTTGCCGAAGGCGATCACCGAACCGGAGAAGGTGATGGCGCCGATGGCTGCACCGAGGAACAGCTCCAGACGATTACCGGCCGGAATCGGATAGCCGATGGCCTGGACGATACCCAGCGACTGCGGCTCCAGCACGGCAGCGATGGCGATGAACACTGCCGCCAGGCCGATCATGCTGTGCATGAAGGCGACCAGTTCGGGCATCTTAGTCATCTCGACGCGCTTGGCCATCAGCGTGCCGACGGTGCCGCCGATCAGCAGGCCGAGGACGATGAAGCCCAGGCCACTCCAGGGGCTGGCGCTCTCGGCCAGCTGTGAGCCGAGTTTGAACACCAGGAACACCGTAGTGACCACGGCGATGCCCATGCCGATCATGCCGAACAAGTTGCCGCGGCGTGAGGTGGTGGGGTGCGACAGGCCTTTGAGGGCCTGGATGAAGCTCACCGAAGCGATGAGATAGAGCAGGGTGATCAGGTTCATGCTCATGGCTTGGACTCCGCCTTGGCGCCAGCGCGCTCCTTCTTCTTGAACATTTCCAGCATGCGCCGGGTTACCAGGAAGCCGCCGAAGACGTTCACGGCAGCCAGGGTCACCGCCAGGGTGCCCATCAGCTTGCCCATCGGGGTGACGGTCAGCGCCGCGGCCAGCATGGCGCCGACAATGACGATCGCCGAAATAGCGTTGGTAACCGCCATCAGCGGCGTGTGCAGCGCGGGGGTGACGTTCCAGACCACGTGGTAGCCGACGTAGATCGCCAGCACAAAGATGATCAGGTTGTAGATGCCATCAGATATCAGGTCCATTCTTTCGGGCTCCCTTAACCGTTGGTGCGCACGACTTGGCCGTCGCGGCACATCAGGCACGCGGCGACGATGTCGTCTTCGAGATTGAGCTGGAACTTGGCTTCGCCATCGATCACCAGCTTGAGGAAGTCCAGCAGGTTGCGTGCGTATAGCGCCGAGGCATCCGCCGGCACGTGCGTCGCCAGGTTGGTGTAGCCAACCAGGGTCACGCCGTGCTTGACCACCACCTGATCGGCTTCGGTCAATGGACAGTTACCGCCCTGCGAGGCGGCGAGGTCAATCACCACCGAACCGGGCTTCATCTGCTGCACGGTTTCTTCCTGCAGCAGCGTCGGCGCCTTGCGGCCCGGAATCAGTGCGGTGGTGATGATGATGTCGGCCTGCTTGGCGCGTTCGTGCACGGCCTGCGCCTGACGCGCCATCCAGCTGGCCGGCATGGGCCGGGCATAGCCGCCGACGCCTTCGGCGCATTCGCGCTCTTCATCGGTCTCGCAGGGCACGTCGACGAACTTGGCGCCGAGCGATTCGATCTGCTCCTTCACCGCCGGGCGTACGTCCGAGGCTTCAATGACCGCGCCCAGGCGCTTGGCCGTGGCGATGGCCTGCAGACCCGCTACACCGGCACCGAGGATCAGCACCCGTGCGGCTTTCACCGTACCGGCGGCGGTCATCAGCATCGGCATGAAGCGCGGGTACTGGTTGGCGGCGACCATCACCGCCTTGTAGCCGGCGATGTTGGCCTGTGAGGACAGCACGTCGAGGCTCTGCGCGCGCGAGGTACGCGGCGCGGCTTCCAGGGCGAAGGCGGTGATGCCGCGTTCGGCCATGCGTGCAATGTTGTCGTTGTCGAAGGGATTGAGCATGCCGACCAAGACCGTGCCTGGCTGCATCTGCGCCAGTTCGGTTTCGCTCGGTGCGTTCACCTTCAGCAGGATCTCTGCTGCGAACGCCGCAGCGGCATCGGCGATGGTTGCGCCTGCCGCCTCGAAGGCACTGTCCGGAACACTGGCCTGTACGCCAGCTCCGCTCTGCACCGTCACCCGATGCCCTTGCCCGATCAGCTTCTTGATGGTTTCCGGTGTCGCGGCAACGCGCGTTTCACCGGGCCTGGTTTCGAGAGGAACACCAATGTGCATTGTTCTTGTTCTCCTGCTTGATCGTAACCAGCGGGCTGCCCGGCCACCCGGGCGGTTGCACCACTGGCGTTACTTTTCGCCCGGCCGCGGTAATGACGGTCGAGCGTGGATCGGCTACGGCCCTCGCACCGCGGCTTGAAGCCTGGCGCGGCGCGGCATTCTGCAAGGCCTGAAAAAATCAAACAACTGTTTTAATCAGAGCGCGAAGCTACCGTTTCGTTCGCGACGTGACCGTTAGGTTGCTTTGTATCGTTGTAAGGTGCGCCAGTATTGGGTTCGACCTTCGTCTAATGTTCCGTGGCGAATTACGCGAGGCGCAATCATGAATGACCGGCCATAGACGCGGTATTCATCTGCAGCCTTGGCTATATTCGACCTTGGTGCCGGTTTGCCGGCGGCCGCGTAGCGATACGGGAAAAACTGCCGAAGGTTTGCAATGTCATGCATTCCTTGTAGTCCAATGCGGTTGGTCGCGCTGGCTTCAGGGCGACCTTCTTCGATTGAATGCCCGCAGGAAAATTCAGCATGGCCGAACTGGACGTGAACGAGATAACCACTCTGCTGGACGAGCCGGCTCAGCGTCGGTTGCCTTTCGCCTTCGCCCGGCGCCACGGCGTGATACTGCTGGAACGCCCGGAGGGTTTTCGTTTGTGCGCTCGCGAAGGCGCGCCGCTGACTGCGCTGCAGGAGGCGCAGCGCGTCGCAGGCGGCCCCTTGGCGATGCAGTGGCTGGCACAGGATGAGTTCGAGCAGGCCCTGAGCGCGGCGTACCAGCACGATTCTTCGGCGGCAATGTTGATGGTCGAGGGCCTTGGCGACGATATGGATCTGCACAGCCTGGCCGACCAGATCCAGGAAACCGAGGACCTGCTGGAGCAGGAAGACGACGCGCCGATCATCCGCCTGATCAATGCCATCCTCGGTGAAGCCATTAAGGAAAACGCCTCGGACATCCACGTCGAAACCTTCGAAAAACGCTTGGTGATCCGCTTTCGCATCGACGGCATCCTGCGCGAAGTGGTGCAGCCCAAGCGCGAACTGGCGGCGCTGCTGGTGTCGCGGATCAAGGTCATGGCGCGGCTGGATATCGCCGAGAAGCGCGTCCCCCAGGACGGCCGGATTTCCCTGCGGGTCGGCGGTCGCGAAGTAGACATCCGGGTATCGACGCTGCCTTCGGCCAACGGCGAGCGTGTGGTCCTGCGGCTGCTCGACAAGCAGGCCGGTCGCCTCACTCTGCGCCATCTGGGCATGAGTGATCGCGATCGCAAGGTCATGGAGCAGGCGGTGCAGAAACCGCACGGGATCATTCTGGTCACCGGCCCGACCGGCTCCGGCAAGACCACCACGCTGTACGCCAGCCTGGTCACGCTCAACGACCGCACGCGCAATATCCTCACCGTCGAAGACCCGATCGAGTACAACCTCGAAGGCATCGGCCAGACCCAGGTCAACACCAAGGTCGACATGACTTTCGCCCGTGGCCTTCGCGCCATCCTGCGTCAGGATCCGGATGTGGTGATGGTCGGCGAAATCCGCGACCAGGAAACCGCCGACATGGCCGTGCAGGCCTCGTTGACTGGCCACCTGGTGCTCTCGACGCTGCACACCAACAGCGCCATCGGTGCAGTAACTCGCCTGGTAGACATGGGCGTCGAGCCATTCTTGATCTCATCTTCGCTGCTCGGTGTGCTGGCCCAGCGCCTCGTCCGCGTACTGTGTAATGACTGCAAGCGCGCTTACGTCGCTGACGAGGCCGAATGCGCGCTGTTCGGCCTCGATCCGAGCGAAGCCCCGACGCTGTACCACGCCGAAGGCTGCGACGTCTGTCGCCAGCTGGGCTACCGCGGGCGGACCGGTATCTACGAGCTGGTGATGTTCGACGACACCCTGCGCAGCATGATCCACACCCGCGCCACCGAGCAGGACATGGTTCGCCACGCCCGCCGCCTGGGCCCGAGCATTCGCGACGATGGTCTGCGCAAGGTGCGTGAGGGCGTAACGACCATCGAGGAAGTGCTGCGCGTGACGCGGGAGGAGTAGCGGTGAAAGGTTTGCTTGGTTTCGCCGGAGAGTTCGCAGTCAAGACTGCTCCCACGGATGCGCGGTGTGACCATGGGCTGAGCGTTGGCCAGCCAGTCAGTAAAGCGGTCTTGCCTCAACATAGGCATGGCGCCGAGGAAAACCTTCTGTGGGTGCGGTCTCGACCGCGAGCTTCTATGCGGAACGCGGAAGGAGGCGGGGTGAAGGGTTTGTTTGGTTTCACCGAAGAGCTCGCGGTCAGGACCGCTGTCACAGGTCCCGCCAGCCGCCTGGCTCGGCGGGAAACCGTAGGGCGGTTGCAACCTGCCCTGTGTTTTGGGGCGAGGGTCATCGGGCGCGATCTGTCTCGCCTCAGTTCTGGAGCACCCGCACCAGCCCGCCGTGGGAGCGGTCTTGACCGCGGACGGGCTACCTGCGCCGGCTTGGTCCAGAGCTGATGGCTGCCTTCGAATACATCGCCCTCGATCCGCGTGGTCGCGAGCAGAAGGGCCTGATCGAGGCGGACAGCGCGCGCCAGGCGCGGCAGCTGTTGCGTGAGAAGCAGTGGGCGCCGCTGGACGTCAAGCAGGCCAAGGCCAAGGAAGACACTGGCGGGGGCGGTTTCGCCTTTGGTCGTGGATTGTCGGCGCGCGACCTGGCGCTGGTGACCCGGCAGCTGGCAACCCTGGTGCAGGCCGCGTTGCCCATCGAGGAAGCGCTGCGTGCGGCGGCGGCGCAGTCGTCATCTCAGAAGATCAAGTCGATGCTGCTGGCCGTTCGGGCACGGGTGATGGAAGGCCATAGCCTGGCGGGATCGCTGCGTGAATATCCGTCGGCCTTTCCCGAGTTGTATCGCGCCACCGTTGCGGCGGGCGAGCATGCCGGACACCTCGGACTGGTGCTCGACCAACTGGCCGATTACACCGATCAGCGCCAACAGTCGCGGCAGAAAATACAACTGGCGCTGCTGTATCCGGTCATCCTGCTGGTGGCCTCGCTGGCCATCGTCGTGTTGCTGCTGGGCTATGTGGTGCCGGACGTGGTCAAGGTGTTCGTCAATACCGGACAGCAGCTTCCGGCGTTGACGACCGGGCTGATCGCGGTGAGTGAGGTGGTGCAGCGCTGGGGTTGGCTGATGCTCATCGGCATCGTCGCGGCAGTCTTGGCGATGCGACAGGCGCTGCGCGACGAAAAGATCAAGCGTCGCTGGCATGCGCTAATCCTGCGTATCCCGCTGGTAGGGCGGCTGGCGCGGGCGACCAACACCGCGCGTTTCGCCTCGACCCTGGCGATTCTGACCCGTAGCGGTGTGCCGCTGGTGGATGCGCTGGGCATCGCGGCGGCGGTGATCGCCAACCTGCGCATTCGTGACAAGGTCATTGAGGCGGCCCAACGTGTGCGTGAAGGCGGCAGCCTGACCCGCGCGCTGGATGCCACCGGCGAATTTCCGCCGATGATGCTGCACATGATCGCCAGCGGTGAAAAGTCTGGTGAGCTGGACCAGATGCTGGCGCGCACCGCCCGTAACCAGGAAAACGACCTGGCTGCGCAAATCTCCCTGATGGTGGGACTTTTCGAACCCTTCATGCTGGTGTTCATGGGGGCTGTGGTATTGGTGATCGTGCTGGCGATCCTGCTGCCGATCCTTTCTCTCAATCAACTGGTGGGCTAGTGAGAATGATGTTGAACAGACGCAAACAGGGTGGCTTCACCCTTATTGAAATCATGGTGGTGGTGGTGATCCTGGGGATTCTCGCCGCGCTGGTGGTGCCGCAGGTGATGAACCGCCCGGATCAGGCCAAGGTGACCGTGGCCAAGGGCGACATCAAGGCGGTCAGCGCCGCCCTCGACATGTACAAGCTGGACAACTATGCCTACCCCAGTACTCAGCAGGGTCTCGATGCGCTGGTGGAAAAGCCCGGTGGCAATCCGCAGCCAAAGAACTGGAATCGCGACGGCTACCTCAAGCGCGTGCCGAAGGATCCCTGGGGCAACGAGTACCAGTACCTGTCGCCGGGCACCCAGGGCCAGTTTGACCTGTATTCCTATGGTGCTGACGGCAAGCAGGGTGGCACCGAACTGAACGCGGATATCGGTAACTGGGACCTCTGATCGATGCCCCAGGCGCGCCGGGACGGTGGTTTCACGCTGATCGAGCTGCTGGTGGTGATCGTCATCCTGGGCAGCCTGGTGGGGCTGGCGGTGCTGTCGACCGGTAACACCAGCTCGTCGCGCGAGATTCGCGACGAAGCGCAACGTGTGGCGACCCTGATCAGTCTGATGGCCGACGAAGCCGTGCTCGATAGCCGTGAATACGGCTTGCTGTTCGATCAGGACGGTTACCGGGTCATGCACTACGACGAGGCCGATGCGCGCTGGCTCGATGTGGGCAATCGCGAAGCGCACCAGGCACCCGCGTGGATGCGCCTGGAGCTGGAGCTCGACGGCACCCCGCTGGAGCTGGTGGCCCCGGTCAAACGCGAGGATGACCCGGCAGGCCTGTCCGATGATGAAGACCGAGAGCGGCGGCGTGCTCCTCGCGTGCAGCCGCAGCTGCTGATTCTCTCCAGTGGCGAGCTGTCCCCGTTCACCCTGACCCTGTCCGATCAGCGACCTGGAGGGAGCCGCTGGACGGTGTCCAGCGATGGCTTTCGCATGCCGCGGGCCGAACCGGTGGAGCAGCGTCGATGAGTCATCGTCCGGCGCGCTCGCGCGGCTTCACCCTGCTTGAAGTGCTGGTGGCGCTGGCAATCTTCGCCATCGTCGCCGCGGTGGTGCTGACCGCGGCCGGGCGCAGCGTGAGCAATGCCGGGCGGCTGGAAGCGCTGACCCTGGCCGGCTGGATCGCCGACAACCGCCTCACCGAGCTGCAGCTGCAACAACCGGCACCGAGTATTGGCCGCGAAGATACCCGCTTAGAGTTTGGGGGTCGTCAATGGCAGACCCTCAGCGAAGTGGAAACCAGCGGTACGCCCGGTTTGCTGCGTATTCGCGTCTGGGTCGCGGCCGCCGAGCAGCGGCGGGGTGTCGGGGGTGGGCCAATCGAAGAGCGCGCGGTGACCAGCCTCATCGGCTTCGTTGGCGTTGACCCATGACGATCCGCACAGCTCGTGCCACCGCAGGCTTCACGCTACTGGAATTACTGATCGCTATCGCGCTGTTCGCGCTGTTGGGCTTGGCCACCTACCGCATGCTCGAAGCGGTGATGCGCAGTGACGAGGTGGTGCGCGCACAGGAAGTGCAGCTGCGCGAAATCGGTCGCGCGATGTGGAGTTTGGAACGCGACCTCATCCAGGCCATGCCGCGACCAGTGCGCGACGGCTACGGTGACGAACAGAATGCTTTCATCGGCCAGATGGCCGGCTCCGCGGATGGCGTTTCGCTGGAGCTGACCCGCAGCGGCTGGCGTAACCCCACGGGTATGCGTAGGGCCAACCTGCAGCGGGTACGCTGGCGGCTGGCTGGCGACACGCTGGAGCGGGTCTATTGGGTGGTGCTCGATCGCGACGTGGACAGCGAACCACGGGTGCAGCCTGTGCTCGACAACGTGCAGGCGCTGCGGCTGCGCTATCTGGATGCGGAGAACAGCTGGCACGAGGAATGGCCTCCGTTCGATTTCGGTCGCGGTAATCCGGAGGAACAGGCGCGGCGGCTGCCGCTCGCCGTGGAGGTCTCCGTCGATCACCAGCGTTACGGCACCATCACCCGCCTGCTGCGGTTGCCGGATGGCCCGACGCCGGCGCCGCAATTCATCCAGCCAGACTCCCAGGGCGTGCCGGAACCCGGCGGCGTGGGAGAGATGCAATGAGAGGCCAGCGCGGCGTCGCACTGATCACCGTGCTGCTGGTGGTCGCCATCGTCACGGTGATTTGCGCCGGGATGATCGCGCGTCAGCAGTTGTCGATCCGGGGCACCGGCAACCAGCTGCAGGCACGCCAGGCCTGGCATTTCGCGCTGGGCGGGGAGGCGCTGGCGCAGACCTTGCTGCGCCGCGATCTGCAGCTGTCCGGCCAGGGCACAGGGCAACCGGCGGTCGATCATTTGCTGGAAGCCTGGGCGCTGCCGCAACCGGCGTACGATCTCGATGAAGGACAGGGGCAGGTTCAGGTACGTATCGAGGATCTGGCCGGGCGTTTCAATCTCAACAGTCTGGTGCAGGAGCAGCAGCCCAACGCGGCAGCGCTTGCCCAGTTTCGCCGGTTGCTGCTGCGCCTGCAGATCACCGAGCCTTATGCCGAGCGGCTGGTGGACTGGATCGACAGCGACCAGCAACCCAGCGGCGAGTTTGGTGCGGAGGACAATGCCTATCTGCTGCTCGACCCGCCCTATCGCACGGCGGGCAGACGGCTGGAGGATCTCTCCGAGCTGCGCCTGCTGCTCGGCATGCGCGACGAGGATTTTCAGCGACTGGCGCCCTACGTCAGCGTGCTACCGGCCGATACACCGCTGAACATCAACACGGCCAGTGCCGTGGTGCTGTCGAGCCTCGCCGACAGCCTCAGCCCCAGCGCCGCCGAGTCGCTGGTGAAGGCGCGGCAGGCCACCCCGTTTCGCGACACAGCCACTTTCATGGCGCAACCGGCGCTCAGCGGTGTCCAACTTCAAGGCACCAATATTGCGGTGGCCAGTCAATTCTTCCAGGCCATCAGCGAGGTACGCCTGGCGGACCGCCGTCTGGCGCTGGTGAGTCGCTTGCGGCGTGAGGAAAATGGCGATGTCCGCGTGCTGCAGCGCAACCTGGGACAGCCGCCACGACTGCCCCGACCAACCAATGACGGAGAGCGATAGCCGATGGACTGCCTGTTTCTGCCCGCTGACTGCGGCGCCCGGATCGACCGCGACACCCGCGTCTACTGGCTGCCGGGCGAAGGCGACGATGGCTGGATACCGCTGGCGAATGTCATCGAAGGAGCGTCGGCGGCGGTGACGCTGGTGCTGCCGGCC
Organism: Stutzerimonas xanthomarina DSM 18231; assembly: GCF_900129835.1. Lineage (GTDB taxonomy): Bacteria > Pseudomonadota > Gammaproteobacteria > Pseudomonadales > Pseudomonadaceae > Stutzerimonas > Stutzerimonas xanthomarina. The sequence continues at coordinate 73,698 of NZ_FQXA01000008.1, forward strand.
GAGGTATGCAGCGCGTTCGCAGTCAACCTGCCGACGCGCAAAGCGCGCTGGGTCAATCAAGCGCTGGCCTACGCAGTGGAGGAGCTGCTGGCCGAGAATGTCGATGACCTGCACCTGACCCATGGCGATGCGCTGGAAGATGGGCGGCGGCGGGTCATCGCTATCCGCCGGCAGCTGCTGGCCAACTGGCTGGAGGATCTCAAGGCGCTCGGCCTGACCATCGTCGCGATTCATGTCGATGCCGACCTGTTGCCACGCGACGGCACCCAGCTGCTGTTCATCGACGGCCGCGCATTGCTCGGCGGCAGCCCGGAAGCCCGACTGGCCTTCGAGAGTAGGCAATGGTCGCACCTGGCCAGCCAGTGCCCCGTGCCCCATCACGGGCACGGAAACCTGGATGCGGCGCCAGCGCCGCTGGACGACTACCAGCAGCTTGACCAACCTTACCGGTTCCTCGCCTCGGGACGCGCCGCTGCGCTCAATCTGGCACAGGGCGATTTTGCCATCCATGCTGCGGGTAGCGGGCTCGGCCAGTGGAAGCCGGTTATGGTCGTGCTGGCGCTGGTGTTGGCCGTGCAGTTGGTGTTCAACCTGGTCCAGGCCTGGACGTTGGAAAGTCAGGCCGAGCGCTATGCCGACGCGAGTCGCGCGCTCTATACCGAGCTGTTTCCCGAGGACCGTCGCATCGTCAATCTGCGCGCGCAATTCGACGCACATATCGGCCAGAGCGCCGGTGCGTCGGCAGAATTCATGCGCTTGCTGAATGAAGTGGCGCTGGCCTTGGCCGAAGGCATTCCGGTGTCGATCGGGCAGCTTGATTTCAACCAGGCCCGTGGTGACCTGGCCTTGCAGGTGCGCGCCAGCGATTTTGCAGCGTTGGAACAGCTGCGTCAGCGTCTGGGCGAGACCGGGGAAAGCGTTCAGCTGGGCTCCGCCAGCAGGGACGGCAATGCAGTCAGCGCGCGCGTAGTGATCGGAGGTCAAGGATGAACTTGCGACAACAGATGCGCGTGCGCCTGGCCGAATCGCCCCTGTGGCTGCGCTGGCAACGGCTGCAACCCCGCGAGCGCCTGTCGCTTACCTTGCTTGGCGCTTTTTTGCTGGTGGTGTTGTTCTACGTTCTGCTCTGGGCACCTGCCCAGCAGCGCGTGCGGGACGCGCAAGCGTACTTCCAGCAGGAGCGTGAAATGCATGCCTATCTCGAGCAAAACACCGAGCTGGCGCGACAGATGTCGCGCAGCAATCCGGTTTCACTGGCGCCGGAGCAGCTACAGGGATTAGTAACGCAAAGTGCGCAGCAGAGCGGCCTGACCATCGAGAGCTTCGATTTCGGCAATGACGGCAGCCTGCAGGTCACGCTCCCCGGCGCATCTTATGGCGCGCTGTTGCGCTGGTTCGATGAGCTGCAAGCCGCAGGAGCGAGCCTCGCCGAGGTCAGCATCAGTCAGGTTGGGGAGGGGCTGGTCGATGCGCGGGTGAGCTTCCGCGCGAACGGCTAACCGGCGCACAACGGCGGCGATAAACAGGTCAGGTTGCCAGCAGCGCCGCGGTAAGCGCTGCTGCCAAGGCTCACTGCGAGGGATGAATCTGCATCGCCAGGGCACGGAGCGCGGCTTCGGCGTCGAGCACCTTGTTGACCACGTCGTGTGCCTTGTCACGGCTCAGTCCGAGGCGATCGAAGAGATCCTGCGGAATCTCGCTGTAGGGACCGGAACCGATGCCACGGTTACGCAGCAGCCGGACCGCCAGGCAGACCAGGTTGGCATGCCCGGCATGCTCGCCCTGATAGTGCGGGTCATGCTGGAAGCGCAGTGCCGTCGAGAGCTCGTCAGGCATCCCCCAATAGCGCATCAGCCATGCGCCGATCTGCTCTCGGGTGATGCCCAGCAGGTGCTGTTCGATCGCGCTGTGATTCAGATGCGGGTTGACCTCCAGGTGTCGACAAATCAGCGAAAAATGCGGCGGAAAGACGTGCGCCAGCACCAGATAGCCGAAATTGTGCAGCAGCCCCGCCAGATAGCTGATACCCGCTTCAGGTCGCTGAGCGCGCGGGATGGCGCGGTTCAATCCTTCGATCACCGCTGCGGTATAGATCGACTGCTGCCAGTAGGGCGTGGCCTGCTGCGGCTGATCCTTGGGCAGGCTCAGGCTTTTGCCGAGTGCCAGCCCCAGCGCCAGGTTGATCACCAGGTCGAAACCGAGCACCCGTACGATCGCATCTTCCACCGAGCGGATCTTGCCGGGCGCGGCGTAATAGGGCGAGGCGGCCCAGCTGACCACCTGTGCCGCCAGCGCCGGGTCGGTCTCGACCACGCCGGTGATATCGTCCACGGTGGCGTCAGGGTCGACCCGCAGTTTGATGATTTTCTGTGCCGTCTGCGCCAGCGGCGGAATTTCGATGGTTTCCTCCAGCCGCTTCTGAATGCGCCGGGCGGTGAAGCTTTGCACCGCCTTGGTAATGTCCGCGCTGTCCTCTTCCGGACGGTCGAGGTTGGGCTGGATGGTGCTCAGCGGAACGGCAAACTGGCCGGCGCTGGCTTTGCTGAGCAACTGCTTGAAGTCATGGCTGGCTATTTCCAGCAGCAGGCCGGGCTGCCCGCTTTCGATGAACAGCAGCGGCTGCCGCAGCAGGCGCTCTTCATACAGACAGGGTGAGCTGGTCAGTGGCGGCAGGCCTGGCAGAACTTTCAGGTCGTGCTTGGACAGCATTCGAGTGAGCCGCTCGGGCTTAACCGCCACCAACTGGCGCCCGGTCAGTTCAACCAGACGTGGCAGATCGAGCAAATGGTCGCTGGGATAGAGCACCAGCAGCGCGCCGATAGCGTCGTCGACCAGAATGGCCTGCACGCGCCGGGCCGGATCGAGGTCCGGCCGATCCTCGCAGGTGCGGTAAGGCAGTGCCAGCTTGTCCAGCAGCTGCACGATCATGGGTGGGAGCGTAATGTTGTTTTTGGTCTCAGCAGCCGAGTTCATGGAAAGTCCATCTTTATTCCCGATCGGCGCAGTATAGCCTTAGCGTTAGTGCGGTTTGGGTTTGCCGACGAGCGTCAAACCTGCCCGTATTGCTGGCCATGGCGCAGCCAGCGCTCTAGCAGGGGGCTTACGTGCTGTGGCCAGTGTTCCAAAAGCGCCTGTGCCGCATCGCGTACGGCCGGCAGCAGATCGGCGTCGCGCATCAGATCAGCGACCTTGAACTGCAGCAGGCCGGTCTGCCGGGTGCCCAGCATTTCCCCCGGCCCGCGCAGCTCCAGATCCTTTTCCGCAATGATGAAGCCGTCACTGGTCTCGCGCATGATCGCCAGTCGTTCACGACCGATCTGCGAGAGCGGCGGGTGATAGAGCAGCACGCAATGGCTGGCCGCGCTGCCACGCCCGACCCGGCCACGCAGCTGGTGTAGCTGAGCAAGGCCCAGGCGCTCGGGGTTTTCGATGATCATCAAACTGGCATTGGGAACATCGACGCCGACTTCGATGACGGTGGTAGCGACCAGCAATTGCAGGCGACCTTCCTTGAACTCGGCCATCACCGCGGCTTTTTCGGCGGGCTTCATGCGGCCATGGATCAGCCCGACATTGAGTCCGCCGAGCGCGGCGGAGAGGTCTTCGAAGGTGGTTTCGGCCGCCTGGCAGGTCAGCTCCTCGGATTCCTCGATCAGCGTGCAGACCCAGTAGGCCTGGCGCCCTTCGTTGCAGGCCGAACGCACACGCTCGATAACTTCCAGGCGGCGGCTGTCGGCCACCAGCACGGTGTTGACCGGGGTACGGCCCGGCGGCAGTTCATCGAGAATCGAGGTGTCCAGGTCGGCATAGGCGCTCATGGCGAGCGTTCGCGGGATGGGTGTGGCGGTCATGATCAGCTGATGCGGGCAGAGTCGCCCGTCGACACCCTTGCGGCGCAGCGCTAGCCGCTGTTGCACGCCGAACCGGTGCTGTTCGTCGATGATCACCAGGGCGAGCCTGCTGAACCGCACTTCATCCTGGAACAGCGCGTGGGTGCCGACCACCATCGAGCAACCGGCGGCGATGCGTTCCAGTGCCGCGGCCCGTGCCTTGCCCTTGAGCTTGCCGGCCAGCCAGGCGACCTCGATGCCCAGAGGTTCGAGCCATTTGCAGAAGGTGATGAAGTGCTGCTCGGCCAGAATCTCGGTCGGCGCCATCAGCGCCACCTGATAGCCGGCTTCCAGAGCCTGCAGCGCGGCAAGCGCAGCAACCACAGTCTTGCCGGCGCCAACGTCGCCCTGCACCAGGCGCAGCATCGGTTCGTTCTGAGCAAGGTCATAGGCGATCTCCGCACCGACTCGCTGCTGGGCGCCAGTGGGCTGGAAACCGAGATTCTGCAGATAACGTTTCGGCAGCTCACGGGCCGCAGGCAGCGGCGGAGCGTGCTGAGCGCGGCTGCTCTCGCGCAGGCGCTGCATGGAAAGCTGATGCGTCAGCAGTTCCTCGAAGGCCAGACGGTGCTGCGCCCAGTGGCGGCCTTCGGCGAGTTCTTCCAGATCGGCATCTGGCGGCGGCCGGTGCAGGTAGCGAATCGCTTCGTCCAGCTTGGCCAACCGGTAGTCGCGGGTCAGCTCATCAGGCAGCCAGTCGGGCAGGCTGTGCGGGCCAAGCCGCGCCAGCGCTTGCTGGGTCAGCTGGCGCAGGCGTTGCTGCGTCAGGCCTTCGGTAGTCGGGTAGATCGGCGTCAGGGTCTGCTCGACGGGCGCCGGCTCGTTGTCGGTCAGCGCCCGATATTCGGGATGGTAGATCTCCAGCCCCGACGCGCCTGGTCGCGCTTCCCCGTAGCAGCGTACCTGGGTGCCGCGCTTGAGGGCTTCCTTTTGCGCCTGGCTGAAATGATAGAAGCGCAGGCTGAGGCTACCGCTGCCGTCATGCAGGCGCACCAGCAGACTGCGGCGTCGGCCCATCACCACGTCGGCGCCCGTAACGGTACCTTCGATTACCGCATCCTGGCCCGGCCGCAGGGCGCCGATCGGTACGATGCGGGTGCGGTCCTGATAGCGCAGGGGCAAGTGAAACAGCAGGTCTTGCAGGGATTCCAGCCCGACCTTGGCGAGCTTTTCGGCCAGCGCCGCACCGACGCCCTTTATCGCGGTCACCGGGACCGCAGCCAGCTCGCTCATGGCATCAGGCTTTGTCGGCGGGCGGTTTCGCAACCGAGCACAGGCGGATGGAGTCGGCCAGCACTTCGATGGCTCGTGGGCGTGGGAAGCTGGCGCGCCAGGCAATGGCCACGGTGCGGAACGGCACGGGCGGTGTCAGCGGACGGATGTCGAGCACACCGGCCGAGTAGTGATGGCTGTCCACCGCGGAGAGCGGCAGGATGGATACGCCCAGCCCCGACGCGACCATGTGGCGGATGGTTTCCAGCGACGAAGATTCCACGGTGGTGTGGCTCGGCGCCTCACCCTTGCGGGTGGTCGGGCAGGCTTCGAGGACCTGATCGCGGAAGCAATGACCTTCACCCAGCAGCAGCAGGCTCTTGTCGTTGAGCATCTCGCTGTCGATGGTGTCCTTCTTCGTCCACGGATGGCCGGCCGGCATCAGCACGTAGAAGGGCTCGTCATACAGCGGCAACGTGAGCACGTCGGCTTCCTGGAACGGCAGCGCGATGATGATGGCGTCCAGCTCGCCAGTGCGCAGCTTGTCGCGCAGGATGTGGGTGAAGTTCTCTTCGATGTACAGCGGCATGTCCGGCGCCACGCGATGCAGCTGCGGGATCAGGTGGGGGAACATGTAGGGGCCGACGGTATAGATGGCGCCGACCTTGAGCGGTGCGGCCAGTTGATTCTTGCCCGCCTGGGCCAGCTCACGAATGCTCTGCGCCTGCTCCAGCACTTTCTGCGCCTGGGTAACGATGCCTTCGCCCACCGGGGTCAGTCGCACCGCGCTCTTGGTCCGCTCGAAGATCAGCACGCCAAGCTCGTCCTCAAGCTTCTTCACGCCCACCGAGAGGGTTGGCTGGCTGACGTGGCAGCGTTCGGCGGCGCGGCCGAAGTGTGATTCCTGGGCGAGCGTGACGATATAGCGCAGTTCGGTCAGAGTCATAGGGTTATTCCATCAGAGTGCGGGCTAGCATAGCCTTTGCTCGTGTTCGAACCAACTGGCCAGCAGCCGTTCCCTTATTAAGTGATCAACGTGAATCCTGCTGACAGCAGTACACTCATGAAAGGCGGGCCGAATCGATGGCCCGCATCGGTTAAGGAGCAACCGTCATGGCATCTCGACCCTCTGTAATGATCGCCGGCTGCGGCGATGTCGGTATTCGCCTCGGCCTGCAGCTGAGCCGCGCGGGGTGGACGGTATACGGCCTGCGCCGTCAGGCGGCGAGCCTGCCGGTACCGATCCTGCCAGTACGTGGAGACCTCGCCTCGAGCGCGGTCCCGCGTGGCTGGCCCAATGGCAACCTGGACTACCTGGTCTATGCCGCTTCGGCCAGCCAGCATGACGAAGCGGGTTACCGCAGCGCCTATGTCGATGGCCTGCGCAACGCGCTTGGCTGGCTGGAGCAGCGGGGCCAGCGGCCGAAGCGCGTGTTCTTTCTTTCCAGCACCGGGGTCTACGCGCAGAGCGGTGGCGAGTGGATTGATGAAACCTCGGCCACTGAGCCCACCGGCTACACCGGCCAGGTAATGCTCGAAGCCGAACAGCTGGCGCTCGATTGTGGATTTCCCGTGACGCGGGTGCGCATGGCCGGGTTGTATGACCCGGCGCGACCGTGGATGCAGAACCAGGTGCGCTCAGGGTTGCGGGTCGAGCGCGATCCGCCGCAATACAGCAACCGCATTCATCGTGACGATGCGGCTGCGCTGCTGGCCTGTCTGCTGCAGACCGATCTGGCCGGAGGTGATCTGGAAGACTGTTACCTCGGCGTGGATGACGACCCGGCTCCCCTGCACGAAGTGGTCGACTGGCTGCGCGAGCGGCTGGGCGTTACCCAATGGGCCGAGCAGACAATGACCCGCCGCGCCGGTAGCAAGCGCTGCAGCAATGCCCGAGCGCGGGCGCTTGGTTGGGTGCCGCAATATCCCAGCTATCGCAACGGCTATGCCTCCGTTCGGCCGGGCAAGGGCTGAGCGAGTGCCCGCATCTCGGTCGGCGGCGGCTTGGGGGCGCTGTTCGACATGACATTCGAACCGCGTCTGCCCAAAGCATAGGGCTGCTTCGCTGCGGTGCTTTTCGTGGGAGCGGTCTCGACCGCGAACGAAGTGAGGCACGGGTACGGGTTCGTTGTCATTCACGCGGTATCGGGCGTGACGCTTGCTACTTAGTCAGGCGACTCGCTCGCGCGGTTTGACCACTCATTTTCGCGGTCGAGACCGCTCCCACAGCCCCGGGGTCGTTCGGCGTCGAACCAGCGGCGCAAAGCGTCCAGCCCTCGTCTCGACGGCGCCTCAGGCATGACAGTCCGTCGGTGATTTCGCCTCATTGCGCTGGATGCAGGCAACTCTGTGGCATCCACGCTTACTAAAAATCTGATAGCGCGCACGCCGTAGCTCTGCCGCATGGCAGCAATCGGACCAGGAGCAGCTGCCGCCCAGCGGCGAAATATCAGGAAGAACCACCACGGCGGCGTACCCAATACCGACCAGGAGATTTTTCCATGAGAGCGCTTCGCTGGCACGGCAAGCACGATATCCGCTGCGATAACCACGTTCCGGACCCATCAATCGAGGACCCGCGCGACGCCATCATCAAAGTCAGTTCCTGCGCCATCTGCGGCTCGGACCTTCACCTCTATGACGGCTTCATGCCGGGCATGAAGCACGGCGACATTGTCGGTCATGAGTTCATGGGCGAGGTCATGGAAGTCGGCTCGGCAAACAAGAAGCTCAAGGTCGGCGACCGTGTAGTGGTGCCCTTCACCATCGTCTGCGGCGAATGCGACCAGTGTCGGCGCGGCAACTTCTCGGTCTGCGAGCGCACCAACCGCAACAAGGACATTGCGGACAAAGTTTTCGGCCACACCACCGCCGGTCTGTACGGCTATACCCATCTCACCGGTGGCTATGCCGGCGGCCAAGCGGAATACGTGCGCGTGCCCTACGCCGATGTCGGTCCCGTGGTGATCCCCAATGGTCTGACTGACGAGCAGGTGTTGTTCCTTGGCGACATTCTGCCTACCGGCTGGCAGGCCGCGGCGCAATGCGACATCCAGCCCACGGACACCGTCGCCATTTGGGGTGCGGGGCCGGTCGGCCAGTTCGCCATTCGCAGCGCGGTGATGATGGGCGCCGAGCAAGTCATCTGCATCGACAACGTGCCCGAGCGCCTGTCCATGGCCCGCGCGGGTGGTGCCATCACCATCAACTTCGACGAAGAGAGCGTACTCGAACGCCTCAAGGAGCTGACCCGCGGCAAGGGGCCAGAGAAGTGCATCGACTCGGTGGGCATGGAGGCCCATGCCGCACGTTCCATCGACTCGATGTACGACCGCGCCAAGCAGACGCTGATGATGGAGAGTGACCGACCCCACGTGCTACGCGAAATGATCTATGTCTGCCGCCCGGCCGGGATCATCTCGATTCCCGGTGTCTACGGCGGGCTGATCGACAAGATTCCGTTCGGCGCGGCGATGAACAAGGGCCTGACCTTCCGCATGGGCCAGACCCACGTCAATCGCTGGACCGATGATCTGCTGCGGCGCATTCAGGAAGGCGAGATCGATCCGAGCTTCGTCATCACCCACAGCGTCAGCCTTGAGCAGGGTCCGGAGATGTACAAGACGTTCCGCGACAAGCATGACGGCTGCATCAAGGTGGTTCTCAAACCCTGAAGCAGGCCGCTTGAAATACTGAGCTTGGTCATGCTGCGGAAAAAAACAGGCAGAAACATGCGCGCCAATTCCGCTTTTTGCCTGTTCGCGAGGATGCCTGGTTTTCCCAGGCCTTCTCGCTACGTTTTCCAAAGCTGCTAGTGCCGCTGGCTGGTTAGCGAAGCGGCTGAAAGAGGAGTTTCTTCATGAGCGTTCCACATCGCGTTACCCGTACGAATCATTCAGCCCGCACGCTGGCCCGCGGTCTTGGCTGGTTCAGCATTGGCCTGGGCCTGGCCGAAGTGCTGATGCCCGGTAAGTTGGCTCGGTTTCTTGGCGTGCCCGGAAACGAGGGGCTGATCCGCGCCTGCGGCGCGCGGGAAATCGCCACCGGTGTCGGGCTGCTGCTGAGCGACAACCCCAAGCCGTGGATCTATGGCCGTATCGGCGGCGATGCGCTGGATCTGGCCGGGCTCGGCCTGAGCATCGAAAACGGCACTGAGCAGGTCAACGCAGCCATCGCGGCGGGTGCTGTGGCCGGCATCACCGCGCTGGATATCTCCTGTGCGAAAGGCCTATCGAGCGAAAACCAGCTGGTGACCGAGTGGGATTACAGCGACCGCAGCGGCTTCCCGCAGGGCGCCGATGCTATGCGAGGGCGCGTCGAGGTGGAGTTTGCGGCGGGGCGGGCAGAGCCGAATGGGTACAGTCCGTCGACGATGCTGCATTGATCTGGAGGGCTGATGGGTCGCGCCATTACCAAGGGTCAGGGCGGACGTCCGACATCGGTGACTGAACGTCCTGATAGCACGGCTTCGCTGGACGCTCGCGGTCAAGACCGCTCCCACATAGCGGTGCCAAGCGCATGGCATCAGTGCCAAAACCCACACTCGTAGGAGAGGTCTGGACGGCTAAGAAGGGCAAACCAGCTCCTGTAGGAGCGGTCTTGACGGCGGAAGGCGCAAACCAGCCCCAGTGGGAGCGGTCTTGACCGCGAATGACTCGGCTGCTGTGAGAGTGCGCAGTGGCGCGACCCAGTAATGGTTACTGTCCATCAGCGCTGTCGATTGAGGCTGAGGGCTGAGGGCTGAGCATTGGATCATCAACAAAAGGAGATTAGGACGCGCGTTCGCCATCGATGACAGAATTCCTGATAGCGCGGCTTCGCTGAAAGCTCGCGGTCAAGACCGCTCCCACATAGTTGTGCCGTGCGCATGCATCGGTGCAAGCGCCAACCTCTCCGTAGGGGCGATCTTGACGGCGAAGGAGCAAACCAGCCCCGGTGGGAGCGGTCTTGACCGCGAATGACTCGGCTGCTGCGAGAGTGCGCAGTGGCACAACCGAGTAATGGTTACTGTCCATCAATGCTGTCGATTGAGGCTGAGGGCTGAGGGCTGAGCATTGGATCATCAACAAAAGGATATTAGGACGCGCGTTCGCCATCGATGACAGAATTCCTGATAGCGCGGCTTCGCTGAAAGCTCGCGGTCAAGACCGCTCCCACATAGTTGTGCCGTGCGCATGCATCGGTGCAAGCACCAACCTCTCCGATCTTGACGGCGGAAGGAGCAAACCAGCCCCCGTGGGAGCGGTCTTGACCGCGAATGGCTCGGTTGCTTCGGTTTCGGTCGCCAATGAAGGCAAGCACAGCCAGTTGCATGGGCGAAGCCCATCGCCCAGCAGCGTGAACCGCGCCATCACGCAACTCGCTACTTAGCTTGAGCAAACCTCCAAGGGCACCCATCGTCAGTCTCCAATCCGCGAAGACGCAGTTTTCTTGCTAAGGTTTGCAGCCGGTCCGTTCCGACCACCGCTTACCCCGCACCGCCAGCTACTGGCGGCCAACCTACCGATGAGTGTTCATGTCCGCTGTCGTTAATGTCGTCCTGCCGGTTTTTGCGCTGATCTTCCTCGGCTTTATTTGTCGCCGCACCGGCCGTATGGGGCCGACGGGCGCCTCTGAGCTCAACCGGTTCGTTGTCTGGCTGGGGCTGCCTGCGCTGTTGTTCAGCGTGGTCGCCACCTCGACCTGGGAGCAACTCTGGCAGCCGGGCTTTATCACCGCGTTCGCGGTGGGCTGCCTGGGCGTGTTCGGTTTCACCTTGATCTATCGCCTGATGCAGAAGCAGCCGCTGGCCGACGCCAGTCTCGACGCGCTCGGCGCGTCATACGCCAACACCGGCTATGTCGGCATTCCCCTGACCATGCTGGTGCTGGGTGACGAGGCGCTGCAACCAGCCATGGTGGCGTCGATCATTGTTGTCTGCGTGCTGTTCGCCATCGCCTTGGCGTGCGTGGAGACGGGTTTGCATGCCGGCCAGGGCTTTAGCCGCACGCTGGGCAAGGTCAGCGGCGCGTTGCTGCGCAATCCGCTGGTGGTTGCACCGCTGCTGGGTGGGCTATGGGCCGCGAGTGGGTTGGCCCTACCGGTGCCGGTGGCGACGTTGCTCAGCTTGCTCGGCGCGGCGGCTGCACCGTGCGCATTGGTATCGTTGGGGTTGTTTCTCGCCCAACCGCAGCCTGGCGGCAAGGTCACGGGCGTCTGGCCGCTGGTGGCTTTGAAGCTGGTGGCCCAGCCGCTGATTACCTGGTACTTGGCGTTTCAGGTCTTCGAGCTGCCGACCCTCTGGGCTTATTCGGCGCTGCTGCTGAGCGCACTGCCCACCGGCACCGGCCCCTACATGCTCGCCGAATTCTATGGCCGCGAGGCCTCGCGGGTGTCGCGTGTCGTGCTGTACTCAACGCTGGGCTCGCTGATCACGCTGTCGATTTGCCTCGTGCTGCTGCCAATCTAAGCCGAGCGCTTAGCGGTGATGGATTGCACCCAACCTACGGATCACCGGTGTAGATTCGAGCAGCTGGTCGGGGCTTGGAGCGGGCACTCATCCTACGACGCAGCAGTTGATTCCAGACGCTGAGGCGATGGGTTTCCCCATCCATTCGGTCCGTGCAGGATGGATACAACCGGCTGAGGCGTGATGGTTGCCACCAGCGGAGGCTGCGTTGTCGCCATGCATGGCGATGCGAAGGCCGAGGTCCAACCGCGGCATCAACTGCGTAAAAGGCTATTTCCTGTCGACAATCACCCATCAGCCCATATGCATGCACTGCATCGGTCAGCCCGCCGGCCGCGTCACCTCCAGCACCACCGCGGCGATCCGGTCGCAGTTGGTATAGACGCCTTCCAGCAGTTCTTCGCCAAACACGTCCGGGTCGACTTCTCGATAGGTCCATTGCAGGCCGCGGCCCTCTAGACGCTGGCTGACTTCGCGGAGGAAAGGGTCCTGATTGCCGACCATCGCTACCCCGGTGTAGAGCAGCAGCGTGCCGCATGGGGCCAGGCGTTCCAGTGCGTTGTCGAAGATCGCCAGCGACAACCCGGCACCCAGCGGACCGCCACCGTGGCGATAGGCGCGCTCACCCGGATCGACCAGGTAGGGTGGGTTGGCCAGAATCAAATCGAATTCGCCCTCGACACCGTTGAGCAGATCGCTGTGTCGGGCGGCGAGGTTGTCAGCGCCGGCCAACGCTGCGTTGATGCGGGTCAGGCGCAGTGCCGAGGGATTGATATCCACGGCCAGTACTTCAGCCTGTGGCCGTGCCAGTGCTGTGAGGATGGAGCCAGCACCGGAGCCACAGCCAATGTCGACGACCCGGCCGATATGGCCTGGATGATTGTTCAGGTGCGCCTGGATGGCATGGGCGAAGCGGTAGGTGTCCGGGCCGAAGAACACCGCATCCGGTGCATCGGTGGGGAAGGCCGAGTGGACGAACAGCTGCCCGTCGAGTGTCGACAGCCGCACCCGGCTACGCCAGCGGGTATCGCAAGGTGCAAGTACGCCGGCTTGATCCATCAGGCTGAAAATTGCTGGCGGCAGCAGCTCATGCTGGAACGGTCGGCTCCAGCCGAACACACCCTCCAGATCCTTCGCCAGCTGGTTTTCCACTCGCGCATTGACCCGTTCATGGGTCAGGGGCGTCGGGGTAATGAAGTGATAACCGCGCTCGCGCAGCGCCTGGGCCAGGTGCAGCAGCGCGCGGTCCTGGGCAGTTTCCGTGGTCATGTCAGATTCCCTGGCGAATTCGCCTCAATTGAACAATCCGGTGAAGATGCGGGTGGCCAGCAGCCCGGCCGCGCTGTGATGGCGCGTTGGTGCCAACAGCGGCAGCAGGTGGCGCATACGTGCATCACGTGTGGGCAGCTGTGTCAGTTGCTGTTCGAGCAGCAGGGTTTCCTGATCGAAGTCGCTGACGTGTTGGCCCTGCTGCACCAGTGCCGGCTTTGCTGGCCGCTCGGCAGGGGTCCGTCGACGGCTGCTGAACGGCACCTGACGTTGTACAAGCGACGGGTGCGGCTTGCCACGGGTGGGCGTCTGCTCGGCCAGCCAGTCGCCAGCGATCCAGTCGTGAATCAGTTGCTGTTCGTGAGCGCTGAAGACGCCGAACATTGGGGCCTGTTCGCCGGTAATCAGCTGCCAGAATCGGCTGTGCTGTGGGTCCTCGTGGCGCTTGATCCAGCTGCGGCGCTGCAGCGTCTCGATAAATTGCGGGATCTGTTCGGGCTCGGCCAGCCACTGGTTTACGGTACGCCCATCGAAGCGGCAGTAGTCCGAATGCACGAACTGGCCAACGCCGGCCTTCTTCTCCAGCACGCGCATCACTTCCTGTTCGGGATCGAACCCGTCAATCACCGAAAGCGTACTGGCACCCAGATCATTCAAGCGGTAGCCGTTCATGACCCGGCGATAGAACTCGTCGCTGTCACCCACTTGCGGCCAAGCGGCAAGCAAGCCCTGAATGGCCTTCTTCGCATGGCCATTGTCGGCATTGTCGACCGTCACGTGCAGGGTGAAGTAGTAGGGATCGATGCCCAGCTCGGTGAGCTCGTAGGAGCTGATCAAGAGGTGCAGCGGGAGTTGTTCGTAGCCGAGGTTGAAACCGATCACCTCAGGCAGGAACTGCTCGGCATGCTCGGCCAGCGCCAGCTGGATGGCGCCCTGGACGAAGTTGTCGTCATCCAGCGTCTGCCAGTCGTCACAGCCCTGGCTGGCGAGCAGCTTGCGATACAGCACCACATGATTCTTTTCCGGCGAGCCTTCGCCCAGCTCCTCGAGATAGGTTTGGATCAGCGCGGTGAAGCGCGCATCGTCCCAGCGCTGCAACAGACCATAGAGCCAGGCGCCGTCGACCAGTTTGGTCGGCGCTACGCCGCGAAGAAAATGCAATGCGTGGGCCTTGCTGGTGAAGTAGCGGCGTGGCCCGCCGGCGCGGCGTTCGTCGAGGTAGGCCTGATATTGTCCACCGATTTTGGCGGTATGCGCGTCCAGCCAACCCCCGAGTCCGGCCGGATCTGGCGGCAGGTCGCAAGGCAGTGCTGAGGCGTTGTCCAGCTGTGCAATGAGGTAGTCAGCGGCGCGATTGCGCACCGCTGCGTCATTGGGCGCGTCGAGCAGATCGAAGTAGAGCGCTCTGGAAGGCGCTGTCACCTCGCTGGTCACAGGTGTGGTATCGACGGGCAGGCTTCGAGTCAGTTGCATAAATTCACACGGCGGCAGTGGGGAAAATCCCCAGATGATTTTTTGGCCGTCTCCCGGCGGGATTAGTTCAGCGCGCCTGCCGAATGGCCGGTCATCTCGGCGGATTTGCATGCAACTTCTGCGATTGCGCGTCTTCCTAGCTTATGGGGATGCCGAGCGGTGTCCGAATGAGTAACCAGACGGAGGTCCCATGAATCAATCCGAACGCGGCAAGGAAAATCTGGAGACGATCAACGATCGCAACGATGAGCGCGTTGATCAGGCCGGCAGGTCCACCAATGGCGAAGCGGCCGGCGGTGATCGTGACGACGTCCCTGGCGGCGCCTACAACGTCCCCCGGGGCATGGCCGATGAGGTCAGCGACGAAGACGCCTTGAAGCGCAACAAGCAGCATCGCCCAGAGCGCTAGCCAAGGTTGCGGAGCGGAGCCTTGGCCCCGCTCCGCTAGCTGTAAAAATAATTAGCTGATCCCTTAATTTCCGTTGTGTTTCGGTCGCCTGCAGCCTTTAAGCACGCCGCCACCGTTATGCCTGGGAGGACGATCCCAGCCGTTTCGCAGCGGAACAAAGGACTGCCAGAGCCTCGCCATGCGCCAACACAGCCGACTCACCTTCCGCCATCTCAGCCGTATCCAGGTCACCAATCGTCTCAGCGGCGACCCTATGGGTTACGTGGCTGACCTGTCGAAAGGCGGGTTGCGCCTGGTCGCCAAGCAGCCATTGGGCGTGAACGGCTGCTATGAGATGTGCCTGCACGTGCCGACTGTAGGCGACCGAACCCGTGAGGTGCAGATCGTGGTGCTCTGCCAGTGGGTGCGCAAGGATTCCCGTCGTGACAGTTTCGAAATGGGCTTCTCCCTGGATCGACCGAGTGAGGATTACACCCGGCTGATCGGCGAGCTGATGCCCAAGCGGCGCGATTAGCGATTCACCAACGTTGCCGGCAGCGCGATTACCAGCAGCGAGCCGAGCACCAGACACACCGGGAAAAACCACAGCGCCGCACCGCTTTCTCCGGTGGAGGGCAGCGCGCCGCCGACCAGCGTTTTGCTCACCAAATCCCGAATGTTGGCCAATGAGCAGGCCAGGACGAAGCCGGTTGCCGCTGCGGTGCCGGTGAGAAAGGTCGCCGGCAGGCTGAAAAACACCGGAGCCGCGTCGGTGATCGCCGCCTGGGCGCCGAAGAACAGCAGCACCGTAGCCATCACCTTGTCCTGGTGCTCAAGTGGCCAACGAGGGGGGCATTTCCAGACCATGAGGGCTGAGTCAATGCGAACTCGGCGTCTCTGTCCCTGTCGCACCTGTTCGACCGGCGCTCTTCGGTGCGCCTGAACAGTCCCGCAATTCGCAACCCGACGGAGACCGGCATGACTTCACAGTGGATCGATATCCCCGCGCAAGACGGCAAGACGTTCAAAGGTTATCTCGCGCTGCCGCCGGCCGGGCATGGCCCAGGCATCGTGCTGATTCAGGAGATCTTTGGCGTGAACGAGCACATCCAGTCGGTCGCCGATCAGTACGCGTCCGATGGCTACGTGGTGTTGGCGCCGGACCTGTTCTGGCGCAGCGAACCGGGCGTCCAGCTCGGTTATGGCGAGGATGACTGGGAGCAGGCCTTCTCACTGATGCAGGCGCTGGATTTCGACCTTGCGATCGATGATCTACGGCGCAGCGTCGAGCTGCTGCGTGAACGCGATGACTGCAACGGCCGCGTGGCGTCGGTGGGCTATTGCATGGGCGGCGTACTGTCGTTCCTGAGCGCGGCTAATGCGGGCGTCGATGCCGCGGTCTGCTATTACCCCGGCAGCATCGAGAAGCGTCTGGATCAGGCTGAGAAGATCAAGTGCCCGACCCTGTTTCACTTCGCTGAAGAAGACGATCACATTGATTCCGACGCGGTAGCCGCCGTGCAGGAAAAGATGGCCCAGGTCGGTCAGGCCCAGATCGAGACCTACCCAGGCGTCGACCACGGTTTCAACTGCTGGGCGCGCCCCATGTACAACCAGAATGCTGCGGCACTGGCTCATGGGCGTTCATTGGTGTTCCTGGCTGAGAATCTCTAAGCAGTCCGGTCGCTCGTGCTTGTCGTTTAGAAGCTGCAGGAGAACCGGCTTTGTGACCGGCGGCTATGGAGGGTCCTGTTCGCGAGCAAGCTCGCTCCTACAAAAAAAGCGCGCTCGGGGGCGAGTTCTGCACCTGTAGGAGCCAGCTTGCTGGCGAACCGGGAAACCCTCTGGGTCGAGCGACTGCAACGGGCGCGACTGCGGCATCGTCTTGATGATTTTTCGCGACCAAGGTCGCTCCTACAGGAGCAGCCTGCGCGGGCGAACTCCGCGCCTGTAGGAGCCAGCTTGCTGGCGAACCGGGAAACCCTCTGGGTCGAGCGACTGCAACGGGCGCGACTGCGGCATCGTCTTGATGATTTTTCGCGACCCAGGTCGCTCCTACAGGAGCAGCCTGCTCGGGGCGAACTCCGCGCCTGTAGGAGCCAGCTTGCTGGCGAACCCCGGTCGCCGAGTCGCGGGGCTTGCTTGCAGCCGGCCAGGGCCGGGACCGGTTAACCCAGCGTGCCGAGAATGTTCACGCCGACCCGATCCGGAATCTCGTTCTGCGACAGCACGTGCAGGCCGGGGCTGAACACCCGTGCGTAGCGTGACAGCAACGGGCGCAGCTGCGGCATCACGGTAAGGATCGGCGGATGGCCGTCCTTACGCAGCTTTTCCTTCACCACCGGCATGCTGTTCTGCAGCTGGTTGAGCAGGCTTGGCTCCACCGGAATGTTGTCCAGGCTCACCTGGCCGGCTTGCTGAGCGATGGCGAGCGCGTTGAGAAGGGTATTCTCCAGCGCGTTTTCCAGTACGAAAACCGCCAGCTCGCGACGATCTCCGGCAATCATCGAAACGATGCTGCGACGCAGCGCATAGCGCACGTCGGCCGCCAGCAGCACCGGGTCCTTGGTGGTTTCGCTGCATTCGAGCAGGGTGCTGGCGATGGTCTCGATGTCGCGCAGCGGCACTTCCTCCAGCAGCAGTTGACGGTACACGCGCATCTGCTGCGTATAGCTCAGCGCGTTCTTCAGGCTTTCAGCGAGCTTCGGTGCCTGCAGGGTCCGGCGCTGCATCAGGTGCTCGACGTCGTCGTGCTTGAACAGGTCCGGCAGATGCTCGCGCACCACCTTGTTCAGGTGTGTGGCGACCACGCTGGCGCAGTCGATGACCTGATAACCGAGGTTTAGCGCGCGTGACTTATCCGACGGCTGAATCCACACCACCTGCATGCGATAGGCCGGGTCGGTACCGAGGATGCCGTCGATCTCGCCGTACAGCTCCGGCGACGGAATCGCCATCAGGCGGTCGGCATGCAGCTCGGCGCCGTCAATTTTCTCGCCATTGATGTAGATGTCGTATTGCGAAGCCTTGAGCCGCAGGCTGTCGCGGATCTGCACTTCCGGAAGCAGAAAGCCCAGATGCTCGGACAGGGTCTGGCGAACGCCACGCACCCGCGCCGGCAAGGGCGCGCCGGAGGCTTCGTTGACCAGCCCGACCAGCTTGTAACCAAGGGAAATCGACAAGCGCTCTACCAGCGGAATGTCTTCCCAGGCCAGCGATTGGGCCTTTTCCTTGTCCATCGCCTGACCGATGGCCTGGATTTCCTTCAGATCGGCCCCAGCGGCAGGCGGCTCGTGCAGCGACACCCGCCAGCCAATGAAGCCGATCAGCGCGGCAAAGCCGATGAACGCCAGGTGCGGCATACCCGGCACCAGACCGAGCACGAAGAGGATGCCCGCCACGGTGTACAGCGAAGCCGGGTTGGCCAGCAGCTGGCGCTGAACCTGGCTGGTGATGTCGCTGGATTCGTTAATGCGGGTGACGATGATCGCCGCCGCCGTGGACAATAGCAGCGCCGGAATCTGCGCGACCAGGCCATCACCGATGGTCAGCAGGGCGTACTGCTTGAAGGCTTCACCGGCCGCCAGGTCGTGAACGAACACGCCGATGGCAAAGCCGCCGAACAGGTTGATCAGCAGGATCAGGATGCCGGCGATGGCGTCACCGCGAACGAACTTCGAGGCACCGTCCATGGCGCCGTAGAAGTCGGCTTCCTTGGCTACTTCCTGGCGCCGGGCCTTGGCCTCTTCATTGCTCAGCAGGCCGGCGTTGAGGTCGGCGTCGATGGCCATCTGCTTGCCCGGCAGGGCGTCGAGGGTGAAGCGCGCGGTCACTTCGGAAATCCGCTCACCGCCCTTGGTGATGACGATGAAGTTGATGATCATCAGGATGATGAACACCACCAGACCGACGATGAAGTTGCCGCCGATCACCACCTCACCGAAGGCTTCGATCACCTTACCCGCGGCGCCGGTGCCCGTGTGACCTTCAAGCAGCACCACGCGCGTCGACGCGACGTTCAGCGTCAGGCGCATCAGCGTGGTGATCAGGATCACCGTCGGGAACAGCGAGAAATCCAGCGGGCTTTTCGACGACACGCTGACCAGCAACACCAGAATCGACATGGCGATGTTGAAGGTGAACAGCACGTCCAGCAGCTGCGGTGGCAGCGGCAGGATGATCATCGCCAGGATCGACAGGATGATCAGCGAAATCCCAATCCGTCCGCTGCTGAAGGTCGGCGTCAGTTTCTGAATCAGGCTCATGATCGGGCTCGGTTGAACAGTTCTTCGGGAATATGGATGTCACTGGCCAGCTTGGGCTTGGTGCGGCGACCCTGCTTCCAGGCCTTGAGCTGGAGGATGTAGGTCAGCACGTGAGCCACCGCGGTGTAGAGCGGCGCTGGAATCTGCTGGTTGACCTGGGTACTGAAATAGATCGCCCGCGCCAGAGGCGGCAGCTCGATCACCTCCAGCCCGTTGGCCTGGGCCAGCTTGCGGATGTACAGCGCCGTTTCATCGACACCACGGGCGATGACGAAAGGTGTTTCGGCCTTCTTCGGGTCGTACTTGAGCGCCACGGCGTAATGCGTTGGGTTGACGATCACCACGTCGGCGTCCTTGATCACCTTGGTGATTTGCCGCTGCGCCAGCTGGCGCTGCAGCTGCTTGATCCGCGCCTTTACCTCGGGCCGGCCTTCCTGGTTTTTGTGCTCTTCCTTGCGCTCCTGCTTGGTCATGCGCATCTTTTTCAGGAAGAAGAAGCGCTGCAGCGGGATATCGATGAACGAGAACAGCACGAACACCAGCAGCAGCGAAATCGCCAGATCGAAGGTCAGCGAGAAGGCGCTGCCGATGGCGTTGCTGATGTCGCTGCGCTGCAGCGCGATCAGCTTGGGCGCGGCGTAATACAGCTGGCCCGCGGCAATGCCCAGCAGCGCGCTGATCTTCAACAGCGACTTGAGCAACTCGCTCCAGTTCTGCGCGCCGACCATTCGTCCCAGCCCGGTGGCAAGCGCCAGACTGGCATCGCCGACATGCTGTTGCAGCAGCTCAGCGGTGACGCGGCGAACACCGCGCCGGTGCCGACGGCGCTGGCCGGCCACGCTGGCAGCGGTTTGCAGGGGGGTGGCTTGCATGCACTGCGTGGCACCTGGCAGCGTGGCGTCGATGCGCTGGACAGCGCCTGGGAAAGCGGCAAGGCCGGCTTCAAGTCGCTGGTCGACAGCGTCATCAAGCATGAGTCCAGCGGTAACATCGCGGCCGTCTCGCCGAAGGGCGCGCGTGGCCTGATGCAGCTGATGCCCGGTACGGCGCGGGACATGGCCGCCGAGCTGGGCCTGCCGTTCAGTGAAGCGCGGCTGACCACCGATGCCGAGTACAACAAGCGCCTCGGCAGTGCTTACCTGAACAAGATGCTCGATCGCTATGACGGTCACCAGGCGCTGGCGCTCGCCGCCTACAACGCCGGCCCCGGCCGGGTAGACGAATGGCTCAAAAGCCATGGTGATCCGCGCACCGGCGAGATCGGCACCGGCGCCTGGGTGCAGAAAATCCCCTACGCGGAAACCCGCAACTACACCCGTAACATTCTCAATGACCTGCGTGCCGCGGCACCGGCCCCCGTCGAGCCGCGCGCGCAAATCCAGCCGGCGCCCAGTCCCGTCCAGGCTTCGCTTAATTCCAGCGCCGATGTGGTCGCTCTATCCACTCAGCAGCATCGTGTTGTTGGCGGCGGCCATCTGTCCGTGGCGTTCGCACAACCGATCCGGATCGAGTCGAAGGAAGTCCAGTCGTGAGTATTTTGGGTCAAATTGGCTACAGCGGCGTTCGCGCCTCGCAGATCGCCCTGTCAGCGACGGGGCAGAACATTGCCAACGTCAACACGCCGGGCTTCAGCCGCCTCGCGCCGGACCTGCACTCGCTCGGCGGGCAGACGTCGGTCAGCGTTGGCGGAGGCGTTCAGGTCAGCAGCATTCGTCGGCTGTCCAACGACTTTCAGAATCAGCAGCTCTGGCGCGCCAGCACCGACAAGAACTACTTCAACACCAATCAGCAGTACCTGACTGCGCTCGAAGGCCTGATCGACAGCGAAGGTTCTAGCGTCAGTGTTGGCCTGGACAACTTTTTCGCCGCGCTCAGCGAAGCCAGCTCGACCCCCGAATCCATCGCCCTGCGCCAGCAGATCATTGGCGAGGCCAAGCAGCTGGCACAGCGCTTCAACGGGCTGAACAGCAACATCGGCACCCAGCTCAACGCGCTGCAGGGCCAGCGCGTGGCGATGACCAGCGAGATCAACGGGCTGTCCGGCAACATTGCCGAGCTGAACGCCCAGATACGCGAAATGGAATCCTCCGGCCGTGATACCGCGACCCTGCGCGACTACCGCGACAACCTGGTCAAGGATCTCAGCCAGTACGCCGGCATCCGCGTGCAGGAAGCCGCTGATGGCACGCTGAATGTCTCGCTGGCCAACGGTCAGCCGCTGGTTGCCGGGGCAACGGCGGGGCAGTTGAAGATCAACGCCAACCTCGCCGGCGAGCAGGAAATGACGCTGGTCTTCGCCAAGACCACCTTTCCGCTCAACCAGCAGGGCATTGGTGGTTCGCTCGGCGGTCTCTACGACATGGAATACGGCGCGCTGCGCCCGGCCCAGCGGGATCTGCACGACATGGCCTCGGCCGTGGCGACCATGGTTAACGACGCCCTCTCCGGTGGTTTCGACCTTAACGGCAATCCCGGCCAGCCGCTGTTCAGCTACAACGCCGGCAGCACCAGCGGCATGCTGGCAGTCAATGCGCTGGGCGCCTCGGAACTGGCGTTTTCCGGCACGGCAGGTGAGGTGGGTAACAACAAGACCCTGCTCACCATGCTCGAACTCAAATCGGCGGGCGTCACGGTCGCTGGCGAAACGGTGCCGCTCAATGATGCCTACGCCGGCCTGGTGGGCCGCGTCGCCAGCGCCAGTCGGCAAAACCAGGCGGACCTGCGCGCCGCGACCACGGTGGCCGAACAGGCCCAGGCCCAGCGCGACAGTGTCAGCGCGGTCAACCTGGACGAGGAGGCCGTCAATCTCATGGCCTACGAGCAGGCCTACCAGGCCAACATGAAAGTTATCAGCACCTCCAACGATCTGTTCAACGCCGTACTGGCGATGTTCTGAGCTGGCGCAAGCCGGTTCGACTGACGAGAAAGACACCATGCGCATCTCCAACGCCCAAATCACCGCCATGTTGCACGGCTCGATGAACACCAGCTCCGAGAAGCTCGGCAAGCTGATGCAGCAGATGGCCACCGGCGAGCGCATGCTGATGCCCTCGGATGATCCTATTTCCGCGGTGCGCGTGCTGCGCATCCAGCGCGAGGAAGCCACGCTGACGCAGTACCGCACCAACATAGCCAACGTGTCCGGCAACCTGTCCAAGCAGGAAGCCAACCTCAAGGCGGCATCGGACACCATGCTCAACGTGCGCGACCTGCTGCTGTGGGCCGCCAACGGCAGCAACACCAGCGAAGACCTGGCGGCCATCGCCAATGAGATGGGCAATCTGGAAAAGACCATTCTCAGCTTCGCCAACGTGCGCGACGAAGAGGGTCGTTACCTGTTCTCCGGCACCCTCAGCGACCGCCCGGCCATTACCTTCGATGCCGCCACTCAGAGCTACCAACTGACCGGCAACGATCAATACCGCCAGGCGGCAGTCGCCAATGGCGTGCTGGTCGAGGAGAATGTGACCGCTGCGCAGGTCTTCGGTGGCGGCGTCGACATGCTCAACGACCTCAATAGCCTGGTGAAAATGCTCGCCGACCCGGCGTTGGATGCCAGTGATCCCGCGGCACAGGCCTCGATCAGCGCTACGCTCAACAGCCTCGACACGACTCACGGCGACCTGCTCGGCGCGGTCTCGGAGCTGGGCGGACGGCAGAACACCCTGACGCTGCTGTCGAGCAGCAACGAGGACGTCTCGCTGGTAAACCAGAAAATCGATGGCGAGCTGTCGCAACTCGATTACGCCACCGCCAGCATCGACCTGAACAACTATCAGCTGTCGCTGCAGGCGACGCAGAAAACCTATTTGAAGATCAATGGGCTGTCGCTGTTCGGCATGCTCTGACCGAGGTAGCGTGAATGAAGATTGGCAAGCAGCTCCCCGCTGTTTCCGCAATCAACCCGCAGGAACGCCGCGAGGCATTGCTGCGGGATGCGCCTGCGCCGCTGCGGGCCGGTACGCCGGCCGAAACGCCGCACACCGAGACGACGCCCAGCAAGAACACCAGCTTCAGTCTGCAGCTCAATCAGCAGTTGTCCTCGATGCAGTCAGCCGACAGCTACCTCGGCGACCTGCAGACGCGCCTGTCGCAACTCAAGCTCAACCTCAGCCGCCAGATCAGCTCGCCGCAGCCCAACGGCGAGGAAAGCATTCGCCAGATTGTGCAGCAGGTCGGTGAGTTGCTCAACGAGCGCAGCAAACGTTCCGGCAATTCCCTGGACGCCAACCTCAAGCTGCGTCTGACCGAGCCGGTGCGCAGCCGCTTCAGCCTGCAGGGGCTGGAGTCGCTGGATGCGATTCGCCAGTCAGGTCGCGAAACCCTGCTGTTCAGCGGCGGCCGCCAACTGGCCGAGCCGGTCGCGGTGGTGCTCGACGACGAGATGAGCGACGAGCAGATCCTGCGCCGCTTCAATGGCAGCCTAGGCCAGGCCGGTATTCGCGCCGAACTGGATCAGAACGGCGAGCTGAAATTTTCCGCCCGCGAAGGCGACTGGCAGAAGCTCAAGGACCAGCTGGCGGTGCAAGGCGAGGGTAAGCTCTTCGACAAGGGCCGATACGTTCGCGTGCAGAGCGAGGACGAACAGCTGCTGAGCTTCCCCGAAGAGCTGCAACTCGACTCCTTCCGCGAGCTGCGCCGTCTGCTCGACTCGGTCGTCGCCGGGCTCGACAAGGTGACCTCGCTGCGCGAGCAGCTGAGCAACCGCCAGCAGGAAATTCGCGAGTTCCTTGCCCGTCAGGCTCATGCCGATGAGAAGCAGTGGGCGATGGACTTCTCCCGCTCGGTGTTCAACCTGATGCAGCGCAGCCCGTCCAGCTATGCGGCGGTCACCCAGACCGTGGTGGCGCAGGCGACCATCAGCCGCTTCGCGGTGGTCAGTCTGCTGTCCTGATCGATCCTGCGCCGGGCCTGACTTGCTTATGGCCCAGTGCGATCGATAAATTTCACATCCGAAGGCCGCCCCATCGGCAACGTCTGCACGGTATCGCCCAGCTTGCCGCTGTCGGGATCGCGAGCCAGTACCACCAGCGCATCACTCTTCTGATTGGCAATGATCATGAACTGGCCGCTCGGGTCGATGGCGAACTCCCGCGGCTCGCGACCGCCACTGTCGCGCTGCTGAATCTCGCGCAGGGTATCGTTCTCCTCGATGGCAAAGACCATGATGCGGTTCTTCTCGGCGCGATCACTGACGTAGAGAAAGCGACCGTCCGGTGAAGGGTGGATGGCGCCCGGCGAATGCTGACTGACGTCGCCGCCCGCAGCCAGATCGACCAGCTGGCGCTGCACCAGGCTGCCGTCGACATGATCGAAGCGCGCTACTTGAGCGCTGAGTTCCAGCGTCGCGTAGGCCTGACTGCCGTCGGGGCTGAACACCAGGTGACGCGGGCCGCTGCCGTCCGGCAGGCTGATGAAGGCTGGATCGGCGGGGGACAGAGGCCGCTCGGCGTTGGCCGGGTCGTAGCGGTAGACAAAGATCTTGTCGGCGCCCAGATCGCTGACGAACAGCGTCTTGCCATCGGGCGACATCACCGCGGAGTGCACGTGAGGCGATTGCTGGCGCTCCGGGTGCACTTCGCTGGCCTTGTGCGTGGCGATCTGGGTGACCGGCAACAGGGTTCCATCCTTGGCCAGTGGAATCACCGCGAGGCTGCCGCCCGGATTTGCCCGCGAACCGTAGTTGGAGACGAACAGATGACGCCCATCGCGGCTCTGGCTCAGGTGCGTGGGTTCGTCGCCGAGGGTGCTCTGCTGTTCCAGTGGCGATAGCTTGTTACTGGCGGGGGCCATGATGAAAGCGCTGACCCGACCCACCGGATCAGGATGGCCCGGTCCGTTCTCGTTCACCGCGTAGAGCCGGTTGCGCTTCAGATCCAGGGTTAACCAGGACGGGTTGTCGGTCCGCACGACTTGCAGCGGTTGCGCTTCGATCTGGCCGCTTTCGGCATCGAACTGCAGGCGGTAAATCCCTTCGCTGTTGCCTTCGCTGGTGTAGCTACCAATCAGAACTTGATACATGGGTGCTGCTGCTCCCGAGGTGCTGAATGCCAAGAGGGCGGCGGCGATGCCGAGGCGTTGCCGCCGCAGTAGGCCGCGCATTGAACTGCGCATGGGCTGCTCCGTCATGTCGATGGGGCGTGCGCCCCTGATTTGGATTGGAGCGCTGAAGCGGAAAAAGTTTTCCCAGCGTTGTCGATTTCTCCCATCGCCCGTCGACCAGAGATAAACAGCAAACGTCCTGGGGCTGCCGCGATGCGCTATCTCTGCCTGGTCTACCTGAACGAAGACGCCGTGGCGGCACTGTCGCCAAGCGATCACGCCGCGCTCGATGCCGAGTGCTGTGAGTACCACGCACAGCTGCAACACAGCGGCGAGCTGATCGTTGGCGAGGCCCTGCAGCCGGTATTGAGCACTACCAGCCTGTGTCGGCAAGGCGAACGTCTGCTCCTGCGCGACGGGCCGGTGCGAGGCGGCTGCGAGCAGCCTGCCGCCATCTATCTGTTCGAAACCCCGGACCTCAACGATGCGATCCGCCTGGCCTCACGTCTGCCAGGAGCACGGCTGGGCTGTGTCGAAGTGCGTGCGCTCGGCTCACGCGCGCCGCCTTGAGACTGAGCGACTGCGATCCGCCCGAAACATCAACCAAGAGGACGACGACATGAACACCGCCACCCAAACGCAGGACGAAACCCGTATCCGCCAACTCACCGAAACCTTCGAAAAGGCCACCGTGCGTAAGGATCTGGACACCATCATGGCGCAATACGCCACAGACGTTCGGGCCTTCGATGCGGTCGGCCCGCTGCAATTCAAGGGCGCCGAGGCCTACCGTCAGCACTGGCAGAGCTGCTTCGATTTTTGCCAGGGTGAAGGCTATTTTGAAATCAGTGAGCTCGAAATAAACGTCAGCGGAGACCTGGCCTATAGTCATTTCCTGAGCCACTGCGGCGGTACTGATGAAAAAGGCGAGATGCAGTCCGGCTGGATGCGCGGCAGCCGCTGCTGGCGTCGGCAGAACGGCGACTGGAAGGTCGTCCATGAGCATTTTTCGATGCCATTCGACATGGTCAGCGGGCAAGTCAACTTCGGTATCGAACCCGAACCACAGGTTGGCAGAGCCGGCTGATCAGCCCCTTCGTCCCGTCGTCGCTGCCAGCACGGCAGCCGGCGGGCGCCACTGGAGAACGAAATGAAATACCTGTGCCTGGTCTATTACGACGAGCAGCGCGTGGACTCGATGACCGACGAACAGTGGGCGGCACTGGTCGAGCAATGCATCGCCAACGGTGAACGGCTGAAGGACAGCGGGCAGTTCATCGCCGGCGAGCCGCTGCAGTCGGTGCGTACCGCCAAAACCGTGCGGGTCCGCGACGGCGCGGTTTCGGTGGTCGACGGCCCGTTCGCCGAAACCCGCGAACAGCTGGCAGGCTTCTACCTGATCGAAGCGCAGGACCTGGATGAGGCCCTGCGGCTGGCGGCAAAGATCCCGCCCGCGCAGTTGGGCAGCATTGAAGTTCGCCCGTTGCGTCAGCTGCCTGATCGTTGATCCATGCCTGAGCATGGCAGGCCGTGCTCGTCCGAGCATGCCGGTAACGGGCCGACGCTGGCTGAAGTCGACATCCTGTACCGCACTCAATCGCGACGGGTGTTGGCGACGCTGATTCGCCTGTTGGGCGATTTCGAGCTGGCCGAGGAGGCCCTGCATGACGCCTTTATCGCGGCGGTGCAGCAGTGGCCGCGCGATGGTCTGCCTTCCAATCCTCGGGCCTGGCTGGTCTCGACTGGTCGCTTCAAGGCCATCGATGGGCTGCGCCGGCGGGCGCGTTTCGATGCATCCCTGAGCCTGCTGGCCGATCAGCTCGACGGCCGCGACGAACCGGAATGGGAGCGGGAAGACCTCGAAGATGATCGCCTGCGACTGATCTTCACCTGCTGTCACCCGACGCTACCGGCCGATGCGCAGGTGGCGCTGACGCTGCGTGAAGTCTGCGATCTCAAGACCGAAGAAATCGCCCGCGCCTTTCTCGCCTCACCCAGCACCATTGCCCAGCGCATCGTCCGCGCCAAGCAGAAGATCCGCGAGGCGGGCATTCCCTATCGGGTGCCCACACGAGATGAACTGCCGGCCCGGCTGGATAACGTGTTGCGGGTGATCTACCTGGTCTTCAACGAAGGTTATTCCGCCTCCAGCGGCCGTGAGCTAACCCGTGCCGACCTCAGCGCCGAAGCCATCCGTCTCGGTCACCTGCTGCTGGAGTTGTTGCCAGATCCCGAGCTGATGGGGTTGCTGGCGCTGATGCTGCTGCACGACTCGCGTCGCGCCGCGCGTACCGACGAGGCGGGCGAGCTGGTGCGCCTTGACGAGCAGGATCGCAGCCGCTGGAGCCAGGCGCAGATCGCCGAAGGTGCCGCACTGGTGGAGCGTGCGCTCGCCTCACGGCGTTTCGGCCCTTACACCGTGCAGGCCGCCATCGTTGCCGTGCATGCCAAGGCGAGCAGTGCTGCGCAGACGGATTGGGCGCAGATTGTCGCGCTCTATGACCTGTTGCTGCGCATCAGCCCGTCGCCGGTTATCGAACTCAACCGCGCGGTCGCCTTGGCGATGCGTGACGGCGCCGAGGTCGGACTGGCGGCTATCGACAGGTTACTGGCCCGCGGCGAGCTGCGTGATTACCACCTGCTGCACTCGGCCCGCGCTGACTTCTGTCGTCGGCTCGGCCGGCTGGACGAAGCCCGTGAAGCCTACCGAGCCGCGTTGGGCCTGGCTCAGCTGGAGCCGGAAAAGCGCTTCTTGCAGCAACGCCTCGATGAGCTGGATGCCGGGCAGCGCGAGGCTTGAATGCGTGTGCAGGCCGATCGGCCCCGATTCCGGTTCCCTTGGCAGTGCGTCAACTGTCTGCAGCGCCGGCCGGCAGGTAATCGCTGCGGCTCAGTCCGTGGCGTTGCATCTTTTCGTTGAGGGTACGGCGGGGCAGCTGCAGTTGCGCCATCACTTCGCTGATATTGCCTTTGTGCTGTTGCAGGGCGTTGTGCAGGCACTGGGCTTCGAAGGCTTCCATCTGGTCGGCCAGTGATGTGCCGGCAACGGCGGTTGGAGCCGGGGTTGGCGGAGGCGGCGTCAGGCCCAGGGCGTGCCGTTCGGCGGCGTTGATCAACTCGCGGACGTTGCCGGGCCAGTCGTGGCTGAGCAGCTGCGCCAGTTCGGCCGGGCTGGCCGGGACCGGATTGCGGCCATGGCGTTGCGCGGCCTGGGTGGCGAAATGATCGAACAGCAGCGGAATGTCCTCGCGACGATCACGCAGCGGCGGGATATGCAGTTCGGCGACATTCAGGCGGTACAGCAGGTCTTCACGAAAACGCCCGCCGCGGACTTCTTCCAGCAGGTCCGGTTTGGCCGCGCTGATCACCCGCAGGTCGACCTCGATGCTGCGGTTCGAACCCAGGCGTTCAAGCGTTCTTTCCTGCAGCACGCGCAGCAGTTTGACTTGCTGCGCCAGCGGCATGCTCTCGATCTCATCGAGGAACAGCGTGCCGCCATGGGCATGCTCGATGCGGCCGATGCGTTTGCCCTGCGCGCCGGTGAAGGCACCGCTCTCGTGGCCGAACAGCTCGCTTTCGAAGATGGTCTCGGGGATGGCCGCGCAGTTCAGCGCGACAAAGGGGTTGCGCGCGCGCGGGCTGAAATCATGCAGGCAGCGTGCAACCTGTTCCTTGCCGCTGCCGGTGTCGCCGCGGATCAGTACGTTGACGTCCGTGCCGGCCAGCTCCAGTACCTGGCGCCGCAGGTGTTCCATGGCCCGCGAAACGCCCAGCAGCATCGATTCGATACGCCCCTTGCGGGTGAATTGCTCGCGCAGCTGACGGTTTTCGCAGACCAGCCGGCGTTTGTCCTGGGCACGGCGCACGCTGTCGAGCAGGCGTTCCGGGGTGAAGGGCTTCTCGATGAAATCGTAGGCGCCCTGGCGCAGCGCCTGGACCGCCATCGGCACGTCGCCATGGCCGGTCACCATGATCACCGGCAGCTCGGGGTCCAGCGCCACCAGTTTCTCCAGCAGGCCGAGGCCGTCCAGGTCCGGCATGCGCACGTCGCTGATCAGCACGCCGGGGAAACCCCGGTCGACGATGGCCAGCGCTTCGTGGGCACGGGCGCAGGTTCGCACGCTGAAGCCGGACAGCTCCAGCCACTGCTGCACGGCCTGGCGTATCGCTGCTTCGTCGTCGATAAAAATGACTTGACCGCTCATGTCTCGCTCCTTCTGCCTGCTGCCAGTCTACTCGTCGACAGGCTGTTCGGCTGCCGGCAGGTGCAGCACGAACACTGCGCCAAGGGCATCGTTGCACACCTCTAGATCGCCACCGAGATCGCGCACGATGCCGTAGGAAACCGCCAATCCCAAGCCGAGGCCCTGACCGACCGGTTTGGTGGTGAAAAAGGGTTCGAAGACCTGATCCAGATGCTCACTGGCAATGCCGCCGCCGTTGTCGGCAACGCTCAGCGTCCAGCTCTGGCGGTCACGATGGCAGTCGATGCGCAGTTGACGGGCCTGCCTGCCCTGCATGGCATCGAGCGCGTTGGTCAGCAGATTGATCAGTACCTGTTCCAGACGGATGCCGTCGCCGCTGACCCAGGCGTTAGCCGGTATCTGAAGCGCCACGTCAACGCCGTCGCTGCGGATGCGGGGGCCGAGCAATTGCAGTGCCTGCTCTAGAACATCGGCCAGGTTCAATCGCTGACGCAGGCCGGCGGGGCTTTTGCGTGCGAAGGTTTTCAGGTGACTGGTCAGCGCTGCCATTCGCTCGAGCAATCCTTCGACCTGGCCCAGGCCTTCACGCACAGCCTCGATGCGACCGTTGTCGAGTAGCAGCCGCTGGCTGGCCAGCTGCATGCGCAGGGCCGTCAGTGGCTGGTTGATTTCATGGGCGAGGGCGGCGGACATCTGCCCCAGGGCGGCCATGCGGGCGGCGTGTACCAGCTCGTCCTGCGCCGTGTTCAGCTCGCGGGTGCGCTCTTCGACCAAGCGCTCCAGCTCGTTGCGGCTGCGCTGCTCGACACGACGGGTCTTGCGCCGCTGGGCCAGGTACAAGAGCAGGAACGCGAGCGTCATCCACACGCCCGCCGCGGCCAGGCGGTAACTGCGGACGTTGGCGGCTACCAGTTGCGGCTCCTGCAACAAGTGTAGGGTCCAGTCCTCTTCCGGCAACGCAAGGCGTTGCCAAAGGTAATCGCGGCTACCATCGGGCCCGTCGACCAGGCGCCGCTCGCTGTTCTCGGTGATGCGCTGCAGGCGCTGGCTCACCAGCGGCTGCAGGTTCTGCTCA
Organism: Stutzerimonas xanthomarina DSM 18231; assembly: GCF_900129835.1. Taxonomy (GTDB): domain Bacteria; phylum Pseudomonadota; class Gammaproteobacteria; order Pseudomonadales; family Pseudomonadaceae; genus Stutzerimonas; species Stutzerimonas xanthomarina. The sequence goes on from NZ_FQXA01000008.1 coordinate 103,965, forward strand.
GCGTAACGGCGCACCGCAACGAGGCGGTCGCGCACCGCGTCGCTCAGCGGGCGTAGATAGCGGAAGCGCCAGGCGGGGCGGTTGGTGAGGATGACGATATCCAGTGAGTCGGTGATCAGCAGAATCCCTGACTGCCCGACCCACTCGCGCTGCATCTCTTCCAGCTCCAGCTTGACCACCAGCACACCGATCACCTCACCAGCGCTGTTTTTCACCGAGCTGGACAGAAAGTAACCGGGGATGCCGGTGGTCACGCCGACGGCGAAGTAGCGTCCGGAGTCGTTTGCCAGCGCATCGAGGAAATACGGGCGGAAGGCGTAATTGTTGCCGACGAAGCTGGTCCAGTCGCGCCAGTTGCTCGCCGCGAGAGTTTCGCCATGGCGGTCGAGCAGGTAGAGCACCGAGGAGCCCGCGGCCTGATTCTGCTCTTCCAGTCGATGGTTGAGCTGTTCTTGCAGAGCCGGATCGCTGGGGTTGTTCAGCAGCGCCTGGATGTCGCTGTCCAGCGCCAACAACGCCGGCACCGAGCGGAAACGTTGCACCTGCGTATGGATCGCCTGAGCGTACAGATCGAGCTGGCCGGCCGCTTCCTGGCTGCGCTCAGCCCAGGCACGCTGCTCGGCGATGCGCCCGGCCCCGTACATGCTCAGCAGCAGCCCAACGATGATCAGCAAGACGATGAGAGCGACACGGAGGCGGCTGGAGAGGGCAGGCATGGCGGGCTCGCTATGAGGATTTCGCATGGTAAGCCAAAGTGCCTGCATGATGGTTTGCCGTGTCGCTGATCGGCCGCCGGGGACGAGCGGGTCGCGATGACGATTGGGTTTCGGTATCCTTGCCGGCCTTTTCGGTGCCCCCGATCGCCGGAATCTTCGTGAGAGACGAAATCCATGGCCTGGCTGCCTGGTCCGCCATAGCGCAACACCCCTAAATGTCTGACGGCGACCGCCTGCATGGGCGCGGTCCTGTTCTGTCGTGCGCCGCGCCTGATGTGCGTGGATTGCACCCATACTCGAATTTGACACTAGCCTTCGTATCAACCGCGTAGCGTTTCGGCGCGCAGGTTGTGCTTACGTTCTGGATACCCCGATGCTTCACACGATCAAACAAAACTGGTTCGGCAACATTCGTGGCGACGTGCTTTCAGGTCTCGTCGTCGCCCTCGCGCTGATTCCCGAGGCAATCGCGTTCTCGATCATCGCTGGGGTCGATCCGCGGGTCGGTCTCTATGCGTCCTTCTGCATCGCGGTTGTGATCGCCTTCGCCGGCGGCCGCCCGGGCATGATCTCGGCGGCCACCGGCGCCATGGCGCTGCTGATGGTGACGCTGGTTCGCGATCATGGTGTGCAATACCTGATGGCGGCGACCCTGCTCTGTGGCGTGCTGCAGATCGGTGCGGGCTACCTGCGCCTCGGCTCGCTGATGCGCTTCATCTCGCGCTCGGTGGTCACCGGCTTCGTCAACGCGCTGGCGATCCTGATCTTCATGGCGCAGTTGCCTGAGCTGACCAACGTCACCTGGCATGTCTACGCGATGACCGCTGCCGGTCTGGGCATCATCTACCTGTTCCCCTATGTGCCGAAGATCGGTCGAATCATTCCCTCGCCGCTGGTGTGCATCCTGACGTTGACCGCCGTGGCCATCTACCTTGGGCTGGACATCCGCACCGTGGGCGACATGGGCGATTTGCCCGATACGCTGCCGGTATTCCTCTGGCCAGACGTGCCGCTGACCTTCGAGACCCTGGCGATCATCTTCCCGTACTCCGCCGCGCTGGCAGTGGTGGGCCTGCTGGAGTCGTTGATGACGGCGACCATCGTCGATGACCTGACCGATACCGGCAGCGACAAGAACCGCGAGTGCAAGGGGCAGGGGGTCGCCAACATCGTCTCCGGGCTGTTTGGCGGGATGGCGGGTTGCGCGATGATCGGCCAATCGGTGATCAACGTGAAATCCGGCGGTCGCATGCGCTTGTCGACGCTGATCGCTGGCGTCGTGCTCTTGCTGATGGTGGTGTTCCTCAGTGACTGGGTCGGCCAGATCCCCATGGCCGCGCTGGTCGCGGTGATGATCATGGTGTCCATCGGCACCTTCAGCTGGGATTCGCTGCGCAACCTCAAGCATTACCCGCTCTCCACCAATATCGTCATGGTGGTGACCGTGGTGGTGGTGGTGTTCACCCACAACCTGGCTTACGGCGTGCTGGCCGGCGTGCTGCTGGCAGCGATGTTCTTCGCCAACAAGGTCGGGCATTACCTGCACATCGGCTCGGAGCTGGATGACGAAGGCGACCTGCGCACTTATAGCGTGGTCGGCCAGGTGTTCTTCAGTTCGTCAGACAAGTTCACGGCCGCCTTCGACTTCAAGGAAGCCGTCGCTAAGGTCACCATCGACCTCAGCCAGGCGCATTTCTGGGACATCACCGCCGTGTCGGCACTGGATAAAGTGGTGCTCAAGTTCCGTCGCGAGGGCACCGAAGTCGAGGTGCTGGGTCTGAATGAAGCCAGCGCGACGATCGTTGACCGCTTCGGTGTCCACGACAAAGCCGACGCCACCGATGGTCTCATCGGCCACTGAGAGGAGAAACGACGATGAATCAGGTATTAGCGTGTATCGACGGTTCCCCACAGGCTGCTGCGGTGTGCGACTGCGCCGCCTGGGCCAGCCTGAAACTCGACGCGCCGCTGACCCTGCTGCATGTGCTCGATCACCAGCAGTACCCGGCAGCCGGCAATCTCAGCGGCATCATTGGCCTGGGCAGTCGTGAGTACCTGCTCGAAGAGCTGGCTGCCTTGGACGCCAAGCGCAGCAAGCTGGCGCTGGAAGAAGGCAGGATGATGCTCGACGCGGCCAAGCAGCGCGTCCTTAACGCCGGTGTCCTGCAGCCCGAAGCGCGGCAGCGTCATGGCGACCTGGTGGAAAGCCTGCATGAACTGGAGCGCGACACGCGGCTGCTGGTAATCGGCAAACAGGGCGAGGACAGCGGCAGCGACCGGCAACTGATCGGCAGCCAGCTGGAGAGTGTGATTCGCACCCTGCACCGACCGATCCTGGTCACCCTGGCCAACTTCAGCGTACCGACAAGCGTCATGCTGGCCTTCGATGGCAGCGACACCAGCCGCAAGGGCGTCGAAATGATCGCTTCAAGCCCGCTGTTTCAGGGCATTCCGATTCATCTGGTGATGATCAGCGAGGATACCGGCGACAGCCGCGCGCTGCTGGAGTCAGCCCGCGATGCGCTGACGGCGGCAGGCTTCGAGGTGCGCATCGCGATCCGCGCCGGTGAGGTCGAGCCCATGCTACATGCCTACCAGGCCGAGCACGGTATCGGCCTGCTGGTGATGGGCGCCTACGGCCATTCGCGGATTCGCCAGTTTCTGGTTGGTAGCACCACCAGCAGGATGATCCGCACGACGACCACGCCGCTGCTGCTGTTGCGCTGAGAACTGAGTCAGCCTGCGCATCGCTACCAGGCTGAAATGCTACTGATAGATGTCCGCACGCGACCAGGGCAGTTCGTGAGAGCCGTCGGGCAGCGGCTTACTGGCAAGGATCTGATGCAGATTGATCCAGTTGCGGCGGAAACCGTAGGCACAGCCCGCCAGATACACCCGCCAAATGCGCAGCGCCCGCTCGGGGATCATCTGTTGCGCTTCCTCCAGCCGCGACTCCAACCGTTCGCTCCAGCACTGCAACGTGCGTGCATAGTGCAGACGCAGACTTTCCACATCGACGATTTCCAGCCCCGACTCGCTGATGCACGAACTGATTGCCGCGAGATGCGGCAGCTCGCCGTGGGGAAACACATAGTGGTTGATGAATTCGCCTGCACCGTGGCTCACTGGCCTGCCGTCGATATGCCGTGAGGTGATGCCATGATTCATCACCAGCCCGCCGGGGCGCACCAGTTCTGCCAGCTGGCGGCAGTACAACGGCAGGTTGGCGTGGCCGACGTGTTCGAACATGCCGACGCTGACCACCTTGTCGAACTGGCCGTCCGTGGGCAGATCGCGGTAGTCCATCACCTCCAGTCGCACCTGTCGCTCAAGCCCTTCGGCGGCGACCTGCTCGCGTCCCAGCTTCAACTGCTCGCGGCTGAGCGTGATGCCGACCACCTCAGCGCCATATTCGCGCGCAGCAAAACGCGCCAGCCCACCCCAGCCGCAGCCGACATCGAGCAGGCGATCGCCAGGTTTCAACCGCAGTTTGCGACACAGATGACGCAGCTTGGCTTGCTGGGCCTGGTCGAGGTCTTCACTGCCGGTCTCGAAGTACGCACAGGAATAGACCATGTCGCGGTCGAGCCAGAGCTGATAGAACGCGTTGGACAGGTCGTAGTGATAGGAAATGGCCTCGGCATCGGTGGCCTTGTCATGCGCCTCGCGGGTCGGCAGTGAGGACTCCTCCTCGCCCAGCGCCTTGGTGATCTCATCACCAATACGGATGATCTCCTCAAGCGGCCCGTGCAGGTCGATCTGACCTTCGACATAGGCACCGCCGAGCAGGTCGAGGCTGGGACGTGCGAGCTGCGGTATCAAGTTGGGGTCCTTGATCTCCAGCGTCACGCTTGGGGCGGGGCCCAGATCCATTTCCTTCCCGTCCCACAACCGGAGGCGCAGCGGAAGGTCGAGCTCCTGCAAAATCGGAAGCAATGTCGCCAGCATGCTTGATCTCCTTTATTTCGCGTGGAGAAATCCTAGACCAGGATCGCCCAGCTTGCGCTCCATCGGTAGATTGCTTTTGCCTATAGCAACTATTTCAAATATCTAGCGGCTTCTATGCGCTTAAAGAGTGGTTTGGCAAAAAGAGGTACATATATCTGCAGAATAAATAAGCGTTCTGTTGAGCGAGTGGTCACGCGAGAGCTAAACACCGCCGCGTCGATGGCAGTGGCGCTTTGTCGACTGCACTATGCTTGGCACCGGCATGTCCCCTGGGAACAAGGCACAGCGATGACCGAATTTGACTGGCATAGCGACCTGATTACGAACGAAACAGTCGTAACCGAACGCTATCGGAACACCCAAAATGTTCGCAGATTCATGACAGCGGCCTGCGGGTCCGATTTCAAGTTCGACCGTGCATTTATGGCATGGGTAACGGACGGTACGCCTAAATCGATGGGGCAGGTTGCACGCGAATGGTTGCGACGAAATGGCCAGTGAAAAGCCGGGGCACCCTTGTCGACCGGACTTGTGGGGCGGAAGAAGGCAGTAGCAGTCGAGCTCGCTCTTCGGCCCGCAGTGATCAGCTGTGTTCGGCTCTGCGACGCCTACCGCTTGTGGATGCCCGCTTTGTCCGCTCTATAGGAAGTCTTCTTTAAACTTTCCTTAACCAAACGCTAGGCGCCACTGGAGGTGGCTCATGCTCCCAATGCTTCTTGCAATGCTGCTTCAGGTCTCCGCTGGTCCGTCTGATGAGTCGTGTTACGGAACCGCGACGAACCAGCCAGCAATGAACCAATGCGCGGGCGCAGCGCTCAAGGTAGCAGACGCTAGGCTAGACGAATTCTTGCGCACCTACGCAGATGGACTTAGTCCAGAGCAGCTGGAACTGTTACATGCAGCTCAGTCAGATTGGCAGCAGTTCCGAGAATCGTCCTGTAAGTTCAAGGCTAGTGGGGTTCGCGGCGGAAGTGCATACAGGATGGTTCTTGCTCAATGCCTGGCGTCACAGGCAGAGGCTCGCCTTCTGGAGATGAAGCTGTTAGCCAGCTGCCAAGAAGGTGATCTGAGTTGCCCCTCGTATTCTCGTGGGGCACCTGACAATTCATTCAAGCCGAACCTTATTAGCGGGTAGCGTTATTTCGAACGTTAGGGATCAAACATCGTGCGTGTGTTTTGCCTAACTCTGCGGCGGATAAGCCATGCCACGTCAGCCGACGAGCTGCGATACTTATGCGAGCCGAATGGAAAACTCATGTTCAGATGCAGAACAAAATCTAAAAGCCTTAGCAACACATCCGGATATGCGAAATGACGTTTCGGCGAAAGCCAAGTAGAAAATCGAGATTTTATTTTCAAACTTAAAAGTACCGCCAAGTTTTTTCTCGAGGTGGGTATCGACGCTTAGTGGCAGTGGTAGTCGTCGGTCTTGTGATTTCGATGGCAACCTTTGGAGTCTGTACCGCCACTGTGGGCGAAAGCGGATGCGGAAGCTGCTGCAATCAAAGCCGCGATGATCACGGCAGAAATTTTCCTCATTTGGTGCTCCCTCTTGCTGGCATGTCGATGCGATATCAAAGTGATATCTCGGCGCATGTTGCTCTTGCCAGTAAGGGATGTCGCCAGTTTTCGACACTTCTTCACCACCCAAGCCGAAGTTGCTCCAGTCGGGTAGCCGGAGGTCGCGAATTTTGGGGTTCTCAGAGCGAGAGTTGGCGGAAGGCAGTGGGAGTCGAACCCACCCAGGGACGGCTGCCGCCCCCAACCGGGTTTGAAGCCCGGCCGCACCACCGGGTGCGATTGCCTTCCTCATTGATCTACAAAGAGTTTTTCTAGCTTGGCTGATGCTCGGACAAGGGAGTGTCGAAGAAGTGTCGAAATTCCTTAGCAGGGCCAAATGCCAGTACGTCTTGCAGATGATCAGGCGCGAGGTGAGCGTAACGCATTGTCATGGCGAGTGACGAATGCCCCAGGATCTTTTGCAAGGTTAGGATATTCCCGCCGTTCGCGATGAAGTGTGACGCGAAGGTATGGCGCAAGACGACTTCTAGCCTGCTGGCAAATTGAGCCCAGCACGTGCGACAGCCTCATCGAATTGGTCACGGCAGTTGCTGAATGCCCCATGTTCGCGAAGATGAGCACGAATACGATCTGCCAACTTCGGATCTATGGCACGACAAGTCGCCGCTTTGACTTGGTGATGAAGAACTGGAGCGATCCCTGAAAGCGACCCGCCGAGCAGGCGACCCCAGCAGTCGACCCGTTCACACAGGCGGCGACGATCGGTCGGTTTCGGTTTCGGTTTCGGTTTCGGTGTCGGACTGTCGATTAGCTTTGATCGACACGTCGCTTCGAACCGCTGGGCTTCGCCTTTGGACTTGATCGTTTTGCGGTACCGCTTGCTCTTGATCGGCCCGCCAGCGCCCATCAGGTAGTGCGAGGATTTGCAAAAACCACGACCGCTGGCGCAACATCAGCAGCGAGAAAATCCGCATTGGGACGGAGGAGATTGGCATTCTCGCAGACTCGTTTCCCAAGTACGCCCTTTGGCTCGTCAGCGGCCGGATTGAACCCGAGCATGGCCACCGAAGCCCGGACTACGACGAGGCCAACCGAAACTTGCCCAGTCAAAGCGCGGGATAGCGATCACAACGGAAGTGACTAGGCGCTGGTACGCCCGAACGACAGGGAGAGGTTAGGTATGAAAGCTGATTGGAACGACGCCCCGGATTACATCACAAGACATCCACGCAAGAGCCGCAGGCTAGCGAAGCTGATCCCCGGTCTGATCGGCACCGTTATTACGCTAGCGGTTCTCCAGATGGTAGGCTCAGCATTCCTACAGGGAACCGCGCAGCGCATTGCCGAAAGGCGCATCCAACCCAAGCCAACCCCCGTAGCCGAGATTACGCGAGCCGAACCAGCAGCGACCAAGGATTGGGACAGGGTAGTAGAGGAAGTAGCCGCGAGAGGTGCAACGCCTCAGCCGCAATCAGCCCAGCCTCAAGCCGCTACGGCAGAGGCACCGCCCAAGCAAACCGTATTTAACGACAAAAACTACGTTCCCCAAGGCGCGACCAATGTCGTTCCAGCTATACAAGTGGCCCTCGATCCAAGGGCAACTGCTTCCAGCAAGAAAGAAATAGTGATAGTAGGTAAGGAATCACGATTAAGAGACCTTTGTCCTTATCGAGAAGGGAGTATTGAGCGCCGGAGCTGTAAGATGAGTGTTGACTTGAATAGGCGAGACTAACAGTTGGTAGCGTTGAGTAAGATAAGCGCCGGGCATGGATTAAATCATATGAAAGACACAAAAGCCGTTAAGGCTGAAAACGATAGCAATAGGCGCATTGAAACTGATGTATTTCATGCCGGAATTGTTGCCGCTAACACTTGGATAACTCTAGTGGCGCCAATACTTATTGGTTTTTTTATAACGAGATTATTTGATAAAGATAAGTTTACTATCTCTGAAAATACTATTTTTGCCGTTAGTATAGTGTTGCACGTATTCTTTACCATTACTATCTACAAAGCATCGACAAGGCGTTCGTTGTCGCTTGAAGTGGATGGTCTGGTAGAAGAGATCGAGCATTTGCAAGGAACAATTATTCCTAGAGCTGCGCAGCTATACGATACATCTAAAGTTCAGCAAACTGTTATCTACTTAATGACGCTTGAACTTGAAAATATGATTGATGAGCTAAATGAGAAGGCAAAGCTCAGTACTGAGGAAGAAAACATTAAAAGATGGGATGAGGGGCTGAATAAAATTCTTGCCCCTCTTGTAAAGTATAGGCACGAGCTTTTTGGCTATGAAGGGCAAGATTTGTATAATATTTGTCTATATGTATACGATATCCCCAATGACAATCTAATCATCAAATGGCGTAGGTTTGATGACCGTCTGCAACCTTCAAATCGTAGTTGGAAGCCTGGCGCAGGCCACGTAGGGCTAACTTTCATTCTCAATGAGCTAAAGATCTGCCATGATATATATGACAGTACGGAACTTTCTAATAGTGCTTTAGGTCCTAATGATAAGGCTAAGTATCGTTCTTTCTTATCAGTGCCAGTTAAAGATTCATCTAAAGTCCTAACTGGCGGAAAGCCCTTGGGTGTGCTAGTATTTACAAGCAGTGCACGAGGGCAGTTTTCTCCAGATAGAGATAAGCTGTTTGCTTTAACAGCAGCTAAATTAGTTTCCATATATGTGGAAAAATGCTTAAAGTCTTTCGTTTCGTGAGGCGCATATGAAAAGATTTTTTGATTTTATTTCAAAGAAAACGAAGCCTAGCGTTACGGTAGTTAGCTCCCGAGATGGTGCGTTTTCAATTCCTATGGACTTTGAAGATCGAATTTTATTTTCTTCTGGCGAAGTTGACTCTTTTTCAGAGAAATGGGTCAATAAAGAGCTTGAGCGAAGCAAGATATATTTCTATGAGCAGCTTAAAGAAGCTTAACAGCATAGTATAAGCAGTATTGCGAAAAAGCCCTCTACAAACTGAGGGCTTTTTTTTTGGCTCTAGATCACGATGCGATCGTTTTGAAGTGTCGAAAAAGTGTCGAAGCCAAATGCTAGTAATACCCAACGTTAGCAGCTGCTGAGGAAGCAAGAGGCGCAGCTAGTCCAGTATTTGCCGGAATATACCTTTAATAGGTAAGGTGAATAGAGGATTTGAAGCCCGGCCGCACCACCGGGTGCGATTGCCTTCCAGAGAGGCCTCGAACGAGGTCTGACAGGAAACTGATAGCAGCCTACCTGAGCTCGACCTCCGAGGCCAAGGCGCTGTCGGGGCGGATTTTACGTTCGTTGCCGAAGCGTCTGGTCAGGCCGATACGGTCGAAATGTTCGAGTAGCTGAATGCTGCGCTTGCGGCCGAGCTGGATCTGGTCTCGGAAGGCAGCGGCGCGGATCACCCCCGACTGACGTTCCATGTCCAGCATTTGATTGGCGAGTTGGTGGATGGTCGAGTTGGGGTAGAACAGGTCCTTGACCACTTGTTGCAGTTCGCCGATACGTGACAGTTTGCGCAACAGATGGCGCACACGTTCCTCCTCGATTTCCAACTCACCGGCCAGATCGCGTACCCATGGCGGGTTGAACCGGGCTGATTCCAGCCGCGGCCAGACGCGAGCTTTCAGCGACTCTTCTTCTTCGCTCAGGTGAACGCGGTGCCCTGGAAGGTGCAACCAGGGACCGTTGGCTTCGATCGTTCCGGCCGCCAGGGTGCGTTCCAGCAGTGCGAGGTAAACCGGTCGTTCCAGCTGCGGCAGCGCGTAGCGGCGCAGGCGGTCACGATCCGGTCCGAGTTCATCCGGTTGTGTTTCGTGAAAGCGCTTCAACGCGGCCACCAGGCTCTGTTCGAGGTAGTCCCAGGTGGCGCGTTCGAACAGCCGTGAGCCCGCTCTGGTAGGGATTTCCAACGCCTCGTCTGGCAGGCGCCAGGTCGGTCTTGGCCGGTTGAACTGTCGTTCCAGCAAGGCCGGTTCCAGACCGTTGATGGCGCTGGGTAACAGCGCCGGCAGGATATCTTCCAGTGTTTCGCCGCCCAAGGCGCGCAGCACCGCTAGCCGTGCCTGGCGATGACGGTTGCGCGGTGGGGCGAAGGGGTCGAGTACTCGGCCGCCACCCAGGGTGCGCTGCGCTGACTGATCGCGCAGCACCACACGATCGCCGTGCACAGCGTGGGCCGGCGCGTTCAGCAGCAGCTGTGCGTGTACATGACCGCCGGGCGCCAGGTATTCGCCTTCCAGCAGGGCGATCCGGCCGGTGACGTCTTGCGCGCCGATATGGATATGCACTGGCGTCCAGTGCCGCAACTCGCGGGCTTCGCTCGGCAGCAGGGTAAATTCGATGTCGATGCGCCGGGTAGGCGCCTGCAATTCGGGCTTCAGCAGCCAGTCGCCGCGGCTGATCTGTTCAACCGCGAGGCGGTCACCCGCGAGGTTCAGGGCGACCCGCTGGCCGGCGCGGGCCTCTTGCGCTGCCTGGTTCTGGGCATGCAGCCCGCGTACCCGCACGGTGCGGCCGGCGGGGCTCAGCGCCAGTTCATCGCCTACCTGAACCCGGCCGGCGAAGGCCGTGCCGGTGACCACGACGCCGCTACCGGTAACGCTGAACGCCCGGTCGATGGCGAGGCGGAAATATCCGTCTTCGCTGCGCGCGCACACGTCCGCGGCCTGCTCGATCAGTGCCGCACGAAGCGCATCGATACCCTCACCGGTGACGCTGGAAACCGGGAAGACTGGCGCTCCTGCTAGCGGGCCGGCGCGCAGCAGCGCTTCGATTTGCGTGCTCACTTCGGCAATGCGCGGTGCTTCGACCCGGTCGATCTTGGTCAGCACGACGAATGCGCGGCGAATGCCCAGCAGCTCAATAATTGACAGGTGTTCTCGCGTCTGCGGCATTACACCGTCGTCGGCGGCAACCACCAGCAATACGCGGTCGATGCCGCAGGCACCGGCCAGCATGTTGTGCACGAAGCGCTCGTGGCCGGGCACGTCGATGAAACCGGTCAGGTCAGACTCGCCCAGCGAGGCGTAGAGGTAGCCGAGATCGATGGTGATGCCGCGCAAGCGTTCTTCCTGGCGGCGGTCACCTTCCTGCCCGGTCAGGGCCTTGAGCAGCGCAGTCTTGCCATGGTCGATATGGCCGGCGGTGCCGATGATCATGGCGCCAGTTCCCGCTGCAGATGTGGCAGTTGTTCCAGCAGTGCCGGCTCGTCGTCCAGCTGCCGCAAGTCGAGCCAGAGTGCGTCGTCAGCGACGCGGCCCAGAATCGGGATCGGCAGGCAGCGCAGCGCTTCTTCCAACTGACGCAGGCTGCGACCACGCAAACGCCGGGGCTGCTGTGGGCGGATGCACAGGGCGGCGCTGGGCAGACGTGCGACGGGCTGTGCGCCACTGCCGATCATGCCCAGGACATCGCTCACGGCGACCTGCCAGTGTTCTCCAATCGCGGAGGCCAGCACCGGTGCGAGCCGTTCGGCTTGTGCGCGAATGTCCGCTTGCGGGCGGCTCAGCAGGCGCAGGCTGGTGAGGCGCTCACCGAGGCGATCCGGATCCCGGTAGAGATTGAGCACCGCTTCGAGCGCCGCCAGGGTCAGCTTGTCGACGCGCAGTGCGCGCTTGAGCGGGTTCTTCTTGATCTTCTGGACCAGCTCGCGGCGGCCGACGATCAGGCCCGCCTGTGGGCCGCCGAGCAGCTTGTCGCCGCTGAAGGTAACGATGTCGGCGCCGTCACGCAGGGCTTCCTGCACGGTCGGTTCTTTCGGCAGGCTCCAGCGCGACAGGTCGACGAGGCTGCCGCTGCCCAGGTCTTCGAGCAGCGGCAGGTTATGGGCGTGGGCAATGGTGGCCAGCTCGGCCGTGGCGACGCTGGCGGTAAAGCCCTGCACGCTGTAGTTGCTGGTGTGCACGCGCATCAGCAAGCCGCTGCGCGGGTTGATGGCGTTTTCATAGTCACGCGCATGGGTACGATTGGTGGTCCCGACTTCGTGCAGCTTTACACCGGCACGGGCCATGATGTCGGGAATGCGAAAGGCGCCGCCAATCTCGATCAGCTCGCCGCGCGAGATGATGCCTTCCTTGCGCGCGCCGAGGCTGTTCAACGCCAGCAGCACGGCAGCGGCGTTGTTGTTGACCACCGTAACGGCTTCGGCACCGGTCAGTTCGCGGATCAACCCTTCGATCAGATCATCACGGTCGCCACGCTTACCGCTGGCCAGGTCAAACTCCAGATTCATCGGGTAGCGCGCCGCCAGCGTGATCGCCTCGATGGCTACATCCGGTAGCAGAGCGCGGCCGAGGTTGGTATGGAGAACCGTGCCGGTCAGGTTGAACACGCGTCGTACGCGGCTGCGATGCTGGTTGGCGAGACGTTCACCGGCGCGACCGGCGAGCACGGCTTCAGACAACTCCAGCGCGGCGAGCTGACCCTGACGGACCGGCTCGCGCAGCTCGTCGAGCAAGTCGCGTAGGGTGCCGACTAACGCCTCGCGGCCATAGCGCCGGTGCAGCGGCTCGCAGGCAGGGGCGCGCAACAGACGGTCGACCGAGGGCAGTCGAACGCTGCTCATGGCTGGCGTTTCGAATGATGATGCAATACGGAGAGGGTGGGCGTGGCGCCCATCGGGTCGACTGTGCTGAACGCTGTTGCGAGGCTGCCTGACACGCAGGACTCCATCTTTTTTGTATTTCGCGAGCAGCATAGACGTTCAAATCGGCACAGGGTTCAGTCGGCCCTCATGTTCTTGCTGGCGCTGAAATGAAAAAACCCGGGCAAGCCCGGGTTCTTCATTCGTCTACGCGTGTCAGGCGTTCTGGCGGATACCCGCGACCAGCCATGGCTGGTTCTCGCCTTGTGCACGCTCCATGCGCCAGCTTTCGCTGAATGACTCGCCCTGGTCGAAGCGCGAATTCTTCGACACGCCAACGAAGGTGAGGGTGGCGACGGTCTTGTCGGCCTGATCGTCGACGCCATCGAGCTGAATCTGCAGGTCGTCAACGAAGGTGGACTGATAGGCATCGCCAATTTCGGCACGTTCGCGCTTGAGGAATTCGAACAGCTGCGGCGTGACGAACTCGCTGATCTTGTCCATTTCGTTGGCATCCCAGTGCTGTTGGAGCGACAGGAAATGTTCGCGTGCCGCGGCAACGAAATTCTGCTCGTTGAACCAGGCCGGCGCATTGATTACCGGTACAGCTGCTGCAGATGTGGCGCTGCTGCCGAAGATTGACGGCTGCGCAGGCATCTCGCGTTGCATCGGAGCATGTCCGTGTCCTGCCATGGCTGGCTGCTGCTGGCGACGACGCGCGGCGAGGAAGCGGAACAGCAGGAAAGCGATACCGCCGAAGATCAGAATGTCCATGAACTGGATGCCTTCGAAGCCATCACCCATGAACATCGAGGCCAACAAGCCACCGGCAGCGAGGCCGGCCAGCGGGCCGAGCCAGCGCGACGCACCACTGGCGGCGGCCGGTGTTTTGCCTGCCTGCGTCGGCGCTGCCTGGGTTTGCTTAGGCGCCTGACGAGTCTGATGGCTCGGTGCCGAGCCGAAGCTCTTGCCACCACCGAAACGCTTGGCGTGGGCGTCGAGGCTGAACGTCAGGCTGAGGCACAGCGCCATGAAGAGGCTAAGCACAGATTTCATTAAGTGTTTCCATGTTGGGTGAAGGTACGCGCGCCATGTTGCACAGAGGGGCGATACAACGCCAGAGGTAAGTGTTTCAGGCTTTTGCATTTGCGCGTGATGGCACTTTGGTTCCGGTTCACCGATTTTTCGTCTACCCTCTCGCCGCCCGACGCACGGGAAAGGCCGTTCCAGACGGTCCGAATCGATGAAATATGGAGTAGTACCGGATGAAATCTCTCGTTGCCCTCACCGCAGCCATCACCTGCACGCTGGCCCTGCAGGGTTGTACCACGCACCTGGCCGAGGGGCAGAAACGCGAGCTGGCGATCTATGAAGAGAAGGGTCTGCTGGTCAGGGAGAAGAGCGTGGGCACTGCGGCTGTGCTGGGGATCTTTCCGGGCGCGGGCTATTTCTACACCGGTCACTATGTGCTGGGGATCACCACCTTGCCGCTGTATCCCTTCCTCGGCCCGCTGTGGATGCCCTTCGACGCTGCCGCCTCGGCCAAGAGCCGCAATTATTACGCAACCAAGATGGAAGCCGAGCGCAACAAGGCGCGCGACTTGCGCGAGCTGGACCATCGCCTTGAAGACAAGCAGCTGACCTACGAGCAGCACATTCGCGAGCAGCGCGCCATCGAAGCCAGGTACGCGGCGTACTGATCCAGGAGAAACGGCAGTCTTTAAGGCCGGGAGGGAGGGTACCGTCAAGCGGTACGCCTCCCTGGGGCACTGAGCGAATGCCTAGCGCCAGTTGTACAGTTCTTTCTCGGAAATTTCGTGCATCGGCTTGACCTGGGCCTGGAAGGCTTTCATCGAGGCCCAGATGCGCCCGTTCAGCTCGCTTTGCGCGGCCAGTTCACCGAGGACGACGTCCGATTGCTCGCGCATCGCGGCCAGTACTTCGTCGGGGAAACGCTTGAGCTGGGTGCCCTGCTGCTTGAGCTGCTCGAGCGCCAGGGCGTTGTTGTAGACATAGTCGTCGATCATATCGCGGCTGGCGGCGAGGGCAGCTTCGGTGAGAATCGCGCGCAGGTCATCTGGGAGGCTGTCGAGGGCCTTCTGATTGATCAGCAGTTCCAGTACGGCCTGAGGTTCCTGCCAGCCGGGGTAGTAGTAGTACTTCGCCGCTTTATGCAGGCCGAAGGCGAGGTCGTTGTACGGGCTGACCCAGTCAGTGGCGTCGATTGCACCGGTCTGCAGCGCGGTGAAGACTTCGCCGCCGGGCATATTCACGGTCGTTGCGCCAAGACGGCTCAGCACTTCACCGCCGAGGCCGGGCGTGCGGATCTTCAAGCCTTGCAGGTCTTGAAGGGAGTTAATCTCCTTGTTGAACCAGCCGCCCATCTGCATGGCGGTATTGCCGACCACCATGGGTTTGACGCCGTAGGGGGCGTAGGCTTCATCCCAGAATGCCTGACCGCCGCCGCGGGTCAGCCAGGCGTTCATCTCGCTGGTCGACAGGCCGAACGGCACCGAAGTGAAGAACTGCGCGGTGGGCACCTTGCCCTTCCAGTAATAAGCCGCGCCGTGGCCCAGCTCGGCAGTGCCGCGCGAGACAGCGTCGAATACTTCCAGCGCGGGCACCAGCTCACCGGCGGCGTAGACCTTGATGGTCAAACGACCGTCGCTCATGGCGCTGACACGATCAGCCAGGCGCTGAGCGGCAGTGCCGAGGCCGGGATAGTTTTTCGGCCAGGCGGTAACCATCTTCCAGTCGTAGGTCTTGGGCGCTTCGCTGGCTGCAGCTTCGGGCTCGGCGGTGGGTTCGACTTTCTTTTCGTCGTTGCAGCCTGCAAGGCTAAGGGAGGCAAGCAGGGCAGCGGCGGCACCAAACAAGTGACGGCGTTTCATGAATGGCTGTTCCTTTGGCGAATTTTATTAGTATGGGTGTAGGTTGACGTAAACGTCATAGCGCTTCCAGTTTGGCATAACTGAGCATCAACCACTTGCTTCCTTCGTCTTCGAAATTCACTTGCACCCGTGCTTGAGCGCCGGAGCCTTCAAAATTCAGGATGGTGCCCTCGCCGAAAAGCGAATGACGCACGCGCTGACCGAGGCTGAACGGCGTCTCCGGCACGCTGGCACCGTCGAACAGCGAGCCGCCGCTCATGCCGCGGCTATTGAAGCTGCGACTGACAGTATTGCTCAGGCGCACTTCGCTGATCAGCGCCGGCGGCACCTCGCGGATGAAGCGCGAGATCTTGTTATAGGTCTCGCTGCCGTACAGCCGGCGGGTTTCAGCATAGGTGACGATCAGCTGCTGCATGGCACGGGTAATGCCGACGTAGGCCAGGCGGCGTTCCTCTTCGAGACGGCCGGGTTCTTCCAGGCTCATCTTGTGCGGGAACAGGCCTTCCTCCATGCCGACCAGGAACACCAGTGGGAATTCCAGGCCCTTGGCGCTGTGCAGGGTCATCAGCTGCACGCTGTCTTCGTGGTCGCCGGCCTGCTGTTCGCCGGCCTCCAGCGAGGCGTGATCGAGGAAGGCGGCGAGCGGGGTCTGCTCGTCTTCCTGATCTTCGCTGTAGTTGTCGAAGGCGCGCGCGGCTGAAACCAGTTCCTCAAGGTTTTCCACCCGTGCCTGGGCTTTCTCGCCTTTCTCGTCACGGTGGTAAGCGAGCAGCCCGGACTGTTCGATGACCAGCTGCGCCATGTTGTGCAGCTGCATGCCTTCGACTTTCAGGGCGAGCGTGTCGATCAGCTCGACGAAGCCGTTCAGTGCACTGGCTGCGCGGCCTGACACCACTTTGGTACCGACCGCCTGGTGCAGCGCGGCCCACATCGAGGTTTCCTGCTGGCGGGCCAGCTGGCGCAGGGCTTCGACGGTCTTCTCACCGATGCCGCGCGCCGGCACGTTGATCACCCGCTCCAGCGCTGCATCATTGTCCCGCGCCTGAATCAGGCGCAGGTAGGCCATGGCGTTCTTGATCTCGGCGCGCTCGAAGAAGCGCTGGCCGCCGTAGATGCGGTAGGGGATGCGTTCGCGCAGCAAGGCTTCTTCGAGGACGCGAGACTGGGCGTTGGAGCGATATAGGATGGCGATTTCGCTGCGACTCATGCCGCCGCGAATGGCCTTCTCGATGCTCTCGACGACGTAGCGCGCTTCGTCGTGTTCGTTGAAGGCGGCATAGAGGCTGATCGGCTCGCCCTCGCAGCCTTCGGTCCACAGTTCCTTGCCCAGGCGACCCTGGTTGTTGGCGATCAGCGCGTTGGCGGCCTTGAGGATGCAGGCGGTGGAGCGGTAGTTCTGTTCCAGACGGATGGTTTCGGCGTCCTGGAAGTCTTCGCTGAACTGATGCAGGTTCTCCACCCGCGCGCCGCGCCAGCCGTAAATCGACTGATCGTCGTCACCCACCACCATCAGGCTGTCGCCGCCCTTGGCCAAGAGGCGCAGCCAGGCGTACTGCACGGCGTTGGTGTCCTGGAATTCGTCTACCAGGATATGGCGGAAGCGGCGCTGGTAGTGGTCGAGCAGACCCGGGTTGTCGCGCCACAGATCCAGCGCGCGCAGCAATAGCTCGGAAAAGTCGATGACCCCAGCGCGGGCGCAGGCCTCTTCATAGGCCTGGTAGATGCTCAGCATGGTCGCCAGGAACAGGTCGCCGCTGGGCTGGATGTGCTTGGGCCGCAGACCTTCGTCCTTTTGCCCGTTGATCCACCACTGCGCCTGGCGCGCCGGCCAGCGCTGCTCGTCGAGGCCGAGCTCACGGATCACGCGCTTGACCAGGCGCTGCTGATCGTCGGAGTCGAGGATCTGGAAGTTCTGCGCCAGCTTCGCTTCCTGCCAATGGGCACGCAGCAAGCGGTGCGCTAGGCCGTGGAAGGTGCCGACCCACATGCCTTGCGGGTTGACCTTCATCAGCTGCTCGATGCGCTGGCGCATCTCGGCCGCGGCCTTGTTGGTAAAGGTTACCGACAAGATCGAATGCAGCGAGGCGCGCTCAACCTGGTGCAGCCAGGCGATACGATGCACCAGCACGCGGGTCTTGCCCGAGCCGGCACCAGCGAGGACCAATTGACGACCCAGCGGCGCGGCCACGGCCTGGCGCTGGGCATCGTTGAGGGAGTTCAGGAGAAAGGAGAGATCGTCATGCATGGGCGCCATTCTAGCCGGAAATCTGCCCGACCCGCTCGTGCAACGGATAGACGCCAGTGGGGCCGGGGCGGGTGCACAGCTTGCCTGGACAAGCGCAGAAGTCGTGCATCGCCGGCGCCGGGCGTCGGTCACTGGGCCTCGAATATCCATCTGATCGATACCGGCGTATCGTCAACCACGGTCTTTGGTCGGACAGACGATGACCGGGCGCCAGCATCGTGCCATTATCGGGGCGTGCCACAGTGCAACGCCTACCGCTCCAAACGCCCAATACAAGAACAACCCGATGATCGATTCCGCACAAGCCAATCCGTCGGCGTCAATGGCCATGGAGGACCACGCCGCTTTCAACCATGCCGAGACCGATCAGCTGACCGAGCGTACGCGGCTGCTCTATCAGGGCTCAC
This sequence comes from Stutzerimonas xanthomarina DSM 18231, assembly GCF_900129835.1. Lineage (GTDB taxonomy): Bacteria > Pseudomonadota > Gammaproteobacteria > Pseudomonadales > Pseudomonadaceae > Stutzerimonas > Stutzerimonas xanthomarina. Next base: position 122,271 of record NZ_FQXA01000008.1, read on the forward strand.
GGCTTGCGCTGCTGCTGATGATGATCACCAGCCTGGTGTTTCCCGCCGTGCTCTGGACGGAAGGGCCGAAGCTGCAGTTGGCGGTCTGGTCAGGTGCGACCTTTGCGCTCGTTCTCCTGAGGCTGCAGCAGACACGCAGCTTTGCCAAAGCCAGCGCGTTGGAACAGCAACATTCCCGCTGGTATCGCTCCTTTCTGCTGGCAAGTGTTGCCAGCGGCGTGACGCTCGGCTACGCCGCTATCGAGCTGGCGCTGTACGGCGAATTTCTGCAGCAAACGGTACTGCTTGGCTCGCTTGCCTCGGTGTTCTTCGCTGGTTGTGTGGCCTGCGGCGTATCGCTCCGCGCGTTTGGCGCTTTGGCCATTCCCGGGCTGCTTCCTCCGGCGGCAGTGCTGCTGGGCAGCGGCGAGCCTCAGCTGCAGGGGTGGGGCGTGTTGGCGGCGATCGTGTTGCTGACGCTGAGCATGATCGCCTGGCAGATGAATAAGCTGGTGACCGCCAGTCTGGCCCAGCGCCTGCACAATCAGCTGCTGATTCGATGGCTGGAAAGCATGCGTGGTGAGGCCCTCGAACTGAATGGCGAGCTGGGCCGGGAAATCGAACAGCGCCGCCACGCCGAGGGCCGGCTGCGAGAGGCTTTCGGTGGGCTCGAACGGCGCGTGATCGAGCGCACTGCGGCGCTGCGTGAGAGCGAGGCTCGTTTGAGTCTGGCTCTGGAAGCCAGTGAGCTGGGCATGTGGGACTGGGACATGGCCAATGATGAGGTCCATCACTCGCGGATGGATGTCATTTTCGGGGTTGGCCAGAGCGATCGGCTGCGGCTGGCCGACCAGCGGCGTCCTGAAGTGCATCCCGAGGATGGCCGACGTGTCCGGCAGGTGATGATCGATCATCTGAAGGGCAGGACCGATAGCTATGCCGTGCAATACCGAGCGATGCTGAGCGACGGTAGCTCCGTATGGATCGAAGACCGTGGGCGTGTCACCGAGCGTGATGCCAACGGTCGGGCCCTGCGCATGATTGGCACCCGGCGAGACATCAGTGAGAGCCATCGTCAGGCCGAGCAATTGCGGTTGGCCGCGACAGTGTTCGAGGCGGCAGGCGAAGGCATGGCGATCATGGACCCCGAGTTCAATCTGCTGGCGGTCAATCAGGCCTGTTGCACGCTGTCCGGCTTCAGCCGAGAAGAACTGATCGGCAGCAGCGTCGCGCTGCTGGCCAGCTCCGAAGACAGCCGCCAGCAATATGCGGCGATTCGCGCAAGCCTGGCGCAGCACGGCAGCTGGCAAGGCGAGCTGATCGAGACCCGCAAGAACGGCGAGGTCTACCCGCAATGGGCGCAGATGCGCGTGGTTCACGACCGGCACGGCAACGTTACCAATGTGGTCGCGTTCGTTTCCGACCTCAGCGTCAGGCGCCAGGTCGAGGAACGGCTGCGCTACCTGACCCACTTCGACGAGCTCACCGGGCTGGCCAATCGCAGCTTGCTCAAGGAACGGCTGCACAGCGCCTGCGAGCGTAGCCGCTGCAGCAATCGCGGGCTCGCGGTCTTCTATATCGATTTGGACCGCTTCAAGACGCTTAACGAAAGCCTTGGGCACGAGGCGGCTGATCGGTTGCTGCGTGAGGTCTCGCGCCGTCTGTCTCACACATTCTCAGACGCCGATACCATTGCCCGTTTGTCCGGTGATGAGTTCGTGGTGGTGGTCGAAGGGCACGGCAGCCTCGCCAGCCTGGCGCACAGCGGTAGCCGTTTGCTGTCGCGCATCAGCAAACCCATTCAGATCGACGACCAGGAGCTGGTCATCAGCGCGTCCATCGGTGTCAGCCTGATGCCGGACAATTCGCGTGAGGCGACCTCGCTGCTGCTGCAGGCCAACATGGCCATGCAGCATGCCAAGCATCTGGGCGGCAACACCCTGCAGTTTTTCACCGAGCGCTTGCAGGTGTCGAGCCTGGAAAATCTCAAGCTGGAAAACCAGCTGCGTCGCGCCATCGAGGAAGGGCAGCTGGAAGTGTTCTACCAACCGCGATTGAGCGTGGCGGAAGATGGCCTGGATGCGGCCGAAGCGCTGGTGCGCTGGCGGCATCCACAGAAAGGCCTCATTGCGCCGGGCTTTTTCATTCCGCTGGCGGAGGAAACCGGGCTGATCATTGCCCTCGGCGAGTTCGTCCTGCGCGAGGCCTGTCGGCAGGCGCGCCAGTGGCAACTCGACGGGCTGGCCGCAATTCGGGTCTCGGTGAACCTGTCGGTCAAGCAGTTGCGTCAGGGCAACTTCGTCAGCCTGGTGCGCCAGGTGCTGGAGGAGACCGGGCTGCCAGCCGACCGGCTCGAACTGGAGCTGACCGAAAGCCAGCTGCTCGATGACATCGACAATGCCATCAGCATCAGCCGCCAACTGCGCGCGCTCGGCGTGAAGCTGGCCATCGACGACTTCGGTACCGGCTATTCCTCACTCAGCTACCTCAAACGCTTCCCGGTGGACTATGTGAAGATTGACCGTTCGTTCATCTCCGAGCTGGATCAGGTCGGCGAAGATTCGGCCATCGTCCGGGCCATCATCGCCATGGTCCATAGCCTGGAGCTGAAGGTTGTCGCCGAGGGCGTCGAAACCCAGGCCCAGGCGGACTTCCTCAAGGCGCACGACTGCGACGAGATGCAGGGCTACCTGATCAGCCGGCCGGTGCCGCCTGAGGAATTCGCCAAACTCTTGGTTTGATGGTGTGGGGGCTGGGCTTTGCGGCTCGTAGGGTGGGCTTCAGCTCACCGCTTGTCTCTGCGGTACTTCGACTGCTGGTGGGCTGAAGCCCACCCTACGGCTGTCGCGGCGAAACCCGCCACGCGGCGGAGCGGGACTTCAGCCGGCGCGTCGTGCTGGCGGCTAGCCGCGGGTGGTGCCGCCGTCCAGCTCGCGCATCAGCAGCGCATGCTGCAAATCGACGCTTTCCGGCACTGGCACATAGAGCACGTGGCCGTCGCCAGGCGCCACTTCGGCACGTTCGCCGCGCTTGTTCTCCAGCGCGTCCAGGCGGAAGTTCAGGTTGCCTTGCGGCGTCATCAACTCCAGGCGGTCGCCGACAGCGAAGCGATTTTTGACGATCACTTCGGCCAGGCCGTTGCGCCGCTCACCGGTCAGTTCACCGACGAACTGCTGGCGGTCCGACAGTGAGAAGCCACGCTCGTAATTCTGGTACTCGTCGTGCACATGGCGACGCAGGAAGCCTTCGGTATAGCCGCGGTGGGCGAGGGATTCCAAGGTGTCCATCAGTGACTTGTCGAAGGGTCTGCCGGCGACTGCGTCGTCGATGGCCTTGCGGTAGACCTGGGCGGTGCGCGCCACGTAGTAGTGCGACTTGGTCCGGCCTTCGATCTTCAGCGAATGCACGCCCATCTGCACCAGCCGCTCGACATGCTGGACGGCGCGCAAGTCCTTGGAATTCATGATGTAGGTGCCGTGCTCGTCCTCGAAGGCTTCCATCATTTCGCCGGGACGGCTGCTGTCTTCGAGGAGGAATACCTGATCGGTCGGCGCGCCGGCACCCAGGGTGGGCTCGATTTGCTGTACCGGGATCGGCTGGTACTGCTGCACGATGTTGCCCAGTTCGTCTTCCTTGCCTTCGTGAGCCTTGTATTCCCAGCGGCAGGCATTGGTGCAGGAACCCTGGTTGGGGTCGCGCTTGTTGATGTAGCCCGAGAGCAGGCAGCGCCCGGAATAGGCCATGCACAGCGCGCCGTGGACGAAGACCTCCAGCTCCATGCCCGGCACCTTTTCACGAATGTCGCCGATCTCTTCCAGCGACAGCTCGCGCGAGAGGATGGCGCGGGTCAGGCCCTGCTGGCGCCAGAACTCGACGCTGGCCCAGTTCACCGCGTTGGCCTGTACCGACAGGTGAATGGTCATTTCCGGAAAATGCTGGCGAACCAGCATGATCAGGCCGGGATCGGACATGATCAGCGCGTCCGGGCCCATCGCGACCACCGGTTCCAGGTCCTTGATGAAGGTGCGCAGCTTGGCGTTGTGTGGCGCGATGTTGACCACCACGTAGAACCGCTTGCCCAGGGCGTGCGCTTCATCGATGCCCAGACGCAGATTGGCGTGATCGAACTCGTTGTTGCGCACGCGCAGGCTGTAGCGTGGCTGCCCGGCATAGACCGCGTCGGCGCCGTAGGCAAAGGCGTAGCGCATGGATTTCAGGGTGCCAGCGGGCGACAGCAATTCGGTGCGAGGGTGGGTCATGGTGCGGTGGCTCTGTATACCGACAAGAAGAGTGCGGATCCTACCGAGTTGCCTGGCGCTTTTCGCCGCGCCAGATCAAGTGCATCGCGAACTCCTGCGGCGGACCCCAGTCACTTTTAGACAGGGCTTGAGCCGAGCGCACCGAGTTCCGATGCAGGCCTGCCCGTTACCACCGGAGGCCATCGTGAGCGCTAACAATGCCGATGCCAGAGGCAGCCTGACCGCGACATGCTTTCTTGGGATTGGTCTGATGGCGGCGATTGATGAGATCGTCTTTCACCAAATCCTTGCCTGGCACCATTTTTTCGACCGTTCAACGCCTGCTATCGCGCTCTTGTCCGATGGCCTGTTGCACTCGGCTGAGCTGCTGATGCTGGCGGCCGGGTTTTACCTGTTCGTTCGGCTGAGTCGTCATCAAGCGGTATCGCGCTGGCATGCCTGGGCGGGGCTGTTGTTCGGAGCCGGGGGCTTCCAGCTGTTCGACGGCATTGTCGATCACAAGGTGCTGCGTTTGCATCAGGTGCGCTACGTCGACGATCTCTGGCTCTACGACCTGGCCTGGAATGGCTTCGGCGTATTGCTGCTGGTGGTGGGGTTCTTTATCTGGCGCAGGGTTGGCGGCAGGCTGCGGCAGGGTAAGGTAAGCGGCCTGTGAGTCATGACGCTCATCTGCTGACGCTCGCCGGGACCTTCATGCTGGTGCTGCTGACCCAAGGGCTGTGGTTTGCCTATGTGCTGGGTGTCCGCGCACAGCGCAGGCGTGGCAAGGTCTGGCATTGCTGGCGGTTGGTGAGTTTCAGCCTTGGGTGCGGGCTGTTGGTACTGGCCTTCTCGCCGCCAGTGGTCGAGTGGGGGCACTCGGATCTGCGTGGGCACATGGCCCAGCACCTGTTGCTCGGCATGTTCGCGCCCATCGCCCTGATGCTAGGAGCGCCGGGCACCCTGTTGCTGCGCAGCGTGCCGGTAACCACTGCACGGCGCATCACCGATTTCGCGGCGACCGTGCCGGTGCGTTGCCTAAGCCATCCTGTCACGGCATTGTTTCTGGATATCGGTGCGCTGTACCTGCTCTACCTGACGCCGCTGTTTCAGCTGAGCTTCAGTGAGCCCTTGCTGCACATCTGGTTGCACCTGCACTTCGTGCTTGCCGGTTACTTGTTCAGCTGGTCCATTGCCGGACCGGATCCGGCACCCCACCGGCCGGGGATGCGTTTGCGATTGCTCGTGCTGTTCGCGGCTATCGCCGCTCACGCGGTGCTCGGCAAGTTGATGTATGCCTATGGATTTCCCCGCGACGCCGGCCTTGAACTGGCGGAGATCGAGGCGGCGGCGCAGCTGATGTACTACGGTGGTGACCTGGCCGAGCTAATCCTGGCGCTGGTGTTCTTCGCCGGCTGGTATCGGCGCCGCAAGCTGTCCGAGCCGGCCGGCGACTGGTTGACAGCAAACCACCGGACCTAGCGCGAGCCAGATCCGGCGGGGGTGTTGCGATGGCGCGGAGTGGTTATGCCGCGGCGATCACGTCACCGTGGTTTTCCGGCTCGATCAGTGCGCGGTGCAGAGCTGCGACGGCGTCGTCGTAGTCTTCCTCGTTAACGACGCACTGCATCTCCACCTGACGGATCGACTGATGCACAGCCTGGATGCTGATGCCGGCACCGGCCAGCGCGGCCACGGTCTTGGCGAGGATGCCCTTGACCTTGAGGTCCGAGCCGATCGCCGAGACGATGGCGACGTTGTGCACGGTCACTTCCGCAGCCGGGTACTTTTCCTCGATCAGCCGCGCGGCGCGGTTGATCAGCTTGCGCGAGCCCGAGGCGTAGTAGGTGATGCTGTTGGCATCGGAGTCCTTGTTCACTACATAGAGACGCAGCTGCTTGAGCAACTTGCTGATCTCGATGTCGTAGGCGACGTCCCCGAGCATGTCCTGATCGAACACCTCGATGCCGAAGACGTCCTTGCGCCCGGCGATGATCTCGACGCAGGGCCGCTCGCTCTTGTAGTCCTGGCTGATGAGGGTGCCGGCGTGCTCGGGTTCGAAGGCGTTTTTGATGCGCAGTTCGATGCCGGCACGGCGCAGCGTTTTGGCCGCACGCGGATGAATCGCTTCCATGCCCAGATTGGATAGCTGGTCTGCAACGTCATAGTTGGTGCGGCCAATGGTGACCACTTTGTCCGCGCCTACCAGGTTCGGGTCGGCGGAGGAGAGGTGGAATTCCTTGTGGATGATCGCCTCGCGGGCGCCGGTGGCAGCAGCAATCTGGGCGAAGGTGATCTCGCTGTAGCCGCGGTCGAAGGTGTTCATCAGGCCTTCGCTGCAATGCGTGTAGCCGGTGGCGACGACCAATTCGCGGGACAGGTCCACCTCTTCGAAGCTGTGGCGCACCATCTCGTCGAAGGGCAGCGGCGCGTCGCGGTGCCAGCCGGTGAGGTCGACCATCTTCGCATTGATGCCGCGATGCTTGAGCGCCAGCACCGAGTTGAAGGCTGAGTGCGCCTCGCCGAGGGAGGCGAGCATCTCGCGCACTTTCATCAGGTGCTCGTCGAGCTGGAAATGGCCATAGGCGCAGAGGCGTTGCAGGCTGCTCATGCATTCGCGGGCATCGTCGATGCGCGAGTTGATGAACTGGTTGGCAGCGCGCAGCTCGAACTCGCCGAACAGCTCGGCATTCTTATCGAGCATGCGTGTACGCACGGTTTCCAGCGCGTCGAGCCAGGCGCCCTCACTGCGGGCATCGGCGAAGCGCTGGTAGACGCCCGGTTCTCCGGTCTTCTTGTGTTCCAGCAGCAGATTGGTCATGCCGCTGTAGGCCGATACGACGAAGACGCGCTGATAGAGCTCGTCGCCCGTGCGATGGCCAATAAAGATGTTGTTGAGCAGTTCTTCGAAGCGGCTCATGGATGTGCCGCCGATCTTTTCTACGGTATGCATCGATTCATCTTCCCGTCTTGGGGGTGAATTTTCATCCCTGGGCCGCCTCTCGGCCGCCAACAAAGATCAGGCCCCGTATGCGGGCCTGATCGGGTACGTCAGAGATACTTCTGTTTCTGGATCTGCAGCGGTTCGAAATGCTCACGCTCGGCGACGAAGGCCGGGCGTGGCGAGAGGCCGCAGAAGGGCGCCTGAGCGGCATTATCTACGTGGTTGTAGACATAAAACAGATTGCTGCGCGCGCTGGGTGTGATGTTGCTGTTGGAGCCGTGCATGGTGTTGCAATCGAAGAACACCACGCTGCCCGCCGGGCCGGTGGCAGTATCGATGCCATAGCGGTCCGCAAGCTGACTCAGGCTGTCGTGATCCGGCACGCCGAACTCCTGCTTGCGCAGCGATTTCTCATAGTGGTTTTCCGGCGTCGCGCCGACGCAGCGGATGTAGTGCTTGTGCGATCCGGGCACCAACATCAGTGGGCCGTTATGCGGCTCGTTGTCGGTCAGCAGGATCGAACAGCTCAGAGTGCGCATGCGCGGCAGTCCGTCCTCGGTGTGCCAGGTTTCGAAATCCGAATGCCAGTAGAACTCCTTGCCGGTAAAGCCGGGTTTGAAGTTCATCCGCGACTGGTGCACATAGATGTCACCGCCAAGGATGAAGCTGGCGATGGCCGCGATACGCTCGTCGCAGGCTACGCGGGCGAACAGCGGATTGTCGGCGTGGATGGCGAACACCGAGCGGATCGCGCCGCTGTCGGGTTCCTTGATGGTCTTGCCGGATTCGGCAACGGCCGGGTCCTGGCGCATGCGGTCGAGTTCTTCGCGAAATACCGCGACTTCCTCGGCACTGAACAGATTGGGGATCACCAGGTAACCGTCACGCGCGAAGCGTTCGATCAGTTCCGGGGCGATTGGGGCGTTGGCCAGGTCATTGCGGTAGACGACCGGATCCAGACGCTCCTGCCAGCTGGGTTCGTCGTGCTGGCGCGAAGGGTACAGGTCGGCTTGCACGGGGTTCACTTCACAGTCTCCTTTCGGTTGCTTGGCGAGTTGTACCCACCCTACGGTCGCTCGCAGGATGGGTACAACCCATCGTTAGCGTGATGCCGCGCATCACGCCATGCCTCTTAAACGGTTTCGGCCTCCAGCGGGTAGACACCGCTCTCGTCGTGAACTTCCTTGCCGTTGAGCGGCGGATTGAAGACGCAGGCCATCTTCATGTCCTCGGTGCCGCCACGGAGCAAGTGCTCGTCGTGCTTGTCGAGGATGTACAGCGTGCCGGCCTCGATCTTGTAGATCTTGCCGTCGGCGATGGTCTCGATTTCACCGTTACCGCTCATGCAATACACCGACTCCAGATGGTTCTGGTAGTGGATGTGCGTCTCGGTGTTGGCGTAGATGGTAGTCACGTGAAACGAGAAGCCCATCTTGTCGTCCTTGAGCAGCATCCGGGTGCTGTCCCAGGTATCGGTCTTGATCTTGCGGTTGGACTGCTCGCATTCGGCCAGGGTACGTACGATCATTTGTTAGGTCCTCAAGAAGCTGCTTGGTTGGAGTCCTGGTCGGACATCACGGCGGCGAAGGCCTTGTCCAGGATGCTCATGGCCTTGTCGATCTGCTCTTCGCTGATGATCAGCGGGCAGAGACACTTGACCACTTCGCTGTGGGCGCCGCTGGTTTCAACGACCAGGCCATTTTCGAAGGCGTGACGGCAGATGGCGGCGGCGGTGTCGCCGTCCGGGCAGCTGATGCCGATCATCATGCCGCGGCCTTTGACGAACAGAGAGTCCGGGCCGTAGCGGCGGACAATCTTGTGCATGCCGTCGGCGATGCGCTTGCCCTTGGCCTTGACGCTGTTGGCGAATTCGTCGTCCTTCCAGAAGTGTTCGATGGCGGCAGCCGCCGTGACGAATGCGTGGTTGTTACCGCGGAAGGTGCCGTTGTGTTCGCCCGGCTTCCACTGGTCCAGCTCTTTGCGCAGCAGCACCATGGCAAACGGCAGGCCGTAGCCCGACAGCGACTTGGACAGGGTGATCATGTCCGGCTTGATGCCCATCTCTTCGAAGCTGAAGAAGGTGCCGGTCCGGCCGCAACCGGCCTGGATGTCGTCAATGATCAGCAGCATTTCGTGCTTGCGGCAGAGCTTTTCCAGCTTGCGGACCCACTCAGCGGACGCGGCGTTCAGGCCGCCTTCGCCCTGGACCACTTCGACGATCACGGCGGCCGGCTTGTCGACACCGCTGGACGGATCGGTCAGCAGCTTGTCCATCATCGCGATGGTGTTGACCTTGTCACCGAAATAGTTGGCATAGGGCATGCGGCTGACGTCGGTCAGCGGAACGCCGGCGGCGCCACGGTGATGCTTGTTGCCGGTCGCGGCGAGCGCGCCGATGCTGCAGCCGTGGAAGCCGTTGGTGAAGCTGATGATGTTATTGCGGCCGGTCACCTTGCGCGCCAGCTTCAGCGCGGCTTCCACCGCGTTGGTGCCGGTCGGGCCGGTGAACTGCATGACGTAGTTCATGCTGCGCGGCTTGAGGATCAGGCGGTCGAAGGTGGAGAGAAAGGTCTCCTTCGCTTCGGAATACATGTCCAGACCGTGGGTGATGCCGTCGGCTTCGATGTAATCAAGCAGCGCCTGCTTGAGTACCGGATGGTTATGGCCGTAGTTCAGCGTGCCGGCACCGGCAAGAAAGTCGATGTACGTCTTGCCTTCGCGGGTGGTGAGTTCAGCGCCCCGGGCCTGCTTGAAGACCACGGGAAAGGAGCGGCAGTAGCTGCGAACGCCAGATTCGTGCAGTTCGAAAGTTTTCATGCGTTTTCCTCTAGTTCTTCTTCTGAATGGGGTGCGGCGAACGGGCCGGCGCGGTAGAGCACTTCGTCTTCGTGCTTGCCGGCGAAATGTTCGGCGCGGGAGAACAGGGTGCGGGTGCTGTAGTCCACGCCAAGTTTGGCGAAGGCCTTTTTGAACAGCGCCTGAGATGCCCCGTTGTCCGGCGAGATGGTTGTTTCCAGCTGGCTGACGCTCTGCTCTCTGGCGACTCGTGCGATCAATGCCATCAGCATGCGCAGCGCCAGACCCTGACCGCGCATCGAAGCGTCGACCGCGACTTGCCAGACGAACAGGGTGTCTGGGCGAGCAGGGGGGCAGTAACCGGAAATGAAGCCTACCAATTGGCCATCCGCGTTTGTGGCGGCAATGGAGGTGTCGGCGAAGTCGGAGCATTGCAGAAGGTTGCAGTACACCGAATTGGTATCCAGAGGTTGGCAGCGCGCTACCAGCTCATGGAGGGGATAACCGTCGCCGTCGGTTGGGCGACGGAGCGTTACGGTAGGAACACTCAAAACAAGACCTTTGGGGTTGCTGATTGAAATCCTTTATTAGAATAAACACATCAAAAATTTAATCTCAACCCAAGTCGCCGATCATGGGCGTTGAATCGGCGCTGATATCTCCGAAGTTCGCCGTTTATCGCGAAAGTTGAACTTGCTCGCCAAGCGCCAAGATCGGGTTCGATCTGGCGCCTATATACAGTCGTATATCAGCGTCGAGTCGGCGCACGTTGTTGGGAGGACTCTGCTAGATGATCAGGGCGCTGCAAAAGAGCAGATCGGTACGCTCAGCCAACAGAGCGGAGCCCTTTTAGAATAGGGCTTTGCGCGGGTTGCGCTAATGCCAGCGCGGTTGTGGATAACGTCCGCGTTTGCCTGGCCAAAACTTGCCGAAGTTCTCGATGGATTAAGCCCTGAATCAGCAGGTCAGAACTGGCAAGTTCAGTCGCCGATATCTTGGTTGGATATCGGCGATTCGCTTCGCGGAGATGGCGACTTCGTCGCATTTGGTTAAATTTATTGGGCAGCCCAATTACCGACGACGCTGGAAAGTTCAGCTGCTAGTTGTGAGCTGCTTGCTGTGTTAGTTACAGCTGCTCGCGCAGGGCAGCTCTATTCCGGGCCATACAACGCGTAATCGGCAGTGACGGCGGACGCTCTCGGCTGGCTCAGCGCCACCACTGGCGACCCTGGTGCTCGATCAGCTGGTGCGCTTGCTCAGGGCCGTCGGTTCCAGCCGGATAGGGTCTGGGTTTGCGGTAATGGCTCTGCCAGCCGCAGAGGATTGGGTCAACCCAGTTCCACGCCGCTTCCACCTCGTCACGGCGCATGAAGAGAGTCGAGTCGCCCTCAATCACATCCAGCAACAGTCGCTCGTAAGCCTCCCAGCGACGTGTGCTGCTGAAAGCATGGGCCAGGTTCAGGTCGAGCTCGACGGGCTCCAGCTGCATCCCTTTACCGGGTGCCTTGGCCATCAGTTGCAGGCTGATGCTTTCCTCGGGCTGCAGGCGAATTACCAGGCGGTTGACCTCGCCCTTGGTGAACAGCATGTGCGGCACCTGCTTGAAGGTGATGATGATCTCGGAACGCTTCTTCGCCATGCGCTTGCCGGTGCGCAGGTAGAACGGCACGCCGGCCCAGCGCCAGTTGTCGATCTCGGCTTTCACGGCGACAAAGGTCTCGGTGTCGCTGTCGTTATCGACATCCTTCTCGAAGTAGTAAGCCTGCACCTCATTGCCGCCGATCTGCCCGGCGACGTACTGCCCGCGCACGGTCTTGTCCTGCACGTCGTTACCGGTAATCGGTTTGAGGGCTTCCAGAATCTTCACCTTCTCGCCGCGTATCGATTTGGCGTCGAAGCGCACCGGGGCTTCCATCGCCACCAGGCAGAGCAGTTGCAGCAGGTGATTTTGCAGCATGTCACGCATCGCCCCGGCATGGTCGTAGTAGCTGCCGCGCTCCTCGACGCCCAGGGTCTCGGCCACCGTGATCTGCACATGATCGATATGGCCGCTGCGCCAGATCGGCTCGAACAGCGCATTGGCAAAACGCAGCGCCATGAGGTTCTGCACGGTTTCCTTGCCGAGGTAGTGGTCGATCCGATAAATGCGCGATTCGGGGAAGACGTTACCGATGGCCTCGTTGATCTCGAGTGCTGATTCGAGGGAGTGGCCGATGGGCTTCTCCAGCACGATGCGCGCGTCTTCTCCGGCAAGCCCGGCGCTTTCAAGGTTCGAGGCAATGGGCTCGAACAGGTTGGGCGCGGTCGCCAGGTAGTGCACCCGCACGCGGCCTTCGGCCTGGCCGAGGTGATGCGCGAGACGGACGTACTCACCCCTCTGAGTGGCGTCCATGGGGAAGTAGTCGAGGCGCTGGCTGAACGCATTCCATATCTCGGCCTCGAAGTCCGTGCGTGCAATTTGTGCTCGGAGGTGACGCTCGGCCAGCGCCAGGTAGGCGTTGCGGTCGATGTCCTGACGGGCAATTGCCAGGATGCGAACGTCATCATGCAGACGATGCTCGCGGTGCAGGTAATAGAGTGCAGGGATGAGTTTGTGTAGCGCCAGGTCGCCGGTACCGCCAAATACCAGCATGTCGCAGGAAATGGACACAGCGTCACTCCTAGAAGGTGGACAGACGTCGATCGACGTGCCGCTTAAAACTGCCAGCGTCGGCAATGCAGCGTTAAAACGGTCTCGGAATGCTCATTTGCCGGCACCTGAACGCCGCTTCTTCCGCCGTTTCGGGCTTGTTTTGCCTGCCCCGTCTGCGTTTTAAACGGCACCCAGGTGGGCGATACTGCGAAGCTTGTAGTATAACTACAAGCCCACTACAACCCAGCCGGCATGACGGGTGCGAGCGCACCCGCAGCGTTCGACCATTCTTGCCGGGTTTTGATCAAAGTGAGTCGCCTACGTGAACCTGCTGCAACACATCGCTCAATCGAGAAGTTCGTTACGCAAGTCGGAACTCAAGGTGGCCGACCATGTGCTCCTCGATCCGGCTGCCGTGATGCACAGTTCGATGGCCGATCTGGCCCACACAGTGGGTGTCAGCGAGCCAACCATCGTGCGCTTCTGCCGGGCCATCGGTTGCCTCGGGTTTCAGGACCTCAAGCTGAAACTGGCGCAAAGCCTCGCTGCGGGTGCCAGCTTCGGCCAGTTCGCTATCAGCGAGAACGATTCGGTCACCGATTTCGCACTGAAGATCTTCGACACCACCTTGCACACGCTGATTGAAGTGCGTGAAAAGCTCGACTCCGACGCGCTGGAGCGCGCTGTGGCCGCCATGGCCAAGGCCGAGCGTGTCGAATTCTACGGTTTTGGCGCGTCCGGCGCGGTAGCCACCGATGCCCAGCACAAGTTCTTCCGGCTGCTGCTCAGCGCGGCGGCCTATTCCGATCCGCACATGCAGGCGATGTCGGCGGTCACGCTGAAACCCACCGACGTGGCGATCTGCATCTCCCAGTCGGGGCGTTCGAAGGACCTGCTGATCACCGCCAATGTGGTGCGTGAGTCCGGCGCGACATTGATCACTCTGTGCCCGAGCCAGACCCCACTGGCGGAGCTGGCGACGATCAACCTGGCCATCGATGTGCAGGAAGACACTGAAATCTATACGCCGCTGACCTCGCGGATCGCCCACCTGGTGGTAATCGATGTACTGGCGATGGGTGTCGCCATGGCGCGCGGTCCGAGCCTGGTCAATCACCTCAAGAGCGTGAAGCGCAGTTTGCGCAGCCTGCGCTTGTCACCAAAGTCGGTGAAGCCGCACGAGGATTGAGGCATCGCACAACCCTCTGAGCGGCATTCATCGCTCCGTCATCTGTTCGTCCTGATAGCGTCATCTGAGGCTTCGATGCTGGGCTCTCCCGACACCCGTTCCGGAGACCACGCATGTCCCAGCGCCGTGAAGCCTACGTCAACCTCGATGCCCGTGCCCGCCGCAAGCAGCAGGACGAGCGTCGGATGCATTTCCGCCGCGCCATCGAAAGCTACGACGAACAGCGCCAGCTGCATGCGCAGCTGATGGAGTTTCCCGACCTGCTGATGATCAGCCCGCTGCTGGAGCGTCAGGCGGAACACCGGCAAAACGTGTAGCCAGCGCGCTGATCTGAGCGCGCTCCTCACGGATGAAGGCAAAGAAGGCCTGAGCGACCGGGCTCAGACGTTTCGTTCTGGGATGCACGACGCACCAGCTGCGGTACAGCGGCAGTTCCTGAACCGGCAGCTCTCGCAGCAGGCCGTGAGTCAGTTCCAGGTGAACCGCATGGCGTGGCATAAGCGCCACGCCCAACCCCGCCACCACGGCCTCGCGCAGCGCATCCAGCGACGCTACCTGTATCGTCTGAGCGAAATGCGCGCGCTTCTGCCGTAGATAGTCTTCGCCCGCTTTGCGTGTGCCTGATCCGGGTTCGCGTATGACCAGTGGATAGGCGGTCAGGTCCTGCAGGGTCAGGTCAGCTGCCTGGCTCAATGGATGGTCCATCGGCGCAACCGCCACGATGGGGTTGTTCAGAAAGGGCATGAACTCCAGGTCCATATCGGTTGGTACCTGCGACATGATCAGCAGGTCGTCGCGGCTGGTCGACAGGCGCTTGACCACCTGGGCGTGGTTGACCACGACCAATTCCAGGCTGACTTCGGGATGCTGGCGTTTGAACGCGGCGAACAGATGCGGCGTGATGTACTTGGCGCTCGATTCCACGGCGAGAGTCAGTTGCCCCTGAAGCGAGCCCTGCAGATCGGACAGCTGCATGTCCAGGCTGTCCAGGCGGCCGAAAATGTCGGCGCTGGCGCGCTGCAGGGCTTCGGCCGCGACAGTGAGATAGAGTTTTTTTCCCAGATACTCGAATAACGGTTGGCCGATCAGCTCCTCAAGCTGGCGGATCTGCAGGCTCACGGCTGGCTGGGTCAGCGCCATTTCTTCCGCCGCCCGGCTGTAGGAGCGGCTGTCACAGACCGCCCTGAATACCTGCAACTGGCGCAGGGTGATCCGCATCATGCTTTTTCGCATCGGCTTGCTGCTCTCGTCTATTACCTGCCGCCGCCATCGTTAGCGGCAAGCACCTTCGTCGGCGGATTCTTGGTTCGGTAGCTGTGGCCTCACGTCGTTGACGTCGTGCCGCCGCTGATTGCGCTCCCAGCATGCAAGCATTACACGATGAATCGGCAATGTATAAGCAGGCACACCCTGTCGCTCTGAGAGGCCCACCATCGTGGCCGGCCTTCGGCTAAAACCAGCGGGTTGGACCATCGCACTTCATCGTCGCTTAATACCTGACTAAATTGCTCTGGTAATGTACAGTAGCGTCAAAACCATAATTACAAACCCGGCGGATCATGGCTGGAATGATGATCGCCGCTGCTTGCCGCTTGCCGCAGATACAGGCGAGACGACATCGCCAGCGACCGCAGCCTTGTAGCCGGGCTTACCGTAGAAACCTGAGAGAGAACGGAGCGTCCATCATGGCCAACGCAGGTAAACAGGTCGACGAGCTGATCAGAAGCGAATACGAGCATGGCTTCGTCACCGAAATCGAAGCCGATACGTTCGAACCCGGTTTGAGCGAAGAGGTGATCCGCCGTCTGTCGGCGATCAAACGCGAACCGGAGTTCATGCTGGAGTGGCGACTGAAGGCCTACCATCGATGGCTGAAAATGGACGAGCCGGATTGGGCCCATGTCGAGTTTGAGCGGGTCGACCCTCACTCGATCTCCTACTATTCGGCGCCGAAATCCCAGAAGGATGGCCCGAAGAGTCTGGATGAAGTCGATCCGGAGTTGCTGCGCACCTACGAGCGGCTGGGCATTCCGCTGCACGAGCGCGCCGCGCTGGCCGGGGTGCGGGATGTCGCCGTGGATGCCGTGTTCGATTCGGTTTCCGTCGGTACTACCTTCAAGAAGCGCCTGGCCGAGGCCGGCGTGATTTTCTGTCCCATTTCCGAGGCGGTGCATGCGCACCCCGAGCTGATCCAAAAGTACCTCGGCAGCGTCGTTCCGCAGGGCGACAACTACTACGCGGCGCTCAACTCCGCCGTGTTCAGCGATGGCTCCTTTGTCTACATCCCCAAGGGCGTGCGCTGTCCGATGGAGCTGTCCACCTACTTCAGGATCAACGCGGCCAACACTGGCCAGTTCGAGCGGACGCTGATCATTGCCGACGAAGGCGCCTATGTCAGTTACCTGGAAGGCTGCACCGCGCCCATGCGCGACGAGAACCAGCTGCATGCGGCGGTGGTCGAGTTGGTGGCGCTGGACGATGCTCAGATCAAGTATTCCACGGTACAGAACTGGTATCCCGGCGATGCCGAGGGCCGCGGCGGCATCTATAACTTCGTGACCAAGCGCGGCGCGTGCCGGGGCAAAAATTCACGTATCTCCTGGACCCAGGTGGAAACCGGCTCCGCGATTACCTGGAAGTACCCCAGTTGCATCCTGCAGGGCGACAACAGCGTCGGCGAGTTCTATTCGGTCGCGCTGACCAACAACCGTCAGCAAGCCGATACCGGCACCAAGATGATCCATCTGGGCAAGAACACCCGCAGCACGATCATCTCCAAGGGCATTTCCGCCGGGCGCAGCAACAACAGCTATCGCGGTCTCGTGCGGTTCGGGCCTGGCGCCCAGGGTGCACGCAACTTTACCCAGTGCGATTCGCTGCTGATCGGTGACCGGTGCGGGGCGCATACCTTCCCTTACATCGAAAGCCGGAACCAGAGCGCTATCGTCGAACACGAGGCCACCACATCGAAGGTCAGCGACGAGCAGATGTTCCTCTGCCGCCAGCGTGGCATCGAGCCCGAGCAGGCTGTGTCGATGATCGTCAACGGGTTCTGCAAGGAAGTCTTCAAGGAGCTGCCGATGGAGTTCGCCGTGGAAGCCGGCAAGTTGCTCGAAGTGAGCCTCGAAGGCTCGGTCGGCTAGCACCTATTGGTCAAAAGAGAGGTTAGAACCTAATGCTGAGTATCAAGAATCTACACGCCAGCGTCGATGGAACGCCGATCCTCAAGGGCATCGACCTGGAGATCGGTGCTGGCGAAGTGCACGCGATCATGGGCCCGAACGGCTCCGGTAAAAGCACCCTGGCGCAAGTGCTGGCCGGGCACGAGGCGTTCGAGGTGACCGCTGGCGAAGTCATCATGGACGGCAAGAACCTGCTCGAGCAGAAAATCGAAGAGCGTGCCCGCGAGGGTTTGTTCCTGGCGTTTCAATACCCGGTCGAGATTCCCGGTGTCAGCAACATCCAGTTCTTGCGCACGGCAGTCAATGCGATGCGCAAGCATCGCGGGCAGCCGGAACTTGACGCCGTAGGCTTGATGAAGCTGGCCAAGCAGGCCGCCGGTGAGGTCGATCTGGACATTTCGTTTCTCAAGCGCGGCGTCAACGAAGGTTTCTCCGGCGGCGAGAAGAAGCGCAACGAGATCATGCAGATGATGCTGCTCGAGCCGCGCCTGGCGATTCTCGATGAGACCGACTCGGGCCTGGATATCGATGCGCTGAAGACGGTTTCCGATGGGGTCAACGCCAACCGCTCGCCGGACCGCTCCTTTCTGGTCGTGACCCACTATCAGCGCCTGCTGTCCTACATCGTTCCGGATTACGTGCACGTGCTTGCCGGCGGGCGGATCATCCGCTCCGGCGGGCGGGAGCTGGCGCTCGAGCTGGAAGAAAAAGGCTACGGCTGGCTGGGCATCAACGACGCAGTAGCGCGCTAAGGAGGCCATGATGAAGGCAGTACCGACATTGCCTGCCGCGTTTCTGGCTGACGGCGGCGAGCGTTTGCCGCAGCCGTTGCGTGAGCTCAGAACAGCACGTGGCAGGGCGTTGCAGGATATGCCCCTGCCCACGCGCAAGACCGAAAACTGGAAGTATTCCAGCCGCCATCTGTCGTTCGATGAAGCGCTCGCCCCAGCCCTGGCGGAAGGCATGCAAGTGCTGGAACCCGCGGCGGTCAGCGGCTACCGGATCGCCATTCGCAACGGTCGGGTCGATCTCGCCGCCTCGGAACTGCCGGACCAAGCGGGCTTTCGTGTCACGCCATTCAACGAGCTCGATGTCGACCGGGCACAGCAGCTCGCCGAGCGTCTCGACCATGCGCTGGACACTGCAACGACCCAGCTGGCTCGCCTGAACACGGCACGCCTGGAAGATGGCGTGCTGGTCGAGGTCGCGGCCGGGACCGAAGTCGACCGCCCTCTCTATGTCCAAGTTCTGACGGATGCTCAGCAGAGCGGTTCGGTTTATCCGCGGGTCATGCTGACGATGGCTGAGCGCAGCACGCTTACGCTGGTTGAGCAGTATGAAGCCACCGACGCGCAGCCTTATCTGGTTAATGCGGTCACCGAAGCGGATGTCGGCGAGGGCGCGACGCTGACCTACATCCGTCTTGCTCTCGAACCCGAATCGGTTCGCCACATCGGGGCGACGGGCGTGCGCCTGGCGGGCGGCAGCCGTTTCGAAAGTCACTGCTTTGGCTTTGGCGGCACGCTGCGTCGGCATGACCTGCAGGTCCGTTTCGAGGCGCCCGGTGCGCAATGCCTGCTGAATGGCGTTGCCGTCACCCAGAACAGTCAGCACTACGACAACCATACGGTGCTCGAACACATCGCCGCCAATTGCACCAGCGAAGAGAATTACCGATGCATGGCTGCGGGCACGTCCCACAGCGTCTTCAACGGTCGCATTCATATCCACCGCGATGCCCAGAAGACCAGTGCGCAGATGAACAGCAAGAATCTGCTGCTGTCGCCACACGCCGCAATCGACACCAAGCCCGAGCTAGAAATTTACGCTGATGACGTCAAATGCGGCCACGGCGCCACCATTGGCCAGCTGGACCCAGAGTCGATGTTCTATCTCCTGTCTCGCGGCATTGACCGGGCCGAGGCCAGGACCCTGCTGAGCATGGGCTTCATCAACGAGCTGGTCGCCCAGATTCCGCTGGAAGACGTACGCGCGTGGATCGATGAGCGGCTGGCCGGTTTCATCCAGAACAACCTTATTGAGGATTGACCTGTCATGACCGAAGCTGTCCGCCGCGCAGGCTCCACCCCGACTCCCGCCCCGACGTCCGTCATGCCCAGCGCGCGGCGGCTGGATATCGACCGTATTCGGGCTGATTTCCCGATTCTTGGCGAGACGGTCAACGGCAAGCCGTTGGTGTACCTGGACAACGCTGCATCAGCGCAGAAACCTGTCCCGGTCATCGAGGCGATGGATCATTACTACCGCACCTCGCACAGCAACGTGCACCGCGGCGCTCACACCCTGGGCGATAGGGCCACCGTCGCGTTCGAGTCGGCCCGCGAAACGGTCCGCGCATTCATCAATGCTGCCAGTACGCGGGAGATCATCTGGACCCGAGGCACCACCGAGGCCATCAACATCGTCGCCAACGGCTTGGCCTCGATGCTCAAGCCCGGTGACCAGATTCTCGTTACCCACATGGAGCATCACGCCAATATCGTGCCCTGGCAGATGGTCTGCGAGCGCACCGGCGCTGAGCTGCGGGTCGTCGCGGTCACCGACGAAGGCGAGCTGGACCGGCAAAGTTTCAGCGAACAGCTGACGGATCGAACCCGCGTGCTGGCCATGGCGCACGTGTCGAATGTGCTGGGGACGATCAATCCGGTTCGCGAGATGGTCGCCAAAGCCCGGGCCCAGGGCGTTATCACGGTTATCGACGGCGCCCAGGCGGTCCCGCATCTGAAGGTGGATGTCCGCAAACTGGACTGCGACTTCTACGCGTTTTCATCCCACAAGCTGCTGGGGCCGACCGGGATTGGCGTGCTGTACGGGCGTGAAAGCATCCTCGAGCAATTGCCGCCGTTTCAGGGTGGCGGAGAAATGATTGAGCGGGTGACGTTCGAGAAAACCACCTGGGCGGCATTGCCTCATCGGTTCGAAGCCGGCACACCAGCGATCGCCGAAGCCATTGGACTCGAAGCCGCCATCCAGTATTTCGACGGGCTTGGCCGCGAGGCTGTGGAGGCGGCGGAACAAGCACTGTTGCAACGCGCCAACGAGCTGGTCGAGACGGTGCCGGGCATGACGGTCATGGGCACTGCGCCGCATAAGGTCCCCGTATTGTCGTTTCAGATTCAGGGGCTGCATTCCAGCGACATCGGCACTTTGCTCGATCAGCAGGGCATCGCCATCCGCACCGGTAATCACTGCGCCATGCCGCTGATGGAGCGCTTCGGCGAGAGCGGCTCGGCACGCGCTTCCTTCGCGTTCTACAACACACTGGAGGAGGTTGATCAGCTGTTCCGGGCGCTGACGAAACTGCAGCGGCTGTTTGCCGGGTAAGGCAACACCCGCGGGGCGTTTCGTACCGCCGCCTGGCGCGCCGGCTGGCTGTTTGCGCCATAGCAGCGTCGCGGCACGACAGGCTTAGTGTTTAGCTGGCTGCCGTGGCGGTTCAACGGCTTGCCCATAGCCCGCGCGGAGCTGACGAATGACTCAAATGACCGAAGGCGTCACGGCGCATGTGCGCTGCTGGGACAGCCAAGATAGAGGAGCCCGATAACATGCATGAACGGGAAGTAGTGCTTACCAAACGCGAAATAGCCGGCCGACTGGTGCCTTCGGGTACCGAGGTTATGGTCCCGGCGGATACGTTCGTAACCATTACCCAGTCGCTGGGCGGCAGCTTTACCGTCGCGCTGAATGGCAACCTGGTACGTATCGAAGGCCATAACGCCGACGGGCTGGGCAAGCAGCCGCTGCAGAACAGGTTCGAGGAGACCGCGGATGGCTCGATCAATGAGAGCCAGGTATGGGAAGCCATGCGCGCCTGCTACGACCCGGAAATTCCGGTGAACGTTGTCGACCTGGGGCTGATCTACGATTGCAGGATCAGCGGACACCGGATCGACGTCTTGATGACGTTGACGGCGGCGGGATGTGGCATGGGCCAGGTCATCGCCGACGACGTCAAGCGAAAGCTCCAAGAGGTTCCTAACGTCGAAGACGTGGCGGTGGAAATCACCTTTGACCCGCCGTGGAACAGCGATATGTTGACCGACGAAGCCAAGCTGGAACTGGGGATGCTGTGAGGTGACACCTCATGCAGCCCGTTACCCATCCACAATGATGCCCACAGAATCGAACCGCGCCTTATGACGACCAGTACCGACTTTACCCACACCAGCCTCGGCACCGACATTCGTCTGGACGACGTCGTGGACGCGTTCGACGTGCTTGATGACTGGGAAGACCGCTACGCCTATATCGTCGATCTGGGCCGCAAATTGCCGACATTTCCCGATGACGCGCGCACCGAAGACAACTTCGTCCAGGGCTGCCAGAGTCAGGTCTGGCTGACCCATCTGAAAGATCCGGCGAGCGGCAAGCTGTTCTTTCTCATCGACAGCGACGCGATCATCGTCAAAGGGCTGGCCGCGATCGTGCTGGTCGCGCTGAACGCTCGCACCCCCGAGGACCTACTGGCGGTCGACATCGACGAAGTGTTTCGCAGCCTCGACCTGTTTCGGCACATATCGCCGACTCGCGGCAATGGCCTGCGAAGTATGGTGAATCGCATCCGCGCCGTCGCCACTGATAGCTGAACGCGTCAGATAGCCGGAGCGGCCGCTATTCAAGGCTGCGCCCTTCCTGCCGACCCGCCTGTTGCATGCCAATCCTCCCACGCGTTTGGTCATATTTATCGCGAAAAAAATGATGCCGTTGGGCTGTAAATTCTTTAGCTATAAGTAATTACCTATCCAGCAGCAAACTATTATTTATTTTCAGTTATCACTCTGATGGGCGTAGGGTTTATGGGCTTGCACGGGATGCAAGCGCTACACGGCCTCCGCCAGGCGGCCTTTGCCCCATCGACCGAGGGATGACAGCGTGATCAAAAAGCTGCTGATCGCCAATCGCGGTGAAATTGCCGTCCGCATCGTGCGGGCGTGTGCCGAAATGGGCGTGCGCTCGGTAGCGGTTTTTGCCGAACCTGACCGCCACGCCCTGCACGTCAAGCGCGCCGATGAAGCGTATTTCATTGGTGAAGACCCGCTGGCGGGGTACCTGAACCCACGCAAGCTGGTGAACCTTGCCGTGGAGACCGGTTGCGATGCCCTGCATCCCGGCTATGGTTTCCTCTCCGAGAACGCCGAGCTGGCAGAAATCTGCGCCGAGCGCGGTATCCGCTTTGTCGGCCCCAGCGCCGAAGTGATTCGCCGTATGGGTGACAAGACCGAAGCACGGCGCAGCATGATCAAGGCCGGCGTGCCGGTCACACCCGGTACTGAAGGCAACGTGGCGGATGTCGAGCAGGCGCTGGCGGCGGCGGACGGCATTGGCTATCCGGTGATGCTCAAGGCGACCTCCGGCGGTGGTGGCCGCGGTATCCGCCGCTGCAACTCGCGTGAAGAGCTGGAACAGGCCTACCCGCGAGTGATCTCCGAGGCGACCAAGGCGTTCGGTTCCGCCGACGTGTTCCTGGAAAAGTGCATCGTCGAACCGAAGCACATCGAGGCCCAGATTCTCGCCGACTCCTTTGGCAACACCGTACATCTGTTCGAGCGCGACTGTTCGATCCAGCGCCGTAACCAGAAACTCATCGAGATCGCCCCCAGCCCGCAGCTCACCCCGGAACAGCGCGCCTATATCGGCGACCTGGCGGTGCGTGCGGCCAAGGCGGTGGGTTACGAGAACGCCGGCACCGTGGAGTTCCTGCTCGCCGAGGGTGAGGTGTACTTCATGGAAATGAACACCCGCGTGCAGGTGGAGCACACCATCACCGAGGAAATCACCGGTATCGACATCGTCCGCGAGCAGATCCGTATCGCCTCCGGCCTGCCGTTGTCGGTCAAGCAGGAGGACATCCAGTACCGCGGTTTCGCGCTGCAGTTCCGCATCAACGCCGAGGAACCACGCAACAACTTCCTGCCCTGCTTCGGCAAGATCACGCGTTACTACGCACCTGGCGGTCCCGGCGTGCGTACCGACACGGCGATCTACACCGGCTACACCATCCCGCCTTATTACGACTCCATGTGCCTGAAGCTGATTGTCTGGGCGCTGACCTGGGAGGAGGCGCTGGCCCGCGGCTCGCGGGCGCTGGACGACATGCGCGTACAGGGCGTGAAAACCACGGCCACCTATTACCAGAAGATTCTCGACAATCCGGATTTCCGCAGCGGGCAATTCAACACCAGCTTCGTCGATAACCATCCGGAACTGCTGAATTACTCGATCAAACGCAAGCCGGGCGAACTGGCCCTGGCCATCGCTGCCGCTATCGCCGCCCACGCAGGACTGTGAGGAACGAACCATGACTGCTCAAAAGAAGATTACCGTTACCGACACTATCCTGCGCGACGCTCACCAGTCCCTGCTGGCCACCCGCATGCGCACCGAGGACATGCTGCCGATTTGCGACAAGCTCGACCGCGTCGGCTACTGGTCGCTGGAAGTCTGGGGCGGCGCCACATTCGATGCCTGCGTGCGCTTCCTCAAGGAAGACCCGTGGGAACGCCTGCGCCAGCTCAAGGCGGCGCTGCCGAACACGCGGCTGCAGATGCTGTTACGTGGGCAGAACCTGCTGGGTTACCGCCACTATGCCGATGACGTGGTCGAGGCCTTCTGTGCCAAGGCGGCGGAAAATGGCATCGACGTGTTCCGCATCTTCGATGCGATGAACGACGTGCGGAACCTGGAAACCGCGATCAAGGCCGTGAAGAAGACCGGCAAGCACGCCCAGGGCACCATTGCCTACACCACCAGCCCGGTGCACACCGTCGAACTCTTCGTCGAGCAGGCCAAGACCATGCGCGACATGGGCGTCGACTCCATCGCGATCAAGGACATGGCCGGCCTGCTCACGCCGTTCGCCACCGGCGATCTGGTCCGGGCGCTGAAGGTCGAGGTCGACCTGCCAGTGTTCATCCACTCCCACGACACGGCTGGCGTCGCCAGCATGTGCCAGCTGAAAGCCATCGAGAACGGCGCC
Organism: Stutzerimonas xanthomarina DSM 18231; assembly: GCF_900129835.1. GTDB lineage: Bacteria > Pseudomonadota > Gammaproteobacteria > Pseudomonadales > Pseudomonadaceae > Stutzerimonas > Stutzerimonas xanthomarina. Next base: position 146,228 of record NZ_FQXA01000008.1, read on the forward strand.
GACCACATCGATACCGCCATTTCCTCCATGGCCTGGGGCACCAGCCATCCGGGCACCGAGTCGATGGTCGCCGCGCTGCGTGGCACGCCCTACGACACGGGTCTGGATCTGGAACTGCTACAGGAAATCGGCCTGTACTTCTACGCGGTGCGCAAGAAGTACCACCAATTCGAGAGCGACTTCACCGGCGTCGACACCCGTGTGCAGGTCAATCAGGTACCGGGCGGGATGATTTCCAATTTGGCTAACCAGCTAAAGGAGCAAGGCGCGCTCAACCGCATGGATGAGGTCCTGGCCGAGATCCCGCGCGTGCGCAAGGACCTCGGCTACCCGCCGCTGGTGACCCCGACTTCGCAGATTGTCGGCACCCAGGCGTTCTTCAACGTGCTCGCCGGCGAACGCTACAAGACCATTACCAACGAGGTGAAGCTCTACCTGCAGGGCCGCTACGGCAAGGCGCCGGGCACTATCGATGCCAAGCTGCAACGCCAGGCGATCGGTGGTGAAGAGATCATCGAGGTCCGCCCGGCGGACCTGATCAAGCCGGAGCTGGACAAGCTGCGCCAGGAAGTCGGTGCGCTGGCCAAGTCCGAAGAAGACGTGCTGACCTACGCCATGTTCCCGGACATCGGCCGCAAATTCCTTGAAGAGCGCGAAGCCGGCACGCTGCAACCGGAAGTGCTGCTGCCGATCCCGGATGGCAGCGCGGTGGGCGTCGCCAGTGGCGAAGGGGTGCCGACCGAGTTTGTCATCGACGTGCACGGCGAGACCTATCGCGTCGACATCACCGGTGTTGGCGTCAAGGGCGAGGGCAAGCGGCACTTCTTCCTCTCCATCGACGGCATGCCGGAAGAAGTGGTGTTCGAGCCGCTGAACAACTTCGTCGGCGGCGGCAGCGCCGGGCAGCGCAAACAGGCCAGTGCGCCGGGCGATGTGAGCACCAGCATGCCCGGCAACGTGGTCGATGTGCTGGTCAAGGAAGGCGATACGGTCAGGGCCGGGCAGCCGGTGCTGATCAGTGAAGCGATGAAGATGGAGACCGAAATCCAGGCGCCTCTCGCCGGCACGGTGAAGGCGGTGCATGTGGCTAAAGGCGACCGGGTGACGCCTGGCGATCTTCTGATCGAGATTGAAGCCTGACTGTTGTCCCTTGGGAGCCGAAAGGCTCCCTTTTTATGCGTGCCGCCGCGGCTCACGCAACCGAGTCGATTGGAAAGACTACCGGGCAAAAGGAGGCCGAATGACAGACCTGACCGGAATCCGACTCGCTGCGAAGTGGCCAGACAGCCTTACGCTGAGCGCGCTTGTGTGATGCGATCGGAGCCTGAGGCGTCCATCCAGCAGACCTGGTTGGAGCCGCACGATATGCAAGCGCTGCTTGAAGAAATCCTCGATGAAGTTCGCCCGCTGTTGGGGCAGGGCAAGGTAGCCGATTACATTCCTGCGCTTGCAGGCGTGCCGGCTGATCAGCTGGGTATCGCTGTGTATAGCGCCGACGGTGAGCTCTACTACGCAGGCGATGCGAAAACGCCATTTTCGATCCAGAGCATTTCCAAGGTGTTCAGCCTGGTCCAGGCGATCCAGCATAGCGGCGAGTCGCTGTGGGAGCGGCTGGGCCATGAGCCGTCCGGTCAGCCGTTCAACTCGCTGGTGCAGCTGGAGTTCGAGCGCGGCCGGCCGCGCAACCCCTTCATCAATGCCGGCGCGCTGGTGATCTGCGACATCAACCAGTCGCGCTTTGCCGTGCCAGCCCTGTCCATGCGCGATTTCGTTCGACATCTGTCGGGTAACCCACTGATCGTGTCCGACTCGGTGGTGGCCGATTCGGAGTATCAGCACCGTGCGCGGAACGCCGCGATGGCGTATCTGATGCAGGCGTTCGGTAACTTCCACAATGATGTCGAGGCGGTGTTGCGCAGCTATTTTCATCACTGTGCGCTACGCATGAACTGCATCGATCTGGCCCGTGCGTTCGGTTTCCTCGCGCGGGACGGGGCCTGTCTGAACGGAGGTGAGCCCGTGCTGAGCCCGCGCCAGGCCAAACAGGTCAATGCCATCATGGCCACCAGCGGGCTCTACGACGAGGCGGGCAACTTTGCCTATCGTGTCGGCCTGCCTGGAAAAAGCGGTGTCGGCGGCGGCATCGTAGCCGTGGTGCCGGGGCGTTTCACGGTTTGCGTCTGGTCGCCTGAACTCAACCAGGCGGGCAATTCACTGATCGGTATGGCGGCACTGGAAAAGCTTTCGCAGCGCATTGGCTGGTCCATCTTTTGAAGCCACCGCTAAAGGTTCATCACGTCGGGGTAAGCGCCGACGTTCGGCCGCGGCCTGTCACATCTGTGCAGTGTCCGGCCACACGCGTGCAATTTCGTAGCTAACCAAACCATAAGAGAGATCGTGTTATGAGTCTCGAAGACAAGTCACTCGAATCAGCGCAGGAGGCGCTCGACCACCTGATCGCGGGGGTCATTCGGTTCCGCGAAGACATCTACCCGGAGCAGCGTGAGCTGTTCAGCAAACTGGCCCACGAACAGACGCCGCGAGCAATGTTCATTACCTGTGCCGATTCACGCATTCTGCCGGAGCTGATCACCCAGAGTTCGCCAGGCGACCTGTTCGTGACCCGTAATGTCGGCAATATCGTGCCGCCCTACGGCATCATGAACGGCGGCGTGTCGACCGCCATCGAGTTCGCGGTGATGGCGCTTGGTGTGCATCACATCATCGTCTGCGGGCATTCCGATTGCGGCGCGATGAAAGCGGTGCTGGATCCGAAGAGCCTCGACGGCATGCCGACCGTACGCAGCTGGCTGCGTCACGCCGAAGTGGCCAGGACGGTGGTGGAGGAAAACTGCGGCTGCGCCGATCACAACACGCTGGGCGTGCTGACCGAAGAGAACGTGCTGGCCCAGCTCGATCACCTGCGCACGCACCCCTCAGTCGCGGCGCGGCTAGCCAGCGGGCAGCTGTTCATTCACGGCTGGGTCTACAACATCGGCACCAGCGAAATCCGCGCCTACGATGCGGCCAAGGGCGAGTTCCGTCTGATCGGCGACGGCCCGCTGCCAATGGCTACACCGAAGTCGCGCTACGTGTGATCGTTGCCGCGAGCCGATGCTGTCACGGTGCCTTGCGGTCACGGATCAGGTAGCAAAGGTCGGGGGTTTTGCTGCAGCCTGCGTAGCCCTCGCCGATCACTTCATTGAGTGCGCGTTGCAAACGCTCGACGGCTTCGTCGGGCGTGTCTTTGTGCAGCGCCAGGTATAGATCTTCAGCGCGAAGATTCAGCACCGGCTTGATGCCTTCTGCTCCGTGCTCCCTGACGTGGTAACGCCAGACCGGATCGGCCGTTGCCCATAGATCCAAGCGGCCGCTGAGCAGTTTGCGCAGGTTTTCCTCTTCGCTGAGGCTATCAGTCGGTCGTAGGCCTTGGCTCTCCAGATATTGGCTGACACCGCTGCTTTTCTGCACACCGATCTGGAGCCCCTTGGCCTGCATCAGCGTGCGCAGGTCGACGCGCGTGTCCGCTGCCGCGAGCAGCACGCTTTCGTATCGGGCCAGAGGGCCAACCCACTTGAATTGCCCTTCGTTCTGCACGGTGCGGGTGACGGAGAACAGGCCATGGCCGGCATCCGCGAGGGTCTGGCTGTAGATGCGGTCCCAGGGCGAGCGCAGCGTCAGGCTGTAATCAATGCCGGCGCGTTTGAATATTTCCCGCACGGTGTCGGTGGCGATGCCCAGAACCTCGTCTCCACGAGCGAAATTTTTGTGGTTGGGCCCCATGTTGAATGGTGGGAAATTGTCGGTCTGCAGGATGATCTGGTAGTTCTTCGGCAGCTCCGCACGGGCTGCGCCTGAGAGAACGAGCAGAACACTGAACGATAGGAAGGCTATACGGGACATGCCCATGGTGTCGGTATCCTCGATGCTGTTTTTATTGTTGGCAAGCGGGAGGGTAGTCCCCGAAGTGTCGAGGTGCCAGTACGCAGTCGGCATGGCGTGCACCGTCACACGTTCGGTTGGAGGCAAGGCTGGTAGCGAACTGAAGATGACCGCGAGCAGCAACGCAACCTAGTGTCGAGGCCTTTGGCACTAGGCGCGCTGGAGGAACTGAGTGCGCGAACCTGAGGTTCAGCGCACCGAAGCAGAGCGGTGAGCGGCTGGGTTACTTATGCAGCACAAACTGACCGGTGAAACGCACCGCGTCACGGCCATCGGCGGCGAGAATGCGGCTGTGAAGCGTCAGACGCGAGCGGCCACGGCGGCGGTAGATGGTCTCGAAACGTTCCCAGGCCCCCTCGTCCGGCGCCGAGCAGATGGCCGTAGCGTCATCGACTACTGGAAGCGGATAGTCAATCTGCCCTTCCTGGATCACGATATGACCGTCGTCGATGCCGGCTTCGCGCAGGCGCAGATGCAGCCACCCCCAGCCCGCCAGCACCGAAGCGCAGTACAGGCTGCCACCGAACATGCTGCTCTTGTGGTTGATGTTCGCTTGCAACGGGACCTTCAAGCGCAGCTCATGATTTTCCCAATGCTCGACACGCAAGCCCATTGCTCGGGTCAGCGGGATGTCGTGGTGCAGGATGGCTTCCAGGTAGCGGCTATCACGGCTCATGCCGGGCGGATTCCTAAAACGTTTGCGGATACAGGCAGACGTCAAGCATGACTGCTGAGTCACGATATTGCCAGTTTCCGAAATGCTTTTTAGCGCCCCGATAAAGGCTTCTGGATGCGCGGCGCCTGTTCAGCGAGCCGGTTGTTTCTGCTGGTACGCGCAATAGCCGGGCCGTGGGCCGACATGCGGATGGTTGCGGCAGGTGTCCGGGCGCTTGGCGTAGACCGTGCACAAGCGTGTCTTGCGATCGAGGAAGAGGCAATCGCCGTTGGCCAGGCGGGTCAGGGTGAAGATGCCGTGCTTCTGATTGAAGTGCTCGACGATGCCGGCTTTGCTCAAGCGCTTGGCAACATTCTTAGGTGGTTCGTCACGCTCGAAAGCGTCGACCAGCTCCAGGCGAATCAGGTCGTCGAAACGCACTTCGACGGGCAGCGTGCAGCAGGTCGCTTGGCAATCGCGGCACAGCCCGTTGCTGTATCGAGCCCAGGTCTCCAGGCGGTCGGGGTCGGCTGAAGCGATTATGCGTGTCTTCACGAGGGCGGTATCGGTAATGGCGGCGCGCGATCATAACGACACGGCGCGGAATTTCCAGCGAATCCGACGAGTCGAACGCCGGACAGACGGTCACGCAAACTCAGACGAAACCTGCAAACCTGTTTGCATTGCCATTTACAGCGGTGGCCCGGCGCCGCCATGAACCCCTCATTTTCCTATTCTCAGCGCCACGAGGTCTGTCCATGACGCAAGAAACGACCGCTCCCAACGCCGATAAGGTCACTGCTTTTCGTGAAAACGTGATCAGCAAGCTGACCTACTCGATCGGCAAGGACCCCGAGCATGCCTCCGACCATGACTGGTTCGAGGCGGTGGCGCTGGCCACCCGTGACCGCATGATCGACCAGTGGATGGATCGTACCCGGCAGGGCTATCGCGAAGGCAAGAAGCGGGTCTATTACCTCTCGCTGGAATTTCTGATCGGCCGTCTGCTCACCGACAGCCTCAGCAACCTGGGCCTGCTCGATGTCGCGCGCGAGGCGCTGGCCGGCGTAGATGTCGACTTCGACCACATTCGTGTGCTCGAGCCTGACGCCGCACTGGGTAATGGAGGCCTGGGGCGGCTGGCAGCCTGCTTCATGGAAAGCATGGCGACCCTCGGTGTGGCCGCGCACGGCTATGGCATCCGCTACGATCACGGCCTGTTCCGCCAGGCGATCGTCGATGGTTGGCAACACGAGCAGACCGAAACCTGGCTGAACTTCGGTAACCCCTGGGAATTCGAGCGCCCGGAAGTCAGCTACCTGATCGGCTTCGGCGGTAGCGTGGCAGCGATGCCATCGGACGGCAGCAGCTCCGATCAGCCCAAGCATTTCTGGCACTGGGCCGAAGGCGTACGTGCAATTGCCTACGACACGCCCGTGGTGGGTTGGCGTGGCGCCAGCGTCAATACGCTGCGCCTGTGGCGTGCGCGGGCCGAGGCGGATTTTCATCTAGAGCGCTTCAACGCCGGCGACCACATCGGGGCGGTTGCCGAGGAAGCGCGCGCTGAAAGTATTTCCCGTGTGCTGTATCCCGCCGATAGCACCGAGGCGGGGCAGGAACTGCGCCTGCGGCAGGAGTATTTCTTCGTCGCCGCTTCGCTGCAGGATTTGATACGGCGCCACCTGGACCAGCGCGGAACCTTGTTGAACCTGCCCGAGTTCGCTGCGATTCAGCTCAACGACACGCACCCCGCCATTGCGGTTGCCGAGTTGATGCGCTTGCTGGTGGATGTGCACGACATTCCCTGGCGTAAGGCCTGGGAGCTGACCGTCGGTACGCTGTCTTATACCAACCACACGCTGCTGCCCGAGGCGCTGGAAACCTGGCCCGTAGGGCTGATGGAGCGTCTGTTGCCGCGGCACATGCAGATCATCTACCTGATCAATGCCCAGCACCTCGATGCCTTGCGTGAGCGCGGTATCCACGACGTAAACCTGCTGCGATCGGTCTCGCTGATCGAGGAAGGCCATGGCCGCCGCGTGCGCATGGGCAACCTCGCGTTTCTCGGTTCGCACTGCGTCAACGGGGTGTCGGCACTGCACACCGGTCTGATGCGCGAGACGGTGTTTACGGATCTGCATTCGCTGTATCCCAAGCGGATCAGCAACAAGACCAACGGCATCACCTTCCGCCGCTGGCTGTATCAGGCCAACCCCCAGCTGACCCGTTTGCTGGTCGATCACGTCGGTGAAGAGCTGCTTGATTCACCGGAGACGCTACTGCGCCAGCTGGAGCCCTGCGCCGATCAGCCGGATTTTCGTGCCCGCTTCGCAGCCCAGCGCCTGGGCAACAAGCAATTGCTGGCGCGCATGATTCAGGATCGGCTGGGGATCAGCGTCGATCCGAATGCGTTGTTCGATGTGCACGTCAAGCGCATCCACGAATACAAACGACAGTTGCTGAACCTGTTGCATACCGTCGCGCTGTACCAGGCGATTCGCTCCGATCCGGGCGGCCATTGGGTACCGCGCGTGAAGATCTTTGCCGGCAAGGCGGCGGCCAGTTATCACACGGCCAAACTGATCATTAAGCTGACCAACGATATCGCGCGGACCATTAATGATGATCCGACGGTGCGTGGCTTGCTGAAGGTCGTGTTCCTGCCCAACTACAACGTCAGCCTGGCCGAGCGCATCATCCCGGCCGCGGACCTGTCCGAGCAGATCTCTACCGCCGGACTCGAGGCGTCGGGAACCAGCAACATGAAATTCGCCCTCAATGGCGCGCTGACCATCGGCACGCTGGATGGCGCCAACGTCGAAATGTGCGAGCAGATCGGCGCCGAGCACATGTTCATCTTTGGAATGACTGCCGAAGAGGTCGAGGCGCGCAAACAGGCCAACGAGTACAACGCCGAAGCCACCATCATCGGTTCGCCGCGACTGAACGAAGTATTGATGGCAATCCGCAATGGAGCCTTCTCGGCTGAAGATCCGGGTCGCTATACCGCCTTGATCGACGGCCTGAAATGGCACGATACCTTCATGGTCTGTGCCGACTTCGAAGCCTATTGGCAGGCGCAGCTGGAAGTCGAGGCGTGCTGGCGCGATGCGGACAGCTGGTGGCGTTCAGCGGTGCTCAATACCGCACGCACCGGCTGGTTCTCCTCCGATCGGACTATTCGCGAATACGCCGAGGAAATCTGGAAAGTGCTGTGACGGGGAATGGGTGGCTGATCAGACCGTTGTCTGTTTGGCACAAAAGCGGTTCTGGGATGTTGGAGGCGGAAGCTTGCAGGCCCTTTACCGCTCCGCTGAACTCTGCACACCGTCGGCAGGTCTGAGGGGGGTTAGTTTCCCCCTGGCCTGCTAAACTGCGCGGGCTTACCCATCCCTCCGGAGCCATTCCATGTCACGCGTAACTCTGAGTCGCTACTTGATTGAGCAGACCCGCAGCAACAACACTCCTGCAGATCTGCGCTTCCTTATCGAAGTAGTGGCCCGAGCGTGCAAGGAAATTAGCCACGCGGTCTCCAAAGGCGCGCTGGGCGGTGTGCTCGGCAGCGCCGAAAGCGAGAACATCCAGGGCGAAGTGCAGAAAAAGCTCGACGTTCTGTCCAACGAAATCCTGCTTGAAGCCAACGAGTGGGGCGGTCACCTGGCCGGCATGGCGTCCGAAGAAATGGACAACGCTTACCAGATCCCTGGCAAGTATCCGAAGGGCGCTTACCTGCTTGTCTTCGATCCGCTGGACGGCTCCAGCAACATTGACGTCAACGTGTCGGTCGGCACCATTTTCTCGGTGCTGCGTTGCCCGGACCATTGCTTTAGCCAGAATGATGCGCTCGGTGAGGAAGCGTTTCTGCAGCCGGGTACCAAACAGGTCGCTGCCGGTTACGCGATCTACGGCCCGCAAACCATGCTGATACTGACCCTGGGTAACGGCGTCATGGCCTTCACCCTCGACCGCGAACTGGGCAGCTTCGTATTGACTCACGAAAACCTCCGCGTGCCGGAAAGCACCGCCGAATTCGCCATCAACATGTCCAACCAGCGCCACTGGGAAGCACCGGTGCAGCGCTACGTCAGTGAATTGTTGGCCGGCGAAGAAGGCCCGCTCACCAAGAACTACAACATGCGCTGGATCGCCTCGATGGTCGCCGATGTGCACCGCATCCTGACCCGCGGCGGCATGTTCATGTACCCGCGCGATTCCCGCGAGCCTGGCAAGGCCGGCAAGCTACGCCTGATGTACGAAGCCAACCCGATGTCCTTCATCATCGAACAGGCCGGCGGCGCGGCAACCACCGGCACTCAGCGCATCCTCGACGTGCAGCCCGAGTCGCTGCACCAGCGTGTCCCGGTGTTCCTGGGCTCCAAGGAAGAAGTCGAGCGCGTCACCGGTTACCACAAGGCCTGACAAGTGACCTCGTCCTCAAAGGATTTACTGAACTGGTGGTTCGGTGAGGGCGTTACCGCCACTGAAATAGCAGACGCGAAGAACGGCCTCTGGTTCGGCTACAAGCCTGAACAGGATGCCGAAGCGCGGGAACGTTTCGGTGGCCTCAGCGAACGAGCACTTGCCGGTGAGCTGAACGATTGGGCAGGGTCGCCGCAGGGCTGGCTCGCGCTTGTCCTTTTGCTCGACCAACTGCCGCGCATGATCCATCGCGGCACACCGCAGGCGTTCGCCGGCGGCGAACGCGCACTGCAGCTTGTGCGGGACGGCATGGCCCACGGCGGCGACGTCCTGCTTGCACCGATCCAGCGAGTGTTTATCTACCTGGTGTTGGAGCACGCTGAAGATCTCAGCGTCCAGGATCAGGCCGTTCAGCAGTTCGAGCAGCTTCTTGGCATTGCCGATACAGATGAGCGAAAGCTGTTTGCCGGTTTCCTCGACTTCGCTGAACGCCATCGGCAGGTCATTGCCCGTTTTGGCCACTTCCCCCATCGCAACGAAATACTCGGACGCACCTCCAGCGAGGCCGAACGGGCTTTTCTTGCCGAGCCCGGCTCGCGCTTCTAGCTTTCCCCAGGAACCTTCCTGGGCGGCTCGTTTTCTATCTGTTATCGCAAGGCAAGGCCAAGCAAGGCCCGTTGCCGACCAACAAAGGATCCTTTCATGTCGTTGCGCTATTTATCGCTGATCGTGGCTGTCGTGCTGGTGGCTGCGTGCAGCCCAGTGACCCAGGAAAACTTCGCCAAGTTGCAGGCCGGGATGTCCCGCGTCGAGGTTGAAGAATTGCTGGGCAAGCCGGGTGAGTGCGCGGGTGCGCTGGGCATGTCGAGTTGCACCTGGGGCCAGAAGAATCGCTTCATCAGCATCCAGTTCGCAGGCGACAAAGTCATGATGTTCTCTGGCCAAGGCCTGAAATAAGGAGGTCGCATGCGTCTGCTGGTTGCGCTTTTCTCAGTACTGCTTATCTCTGGATGTGCCGGCTCCGGTAACGATGTCGACGGGCCGGACACAGCCGGGCAGGTCGACCTGAAACGCTACCAGGGCGCCTGGTACGAGCAGGCGAGATTGCCTATGTTCTTCCAGCGTAACTGCGTCCGATCGGAAGCCAACTATCGTCTGCAGAACGACGGCCGTATGGCCGTGACCAATCGCTGTGAAACAACCGATGGCGAATGGAAGCAGGCGCAAGGCGAAGCGTTCCCTCAGCAGGAGGGGCGAACGGACAAGCTGTGGGTTCGCTTCGACAACTGGTTCAGCAAGCTCTTCCCGGGCCTGACCAAGGGGCATTACTGGATTCTCTATCTGGCCGATGACTACAGCGTGGCGCTGGTCGGCAGCCCGGATCGGGACAACCTCTGGCTACTGTCGAGGGACAAGGAGATCGACGCGGCAACGCGCGACAGGCTGCTCGACGAGGCGCGCAAGCGTGGCTACGACACCAGCGAGCTGATTTGGCGCGGCGAGTCGTCCTAAGCGTCGCCGCCCCAAGCCGCGCTCGGCAACTGGTCACTCCCAGTTCAAGCGCGCCAGTTGCCATTCTCCGTCCGTAAGCCACCATTCGAGCCGGACGTCGTAGTGGCCGAGGCGCTGCGGTAACCAGCCCTCAGCGCCGGTCAACGCGATCTGTGCCTCGCTGTAGCCCTTGTCCGGGTAGGTTGGGTCAATCCAGCTGCGGTTATTGAGCGCGATGACGCTCACGCTGCGATGACGCAAGAACATCAAGGCAGCCGTGCGCCGAACCCAGTCCCGGTCCAGCTCTCGATTGGCGCTGAACTCGGTGTGAACAACGTCAAGGAGCTGCGAGGTGTCCTTGTTTTCGATGCGGTTCTGCAGCGTTTCAACTGCCGCCTGTAGCGCAGCCTCTGGATCATCCCGGCCGCACCCGACAAGCAGCAGCGTGATCGCCAACGCCGCGGTGGCTAATTTCCATAGGAGCATGCCGAACCTCTCGAACCTCGTTATGATGCCGGAAACGTCAGGCGGGTCCGCGACCCGCGCACCGACCACGGAGTGTGCCATGCAGACCTTGTATCCGGAGATCAAACCCTACGCCCGGCATGAGCTGGCGGTTGAAGCGCCGCATGTGCTTTACGTCGACGAGAGTGGATCGCCGGAGGGTCTGCCTGTGGTGTTCGTGCACGGTGGCCCAGGCGGTGGTTGCGATGCGCTGAGTCGCCGTTTCTTCGACCCCAACCTGTATCGCATCATCACCTTCGATCAGCGTGGCTGCGGTCGTTCCACCCCCCATGCAAGCCTCGAAAATAACACCACGGCGCACCTGATCGCAGACATGGAGCACATCCGCGAATTTCTCGGTATCGACAAGTGGGTGCTGTTCGGCGGCTCCTGGGGCTCGACGCTGTCACTCGCGTATGCGCAGAGCTTTCCAGAACGCGTCCATGCCCTGATTTTGCGGGGCATCTTTCTCTGCCGCCCGAAGGACCTCAGGTGGTTCTACCAGGACGGTGCCAGCCGTTTGTTCCCCGACTATTGGCAGGATTACATTGCACCGATCCCGCCGGAAGAGCGCGGTGACCTGATGCAGGCCTTCTACAAGCGCCTCACGGGCACCGACCAGATTGCCCAAATGCATGCAGCCAAGGCCTGGTCATGCTGGGAGGGACGCACCGCGACGTTGCGACCTAATACCCAGGTCGTCGACCGCTTCTCCGATACACATCGGGCGCTGGCGATGGCGCGCATCGAATGCCACTACTTCGTCAATCAAGCGTTTCTGCAGCCGGATCAGCTCTTGCGCAACATGCACAAGATTGCGCACCTGCCGGGCATCATCGTGCATGGTCGCTACGACGTCATCTGTCCGCTGGATAACGCCTGGGAACTCCACGAGGTGTGGACTAACAGCGAGCTGCAGATCATTCGTGAGGCAGGACACTCGGCTTCCGAGTCGGGCATCTGCGACGCGCTGGTGCGAGCCGCCGCCGATATTGCCAAGCGGCTACTCGATTTGCCGCCCGAGGAAGCCTGATGAAGGCGCTGATCCAGCGCGTGCAACAGGCGCGGGTCGAGGTGGCGGGCGAGGTGGTTGGTTCGATCGAGCAGGGGCTGCTGGCGCTGGTAGGGGTCGAACGAGAAGATGATCGCGCGCGTGCCGACAAGCTTCTGCACAAGCTGTTGCGATATCGAGTGTTCAGCGACGAAAACGGCAAGATGAACCGCTCGCTTGCAGATGTCGGTGGAGGTTTGTTGCTGGTGTCTCAATTCACGCTGGCGGCCGACACAGGCAGTGGCCTGCGGCCGAGCTTCTCGAGCGCCGCACCGCCGGCCCTTGGCGAAGAACTCTACGATTATCTGGCTGCTCAGGCGCGTCTTCAGCATCCAACTGTGGCCTTCGGCCGTTTCGGTGCCGCTATGCAGGTGCACCTTCAAAACGACGGGCCGGTGACCTTTCTGCTGGAGAGCTGAGGGGTAGCGCGGCAGGGCAGTCAGCGTCTCGACGGTTCGAGGCCGTTGTCGTGCAACCAGGTAATCGCATACTCGCGTAGCTGCACGGTCTGGTAGTCCAGCCAGGCCTGACGGACCGCTGGAAAATCTTCCAGCTTGAAGTCGAAGGTCCGCAGCGGCTTGCGTCCTTGCAGTGCGCTGCTGAGAACGGCATGGGCGTTGGGGTCATGCTGGGTAAACAGAAACGCCTCGCGCATGGCGATGGACTGCGATAAACCGAGCGGTTCGATGTGCAGATATCGATCATCCTGCACATCATATTTCTCATTGACGCCCGGCGCGGCTTCGCCAGGAAAAACCGCGCGTATTTGGCCCGATTCCAAATCCAGGTAATGCTCGCTGGCATCGCGGTTTTCCAGTGCGTATTCCAGGCGGTGAAGGTCGATGGTCAAGGGTCGCATGGCTACAACTGTTATTAGGGTTCACAGCCTATGACCCGTACGCACCCGCTGCGTGCGCTACGTTCATCGGTACTGTGTCGCATCTTGGCAAACAGGAGCGTCAGAACAACCGCGCCAACAGGGCACTGACGGCCGTTTCTACGCGCAGAATGCGATCACCGAGTTGCACAGGCTGTAGGCCGGCCTCGGTGAGTTTCTCCACTTCGTAGGGTATCCAGCCGCCTTCCGGGCCGATGGCGAGCGTCACCGGTTCGCTCAGTGCGCGGGGGCAGGTCGGGTAATCACCCGGATGACCTACCAGACCGTGGGTGCCAGTGACCAGTTGTGGCAGGCGGTCTTCGACGAAGGGTTTGAAGCGTTTCTCGATGCTAACCTCAGGCAGCACCGTGTCGCGCGCTTGTTCCAGGCCGAGCTGCAACTGCTCGCGAATGGCCAGCGGCTCGAGGAACGGGGTCTGCCAGAAGCTCTTTTCCACGCGGTAACTGTTGAGCAACACAAGCCTGGGCACGCCCATGCTGGCAACGGTCTGTAGCACGCGGCGCAGCATTTTCGGGCGGGGCAAGGCCAACAGCAGCGTAACGGGCAATTTGGCGGGTGGGGCTTGCTGAAGCCTGATCTCGAGTTCGGCTTCTCTGTCATCCAGACGCAGCAGCTGCCCTTTGCCCATCTGTCCGCCTAGCAACCCGACCCGCAGGGAGCCACCTGCCTCGGCGCGGTGAACCTCCTGGATGTGTGTCAGGCGGCGGTCACGCAGGATGACCCGATCAGCGGCAACGAAGTCGGCCGCCTCCAGCAGCAGCAGATTCACGGACGTGAAGCAGGCGGTTGATCGCCGGGGTGGGGCTCGCTGCTGTCTGCATCGCCGCGGAACTCCCCCTCGCGCTTTTTCACCATGCTGCCGCAGATCAACCCGGCTTCGAACAGAATCCACATAGGTATGGCGAGCAGTGCTTGGGAGAAGACATCCGGTGGCGTCAGCACCATGCCGATCACGAAGCAGCCGACGACGACGTACGGGCGACTCTTGCGCAACGTCTCTACATCAACGATGCCGACCCAGATCAGCAGGAACGTCGCTACCGGAATCTCGAACGCCACACCAAAAGCGAAGAACAGCGTGAGCACGAAATCCAGGTACTGGCCGATGTCGGTCATCATCGCCACGCCTTCCGGCGTCACGCTGGCAAAGAAGCCGAACATGATCGGAAACACCACGAAGTAGGCGAAGGCCATGCCGCCGTAGAAGAGAAAGATGCTGGAGATCAGCAGAGGCACCGCTACGCGCTTTTCATGCTTGTATAGACCGGGGGCGATGAAACTCCAGATCTGATGCAGGATGACCGGCATCGACAGGAATAGCGCCACCATCATGGTCAGCTTGAACGGCGTCAGGAATGGCGAGGCGACACCGGTGGCGATCATAGTCGCGCCTTCCGGCAGGTATGCCCTGAGTGGCGCGGCGACCAGCGCATAGATCTGTTGCGAGAAGTAGAACAGCCCGGCAAACAGCAGCAGGATCGCCACCGTGCAGCGCAGCAGTCGCTTGCGCAACTCGGTCAGGTGGGCAATCAGCGGCATTTCCTGATCATCGATGGATGTTTTGCTCATGGCTCAGGCGATTTGTCCGGGCGGGGTACGGGGGCCGTGTCGGCGGGTTTGGCTTCGGCAGGCGCTGCCTTTTCAAAATGGCTGGCATCTGGCGGCGGCGTGGCCGATTGCGGGGATGGTGTGCTGTTGGCGCTGGGCGAACTTGGCATGATGCTCTGCTTCATTTCCCGCTCAAGGTCGAGGATGCGCTCGTTGTGCAGCTGACGACGAATCTCGTCGGCGCCAATTTCGCGCTCGACCTCGGATTTGATGTTGGCAAAGCTTCGCTTGGCGCGCCCGATCCACAGGCCAGCGGTACGCACGGCACCGGGCAGGCGCTCCGGGCCAAGTACGAACAGCGCAACCAGACCGATCAGCAGCAGTTCGGTGAAACCGATATCGAACATGGCGCCTCAGTTCTTCTTCGTCGGTTCTTCGACCTTGCGGGCCTCGGCATCGATGGTGTGGCTCTGTTTCTCCTCGACACCGGGTTTTTCCTCATCGGTACCCATGGACTTGCGGAACCCCTTGATTGCATCGCCGAGATCCGAGCCCAGGCCCTTGAGGCGCTTGGTGCCAAAAAGCATGACCACGATGAGCAGAACGATCAGGAGTTGCCAGACGCTGATTCCACCAAAACCCATGCTGTAGTACTCCAGAGTTATTTATCAGGATTGTGGGCGAGCGGCTTTTTCCGCATGCCCAGAGAGACCGAAACGCCGGTCCAGTTCGTCCAGCACCGCCTGCGGGTGTTGGTCCAGTGCCGCCAGCATCACCAGGCTGTGAAACCAGAGGTCGGCGGTTTCGTAGATCAGGTCGCTGGCGTCTCCACTGGCTGCAGCATCCTTTGCTGCCAGTATGGTTTCCACCGACTCTTCGCCGACCTTTTCGAGAATCTTGTTAAGTCCCTTGTGGTAGAGGCTGGCTACATAGGAACTGTCTGCCGCGGCGCCTTTTCGGGCTTCCAGCACCTCGGCCAGACGGGAAAAAGTATCACTCATGTGCGTGCCCCGCGTATATCGTGCGCGGGTCCTTGAGAACCGACTCGACTGTCTTCCAATCGCCATTCTCGAAGACCCGGTAGAAGCAGCTTTCGCGACCGGTATGACAGGCGATGCCGCCGACTTGCTCGACCATCAGCACGATCACGTCGGCATCACAGTCCAGGCGCAGTTCATGGAGCTTTTGCACGTGGCCGGATTCTTCGCCCTTGCGCCATAGCTTGCCACGCGAACGTGACCAATAGATGGCGCGGTGCTCCGCAGCGGTCAGCTCCAGCGCTTCGCGGTTCATCCAGGCCATCATCAGGATGCGCCCGGTTTGATGGTCCTGGGCGATCGCCGGTACCAGCCCGTCTTCGTTCCAGTTGATTTGGTCCAGCCAGTTCATCGAATTCTCCACTCTGTACGCGCAGTGTGCCAGCCTGCCCGACCGCTGGCTATCGGCGCACCACGATGTAGATGCCGGCTGCCAGCATCAGCCAGGCGGGCCAGGTCGCCAGCGCGGAAAAGCTCTCGACGGTGGCCGCCAGCGTGGCACCTCCGGCCAGCAGCGCAGCGCCGATCAGGCGCAATGGCCAGTGCCGATGGTGCTCTTGCCAGGGCGGCGGCGGGTTATTCGCATGGGGTCCCGACATGCGCTCGAGCAGCTCGCGGGTCATGCCGGCCAGATGCGGCAGCTGCTCGATCTGCGCCTGGGCATTCTTCAACAACTGCTTCGGGCTCATCCGTTCGCGCATCCAGCGCTCCAGGTACGGCTGGCCGGTGGTCCACAGGTCGAGTTCCGGGTACAGCTCGCGGCCCAGGCCTTCGATGTTGAGCAACGTCTTCTGCAACAACACCAGCTGCGGCTGGACCTCCATGTTGAAGCGACGGGCAACCTGAAACAGGCGCACCAGCAATTGGCCGAAGGAAATGTCCTTCAGCGGCTTCTCGAAGATGGGCTCGCAAACGGTACGGATCGCCGCCTCGAATTCGTTGACCTTGGTCTCTGCAGGTACCCAGCCCGAGTCGATATGCAGCTGCGCCACCTTGCGGTAGTCACGCTTGAAGAAGGCCATCAGGTTGCGCGCCAGGTAGTCCTGATCTTCCGGCGTAAGGCTGCCGACAATACCGAAGTCGACCGCGATGTATTGCGGGTTCCACGGCTGGTGCGTGCTGACGAAAATGTTGCCGGGGTGCATGTCGGCATGGAAAAAACTGTCCCGGAAGACTTGGGTGAAGAAGATCTCCACGCCGCGCTCGGCCAGCTGTTTCATGTCGGTGCGCTGCTCGGCGAGGCGCTTCATGTCAGTCACCGGCACGCCGTAGATGCGCTCCATCACCAGCACCTGCGGGCGACAGTAGTCCCAGTAAACCTGTGGGACGTAGAGCAGCGGCGAGCCTTGGAAGTTGCGCTTGAGCTGGCTGGCGTTAGCCGCTTCGCGCAACAGATCGAGCTCGTCGTAGATGGTCTTGGCGTAGTCGTCGACCACTTCCACGAGATGCAGGCGGCGCGCCTCGTTGGAGGCGCGTTCGGCCGTCTTCGCCAGCAGGAATAACCAGGCAATGTCCTGGCTGATGATCGGGCGCAGGTTCGGCCGCACTACTTTCACCACGACTTCTTCGCCGCTGCGCAATTTGGCCGCATGCACCTGGGCGACCGAGGCGGACGCCAGTGGCTTGCTGTCGAACCGCGCGAACACCTCGCCGACTGGCGCACCGAGCTCGCGCTCGATGAGTGCTGTGGCGACTGCGGAGTCGAACGGCGGTACCCGATCCTGAAGCATGGCCAGCTCTTCGGCGATATCCAGCGGCAGCAAGTCGCGGCGGGTCGAAAGAATCTGGCCAAACTTGATGAAGATCGGCCCCAGCCCTTCCAGTGCCAGGCGCAGACGCGCCCCTCGCGAGAGCTCGGTGCGCCGGCGCGGCAGCCAACGCCATGGCAGCAGGTAACTGGTTGAGCGCAGCCACCACGGCATCGGCAGATCTAGAATAATATCGTCCAGGCGGTAGCGGATCACCACCAGCAGGATGCGAAACAGGCGGCGGGCCGCGGCGAACAGCTTCATTCGGGTCGGTCTGGTTTCTGGGAGTGGGTAAGCCGCTCGATGCGGGCTTCGAGTCGGTCGAGGCTGAGCTTGAGTCGGTCAAGCTCAGCGAAGCGCGTTTCAGCCTCGGCTATGCCGACCAGTGTGCGTGATTCTTCGCTGAGGTATTCGCTCAGGTTCAGCTGCAGGCTATCCGCAGTTTGTCGCAACCAGGCGGATTGGCTCCGCGCGCTGGAACCGAGCAGATGCGCGCCGACCGGACCCAGCCAACGCGATACCTCGTATTCCCAGTCCAGGTCGAGATCCTGCAGAACTTCGGCGAGGCTCATCAGCACGCCGCTGTCGCCGTCGATTTCGACATTTGGGCCATGCAGGATGGCCGTCTTGTTGCGGTTGGTCGCCAGGCGCAGCAGGTCAGTGGCGGAAGCGCGCAGGCGGCAATCCGGCTCGCTGCCCCATTGCGTCGCTAACCGCAGGCCATCGGTATCGGCCAGGATGAACAGTTTCCACGCCGGTGCCGTGCAGTCTACTTCGATGATCCGGCCACTGAGCCTGGCCAGCCGCGGCAGGGCGGTCGGATCCAGACGCAGAACGCGGTTGAGGCCGCGCTCAGCGCCGGCCAGCAGGGCAGCGCGCAACATCAGGGCTTGATGCCGCGGTGCAGTGCGACGATGCCGCCGGTCATGTTGTGGTAAGTGACGCGCTCGAAGCCGGCGTCTGCCATCATGCCCTTCAGCGTTTCCTGATCCGGATGCATGCGGATCGATTCGGCCAGGTAGCGGTAGCTCTCGGAATCGTTGGTGATCAGCTTGCCCATCATTGGCAACAGGCTGAACGAGTAGGCATCGTAGGCTTTCGAGAACAGCTGATTGGTCGGCTTGGAAAATTCCAGAACCAGCAGCCGCCCGCCGGGCTTGAGCACGCGCAGCATGGACGCAATGGCGTCTTCCTTGTGCGTCACGTTGCGCAGGCCGAAGGCGATGGTGACCACGTCGAAGTGGTTGTCCGGGAACGGCAGCTTCTCGGCGTCGGCCTGGACGAACTTGACGTTGCCGGCCACCCCCTTGTCCAGCAGACGGTCACGGCCGACCTTGAGCATCGAGGCGTTGATATCGGCCAGCACCACTTCGCCAGTCGGGCCGACGATACGGGAGAACTGGCGCGCCAGGTCGCCAGTGCCGCCGGCGATATCCAGCACGCGGTTGCCGTGACGGACACCGGACAGCTCGATGGTGAAGCGCTTCCAGAGGCGATGCACGCCGCCAGACATCAGGTCGTTCATCAGATCGTATTTGGCGGCTACAGAATGAAATACCTCTGCCACCTTCTGCGCTTTTTCGCTCTCCGGCACGTTCTTGTAGCCGAAGTGGGTGGTGGCTTCTGCGTCACGCTCTTTGCGGGGATCGGTCATGTCACTTTCACCGGAAGAATGTGCCGGCATTCTAAACCTAAAAGCATCGTTGAGCGCCAAGCCGCGAGCGGCAAGTCAGCGCAGCCCATGACTGGCGGAGGCAGCCTGGCAGCTGGCTCGGGCTTCGCAACTGCTATAGTGCGCGCCTTTTTCAACAGCCAGTCAGGAGCCGCCATGGCCCGCATCATCGTCGAGCGCAACCACAGCCTTGGCCGGGACGCCGCGCGTGAGAAGGCGGAGCAGCTGGCGGCGAAGCTGGAGCGTGATTTCGGCGTGCGCTGCGAGTGGAAGGGTGACGTACTGGAAGTACGCCGCAGCGGCGCGGACGGGCGTATCGAGGTGGAGGAAGACCGGGTCCGTGTGTTGCTCAATCTCGGCCTGCTGATGTCGGCCATGGGCGCCAGCGTTCAGGCGCAGATCGAGCGCGCCTTGGACAAGGCGCTGGCAGCCTGACGCTGGCTCGGTCGTAAGGGTGGATGTCGTTTTTTACATCCGCCGTGTTGCCTGCCGGTGGGACGATGAATCGCGATTCACCCTACCAGCGTCTTACGATTCGCCTTTAAAGCATCATCTTCACTGGCGAGATATCCGGGTCTCGAGACTTCCCCGCGGTAGCCAGCGCATTGAGGTAATCGGCCCACAGCTGTTGATGGTCGACGGCCAGATGATGCAGGTAATCCCAGGTATACAGGCCGCTGTCGTGGCCGTCGCTGAAGATCAACTTCAGCGCGTATTGCCCGGCTGGCTCGATGCCTTCGAGCGCAACGTTGATCTTGCCGGTCTGCAGGATCGGATTGCCATGTCCCTGCACTTCGGCGGAAGGGGAGTGCACGCGCAGAAATTCGGCGGTTAGCACGTAGCGCTGCTCCGAACCGTACTCCAGCTCCAGCGTTTTCGATGCCTTGCGAAGCTTGATCGCGGTGGGGATACGCATGGGCCTGCTCCGTTGAAATTTGAAGCCTGAAGCCAGCGCTTCTACTTCCAGCGACAGGCTTTCAGCTTCCAGCTGCTTTTAAAGAATGTAGCGCGATAGATCTTCGTCTTCGGCCAGTTCTCCGAGGTGGCTGTTGACGTAAGCGGTATCGATGCGAATCGGCTCACCGTTCTGCTGTCCGGCCAGATCGCCAGCGCTGAACGAGACCTCTTCCAACAGCCGCTCGAGCAGCGTGTGCAAGCGTCGAGCGCCAATGTTCTCGGTCTTCTCGTTGACCTGCCAGGCGATTTCCGCCAAACGCTTGATCCCGTCGGCGGCGAATTCGATCTCTAGTCCTTCGGTTTTCAGCAACTCGCGGTACTGTTCGGTCAGCGAGGCGTGCGGTTCGGTGAGGATGCGCTCGAAGTCTTCCGGCGACAGCGCCTTGAGCTCGACGCGGATCGGAAGGCGACCCTGGAGTTCCGGTACCAGGTCGCTGGGCTTGGACAGGTGGAACGCGCCCGAGGCGATGAACAGGATATGGTCAGTCTTGACCATGCCCAGCTTGGTGTTGACCGTGCTGCCTTCGATCAGTGGCAGCAGATCGCGCTGCACGCCCTCGCGGGACACATCGGCGCCGCTGGTATTGCCGCGCTTGGCGACCTTGTCGATCTCATCGATGAAGACGATGCCGTGTTGCTCCACCGCTTCCAAGGCACGGGCTTTGAGCTCTTCCTCATTGACCAGGCGCGCGGCCTCTTCATCGCGGACCAGCTTGAGCGCGTCCTTGATCTTCAGCTTGCGGCTCTTCTTCTTTCCTTTGCCCATATTGGAGAACAGGTTCTGCAGCTGATTGGTCATCTCCTCCATGCCCGGCGGAGCCATGATTTCGACGCCAGCCGGGCTCTCGGCTACTTCGATATCGATTTCCTTGTCGTCCAGCTGGCCTTCGCGCAAACGCTTGCGGAATAGCTGGCGCGTATTGGAGTCGGCGCTCTGCGTGGGTTGTTCATCGTTGAAGCCAGCCGGCCGGGCCTGCGGCAGCAGCGCGTCGAGGATGCGTTCTTCAGCCGCATCCTCAGCGCGATGGCGCATCTTCACCACTTCCTGCTCGCGCAGCATCTTCAATGCGGCATCGGCTAGATCACGAATGATCGACTCGACATCACGACCGACATAACCAACCTCGGTGAATTTCGTCGCTTCAACCTTGATGAACGGCGCATTGGCCAGCTTGGCCAGGCGACGGGCGATTTCAGTCTTGCCGACGCCGGTCGGCCCGATCATCAGAATGTTCTTCGGCGTGACTTCCGGGCGCAGCTCAGCGGAAAGCTGCATGCGCCTCCAGCGGTTGCGCAGGGCGATGGCGACGGCGCGTTTGGCGTCGTCCTGGCCGATGATATGGCGGTTGAGTTCGTGGACGATCTCGCGGGGCGTCATGGACATGGTGCGGTACTCCGGGACTCGAGGGCGGTTAGACCGCGCTGTCGAGCTCCTCGATGGTCAAGTTCTGATTGGTGAAGACGCAGATGGTGCCGGCGATGTTCAGCGCGGTTTCGGTGATGTCCTGCGCGGACATGCTCTCGTCGCCTTTTTGCATCAATGCCATGGCGGCGGCCTGGGCGAAACCGCCGCCGGAGCCCATAGCGATCAGGTCGTTTTCCGGCTGAACCACGTCTCCGTTACCGGTGATGATCAGCGAAGCGTCCTTGTTGGCAACCGCGAGCATGGCTTCCAGGCGGCTCAGCGAACGGTCGGTCCGCCAGTCTTTGGCCAGCTCGACGGCAGCGCGCACGAGGTGACCTTGGTGTTTTTCCAGCTGGCCCTCGAAGCGCTCGAACAGGGTGAAGGCGTCGGCGGTGGCACCCGCGAAACCGGCCAGGACCTGGCCGTGATACAGGCGCCGGACCTTCTTGGCGTTGCCTTTCATGACGGTGTTGCCGAGGGAAACCTGGCCGTCGCCGCCCATGACGACTTTGCCGTTGCGGCGCACTGAAACGATGGTGGTCAAAGGAAAATCTCCACGCAGCGGGGCGATGAATGCCCGAATGCGGTTGATAT
Source organism: Stutzerimonas xanthomarina DSM 18231 (assembly GCF_900129835.1). Classification (GTDB taxonomy): domain Bacteria; phylum Pseudomonadota; class Gammaproteobacteria; order Pseudomonadales; family Pseudomonadaceae; genus Stutzerimonas; species Stutzerimonas xanthomarina. The sequence continues at coordinate 168,149 of NZ_FQXA01000008.1, forward strand.
GGGGGACGCTGCCACGCATTTCAACCGGCGTTCGGGATTCGCGTCCCCCGATGCGCTGTCCTGCCTATCGGCGCGGATCAGGGGGTGAGATTGTCAGGCGGCACCTTACCAGCCGCTGGGGTCGGCCCTATGGCGCGGGGGCTCGCAGGGCGATGAGCTATGAGGCACAGCAGCATGCGCGCTAAAGATGCGCGGAGCCGCCTATTGCATCGCGAAATCCAGCTGCCGCCAGGCCTCGTAAACGGCGACGGCAACGGTGTTGGACAGGTTCAGGCTGCGGCTGTCTGGGCGCATCGGCAGGCGCAGGCGCTGCTCGCTCGGCAATGCATCGCGGATCTCTGGCGGTAGGCCGCGGCTCTCGGGTCCGAACAGGAAGGCATCGCCGCGCTGGAACTGAACCTGATGAAACGGCTGCGAACCCTTGGTGGTGAAGGCGAACAGGCGAGGGTGGCCGAGGCTCTCGAGGCAGCTGTCGAGATCGGCGTGTCGCTTGAGCGGCGCGTACTCGTGATAATCCAGCCCGGCGCGGCGCAGCCGCTTGTCATCCAGCTCAAAGCCCAGCGGCTCGATCAGGTGCAGGCTGCAGCCGGCATTGGCGCAGAGCCTGATAATGTTGCCGGTATTCGGCGGAATCTCCGGTTGAAAAAGGATTACATGGAACATGCGCGGCACCGACTCTGAAAACGACCGGCATTCTACTGCGGCAGGCGACCCTGCGGCAGGCGACCCGCTACGTCGCATTCGCCGGCGCTTTTTCGGCTCGCTGGTGTTACTCGGGCTGTTGTTCGGCTCGTTCCTTGGTCACATCTTTCGGCCGGAACCGGTGGAGTTGTTGCGCGTCGAGCCGATAGCGAGTGGACTGCAGCTATGGTTCAACCGCGAGGCGGAGCTCTACAGTCAGGACGTCGATGGCGCTGTCGGGATGCTCTTTCAGTCCACGGGCAGTGCCGATGCCGGGCGTGTTGAAATCGAGGGCACCAGTGCGGCTTGGCGTGTGCAGGCGACAGAGAAGGGGTTGCTGCTGCATTTCGTGGCGACCCGACCGCTTGTAGCCAGCTGGTCGGGGAAGAAGATCGATGGCGAGTGGCGCTTGCTGGTCAAGGTCAGGTCGCGTTGAAGCGAGCCGGTTTGACCGCGGTTGCCGGGTCAGCCTTCGTCTCCCTCGTCCTCGTCCGCGCTGTCTCCGCCCATGCCCAGTTCCTTGATTTTGCGCGTCAAGGTATTCCGCCCCCAGCCTAGCAACAGGGCCGCATCGCGGCGCCGCCCGGCGGTGTGTTTGAGCGCGGTTTCGATCATGATGCGCTCGAATTCCGGCACGGCCTCGTCGAGCAGGTTCGACTGGCCCCGAGTCAGCGCCAGGTCGGCCCAATGGCGCAGCGCCTGCTCCCAATTGTTCGACGGCATGGCATCGGCCGGTTGATTGAGCAGCTCCGGTGGCAGGTCATCGACATGCACCTCGCGCCCGGACGCCATTACCGTGATCCAGCGGCATGTGTTCTCAAGCTGCCGAACGTTGCCTGGCCACGGCAGGTTCTGCAGGTATTCCTCGGTTTCAGGCTTGAGCAGCTTGGTCTCGACTGCCAATTCGGTAGCGGCACTGGCGAGAAAATGCGCGGCCAGCGTCGGGATGTCTTCGCGGCGGTCGGACAGGCGGGGGATGTGGATGCGAATGACGTTCAGCCGATGGAACAGGTCCTCGCGAAACTTGCCGGCCTGTACCAGGGTTTCAAGGTCCTGGTGGGTGGCAGCAACGATGCGCACGTCGACCTTGACCGGTATGTGACCGCCGACCCGATAGAACTCGCCGTCAGCCAGTACGCGCAGGAGGCGGGTCTGGGTGTCGGCGGGCATGTCGCCGATTTCGTCGAGAAACAGGGTGCCGCCATCGGCCTGCTCGAAGCGGCCGCGACGCTGATTGGCGGCGCCGGTGAAGGCGCCTTTCTCGTGACCGAACAGCTCCGACTCCATCAGGTCCTTGGGGATCGCGGCCATATTCAGCGCTATGAAGGGCGATGCCGAACGCGGGCTGTGGCGGTGCAGGGCGTGGGCGACCAGTTCTTTGCCGGTGCCGGACTCGCCATTGATCAAGACCGTGATGTTGGAGTGGGAAAGGCGACCAATGGCGCGGAATACCTCCTGCATCGCCGGTGCCTCGCCGATGATTTCCGTCGTGTGGCGCTGGTCGGCTGGCGGCTTGAGGCCTTGCTGCTCTTTCGCATGCTGATTCGCGCGCTTGACCAGGGACACTGCTTCATCGACGTCGAATGGCTTGGGCAGGTACTCGAAGGCGCCGCCCTGATACGAGGCAACGGCGCTGTCCAGGTCTGAATGCGCGGTCATGATGATCACCGGCAGGCGCGGGTAGAGATCGCGGATCTGCGCGAGCATGTCGAGGCCGCTGATGCCGGGCATGCGGATGTCAGAAATGATCACGTCCGGCTGTTGCCGCGCGAGCTTCGCCAGTACGCCATCGGCGCTGTCGAAACTCTCCGTGGTCATGCCCGCCTGTTGCAGCGCTTTCTCCAAAACCCAGCGGATGGAGCGGTCATCGTCAACAATCCAGACAGTTTCGCTGCGACTCATGCGGTTGGTGCTCCTTGTTCCAGCGGTAGGAAGATCGAGAACGCGGTATGCCCGGGATGGCTTTCGCATTCGATCAGGCCCTGGTGCTGGCTGATGATGTTCTGGGTGATGGCCAAGCCGAGCCCGGTGCCGTCAGGACGGCCGCTGACCATCGGGTAGAAGAGGGTGTTCTGTAGTCCGGCGGGGATGCCCGGACCGTTGTCGATGATCTCGATCCGCGCCACCAGGCGATGGCGAATGTGACCGATGGTGAATTGGCGCAGCGAGCGAGTGCGCAGCGTCAGGCGGCCGAGCCCCAGTTCGGATTGCCCGGCAAGCGCCTGCATGGCATTGCGCATGATGTTGAGCACGGCTTGAATCATCTGTTCGCGATCCATCAGGACTTCGGGAATGCTCGGGTCGTAGTCGCGCACCAAAATGAGGCTGCCCTGGCATTCGGCTTCGATCAGGCTGGCGACATGTTCGAGAACCTCGTGAATGTTGGTCATCGCCAGCAATGGCAGCTTGTTCGAACCGAGCATGCGGTCGACCAGATTTCGCAGACGATCAGCCTCCTCGATAATGACTTCGGTGTAGTCCTTGAGGTGCTCTTCGGGTAGCTCGCGTGCCAGCAGCTGGGCGGCGCCGCGTATACCGCCGAGCGGATTCTTGATCTCATGGGCGAGGCCACGAACCAGCATCTTGGTGGTCTCCTGCTTGGACAGCTGCGCCTCTTCCTTGGTGATACGCAGCAGCCGGTCGCGTGGCAGCACTTCCAGCAGGAGCATCGTCTCCTGCTTCGTCAGCACCGGCGTCACGGCGTAGTCCACGGTCAGCGATTGCCCGCTGGCGGAGGTCAATGTCGCTTCTCGCTTGGTGAATGGATGCGCTTCTTCGACAGCGAGGCGCAATGCAGCCAAGGCTTCGGAGGATTCAGTGAAGAGTTCGCTGATGAACTGGCCGTGGCTGCGCTGGCCGCTGACTGCCAGCAGCATCTCGGCAGCGGGGTTCATGTATTCCAGGCGCAACCTTGAGTTCAGCAGCAGGGTCGCGGTGGTGAGATTCTCGATCAGCAGGCGCTGTAGGGCTTCGTTGATCATGACAGTCTGCGTCCGGGGTGTAAGGCAGCAAATGCAAGAAGCAAACCAATGCGCACCATTTCGGGCACGGCGCCGTGAGCACTAGGGCTCCAGAGCGGGGCGTCGAACGAGAAGGGCGGCGCTAAATCAGATGGCTGAATCTATGCACCATTCCGGTGCATAGAATGATCATAGAAAGGGCACGAATGGAATGTCTTTCTTTTCCTTCGGCTTGTCTTTCAACGCGCACTCGGGGCGGACGCCGTAGTCGCCCTTCTTGCATGGGTTGACCATGCGGCGCTGCACAAGCGAGGTGCGCATCATGTGGAATACGCGGGGCGCGCTGGACTGCAGGCTCTCACCTTGACTGTCGATAACGTCGACCATCAGCTGATGGCTGCCTCGGTCGACGTTTTGCAGCATCACTACAGGGCTCTCGCCCGGCGCGCCTGCCGGGGCGCCATCGAGTAACACGCGATATTGGTGACCGGGATGCAGAGCGGGATTACTGGTCACGCTGACTGTCAGCTCGCCGGCATTGTTGCGGATGGTGGCATCGGCAATGGGTTGCACGATATCGAGCAAGGTGTAGCCGGGCGTGGTTGGCTTGAGCACCTTAATCGCCTGCTTTGGTGGCGGTACGGGCTGGGCTGCCATGCTGTTGGCCGGTTTGGTCTCGACCGGCTCGGCTGCGTGGCCCGCGGGGCGATCAGTAAAAACTCGATTACCCTCGGCGTCGATATAACTGTAGATCGCCGCGCCAGCGGGTAGCGTTAGCGTCAGCAACAGGCCGAACAGGCCAAGCCGCAAAGCGCGCCTCATCGACGTGCCGGGCTTGAAGTGTGCACCCGCTGAACGGTGAATTGTTCCTCGGCCTGCTGCACGACCTGCCCGCCACTGAGCACCTGCACCTCGAGCAGGTGGGTTCCGCGATCCACGTTGGTCAGCTGCAGCGCAGTCGTGGTGCTGGGTTCTGCCTGGGGAACGCCGTCGAGCAGGAAGCGGATCTGGTGGCCCTGCTTTAGCGGCGGGTCGAGTTGGGCGTTGACCACAAAGGTGCCGCTGTTTGCGCGCAACGCCTGCTCATCCGGGATGCCACCGATCGCGAGAGTCCGATAGGGCTGCTGTTGTCCCTCGCTGCGTTGCTCGTTGGCAAGGGGTGGCGGGGCGTCAGGCGTCTTGATGTTCACGGTGTTGGCGGGTGGAAGATCGACAGCGTTTGCCTCGACGCCCTCGGGAGGTTGATTAGTGAAGACAGTGTTGCCCTTGTCGTCGGTGTATTTGTAGATCTGCGCCATGGCGGGGGCGATGACGATGAGCAGCAGGCCGAACAATGCAATGCGCATAGGAAGCTCCGCGTTAGGGATGACTGGAAGCCTTGCACCGCTCCGGCAGCTAGGCAAGTGCAACCGTTGCGATTTGCGATCGACGCCACTCCGGCCGCTTGCCGTAACGAGGGGGCTGCTGGCTAGTGACATCGCAGAAACGAAAAAGCCTCCCGAAGGAGGCCTTTTCTGTCACGCGGACTGGCTTAGACGCTGTAGTACAGGTCGTATTCCAGCGGATGCACGAAGGTGCGGACCTTGATTTCTTCCTCGCTCTTCAGCTCGAGGTAGGCATCGATGAAGTCATCGCTGAACACGCCGCCCTTGGTCAGGAACGCGCGGCCCTTGTCCAGCTCTTCCAGGGCTTCCTTCAGGCTGCCGCACACCTGCGGAATCAGCTTGCCTTCTTCCGGCGGCAGGTCGTACAGGTTCTTGTCGGCCGCATCGCCAGGGTGAATCTTGTTCTGGATGCCGTCCAGGCCAGCCATCAGCAGTGCGGCGAAGCACAGGTATGGGTTGGCGGCAGGGTCCGGAAAGCGCGCCTCGATACGGCGGGCTTTCGGGCTCGACACGTACGGAATACGGATGGAGGCAGAACGGTTACGCGCCGAATAGGCCAGCATCACCGGTGCTTCGAAGCCGGGAACCAAGCGTTTGTAGGAGTTGGTCGACGGGTTGGTGAAGCCGTTCAACGCCTTGCCGTGCTTGATGATGCCGCCGATGAAGTACAGCGCCGTGTCGGACAGGCCGGCATAGCCTTCGCCAGAGAAGGTGTTCTTGCCATCCTTGGAGATGGACATGTGCACGTGCATGCCTGAGCCGTTGTCGCCATACAGCGGCTTCGGCATGAAGGTCGCGGTCTTGCCATAGGCATCCGCCACGTTATGCACGCAGTACTTCAGGGTTTGAACTTCGTCGGCCTTGTTGACCAGCGTGTTGAACTTGACGCCGATTTCGTTCTGGCCGGCAGTGGCCACTTCGTGGTGGTGCACTTCGATGACCAGACCCATTTCTTCCATGGCGTTGCACATGGCGGTACGGATTTCATGGTCGTGGTCGCACGGCGGAACCGGGAAGTAGCCGCCCTTGACACCTGGACGATGGCCCTTGTTGCCGCCTTCAACGTCCTGGTCGGTCATCCAGGAGCCTTGCTCGGAGTAGATCTTGAACATCGAGCCGGAAATGTCGGACTTGAACTTCACTTCGTCGAAGATGAAGAACTCGGGCTCCGGGCCGACGAATACCGTGTCGCCAATGCCGGTGGACTTGAGGAATTCCTCGGCGCGCTTGGCAATCGAGCGCGGGTCACGGTCGTAACCCTGCATGGTGCTCGGCTCGACGATATCGCAGACCAGAATCAGGGTCGGCTCTTCGGTGAACGGGTCCAGCACGGCGGTTTCATCAACCGGCATCAGGATCATGTCGGAGGCTTCGATGCCCTTCCAGCCATGGATGGAAGAGCCGTCGAACATCTTGCCATGCTCAAAGAAATCTTCGTCGTGAGCATCACGAGCCGGGATAGTGACGTGGTGCTGCTTGCCTTTGGTATCAGTGAAGCGCAGATCAATCCACTTCACATCGTAATCTTTGATCAGTTGAAGCGACTTCGACATGGTGTTCTCCAAGTGGTGGAAGCGTGACTGGAGCTTCCGAATCAGGGTGAAGCCGGGCGGCGATGTTCCGCCAAGGCGATCTGCCTCACAAGAGAGCAAATTGCATGCCAGTGCTCTGTATTGGCGCTGGATGCCTGCAGATGGGGGCTTGCCGTACAAGCGCCGCACGCAGCGCCGCACAGCGGGGTTTTCCTGCACTGTATTGGTGCGGCATTGCTTGGGGTTGTTCAATTTCAGTGCAGCATAAGGTGCGTTTGATAAAACTGCCTAAAGCTTGATCAATTTCCGATATACTCCGCCCCCCTCTTTTCACGCCATGCTGGCGCTGCGCTGTTATCCATGAAGCTGATCGTCAAGGTTTTCCCCGAAATCACCATCAAGAGCCCGCCGGTGCGCAAGGGGTTCATACGTCAATTGGCGAAGAACATCCGTACCGTGCTGCGCGACCTCGATCCCGAATTGCGGGTGGATGGGGTGTGGGACAACGTTGAGGTGGAAACCGCGCTCAGCGACGCGAAAACCCTGCAGCAGATGATTGAGCGCCTGCGCTGCACACCGGGCATCGCCCATTGCCTGGAAGTGCACGAATACCCGCTGGGCGATCTGGATGACATCCTCGCCAAGTGCAAGGCGCACTATGCTGACCGCTTGGCAGGCAAGATATTTGCCGTTCGCTGCAAACGGGCGGGCAAGCACCCGTTCAGTTCGATGGATGTCGAGCGCCATGTTGGCAGCGAGCTTCGCATTCAGTGCGGTGCTGCCGGTATCTCCTTGAAGGCGCCTGAAATAGAAGTGCGCATGGAAATCCGCGACCAGCGCCTGTTTGTCGTGCATGCACAGCATGATGGCATCGGCGGCTATCCACTGGGCGCGCTGGAACAGACGCTGGTGCTGATGTCTGGCGGCTTCGACTCTACCGTGGCCGCATACCAGATGATGCGCCGCGGGCTGATGACCCACTTCTGCTTCTTCAACCTCGGTGGCCGCGCACATGAGCTCGGCGTGATGGAAGTCGCCCACTATCTATGGAAGAAGTACGGCAGCTCGCATCGCGTACTGTTCATCAGCGTGCCCTTCGAAGAAGTAGTCGGCGAGATTCTCGAAAAGGTCGACAACAGTCAGATGGGGGTGGTCCTGAAGCGAATGATGCTGCGCGCCTCGACCGAGATTGCCGAGCGGCTGCACATCGACGCCTTGGTCACTGGCGAGGCGATTTCCCAGGTGTCGAGTCAGACGCTGCCGAACCTGTCGGTGATCGACTCGGCCACCGACATGCTGGTGCTGCGCCCGCTGATCGCCAGCCACAAGCAGGACATCATCGACACCGCGTTCGAGATCGGTACCGCCGAGTTCGCCAAGAACATGCCCGAGTATTGCGGCGTGATCTCGAAGAACCCGACCACCAAGGCCAAGCGTTACCGCATCGAACACGAAGAAAAGCAGTTCGACATGGCGGTGCTCGAGCGCGCCATGGCAAACACGCGCCAGGTGGCCATCGACCGAGTGATCGACGAGCTGGGCCAGGATCTGCAAGTTGAAGAAGTCATCGAGGCGAGTGCCGGGCAGGTGGTGCTCGACATTCGCCATCCTGACCTTGCCGAGGACGAACCTCTGCAACTGCAGGGCATCGAAGTGCATACGCTGCCGTTCTATGCACTGAACAACCGTTTCAAGGAGCTGGACGTGAATCGCCAGTACCTGCTGTATTGCGATAAAGGTGTCATGAGCCGCCTGCATGCTCATCATTTGTTGAGCGAGGGGCATGTCAATGTGCGCGTTTATCGTCCGAGCTAAACAGCCCGGCCTGCTGGGCGGCAGTATCCGCCACCGCCCTCCCGACCCGCTTCGCGGCTAAATTGCCGCGACACGTCGTTAACGAGCTCTTCCCTTCATCCAATTTTTCGCGTTGGGCCGCTTGAGGCATTTGCCGTGCAGTCCAATCCAACTACGAGACCACTACTGTGATCGAGAATCTACGTAACATCGCCATCATTGCTCACGTTGACCATGGCAAAACCACCCTGGTCGACAAGCTCCTGCGTCAGTCCGGGACCCTGGAGCGCGCCGAGCTTAACGACGAGCGTGTAATGGACTCCAATGACCAGGAAAAAGAACGCGGCATCACCATCCTGGCCAAGAACACCGCCATTCGCTGGAACGAGTACCGCATCAACATCGTCGACACCCCTGGCCACGCCGACTTCGGCGGTGAAGTCGAGCGCGTGATGTCGATGGTTGACTCCGTGCTGCTGCTGGTCGACGCGCAAGACGGCCCGATGCCGCAAACCCGCTTCGTGACCAAAAAGGCTTTCGAAGCCGGCCTGCGTCCGATCGTCGTGATCAACAAAGTTGACCGTCCGGGCGCGCGTCCTGACTGGGTGCTGGATCAAATCTTCGACCTGTTCGACAACCTGGGCGCCACCGAAGAGCAGCTGGACTTCCAGGTCGTCTACGCCTCGGCGCTGAACGGCATCGCCGGTCTGGATCACACCGACATGGCCGAAGACATGACCCCGCTGTACCAGGCCATCGTTGACCACGTACCGGCGCCGAAGGTCGACATCGACGGCCCGTTCCAGATGCAGATTTCCGCTCTGGACTACAACAGCTTCCTCGGCATTATCGGTGTCGGCCGTATCGCCCGCGGCAAGGTCAAGCCGAATACTCCGGTCACCGCGATCGACATGCATGGCAAGAAGCGTAACGGCCGTATCCTCAAGCTGATGGGTCACCACGGTCTGCACCGTGTCGACGTCGAAGAAGCCACTGCCGGCGACATCGTCTGCATCAGCGGTATGGATGAGCTGTTCATCTCCGACACCCTGTGCGATCAGAACCACGTCGAAGCGATGAAGCCGCTGACCGTTGACGAGCCGACCGTTTCCATGACCTTCCAGGTCAATGACTCACCGTTCTGCGGCAAGGAAGGCAAGTTCGTCACCAGCCGTAACATCAAGGAGCGTCTGGACAAGGAGCTGCTGTACAACGTGGCGCTGCGCGTCGAAGAAGGCGACTCGGCTGACAAGTTCAAGGTCTCCGGCCGTGGTGAGCTGCACCTGTCGGTACTGATCGAAAACATGCGCCGCGAAGGCTTCGAGATGGGCGTAGGCCGTCCCGAAGTGATCATTCGTGAAGTCGATGGCGCCAAGCACGAGCCGTTCGAGAACGTCACCATCGACATCCCTGAAGAAGCCCAGGGCAAGGTCATGGAAGAAATGGGCCTGCGTAAGGGCGACCTGAGTAACATGGTTCCGGATGGCAAGGGCCGTGTTCGTCTTGAATACAACATCCCGGCCCGTGGCCTGATCGGTTTCCGTAACCAGTTCCTGACCATCACCAACGGCGCCGGCATCCTGACCTCGATCTTCGACCGTTACGACGTGATGAAGTCCGGCCAGATGTCCGGCCGCCAGAACGGCGTACTGGTATCGATCGATACCGGCAAGGCGCTGACCTACTCCCTGGAAACCCTGCAGGCGCGCGGCAAGCTGTTTGTCGAGCACGGCCAGGAAATCTACAACGGTCAGATCGTCGGCCTGAACAGCCGTGACAACGACATGGGCGTCAACCCAACCAAAGGCAAGAAGCTCGACAACATGCGCGCTTCGGGCAAGGACGAAACCATTGCCCTGGTTCCGCCGGTTCGCTTCACCCTTGAGCAGGCTCTGGAGTTCATCCAGGACGACGAGCTGTGCGAAGTGACCCCGAAGTCGATCCGTCTGCGCAAGAAGATCCTCGACGAAGGCGAGCGCAACCGTGCTGCGAAGAAAGCTAAGAACTGATATAGCTTTTGGTTAATGAAAGCCCCCGCCGGCGAGAGCCGGCGGGGGCTTTTTGCTATTTGGCGAAAGAGTATTGGCCGAGCCGACACGGCTGGCGTACGGCTTCGCGTCTTGACCCGATACAGTCGGAGGTCTGACTAACCTTAGAGCTATCGATATGGGGCAAGCTTGCTGTGCGTATTTCGGCGTCAGCGAATGGAGCTCCGTCATGGAAGCGCAGATCGTCGAGGCCCGGCATGCGCTGCAGAAACAGGGCGAGCTGAATCTCAACCTCGCGCATCGCCTGTTCAGCGTCTAGCTCGCTCAAGCATTCCCAGGCTAGACGCTGACCATCGAGCCAGAACGGCGCGCGGGCGATGCTGGCTTCTAAGTCTGCTAATAAACCGGCGTATAGGCCCTGCGAAAAACGCTCGCGATAGCTGGCGAGTTTGTCTGCCGGAATGCCCCGTAGCGCTGTGATCTGCTCGGCGTTGCGTTCGGGAAGGCTATCGATGGACAGCCAAAGCAGGGTGCGAGCCAACCGTAGCGGCTTGAGGTCGGTGGCTTTCTGCTTGAGCCACCAGCCGCAAAGTGGTCGGGCTTGATCCTGCAAGCTGCGCAGGCTCTTGTGGGCGTCTTTCTCGTGCTCGACCGGGGTGGTGGCCGTGAATACCTGCGCCGCTACCTGCTTGACCTGGGCTATAGCTGCACCGACAGCTCCTGGCTGCGAATGCGCAGCGCCGGCTCGTTTGACCATTTCCTCGAGTCGGCGGCATAGAGGTAATAGGAGCGGCGCCTGTGTTCCGAGCTTCGCCGCCAGGCAGCCTTCGAGGCTGCGCAGCTCGACCGCGATCTGTTCGAACAGTGGGAGCTGTTCGCCCATCGGCACATGGTCTGCGAGCACCTGTTCCATGCGAGGGACCAGCCAGGTGATCGCAGCGGTACGAGTGCGGTCCTTGCGTGGGTGGATATCGTCCCAATGGTCGCGACAGAAGAAGCCGAGCATGGACAGGCCAGCATGCAATCCGAGAAACGAATCACGCTGATACAGGCTCCAGGTCAGCCAAGCCGCAATACGTAAATCTTTCGTTTGGGTGCTAAGCAGGTCTTCGCTGCCTTCGCGCACGGCTTCCCAGTCTATGGACCCCGCAGCGTGCAATGACGACGCCTTGCCGAGCTCCTGCTCCAGCAGCTCATACGCAGCGGCATAGCGAACATCTTCGCCCGCGAAGCAGGTGGCTGTGATGGGAGCTTTCGCTACCGCCAATACATAAGCGGCTAGCTTGCTTGAAAACGTCATTCCCTGACTCGACTGATGCCTGCCTAAGCGTTGTGCTTTGCAGGTGCGCTTCATGCGCAACGACTTGCTACGTGCCAAAACCCTGCACGTCATTGAGGTGCGAATGCTAGGCAGGAAGAGTGAACCCGACTGTGAAGTGGTTTCCATCTAAGGCGATAGAGCGACCGAAGACGCAGGGGGTGTGGCCGAGATGAGCAGTAGTTAACTTATTGGCGCTCGATAAAGATGAACCTCTGTTCGGATTATTGGTCGCTCCACCTTCGATGCCGGGAGCGCCAGTGCTCAAGCAAGAAGATGTCTCTCTATATAGATAGAAAACGCGAGCTAGAAGATACGTATCTCCGAAACTCAGAAAACCGTTGACGTGACGTTCTGAGCCCCTATAATGCGCACCTTCTCCGGTGCAGGCCTTTGGCGAAAACTCTTGTAAATCAAGAAGTTAGCGAAATTAAAGGCTTGCGCGGACGGCAAATTCGAGTAGAATGCGCCGGGCCGACAGGGTGGTGGTTTCGCGCTGTTGGCAGCTTCGGTCAGGTTGATCGGAGGCGGTTGAAAGAGGTGGTTGACAGCGGTTTTAGACGCTGTATGATTCGCCTCCCGCTGACGAGAGACGCTAGGTTGATCGGAAGCGCAAGCGGTTGAGAAGAAAGAAAAACTTCTTCAAAAACAGCTTGACGAGACACAAGGCTGCTGTAGAATGCGCGGCCTCGGTTAAGACGAAAGACTTGATCGAAACGCTCTTTAACAACTGAATCAAGCAATTCGTGTGGGTGCTTGTGAGGTAAGACTGGTAGTCAGCAAGATTATCA
>NZ_FQXA01000006.1 GCF_900129835.1 Stutzerimonas xanthomarina DSM 18231
CTCGGCGTCGGCGAAGGTCATTTGCTTCATCGGGAAACTCGGGCAACGGGATCGGCGTATTTCACCAGATTCGGGAAGTCTTTTTCAGACCATCCCTAACCGGGGCCTTATAGACGCGTCAGAACGAATCACGGTAATGAATGGCGTAACTCTCAATTCCATCATTTGGATTCTTAATACCTGCGTTTGAATAGTGAATCGCCCGCAATCCTATCTCATGGCCACCAGCGAAACGAAGGCCGGCGCCTATGCGGTCTTCGAACTGAAAAGACGATCCTAAGCCATTGTTTTCAATCTCTGTATTTTCGAATATCGCGATACCAACCGCCGCTTCGAGATAGGGCTTGACCGACCCACCATTGAATTCGTACACGAATACAGGTGCCAGCGAGATGCTGTGATTGTTGGAGATCCGGTCTCCCTCCCAGTACGTAAACCCTGCATCCCAGTATCCCGTTAACCGACCCGTCTCTGTCTGAAACCAGCTGCGCTCGAACTCTTTTTGAACGCCGAATCGGTAAGTTGTCGTTGACTCACCGGTGCGCCCAACAGCAGCGGTAAAATCTAAAGCGTGTGTAGCAGTCATTGGTATAAGCACAGCCGTCGCAACCGCGGCGAGATAGGCCCATTTTTTCATTTTGGCTTCCTGTAGATACGGGTTTTCCCGGCGCTAGGTAACGAGAGCCCAGCGCCGTTGAACGGAGCGGAATAACAACAAACTGGAATCGATACAACTACGATAGACATGCTCATACATAGAAAGCCAAAGGTGGCTAGGGGCACATGTACGAAACAGATCTCAACATGGGAAGCCTAGGGCGCTTTGACCGGCCCTAGGATCGTGTTAGTGCCCTCTACTGCAAGCATCAGAAAGCGCCTTATATTTAACCGTTTGGATTTTTCCAGACGAATCTGCGTATTTCATTATGTAATCTATTGGCTTGCAGGTACGGCCTTCTTCAACTGAAGATATGGACAGGACATTCTGTATGTCCAGATTGGCGTCATAGGTATAGGTTGTCGGAGCGCTTTCAGCGAGCGCGCCTAGCGACAAGAGCAAGCCAAGGCTGGCGAGAACAAGGTTTGCTGGTTTACTCATTTTCTTGCTGGTCATATTTACATTCCTGGTTACTAAATAATTGCTTGATATCTTCAGGCGCGGCATCAGGCAAACTAGCAATTTAGCAAGCGACATAGCGATACTCGTCCCTTGAAGCACTGTTAAAGCTAGAAGTAGTCAGCCGGCTTAATTTCGATCAATAGATATTCTCGGTCACCCCCTTTTGTAGACTTGCTGATAAACCTTTGGAACACGCGACCATTCTGTCTATTAAACGGCCTTGGTCGCGCAGATCGGTTCTTTGATACACCGCGTACCTGTTGTCGTCTTGCAAGATATAAAACTCAACAGGCCCTGATGGGACTGCATTGTCGGGCGAATCGGCATAAATACTCGACTCTTCGCCGCTTCTTATTACAACGGTCTCGAACCCTTTGCCAATATCAAATTTTATACAATTAAAGAACTCTCTCTCCTGTATCAAGGTAATCTCCGGGTATCGGTCGCGCCCCTGCCTTATGTCTGGGTTTTGCATGCAGCCTGTTAACAGCAATGCAGGCACAAGCAAAGCCAATACAACTATCAACGAAAGTGAACGGTTACCAAATACAAGATTTTTAATATTTCTCACAACCGCTTCCCTTGACGATAACCATTACAAACAGCCGCGGAAAAGCGTGCCCAATACTTTTCACAACCGAGCGAGAGCTTTCGCTATTAGCGGCCGTCAAAATTAGAGGATCTACTTATCTAAGTAACAGAAACGAAGTTGTTCTTACACTATCTGTAAGCGCTAACCACTATTACCATTCAAGCCAAAGGCTCTGCGACAAAAAAGACGTTATGCGACTACAGGAATCAATGGATCTGCTGCTGCGATGCTGCATGTCGATCAGCAGCCGGCGGGTAAATCCAGACGCTATTAATCAGCTGTTTGCGAGCTTTCGCTTCATCTCGCACCGTATTTTTACTTCTCGATTCCTCGTCCAACTGATCCACATCGGAAGTATGCTCAATGCCAGCTAGCGCTGGACGCACCACCTTGCTACAAGCAGCTAGTAATCGGTCATATGCCAGTTCCAGCGGCTCAAATTGGGCGTTGCGGTATATGACGACTCGGCTGCTTACGTCGATATGCTCAGCCATACCCTTTACGAAGGTTACGTCGACAGCGGCTAAGAGCTCGTCCAAAGAAGCAACCATCCTGTGCACATCAGACTCGTAGAAGCGTGGCCGTACATGGAGTTCGGCCTGCGGCGCCATGACCTCGATTTCGACGTCGTTGCGGCTGTGTTTTTCCAACATACGAGTGGCGCTAAGCGCACTCCACATGCCGCTGAACCCTGCACCAACGATGAGAATGCGCTGCTTCATCGGAACCTTTCCTGAATTACAAAACGGGTGCTCACCAGATCTGTAGGCCGGCAACCGCTGTTGGGTGCTGCAGATGAGCGAACCGGCTCAATAACTACGACAATACTAGTCGTAGATTTGCGACGCAAGCTTTTGTTGATCTGGAAGGCCACCGCTTGTGACCACCAAGCGGCTGCGACCATGCAGCGCTTGGTTTACGTGTGGTTCAGGCATAACCTAAGGCAGATGGGAGCTTAACTGCAGGCAAGTCAAAGGCAGACTCCCCTTGAATAGCCCAAAATGTCCCAACTGAAATGCGGTTGCTATAGGCGGAGTTTCTGATATGGCGTTGTACAGTGCAGGAGTGGAGTACGGGGTTCACTGCCTACTTTTCTTAACTGACGAGAAAGGCGATGCACGCGAGGCCAGTGTGCGGACGTTGGCTGAGCTTCAAGGTGTTCCCGCGGAATTACTGGCGAAGGTATTCACTCGCCTGGCCAAGGCGAATTTGGTTGTCGCGACCGAAGGGGTGCGTGGCGGTTTCCGTTTAGCGCGCCCTGCAGACGAAATCACCGTGCTGGATATCGTTCGAGCAATTGATGGAGAGAAGGAAATCTTCAAGTGCCGCAACGTGCGTCAACGTTGCGCAGTGTTCGAAACCCACTGTCCAGAGCCTGATTGGGAAAGTTTTGGGCCCTGTAGCATCCATGCCATCATGATTCAGGCTCAGCAGCGGATGGAGGAAGCCCTTGCTCAGCAGACCATTCTGGATATCGTTCGCCGGATTGCACGTAAAACACCGCCAGAGTACGGAGAGCAGGTCCTCAAGTGGATCAGTTGACTGCTCTGGAAGCAGCGAAAGCCCGCTTTGAAATCCTCCTTGTATCGCAGCTTTCCTTCACGTCTGCCGACAACCCGAGAATTTGGCCCGTACTTTCTATGGCCAACGGCGCTAGATATCTGAGCGAGCCAAACGGGACAGCCGGATGGCCGTTTCCCGGACTATCCGGCGAGTAGCCTGGAAGTGATACCAGGATAAAGACTTCGCGCTCTTCGACGCCACGAAGGCGGAGCACAGCTGGTATCACCCCACCACCTCACACAACCCACCCGGCACCTTCATCACCCACTCCCTCACCGCAAGCACCGTCGGATCATCCCGACGGCTCTCCGGATATACGAGATGAAACGGCTTGCCCGGCATCTCCGGCCCGAACGGCTGCAGCAGCCGCCCTTCTCTCAATTCATCCTCGATCAACTGACGGCTCATCAGTGCCACGCCCTGCGCGCCGATGGCGGCTGAGATGGCGTGGGTCTCGTCGGAGAAGACCAGCCCGGCGCTGACGTCCAGCCCCGGCACGTTGGCGAGCTTCTGCCATGACGCCCAATGAATCGGGGCCGAGGCGGCACCCCGCGCGTGAAAGTGGATCAGCGGGTGGTTGGGCAGGTCGGCGACGTCGCGAAGGCCCAACAGCGGACTGCAGACCGGGACGAAGGTGTTGTCGATCAGCTTCTCAGCCACCAGCCCTGGCCAGCGCCCATCGCCGTAGCGGATGGCGATATCCGCCGTAACGCCATCCAGCGCCACCGGCTCGTGCGAGGTGTGGAAGCGCAGGTCGATACCAGGATGCGAATCGCGCAGCAGGCAGACCCAGGGCACCAGCCAGCGCACGGCAATGGCCGGCGTGGTGCTGAGGGTGATCGCCTGCCGGCACGGCCCCGCACTAAGGCGTTCGACCGTGGCGCTGATGCTGTCGAACGCGGTCTCCAGCGTCTGCTGCAGGTCACGGCCTTGGGCGGTGAGTTCCAGCTGCCGGGGTTTGCGCAGAAACAGCGCCACGCCGAGGGAATCTTCCAGCGAGCGAATCTGGTGACTGATGGCCGTAGCGGTGACATTCAACTCTTCGGCGGCCTGCTTGGCGCTCTCGTGGCGTGCGGCGGCTTCGAAGGCACGTAGCGCAGAAAGCGAAGGTAACCAGCGGTGCGCCATGGCTGAGTTTTCCTCATCTGTAACCGAAAGAAATGGTCGTTTGTCGCCCATAGAGCCTAAATCTAGTCTGGGCCTACCGCGAATGACAGATGAATTCTGTTTATAGAGGAGACCTACCATGACGCACCTTCTGCACCTCGACGCCAGCGCCCGCCCCGGCTTTGCCGGCAAAGACGAGCACGGCTCCCACAGCCGTAATCTTACCCACCGTTTCGCCAGCCAGTGGCTGGCCCGCCGCGCACAGGACAGCGTGACCTACCGGGACATCGGGCAGAACCCACCCTCCTACATCAGCCATGACTGGATCGCCTCCAGCTTCACGCCGGAAGAACGCCGTGAGCCTTGGATGACGGAAACATTGGCGGAAAGCGACCAGCTGGTCGATGAGCTGATCGCCGCCGATGTATTGGTCATCGGCACGCCGCTTTACAACTTCGGCATGCCCGCCGCGCTGAAGGCCTGGATTGACCTGATCGTGCGGCCGGGGCGGACGGTCGCGGTCGACGAAACCAGGCTCCCTGACCCCTACATCCCGTTGCTGGCGGACCGGCCACGGCATGCAGTCATCCTCACCGCAAGGGGTGGCATCGGCTTTGGGCCCGGTGGGGAGATGGCGCATATGAATCATCTGGAGCCGAACCTGATGACCGCACTTAATTTCATCGGCATCACCCGCATCCACCAAATCGCCATCGAAGGGCAGGAAACCGGAGGTGATGTGCTGGCTGCTTCGGTGGAACAGGCGCTATGCGCGGTGGATGCGTTGGTGGCATCGCTTCAGGCGGCGTTTGACGATCCCGCCTCGAAGTTAGCCCGCCAACGGCAGGCAGAACCCGTCTAGCAGGCGATCTCCGAGAGAAGCTTGACCGTCCTGCACTCCGTGTAGGAACGCCGCCCACTGGTGCTTCAACGTCTTGCTAACAGCTAGCCTGGCGGTGAAAAGCACGCAGCGATGCGGAGCGCAGCAGATGGTTCCATGCTGTTACACCGAAGCCATCGTAGGCCGGTTGTCAGGGGCGGTTGCTCGCCTCAAGCTTCTTTCCTACAGCGGCGGTTACTTCCCGCAAGCCTTGGCTGGTCACCTTCGCCCAGTCGCTGTCCGTTACGAATTGCCTACCGTCTTGGCGCCATCGGTCGCTGGACGGAACCCACGCATCCTGGCCACTTATCGCCGGGTACAATGGCACCTTTTCGCACCGCACCGGAGCTCCCATGTTCACCCTCTGCCACCTGAACTCTCCGCCGCCGGAATCGATGAAAAGCCAACTGCTGCAGATGGTGGTGGACTACCTCAGCGACATCAGCGCGATTTCACTGCGCCCCAGCAACCCGCTGTATCAGCTGTATCAATACGTGGTGGGGCTCGAAGTGCACCGCTATCTGGACAGCATGGAGGGCGCCCCGGCGGGCGCGCCTGAATTGATCATGGCGCTGGATGCCGACGAACCGGCCAACCTGGTCGGCTTCGCGCTGTATCTGCCTTATGTGGATGATCCCGAGGCGTGCTCGCTGCTGTATCTGGCAGTGCGGGACAGCCATCGCCGGCAGGGCATCGGGCGGGCCATGGTCGATGCAATGCTGACGCGCTATCCGCATGGAGAAGTGGCGTGTGTGGCCGGTAAGGTGTCGTATTTCCAATCGCTGGGCTTTCAGCCATTGGCGGCTCGCGGCCCTCAGGTACTCATGAATACGCAAAGCCAGGCGTCCAGCGGACTAGTAGCGGTGCAGGATCTGGAGCCGATCTTCAAGTCTGAGGAAGTTCGCCAGATTCATAGCTATCTGGTCAAACAACACGGCGCCGAAGCCATGAGCGACGCGGAGAAAAGCCGCGATCAATTACTCGATGAGCTGGCTCAACAGGCGATTCATCTGACGCAGACGTCCTCGACGGCCAATCGGTTGCATTGATTGCCGGCCCAGCGCAGCCATACGCTTCATAACTTCACACAGGCAAAGATCGCGTTGCCGGACGTCCCGTTCCAGGGAAGGATCTTTTCGTAATCATGCTCCAGCACGTGCACGCCGAAATACGGCTGCAACAGCTTGCTCAGCTCGGCGAAACTCACCGCCACCATGCGATGCTCGTCGTGCCATGTCTGACTTTGCCCCGCTGTCGTTCTTTCGATCCGCAGTTTCAACAGCTGTTGCTCGCCCGCCCCAGCGTAGTGCCAACCCGAGCTGAAGCTGAACAACCCATCGGGGTGGTTAGCTTCGTGCGCTACGAATGACGCGTTATCGATGGTGTGTTTGTCGACTGCGTTGAAGCAAAACAGCCCACCGGTTGCCAATGCACCTCGCACGCTAGCGATGCAGGCCTGCAATCGTGCAATTTCGGCACTGTAGTGAATCGAATAGAGAAAACAGGTGATTAGATCGGCTGGCTGAGCCACGGTGAAGCCGCACATGTCCTGACGTGAAAACTCAGCTTCCGGGCAGCGGACGGCCGCCCTGTCCAGCATGGGCTGATTGATATCGAGTCCACTGCTCTGATAGCCAGCATCAAGAAAGTGCCGTACATGCGGGCCTGTGCCACAGGCGAGATCCAGGTGTCGGTTGCCGCCGTTACCGAACAACTTGTGCAGACGATGAACACAGTGGCTTTGCGCGCGGTAGTCGATATCGGCGCACATGAGGTCGTAGTAACCCGACAAGTCGGTATAGATAGCGGTGCCGGGCATGATGGCCTGAGGTGCGAGGACTGGATGGGGCGCGCATATTATCCCGGCCGACTGGAAATCGCCTGGCAATTACGCATGAGCTGGCACGGCGGCCTACCGCCCTCCCGATGTCCAGCGCGCCCCGCTTGATTCCCCTTGAGTAAGTTTGCACCGGCCGATGATCGATAGCGTTCAGACCGGGACGACCGGCCCCGCGAGCCTGTCCAGGCACAGCTGTTCCATGCAGCGGGCCCAATCGCTCATTCGATCCGCTTCGAGCTGCACCAGCATCGCGTAGCGGCGCCCGCCCCAGACCGAAAGATGAAGCGCTTCCAGGGTTGCAGCAGACGGGCGCGCCGGCAGGTCGGTCGCCGCGTCGATGACGCGTTGCCAGGCGCCCAATAGATCCTCATAGACCCGGCGCTGGTGCTTGGGCTCAGCCACCAGCGTTTCCAGCTCGAGCATGTCCGGGTGGAACCAGGGTAGCTGAGGCTCGGCCCCGGCCAAGGTGCGCACCAGGCGCCGGATGCGCTCGGGCCAGGCAAGGGCGACCGGCGCTACGGCTCGCGCCTCGATGGACTCCAGCAACTGCTCGACGCAATAGCGCACGTAGCCTGAGTGCAGCGCGTGTTTGCTAGGGAAATAGTCGTACAGGGTGCCGATGGCCACACCGGCTTCCAGCGCGACCGCCCGGGTCGTCAATCGAGACCAGCCGTCGCGCTGCCATATCCGAACATAGCTGTCGAAAATCGCCTGAACGGTGACCTTGGCGCGCTGCTGAGTGGGCCGTTTGAGCGGCTTGGCGCTCGGCAATCGTATGCTCATCTAATCCGAACCCGGCGGTGAAACGAAAGGGCTACAGTCAATGCCGTCCATTTACGAACCCAAGGTGCCATCGATGAGCGTCATTCGCCAGTTGCAGAACAACAAGAAAGACATGGAGCAGACCCGCCTTCAGACCCAGGCCATGCCGGAACTGAAAGCCGGCGAAGCCCTGCTGCGCATCAGCCGACTGGCGCTGACGACGAACAATGTCACTTATGCCGCGTTTGGCGAGACCCCTCATCTGCGCTACTGGGACTTCTTCCCAACGGGCGATGCCGACTGGTTCCACATGCCCGCCTGGGGATTTGCCGAGGTCGTGGAAAGCACCGTTGATGGCCTGGCGAAGGGCGAGCGCTTCTATGGCTTCTGGCCGATCGCCAGCCATCTGGTCATGCAACCGGTGCGGGTCTCCGAGCGCGGATTCTACGACGGTGCCGAACACCGGCTTGAACTCACATCAGCCTACAACCAGTACCAGCGCATCAGCAGCGATGACGCTTATCGCGCCGAGAGCGAGAACTACCAGATGTTGTTGCGCCCGCTGTTCATCACCTCGTTCATGCTGGCCGACTTTCTCGATGACAACGCCTTCTTCGGCGCGCGCCAGATCCTGGTCTCCAGTGCCTCAAGCAAGACGGCGTACGGGACTGCCTTCTGCCTGCAGGACAATCCAGCCGTACAGCTGATCGGCCTCACCTCCCCGGGCAATATCGATTTCGTACAACGCCTGGGCTGCTACCGCCAGGCGCTTGGCTACGACCAGCTCGCATCGCTGGACCCGAGCGTGCCCACGCTGTACGTGGACTTCTCGGGTAGCGCCAGCCTTCGCCAGCAAATCCATGGACATTTCAAAGAGGCTCTGGTGTACGACTGCTACGCCGGGTCTGCCCAAAGTCATGAATACAGCAAACGTGATCAGACGTTGGCCGGACCGCAACCACAGCCCTATTTCGCGCCGTACCAGATCAAGAAACGCAACGCCGACTGGGGGCCTGCCGAGGTGACACGCCGCTTCAACGAAGCGCAGCTGGCCTTTATCGCTCGGGTGAGCGACGCGCAGCAGCCCTGGATGCAGGTCAACGAACACGCCGGCCTTGAAGCGGCACAAGCGCTAGCCGAGTCCTTGATCAAAGGCGATATCAACCCGTTGGCAGGCCACGCCGTGGTCCTGGACTGACCCGCTAACACTGCCGTTTACGGCGTGTCATCCGAACGTATTGAGCGTGAGGCTGGCGTCATTTGCGCAAGCCGCTAGCCTGACTATCAGACTGACTCTGAGGAGCGAGGATGACTGGCGACGAGATCACCGATTGCTACCAAGGCTACATCGCCTGCTTGAACAGCCAGAACTGGCCGGAGCTGGGTCACTTTGTCCATGACGAGGTGCATTACAACGGCAAGTTCGTGGGGCTGGGTGGCTATCGCCGGATGCTTGAAGAGGACTTCCGAGCGATTCCCGATTTGCAGTTCACCATCGGGCTGCTGATCGCCGAACCGCCGCATGTAGCGGTGCAGCTGCTGTTCGATTGCACCCCCATAGCGGACTTGTTCGGCTTTGCAGTAAACGGAAAACGGGTGGCCTTCACCGAAAACGTGTTCTATGCGTTCAGCGAGGGAAAGATCCGGAACGTCTGGTCCGTGATCGACAAGGCCGCTGTTGGCGACCAACTCTGATCGAGTGGGCCGTCAGAATGCGCTGCGATTGACAGACTGGTGCGGTGCTGGCGAATCCCGGCGCACCTGATCGTCAAACGCAGCGGGAGCAGGATTCAAAGCCGGTTGTCGTGCAGCCCGGCATAGAGGCGGGTCATTTCGTTGAGCTGACGGAACATCGATTCGGCATTCACCGCCACGATGGTGGACACGAACTGCTTGGAGGTGAACGCCTTGCTCGCGAACTTCCAGCGGGCGTCGGTCTTGCGCAGGGCTTCGGCGATTTCTGCGTTGGGTGCATCGGCTGTCTGCAGCTCGGCCATGTCATGAGGTAATCCTTGCCGACGATCTGTCCCAGGCTGCGCTGCAGACCGGCCATGTTCATGATTTCCAAAGGCGCCGTATCCGCCCAGCACATCGCACTCAGCAGGCTGCAACCCAATAGCACAGCGGTGTCGAGTGCCTGTAGAAAGGCGAACGCTGGCGGTAACGTATCGGCTGTTCGGCTTCAGCCCCGCCTGCGCGACGTGCTTCTCGGCTGCAGCTGATCCAGCGCGCTGGAGTTCTGCCTCGCCCAGTCGTAAATCATTTCGATCGGCTGGACCATGAGTTTGCCGAGCGGCGACAGCGCATAGCTCACTGCTGGCGGTACCGAGTCGAGCGTGTGGCGTTCGATCAGGCCGCTGACCTCCAGCTCGCGCAGGGTCTGTATCAGCATTTTCTTGGATATACCGGGCAGGCTTCGATGCAATGCGCCACTGCGGGCAGTGCCATCGTGCCGAGCATGCAGGGTGTGCAGAATCATGCTCGTCCACTTGGTGGAGAAGATCTCGAGCACGCGTCTTGGGGCGCAATCTTCGCGCCATTGTTCTTCGTCAGAGCCGGGTTGCATCGGGGATGGTTACCATTTGGTGCCGACTTGGGTCGGCATCTTCGAGTGAGTAAGGTGCAGGCCTGTTTCGCTTTGTGGGGTTTTGAACATGACAAATCAAGCACTGGTGGTCGGCTCGAGTGGGATCGTTGGCAGCGCGGTGTCTCGCCTGTTGGCCAAGAAAGGTTGGTCCTTTGCCGGCCTCGCCCGTCGCCCGAGTCAGGAATCGGGCGTCACCCCGATCAGCGCGGATCTGCTGGACCCGGCGGCGCTGTCTTCAGCGCTGGCCGACGTTTCGCCCACTCATCTTTTTCTGACCACGTGGGCGCGCCAAGCCAGTGAAGCGGAGAATATCCGCGTCAATGCACTGATGATTCGCAATGTGCTCGAAGCCGTTCGAGCTTCAGGCTCGGTTCGCCATGTGGCGCTGGTCACCGGGCTTAAACATTACCTCGGCCCATTCGAAGCCTACGGCAAGGGCACGCTGCCACAAACGCCGTTTCGTGAGGAACAAGGGCGACTCGACGTCGAGAATTTCTACTACGCCCAGGAAGACGAGGTATTTGCGGCGGCCGAACGCGATGGCTTCAGTTGGAGCGTTCACCGCCCCCACACCGTCACTGGAATCGCAGTCGGCAACGCGATGAATATGGCAACGACGCTGGCCGTGTACGCCTCGATCTGCCGTCAGACCGGTCGGCCCTTCCGCTTTCCGGGCTCGGAAGTCCAGTGGAACAGCCTGACCGACATGACCGATGCGGGCCAGCTGGCCCGGCACCTGCACTGGGCTTCGACTACACCGGCCGCCGCCAACCAGGCCTTCAACATCGTCAACGGTGACGTGTTCCGCTGGAAGTGGATGTGGGCGCGAATTGCCGAGTGGTTCGGCATCGACGCGGCCCCCTTCGATGGCCAGCCCGCTCCGCTGGAACAACAAATGGCAAACGATGCCGAGGTCTGGGCAAAGATGGCCAAGCAGTTCGGTTTGGCTGAAGCGGATATCGGCAAGCTCATCTCGCCTTGGCACACCGACGCCGATCTGGGCCGCCCAATCGAGGTAGTGACAGACATGTCGAAGAGCCGAAAGCTTGGCTTTCTGGATTATCAGGCAAGTGACGACGCATTCTTCGACGTGTTCACCAAGCTGCGCGCCAGCAAACTCATCCCCTGATCGGAGCCGGGTATTCCGGGCCCACCGACAATTGGGCTGTCCCGTATACTCGCGCGTTTTCCGCGCGAGTCTTTTCCCAGTGAGCAACAAACGTTACGCCTGCATCGGCCTGAGCAATCCGAAGTCGCCTTCCAATGTCGGCGCAATCATGCGGGCGGCGGGCTGCTATGGCGCGGCTTCGGTGTTCTACACCGGCACTCGTTATGACCGAGCCAAGGATTTCATCACCGATACCAAGAAAGTCCATCAGGACATCCCACTGATCAACATTGATGACCTGCGCAAAATCCTGCCGCTCGGCTGCGTGCCGGTCGCCGTGGAGTTAGTCGAGGGTGCTCGCGCCCTCCCCGAGTACACCCATCCGGATCGCGCGCTGTACATCTTCGGTGCCGAAGATGGCTCGCTGAGCAAAGAGATCCGCGACTGGTGTGAAGACGTGGTCTACATCCCCACCAACGGCTGCATGAATTTGGCGGCGACGGTCAACGTGGTGCTCTACGACCGCCTGGCCAAGGGCAACAACACCCGCTCGGGCCCCGGGTTCGGACGTCAAGCTCAACAAAGCACTTAATCGAATGCTAGGGGCACGGTTGGGCGAGCCATAGACGCAGTGACCTGCGGGCGAACCGGCAGGCCTCACGGATAAGCCGAGCTAAGTCACGCGGGCTTCATCATCACCAGAATGAAGCCGGCGACGATGCCGGCCACGGCGATTGCCCAGCCGATCCGATGCGCACGGTTCTTTTCTGCTTGCCGAACAGGGTCTACTGGCTTTTTCTTTCTCACGATCTACCTGCTTTTGAAAAAAACACGACTGCTGACTAGCACGTTGCGCTACCGGGCTTGAGGCGCGTCCTTTTTAGGCTGGGCCGATCGAATTGTCCAGTACGCTGCTTGGCGAAGGGTCCTCTGCAACAAATGAAACAGCTGCCGCCGGCTATCCGAGCGGGCTCTCTCCAGCATTCGGCTCGTCTTTGGGCTCTACCGTTTCCTCCGGGTCGTTTTCACCCGAATCAGGCACGTCGCCATATTCGTCATAGTCCGGTGGGGTCAGGCCATCCTTGAGTGGATCGTTAGGGTCGGTCATGTCATCGGTCCTGATCAGTTACGTGAAAGATGAACAGCTCAGTTGTTCGAACGCTCCTCTCAACGAAATGTTCGCAGGCGACCGATCAGTATCCGAAAATACTCGCCATCGTGAAGGTCAGGCGTTGCGTTCGTGCGGCACCGGCTAGGGCGCACCGAAGAGTGCGACCCAGTAGATGCCCGCATCGCTCTGCGGATCCACCGCATAGGCCGCGCCCAGCTCACTGAATTGCGGGTTCATCAGATTGGCGCAATGCCCCGGATTCGCCAGCCAACCTTCGACGATCTGCCGCGGTCGGTCCAGCGCGGCTGCGATGTTCTGGGCGACCGGCGCGCCGGGATACCCGGCCAGCTCCGCCCTGTCGCCCGGCGTACGTCCATCCCGATCCAGGTGGCTGAAAAAGTTGCCGTTGGCCATGGCTCGGCTGTGGGCTTCGGAGAGGCTGGCAAGCGTAGCGTTCCAGCTAAGCGGAGCGGCTGCAGCGAAGGGTTTGCCAGCACACTGGCGCGCGCTGGCACGCACGCGATTGATTTCGTCGAGTAGCGCCTGCCCTTCTGCCTGCGCGTCTTTCAAATGCCCGCCGAGCATCGGCCGCGCCAGGACGATGCGCCAGTCGCGCCCCTCGCGACTGACGCCGATGTCGGTGTATTGCGGATCGAGCACCACGCGACAGAAGCTTTCGCGCAGCGCCTGCATCGCGGCTTGTGCATCACGCGGTCCGGACAGACTGATGGCCTGAACATTGGCCATCGGATAACCGTTGCGTGCCAATGAGCCCTGCAGATCACCGGCGCCAGTGGCAGGCAACACCAGGCGCGGGTCGGACGAAAGGGCCGTCAGCTCCTCACTCGCCCGGTCTTTGCAACGCTGCACTTCGCTGCGGTAGGCGTTGATCGTCTCGATCAATTGCGCCTCCTCCGCTGCGCTGGCCGCAATCGCCATAGCGCTGCCGGTGAGCGTTACCAAAAGCAGTGAGAGGGAAAGCAGGCGCATGAAGATCTCCAGATAGCACGGATGCGGACGCTGAAGATGCACCGGGCACGCCCCGGAAGTCGAGCCCATGTGGCGAACCAACCCCCTGAACCAGGGACCGTGCTTGGCGTTCCGCACCTCCCGCAATCTATAATCGTTCTTATTTGCACCGGAACTATGCATGTCCTCCTGCGCAGCTCGCCAGATACTGGCGATCGAAGACGATCCGATCCTCGGCCCTCACCTGAAAACCTCTCTGGAACATCGTGGCTTTCACGTCACCCTCGCCGATGACGGCCCGACCGGCCTCGCATTGGCCAGCGAAGCGACGTATGACCTGATCCTGCTGGATGTGATGCTGCCTGAACTCAGCGGCATGGAGTTGCTGACCCGGTTGCGAGAGCAACGCCGCACACCTGTGCTGATGATGTCCGCGTTGGGCAACGAGGCGCACCGTATACAGGGCTTCGACAGCGGCGCCGACGACTACCTGCCTAAGCCGTTCAGCATCGAGGAGTTGCAGGTGCGCATCGCGGCGATCCTGCGGCGGGTGGCCTATGAGCGCAGCGTACCGGCAGCGCCGAATCAGGATGCAGTGCGCTTCGATGACCAACGCAGCGACATGCTGTACGAAGGCCGATGGGTCGGCCTGACGGCCACCGAATATCGACTGATGAAGGTCCTGCACGACGCCGCCGGCGAAGTGCTGAGTAAGCCGTTTCTCTACCAGCAGGCGCTGCGCCGCGGCTATTCGCAGCATGATCGCAGCCTGGACATGCACATCAGCAATATTCGCCGCAAGCTGGCGCGCGAACAGGTGGCAACCCTGCGCCTGGAGTCCGTGTGGGGCAAAGGCTACGTGCTGGAACTGCAGGCGAGCTGATGCCCAATCGTCATTCGTTGTTCTGGCGCCTAGTGGTGCTGGTTGCAGGGTTCTGTCTGTCGATGATCTGGGCCAGCGGCTACGTGAGCCGTTATATCGATAGGGCCAGCTCCTTTCTGTCTGAACAGGCGCGCGACACCCTCACCAGCTATGCACACGAAGCCAAGGTTGCGCTGCAAACGGGCCCAGCGGCGATGGCGCAGTGGCTGATTGTTATGAAAGAACGTGAGCCGGGCTGGCTCGTGGTCGTGGACCAACAACTGCAACCGCTCGGTGGCCAGACGCTGAGCGACGAGGAACGGCAAAGGCTCACCTTTGTGCGGCATTTCGATTGGCCCATGAGCAGGCGCTATGACGGCCTGCCCCTAGTGTCCGTCCCGCTAGAGAGCACCGGTGCCAAGTTGATTATCCAGCTGCCGGAACGCTTCCGCCCCTGGCGTAACCATGCGCTACTCACCGCGGGCGGCGTCTATCTGCCGTTGGTGTTGCTGTCATTGCTGTTCTGCTGGCTGCTCTATCGAATGCTGGTTTCGCCGCTGGACCGCCTGCGCCGGCAGGCCAACGCCTTACGCGGCAACCGCCTCGACTCATTGCTGCCGCCCTCCATCGCCCGACGCAACGATGAGCTGGGCGAACTGGGCCGCTCGCTGGAATACCTCACGCAGCGCCTGCGCGATTCGGTCGCCCAGCAGCAACAGCTGTTACGCGATCTGTCCCACGAGCTGCGCACACCACTGAGCCGGCTGCGTGTCGCCTGCGAGAGCGAGCTGAGCGCCGGAGACATGCGCAACCGCACCGAGCGTGAAATCAACAGCATGCAGCAACTGGTCGATCACACCCTGGAGTTCGCCTGGCTGGACAGCGAGCAGCCCCGCTTCGAGTGCGAGCCTGTGGATGTAGCGGCGCTCTGGGACCTGCTGTGCGAGAACGCTTGTTTCGAGGCCGGCTGGCCGCGTGAACGCATCCAGGCGCAGATACCGGAAGGCTGCCAGGTGCTCGGCAACCTCAACGCATTGGCGCAAGCCATGGAAAACATTCTGCGCAATGCCATTCGCTATTCCCCCGCGCACGGCGTGGTTTGCCTGACGGTCGCTCGAGACGGCGACAGCTGGCGTCTGCGCATTCAAGACCAGGGCCCAGGCGTGCCTGAGGCGAAACTGGCCGTCATCTTCAGGCCCTTCGCGCGACTCAGCGCCGCCCGCCCGGGAGGTGACGGCTTCGGGCTGGGCCTCGCCATCGCCCGCAGCATGGTGGTGATGCAAGGCGGTGCGATCTGGGCCGAGAACGGAGCGTCCGGGCTGCGCATGATCATTCGCCTGCGAAGTGTATAGATTGTAAATGCGCTTTACTCTCAAATGAGAATACTTAGCATTGCGAGCAACTAGCGGATCGCACCGCAGCTCACATGCATGCGCCATATCGTTCATGGCTGCAGACGTAGGTTTTCTCAGGGAGATGGCAGTACATGGTGACTTTCAATCGACATCGGCTGGCTTGCGCAATCGCTGTAGCAACCTGGATGAGCACGCCGGTCAGTGCCGCAGAGCCGGTCGAACTAAAGAACGTCGTCGTGACCGCGTCGGGATTCGAGCAGCAGATCAAGCAGGCCCCCGCCTCCATCTCCGTGGTCACTCGCGAGGAACTGGAAAACAAATCCTATCGCGACGTCACCGATGCCCTGCGTGACATCCCCGGCGTCGTTGTCACCGGCGGCGCCAGCTCAAGCGATATCAGCATTCGCGGCATGGCGTCCAAGTACACCCTGATCCTCATCGATGGCAAGCGCATGGAGTCGCGCGCGACGCGCCCCAACAGCGACGGCCCCGGCATCGAGCAAGGCTGGACGCCGCCGCTGGAAGCCATCGAACGCATTGAGGTCGTGCGCGGCCCAATGTCCTCACTGTATGGCTCTGACGCCATGGGCGGCGTGATCAACATCATCACGCGCAAGGTGGCCGATACCTGGCGCGGCGGGCTGCGCACCGAAAAGACCTTCCAGGACCGCTCCGATTCCGGCGATTACCACACGCTGAACAGCTACCTCTCCGGTCCGCTGGTCGAAGGACTACTTGGGCTGCAGGTCTACGGACAGACAGCGCGCCGAGACGAGGATGACATCCCTCGCGGTTTCAACGAGCAGAAGACCGACAGCGGAACGGCAAAGCTGTCGTTCACGCCGAACGAGGCCAACGACATCGTTCTGGAAATGGGCAAGACCGAGCAGGAACGCAACGCCAGCGTGAGCCGCTCCGGCACGGGCAACAGCGATTCGCTGTCGGACTACGACCGCACGCATTATTCCATCAGCCACACCGGCCGCTGGGATTCAGGCCAGTCGGAGAGCTATTTGCAGCAGGAGCGCATCGAGAACCCGGGCCGTGAGATGGAGCTGGAAAACAGCGTGTTCAATACGCAAAGCTCGCTCTTTCTGGGTAGCCACATCGCCACATTCGGCGGCCAATACAAGTACGAGGATCTTTCGGACAAAGGCAACCAGCTACCTGGCGCTGAGGACCTCACCCGCCTGACACGCTGGTCCTGGGCACTATTTGCGGAAGACGAGTGGAGCCTGACCGACAGCTTCGCGCTGACCACCGGCCTGCGCATGGACCGCGATGAGAACTACGGCACCCATTGGTCTCCGCGGGTTTATGGCGTGTGGCAGGCAGCCGAGCAATGGACGGTCAAAGGTGGCGTCTCCAGTGGCTACCGCTCGCCGGATATTCGTGCAGTCGTGGACAACTGGGGGCAGATCACCGGCGGCGGACGGGGCGACCCCGCGGTTATTGTCGGCAACTCGGCTCTCAAACCCGAGGAAAGCCTGAGCCAGGAAATCGGCGTGTTGTGGGACAGCCTGAACGGTGTCTCGGCGGGCGTGACCCTGTTCAACACCGACTTCGAAGACAAGATCACCGAGCTTCGCCGCTGCACGGATACTACCGGCAATGCCTCGGGCCAGTGCGTCGTCAATGGTGAGGCGTACCGTTTCATCAGTGATCGGGTGAACGTTGATGAAGCGCGCATGCGTGGCGTCGAGGCGACCTTTGATTGGGCGATCACCGAAACGGTGTCCCTGGGCGCCAACTACACCTACACCGAATCGGAGCAGCGCAGCGGCGACTTCCGCGGCGAACCGCTCAACCAGATGCCTGAGCACATGTTCAACACCATGCTGGACTGGCAAACCAGCGACCGCCTTGGCACCTGGGCACGACTCAATTACCGCAGCGAAACCTCGGAATACCTCTCGCGTACCAGCATGGCGGAAAGTACCCCGGCGTACACCCTGGTTGACCTGGGCGGCACCTATGCACTGAACCAGAACGTCAAGCTGCTGGCGGGTGTGTACAACGTCTTCAACGAGCAGATCGACTACGACAGCTACGAAACTGTGCTCGACGGGCGTCGCTACACGGTAGGAGTAAGCGCTTCGTTCTGAGGATTCATGAGAGACGCTTTGCCCAGCCAGGCCTCTCGCTTCGCTTAACGAGACTGGCGTAACGCTCATCAGGCTGGCCCGGGCGCAAGGGCGTTGCCCTCTCGGTTGATCACAACACCCATGCCCGGCCGGCTCTTGAGACGGTTGGGCATTTTTCGTACGAACTTCACTCGGAATCCAGTCGTGCCCCGTTCTGCCACTCAATCGAAAAGTGCCTGGCCTGCCATCGCCACCCGCACCGTGCTGGCCCTCCTGGGCGGTTACGCCTTCACCTATGCCTTCACTGCCGCGCTCGCGCAGTGGCTGCCGCTGGATCCGGTGGACGCGGTTAGCACGGCCTCGTTGCTGTCGTTCGTGGTGTACCTGACGTTCCTGCTCTGGGCGTTCGCCGCTGCCTCGCTGTGGCGGGTACTGATCGGCGCTGGGCTCGCAATTCCCTTGGCTGTCATCGGCTTCTGGCCGCAATTGCTGGAGGTGCTGCGATGAAAGGCAGCCTGACCCAACCGATGTCCTGGCTGCATACCTGGTGCGGGCTGTTGCTCGGCTGGATGCTGTTTGCGATTTTTCTCACCGGCACTCTTGCGGTGTTCGACAAGGAGATCAACTGGTGGATGCAGCCGGAGCTGACCGATCAGGCGCAGTCTCCTGCCGCTGCGGCCAACGTGGCGCAGCGCTGGTTGATGGATAACCATGCGGACCAAACGAACTGGAACATTAGCCTGCCCACTGAGCGCTCGCCGGATCTGAGCGTATCGGTCGGTGAGCGGCGCCGAGGCGCCGTGAGCACTCAGCTGGACCCGGTTTCCGGGGCGACCGTCGAACCGCGCGAAACCATCGGCGGTAACTTCTTCTTCCATTTCCACTACACCCTGCACCTGCCGCGCACGCTGGGCGTATGGCTGGTGGGGTTCGCGGCCATGGCGATGCTGGTGGCGCTGATCAGCGGGATCATCATCCACAAGAAGCTCTTCAAGGAGTTCTTCACTTTTCGGCCCGCCAAAGGGCAGCGCTCCTGGCTGGACGCGCATAACGCCAGTGCCGTTCTGCTACTGCCGTTCCATCTGATGATCACCTATACGGGCCTGGCAATCTTCTTTCTGCTTTACATGCCGGCAGCAGTCGACGCGCTGTATGACGGCGACCGTCAGGCCTATTTCCGCGACGCACAGCCAGCCCGCGCAGCGGAGCAAGGCCACCGCGAGCAGCAGGCTGCGCAAGGCGAACAGGCGTCACGTGAAGTGCAGCCCGGACGCAGTGAGACAACCCGCGGCGAAGGCCGTGCCAGACCTGCTTCAGCACCGGCAGCACCTCAGATTGCGCTGGGCGGGATCGTCAGCCGCGCCGAGGCACACTACGGCGCAGGCATGATCGGCGGTCTGGCCGTGAGCAACCCGGGCCGGGCCAATGCTCAGGTCACGGCGCGCCCGGTGCTGGGCAACCGCATCGAGCTGACCAAGGGCGAAGGCATGGTCTTCAACGGCGTTACCGGCGAACTGATCCAGGCGCCGGAGCTGTCGCGCACCAGCCAACTGACCCAACGAGTCATGGCAGGCCTGCACTTCGCGCAGTTCGGCGGTTATCCGATGCGCTGGCTGTATTTCGTCTGTGGCCTGATCAGCTGCGCCATGATCGGCACAGGACTGGTGCTCTATACCGTCAAGCAACGCAAGCAAAGCAAGGCCAACCCGCATTTCCTGAGGGTCGTCGAAAGTCTGAACGTAGCGGTGGTCGCCGGGCTTTCGCTTGCCTGCATCGCCCTGCTGTGGGGAAATCGGCTGCTACCGGCCGCGCTGGAAGACCGTCAGAACTGGGAATTGCGGGTGTTCTTCGGCATCTGGGCGTTGAGCTGGTTACACGGGTGGGCCCGCAAGCCTTTACACGCGTGGCGAGAGCAAATCTTCGCTTCGGCAGTACTGGCGCTCAGCCTGCCGCTGCTGGACCTGATGACAGGAAACCTGACCGCCGACAGCATGCGCGTGTCGCTGAGCGTCAGCATGGTGATGACAGGCCTGCTGCTTGCCTGGACGGCCTGGAAGATTCCTAAGGCAGTCGCCGCCCGAAAGGCGCGGTCTGCTTCTCTCAACCGCCCCGTCACTGGAGCCTCGTCATGAACGGCTCCGCACTACTGGCCAGCCTCGTGTTGGCGTATGCCGGCATGCTGGGTTTCTGTCTGGGGAAAGAGCGCCACTGGAAACAGCTGGTCAGCCCGCGCATGCCTGCGCAACTTCGCCGCCTCTGCATTCCGGCCGGCAGCCTTCTGCTCGGCCTAGCCGTGTATGTGGCAGGACAGGTCTGGCCCAGCGGCATGGCAATAGTCGCCTGGTTCGGCCTGATCTCGCTCACCGGCTTCGCCCTGCTCATGCTGATCCCCTATGCGCCGCGTTTGGCCACCGCCTTGCCTGCGCTGGGAGGGATGGTCTGGATCATTCTGGCGCTGGTTTGAGTGGTTGCTAACGCGGTCAGGGCCACTGAAGGCGGCCGCTAGCGGAACGCGGTGAGATCATTCCCGCGCTAAGCTCGAATGCATCCATCACAACCCCCTACGGCAGGATATGTAGATGCCCGAAGTACTGGCGAGAGTCGAGTGCGCGGTGCTATGCGGTCAAGACGGGTTGCTCGAGCGCACGCGCTGGAGCAGGTATTCGGCAATTGACGCAGAGCGTCACGGCGGCGCTCCCACGTGGGAACGAGGGAGCGGTTAATAGCCCATGCAGGATGACGTTGAGTGAAGCGATACCTATCGAGCGAATTCGCCCCTCGGATCCTGATGGGTGTAGCAAGCTCAAGCCATCCTAAAGAGCCAGGTTTTCTTTAGATCCTTCTGCTCACCGTGGAGAGGCAGGCTGCAGGTTTGCGGCAGATCCTGGCTGGCCTACGCATGGGCCGCCAGGACATGCAGGGCTTTTTCGCTTACCAGTTGTAGCTGACCTTCGCCGTGATCTCGCGGCCGGGGTTGTAGTAGTCCGCAGTGCCTGAGCCAACTACGTGTTGCTCGTCCAGCAGGTTGCTGACGTTGATGGCCAGATCGGTGTCTTTGAGGATCTGGTAGTTGAAAGCGGCATCAAACAGGGTGGTGGCATCGCTTTTAGCGCTGTTAGCGGGATTGAAGTAATACGCGCCTGTGTAGCGCGCACCCAAACCGACACTCATTGTCGTGCCTGGCAAGTTGTAATAGCTCCACAGTGATGCCGAATGTTTGGGCGCCGCTTCGAACTCGTTACCCTCGAGCGAAGCGCCACTGCGCAACGTTCCGCGAAGCACCTCCGATTCCATGTAGGAATAGCCACCGATCAGGCTCAGGTTTTCAGTCAGTTCTGCCTTGGCCTCCAGATCGAGACCGCGCACACGCGACTCACCAATGGTTTCCCGTTCGATAGTGCCATTAGGCTGTACGACCGCGACGGTAATGTCTTCCTGAGTCAGATCGTAAACGGCTGCAGAGAACAACGCATTCATGTTCGTGGGCGAGTACTTCACCCCCACTTCGTATTGCTTGCCGCGCTCTTGGGTGACGCCAATGGATGGCGGCGCGACGGATTCCACCATGCTGACGTAGGTGGAAACTTCGTCGTTCACGATGTAGGTCAATGCCCCGCGAACAGAGTTTTCCGAGAAGGTATCCGAGGCTCTAACGTTGGTGATGTCGGTGCTGGAAAGATCCAGTGAGTCGTTGCGGATACCACCCGTAACGATAAAGCGCTCGAAGAATGACAGGTTCTGCTGCACGAAAACCGACTTGGTGGTGTAGTCCTGTTTGTTACGGCTATAGGGGACCAGACCGACCGGGGCACCGCCGTAGACGGGACTGGCGATGTCGATGGGAGAAACGCCTTGATAGAAAGAACTATCCTCGGACGAGGCATCGCGATACTCCACCCCTACCATCGTGCTGCTATCAATGTTTTCAAATCGGGCATCGTACTGAAGCATCAAGTTGCCGTTTAGCTGGTCGGCGTCAGTGTCGGTACCAAAAGCATCACGATTGAGTAAGGTTCCAGTCCCCGTGCCGTTCAGGTACACGTAGCCAAAATCATCAGTCAGCTCGCTGTAACGCAGATTGCTGCGCAGGACGAAACCATTGTCGAAATCATGAGTGAAGTTGCCGCTTAGACTGGTGCGTTCGACATCATGAAAGTTGTAGTCAGGCTCGCCATATAATTTGCTGCGGTCGTACTCCTTATCTTTCGGATAACCGCCGCTGTTGGGCGTGCTGGTTGTCTTGAGGTAGTCGAGAATTACCGTTGCCGAGGTGAATGCCGTCGGTGCCCAGGTCAGGCCGCCCATCAAGAACTTGTTGTCGTCCTCTGAGTGATCGTACTCACGATCGCTGTTCTGGATCTTACCCGTGAAGCGGTAGGCCAAAGTCTGATCTTCATTCAACGAGTCCCCGACATCGATGCCGGTTTCAACATGATCATAGGAGCCGTAGGTCACGTAGCCCTGGCCGAACTTGTCGAACCGCGGCTGCTTGGTGACGAAGTTCACCGAGCCACCCGGATCTGCCGGGCCAAACAAGGTTGAGTTGGCACCACGGAGGATTTCGACGCGCTCATAGGCGAAGGGCTCTTCGCGTACGCCGCGCATCGATCCCAGAGTCAGGCCATCACGGTACGTGGTGGCCTGAAAGCCACGAATCTTGAAGTAATCGTTGCGATCGTCAGTGCCGTAGTAGTCGGCGATGACGCCCGGGGTGTACTGCAGAACCTCTTCAGTGGTACTGGCGCTGCGCTGCTCGATTTCCTTTTGGGTGACCACCGAAACCGAAGCGGGCGTGTTAAGGATACTGGTAGGAACCTTGCCGCCGACCCAAAGCTCCTGAGCAACAACCGTGCTGGCGTCGTCGCCGGCAGATGCGCTGGCATTGACGATGATGGGCGCCAGGCGAAACGGCTCTTCAGTATCCGTGCGGGCCGACTCTTGCGCGCTAACGCTCAAGGGTGCGGCTACCGCACAGCACAGAAACGCGGTGGTGGTACGTCGCCAAGGTGTCTGCGCCTTGTAAAGCCCGGCCTTACTACCAGTCATGCTTGAGGTCCTCTGTATTTAGTGGTTGGCAGCCGCATCTTCTGATTTTTGTTACATCAGGTCACATTGAGCCGCGGACAACGGATAATAATCAATCGCGAATGAGATAAGTAATCATTTATTTAGCTAAACGAAAAACCTTCTCGTCCACATCACTAAAACTGGTGGATTTACTTGGTTAGGTAGCCGCCTCTCGCCGTAGCGCGAATCGTCGAGTCAGTGGCGTTCATCATCGCAATCGATATCCGGGCCTCGATCACTCGCCCGGCGGCCAGTCCCAAATGGCCCGTAAGTCTTTACAATGCGCGGCTTCGATCTACACCCGGTCCGCGCTCATGTCCTTGCCACAACATCACCTCGAATTGCTCTCCCCTGCCCGGGACACGACCATTGCACGTGAAGCCATCCTGCATGGCGCCGACGCGGTGTATATCGGCGGGCCGAGTTTCGGTGCGCGGCACAACGCTGAGAACAGCGTGGCGGACATCGCCGAGCTGGTGAAATTCGCCCACCTGTTTCACGCCCGGGTGTTCGTCACCATCAACACTATCCTCCATGACGACGAACTGGAAGCCGCGCGGGCGCTGATCTGGCAGCTCCACGAGATTGGTGTCGATGCGCTAATCGTGCAGGACATGGGTGTGATGGAAATGGACATCCCGCCGATCGAACTGCACGCCAGCACCCAAACCGACATCCGCACCCTGGAGCGCGCCACGTTTCTCGACAAGGCCGGTTTCTCTCAGCTGGTACTGGCTCGCGAATTGAACCTGCAGGAAATCCGTGCGATCAGCGATGCGACCGATGCGGCGATCGAGTTCTTCATTCACGGCGCCCTGTGCGTGGCGTTTTCCGGGCAGTGCAACATTTCCCATGCGCAAAACGGCCGCAGCGCCAACCGTGGCGATTGCTCCCAGGCGTGCCGCCTGCCCTACACGCTCAAGGATGACCAGGGCCGCGTCGTTGCCTTCGACAAGCATCTGCTGTCGATGAAGGACAACAACCAGAGCGCCAACCTGCGCGCGCTGGTCGACGCCGGCGTGCGCTCGTTCAAGATTGAGGGGCGCTACAAAGATGTGAGCTACGTGAAGAACATCACCGCTTACTACCGCCAGCGCCTCGACGAGATCCTCGCAGACCGCCCTGACCTGGCCCGCGCGTCCAGCGGCCGTACCGACCATTTCTTCGTGCCGGACCCGGACAAGACCTTCCACCGCGGCAGCACCGACTACTTCGTCACCGACCGCAAGATCGACATCGGCGCCTTCGACTCACCGACCTTCACCGGCCTCGCCGTAGGCGAAGTGCTCAAGGTCGGCAAGCATGACCTGACCGTGCAGACCCGCGAGCCGCTGTCCAACGGCGACGGCCTCAACGTGCTGATCAAGCGCGAGGTGGTGGGTTTTCGCGCCAGCGTGGTCGAGCCGCTGAAGCAGTTCGAAGAGGACGGCCAATCGCTCTGGCAATACCGCGTGGAGCCTAACGAGATGCCCGACGCGATCCGCCAGCTACGCCCGAACCATCCGCTCAATCGCAACCTGGACCACAACTGGCAGAACGCGCTACTGAAGACCTCTGCCGAACGCCGCATCGGTGTGCGCTGGCTGGCCAAGCTGCGTGCGGACGAACTGGAACTGCACGTCACCAGCGAAGAAGGCGCCTATGCCAGCGTCTCGCTGGCCGGTCCATTCGGCGAAGCGAAGAAGCCGGAACAAGTGCCCGGCCAGATCGCCGACCTGCTGAGCCAACTGGGCACCACGATCTACCACGCCGAAGAAGTGGACGTGGACGCACCGCAGGCCTTCTTCATCCCCAACTCGCAGCTCAAGTCGCTGCGCCGCGAAGCCATCGAGGCGCTCACCGAAGCCCGTGAAGCGATCCGCCCACTAGGCAGCCGCAAGGCGGTCAGCGTACCGCCGCCGGTCTACCCGGAAGCGCACCTGTCGTTCCTCTATAACGTCTACAACGAGAAAGCCCGCGACTTCTATCACCGTTACGGCGTGCAACTGATCGATGCGGCCTACGAGGCCCATGAAGAAACCGGCGAAGTGCCGGTGATGATCACCAAACACTGCCTGCGCTTCTCCTTCAACCTTTGCCCGAAACAGGCCAAGGGTGTGACGGGCGTGCGCACCAAGGTCGCGCCGATGCAACTGATTCAAGGCGATGAAGTCCTGACGCTGAAGTTCGACTGCAAGCCCTGCGAGATGCACGTGATCGGCAAGATCAAGGGCAACATCCTCAACCTGCCGCAGCCCGGCAGCGCCAGCAGCGTGGTCGGGCACATCACGCCGGCCGATCTGATGAAGACCATTCGTAGCAAACCGCACGCCTGAGATTAGGCCAGACCCAGCGGACGCCTTCGAGGTGTCCCACTGGCGCTGATAACCGGTCGCACCGTCAACAATAACGCCTGCAACCGGAAGTTGCGCACCGGGCCGCAGTGGCTGGTTGGCCAACTCTGCCGACGGAATAAGAAATAGCTGTCGAAATCCACTGCCTCAGCAAACTTACTGGCGAATGGACACTCCTAATGGCACCGCGCCCTTACCCACCAAGGGCCTAAGCCTCAGCGTGAAACAAGGATCGAAGGATGCTCAACAGGTCAGTCAATTGGATCGTTGTACTGCTTTTGCTCGCCGCTGTTGCTGGCTGTACGACCGCTCCGCCGAAGGAACCGACAGCAGGTCAGCCGCCGGCGTCTGTGACCGGGCAGCTGATCGGCTCCGGCAAGGCTTCGTACTACGGAAGCCAGCATCACAACAAGTTGACCGCCAGCGGTGAGCGCTTCGATCAGGGCGCGCTGACCGCAGCTCACCGCACCCTGCCCTTCGGTACTCACGTGCGGGTCATCAACACGCGCAATGGCAAAAGCGTGGTGGTCCGCATCAACGACCGGGGGCCATTCGTGCGGGGGCGCATTATCGACCTGTCAAAAGCGGCCTTTCAGAGCATCGCCAGCACCCGCTCGGGGATCATCCGGGTGCGCCTGGAAAAGGTTGAGTAGCCGAACAAATCCTTTGCAGGCGGCATCAAGTCGGGGCGCAGCGTGCCGATAAATTGTCACGTCCCCTCCCGCCCGGTGCTTCCATGTTCAATGGCCAATTAAAAAAACAACTCGAAGAACAAGCCTCAGAGCTTTCGCTGCTTCGCCAGCTGCGAGACCAGATGAACGCGACACTGCTGTCGATCACGCTCGACACCGAGTTCCGAATGGCCGCCATCAACCCGGCATTTGCCAAGACGCTCGGCTACACAGTCGAGCAGCTGCAAGGCCGGCCAATGGCTGAAATTGTCCCGGCGTACGTCAAGAACCTGCCCTGCTTCCACAATTTCCGGGCCGCTGTCGCCAAGCTCGCACCCGTTAGCGATGACTACCGTTTTCTGCGCACCGACGGCAGCCTGGCGTGGTTGCACATCGACTGGTTCCCGATCAAGAACGCCCAGGGCAGCTTGCTGCAGATGAGCGGCTATGCGCGTGAAGTGACCAAGGAACTGCAGCTCGCCAAGGAAAACGAGGCGTTCATCAACGCACTGCTTCGCTCCACCGCTGTGATCCAATTCAACCTGGACGGCACCGTCGTAACGGCCAACGATCAATTCCTGCAAGGCATGGGTTATTCGCTCAAGCAGATCGTCGGCAAGCATCACAGTATGTTCTGCACCACCGAAGAAGCGTCTTCGCAGTCCTACAAGGCCTTCTGGCAGACCCTCAATCGCGGCGAATTCGTCGCCAATCGCTTCAAGCGCATCGACAGCATGGGCAGGGACGTCTGGCTGGAAGCGACGTACAACCCGGTCTACGACACCGAGGGCAATCTCTGCAAGGTCGTGAAGTTCGCCAGCGTTGTGTCCGAGCAGGTCGCGCGTGAGGAAGAAGTTCGCGAAGCGGCCAGCATCGCCTACGACGTGTCCCGCAAGACGGACACCAGTGCCGAGCGCGGCGCCGTAGTGGTCAAGGATACGGTGGCGACCATGCAGCGCATCGCCGAGGAAGTCGAATCAGCCACTCAGGGTATCGAGGCGCTGGGCCAGCAGTCCCATCTGATCAGCTCCATCGTGCAGACCATCGGCGGCATCGCCGCTCAGACCAACCTGCTCGCGCTCAACGCCGCCATCGAAGCGGCGCGTGCCGGTGAGCAGGGTCGCGGGTTTGCGGTCGTCGCCGATGAGGTACGCCAACTGGCCGGCCGCACCAGCGCGGCCACCGAGGAAATCGTCAGCGTGGTCCAGAAAAACCAGGCGCTGGTCGACGAAGCCGTACGGGAAATGGCCAACAGCCGCGAGCAAGCCGCTCAGGGTCTGTCCCTCGCCAACCAGGCCGGCGCGGTGATCGTCGAGATCCAGGACGGCGCCAAACAGGTCGTTAGCGCCGTTGGCCGCTTCGCCAACGAGCTGAAATAACCGCGTCGGATGACCGGTCTGGATGCATGGAGCAGTCCGTGCATCCGCCTCCCCTGTGTTTGGTCGCTCTCGATGCGAATCCGTTCACTCCGAAGCACGCCGAAACACGCAAGCGCCACGCCATCCAGTCTGAGAGTTCACCCCGTCGAGCTGGGCGCGAGAAGTGGCTGATTTGCCA
The DNA here is from genome assembly GCF_900129835.1 of Stutzerimonas xanthomarina DSM 18231. Taxonomy (GTDB): domain Bacteria; phylum Pseudomonadota; class Gammaproteobacteria; order Pseudomonadales; family Pseudomonadaceae; genus Stutzerimonas; species Stutzerimonas xanthomarina. Next base: position 27,569 of record NZ_FQXA01000006.1, read on the forward strand.
GGAGTCAGCTTACCGTCGTGCTCATCGGACGCGCAAAACGGTACGTGGCGAAACAGCACAGCACCACGCCGCTCAACGCCAGCAAGCCGCCGACGATGCCGACATTGCTCAGTCCCAGATGAAGCGTGACCAGGCTCCCCAGCAGCGCGCCGCCGCCAATCCCGACGTTGTAGATGCCGGAGAACATGGCCATGGCGACGTCGGTCGCATCGGACGCGAGGTTAAGCACCTTGGTCTGCAACGCCAGACCGAAGCACATCCCGGCGATTCCCCAGACCACCACCAGCGCACCTAGCAATGAGCTGTCCCGCGCGGCGGGCAGCAACAGCAGCAGGCAGGTCGCCATGGCCGAAATTGCCGCGATCAGAAAGCCCCTCGGGTAGCGACCGCTGTAACGACTGAACAGCACCGAACCCAGGATGCCGGCGCCGCCGAAGAGCAACAGCAGCACCGTCGTCATTTCACCGCTGAGGTGCGCAATGGTCTGGGCGAAAGGCTCGATATAGGTGTAAGCGGTGAACTGCGCCGTGATCACCAGCGCAGTCAGCACGTATGCGGCCACCAACGCTGGGCGCTTGAACAGCACCGGCAGACTGCGCAGCGATCCGGAGTTCTGGCTGGGCAGCAATGGCAGGGTGCGCGCCAGCACCACAACGACCAGCGCGGCGATCCCGGCAATGGACAGGAATGTCGTGCGCCAGCCGAGTGCTTCACCGACGACACGACCCAACGGAATGCCCAGCACCATGGCAAGTGCGCTGCCCGTCGCCAACAAGCCCAGCGCCTGAGCCTGCTTGCCTTCAGGCGCAACACGCACGGCTAACGATGCAGTGATCGACCAGAACACCGCGTGCGCCAGCGCGATGCCAATCCGACTGAGCATCAGCATGCCGAAGCTTGACGCCACGCTCGAGACCAGGTGGCTACCAATAAACACCACGAAGACGAACATCAGCAGCGTGCGGCGCTCGACATTGCGCGTCAGCAGCATCATCGGCAGCGACATCAACGCAACCACCCAGGCGTAGATGGTCAGCATCAAGCCGACCTGGGCGGGCCGCATATCGAACGAGCGCCCGATATCACTGAGCAAGCCGACCGGGACAAACTCGGTGGTGTTGAAGATGAAAGCGGCAAGAGCCAGTGCAACGACACTGAGCCAACTGCCGGGCTGGGCGTTCGATTCGTTCATGTAGACAGGTCTGACTGCGGTGCATTGGTGGAGGGATGCCGCGTGGCATCCGGGCACGAATGGCGATTGGAAGGTGACAAGCCGCTTGAAAGTCCACAACGCGGTCGCGCCGCTACTCCGAAGAAGTACGGGGATCGTTCACAAAGGAATGTGTTTCAGGCGGAAGGTCTGAGCGGCGCGGATTCTACGCCTGCGGCTGAAGCCTGTCAGGCACGGGAGATGACGGCCGACCAATGGCGGCTGCGCCCAGCAAACAGCGCCTTGGAACGAGGCGTCCAAAGCGCTGGGGTGTTGCGATCAGTTGGTGAACCGCAATTACGGGTTGAAGTAGGCCCGGGCGCGCGCCACTTCAGCGGCGGTCGGTGTATAGCTGGTCCACTGATCCTGCTCGTTCTTCTTGTAGCGCACCACACCCTTGGCCACATCGAACTCGTAGAACGGATAGACCTCACGCAGGTTGTAGAAGGCGGCGGGGGCGAAGAACAGGATGTCCGCCACGAGATAGCCACTGTTGAACTTCAGCGGGATCAGCCCGTACATGGGCTCCATGCCGGCCTGCGTGGCGCGGAAGCGGTACTGACCGAAGCTGGTCGCCTTGTAGGTCTTGCTGACCGGATTCTTCAGCACCAGCGGCGCGTCATCGTTGATCTTGACTGCGAGGCTGGGGTCGCTGGAGCGCAGCGAGGTGGTGGCGGTGCAGGCGGACAGCAGAACAGCCATCAGCGGCAGTGCGAGGAGGTGTTTGGTTTTCATCGTCATTCCCTTGCAGGTGGTTGGCGTAGACGGCTCGCTGTCGCCCTGCGCTGGGGTGCTGCGGCCGTCCGTTGGCGGGCGGCACTATAGGGCAACGTCCGTGTTATGGCCATGTGACACTACGCCCAAGCAGCCTGTTTCCGATCACCGGTTCGTTCGAACGCTGCCACTCGGCACTCCGCCGAAACTTTCCCAGCCGGGCACCAGCCGTATCTACAGAACCCATCCGACTCCGGAGCACCTATGGCTTACCCGAAGATCCCTGCGCAGCAGCAGGACCGCTTGCCCGGCCGTGAAACCGAGATGCACCCGCAGGCCGAATTCATACGCGACAGCTACAAGGGCAGCGGCAAGCTCGCGGGCAAGGTCGCGTTGATCAGCGGCGGCGATAGCGGCATCGGTCGTGCTGCTGCGGTGCACTTCGCCCGTGAAGGCGCGGACGTCGCGATCATGTACCTCGACGAACACGAGGACGCCGAGAACGCCAAACGCATGGTGGAAGCCGAGGGCCAGCTCTGCCTGCTGTTACCCGGCGATATCCGTGACAGCCGCCACTGCAACGATGCCGTCGAGCAAACCGTGAAAACCTTCGGCCGGCTGGACGTGCTGGTGAACAATGCCGGCCGCCAGGAGGTGCAGACGCGGCTCGAAGACATCACCGATGAGCAGTGGGAGAAGACCTTTGCCACCAATATCCACGGCTACTTCTACCTCACCCGTGCTGCCCTGCCTCACCTGAAGGCTGGCGCCTCGATCATCAACACCACCTCGATAAATTCCTTTATCGGCAACCCGATACTGGTCGATTACACCTCGACCAAGGGCGCCATCGACGGGTTTACCCGCGCCCTGTCGCAACAACTGATCGAACGCGATATCCGCGTCAACCAGATCGCGCCCGGTCCGATCTGGACCCCGCTGCAACCGCCATCGCTGGGCAAGCACGACCCGGAACTGCTCGAAGACTTCGGCAGCCAGATGCCAATGGGCCGCTGCGGTCAACCATCCGAGCTAGGCCCGGCCTACGTCTATCTGGCAAGCGAGGACTCGTCCTATGTCAGCGGCCAGACGATCCATATCAACGGCGGCAAAGTCGTTAACGGCTGAGCCGGTCACCCATCTACCTATTGGGCCGCACCAGTTCTGGCGCGGCCCGCCCAGGCCCCAAGGGCCCGAATCATTGGGTAATGACCCGCTACGGAACCATCCGCCTGTCTCGCCCGCCCAATAATCAGGACGGCACGGCTCACCTGACCGGTCGAGACGCCCGCCGCGTATTTGAACCGCAGCCAGGTCTGCATACCCAAGGTGAAGTCATGCCCCAGATCCTCCTAGCAGCGTTTGATCGTTACGCCGAAGCCGAGCAAGTCAAAACCGAGCTCATCAGCAAAGGGATAACCAGCGACGCCATCCAGATTTCCGCCTCGTTCAACCCGGACACGGTCGACAGCAGTCGCGTGGAGGTAATCGGCGAAGAGCCGGGCGATGACGCCTCGGTAGCGGAGAAGATCGGCAGTTTCTTCGGCAAGGTTTTCGGTGACGACTCAAGCAAGCATGCCGGTCGTTACCCGGAAGCTGCTCGACGGGGTTCGACCATCGTGACCGTCACGCTGGACACCGATGATGAAGTCGCCATGGTCGAAGAGTTGATGGAGCGCAACGGCGCGATCGACATTGATGAGCGCAGCGCCAGCTGGGGCGAAGAGGAAGCGACCCCTGTCACCGCGAGTACCGAAACGCTGACCACCGGTTATCCCGATGCCGCCTCACTCAGCGTCGATGAACGCGAAGTAAACGGAACGGCCAGCGGTGATCGCGGCGCAGCGGACGGCTCGATTCCCGGGCGTGCCGAAAACGACAAGGCCGGGCGGCGTGACAACACGGCTGGGCGTGTGCGGATCGTTCCGCGCTGAGATCATTTGCCGACCCGCGCAGGTCAGCCTCCACCTTTCTGAATAGCGGCTGACCTGACGCAACCGACCGCAACCTCCGGTCGCATCACTGCGGGACAAACACCTCGTCGAGCAGACTGTTCATGGCCTGAAATGCTCGCTCGGCCACTTCCGGATTGAACTCGTTGCGCCCAGGCACGTTGGCGTAAGGGTCGGTGAAGGAATGCACGGCGTTGCCATAGATGTTCATCTGCCAATCCACATCGGTGGCTTTCATCTCGGCGATGAACGCATCGACCTGTTCTTTCGGTACCGCCGGGTCGTCGGCACCATGCAACACCAGCACCGGCGCCTTGATCTGTTTGGCATCGTCCGGGTTCGGTGTATCGAGGTTGCCATGGAACGAGACGAAGGCGTCCAGATCGGAGCCAGACCGGGCCAACTCAAGAACTGCACCGCCGCCAAAGCAGAAACCGATCGCCGCCATCTTGCCGGTATCCAGCGCCACCACCTGCTGCGACCTGAACGCCTCGACCGCAGCCTGGGCCCGTTTGCGCATCAGCGGCCGATCGCCACGTACCGACGTGGCAGCCGCCTTGGCTTCATCCGGATTGGATGGCCGCACCGCCTTGCCGTACAGGTCAGCCATGAACACGACGTACTTATCCCCCGCCGCGCGCGCCGCCTTTTCAGCGGAGCGCTCGGTGACGCCCAACCAGTTGGGCACCATCAGCAAGCCGGGCCGCGGCGCGGTGACCGAATCGTCATAGGCGAGCAGCCCCTCATAGGTTTCACCGGCGATTTCGTAGGCATGTGGCTTGACCACCACCGCCGCTTCGGCGGCACCGACCATCCCGGCCAGCGCCAGGGCAATACACGTCTTGTTCATGGAGGCGTTCCTGCTCAGTGAGACGACTGTTCAACGGTAGCGGAAAACCCAGACCGTACCGGCTGGCCTTACCCTCAGACCATTTCGGTTTGTGTCGCCACCTTGCGAGCAGAGTCAGATCTGCTTGAGACGATGCTGCAGTGCTAGCGCATTAGCGGTCGCCGCCCCGCTGGCGGTGTTGTCGAAAATGCACCAGCTGGCTGTGTCCGCTGGTTGCGTAGCGCTTCGCTCAGCCAGCCGCTCGGTCAAGCCGTCGAGCCAATCGTCACCATACGAGGAGTAATAGATGCGCGGCGAGCCATGCAGACGGTGATACGTGAAGCCATCCCAACCGCCCGGCTCGGCCGCGGCCGGAAAAGGCGCCGGGTCAGCCGCGACCCGTGCGACTCGAGCGTCTCGAAGCACCGGATCGGCATCGAGCCAGCTCGGATGGCGCGGCTCGATCGCCACCAGCCCGTCATAACGTGCTCTCAACGAGTCGATGAACGCTTGGGCGATGCTCGGCTCGTAAACCAGCGAAGGTGGCAGCTGCACCAGCAGGCAGCCTAGCTTGTCAGCCAAATGGCCACATTCGTTCAGAAACTGTTCGATCAGTTGATCGCAGCCAGCCAGCCGCCGTTCATGGGTGATCTGCTTGGGTACCTTGACGCTGAAACGAAACCCGACCGGCACGCTTTCCGCCCACTTGGCGTAGGTCGTGGGCCGATGGGCTCGGTAAAACGAGCTGTTGATCTCGACAGCGGGTAAACGAGCCGCGTACCGCTGCAGGTGCGTGCCCTGCGCTGGAAACGCCGACCATTGCTCGCGCGGCAAGCTCCAACCGGCGGTGCCGAGCAGAACGGCGGGACCGTGGCTGACGATACTCACTGGGCCGCACCCGTTACGTTTTGCATCTCAGCCGTCTACTGACTGAACACAGCAGCGCAGGCAGCGGGCAGACGGCGACTTGGGCTGGCCATTGCCACCGGACGCGGGGTCGGGAGGATCGCTTCACAGCCCTCGCCCGGTGGCGGCGCTGGCTGGTCGACACAGTCGGTCGAGCCCTCCGGGCAGCGCAGACGGACATGCAGATGTTCGTCATGAAAAGGCCATGGGCGGATGCGTTGCAGCCAGGAACGGTCGTCCCACTCACGCTCACAGAGGTCTCGCTTGACCGCCGCATCGACGAAGATGCGCGCCACCTGTGAGTCCTGCGCGGCAAGGCGGATCAGCTCCGCGTGTTGGTCGGTCCAACGTGTGCTGTCCAGTTCCCCGGTGGTTTCGTCGACCAGGATGGGTTGTTCGATCCCCTCGCGCTCGCTGCGGGCCAGCGGCGGCAGGTCCAGACGGAACCAGATGTCGACGTCCAGGCCGCTCTGGTGGCTGACATGCCCATAGGACATCGGGCCGCCGCGCGGCTGCGCCATATCGCCGACGAGCATGGGGCCGATGCCAGCCCCATCCAGCCGGCGACCAAGGTCCTGGATGTAATCAAGCAGCGCGGGATGCCCGTAGTGGCGGTTACGCTGCATATCGACGGCCTGGTAACCCTCACCTTCGGGCGGCAGCTGGACCGCGCCAGCCAGACACGCCGCACCGTGCTTACCGATGATCCGTGGCTCGCCGGGTAGCGGCGCGGTCACGCTGGACCAGTCCCGGTCCGCCGCGCTGACTGCAGAAACCAGCCATCCGGCCATACCGCAGGCCACCAGTGCCTGCCTGCAAAGTTGACTTAATACGCGGATGCGTTGACTGCTCATAGCGACTTCGAAGTCCTCCTATTGATCCGAACGTTAGATCAGCGCTGCTGACGTGAAAGCCACTCCAGTCCAGGCCGGTAAAGCATGTCGTGCTCGCCCTCGAACAGCACCAGCTCGGTAGGACCCGATTTCAGGTACAGCAACACGTCGGCATCCGCCTCGGCGAACTGCGGGAACTCGTCATTGCCCTTGGCCGATCGTCGGCGCAAGGCATCCGGCACCTGACGGGTTTCCATCAGTTGGTCGATCTGCTCCTGGGGGATGCGATCCTGTTCGTTTGCCAGGTCGTTGAAGGCATGAAGCGCCTGCTCAGGCGGGACAGTGGTGTCATTAATGCCGTGAGCGATGAGTACGCGAATATCGCCCGCGACCTCCGGCACATAGCGACTCGGGCTGCGCTTGCGGCATTCATCAAAGGCGCTGGAGCCCTGAGTTGGCTCACCACCACAGGCCTGCTCGATTTCACCGGCGTACTTTTCGCCGCGCGCTTTGTTCCATTGGTGCCAGGTCACCAGGTCATAAACCGGCACCCAAGCCGCAACGCCGGCAAACACATCGGGATTACGACTCGCCAGGTGCAGTGCATTCATCGCGCCGCCCGAATAGCCGAGCAGGTAGATTCGCGACTCGTCGATTTCAGCCTGTTCGCGCGCATATTCGAGCGCGTCCTGCATGTCAGAAATCGCCAGATCGGAGGCGGTCGATTCGGGACGGCCATCGTTCTGACCTCGGAAGTTCGGGTGAATGAATACCCAGTCGTTCGCAATCGCGAACTGGCCCAGCGGAATGTCGATGTTCTGCAGGTAATCGGTGCTCCAGCTGTGCAGCACCATGAGCAGCGGCTTTTCCTTGTCTGAACCCGAATCGTAGAACAGCGCCGCCTGCTCGCTGTCATCGGCACTGGACGGAATCTTAATGTCCTTTATTTCTGGCGTTGCTTCACGCCAGCGGGACAGCTCGGCTATCGCCAGACCGCCCGGATAATTGGTGACCCGCAGAAGATCGCTGGGGTGCTCTAGATCCTCAGCCTGAACGCTCCCGACGCCAGCACCGGCCAGCATCAACATCCCGAGCATGACCGCACAGATGACCCGCCCGAACAGATCGTTGGCGCGCCATGAAGGACCATCGCCCACTGGAACAGCCTGTAGTGAGTAGCTGCTTTCTCCGTGCGAAGCACCATAGCGTTGTCTCCCGCGAGTCGGTTTCGGGCGTATAGGATTTGCGACTCCGAGCAATTGCATACGTTCGCGATTCTGCGAGCCGACGCATGGCCGCCTGCCATGCTGCTCGTATTGCGCGGCCTGATTGTCCAAACTTGCAGCACACCTGATCAGAGAGGCGTCGATCATGCGCAAGGCCGAAGCCAAACAGCGCCACACCCACAAACTCGAAAGACTTCAGCGCTTTCTGGACTGGGCCAGCGAGCGCCATCCCGATTTCGTGCCGAAGAAGAATCACCAGGAGAAATGGTTCAGCACCTACCTCGGCCATCAGCCACCGGAAATCGGCCGTGCAGCGCGGTTGTTCTGGCTTGGGCTGGACGAGCCTACGGTCGAGGCGAATCTTGAGGACGCCGACCCGACTCACCTGATCGGCCGACTGCTGAACCGGGACGTGAACGATTTCAGTTGTACCGTCGATATCTTCGGTATCGAGAAATCGCTGGATTGCGGCGCGGTGCAGAACCTGCTCGAACCCGAGTTCGCGCTGCGCATCGACGACAGCGGATCGATAGACGAATTCGAACGAAACGTGTGTGCTGCGGTGCAGACCCTGGTCCGGGATCGCCTGCATGTGCTGGAGCAGCCGTTCGGCAGCCTCAGCGAAGAACAGAAAGCCCAATGCCTGGAGCGCCTGCCCGTGCGGCTCTCACGCCTCGACGACTTTGCGGCGCGCGCCGTCGACATTGTCAACGAGGTCAAGCACGAGCTGCGCTATGTGGTCGAGCTGCGCCACGGCGAGGTCGCCCTGGACATGCAAAGGCGCATTCCGGGCGGCCGGGGCCATGTGCTCAGCGAGCAAGAAGTCGCGCAGCTCAAAGACGAAGACCGTCAGGCGATGAATGCCAAGTTCGAGATGATGATCGAGGAAGCGCAGGACTTCGATCTGCAGCTGCTCGGCGAGAAGCGCCTGACCGAAGTCTTCATGATGGAGCCAAAAAAGCTGCGTCGGACCATACGCTTCGCCCGCGAGGACAATCGCGAGAAGATGGCCTTCGCCGTGCTGCTGGAGAACAACCCGCGCTTCGTCCATTACCACAAGCTCTACGCCGCGCGGCGCATCACTCGCACCTGGACCGCCCTGCTCGGCCCGACCAACAGCGGCAAGACTTACCAGGCGATCCAGGCCATGACCGGCGTGACCCACGCTATCTACCTGTCGCCGCTGCGCCTGATGGCTCTGGAAAACCAGGAACGCATCGAATCCATGGGCGTGCCCTGCTCGTTGGTCACCGGGGAAGAGGAAATCATCCGCGAGGGTGCCACCCACTATTGCTGCACCGTCGAGGAATTCGCGCGCTTCCGTCACGAGTCCTGGGACGTGGTGGTGATTGACGAAGTGCAGATGATGGCCGACTCGCAACGCGGCTGGGCATGGGTCGATGCGCTGGTCAGCGCCTACACCCAGGACCTGATCATGACCGGCCCGGAGCTGATCCAGCCGTCGCTGAGAACCCTTTGCGACCTCTGCGAAGACCAACTCGTAGTCAAACGCACCAAACGACTTTCACCCGTGGACGTGGCGCGCCGCTCGACCACCCTCAAGCAGCTTGAAGCCGGGTCGATGCTGGTCGCTTTCAGCCGCAAGACGGTGCTGGAACTCAAGGCGATGCTGGAGATGACCGGCAAAAGCGTCTCGGTGGTCTACGGTGCGCTATCGCCGGAAGTTCGCCGCGAGCAGGCCCGTCGCTTCCGCGAAGGCGAAGCCGACCTGATGGTCGCCACGGATGCTGTGGGCATGGGCCTCAACCTGCCGGCGCACACGCTATGCTTTTACACTGACGAGAAGTACGACGGCATCCAGAACCGCCAGCTGAAGGTGCAGGAGGTCAAGCAGATCGGCGGTCGCGCCGGGCGCTTCGGCCATCACGACAGCGGCCTCATCACCGCACTGGACGGGCAGACGCTGCAGTCGATCAAGCGCCTCTTCCACAGCGCGGACCTGCCGGTGGACCTGTCGCAGTACCAGGTACGGCCCTCCATCGAGCACCTGCAAGCCATCTCCGAGCTGATGAACGAGCCGAGCCTGCTACGGGCCTGGCTGACCTTCAACCGCAACATCAACTACGGTGACGAATTCATCTCGATCCTGCCCGACGAGCTGGCGGAGTGGATCAAGCTGATCGACGACCCGACCATAGACCTGCCGTTGCGCTGGATCTTTGCCTGCACACCAATACGCGGCGGTCTCGACAGCCCGGCCGCCGTTTTCGCCCAGCAGTGGTTGAAGAAGGTCGCGCAGGACAAAGAGATCCCATTGCCGCGGCTGATCATCGATGCCGACCTGGCGACGCTGGAAAGCTCACTGCACGTCATCGAAACCTACCTGCACCTGGCGCGCACCCTGCCGGCGCATTTCCCCGCACTGGAGCAGGCAGAAGAGCACCGCAGCCTGCTAAACGGCGCCATCACCCGCGAGCTGTCGCACCAGCGCAAGCCACGCAGCTCTGATCGCCGGCGGGTGTCGGGCGACAACCGCAATTGCAAGGGCTGCGGCAAGGCGATGCCGATGGCCGCACGCAAATTCAGGCTGTGCCAGAGTTGTTTCAGCGAAAAGCGAAGGTAGCCTGGCGGATAAGGGCAACCCATCGGCGTCCGCGCGGGCTCGAAAACTTCAGGCTCGGCAATGATTGAGGCCGCGAACAGGCTCCGAGTCCCTTAACCGACTACACCGGCGCGGCGCGATCCCATCCCATGGTTCGCAGCAGCAGTCGATGCCGCTTACCGATTGCAGGCAAAACTGGCGAACGCCCGGCTTGGGACTGGCCAGCAGACCGGGCGCCCCTTAGGATGCCGCAGGTTCATAGCGTGATCGGGCGTATTCAACACCTCGTTACGACAGCGATCACCGAAAGCCATGGAGTCAGGACCGATGTCGATCATCCTTCAGTTGCGCAGGCAACTGGCCGCGGTCACCAGTCGACTCGGCTGGGCCGCACTACTACTCGCAGTCATGGTGCACGCCGGCGTGTCTTATCTCGGCCTGCGCCTGTTCGCCGAAGCGCCGCTCACCGAGCTCAAAACCTTCATCTATTTCTATCTGACCACGGCGCTGACCGTCGGCTACGGTGACTTCTCGCCGCAGACCGCTGGCGGTCGCATCTTTGTTTCCACCTGGTTGATGATTGGCGGCATCGCGTTGCTGACCGCTGTCATCGGCAAAACCACCAATTCCATAATCGCAGTCTGGAGGAAAGGCATGAAAGGCAAAGGGACATTCGCCACCTGCACGGGCCATACCGTTGTGATCGGTTGGGAAGGCGAAATCAGCGAGCGCGTCGTCGAGCTGCTGCACGAAGACGAGACCTCCAACGACCACCTGATCGTCATCTGCGACACGGTGCTCGAAGAGAATCCAATGCCAGGTAAGACCGAGTTCATCCATGGCGAGAGCCTGTCGTCCCTGGCACTGCTGCAGCGCGCCGGGGTAAAGGGGGCCGAACGCACACTGGTGCGCACCGGCTCGGACGACCTGACGCTGGCCGTCGTATTGACCATCAACCAACTCAACCCGGTCGGCCATGTGGTTGCCCATTTCAGCAGCAGCGAGACCGCGCGATTGGCCCGCAGCTACGCGCCAAAGCTGGAATGTACCTCCAGCATGGCCATCGAAATGCTGGTGCGCTCATCGCAGGACCCGGGCTCCTCGGTGATTATCAACGAGCTGCTCAGCGTCGGTCAGGGCGCGACCCAGTACCGCCTGCTGCTGCCCGAGAGCTACGAAAGCACCGTCGGCTCGCTCTACAAGCAATTGAAAGACCGCCACAACGCGACACTCATCGGCTACCGCGGCAAGGACCAGAGCCAACCAATCATCAACCCAGCTAATGACACCCAGGTGCGCGGCGGCGAGCTGTTTTATATCGCCAATGCGCGCCTCGCGGGCTTGGGTGAGGCGAGCTAAAACGGCGCTACAGCTAAGCATTCATAGACTTTCGCTCCGGGGCGGGGCTTTCTGGATGCCCCGGAGCGTCGCCTGATACATAGAAGCTGCGGTCGCGGCGACAGTCAGATCCGACTTGTCACAGCACCAAGCACACCGCCCGCAACCCCCGCATTCATGGAATCAACCCCACCCTCCCGGCTCTGATTAGGACAGTCTGAGCTACCGGGAGACACCATGAGCGACCCACACGACCTGCAGCGATTCGTCGACGCCCAGCAATCGACCTATGACCGCGCGCTGGCGGAACTCAACGCCGGCCACAAGCAAAGCCACTGGATGTGGTTCATTTTTCCGCAGATTGCCGGCCTAGGCCACAGCGACATGGCCCGTCGCTACGCCATCAACGACGCGGACGAGGCGGCGGCCTATCTGGAGCACCCGCTGCTCGGGCCTCGCCTGGAGCAATGCGCGCAAGCACTGCTGGCCCATGCCGAGCGGCCGGCACGGCAGATTCTCGGTTCACCCGACGATAGGAAGTTGCACTCAAGCATGACGCTATTCACCGCCGTTGCGCCTGAGCGAACCGTATTCCAGGCGGTGCTCGATGCGTTTTTTGCAGCCGATCCCGACCCGGCGACGCTCTCGCGCTTGCATCGCTGACCCGAGAACGGGGTTGGCCTGTCAACGGGCGGACAAGGCAAGCGCGATAGGCTTCAGCTTCCAGTGCCGCCGGAGGAAAAGAACGACAGTCCGACAGGATCTGGAGCGTGGCCCAGGCAGCCCCCTTCGAAGTCTTACCGTAAAGACTGATGGTGGCGCCGCACAGATCAAGGAACCACTGATCAGTTAATCCCTCCAACCAGCGGATCGCAGCCCGTCTCCCTGGCTCGTTGCGATCCGTCTGCGTCTATGCCGCGCTTTCGCCGGCCTGCAAGTACCGCTTCCTGCTGCGTTCACCTGACACAGCCGCTCAGATCATCAGCCTGCGCGCCAGAATCCTGCCACACCCGACAGGAATATCGCTGTTTCGTCAGATTTCCGTAGAAATGTTCAGCTTTTTACTTTGACAGCCCGTGCTTTTGACCTTAAGTTTTCACTTCCGAACATTTCCGAACCCTCGCAGTATTCGGATCATAACAACAACAGTCTCACAAAGAGGTTCTGCGCATGAGCAACCCGTCCACCCCGACGCTTCGGGGGCAATGCATCGCCGAGTTTCTCGGCACCGCCCTGTTGATCTTCTTCGGTACCGGCTGCGTGGCCGCACTCAAGCTCGGCGGCGCTGATCTAGGCCTTTGGGAAATAAGCGTTATTTGGGGTATCGGCGTCAGCATGGGGGTTTACCTCGCCGCAGGTGTTTCGGGCGCTCATCTGAATCCTGCAGTCTCCATTGCGTTGTGGCTGTTCGGCACATTCGAGCGGAACAAGGTGCCGGCCTATATCCTCGCCCAAACCGCGGGCGCCTTCTGCGCCGCCGCGTTGGTTTATGGTCTTTACAGCAGCCTGTTTTTCGATTTCGAACAGGCCCAGCAGATGGCTCGCGGCAGCGTTGCCAGCCTCGAGCTGGCATCGGTGTTTTCCACCTACCCTCACGCATCTCTGTCGGTCAGCCAGGCGTTTCTGGTGGAAGTGGTGATTACCGCTATCCTGCTGGGGATGATCATGGCGCTGACAGATGACGGTAACGGCCTGCCGCGCGGTCCGCTGGCGCCTTTGCTGATCGGTTTATTGATCGCCGTGATTGGCGGCGCGATGGGCCCGCTGACCGGCTTCGCGATGAATCCAGCGCGGGATTTCGGTCCAAAGCTGATGACCTTTTTCGCCGGCTGGGGAGAAGTCGCATTCACTGGCGGGCGCGACATTCCGTATTTCCTGGTCCCGCTGATCGCACCAGTGCTGGGCGCCTGCATTGGCGCGGCCGGCTACAAAGCGCTGATCTGCAAGCATCTACCGGGGCTGGGAGGCGCGTGCGACGTGTCGGCAAATGTCGAAACGAAGCCTGACAGCAAAGCCTTCACCAAACACGATGTCACTGCCCCAGAAGCTCGTTAAGGAATCGACACCATGAGCAATCAAAACAACAAGCAATTCATCGTCGCCCTCGATCAGGGCACCACCAGTTCACGCGCCATCGTGCTGGACCGCAACGCCAACGTAGTGACCATCGCCCAGCGCGAGTTCGCACAAATTTACCCACAGCCGAGCTGGGTCGAGCATGACCCCATGGAAATCTGGGCCACCCAGAGCGGCGTATTCGTCGAAGCCCTGGCGCAGGCCGGGATCACTAATGAGCAGGTCGCGGCGATCGGCATCACCAACCAGCGCGAAACCACTATCGTCTGGGACAAGATCACCGGCCGCCCGATCTACAACGCCATCGTCTGGCAGAGCCGCCAGAGCACGCCGATCTGCGATCAGCTCAAACGCGACGGTATGCAAGACCATATCCGCAAGACCACCGGCCTGGTCATCGATCCCTACTTCTCCGGCACCAAAATCAAGTGGATCCTTGATCACGTCGAGGGCAGCCGTGAGCGCGCGCGCCGTGGCGAGCTGCTGTTCGGCACCGTCGATTGCTGGCTGATCTGGAAGATGACCCAGGGCAAGGCCCACGTCACCGATTACACCAACGCCTCACGCACCATGCTTTATGACATCCATAAGCTGGACTGGGACCCGGTCATGCTCGAAGCGCTGGATATTCCGCGCGAGATGTTGCCCGACGTACGCTCGTCTTCCGAAGTCTATGGCCACGCCTATCTGGGCTCGGGCCAGAGCACCGGCATCCCCATCGCAGGCATTGCCGGCGACCAGCAGGCCGCGCTGTTCGGGCAGATGTGCGTCGAGCCGGGCCAGGCCAAGAACACCTACGGCACCGGCTGCTTCCTGCTGATGAACACCGGGACCAAGGCCGTGCAGTCCGAACATGGTTTGCTGACCACCATCGCCTGCGGACCGAAAGGCGAAGTGAACTATGCATTGGAAGGCGCCATCTTCAACGGTGGTTCTACCGTGCAGTGGCTGCGCGACGAGTTGAAGGTGATCAATGACTCGCTGGATTCCGAGTATTTCGCCACCAAGGTCAAGGACAGCAATGGCGTCTACCTGGTCCCGGCCTTTACCGGGCTCGGCGCGCCCTACTGGGACCCACGCGCCCGTGGCGCGCTTTTCGGCCTGACCCGCGGCGTGAAGGTCGATCACATCATCCGGGCGGCGCTGGAATCCATCGCCTACCAGACCCGCGACGTGCTCGATGCCATGCAGCAGGATGCCGGTGAGCGCTTGCGTTCGCTGCGTGTGGACGGTGGTGCCGTGGCCAACAACTTCCTTATGCAGTTCCAGGCCGACCTGCTCGGCACGCAGGTCGAACGCCCGGAAATGAAGGAAACCACTGCACTTGGCGCGGCTTATCTGGCGGGCCTGGCGACGGGTTTCTGGAGCAGCCTGGACGAGTTGCGCAGCAAGGCCACCATCGAACGTGTGTTCGAACCGGCCTGCGACGATGAGAAGCGCGAAGCGCTCTATAAAGGCTGGAAGAAAGCGGTTGGCCGCACCAGGGACTGGGAAGAAGAATAAGCTCAGCCGCAAACTGCCACGCAGCACAGCGCCCGGCCCGGTTTCTATTTCGCGCCGGGCGCTCGATTCGCAAACGAACAATTCTTTAATCACAGACCAGACTGCGGCATGCTTCCCGGCATATCGATAAGAAGGAAGCCTCCATGAGTCTGGCCCCACGACAGCAGAGCATTCTCGAATTGGTGCGCGAGCGCGGCTACGTCAGCATCGAAGAACTGGCGCAACAGTTCGCCGTGACGCCCCAGACCATCCGTCGTGATATCAATCAGTTGGGCGAAGCCGGCCTGTTGCGCCGCTACCATGGTGGCGCCGCCCACGACTCCAGCGTGCAGAACACCGCCTACACCCAGCGCGCCCGGCAGATGCGTGACGAGAAGCGCCGCATCGCCGACGCCATGGCCGCGCACATCCCCGATCAGGCCTCTCTGTTCATCAACATCGGCACCACCACCGAAGCCATCGCCCACGCTCTGCTCAATCATCGCGACCTCAAGGTCATCACCAACAACCTGCACGTGGCAAGCATCCTCAGCCCCAAGGAAGATTTCGACGTACTGATCGCCGGAGGCAACGTGCGCAGCGATGGCGGCGTGGTCGGTCAAGCCACTGCGGATTTCATCAGCCAATTCAAGGTGGACTTCGCCCTGATTGGCATCAGCGGGATCGATGAGGACGGCACCCTGCTGGATTTCGATTACCAGGAAGTGCGCGTCTCCCAAGCCATCATCAACAATGCGCGGAAAATCTACCTGGCTGCAGATTCAAGCAAGTTCGGCCGCAGCGCCATGACTCGTCTTGGCTCGCTGGAACAGATCGATATGCTGTTCACCGAGGCCCAGCCGCCCGAAGCCTTCCTCGGCCTGCTGGCACAGCACAACGTGAAGCTGGAAGTCACCGGTTAAACCGCTTCAGTGACCGTCATGCTTGGAGTATGCGCAGCCTGCGCAATACCCGCCTGGACCACATTTCTTCGGTGGTGTGAACACGCGAGCGGCCAAGGCTGCCGTGCTCCGGTGGGCTGAAGCCCACCCTACTTCTCTGGCTGAATCGCTTCAGTAACCGTCATGTTTGGGGCACGCGCAGCCTGCGCAATACCCGCATGGACCGGATTTCTTCGGTGGTGTGAACACGCGGGCGGCCAAGGCTGCCGTGTTTTGGTGGGCTGAAGCCCACCCTACTTCTCTGGCTGAATCGCTTCAGCGACCGTCATGTTCGGGGCACGCGCAGCCTGCGCAAACCCGCCTGGACCAGATTTCTTCGGTGATGTGAACACGCGAGCGGTCAAGACTGCCGTGTTTTGGTGGGCTGAAGCCCACCCTACCTTTTAGCGTTACCCATCCAAAGCACACCAATCCGTCGCACGCCGTAGGGTGGGCTTCAGCCTACCACATGCAGACTGCACCGCTAACCGACTGAACCCCGCTAATTTCTGCCCTAACACCCATAGGTTGACCGCTCAGCACCAATAAGCAGTTCGGATCGATTCGATTATTTTCTTTTGATATAAAAAACGAATACCACCTCTAGAGAGAGGTTCTTTTCTACGCTAGGATGTTCATATTCGAAAACAAATGTTCGTTCTTGAGGAGAATCCCTGTGACCGAGACCGTCTCCGAGCTGTACGACATCGCTGTGATTGGCGGTGGGATCAATGGTGTAGGCATCGCTGCGGATGCAGCCGGACGTGGCTTATCGGTGTTTCTCTGCGAACGCGACGACCTGGCCAGTCATACCTCCTCAGCCAGCAGCAAGCTGATCCACGGCGGCCTGCGCTACCTTGAGCATTATGAATTTCGCCTAGTGCGCGAGGCACTTGCCGAACGCGAAGTGCTGCTCGCCAAAGCCCCTCATCTCGTCAAGCCGATGCGCTTCGTACTGCCGCATCGTCCGCACCTTCGTCCGACGTGGATGATCCGTGCAGGCCTGTTCCTTTACGACAACCTGGGTAAACGCGAAAAGTTGCCGGCGTCGCGGGGGTTGCGCTTTGGCTCAGAGAGCCCGCTCAAGGCCGAGATCAAGCGCGGTTTCGAATATTCCGATTGCTGGGTCGACGATGCACGGCTGGTGGTGGCCAATGCCATGGCCGCTCGCGAGAAAGGCGCGCACATCCACACCCGGACCCAGTGCCTGAGCGCCAAGCGTGCCGCTGGTATCTGGCACGTCGAGTTGCAGCGACAGGACGGCACACGGTTTTCCTTACGCGCCAAGGCACTGGTCAATGCGGCAGGCCCATGGGTAGCGCAGTTCATCGGTGACAAGCTGCAGCAGCGCTCGCCCTACGGCATCCGGCTGATTCAGGGCAGCCACATCATCGTGCCGAAACTGTACGAAGGTGAGCAGGCCTACATCATGCAGAACGAGGACCGGCGCATCGTCTTCGCCATCCCCTATCTCGACCGTTACACCATGATCGGCACGACCGACCGCGAGTACCGGGGTGACCCGGCCACGGTCAGCATCAGCGAAGAAGAAATTGCCTACTTGCTGGGCGTTGCCAATACGCACTTCCGCAAGCAGCTCGAGGAGAAGGACATCCTGCATACCTTTGCCGGTGTACGACCACTGTGTGACGACGAGTCGGACAACCCCTCCGCGGTCACCCGTGACTACACGCTGTCGCTGTCGGCAGAAGAGAAACAGGCGCCGCTGCTTTCAGTATTCGGCGGCAAGCTGACCACCTACCGCAAACTGGCCGAATCGGCGATGGCTCAGCTCAAGCCCCACTTTCCCAGCATGGGCGAGAGCTGGACAGCGTCTGCGCCGCTACCCGGCGGCGAAGGCATGACCACGGCCGAGGCGCTCGCTGAAGAGCTGATGGCTAAGGTAAAAGGCGTCGAGCAACCGCTGGCCAAACGCTGGGCGACGCTTTACGGCAACCGTGTTTGGCGCATGCTCGGCGATGCCCGCTCGCTGGATGCGCTGGGGGACAACCTCGGCCAGCACCTATATACACAGGAAGTTGATTACTTGCGGCGCGAAGAATGGGTGACGCAGGTAGACGATATTCTCTGGCGCCGGAGCAAACTTGGCCTGGCGTTCACAGCGAATGAAATAACCCGCCTGCAGCACTATCTGCAGGCGCAAGTGAGCAGGACGACCGACGTAGACGCGGCCTGACGCCCGCGACGTTTCGGATCGCCGCCGATTGCGGTAGGCTCAGCGACTTCTCAAGACGGAGTAACTCCCCATGGCCCGAGCCACTGCCCGCCACATCCTGGTTCCCACTGAAGACAAGTGCAACGAGCTGAAAGCTGCCATCGAAGGCGGCGCCGATTTCGCTCAGGTTGCCAAGGACAATTCCACCTGTCCATCGAGCCGCCAGGGCGGCGACCTGGGTTCGTTCGGTCCTGGCCAGATGGTCAAGGAATTCGACACCGTGGTGTTCAGCGCCCCGCTGAACCAGGTGCAAGGTCCGGTGAAGACCCAGTTCGGTTATCACCTGCTGGAAGTGACCAGCCGCCAGGACTGATCCTGCAGCCCCCGCGCATCTTGCGCGGGGGCGCCCAGGCCGCTCAGCCATCGATGCGCCGAGCGACCTCTTCCAACCCGTACCTCCCCGCTACCCCTTGAATCCAATCACGCCTCCAGGCGGAAACGCCCAGTCAGAGCTTTGAGCCCGTTCATGCTCTGCATGATGGTGTTGCCTGAGGCCGCGGTATCGTGGGTAGCGCTGGCCGCCTGATCGGCTACCTGAGCGATACGGGTCAGCGACTGGTTCATGTCCTCGGCTACCTGCGACTGCTCCTCGGCTGCCGTCGCGATCTGATTAGTCATGCCGCGAATGGTATCCACAGCACCAACGATTTGGCCCAAGGCATGCTGCGCCGCTTCGATCTGCGTCAGCGTTGTGATGCTGCTCTGCCGTGAGGCATCCATGCCTTCACCGGCACGCGTGGCCTGGCTCTGCAGTCGCTCGACCAGGACACTGACTTCCTTGGCTGAATCCTGCGTGCGACTGGCCAGGCTGCGTACCTCGTCTGCAACCACGGCGAAGCCACGCCCTTGTTCGCCCGCTCGCGCAGCTTCGATGGCTGCGTTGAGCGCTAACAGGTTGGTCTGCTCGGCGATGCCGCTGATCACGTTGAGCACCTTGCCGATCTCATGGCTGTCCTGCACCAACTGCTGCATCACACTGGCCAATCCATCGACATGGCCGGTCAAGGCGCGGATGGCCGTGACCGATTCGTTCATCACCGCATTACCGGCGCTGGTTTCCTGCTCGGCAAGATCCGCCGCGCTGGCCGCTTCGACGGTGCTCCGCGCCACTTCCTGCGAGGTGGCGAGCATCTCGTTCATGGCGGTGGCGACCTGATCAATCTCGGCCTGCTGCGCCTCGACGTTGCGCGCGCTGTCGCCCGCCAAACTCGCCATGCGCACGCACTGACCATCGGCTTCGTCGGCAGCCTGACGCACGCCACGAATCATTTCGCCAACCTGCCCCAGCAATCGGTTGTAAGCGAGGGTGATCATGCCCATTTCGTCATCGGCGTGGCGCACCTGCAGCGGTGCGGAAAAATCCCCCTGGCTGACCTTTTCCAGGCGACCGCGCAACTCGTCGACCTGCAGCATCAGCCAGTTCATGCCGGCGATCCGTCCGAGGATCACCAGTAGCAGGATGCACAAGGTCGAACCCATCGCGACCCAAAGTTGCTGTGAAGCACTGCGATTGGCCTCTGCGGAAATCAGTGACACCACCTCGTTGGACGCTGCGAGAATTTCGTTGGCATCTGCGGCCACCGCTTTCAGATCAGCGTTCTGGCCGGCCGCCAGCGCCTGCACGGCGGGACGATAGCGCTGCCATATCTGGTCAACGCGCTGCAGATGCGGCTTGACACTGGCCAGCTCTACCGGGGCGATGCCCTGGCTGCCGTCGCCGTTGAGCAGCAGACGATGCGACTGTTCGAAGCGCTGGATGGTTTTATCCACTTCAGCCGGACCAACGATACCCTGGGACGCCAACAGCGCCTCTTTCATCATCTTCTGGCTGAGCATGCGCTGGGCGCCAGCCATGTCGATCTGGCTGGCGTCCTTGGCGGACATGAACAGCACGCCGGCCGTGAGCGCCGCGCAGAGAAAGATCAGGCTGTAGGAAAAGAAGAATTGCTGATTGATTGTGCGCAGGCCCAGCGCGCGCAATACCGACTGGATGAGGTTAGCCAAGGTGCTGGTCATGGGTGTATCCAACTACAGAGAAGGTAAAGCGCTGCCATTACTCGACGGCGTCGCAGTTACCCACTTCTCGGCTGTAACAGGAGCAACTTGATAGCCGTCGATCATCTATCTGAAAGTACCGTCATACAGGCGTTTGAAAGATTTTCGCCCACTCACGGGACGCTCATCCACGCTCTGATCCAGATCAATTAAATTGACACTTTGGGCAACCGAACGCCGCATAAGGACTATGGTCAGGTAATGGCAGGGCTACTTGTCTGGCACCCATTTTTTCATTGAGGACTCGTCATGTTTCATGTAACCCGCATTGGTGATAATCGCATCGACGTGGATTTCTCCGGAAAACTCGACAGCAGCGAGATGCGCTTCGCACTCGACGAACTGATGCGAAAGTCAGAGGGCATCAGCCACGGCCAAATGCTCTATCGCATCGGCGATTTCGATATACCGACGCTGGGCGCGATGGGTGTCGAACTGGCGCGGATTCCCCAGCTGTTCCGCTTCATTCGCCGCTTCGATCGCTGCGCGGTGGTGTCCAACAAGGACTGGCTGCGCAGGGCCAGCGAGATCGAGGGGGCGCTGTTCCCTGGCCTGGCTATCAAGGCCTTCGACGAGCACCAGAACACCGAGGCGCATAACTGGCTGGAGAGCCAGAACTGACCACGCTTTCTCGACAGCCGCTAGCGGGGCGTACCGAACACCTGGGTCCAGTAGCTGCCGGCGGCGCTGGATTTGTCGATGGCGTAGGCCGCGCCCATCTCGGTGAAATCCAGATTCATGATGTTGCTGCAATGCCCGGGACTGGCCAACCAACCCGCCATGACCTGATCTGCCGACCCCTGCCCGGCCGCGATGTTCTCGCCGATACGCTGCCAGCTGTACTCGGCACGGTTGGCGCGATCACTGACCAGGCTGCCGTCCGGCGCCCGATGGCTGAAGAAGTCTTGTTTGGCCATATCGCGGCTGTGCGCCAGAGCAGCATCGGCCAGGTCGCCGTTCCAGCTCAATGCCGGTGCCGCCTCGAACGAACGATTACCGCATTTGCGCGGCTGCGCCCTCGCTTCATTGACCCGCTGCAAAATGTTATTACCTACCTGTTGCCAGTCGCCAAGGTCGGGGGAAAGCAGCGGCTTGGCCAGCAGTACCTGCCAAGTGTTGCCCTTACGCGACACACCGATTTCGGCGAAGTCCTGGCTGCGCAGAGGGGCGCAGTAGCGCTGCTTGAGGGCCTGCATGGCGCTTTTTGCATCCGCCGGCCCGGAGACAGAGATGGCTTGCAAGTTGGAAGGTCGGTAACCCGCTTCCTGTAACGCCTGCTGCAGTTGCGCCCCACTGGTGGCCGGTGCCACAGCCAGCGCAGCATTGGGCGCTAGTGGCCCGACCGCCTGGGCTTCATCACCGCCGCAGGCTTCCCCAGCCTCGCGAAATTCATTGATCAGACCAATCAAGGGATCGGATTCCTGAGCATGCGCCTGGCACGCCAGACTCGTAGCCAGAACCAGCAGGGCACCAACTGCTACACGTGTTGGCGCACCGCCTGCTGAGGATGTGGCTGGAGTCGGGATAAACGGGGTCATGGCGTCACCTGTCTGTCTGCGATTAAACATGCTGACCACGATGCTTAGAGGGCGATCCGCTGCGGCGCTCAAACCGGTAGATCATCGACGACCACAAAGATTGGCGGCAAAGATGCGATGATGCCCAGCGCAGCCGAACCCAACCCGCACGACTGACCACACTCATGACTCTTTCTGATTTCCTGCTATTTGCCCTGCCGGCAATCTTCCTCACCGGCCTATCCAAAGGCGGATTTGGTGGCGCCCTGGGCGGCATCGCCGTCCCGCTGCTGGCCCTGGCAATCTCGCCGAAACAGGCCGCCGCAGTGATGCTGCCTATTCTCTGTTTGGCTGATGTCGTGGGCCTCAAGGCGTATGCCGGTCACTGGGACAAAGCGAATCTGAAAGTGATGATGCCGGGTGCGTTGATCGGCATCGCGCTGGGCTCGCTGACCTTCGGCATGCTCGACGAGCGCATGATCGGCCTGATGATGGGCGCCATCGCTGTCGGCTTCGTGCTGTTGGGCCTGGTGACCAACAACGACAAGCCGCGACCGCTGCAGCGCGGGCGCGGTACGTTGCTCTCCTCAATTGCCGGCTTCACCAGCTTCGTCGCCCACGCCGGCGGGCCGCCAATCATGATGCATCTACTGCCGCAGCAGCTGGACAAGCTGCGCTACGTGGCGACCATCAATCTGTTCTTCCTGATGACCAACGCGATCAAGCTGATCCCTTATGCAGCGCTCGGCCAGTTCAGCTACGAAAACCTGCTGCTCAGCCTGACGCTGGCGCCGGTGGTGCCGTTCGGCGTCTGGGCCGGGCTCTGGTTGCACAAGCGCATCGACCACAAACTATTTTACCGAATCGCCCGCGTGGGCATGCTTCTGGCCGGGCTGCAGCTGATCTGGAAAAGCCTCTGAGATCTGCAGCGGCTACGACCGGCCGCCCGGTTTTTCTGAACGTTTCGCGCGCCTGCCCAGTCGGATTCAGTGAACCCAATGCAAAGGAGTCATCCTCATGCTGAAGTTTCTGGGCAGCACAATAGGCATCATCTTTCTGATCGGTCTGTTGGTCGTGATCGGTTTATTCGCGTTGATTTTCTAACGTCAACCAAGACGATCACTTTGCAACCACGGCCCCTCGGTACGCACAGCCGCACGTTGCACGTTTATCGACAGGCCGCCGCCAACCCGGCGGCCTGTTTGTTTCCGGCCACGGCATATCAACCATGACCCTGTCTCCTCGCCTCGTGATGGCGCTTCTCAACCTGTCAAGAACGCTTGCCCTGCTAGCACTGCTCTGCGCGGCCATGCTGCCGACGACCCACGCCTGGGCTCAGGAAGGCGTCGCGACCGTGCGCCTGGACGGCCGAACCTTGTTCCGCATCGGCCCCAGCGAAGCGCTCGAACCGCGGCCGCGGGCGCGGCAGATAGAACGGCAACTGGCAGCCGTGCTCGAAACGCCCCAGGGCATCACCCCGGCGCGTATCGAGCCGACTGAATCCGAGGAGGACGATGGACTGCAGATCAGCGTGGCCGGCCGCCCATTGATAGTGGTCACACCGGCCGATGCCGAAGCCAACGGCCAGCCGCTAGACCGACTCGCGCGCAACTGGGCAGCAATAATTGACCGAGCTCTGGCGACGGCTGCCAAACGCCGCGATTCGGACCGTGGACGGTTTTTGACTTCAGTGCAGTCGAGCGTCGAAACCGCCTTCGCCAGGCTGCTCGAATCGGCGATCAGCATCATTCCCAGAGTACTGGCGGCCCTGTTGGTCCTGCTGCTGTTCTGGGGGCTGGCCACTGCCGTACGTGCGCTGATGAAGAAGGTCGTGCGCCGCTTGGCGAATGATCTGACCGTTGAGAACTTGGTCCGGCAGGTGAGCTATTACGCGGTCTGGGTGCTCGGCATCATCGTCGCCGCGAGTGCCTTCGGCCTGGAACCGAGCACTCTGGCCACTGGGCTTGGACTGACCAGCCTTGCGCTGGGTTTCGCCCTCAAAGACATTCTCTCCAACTTCGTCAGCGGTCTGCTGATCCTGACGCTGCGGCCGTTCCAGCTGGGCGATCAGATCATCATCGGCGAAACCGAAGGCAGCGTGGAGCGCATCGAGCTGCGCGCCACCCAGATCCGCACCTACGACGGCCGCCGTGTACTGGTCCCCAACGCCGAAACCTTTACCTCGCGCGTCACCAACAACACGGCGGCGCCGATCCGCCGCGGCAAGGTGGTCTGCATGCTGGGATATGGCGTCGACATCGATGCAATCAGCGCAGTGATGCGTGAGGCCGCCCAACAGACCACCGGTGTGCTGGCGACTCCGGAAGCCTCGGCACACCTCATCGACCTGGGCGAGAGCCAACTGGTGTTCGACGTGCAGTTCTGGTGCGATTCGCGCCGCTCGGATTTCGTCGCCACCGCATCAGAGGTGCGAAAGAGCCTGATAGCGGCGCTGCGCGCGGCCAGAGTCACGCTGCCTGACGAAGCGCGCCAGAACGTAGTGCTGCACACCCCAAAAGCCTGAGCCGCGCGTACTGGCTGGGAGCTGATTGAACGCGGCCATCCGGTGGGCTTACGGAACGGGGGCATGATCGCCGGTAGGGGTTTCAGGTGGGCTAAAGCCCACCCTACGGAACGACGGGACAGGGGTTGAGGACCGGTAGGGTGGGCTTCAGCCCACCAAAAGGCACGGCAGATTCAGTCAACCCTCGCGCTCCGGCTGGACCACCATCATGCGTGTACGACCGGAAGGCAACGCGGCGGGCGGCTCGTTGCGACCTGTTTCTTCACGACGGTCCGAGCCAAGACGACGGATAACACCGGAACCGCGCCGGGCACACGGCCGGTAGGGTGGGCTTCAGCCCACCGAAAGGCGCGGCAGATTCACTCAACCCTCGCGCCCCGGCTGGACCACCATCATGCGTGTAGCACCGGAAGGCAACGCGGCGGCGGCTCGTTGCGACATGTTTCTTCCCGGCGGCCCGAGCCAAGACGACGGATGACACCGGAACCGCGCCGGGCACACAGCGGTCGAGTGTAGGTCAGCGCGCTATCCCGCGGCGAAGACGTGCGAGACGAAAAGGTCCAACTGAATGAGGCAGTTACTGCAAAACGCTGCGTTAGCCTGTGCCACGGCGCTGTTGCTAGTGGCGTGCTCCGACGACGAACAAACCGCACCACCCGCCCCCCCACCGCCCGAGGTGGAGGTCATGACGGTCGACCCCCGACCGATCCCCAACATCATCGAGCTCCCTGGGCGGGTCCAGGCCGTGCGCATTGCCGAAATCCGCGCGCGGGTCAACGGCATCATTCAGGAACGGCTTTACGAAGAAGGCACCGACGTCGAGGTCGGCACGCCGCTGTTCCAGATTGACCCGCGAGAAATGCGCGCCAACCTCAAGGCTGCCAAAGCCGCGCTGGAACGCGCCGAAGCCACCGCGTTGAATGCCGCGCAGGACGTCAAACGCTACAAGGGCTTGGTTGCCAAACAGGCGATCAGCCAGCAGGAGTACGACACCGCCCTGGCCACCTTGCGCACCGCCAAAGCCGACGTATCGCAAGCCGAGGCCAATGTGCAATCGGCTGAGCTCGAACTGGAATACACCACCGTCGAGTCCCCTATCGAAGGTCGAGCGGGCCGCGCCCAGGTCACCGAAGGCGCGCTGGTCAGCGCCAGCGAAGGCACGTTGCTGACCACCGTGGAGCAATTCGATCCGGTCTATGTGAACTTCGCCCAGTCCAGTTCCGACCTTTTGCAGATCCGGGCGCAGCTCGCCTCCGGCGCACTGAAGTTGCCGGAGGACGGTCGAGTCGAGGTCAAGCTGATCCTGGAGAACGGCGCCGAATATCCGCATCTCGGCTACGTCAATTTCTACGCCATGAGCATCGACGAGAGCACCGGCACCGTGGCCGTGCGTGCCGAATTTCCGAATCCGGACCGCCTGCTGTTGCCCGGTCAGTTTGTCCGCGCGCGCGTCAATGCCGGCATCCGCCCGAACGGCGTGCTGATTCCGCAGCGCGCCGTGATGGTGAACGACCAGGCCGCGCGGGTATTGCTGGTGGGCGAGGACGACAAGGTCGCCTCGCGCGAGGTTGAACTGGGCGAGCTGCAGGGCAGTAATTGGATCATTCGTAGTGGCCTGGACGCTGGCGATGTGGTGATCGTCGAAGGTGGCGGCAGTGTCCGTAGCGGTGCGCCCGTACGCACCATACCCTTCGAGCGCGAAGAGCCGCCGGAGCCCTCGGAACCGCCAACGTCTTCCGAGCCCGCCCCATGACGCCGGCGTTCTTCATCCGTCGCCCGGTATTCGCCTGGGTCATCGCCCTGGGGATTCTGCTGGGCGGTCTGCTGGCCGTGCGTTCGCTGCCCATCGAGCAATACCCCAGCATCGCGCCGCCCAGCCTGCGGATCAGCGTCACCTACCCCGGCGCCGATGCGTCGGTGCTGGAAACCAACGTGACCCAGGTGATCGAACAGGAGCTGAACGGCGTCGAGGGTTTCCTCTACATGGACTCTTCGAGCCGCTCCAATGGCAGCGCTTCGATCGAGCTGACGTTCGAGGCCGGCACCGACATCGATATCGCCCAGATGGAAGTGCAGAACCGCCTGAGCCGGGTCGAGCAGCGCTTACCCGAAGAAGTTCGCCGCCAGGGCATCCAGGTATTCCAGGCGTCGAGGGACTTCCTGCTGATCATTTCGCTGTTCTCCGAGAACGGCACCATGAGCACCCTGGAGCTGGGCCATTTCGCCACCACCCGCGTACTGGACGAGCTGCGCCGCGTGCAAGGCGTCGGCGACATCCGCGAGTTCTACACCGCCTATGCCATGCGCATCTGGCTCAACCCCGACCGGTTGGCCAGCTTCGGCCTGTCCGCCGCGGATGTGCTGGCCGCGGTGCAGGAGCAGAACAGCCAGTCGGCCGGTGGCGCCCTCGGTGATCTACCCCTGGCCGAAGGCATCGAGATCAATGCACCGCTGGAAACCCGCGGACGCTTCAGCACGCCGGAAGAGTTTGCCTCGATCATCCTGCGCGCCACACCGGACGGTTCGGCGATACGGCTGCGCGATGTCGCCCGGGTCGAGCTCGGCGCGCAGAACTACACCTCGCGCAGCGAACTCAACGGCCAGCCCGCCGCAGGCCTCGCTGTACAACTGTCCCCCGGCGCCAATGCGCTGGATACAGCCGCGGCGGTCAAGCAACGGATGCGTGAGCTGGCCGATGGCTTTCCCGAAGACATCGCCTGGACGGTGCCATTCGACTCGACGCCGTTCATCTCGTCGTCCATCCAGCAGGTTGTAGTCACTCTGCTCCAGGCCATGGCGCTGGTCGTGCTAGTGATGCTGCTGTTCCTGCAGAACTGGCGCACCACGGTGATTCCCACCATCGTCATCCCGATCACCCTGGCGGGCACCTGCCTCGGGCTGTGGATCGCCGGCTTCTCGATCAACCTGCTCAGCCTGTTCGGCATGGTGTTGGCGATCGGCACGCTGGTGGACGATGCCATCGTGGTGGTGGAGAACGTCAAACGAATCATGGACGAAGAACAGCTGCCGCCCTACCAAGCCACCGTCAAAGCCATGGATCAGGTGACCGCACCGATCATCGGTACGACGCTGGCGCTGATCGCGGTGTTCGTGCCTCTGGCCTTCTTCCCTGGCTCGACGGGCGGCATCTATCGTCAGTTCGCCATCACGCTGTCGATTGCCGTCGCCACTTCAACGGTGCTGGCGCTGGTGTTGACGCCCGCACTCTGCGCAGCGTTGCTGAAACCGAGCAAGCCGGACGACGAGAAGCCCGGTCTTGGTCAGCGCATCTTCAGCCCGTTCAACCGCTGGATGGAACGCACCACCGACCGCTATCACAGTGCAGTCGGCGGCATGCTCGCCCGCCCCATCTGGTTCCTGCTGGCGTTCGTCGGGCTGTTGGCACTGACGGCATTTCTCTATCTACGGATGCCCAGCGCCTTCCTGCCTGACGAAGATCAGGGCTCGCTGATGACGATCATCCAGGCGCCGCCCGGCGCGACCGTCAAACGCACCGAAGAGGCCATCGAACAGGTCAAGGCGTTCTACTCCGAGCACCCCTTGGTGGAGGATGCCATCACTGTTTACGGCTTCAGCTTTTTCGGCCAGGGCCAGGCGCACGCGATGTCCTTCGTACGGCTGATCCCCTGGGACCAGCGCACCGAAGAGAACAGTTCTGCCCAGGCATTGGTGCGCGAGGCCATGGGCCGTTTCTCGCAGATCAAGGAAGCGCGGGTGTTCGCCTTGAATCCACCCTCAATACCCGGACTGGGCGTGGCCGGTGGCTTTACGTTCAAGCTCGAAGACCGCGGCGGAATGGGTTACCAGGCGCTGCTCGACGCGCGTAACCAGCTGTTGGGCAAAGCGAGCGAAAGCCCCATCCTGCAAAACGTGCGGCCTGAAAGTGCCGACGATGCGCCGCGCCTGCGGGTCAACATCGACCGGATCAAGGCACGCGCGCTGGGACTTTCGATCAACGAAGTCAACGCGACGCTGGCGATCGCCTTCGGCAGTGCCTACGCCAACGACTTCAACCGGGACGGACGGGTGCTACAGGTTTTGCTGCAGGCCGAGGCACCCTATCGGATGACGCCTCAGGACGTGCTCGACCTCAAGGTGATCAACGATCAGGGCGAAAGCGTGCCGTTCGGCGCCTTCACCACGGTGGATTGGACCGAAGGGCCGACCCAGCTACAGCGCTACAACGGCTATCCGGCCCTGACTCTGTCCGGCAGCGCCGCGCCCGGTTCGACCACCGGTGAAGCCATGACCGAAATGGAAAGGCTGGCCGGTGAGCTGCCCGGCGGATTCAGCTACGAATGGACCGGCGCCTCGCTGGAGGAACAGCAGGCATCCGGGCAGGTCGGTCTGCTGTTGGGGCTGTCGTTGCTGGTGGTGCTGATGGTATTGGCCGCGCTGTATGAAAGCTGGACGGTGCCCATTGCGGTCTTGCTGGTGGTGCCCTTCGGCGCGCTCGGTGCGGTGTTGTTCGCGATGCTGCGCGACCTGCCGGCGGACGTCTATTTCAATGTCGGCCTGGTGACCATCATCGGCCTGTCAGCCAAGAACGCGATTCTCATCGTCGAGTTCGCCATCGAAGAGGAAGGCCACGGCAAAAGCCTGACCGATGCCGTGATGAACGCGGTGCGTCTGCGCTTCCGGCCGATTCTGATGACCTCGCTGACCTTCATTCTCGGCATGCTGCCGCTGGTACTGTCCACCGGCGCCGGCGCGGCTGGCCGGGTGGCAGTCGGCACCGGTGTGATGGGCGGAATGATCGTTGCGACCCTGCTCGGCCTGTTCTACATCCCGCTGTTCTATCTCTCCGTACGCCGCTGGCTGGCCAAGCGCCGCCCGCCTAGCGCAGAAGACAAGGCGCACCCGGCCGAGGAAGAGGAGGCGCCAAACAATGCCTAGGTTTGCGCCCTTGCTGCTGATCAGCGTCCTGACGGGCTGTCAGCTCGCGCCGTCCCATGAGCAACCGCCCTCGCCTACCGCTGCCCAGTACCCGGCGGACTATCAGCCCATGGACGGCGAGGTATTGGCCAGTGAGATCGGTTGGCGCGAGTTTCTTCAGGATCCACGCCTTGAGCGGTACATCGACACGGCGCTGCAGCGAAACCGAGACCTGCAGATTGCTACAGCACGGATAGAAGAAGCCCGCGGCCAGTTCGGTGTACAGGGTGCCGATCGCTACCCGACGCTGGCCGCAACGGCTGACGCCAGCCGGGGTCGTTTTCCAACCGGCGGCGCGGGCGCGACCGGTGCCGGTTCGGTAGGCGGTGGCACAACCGGCTTCAGCGGCGGTTCCGGCGGGCAGATCAGCGAACGGTTCACGGTCGGGCTGGGCCTGTCGGCGTTCGAACTGGACTTCTGGGGGCGGGTGCGCAATCTCACCGAGGCTGCCCGAGCGCAATACCTGTCGACCGTCGAGGCACAGCGCGCCTTCAGGTTGTCATTGATAGCGGACGTGGCCTCGACCTATCTCGCCGTGCGCGGCGCTGAGGCGCGCATCGATCTTGCCGAAGCGACCTTGCAAAGCCGCCGCGATGGTTTGCGCATTGCCCGCGTGCGCTTCGAGGCGGGAATCACCACGGCATTGGACCTGAATCAGGCTCAGGCGCTGCTGACTCAGGCCAAGACAGAGTTGGCCAACCTGCACCTGGTCCGAGCCGAGCAGGTCAACTACCTCACCCAACTGGTCGGAGGGCCGCTGCAACAGCCGTTGCCGGAACCGCTGCCGCTGAACGAACAGATCGAACCGCTGCGCCTGGACGCGGGACTGCCATCGGAGCTGCTGCTGGTACGCCCGGACATCCTGGGCGCTGAGCTGGACCTGCGTGCAGCGCGCGCCAACATCGGCGTGGCGCGGGCGGCGTTCTTCCCGCAAATCTCGCTGACCGGCAGCTTTGGCTATATCTCCAGCGAGCTGGACAACCTGATCAGCCGTGATAATCGCACCTGGAGCATTGGCCCTAGCCTTTACCTCCCCCTGTTCGACTTCGGCCGCAACCGTGGCAACCTGACCGTCGCCGAGGCGCGGGAGAACGCGGCTGTTGCGCGGTACGAAAGCGCCATCGAAACCGCCTTCCGCGAGGTGGCGGATGCACTGGCAGGCCGCCGCTGGCTGGCCGAACAGGTCGCGGCGCAAGCGGAGAACGTCGCCACGCTGCGCCGTATCGCCGACCTCGCCCGCGAGCGCTACGCCGAAGGCGTGGTGAACTACCTTCAGGTGCTCGATGCAGAGCGCAACCTGTTCGATGCCGAACAGGCCTTCATCCAGGTCAAGCGCGCTCAGATTCAGAACCTGGTGAGCCTGTACATCGCGCTGGGTGGCGGTACCAGGACTCCGTCTTCGACAGCCCAGTCCGACGCGACACAGCGGGCCGTGACCTCTGGTCGCTAAGGCGCGTAACGGCGCGCTTCCCGACCTGCGGCGGCGAATGCTCTGCGTCCCGTGACGGTCAAAAGAATCACCACACAATCACCAGAGGAATCGAAATGGGCCTGTTCGATACGATCAAAGAAAAACTCGGCATGGGCGGCGTGAGCAACGAAGCGCACAAGCCGCTCGATCCGAACCACACACCGAACCAGCATGCGCCGGATACGGTTGTTGACTCGGAGCGGCCTACCGCAGCACACAATGCGACCACCACGCCGCCGGGAGTGGCGCCCAGTCCCGAAGGCGTAGCTCATTCAGCAGGTGCTTCAACCAGTGCGGTCGATGTTCCTGCAAAGCTCGACGCCATGGCCGCCAACCATCCGGAACAGCTGAACTGGCGCACCTCCATCGTCGATCTGCTCAAGCTGTTGGGGCTGGATAGCAGCCTGGAATCGCGCAAGGAACTCGCCACAGAACTGGGCTGCCCGCAGGACAAAATGGGCGATTCGGCCCAGATGAACAGCTGGCTGCACCGCACCGTGATGCACAAGCTCGCCGAACATGGCGGCACTGTTCCGCCGGAATTGCGGACCTGAGCAGTACCCTGGCTTCGCCGGGTGCTGTCACCCGGTAGGTCCGGTTCGCAAGCAAGCTGGCTCCTTCAAAAATTGGTGCATACACCCAGTAGGAGCGAGCTTGCTCGCGAACCGCCTAAGGCGCCGCGTATTACCGGCGTTTATGCAGCTCCTGAATTCATTACGCTGCTTAGCCGAGATCAGCTAACGCCAGCGCTCAATCGTCCAGCGACGGCCCGATCATCTCCGCCAGCTGTGGATACACGCCCGGGCAGGCGACAAGATACGGATTGCCGAGCAGCAACCCATCATTTCGGAAGAAGTCATTGACCTGTCCGCCCGCCTCTTTCACCAGCACCAGCCCCGCCATGCAGTCCCAGCTCTTCAGTTCGGTTTCGTAATAGCCGAGCAGCCGTCCCGCGGCCACGTAGGCGGTCATCAGTGCGCCTGAGCCGTTGCGGAAGAACATCCCGCCTTCAGCCAGCAGCTTTTCCATGAACGGTATGAAGTGTTCCTTCCCGCGAGAATGGAAGGTGCCCGTGGCGGTCACGCCTTGTCCGACGTGTGTCGCCGCGCTGACCTTCAACGGCGTGTCGTTGACGAACGCACCTTTGCCTAAACAGCCGTTGAACAGCTCATTGTGGTTGGGGTCGGCAATCGCGCCAAGATGCGGCTCACCGTCAATCAGCAGGCCGATCGAAACGCACCAGTTGTGCAGGCCGTTGACGAAGCAGGCAGTGCCATCGATCGGGTCGATGACCCAGACGCAGCGGGCGCCCAGATCAGCCGAGCCACTTTCTTCCCCGAGAAAACCGTCCTCAGGGAAGAGCTGAGTCAGCCGCTCACGGATAAAGGCTTCGATCTGCTTGTCGGCAATGCTGACCACATCCTGCAGATCGTCGCCCTTGTGTTCGATGGTCAGTGCTTCACGCTTGCGGTAGAAGTCCATGCCCAGCTGCGCGGCCTCAAGGGCAAGGGCTTTGGCGCTGGCATAGCGCGCGTCGATATCGAGGAATTGCTCGGAAGTCATGACCGTCCTGTGAAGCGGATGCGCAGTGCCGCGCGGGAACGCAGATTCTAGAGAATCGATGACGACGGGCATACCGGACGTTGCACCTTCGTCGTCTGGCGAGCCATGGCGTGGTCCACCTGGCGTTACTGGCCAGGCGGAACCGCCAGTTCAACTCACGGTTACTCTTCGCCCTGCTCGTGCAGGCGCACGTTGAGCTCATCAACCACTGGCGCCCATTCGGCATCATCCATCAGCTGCTCCTTTAGAAACGAACCCTGGGCTTCGCTCCAGAACGGCGCTTCGGAGACTTTCATATGATTGGGGATCGGACGGTGGCTGGCGATGAATGCATCGATGCTGGCAGGGTCGGACGGCAGGCCGAGTTGTTCGAAAAGTGTGCCGAGGTCTTTGTTGGGTAATTCCATGAACGGGCTCCGTCAGGCTATGCAGAAAGTCTGGACCGCCAGGTTGACGATCCTCTCTAGATAGAGACGGTGGTGCGCTGCACAGTTCAACCGGAAGCAGGCACAGGACAATCCCGAGGCATCGTGGGTATCAATCGGAAACAAAAAACCCGCTGCAGCCATTGGCTTGCGGCGGGTTGCAAAGGGTTAGGCTGCCTTGTCGAACAGCTGCCGTCCCTGATCGAGACATTGGTCGACCAGCCACTTGCCATGGGCGATGGATGCCCGCTGTGCCTGTTCGAGTTCTGCCATGAAGGCGTGTCCAACCGGCAGCGCCATACGTCGGGTTGTCTGCCCCTGGGGATTGCTGATACGGCATCCGCCAGCCCAGGGAGTCGGCGTGCCTGGGTGCTCCACTACCGCTGCGGTAATGACGTAATCACGGTATTCGCACTGCATCATGGTCATGGGTGTCACCTCACCTGCTGGTGGCACGGGTTGCCCGCTGGAGCTCGCCCACGTGCCAATGATCCCCCTTTGATCGTCCGTTAAAATGCCGCAAAAACCCGAGCGCGCAATGACCCGGCGTCGATTGCAGTTCCTCGATTGGGTATAGCACAGGCACGAACGTTCACAGGCCCGGTCATCGGGTCGATGGGCGCTACGAGATGGCGGGTTACGGCAGGTTGTAGCGAGGAGGCAGGCGTCGCGGGGCGACGCCTGCCTGTGGCGAGAGGTCGCTAGGTATCAAGAGCTGCGCAGTTGCTCGTCAGCCAGAAAATCCTCTTCCAGCAAGGCGTCGCGGCCTTCGACTTCGAGGGTCTCACCTTCGAGAGGTGTCGGGGCTAAGGCGCGCTTGCTGCGCAGCTTGCCGAACTGATGGTTCAGCGCATTGTTGAGCTTGTCGATGGCGCCATCGACTGCCAGCTCCAGCGACGCCGCCTTGTGCGTGACGGACACTGGTTGCAGCCCTTTGGGCCGTGCCTCGATCTGGCAGCGCTTGTCCTGCGCGCCGGCCTTGACGCCGTTCTCGTCGTTCAGGTGCACCACGACGCGGGTGACTTCGTCGTCGAATCGATCCAGCTTGTCGGCAACACTGCCACTGACCCAGTCTACGAGACGGGCGCTGCCTTCGATGTGGTTATCGCTATGAACTTGGATCTGCATATGCTCTTCCTTCTACGCGATCGGGTAACCACCGTTCAGCCACAAACGGCCTGATCTAGGAATGCCACTAATGCGCAGAATAAGCAAGGCCAAGAAAGTCGCGTATCGCCTGGGGTGAACACCACTGGTGCGACGGGAACATCACGAGGCTGATTGGCTGGCGGCGGTCAGCTTCTTCTTCGGGTAGATGTCGTAACGGCTGGACTTGCCCTCAAGGCTGTAGCCCGGCGTAGCACCGTCAATGGTCGGCGCCTTGCGTGGTCGTTTTACCACTACTCGGTGGCTGGCCAGCACCAGCGCCTGTTCGAGCAAGGCGCCGGCATCCAGATCATCACCCACAAACGGCCGGAACAGGCGCATTTCCTTTTTCACCAGTGCGCTTTTTCCCCGGTGCGGAAACATAGGATCTAGATAGATGACCTGCGGCGGCTCACTCTGCCACTGATGCATCAGCTCGATGGCGTTGCCCTGCTGTAAACGCATGCGCTCGACGATAGCGCGCACCTCGGCATCCTCACTACCACGCCGCAGACCATCCTCCAGCAGTGCGGCAATCAATGGCTGACGTTCGAACAGCACCATCTCGCAGCCCAACGTCGCCAGCACGAAAGCATCCCGCCCCAGGCCAGCCGTGGCGTCGAGGATGCGCGGTCGGATACCGGGCTGGATGCCAACTGCCTTGGCGATCATCTGTCCGCTACCGCCGCCGAACTGACGACGATGCGCTGCGCCGCCTTCGACGAAATCCACCCGCACCGGCCCTGGCGCACTTGGCCCGAGCAGCTGCAGCTGCAGGCCGTCCTCCCCCAGTTGAAGGGCAAACTCCGCGTCGTCCGCTTGCATCGGCAAGCCCAGCCGCTTCGCCCAGACGTCAGCCTGCTCGGCGAATCGAGGAGCGAGGGCTTCGACGCGAACCAACGGAGATGAGGCGGCCATAGGAAAACTCGGGGGTCGGAAAAACGCCGCATTCTGCCAGAGGAGACGCCGGGCTGCCTCAGCGGCACATGCCGAAACCGCCCATATCCACATGAAAATGATCGTGATGAGCCGCGTTGTACTCGGGGCTCAGGGTGATCTTGAAGGCGTCACAGGCGGCAGCCTTGACCTCACGGAGAAAGCGCGCCTTATCGTCATCACCTTTCCAGTCACGCGCAACGGTGATCCGCGTGCCGTCCTTCAGGCGAAAGCCAGCCAGATCCAGCGCGTTGGCCGAAGCGTGCTGACTGCGCCTGTTGCTTCGCGCAATATTGCGGCAGGCAAAGCTGCCGAAATGATCGATTCGCGCGACCGGCTGACCGAATATCCGCTGTGCCGCAGGCTGCAGGCCATGCCGTTCGAACATCGCATAAGCTGCGGCCAGAGGGCAGGTGGCCAGAAAGGCGCCACTGAATTGCACGCCCGAGCCACTGATACGTACGGCATTTTCAACCGGGCAGCCAGGCTGCGGCGTGCTGTCAGGCACAGCCACATAATTTAAGACAGAGGTCCTCAACGCCTGCTCGCACAATGCACGATCCTGCTGCAAGCGCTGCAGTTTGAACGAGGTCAGCAGGTTCGGTGCCTCGCGGATATCCAATGGCGCCCAGGGGTTCCACTTCGCCGGAACATCGACATGCCCACGCCAGACGGCGTAGGCGAACCCAGCCAGAGCGACGAGCAGCAAGAGGAATAAACGGCCAAATGTCATAGACGTTTCGGCAGCGCCGCGACTTGAAGGTTGCAGCGCCGACTAGCCGTCTGTGCCGTCAGCGCTCCCCAGTTGCATCGAGCAGGGAGAGCTGCGACTCGGTTTGCATGGGCGGCGCGGTCAGCGGTGGCAAGCCGGGTAGCCGCTCGCTGAGCAAGTCATGGAAGCGCATGGCCAGCTCGGGCGCCAGGCGATTGTCTGGGGTATGCAAGTAGACGTGTGGGCGCTTCCCTGCTTCGATCCAGTCCGCGACCTTGCCTAGCCAAGGCGTCATGAAGCGATCGTTTGCTTCCAATGCCGGGTGCCCGACGAAGCGGAGCTGCGGAGACTCGCTGAATGCCGCCGGCCGCACCGGCAGCCGGGGCTTCTTGCTTTGGGCATGCCGCAGCGCCGGATCGCTGGATTGGCAGCTGAACAGCGCGCGCGTATCCATGCAGATCCGCTCGACGCCTCGTTCACGCAGCATCCGGTTCAGCGCCCGCTCGTCCTCGCCCTTGGCAAAGAACGCGGCATGCCGCACCTCCACGGCAAGCGGTCGATCCAGCGTCTCGATCAGTTGCGCCAGCTCGTCGAGACGTGCCGGACCGAACGATGCAGGCAGCTGCAACCAGAACGGCGTCACCCGCGCGCCAAGCGGGGCCAACAGGGATCGAAAAGACAGCACCAGGTCCAATACGTCGCGGAGATCCGGCGCCTGACTGATCTCGCGAGGCAGCTTGGCGCAGAAGCGGAAGCCTTCCGGCATCACCGTCGCCCAGCGCTGGATCTTCTGCACCGAAGGCCAGGCGTAAAGCGTGGTGTTGCCCTCGACCGTGTTGAACACCGAGCAATAGCGCGCAAGGTATTCACTGGCGGGCAAACCCGGCGGGTAGAGCGAGCCACGCCAGGCGGCATCGTTCCAGGAGGGACAGCCGAGAAAATAGGGAAGATTCAATCGCGGTTCACTAGCAGGCCGTTGAAAAACGTTGGCGAGGCAGCCAGTGCAAGGCAAAAACAGGCGAAAAAGCGGAGTTTACGAGTTGTAAATGAGCATTTTGAGCCTGTTTTTAACGCAGCAATGGCAACGCAGGTAGTTTTTCAACAGCCTGCTACGCCTCAGGCATAGAGATCCAGACCTAGCACTTCATGGGCGTCCAGGTCAGCCGTGAAGCTGGCGGTAGTGCCGTAGCTCTGCAACGCCTGGGTGGCGCGGCTGGTAAGCGGTCGCTCCATCATGGCTTCAAAGCGCGCCGGCATGAAGTCGCCGGATATCACCGAACCGTAGTCAGTCGACTCGCTTTTATTGCGTCGGGCGAGGTGTTCGTAGGTGGAATCGGCTTGGCTGGCCGGCGTGACGATGGACTCGCGTGCCTGCTCCGCAGCCCTTTCGCTTTCACGATAAGGGACCGGCGCACTGCCTGGGTGGGCAGGACGTTCAATGGGATAGGCAGAGGGGGCGAGACCGTTAAGGCGCATCATTCACCTGTTCAAGTTCGCCGACTCTAGCGAGCCGACACGCAATTGGCAATGCCGCTTGTCACCGAGGGGCCTTGGGCGTGGCGACATTGTCACGCAGGTAGATCGGCTGGGCCTGATCGGCCTCCACCGCTTCCCCACGCTGCCAAGCAAAGCCGGCCAACGCAAGCAGATCCAAAGCATGCGGTAGCAAGGTAGCGTCGCTCGCGGAGGGCTGAACGGCGAGACGCGCGCCATAACCCCAGCCCGTACCCGCACCGAACCATTGCCCTTCGCTTCCGCGGGGCAGGCTGACCTGTTCCGGTGGCAACACCGCCTCGCTGCCGGCCAGCTGCATTTCACCCTGCTGCGCCCGATAGCAACCCCAGTAGACCTCGTTCATGCGGGCGTCGATCGCCGCCGCGACCTGCTCCGCACCCTGTTCGCGGTAAGCGCGCTGGGCGATGGTTGCCAGGGTCGAGACTGGCAGCACCGGGCGCTCCAGCGCGAATGCCAACCCCTGCACCACACCAACAGCAATACGCACTCCGGTAAAAGCACCGGGACCACGGCCGAATGCCAGGGCGTCTACTGCCGACAGCGCGACGCCCGCCTCGCTCAGCAGCGTCTGGATCATGGGTAGAAGACGCTGGGCGTGCAGCCGCGGAATCACCTCGTAATGGCTCAGCACCTGACCGTCATGCAGCAGCGCGACGGAGCAGGCTTCGGTGGCGGTATCCAGGGCCAGCAGCGTGGTCATCAGATATTCCGGTCAGCAGCAAAAAGGGCGGCGATTGTAGCAGTTGCGCTCGCGCCGATTGAATACGAACTGCCCCCGCCGCTCTGCAGATGAGCAGGAAACGAAAACGGCCCGCAAGCGGGCCGTTTCGTGAAGCCAGACAATATCAGCTGAGCGCCGCCATCACCTTCGAAGTGATCTCTTCCACGGAGCCGACGCCTTCGACGCGGCTGCACTTCGGCGTGCCTTCAGCCGCTTCGAGGTTCTGGTAGAACGCGACCAGCGGTTTGGTCTGGGAATGATAGAGGCTCAGGCGATGGCGGATGGTTTCTTCCAGATCGTCCTTGCGCTGAATCAGGTCTTCACCTGTCAGGTCATCGACGCCAGCGACCTTTGGCGGGTTGTGTTCGGTGTGATAGACACGACCTGAAGCCGGATGCACGCGGCGGCCGGACAGGCGACCGACAATCTCTTCATCGTCCACCGCGATTTCCAGTACGTGATCCAGCTTGACGCCGGCATCACGCAGCGCTTCGGCCTGTGGAATGGTGCGCGGGAAGCCATCGAAAAGGAAACCGTTGGCGCAATCGGGCTGCTGCAGACGCTCCTGAATCAGCGCGATGATGATCTCGTCGGAAACCAGACCACCACTGTCCATCACGTCCTTGACCTGCAGGCCCAGCGGCGTGCCGGCCTTGACCGCTGCACGCAACATGTCGCCCGTGGAGATTTGCGGGACGGCGAACTTCTCGGTGATGAAGCGGGCCTGTGTGCCTTTCCCGGCACCCGGCGCTCCCAGCAGAATGATGCGCATGGAGTGAGTCCTCAAGTTTGCGAAGGGATGCCGCCAGGATCGATGCAACGCACCCTCACCTCTGGCGAATCAAAAAATCTGGTTTGCCGCCATGCGACAAAAGGTTGAACACGATACACAGCGCACAGAATGCAGACAAGCGGGGCCCATGGCGTCTTGGCAAGCCGACACCAGGCAGCGTGAGGTGACGATAAATTGCCACCAGCTGCCCATGACGGCGGTTGCCAGACGCGTCATGAGCATGGCCGTAAGGATTAGCCGGTGTTGCGCAGACCAGCGGCAATTCCCGCAACGCTGACCAGCAAGGCTTGCTCCAGAGGGCTTTCCGCCGGGCTTTGCTGTTGCCGTGAACGTGCCAGCAGTTCGGTCTGCATCAGATGCAGCGGATCGAGATAGGTATTGCGCAGGCTGAACGCTTCAAGGCTGGTAGGGTTGTGCGCCAGCAGCATTGACTGCCCGGTCAACTCGAGCACCGCCGCAACCGCCTGCGACAATCTGTCACGCAGATCACAGCCTAACGGCTGCAGCTCTGCGCTGACCAAGCGCGTGTCGTAGCGCTCGGCGATCTCCGCGTCGGCCTTGGCCAGAACCATCTCGAGCATGTCGATGCGGGTGCTGAAAAACGGCCAGTGCTCACGCATCGCCTTGAGCCGTTCACCTTCGCCTCGCTCCAGCGCGCCGCGTAGGGCCTGTTCCCAGCCCAGCCAGGCGGGCAGCATCAGCCGCGTCTGGGTCCAGGCAAATATCCAGGGAATCGCGCGCAGGCTTTCGACACCGCCTTCGCGGCGCTTCGATGGGCGGCTGCCCAGCGGCAGACGTCCGAGCTCCTGTTCCGGTGTCGCCTGGCGGAAATACTCGACGAACTGCGGATGGTCGCGGACCACGCTGCGGTAGGCCGACACGCCGTCTGACGCCAGCTGTTCCATGGATTCACGCCAGTCCGGCTCGGGCATGGGCGGCGGCAGCAAGGTCGCTTCGAGTACGGCAGCCAGATACAGGCTGAGATTCTGCTCGGCGATATCCGGCAGGCCGAACTTGAAACGGATCATCTCCCCTTGCTCGGTGGTACGGAAACGCCCCGCCACCGACCCGGGTGGCTGCGAAAGAATGGCTGCGTGCGCCGGTCCGCCGCCACGCCCAACCGTGCCGCCACGGCCATGGAATAACAGCAATTCGACCTGGTGCGCGCCGCAGATCTCCACCAGGCTTTCCTGCGCACGGTATTGGGCCCAAGCCGCGGCGGTGGTACCAGCATCCTTGGCAGAATCCGAATAGCCGATCATCACTTCTTGCGGGCCGTGCAGCCGCTGCCGATAGCCAGGCAACCCGAGCAGCTTGTCGATGCTCGGACCCGCATTTTCGAGGTCGGCCAGCGTCTCGAACAGCGGCACGACACGCATCGGGCGTTGCAGCCCGGCTTCCTTGAGCAACAGCTGTACCGCCAGCACATCCGATGCGCCCCTGGCCATGGAGATGACATAGGAGCCGAGCGACGCACCCGGCGCTTGCGCCACTACGCGACAGGTATCGAGCACCTCGGCCGTTTCGGCCGAGGGTTGAAAGTTCGGCGGTAACAATGGCCGACGGTTGTTCAGCTCGGATTGCAGAAAATCCAGACGCTGCTGCTCGTCCCACTGATCGTAGTGGCCGATACCCAGATAATCGGTAATCTCCGCCAGCGCCGCGACATGCCGGGACGCGTCCTGGCGAACGTCCAGGCGCACCAGAAATAGGCCGAACGCAGCGGATCGGCGCAAGGTGTCGAGCAGGTCGCCGTCGGCAATCATGCCCATGCCACAGGCATGCAGCGAGTGGTAACAGAGCTCCAGCGGTTCGCACAGATCGCGGTTGTCCAGTAACACGTCGGGCGGTGCTGGCTGGGCATTCTCGAGCGAAACACTGGCCCAGTCGCGCGTGGCTTGCAGGCGTTCGCGCAACGTTTTCAGCAAGGCTCGATAAGGTTCAGCCGACTGCCCGCTGCGGCTGAGCAGTTCAGCGCTGGCGGTCTGCATCGACAAGGCGGTGATCAGGCCCTCGATATCGCGCAGGAACAAGTCTGCCGCGACCCAGCGTGCCAGCAGCAAGACTTCCCGGGTCACTTTCGCTGTCACATTGGGGTTGCCGTCACGATCACCGCCCATCCATGACGCGAAGCGTATCGGCGCGACATCTAACGGCAGGTGTAGGCCGGTGCTGCGTTTGAGCGCTTGATCGGCCTGCCGCAGCACGTTCGGAAGCGCTTGCCACAGCGAATTCTCGATCACGGCAAAGCCCCACTTCGCCTCTTCTACCGGCGTCGGCCGGCTGCGACGAATCTCTTCGGTGTGCCAGGCCTCGGCAACAAGCCGCTGCAGGCGCAGCTCGATCTTGGCCAGTTCTTCCTGACCGAGGTCCGTGTGGTCCCGCGCCGCCAACTGAGCGGCAATGGCGTCGTATTTCTGGATCAGGGTACGGCGCGATACTTCGGTGGGATGCGCGGTCAGCACCAGCTCGATGTCCAGGCGACCGACCTGACGCGCCAGAAACTCCTGGCCGAAGCCTTCGCTCTTCAAGCGTTCGAGCAGGCCACCCAAGGCGCCCGCCTCGAACGGAGCCGGTTCGTCGGGCCGACGCCTGCGCACCTGGTGATATTGCTCGGCGATATTGGCCAGGTTGAGAAACTGGCTAAAGGCGCGCGTCATTGGCAGGAGCTCGTCATCGCCCAGGCCATCGAGCGTTTCCTGCAACAGCTGGGCGCCCTCAGCCGAGCCACGGCGCGCGCCCTTGGCACCCTTGCGGATGCGCTCGATCTTGTCGAAGAAGGCATCGCCATGCTGCTCACGAATTGCATTGCCCAGCAGCTCGCCGAGCAGATGAACGTTTTCGCGCAAACGCGCGTCGATCTTCGCCATGTCCGCCTCTCTTTACAGGCCGCCGCATCGCCAGCTCGCAATCCAATGCCAGCAATGCTGAACGGCTACGCTGTATGAACCGTCCAAACAGAGTGCACAGCGTCCACGACGATGACAAGGCGTAGCAGAACAAGCCTTGGAGATGCTGGCTCGTAATACCCGCCAATACCGCTCGCCAAGCGAGCTAAGGATGGAGCTAGATGAAGATTTCAGAACTGGTCCGGGAATGGGAAAGCAGTGCCAAGGGCCGCATGAGCGCCGACCAGTACACCATTCCGTTGGATGTCGAAAGCGCGGCAAGACTGGCTGCCCTCGCCGAAATGTATCCGAAGCGCAGCACCGAGGAGCTGCTGGGTGAGTTGGTCGGCGCGGCCCTAGAA
Source organism: Stutzerimonas xanthomarina DSM 18231 (assembly GCF_900129835.1). Lineage (GTDB taxonomy): Bacteria > Pseudomonadota > Gammaproteobacteria > Pseudomonadales > Pseudomonadaceae > Stutzerimonas > Stutzerimonas xanthomarina. The sequence continues at coordinate 69,459 of NZ_FQXA01000006.1, forward strand.
GGGATCGAGACCAGCCTCCCCTACGAGCAAGGTTCCAAGGTGATTTCGACAGACGAGCAAGGCGACCCGATCTATGAAGACATTGGACCAACGCCGCGCTTTCTGGCCCTCTCGCGCAAGCATCTTGAGCGTTTGCTTGCCGAACGCGGTGAGCAAGCCTGATCGATTTTTGAACGTTGGGACCAACCTCGAATAGGCGTACCGAGGTGGCGTGTCATCGCCCCCTCACGCCTGCCAAATGGCTCTAGGCAGCCCTTTTCTAGTGGTTGGGGTTGTTTTTACTGGAACGATTACGCCCAGCCGGCCTCACAAAAACATGCCCGTTTTAATTGCTGACCGCTCCTGACGCGTTCAAAGCACAGCCTAACGGGCACTGTTCTCGATATCCCGTCCGATATCCCACTGGAGACTGGCCATGAAAATGAACACCATCGAAAGCCCCCTTTCGCGATTCCAGCTACCCAAGCTGGCAGCCGTTGCACTTGGGGGCCTGTTGCTGGTTGGTTGTGCCGGCAATCCACCAAACGAGCAGTTCGCTGTAACCGAATCGGCCGTTCGTAGCGCGGTGAGCGCTGGCGCCACCCAGTACGCGCCCGTAGACATGCGTGCCGCTCAGGAGAAGTGGAAGCAAGCCGAACTCGCCATGCAGAAAGAAAACTATGAGGAAGCCCGTCGACTCGCCCAGCAGGCCGAGTGGGACGCTCGGGTTGCAGAGCGCAAGGCACAAGCGGCCAAGGCCCAGAAGGCCGTTGAGGACGCTCAGAAAGGGGTCCAGGAGTTGCGCGAAGAAAGCATGCGTGGCCTGCAGCAGTAACCCTCTTCCCTTCCGCACTCTCTTTTAGCAGAGGATGAATCGACATGCATAAGCTAGTAGCCATCCCCACAGCGATTGCCATGAGCATCGGCCTCGCCGCCTGCTCGTCGCAGCCGAATCAGACGCTTGAAACCGCACGCACCGAGTTTTCGGCCCTGCAGAGCAACCCGCTTTCGCAGAAGTACGCCGCGCTGGAAGTCGAGGATGCGAGCAAGCAGCTCGACAAGGCCAACGACGCCTACCTGAACGACGCCGATGAAGAACGTGTCGACCAGCTCGCGTACCTGGCCAACCGCCGGATTGATCTTGCTGAGCAAACCATCGCGCTGCGCAAGGCCGAAGAGCAGATCGACGAAGCCTCGACACTACGCGCCAAGGCCCGCCTTGAATCGCGCGAAGAGATGCTCAAGCGTCAGCAAGAAGAAATCCGCCAGTTGCAGCAGGATCTGCAGGCCAAGCAGACCGAGCGCGGCACACTGGTGACCTTTGGCGACGTCCTGTTCGATCTGGACAAGGCCGACCTCAAGCCAGCCGGCATGCGCGACGTGCAAAAGCTTGCTGACTTCCTCCAGGAAAATCCCGACCGCAAGCTCGTGATCGAAGGCTATACCGACAGCACCGGTTCCGATTCCTACAACCAGCAGCTGTCGGAGCGTCGTGCAGAGGCCGTGTACCGTGCACTTATCCATGCCGGCGTCGATTCCCAGCGCATGCAGACCGTCGGTTACGGCGAGCAGTATCCGGTCGCCAGCAATAACACGCCGGCCAGCCGGGCAATGAACCGTCGCGTCGAGGTGACGATCTCCAACGATAACCAGCGCGTGGCACCGCGCTCCTCAATGCAGTAACGGCGTCTCGAACCGCCCCGGTGACACCGAAGCCCGCCCTGATGGCGGGCTTTTTTGTGTTCAAACCTTAGAACGGCGCGAGGTTATGGCCTGGTCGCCGGAGCGCTCTCGGCCGGCACCTGCTGGCCCGTACAGCGGATCGCTCGCTTGCGATTGTCAACCAGCACGCCAGTCAGGCCCTTCTGCTCGGTATCGAAGAGCACTATCACACCATCAATGCACTGTGCGACTTGTGGTGCAGGCTTCAGCGAGACCCGGTAGTCCTCGCCGGGAATGGTCTTGAGCATCGTATAGTCGGCCAGCAAAAGCGCATCCTCCGGCTTGGCGATGTGCACGTAACCATAGTAGGACAGCACCGCAACGGTGCCGATGACGCTGCCGATGGCGGTGAGAATCAGCGGAATGGGGTTGCGTTCGGACATGACGTATTGGCCTGATCAAAGAACCCGCATTGTCGCAAAAATAGCGGGCTCAAGGCGAAACCCGCTTGCGGCCCGACACCAAACAATCAGGGGAAGGCGTGTCCGACAGCGCTGACTTGCAATGGAATTGCCAGCAATCGTGCCTACAGGTGATTGCCCACCATTGCCGAGACAAATAGCGCTTCCCGCGCATGCGCCAACCGCCGAAGGTTGTGCGACTGCTCCGCTGTCCTGCGTGCCGTTGCATGCATGCGCCTTTCTGCCCTCATTAGAGCGAGCCCGCCATGGATCTTTCCGAACGCCCCGACTCCCTCGATCTGGACCGAGCCTTCGCTGCGGTCCCGGACCTCATTGCGCACTGCGCCATCGAGCGACCCGACCATCCGGCATTGGTGCAAGATGAGCGCCGCCTGAGTTACGCCGAACTCGACGCGTTGATGGACAGAGTCGCAGCCGCATTGCAGCGCGACGGCATGCACCCCGGCGACGTACTGGCGATATGCGCCTACAACTCAATTGAATACGCTGTCGTGTTTCTCGGCGCGTTGCGCGCCGGTGTAGCCGTAGCCCCCCTGGCTCCCTCCGCCAGCGCCGAAAGCCTGTTGACCATGCTCGCCGACGCCGCACCCCGCGTGTTGTTTTTAGATACCCACGCCGCCCAGCATCTGGCGCCGGTGGAAGCACGCCTGCCCTGCCCAACCCTGCGCCTCGATCAGGCGACACGGCACGGCTTGTCCGCGTGGCTGAGCGATGCCGCGCCGGCGCCTGTGGCGATCCAACCGGGCTGGGCGTTCAACATCATCTATTCCTCCGGTACCACCGGCGAGCCCAAAGGCATTGTGCAGTCGCACGCCATGCGTTGGGCCCATGTGCGCCGCAGTGCCGCCTATGGATACGGCGACAACGCCACGACACTGATCTCCACACCGTTGTATTCCAACACCACGCTGGTGGCCTTTCTGCCGACACTGGCGCTGGGCAGCACGGTGGTACTGATGAGCAAGTTCGACGCCGGCGAATACCTGCGCCTAGCCCAGCAGCACGCGGTAACCCATACGATGCTGGTGCCGGTGCAATACCAGCGGCTCATGGCACGCGACGATTTCGAGCAATACGACCTCAGCCGCTTCCGCTACAAGATGTGCACCAGCGCGCCGTTCAGTGCAGCGCTGAAGGCCGACGTCCTGGCGCGCTGGCCCGGCGGGCTGGTCGACACCTACGGAATGACCGAGGGCGGCGGCACCTGCATCCTCGCCGGGCACGAGTACCCCGACAAGCTGCACACCGTTGGCCGCCCGGCCGAAGGCCATGATATCCGGGTGATAGACGACGAAGGTCATGAACTGCCTGTCGGCTCGATTGGAGAGATCGTCGGCCACTCCCCGGCAATGATGACCGGTTACCTGAACAAGCCGGAGAAAACCGCTGAAGCCGAATGGTTCGATCCCAGCGGCAAGCGCTTCATCCGCACCGGCGACGTTGGCCGCTTCGATGCGGACGGTTTTCTCACGCTGCTCGACCGCAAGAAGGACATGATTATTTCCGGCGGCTTCAACCTCTACCCGAGCGATCTGGAGGTGATCTTGCGCGAGCATCCGGCCATCGCCGACGTAGCGGTGGTCGGTGTGCCTTCAACGCGCTGGGGCGAAACGCCGGTGGCTTTCGTGGTGCTGTCAGAGAATCAGACGGAGGCGCCCGAGACACTGCAAGACTGGTTCAACAGCCGCGTGGGCAAGACGCAACGCCTGGCCCGGCTGGTACTGACGGACGAGCTGCCACGCAGCGCCATCGGCAAGGTGCTCAAGCGTGAGCTGCGGGATCGGTTCACCTCGGAGCACGGGACGGTGGACTGATTCAGCCGGCGCCCGCCATGGCGCCGGAAAAGCAGCTGCGAGCGCGCCCTCCAAAACGGGCACGCGATCAGTAGAGGAAGAGCTGGCTGCAGCTTTGAACTGCCGACAGCGCTTGCGCCGCGGTTCACATTCGTTGAAACAACGGCGCGACCGACCGAACATTCTCGAACGTCGGAACACGCCTTCGGCTGTTTAACTCAACCTATCCGCCAGAGCCTGAACCCTGGCTGGGTCAGCCTCAATACCCGCGCTGAATATCAATCACACCGCTTACGGCCTGGCCGTTTTCCAGCGCGACAATCTTCCCGGCAATCTGCGCAATGGTCGCTTCGCGCAGGGTTCGCGCCGAGACATGCGGAGTGATAGTGACCTGCGGCATCCGCCAGAACGGATGCGACGACGGCAGCGGTTCTTCCCGGAACACGTCAAGCACTGCGCGGGTCACCTTGCCTTCTTCGATGGCTCGGCAAAGATCTTCATCGACTAGATGCTCGCCGCGCCCGACGTTGATCACCACGGCATCGGGCCGGAGCTTGGCCAGCATCGAATGGTCGATCAGATCGCGTGTGCTGTCGGTCAACGGCAGCGTATTGACCAGCACCCGAGTCTCAGCGAGGAACTCGTCAAGCCCAGCCGCGCCGGCAAAGCTGTGCACGCCATCGATGCTGTGTGCGGACCGCGCCCAACCATTGACCGGATAATCCAATGCCGCGAGCGTCCGCACGACACGCTGGCCGATATGCCCCAGCCCGAGTACACCCACCGGCCATTCGCTGCGCTCGATGGGGCGGCGCAGTTTCCATTGGCCCGCCGCCTGCTGTTCGCGGTATGCATCCATGTCGCGGCTGATACCGATCACGTGATAGGCAACATACTCGGCCATCTGCACCGACATGCCGGCATCCTCGAGCCGCACCACCGGAATGTCGCGCGGCAGATTCGGCACCTGCACCAGCGCATCGACGCCCGCGCCGAGGTTGAACACCGCTTTGAGCTGCGGCTCTTTGTCGAACAGCGCGGCCGGCGGATGCCAGACGAGGGCGTAGTCCGCGCCGCAGCTCGGTAAGTCCGGATGCCATACCTGGATATCAGCCTCCGGCAGGTGCTGCTGGATCAGGCTGGTCCAGCGCTCGGGCTTGGGGTCGGCGGCGACGAAAAGGATCTTCATAAGCTCTCTGTATTCTGCTCGGGGAAAAATGCCGGGCCGCGCGGCAAGCGGCACCGTTTGCCTGATGCTAGATGGCGTAGACGTGGCCGTTGGCTTCCAACAGGCGCAACAGGGCCGGCCAGGTCAGCTTCGAGGCATTGCCCAGTTCGGCGGACTGCTGACGCGTGGTCTCGATGGCGGCGGCGGATGGCAAATGAGTCGGGCCACAGGATTGGGCGCGCACCTGAATCTCACAGGCCTTCATCAGGAAATACAGGTAGGTAAAGGCTTCGGCAACCGTGCTACCGGCGGTGAGCACGCCGTGGTTGCGCAGCATCATCATCCGCTTGTCGCCGAGGTCGCGGATCAACCGCTCGCGCTCGCTCAGATCCAGCGCGACGCCTTCGTACTCGTGATAGCAAAGGTGGTCGAGACAGAGCATCGCCGTCTGACTCAGGGGCAACAAGCCATCGCGATGCGCCGAAACCGCCACGCCATCAGCCGCATGAAGATGCATGACCGCACCGGCATCCTCCCGCCCCATGTGCACGGCACTGTGGATGGTGAAGCCGGCCGGATTGACCCGATGCAGGCTACCGCTCTGAACGACCTGCCCCTCCTGATCGACCTTCACCAGGGATGAGGCGGTAATTTCCTGAAACAGCAAACCGTAGGGGTTGATCAGAAAGTGATGTTCCGGCCCTGGCACGCGCGCCGACAGATGGGTGAACACCAAATCGTCCCAACCGAAGTGCGCCACCAGCCGATAGGCCGCGGCGAGGTCCTTGCGCACCTGCCATTCGGCTTCGCGATTCGTCGAGGTTGACTCTTGCATAGCTCTGCTCCAGTGGTTTGGTAGGCGCGCCGGGGGGCGCATGGCCCGCAGTGGCCGATGTAATCAGGCCTCTTGCGTATTGCCGACGTGCTTGCGATTTTCTTCTTCCTGCAGGGCCCGCCACATCAGCTTGCCAGTCGATGAGCGCGGCAGCGAGGTGACGAACTCCACATACACCGGCGCCTTGTAGGCCGCCATTTCCGCCTTGCACCAGTCGATGATGTCCTGTTCGCTGACCTGTCCGGCCTGACCGTCACGCAGCACCACGCAGGCCTTTACCGTCTCGCCGCGCTTGGGGTCGGGGCAGGAAATGACACAGCACTCCTGAATCGCCGGGTGGCGGTACATCAAACTTTCCACCTCCGATGGCCAGACCTTGAAGCCCGAGGCGTTGATCATCCGCTTGACCCGGTCGACGAGGAAGAAATAACCCTCTTCATCGTAGTAGCCCATGTCACCGGTGCGGAAAAACCTCTGGCCGTCGAGTTCGATGAAGGCCCGTTCGGTCTCTTCCGGCCGGTTCCAGTAGCCCTGGAACAGCTGCGGCCCGCGACTGATGATCTCCCCCACTTCGTTGGGCCCCAGCTCCTGCTGGGTAGTCAGGTCGATGACACGGCTGTCGACGTCGAATACCGGAATACCGAGGCACTGCGCCTTGGGCCGTGGCACCGGATTGATATGCGTCGCCGCGATGGTTTCGGACAGCCCATAGCCTTCGATGTAACGCAGGCCGGTGAGCCGATGCAGTTTCTCCTCCACGGCCTTGGGCATCGCGGCGCCGCCGCCACCGACGCTGACCAGGCTGGACAGGTCGTAGCGTTCCAGGTCCGGATCGGAGAGGAAATCGATGGCCATCGTTGCGATGTTTACCCAACCGGTGACGTTGTGACGCTCGATGAGCTGAGCGGCCACCTTACGGTCCCAGCGGGTCATGATGACCGCGGTGCCGCCGTTGTAGATCGGCCCGCTCATGGCGCCCTGCATGCCGGTGACGTGAAAGTAGGGCAACGTTGCGAGAATCACTGATTCGCTGGTGCTGTTGGTCCAGACCACGCGATGAATAATGGTGGCCATCGCCGAACGATGGGTGTGCATGCAGCCTTTGGGCGCGCCAGTCGTACCGGAGCTGTAAGGGAATACGCAGAGATCATCCGGACCCGCCGTATGCGGACCTGGAGCATGACCCGCATCGAGGGTGTCGCGCCAGGCGATACCGCCTGCGAAATCCGGGGTACTCGGCGCAGCCTGCACTTCGGCCGGTAACGCCAGATCGGTGGGCTTCCGAACATATTCCGAATAGGCCGCGACGATCACGTGGCGCAGCTGTGCAGTGCCGACCAGCGGTGCAATGAAACCCGTCAGCTCCTGCCCGCAGAGGCATACCGAAGCGCCGGTGTCGTGCAGGTAGTGTTCCAGCTCGGCGCTGTGGTTCATCGGGTTGACCGGTATCACCACGGCGTCCGCACGCAGGATCGCGTAGTAGGCGATGGTGAATTGCGGTGAGTTCTGCATGTACAACAACACCCGATCGCCCTTGGCCACGCCCAGGTGCTGAAGGTAGCCCGCGAGCGCCTCTACCTCGCGCAACAGCTCGGTGTATGTGATCAGGGTGTCGTAATAGACGATGGCCGTCTTGTCCGGGAAGCGCCGTGCGGCGATTTCCAGGTTAACGAACAGGCTGGTCTCCGGCACCGTCAGGTGCTTGGGCAACTCTTCAGGCCAGACCGCATGATGACGAGTGAACATTACAGAACTCCTGAATCGCTATGAGAGGCCAGTTCGGCTATGGCCCGTTCTTCGCCCCACTCGAGCCAGCGTCGGGTGTCGCGCAGAGGCGTGAGGGCGATACGTTTCTCCCGCAACGCCGTGACATCTGCTTCAGGCGCGACGATGTGGGCCGAGGAGTGCTCAAAGCCGAGCCACCAATACGGAAGCCCCCGCCCGTCCTGACCTGCCTGCAACCGCGGCCGCGTAATTGAGCCCCGCGATTGCTGGGTCATCCGCACGTGGCTCACGGCAGTGGCCGAGCACGCCGGGAAGTTCACATTCCAGCAGCAACCGCTGCCCTCGCGACGCGCCCAGAGCGCCCTGATCGTAGGTGCGGCGTAGCGTTCGACGCAGGACCAATCGATGGCCGTGCGATCGAGGAAAGCCTGGCTCAAGCCAATCGCGGGCAGGCCCAGCAGATCGGCACTGAGCACCGCACCGAGCGTTCCCGAATAAGGCACCGAATCACCGATATTCGCCCCGCTGTTGATACCGGACAGCACCAGGTCGGGCGGCGTTTCCTCCAGCCATTCGGCCATGGCAAACATCACACAGTCTGACGGCGTACCGGAGACGGCGAAGCGTCGCTCGCCATGGTGATACACCCGCAGCGGTGAATGCACCGAGATGCCCTGACCGGTGCCACTCTGGTCGTGCTCGGGCGCCACCACCCACACTTCTTCCGCCAGTTGTGCGGCGATCCGCTCGAGCAAGGCCAGTCCCGGCGCGGCAATGCCGTCATCGTTGGTCAGCAGTACGCGGCGCAGCAAGGGCGCACTCATGACAATGCTCCCTTGTCGCCACCTTGGGCGATGCGCCAGCCGGCTTCGGCCAGTAGGCCCGCACGCTGGCCGACCTGCAAGGCATCAGCGTTGCTGGCGTTGCCCTGCAACGCACGTGCATAGACACCCTGAAGAATCGCCGCCAGCCGGAACAGGGAGAATGCGACGAACACATGCCAATCGGCGACCTCGGCACGCCCGCTTTGCTGACAGTAACGGGCCAGCACGTCTTGTTCGGAGGGGATGCCCTGCGCCTGCAGGTCGATGCCGATCAGACCACGCAAACCGTCGACGCCGGCCGGAAGGTGATACGGCAGGCAGAAGTAGGCCAGGTCCGCCAGCGGATGGCCGACGGTGGACAATTCCCAATCCAGAATCGCCGCCACCCTCGCCTCCGCCGGATCGAAGATCAGATTGCCGAGCCGGTAGTCTCCGTGGGCGATGGCGCACTCGTCGCGCTCCGGCGCCTGCTCGGGCAGCCACTGCATCAGATTTTCCATCGCCGGCATGTCGCCGGTGCGGGACGCCTGATACTGGCCGGACCAGCGCTTCACCTGACGGGCGAAATAGCCTTGAGCCTTGCCGAAGTCGCCAAGCCCGACGGCGGCGACATCAACCTTGTGCAACTCGGCCAGGGTATCGACCGCGGCCAGATGGATCGTGTGGCGGTCATCAACGGCCAGCCCTTCCAGCGCCGGATGGCTGAAGATCCGCCCCTCAACGTGGTCCATCACATAAAAGGCGGTGCCGATGATCGCTTCGTCCTCGCATAGCAGATGGACGCGTGGCACCGGAACTGCGGTGTGCTCGGACAGGGCCCGGATCACCTTGTACTCACGCTCGACCATGTGCGCCGAGGGCAGCACTTTGCCCGGCGGCTTTTTGCGCAGGACGTAACGCCGCCCAGCACTTTCCAGAAGGTAGGTGGGGTTGGACTGACCGCCCTGAAACTGCCGAACCTTTAGCTCGGAGCCTAAATCTGGCAGCTGCTGCCGAAGGTATTGCGCCAGCGCCGCCTCATCGAAACGATGCGCGGGAAGCACGTCGATCAACTCGGGTTCATTCATCGCCGAGCCCTCAGCATGCGGTTTCGCCGCCATCGGCAACGATGACCTGCCCTGTGATGTAAGCGCTCGCGGGCGCGGCCAAGAACACAGCCAGGCCGGCAATGTCCACCGGCTCGCCGATACGACGCAGCGGTGTTTTTTCCGCCGCTCGGCGGACCCGCTCTGGATCATCGAGCAGCGCCTTGGCGAAATCGGTACGCACCAGCCCCGGTGCGATGGCGTTGACGCGGATGCCCTTGGGCCCCCACTCCACCGCCAGGTTGCGGGCCAGTGCCGCTTCGGCCGCCTTGGACACGCCGTAGGTGCCAATCACGGTGTTGCCGCGCAGCCCGGCGATGCTGGAGAGCATGATCACCGCGCCCTCGCCACGCTCGGCCATCTGCGGCAACACCATGTTGGACAGCCAGAAGGTGCCCTTGACGTTGGTGTCCATGATCTTGTCCCAGGCGTCGTCGGTCAGCTCACTGGTGGGGCCATAGACCGGGTTGGTGGCCGCGTTGCAGACCAGCACGTCGATACGCCCCCAGGTCTGCAGCGTGGTGTCGACCAACCGCTGCAGGTCTTCCTTGCGCCCAACGTGGCACGGCACCGCAATCGCCTCGTGGCCCGCGGCTTTAAGCTCGGCAGCGACGGCCTCGCAGGTGTCGGCCTTGCGGCTGGAGATGACCACCCGCGCGCCGCACCGAGCCATCTCCTCGGCGATGGAGCGGCCAATACCACGGCTGGAACCGGTGATCAGCGCCACTTTTCCGGACAGATCGAACAAGGGATTGGTCATGAGGACTGCATCCTTCTTTTGGGTTTGTCGGAAGCTCAGCGCTTGCTGGAATAGTTCTTCAGTTCGAGCTTGGCGATGGTGTCCAGATGCACCTCATCAGGACCATCGGCCAGCCGCAGCGTCCGCTGGTGTGCCCAGGCCGCTGCGAGGAAGCTGTCCTGCGAAACGCCCTTGGCGCCGTGCACCTGAATTGCGCGGTCCAATACTCGCAACGCCATGCTCGGCGCGGCCGCCTTGATCATGGCGATCTCCTGCCGCGCGACCTTGTTGCCAACGGTGTCCATCATTCGTGCCGCCTTCAGCGTCAGCAGGCGGGTCTGCTCGATCTCGATGCGCGAGCGGGCAATGTCCTTGCGGATCGAATCGAAGTCGGCGAGCTGCTTGCCGAACGCCACTCGGTCATAGACGCGCTCGCACATGGCTTGCAAGGCCCGCTCGGCCACGCCGATGGTGCGCATGCAATGGTGGATGCGGCCCGGGCCGAGACGCCCCTGGGCGATCTCGAAACCGCGCCCTTCGCCAAGCAGCATGTTGCTGGCCGGCACGCGAACGTTGTTGTAGTGAATTTCAGCGTGGCCATGGGGCGCGTGGTCGTAACCGAACACGTGGAGCGCACGAACGATCTCAACACCAGGCGTGTCCAGGGGCACGAGAATCATCGACTGCTGCCGATGGCGCTCGGCCGCCGGGTCGGTTTTGCCCATTACGATGGCAATCTTGCACGTGGTGGTCATCGCACCTGACGACCACCATTTCTGCCCGTTGATCACATACTCATCGCCTTCGCGGCGGATTTCGCAGGCGATGTTGGTGGCGTCAGAGGATGCCACCTCGGGTTCGGTCATGGAGAAACAGGAGCGTATTTCGCCATTGAGCAGCGGCTTGAGCCACTGTTCCTGCTGCTCGGGTGTGCCGTAGCGCGCCAGCACTTCCATGTTGCCGGTGTCCGGCGCTGAGCAGTTGAAGACTTCGGCGGCAACATGCGAGCGGCCCATGATTTCGCAGAGGTGGGCGTACTCGAAATTGGTCAGTCCAGCGCCGTGTTCGCTTTCTGGCAGGAACAGATTCCACAGGCCCTGCGCCCGAGCTTTCACTTTCAGCTCCTCGAGGATCGGCGGTGGTGCCCAGCGGTTGCTGGCGGTGGCAACCTGCTCGTGAAAGACATGTTCGTTCGGGTAGATATGTTCGTCCATGAACGCCGTGAGTTGCTGCTGGAGTTCCAACGCCTTGCCGGTCAGTTCATACATTGCCGTTTTCCTTCTTATTGTTAGGTGCGAGGAAATCCATGGGGACGCCCTCAGGCTGCTCGCTACCGGAGCGCAGTCGGAAGGTCGCTTCGCCGATGGCCAGCAGACGATCTTCGCTGTCGCGTATTTCTCCGGAGCTGTTGAATATTCGGCTGCCACCGGCGCGTCGCCGACCAATGGCGCGTATCACACCGCCGGAGCACTGGCCAGTAAAGGTGGTGTTGAGCACCAGCGTGATCGCCTTGCGAACGCGCCCCGGATAAGGGCAATAGGTGCCGGCCTCGGCTAGCACCACGTCCAGCAGCGCAGTCATTACGCCGCCATGAAGCACGCCGGCCATATTCAGATGGCAGGCCTGCACATCGAGCTCGATCACGGCTTCGTCTTCCGTCCAGGACACCTGGCGATAGCCAAGCACCTGATGAAAGCCAGGCAGGTCGCTGCCTCCGCTGATCGGCAAATGATGGGTTCGGCTGTCGTTCACGGGCAGCTCCGTTTCCTGCCCGTTCATCGCTCGATTACCGCGCAGCGCGCCGCATCGAAACAGGAATATTGCATCCGGATGATTCTCGCAATAAGGCGCATAGCGAGTCCTCTCGATTGTTTTTGTGGGGAGTCCTCTTCCTTTTAACGCTGGCATGCTTGAAACATCACGTCAATTCGGAATCCAGTTCCATCAGGCAGAATTATGATGCCCCACAAACAGAACCGTCTAAGCTCAACTTCTGCCGGACATACACCGGTCAATCAGCCGCTGAACGCCGAACTGATTGTCGAAAAAGGAAGCGATAGCTTTGTGCTAGCGCTTGAAAAAGCTTCGAGCTATGTTAGCTTTCGATCAGCCCTGCAAAAATCAGTTCTGCTGTGCGAAACACTGACACAGAACACGAGGCACAAAAGATCGCCTCAGCCAGACAATTACAACAAGAGGACGCGTTATGAAATCCATGCTTAAGAAACTGCTCGTTCCCGCCAGCCTATTAGCGTTGACAGTCTCCGCCATGAGCGCGCAGATGGCGGCCGCACAGGAAGTCACCAAATGGCGCGTGCAATCACATTGGCCGAGCGCCAGCAGTTCCTATGAAGACAGTCTCGGCCGCCTGAAGCGCGAGATCGAGCGACGTACCGAAGGCCGCCTGGAATTGCAGCTGTTCGAGTCCGGCGCGCTGTTCAAGCCGCAGGAAACCTTCAATGCTGTGAGCCGCGGCATCATCCAGATGGGCACCATCTCCCCCGGCTACGCTCAGGACAAGATTACGCTGGCCGGTATTGCCTCCGGCCTGCCCTTCGCCTTCCAGAACGTCTGGGAAGCCGCGTATTTCCATAAGCACATGGGTTTCGAGAAGATGCTGCAGGAAGAAGCTGCCCAGCATGGCGTCTACTGGTCGACCGATAAGGTCTACCCGACCGAGATGGTGGTGAAGAACCCGATCAACAGCTGGGAGGATTTCACCAAGCTGAAGATTCGCTCGTCGGGCGCGCTGCAGAAGTTCCTCGATGAAGCCGGGGCGTCAACGACCTATCTGCCAGGTGGTGAGCTTTATCCGGCGCTCGATACCGGTGTCGTAGACGGCGCGCACTGGGGCGCAGTGCAAGGCGCGGCGAGCATGAGCTTTTATGAAGTGGCGAAGCATCATGTCCGACCCGCTCTGAACATCGCCGGCACTGATGTGATCATCATCAGCCAGAAGGCGCTCGACAAACTGTCGGAGCGCGACCAGGAAATCGTCAAGCAGATCCTCGACGAACAGTTCTGGTACCGCACCAATGAATACCTCTATCAGGAGCAGATCGCACTGCGCAAGGTCATGGCCGAACAGGGCGTTCAGGTCAATACGCTGCCTGACGATGTGCAGAAGCGTCTGAGAGACGTTGCGCAAAAATCTTGGGAAGAAGAAGGCAAGCGCAGCGATAGAGCAGCCGAAGCCCTTCAGAAGCTCAAGTCGTTCCTGAGCGATCTCGGCTACCTGTAAACCCCCTCGCTTGATCAGCACGCCCGGCGCGGTTACCCGCTCGGGCGTTTGATCCGCTCAACTTCGCTCGTAGGGCTCGCCATGCGCCTGATCCATGCCTACATCAATGGCATCACCCGGCTCAATGAATTCATCGGTCGCTGGGTGGCCTATCTGATATTCGTCATCTTCGCGTTGCTGCTACTCGAAGTGTTCATGCGCTACCTGTTTTCGAGCCCAACCTCCTGGACTAACGAACTCGGGCAGATGCTGTTCGGCGCTTACGTAGTGTTGTCAGGCGGCTACGTGATGGCGCACCGCGACCACGTCAACGTGGACCTACTCTATTCCTCCTTCAGCCCTCGTACACGGGCGTGGGTCGATATCTTCACTTCAAGCATGTTCTTTCTGTTCATGGCGGCATTGCTGTACTTCGGTAGCTCCATGGCCTGGGAATCGGTTCAGGGCATGGAAACGTCGTACTCCGCCTGGAACCCACCTATCTGGCCGATCAAGGCGATGATTCCGCTGGGCACGCTCCTGCTGCTGTTGCAGGGCATTGCCAAGCTTCTGCAAGACATCCTCGTCGCGCTGGGCCGTGAGCCGGCTGGCGACGCCAAGCACGCGGAGGATGCGCAATGAGCATCGAAATCACCACGCTGCTGTTCTTTTTGACGCTGGTGTTCTTCCTGGTTCTTGGCCTGCCGCTGGCCTTCGTACTGGGCGGTGTCTCGGTCCTTTTCCTCTATTTCACCTGGGGTGTCGACGCCTTCTATATGGTGGCCTCACAGATGTGGGGCACCATGGAAAGCTTCACCCTGGTCGCCATTCCGCTGTTCGTGTTCATGGCCATGCTCCTTGAACGAACGGGCGTGGCCCGTGACCTCTATCGCATGATGCACCTCTGGTGCGGCGGCATGCGTGGCGGGCTGGCGATCGGCACGCTGGGGATCTGCGCGGTGTTTGGTGCCATGGTCGGTATCAGCGGTGCGGCCGTGGTCGCCATGGGCACGATCGCGCTCCCCGCGATGCTCGAACGCGGCTATGACAAGCGCATGGTGCTGGGTTGCATCAACACGGGCGGCGGCTGGGGCATCCTGATTCCACCGAGCATCATGATGATCCTCTACGCGATGATCAGTGGTCAGTCGGTCGGCAAGATGTTCGCGGCAGGCGTCCTGCCGGGCCTGTTGCTGGTCACACTGACGGTCACGTACGTACTCGTCCGCTCTTTCCTGCAGCCGCACCTGGCGCCAGCTCTGCCGAAGGAGGAGCGCGGCACCTGGCGCGAAAAATTCCTGGCGGTGCGCGCCGTACTGCTGCCGATCGGCATCGTGGTCATGGTGCTTGGCTCGATCATTGGCGGCCTGACTACCCCGACCGAAGCCGCTGCAATGGGCGTTTTTGGCGCGCTGATTTCTGCTGCGGTATACCGCAAGCTTGACTGGCCGGTCCTGCAGGAAGCGGCTATCCGCACCTTCAAGCTCACCGGCATGATCGCGTGGATTCTGTTCGCGGCCCACGCGTTCAGCTCGGCCTACCAGGGCATGGGCGCACAGTCGCTGATCGAAGGGCTGATGATGGACCTGCCGGGCGGCCGCTGGGCGATCATCATCTTCATGATGGCCATCGTGTTCGTCATGGGCATGCTGCTCGATCCGGTCGGCATCATGCTGATCACCCTGCCGGTATTCCTGCCCATCGTGGCTTCGCTCGGCTTCGACCCGATCTGGTTCGGCGTGCTGTTCGTGATCAACATGGAAATCGGCTACATGACGCCGCCGTTCGGGTTCAACCTGTTCTACCTCAAAGGCATTGTTCCGCCCGGTATATCCATGAAGGACATTTACTGGTCGGTCATCCCGTTCGTGATCGTCAACATCATCGGCATGGGCATCATCATGCTCTTCCCGGAGATCGCGACATACCTGCCGGATACGCTGTTCTGACGGCAGCCGCTGAAACGAAAAAGCCGGAGCAGATGCTCCGGCTTTTTTTTGTGGTCGCTTAGATGATATTGGCGTAATCCGCTTCGATGCGATCCAGGCTCAAATGGTTGAGGAAGTTGGAAAAACACATCCAGGCCGACAGCGCATTGAGATCCTGGAACTGTTGCGGCAGGTACTTGGGTGGTACGACCATGCCCTCCTCTACCAACTGGCGCAGGGTGCGCATGTCTTCCAGCGTGGTCTTGCCACAGAACAGCAGCGGGATCTGCTCCAGCTTGCCTTTGCGCACCGCGAGCTGGATGTAGTTGTAGATCATGATGAAGCCCTTCAGGTAGGACAGGTCCTTGGTGAAAGGCAAACCATCGGGTGTCGAACCGCGGAAAACGCGGCTCGCATTACCGTAGCTGTCTTCGTCGGAGTAGCCCTGCTCACGGAAGAAGCCGAACACATCGAGAAAATCCGCACCCTCTTCTGCCATGTGGATGGCGCGGGTGCGATTGGTGAGCTTGCGCAGGCGCGTCGGGTAAGACGCAAAGGCGATGACCTCCATGAGAATCGCCAAGCCTTCCTGCGTGACGGTCGACGATGGCGGCCCTTTGGCGAGGAAGGTACAGATCGGCTGATTTTGCCCGTTGAGTGTGGTGCCGACGTGCACCAAGCCCTCGTGAACCTCCAGCGCCCGCACGTCGCGCTCGTTGAACATCGCATCGCTGCGGATCTTGATGTAATCCGCGCCGGCCGCGGCATCAGCCAGGATGCCATCGGATTCAAAGACGCGGATGACGCCTTCACCCTCGCCGAATACCAGATCCAGGCGGCGCTGCAGCATTTCCACCGCTTGCGGTGCGGTCAGCAGCTTGGCTTCGTCCTTCAGGTCGCCGCGGTCGGCAATATTGTTCAGGTAATCGGACAGCATCAGCCCGAGGTCGGCCAGGGTCGGGTCGCCGGCATGGAAGGCATCCGAAGCGGCGCCGTAGAGTTCTTGGGAGATCAGTCCGAAATCAGCGGTGCCGCGTGCCTCGAGCATGCGGATCACCATGCGGTATTCCTTGCACATGCGCCGCATGATCTGCCCGACCGGGTTAAATTGCCCCAGCTGCCGGGTGATATCGCGTTCGATGTTCTGGAATTCTTCTTTCTTTGCACTGGAATCGAAAGCCAGCGGACGGCTTTCGTAGTAGGCCCGATCCACCTTGGGCAGCTCGCGGGCGCCCGTCGCAAAAAAGCTTTGCCGGACGCTGTCGTCCCACTTCACTGCATCGAGCACCCGCACCGGGGTTTGTGCCTCGACGATGCGATCGGACAAGCCGCGCACCGTGAGCTGATATTCGTCCAGGTTGTTACGGGAATTCATCCGTACCTCGTCAGTGATGAGCCGTAGCCTTCAGCTTATACACCAGCGGACCCTTTTGATCCGTGCCTGGTTCGCGAACGGCCCATCAGGCAGAACTGTGTCGGCGGGCATCGACCAATCTAACGCCAGCCATTACGGCGGACAGATGCGCCCGCTTGTAGGCGAATCGGCACAGCGCAACACGGGCGGACGCGGGAGTCTGATCCCGCGCCGTCCATCCAGAAAACAAGCCGACCAAAGCGCCGCTCGCGACACATCGAGGGGCTCGCCTGCCTGATCAGACCTCAGGACGCATGTGCGGGAACAGGATCACGTCGCGAATCGACGGCGAGTTGGTCAGCAGCATCACCAGACGGTCGATACCGATGCCCTCGCCTGCGGTCGGCGGCATGCCGTACTCCAGCGCGCGGACGAAGTCGGCGTCGAAGTGCATGGCCTCGTCGTCGCCGGCGTCCTTGTCCCGTACCTGCGCGTGGAAGCGCTCGGCCTGGTCTTCGGCGTCGTTCAACTCGGAATAAGCGTTGGCGATTTCACGGCCGCCGATGAACAGCTCGAAGCGGTCGGTGACACTCGGGTCGTCATTGCTGCGTCGTGCCAGCGGCGAAACCTCGAAGGGATAACGAGTAATGAACGTCGGCTGCTCCAGCTTGTGCTCGACCAACTCCTCGAAAATCATCACCTGGAGCTTGCCCAGGCCTTCGAAGCCGAGCACCTTTGCGCCGGCCTTTTTGGCGATGGCGCGCGCGGTGTCGATGTCCTGCAGGTCGGCGGCACTGATGTCCGGGTTGAACTTGAGGATGGCGTCGAACACCGACAGCCGCGCGAACGGCTCGCCGAAGTGGAACAGCTTATCGCCGTACGGCACATCGGTGCTGCCCAGAACTAACTGCGCCAGTTCGCGGAACAACTCCTCGGTCAGGTCCATGTTGTCTTCGTAGTCGGCGTAGGCCTGGTAGAACTCGAGCATGGTGAACTCGGGATTGTGCCGGGTCGAAACGCCTTCGTTACGGAAGTTGCGGTTGATCTCGAAGACGCGCTCGAAGCCGCCAACCACCAGGCGCTTTAGGTAAAGCTCCGGCGCGATGCGAAGGAACATCGGGAGGTCCAGCGCATTGTGATGCGTCTCGAACGGCTTGGCCGCGGCGCCGCCGGGAATGGTCTGCAGCATCGGCGTCTCGACTTCGAGGAAGTCGCGCTCGTTGAGGAATTTGCGGATATGGCCGATCACCTGCGAGCGCACACGGAAGGTGTGGCGGGTTTCTTCGTTGACGATCAGGTCGACATAACGCTGGCGGTAGCGCTGCTCGGTGTCGGTCAGGCCATGGTGCTTGTCCGGCAGCGGACGCAATGACTTGGTCAGCATGCGCACATCAGTCATCTCGACATACAGATCGCCCTTGCCGGAACGCGCTAGGGTGCCTTCGGCGGCAATGATATCGCCCAGGTCCCAGTGCTTGATGGCTTCGAGCGTCTCGGTCGGCAGCGTTTTGCGGTTGACGTAGACCTGCAGGCGTCCGGTCATGTCCTGCAGCACCATGAAGGCGCCGCGGTTCAGCATGATGCGCCCGGCAACCTTCACCGGGATCGCCGCTTCTGCCAGCTCTTCCTTGGTCTTGTCGGCGTACTTCTGCTGCAGGTCGTTGCAGTAGCTGTCGCGACGGAAGTCGTTGGGGAAGACGTTGCCCTTGGCGCGCTCGGCGGCCAGTTTTTCCTTGCGCTGAAGGATCAGGCTGTTTTCTTCCTCTTGGATGGCGTGCTGGTTCAGCGGTTGTTCGCTCATGGTTTCAAAATGCCTGGATCGAATGAATGAATCCTGGGGAGGGTGATGGAAGGCGTTTCGCTTCATTCCATCACGGACATGCCCCTATTTTGGTGGGCTGAAGCCCACCCTACATCTGGACGCTTGTAACACGAGTTAGGTGGGCCGGACGGCGTTCCGCTTCAGCCCACCGACGCTGGCTAAGCGCAGTAGCTTACAGCCCCTGTTTCAAACTGGCTTCCAGGTACTGGTCGATGTCGCCATCCAGAACCTTCTGGCAGTCGCTACGTTCCACGCCGGTACGCAAATCCTTGATGCGCGAGTCGTCGAGCACATAGGAGCGAATCTGATGACCCCAGCCGATATCGGACTTGGTGTCTTCCAGCGCCTGGGAGGCCGCGTTGCGCTTCTGCATTTCCTGCTCGTACAACCGGGCCCGCAGCATTTTCATGGCGGTGTCCTTGTTGGCGTGCTGGGAACGTTCGTTCTGGCAGGCCACCACCGTGTTGGTTGGTACGTGGGTAATACGTACCGCCGAGTCGGTGGTGTTGACGTGCTGACCACCGGCACCGGAAGAGCGGTAGGTGTCGATGCGCAGATCCGCCGGATTGATGTCGATCTCGACCCTGTCGTCGATCTCGGGCGAGACGAACACTGCCGAGAATGAGGTGTGGCGGCGGGCCCCAGAGTCGAACGGGCTCTTGCGCACCAGGCGGTGCACGCCGATCTCGGTGCGCAGCCAGCCAAAAGCATATTCACCCTTGATGTGAACGGTGGCGCCCTTGATACCGGCGACTTCGCCCTCGGACAGCTCGACGATCTCGGCGCTGAAACCGCGCTTGTCGGCCCAGCGCAGGTACATGCGCAGCAGGATGTTGGCCCAGTCCTGGGCCTCGGTGCCGCCAGAACCGGCTTGGATGTCGAGGTAGGCGTTGTTGGGGTCCATTTCGCCGCTGAACATGCGACGGAATTCCAGCCCTTCGAGGATGCCGCGCAGGCGGTCGAGTTCGGCGGCGACATCGTCCACGGCGCTCTGGTCGTCTTCTTCGACAGCCATGTCGAGCAGGTCGCGGGAATCGGCCAGGCCGCCCTCGAGGTCGTCGATGGTCTCGACGATCTGCGCCAGGGTGGCGCGCTCGCGGCCCAGGTTCTGGGCGTACTCAGGTTTGTTCCAGACGTTGGGGTCTTCGAGTTCGCGGTTTACTTCGACGAGACGATCATGCTTCTGATCGTAGTCAAAGATACCCCCGAATGGACAGGGTGCGCTCGGACAGGTCCTTGATGCTGTTGAGGATCGGGTTGATTTCCATAGGTAGGCAGCTCTCAATCGGACGTTGCGAAAAGCCGGCGATTATAGCGCAGCAGGCCGCTGCTGACAGCCCACGCGGGGCTGCCGGAGCGGCGGAAGTCAAGCGAAGTTGTTCAAGAAGGGAGCGGAGGCGGCGTTAAGGCCGCCTCGAACATGATCACGCGGAGACGCCACGCACCTGACTCTCCAGCTCGACCTTCAGCTGCGCATCGAGTTTAAGCTGGCGGGCCAATTCATCCAGGTACGCGCGCTCCATGAACTGCTCCTCGTCCACCATCAAAACGCTGGCGAGGTACATTTCCGAAGCCATTTCCGGGGTGGTGGCTGCAGCGGCCACATCGACTGGATCGAGCGGCTTGTTCAGCTCCTTTTCCAGCCAGTGTTGCAGTTCAGGATCATCAGTGAGCTGGGCCAATTCGGCCTCGATCATCTTGCGCTCCTGATCATCCACGTGGCCGTCCGCCTTGGCCGCAGCGACCAGCGCTTTGAGGATGCCGCGGCTGTGTTCCTCCACCTGTTCGGGTGGCAGGCGGTCCACTGTCTTTGGCTCGGATTGAGTATTTGGCTGCGTCACTCCGACCCCGCCCTGCTGCGCCTGTTGTGCCTGCCAGTTGCCGTAGGCCTTGTAGGCCAGCATGCCGAGCGCGGCCAGGCCGCCATAGGTGACGGCTTTCCCGCCAAGACGACGCCCGCTGCGGCTCCCCAGCAACATGCCGAGCGCACCGGTTGCCAATGCGCCTTTTCCGATGCCTCCGCCACCGCCCCCAAGAATGCTACCGAGCGGGCCGCCCGCGCCGGAGAGCATATCTCCGAGCGAACCCCCGCTTTTAGACGGTGTTGAGCGCGTCACGGAACCTTGCTGCTTCTGCAACAGGTCCTGACCCGATTTGAGCAATTGGTCGAGCAAACCGCTGGTTTTCATGGAAAGACCTACCTGAATACTGATGAAAGGAACTTACTCGAGCGAATCGGGCACCTGCCGGATTGGCGTGTTTCGATGAGCAGCGCGAACATACTGGGCTGGCCATGGCACCGTGCTGTCGCGTAGATCTTCAGCCGCATGCAACGGCCAGTAAGGGTCGCGCAACAGCTCGCGTGCCAGCAGGATCAGGTCAGCCTGACCGGTGCGCAGGATATGCTCGGCCTGGACCGCTTCGGTGATCATGCCGACCGTGCCCGTGGCGATGCCTGCTTCGCGCCGAACCTGCTCGGCGAACTGCGTCTGGTAGCCAGGACCGACCGGGATTTCCGCATTGGCCGCCGTACCACCGGAGGAAACGTCGATCAGATCGACGCCAAGATGCTTCAACCGCCGCGCCAGCTCGACGGTTTCCTCGGCGTTCCAGCCGTCCTGAACCCAGTCGGTTGCGGACAACCGGACGAATAACGGCAGCTCCTCCGGCCACACCGCACGCACGGCCTGGGTGACTTCCAACAGCAAACGGATACGGTTGTCGAACGAGCCACCGTAGCCATCCTGACGCTGGTTGGACAATGGCGAGAGGAACTGATGCAGCAGGTAGCCGTGCGCCGCATGTACTTCTGCAATCTTGAACCCCGCAGCCAGCGACCGCTCAGCCGCCCGTACGAAAGCCTGGATCACGTCGTTGATGCCGACCTCATCCAGCGCGGTCGGCACCGCGTGCTCCGGATCGAACGCAATGGTCGACGGCCCTACCGGCGTCCAGCCGCCAGCGGCAATGGGCACGCTGCCATGACGTCCGAGCCAGGGCTGCCACGTACTTGCCTTGCGTCCGGCATGCGCGAGCTGAATGCCAGCCACGGAACCCTGGGCTTCGATGAAGCGCGTGATGCGCCGCAACGGTTCGACGTGCTCGTCCGACCAGATGCCCAGGTCCTCGGGGGAAATGCGACCGTTTGCGGTAACAGCGGTGGCCTCGATGATGACCAGCCCCGCCCCGCCGACGGCACGGCCGCCCAGGTGGACCAGATGCCAGTCATTCGCCATTCCGGCCTTGGCCGAGTACTGGCACATAGGCGAAACGGCGATTCGATTGGCCAGTGTCAACTGACGCAGGGTGAGCGGCTGGAAAAGCTGTGTCATGGAAACCTCACTGCAATGGATGCGCGTTGGACACCCTTCAGTACAGACTGTTTCCGAGACTTTGCCTGGTCAGGCGACACGGCTGCCCCGATTCGGTGACCGTATGTTACGAACATCCACGTCGGGCACCGGCGAACACCGATTACCGCCCAGCGAGGCGCTGCCTGGACACTTCCATCTGTCGAACCGGAACGTGGCGAGAAGCGTGCCGGCGTAGCGCACCATGCAGTTCCACTTTGGGGTCACCAGTGTATGCCTGCAAGAGCAGCGAACGCGCGCGCAACCATCTGCAGCCCAGCCCCAGCATGCGGAACGCTACGCCGCCTCCACACTCACTGGAACGCCATTGAGTGCAGCATTGCCGGACAGCGCGTCCAGATAGCGTTCATCGGTCAGATCATTGGCACTCGCACCGGGCTGAGTACTGGCGATGCCCATCTGCACACCCGGGCGGGCATGACCCCAGCCATGCGGCAGGCTGACCACGCCGAGCATCATCTCGTCACTGACGGCCACCTCAACTTCGATCACGCCGACCCGCGAGCGAACCCGCACGCGCTGACCGTCAAGCAGGCCCAGCCGGCTCAGATCCGCCGGATTCATCAGCAGCTGATGGCGCGGCTTGCCCTTCACCAGACGGTGATAGTTATGCATCCAGGAATTATTGCTGCGCACATGGCGACGTCCGATCAGCACCAGCTGATCGGCAGGCACGCTGATTGCCTCAGCGAAACGTTGGACGTCGCCGAGGAACAACGAGGGCGCTGCGTGTACTCGCTGACCCTCGGTTTTCAAGCGCCCAGCCAGATTTGGCTTGAGCGCACCGAGATCAAGCCCGTGCGGATAGTCGCGCACGCTGGATAGGCTCAGGTTCATCTCGCTCTTCTCACCGTACGGCCCGGCGCGCAGGCTGAGGTCGATCATCTGCTCTGGCGTCATGGTGGGCTTGAGATCCGCGCCGATTCGCGCCGCGAACGCCTTAGCCAAGCCGATGAAAATTTCCCAGTCATGCAGCGCGCCCACCGGCTTGCCGAGCACCGGCTCGTTGAAGCGGGTGACGTTGCGCACCGCGAACAGGTTGAAGGTGGTGTCGTAATGATCATGCTCCAGCGGCGCCGTGGGCGGCAGGATCAGATCGGCATAGCGGGTGGTTTCGTTGATGTAGAAATCAACGCTGAGCATGAACTCCAACCCATCAAGCGCCTGTTCCAGTTTTCGCCCATTGGGCGTGGAAAGCACCGGGTTGCCCGCAACCGTCACCAGCGCGCGGATCTGACCTTCCCCTTCGGTAAGCATCTCCTCAGCCAGCGCTGAAACCGGCAGCTCGCCGCCGTATTCCGGCAGGCCCGACACGCGGCTTTGCCAACGGTTGAAGTGCCCTCCCGAGGTGTTCGCGACCAGATCGACTGCCGGCTCCGTGCAAAGCGCGCCGCCCACCCGATCCAGGTTGCTAGTGACCAGATTGATCGACTGCACCAACCACTGGCATAGCGTTCCGAACGCTTGAGTGGAGACACCCATCCGCCCGTAGCAGACGGCTTTGTCCGCAGCAGCAAAATCCCGCGCCAGTTGTCGAATCTGTTCAGCCGGTACGCCACAGCGCGGCCCCATTACTTCGGCGGTGAAGGGCTTTACGGCCGCTCGAAGTTCATCCATACCCGCCACGGGAAGATGGCTGGCACGTGTCAAACCTTCATCAAAAAGCGTATTCAGCAAACCGAAAAGCAACGCCGCATCTTCACCCGGGCGGACAAACAGATGCTGGTCGGCGATGGCCGCGGTTTCACTCCGACGCGGATCGACCACGACGAACTTGCCGCCGCGGGCTTGTAGCGCTTTCAGGCGCTTTTCCACATCCGGCACGGTCATGATGCTGCCGTTGGACGCCAGCGGGTTGCTACCGAGAATCAGCATGAAATCGGTATGGTCGATGTCTGGAATCGGGATCAGCAGACCATGCCCGTACATCATCAGGCTGGTCAGGTGATGCGGCAGCTGATCGACCGAGGTGGCCGAAAAGCGATTGCGCGTTTTCAGCTGACCGAAAAAGTAGTTGCTGTGGGTCATCAACCCGTAGTTGTGCACGCTGGGGTTGCCCTGATAGACCGCAACTGCATTGTTGCCGTGGCGCTCGCGGATGACGGCGAGTCGCTCCGCTACCAATTCAAAGGCATCGTTCCACTCGATGGCCTGCCATTCGCCGCCGACCCGTCGCATGGGGTGGCGCAGGCGGTCCGGGTCGTTCTGGATGTCCTGCAACGCGACGGCCTTTGGGCAGATGTGGCCGCGGCTGAAGCTGTCCTGAGCGTCGCCCTTGATGGATACGATCTGCTCGTCACGGGTTTCGATGGTCAGGCCACAGATGGCCTCGCACAGGTGGCACGCACGGTGGTGCAGGGTCGCTTCGCTCATCGCAGGCTCCGAAGGATTGTTCTTGTAATCCAATCACTCTAGGCCGGAGTCGGGCGTGCGCCAATCATGCACTTCGTGGCAAATAGGGAGCGATTCAGACAACCGATCTTGCAACTGGCAGTGCCGGGTTCGGATACGCCGCCGCTCCTGTAGGAGCGAGCTTGCTCGCGAAAGGATGTCCAGCTAGCGCCGGCTAGAGCCCGCGCCACCTTGGCTGCGACCGACCGACCGCGAACCTGAAGTCAGCGCGCCGCGATATGCGCCACCAGAAGCTGCACGCTTTCCCGGCCGCGAAACTCGTTCACGTCGAGTTTGTAGGCGAGATCGGCCCAGCGCACCGTGGGATTGGGCCAGAGCTCGCGATCGATATTGAAAGCGATGCCATCAAGGGTCAGCGAGCCGCATTCGCTCTTGAGGACCATTTTCAGGTGCTTCTCGCCGACCAGTCGCTGCTGCACCAGCTGGAACACGCCGTGGAACACCGGCTCGGGAAAATGCTGCCCCCACGGCCCGGCATTGCGCAGCGCCTTGGCCAGTTCGAGGTGGAAGTCCTTGATGCTCAACTGACCATCGGTGAGCAGGCGCCCGGTCAGGTCGTCTTCGCACAGCTGACGCCGCACCTCAGCATCGAAGGCCGCCGCGAAGGCGCCAAAGTTAGCTTCCGGCAGCGACAGACCGGCCGCCATCGCATGGCCACCGAACTTGCTGATCAGCCCTGGGTGACGCGCAGCAACGGCATCCAGCGCGTCGCGAATATGAAAGCCCGGCACCGAGCGCGCCGAGCCTTTCAACAACCCGTCCCCGGCGCCCGCGAAGGCAATGGTCGGACGGTGATAGCGCTCCTTCAGGCGCGAGGCGAGGATGCCGATCACGCCCTGGTGCCATTCCGGTTCGAACAGACAGAGGCCGAACGGCATGTCTGCGAGCGGCAGGTCTTTCAGCTGGGCCAGCGCCTCGCGTTGCATGCCCTGTTCGATGCCCTTGCGATCCTGATTCAGCTGGTCGAGCTGCACGGCCATGTCGCGCGCCAGCGCTTCGTCCTCGCAGAGCAGGCATTCGATGCCCAGCGCCATGTCGTCGAGGCGACCCGCTGCGTTCAGCCGTGGGCCAAGGATGAAGCCCAGATCGGTCGAGGTGATACGGCTGTGATCGCGACCAGCAACTTCCAAAATGGCGCGTAACCCCGGCCGCGCCCGGCCGGCACGGATGCGCGCCAAACCCTGGTGCACAAGGATTCGGTTGTTGGCATCAAGCGGCACCACGTCGGCAACGCTGCCCAGCGCGACCAGATCCAGCAGCTCAGCCAGGTTCGGCTCCGACCAGCCATTGCGTGTGAACCAGCCCGACTCACGCAATGCCGCGCGCAGGGCCAGCAGTACGTAGAAGATCACCCCGACGCCGGCGATGCATTTGCTCGGAAAAGCGCACTCGGGTTGGTTGGGATTGACAATGGCATCGGCAAGCGGGAGCTCGGACCCCGGCAGGTGATGGTCGGTCACCAGCACCTTGAGCCCCGCCGCCTTGGCCGCGGCGACGCCGTCCACGCTGGAAATCCCGTTATCCACAGTCACCAGCAGATCAGGCTGACGCTCGAGGGCCACGGCAACGATTTCCGGCGTCAGTCCGTAGCCGTACTCGAAGCGGTTGGGCACCAGATAATCCACATGTGCTGCGCCCAACTGGCGCAGGCCCAACACACCCACCGTACTGGCGGTGGCGCCGTCGGCATCGAAGTCGCCGACGAAGAGGATGCGCTGACGCTTTTCCAGCGCCTCGACTAGCAGCGCCACAGCAGCATCGATGCCCTTGAGTTGGCCATAGGGGATCAACCGCGCCAGGCCCTTGTCCAGCTCGCTTATCGACTGCACACCACGGGCGGCATAGAGACGCGTCAGCAGTGGCGGCAGGTCGCCCAGGTCGGGGAGCTGGTCAGGAAGAGGACGGGGTTCGATGCGCATCTGTTGATTATCCGGTGCAACTGAAGTGAGTGATATTGATGTAGCGAGCGGGGCCGGGCAGCCAAACGCAGGACGTGGCAGACGCGACTGGCAGGGTCGCTATTGGCGCAAATGGCCAGACAGTCGCAGCGGGAGCGCCGACGCGACCTGCGCCGCTTGGACCGGCCGCAAGCATACAGGAATGAAATGTTGCCGGGCCGCCCGCCGACGTGTGCCCAATGATCAGCAATCGCGGATCAATGCTTTATCATCGTGGCGACCGCACTAGGGCCATACCCAAAGCGCCATTACTCCGGAGACCGCCATGAAGCGCCTGCTACTTAATTGCGATATCGGCGAGAGTTTCGGGGCCTGGACGATGGGCTTGGACGCCGAGGTCATGCCCTTCATCGATTGCGCCAACATCGCCTGCGGCTTTCACGCGTCGGACCCGCAGATCATGCGCCGCACCGTCGCCCTGGCAACGCAACATGAGGTGAAGATCGGCGCGCACCCCGCCTACCCCGATCTGGTCGGCTTCGGTCGGCGCTCCATGGCCTGCAGCCCGGATGAAGTGGAGAACATGCTGCTCTATCAAATCGGCGCACTGGACGGCATCTGCCGCGCCGAAGGCACTCAGGTTCGCTACGTCAAACCGCACGGCGCGCTCTATAACGACATGATGCGCAAGCCCGAACTTCTTCGCGCGGTGATGAACGCGGTCATCGCCTACTCGCCGGCGCTGCCCTTGATGTTGATGTCCACCCGCGACAACAGCGCCGCCCAAACGCTGGCAGATGAGCTCGGCGTGAGCCTGTGGTTCGAGGTCTTCGCTGACCGCGCCTATGATCCGGACGGCTTGCTGGTCACCCGCGATCAGCCCGGCGCCGTTCATCACGACATCGATACGATCGCTGCTCAGGCACTGAGTCTGGCCAGTGGCGAAGCACTCACCGCCAACGACGGCAGCGCGCTGCTGCTGCGTGCCGACAGTCTCTGCGTACATGGAGACAACGCCGGCTCTGTCGCCGCCGTTCAGCGGATACGCCAGGCACTCGAGAACCTTGCAGGATGAAGCCACGTATCGAAGTGGTCGGCATCGATTGTCTGATGCTGCGCCTGTTCGACGAGATCGACGAAGCCCATATGCCGTGGCTGCTCGCGGCAACCCGGCGGCTGCGCGAGGCCTTCGGTGCGGCGCTGCTTGATCTCGTGCCGTCCTACACGACGCTGCTGGTGCACTACGACCTGAGCCAACTGGATGACGATCAGGCCCGTCAGCGAGTGGCCGAAGCGCTGCATGACCTGCAGCCAGACGCCAGCGGACAGGCGCGTGAACTGGACATTCCGGTGTGGTACGACCCGAGCGTCGGCCCCGAGCTGGAGGCATTGGGCCAACGCAGCGGGCTCGGCACGGCAGGCGTGATCGAACGGCACAGCGCGCGCATTTATCAAGTTTTTGCGCTGGGCTTTGCACCGGGCTTCGCCTTCATGGGATTGGTCGACGAGTGCCTCGCCAGCCCGCGTCTGCAAACGCCACGCACGCGAGTTCCAGCCGGCAGCCTGGGTATCGCCGATCGCCAGACGGCCATCTACCCGCTGATCTCACCGGGCGGCTGGAACCTTATCGGACGAAGCCCAACACGTCTGTTTGACCGTGAGCTGGACGGCTACAGCATCTGGCAACCCGGAGACAGGGTCCGTTTTCAGCCCATCGATCATGCCGAATTCGTGCGACTTGGCGGAGACGACACGCCGTACGAGGTGTCGCGATGAGCCTGCTGATCGAGCGCAGCGGCGCGCTGGCCAGCCTGCAGGACGGTGGTCGCTTCGGCGTTCGTCATCTTGGCGTGACCCAGGGTGGTGCTGCCGACTGGGTGTCCCAATTCTGGGCCAACTGGCTGCTGGGTAATCCGCTCCAGGCTGCCACGCTGGAAATTACGCTGGGCAATTTCGCCCTGCTCGCCGAAACCGACAGTTGCCTGGCGCTATGCGGTGCCGACCTAGGCGCCACGCTGGACGAAAAGCCCGTCGCGCCAGGTCGCAGCTTCAACGTTCGCAAGGGCCAGCGGCTGATATTCAATGCACCACTCAAAGGCGTGCGCGCCTATCTCGCAGCGCCAGGCGGATTCGCGGCGCCGCAACTTCTAGGCAGCTGCGCCACTGTACGCCGCGAGGAACTCGGAGGTCTGCATGGCGATGGTCAGCCGCTGACGGAGGGTGACCGTCTGACCTACTGTGGTGTACGTGCTAGCGGACCTGAATTGAGTCCTGAACAAATCCCACCGCTGTTCACCGATGCGCCACTGCAGGTTGTGCTGGGCGCTCAGGTTGGAGACTTCAGCGGCCAGAGCCTGTTCGACGTATTCAACCGTCCCTGGACAGTCGATCAGCGTGCTGATCGTATGGGCATCCGTCTGCTGGGGTCGGTGCTGCGCAGTTCACGGCAGTCGATGATCTCGGAAGGCGTGCCGCTGGGTGCGCTCCAAGTGCCGCCTGATGGCCAGCCCATCGTCCTGCTCAATGACCGGCAGACCATTGGCGGCTACCCGAGGCTGGGTGCGCTGACGCCACTTGCGGTGGCACGCCTGGCGCAGTGTCTGCCAGGCACCGAGGTCCACTTGAAGCCAGTGGGCCTGCAGGCTGCGCAACGCGAGCAACGCCTGTTACTCGCCCATTGGCAATAATACCGTCAGCAGCTTGAAACCACACACGGCTGCCTGACCTGCTACTGCCCGAGGGGGCACGTGCAATTCTGACGCGGACCAAAAGCAGGTCCGTGTAGTTGGTGAATGTTCAGCCGCGCTCGCCGATCAGCCACTCCAGCGGCACTTCATGCTGGCCGCGTTCATCGGTGATGAACAATGAACCCTCGCTGACCATCACACTCCAGCTGATCGCCCTGGGCAAATCCTGCGCCACAGCTTCCAGTGCCTCCTGCCCCACCGCTACCACGTTGATCTTCTTCAGGCTGCGCACGCTGTCGAGCACCTTGGTCTGCCACACCCGCAAATTGCCGTAAGCCACCAGGCTGAAGCGCTCGGCGCGACGCGAACACCAGGTGATCCGCTCAGCATCCGGCTGGCCGACTTCGATCCAGTGCAGCACGCGATCGTCCAGACTCTTCTCCCAAAGCGCCGGCTCATCCACATCCGAAAGCCCCCGACCAAAAGCGAGCTTTTCGTCATACCAGAGCACGTAGGCGATCAGCCGCGCCACCATCCGCTCCTCGGTCTCCGACGGATGACGAGCCACGGTGAAGCGCAGATCTTGATAAACATGACGATCAAGATCGGTGAGATTGATCTCGACTTTATAAGGTGTGGCTTGCAGGGCCATGACAGCTCCAGGCGAAAAGAGGAGCCGCAGTTTAGCGTATTGACAGAATTTCAGAGGTGGCCGTAGCGAGGCCTCCCGCGCCGCTGGAAGGCGGGTTGTGAAATGAAAAATCCGACGAGCGATCTTTGACAATCATTCTCATTCTGTTTAGCATCTCAACCATCGCAAACCCAACGGGTAGTTCATATGTACGTGTGTCTTTGCCAGGGCGTTACCGACGGCCAGATCCGTGAAGCCATCTATGAAGGCTGCTGCAGTTATCGGGAAGTGCGAGACGCGACTGGCGTAGCCACGCAATGTGGTAAATGCGCTTGTGTCGCCAAGCAGGTCGTTCGCGAAACCCTGAGCGATATCCAGAATGCCAGCGCCCCCCTTGCTTACCCGGCAGGTTTTGCTCCCGCCTAGAACCAATTGAATATCGAAGCCGGGCACATGCCCGGCTTTTTTCTGTTCGCGAATCAATACCTTGGCACCCTATCGCGGAACAGACTTATTCTTATTCCGCTTACCCTTTATCATTCAAGGACTTAGGTTTGACAGCCCCTAGCTTCGTGGCCAGACTGCGCTATTAACAAACCCGATTCGACGCAGGACACCGACATGAAAGGCGACAAGCTAGTCATACAGCATCTGAACAAGATCCTCGGCAACGAACTGGTCGCAATCAACCAGTACTTCCTTCATGCGCGCATGTATGAAGACTGGGGACTCGGCAAGCTCGGCAAGCATGAGTACGAAGAATCCATCGACGAGATGAAGCATGCCGACAAGCTGATCAAGCGCATCCTGTTCCTTGAGGGCTTACCCAATCTGCAGGATCTGGGAAAATTGCTGATCGGCGAAAACACGCGCGAGATGCTCGACTGCGACCTGAAGCTCGAGCAAGGCGGCGTTCAGGACCTCAAGGTCGCCATTGCCTATTGCGAGAGCGTCGGCGACTACGGAACGCGTGAGCTGCTCGAAGACATCCTTGAATCCGAAGAAGAACATATCGACTGGCTGGAAACCCAACTAAGTCTGATTGGCAAGGTCGGCATGGAAAACTATCTGCAGTCGCAGATGGACGAGTAGCTGGTCGCTTCGCTAGATGAACGGGAGCCTCGGCTCCCGTCTTTCGTTACTGCCTGACGCAACATCGAAGCCAGATCTCGCAAAGGATCTGAGCGGACCGAAATTCAGGCATAAAAAACCCGCCGGCAGGCGGGTTTTTTAGGAGTCGCGATCAGGCGCCAGCTTTCTCAACGGCTTGTTTGATCAGCGGCTGCAGCTCACCCTTTTCGAACATCTCCAGAATGATGTCGCTGCCACCGACGAGCTCGCCATCTACCCACAGTTGGGGAAAGGTCGGCCAGTTGGCGTACTTCGGCAGATTGGTGCGAATTTCAGGATTTTGCAGAATGTCGACATAGGCAAACTTTTCACCACAACCCATCACAGCCTGGGTCGCGCGGGCAGAAAAGCCGCACTGCGGTGCGTTGGGCGAGCCTTTCATGTAAAGCAGCACCGGGTTCTTTTCGATCTGCTCTTTGATAGTTTCGATGATATCCATGGGGCACCTCGGCTAGTCTCGGTTGCCGCGCATTGTACAGAACAGCAGCCTAAAAGCCGAGTCACGAGCTCGGCTTTTATGAACACGGATACGGCACAGCTCGCCTGCAGCGCCGGATTCTGGCGCGCTGAGACCGATTTGCACCGGCTGAGCCTTTCTGGATAAGATCGCGCCTTTCCCGTTTCGTCGCCATCTATGCGACCCCCTGTCGTAGGCCTTTCTTTTTCGTCGGAATCACCGGCCTCGACTGCGGCAATAAAGGTAGTTGATATGAGCGCAAGGCATTTTCTCTCACTGATGGATTGCACGCCCCAGGAGCTGTTAGGCCTGGTCCGTCGCGGCATCGAGCTGAAGGATCTGCGCGAGCGCGGCATTCTGTTCGAGCCGCTGAAAAACCGTGTTCTGGGAATGATTTTCGAGAAAGCTTCGACCCGCACAAGACTGTCTTTCGAGGCGGGGATGATCCAACTCGGCGGACAGGCGATATTTCTCTCGCCCCGCGACACCCAGCTGGGTCGCGGCGAACCGATCAGCGACTCAGCCATCGTTATGTCGAGCATGCTCGACGCCATCATGATCCGCACCTTCGCCCATTCGACGCTGACTGAATTTGCAGCGAATTCCTCGGTACCGGTAATCAACGGACTATCTGACGATCTGCACCCTTGCCAGTTGATGGCCGACATGCAGACGTTTCATGAGCTGCGCGGCAGCATCGCGGGCAAGAGCGTAGCCTGGGTCGGGGACGGCAACAACATGTGCAACTCCTATATGGAGGCAGCGCTTCAATTCGACTTCCAACTGCGTATCGCCTGTCCGGAGGGCTACGAGCCCAAAGGCGAGCTGCTCGCGAGGGCAGGTGACCGGGTGCAGGTCTTCCGCGATCCACGCGAAGCGGTAGCTGGCGCTCACTTGGTCAGCACAGACGTCTGGGCCTCCATGGGCCAGGAAGACGAAGTCGCAGCTCGTATTGCCACCTTTCGTCCATATCAGGTCGATCGGGCCTTGCTTGATGCGGCGGCTGAAGACGTTCTGTTCATGCATTGCCTGCCCGCACATCGCGGCGAAGAGATCAGCCAAGACCTGCTCGACGACAAGCGCGCGGTGGCCTGGCAGCAAGCCGAAAACCGTCTGCATGTGCAAAAAGCACTGCTTGAATTTTTGGTCGAGCCGGCTTACCACCACGCATGAGCCATGAGCCGCTGTTGCACCTTCGCGATCTCGCCTGCGGCTACGGCGGGCAGAGCATTGTGCAGAACCTCAATCTGCACCTGAATCGCGGTGACATTGGGTGCCTGTTAGGTCCATCCGGTTGCGGTAAAACCACCACATTGCGGGCCATCGCTGGTTTTGAGCACATCAACGAAGGCGAGATCCAGCTGGGCGACGCGGTGCTTTCACGGCGAGGTTTCACGCTGGCACCCGAGAAGCGCCGGGTTGGCATGGTGTTTCAGGACTATGCGCTGTTCCCGCATCTGACCGTGACGGAAAACATCGGCTTTGGCATCCGCAAGCATCCGCAATCACAACGCATCGTGCGCGAGATGCTTGACCTGGTGCACCTCTCGCCACTCGGCAGACGCTATCCGCACGAACTTTCCGGCGGCCAGCAGCAACGCGTAGCGCTCGCCCGAGCCCTTGCACCTGAGCCGGAACTTCTCCTGCTGGATGAACCTTTTTCCAACCTCGATGGCGACCTGCGCCGACGCCTGAGTCATGAAGTACGCGAAATTCTAAAGGCGCGCGGCACCAGCGCGATTCTCGTCACGCACGATCAGGAGGAGGCCTTCGCTGTCAGCGATCAGGTTGGTGTATTCAACAATGGTCGGCTGGAACAGTGGGACACGCCGTTCAACCTCTACCATGAGCCGCTCACACCTTTTGTGGCGAGCTTCATAGGCCAGGGCTATTTCATTCGAGGGCAGCTGATCGACCCAGAAACAGTGCAGACCGAACTGGGCGTCATCCGTGGCAACCGCGCCTACACGATGCCGGCGGGCAGCTCGGTGGATGTCCTGCTGCGTCCGGATGACATCGTTTATGCGCCGGAAAGCGGACTCAAGGCGCTCATCGTCGGCAAGACATTCCTAGGCGCCTCAACCTTGTATCGCCTGCAGCTGCCCACCGGAAATCAGCTTGAGGGAATATTTCCCAGCCACGCGGACTACCCGACCGGCCAGGAAGTGGGTATCGCCATCGCCGCTGACCATCTGGTGGTGTTTCCTGCACAGGGCAGCGTTGCCGCCTATGAAAAACTGCCAGAAGCGGGCGTGCGACGTTACAGTAGCAACGTTTGAGCTCTGCTCCCGCTCCCTACTCTTCCGACCGAGCCTCCATTGCCTCCCCGCCTCGTGATTTGAGACGGCGTGCCTTGAAAAACTCACTCAGCATCTCGCTGCAATCCTGCGCAGCCACGCCGCCTTCGATCAACACGCGATGATTGAGAAAGCCCTGCGAGAAAAACTCGCCTCGGCTGACCGCAACTCCCGCCTTGGGCTCCGTTGCGCCGTATACCACTCGCTGCACACGCGAATGAACGATCAAACCGGCGCACATGCTGCAGGGTTCGAGTGTCACGTACAGCGTGCTTCCCGGTAGACGATAGTTTTCCCGACTCAATGCCGCGTCGCGAATGGCGACCATCTCAGCATGTGCGCTGGGGTCGTGACTGGAGATCGGACAGTTGAAACCACGGCCGACTATCTGGCCATCCTGCACCACCACCGCACCGACCGGGACTTCCCCGAGCCGCGCCCCTTCAGCGGCAAGCGCCAAGGCCTCGCGCATAAACTCATCATCACGGGAACGATCAATGATCATCGGTCTTTTCATGTAATCAATTCGGCTACTGCCGCCCCTCAAACCACTTCAATCGCCGCCATCAACCCAGTTTCCATGTGATCGATCACATGGCAGTGGAACATCCAAACCCCCGGATTATCCGCAACCAGCGCAATGCGTGCCGTTTCGTTCTTACCGAGCAGGTAGGTATCGGTGTACCAGGGGTCGATGCGCTTGCGATTGGACGATATGACTTTGAAGGTCAGCCCGTGCAGGTGAATTGGGTGCTGATACTGGCTGAGGTTGCGCAGTTCAAATATGTAGTGCCCGTCTTTCTTCAACGTAGCAATAGGACGGTCCGCACAGGTTTTATCGTTGATATCCCAGGCCTGGCCATTGATCTGCCAGAAGGTGAAGGCCCCGCCCTGCCCCGCATCGCTGGACAGCGTGCCAGCCCATTCGAAATTGAAGCGCAGGGTTTCCGCTCGTCGCAGATCCGGCTCGGCGACCGGATTGGCGGATAACGGTGCAGGCCAATCGCCCTCAGCCTCAGCGGTGTCTACTGAGGCGAGCGTCGCCAGCCGCAGCGGGCCGTTGCGCAATGAAAGTGCCGCTCCGGCAGGAGGGACTTTCACCGCCAGGTCAATGCGCATGCCTGGGCCTAGCCAATAGGCTTTACCAAGCGGGCGCGGCGCGATCGGGTGGCCATCGATCGCGTAAATACGCGCGTCGCCACTTGGCAGGTTCACGCGATAGGTCACCGTGTTGGTGAGATTGATGAGCCGCAAGCGCACGACTTGACCCGCCGGCAGCTCAAGGGTCGGCGCGTGCTCTCCGTTGACGGTCGACAGCACACCGGGCGTCCCTCCACGCGCGGCTTCTCGCGGCACGCTGAAATCGGTGAATGCACCTTGCTTGTCGACATGCCAGTTTTTCAGGCTCAGCGTTCGCTCATGACGAAACCCGCTCGGCTCGCGCTCTTCGACAATCAAAGGTCCCACCAGCCCACGCCCTAACTGCTCGGCGCTCGACGTATGTGGGTGATACCAGAAACTACCGGCATCCGGGACCTGGAACAGGTAGTCGAACGATTCACCCGGCAAGACCGGCAACTGCGAAACATAGGGAACTCCGTCCATGCTCAGCGGCAGGCGGATGCCATGCCAATGAATCGTGGTGGGCTCCGGCAGGTGATTGGTGAAGCGCACCCGCAGCCACTCACCCTGCCTGGCGCGCAGTTCCAAGCCAGGCGCCTGCCCACCGTAGCACCAGGCTGGGGTTCTGGTGCCAGCGATTAACTCGATATCGGCTGGAGCGGCAATCAGATCGTAATCATGGGTCGCCGGGTCAGCGGGGCGGCCAATCCAGTAACGTGCTCCACCACCGACAATGCCCAGCGCCGCGAGCCCGGCTAACCCGGTCAGCATTTTTCTTCGAGTAAAAGTCATTTCATTCTCATCAGAACTGCACGAGCCGTTACACCAACAGCTAGATTGGAATTGCTCGCATTTGCGACATGCTACAGCTTCGCGAGCCTGCTCGCAGCCATAGAGCCATGGCGCTTAGATAAGCCCTTTGGTCACTCGCTGCGAACCCTTGCGCCTGGCCCCGCGTCTACTGCCCAGACACTCAACTCGAGGAGGCGCCATGCACACCACTGCAGTCCAGGCCAAGGGCGAGGTCAGCCGCGGCATAACCTGGCTCGCTCGGAGCGGGTACGCCGCTCGAGGTGTTGTCTATGTGATTGTTGGTGCATTCGCGTTCATGGCCGGCATCGGCAGCGGCAAAACGGTCGGTACCAAAGGCGCCATTCAGCAATTGTTAGGGCAGCCCTTCGGGGAGACTTTGCTGTGGATCATGGTGGTCGGCCTCGTAGCATACGTGGCGTGGCGCCTGACCCAGGCGATTACCGACCCTGAAGGTCATGGTACCGGTGCCAAAGGCTTAGTGATCCGCGCGGGTCTCGTCGGTAGCGCCGTGGCTTATACACTGCTCGCCCTGTTCACCCTTGGCCTGCTTGGCAGCTCCATTGGCAGTTCTGGCAGCGGTGGCGGCTCAGGTAGCGGCGACTTCCTGTCAGGCCTGCTTGGTTGGAAATACTCGAACTACCTGATCTACCTGGTTGCGCTGGTGCCTCTCGGTGTCGGTATCGCTCACATAATCAAAGGCTGGAAAGCGAAGTTCGAAAAATACTTCTACGCCTCTGAACACGTCATGAAATGGGTTCGGCCGATTTCACGCGCCGGCCTGGTAGCCCGTGGCGTCGCCTTTCTGGTAGTTGCCGGCATGCTCTTCACTGGCGGTAGCCGCTACAAGCCAACCGACCCACCAGGTCTGGAAGATGCGCTGAATGCGTTGCAAAACCTGCCGTTCGGCACCTTCTGGCTATCGCTAGTAGGCATTGGATTGGTGGCCTTCGCCCTCTACAGCTTCGCTGAGGCAATCTGGCGACGCATCGATACGCCGGCTGTCATGCACTGACTGTCACGCTGCAAAACAGAAGCCCCGGCAAACCGGGGCTTCTTCGTTCTTCTACCAAACCACCCGCAGAATCATTCCCACTCTATTATAAAAGCACAGATAAAACCCATACAAATCAATAACTTATCCTGTTAATTCTAAGCTATGCCATGTAAAATACCATTTCAACCATATTGATTGAAAACACGCTTCTTTCAATCACTAGTGATGTCAATGTAAAA
This sequence comes from Stutzerimonas xanthomarina DSM 18231, assembly GCF_900129835.1. Classification (GTDB taxonomy): domain Bacteria; phylum Pseudomonadota; class Gammaproteobacteria; order Pseudomonadales; family Pseudomonadaceae; genus Stutzerimonas; species Stutzerimonas xanthomarina. The sequence continues at coordinate 106,127 of NZ_FQXA01000006.1, forward strand.
TCATTGAGGAAGGGGCAGGTTTTTCCTCTCACGTAAGTGAGGGTGGTTCTGATAATGAACGGTTTCGGCCGTTGGGCGTACGCTCACCGATCCCCTCGGGGATGTTCAAATGTACTCAAATCCCCCTGCCTTCTTCTCCTTTTTCATGGAGGAATGCGATTGAAGGACAAGGTCTGGTTTACCTACAAGGCGCGTATTCAAGCGCATAAACGCTTGGAGTGGCTGGACTTCCATTCACAAATGCTGCTCGTATGGTATGCCATTCTCAGTACGATTCTTGGCGTGCTGGTTGTCCGATATGTACATGTCCTCGGCCCCGATACCGATGTGATGGCGACAGTCTTGTCCGTAGCCTTACTCGGGGTTTCCCTCGCGGTTACCAATCGGGACTTCAGAGGGAGGGCCATGGCAATGCGCAGCAATTACCTGCAACTGCAGAAGCTGTATAACGAGCTGTCCGGCAGCACCCCACCTACTCCGGTGCAGGCCAGTAGATATGACGACCTCTTAGCCGAGTCCGAAAACCATAACGAAATCGATGATCGGATCGCTCGGGTCTTTGCCGGTGGGCTCTCCACCCGAAAACCAACACGCTACGAAAATATATCCGCCATCTACTGGCTCAGTCTTCGCCTATTGGTAACTAGCTTGCTCTACGCACTGCCATTGGCCGTAGGACTGTATGCCTGGGCCATTAAGTGAGCGCCGCTCGAAGCTTCAAGAAATACTTCGCTCACAAGCCCTTGCTTCGGATCTACACCGACAAAATCAAGCCATCTGGTGCGATTGGGCTTGATCGCACCAGACCGGCACAGCTGGATGCTCGGTTGAATGAGGAGTTGGACCTCATCATCCGGAAGGTTCACCAAGGTAATTACCGCTTTACCGCCTATAAGGAAAAGCTGATTCTTAAAGGTGCAATCTCCCAACCCCGACAGATCTCGATCCCGACAGCTAGGGATCGGATAGTTCTGCGTGCATTGTGCGATTGCCTTGCCGAGGTTTATCCATCGGCCAAGCTGTCATTGCCCCAAGAGGTCATCAACGATCTAAGAGCGGGGGTTGCATCAGGAAAATACGCGGAATACGCGAAAATCGACTTGAAGAATTTCTATCCATCGATCCCACATTCTTTGATCAGAACGGCGATATGGAAAAAAGTCCGAAAACCAGAACTTCGAAGCCTGATCGAGGCTGCGATCACCACGCCGACCGTCCCTGAATCCAAGGGTAGAAAAGACACGCCGGACTCAACAATCGGCGTACCTCAAGGCCTCGCGATCTCCAATCTATTGGCCGAGATCGCCCTGCAGAACATTGACTCTGTGTTTCAGGCCAACACTGGCATTTGGTACAAACGGTACGTCGATGACATTCTGATCCTTGCACCGGAAGGCCAAGCCAAAGTAGCAGCAGATGAGCTGATCGCTGCCCTGAAGAACCTTGGGCTTAACCCCCACGACTTCGGCCCTGACTCGAAGTCTAAGGTTGCATCGCTCACAGAACCCTTCAGCTTTCTGGGGTATCAGGTCGAAGGCGGCCAGATCATCATTCGCCACGAAAGTATTCTTCGATTCGAGTCCTCTATCGCGAAGATCTTCACCGCCTACAGGCATAAAGTAGCGACCGCAAATTCCCCCAAGGACTTGCAACGCGCCAGAGCGTACTGTGAATGGAAGGTGAATCTCCGAATCACAGGGTGCTACTTCGGTTACAAACGCAGAGGATGGGCATCGTATTTCTCTCAGATCACCTCGACGACGCAGCTACGGTCAGTCAACCACACCATACGCAAGCTCACCCAGCGATTTTCCTTAGAAGGTCACATTAGAACAAAGTCACTCATCAAGACGTTTTATGAATTAAGGCGCGGGAGCGCTGGCAGCCATACTTACATCCCAAACCTAGATGATCGCGACATCGGCCAGAAGCGGGCACTCTTGGCTATCTGGATCGGCGACGAAGCGTGGCAGCTCTCTGACCACCACGCGGAGCGGCTCTTTCTGATCAAAGTAACCAAGGCCGTTCAGGAACTCGAAGAGGATATTGCCCACGCGTCGTAGTGCAGGCTGCACCGATAAGAAATCGCCATCTGAACGCCTCTGACCGAATGCCCATCCTCGCGCAGGACAACTAACCGCGCGTAGGTGCTTGAGCCACCGTCAACCCGCAAGCCCGCCCACGCATCCGACAGCCCGCGCTGACGAGCAACGTTTAACCGCGTTGAAAACAAGAAGGCCTGCCACCAAAGGCAGCAGGCCGACTGAGATGAAGGCTTTTCAACTAAGCTAGAGCCTGCCCTTCTCAAAATCTTCCCTGCCAGCCGATAGAGGAAAAAGCGGGCAAATATCTTTACTCATTGAAAAAAGGGAACAGATTTATTTATTTAACGGTGACGGTTAGCAGTGGCCCACCGAGGGCCATACCCCAGGCAGGGGCTCCTGCCGGGCTAGTTCCACCCAGTTATCAACAGCCTTAAAAAATCCTTACTTTTCAACATATCACCTTGAATATCACTATGGAGCCATGAAAATACCAAGAAACTTTTTTTACAGACCTCTGACCGTCTCTACACCATAGGATCACAAGTGGGGTCCAAGAAAACGGTCACCGTTGAAGTGGATCATATGAGTCGGAGCATCGGCGACCCAGACCTCGGTTTCCCAAGCGAGAACCGAAAGGTATTTCACCATGGTTTTACGGTCTGGAAATGCGCTGACATATACTAATCCCGCGGTACAAGAGGAAAACAGTTTCGCAAGCTCCCCATGCCTCTTGCCGTCTACAGGACCATGTGAGGTAACGGATTCAATCAGCAAAAGCCAGTTACGCTCAGGCCAATATAAAACAACATCAGGGAGTTTTCCTTTTCTATCTACCACAACCCCTAATTCAGCCAGACGTGCTTTTTCAAAAAAATCTTCTTTAGCCCCAGTATCACCAAGATAAATAACTTCTGCGCCTGGAGCGAACCTAGGACCAAACTCTGTCACGATATCGTGAATTAGCTGGCTGTGAGCTCCTGGACTCAATTTTATTTCAGTTTTCCCATTGAGCATCAGAGGGATGAGTTCCATTTCTCTACTCATTGCATATTGGGATATAAGCGTAGGAGACTCATCAAGCCAGCTTTTAAGTTGAGAATTCCATTCCGGCGTGCCAAAAGTCACTAACACATGAAACAGCTCTAATGCGACTTGGTAGCAGGCACTAGGAGAGTTTACCGCCCGGTCCGGCTTATCCGGATTATATAAGCAAAGCCCAGCATCAACGAATTGGTGGAGGGTCTGCCGACGGAACGTCTCACGCGTGTTCGGCGCGTACTCCTTGCCATAGCTGTCTTTGACCCAGCTCATAATTGGCGTCACGCCTAACAACGGACGCTTCAATTCAGCCCAAGAGCCGTTTGGAGGCAGATCAACAAGTGCTAATAGCGTCAGTGCTGTTCGCTCATTCTGCTGTGCTCTTGGCAGACCGAGAGCAACCAAAATGCTCAGCGCCTCGTCGATTTTTCTCTGAGCGTGCAACGGGTTATTGTCGACTCCGGTCATTCGAAATATCTCTTCATCAATGAAACGATCAATTTCCGCTTGGCTAGGGGTATTTCCCCCTACACGCCTACCCAGGCGCTGCAACGAATCCAGCGAGGGATAATTCAGATTTTTCAAGTCAGTCGCGTTAACTTGAGTATGACCACCAAAATTTCTGTAGTACTTATCCAGCAATGTGCTATTTAAAAAGACGAATAATCCACGCGCCAATATTGAATCAAAACCAGTTTTAGCGATATGAAAGACATTGAGTCCGTTATCGAAACCAATTAGATCTCCTGGCAAGTCACTCTCATACAAAGTTGCGACGATTCTACGCTTCTCTTCCTTGGAACTAAAACGCCTTACGAGTACGAACGAACCTTTGTGAGCCCACAAAGATTTTTTAGTTATAGTAGTAACCTCAATTGCGTTAGGTTTTTTGCCATTTTTTGGCCAAGTCACGGAGAGACCCAAGTGACTAGGATTTAGAAGCGGAACCGACGTCTGACCTATCGCATCTCTAAGATCGTCTTTAGCGCGAAAACTTACGACCGGCCCAGTAGATACGCCAACGCCTAAATCCTTCAAAGTGGACGAGAAGGCCGAAAGCTTTTGAATTACAGCCAAATCTCTCTCATTGGCAGCAATATGAAAAAATTTTTCTTTGTCGTTGGGATAAACAATACTTCCGAAATCAACGGTCCGGATAGTCATATCCGAAGCGGTTACGGTATCCGATTCATGATCGAGGTGAAAGTCTGACGTAGGGCTAGACGTTATTACCACACGGCCTTGATCTTTTCCTTTCGTCAGATGGATGATAATATTCTCTTGAAGAACTTCGTCTTCTGCGAATGCTACATTCCGACTATCAAAAATATGAATATGATCTATTGCGCATGTAGCCGTAATTAGCTCACGAAAATCTCGATAGTAAGGACCATTACAGAAAGAGCGAGGAATGATCGCTACAAGCTCTCCACCTGGAACAAGCTGTTTGATTGCAAGCGAAACGAAACCGGAATAAAGATTAACGGTTTCAATTCCGGCGAGGCTTAAGAGTCTACGATGATCGCTGGTAGCAGAAATCTTCTTATACGGCGGATTCATGATAACGTGCGTATAGCTTTCCGAGGCATGAAACAAGCCCTCAGAAAAGGCGCCGTTGATAAAATCAGCGCAATAGAGATTTAGGTTAGCTGGAATTGAATTTTCAGAAAATGCATCGTTACAGCGATCCAAGGTTTGTTGCAAATATGGGTGAATAACTCGATCAATCTCAAAAGTGCTTATAGTAATGCTTTCGATACTCAAGCGCTTGATAGCTTCATCGGTGAACGCCGCCGTGAGAGAGCCCGGCCCGGCTCCAGGATCGAGCAATACTACCTGGCCCTGTATACGCTCAAACATGCTCGCCATATAGAGCGCGATCGATTGCGGTGTAAAAAACTGACCAAGTGAGCCTTTGGTCTTTTGGTTGAGCTTCGAATTTGCTTCGGACCGATACCGTTCTACTTCCGTCAAAATACTCAATTTATCGCTCGAGCTTTCCTGATTCAACCGTCATCTTATCAGATTTTTTTAAGGGATGCCCTACGGCTCGCTTAAGGCTCAGCAGTAGTTATATGCTACTGTTAAGCCATAATCTACGGGAACCAAGGTAATTCACATCAAAACTATCTCTACGTCGCTGAACCACCCCGAGGTGGTTACTGTTTTTTCTACAAGTTTAGGCTCTTTAGTATATGCAACAACAGCTAGGCTTTCTTGTGCTCTGCTGCAAGTAACGTAGAAAAGACGCCTAGACCGTTTAGGGGAGGAATCCGCACCTGCTTTTTCATTAGCGACGTCCTTAGTCGACAGTGGCTCAGCCCCTAAGAGTTTTTCATAGCTAAATAAAAATCCTCTTGCATCTTCATCATCCAAGATCACCATAACACGCGAAAACTGCAACCCCTTGACACCTTGGTGCGTATCGTAAGACGATGACGATGAAACATAGCGCACATAGTTTTCAAGCTGCTTAGTTGAAGCGCTGAGCGACTCTCTCCAGGCATTATGTTCAGCCTCGACTCGGGCGCCACCCTCATCGCCGCTATCATCCTCGAGCGCATCGAATTTCATGCCGACACCTAAGTGCAACATGAATGATTCCGGAACTCGTAAAATCATACCATCATTTAGTAACTCGCATATCTCGATAATCGTACCACCACTTTCGCTATCCAGTGCGCGCTTTATATTGTCTACATATACTTGAGCGTTCCGCAACACAGCTATTGGATCTTCTACTGACACTAGATTTGCGCTAGCTAACAGAGGCGAATACTTCCGCATAATAGTCGCTATCTCAAAATCATCTTCCCGTTTAATCGCGGAAATCAATGGAGAAAGCTGCAACGTCAAAAACCGAATATCCTCACTTTCGCCATTAATAGCAGCATCTCTGAGCCTTTCAACTTCTAAGAAAGGAAGAAAAAACTCTGAAAACCCGCCTCGTTTCGCTGCCATGTGGTGCTCTAGCGTAAGTGCAGCTACTGACTCACTGTCGCTCCAGCTTTGATCTCCCGTGCATTTGGCCATAAACCGAGCCACCGCACTCTCTATTTTAGACTTATCTTTTTGAACGCTCGTATCTACTAAAAATAGTCGAGCAGTACCTTCTTTGGCATTGGGGGCGAAATCCTGCTGATGGTCATCATCAGTAATGCGTATTTTGTTTATCAACCTCACTATACGTTTTGGACACCGATAGTTCACCATAATAGCCGGTGATTTCCAACCGGCTGGTAATGCGGATGCTAGATCTGACTTCCCACCACTGTAGATTCTCTGCATCATGTCGCCGAACAGCCCCAAACAAAATTGATGCGGATTCTCTTGCTGAGTGGCTATCAGTGACTCGAGGAGTTCACTATTTGTGTCCTGACTCTCATCTATGAGCAAAACAGGATATCTATTCCACAATATTTCCCGCAGCAATGCTTCATTTGTAAGCAGGTAAGCGGCCAAACCTAATACTTCAGCATGGTTCAAAGCGCCTTTTTCAGGCTTATTGCTTGCAGGCGAATAGGTAAAGCTTCGTATTGCATGGAGACCTGCTAATCTTTTTTTCTTGCTCGCTAAGCTCCGCTGATTACGAACTGCTGTCACTCCATGAGGTGTAGTGCTTTTAGCGATAGCGGCATCCAACTTTTTAATATCAGCTACTAATTTTTCTTCTATCCAATTTCGAATGTCATTCGTGAAAGGCTTTATGAGATCCCAGCAAAAGCTATGGATGGTTGACACCATGAAATTGGCATCAAAAAATAGACGCCTTTTGATTTCTTCGCACGCGGCGTTTGTATAGGTAATAATCCCAATTTTTTGACCTGACATCGATAGGGCTTTGGCATATTGCAGCTTCATGAGCTCGAGCGCGTCGACAAGAGTTCTAGTTTTTCCGGACCCGGCGCCAGCGAACAGTAAGAAGCTCTTGGGGTTAGATAAATCCATGTATTGAAAGATGGTTTGAACCACCGGATTTTGGGGTTGATCACCCATTATGAGCTCCTTCATACCGGCTCAACCACGCCTGGGACAAGATCCTCACTTGCAACATCTAGTTCTTTTTTTAGCCAGTCTAAACCTTCTTGAATATAAGCAGGCGCCGCTAAATCAGTCGGTTCGGCGCAGAAAAGCAGGTCAAGCGCCATCTCTGCCTTGTCTTCTGCTAACGCGTCATACAGAGCTTCACAACACAACTCAAGAGTCTCTAGATTAAGTGCAGTCTGCATCTTTTTAATCATACCCGTCGGTTTTACTAGCCCCTTGAATAATACCGGGTTTGTTAAAGCAATCGCGTCTTCAAACGTATAGGGTATTGCCAGAGCCTCGGAACTATCTGCATACACAATCGGTATGCCATACTGAAAAGCGATACGCACCTTCCCGACGACTTTCTCTTCCGCCTTCATAGCTAAAACAGCGTCCAAGGATGGGTCTTTGACCGCCAACCACTTGGTAATCGTATGGCTACCAGTTTTATATCCTTTGCCAAGCGCTGGTCTGATTGACTTTGCTTTTGCCTTAGGAGCTGCATCTGCTGGGGGCGGCTGCATCGCGTCTGTATCGGTTATGACAAGTGTAGGTAATCCTAACTTATCGATCAGCGCTCGTAGGCGGTGAGCGTGAGCACCACCAACCTCTAGAATTGATATATAACTATTATCTAAGCTCGTGTCTTCATTGATATTATTTCTTATGAAATGTGGAATCAGTAAGCGTTCTGCTGCGCCCTCTACTAATATTATTCCATTCGCAAAAAAAAGATCGCAATGCGTAGTTTTTAGGTAGCGCGCAACAAATTGGGCTGTCTGCAAAATCTCTTCTGAACGTGTTTTTGATGTTCCGAAGGTAGCAGACAAATCTATTACCTCCGCCGTTGGAACTTCAAACGCACCGCCCGCTGGCTTACGCTTGAAATATCGTAGCTTTTCAAATCCGATTTCGTGGGCCAAGTAACTTGAGTGCGTACTTACGATCAGCTGACTAGAAAACTTTTTTTTCAAGAGCAAATCGGCGTGATTTCTTAAAACCGAATAAGCCTTCTTAATGAACACTTGCTGAACCTGGGCGTGCAGATGCGCCTCTGGCTCTTCAATTAAAACTAAATGAAGCGGCTCGATAAATGCGTCATCTTCTGGCTTTCGCTTACCAGCTTTTCCGACTCTCATCCATTGATCTCTGAAACTCATTAATTTGAAGACCATTGCGATTAGGTTTTTATAACCTAGCCCGTTATATTTCTCTGACAGGCTTAGCAACGGTGCCCCAGGTGACAGACTCGCCTTTTGAATTTCAAATAATATTGCTGCCTCATGATCGAGATTATCAATAGGATTGACTTTGCTAGACAACCTGATGTGCGGGTCATTGAATCCTGGATATCCTAGGGTCTTAATTTCGCCAAGGGGCTTGGTGAAAACGTCATTTAATCTCCCATCAAAAGAATGCTGCGCTAAAGCGATAGCCTCAAGAGCTTCTAAATCTTCAACTCCGGGTAGGTCTGTTGGATTGAGGTGCCTGTTGTAATATTTGTTAATTTGACCGGCCAAGTTTGAGCTATTGGCTTGGGATACAGTCGCTGCATTGGGATCGGTGAATCCACGTGTAGCATCAATTATATCCACCTTAAACAATCCATTGAATGGATAAAATTCAAGCGCAACTTGCCCCTCGGTAAGTTCCTGAGGTTTATAATTAGCCTCAGGAACCTCCTCTACCTTACCCGGATCAAGTATGTAAGATTTCAACTCAAACGCTCTGCCAGCCTCACGATCTAGGTATTCTCGCAACGAACTGGGCCAAATCTCCAACGCGAATTTAGTTGGATTTTCACCATTCTGTTTACCCAGCTCCTTTCTTTTTGCTTCGGCGTTGTCTTGAGCAATTTTTTTTAGCTGCTCTGCGGCATTGTAGTTATTTACAAAGTCTGATTTTAATGTATCTAAATCTTTTGGCTGGTAGATCATTCTTACACCTAGCAGCCCACCATCCCACTTTAAGGTCGGAATCAAATGGCTGACTCGGTGTATCTCATTTTTCTCCACCTGTAACCAGATATCCACAGTAGGGCATAAAGGTTGCCAATCACCAAGCTGATCGCCACTAGCTTCGGCTGCTGCCCAAGCGCGACCAAATTCATTCAGCTGATGCCAGTTCGATAGAGTAAAATCTGTCGCGCTTAACTTTCTCGAAACAGGCATCTCTCCCGAAGCTATGCTAGCCGCGCTTCTCCCCTTTTGATCTAGAAAAAATATCAATGCATCCATTGCAGACGTTTTACCGCTGTTATTAGCGCCTACTAATAAGGTTTCAGCTTCTGTCAGGCTAATCCGGCAGCTTTTTAACTTTCTATAATTTTGAATATCTATATAAACAATTTTCATCTGGCTTCCTTTCCTTAAAAGACTATATGTTTAAGAGCAGTCAGGTATGCTGACCGTATTCATTCGAGGCGATGGCCGGTCGGGGGTTCGCATTGAGCCTTCCTCCCTCGCCTCGGACGCTACGTCTGTTGTATTCAATACTGACCATTGCGGTCCAGCAGATTTTAGAAAGTCACTCGGAAGCGTCCACACTACCCCATCGAGGACGCAGATCGAAGCTCCGACACTTCTGGGTGGAAAGGAGCAACGTCACGAGCATGGCCTGGCGCTACGACGCGTGCTTTGACCGATTTCGAAGCGCACACTCCAACGGTGCATGCTCCGTTGGATTCGTTTATTTATGCGCTCTGACGACTAAGCCAATCTTCTCCCTGACAATAGATTGTAATTAGCGAAACTCAACCTTCATGCCCTCCACATCTAGGGCACCTGCCGCCTTACCACGCGGCTCCTCAAGCCAAAGCTTTAGCAAACCAACGTTCCCGCAACCATCACCGCCCCCTCTACTGATGCTTGAGCATGGCTGGCATGCATCGTTACGCCCGTCAATTGCCCTGAGGCGACAAGGGAGGCCGTTGGCCGCCCTTGCTGCTCCCACTGCGCAAACTACTCGGCGAGTGACTGCCGCACCGCATCCAGAGCCTCGCGGAAGTCCGCTGGGGTGGCTTGCCCGGTCTCGGCCTGGTAAAAGACGACCATGAATGCATTGGCAACTGCTTCGGCCATCGGCCCGAGCTGCTGGGCCTCCTCTTGGTCGATCCAGTCCAATGCCGCGAGCTGCACGGCTGCATGATGAACTGCCTGGGTTACGTTGTTAAAATTCACGGTTGCCATGATTCACCTCTCTATCAGGTGGGTTGTGGAAGTGTCGGCCGGCCCCACGCCGGCCGACGCGCCTTTTACGATGGTGTCGAGCGATTTACGAACGCAGCGATTTCACCATCGGGATCAGCGGTCTCATTGTCCATCTGCTCTCCGGCAAAGCTGTCCCCATCGAAGGCCGGAGCATCGGCCGCCGTGCTGGCCCGGATCGCCGCTGCTACTTGGCCGCCTATTGTTTGGTCTATACGCTCCTGAAAGCGGTCTGCGAGCTGCACGGCCTTGTCCTTGAGCACGGACCCTGCGCCCTTGGCTAGTTCGCCCGCTGAGAGTGCTGCTGTACGAGTGAAGTCACCGGGGTCAGTTCTGCCTAGTCCAGCCTGTCGGCCGCCCTGCTGCTCCGACCTGGCACCTCCAGCAGGCCCGGGTTCGCCCTCGGCGGCCTTGCCGTCAGCGCTGTCGGAACCGGCTCTCAAGCTGCTGGTCTTTTCACCGCTCTTCGAATTGCCCGAACTGCTGCCGGTCGCTGTGCTGCCTCCACCAAAGGACGAATCGCCGAAGCCTGCCGCCTGTGCGAACGGTGTCCCCCCTGCACTGGCCGACCCTTCACCGCCCGAGGCATTCTCGCCGCGCATGCTCGCCATCATGTCCATGCCCCCGCCGGCATCGCTCATTGCGCTCTGGGTCTTCATGAAAGCGGCGTTGAGGGCCGAAGTGCCGCCAACGAGATTCACTGCGCCACTCAGCACAGAGGCACCGGCCATGCTTGCAGCTCCAGCCGCAACACTGGCCGCGCCCATCGCGACACCTACAGCTGCGCCCGCGCCGAAGCTACCAATACCGCCAGCGTTTCCAATGCCCGCACCGGTAATAACGCCGGCCACCAGCGGTGGCACACGATTTACCAGCATTAGCAATGCCACGCAGAAAACAAGCATCACGCCCAGCTCGTCAAAGTTCTGCACACCGGTGTTCATCCTGGCGTAGAAGCTTGAAAGGAGGTCGTTTCCGATGCCAACCAGCAGCACCATCGTCATGATTTGCACGGCTAGTCCCAGAACAGTCTTGTAGTAGGAGATCGCTATGTCCGACGTCCACCGCGAGCCGCCGAAGCCGAGCAAGAAGATTCCGGCGTACATCAGCAGCCAACCCGAGACGAGCAGCAAAAGCATGTTCACGGCGACAACGGTGAGCAGGATCAAGATGCCGACACTCAATACCACTCCGATGAAGCTATCCACAGGAGACCAATTTGTTGAGTTGCTGAATGCCTGCTTCAAGATCATGAACCCGACGTCCACAATGCTCGAAGGTGTCACCGACGCCACCCCTGATGCCTGCTCGCCGATCCGGGCCAGTGATTGAATGATCGAATTGGCGATGGCCGGGCCGTTCCGTAGCAGCCAGAGGAAGAACCCGAAGAACAGTATGAAGCGGATGAACTCGGCGAAGAACTCACCAATGTCGGCCTTGCGTAGCACCATAAAGCCGAAGGTGATGACCAGTGAGATCATGCCCAGCGTCCAGAACAAAAACGTCGCGGCGCTCATCACTACCGTCTGCCAGGCAGAGGCACGAGTGGCAAACTCAGTCACAACTTGGTCAAGCATTCCCTGGTTAGTGAGCTGGGCCGATGCGGCCGAGGTGTAAACCGCAAGAATGGCGCCCATCAACGCCGCCTTGTGCAGTGCTTTCATAGCGTCGCCTCCTGCTTATTGGTGTGCTTCGGGTCGGCCAACTCCAACCAGTTCAGCGGCTTATCGGTCGGAGCGATGCCACCGCCGGCCGGGGACCGGCGCGAGCACAGCCCGGCGAAGGTTTCGCGCGTGGCCTTGTCCGTGATCATCTTGACCGCCTGAACTTGGCAATTGGTGTCATTAACTTCGGGCATGGGCGGGATGGCAGGTTTGTTGTCGCAGCCGGACAGCATCGCCGCCGCAAGGCCGGCAAGCAGCATTATCTTTTTCATGTTGCTTGCCTCCGTCAGCGGGTCAGTTCGAGCCAGTTTTTCGGGCTAGCCGTAAGCTCGATCCTGGACTCCCTTGAAGTAACGCCGGCTGCCAGCTGCCGGGCGTCCTTATCCGCCTCGGCCTGCATCTTGGTTGCCAGCGCGTTCTGCTGAGCGATCAAAAGGCCCCGAATCTGCAGCAGCTGGTTGGCCTGCTGGCTGGCGAGCTGGTTGGCGTATCCGATTGCCTGCATCTGGCCCTGAGCGCTTTGCGCGCCCGTCTGGAGGCGCTGCAACGTCGCCGCATCCGAGGTCAGGTTGTCTTGCTGCTGGTCGAGGCCCTTGAACACAGCATCGTTAGCCTTCTTCTGCGATTCACTGGCGAGGTGCTGTACGTCGTTCATGACCGCCCACTGAGCGGCAGAGCAGCCGGTGGCCGAAAAGCACGGGGTCCCCCTGTAGTAGTTCACGTCCTGGAACCTGCTGACGTAACTGTCCAGGCTGCCGAGCTGGTTCTTGTAATAGTTCAGGGTGTTGGTCGCGCTCATCAAGCCGTTGATGGTTGATTGCGCCTGATCCCAGATGTACGCGGCCGGGGCCATCGTGTTCTGAAGCTGGTTTTCATATTGCTGGAGCTGAGTGCTGTACTGCTCAATTTGCTTGAGCGTTTGGGCCACCGATTCGATTGCCGTCATGATGTTCTGCGACAAGTTTGTGCCGTCGACGACAGGAATTCCGGCTTGCGTGGACGTGATGTGCACGCCGCCGGCCAGGACGGCCGCGAGCGCAGTTTTAGCCGCTAAAATACGGAAGTGCTTCATGGTTCGATAACCTTTTCTGAAAGTGGCTTTCAGAGTCATCGAATAGCTGCGCCACGTAGCTAATCGGTAGTTGACCAGAGCGACACCGAAGCCCGGCCTTTTTGTTCATTTCACGGCGTCAGGGTGAAGGCTAGATCTCCCAAGGGTTGATAACAGTCAGACCGGCAGCTTGAAAGGGGCTTGTGTCGCGAGTGGCAACGACAAATCCGTTAGCAAGGGCGACCGCTGCGATGCACGCATCGGCTGCCTCTATGCCGCTACCTGACTTGCGAGCCATCGCCAGCACTTCGGCGTACGCATGCGTGCAAGCCAAATCAAAAGGCAGAACGCGCCCAACGAACATGGGCAGCACCTGCTTTTCCAGGCTTTCTTGCAACATCGTACGACGCCTGCCGGTCGGCAGAAGCGCCACCCCGGCGCGCAGCTCGGCTACGGTCATGGCTGATAGGTAAAGCGTTTCCAGCGGTTGTGCATCAATCCATTCGATTACGCGGGCCTCGGGCGCATGACGTAGCGGCTCCGAAACCACGTTCGTGTCGAGAAGGATCATTCAAAGCTCGCTGCACGGGCGGGAGTTCTGTCGCGCATGCTCTCAAAGAAAGCGAACTCTTCATCGGTCAGCTTGGCCTTGCGACCGACTTCGGCCAGCAGTGAGCCCAGCTTAACCCGACCCTTCGGCTTCACCGCAGACTCCAGGATGTCGCGCATTTCGGCCTCAATGCTACGGCCGTGCTGAGCGGCTCTCACGCGGATCGCACGATGCACCTCATCGGGCACATTTCGAACGGTTACAGATGGCATCTTTCAAAACCTCTTTGTGATGCATACTCTTGCACTCTAGCAAAACGCAAGCATTCTCACAATCGCGGCTGTCCATGAGCTTTTGTCTAGGAGGGCTTGGCCCTCAATCTACAGCACGGCCCGCAGCCTCGGCTCGGAGTGCGCGGACCTACTGTAAAAACAGCAAGTCAGCGTAACGTGGCGACTCATGCTCGAAGCCTATCGCGCAGCCGCTATACGGACCGTGGTGGAGATATTGAGCAGAAGACTAGGAGGTGCGCATGAAGGAAAACGACACCACACAATGTGACATTGGCGGAAACCATGTCTTGCCAGTCAAGGCGGACGGTTCCAACCAAAACGTTCGCGCATTGACGGACGTTGAACTCGCAGAGCTTCGCCGAGATATGGCCGAATCATCGGCTCGGATGAAGGCCGAACTGGCGCGCAGACGTCATGAGAAAATAACTCTCAGCCCGCATAGCCATGGCAACGCCCCCGCACAAATACTTAGCTAACTCTATGGGGGAAAGATTACGGCTGTAGTAAAACGTCCTAGCTCGTCTCGCCGAAAAACGGTCTTGGAAAATTCAACGCACCTGCGTCGCTAGCAGCGACCACCAGAAACTACCGTCAGTAATGCACGGCCGTTCACAGGCCCAAGCCCCGTCGCCACGCATGCCTAGCTCTTTTGTCACCGCCCTGAAAGAGAGGATCCGGCTATCCCAAATTTCCATTTGCCAGGCTGAATTCCGCACTCTCACCAGTGCCGACAAAAATTCGAGAGAGGGAAAGATTCCGGCTGCGTTGCGAGCCGGGCCTGTAAGCAGTGTTGCTGCACGCCGTCCTGGGTGTGTTTCTAGCTGATGTAACAAACTTCCAGCCATCCAGTCAGCTATCAGCCTGCGCGTGTTACAGCCTCGCAGAGCAAGACTCCCGATTGAGCGCGTAGCGCGAATTAGGGAAAGTGAAGCAGGATCCGCCCGCTCGCGGGTGGGCCTACTTCACCTGTCTTGCCCGCAGTTCCACCGCGTTTTTGTCTGTTCTTCAAATCAACTGACATCGACTGAGCATCAATCGGTATATCCGCTAAAGGCCATCAGAACACTACCGGAGCGCAACTGGAGCACAACTGAAATACAAGTAGAGTATCCAAGACCACCGAGATGGCGGAAAGCGCGCCATGGTCAAAAGGGATGACGTCTCGATGGAGCCGAGCGCTCCGAGCTATTACCTCCAGCCCCTACAGCACGACGCCAACAGTTTATGTGCGCGTTTCGAAACTAAAAAAACAGGTTGAACGCCAAAGGGGAGACTCGCTAAGGCCGCAGGGGGAGATGGGAAGAAAACCTAAGAGACTTCGGTCGCCGGGTGGCATAAGCCAGTCGGAGAGTGAATGATATTCTCGAACAGCCTCGGTTCTGGAAGCGATAGCGGTGAGACCTGCCGATGAGATCGCCGCGGTAGTTAATGCGGCCGACGAGACGAGAAATCTAGCTATTAAAAATGGTGCCGGGACAACCGCTACGCCACTGGAACAGACTTCCAACGCGAGAAGTCAATCTCAGCCACCTCTGCGGCAATTCCTTCCTTAGCCGACGGCTCAGAATCCCTTAGGCTAAGCTGCCTATTCTCGCCTATTGCGTCAGCCACCGCTGCTTTGATCAATTTCATGCGTACCAGTAAACCAGCGTGTTCGTCTGGACTTTGCATACAAACACCTCTGAGGTCATGGCGGAAATTTAGCAGCTAAAGCGCCCTGCCGCTTTAGCTGCTGATTCTCTAAATCGCAGCGAGCCCTTGAATCAACAAGCAGGGGCCTTGTCGCCTGACGACGTATAGAGATGGCCTCTGCCACTCCCTCCCCCTTGGCGTCCAACCATCGGCCTCAAGCCGATTGAGCGAACCATCAGGCCGTGCGCAAAAAGGTGTAAGCGCCCGCCTCAAGCGGGCAATTACACCGCCTGGATATCCTAAGAAATCCTGAATATCCTGCCAAAAGTGCAAAAAATCGGGCCGCTGTGGCACGCCGCCGGGCCGCTGTGACACGCCATCGGGCCGTTGTGGCACGCTATCGGGCCGCTGTGACACGCTTTACTCTGTCCGCGGCGGCTAGCTCAATCCCGACTTCGATCAATCCGGCGGCATCCTCCTTCAACCGCCGCCGATAATTGCGCAGCATCATGCTATTGACCGTTCCGCCTCCTACGGCACGAATCAACGTGTCCAGGTGCCAGCCTCCCGCCGGATGTTGCTTGTGGGTCAGGACATGCCGCGCAAGCGCCTGGCTGATCCCGTGTTGCAACCGGGCGATCGGGCCAGGTGGGTAGTACAGGGACAAGTCCCTTTCCAACAGCATCACCAGAGCAACACCTAGCCGGACGCGCCACAAATGGCGAACCCCGCCAGTGAGCGGATCACGTCGGGTCATGGGTGACGGGATAACGTGGTCGATCAGGCCGCCGATGATCCGCTCACCACTGCACTCCAGCTCCGGCGTCACGATTTCTACCGTGGCGGCCCGCAGGTCGGTCAGCAGCTTCTTGATGCGGTCGTGGCTGTACTGGTGATCGGATAGCATCCGGCGCAGCCTCGCCGGGTCGATCAGCAGCTCGATGCCGCCGTCTGATATTTCGCGGCGGCGTTCAGCCACATACAACATGGACTCCACGATATCGGCATGACGCTGACCCAGCCTGCCGGTTACGCGGCATCGACCGAAGCAAGTGTCCATCCATTGCCCCGCCAGCTCTCGTGGACGCTGACTGGGCTGATAGATCATTACTCGTGCCTGCAATACCGTGCTGGTCGGGGCGACCTGGTTACCAGTTTTCATTGCCGCCCCTCGTTACGGACTTCAGCTTCGCAGGTGAATGGCGTTTCTGTCGTTCGAGTACAGCAGGCTTGAGGACGCCGCCTTCGTGCCTCCGGAACCAACACTCCCGAAAAGGTGCGCCGTAGTTTGCTTTGCTGACGCCATAGCGGACGAAATACCCACGTTGACCTTCATCAACCCCCCACTCCTCGGCCTCGACCTGCGTCATGCCTGACAAATACGACTGCCAACGAGTGTTATCAACTAGCACGGATGACCCACGGCTGGCCTGCTGCTGATCGCCAGTGCCCGACAGGGCCGCACCCTTGTTGGCATGGTGCAGAAACACAATTGCGCAGCCCGTATCGGCGGTTATGGCCTCCATTCGGCCGATGACCTGCGCCATAGGCCCGCTGGCGTTCTCTTCCTCTACGTGAAACCGGCGCAGGGTATCCAAAACCATCAGACGACGCCCCTCGGCAGCCCGTCTGAGGCCATCGAACCAATCAACCGCCATAATATTGGGACATCTTCCGATTAGCGGCTCAATCAGCAGACCATCAGCCACGGATTGTCGCTGCTCGGCAGTTAGGTATGCGCCAAGGGCGTGCAAACGGTGATGAATTGCTATAGGTGGGTCTTCGGCGGGTAGATACACTACCGCGCCATTGCGCAGATCCCCCACTTCCAATAAGTCGGGCCCGCCGGCGATCTGCATGGCCAATTGTAGGATCAACATGGACTTACCAGCCCCGCCAGGCGATACAAGTGCGCCCACGGTGCCAGCAACCATATTGGGTAAAACGTAATCTATCGGCGGTGGCAGCTTGTTAAATCCTGCCATTAGGTCGAGGGCCATATCAGCTCCTCTCGTCGCCAGGGCGGGCTGCCTGGACACCCGACGCTCTGCGCGCCTCAATCCACTCTACAACCTCCGACAAGTCCCACGCGATACTTCTGCTAGTAAGCACGATACGGCGCGGAAACTCCCCCCGCTGCTCCAAGTTATAAATAGTTCGCGTCGAGAGAGGAATTATCTCCGATAGCCTTTTTCGGTTGATCAACGTCTTGCTGTGCAGTGCTTGCATGGCTTGGGCTCCTATTACCGATACCTGCCTCATGGTGCCAAGCGGTGCACATTGATTTACCGTATTAATTGGCCATAATAGTTGACATGAAAAATGAACTTAGCATTTTCGTATGGGCAAACTGCGCTCCCTCAGTTTTGGAAGCCATTCGTGAATTTGAGGGGCGCTGGCAGCCGTACTCCATATCTTCTCGGCGCTATCCAATCGTTCGGCTGATAGAAGAAATCATTGACCCCGCTATAGCCGCATACATGACAACTCTTCCGGACAAGTACAATGGATATGTGCCCGGAGCTGGCACAGGGGTTAGCCTCAGCGCAATCATTCGACTAGTAGGGCTTGACGCCATGGTCCGCATGCAACGTCAGCTGCTACGCCAATTCATCAAGACGGAGGATAGACAGACCGCTAGAGACCAGCGCTTTGTCGCAACCCTGGAGTCAATTATCGAATTGGCCTGGGACTGCGCCTGCAAACGACCAAAAACGTCAAACCCGGCAAAAGGCGTCAACCTAAATAGCCAACGAAAACATGGATTTTGCGATCTCTGCGGCAATCTAACCGAGTTCGCTGCCTTCATGGCGACGATAGCTGATGGTCGTATCAATGATGTCGAACTGGACGACCATAGAAAGCTCGAACTCAGCCACCAATACTGCCTCAAGCACCGGCCGAAGCGGATGGATGGCGCATGGAACCCAACGTATCGGACGGCTAAACGATCCCAGGGACAGTTTGATCTCGAACTAGCAAGGCTCAACCGTCAATGCGCGAAACGGTCCTCGCCACAGGCAGCATCCGGGACCCCGCTGGTAGACAGTTATTTCTACTATTACATGCTAGGCCAAACAACCCAGCCAGCGGACAAGGCGGAACTCCGCTATCAAGCGCGCCTCATGGTGGATTCAAAGCTATCAGATAGAAAAAAGCAGATGCTTGCACTGCTGCACTTCGGTTTCAGTCAATCTGAGATTGGGCGAAGATTGGGAATCGGACGCCAAGCCGTATCGAAGGCGCTGGGGTCCATTCCTGATGCGCTCTATTTGAAGCGGTAACATCAGCGTGAAATTTAGCCGCTAAAAAATCAGCGGGAATTACCAGCAGTCCAGTCATCAATCATATTGGCCCAATCCTGCAACATCTCCCGCCGCTGGTCGCGGTACTCAGCTTTGTTGTAAACCGCTCGCACGCCCTTCTGTTCATGAGCAAGACACTTCTCAATCCAATCGGTGTTGTAGCCTGCCTCATGCAGAAGCGTGCTTGCCGTACGCCTCAGGTCATGCGGCCCGAACTTGCCAAGCGGTTTGCCTTCCTTTTGCGCAAGTCGATAGGTCAAAGTCAGCACTTGATTGATCGTCGCAGCGCTCATTGGCTGATCGGAATCGTAACGAGACGGGAAAACGTAGTCCGAGCCGCCCGCAAAGGTCTTCAGCGCAATGAAGAAGTCCAGGGCCTGCCTAGACAGGAACACTAAATGAGGGTTACGACGCTTCATGCGCTCCTTGGGAATCGTCCACAGCGCCTCGGTAAAATTGATTTCGCGCCATGTGGCATTGGTCAACTCACTCTTGCGCACCATGGTGAGCAGCAGCAGCTTGGCCGCAGCGCGTACAGACGACGCCGTGCCGATTCGATCCATGTACTGGTACATCAGTGCGATCTCATCGGGCGCCAATGCGCGGTCACGAGGTTCGAACTTGGCAATACTTGCCGAACGAACCAAGTCGGCGGGGTTCTCAACTTTCTGACCCCGCTCAATTGCCCAGCGGAACACCTGCTGTACGATTTCGCGCGCATGCACCGCCGTCGCCGGGGCACCGCGCTCGACAATGGAGTCGGCAAGCGCTCGAAGATCTTCATGGTTGATTTCGATGAGCTTTCGGCTACCAAATTCCGACTTCAGCTCACGCTCATAGACCGAACGGCGCATGTCACGAGTTGAATCAGCCATCTGATAGCCACGCAGCCATTTTTGGGCCCAAGCATCGAAGGTCTCTGCGTCTTTGACACGCGCCTTGGCCCGCGCTTTCTCCTTCGCAGGAGACTTGCCTGCAGCGATCATCTTCTTCGCCTCACCCAAGCGCTCCCGCGCCTCTGCCAAGGTGATTCCTCCAACCCCGTAGCGGCCGAAGGTGATGGTCTCCTGCCTGCCGTGAATTGAGTAGTTGTAGCGGAATGAGATTGAGCCGGCAGGCGTGACCGCAACATAAAGACCATCTCGGTCATTGGCTTTGTAAAGTTTCTCTTGCGGTTTGAGGTTGCGCAGCTTGGTATCGGTCAGCATCGCCCTGGCGAATCTCCATGTAGAAATACCATGACAGAAAAGCTTCAATCTAAAAGGATACAAATCCATATAAATCAATGACTAATCAAAAATTCATACCATGAAGCCAGCTCTATTACCACCATGGTATCGAGGGCAGCGCATGGCATTTCATCTGGATACTACCATCATCTGTACCACGCAAAAGAGCTGCTTGCCGTTGCCAAAACTTGCCAGATAACTCCAGACGAAAAATGCAAAAAGCCCGCAATTACGCGGGCTCCAAGGTATTTATTGCTAATTAGTGCCGGACATTGCCGGACGCCCAATCATTCCCACTCAATGGTCGCTGGCGGCTTGCTTGACACATCGTAGGTGACGCGCGAGATGCCTTCAATTTCATTGATGATGCGGTTGGAGACCTTCTCCAGCAGCTCATAAGGCAGATGGGCCCAACGTGCGGTCATGAAGTCGATGGTTTCCACTGCTCGCAGGGCGACGACCCAAGCGTAGCGGCGGCCATCGCCCACAACACCGACCGATTTCACCGGTTGAAACACCACGAACGCCTGGCTGGTCTTGTGGTACCAGTCGAAGTTGCGCAGCTCCTGGATGAAGATGTGGTCGGCACGGCGCAGCAGGTCGGCGTATTCCTTCTTCACTTCGCCGAGGATGCGCACGCCCAGACCCGGACCCGGGAAAGGATGGCGATAGACCATGTCGTACGGCAGGCCCAGTTCCAGGCCGATCTTGCGAACCTCATCCTTGAACAGCTCACGCAGCGGCTCGACCAACTTGAGGTTCATTTCCTCCGGCAGGCCACCGACGTTGTGGTGCGATTTGATCACATGGGCCTTGCCGCTCTTTGCGCCGGCGGACTCGATCACGTCCGGGTAGATGGTGCCTTGGGCGAGGTACTGGATGTTGTCGAGTTTGCTCGCCTGGGCATCGAAGACGTCGATGAAGGTCCGGCCGATGATCTTGCGCTTCTTCTCCGGGTCGGCTTCGCCAGCGAGGTTGTCGAGGAACTGCGCCTCGGCGTCAGCGCGGATCACTTTGACGCCCATGTTCTCAGCGAACATCGCCATCACCTGATCGCCTTCGTGCAAGCGCAGCAGACCATTATCGACGAAAACGCAGGTCAACTGAGTGCCAATGGCCTTGTGCAGCAGCGCGGCGACCACCGAGGAATCGACACCACCAGACAGGCCCAGCAGCACGTTGGCCGAACCGACTTGCGTGCGCACCTGTTCGACCAGATCCTCGACGATGTTGGACGGCGTCCACAGCGCTTCGCAGCCACAGATTTCCAGCAGGAAGCGCGACAGAATGCGCCCGCCCTGACGGGTGTGGGTCACTTCCGGGTGGAACTGCACGCCGTAGTAGCGGCGATCGTCATCGCCCATGGCGGCAATCGCGCAGCTCGGCGTGCTGGCCAGGATATGGAAGCCTTGCGGCAGGTCGGTGACCTTGTCGCCGTGGCTCATCCAGACGTCGAGGCCGAACACACCGTCGTCGTCCATGTGGTCTTCGATACCGTCGAACAGCTTGGACTTGCCGACCAGGTCGACACGCGCATAGCCGAACTCGCGCTCATCCGATCCCTGCACCTTGCCACCGAGCTGCTCGGACATGGTCTGCATGCCGTAGCAGATGCCGAACAGCGGCACGCCCAGATCGAATACCGCCTGCGGAGCGCGCGGGCTGCCTTCGGCATGCACGGATTCCGGGCCGCCGGCGAGGATGATGCCGCGCGGCGCGAAGGCGCGGATGTCGTCTTCGCTCATGTCCCAGGGATGCAATTCGCAATAGACGCCAAGTTCGCGCACGCGACGGGCGATCAGCTGGGTGTACTGCGAGCCGAAATCCAGGATCAGGATGCGGTGAGCGTGAATGTCAGGATGAGCCATGTGGGCGTCTCTCGTGGTAGTCACAAATGACACGGGGCTGAGTGAGCAGCCCCGTTATTCATACTTGAAATCGATTTGCCGATTATCAGCCAACCCGATAGTTAGGGGCTTCTTTGGTGATCTGCACGTCATGCACGTGGGACTCGGCCATGCCGGCACCCGTGATGCGCACGAACTGCGGATGAGTCCGCATGTGATCGACCGTGGCGCTGCCGGTGTAGCCCATGGAGGCACGCAGGCCGCCCATCAGTTGATGAATAATCGCCGCCAGACTGCCCTTGTATGGCACGCGCCCTTCGATGCCTTCGGGCACCAGCTTCTCGGCACCAGCCGACGAATCCTGGAAATAACGGTCCGAGGAGCCCTGCGCCTGGGACATCGCACCCAGCGAGCCCATGCCGCGATAAGCCTTGTAGGAGCGGCCCTGAAACAGCTCGATCTCGCCTGGGGCCTCTTCAGTTCCGGCGAACATCGAGCCCATCATCACGGCATTGGCGCCGGCAACGATGGCCTTGGACAGATCACCCGAGAAGCGAATGCCGCCGTCGGCGATCATCGGCACGCCGGTGCCTTCAAGCGCGGCGGAGACGTTGGCGATAGCGGAAATCTGCGGCACGCCGACACCGGCGACGATGCGCGTGGTGCAGATCGAGCCTGGGCCGATACCGACCTTGACCGCGTCAGCGCCAGCCTTGACCAGATCCAGCGCAGCCTCGGCCGTGGCAATGTTGCCGCCAATCACCTGGACCTGCGGGAAGTTGTCCTTCACCCAGCGCACGCGATCAAGTACACCACGCGAATGGCCGTGGGCGGTGTCGACCACGATCACGTCGACGCCAGCAGCGGCCAATGCTTCGACGCGCTCGACCGTATCAGCGCCAGTACCCACGGCAGCCCCGACACGCAGGCGACCCTGGTCATCCTTGGACGCCAGCGGGTAGGTCTTGGCCTTCTCGATATCTCGGAAGGTGACCAGACCGCGCAGATGGAAATTGCTATCGACCACCAGCATCTTCTCGATGCGGTGCTCATGGAGTTTGGTTTTGATCTCTTCGAGGCCGGTGCCTTCCTGCACAGTGATCAGCTTTTCCTTCGGCGTCATGATCGCGGCGACCGAATCACCGACATTCGGCGTGAAGCGCAGATCGCGCCCGGTAACGATACCCACCAGCTCTTTGCCTGACACCACAGGAAAGCCCGAGAAGCCCAGCTCGCGCGCCTTGAGCAGCAGCTCGCTGATCTTGGTTTCGGGTGTCACGGTGGCCGGATCGTGAACGATCGCTGTTTCGTGACGCTTGACCTTGCGCACTTCGGCGGCCTGCTGCTCGACATTCATGTTTTTGTGGATGATGCCGATGCCGCCTTCCTGCGCCATGGCGATGGCCAGGCGAGCTTCGGTGACGGTATCCATGGCAGCCGAAACCAGCGGGATGTTCAGCTCGATGTCGCGGGTCAGGCGGGTCTTGAGGCTGACATCCTTCGGCAGGACCTCGGAATATCCCGGGATCAGGAGAACATCATCGAAAGTCAGGGCTTCTTGGCTGATACGCAGCATGGCGGGGGCTCCCAGGCGGGAAAAAGGAAGCGCGGCATTATACCCACGCGGCCCCTTGCGCTCAATGCGGTTGTGAGGTCCGTGATGCGCGCGCCGCTTCGTTTGGATTGGAAAATGACTGAGCAGTCATGCCTGTGCGACCACTATCGCGACCTTGAAACCAAGGCGTGCAGCAAACTCGTCAAGAAACGACTGGCTGAATACAGCCTCGCCCCAACCGTTGAAGATAAAGCCGAGGTTGGAGAAACCGCAGGCTGGAATGAACAGAAAGCCGTTGATGTCGTCCTCGTGACCACATTCCGGGCAGATAAAGGTATCGGTCTGCGCCGGCATCCATTCGTCGAGACTTTCGAATAGGGCTTCGCCGATTTCGCGGCGACACTCGCGACATCCAGCCTCCTCCGCAAAATCCCGGGTGGGTGTGTAGATGCAGCGCTTGGTCACCACTTCCAGTCCGTTGATCGCCTCGCCGAACGGCAACCGTTCCGGATGCAGCACGACGCTGCGCGCGCCCGATCCGATCGCATACCCCATGCCGCCAACGCCGCGTCCGCAGGTGGTGGGCAGGGCCTCGACGATGCGTCGCTCGGTCAGCCAGCGCAGAATCATTCGCGCCTTGGCTTCATGGCCGGGAAACGTGGAGATACGCGGCACGACAATGGCTTGTGTGTGGCTCATAACTGACTCGAAAAGGAGGCGACGAAGGCCGCGCAGCTTAATGCGCTTCGGCAGGAGGTCAATGCTGATCCGTCGCCTGCTATCCGTTTAGCCTCCAGCGTTCAGCGCTCTTGCCGCACTTTTCCCTTATCATCACCGCCATGCTCAAAGATCCCTTCCAACGCCTCAACCTCGACCGCGAAGTGCTGACTGTCAGCCAGCTCAACGGTCGCGCGCGGCTCCTGCTCGAAGACGTGTTCGCCCAGGTCTGGGTCGAAGGTGAGATCTCCAACCTGGCCAAGCCGGCATCCGGGCACATCTATTTCACGCTCAAGGACAAAAACGCCCAGGTGCGCTGCGCACTGTTCAGGCAGAACGCCCAGCGCGTGCGCCAGGCCTTACGCGACGGCCTCGCAGTAAAGGTGCGCGGGCGTGTTTCGCTGTTCGAGGGTCGCGGCGACTACCAACTGATCCTCGACAATGTCGAGCCGGCTGGCGACGGCTCGCTGCGCCTGGCTTTCGAAGCGCTGAAAGAGAAGCTCAGCGCCGAGGGCCTGTTCGATGCCGCCGGCAAACGCGTCCTGCCCGTTCATCCACGGCGCATCGGCATCGTCAGTTCGCCTACCGGTGCAGTGATCCGCGACATCATTTCAGTGTTTCGCCGCCGTGCGCCGCATGTCGCGCTGACCTTGGTGCCGACGCCGGTCCAGGGCCGCGAAGCGACCGCACAGATCGTCCGCGCTCTGGAACTGGCCGATCGTGGCGGGTTCGATGGGCTGATTCTGGCGCGGGGCGGCGGCTCACTGGAAGATCTCTGGTGCTTCAACGAAGAAGCGGTCGCGCGCGCCGTTGCCGCCTGTGACACACCAATCGTCTGTGCCGTCGGCCATGAGACCGATGTATCGATCGCCGATTTCGTCGCCGACGTTCGGGCGCCGACCCCGTCCGCCGCAGCCGAACTCCTGGCCCCGAGCAGCGCCGACATGCGTCAGCGCCTCGACGGCCTGCGCCAGCGATTGTTGCTACGCATACGCGACCGACTGCACCGCGACAGCTCGCGCCTCGAAGGCCTCACGCGGCGCCTGCGCCATCCCGGCGAGCGATTGCAGCAGCAGGCGCAGCGCATCGACGACCTGGAGCAACGCTTGCTGCGCGGTATCGATCGTCGACTCCGCGCCGGACAAGAACGCCTCGCCCGGCTAGAGACTCGCCTTGCCGGCCAGCACCCAGGCCGCAACCTGAACCTGCTGCGCCAACGCCTCGATCATCTGTCCAGCAGGCTGCCGCGCGCCATGCAGGACAGATTAAAAGGCCATCGCTTCCAGCTTCAGAGTCTGGCGCAGACACTGACTGTGGTCAGCCCGCTGGCAACCCTGTCACGTGGCTACAGCATTCTGCTCGACGAGCGCGGCCAGGCAGTTCGCCGTGCCGACCAGACCCAGCCTGGCCAGCGCCTGAAGGCGCGACTAGGAGACGGCGAGCTGGATGTGCGCGTCGAAGACAATCACCAGACGCCAGTCACCTTGTCATTGCTGGACTGACCCACCCCTTACTCAGGATTCCCATGCGCTTCGCCCTTGCCCTGCTCCTCTGCCTGACACTCCCCGCCCATGCCGAAGGCTTTCTCACTCGCCTGTTGAACAAACCTGTGCCAGGTGGCGTCGCCGTGATCGACCTGGGCAACGATGCCAACGCGCCGAGGGCGCGCTACGACGGCAAGCCCGTGCTGGTGGTTCGCGAGGACGATCAACGCTGGATCGCCATTGTCGGGATTCCGCTAACGGTGAAAGCCGGCCAGCAGTCGCTGGATATCGATGGTCAATCCAGCAGCTTCCGTGTGGCGCCGCGTACCTATCGCGAACAGCGCATCACCCTGAAGAACAAGCGGCAGGTCAATCCCAACCCCGACGACCTCAAGCGTATCCAGCGCGAGCTGGACGAGCAGACCCAGGCCTACCGGCAATTCAGCCCGCGCCAACCCAGCAATCTGCTGTTCGACAAGCCGGTCAACGGCCCGCTGTCCTCGCCGTTCGGGTTGCGCCGCTTCTTCAACGGTGAAGAGCGCAACTCGCATTCGGGTCTGGACTTCGCCGCGAAGGCCGGCACGCCGATCAAAGCTCCGGCAGCAGGTAAAGTGATCCTGACCGGCAACTACTTTTTCAACGGCAACACCGTATTCGTCGACCACGGCCAGGGACTAATCAGCATGTTCTGCCACCTCTCGCAGATCGGCGTAAAGGTAGGCGATGAACTCTCACGCGGCGCCGTGCTGGGCAAAGTCGGCTCCAGCGGCCGGGCCACCGGACCGCACCTACACTGGAACGTCAGCCTCAACGATGCCCGGGTCGATCCGTCGATCTTCATCGGTGCGTTCAAGCCCTGACTGCAAATTTTCAAGGAAATGACATGCTCATCAATGTTAAGGAATCCACCCTCCTCATCATCGACATCCAGGAACGTCTGTTTCCCGCCATCGAAGGTCACACCACATTGGCCGAACACAGCGCCTGGCTGATGCAGATCGCCCAGCGCGTCGGCGTACCGGTGCTGATTACCGAGCAGTACAGCAAGGGGCTGGGTCCGACGATCGCCTCGCTGCGCGACGGCATGGCCGACGACGTAATCATCGAAAAACTGCACTTCTCTGCGGCGCGCGATGGCGAGCTGTTCAAGCGCCCCGGTGGCGAACGCAAGCAATTCGTTGTCAGCGGTATCGAAACCCATATCTGCGTGCTGCAAACCGTGCTCGACCTGCTGGCTCGCAGTAACCAGGTTTTCGTGGTCGACGAAGCCGTCGGCTCGCGGCGCGCCAGCGACAAGGCGCTCGGTCTGGCACGCATGCAGCAGGCCGGGGCTCGTATCGTTTCGCGAGAGATGGTCGCCTTCGAGTGGATGGAGCAGGCCGGGACCGAGCTGTTTCGCAGCATCAGCCGCGAGTTCATCCGCTGATATGAGCCTGTTCTCTATGGCCGTCCATGGCCTGATGCCAACTAACCGTGAGCGTGCACATGCAGGATGAATTAAACGTCTGGCTGGCATGGCTGAGCGAACATGCGGAGCTGCAGACGCTGGTCGCCAGCGCAGCGCTAATATTCGCCGCCTGGCTCGCCAACTGGGTGGTCAAACGGATTCTTGTCCGGGGACTGTACAAGGTACTGCGCAGCACACGGGAAACCGAGCTGCAGGATTTCGGCATTATCCGCCGACTGTCCAACATCGTACCGGCGCTGGTGCTGTCGATTGGTGTGAACGCCGTTCCCGGCTTGCCAGAGGCGGCCGTCACGGTCGTGCGCAATGTCTGCGGTGGCTTCATCGTACTCACCATCGCCCTCGCTCTGGGCGCGCTGCTGGACATCATCAACATGATGTACCAGCGCCGGGCCGATGCGCATGTGCACCCCATCAAGGGCTATCTGCAGGTGGTCAAGATCGTGCTGTACGCGGTCGCCACCATCTTGATCATCGCCACCTTGATCGACCGTTCGCCGCTGATCCTGCTATCCGGTCTCGGCGCCATGGCTGCGGTCCTGATGTTGATATTCCAGGACACCATTCTGTCGCTGGTGGCCAGCGTACAGATCACCTCCAACGACCTGATCCGTGTCGGCGACTGGGTGGAAATGCCGCAGCTGAACGTCGACGGCGATGTCATCGACATCGCGCTACATACGGTAAAAGTGCAGAACTGGGACAAGACCATCAGCAACATCCCGACCAAGCGCTTTATCAGCGATTCGTTCAAGAACTGGCGCGGCATGCAGGAAAGCGGTGGCAGGCGGGTCAAGCGCAGCCTGTTTCTTGACCAGCAAAGCGTCCACTTCCTCAATGACGAGGAATGCGAGCATCTGCACCGATTCAACCTGCTCGCTGACTACCTCACCGAGAAGCGCCGCGATATTGATGCGTGGAACGCCAACCTCAAAGAGCGTGGCAAGGAGCCGGTGAATACGCGGCGCATCACCAATATCGGCAGTTTCAGAGCCTACGTGGAGCGCTACCTGCGAAGTCATAGTGGGATTCACCAGGGCATGACCCTGATAGTGCGCCAGCTAAGCCCGACCGCTGACGGATTGCCACTGGAAATCTACTGTTTCACCAACACCGTGGCCTGGACGCAGTACGAAGCGATCCAGTCGGACATTTTCGACCACCTGCTGGCGATCCTGCCGGAATTCGGTCTGCGGGTATTCCAGCATCCGAGCGGTGGCGATATGCGGGAGTGGCGTGATTCACTGCGCCAGCCGGGCCCGCCGGCATTGCAGCAACCGGAAGGACATCCGGCTGAGGAAAGACGTTAATCGTAGGTTGGCGCTGAGGCACGAAGCCGCCGAAACCGCCTTGAGCGCTGCCCATGCGTCATCCCTGACGCCAGCGCCGCGAGCCGCACCAACAGGCCCCGCGCCTCAGCGCCAACCTACGTCCGGAGCGGGAATTGCTCCCGCCCCTGTCAGCGATGAATCAGAAGCTCATGTCGACCCGCGCCCAGTACGTGCGACCGGGCTCGTTGATGCGCTCGTCGGCCGACAGGCCGATACCCGCATTGCCGGCCTGGTTGAGGTGCTCGCTGTAAGCTTTGTCGAACAGGTTGTCGATGCCCGTGCTGAGCTTGAAGTTCTGATTCACGCGGTAGGCGCCGTTGAGCGAGAACACGCCGAAGCCCGAGCTTTCGTCGAAATCCTTGCTGGTCACGTTACCCTTGCCTTCCGCCACGCGATTCTGCGCTGCCACTACACGCCAGAGGCCGGCCGCACTCCAGTCACCCTGCTCGTAGGTCAGGCCCAGGCGCCCTTCGAGCGGTGGCATCTGTGGCAGCGCCTCGCCATCGGAGCTGTTCTTGCCCCAGGCGTAGGCCAGGCTGGCATCGCTTTTCCAGTTGGGGTTCAGGCGATAGCTGGCTCCCAACTCGCCACCGGCGATACGGCCATCGATGTTTTCGGCGCTCGAACTGGACATGCCCATCATGCTGGTCTGGTAGCTGAACAGGATGTAGTCACGTACCTGCCCAACATAAGCCGACGCCCAGGCCTCCAGCGGCCCCTGGCTGTACTGCATGCCGAAATCCAGCTGCGTAGTCTTTTCCGGTTGCACGTTGGCGAAGGCATCGGCACCGCCCGAGAACAGTTCCCAGTAATCGGGGAAACGCTGGGTATGGCCAAGGCCGATATAGGCCGTTGCGGGAAGCGATTGTAGATCATGCTCGTAGCGCAGGAAGCCGCTAGAGAGGTTGTCGCTGCGGCTGTCGCCTGCCGACGCGCCGGTGCTGCGGTAATCCTTCGCAGCGGCATGATCCAGGCGTGCGCCGCCGATCACCCGGCTGTTGTCATCCAGGTCGCGGGTCAGCTCGCCGAACAGGCCATAGTTGTGGAAGTCGGCGTCCTTGGTCCAGGCGAAGCGATCATGCTCGGTGAGTGTGCCGGTCATCATGTTGAAGCTGGAGTTGCGCTTGCGGTGCTCGTTGCGTTGCGCATCCACACCCGCCACCAGCTCGTAATCGCTCCATTGCCAAGTTGCCGCCAGACGTCCACCCAGCGTACGTCGATCGACGTTGCTGGCCATGGGGTTGGCCATCATGCCCATGCCCGAGGGCGTACGCAGGCTGTAGTTGTCCATCACGTGATCGGCGTAGTTGTAGTAGACCCGCGCCTCGATCTTCTGCAGCACCTCACCGATATTGTCCTGCTCGAAGCGCAGGGCAATGCTCTCGCGCTCGAACTGGCTACCGTCCATGCCGCGCCCGGCGTAGCGGGCTTCGCCGTCGCCGCGACCGACTGTCAGCTCCAACAGCGTGTCTTCGTCCGGCGTCCAGCCGAGGACCAGATCAGTGCTCCACTTGTCCCAGCGCGAATGCACGTCGTCGCCGTTGCCGTCCTGGTAGTCATCGGAATCGGAGCGATTGGCCAGCAGGCGGATATAACCCTGTTCGCCACCGGCGGCGGCATCGATATTACGGTCGAAGCGACCATCGGAGCCGACCAGAAAACTGGCATCGACTCGCCCGCCCAATTCGCTGAAATCCTCTGGATCACGCTCGAAGAGGATGGTCGCAGCCGAGTTACCCGGCCCCCAGAGCACCGTCTGGGGGCCCTTGATCACGGTCAGTGCATCGTAGTTTTCCGGGGTGATGTAGGAGCTCGGCGAGTCCATGCGACTTGGACAGGCACCCAGCATCTCGGCACCGTTGGCCAGTAATTTTAGGCGCGAACCGAACATGCCGCGGAACACCGGATCGCTATTTGAGCCGCCGCCACGCACTGCGGAGAAACCGGGAATGGTTTGCAGGTAATCACCCGCGTCGCTGGCCGGCACCGGTTGGCGCGGAATCTTCGGATCGGTCGTGACCGTCAGCGGTGATTGCTGGGCGACGCCGGTGATGACCATCGGCGCCAGCTGCTCGGCAGAATCGGCATGGTGCACATGCTCGCTGTGGTCGACCGGCTCGGCGGCCAGCGCATTACTGGCGAACATCCCCAGCAGTGCGGCATGGGCGAACTGCCAACGCAGGCGGGATGGTTGAATCGAAAAACGCTCAGACAGGCGCACTCGCGCCGTACAGCCATGAGTAATGCTGGACATAAGAACTTCCACTTCTGCATGTGGTTAGGCCGCAATGAGGCGGCTGATTACGGTCAGCAGTGGAAATACGGTGGCGCGCGGGGATGGCCGCTGCTGCGGCGCAGCGCAGGAATCTGCGGCTGCTCAGGAAGTGAATGGAAGTAAGCCGGCGCGTGGCGCGGCAGAACCAGATCTACAGAGACGGTGAGCGGCGGATTGACCGTCAATAGCTCGCAGTAGCCGCAAAGCTCGAGGGCTGCGAGCCAAGCGGGCTCACCGCCACGCGTCTGGTCGTGATGACCGCGAGCAGCTGATTCATGCTCGGCATGGTGGTGACGCTGCCCACTGGCCTCCGCGGCCTGGACGGCGGAGTACAACGGACCGACATGGATCATCAGCATGGCGAACAGGCCAAGCCAGATGCTTAATGTCGAAAGCCGTTTGCGTGCCACCGGAGTGTCCTTCGTGACCTGAGCTTATGGGGTAGCGGAATGATCGCACAGCCGTTTCGCCTCGGCCGCTGCGACATGAGGCCGCAACGGACCTGAGCAAGCAAGCGTGGCTTTTTACGGGCAAACCAGCACAGATCACCAGAAATCCTTAAGCGCAGCAATAAACCACCAATCTTCTGCAAAGCCTTGCAAGTTAGAACCAATAAGCAATAGCTTTGCACCATAACCAATGCCCGACGTGGGCAAATAAGTTTCTCGTTCAAGGATTGCCTGGGGATACAAGATGACCATGCTCAAGAACCCGTCGAAAAAATACCGCGCCTTTCCGGCCATCGACATTCCGGACCGCACCTGGCCGTCCAAGATCATCACCGAGGCGCCGATCTGGCTGAGTTCCGATCTGCGCGACGGCAACCAGTCACTGATCGAGCCGATGGACGCGGCGAAGAAGATGCGCTTCTTCAAAACGCTGGTTCAGGTTGGCTTGAAAGAGATCGAAGTGGGCTTTCCGTCTGCTTCCCAGACCGACTTCGACTTCGTCCGCGAGCTGATCGAAGGCGGCCACATCCCCGATGACGTGACCATTCAGGTACTGACCCAAGCGCGCGAAGACCTGATCACCCGCACCTTCGAGTCCCTGAAGGGTGCCAAGCAGGCCATCGTCCATTACTACAACGCCACCGCTCCGAGCTTCCGTCGCATCGTCTTCAATCAGGATAAAGCCGGTGTGGTAGGCATCGCTGTCAGCGCCGCGCAGGTCGTCAAACGCCTGGCGGACGCGGCACCGGAAACCGATTGGCGCTTCGAGTACTCGCCAGAGGTGTTCAGCTCCACCGAGACCGATTTCGCCGTTGAGGTATGCAACGCCGTGATCGAAGTGTTCCAACCGACGCCCGCACAGAAGCTGATTCTCAACCTGCCTGCCACCATCGAAGCGGCAACGCCGAATATCTACGCCGACCAGATTGAGTATTTCGCTCGCAAAATCAACAAGCGCGACAGCGTATTGATCAGTCTGCACACCCATAACGACCGCGGCACGGGCGTTGCCGCCACAGAGCTGGGTCTGATGGCCGGCGCTGATCGCGTCGAGGGCTGTCTGTTCGGCAATGGTGAGCGCACCGGCAACGTCGATTTGGTAACCGTAGCGCTGAACATGTACAGCCAGGGTGTCGACCCACAGCTGGACTTTTCCGACATCGACGCCGTGCGCAAGGTGGTCGAGGAATGCAACCAGTTACCGGTGCACCCGCGTCATCCCTATGTCGGCGATCTGGTCCACACGGCCTTCTCCGGTTCGCACCAGGATGCGATTCGCAAGGGTTTCGCCCAGCAGGATCCGAACGGTGTCTGGGAAGTGCCCTACCTGCCGATCGACCCGGCGGACATCGGCCGCAGCTACGAGGCGGTAATCCGCGTCAACAGCCAGTCCGGCAAGGGTGGCATCGCCTATCTGCTGGAGCAGGAGTACGGCATCAGCCTGCCACGGCGCATGCAGATCGAATTCAGCCAGGTGGTGCAGAAAGAGACCGATCGCCTGGGCCTGGAGATGAGCGCTAAGCAAATCTACGCACTGCTCGAGGCCGAGTATTTGCAGGCGAGCGCGCCCTACACGCTCAAGAGCCATCGTCTGCAAGAAGAAAACGGCACCAGTGCGCTGGACGTGGAAGTCGCTAGCGACGGTGAAACCACGCACTGGCGCGGCATCGGCAAGGGCCCGCTGGAGGCGCTGGTTGCCGGCCTGCCGGTCAAGCTGGAGATCATGGATTATCACGAGCACTCGATCGGCGCCGGCAGCAATGCCAAAGCCGCGGCGTATATCGAGGTACGCCTGGATGGCGAGCGGCCGCTGCATGGCATCGGCATTGACGAGAACATCACTACCGCCAGCATCCGCGCCCTGTTCAGCGCACTGAACCGCGCAGTGTCCATGGCCGAGGCGAAAGCAGCCTGAATTCAACTGGCGAGCCCCGCAGGGCTCGCCAGTGGCACTTTCAGAAGCTGAAAAGATCTGCTCAATCGATATGCAGCGGCAACTCGCTGAAACCACCGGCCGGATAGCACGCGCGGACTGGGGGCTGATCAGGCAGCAGGGCGATGTGGCGCGTCTGCGTCAGCAGCTCCTCCATCACGATACGCAGCTCCATGCGCGCCAGCGGTGCACCCGGGCACACGTGAATGCCCGCACCATAGAGCAGATTCAGCGAAGGATCATGGTCCAGGCGAAACGCATCGGGATCGCCGAATACCTGCTCGTCGCGATTAGCCGAAGCCCAGAGCAAGGTCAGCCGTTCCCCTGCCTCGATCCTGCGCCCGCCCAGTTCCACCGCACGGGTAGTGGTCCGGCGATTGGCGATCAGCGGCGCGTCAATACGCAGGATCTCATCGATGGCCGCTGGCAGCAGCGACAAGTCTTCGCGTAGCTGTCGCTGCAGTTCCGGCCGCGCGGCCAGGTAATGCGTGACGATGCCTACGCTGGCCGAGATGGTTCCCAGCTCGCCCACCGTCCAGTTGCGCAAGATGCTGACAATTTCTTCATCGCTCAGGGGGCGTCCCTCGACCTGCTCGTTGAGCAGGCGATCCGTGGGGTCCTCGCCTGGCATGCCGCCCTCGGCGCGACGCGTTTCGAGAATGCCCCTAATGTAGCCGTCGAACTCGAGCGCGACTTCGGCTTTCGCGGCATGGAGACCTGCCAAGGTCGCCTTGTGGTTTTTGCCGGTCCATTGGCGCAGGGGTTCGTGCAGGTCGGTCGACCAGCCCATGAACGCGCACTGGATGCGCAGTGCGAAATCCTGGGCAAAACCGTTGATCAGCTCAACCTCACCGGCCTTCGGCAGCGAGGCGGCCAACTCGTGTGCAATCGCCCGGCAGCGAGGCTCGAAAGCCTGCATGTGCTGGGGCGCGAAATACGGTTCGATCAGCCGACGAAACGACGTGTGCTCTGGCGGGTCCATTCCATTGGGCACCGAGGGATAGCTGGACACCGCACTGCTGAAGGTCTCATGGTCCAGCAAAACTTGCATGACGTCGGCGTGGCGCAGCACCGACCATTGCAGGTACTCGCTGTGTGCCACGGGACAACGCGCCCGTAGCGCATCATAGGCAGCGATTTGGTCAGCCAGTACATCAGCGGATCGTGGATCCCAATCCGACTTCGGTTCTTCGCTCATTTGGTTTCCTCGTTTACCGGGGTGCCGAAATTCGGCAACCTTTTTTGGTCTCATGGCCTGTACGGTTGGTTGATCAACTCACGTTCGGACGACTGAGGTGCTGAGACAAGGCGCTGCGACGAGTCATAGCTGGCTATGGTGAGGAGCAGCAACGCAGTATCAGGGCCTCAGCGCCGAAATGGACTTATTGAACCCTACACAGGCCACCAGACTTTGCCCTCTGCTTCCCCTAACGGAGACACAAACATGATAGATGCCCAAGGCTATGCCGCCCTTGATCCCACGACGCCACTTGCTCCGTTCAGCTTTCAACGCCGTGCGCTGGGCGAGCATGACGTGCAGATCGAAGTCCTGTACTGCGGGGTCTGCCACTCCGACCTGCACACCGCCCGCAACGAGTGGAACAATACGCTCTATCCATCCGTTCCCGGCCACGAGATCGTTGGCCGCGTCGTAGCTGTAGGCTCGGCAGTCAGCAGTTTCAAGCTCGATGACATCGCTGGTGTCGGCTGCCTGGTGGGCAGCTGCCAGAGCTGCTCTTCTTGCAGCGAGGGCCTCGAGCAATACTGCGAGAACGGTTTTGTCGGCACCTACAACGGTCCCGCGTTCGGTGGTGGCGAGAACACCTTTGGTGGCTACTCGGACACCATCGTAGTGGACCAGAAATTCGTTCTGCGCATCTCCCATACCGAAGCCAACCTGGCTGCCGTCGCACCGCTGCTGTGCGCCGGTATCACGACGTACTCACCACTGCGCCAATGGAAAGTTGGCCCAGGCCAGAAAGTGGGCGTGGTCGGCCTCGGCGGCCTTGGTCATATGGCTGTCAAAATAGCTAACGCCATGGGCGCGCATGTGGTGCTTTTCACCACCTCGCCGGATAAAAAGGAAGACGCTCTACGCCTTGGCGCCAGCGAAGTCGTGGTCTCGAAGAACAAGGACGAGATGGCCGCGCACTTGAACAGCTTCGACTTCATCCTCAACACCGTCGCAGCCCCGCACAACCTTGACGCGTTTCTGTCGTTGCTCAAGCGCGACGCGACTATGACGCTGGTGGGCGCTCCCGCTTCGCCGCACCCCTCGCCCAGCGTATTCGGGCTGATCTTCAAGCGCCGCCGCCTGGCCGGCTCGTTGATCGGGGGCATTGCCGAGACCCAGGAAATGCTCGATTTCTGCGCTGAGCACAGCATCGTTTCGGACATCGAGATGATCGATATCCAGAACATCAACGAAGCCTATGAGCGCATGCTCAAGAGCGACGTGAAGTACCGCTTCGTGATCGATATGGCCTCGCTCAAGTCCGCTTGACGCTCCGCTACTGGCGCGCCAATCCGGACGCGCCAGTTACTTCCACACTGGACGCCATAGCCTGGCGAGCCGGGTCTTCCTTCTTTGCAGATGAACCGCTAAGGTCGCGGGCCTTCTGCTGAGGAGCCGGCATGCGCAACCTGATTTTCGTCACGCTACTCTGGGCGTTTTCCTTCAACCTGATCGGCGCCTACCTGGCCGGCCAGGTGGACAGCTATTTCGCCGTGCTCACGCGCGTCGTTCTCGCCGGCCTGGTTTTCCTTCCGTTCACCCGCTGGCGCGGCGTCGCGCCGGGCTTCATTGCGGGCGTGACCCTGGTCGGCGCGCTGCAATTCGGGGTGACCTACCTGTGCCTGTACCTGAGCTTCAACGTCTTGACCGTGGCCGAGGTGCTGCTGTTCACGGTATTGACGCCGCTGCACGTGACGCTGATCGACGACGCGCTGAATCGCCGCTTCAACCCCTGGGCGTTAGTGGCTGCTGCAGTTGCCGTGTTCGGCGCCGGTCTGATCCGCTATGACGGCGTATCCGGTGACTTTCTTGGCGGCTTTCTGCTGATGCAGCTGGCCAACTTCACCTTCGCTGCCGGGCAGGTGGGCTACAAGCATCTGGCCCAGCGTTATCCCTCAGCTATCCCGCTGCATCGACGCTTCGGCTATTTCTTCCTAGGGGCGTTGATCATAGTACTGCCGGCCTGGCTGTTGTTCGGCGACGCCGACAAGCTGCCGACAACGACCAGCCAGTGGGGTGTATTGCTATGGATGGGAATACTGGCCACCGCTCTGGGTCAGTTCTGCTGGAATAAGGGTGCCACTCAGGTGGATGCCGGAACCTTGGCCGTCATGAACAACATGGCGGTCCCGGTGGGGCTGGTACTCAATTTGCTGTTCTGGGGCACGGCAACCAACCTGCTGTTGCTCGCCATCGGCGGGCTGATCATTCTCGCCTCGCTATGGATCAATCGACTGGGCCGACGAACGGCCATCTAACTCGTTGTTTTTCATATATTTTCTGTTTTACACACCGGTAAGATTGCGGCGCCCCGCATGGATGCATTTCTCAGTCAGTCGTCGAGATATCCATGCGCCGTTTCAGCCTGCTCCTGCTCGTCCTGTTTTTCGTTCCAGTCGCTCATGCCGAGGCGCCGCGCACCTTTCGCGAAGCGAAGAAGCTGGCCAGGCATATCTACGCCGAACGGCCGGTGGATTTCTATTGCGGCTGCGCCTTCAAGGGCAAGCGAATCGATCTCGCCAGTTGCGGTTACATCCCGCGTAAACAGCCCAAGCGTGCCGCCCGCGTGGAATGGGAGCACATCGTTCCGGCCTGGGTGATTGGTCACCAACGTCAATGCTGGCAACAGGGCGGGCGCAAATACTGCACTTCGAACGATCCGGTATTCAGCAAGGCCGAAGCCGACCTGCATAACCTCGTCCCGGTCGTGGGTGAGGTCAACGGCGACCGCAGCAACTATGGCTTTGGCATGCTCAGCGAGAAACCAAGCCAGTACGGCGCCTGCCCCTTCGTGGTGAACTTCAAACAACGCACCGCCATGCCTCCGGAATACAGCCGGGGCGCCATCGCTCGAACCTATCTGTACATGAGCGAACGCTATGGGCTGCGCCTGTCAAAGCAGGATCGCCGCCTCTACGCTATCTGGAATCGCCAGCACCCGGTCAACGAATGGGAGCAATGGCGTAACCGCAGCATTGCCTGCGTGCAAGGCAATGCGAACCGCTACGTGGGGCCGGTGGACCTCAACCGCTGCGCCAAATCGATTGCTCGTTCGGCTGCAATCCGCCCTGAGCGGAGCTGAGGGAATCAGCCAACAGCGAGCCCCCGCCGGAAGGCCTGATCCGGTAAACCGAGGCCTCGCTCGCGATATTGCATGTAGCCACTCGAGCACGGCATGCTGAGGCCTCCTACTGCGATCACGACAATTCACTATGCAGGACAAGACGCTCTACGCAACCCTCAGCCTGGTGGTTATGTTGGCTCTGCTCGCCTCAGGCATCGCCCCGTACGACCGCGCAACCTGGCTGCTGGAAGTCGCGCCGGTGTTGATCGCCATCCCTGTCCTGCTGCTCAGCTATCGGCATTTCCCGCTTACCCGTCTGCTTTACGCAGTGATTGCAATCCATGCGCTGATATTGATTCTCGGCGGCACCTACACCTACGCCCGGGTACCGCCAGGGTTCTGGGTGCAGGAGTGGTTCGATCTCAGCCGAAACCCGTACGACAAGCTTGGCCATTTCATACAGGGCGTAACGCCTGCACTGCTCGCACGGGAAGTCCTGCTACGCCGCCACATGGTTGTGCCGGGAAAAATGCTGGGGTTTCTCGCGCTCTGCATTGCCCTGGCATTCAGCGCCTTCTATGAGCTGATCGAATGGTGGGTAGCGCTGATTGCTGGGCAAGGCGCGGAAGATTTCCTCGGCACTCAAGGCGACCCCTGGGATACTCAGTCAGACATGCTTATGGCGCTGCTCGGCGCTCTGCTTTCAGTCACCGGGCTGGCAGGTCTTCAGGACCGGCAGATTGCCCGGCGAGCGAAGCCCGGCGCAGCAGGATAATCGTCATGCTCTATCGCTTCGCCGCTGACGCCGTGCTGCTTCTGCATCTGGGCTTTATCGTCTTCGTGCTGCTGGGTGGGCTGCTGGTGGCCTGGAAGCGCCACCTACTGTGGCTGCATCTACCGGCGGTGGTCTGGGGCGTTTTCGTCGAGCTGACTGGGCGTCTGTGCCCGCTTACGCATTGGGAGAACCGGCTGCAGCATCTGGCGGGTGGTGCCGGCTACAACACCAGCTTCGTTGAGCAGTATCTGCTGCCGGTGATCTATCCGAGCTGGCTGAGCGTGCCGACGCAATACCTGTTGGCCGCCATCGTGGTGCTCGCTAATCTGCTGACCTATGGCTGGCTGGTGTGGCGCTGGCGGCGCACGGCAGCGCCGCCAAGCTGACACGCAGCGAGTTAGAACTTCAGTTCGAATTCATCGCCGTCGTGATACGCCGGGAACTTGCTGCGGAAGGCGGCCAGGTCTCGGGCGCGCAAGGTGGTTCGGAATACACCGGCGGCCTCGCCCGCCTCCAGCAGCGGATCACCCAGGTAATCCAGCACCTGGCTGTCGCCGCTGTAGGGGTAGCCCTTGCCGTCTTCGCCGACTCGATTCACCGCCGCGACATAGCAGATGTTCTCAATGGCGCGTGCCGGCAGCAGGCGATTCCAGGCATTACGTCGCGCAGCGGGCCAATTGGCCGTGTAAAGCAGCAGGTCGGTGTCGTGGGGGTCGCGGCTCCAGACCGGGAAGCGCAAGTCGTAGCAGATCAGCGGGCGCACATGCCAACCGTTCAGCTCGAACAGCGCCTGCTGCTCGCCTGCCGTGTAGTGCTTGTGCTCACCGGCCATGCGGAACAGATGACGCTTGTCGTAGTGGGAAATCTCGCCGTTCGGCCGTGCCCAAAGCAGGCGGTTGCGGTGACTGCCATCCGCCGCCTCGATGATCACGCTGCCGGTGATCACCGCGTTCATGCGCGCTGCTTGCTCGCGCAGCCAGCTATAGGTCGGGCCCTCTTCGGGTTCAGCCAGTTCCGATGAGTTCATCGAAAAGGCCGTGGTGAACATCTCCGGCAATACGATGAGATCGGCCCCACGGGCTTGGTCGAGCAAGTCAACGAAGCGCTCGCGGTTGCTGGTAGCGTCCTGCCAGACGAGGCTGGTCTGGATCAGGGCCAGCTCGAGGTCCGGCAAATCGTTCAGATCGCGCATAGTCGTTCTGCTGCTTGGCGCAGCGTCTCCTCTCGTTTGGCGAAGCAGAAGCGGACCAGCCGCGATTCTGCAGGAGGCGTTTGATAGAACACCGAAATCGGAATACTTGCGACACCGTGCTCGCGGGTGAGCCATTCGGCCATGGCGACGTCATCGAGATCCGGTCGAATTGCCGAATAGTCGGCGAGCTGGAAATAGGTGCCCGCCGCACGGGTAAAGCTGAAACGCGAGCCGGCCAGCAGATCGCAGAACAGATCGCGCTTGGCTTGATAGAACGCGGGCAACTCGCTCAGATGCTCTGGATGCGCCGCCATGAAATCGGCAAGCGCCCACTGCAATGGCGTAACGCCTGTGAAGCTGACGTATTGATGGACCTTGCGCAGCTCACTGCTGAGCGCGGCAGGCGCGACCACATACCCTGTCTTCCAGCCGGTGACGTGGTAGGTCTTGCCGAAGGAGCTGACGACGAAGGCACGCTGATACAGCTCGTCGTGGCGCAGTACGCTGGCATGCTGCCGGCCGTCAAAAACGAGATGCTCGTAGACCTCGTCGCTCAGCAGGTAGATATCCCTGTCGCGGATCAGCTCGGCCAGGCGATCCAGATCTGCTGCATCGATCAGTGCCCCGCTGGGATTGTGCGGCGTGTTCAGCACGATCATTCGGGTGCGGGGCGTAAGCGCATCGGCCAGTTTCTGCCAATCGATGGCGAAGCTCGGCAGGCTCAGCGCCTGATGGACACAGACCCCGCCGGCGAGCTCCACAGCAGGCTCGTAACTGTCGTAGCAGGGATCGAAGACAATCACTTCATCGCCGGGGCGAATGACCGCGTGGATCGCACAAAAGATGCCCTGGGTCGCCCCGGGGGTAATAGTGACTTCGGCGTCAGCGCTGACTTGGCGACCATAGAGCGATGCGACTTTGACCGCCACTTGCTCGCGCAACGCCGGCAAGCCGGTCATCGGCGCGTACTGGTTATGCCCGGCCATGACATGACGCGCCACGGCTTCACGCAGCGCATCAGGGCCGTCGAAATCCGGGAAGCCCTGGGACAGGTTCAGCGCACTGGTTTCAGCCGCCAGCTGAGACATGGTGGTGAAAATGGTGGTGCCGACATTGGGCAGTTTGCTGGAGATCATGAGTTCGCTCGGCGCTGGAAGTTGGAAGCACAAGCCGCAAGTATGAACACTTCCAGCTCACGGCTTCCAACTTGAGGCTATCGTTTGTCGCGACGCTTTTTCTCGGCCTTCTTGTGGTGGGACATAAGCCGGCGCTTCTTGTTGACCTGGCGGTCGGTCAGGGTGTTCTTCTTGCCCTCGAAAGGGTTTTCGCCACCCTTGTACTCGATACGAATGGGCGTACCGACCAGCTTCAGAACGCGCCGGTAGGTATTCTCCAGATAACGCGTATAGGACTTGGGGATCGAGTCGACCTGGTTGCCGTGAATCACGATCAATGGCGGGTTGGCGCCACCCAGGTGCGCATAGCGCAACTTGATTCGGCGACTGGCGACCATCGGCGGCGCATGCTCGCGTACGGCGTCTTCTAGGATCTGCGTCAGGCGGCTGGTAGGCCAGCGGGTAACGGCCGAGGTGAACGAAGCCTGCACCGACTTGTACAGGTTGCCGACGCCGGTACCATGCTTGGCGGATATAAAATGGATGTCAGCAAACTCGACAAAGAACAACCGGCGCTCCAGCTCGGTCTTCACATAATCGCGCTCGCTCGGCTCCATGCCGTCCCATTTATTCAGCGCAATAACCAGCGCTCTGCCGCTTTCCAGCACGAAGCCAAGCAGATTTAGATCGTGTTCGACCACGCCTTCGCGGGCATCCATGACGAAAATGACCACGTTCGAGTCCTGGATCGCCTGCAGCGTCTTGACCACCGAGAACTTTTCTACCGCCTCGAAAATCTTGCCACGGCGACGCACACCAGCCGTATCGATCAGCGTGTACTTTTCATCGTCACGTTCGAACGGGATGTAGATGCTGTCGCGGGTTGTGCCGGCCTGGTCATAGACAATGACCCGCTCTTCGCCAAGCATGCGGTTGACCAACGTGGACTTGCCCACGTTAGGCCTACCGATGATCGCGATCTTGATGCCATCCTTTTCGCTCGGCCCAGGAATGCGTTTGAGTTCCTCGCCATCAGCGACCGCTTCGCCTTCTTCACCCTCGTTTTCAGCAACCTCGGCGTTGTCCTTGGGAAACACACCAAGTGCCTGCTCCAGCATGTAGCTGATACCGCGGCCATGAGCGGCGGCGATCGGCAGGGCATCACCGAGGCCCAGCGGACTGAACTCAGCGCGGGCTATATCGGGATCAATGCTGTCGACCTTGTTCGCCACTAAAAAGTGGCGCTTGTTCATTTTGCGCAAATGCTCGGCGATCATCTGATCGCCAGGCGTCATGCCAGCACGCGCATCAACCATGAACATGACTGCATCAGCCTCTTGCATGGCTTGCAGAGATTGCTCGGCCATCTTGGCATCGATGCCCTCTTCATCGCCGGTCAAACCACCAGTGTCGATGACGATGTAAGTGCGGCCCTGCCATTTGGCCTCGCCATACTGGCGATCACGAGTCAGACCGGCATATTCCGCAACAATGGCGTCACGGCTCTTGGTCAGACGGTTAAACAGGGTAGATTTGCCAACGTTCGGGCGACCCACCAGGGCGATTACGGGAACCATGCGGCTCTCCACTGCGATATTTCAGAAAACACGAAGGCCGCTGCAAGGCAGCGGCCAGATAATTATTGCTCCGCCTGGGCGGAACAGCGTGCGCGACGTGAAGCTGTCAGTCGGCCTGGCGAATGGTCAGCGCGACAAGCTTTCCGTCGTTACCGTAGGCATACAGCCAGTCGCCTTCGACCACGGGTCGGGCTCGCACTCCGTCACTGTCGATACGGGTGCGTGCAACGAAACGCCCATCGACCTGGCTGAGGAAGTGTAGATACCCCTCCTTGTCACCCACTACGACATAGCTGGAAAAAACCTCCGGAGCGGACAGCTGCCGACGCAGCAGTGAATCATTACTCCACAGCACGGTTGTCGATCGCTCATCGATGCCTAGAACCGTACCGTCGGCCTGGCTCACGTAAACGCTGCCATACCCCTTCGCTAGGCCGGTCGCCGTCGATGCATCACGCTGCCAGAGAATTCGACCACTCTCCAGATCCAACGCTGCGGCGCGGCCCTGGAAAGACGCGACATACAGGGTCCCACCTGAAAGCAGCAGACCGCCGTCGATATCGACGACGCGCTCGAGTTCGGAACGACCTTGCGGCACGGCGATCCGCTGCTCCCAGATTGGCAACCCGCGGCGGGTGTCCAACGCCACGACCTTGCCGCTGGACAGGCCGGCAATCGCCAGCTCGTTAGTCAGCAGCGGTGAACCCGTACCGCGCAGAGTCAGAACGGCTGGCGAACTTTCGTAGCTCCAACGCTGTGCGCCGGTGTCAATTTCAAGCGCGATGACACGGTCATCCTGCGTCTGGACAACAACCACGTCACCATTCACTGCGGGCGCGGCAAGCACCTCGCTACTGACCTGGCTGCGCCAGCGCTCTTCGCCTGTGGAGACATCCAAGGCCAGCACTTCGCCACGCAGGGTACCGACCAGAACCAGGCCATAGCCAGCGCCTACGGCACCCGAAATCGGCACTTCCAGGTCGTTCTTCCAGT
Organism: Stutzerimonas xanthomarina DSM 18231; assembly: GCF_900129835.1. Taxonomy (GTDB): domain Bacteria; phylum Pseudomonadota; class Gammaproteobacteria; order Pseudomonadales; family Pseudomonadaceae; genus Stutzerimonas; species Stutzerimonas xanthomarina. Next base: position 149,175 of record NZ_FQXA01000006.1, read on the forward strand.
TGACCTTGCCGGTCGAACGGTCCATCGCAACGACCAACCCTTCGACATCGGCGGCAAATATCTCGTTACCGTAGACGACGGGGGCCAGTAGGTTATAGGTCTCGCCCTGGCCTTCGCCGATGGAACGGCTCCATTGTTCTTTCAGCTGAATTTCAGCCTCAAACTTGACCAGCTCGGCGGGTTCGGGGTCTTTCTTGTCATTGCTGCTGCAACCCGCCGCCAGAACGGCCAGGGTCAGCAATGCTGCAGTTTTCCAACGCATCAATTCACGCCTCTCCACGAGCCAGATCGTCAAGTTTCAGCTGTAAGCCGCCAATTGCGGCGTCCTGAGACAGCAGTTCTTTTGCTTTGGAATAGGCGGCGTGGGCTTCTTCGGGACGCTCCAGCTGAACCAGCAGATCGCCCCGCAACTCCTCACGACTGGCGGCAAATGCTTCGACAGCCTCGCCTTGCAGTAGCGCTAGCCCTTCTTCTGCCTTGTCCTGCGCTGCCAGAACACGGGCCAAACGCTGACGAGCCAGCTCTTCCAGGGTCTTGTCAGCAGGCTTGTCCAGCACGGCCTGGAGTTCGGTGGCAGCTTCGTCGAGACGGCCAGACTCTACCGCGACCTTGGCGACGAAAAGACTGCCGTACTGAGCGTAATGAGAACCGGCAAACTCTTTCTGCAGCAGATTGCCCAGGCGCGAGACTTCGCCAGTATCTGCTCCGCCTTCTTCCAACGCGGCGTTCAGCAACTGCTGATAGACCGTCGAGGCGTTCTGCGCCTGATTGAGTTGATGCTTCTGCCAGAACTGCCAGCCGAACACCAGCGCCAGAGCAAGCGCGCCCCCCAACAGCAATGGCTTGCCGTTCTGCTGCCACCACTCCTTGATTTGCGCCAGCTGTTCTTCTTCGGTACCCGAGGTCACACTGTCACTCCTTAAATTCGCTGAAATCAGACCCGTCCGCTCACGCTAGACAGGCAGCCAGACGCTCGGGTAGAGCATCCCAGGCAATGCTTTGCTGTTCGCTGTCGTCGCGCAGCGGCTTGCAACCTACCACGCGCCCGGCCAGTTCGTCGTCACCCAGAATCAGCGCAAAACGGGCACCGCTCTTGTCAGCCTTCTTGAACTGACTCTTGAAGCTCCCGCCGCCCGCGTTGACCAGCAGGCGCAGGCCGGGTAACGCATCCCGCAACCGCTCCGCCAGGCCCAGCGCCGCAAGCTCAGCCGCTTCGCCAAAAGCACAGATGAATGCATGCGCCGGCTGGTTGAGTTCGCTTGGCACCAATTCTAGCGTTTCGAGTAGCAGTACCAGACGTTCAACGCCCATGGCGAAGCCGACACCCGGCGTCGGCTTGCCGCCAAACTGACTGACCAGCCCGTCATACCGACCACCCGCGCACACAGTACCTTGCGAGCCCAGTTTGTCGGTCACCCACTCGAACACGGTACGGCCGTAGTAATCGAGGCCACGGACCAGCTTTGGATTGATCTGATAGTCGATTCCCGCTGCTTCGAGCCGAGCCTTGAGGCCGTCGAAATGGGCGCGCGATTCGTCGTCCAGGTAGTCATGCAAGCTAGGCGCATCGGCCAGCAGCACCTGGGTCTGGGCATTTTTGCTATCGAGAATGCGCAGAGGGTTACTGGTTAGGCGGCGCTGACTGTCTTGGTCGAGCTGATCGAAATGCTGCTGAAGATAGGCCACCAACGCATCGCGATAGGTCGCGCGCGCTTCGCTGGAGCCGAGGCTGTTCAGCTGCAGGGTGACCGCATCGGACATTCCGAGCTGCTTCCACAGCCGGGCCGTCAGCACGATAAGCTCGGCATCGACATCCGGCCCCGGCTGATTGAAAACTTCTACCCCAATCTGATGGAACTGGCGATAGCGGCCTTTCTGCGGCTTCTCGTAACGAAACATGGGACCGGCATACCAGAGCTTCTGCACCTGGCCGCCGCCGGTCATACCATGTTCGAGCACTGCACGCACGCAACCGGCAGTACCCTCGGGACGCAGCGTCAGGGATTCCTCGTTACGATCGAGAAAAGTGTACATCTCCTTGTCGACCACATCGGTTCCCTCGCCGATTCCGCGGGCGAACAGATCGGTAAACTCGAGGATCGGCAGACGGATTTCGTTGTAACCGTAGCTATCGAGCAGCTGTGCGAAGGTCGTTTCGAGGTAGCGCCAGACCGGCGTCTGGGCCGGCAGAATATCGTTCATGCCACGAATGGCTTGCAGGGACTTGCTCAATTCGGTTCCTTAATTCAGCTGCGCAGGATCAGCGCAGCGTCAGTTTCGGCCTTCTCGGTGGCCTTGCGACGAATCAGCTGCTCCAGTTCATCGACCAGATTTTCATTGTTCAGCTTCTGTGCCGGCTTGCCGTCGATATAAATGAGGTTGTTCGGCGTGCCACCCGTCAGACCGATGTGTGCTTCCTTGGCTTCGCCGGGCCCGTTGACGACACAGCCGATCACCGCGACGTCCATAGGCACAAGCAGATCATCAAGCCGACCCTCGAGCTCGTTCATGGTCTTCACCACATCGAAGTTCTGCCGCGAGCAACTTGGACAGGCGATGAAATTGATCCCGCGCGAGCGTAGACGCAGCGACTTGAGAATGTCGAAACCGACCTTGATTTCTTCCACCGGGTCAGCCGCCAGCGAAATCCGAATGGTGTCGCCGATGCCTTCGGCGAGCAGCATGCCCAACCCGACGGCAGATTTGACCGTACCCGAGCGCAAGCCACCGGCTTCGGTAATGCCCAGATGCAACGGCTGCTCGATCTTGTCTGCCAGGAGCCGATAGGCCGCTACGGCCATGAACACGTCCGAAGCTTTAACGCTCACTTTGAAATCCGGGAAGTTCAGCCGGTCGAGATGCTCGACATGGCGCAACGCCGACTCAACCAGTGCCTCGGGCGTCGGCTCGCCGTACTTTTTCTGCAGATCTTTTTCCAGCGAACCGGCATTGACACCGATGCGGATCGGGATGCCACGGTCGCGTGCCGCTTCAACCACGGCACGGACCCTGTCTTCGCGGCCGATATTGCCCGGGTTGATGCGCAGGCAGTCAACGCCAAGCTCGGCGACGCGCAGAGCGATCTGATAGTCAAAATGAATGTCCGCCACCAATGGCAAACCGACGCGCTGCTTGATCTTGCCGAACGCCTCGGCGGCTTCCATCGAAGGCACCGACACACGAACGATGTCTGCGCCGGCATTCTGCAGCCGCTCGATCTGCGCAACCGTGGCATCGACGTCGCAGGTTTCGGTATTGGTCATGCTCTGTACGGCGATAGGCGCATCGCCGCCGACCGGTACGTTGCCAACCCAGATTTTCCGGGTATGGCGACGCTTGATAGGAGACTCACTGTGCATGTTTACTGTCCGAGCTTGAGACGCGCAGTTTCGCCGCGCGTTTTGCCAGAAAGACTGACGGCTTCACCGTTGAAGCTGACCTGCACGCCGGACGCAAAGCCCAGATGCAGGTCCAGTGGTGTTTCGCCGACCAGGGTGCGGCTGCTGCCCGCTTTAGCCAAACCGCTGTAGAGCACTTCGCCATTCGCATCGGTAACTCGCGTCCAGCAATCCGCCGTGTAGTCCAAGGTCAAACGACCTTCCCCCGGCGCGACGGTCTCCGCTTCAGCCACCTCGGTCACGTCAGCCACCGGCGCAGGTTCAGCGTCAGCCTCCACAGCGACCAATGCTTCACTGGACGTGGCAGTCTCATCCTGTGGATCTGGTATTTCGGCTGCCGTTTCGACTGCTGGCTGCTCATCTGCCGGCAACATTTCGGTGTCGGTAGATTGGGCCTCGTCGTTGGTTTCCGATGGCATCGAGTTGACCGGTGCCTCGATCGCGAGCTCGGCAGGTTCCTCGGTACGGTCGAGTAGATGAATCTCGGTAGTGCCGTCTGCAGCTTCTACCTCGATTCGCTCAAGCGCGGAAACCGACGGACCTGACTCGGTACGAGCTGAGCGCTCTTGCCACCACAAGAACGCGCCGACCCCGATCACCAGCGTCAGGATGAAGGTAAAGAAGCGCACCATGCTACGCGACAGGCGCACGGGTTGATCAATGTGGCCAAGACTGTTGACGCTGCTGCCGGTAGCATCCGTACCGGTATGATGGTCGAACTGCTGTACCAGACGATTCTGGTCCAGGCCCAGCAGCTTGGCGTAAGCGCGAACGTAGCCGCGGGCAAACGTATGACCGGGCAGCTGACTGAAGTCACCCGCCTCGATCTGGGTGAGTGATCGCTCCGAAAGGTTGAGCTGCTTGGCCACCGAAGAGACGGACCAGTTTTTATCCTCACGCGCAGCGCGCAACGTTTCGCCTGGGTTGGCCAGAGCCGTCGGGGCAGCGGCTTCAGAATGGGGCGCTATCATCGTTGCTCCGAAACAAACTGTTGATATTCAGAGGTCCCCGGATACAGGCGCTTGAGCTGCAAACCCAGGCTCGCCGCCTGATCGCGGTCCTGATGGATGTTCGCCAAACGAATGCCCAGCAACAGACTGCGAGCATTCTGCTCGGAAAGACTGCTGAAACCGTCGTAGTAGCGTTTTGCCGGAACGTACTGCTTGTCTTCATACGCCATCACTGCCAATTCGAGCAGGGCTCGCGGCTGCCGGCTGTCGAGGCGCAAGGCGCGAGTAAAATAGGTTTCGGCTTGCTCTCGCTGGCCTAGCATCAATGCGGTCATGCCCATGTTCTGAAAGACGTGGGAGCGCCCGGAATAGAGATTGTCTTCGGCTGCCTTTACAAAACGCTCCATCGCTTCCGGATAGCGCTTCTGCTCGAAGAGAAAGCTGCCGTAGTTGTTGAGAATACGGGCGTCGTTGCGGCTAGACAGCGCCTTGCGGTAATGCTCGTCTGCTAGCTGATGTTCCATCTCGTTCTGAAATACCAGTGCCAATGCTGCATGAGCATCCGCGCTATTGGGATCCAACTCGAGCGCTTTGCGTAGCGGCGATTTGGCACGCGAGGCCTCGCCTTGCTGCAAATAGCCGATGCCAAGCTGGATATAGGCGTCTCGCGCTTCGTCACGACCTTCGGAGGTACGCATCGGGTTACCCGATCCGGAGGACACACAACCAGCTATCAGGCCGGCGAGCAGAAACAGCAGCGCAACGCGCAATATCATCAGCAAAATCCCTCAGGAACGGTTCGTAGCAATGGACGCCGTACCTGGCTCGGACTGCAGCTCTCGCACTGCGATGTAACGCTCGCTTCGGCGTGTGCGATCCATCACCTGTCCGACCAGTTGGCCGCAGGCGGCATCGATATCCTCACCACGAGTGGTACGTACCGTCACATTGTGCCCGGCTTTATGCAGGATGTCCTGAAAACGACGGATCGCATTGTTGCTCGGCCGCTCATATCCGGAATGAGGGAACGGATTGAACGGGATCAGATTGATCTTGCAGGGAATCTTCGCCAAGAGCGTGATCATCTGCTCGGCGTGTTCGGGCTGGTCATTAATACCCTGCAGAAGCGTGTATTCAATCGTAAGAACGCGTTTCTCGCCCAAGTTGGAGATATAGCGCTGGCAGGCCGCCAGCAGCATATCCAGAGGATACTTCTTGTTGATCGGTACCAACTGATCACGCAGCGCATCGTTCGGCGCGTGCAGTGACAGCGCCAGGGATACGTCGATGACCTTGGACAGCTCTTCGATCATCGGCACTACGCCGGACGTCGACAGCGTTACCTTGCGTTTGGAAATACCGTAGCCCAAATCGTCCATCATGATCTGCATGGCAGCGACGACATTGTCGAAATTAAGCAGGGGCTCGCCCATGCCCATCATCACCACATTGGTGATGGCGCGATCGACCTTAGCCGGGATGGTGCCGAACGACTTGTTGGCAATCCACACCTGCCCGATCACTTCGGCAGCGGTAAGATTGCTATTGAAACCTTGCTTGCCGGTCGAACAGAAACTGCAGTCCAACGCGCAGCCAGCCTGGGAGGAAACGCAGAGCGTGCCCCGCCCACCCTGGGGAATATAGACAGTTTCCACACAGCTACCCGAAGCCACGCGCACCACCCATTTACGGGTGCCGTCAGTGGAGATGTCTTCGCTGACAATTTCGGGGCCGCGGATCTCGGCAGAGGCCTTGAGCTTTTCGCGCAGGGCCTTGCCGATGTTGCTCATGGCATCGAAGTCATCGACGCCAAAGTGGTGAATCCATTTCATCACCTGACCGGCACGAAAGCGCTTCTCCCCTATTGAATCGAAGAAGCTTTCCAGCTGGGGCTGGGTCAGCCCCAGCAGATTCACTTTACCGGTCATAACAGTCATCTGAATTCACCTTCGCCTGATCAGCGAATGCGGGCACACACTTCGGTGGCGGAGAAGAAATAGGCAATCTCGCGAGCTGCGGACGCTTCGGAATCGGAACCATGGACGGCGTTCTCGTCGATGGACACGGCGAAATCAGCGCGAATGGTGCCGGCAGCAGCTTCTTTCGGGTTGGTAGCACCCATCAGCTCACGGTTCTTGGCGATGGCGTCTTCGCCTTCCAGAACCTGAACGATGACCGGACCGGAAACCATGAACGCAACCAGATCCTTGAAGAAACCGCGCTCGCTGTGCTCGGCGTAGAACCCACCCGCTTCACGCTCGGACAGCTGGACCATTTTCGACGCAACGACGCGCAGCCCGGCCTTCTCGAAACGGGAAGTGATCTCGCCGATAACATTCTTGGCGACGGCGTCAGGCTTGATGATGGAGAAAGTGCGTTGCAGGGCCATTTGAAACTCCAGAAATCGATAGGTTAAAACAAACGAGTAAACCCGCGAATTATACGCGGGTCACGAATGAAAATATAAGGGTAGCTGTGACCTGCTTACTGGCGGCGGAGGCCGTAATGCGCGTGCTTCCGCTCGAAGCTCGGCACCCAGGTGCCCGCTGGCTCTAGACTTCTTCTATCCAGGCAGCCTGTATGGCTTCGAGCACCTTTTCGCCGCCGCGCTTCGGATCATCCGAGAAATCCGGCAGCTCGACGACCCAACGGTGCAGCTCGACAAAGTTCACATAACGCGGATCTACATTTGGCTTGCTTTCGGCCAGTTCAATCGCGATATCCAGCACATCAGACCACTTAAGCGCCATGCTTCACCTCGCTCTCAATGGCCTTCCGAGACTTGATTGATGGTGTATTTCGGAATCTCGACCACCAAGTCGACGTCCGCAACAGCTGCCTGACAGGACAACCGAGAATTGGGTTCGAGCCCCCACGCCTTGTCCAGCATGTCATCCTCAAGCTCATCCGAAGCTTCCAGCGAGGCAAAGCCCTCACGGATCACTACGTGACAGGTTGTGCAGGCGCAAGACTTTTCACAGGCATGTTCAATGTCGATACCATTTCGCAGCGCGGCATCAAGCACGGTCTCGCCGGGCTGCGCTTCCACCACCGCCCCGTCAGGGCAATGGTCGGCATGGGGCAGGAAAACAATCTGCGGCATCTGGGTCATTCCTCGATATCGTTAAGCCGTCGCCCAGCCAATGCGGCCTTGACGGTTGAATCCAGCCTGCGCGCAGCAAAGGCATCGGTGATCTGGCTCAGGCGTTTGATCTGGCGTTCGATGGCAACCCCATCCTGACTATCGAGAAGCTCGCGAAGACCCACCATCTGCGAATCGATCGCCACGCGCTCCTCCTCACTGAGCAGGCGCTCGCCGTCTACAGCCAGGGCACCCTCAACCGCTTCGAGCAACCGTTGCGCATCGACCAGTTGCTCACGTAGCGCACGGGCTGCCTTGTCATCGTTGGCTTTGTGAAAAGAATCTTCCAGCATGCGAGCGATCTCACCGTCGGTCAGCCCGTAGGAAGGCTTCACCTGAATGCTCGATTCGACGCCAGACGCCAGTTCTCGAGCCGATACACTGAGCAGCCCGTCGGCGTCGACCTGAAAGGTCACGCGGATTTTCGCGGCGCCGGCCACCATCGGCGGGATGCCGCGCAGTTCGAAGCGAGCCAGCGAACGGCAGTCAGCAATAAGCTCACGTTCACCTTGCAGCACGTGAATCATCATGGCCGACTGGCCATCTTTGTACGTCGTGAAATCCTGCGCTCGCGCAACGGGAATCGTGGTGTTGCGCGGAATGATCTTCTCCATCAAACCGCCCATCGTTTCCAAACCCAGCGACAGCGGGATGACGTCGAGCAGCAACAATTCCTCACCATCGCGATTGTTGCCAGCCAACGTCTCAGCCTGGATCGCCGCACCGATGGCAACAACCTGGTCAGGATCGATATCGGTCAGTGGATCTTGACCGAACATCTCGCCAACCCGCTCGCGCACCCGCGGAACCCGGGTGGAGCCGCCAACCATGACCACCGCCTGGATCTCTTCCATCTCGACAGACGAATCACGCAATGCACGTCGACAGGACTTGAGGCTGAGCGCGATCAGCGGATCAATGAGCTCGTTAAATGTTGCGCGTGTCAGCACACCCTGCCAGCCGGCATAGCGCATCTCGACCGACTCGGCGCGGCTGAGCTGCTCCTTGGCATCGCACGCCATTTTCAGCACCGCCCGCTGGGCACCTGGATCGAGATCCTCAGGTGCACCCGCCTGCCCCAAAATCCAGCCAGCTATCGCATGATCGAAGTCGTCACCCCCGAGCGCGGTATCTCCGCCGGTAGCCAACACTTCGAATACGCCTTTGGTCAGGCGCAGGATGGAGATATCGAAGGTACCACCGCCCAGGTCATAGATCGCCACGACGCCTTCAGCTTCGCGGTCCAGACCGTAAGCGACGGCTGCGGCGGTAGGCTCGTTAAGCAGGCGCAACACGTTGAGATTAGCCAAGCGTGCAGCGTCCTTGGTCGCTTGACGTTGCGCATCATCGAAATATGCCGGGACCGTGATCACCGCACCGACCAGCTCGCCGCCCAACGCTGCCTCCGCACGCTCGCGCAACACGCGCAAAATTTCAGCAGAGACCTCGACCGGGCTTTTAGCGCCTTGCACCGTCTCAACGAACGGCATTTGTGACTGCCCCTCGCTGAACCGATACGGCAGCTGTCCGCCCAGCTGTTTCACATCACCGACTCCCCGCCCCATCAAACGTTTGACGGACAGGATGGTGTTCAACGGATCGCTGGCAGCAGCAGCTATCGCCGCTCGCCCCACCTCGACGTGATCGTCGTGATAACGCACCACTGAAGGCAGAATCACCTCTCCATCGGCATCAGCCAACGGCGCCGTAACGCCACTGCGCAGCGCTGCAACGAGCGAGTTGGTGGTGCCCAAATCGATGCCAACCGCCAGGCGGCGCTGGTGGGGTTGCGGGCTTTGTCCGGGTTCAGCTATCTGAAGTAAGGCCATGTCTGTCTGATATCGGGCGCAGCGTCTGGGGCTACGCGGGGTTAATCGTCGAGGCGCTCTTCCAACTGGCGCACTTCCTGGGATAGCTTGTCGAGGAATTGCATGCGGCGCACAAGCCGTTCTGCCAGCTCGCGCTGCGACTCATCCCGCCAGATGCCGGCGAACGAATCATTCAGATTCTGCTGAGCCGCCTTGAGCCGACCCTTGAAAGAAGCTATGCCTGAGAAATCGGCGTTGTCCTGCAGTTCTTCGAGCTCTTCGCGCCACTGCATTTGCTGCATAAGAAACGCCGAATCCTGGACGGTCGCCTCCAGCGGCAGCTCGCGACCCTCGAGCGTCAACAAGTAGCGAGCCCGATGCGATGGGATTTTAAGGGTTTGATAGGCCTCATTCAGATTCGTCGAGCGTTCGATGGCATGGCGCTGCTCTGCTTCCCCCGCGTCAGCAAAGCGGTCAGGATGAACTTGGCGCGCCAGCTCGCGATAACGAGACGACAGGCTTTCCGGATCGATATCGAACGTCGGCTGCAGCTCGAACAGCGCGTAGTGACAGGGAGTTCCCACAGCGCCCTCAGATATTGAAACTTTCGCCGCAGCCGCATTCGCCACGCACGTTAGGGTTATTGAACTTGAAGCCTTCGTTCAGCCCCTCCCGGACAAAGTCGAGCTCGGTGCCATCGAGGTACACGAGGCTCTTCGGATCGATGATCACCTTCACGCCATTGCTGTCGAAGACTGAGTCCTCTGCAGCCGCTTCATCCACGAATTCAAGAACGTAGGCCAAGCCAGAACAGCCTGTAGTGCGTACACCCAATCGGACCCCGAGGCCCTTGCCGCGACCTTCCAGAGAACGGCGCACGTGTTCGGCAGCGGCGGTTGTCATGCTGATAGCCATCGATACCCCCTTAGGCCTGCGGCAACCCTTTCTTCTCACGGTAATCGCGAACAGCCGCCTTGATGGCGTCCTCTGCCAGTACCGAGCAATGGATCTTCACCGGCGGCAGCGCCAGCTCTTCAGCCAGCTGAGTATTCTTGATGGTTTCGGCCTCTTCCAGCGTCTTACCCTTCATCCACTCGGTGGCGAGAGAGCTGGAGGCGATGGCCGAGCCGCAACCATAGGTCTTGAACTTGGCGTCTTCGATGACTCCCTGCTCGTTGACCTTGATCTGCAGGCGCATCACATCGCCGCAGGCCGGAGCGCCGACCATGCCAGTGCCGATGGATGGGTCCTCAGCGTCGAACTTGCCGACGTTACGGGGATTTTCGTAGTGGTCAATGACCTTGTCACTGTATGCCATGGTGCAATCCTCATTGAATCAGGCTATGCGGAACTCGACGGATCCAATCAGTGGGCTGCCCACTCGACCTGTGAAATATCGACGCCATCCTTGAACATGTCCCACAAAGGTGAAAGCTCACGCAATTTTGTTACTGCCTCGCTGACTTTCCGCGCGGCGTAATCGACTTCCTCTTCGGTGGTGAAGCGACCGAAAGTAAAACGGATCGAGCTATGTGCCAGTTCGTCATTACGACCCAGCGCACGGAGCACATAAGACGGTTCCAGCGAAGCAGAGGTACAGGCCGAACCAGAGGAAACTGCCAGATCCTTGAGCGCCATGATCAGCGACTCGCCCTCGACATAGTTGAAACTCAGGTTCAGGTTGTGCGGCACGCGTGCGGTCATGCTGCCGTTTACATAAAGCTCTTCCAGATGCTCAACCTGCTTGGAAAAGCGGTCGCGCAGCTTGGTAATACGCTCATTTTCATCAACCATCTCTTCCTTGGCGATGCGGAACGCCTCACCCATGCCGACCGATTGATGCGCCGCCAACGTGCCCGAGCGCATGCCGCGCTCATGCCCACCGCCATGCATCTGGGCTTCCAGTCGTACGCGCGGCTTGCGCCGCACATAAAGGGCACCAACACCTTTGGGGCCATAGGTTTTGTGAGCAGAGAAGGACATCAGATCGACCTTCATCTTTTCCAGATCTATCTCAACCTTCCCGGTCGACTGAGCAGCATCGACGTGAAACAGTACGCCGCGCGGGCGGGTGAGCTCACCAATAGCGGCGATATCGTTGACTGTTCCGATCTCATTGTTGACGTGCATGATGGACACCAAGACGGTGTCATCACGAAGCGCTGCCTCGATCATGGCAGGCGTAATCACACCGTCCTCGCCAGGCTCAATATAAGTCACCTCGAAACCTTCACGTTCGAGCTGGCGAGTCGTATCCAGAACGGCCTTGTGCTCGATCTTGCTGGTCACGATGTGCTTGCCCTTGGAGGCGTAGAAGTGCGCAGCACCCTTGATTGCCAGGTTGTCCGACTCGGTCGCACCGGATGTCCAGACGATCTCGCGAGGATCGGCATTTACCAGCTCTGCAACTTGGCGACGTGCGTTCTCGACGGCCTCCTCGGCCTTCCAGCCAAAGGCATGGGAGCGCGACGCCGGATTACCAAAGTTGCCTTCGGCGGTCAGGCATTCAACCATCTTCTCGGCGACGCGAGGATCGACGGGGGTGGTAGCGGAGTAGTCCAGGTAAATCGGCAACTTCATCAGGTATCTCCTATCAGGCTGTCGTCCTGCTCAGTCGATGGCGGACGCTTCAATCTTATCCAGTTGCGGAGTCTGGCCATTAGCGCGGCGCATATCCTGACGCAGAGCCACTTCCTGAACCTCGCGGCGCATCACCAGATCCGCGAGACTGATACCACTCAAAAACTCGTGGATCTGCTGACTTAAATCGCACCAGAGATGGTGGGTCAGACAAGTGTCTCCCGAATGACAGTCACCCAGCCCCTGGCAGCGTGTGGCATCCACCGACTCGTTGACCGCGTCGATGACTTGCGCAACTTGAATGCCCGCCATGTCGCGCGAGAGTTGATAGCCACCGCCCGGCCCGCGAACACTGGTCACCAGACTGCCACGGCGCAGCTTGGCAAACAGTTGTTCGAGATAGGAAAGCGAGATGCCTTGCCGCTCGGAAATATCCGCGAGGGACACCGGACCGTGTTGCGCATGCAGCGCAAGGTCAAGCATCGCAGTGACGGCGTAACGGCCTTTGGTAGTCAATCGCATCGGTTCGCACCAAGCATCATGGTTTGAGGCAAGTATGCAATACCCGACTATTTAGATCAACTATAAGCCCCATTAAATTACTCGGACTTTAGCCGCACGAGGAAGGTGTCAAAGCGAGCCCGCGCTAACATGCCGCTGACAGACGGCCATCATAACAGCACGTCCGCCGCATCGCACTTTCAGGGACGAGACTCTTCACCAGCGCGTTTAACTTCAGCAAAATCTTCCTCGCGCAACTCGGGCATCTGCTTTGCGCAATAATCGCTGCCAAGGGCAGTTAACGCCTTGCACATGCCATCCATGCGCTCCTCAACCGCCTGAACATGATCAAGCAGTTGACCGATAGCACGCGCCACCGGATCAGGCATATCCTCGGTCACGCCGTATGCATCGAAACCAATCTTCTCAGCGATCGCCTTGCGCTTGGCCTCTTGCTCATCATCGGACTTGGCGATCACCCGGCCCGGAATCCCGACAGCAGTCGCGCCAGCCGGAATCGCACGAGTCACCACCGCATTGGACCCGATCTTGGCGCCTGCACCCACCGTGAACGGGCCGAGAATTTTTGCCCCCGCCCCAACGATCACCCCATCTTCAAGCGTCGGGTGACGTTTGCCCTTGTTCCAACTGGTACCGCCCAGGGTGACCCCATGGTAAAGCGTGACGTCATCGCCGATCTGCGCCGTTTCACCAATAACGATGCCCATCCCGTGATCGATGAAGAAACGCCGACCTATCTGCGCGCCCGGATGAATTTCGATGCCCGTCAGCCAACGCGCCAGATTCGAATTCATCCGCGCCAACCATTTGCAATCGTTTACCCAAAGCCAGTGGGATACCCGATGAAACCAGACAGCGTGCAGGCCCGGGTAACAGGTGACGACCTCGAATGCGTTACGCGCTGCCGGATCGCGATGGAAAACGCTCTGGATATCTTCGCGCATACCTTCGAACATCAATCACTTCTCCGCTTGTGGGGCTCGCCGCGGACGGCCTTCTGGGTTTCGGTAAGGATTCCGCGCAGAATGTTCATCTCCAGCTTGCTGATCCCGCTACGGCCGTAAAGCCTGCGCAAGCGGGGCATAAGATGCCTGGGTTTCTGGGGATCGAGGAAGCCGATTTCCACCAGAGTCTGCTCAAGATGACCGTAATAATGCTCGAGCTCATCGGCAGTCACCGGCTGAGTGTCCAGCATCGAGGTGGTTTCGAGTTTCTCTTGCTTGCTCGGCTTGTCGTTTGCCGCCAGCCAGGCCATGCGCACTTCATAAGCGAGCACCTGCACCGCCGCAGCCAGGTTCAGCGAGCTGAAGTCAGGATCTGATGGGATATGCACATGGTACTGGCAGCGCTGAAGCTCTTCGTTGGTAAGCCCGGCATATTCGCGCCCAAACACCAACGCAACCTCACCGCCTCGCTCGATTTGTTCAAGACAGACCGTACCGGTTTCGCGCGGATCCAGAAGCGGCCAAGGAATGCGACGATCTCGGGCACTCGTGCCCAGCACCAGGCTGCAGCCAACCAAGGCCTCTTCAAGCGTCGCTACGATCTCCGCTGAATCAAGAATATCGGTCGCACCCGAGGCTCGAGCGACGGCGTTCGGACTCGGAAAATCCTCCGGATCCACCAACACCAGGCGCGTTAAGCCCATATTTTTCATGGCACGGGCCGCACCGCCGATATTCCCGGCGTGGCTGGTATTGACCAACACTACGCGAATGCTCTGTAGCGACACGGTTTTCTCTCGATCAGGAAGCAGACCGAAAGCTTACAGGAAGGATCCGCAGCTTCGCCATTAACCGTCTGAACGACCCCTTGCCGAGCAACACACCGGATAGGTTTCTGATAGAATTGCCGGCTTTCTTTAAACGACCAGGTATTTGATCGATGCAGCCCATGCTGAATATCGCGCTGCGCGCCGCCCGTAGCGCTGGCGAAATGATTGTTCGTTCCACCGAGCGCCTGGACGTGATCTCGGTTAGCGAAAAGGACGCGCGCGATTACGTCTCGGAAGTCGACCGCACAGCCGAACAACTGATCGTTGCTGCGCTGCGCAAAGCCTATCCAAACCATGGAATCCTTGGCGAGGAAGGCGGACAGCTGGAAGGCAGCGGGGACGGCAAAGATTACCTCTGGGTAATCGACCCGCTGGACGGCACCACCAACTTTCTACGTGGCGTCCCCCACTACGCAGTCAGCATCGCTTGCAAATACCGTGGTCGCCTCGAGCACGCCGTAGTGATCGATCCAGTACGCCAGGAAGAGTTCACAGCTAGCCGGGGACGTGGCGCCGCCCTCAATGGTCGCCGGCTGCGTGTCAGCGCGAGGAAAAGTCTCGAAGGCGCGCTCCTCGGCACGGGATTCCCGTTTCGCGACAGCCAGCTGGACAACCTCGACAGCTATCTCAACATGTTCCGAAGCCTGGTTGGTCAAACCGCAGGGCTTCGTCGCGCTGGAGCGGCCAGCCTCGATCTGGCCTACGTCGCTGCCGGTCGCTATGACGCGTTTTGGGAGTTTGGCCTATCCGAATGGGACATGGCCGCAGGCGCCCTGCTGATTCAAGAAGCCGGCGGCCTGGTCAGTGACTTTAGCGGCAGCCATGAGTACCTGGAGAAGGGGCAGATCGTTGCCGGCAACACCAAGTGTTTCAAGGCCGTGCTCACCGCCATCCAGCCTCATCTGACCCCAGCACTGAAACGGTAATCACGAAGCGAAAAAAAACGCCCTTCCGGGCGTTTTTATCAAATCAGTTCACTGCTGCGTCAGCACCAGTTGACCGTCACGGACCGGAATTTTCTGGCCAGGGTCGCGATCCATCCGCACCTGCCCAACCTTGCCGTCAAGATCGTATTTCACCTCATAGGCCACAATCTTTTGGTGGCTATCGGTGACCGTGCTGCAACGGGTTTCCGTTGTGCTATAGGTGTCATTCGCCTGCATGCGGCCTTGCACCTGATTACCGGCGTAGCCACCGCCGACCGCTCCGGCGACCGTGGCAATCTTCTTGCCGCTGCCACCGCCAATCTGGTTTCCGAGCAGACCACCAACCACCGCCCCAACGGCTGTGCCGGCAATACGGTTACTGTCCTGTACGGGTCTCTGGCGGGTGACCGTCACGTCCTTGCATATTTCCCGAGGCGTCTTGACGGTCTCCTCGACAGGATTCACGGCCAGCACGCTGGCGAACTCAGGCCCTTGATCGACCAGCGCGTAGGTTGCAAAAGCACCGCCAGCGCTCACCACAACAGCCCCAAGGACTGTACCGACCAACATCGACTTGTTCACTGCATCTTCCTTTCATCTGACGAGCCAGGCTCGCGGCGGCGCGTTGGACCCGTCAGAGTGCGGGAAGTTCGAACTCAGGGAAGCTCGTCGACCTCTTCAACAACAGGGGGAATCAGATCTTCCCGCGTCAGATTCAGCCATACCAGCAACATACCGGCGACATAAACCGACGAGTAGGTACCTGCGCCGACACCGATCAGAAGCGCCAGGGAAAAGCCCCATAGATTTTCGCCACCGAAGAACATCAGCGCACCAACCGCCAGCAATGTGGATACCGAGGTCGCCAGGGTGCGCAGCAAGGTCTGCGTGGTGGAAATATTAATGTTCTCCAGTAGCTCCGCCTTGCGCAGCATCCGGAAGTTTTCGCGGATTCGGTCAAAGATGACGATGGTGTCGTTCAACGAATAACCAATCACCGCCAACACCGCTGCCAGCACCGTCAGGTCAAAGGAGATCTGAAACAGAGAGAAGACCCCCAGCACCAGGATCACGTCGTGGAACAGCGACAGCACCGCGCCCAGACCGAATTTCCACTGGAAGCGGAACGCGACATAAACCAGAATGCCGCCCAGGGCGAGCAACATACCCAGACCGCCCTGATCCCGTAATTCCTCACCCACTGCCGGCCCAACGAACTCCACCCGCTTAACCGTTACAGCACTGCCCGCCTCGCCACCACGCAGCGCTTCGGCAATGCGCTCGCCCAGTAGAGGATCGTCGCCCGGCATGCGCACGAGGACATCAGTGGTGGCACCAAAGCTCTGAACCACAGCCTCGTTGAAACCGGAACCGGCAAGCTGAGAGCGCACCTGATCCAGCGCGACCGGCTGCTCGTAAGAGAGCTCGATTAGCGTGCCGCCGGTAAAGTCCAGACCGAAATTCAGACCCTTTACCGCCAGACTAGCCAGGGAGGCAAGCGTGAGCACTACGGTCAGAGCAAACGCCACATGACGCACGCCCATGAAATTGATTACGCGTTTCATCGTGCTAGCCCCTTAAATCCACAACTTCTTAAGATCACGGCCACCATAGATCAGGTTGACCATGGCTCGAGTCACGATGACAGCAGTAAACATGGAAGTGATAATCCCGAGCGAGAGCGTAACGGCGAAGCCCTTAATCGGTCCGGTTCCCATGGCGAAGAGTATGCCGCCGACCAGTAGCGTCGTGAGGTTGCCGTCAACGATCGCCGAAAACGCCCGATCGAAGCCTTCATGGATGGCGCGCTGAACAGACATGCCATTGGCAATTTCTTCTCGGATCCGCGAAAAAATCAGCACGTTAGCGTCAACCGCCATGCCCATCGTCAACACGATACCGGCGATACCCGGCAGCGTCAGCGTGGCGCCCAGCATCGACATCAACGCCGTCAGCACTACCATGTTGAACAGCAGGGCAACCGTAGCTAGCACCCCGAAGAACTTGTAGATCAGCACCATGAACACCGCGACGAACAGGAAGCCCCACATCGCCGCCTCGACACCGAGCTGGATGTTTTCAGCGCCCAGACTCGGGCCGATGGTGCGCTCTTCAGCAAAGTACATCGGCGCAGCCAGGCCGCCAGCACGAAGCAACAGAGCCAACTCGGATGACTCACCCTGACCATCTAGACCAGTGATGCGGAACTGACTGCCCAACGGAGATTGGATAGTTGCCAGGCTGATGACTTTTTTCTCTTCCTGGAAGGTCTCAACGCGCACTTCCTGCTCAACACCGTCGACCATCTGCTTAACGTAGCGCGTTGTCGGCCGCTGCTCGATGAACACAACCGCCATGCTGCGCCCAACGTTGTTGCGAGTGGCGCGGTTCATCAGATCGCCGCCGTGACCATCCAGACGGATATTCACCTGAGGTCGGCCGTTCTCGTCATAGCTGGCCTGAGCGTCGGTGACTTGGTCGCCAGTAATGATCAGATTGCGCTCGAGCTGAACAGGCGGCCGCCCCTCCTCACGGAATTCAAATGTTTCGGTTGTCGCCCGCGCGGCATCGGCTTCAGCAGCCAGCCGGAACTCGAGGTTGGCGGTCTTGCCCAGGATACGCTTGGCTTCGGCCGTATCCTGAACCCCCGGAAGCTCAACCACGATGCGGTTGGCACCCTGACGCTGGACCAAGGGTTCGGAGACACCCAACTCATTGACCCGATTACGGACCGTGGTCAGGTTCTGCTTGATCGAATACTCGCGAATCTCCGCCAGCTTGGCCTCGGTAATGGCCAGGCGCAGCACCTGCTGGCCATTGCGTTCGGTGGAAGTCAGCTCAAAATCGTTGAAGCTCTTGCGGATCAGCGCCTGGGCAGCCGAAAGCGTGGCTTCATCGGCAAAACCTAGCTGTACAGCATTATCAGTCAACGGGAGGCTGCGATAGCGCACGCGCTCCTTGCGCAACAGGCTCTTGACCTCACCCTCGTAAACGTTGAGACGTGTTTCGATGGCTTTTTCCATGTCGACTTCGAGCAGAAAATGCACGCCACCGGACAAATCCAGGCCCAGCTTCATCGGGCTCGCGCCCAAATTGCGCAGCCACTCAGGCGTCGTGGGCGCAAGGTTGAGCGCAACCACGTAGGCATCGCCCAGCGCGCGGCGCACCACATCCTTGGCGGGCAACTGATCGTCCTGATTGGTCAGGCGCAACAAACCGCCACGACCCTGTTCGTCCAGGCCCGCTGCCTTGACTTCGATGCCGGCCGCAGCAAGTGCCTTGCTGGCTCGATCAAGATCGGCTTCAGTGACGTTGAGCGAAGCCGCAGCGCCAGTGACCTGAACCGCCGGATCATCAGGGTAGAGGTTTGGTGCCGAATAGATGAAGGCAATGCCTATCACCACCACTATCAGCAGGTATTTCCAGAGAGGGAATCTATTGAGCATGACGCAGCCCGTCTAATGACGCGGGGCGCCTTGCGCGCCCCGTCGTTGGTGTTGAGTAGTAGTCAGCTCAGATGGCTTTCAGCGTGCCCTTGGGCAACGTTGCGGCAATCGCTGCCTTCTGGAACTTCAGCTCCACCGAATCGGAAACCTCGATCACGACGAAGTCATCAGAAACTTTGGTGACCTTGCCCGCGATACCACCGGAAGTCACCACTTCGTCACCCTTCTGCAAGCCGCCGATCAGGTTCTTATGTTCCTTGGCGCGCTTGGCTTGTGGACGCCAGATCATCAGATAGAAAATGACCAGAAAACCAACCAGGAACAGCCACTCGAAGCCACTACCGGCGGGACCAGCGGCAGCCTCTTGAGCGTAGGCGGCGGGAATCAGAAAGCTCATGTAGCACTCCTGTTGCAGAGATCAGTTTAGTTATGGATTCGTCACGCAAGCGGCGGCGTTGGCAGACCGCGCTTGGCATAGAAGGCGTCGACAAAGGTCGCCAATGTACCCTGTTGAATAGCATCGCGTAAACCAGCCATCAGACGCTGGTAATGACGCAAGTTGTGGATTGTATTCAACATGCTGCCCAGCATTTCGCCACACTTATCCAAATGATGCAGATAGGCGCGGGAGAAGTGTTTGCAGGTGTAACAGTCGCAACCGGCATCCAGCGGAGATTCGTCGTGCCGGTGCATGGCGTTGCGAATCTTGATCACCCCACTGTCGGTAAACAGATGCCCGTTACGCGCATTGCGCGTCGGCATGACGCAATCGAACATGTCCACACCGCGGCGCACGCCCTCGACCAGATCTTCCGGCTTGCCCACCCCCATCAGGTAACGCGGCTTATCGGCCGGCATCTGCGGCGGGAGGAAATCAAGCACGCGAAGCATTTCCTCCTTCGGCTCGCCGACCGAGAGGCCGCCGATCGCCAGACCGTCGAAACCAATCTCGCACAACCCCTCCAGTGAGCGCATGCGCAGCGACTCGTGCATGCCGCCCTGAACGATGCCGAACAGCGCCGCAGGACTGTCACCGTGGGCATCCTTGGAGCGCTGCGCCCAGCGCAGCGACAACTCCATCGAGCGCCGCGCGACATCTTCGTCGGCCGGATAGGGCGTGCATTCGTCGAATATCATCACGATATCGGAGCCGAGATCGCGCTGCACCTGCATGGACTCCTCGGGTCCCATGAAGACTTTGGCGCCATCGACTGGCGAGGCAAAGTAGACGCCCTCCTCCTTGATCTTGCGCATCGCACCGAGACTGAACACCTGGAAACCGCCCGAGTCGGTCAGGATCGGCCCCTGCCACTGCATGAAGTCGTGAAGGTCGCCGTGCGCCTTGATGACTTCGGTGCCCGGCCGCAACCACAAATGAAAGGTATTGCCGAGAATGATCTGCGCCCCGATCTCCTCGATATCGCGCGGCAGCATGCCTTTCACGGTGCCATACGTGCCCACCGGCATGAACGCCGGGGTTTCTACCGTGCCTCGCGGAAAGGTCAAACGCCCACGACGGGCTTTGCCTTCGGTGGCAAGCAGCTCGAAAGACATGTGACAGGTACGACTCATTGGGAATCCTCGGGGCCGCGCGGGGCCGGATTGCGCGTGATGAACATGGCATCACCGTAACTGAAAAAACGATAACCGCTGGCGATCGCCTCGGCATAGGCGGCCATGGTTTCCGGGTAGCCAGCGAACGCGGAAACCAGCATCAGCAGCGTCGACTCAGGCAGATGGAAGTTAGTGACGAGCGCATCGACCACATGAAACGGCTTGCCTGGATAAAGAAAGATGTCGGTATCGCCACTGAATGGTTTGAGCACGCCGTCGCGCGCAGCACTCTCAAGCGAACGTACGCTGGTGGTACCTACGGCCACCACACGACCGCCTCGAGCACGACAGGCCGCCACTGCATCGACGACACCCTGATCAACTTCGAGCCATTCGCGATGCATATGGTGCTCTTCGATACGCTCGACACGCACGGGTTGAAAAGTACCCGCGCCGACATGCAGCGTGACAAACGCACTCTCAACCCCTTTATCACGCAGCGCCGCCAGCAACTGTGCATCGAAATGCAAGCCGGCCGTTGGCGCAGCAACTGCGCCCACCCGTTGCGCATAGACCGTCTGGTAGCGTTCACGATCCGCGGCTTCGTCCGGCCGATCTATATAAGGCGGCAATGGCATATGGCCGACGCGCTCCAGCAACGGCAATACGTCTTCGTTGAACTCCAATTCGAACAGCGCATCATGCCGCGCCAGCATCAGCGCGTCGCCCCCACCATCGATGTGAATCCTGCCCCCAGGCTTGGGCGACTTACTGGACCGTATATGCGCCAGCGCCCGGCGATCATCGAGCACGCGCTCGACAAGCACTTCGACTTTGCCACCAGTCGCTTTCTGGCCGAACAGGCGCGCCGGAATCACCCGCGTGTTGTTAAACACCATCAGGTCGCCGGGGCGTACGCAATCGAGCAGCTCAGCAAAGCTGTGGTGACCAAGCAAACCGGTCGGCCCGTCAAGTGTCAGCAAACGACTGCCACGACGCTCGGCCAAAGGATGTCGGGCGATCAGCGAATCAGGAAGATCGAAGGAAAAAGCAGAGACTTGCATTGAAAAGATCAGCACGGGACATCAGGGGCGCAAAGCTTAGCGGAAACACCTCATTCTGACCACGCTAGACGATTGACCGTTACGCATTGCATCCCTATACTGCGCCGCCACTGTGCCTCGATGGCGGAATCGGTAGACGCAGCGGATTCAAAATCCGCCGTTGGTAACAACGTGAGAGTTCGAGTCTCTCTCGAGGCACCATAATTCAGTGATCAGAGGCAACTTTGCCCTCTGATGAAGGGGAACCGCAGCAAACAGCGGCGTCACCCCTGCGACACGCCAACAGCACCCTGCCGAAGCAAGCCTTAGCTGCAAGCAAAACGGCTTTCCACTGCCGGTATGGCAGGCAGCGTCGGCCGTATCAACTGCGATAAAGCAGAACTTCTGCAACACCAACAGCACTGAAAGCGCCGCTTGCAGTGGGTATAAGTCTATGGCTCCAAGGGCTTGGCATCGCCCAGCGAGTTATCGTAGAGTGTGCCCACTGTGTTTGCATGGGTCGCTGTTGAATCGTGGCCTGATGCAGTAGATCTTCAGATCCGCTACATCCGTTCGACTCTTTACTCCTTGCAACCAGTTTCCGCTTTCTGCATATGCAGTGGCGTTTCCACTATTGAGTTTCAAGGATACAAAGCTATGTCGAATCGTCAGAACGGTACCGTCAAGTGGTTTAACGACGAAAAAGGTTTTGGTTTCATCACGCCTGAAAGCGGTCCGGATCTGTTCGTGCACTTCCGCGCGATCGAAGGCAACGGCTTCAAAAGTCTGAAAGAAGGCCAGAAGGTCAGCTTCATCGCTGTGCAAGGTCAAAAGGGCATGCAGGCTGATCAGGTTCAAATCCAGGAATAAGCCCCGCTCCGAAAAGCCCCTGATGACAACATCAGGGGCTTTTTTATGCGCGCGTTTCCGTAGAATGCGCCACTGCCTTTTCTAGCGAGACAACATGCATGCGCAACCACCCGCTCAGCCCGCAGGGCCCGTTTCCTGCCGCCGGCCTGACTCGTCGACTCGCCGCCATCCTCTATGATGCTTTTCTGTCGATCGCACTGATGATGGTGGTCACGCTGTTTTATCAGCAGGTGATCTTGCGCTTTTTCTATGGCAGTGAGGGCCTTAGGGCTGTCGCTGAATCAGGCGGCCTCGATATAGACCCGATCCTGTCGACATTGCTGCTGTTCACCCTGTTCGCCTTTTTTGCCAAGTTCTGGACGCACAACGGTCAGACGCTCGGAATGCAGGTCTGGGGGGTGCGGATCCAAAACACCGACGGCACCGCCATAGACTTATGGCAGGCACTGTTGCGCTTCCTGATTGCGATAATCTCCTGGCTCGCCCTGGGCTTGGGCTACTGGTGGATGCTTTGGGACAAGCAAAACCGGACATGGCAGGACATCTATTCCGAGAGCCAGGTCGTCCAGCTACCGAAGAATACGCATAAGAAATAGACCGGAGGCTGCTCGGTTCGCCTGCCGACTGGCCGAACCTTTTGGGCAGCTTGGGGCTTGCAGCTCTCTCCGCCAGCTTCCAGCCTCAAGCACTTTCGTCATTTCCCCTGGTTATCCCGCCCGCCGCAACAACCAGACACCGGCCAGCGCGCAGATAGCCGCTGGTACCGCCACTGCTAGTAGCGGTGAGAAGCCGAACACCTGGCTCGCCGGACCCAGCAGGTCCTGCAAAATGCGGAATACGAAACCAACTATGACACCGGTGAAAATACGCTGACCGAGCGTCACAGAGCGCAGCGGCCCAAAGATGAACGAGATTGCCAGCAATACCAGCGCCACCGTCACGGCCGGCTGCAACACCTTGCTCCAGAACGCCAACCAATAGCGCCCGTTGTTTAACCCTTGCTCGCCCAGATAATGGATGTAGCGCCATAACCCGGTGATCGACAGCGCATCCGGCTCCATTACGACCGTACCGACCAGCTGTGGCGTCAGCTGCACATCCCAGCGCTCTTCGGCGGCCTTGGTCACCTCAGTGTGATCGCCTCGAAAATGCGTCGTAGCGACATCGCTGAGCAACCATCGATCGCCCTCATAACGTGCACGCCGGGCAAAACTTGCCGATAGCAACTGCCGCTGCTCGTCAAATCGGTAGCGGGTGACGCCGAGCAGCAAACCACTGGGTTGCACCGCATTGATATGCACGAATTCGTCACCCTGACGATGCCAGAGCCCGCGCTTGCTGCTCTGCGCTTCACCAGCGCCCTGAGCCGAAGATCGATTGGCCTGAGCAATGTTTTCGCTCCAGGGCGATACATATTCACCAATCAGTACACCGATCAGAAGCAGCAACAGCATTGGCTTCATCACGGCCAGCACGATTCGCCCGAGAGACACGCCGGCAGCACGCATGATGGTCAGCTCGCTACTGCTCGCCAGAGTGCCAAGACCGATAAGGCAGCCGATCAGGGCCGCCATCGGCAACATCTCGTAGATTCGAGAGGGCGTGGTCAGCAACACATAAACGGCAGCGTCCAAGGTGCCATAGCTGCCTTTCACGTCACCCAGCTCGTCGATAAAGGCGAACAACAATGCCAGGCCGACAATGATGCCCAACACCGTCAGAATCGCCAGCAGCACGTGACTGCCAATGTAGCGATCGAGCTTACGCATGAGCGGCCCTCGACAGGCTGCGGCGCTTGCTGATGGCAAGCCTTAACGGTTCCCAGTAAAGCATCAGCATCCCTATCGCGAAGAAAATTCCGTGTACCCACCAGAGCCCCAACGTCGGCGGTATCCGACCCTTGTCCAAGGAGCTACGTGCAGCGATGAGCAACGCGAGGTAAGCCATATACAAAAGGATTGCGGGCAGCAGTTTCAGGAAGCGTCCCTGGCGTGGGTTGACCTTCGACAACGGGACCGCGAGCAGTGTGACGATGAACACCAGCAGCGGCAAAGACAACCGCCACTGCAGTTCGGACTGCAAACGAATGTCGTCGCTCCCAAGCAGATCAACCGTCGACATTGACTCTCGTTCACTCAGCTCGACACTGACCTCCGGCCGGGGCAGCAGCACGCCGTAGGTGTCGTACTGGATCGCCCGATAATTAGCCTGCCCCGGATTGCCGTCATAGCGATAGCCGTTCTCCAGAATCAGATAGCGGCTTCCGTCAGGCTGGATTTCCTGGCGCCCGCTTTCGGCGACCAAAACGGAGAGCCCACGTTTCTCACCGGTCGCGCTGGATAGATTGGTCTCGGAGATGAACACGCCGGCCAGCTCGGTGCGATCGTCAGTCAATTCGCGGGTATAGGTCACCCGAGTTCCGTCGCGCAGCGTCTGAAAGCGCCCTGGCACCAGCGTATCGAACTCAGTCAAAGAATCCTGCTCATTGAGAATACGATCAACCTCGGCGACGCCCTGCGGAGCCAAGCCGAGGCTCAACCAGCCAACCAGCGCGGCAACCAGCGCGGCCGGCGCAAGGCTATATACGAGCAGTCGACGCTGACTCATGCCGGTGGCCGAGAGGACGGTCATCTCGCTATCGAGGTAAAGCCGCCCATAAGCCAGCAGGATGCCCAGGAACAAACCTAGCGGCAGAATCAGCTGCAGGAACCCCGGCAGACGGAACCCCATGATCATCAGCAGCACGCCCGGATCGAGCAGCCCCTGTGCGGCCTGCGCCAGGTATTTGATAAAACGGCCGCTCATGATGATCACCAGCAGCACAGCACTTACCGCGCTCAGGGTGACCAAAAGCTCACGGGACAGGTAACGAAAGACGATCAAACCGGACACTCCAGGGTTGTCAGGCTCCGGCGGCTACGCTCAAACTAGCCGCCAAGCAGCCGGCCCGCCCGTAACAGGTCGTTGGATCCACTCAGCATTTTCCAACGCCCCGGTAGACGAACCACCGGAAAACAAGCCCGGCATTATCCTGCAAACCCGACTCTTTGTCTTGGGGACTCGACGCCATGGAATTTGTTGTAAAGAACACCAAAGCAGCTGCGGCAAAAACTGCCACTCTGGTTCTGCCCGTTGGCGAAGAGGGCCTACTCGGCGCCACAGCCCAGTCTGTGGACCAGGCCAGTGGAGGTGCCATCAGCGCAGTTCTCAAACGCGGCGACCTGAATGGCAAGGCCGGACAGACCCTGTTGCTGCATAGCCTGCCAAATCTCAAGGCTGATCGCGTCCTGCTGGTTGGCACCGGCA
Source organism: Stutzerimonas xanthomarina DSM 18231 (assembly GCF_900129835.1). GTDB lineage: Bacteria > Pseudomonadota > Gammaproteobacteria > Pseudomonadales > Pseudomonadaceae > Stutzerimonas > Stutzerimonas xanthomarina. Next base: position 174,494 of record NZ_FQXA01000006.1, read on the forward strand.
AGGACGACGAGCGCGACGGGCGGCAGTGGCGCAAGATTGCCGGCGCTGCACTCGGCGTACTCAAAGGCCTTGCCGGCGGCGATGCGACCTTTGCCCTGCAGGATGTGCAGGTCAAGGACCGAGACATCTATGCACGTGCCCGTATGCTGGTCGAGGTACTGGCCGATGGTCAGTACGTTTTTGACCAGTTCAAGAGCAAGAAGAACAACGAGCCGAAGCTCGGCAAGATAATCCTTCTGACTGACAAGGCGGATCAGGCGCGTATCGAGCAGGCCGCTCGCCACGCCGCGGCGATTGCCGCCGGCATGAGTTTCGCCCGTGACCTTGGCAACCTGCCGCCGAACATCTGCCACCCAAGCTATGTGGCCGAGCAGGCCAAGCAGCTTCGCAAGACCTTCAAAGGCCTGAAAGTCGAGGTTCTGGACGAAAAGAAGCTGCGTGAACTCGGTGCCGGCTCCTTCCTGGCTGTATCCCAGGGCAGCGACCAGCCCGGCTGTATCGTCGTCATGCAGTACAACGGCGGAAAAAAGGGCGATCAGCCCTACGCGCTGGTCGGCAAAGGCATCACCTTCGACACCGGAGGCATCAGCCTCAAGCCCGGCCAGGGCATGGACGAAATGAAGTACGACATGTGCGGCGCTGCCAGCGTGCTGGGCACCTTCCGGGCCGCATTGGAACTTGAGCTCCCGATCAACCTCGTCGGCCTTCTTGCTTGCGCGGAAAACATGCCCAGCGGCAACGCCACTCGCCCTGGCGACATTGTCACCACCATGAGCGGCCAGACTGTCGAGATCCTCAACACCGACGCCGAAGGCCGTTTGGTGCTCTGCGACACCCTGACCTACGCCGAGCGTTTCAAGCCCCGCGCAGTGATCGACGTGGCCACCCTGACCGGCGCCTGCATCGTAGCGCTGGGCAGCAACACGTCCGGCCTGCTGGGCAACAACGACGAATTGCTGCAGCATGTATTGGGCGCTGGCCAGAAAGCCGACGACCGCGCTTGGCAACTGCCATTGTTCGACGAATATCAGGAACAGCTGGACAGCCCCTTCGCTGACATCGCCAACATTGGTGGACCGAAGGCCGGCACCATTACCGCCGCCTGCTTCCTTTCGCGCTTTACCAAGGCCTACCCCTGGGCGCACCTGGACGTCGCCGGTACCGCCTGGATCAGTGGCGGCAAGGAAAAAGGCGCAACGGGACGTCCAGTCCCCCTGCTGACCCAGTATCTGCTGGACCGAGCCGAGCAGGCATGAGCAAAACGAGCGGAAGTCGGGCATGACGCGGATCGAATTCTACGTATTGCCTGACAGCGAACCGGCAGGCCGTGCAAGAGCGGCCTGCCAATTGGCGAGCAAGGGCTGGCAGCACGGCCTGTCGGTATTCATTCGCTGCCAGGATAACCAGCAGTGCAATGAATTGGACGAGCTGCTCTGGAGCTTTCGCGCCGAGCGCTTCATTCCGCATGAGCTTTATGACGACCATCCTCAAGCGCCCGTGGTGATCGGTACCGAGCAGCCACCCGCCGCCACGCAGGGTTTGTTGATCAATCTGTCACCCACCCTGTCGCCGCATACGGACCGGTTCAGCCGGGTGATCGAAATCGTCAATCAGCAGCCCGAGCTACTGACCGTCTGCCGGGACAATTTTCGCCTCTACCGGCAGCGTGGCTATGATCCCAAGAGAGTCGAGCTGTAACGAGTGCTGGCCGCAAGCGAAGGAGCCGCCGGGCCCGCCGCCGATCGACATCGATAGTTTGTGGGCCAATGCCCGATCAGGACCACCCTCAATACGCCTGGACGCTCAATTCCGGATGCCCCGTACATGACACAATCGCGCCCCCCCAAAGCCCACCTTCTCGATGATCTGGAATCCATTCGCGCGCTATTGGGCGACCAGGACCCGCCGCTGCTGAGCGAGACGCTGGACCCGGATAGCATTCCCATGCTTTCGGATATCGTCGAATACGCGCCCGCATCGGCCGCCGAACCTGAGGTCGAGCCACGCGAGCCCGCCGTACGCACAGCCTTTCGAACACTCGCCGAGCGGCATCTCGACCACGAGTTGCGCAATGCCGCGCAACTGATCCTGCAGGAGGTCATCGATGACTTCGTGCCGCAGATCGAAGCCGAACTTCGAGTTCGCCTGGAAGCACGCGCCGAGCAGCTGATCAAGTCGCATCGCTCCTGATTCTCTGGCAACAGGCACAGGTCGCGCCGGAACAGACCTTCACGCGCAGCTCAGCGGTGCCTGCGGGACAAAAGCGGCATCGCAACCCTGCCGATCATCTACTTTGCCTTTATACTTGCCGGCTTTTCCGATCAGCCGTTCTAAGGGTCCCGCCGCATGGACAAGACCTACCAGCCGCACGCCATCGAAACTTCCTGGTACCAGACCTGGGAATCGAATAACTATTTCGCCCCCCAGGGTTCAGGCGAGCCCTACACCATCATGATCCCGCCGCCGAACGTCACCGGCAGCCTGCATATGGGGCATGGCTTCAACAACGCGATCATGGATGCGCTGATTCGTTTCCGTCGCATGCAGGGCCGCAACACGCTGTGGCAACCGGGCACAGACCATGCCGGTATCGCCACGCAGATGGTGGTCGAACGTCAACTCGGTGCGCAGGGCGTCAGCCGTCACGACCTGGGTCGCGACAAGTTTCTGGAGAAGGTCTGGGAATGGAAGGAGGAATCCGGCGGCAACATCACTCGTCAGATCCGCCGCCTGGGTTCTTCGGTAGATTGGTCGCGCGAACGCTTCACCATGGATGCAGGCCTGTCCAACGCCGTAAAGGAAGCCTTCGTTCGGCTGCATGAGGATGGTCTGATCTACCGTGGCAAGCGCCTGGTCAACTGGGACACCAAGCTGCACACCGCAATTTCCGATCTGGAAGTCGAAAACCACGACGAGAAAGGTCACCTCTGGCACCTGCGCTACCCGCTGGCCGACGGCTGCAAGACGGCGGACGGCAAGGATTATCTGGTCGTCGCCACCACCCGCCCGGAAACCATGCTGGGTGATGCTGCCGTTGCGGTACATCCGGAGGACGAGCGCTACAAGAACCTCATCGGCCGCCACATCATGCTGCCGCTGGTGAACCGTCTGATCCCCATCGTGGCTGATGACTACGTCGACCTTGAGTTCGGCACCGGCTGCGTAAAGATCACGCCCGCCCACGACTTCAACGATTACGAAGTCGGCAAGCGCCACCACCTCCCGCTGATCAACATCTTCGACCGCAACGCCGCTGTGCTGGCTCGCGCGCAGGTGTTCAACATCGACGGTACGCCGAACGACAAGGTCGACGCGAGCCTGCCCGACGGCTACGCGCATATGGATCGTTTCGATGCGCGCAAAGCCATCGTCGCCGAGTTCGAAGCCATGAGCCTGCTCGAGAAAATCGACGACCATGCGTTGAAAGTCCCGCGCGGTGACCGCTCCGGCACCATCATCGAACCCTGGCTGACCGATCAGTGGTATGTCTCGACCAAGCCGCTGGCAGACAAGGCGATCAAGGCCGTCGAGAGCGGTGAGATCCAATTCGTACCCAAGCAATACGAAAACATGTACTTCAGCTGGATGCGTGATATCCAGGACTGGTGCATCAGCCGTCAGCTGTGGTGGGGTCATCGCATCCCGGCCTGGTACGACGAGGCTGGCAATGTCTATGTCGGCCGCGACGAGATGGAAGCCCGCACTCGCTACAACCTCGGCAGCGAGGTCGAATTGCGTCAGGACGAAGACGTTCTGGACACCTGGTTCAGCTCTGGCCTGTGGACGTTCTCCACGCTCGGCTGGCCCGAGCAGACCGACTTCCTCAAGACGTTCCATCCGACTGATGTACTCGTTACCGGCTTCGACATCATCTTCTTCTGGGTGGCCCGGATGATCATGCTGTCGACTCACCTGACTGGCCAGATCCCGTTCAAGACGGTGTATGTGCACGGGCTTGTTCGCGATGGTCAAGGTCAGAAGATGTCCAAGTCCAAGGGCAACGTGCTCGACCCGCTGGACATCGTCGACGGCATCGAGCTGGACGCGCTGCTGCAAAAGCGCACCAGCGGCATGATGCAGCCCAAGCTGGCCGAGAAAATCGCCAAGCAGACCCGCGCCGAATTCCCCGACGGTATCGCCAGCTATGGCACCGATGCGCTGCGCTTCACCTTCTGCTCGCTAGCCTCCACGGGCCGCGACGTGAAGTTCGACATGGGCCGCGTCGAGGGCTACCGCAACTTCTGCAACAAGATCTGGAACGCCGCCAACTTCGTCTTCGAAAACACCGAGGGCAAGGACACAGGAATCAACGACGAACCCGTCGAGCTCTCTCCGGTTGATCGCTGGATCATTTCGGCGCTGCAACGCACCGAGGCCGAAGTGACCCGCCAACTCGAAGCCTTCCGCTTCGATCTGGCTGCTCAGGCGTTGTACGAATTCATCTGGGACGAGTACTGCGCCTGGTATCTGGAGCTGGTCAAGCCGCTGCTGTGGGACGAAACCGCCAGTATCGAACGCCAGCGCGGCACTCGCCGCACGTTGGTGCGCGTACTGGAAACGGCCCTACGGCTTGCACATCCCTTCATGCCGTTCATCACCGAAGAGATCTGGCAACGCGTTGCGCCGCTGGCGGGCAAATCCGGCCCGACCCTGATGTTGCAACCCTGGCCGGAATTCAACCCTGAGCGCCTCGATGAGGCGGCCGAAAACGATATCGAATGGGTCAAGGCGTTCATGCTCGGCATCCGCCAGATCCGTGGCGAAATGAACATCTCCATGGCCAAGCGCATCGACGTGGTGCTGGGCAATGCCAGCGAATCCGACCAGCGTCGCCTCGCCGATAACGAGCCGCTGCTGAAGAAGCTGGCCAAGTTGGAAAGCGTTCGGGTCCTTGCCGCTAGCGAAGAGGCGCCGCTGTCCGCCACGGCGCTGGTGGGCGATCTGCAGGTACTGGTTCCCATGGCGGGGCTGATCGATAAAGAAGCCGAACTGGCTCGCCTCGACAAGGAGATTGGCAGACTCGACGGCGAAGTGAAACGCGTCGGCGGCAAACTCGCCAATGCCGGCTTCGTCGACAAGGCGCCAGCAGAAGTGATCGACAAGGAACGCGCGAAACTGTCTGAGGCTGAGCAAGCCAAAGCCAGACTGCTCGAGCAGCGCGAGCGCATCGCCAGCCTGTAATCAGCGAAAGGCCAGCACTTGATGTGCTGGCCTTTTGGCTTAGATAACTGCGCTTGATTGATGACAAGTCGCTTTCAGCGCCGCTGGTACACTATGCCGCACACGACGATAACGAATTGCAACTGACAGGCCTGAACCCACGCGGAAAGCTCCACGACATGAAGTAAGTCAGCAGCGAAGCGAACCCGAGGCGGTTTGCCCTACGCGCAGCCGTTCACGACGCAGGTAAAACCTTCCGTACCGCGGTTACTTAATTCTCTCGCACCGCCAGTCGCCCCATTTTTAAGCCTGTCAGCCCCGAGCCAGATCAACAACCCGAATGGCCCGGCACGGTTTATAAAAAATGGAGTCCCTCCGATGTATGTACTCATGGCTGTTCTATTTATTCTGGGCTATCTATGCATAGCTTTCGAGCATCCGCTGAAAATTGACAAGGCCGCCGCGGCGATTCTCACAGCAGTGCTTTGCTGGACCGCATTGATACTCGGCGCAGAAGCCATCGTGCCGCTATTGCCGTCGGCAGGCCATGACCTCGCCGATCCGTCAGCCTACGTAGTCGAATCACTGCGGCATCATCTGGGCGAAATCTCGGAAATCCTGTTCTTCCTGCTTGGCGCCATGACCATTGTCGAACTCATCGATTCGCACGAAGGTTTCAAGGTCATTACAGATCGTATCCAGACGCGCAAGCGCGTGCACCTGTTGTGGATCATCGGCTTTTTGACCTTCTTCTTGTCCGCCGCGCTGGACAACCTGACCACTACCATCGTCATGGTCTCGCTGCTGCGCAAACTGATCCGCGGCCGTCCAGAACGCTGGTTGTTCGTCGGCGTCGTGGTTATCGCTGCCAACGCTGGCGGCGCCTGGTCGCCGATTGGCGACGTCACAACCACCATGCTCTGGATCGGTAACCAGATCACTGCCTCTGGCGTAATCGCTGGATTGTTCCTCCCGAGCCTGGTCTGCCTGCTTGTTCCGCTGTTGATTCTCAGCTTTAGCATGCGCGGCGAAGTGCCCCGCCCAGGTGCCAGGGCGCACCTGGCCGAAAGCAATCCGCCAGCCACGACGGCATTCGAACGCAACCTGGTGTTGGCACTCGGTATCGGCGCGCTGGTATTCGTGCCGGTCTTCAAGACCGTGACGCACTTGCCGCCGTATATGGGCATCCTGTTCGGACTCGGCGTGCTCTGGGTCACGACCGAATTTCTACATCGTCACAAAGAAGACGATCACAAGCACCCGCTCTCGGTCGTGGGCGTTCTGCGCAAGGTCGATACTCCGAGCGTGCTGTTCTTCCTTGGCATCCTTCTGGCGGTTGCGGCGCTCGCTACAGCTGGCCACCTGACCCAGGTCGCCACGGCGCTGCGTGACACCCTCGGACATATATATCCGATCAACTACAGCATCGGCCTGCTGTCGGCGGTGGTGGACAACGTGCCACTGGTTGCCGGCTCGATGAAGATGTATCCGCTGATCAGCCCGGAGACGCTTGATGCAGCGCCCGCCGCCGAAGTCGCCTGGTTGTCGCAGTTCGTTGAAGACGGCAATTTCTGGGAGATGCTGGCGTATTGCGCCGGGACGGGTGGCAGCACGCTCATCATTGGTTCAGCCGCAGGTGTAGCAGCCATGGGCATGGAAAAGATCAGCTTCACCTGGTACGTCAAGCGCGTGAGTCTGCTGGCTTTCCTCGGCTACACTGCCGGTGCGGTCACCTACATCGGCATGCTCGCGCTGCGCTAATTGACAGGTAATGCCCGAACCGTTGGAGCCAGACTGCAGGCTCGACGGTTCGGGTGATCAGGAAGAGCGAATGATCAGCAAGACCAAAAGCAGTTTCTACCGTCGACTCTACGTCGCCTGGCTGATCGATACCGGCACAGCCACCAATGTCCCCGCGTTGATGACCGCAACAGGCATGCCCAGGCGTACCGCGCAAGATACCCTGGCTGCACTGGCGGAAATCGACATTGACTGCCGCTTCATTCAGGAAGATGGCGAGCGCAACAATTCCGGTCAGTACCGCATTCATGACTGGGGCGCGATCGATCGACAGTGGATAGACCGCCACGTCAGCCAGCTCAAATCCGCCCTCGGTTACCCCTGACTACCCCCCTCATGAATCTCGACCTTTTGCTGGTTCTTGGACTACTGGCAACCTGCGTTGGGCTGTTCGTTCTTAACCGTCCTCGGATGGACGTCGTCGCCCTGCTCGCCATGGTTGCCCTTCCGCTAACCGGCGTGCTGAGCGTGCCGGAAGCCCTTGCCGGCTTCAGCGATCCCAGCGTCGTGTTGATCGCCGCGTTGTTCGTGATCGGCAACGGCCTCGTGCGGACCGGCATAGCCTATCGGCTCGGCGAGTGGCTGATGCGCTCCTCGGGCAGCAGCGAAACGCGTCTGATGGTGTTGCTGATACTGGCAGTGGCCGGATTGGGTTCGGTCATGAGCTCGACCGGTGTGGTGGCTATCTTCATTCCGGTGGTGCTCAGCATCGCCGTCAAAATGAACGTCTCGCCGAGGCGGCTGATGATGCCGCTGGCATTTGCCGGGTTGATGAGCGGCATGCTCACGCTGGTGGCCACGCCGCCGAACATGGTGGTGCACAGTGAGTTACGGCGGGCCGGATTCGACGGCTTCGCGTTCTTCAGCTTCGCGCCCATCGGGCTGACTATCCTCGTGTTGGGCATCATTTACATGCTGGTGGCGCGCCGCTGGCTTGGGCGATCAGGGCAGCGAGACGAGGCAACCGAACCGCGAGACACGCTGGCGGCGCTCGCTCAGCGCTATCGGCTGCCGGAGCGCGAGCGCAGGCTTCGTGTGCTGCCCGCTTCACCGCTGGCCAACCAGGCGCTCGATGAACTGAAGCTACGGACTCAATACGGCATCAACGTCATTGCCATCGACCGGCAGCAACGGTTCCGGCGCCTGCTGCTAATCGCCACGGGTAACAGCCAACTGCAGGTGGGCGATGTATTGCTGGTCGACCTGGCGAGCCCGGCGATTGGGTTGCTCGGCGCTTATGAAGAGCTGGGACTCGCCCCCCTGCAGCTCAACACCTCCTACTATGCCGACCACGCCCGCGAACTCGGGCTGGCCGAGGTGGCGCTGCCACCCGACTCCAGCCTTCCAGGCAAAACCATTCAGGCGCTTGGTTTCCGCTCCAGGCATAAGCTGAACGTGGTGGGGCTTCGGCGCCACCGCGAAGCGCTCCAAGGCCTGCTGGTCGATGAGAAACTCAAAACCGGTGACACATTGCTCGTGGCCGGCAGTTGGAAGCACATTCACCGCCTGCAAGGCATCAGCCGCGATTTCCTCGTTTTGAGTTTGCCGGCTGAAGTCGATGACGTGGCGCCCGCCGCCAACCAGGCGCCCTTCGCGCTGCTGGGGCTCGCCGTGATGGTGGCGCTGATGGTCAGCGGACTGGTGCCCAACGTGCTCGCCGCGCTGATCGGTTGCCTGGTCATGGGCTTGTTTCGTTGCATCGACATGGACAGCGCGTACAAGGCCATCCATTGGCAGAGCCTGGTCCTGATTGTCGGCATGTTGCCCTTCGCCCTGGCGCTGGAAAAGACCGGCGGCATCGCACTGGCGGTGTCGGCGCTGATCGGTGCATTCGGAGACGCGGGCCCGCGCGCGCTGCTGGCCTGCTTGTTCCTGCTCACCGCCATCATCGGCCTGTTCATCTCCAACACGGCGACGGCCGTATTGATGGCGCCGGTTGCGATCTCCACCGCCGACCAGTTGGGCGCATCGCCTTACCCCTTCGCCATGATCATTGCCTTGGCCGCTTCGGCCGCCTTCATGACGCCAATTTCCTCTCCGGTGAACACCTTGGTGCTCGGGCCTGGGAACTATCGTTTCGCCGATTTCGTACGCATCGGTGTGCCCTTCACGCTGCTGGTGATGCTGACCTCGGTGTTGCTGGTGCCCCTGCTTTTCCCGCTTTGATGGGCGGCCTCAGCCATCCGTAGCGTGGCTGACTTTCGCCACTGCCGGTAAGCTGGACGGTATTCCAGCTTTCCGGTCGCCCTCCATGTCCCAACGCCCTGCCCTGTTTCCTGTTCTCCTGGCTGGTGCAACGCTGCTGCTCGTCGTCCACGGCCTGGGGCGCTTCGTCTACACGCCGTTGCTGCCGTGGCTGGTGGAAGATGGGGTGCTCACAGTGCAGCAAGGCGCGAGCATCGCCAGCTGGAACTATTTGGGTTATCTGATCGGCGCACTGCTCGCCCTGCGCTGGCATCAGGTGACGCAGATACGTCGCAGTCTGCCTTGGGCGCTGGCGCTACACGTCGTGACGACGCTGGCGCAGACCCAGGTCGAATCGGTGGAGGCGCTTTCGACGCTGCGCCTGCTCAATGGCATCAGCAACGGTCTAGTCTTTGTCCAGGCACCCTCGTTGATTCTGGAATGGTTGGCGCGTCATCGTCGAGTGTCGTCCAGCGGACTGGTCTATTTGGGCGTTTGCGTGGGGCTGATCCTGTCCAGTTTGATGGTTAGCCTGAGCAACGGTGTACTGCAGGGTGCCGACCGCTGGTGGCCCGCAGCACTGCTGTCCATCCCTCTGGCCTGGTGGGGCTGGCGTCAGCTGGCCAACCTCGACATGCCTCCCGACGAACCGCCCCGGGAAACGACGCAGCCGCCAAGCGGCCGTCTGCTGGATCGTGCCAGCACTCCGCTGTTTCTCTCGTATGCCGGTGCCGGCATGGGCTATATCCTGCCGATGACCTTTCTGCCCATGGTTGCTCGGTTGCAGGTCGAACCCGGCGACTGGCTGGTGGAAAGCAGCTGGCTGGTAGTCGCCGTGGCTACCCTGCCTTCACCCTGGCTCTGGAATCGCCTCGGCGCGCTGTTCGGCGACACGCTGGCACTGCGCTTCAGTTACATCACGCAGCTGGCCGGTGTTCTGGCGGCGCTCTTGCTGCCCGGCGCGTCGGGAATTCTGCTATGCGCCGTGCTGGTCGGCGGGACCTTTCTTGGCACCGTATTGCTGACTCAACGCCTGGCACGCACTCTCCACCCACACCAGGGACCGCGACTTTCAGCAGCATTGATTGCACTCTACAGCCTGACCCAGCTGGCTGGCCCCTGGCTCACCGGCGTCTGGCTAAGCATGGGCGGCTCTCTGCACAGCGCCTTCTGGCTTGGTGCCGGCGCGCTGTTGTGGGGACTGATCTGGATGTTGCTGGTGCCACGTCGGGCCTGAAAGCTGTGGGACAATGCGGTCTTTTACCGTTACCTGCAGCCGATCATGACCGTGCCGAAATCAGCTAAAACGCCATCACGCGCCGCCGCCCCCACCGCTGGCAAGGCCAGCCTGCATCCGCGTAATCGCCACACCGGACGCTACGACTTTCCCGCGCTGATAGCGGGCAGTCCCGAATTGGCGAAGTTCGTCATCATCAATCCCTATGGCAAGGAAAGCATCGATTTTGCCGACCCGGAGGCAGTCCGTGTATTCAATCGCGCGCTGCTCAAACAGTTCTACGGCATCGCGCATTGGGACATACCGCCAGGTTACCTGTGCCCGCCGATTCCAGGGCGGGCTGACTATCTGCATAGTCTGGCCGACTTGCTGGCAGACGAAAACACCGGTGAGATCCCTCGCGGCGCCAGCATTCATGCGCTGGACATTGGCACTGGCGCCAACTGCATCTATCCATTGATCGGTTTGCGCGAATACGGCTGGCGCTTCACGGGGTCGGATATCGACGCAATTGCATTGGCTTCGGCCCGCACCATCGTCGCGGCGAACAAGCTGGGCAAGAGCATTGCACTACGCCCGCAGCAGCATTCTCGACACGTATTTGCACACCTCGTGCAGGCTGACGACCGCTTTGACGTTACGCTCTGCAACCCGCCCTTCCACGCCTCGCAGGCCGAAGCCAGTAGTGGCAGCCAGCGCAAGTGGCGCAACCTCGGCAAGCTCGACCCCAAGCGCAAACTGCCGGCACTGAATTTCGGCGGGCAGGCGGCAGAGCTCTGGTGCGAAGGTGGGGAGGCAGCCTTTATCGCGCTGCTGGCGGAAGAGAGTCGCGACGTGGGCCAGCAGGTCTGCTGGTTCAGCACACTGGTTTCGAAAGAGGGCAACGTGCAACCGCTACAGGCTCGACTCAAGAAACTCGGCGCTCAACAGATACGCGTGTGCCAAATGTCCCAAGGGCAAAAGCGCAGTCGCTTCGTGGCCTGGACCTACCTCGATAGCAAACAGCGCGAGAAGTGGCGTGCTGATCACTGGTTGAGTCGCACGCCAGGCTGATCGTTTTCCCCGATGACCAGCCGAAGCAATTCACCTCAGACGGCAATATCCCAGCGCTGGCGATCTTTCAGGGCCAGCGTCTGGATGTACCGCGGCTCCCCGTTGATTTCTTCCAGCTCGGTCATCCCGGCGAGTTCGCCGACGACGCGATAGCGCTTGCCGACGCGTTTGTCCTGCAGCGGATAGAGCTGGGCAATCTGTTGGGCGAGTTCGGTAAGAGTGGACATGGTTCGGTAGCTCCAGATAACTGCATTCCGCAGCTTTTTACAGGCCTTAGGTTACGATTCAACGACAAGCTTCCTTCGTCTCGCCTGTTGGAGCCACCCGTTGCGCAATTGATTCCCTACCAGAGGCAAAAACTACCCGAACGATTGATCAGCAGATACCTACACCCAGCTGTAGCAGAGCCAGGCCGCCCTGCTGCCAGCCCCACCAAGCCGCAACCAAGAGCAGCGACGCCAACACGGCGCCGCCTGTCCATAACCAGACGCGGCGCATCAGGCCGTACCTGCCGCCAAGCGCACGCGCTCGACCGGTTGCTCACGAATTGGCCAGTTGAGAGCAGCAGCCATCAGGCTCAGCGCGATGGAAATCTGCCAGACCAGATCGTAACTGCCAGTCGTGTCATAGACCCACCCGCCCAGCCAGCCACCGAAGAACGAGCCGATCTGGTGGAACAGAAACACGATGCCACCCAACATCGACAGATTGCGCACGCCGAACAGCGTAGCGACCGTGCCGTTAGTCAAGGGCACGGTGGACAGCCACAGGAGCCCCATGGCGATGCCGAACGCATAGGCGGTCCAGAGCGTCACCGGAGCAAAAAAGAACGCGCTGATTACCACTGCCCGAGCCAGATAAAGCGCAGTCAGCAGTTTCGGCTTCGAATAACAACCGCCCAGCCAGCCCGCCGTGTAGGTACCGATGATGTTGAATAGCCCAACCAGCGCCAGAACGGTCGTGCCGGCCATCGCTGGCAACTGCTTGTCGACCAGATAGGCCGGCAGGTGAATACCGATGAACACCACCTGAAACCCGCAGACGAAAAAGCCCAACGCCAGCAGGCGGAAGCCGGAGTGGCTGACCGCTTCACGCAGCGCCTCCATCAGCGTTTGCTGCGGGCCGGTCACCGGCGCTGCCGGCCCGCTGCGCAGCATCAGCGCCAGCGGCATGATCAGCGCCACCAGCAAACCCAGCGCCAGCAAGGCCGACGACCAGCCCAACCAGCCAATCAGACCAAGCGTGCCGGGCAGCATGGCAAACTGACCGAACGAACCCGCTGCGCTGGCAATACCCATCGCCATGCTGCGTTTTTCGACCGGCACCGCGCGCCCAACTGCACCCAGGATCACGGAAAACGACGTTCCGGAAAGCCCCAGCCCGATTAGCAGACCAGCACTGAGAGACAGCGAAACCGGCGAATCCGCGCCCGCCATCAGCAACAGGCCGACCGCATAGAGCACACCGCCGAGCAGCACCGCGCGGGCCACACCGAAACGGTCAGCCAGCGCGCCGGTGACCGGCTGCGCCAGACCCCAAATCAGATTCTGCAGGGCGATGGCAAAGGCGAAGGTTTCACGCCCCCAACCGAATTCGGCGCTCATCGGTGGCAGGAAAAGCCCGAACCCGTGCCGGATACCCAGGGAAAGGGCGAGGATCAAGGAGCCGCCCAGCAGAATCCAGGTACTGTTGCGCCAAATCGCATTCATCGCTGACACACTTTGCAAAAAACGAGGGGGGATCCATCTTACTCGCAACCTCCTTGTCGTCCACCTCTGCCTTTTTATTCAGCAAAAGGCGAGCGACGGGGTTGCTCGGGTAAACTGCCGCCTGTCTGCCTTTCCTGCCGCGAGCACCTCATGCCGATTCGCCACAGCATCGTTCACCTGATCGAAAAAAAGCCGGACGGCACACCCGCCGTTCTCCATGCCCGCGATTCGGAACTGGGCGATTCCCAGGCCATCGAGAACCTGCTGGCCGATCTCAACGAGAGCTACAACGCCAAGCAGGGCAAGGCCTGGGGCTTCTTCCATGAGGAATCCGGCGCCTACCCCTTCAGCGGCTGGCTCGCGCAATACATGGAAGGCAATCAGAACTTCACCGCGTTCAGCCGCCAGGCGGTCGAGCATCTGCAGAAGCTGATGGAGGAGTCCAACCTGTCAACTGGCGGCCACGTGCTGTTCGCTCACTACCAGCAAGGCATGACCGATTACCTGGCGATCGCTCTGCTGCATCACAGCAATGGCGTCACTGTTACTGACGCGCTGGACGTGGCCGAAGCCAGGCACCTCGACTTGGGTCAACTGCACCTGGCGACACGCATCAACATCTCGGAGTGGAAGAACAACAAGCAGTCCAGGCAGTACATCTCCTTCATCAAGGGCAAGAACGGTAAGAAGGTTTCGGAGTACTTCCGCGACTTCATTGGCTGCCAGGAAGGCGTCGATGGGCCGGGTGAAACGCGCACGCTGCTCAAGGCCTTCAGCGACTATGTCGAGAGCGAAGACCTGCCCGACGAAAAGGCACGTGAGAAAACCAGCGCACTGGTGGGCTATGCCAGCAGTCAGGCCAAGATCGGTGAGCCCATGTCGCTAGAGGAGCTGTCCGGCGTTATCGACGAGGAGCGGCCGCGCGCCTTCTACGACCACATCCGCAACAAGGACTATGGCCTTTCGCCGGAGATTCCCGCTGACAAGCGCACCCTGAACCAGTTTCAGCGGTTCACCGGGCGGGCCGAGGGACTGTCGATCAGCTTCGAATCTCATCTGCTGGGCTCGAAGGTTGAGTACGACGAAGCCCGCGACATGTTGATCATCCGCAACCTGCCGACGCAACTGACCGATCAACTCAAGCGACGCAAAGGATAAGGCGCTGGGCAGCGACGCCTGATCACGCCGTAGGCTGCTGAGGCTGTGCGCAAGGCCTCGCAAAGCACGTCGGCTACGAAAATCTGTCTCCTCGCTGGAATGAAACGGCTATCTGCCAGTCAGATGGCTGCTCATCGCTGCTGCAACCCTGTACGACCCGCTACGGCTAAGGATTCACAATGGATTGGCTGCACCTAATTATTCTGTCCCTGGTCCAGGGCATCACTGAATTTCTCCCGATTTCATCTTCCGCCCACCTGATCCTTCCTTCGCAAGTGCTTGGATGGCCCGACCAAGGCCAGGCATTCGACGTCGCGGTACACGTCGGCACCTTGCTCGCCGTATTGATCTGCTTCCGTCACGAAGTGATCGCGACCACCCGTGGCTGGCTGGCACACGTGTTCCGCCGACAGGTCAGCGCGGAAAGCCGTCTCGGCTGGGCGATCATCATCGGCACATTGCCGGCGGGCATCATCGGCTTGCTGCTGGAGGACTACATCGAGCAGTACACCCGATCGATGCTCTTCATTGCGGCCACGACCATTATCTTCGGCCTGCTGCTGTGGTACGCGGACGTCAAGGGGCGGCGTGTCGCCGAAATGGATCAGCTGACCTGGAAAAGCGCACTGATCATCGGCTTCGCCCAGGCCCTGGCGCTGATTCCTGGCACATCGCGCTCGGGTATCACCATGACGGCAGCCCTGCTGCTTGGCTTTACCCGGCAGACGGCTGCACGCTTCTCCTTTCTGCTGTCGATACCGCTGATTCTCGCCGCAGGCGGGCTGAAAGCCGTCGAGCTGGCTCAGTCAGGTGAAGCTGCGCCGTGGAATGACATTTTCATCGGTGCAGCACTGTCGTTCGTTGCCGCATTCCTTTGCATCAAGCTGTTCCTCAAGGCGCTCGACGCGCTG
The DNA here is from genome assembly GCF_900129835.1 of Stutzerimonas xanthomarina DSM 18231. Taxonomy (GTDB): domain Bacteria; phylum Pseudomonadota; class Gammaproteobacteria; order Pseudomonadales; family Pseudomonadaceae; genus Stutzerimonas; species Stutzerimonas xanthomarina. Next base: position 189,706 of record NZ_FQXA01000006.1, read on the forward strand.
GGCATGCTGCCTTTCGTGATCTATCGCTTGCTGCTGGGCGTGACACTACTGTTCATCGCGCTCTGACGAGCGTCGATGGAGGCCCGCGCAACGAAATGTGCGCGGGCCCGATGCATCAACGGGCGTCGATGCGATAGCCCATGCGCGGAAAGTGCACATGCACGACGCCAGCACGTTCATCCTCACGTCGCAGAATCAATTCTTCCACACCGGCGAAGACCAGCTCGCCCTCGACCGGATCGGTGCCGTAGTCCACTGCGGAGATGGTCACGGCCTGGCCTGCCTGGAACCCGTTAGGCTCGGAGAACGGCTCATCCGGTAGCTCGGCAGGCGTTGCTTCGCGGGCGATAGCGACGGCGTGTTCGGCTGACAGCTCGGACAGTGAGCCGTGCCCCACGGCCAGTACCTTACCTAGCCAGGCCGCTACGTCTGGATAGGCGTCAATCAGCGGCGCAGTTACCGGTGTGCCTTTAAGGAACCAAAGGCAATGGGCGACAGAGAAATCGGCCACACAAGGTGCGCTGCCAAGCAGAAACTCTCCATTACCGCGCGCTAGTTGCTGTTGCAGACGCGCCATCAGGACCGGCCAGTGGTTCTTAGCCTGCTCCAGTGGAACGCGAGTCGCCGAGCCGCTGCTGAACAAGGCGGCGCGGTCTTTGCTGAACACCTCAATGAACGCCTTGGGCACTTGAGCGAAACGCATCGCCATCGACTCGGGCTGGAACACCAGACTCACGGCGTGCAGAAACAGTACCGAGTCAGCCCACTGCGCCAGCGTAGCCGCGACGAACTCCTGTCCTTCAGGAAACAGCGCAGGTGTGGCTTTTTCGGCCTCCAGACGACGCGCGATCAGAGCGGTATCACAATAGATGTCAGCGCCAATCTGCAGCACGGGCGTGCGCCGATAGCCGCCTGTCAGCGCCGTGAGATCGGGCTTGGGCATGACCGGAGGAATTTGCACCGAACGCCAGGAGAGCTGCTTGAAACCCAGCATCAGCCGCGCTTTTTCGGCAAAGGGCGAGGTTGGATAGTGGTGCAGGATCACTTCGTGCATTGCAGGCTCCGCCAGTCGTTAGGTAGACCGGAAGCTTACTCGCGCCAACGGAGGCAGCCTACCCGTTCAGCTGATTGCCTGGACATTCACCGGATCGCTGCCGGATTGCGCCGAAACCAGCGCTTCCTTGGCCGATTTCTTCATTTGCTTGATGGCGCGCTCACGCCGCAGCGCGTCGCCCTTACTGCCAAGCGTTTCGACATAAACCAGCGCCACCGCGGGGCTGGAGTGAAAGAACCGCGCCCCTCGCCCACTCTGATGAGCGGCGAAGCGGCGCTGTGCATCGTCGCTTATCCCGCAATAAAGCGAACCGTTGGCGGCGCGTATCAGATAGACGAACCAGGGTTTGGTTGCAGCGGTGCTCATGCAGCAAGCTCTTGAGAGGACGGTAGGATTCTCCGGGGCCACGCCCGCCAGGGCAAGGCCGCCCTTGCGAAACGAAACCCGCGAGCTCGGCGCACGTCACCTCGACTTCATCGCGTTAAATCGCTGTGGCAATCTTCCGACACAGTTTTCGTCGGTGGGCGACCAACAGCCAAGCCGCGAGCGGCACCGGTTGCAGCGATCGCCGCTTCGCTTAGCAAAGTCCGTCGATCCTGTCGAGATATGGTGGCGGTTCGCCTTTGCGTATACTGCGCCGATGTTTGTCCAAACTGCATTCCGCAAACGCTGCGCCTCCTGGTTGCTGGCGGCCGGACTCTTCCTGATGCTCAGCAGCTGCGCTGAACCGCCCAGCGCACTCGAGCGGATCAAGGAGGAAGGCGTACTGCGCGTGATCACCCGCAACAGCCCGTCGACTTATTTTCAGGATCGCAACGGCGAAGCAGGCTTCGAGTACGAGTTGGTCAAGCGCTTCGCCAGTCATCTCGGCGTCAAGTTAAAGATCGAGACGGCCGATAGTATCGAAGAGATTTTCAACCGTCTGAACCGCCCCGGCGGCCCGACCCTGGCGGCCGCCGGCCTGGTGGCCAGCGAAGGGCGCAAGGATATGGCGCGCTTCACCCAACCCTACCTCGACGTCACGACTCAGGTGGTCTACCGCCGCGGGCAGCGCCGTCCAACCCAACCGGAAGATCTGGTTGGCAAACGTATTCTGGTACTCAAGGGCAGCAGTCAGGCCGAAAAGCTCAAGGCCCTGCAGAGTGATCTTCCGGATCTTCGCTACGAAGAATCGGATGCGGTGGAAGTGGTCGACCTGTTGCGCATGGTCGACGAGGGCCAGGTGGATCTGACGTTGGTCGAGTCGAACGAACTGGCGCTTAATCAGGTGTACTTCACCAATGCGCGAGCGGCATTCGATCTTGGCGAGCAGAGCAGCCTGGCCTGGATCGTTGGCAAGGGCGAAGACAACAGCGTGCTCGAAGCGGCCAACCAGTTCCTCACCCAGGCGCAGGAGAACGGAACCCTGCAACGCCTGCGGGAACGCTATTACGGTCACGTCGACGTGCTCGGCTACGTTGGCGCCTATGCCTTTGCCAAGCACCTTCAGCAACGTCTGCCGCGCTATGAAAAGGTGTTCCGCGAGACGGCCAAGGAACACGGCGTCGACTGGCGTCTGCTTGCCGCCATCGGTTATCAGGAATCCCACTGGCAGCCCGAAGCGACCTCGAAAACCGGCGTGCGGGGGCTGATGATGTTGACGCTCAATACCGCCAAGGCCATGGGCGTAAACAATCGGCTCGATCCGGTACAAAGCATTCAGGGCGGCGGAAAATACATCGCTCGGGTCCATGCCAATCTGCCTGACAGCATCAAGGAGCCGGACCGCACCTGGTTCGCCCTGGCCGCCTACAATGTCGGCGGTGGGCACCTGGAAGACGCGCGCAAACTTGCCGAAAGCGAAGGGCTAGACCCGAATAAATGGCTGGACGTGAAACAGATGCTGCCAAGGCTGGCGCAGAAACAGTGGTACACCAAGACGCGCTATGGCTACGCCCGCGGAGGCGAGCCGGTGCATTTCGTCGCCAACATCCGTCGCTACTACGACATCCTGACCTGGGTGACCCAGCCGCAGATGGAAGGCCAGCAACTGGTCAACAACGAAATCCACGTTCCCGGCATCAATTCCACCGATCTCGGTGAGATTCTTCCGCCGCTCTGATCCTTCCGGCTCCGCGCTTCAGCTTCGCCCGATGGCGGCGAAGCTGCCTGCGGTATGCTCGGCCAGCACCTCAGCCGCCAGTTCCACCTCCAGCCCTCGCCGCCCGGCGCTGACATAGATGCTCGGTTGTGCCTGCGCCGACACGTCAATAAACGTGCGTAGCCGCTTCTTCTGCCCCAGCGGACTGATGCCACCGACCAGATAGCCAGTCGCGCGTTGCGCCGCCATGGGATCGGCCATGTCGACCTTCTTCACCTTGGCCGCCTGCGCCAGCGCCTTGAGATCAAGCGAACCGGCAACCGGCACGACAGCCACCAGAAGCTCGTTCTTTTCGGTGCAGGCGAGCAGTGTCTTGAACACCCTTGCCGCCTCCAGGCCAAGCTTCTCAGCGGCTTCGAGGCCATAGGATGCCGATTTGGGATCGTGTTCGTAGCTGTGGATGCGGTGGTCGGCCTTGGCCTTTTTCAGCAGATCGATAGCGGGCGTCATGGCGAAAAGAATCGTCGAGGAAAGGACGCTACATTAGCCAAAAACACAAAGGCTCGCACAGCGTACAAGCCGAAAATGGTGCAGCGCGGCCGGGCCGTGAGACCGGCCGCCCTTCCCGACACTCGCTCAGGCCACCTTGTCCCGGTGCATCGCACGCAATTGACGGGCCGCCGCGACCATGTTTACCAACGCCGCCTCGGTTTCCGCCCAGCCGCGGGTTTTCAGGCCGCAATCCGGGTTGACCCAGAGCCGCTCGGCCGGGATTCGCTCGGAGGCCTTCTGCAGCAACTGGACCATTTCAGTTGTGTCCGGGACGCGCGGCGAATGGATGTCGTAGACGCCGGGACCGATGTCGTTGGGGTAGTCGAAGACGCGGAACGCTTCCAGCAGCTCCATGTGCGAGCGGGAGGTCTCGATGGTGATAACGTCTGCATCCATCGCGGCGATCGCCTCGATCACATCGTTGAATTCGCTGTAACACATGTGCGTGTGGATCTGCGTTTCGTCGCGCACACCGCTGGCGCACAGACGGAACGCATCGACTGCCCAATCGAGATAGTGCCCCCACTGGGCGCGCCGCAACGGCAGACCTTCGCGAAATGCCGCTTCGTCGATCTGGACGATTTTGATGCCCGCCTCTTCGAGATCACACACCTCGTCTCGGATCGCCAATGCCAGCTGCCGCGCCTGTTGCTCACGGCTGATATCCTCGCGAGTAAACGACCACATCAACATGGTGACCGGCCCGGTCAGCATGCCCTTCATGACCTTACTGGTCTGCTGCTGCGCGTAGCGAATCCACTCCACCGTCATCGCTGCCGGGCGGCTCAGATCGCCGTAGATGATCGCCGGTTTCACGCAACGCGAGCCGTAGCTCTGCACCCAGCCGAAACGGGTGAAGGCGTAGCCATCCAGTTGCTCGGCGAAATACTCGACCATGTCGTTACGCTCGGCTTCGCCGTGCACCAGCACGTCCAGACCCAATTGCTCCTGTACGGCAATTGCGTGACGAATCTCGGCGTGCATCGCCTCGGTGTAGTCGGTCAGCGCCAGCTTGCCCTGTTTGAAGGCTTGACGCGCCAAACGGATCGCCGGAGTCTGCGGGAACGAGCCGATGGTGGTCGTCGGGAATGCCGGCAGATCCAGCCGCGTACGCTGCTTCTCGATGCGGCTTTCGAAATCGGACTGCCGTTGGCTGTGCCTGGGCTCGATCGCTGCCAGCCGCGCCTGCACGGCGGGCTTGTGGATCCGTGGAGACTCGCCGCGGCTCGCCTGCACCTCGCGGCTTTGTTGTAGCGCCGCCTGAACTTGCGCATCTCCCGGTTGATTGACCGCTCGCGTCAGCACTGCAACCTCCGCGCATTTCTGCACGGCGAATGCCAGCCAGCTACGCAGCTCAGCATCCAGTTGGTCCTCCCGCGCAAGGTCCACCGGTGCGTGCAGCAACGAACAGGACGGCGCGACCCAGAGTCGCTCGCGCAACCGCTCGGCAGCGTGACGAAGCACGCTCAAGGCTTTATCCAGATCGCAGCGCCAGACGTTTCGTCCGTTGACGATGCCTAGGGAGAGGATTTTGTAGGCGGGCAGTCGATCAAGAATGACCGGGTACTGATCCGGTGCACGCACCAGGTCGATATGCAGGCCATCCACCGGCAATACTGCGGCCAAGCCAAGGTTGTCTTCCAATCCGCCAAAATAGGTTGCGACCAGCTTCTTCAATGGTGCGCGCTGCAACAGGTTGTAGGCTCGCTCAAAGGCGTTCTTCCAATCTTGCGGCAAGTCGAGCACCAGGATCGGCTCATCGATCTGCACCCACTCCACGCCCTGCGCGGCGAGCCGCTCCAGCACTTCCCCGTAGACCGGAAGCAGGCGCTCGAGCAGCTCCAGCTTGTCGAACGCTTCCCCCTTGGCCTTCCCCAGCCAGAGATAGGTCAACGGGCCGATCAGCACGGGCTTCACCGCGTGGCCGAGGGCCCTGGCCTCTTCCACTTCCTCGAACAACTGCGTCCAGGACAGCTGAAAGGACTGATCAACGCTGAATTCGGGTACCAGGTAGTGATAGTTGGTATCAAACCACTTGGTCATCTCTTGCGCTTGCCCGGCGCCGCAGCACTGATGAGTTACGCCGCGTGCCATGGCGAACAAGGTATCCAGGGTTGGCTTGCCATCGGCGGGGCGAAAGCGCTCAGGCACAACGCCAAACATCAACGAATGGGTCAGCACCTGGTCATACCAGGCGAAATCGCCTGCCGGCAGCAATTCAATGCCGGCGTCAGCCTGCAGCTGCCAATGGGCGGCTCGCAATTCCCGACCGACCCGACGCAACTCGGCCTCGCTGAGGACACCCTTCCAGTACGCTTCGAGCGCCTTTTTCAATTCCCGGTCGGCACCAATACGTGGGAAGCCCAGGGAATGCGCAACAGCCATGACAATCTCCAATTCGTTTCGTTTTCGATGTGCGAATTGTGGTGGCTTGAGATCTGTGAAACAAACTAATGCATTTCTTGATGATCTTTAGATATCTTCATGATCCGAAACTGACGAGACGCGAAAGCCGAGCGGCCACGCTGCGTGTCGTTTGGTATTCCGCCGGCCAAACCATCGCAAATCTCCAAGCGACCATCTGTTTCCATATGCTGGCTCGACAATGATCGGCGCGCTAGGACACACTTCGCCGCCACGATGAGGATTGCTCAAGTCACCCCAGTCTTGCGTTATCTAGCATCCTCTCGAACCTAGGCCCCGCCCACGAAATAGCAGGAACTCCCCAGCATGCTGGAAATCCGCCACCTGAAAACGCTTCACGCGCTGCGCGAAACCGACAGCCTGGTGGAGGCTGCCGAGCGGCTGCACCTGACCCAGTCAGCACTGTCCCATCAGTTCAAGGAACTGGAAGAACGCCTGGGCTTGCAGCTGTTCGTGCGCAAGACGCGTCCCGTACGCTTCACCAGTGCCGGTTTACGTCTGTTGCAATTGGCCGACAGCGTGCTGCCACAGCTGCGCAGCGCCGAGCGCGACCTGGCCCGGTTGGCAGGGGGCACCGCAGGCCGTCTGCATATGGCAATCGAGTGTCACAGCTGCTTTCAGTGGCTGATGCCGACCATTGACCAGTTCCGCGATGCCTGGCCGGAAGTTGAGCTGGACCTGGCCTCGGGGTTTTCCTTCGCACCGCTGCCGGCCCTGGCGCGCGGTGATCTGGATCTTGTGGTGACGTCTGATCCTGTCGACCTACCGGGCATCACCTATGTGCCGCTGTTTACCTACGAAGCGCTGCTCGCCGTCGCCAACCAGCACGCCCTGGCATCCCGCCCGTTCGTACGCGCCGAAGACCTGGCCAGCGAAACCCTGATCACCTATCCGGTGGAACGTGATCGTTTGGACATCTTTACCCGTTTCCTCGAGCCGGCCGACATCGAACCCGCGCAGGTTCGTACCTCGGAACTCACCGTGATGATGATGCAGTTGGTGGCCTCCGGTCGCGGCGTGTGCTGCGTGCCTAACTGGGCGTTGCATGAATACAGCACGCGCGGTTACGTCACTGCCAAACGACTTGGCGAGAAAGGCCTGTTTGCCACGCTCTATGCGGGCATACGCGCTGACATGCTGGATTCGCCGTTCATGCGCGATTTCCTGCTGACCGCCAAGGACACCTCGTTTTCGACGCTCGAAGGGGTCAGCGCCGCACCGAAGACGAAATAGCTCACTCCTGCCGATACGGCAGCGCATCGCGCGCGGCCTCGGCATAGCGCATCACACCTAGACGTTCCTGCTGTAGGAACTCGCTGACCGCAGCACGCAGCCCCGGATGCTCCAGGTAGTGCCAGGAGCGCGTGATCACCGGCTCGAAGCCGCGTATCAGCTTGTGCTCGCCCTGTGCTCCGGCATCGAAGCGTGACAGGCCAGCAGCAATCGCCTGATCGATCCCTTGGTAAAAGCAGGTTTCGAAATGCAGGCGGTCGAAGTCTGCCAAGCTGCCCCAGTAGCGACCATACAGCTCGCCAGCACCAATCAGACTAAACGCCATGGCCACCGGCCGGCCGCTCTGGCAGGCAAGCACCACCCGGATCGCCTCGGGCATCCGCTCGGCCAGCAGGCTGAAAAAGCTGCGAGTCAGATACGGCGCCTGACCGCGAACATGGTAGGTATTGGCGTAACAGGCATAAACGAAATCCCACTCTGCCTCGCTGACCTTGTGACCTTCGCGCCACTCGAATTCGATCCCCTGCCCCACCACCTGCTCGCGCTCTTTTCGCAGCTGCTTGCGTTTGCGCGACGTCAGCGCGTCAAGAAAATCCTGGAAATCACGGTAGCCGCGGTTGTGCCAGTGAAATTGACAGCCGATGCGCTCAAGCCAGCCATCACGGTTCTGGAAAATCGCATCGGCGTCGGGCTCGGTGAAGTTCACGTGCAGGCTGGAATGTCCCTGCGCGTCAAGCTCCGCCGTGAGCTGATCAAGCAACCGCGCCGCCGCCGCGCGATCACCGAGGAGCCGTGCGCCGGTCACTGGAGAGAACGGCACCGCGCAGAGCAGCTTGGGGTAGTAGTCGATGCCGGCGCGATGACAGGCGTCGGCCCAGGCCCAATCAAACACGTACTCGCCGTTGGAGTTGGTCTTGCGGTACAGCGGTAGCGCGGCGATCACGTCACCCTGCGCATCGCTGAGGACTTGATGATGCGGACGCCAACCGGTGCGTCCCCCGACGCTGCCGCTGTCTTCCAAAGCGGACAGGAAAGCGTGCCTTAGAAACGGCTGAGGATTATCGGCCAGCAATGCATCCCAACGAGCGGGATCGATATCGGCAAGGCGGGACAGGGTCTGAATAGGCATGCGCGCCAGTCTGGCCTGTAACCGGGACGAAAAAAAGCCCCAAGAACATGGGGCTTTATAAGGAGCATCGCGAGCGTAGCGGTGTTGCTTAGAAGACGTATTGGGCGCGCAGGGAGATGGCGTCACCGTCGTCGTCGCCATTGGCGTTGACCACGTCATCCACACTGGTCTTCAGGTAGTTGGCGGAGATCTTTACCGCCTCGTTGGCATACCAGTTGACGCCGATGGTGTGAGTCTTCGCGGCGGCCTCGGCACTGTCGACCGTCAAGCCGGCCACAGGCACGGCGCCACCTTCACCAACCGGCAACATGGCCGTTTCGTCAACCGTGATGTTGTCGTAACGGTAGAAGACTTCCCACGCGCCGAGTTGCTTGTTCTCGGGCTTGATCTTGTCGAACTTGCCGCCATCAAGCTTGTAGCTGCGTGACTCACCGGTAAGTGTGTAGGCGAGCTGGACGTTGTAGCCGGTGGCTTCCAGATCGTTGTCATTGCCGTTCAGGGCCGCGTCGCCATCCGCGTTGCGGGTGAGGTACTCGCCCTGGACGGAGAACGGGCCGATCATGTACGCCGCTTCGAGGCCCCAGGCCTGGTCAGTGCCGTCCAGCGCTGCGCCACCGAACAACGCGCGGTTACCATTCGGGCCGTCTTCGGTGGTGCCGCGGACCGACAGGCGCGATTCGATTTCTTCTTCAAAGCCCGCTTCGACCTCACGTGTAGCGAAATTCAGGCCGAAGTGCAGCACTTGGTCATCTTGAACGATCGGCGCGACCACACCGCGAGCGATGAACGAGGTGTTGTTCTGGCCATCTTCATCTTCGTTTCCGCTCTGGCGGTAGCCGCCGACTTCACCATGGAACATGCCTGCAGTTGCGCGCAGTCGGATGCCTTCGCCATCTTCATGGCTGTTCAGCCAGGGCGCTAGGTCATACATGGCCGACCGCTCGATCGCAGTGATCCATTTGGAACTGACCGCTTCTTCCAGACCGAAAGTCGGGTTGATGCGGCCTATCGATAGTTGCACGGGCTTCCAACCGTTGTAGTGGATCGCCAGTTCATCCCAGTTGCTCGAGCTGTCGCCGAAGTTGCGGTTGAACGTATAACCCCAGTCGGTAAAGGCCACACCCGATATCTCGATACGTGCCCGGCGGAAATAGGTCTCGTCAGCACGCTCACCGTTCTGGGTGTAGAAACCATCAAAGCTGTCAGCATCAGCTTGCAGACGACCGTTGATCTTGAAAGAGAACTCCTTGTCCGTCGTCCCTACTTCCAGACCACCCTTGGTCTTGATCATGATATCGGCGCCGTCAGTCGTAACGGTGCCGGCGAAAGCCTGGGCGGAAACGGCCAGAGCGAGGGCGCTGGCGGCGAAACCGGCGAAGTGCTTACGGATCATCGAAAATTCCCCTTTTGGTTTAGCGTCGGAAAACACACGGCTAGTGGCTCTTTGTGTTGCCGGCATCTTGGCCAGCGCGTGTGTCAGCCAGGTGGCTATTCCATAAAGGTTTTATGACAGCGGGAACTTAAAAGATCCGTCTTTATCGCTAATTATCAAGGCGGCAGCCGGATCCTCTCTGCATGCGGCGGCAAGGTACAAAAAAGGCGGACCGAAGTCCGCCTTTTACCCGTGAGTGTTAACGCAACTCAGCGTTTACGCAGGATCACGCTGCCAATCGAGTAGCCCGCACCGAACGAGCTGAGCACGCCGAGGCTGCCGCTGGACAGGTCATCCTGATGCTTGTGGAAGGCAATGACCGAACCCGCCGAACTGGTGTTGGCATAGGTGTCGAGAATAACGGGCGCTTCTTCCGGGCTAGCATCACGACCGAGCAACTTGCGTACAATCAGATGATTCATGTTCAGGTTCGCCTGGTGCAGCCAGAAGCGCTTTACCTCGCTGACCTCGATCCCGTTTTCCTTCAGGTGCTCGCCAATCAGCTCGGCCACCATCGGGCAGACTTCCTTGAACACCTTGCGGCCTTCCTGAACGAACAGCTTGTCCGGGTTGGTCATGTATTCCTCGGCGGTGCGATTGAGGAAACCGAAGTTATTGCGGATATTGTTGGAATACTCGGTCGCCAGCTTGGTGCTAACGATGTCCCACTGATAGCCCGAGGTGGCCTGATCGGCGCGCTCGACGATGACCGCCGTGCAGGCGTCGCCGAAGATAAAATGGCTGTCGCGGTCGCGGAAGTTCATGTGCCCGGTGCAGATCTCCGGATTGACCATCAGCACCGCACGCGCCTGGCCCAATCGCACCGAGTTGGCGGCATTCTGAATACCGAAGGTGGCCGAGGAACAGGCTACGTTCATGTCGAAACCGAAACCCTTGATACCCAGCGCCGCCTGCACTTCGATGGCAATCGCCGGATAAGCGCGCTGCAGGTTGGAGCAGGCAACGATCACACCGTCGATATCGGCTGCGGTTTTACCTGCGCGCTCAAGCGCCTGCTGAGCGGCCTTGACCGACATTTCGCAGAGGATGGACCACTGGTCATTGCTGCGCTCAGGGATGCGCGGAACCATGCGATCCGGATCGAGGATGCCGGCTTTGTCAGTGACGAAGCGACTCTTGATGCCGGACGCCTTCTCGATGAACGCAGAGCTCGACTCCGGCATCGGCTGAACATCACCCGCTTCGATCGCCGCAGCGTTCTCGTCGTTGAAACGACGTGAGTAGGTGTTGAAAGACTCAACCAGCTCGTCGTTGGAAATGCTCTGGGCAGGGGTGTAAAGGCCGGTACCGCTGATGACGACGTTATGCACAGTCGTTCCTCTCGAATATTGGCTGATCGTAGTCGGGTGTCGGAACAGGAGCGAAGCCAGCGAGCGCCGATGCGATCGTCACGCCGCGTCTGTTTATATGGCGGCTATTGTGCACGAAAACCGAACACAATCTGCAGCTCAGCGCGTAAAAGCAGACAAAGGTTGATGATCTGCAGCGAGGAATGCCGTGCGCCTGCTACGCCCACCGTGGCCCGCTGGCTCCAGGCTTTCGGGTATTCTTGCACACCCTCATTCCAGGACCGCGCCCGATGAAAGAGCCACTCGCTGAACTGATACGTCTGATCAGCTCAGGCTGCATGAGCGATGACGAGATCAACCGACTCGCCGACGAAGCGGCTCAGGCCTATGCGGACCCCCAGGCTTTCCTGCAGGCGAATCCGGACATCATCTACGACGATGACTTTCCCATTCCGCTGGGTGAATGGATGATCGTCGGAAGCTTGCCGGACACCGTACTGTTCCAGGCCGACGATTATCAGGCGCTGTTCGAGCAGATCGTCGGGTCATTCGGGCCGGATGTGAATTTCGTCCTCAAGCCAAAGCAGCTGGCGAAGACCGAGCCGCTCAAGGCACTCAACCGCATCCAGACCCAGTTGAGCAGTCTCTACCCGGAAAAAGGCGGCTACGTGCTGGTGGACTTCAGCGAGCCGCTGGACGATGAGTTGCAGGCCGTACTCGTCTACACCTGCGATATCGAGCGGGTCATGGCGCTGGCGGTGGAAGCCGGCATCTATGCGGCACCAGCGCTGGCAGCGCTTCAGGCGGAAAACGGGGACTGACTCAACGACGACGCAGCGGCTCGAGCAAGCCGGACAGGCCGTTGTGGTCGATCTCCTGCATCAGGGCCAGCAGCTGACCGAGATCCCCGGGTGGGAAACCGACCCGGGCGAACCAGTTCAGGTAGTTGCCGGGAAGATCCGCAATAAGCCGGCCCTTGTATTTGCCGTACGGCATCGTCTGGGTCACCAGGCGTTCGAGATCTTCAGCTTTCATTTGCAAGGTTCCCGGTGATAGAGCCGCAAATACTGCCAGAGCCGTTCCGCCCGCGCACATTTCGCACATTGGCGCTGCCTATCGGTCGGATAGATACGCAGTTGCCAGCCCGGGCCGATTGCTTTGGCAGAATTGACGCTCGCGCCGCTGCGCCCAACCCGACAGTCGAGGAGATCTAGATGACGGATCAACCGAGTTCCAAACCCGAACTGGACGACGCCGCACTGGCATTCGCCGAGCAGGTTTTCGAAAGTGCCCGTACCGGTGACGCTCAGCGTCTCGGCGACCTGCTCGGTCGGGGCTTGCCGGCCAATATCCGCAACCACAACGGCGACAGTCTGTTGATGCTCGCCAGCTACCACGGCCATCTCGACGCCTCGCGCGTGCTGCTGGAAAACGGTGCGGACCCCCAATTGCGCAACGACAAAGGCCAGAGCCCGCTGGCCGGCGCTGCGTTCAAGGGCAACCTGGAAATGGCCCGACTGCTGCTCGACCACGGCGCCGATGTCGAAAGCGCCTCGCCCGACGGCAAGACCGCACTGATGATGGCTGCCATGTTCAATCGCAGTGAAATTGTCGAACTGTTGCTGGCGCGCGGCGCGGATCCGAGTCGTGCCGACATGAACGGCGTGACGCCCCTGGCTATCGCGCATTCCATGGGCGCTCAGGACACACCGCATCTGCTAACCAAAGCCCTTGCTGCCCGTAGCTAGTAGCTGAGTTTCAACTGCGCAGCGACTGAACGGCGACCCTCCTCTGCGCACCGCGCCGTACATCGGATGGCTGCAGCTGCCAGCACGGTGGCCAAGGCAGCCTTCGCACGGAGCGCATTTATCCTGCGGCCTGCTGTCCAGGTGTTTGCCTACAGGCACATGGCGGCTGAGGACCATGCAGGGCGACAGTCAGTTCGCCACCGGTCCTGGCCGGGTGCCGATAACTGCTGCGCGTTGCCTGTTACGGGTCGTGCCGTAGATACAATCTGCCTTCGATGCCGCGACGAACTTCAACTTGCGATTATTGCCTACCCATCGCCCCATCCCCCGCACGCCCAGCGCCGCTCGACTCCAGCAGCACGTGTCCGTTATTCAAACCATCCGTTGAGGCACCGATGACCCAAGTGAACGCCACAGGCAAGCCGATGCTCTCGGCGCGCGCCATTCTGCTGATTGAACTGGCGCTGGCCATGGGCGGGTTCGCCATCGGCACCGGCGAGTTCGCGATCATGGGTCTGATGCCCAACGTCGCGCAGGGCCCCGGCATCAGCGAGCCGCAGGTGGGCCATGTGATCAGCAGCTATGCCCTGGGCGTAGTGGTGGGCGCACCACTGTTGGCGATCCTCGGCGCACGCATGTTTCGGCGGCATCTGCTGTTGCTGCTGATGGCCTTTTTCGCCCTGGGCAACTTTGCCAGCGCCATGGCACCGGACTACCAGGCGCTGATGCTGTTCCGCTTTCTGGCCGGCCTGCCTCACGGTGCCTATTTCGGCGTAGCCATGCTGGTCGCAGCCTCGATGGTGGCTCCAGATCAGCGGGCCAAGGCAGTTAGCCGCGTGCTGGCGGGCCTGACCATTGCCATGTTGATCGGCAACCCCACCGCGACCTGGCTGGGGCAGTGGCTCAGTTGGCGCTGGGCCTTCGGCCTGGTCGGGCTCATCGCGCTGCTGACGGTACTGCTGGTGGCAATCTTCCTGCCGCTCGACCGCAGCGAGCCGCGCAACAATGCGATACGCGAGCTACGCGACTTCAATCGCAAACCGGTGTGGCTGGCACTGGCCATCAGCTCGATCGGTTTCGCCGGCATGTTCTGCGTGTTCAGCTACCTGGCACCGACCATGCTGCAGGTCACCGGCGTCAGCGAACATTGGATCCCGGTGGGTCTCGCCGCGTTCGGCCTGGGCGGCATTGTCGGCAATATCTTCGGCGGCTGGCTGTTCGACAAGCTGGGGTTCAAAGCCGTCGCCTGGCTGTTGCTGTGGAGCATTCTGGTCCTGTTGATATTCCCGCTCGCCGCGCATTCGCTGTGGACGATCCTTCCGGCCGCGTTTGCGGTCGGCACCATGGTGTCGCTCGGCCCGCCCCTGCAGACTCACCTGATGGACGTGGCCGGCGAGGCCCAGACGCTTGGCGCTGCGTCCAACCATTCGGCGTTCAACGTCGCCAATGCCCTGGGCCCCTGGCTCGGCGGCCTGGCGATCAGCGCTGGCCTTGGCTGGACTGCCACCGGCTACATTGGTGCCGCTACCGGCGCCGCCGGCCTGCTGGTGTTCTGGTGGGCCTGGACCGCAAGCGATGCAAGCGAAGCAACCCGGGGAACCGCCACCGCCTGCGATTGAACAGCCCGAACATGAGGCTGCGACATACCGGGCGCTGCCTACGGTGGAAATATTTCGTTACGGGGCTTAAGTTTCCCCGTTTCGGGTCGTCTTTTTCCGTGGCACCAACCCGGACGGCGTTGGCACCAGCATGAAGGACCGTCAGGATCAGCAAGGCATGTTCATCAACACCGAACTGGTACGTGCGGCGAAGGATGGCAGCCATTACCTGCGGTACTTTTCCTCGATGCCCGGCAACGACAGCGTGCTGCTGCCGAAGCTGTCTTATAACCACTAACCTGCCGAAGTGGGACATGGCCATCGGTACCTCGATCAACATCGACAGCATTGATGCCGAACTGGAACAAATCCAGGCGCAAATCGATGAGCGAATCCAGGCGATCGTCACCAGCACCATTGTTCTGGCAGCCATCATGCTGGTCGTGCCCGGCCTCGTCGGGCTGGCACTGAGCAACTCTATCGTGCGGCCTATTCAGCGCATCAAAGACAACCTCGACGACATCGCCGCCGGCGAAGGCGACCTGACCCATCGGCTGCAGATCACCAGCCAGGACGAAGTCGGCGAGCTGGCGTCCTCGTTCAACCGCTTTGTCGAGAAGATTCACGGCATGGTAAGCCAGATGGTTGAGGTCACCTCTCAGCTGACCGAGCTGGTTGGCGAGGTGGCTGCGCAGGCACGGCGCTCCGAGATCGCCATGGCGCAGCAGCGCCAGGAAACCGACCAGGTGGCCACAGCCATCCATGAGATGTCCGCCGCAGCACAGGAAGTGGCACAGAGCGCGCAGAATGCTGCCAACGCCGCACAACAAACCGATCAGGAAGGCCAGGACGCCAAGCGAGTCGTCGATGTCAGCGTTCAGCGCATTCACTCGCTGGTGCAGGACATCGGGGAAAGCGGTGCGTCCATCAACAACCTGCAAAAGGACGTAAGCTCAATCATCAATGTGCTGGGCGTGATCCGCTCGATTGCCGACCAAACCAATCTGCTGGCGCTCAACGCCGCCATCGAGGCGGCACGTGCCGGCGAGGCCGGCCGAGGTTTTGCTGTTGTGGCCGACGAGGTGCGCGCACTGGCCAGCCGGACTCAGCAGAGCACGCAGGAAATCCAGGGAATGATTGATCGCCTGGAGCAAGGCACGCAAAGCGCAGTCAACGCCATGATCCGTTCCAGCGAAGCGGGCGAGAGCAGCAGCGAACAGGCCAATCGCGCGGGCGTTTCCCTGGATGCGATCGCTCAGCTGATCGGCACCATCAACGCCATAAACGCGCGGATCGCCAGTGCCGCCGAAGAGCAGACTTCGGTTGCCGAGGAGATCAACCGCAGCGTGCATCAGATCGCCGTCTCGGTCGATCAGGTCGCTGACGAGACCCAGCAAGGCGCGCAGACGGCGCGCAACCTGGAGCAGCCGGGCAACCGCCTGGGCGCACTGGTCAAGCAGTTCCGGATCTGATCGGCAACCCAATTGCGGCGCGCACGGGCAGCGCTCGGGCCAAGCCAGTCAGGGAAATCGCCAACACAGGTCGCCAGAATGGCGGCCTGCCAGACAACGCCGATCTCGACCTGCTGATCATGCCGCGCTCAGCATGCCCGGCATTCGGTTGACTCAAGGGGCGCTGTTGTCCATGGATTGCGGCCCTCGTCTATCCAGCCCAGGGTTGCCTGCCAGAAGCCGTGCCGGTGGCGCTCATGGAACAGATCGAAATGCCCGACCCGCGCCAGACCCAGCTCGGCGGGGCTGAGCCGCACATGTTCACAAGTACTGTTCCGGTAATAACTCAAGCCTCGTTCGATAGCCGGCAACGTGCCGTACTCATCATCCGTGACGCTCACCGCGAGAATCGGTGCGCGGACCGCGGCAAAGCGTTGCAGCACTTCGTCACGTTCGTGAGCCGGATAGCTGCTTTCCAGCCGTGCGCGGCGAAACGCCCACTCCAGCGCGACACCGGCTGGCAGGTCTTCCAGCCAGCCCAGGCGCCGCCCAGGGAAATAACCGCATAGCGCTGTCAGGGCAGGCATGAATAGATGCCATTTGGCGAACATCTGCCAGCGCTGCGCCGAAGCATAATCCGACCAATAGGCGTATTGCGCACCGACGCTGAGAAAGCGATCCACCTCTGTTGCCGCCGTCGCGAAACCAGGCAGGAAGCCGCCGATGCTGTGCCCTACTGCCACCAACAGACCCTCTGAATCGCGGGCGCGCATCCAGCGCACTGCCGCATCGAAGTCATAGTCACCCCAGTCACGCCAGCGAATCTTAACGCCGCGCAGGCTGGCCGGACGCGACCCACCGATGCCACGGTAGTCGTAAGTCAGCACCGCATAGCCCTGCTCGCGCAGGAAACCGGCGTAACGCGCGTAGTAGCGGGCCAGCACGCCAGTCGCGCTACTGATAATCACCGAGCCGCGCGCTTCGCCAGCCGGCAACCAGAGTTGCGCGGCGAGCGGATAGCCATCACGGCATTGCAGAACTAGATGCTTGGGCATGGGCACTTTCTGATCTGGACTCCGCTACATCCTTGCCCACCGGAGCGGGTCTTGCCAGTGGCTGGGGCTGGAAAAGTATCCGGCGCGGAATATTTCGGCCCTAGAATGCGAGCAGTGTCTGGTTTAAACACCCACCCCGCTATCACTAATATCGAACGCAGCGCTGGCTCAGCACCCGCGCCAACGGCTAGTGTATGGCGGCACTAGGCGCTTCGCGTTGACGCTCTACCTCCTGCCGCTCGGCTCTTTCATCTTCATCCGCCCACTGCGGCAAAAGCCGTTATCGGAGTTATCCATGCAAAGCGATCAGCTGATCGTATTCGCTGTGCTGGCCGCCACCCTCGGGCTGTTTGTGTGGAATCGCTGGCGTTACGACATCGTCGCCCTTGGCGCATTGCTGGTGGTCGCCCTGGCCGGCATCGTGCCACCGCAAGAGGCATTCATGGGCCTTGGCCATCCGGCGGTGATCACCGTTGCCGCCGTGCTGGTGCTCAGCCGCGGCTTGCTCAATGCGGGTGTGGTGGATTCGCTGGCACGGCACCTGACCAAGGTCGGCGATCGGCCCTGGATTCAGGTAATGACGCTCACCAGCATCGTCGCGCTGTGCTCGGGCTTCATGAATAACGTCGGCGCGCTCGCGCTGTTCATGCCCGTCGCCGTCTGGATGTCGCGACAGAGCGGGCGCTCACCTTCCTATCTGCTAATGCCGCTGGCTTTCGGCTCTTTGCTCGGCGGCACCCTGACCCTGATCGGCACGCCGCCGAACATCATCATTGCCGGCTATCGGCGTGAAATCAGCGAAGCGCCGTTCGGCATGTTCGACTTCCTGCCGGTGGGCCTCGCCATCACCCTTGCCGGGGTGCTGTTGATCGCTCTGCTCTGGCGCTTGACGCCTCGTCGCGAGGACCCGAGCGGTGAGCAGGGGCTGTTCGAAATCAGCGCTTATTTGACCGAGCTGCAGATTCCGGCCGACAGCAAATACGCTGGCCGCACCCTGCATGACCTGATCGTCGCAGGCGGTGACGAGGTCGATGTAATGGTCACCGGGCTGGTACGTGCCGGAAAGTACCACCGTATGCCGTCGACCTATGAAGTTCTACGCAACGACGACATCCTGCTGGTCGAAGCTGACTCTGACAGCCTGAAGCGGTTTCTCGACGTGACGCACCTGCGTCTTGCTGCCGAAGCCGACAGCAAGGCGGACGCCCGTGAAAAAGCCGAACAGGACAAACAGCTGAAACGGAACGGTGAGCCTGACAAACAGCCCGAGGCTGCCGATTCCAAAGCCGACCGCAACGCCGAGCGCGCCCTGGCCGAGGCCATCGTCACTGCAAGCTCGTCTTTGATCGGTACTAGCGCCTCCGGTCTAGCACTGCGTGAGCGTCATGGCGTCAACATCCTGGCCGTGGCTCGCCAAGGGCAGCGATTGCAACAGCGGCTGGGCAAGATCCGCTTTGCCGCGGGCGACATCCTGCTGTTGCAGGCGCGTGAGGATCAGCTGCAGTCGACGCTCAACAGTCTCGGTTGCCTGCCGCTGGCATCGCGCGGCCTGCGGATCACCGCACCTCGCCAGGTGCTGCTCGCCAGCAGCATCTTTGCCGCTGCGCTGGTGCTCATTGCGCTGGGCATGGTGCCGTCCGCCGTCGCATTGGTGGGTGCCGCCCTGGCGATGATTCTGGTCGGGCTAGTCCCCACGGGGGACATCTACAAGAGCATCGACATGTCGATCATCGTCCTGATTGCCGCGATGCTGCCCATTGGCGAAGCGCTGGAAAGCACCGGAGGCTCGCGCCTGATCGCTGATGCTCTGCTGGACGTTGGCCAGGCCGCCCCGCCGGCAGCCACCGTGGCGATCCTGATGGTGGGTGTGATGCTGCTGTCGAACGTGGTCAACAACGCCGCCGCCGCGGTGCTCGCCGCGCCCGTGGCGATCGCCCTCGCGCGCGGTATGGACGCCTCTGCCGATCCGCTATTGATGGCGGTCGCCATCGGTGCCTCCTGCGCCTTCCTGACGCCCATCGGGCACCAGTCGAACACGCTGGTCATGGCGCCCGGCGGCTACCGTTTCGGTGACTACTGGCGGCTCGGGCTGCCGCTGTCGATGCTGGTGGTGCTGGTGGCCGTTCCCGTCATTCTGTGGGTCTGGCCGCTGTAGCAGTCTTTTGCAAGCGGGGCTCAGCCATAGCGGGGTCCAAGATGTTTCGGCGTCCATACGGCCGGAACCACGGCGAAATCGCCCTGAGGTTTAAGCGCGGCGTGCACCTTTACTGGATGTCGACCTGCTGGATATCGAAGCCGATGCGGTTATCGCTGCTGATGCGGAACTGCAGCTTTTCACCCGGCTCGACCCGCGCCGCTCTCTCGCGTAGCAGATCGCCCTTGCCGCACAGGGTGTCGTCCTCAGGATCCGATTCGATGCTGACGATGCGCATCCCGGCCGGCACCTGCAAGCGCACCTGCTCGCCGACATGAATACGTGCCGCCAGCCTGCGATCAACCATCACCGCCACGTAGCACCCGCCGCCGCGAATGCCGAAATCACGGGTCACTACCAGCTCGCCACCATTGGCTACAGGCGTCTGGTAACCACGCAGACGCTCCTCGGGCACCGGCGTGATGTCCTCCGGGTCCGCCTGCCAGGACGAGCAACCGGCCAAGGCGATCAGAGGAATGAGTGCCACGAGTAAACGCATGCGAGCCTTCCTTACAGTGTGGGAATCGTTGGGCAACAATGCTGGCCACATGCAACACGGCCAGCATTTGCTCCGCTAACTACCGTCGCACTATAGCTCCGGTTTCGATCAGGTCACCTTCACCACCGATGATCTTGGCGTAGGTCGTTTTTGCATTGACCCGCACTACCTGCACATCAGCGACCTTTTCTTCGAGCTGGCCAAGAGACTCGTTGGTATAGGGATCGAACATCTCTTCACCAAGAAAGTAGACGCTTAGCTTGTCACCCACCTTAAGCGTCTTACCGCCTTGGTTCAGCACCACCGTTTTGCCGTTCTTGGCTACAACCCGCATCGGGTAGATGTTCGATAACGCGCTGCTCACTAATTGCTCGGCCAGCTCCGCCGTCATGCCCGCTTGTGACGAGCCGTACTTGCTGAGCAAGCCACGGACCCCGGAATCGCTGAAGTTGAGGGTTATCGAGTCAGACCACTTGACCTGACGGGTAGCCGCCAGAATGATTTTGTAATCAAGCTGAGCACTGCCGCTGTAGGTCGTGATCGTTTCGCCGGTCAATTGCAGTGTCTTAACGTTGCGGCTGCTACGCATGCCACGGATGTTGCCTACCACAAGGTAGTCGGCACCCAACACATTGCCCGCCTTCGCCTGCTCGGCAATTGCCGCATCGCCGCCCACCCAGATCGCCTTTTCCTGCTGGAATTCCGCTCCGAACTCCCGATCCAGCACATTCAGCCGTCGCGACTGGGTAAAGAGATCGAGAACCCGATTGCGCAGCTCCGATTCGACCTTCGCTGCGGGAGTGTTGTCGCCCAGCAGCGAAAATGTCTTGCGATCGACGTGGAACGGCATCACCGCCAGGCTGCGACGGCTGTCGGCTGACAGTCCCGGCTTTTCATACTTGATCACATGCAAAGTGATGTCGGCCCGGTAGCTGCCATCGGTTTCCTGCGCCACGTCGTGCACGTCATAGCGCGACACCACGCCACCCGTTTTCAGCTGCAGGTCGCCCTGACGAGCGACTTCAAAGCTGCTGGTGTGTGTTGCTTCGTCATTGACGCTGACACTTTGTCGTCCAGAGATGGATTGCATGACCTCCTGGCTCTCGATGGTCACGCCAGTCGCCTGCCGCAGCCCCTGAACCAGCGCATCGGCAATCGCCAGCGTGCGGTTGGCGCCGTAGCCGGTGGCATCGACGGCCTGCTCAGCCGCCAACACCGGCCCAACCAGCAGCACGAGCATGAGTCCCAACGCTTTCATTAACACAGGCATGGGATCTTCCTCAGAAATCGTCAGCTGACATCAAGTTGCGGCTTTGGCTCGTGCCGGCCTGACCGTCACCGCGGCGCTGCGTAGCTTGCGTATTGCTCGAGGTCCGCGCGGGTTTGAAATCGCGTAACCCTCGAGCATTTTGCTCGGCGAGCGGATGCCAGACGTACACCACGCCGTTGATCTCGTGTCCATAAAGCGGGTGATTGGCGCTCCAGCGGAACAGTTCGCGGGTGCCCGGCAGGTTCGAAATGCTGCCGCGCGCGGCAATCTGCCGATCCATCGTGCTGACGAACTGCAGCGTCTGTTCCTCGGACTCAGTGACGTTCTGCCCCTCGGCTGTCGCTACGCCAGTGGTTTCACGCACCATCTTCTTGCTTTCGGTCTGTTCAGTGCTGCCGGTCGCATTGAATAGATAGGCAAAGTTCGCGTAACTCGCCGACTTGGCGCTGGCATAGGAAAGCTCACGGTTGTCCGCTCGCTGTTGAAAGTCGTCGCCACGATAGGGGTTACTCGACTGGCCGAACGATACGAGCACCGGATAGCCCTGCTCGTCGTACATGCGTCGAATGCCAAACTCGTCGATCAATGCCGTCTTATCGGCGCGCAAGAGTTGCAGCAAGGGCTGCTGGCTGGCCTTGGTCGGGTCAGCAGCGATGTCGCCCTTGCTCTGGGCGATGTCATAGACAAACTGACGAAATTTGCTGGATGCGACGATGGCTACCGCTACGGCATGATCGCCATTTTCGTTGTAGGCCTCGAAGGTCTTCACCGGAATGACGCCGGTCAGGCTCTGGCGAGCCCGCGTCACGGTGCTCTCGGAAACAGAGCGTTCGAACATCTTGGCGCGCTTTTCCACCGGTGCGGCGCGGAATTCCTGCGGGTCGATGCCCATTTCCTGCAACTCACCGTCGAGCTTGCCTCCGACCACTGCAACCGCCTTGTCGAACAGCTCGCCGAGCTTGCCGTTTGCTCGCAGATCGGACTCGCTGAATGAGGGCATCTGCGATTTGTCGTCGAACAAGCGGCTGAGGCTCTCAGCGCGGACGCTGACGCCTAAAAATTCCACATACTTGGCTTGTGCCTTGAGCAGGGCGTCCTTGTAAGCCATGACGCGGGCGTTCCCCCAGTCGCGGCTGTCGGGACCTACCATCACCGAGCTGCTGGCGGTTGCGTAGAACATGCCGGGGCGATCACGGAAGGCCTGCCCCAGCGCCGAGGCTTCGAAGTCTTCAATCAATGTTTCGATTTTCAGGCCCGGATCACTGACGTCAGGCTTCGCAGCAGCGGCAATGCTAGCGGCTGCTGTGTCCAGCTCCTGTTCGGAGATAACCGCCGCGACCGCAACCGGTTCCTGCGCATGCAGCGCGGGCACAGCGCCGGCGATGACCAACGCGACCAGTGTTTTGCCAATCAACTTTTTCATGTCGGTGTCCTTACCAAGAGGTGCCCTTGGCACTGCCAAGCTTGCTGATCTGTTCCTCGCCTTCCCACACGGCGAGGCCGTTCTGCAGGTCGCTTAGGGTCATCTGGAAGTAATACTCGACCAGTTCCTTGTTGCCATCGACGCGGTTGTTGCGCTGCAGGATCTTGCCGGACAGGCTCATGTTTGGAGCCGCCAGTTTTTGTTTGACCAGGGTCGAGCGATCCACCTTGCGTGACTGGCTGAGCTCAGAAAAAGCAGTGTTCATCTGATCTTCCGCACCATTCAGGCCGATGGCGGTAGTGACCATAACCTTGCCACTGCGCAGCAGCTCAACGCGGATTTTCTTTACCAGCTGATCGGTGTCGATGCGCTGCATCGTGTCGTTCAGCACGCTCGACACGACCATGATGTGTTTCTTGCCGTCATTGCGCTCGACCGCGCCGGATTCCAGCATCGATTGCGTTGCGGCCGCAGCGGCTTGCTCGAAATCCGCAGCACTAAGGCCCAGCGTTATCGGGCGGTCGACTGAAGACGACGAGAGCAGCTGTGTCTGGGGTGCGCAGCCTACGGTTAGGCCCAATAGCGCAGCCATCCCGGCAACTCGAAAGAGGGCGGAGGCGGACTGAATCTTCATGGATAACTTCCTGATGTATGAGGTTTGACGTTGGCAGGTGTGTTGATATCGAACAGGTGGATGCGGTAGTTCGTCGCTTTCGGAGACGGCGCGATGCGGTCGAGTGAATGGCTAACCTGCGGTCGAAGCTCAAGCCGCTCCCAACGCCCGGCCAGACCTCGAAGCTCGAAACCAGAGGCATCGAGCCACTCAAAGCGAAAGCGCAGCGTCTGCCGCACATTGCTGATGCTGTGCAGGCGTACCCCGGCGCGCAGCAAGTCGCCGGAAGCCGTCCCCTCCTGCACACCTTCGATTTGCAGATAGCTGCTGGCCCGTGGCCCGATGACCAGATGCGGGTGCTCGGTATCCAGCGTTTTGGTCTGGCAGCCGGAAACGATCAGCACCGCGACCAGTAGCAGAGCGCGAATAATCATGGTTCAGGCCTCAGGGCTTGTAGCTGGCGATCTGGTAAACCGGTTGCGTACCCGGTGCCGCCGCCTTGACGTAGACGATGGAGAACTGTGCGTCCGGCAATTCGATTTGCAGCGGCGTCAGGAGCCCAGGTCCATTGATGGTGAGTTTGCGATCATCCGGGCGGCGCACACGTGCCACCTGCACTTCCTTCGGAAGCGCGCTCCAGATACGCGTATCGGCGCGAGTGGTAACCGCCTGATAGATGCCGGCAGCCAAGGCGCCAGCAAGTCCGCCTTCCTTACGCGCCTGATACTGAATGACGCCCTTGGTCAGCGTACTGATGACGGCTTCGGTAACCTTCAGCGGGAACTCGCGCTTGAATTCGGTTTGCACGACGCGATCGAGGCTGGCCAGCTGCTCGGTCTTGCCTAGCGAACGCTTGCCGGAAAAAAGCTCGAGGTGATCGTAGGCCTGTTCACGCAATTTCAGCTTCGGCAATGCCAGCTGCGAGTACTCGACCTTGTTGTTAACCACAAACAGCGGAATCGGTATCAGCAGCTCTTCTACCTGAGGCCCCAAGCCGTTCTCGAAGATGACCCACACCGCAGGGTTCAGCTTCTGCTTGCGCCATTTGCCGCGTATCAAGTTGTCGACGACCTTGAGGTCAGTCTTGATCGCAGGGTTGGTGGGATTCATTCCTGCAACCCGACGCAGCGAATCCCGCGCCTTGCCCAGATCATCCTTGTCCGTGCCGCCGAGCATGAAGTACAGCCCGTGCAGGTAGTCCGTATAGGGGTTTACGAAGTCGGGGTAGACCTGCCAGTCGGCAAGTTCGGGATAAGCGTCATACACCGTTTTTTCGGCCTGATCGCGATCAGGCTGAGGCATGCCGGCAGTCGTCGACGACGCTTGCTCGTCCTTCGCTTTCGCCTGCTTTTGCTTCAGTTCCTCAATCTTGCTGCGGAAATGCTCTTCCGCACGGCGCTGACGGTCCGCGGCACGGTTGAACTCGATGCGCGCATTCTGTGCGTCGCTGAGAAAGATGTTGTTCAGCGCTTTGTAGGTATTGATCATCACCCCGTCATACACAGCCGGCGAATACCTGTTGAGGTTATTGTTCACCAGCGTAGAGGTAAGTTTCTCGAACCCTTTGCGCGCTAGGTGCTCGGTATCCTCTTCCTTGGCCAGGTTCTCCGCTGCATCAAAGACCTGATTGCTCAGCGCAAATTGGCCGCTGGCCGTAAGAGCCGTGCCAGCCTGTAGCGACCAGAGCAGTTCAGGTTTCTGGGTAGTTGAGAGACCGCCGGCATTGGAAAGCGCTGCGTCAGCGGCAGCTTGATAGGCTCCGGAGACGTAGAGTTCGTTGAAGTCCGCCGCTTTCTGGGTGGGTGCGAGTGTCTGACAACCACTGGCCAAGGCGAAGCAGCCTGCTAGCACCAGCAATCGAGACGGGAAAGTTCTGCTGTTCATGTCTTCTGGTCCTTGATCCATAAGGTCCGAGTGACACCAGGCGGGCAAATACAGCCCTGCCAAACCGGCATCCCTCAGGCCGCCAGAACAGCGATACGAACAGGAACAATGTGCAGAGATGCACTATAAGAAGCGAAGACAGGGGACAAACAAAAAGCGTTAGAGCCATCCATGAATTCAACGACGCACGGGGCAGTCATTCAACTGCCCCGATCATTCCTTTGACGGCGTTATGTGTACCAAGCGTTGAGCATTCCGGTACAACAACAGCCCGCTGCCCTGATGGCACTTTGATACTGACCTGACTGACGGCCTCTGTCCAGTCAAAAAAACCTGTACCGGTTGCTTGACGCTTGGGTATCGGGTTCACATTTTGGACGCAACCCTATCCTCCACTCAACGAAACTTGACGCGTCGCGCGCGCCGCATCAAACGCATCGGGGTCCGTCATGCGACGGCGGCTAACGGGTCGACACCGGATGGCTGCTGCCGGGATAGGGCCGCTCTTCTTCCAACGTCCCGTTACGATCGTAGACCTCGACCGATGCGGTCTTGCCTTCCATCAAGCTGTCCAGGCCGGTGAACATTTCGTCTTTGGTGAGGGTCCGCAATACCGTTTCCTGAGACTGCTGATCGGTCAGCTCCCAGCCCATCGGGGTTGGATTCACGTGGTATTTGTCCATGCTGTGCTCCTTCTATGAAATGCGCTCGGCCCGCTTTCTTGGCGTGGCCGGCAATCGATTGCACCGCTTGACTTACCGACTCCCATACAGCGGGCGCGATAGACGAGCGTTAACGGGCTAGCCCCGATCGTCGTCACCGCCTTCGATTTCGCTATCGTCGAAGTCAGGGTCTTCGCCGGCTTCCTTCTCGCCAGCGTCGGTCATGGTGATGTCCGGCAGATCCTCGGCCGGCTCGTTCTGCTCACGCTGAGTCTGGTCGCTCTGGTTCATGGCTACCTCGTTGCATGGTTTCGAAGGGTCTAACCCATTGGAGCAACAGTCGGCCGACAGCGTTCGCCGGGCCCGGCACCGGTGGTCCGGTCACTCATCGGCAGGCCAAAAGAATCCGTCGCCCTTTCCAACTTGCGATTGCAGCGACCCCAGTACTCCACCACACTGCCGACAATCCAACCTTTGACCGGAGCTGCCTGCCATGCCTGCCACCCAAACCCCTTCACGCGACAGCATCCTGGCCAACCCGGATGCACTGAGCTGCACCATCTACCGCGCTCACGAAACGGACCCGGACGGTGAAGAGCGTGACATGGGCGACGCCCGGGTCATCATCACCGGGCAGTTCGAACCGCCGCAGGAGTGGGACGCCAAGGCGCGCACCGATTACTTCGACGGCATGCCCGAAGACGCCTTCTTCACTGCCGTTTTTGCCAGTGAACACGGCTCCGACTCCAAGGGCTATTTCACCGTCGATGCGGACGACTACGCGGCCGTGACTGAACAGGACGGCACCATCTCGATGTTCTATGTCTGCGAGCGCCTGGATGACGACACCTACGTCCTTTTGCGTGAGGAAGACGACGAAGAATAAGCGGCGCAGACTGCTCCGGATTAAACGCATCAAACCGGCCACTCGAACCCACCACCGTTCAACCGGGTCTGTGCTGTATGGGCAGACCTGTCGGCCATCCGGCTGACTGCACCTTCGCGTCACCCTTCCGCCGCTACCAAGAGGAATCGCATGAGCCCTCTGCAACGCCTCTGGCAATCTCCGGTTTCACGCATGAAGCTGGTTGCCGGCCTCCTGCTGCTGGTCGCCGCCTTGCTCTACATCATCGCGACCGCCCTGGAGCCGCGCCATCCGGCCTGGGGCTACCTTGCCTCATCCGCCGAAGCGGCTATGGTCGGCGCCATTGCCGACTGGTTCGCCGTCACCGCGCTGTTCCGCCATCCGCTCGGCCTGCCGATTCCGCATACGGCGATCATCCCGCGCAGCAAGGCGCGCATCGGGCAGAACCTATCGACTTTCATCACTACGCATTTTCTGTCCACACCACTGGTGCTGGCGAAACTGGACGCGCTGGATATCGGTGGACGCCTCGCCAACTGGCTGCGCCAACCGGCTAACGCCGAAGCGGTCGGCCGCCAGCTCACCGGCATGGCGCGGTTCGGCGTCGAATCTCTGCATGACGAGCGAGTGCAGGCCTTCGTTCAGGCCAAGCTGATCAACCGCGCACGCAAGGTCGACCTCGCACCGGTTTGCGGGCAGGTGCTGGAAATGCTCACCCGCCAGGGCAAGCATCAGGCGATGCTCGATGAAGCGCTGACCAAAATCGATGCTCTGCTGCAGGACGACGAAACCCGCGCGCTGGTGGCCGATGCCATCACGGCCGAGGTACGCACCCTGCGCTATCTGGGCCTGGGCAAGGCGGTCGGCGGCTGGTCGGCGAACAAGTTCGTCGATGGCGTATCGGCGGTAATCGCCGAGGTCGCGGGCGATCCCGAACACCCACTGCGCGAGCGTTTCGACGAGCATGTCGGTGAATATATTGACCGGCTCAAGCATGACCCGGCCTATCGACTGGAAGTCGAGCGCATCGTTGCGCAGTTGCTGGAGCATCCGGCTACCACCGTCTATATCCAGACGCTGTGGCACGAGCTGACCGACTGGCTGCAGGCCGATCTGGACCGTTCGGACTCGCGCATCGGCAAACGGATCGTCAAGCTGACCCAGGGCCTCGGCGACTCGCTGGCCGCCGATACCGCAATGCGCACCTGGATCAACGAAAAACTGATGGCGTCCGCGCCCGCGATGCTCGAGCGCTATCGCGGACAGATCGGCAAGTACATCGCCCAGCGCGTGGAAAACTGGGAAAGCCGCGAACTGGTCGAGCAGATGGAACAGAGCGTCGGCAAGGATCTGCAATACATCCGCATCAACGGCACCCTGGTCGGTGGTCTGGTCGGGTTGGTGCTGCACACGCTGACCCAGCTGGCCGTTGGGTAGCAGTCGACGAGGCAGAACCGATGTATCGCTCGGCGTGAACTTGATGAACGCCGCAGCCTGCTAGACGCCGAGCAAGCGCAGCTCTGCACTGATACGGCTCGCACTGGCGCCACCGGTCAGGGGCCGATCCCAGCGCAAGGTGGCAGGCCGGCCACTCATGTACCACAGGCGGTTGGCCAGTTGGTCGGCATCACGGGCGTCGTGGGTTACACAGATCATTGCCATCTGCGGCTGCGCATCCAGTAGCTGGACGATGAGCCCGCGCAGTTCGTCGGCACGATCCGGGTCCAGCGAGGCGAAGGGCTCATCGAGCAACAGCAGGTCCGGCTTGATCGCCAGGCTCCGCGCCAGCGCCGCGCGACGGGCCATGCCCAGCGACAGCTGATCGGGCAGACGGTGCCCGGCATCACACAGCCCCACCTCATTCAACAAACGATCGATATCGCCAGAAGATGCGCCGACCAGCGCCAGGTTCTGCCGCACCGTGCGCCAGGGCAACAGGCGGTGCTCCTGAAACAGGTAGCCGACACGCACACCGGCACGCGGCCGAGCCATAGAACTGAGACGCGGATCGAGCCCGGCGATGGCGTTGAGCAGCGTGGTCTTGCCAACGCCGGACGGTCCCAGCAGGCAGATGCGATCACCCGCCCGCACCTGCACGTCGATTGCACCCAGCACCGGATGGCCTGTCGCCGCACCGTCGATCCGCAGCTCAAGCATGCGCTATTCCCGCCTCGCGCCAGGATGATGCGCGCCGTTCCAGCGGTTGCAGCGCAACCAGTTCGATCAGTTGCACCACCGCGATGAAGGCCAGGCTGTAGGCCAGGATGCTCGATACATCGAACACCTGAAAGGCCATGTGCAGCTGGAAGCCGACACCGTCGGAACGCCCGAGCAGCTCAACGACCAGAACGATCTTCCAGATCAGCGCCAGGCCGCCGCGGGTCGCCGCCATCAGATAGGGAAACAGCTGCGGCAGCCAGACGTTGGCCACCCGCTGCCAACGGTTGAAACCGTAGACCTGCGCCATCTGTTCCAGCTTGGGATCGAGGCTGCGCGCGCCTTCACGCACGGTCACCGCTACATTCGGCACCTTATTGATCACCACCGCCAGCACCGCTGCCGCTTCCACCAGACCGAACCAGACATAGAGCAGGATGATGGTGACCAGTGCGGGGAGATTGAGAAACAGCACCAGCAGCGGATCGAGCACTGCGTTGGCAAACCGCGAGCGGCCCATCCACACGCCCAGCAGCGCACCCAATGCCATCGCCAGGACAAAACTGATCAGCACTCGACGCAGGGTAATCAGCAGGTGATGGGGCAGCTCGCCGCTCTGCGTGGCCAGCCAGAAGGTTTGCAGGACACTCGCTGGAGACGGCAGCAGCGGCGTACTGACGATCAACGCGACAACTGCCCAGAGCGCAACCACCAGCGGCAGCGCGATCCAGCAGGCCCAGCGCGAACCCTTCATGGTTCGCTCTGGAACAGCGCGGCCGGCATCAGCTTCGCCGGCCTGGCACCGGTCAGCTCTAACAGCCGGTGCAGCGCGGTTATGCGCGCCTCGCCCAGAGGTTGCGGGATGCCTTCGACGAAGCTGTCGCGCAGCGCGGCGAATACCGCCTCATCATCGGCGCGCATCAACGGACGAATCGCCTGCCAGTGGTCCGGTTCGGCAGCCAACTGATCCTTGGTCTGGCGCAAGGCACTGGCGAAGCCCCGCAGCAGGGCGCCGTGCTCGCTGGCCCAGGAATCGGCAAACAGATAGCCGAGCACCGGCAGATCGGAATCGAGATCCAGTGTGCTGACCAGATCGGCCAGTCTGAAGGCTGTGCGCACGCCGCCTTCGCCGCGCATGCGTGCGGAAAAATGCCAGAAGGTCAACAGTGCATCCACCTGACCGCGACGCAGCGCCTGGCTCAGCAACGGCGGCGCGGCGTACTGCACCGTCGCTTCGCGCGCCAGGTCGACGCCTTGCCCTGTCGCTACCTGTTGCAACAGCTGCCAGCCGAGCCCGTCCGGCCCACCCGCCACACCGATGCGCTTGCCGCGCAAGTCGGCCAAGGTGCGAATGTCACTGCCGTCGTTCACCAATAGTTCGCCGATCTGCGAAGAAAATGCGACGTAGCGAAAGGGCGTTCCGGCCTCGTAACGCGCCTGCGCCCAGAGCAGATCGCTGACCGCGCCGTCGACACTGCCGCTGCTCAGTGCTAGCCGCGACGCTGGCAGATCGGCCACCAACCGCACCTTCAATTCGAAACCGTTGCTCTTGTCGAGATGGTGGCGCTTGAGATGGTCGAGTTCCCAGTGCGAGGTGCCAAACTGCAACACGCTGAGGGTCAGCACTGGCAGGGGTTGCGCAGCACTTTGCGCCAGCGCGAAAAGCGGCAGCACGGCGATTAGAACCGCCGCAACGCAGCGACGCGCCACACCAAGGGTGCGGGCATGCAGGCAGGTGTGGAACCACGAAGTAGGCGTCATGCCTGCAGGGTACGAAGCCTCCGGGGCGCCACGAATAGTACTTTGGTGCCCCTTCGCTGCTGCGATGGTCGCGGCTGCGATACCCGTAGTCGCGACCGCGGCGCAGTCCGTGAATCAGAGGTCCGGCTGAGCGGTTTTCTGTGCCAGCCGCTGCACCAGCCGGGCCTGCAGCTTTTCCAGCTCCGCCGGCTCGGCCTTGCCCGCCGCATGAATTGCCAAGCCTTCGCCGGCGTAACGCGGCACGATATGCACGTGGATGTGAAATACCGTCTGCCCTGCCGGCGCGCCGTTGAACTGCGCGACCTGCACGCCATCGGGCTGCAACTCATCGACGATCACTTGACTGAGCGTTTGCACCACCGCCATCACTTTGCACAACGCCTCGGTATCTACATCGAGGATGTTGCAGGCCGCCGACCGTTTGGGAATCACCAGAGCATGCCCGAAGGACTGCGGGAACAGATCGAGAAAGGCGAGCACATCGTCATCCTCGTAGAGCTTGTAACAAGGCGCATCGCCCCGAATGATCTGGGCAAAGATGTTATTTGGATCGTAGGGAGTGATCAGAGACACCGGCGTCGCTCCGTGGCGGACAGGGCTCTAAACCATAGCGGGAACGACGACGGCAGCCAATAAGGCAATCCGCTTGCCGGGCCGGTGTTCAGAGCCAGACCGTTCGCCAGCGAGCACACGCGGACCTCCGCTCGCGAATGGCTGGCAAGACAGCGCGTTGCTTTGGTGCCATAGGGTTCAGCCAAGCGCGACTGCACCTGTCGCACCTCTACAAATGCAAAATTATTGCACTTAATCCGCATTATTATTCTTTTGCATACACAATCGTCGAGTATCAGACTGTATGCACTCCTCCCGCAACTCTGCAGTCTCGTAATAAAAGCCCCCGAAAGAGGTGGCTCGCGAAGACATGCATGCGGACAGCGGAATATCCCCCCTTGCGTGCAACTGGAATTATTCATGTCCAACCTGATTGCCGCCGGCTCGGCCGGCGAAACCTACAACTACGGCATCGTTCGTCGGTTTACCCTGATGACCCTGGCATGGGGCATTCTCGGCATGGGCCTGGGCGTGTTCATCGCCGCTCAACTGGTCTGGCCGCAGCTTAATTTCGATCTGCCCTGGACCAGCTTCGGGCGTATCAGGCCGTTGCACACCAATCTGGTGATCTTCGCCTTCGGCGGTAACGCATTGTTCGCCACATCCCTGTATGTCGTACAGCGAACCAGCCGGGTACGGCTGATCTCGGACGTGGTGGCCAGCTTTGTGTTCTGGGGCTGGCAGGCGGTGATTGTTGCCATGCTGATCACTTACCCGCTGGGCTACACCACCTCCAAGGAATACGCGGAGATGGAGTGGCCGATCGCATTGCTGGTCACTTTCGTATGGATTGCTTACATATGGCTGTTCTTCGGCACCATTGCCAAGCGCAGGGTCAGCCATATCTATGTCGGTAACTGGTTTTACGGGGCGTTCATCATCGTCACGGCGATGGTGCACATCGTCAACCACATGCTGGTACCCGTCTCGCTGTTCAAGTCGTACCCGATCTATTCGGGCGCGACCGACGCCATGGTGCAGTGGTGGTACGGTCACAGTGTGGTCGGCTTCATCCTTTCGGTGGGCTTCCTGGGGATGATGTATTACTTCGTGCCCAAACAGGCAGAACGGCCGATCTACTCCTACCGCCTGTCGATCGTGCATTTCTGGGCAATCATCAGCCTGTACATCTGGGCCGGCCCACATCATCTGCACTACACCGCGCTGCCTGAGTGGGCGCAGAGCCTGGGCATGGTGATGTCGATCATCCTCCTTGCGCCAAGCTGGGGCGGCATGATCAACGGCATGATGACCCTTTCTGGCGCCTGGCATAAATTGCGCACCGACCCGATCCTGCGCTTCCTCGTCGTCTCGCTGGCGTTCTACGGCATGTCGACGTTCGAGGGCCCGATGATGGCGATCAAGACCGTCAACGCGCTGTCCCACTACACCGATTGGACCATCGGCCACGTCCATGCTGGCGCCCTCGGCTGGGTGGCGATGATCAGCATCGGCACGCTGTACCACATGATTCCCAAGCTCTGGGGCCGCGAGCAGATGCACAGCGTCGGTCTGATCAACGCGCATTTCTGGCTGAGCACCATCGGAACCGTGCTCTATATTGCCTCGATGTGGGTCAACGGCATCACCCAGGGCCTGATGTGGCGGGCGATCAACGAAGACGGCACGCTCACCTATTCCTTCGTCGAAGCACTGGAAGCCAGCCATCCGGGCTATCTGGTACGTCTCGCAGGCGGTGGCCTTTTCGCCTTTGGCATGCTGCTGATGGCATACAACACCTGGTGCACCGTGCGTGCTGGCACACGTAACGTGCAGGCTTCGATTTCCGATCTGGCCGCAGCGAGGTAACCCATGACACTGCTGATTGTCCTCACCACGATCACCCTGGTCTGCGCCGCACTCAGCCTTGGAAACCTGTCCAGTCAAGACGCTGAGCAGGCCTCACTGCTGCCATTCGCCGACGATCCCGAGGCCGCCCGACAGATGACCACCGAAACCGGCCTGGTCTGCGAAACAGTGGTGCGGCCTGCCGAGGAGCCTGATCCCCCTTATACCTGGAAGGCTTGAACGCCTCGTACAGAGGCGGGCATGCGCTTTGGCACCGCTGTCGGTAACGCCTATATGTCGGACTGCGAGACGCCAGCGGTGCTGAAAACCAGGTGTCGAAGTGACACGGATCACGCCGCCGAAGTAGAGGTGCGGCATCCCAGGGACGCTTCCTCATTAGGCTCTGCACAAGTGCTCTCTGGCCAGCGCGTGACGGTATCGAAGCGCGGCTAGCGAAATGACCGCGTCACGCCGCACCCGCTATCCTCACCTTCCGATGTCTGTTTTGCGGAGAGAGCACCATGCACGATCTGTCCACCTTCCCCATCACCCAGAAATGGCCCGCCAGCTACCCGGATCGCCTGCAGCTGTACTCGCTAACCACGCCCAACGGGGTGAAGGCGTCGATCATGCTGGAGGAAACCGGTCTGCCCTACGAGGCGCACCTGGTCAGTTTCGAGAGCAACGACCAGCTCTCGGAAGAATTTCTCTCGCTGAACCCGAACAACAAGATCCCGGCGATCCTCGATCCCAACGGGCCGGACGGTGAGCCGCTGGCGCTGTTCGAGTCGGGGGCGATTCTGCTGTACCTGGCGGACAAGACCGGTCAGTTCATGCCCGAGGACGCCGCAGCCCGCTACGAGACGATTCAGTGGCTGATGTTCCAAATGGGCGGTATCGGGCCGATGTTCGGCCAACTGGGCTTCTTCAATATATTCGCCGGCAAGAATTACGAGGACAAGCGCCCGCTTGAGCGCTACGTCGCCGAAAGCCAGCGCCTGCTCGGCGTACTGGACAAGCGACTGGAGGGCCGCGAGTGGCTCATGGGCGGGCGCTACAGCATCGCCGATATCGCCACTTTCCCGTGGGTGCGCAATCTGGTGGGTTTCTACGAAGCGCGCGAACTGGTGGAGTTCGAACGGTTCGTCAACGTCCAGCGGGTGCTGGATGCCTTCGTCGCACGGCCTGCTGTGGCCAAGGGACTGAATATTCCGTCACGCGACTGAGCGTAGGTATGGGAGCGCTGCTCACCCAGCGCTTCACCCTAGAAAAAGTGCGCAAGCACATCCAGCGCCACAGAGTTCGCAGTCGGCTTTCCGAAGTCGTGACGATCGAGCGTCTCGGCTCGCAACTACAGATAGCTGATCACCCAAAGGCCCTCCGGCGAGGCTCGTCGACTAATAAAAAGTCGCACCCCGTTGTCGATTCTCGCCTCGCCCGCTCGACCAATGTCAGAGCCGGCGGAAATTCCTGCAGATCCGTCTAGGCTGACTCTCCCATTCGATGAAGGAGCCAGGCGATGCGATTCATGGTGATGATCAAGGCCAACCGGGACACCGAAGCGGGCGTGATGCCCAGCGAGGACGTGCTCGCGGCCATGGGCCACTACAACGAAGAACTCGTGAATGCGGGCGTCATGCTCGGCGGTGAAGGCTTACACCCGAGCATTCGTGGGGCACGCGTGCGCTTCAGTGAGGGACGAACAACGGTGGTGGACGGCCCCTTTGTCGAAACCCGCGAGCTGATCGCTGGCTATTGGATATCGCAGACCGGATCGCTGCAAGAAACCATCGACTGGGTGAAGCGTTGTCCAGCATCTGCCACCGGCAATTCGGAAATCGAGATTCGTCAGATCTTCGAACCCGACGACTTCGGCACTGAATTCACACCCGAGTTGCGCGAACAGGAAGAACGTTTGCGCGCGCAGATTACCCAATAACCCGAATAGGAGAGATCACATGAAAATCACCCCCTACCTCACCTTCGATGGCCAGGCGCGTGACGCCTTTACGCTTTACCAGAAGGTACTGGGCGGCACGCTGGAAATGATGACCTTCGCCCAGGCGCCGGAAGGCGAACGGTTTCCTGCCGAGCACCGTGAGCGAATCATGCACGTCTGCCTGAGCCTGGGCGACTACCAGCTGATGGCGTCCGACACCATGCCCGGGGATGCGGCCTGTGGCGGCGGTCCGTATGAGGGCATCAAGGGCTGTTCGATATCCCTGCATCCAAAAAGCGTTGCCGAGAGCGAGCGCGTGTTCAACGGGCTGGCCGAAGGTGGGCAGGTCGTGATGCCGCTGGAGAAAACCTTCTGGGCGGAGCGTTTCGGCATGTTCGTCGATCGCTTCGGCGTCTCTTGGATGGTTAACTGCGAGCAGGCCTAGCTACAGCTATCGCCTAAGCGCCACCACCGATGCGAAGACGCCTGACTCCGCCTTGAGCCAAGCGTCTCGCTGACTTCGGAATGATGGAGCTCGAGCGCGACGCATGCCGTCGCGTTCAATCGGCCGTCAGTGAGCCCAGCAAGGCGCGCATGTCCTGCCAGTGCGAACCCTCCCAGAAGACCCTGCCGCAGCAATCGCAGCCCACGAATCGCTCGTGGCGTTCCAGCACGCGCGGCGGCACTCGGTCGCGCGCAGCCTGCTTGTCGATTTCGGAGAGTGGCCGGTTGCAACGCATGCACAGGCTGAAGGGCCGCGCATGGGCGGCCAGTTCCAGTCGCTCATACAACTCACGCAGCTGGTCCGCTGGCTTGAGCGCATGCACATAGCAGCCATGCGTAACCACCCGGTGCATCAGCAACGCACGGTCACGGGTCAGCAGTACGCGGCCCTCTCGGTTAGCCAGATCTGTCATGGCCGCGTCTTCGTAATGGTTGTCGAAGAGCGTATCGAAGCCGGCCATGCGCAGCAGCCGGGCGAGACCGCCCAGATGAGCGTCAGCGACGAAGCGCGGCGGGCCGCTCGGGAGCGGCTGCATGGGTGCCAGTCCGCTGATATCGATGCGTTCGAATTTCGGGTAGACGGCTATTCGATCACCGTCATTGATGGCCCAGTCGAGCCCGACCGGGGTGCCGTTGGCCAGTACCAGTGCTACCTCGGTATGCGGCACGCCAAGGGCTTCGATCATGTGCTTGGTCGTCGCGGCCTGCGCGCACGAGCAGATGAACGCCTGTCCCCGACTGGAAGGAAGGCATTGAGCCTGGCATAAAAGCGGAAGGTGGCGGTCGTCATGCATGTTCGGCAACGCCAGCCGCGATGATGTTCATACCGGAACGCGCGGTGCGTCGCGCCTCCGAAAAAGGCTACGGTCAGATCAGCTTATAGCCGATGGTCGCCAACATCACCGCCATGCAGGGCCGCAAAACGGAATCCGGAACACGGCCGGACAGGTTGCTGCCCAAGTAAATGCCCGGCAACGAGCCCATCAGCAGATAGGCCAGAATGGTCCAGTCCATGTTGCCCATGCCCGCGTGGCCGAGGCCGGCAACAAGTGTCAGCGGAACGGCGTGGGCGATTTCCGTTCCTACCAGGCGACGGGTGGTCAGCAAAGGGTAGAGGAAGAACAAGGCGACTGTGCCCAGCGCACCGGCACCGATTGAGGTCAGCGTCACCATCGCCCCGAGAACCAGGCCGACCACAACGGTCAACGCATTCAGGCCACGCGGTGACAAGCGCGGCGTTGGTCCGGACAGGCGAGCTGCGAATGCCAGCAGACGCTTCTTGAACAGCACTGCCAATGCGGTGAACACCAGGACGATGCCCAGCGATTGCTTGATGACCGCGTTGAGCGCGTCCTGATCGCCATGCAAGCCCTTCAGCACCCAGAGCATCAGCGCCGCCGCCGGCAGGCTTCCCAACGATAGCCAACCAGTAATGCGCCAGTCGATGTTGCGATTCTTCTGGTGGACCCAGACACCGCCTGCTTTGGTGATCGCCGCATAGAGCAGATCGGTGCCGACAGCCGCAGCCGGGCTGACGCCGAACCACAGCAGGATCGGCGTCATCAACGATCCGCCACCGACGCCCGTCATGCCGACGACGAAGCCGACCAGCAAGCCGGCAATCACAAAGCCAAGAACACCAAACTCCATCATTCAATCCCAAAGTGGGCCGGTCAGGCCGTGACGATGGCGGCCAGCATAAAGGTATTGTTTAGCGATTCTTAATATAAGTTTGTGCTTTCTTAGTAGCTGAAAAGCATAAGCAAGCAGACGACGGCGGCTCAGACGCCTGTGAACTTATCCGCGGCGATCGGACTTGCCATACTGACGTCACGAAAACCAAGGAGCCAACGCGTGGACCTACTATTTCTCGGCACCTCTTCCGGCGCTCCGACCCGGGCGCGCAACGTCAGCGGTCTGGGTTTGCTTGAGGACAGCGGAAAGGGTTGGTACCTGATCGACTGCGGCGAAGCCACCCAGCACCAGCTGCTGCGTACGCCACTGACGCTGCACGGTCTGCGAGCGATCTTCATTACCCACGTTCACGGCGACCACTGCTACGGATTACCCGGCCTGCTCGCCAGTGCCGGCATGGCAGGTCGTCAGGAGCCGCTGGATATCATCGCGCCGACGGCGATTGAAGGGTGGGTCCGCGCGACGCTCGAGATGAGCCAAAGCTGGCTGCCCTATGAATTGAATTTTCACCCCACTGAATCCCTCAAGGAATGGCACAGCCGCCTGCTGCGCGTCGAAGCCACTCGCCTTTCCCACCGCGTCCCAAGCTGGGCTTATACCTTCACCGAAACCCGCCCCGACCCGCGCTTGAATGTCGAGAAGCTCGACCACGATGGCGTACCCCGTGGACCTCTCTGGGGCGAGCTGATGCGCGGCCACAACGTCGAGCACGCAGGCCGTTTCCTGCGCAGCGAGGACTATCTACTGTTTACCCGTTCACCGCAGCGCATTGTCATCGGCGGCGATAACGATTGCCCCGAGCTGCTGCGCGACGCCTGCCAGAATGCGCAACTGTTGGTGCACGAAGCGACTTACACCCAAGCTGTCGCGGATGCTGGCAAGGCCAATTTCGGCCACAGCACCGCCGCCACGGTCGCCGCGTTCGCGGAATCGATTCAGATGCCGAATCTCGTACTGATGCACTTCAGCGCCCGCTACCAGAGCGCACCCAACCGAGGTCAGTCGATTGAGGATATTCGAGCAGAGGCGGGCCAACACTACAGCGGGCAACTCATACTGGCCGAGGACCTGATGCGGCTCAGGTTGAACAAGACGGGACAGGTGGAGCGAGTGGAACGCCACGTCCGATACGACGCGCGAGCCTCGAAGACAAACCAGCCAGACGGCTGATCACGTCTACGGAGCTAAAACCGGCTCACTCCCACCAATCGATAATAATAATTCTTATCATTTACAGTTAGCTTACATAACTCTATTGTCCATCTCCCTTTTTCGACTGGAGACGACATCGTGGCAACAACCGCAACCCGTCTAGTTCCACTTCTAACCGCTCTGGCAGCTCCCGCCGTTTACGCTCAGCCCGCGACACCGTTTGAGCTTCCGGCGACCGCGGTAACCAGCACCCGCGAGGAGGCAAGTTACAAACCGGCGGAGAGCAAGACCGCGCTGAAGATAGACGCGCCACTGCGCGACGTACCGCAATCGATCAACGTAGTGCCCCAAAGCGTGCTCCGTGATCAGGGCGCCGATTCGCTGGAGGACGCGTTGAAGAATGTCCCGGGCATCGGCTTGAGTAACGGCGACGGGCAGCGTGATCAGGTCACCATTCGCGGCTTCAACGCGATTGGCGACCAGTACATCGATGGCATCCGGGATGACGCGCTGTACTACCGGGACATGTCGAACATCGAGCGCGTGGAGGTGATAAAGGGGCCAGCGGCGGTGCTCTATGGTCGCGGTTCTTCAGGCGGCCTGATCAACAGCGTGACCAAAAAGCCGACATTTGCGCCAGAGCAGGAAGTGGGCGTCAGCTTCGACAGCGAAGGAAAGCGCCGCACCCAATTTGATGCTGGCTGGGCCGATCAGGAGCATAAAGACAAAGCCTTTCGCGTGACGGGGGCGCTGGAAGACAGCGAAACCTTCCGAGAAGACGGGTTTCTCGAGCGCAAGGCCATCGCACCGTCTGCCTACTTCCGGCTCTCGGATGATCTGGAAATCAATCTGGGTGCGTCGTATCTGTACGATGAGCGTCTGATCGACTTTGGGATTCCGTCTATCAACGGCCGCCCTGTCGATGTCGACCGCGACAAACGCTTCGGTTCTGCCGACGCGGATCAGGATTACACTCGTAGCGAAATGTTCTCGCTCACGGCGGGCATCGATTACCGCATCAACGACGTCTTTACCCTGAGCAATACCAGCCGCTACTACCATTACGATCTGGACCGCAACAACACGCTGGCGCACACCGATGCCAACCGTTTCGTCACCGCGCCCGACGGCACATTGCTGGTCAAGCTCAAGCGCGGCAATGTTCAGCGCAAAGAGGATGGCTGGTTCAACCAGACCGAGCTCAAGCAGAACGCGGTAATTGCCGGCATGAATCATCAATTGCTCTATGGCGTGGAGTTCGGCCGCCAGGAGAAGGACCAACAGTTCTATAACCAGGACGATGTCGCGCGGGTGCCGGTCTACGGCGATACCCTGCAGCCGGTGCCGTTCCAGGCCAACCGGAAGACCGGCGATGGGCTCAATACCCAGGAAACTACAGGTCTCTACATCCAGGATCTAATCGAACTGTCGCCACACTGGAAGGCCTTGCTAGGCGTGCGTTACGACGAATTCGACCAGGCCTACCGGGATGATCTCAAGGACAAGGCGGAACTGGAGCGCACCGATTACACGCTCAGCCCGCGCGCCGGTCTTGTCTGGCAGCCGGATGACAAGCAGTCCTACTACCTCTCGGTCAGCCAGTCCTATCAGCCTTCCGGTGAAATGTTTCAGGTCAGCGCGGCCAGCGCCGAACTGGAGCCGGAGGAAACCACCAACTATGAGATCGGCGCCAAATGGAACCTGCTGCAGGACCGGCTCACCCTGACCGCCGCGGTGTTCCGCCTGGAGCGCACCCAGATCAAGACGACCGACCCGGTCAATCCAGCCAAGCTGGTGCTGGCTGGCGAGCAGCGCACCGATGGTTTCGAGACCACCTTCATGGGGCAGGTCTCGGACAACTGGCAGCTGTATGGCGGCTACGCCTTTCTGGATGCGGAGATCACCAAGTCGAACAGCAAGACCAACGGTGTCGAAAACGAAGGGCAGGTGCCGACGCTGACACCGCGTCACAGCGCCAATCTGTGGGCGGTGCGCTCACTGACGCCTGAATGGCGCGTCGGCATGGGCGCCAACTACGTCGGCAGCCGATACACGTCGCTGGATAACGACACCGAGATGCCAGGCTATACCAAGGTCGATGCAGCGCTGTTCTATCAGCAACCGAAGTGGGATGGGGCACTGCGCCTGTTCAACGTCTTCGACAAGGAGTACTACGCTTCGGCCCACGGCTCGGTCGACCTGATCACCTCCGGCGCGCCGCGGACACTTGAGCTAAGCGCCAACTACCGGTTCTAATTAGAAACCGGCAAGCACAACGAAAGATACGAGGCGCTTACAAGAGCGCTTCGTCGTTCTGACTTGCCCGCCCACAGCGTCGTTGCGTGCCCATTATTCATAGCGATTGCTCGGTTGCGGTAACTCCCGTTGCTCCGAGGGGGATCAGCGGATCGACGCTCCGCTCTGCTATTTCTGGGATAGCTGTTCGCCCGGCGCCAACGCCGAATGGAGCATAGCCCTGCTCGCCGCGAGCACGTTGCGCTGCGTATCTTCGCTCACCAACATACGTGCCACCACCAACGCCCCGACACACTGTGCAATCAGCGCCCAGGCCAAATCGTTGTCGCCGAGCGCCTGAGCCCAGGCACCCTGAAGCGCGCAAAGCCAATGCTCGGCTTCCTCCCGCACTTGAGGGGCGGCGCGAGCAATCTCAGCGCCCAGCGCAGGAATCGCACAGCCAGCTTCCGGGTTATGCAGATGAGCCAAACTCAGATAGCTGTCGAGGCAGCGTTCCAGCCGGTCCGCCGTCAAGCAGCCGTCCTGCGCCAGAATCGGGCTTTGCGACAACGTGGGCAGCCCGGCCAGTTACCTCGGCTGGACTCAGCTGCCAGGGCTGTGCGAGCGCAACGGCGCCGAGTTGCTGTACCGGCCCATGCTGCTGGGCGGCGTATTTCAGGCCACCGGAAATGCCTCGCCGGTCAGCGTGCCGGCCAAGGGGCGTTACATGCTCTCGGACCTGCAGCGTTATGCCAGGCGCTATGGCGTACCGTTCACGTTCAACCCGCATTTCCCGATCAATACGCTCGGCCTGATGCGCGGCGCCGTCGCCTATCAGCTGCAGCAGCCGGAAAGCTTCCCACGCTACCTGACAGCGATCTATCGCGCGCTCTGGGCCGAACAGCGCAATCTGGGCGATGAGGCCGTGCT
Source organism: Stutzerimonas xanthomarina DSM 18231 (assembly GCF_900129835.1). Taxonomy (GTDB): domain Bacteria; phylum Pseudomonadota; class Gammaproteobacteria; order Pseudomonadales; family Pseudomonadaceae; genus Stutzerimonas; species Stutzerimonas xanthomarina. The sequence continues at coordinate 230,955 of NZ_FQXA01000006.1, forward strand.
TGCCGCCACGCTGGAAGCGGCAGGGTTCGATGCCCGGCAGTACCGCACGATGATTGCAGAGGACGACGTCAAGGCCGCGCTCAAAGCCAACACTGAAGAAGCCGTGCGCCGCGGCGTATTTGGCGCACCGACGTTCTTTATCGGCGACGAGATGTTCTTTGGACAGGACCGGTTGGAATTCGTCGACGAGGCGCTGAAAGGCGCCTGATGTTCGTCCGCCGCACACGAAGGGCGGCTGCTCCGGCAGGTGAATCCATCGTGCGGAGCAGCCGGCTCGTGTGAAAGATCGTCGCGCCCTGGCACCGAAAGAACCTGTCGAAACCGCCCGGCTCTCCAATAGCTCCAGAAATCGAAGTGGGTCTACGCTTTGCAGAACGATGCGGGCAGTCCGAATGGGCTGGCTGCCTGCGTTGCCAAAGCCTTTACCCAGCCCTGTTTCGGGAGAGCCAGGATGAGCAGCAAAAACACGATTTGCCTCTGGTACGACGGCACCGCGCTGGAGGCAGCGACCTTCTACGCCGAGACGTTTCCCGACAGCGCCGTGGGCGCTGTCCTCCATGCACCGGGCGATTATCCGGCGGGTAATCAGGGTGACATCTTGACCGTCGAGTTCACGGTAATGGGTATCCCTTGTCTCGGGTTGAACGGAGGGCCGGCGTTCAAGCACAGCGAGGCGTTCTCGTTTCAGGTCGCGACTGACGATCAGGCCGAAACGGACCGTTTATGGAACGCCATCATCGACAATGGCGGCCAGGAAAGTGCCTGCGGCTGGTGCAAGGATAAATGGGGATTGTCGTGGCAGATAACGCCCCGCGTTCTGACGGCCGCCATGGCCCATCCTGACCGAGCGCTAGCCAAGCGTGCGTTCGAAGCCATGATGAAGATGACCAAGATCGATAGCGCAGCGATCGAAGCGGCTGTGAAGGGTTAAGCCACATGTAAGCCACGTATGCAGACTTCGATGCCCACGGGTACGTTATAGCCGCAGGGGCAGCCGGGGGCAACGGCCATGGAAATGCGCTTCCAGTCAGCACTACAGCGCCGGAAGATCGATTGCGCCATCGGGCTCCTGGCCAGTTTTGGCAGACGGCGTTTGGTCAAAGCCGCTCACCCCGAACCGCTACACCCGCCCCCTGCGCAACGCCCTCGCCCCTTCAGCCACCAGCACCACGATTGCCAGCCAGATGGCGCCGTAGGTCAGCCACTGATCCGGCGCGATGCTTTCGCCGAGCAGTAGCGCAACCACGACCAGCAGGACCGGCTCGACGTAGCTGAGCAGACCGAACACCGCCAGACTCAGGCGCTTGCCGGCAATGATCATCAATGCCAGTGCCAAAGCGCTGAGTGCGCCCAGTCCGAAGATCAGCAGGAGCAGTCGTGGACTCGCGCCAAGTTGCTGCAAAGCCTCTGGATCGGCCAGAGCCAAGGTGGCGGCTACCGGCAGGCTGATGGCGAGGTCGATCCACAAGCCACCGAGATTGGCGGTGCCGATCCAGCGGCGCAGGGCGAAGTAGCAGGGGTAGCCGAGGGCGACTGCCAGCACTGGCCAGGACGGTGACGAGGCCAGCAGCAGTTCGTTGCCGACGCCTACCGCCGCGAAAAGACAGGCCAGCCGTTGCAGGCGGCTGATCGCCTCGCCAAAGAGCAGACGGCCGGTCAGTACCAGGGTCAGCGGCAGCAGGAAATAGCCGAGGGAGACATCCAGACCATAGCCGTTGATGGGCGCCCACATGAATAGCCAGAGCTGCAGGCCGACCAGCACCGAGGACAGTGGCAGCGCCAGCCAGAGCCGCGGTTCGGCCGGCACCCGCACGAGGATCTGGCGAACCTCACTCCAGCGGCCGAGACCGAGCAGCAGCAAGGCCAGACACGGCGCGGTAAACAGAATGCGCCATCCGTAGATCTGCTGGCCGGTCAACGGTTCGAGAAGCGTGGTGTAGTAATACAGCGTGGCGAACAGCACCGATGCTCCAAGCGAACCGGCCACTCCCGGCAGACTGTTCCGGCCTTCCATATGACTTCCTGGGGTTCTGAGGCTTCGGTGACGCGGACATCGTGACGCCGTGCCCGACCGTCAGGGCTCGACCTGATTCCACTGCTTGTTCAGACGCTTATCCGACACCGCCATCTTCGTCCCAAGCTGCTGGGCCCACAGCGACACTCGGTATTCCTCCAGCATCCAGCGGTATAGAGACAGCTCGGAATCGCGCTTGCCTTCCTGCAGATGTTTCTTCTGCCGCGCCTGGTACTGCTCCCAGTAACCGGCCAACTCGCCGGACCAGACACGATCCCGCTGCAGCTGCGCGCCGATCCTTTCAAATCGCTGCTCGATCGCCTTGAGGTAGCGAGGATATTCCTTCAGCCACTCGGCCGGGGCTTCGCGAACGAAGCCGGGATATACGAGATTGCCAAGCTGCGCCTTGATGTCGTTTAACGCAACCGCCTGGGCCAGATCGATCTTGCCCTTGAAGCGCTTCTGCAGACCGTGCCAGAGCTTGAGAATCTCCAGTACCAGGCGCGCCAGGCGCTCGGCATGCGGCGTCCAGTCGGCGCGTTTGCGTTCCGCTAGCGCAGCCAATGCCGCGCCATCACGGGGTAGTTGGGCTTCACCCTCAAGCACGCAACTGTCGAGGCTGGCCAGCAGAATATCCTCGGCCAACGCGTCAATCTTGCCCATGTCCCGGTACAGCAACGCCATCTCGGTCAGGCCCGGTAGCTTGTTGCGCAGATACTTGGCCGGCTCGGCTAGCTGCTGCAGCAACAGCCGCTGTAGCGCCCGACGGTGCTGATAGTTGGCTTCGGCCTGAGTCGGGAAGCGCCCCTCCTTGACCACGCCGCCCTCTTCCACCAGCGCCGGATAAACCGTCATCGACAGCCCGGCCATCTTTGCCTGGGCCTTTTCCGCGACCTCAGCGAAGGCCTTGGCCTCCACCGGCTTCTGTTCGGTTTTCTGCCGCGGCGGCGCCAATGCGGCCTGGCTGGCCTCGTTGAAGCGCGCCGTGAGCTCGACGAGATCGCGGCCTTCGCCAAGGAATTTGCCGCGCGCGTCGACCACCTCGATGTTCATCTTCAGGTGGCTTTCCAACCCCACCGCCGCTTCCGCCCAGGCTTCGTCCGAGACGCGCGCGCCGGTCATGCGCAGCTGCTCGCGGCCCATTGCATCGGGCAGCGACCCATCGCCAAAGGTGATCTTGGATAGCGCCGCCTTGACGAAGTCCGGCACCGGTACGAAGTTCTTGCGGATCGCCTTGGGCAAGTTGCGCACCAGCGCCACCGCCTTGGCTTCGATCAAGCCCGGCACCAGCCAGTCGAGCCGTTCGCTTCGCAGCTGCGGTAGTAGAGGCGCAGGCACGCGCAAGGTCACGCCATCTCGCGGATGATTGGGTTCGAAATGGTATTCCAGCGGCAGTTGCAGCTCGCCGATGCGCAGATGGTCGGGATACTGAGCTGCGGTGACCTCGCTGGCGTCGCGGGCCAACACGTCTTGGTCGCGCATCATCAGCAACTGCGGATCTTTCGCGCTCTCGCGCTTGTACCAATTTTCGAAACTGGCGGTCTGGTAGATGTCCTGCGGCACGCGCGCGTCGTAATAGGCGAACAGCGTGTCTTCATCGGCAATGATGTCGCGCCGACGAGCCTTGGCTTCCAGCTCGTCGAACAGCTCCAGCAACTCCCGGTTGGCGCTCAGCGCCTTGGCACGGCTGTGCATCTCACCGCGCACCAGGCCCTCGCGGATGAACAGCTCACGCGCTGCCGCCGGGTCGATGGGACCAAAATTCACCGGCCGGCGGGCGACGATGATCATGCCGTACAGGGTGACCTGTTCGAACGCGACCACCTGGCCGCGCTTCTTCTCCCAGTGCGGCTCGAAGTGGTTGGTCTTGGTCAGGTGTTTGGCCAGTGGCTCGATCCAATCAGGCTCGATCTTCGCCACCATGCGCGCGAACAGCTTGGTGGTTTCGACCAGTTCCGCGGCCATGATCCAGTTGGGCTTCTTGCGCCCGATAACGCTGGACGGATGGACCCAGAAGCGCCGTTGCCGGGCACCGAGAAAATCGCCCTCCTCGGTCTTGTGACCAACCTGGCTGAGCAAACCGGAGAGGATCGCCTTATGCACCGCTGCGTAGCTCTTGGCCTTCTGCGCCGCTTCGCTGGCTTCGGCCTGCTGCGCCAGTTTGACGTTGACCTTCTTGTCCTTGGTCAGCACCGGCCCCTCGGCATGGGTGCGTTCCCGCTCCCGAGTGCCCGCCTTCGTTTCGGCGCGCGCCCCTTCGCGGTCAAGACCGCTCCCACGATGATTTGCAGGCTGCTGGTCCTGCCGCTGGGTCTTTTCCTGACCTTGGCTCTGGGCTAGGGCCTGGCTCTTATCCTTCTCCTTCTCCTTCTCCTTCTCCTGCTTCTGCTTCTGCTCCTGCTCCTGCTCCTGCTCCTGCTCCTGCTCCTGCTCCTGCTCCTGCTCCTGGTTCTGGTTCTGGTTCTGGTTCTGGTTCTGGTTCTGGTTTTGACCCTGGTTGAGATCGCTTCCACGCTGAGCTGAGGCACCATTATGGGAGCGGTCTTGACCGCGAGCTTTTGCCTCACCGTCGCCCCGATCACGATCAGCGCGAGTTTTGGTCTCAAGCTTCAACTCACGCACGATCAGCGTCAGCTGCCGGTGGGCGTCCCGCCACTCGCGTAGGCGCAGGTAGTTGAGAAAATTCTTCCGACACCAGGTGCGCAGCGCGTTGGAGCCCAGCGCCTGGCGCTGCTCCTCGAAGCCGCGCCAAAGATTGATCAGCGCGGCGAAATCCGAGTCCGGGTCCTTCCACTGCGCATGCGCCTGGTCGGCCTGCTGCTGGCGGTCCGCTGGGCGCTCGCGCACATCCTGCACGGAAAGCGCACTGGCAACGATCAGCACCTCGGCGATACTGCCCAGCTGTGCCGCCTCAAGCAGCATGCGTCCGAGCCGAGGGTCAATCGGCAGACGCGCCAGCTGCCGGCCCAAGGGCGTCAGCTGGTTCTCGCGGTTGACCGCCGAGAGCTCCTGCAACAGGTTGAAACCGTCGCTGATGGCCTTGCCATCCGGCGGCTCGATAAAGGGGAAGTCTTCGATCTGGCCGAGCCGCAGATGCAGCATCTGCAGGATCACCGCCGCGAGATTGGTACGCAGAATTTCCGGATCGGTGAACTCCGGGCGAGAGAGAAAATCCTCCTCGCTGTAGAGCCGAATGCAGATTCCCGGCTCGACGCGACCGCAACGGCCCTTGCGCTGGTTGGCGCTGGCCTGGGAAACGGCTTCGATCGGCAGCCGCTGGACCTTGGCACGGTAGCTGTAGCGACTGATGCGCGCGGTCCCCGAATCAATCACGTAGCGAATGCCGGGTACGGTCAGCGAGGTTTCCGCGACGTTGGTCGCCAGCACGATCTTGCGTCCGCCCGCAGGACGGAAAATCTTTTGCTGTTCGGCAGGTGTCAGCCGCGCGTACAGCGGCAGCACCTCGGTGAAGCGCAGATTCGCCTTGCGCAGCACCTCGGCCGCATCGCGGATTTCGCGTTCGCCCGGCAAGAACACCAGCACGTCGCCGGGGCGTTTGCCGATGCTCTTTTCATGAGCGTCAATTTCGTCCAGCGCGGCGAGGATGCCCTGGTCGACGGTCAGGTCATCCTCGACACGGTTACCGTCTTCGTCGACTTCTGCCGAAAGGGGCCGATACCAGGTTTCGACCGGATAGGTACGCCCGGAGACCTCGACGACGGGCGCGCCCGTACGGCCGGCCCCGCTGAAGTGTTCGGAGAAGCGCTCCAGGTCGATGGTTGCCGAGGTAATGATCACCTTCAGATCCGGACGGCGCGGCAACAGGGTCTTGAGGTACCCGAGCAGGAAATCGATGTTGAGGCTGCGTTCGTGCGCCTCGTCGACGATGATGGTGTCGTATTTTTCCAGGAAGCGATCATGCTGAGTCTCGGCCAGCAGAATGCCGTCGGTCATCAACTTGATCAGCGAGCTGTCCTTGCTCTGATCCTCAAAGCGCACCTGATAACCCACCAGCTCACCCAGCGGCGTGCCAATCTCGTCGGCGACCCGTGTGGCGACACTGCGCGCAGCCAATCGGCGAGGTTGGGTATGACCGATCAGCCCGTGCACGCCTCGTCCGATTTCCAGACAGATCTTCGGCAGCTGGGTGGTCTTGCCCGAGCCGGTCTCACCAGCAATCACCAGCACCTGATGCTTTTCCAGCGCGGCCTTGATCTCGTCGCGCTTGGCAGCGATCGGCAGGCTGTCGTCGTAGCGCATGACCGGTACACTCTGGCGCCGCGCCTCGACCTTGGCCGCCGAAGCCTGAAAGCGCTCAAGCCACTGAGCAAGACGTCCCTGTTCAATCGGCGAGTCGCCAGCCTTCTTGCGCAGGTCGTGCAATTGCCGACGCAAGCGATGGCGGTCGGCGTACATCGCCTGATCGAGGTTTTTCAGGAGTTGTTCAAAGGCGGGCGTTGCGTCGGTCATGGACAGCCGTAAGCGATTTCGTGAAGGGCGCGATTGTCGCAGATTTGCCCGGCCGGCCGTAGGGAAAGGGACTGATGGAAAGACCGCGCCGGCGAACCGGCGCGGTGTTCAGACGATCAACGGATCCAATGACCCCAGCGTGATTTCTCCTGAACCTGCTGGATGCGCATGGCGCCGATGCTCTGCTCGGCCGCTGCGGCTATCTCGTCGTCGATCATTTTAGTCGACAGGGACAGCCAACTGGTGGCGAAGGCCAGCGCATCACCGTGCAGCTCCAACGCCTCGGTGGAGATGTTGCTGAGGTCGTCGCACTCGGAGTGATAGCACGGATCGTACGCCAGCCCGGCGGTACCGCCATAGCGCTGTGCCTGCTCCTGGGTCTTGATGCCTTCGGCACCGGTGAACAAGCCACCAAAGGCGATGCCGTCATCAAAGAACTGCGCATAGTCGGAGCGGAAGTCGATCTCGGTGCCTTCAGTCGGCGCATTACGCAGTTGGAAGTAGGAGCGGAACAGACGCTCGATGGCACCGGAGCCGGGCGGACCTTGCAGGCCGAAATCGGAGCCGTCACCGTCATAGAGGAAGTTTGCGAAATTCGGCGAGCCAATCATGTCGACGTTCAGGTAGGCCTTGATCTGTTGCTTCTCTTCCTCCGGCAATTGGTTGACGTAGAAGGTGGAGCCGACCAGTCCCGATTCCTCCGCACCCCACCAGGCGAAGCGCACCTTGTTCAGCGGATAAGCCCGGCTCATAAGGGTTGCCATTTCCAGCAACGCGGCACTGCCGGAGCCGTTGTCGTTGATGCCCGCCCCTTCGAATACCGAATCCAGATGCGCACCGACCATCACCACGTTGTCGGGATTGCCCCGCCGGGTCTCGGCCAGCACGTTGTAGGTTTCGGTCTGCTCGCGCACCACGTCAACCTTCATGCTCAGCTGCAGCCCTTCGGTGCCAGCCCAGCTCTCGCCATTGTCATAAGTGGAAAACAGCACCGGGATGCCGCCTTCATAATCCTCACCCAACGTCGCAACGAGGAGCGCTTTGCGGTCCTCGGTATCGCCCTGATTGAAGATGATCGCGCCCGAAGCGCCAGCCGCTGCCGCATTGGTCGCCTTCTGGCCGAACGCGCAAGCACCGCGTTGCATCAGGGCAATGGCGCCGGCTGGGAAGCCTGCAAAATCTTCCGGTTCACATCCGCTGGTGGAGGTATTGCCCAGACCGAGGGCTAGATCGACCGGAACGACCGGAGCAGTCACGGTTCCGGGATCGGTCTGATCGGCGTAGGTGAAGTCCTCCTCCCAGGTGTACTGCACAGCCTGCGGTGCTACCGCAGCGAGTGAGCCAGGCCCCTCTGGATAGAACGCAAGGAAAGGGAAAGTCTGCACCCGCACACGGTAACCGGCGCGCTCGAGCGTCGTGCGCACGTAATCGACGGAAGCCTGATAACCCGCTTGACCGGACGCGCGATTGCCGTTGTTCAGGTCGGCGATGTCGTTCAGGTTCTGCAGGTGCGTCATGATGTTGCTGGCCTGCATACAGCGCGGCAGCCCGAGCGGGGTGCCGACCAGCAGCGGTGTACGACAAACTCTGGAGTCGGGCTTGTCCGGACTCCAGTAATCGTCGAATGCAGGAATTTCTGCAGTGGGTGCAGCCAAGGCTGCGGTGGAAGCCAGTAAAGCGAAAGAAGCAACTACCCGACGTGCATTGTTTTTCTTTTGCATGGGTAACTCATCCTTGCAACGAGATTGATGGGCAGGCCGCAAAATGGCATGCGCCATCGTCCCCTACGGCACAACCGGCCGTTGAAAACGAAGCGTGCGACAGAGATGGAGGCGAAGCCGGCTGCGATGCGCGTCGGCGCGTTGCAGTTGGACCCTCAAACGGCTTCAGCACGGCATAGCAGAGGCGCGCTGGCATTCAACAGCCGCTAGAGCGGACGCGGCCATAGGGTCCTAGACTGGGTGGCGTCGCTTCGGTTCGCACCGTTGTGCCAGACGGCAACACCACCGGTCGGGTTGATGGAACCCGACGGAAATTCCGCCGGGAGCCTTCGACTGGCCAAGGCGGACATTGCGCCCGCCTAATCAATCAGTGGTCAGATACGGAACTGCCCGACCAGCCGCTGCAGATTGTCGGCAAGACCGTTGAGTTCCCGGGCAGTCTGGGCGCCCTCGGCGGCTTCCTGCGCCACGCCGTCAACCGCATCGGCGATGTGATGAACGCTGCGATTGATCTCTTCGGCAACCGCAGTCTGCTCCTCGGCAGCGCTAGCGATCTGGGCGTTCATGGAATTGATGGTGCCGATCAGCGCGGCAATCGCATCCAGCGATTCCCCCGCCTGGTTGGACTGGGCCCGAGTGCTTTCGCCCTGCTGCCCGGCACGGCCCATCCCTGTCACGGTCGTCGCCGTGGTGTTCTGCAGGCGGTCGACCATGCTCTGAATTTCGACCGTGCTCTGCTGGGTACGGCTGGCGAGCGCTCGCACTTCGTCGGCGACCACTGCAAATCCGCGGCCGGCTTCGCCGGCGCGCGCCGCTTCGATGGCGGCGTTGAGCGCCAGCAGGTTGGTCTGCTCCGCGACTGCTCGAATCACATCGAGTACGCCGACGATGCCTTCCACGTCTTTCTGCAGTCCGCCCAGCGACTCGCCGCTGTCATGCAGTTCGCCGACCAGATCGTGAATCTGCTGAATGCTGCCGTCCACGATTCGCTTGGCGCTCTGGCCCTGCTGATCCGCTTCCTGAGCCGCTTCGGCGGCACGCTGTGCGCTCATTGCCACTTCCTGGGCAGCAGCCGACATCTCGTTGATTGCAGTCGCCACCTGATCGGTTTCATGGCGCTGCGCTGCCGTCGCCTGCTCGGAACGTTGCGCCTGGCTGGCGACGCTGGTAACCAGGGTAGTCAGCTGACCGGTGGTCTTCGAAACCTGTTGAACCAGGACATGGATCTTATCGACGAAGCGATTAAACGACGACGCCAGATCGCCCAGCTCGTCCTGGCTGGTAACCGGCAGGCGATGGGTCAGATCGCCCTCTCCGGACGCCATGTCATCGAGCTTGCCCTTTATCAGCATGAGTGGCCGTAGCAGTGTGCGGCTCGTGGCAGTCGCCAGCAGAGCGATCAGTACCAGCAGTCCTATGGCAGAGCCCACCATGATAATCAGCAATTCGTTGATATCGTCCTGAAACGCCGCTCGAGCTGCCTGCACATCTCGCTCTACCCCGTCCAGGTTGAGAGATGTACCAAAGACCATTTTCCATTTCGGCAAATACTCGGCGTAGCCGATTTTCGGGACCAGTGTCGTGCTGCTGCCCAGCACGAAGCTGTAGTCGACGTAATGGCTACCATCCAAGCCGGCCCGAACAAGCTCACGAATGGCGTACTTGCCGCTGGGGTCACGATAGTCTGAGAAACTCTGCCCAATCTTGTCTTTGGTGTTGCCTTGTAGAACCCGCACACTTTGTTCATCGTAGCCCCAGAAATAGCCGTCCTTGCCGTAGGTGAGCGTTTCCAGAATGGCCACGGCACGGTCCCGTGCGCCTTGGTCATCCGAGGCGGAGCCGTCGTAGATGGGGGCGATCATCTTTCGAGCAAGCTGCACGTAATTTTCCAGTTCCGCGCGGCGATCCCGAACGAGATTCTTACGCGTCTCTGCTTCCTGCTTCGCCGCCAACTCATGCAACGTGAGCACGGATATGCCGCTGAGAAGTATCGCCAGCAAGAGGATTGGACCTAACGCGAGGATAAGAAGCTTCGTTTTCAGACGCAATCTGGACAGCATGAGCGGAACCCCGAGCAGAACTTAAAGGCAGCGAAGGCGCCTTTTTTGCGGCGCCAAATTTATCGCACCAGCAAGGCTAACGGCTAGTCGACCAAATAATTAAAGGTGCGCCAGACAGAGCGACCCAGAAAACAGCCTTAGGTCTTACCAGCACGGAGGACGGAACCACCTCAGGCACAAGGCGAGCTCATCGTGATTGCACGCTGCACCAAAACGAAAAAGCCCCGCCGTAGCGGGGCTTTCAATGGCCGTTACTTCTTCCCGAGTTTTCGCAACTCTTCGTCACGCAGCTCACGACGCAGGATCTTGCCAACGTTAGTGGTTGGCAGGCTGTCGCGGAACTCGACGGTCTTGGGCCGCTTGTAGCCCGTGACGTTGTCATGCATGTGCTGCATAACCTGTTCCTTGGTCAGGCTTTCGCCCGGTTTAACCACCACAAACAGCTTGATCGCCTCCCCCGACTTTTCGTCCGGCACTCCGATGGCCGCACACTGCAGCACGCCAGGCAGGGTTGCGAGCACGTCTTCCAGTTCGTTGGGATAGACGTTGAATCCGGAGACCAGAATCATGTCCTTCTTGCGGTCGACGATGCGCATGTAGCCATCGTCCTGGATGATGCCGATGTCGCCGGTCTTCAACCAACCATCAGCGCTCAGGATTTCATCAGTGGCTTCCTGGCGCTGCCAGTAGCCCTTCATGACCTGAGGACCTTTGACGCAGAGTTCGCCGATAGCGCCCATGGGCAGGTCGTTGCCCTCGTCGTCGATGACTTTGCACAATGTCGAGGGCATCGGAATGCCGATGGTGCCGATCTGAATGCCACCGAACGGGTTGACCGAGACCACGGGACTGGTTTCGGTCATACCGAACCCTTCACAGATCTCGCACCCGGTGACCTGCTGCCAACGCTCGGCCGCTGCTAACTGCAGCGCCATACCGCCGGAGAAGGTCGCTTTCAGCGAAGAGAAATCCAGCTTGCGGAAGTCTTCGTTGTTGCACAACGCTACAAACAGGGTGTTGAGACCGACGAAACCGGTGAAACGGTGTTTGCCGAGGTCCTTGACGAAAGTCGGCAGGTCGCGCGGGTTGGTGATCAGCACGTTATGTGCACCGATCAGCATCATGGTCATGCAGTGAAAGGTAAACGCGTAGATGTGGTAAAGCGGCAGCGGCGCGACCATCGTTTCGCAGCCGTTGCCCAGCTCCGAGCCCATCAGGGCGCGGCATTGCAGCATGTTGGCGACGATGTTGCGGTGGGTCAGCATTGCCCCCTTGGCCACACCTGTCGTGCCGCCCGTATATTGCAGAACCGCCACATCATCACTGGCCGGGTTGGCTTCGCGCGCCACCTTGCCACGGCCCTGCGCCATGGCATCGGTGAACTTGACCGCTTTCGGCAAGTTGTACGCCGGCACCATCTTCTTCACATGCTTGACCACGGCGTTAACCAGCATGCGCTTGACGGTCGGCAGCATATCGCCAACTTCGGTCACTACGACGTGCCGGATGCCTGTCTTCGGCAGTACTTCTTCTGCCAGATGGGCCATATTGGCCAGGCACACCAGCGCCTTGGCGCCGGAATCGTTGAACTGGTGCTCCATTTCCCGCGAGGTGTATAGCGGGTTGGTGTTGACCACAATGAGGCCGGCACGCATGGCACCAAACACGACGATGGGGTACTGGATCAGGTTCGGCAGCTGGACCGCAATACGATCGCCTGGCTGCAGGTCGGTGTTCTGCTGGAGGTAGGCAGCAAATTCACCGGACAGCTTGTAGAGCTCGCCGTAGGTCAGGGTTTTGCCGAGATTACTGAAGGCAGGCTTGTCTGCGAATTGCTCACAGGACTGTTTGAGCACAGCCTGAATGTTCTGGTACTCATCGGGATTGATCTCGCTCTTGACCCCGACAGGATACTTATCCTTCCAGAAGTTATCGGTCATGTAACCCCACTCCTAAGCGACAGCTTCACTGCATATAGCAGCGGTTTTATTGTGTTTTGTTAATTTTTGTACGGAAGTACCGGCCAAAACAGAGTTCGAGGTTAGCAGCTTTGCAACTGGCCGAACAGTGTCCGGCGAGTCCGAAAAAGACACGAAGTGACTGATGACTAACGATCAGTCACTTCGAAGACAGCGGAAATGATCGCTCGATTCAAGCCTGTTCGCGCAGCTCGCGCCGCAGAATCTTGCCTACCGGCGTCATCGGCAGCGAATCACGGAACACCACGTGACGAGGGACCTTGTAGCCCGTGAAGTTCTCCCGGCAGTACGCCTTCAGCTCATCGACGGTCAGGCTGGGGTCGCTGCGCACGGCGAACAATTTCACGGCTTCACCTGACTTTTCGTCAGGCACGCCGATCACTGCGCAGGCGGCCACCTTCGGATGTGCCATGACCACATCTTCGATCTCGTTGGGGTAGACGTTGAAGCCGGACACGATGATCAGATCCTTCTTGCGATCGACGATGCGAACAAAGCCATCCGCATCGATTACCGCAACATCGCCGGTCTTGAGCCAGCCCTCGGCATCCAGCACTTCGGCGGTGGCATCGGGACGTTGCCAATAGCCCTTCATGACCTGAGGACCTTTGACGCACAGTTCACCGCGCTCACCGAGAGGGAGTTCGCTGCCGTCATCGTCGATCACTTTCAACGTCGTGCCCGGCACTGGCAGGCCAACGGTCCCCAACCGTGAGCCGTCACCGTGGGGGTTGGCGCAGACCACGGGTGAGGTTTCGGTCAAACCATAGCCTTCGGTCACAGTGACGCCAGTCATGTCCTTCCAGCGCTCGGCCACTGCCGAAACCAGTGCCGTACCGCCTGAGTTGGTGCCTTTGAGCGGTGCGAAGTTGATTTTCTTGAATTCGGGATGCGACATGAGCGCAACAAACAGCGTGTTCAGTCCGAGGAAGGCCGTGAACTGCCACTTCTGCAGTTCCTTGACGAAGCCATCGATGTCGCGAGGGTTGGTGATCAACACGTTATGGTTGCCGGTCACCATCATGCACATGCAGTTAACCGTGAAGGCATAGATGTGATACAGCGGCAGGGGCGCGATCATGATCTCCTGCCCTTCCTTGATGATCGTGTGCCCCTGCTCGTCCAGCTGCTGCATGTTGGCGTGGACCTGCTGCATATTGGCGACCAGATTGCCATGAGTCAGCATGGCGCCTTTGGCCACGCCAGTCGTCCCGCCGGTGTATTGCAGGACCGCAACATCGTCCAGCGTCAGCGAAACCGGTTTGAGCCCATGCCGCGCGCCATCACGCAGCACGTGCTTGAACGACACGGACTGCGGCAGGCTGTACGCCGGCACCATCTTTTTCACATGCTTGACTGCGGCGTTGACCAGCAGCCCCTTGAGCGACGGCAACATGTCGCCGATACGCGCCTCGATGAGGACCTTGATGTCTGTATCGGGCAGTACCTCCTGTACCAGCTTGCCGAAGGTATTCAGGTATACCAGCGCCCGCGCGCCGGAATCCTTGAACTGGTGACGCATCTCCCGCGCGGTATACAGCGGGTTGGTGTTGACCACGATCAGCCCGGCACGCAAGGCACCGAACACAGCAATAGGGTATTGCAGCAGGTTGGGCATCTGCACTGCGATGCGATCGCCGGGTTGCAGGTCAGTGTGATTCTGAAGCCAGGCCGCGAAAGCCTCCGAGTAACGATCCAGGTCCGCATAGAACAGCGTCACGCCCATGTTGCTGAATGCCGGACGGTCCGCGTGTGTCTTGCAGGAGCGCTCGAATACTTCCACAACCGAGCGAAAGCCGCCCATATCCACGTCGTTAGGCACACCGGCCGGGCGTTTGTCATTCCAGAAGTCAGGTTGCATTGTTATTGGCCTCTATACCTGAGAGTGTCTGACCCACTCGCGGCGGGCTGTGGCGAACTTAACAGCTCCGCTGTGCGGTGCAATAGCGAGGCGGGTGTAATCAGTGATGTGAATCTCCGACTACTGCTACAAACCACCAGGCACGGGACAACCCCATCGCAGATCTCTAGAATGCAGCCACTCGAGCGCCTTCTAGGGCGCATTTTTTTGCTACCTGCGGCGGACCTATCGCGGCGGGGGTCTGTCGTTTATTCGCATCCAGAGGTCTATGCATGAGCACGCTGAGCAACACTCCCTACGCTGATCTGGAAATCGGTCAAAAGGCCACCTACAGCAAAACCGTAGAAGAACGTGACATCCAGCTGTTCGCCGCCATGTCGGGGGATCACAACCCGGTTCACCTGGACGCTGAATTCGCCGCCTCGACAATCTTCCGTGAGCGCATCGCGCATGGCATGTTCAGTGGCGCCTTGATCAGCGCAGCCGTGGCATGCGAGCTGCCTGGGCCGGGCACCATCTATCTCGGGCAGACGATGCGCTTCGCCCTGCCGGTCAAGCTTGGCGACACCTTGACTGTGCGTTTGGAAATTCTCGAAAAGCTGCCCAAGTTTCGCGTTCGCATTGCCACCCAGGTGTTCAACCAGCGCGACGAGATGGTCGTGGACGGTGAGGCCGAAATTCTTGCCCCACGCAAGGCACAGACCGTCGAGATCAAAGCCTTGCCACCGGTCAGCATCGGCTGACTGAATGCGATAAACCCTTTCGGCCGGCACGCCGATGGTTCGGCAGCTGCGGAACGACAATGGGGTCACGCTCAAGTGCGCCTGATTGGCGCCTTTTGCGCTTGATTGATCCTCGCGAGATGAGCTGCATCGGACTGCGGGAGTTGGGATTCGAGCGACACACTCAGCGACCCAGCTGGGTTGCGAATGATATAGACGGTTTTTCCGCCCGCGCACCGTGCCTGCGTGATCCGCCTCCGTTGATAAAAACGCAGGCAAAAAAAAGGGCGACCTAAGTCGCCCAAATGCCTTGCGTGCTCTGTACCACCGGCCGGATCAACGCTTCTTGTGCGCGTCCCGCCAGATGAAATATCCGAAACCTCCGAGGAAGGCGACCATAAGGCCGACCGTGACCACCCCTGCGAGCACCACATTATCGAGGAACATGATTCCTTACCTCCAAGCTGTCTCGCTGTCTGATGGCTGCATAGTTACCCGTCTCACCGATTAAAAAATTGACCGACATCAACCCCACGAGACCTTTAGAAAAAGGCGCTGCGGGAGCTGATCCAGGTCAAGTATTCGGGGTATGAAGGCGAGTTGCCTTAGCGAGACGACAAGCTGCAGGCCATCGCGATGTCGCGGAGGGCGAAACGATGTGAGCGCGCTGTCAGCGTTTTTTCGGCTTGGTCTTGGGCTTCTTCTTCGGTTTGCTCAACGGCAGCACCTGCTCGAAGGCCTGGCGCATCTCGACAAGGCGCTTTTCCTTGATGTCGTGGATGCGTTTTTCACGTTCTGCACTGAAGTCGATCAGCTTTTCGTCACTGCTCATAAGCTCGGCTCGTCGATGATCTGGCGGAAAGTCAGGTTGAGGCGCGGTGCGCGAACCTGTCGTGTTCTGGCGATCTGATGTTGCCAATGATGCTGGGTGAGACCGCTCATGACCAGCAGCGATCCATGCTCGAGCGCGATGGAGTGCTCAATACGGCTGGTTCCCTTGCGGCGAAAATCAAAGCGCCGCGTGGCGCCAAGATTGAGCGAGACCACCAAGGGCTGTCGTCCCAGCTCGCGTTCGTCATCGCTGTGCCAGCCCATGGCGTCCTGTCCGTCGCGATAGTAGTTGAGCAAGACACCATTCAGGTGCTTGCCGACCTGCTGTTGTACCCGCTGGCGGATATCGGCCAGCAGTGGCGTCCAGGCAAGCGGTTCGTGAGTGAGACCTGAATACCGGTAGCGCGCATCAGGATCGCCATACCAGGCGACCAGTCGCGGCACGGCGATGCTGCGGCCATAGAGTTTGATCTGTGGCTGGGACCAAGGTGTCTGCGCGGAAAGCTGCGAAAGCCATTGTTCAGCAAGGCCTGCATCAACCCATCGCGGGAAGTAGCGCAGATCTGCATCAGGCAGATCGATCAGCTCGCTGTCGTCTGACATAGACGGATCAAACCTCGACATCCACCCACAGTCCCTGTCGCGGCAGTTCATCGAGGGCGGCCTGGTCCTCTTCGGCGGTTTCACCTTCGGCCAGCTCCTGGGCGGTGTAGCCACGACGACGTTGCCGCCTACGCTGCTCGTCGCGCAGCATCTGCTCAGCTTCCTGCGGGTGACGGCGATCAAGACCCACCGAACTTTCGTTGGCGCTAGGCTGCACGGGCGTCACCGGCGCGATATCGGGCCGCGGTTTGACCACGCCCTGTTGCGCGGTGACCTGGACGGTACCGGGTGGAATGACTGGCAGCATCTTCGCTCTCCCCTGGCAGGCCGATCGCTTTCCTATCCCGGCTGGCGGGCCTGTACCGGTTGATCGGCGGATCTGCCGACGACTTTAGCAGCAACGCTACACTGCCTGGGTGCGTTTCCGTGTAGTCACGGATGAACACGAGTGATGACAGGCTTGATCCA
Organism: Stutzerimonas xanthomarina DSM 18231; assembly: GCF_900129835.1. Classification (GTDB taxonomy): domain Bacteria; phylum Pseudomonadota; class Gammaproteobacteria; order Pseudomonadales; family Pseudomonadaceae; genus Stutzerimonas; species Stutzerimonas xanthomarina. The sequence continues at coordinate 247,684 of NZ_FQXA01000006.1, forward strand.
GTGCCATCTATCGTCGATCTATGGGCAGTGTTCCGTTAATATAGCGGGCTTTTTTACAGCGGGAGGCAGGGCATGGCGCAGCAGTATCTACCGGGGCAACGCTGGATCAGCGACAGCGAAGCGGAACTCGGTCTGGGAACCATCCTCATGCAGGACGGCCGCATGCTCACCGTGCTCTACCCCGCGACGGGTGAAACTCGCCAGTACGCCGCACGCAGCGCTCCGCTGACACGCGTGCGTTTCGTCCCGGGTGATGAAATCACTCACTTCGAAGGCTGGAAGATGACCGTGCGCGAAGTCGACGATGTCGACGGTCTGCTGGTCTATCACGGGCTGACCGCCCAGAGCGAAGCCCGCACCCTGCCGGAAACCCAGCTGTCCAATTTCATCCAGTTCCGCCTCGCCAGCGACCGTCTGTTCGCCGGCCAGATCGACCCGCTGAACTGGTTCAAGCTGCGCTACCACACCCTGGAAAACCAGAGCAAACAGCTCACCTCCTCGCTGTGGGGCCTGGGCGGCGTGCGTGCGCAACCCATCGCGCACCAGCTGCACATCGCCCGTGAAGTCGCCGACCGCATCGCCCCGCGCGTTTTGCTGGCGGACGAAGTGGGCCTGGGCAAGACCATCGAAGCCGGCCTGGTGATCCACCGCCAGCTGCTTTCCGGGCGCGCCAAGCGCGTACTGATCCTGGTGCCCGAAAACCTCCAGCACCAGTGGCTGGTGGAAATGCGCCGGCGTTTCAACCTGCAGGTTGCCCTGTTCGATGACGAGCGCTTCATCGAAAGCGATGCCAGCAACCCCTTCGAGGACACTCAACTAGCGCTGGTCTCGTTGGACTGGCTCAAGGATGACGAGCGCGCTCAGGACGCTGCCTTCGCTGCCGGCTGGGACCTGCTGGTGGTGGACGAAGCGCATCACCTGGTCTGGCACCCGGAAAACGCCAGCGCCGAATACAAGCTGGTCGAACAACTGGCCGAGGTCACCGCCGGCGTTCTGCTGTTGACTGCTACCCCCGAACAGCTCGGTCAGGAAAGCCACTTCGCACGCCTGCGTCTGCTGGACCCGAACCGTTTCCACGACCTCGAAGCCTTCCGCGCCGAGAGCGCCAGCTACCAGCCGGTGGCCCGCGCTGTGCAGGAGTTGCTCGACGAGGGACGGCTGTCGCAGGAAGCGCACCAGACCATCCATGATTTCCTCGGTGCCGAAGGCGAAGCCCTGCTCGCTGCGGCCACCGACGGCGACATCGAAGCCAGCAGCCGCCTGATTCGCGAACTGCTCGACCGACACGGCACAGGGCGCCTCCTGTTCCGCAACACCCGCGCCGCCGTGCGCGGTTTCCCTGAGCGCCAGCTGCATCCGTATCCGCTGCCCTGCCCCGCCGAGTACCTGGAATTGCCGCTGGGCGAGCATGCCGAGCTGTATCCGGAGGTCAGCTTCCAGAGTCAGCAGGAAGAACCGACTGCGCAGAATCGCTGGTGGAACTTTGATCCGCGCGTCGAGTGGCTAATCGACACCTTGAAAATGCTGAAGAAGTTCAAGGTGCTGGTCATCTGTGCTCACGCCGAGACCGCACTGGATCTGGAAGACGCACTGCGCGTGCGCTCCGGTATCCCGGCCACGGTGTTCCATGAAGGCATGAGCATTCTCGAGCGCGACCGCGCAGCCGCCTACTTTGCCGATGAAGAGTTTGGCGCGCAGGTGCTGATCTGTTCCGAGATCGGCAGTGAAGGCCGCAACTTCCAGTTTGCCCATCATCTGGTGCTGTTCGATCTGCCGGCGCACCCGGATTTGCTGGAGCAGCGCATCGGTCGTCTCGACCGGATCGGTCAGGCACATGTCATCCAGCTGCACGTGCCCTATCTCGAAACCAGCCCGCAGGAACGTCTGTTCAAGTGGTACCACGAAGCGCTCAATGCCTTCCTCAACACCTGCCCGACCGGCAACACCCTGCAGCATCAGTTCGGGCCGCGTCTGCTGAACCAACTGGAAGAAGGCGACGACGACGAGTTTCAGAAGCTTATTGAAGAAGCTCTCGCCGAACGCGTGCGCCTGGAAGCCGACCTGCATGCCGGCCGCGACCGCCTGCTGGAACTCAATTCCGGCGGCGGCGAACAGGGCAAGGCACTGGTCGAAGCCATCGAGGAGCAGGACGACCAGTTCGCCCTGCCGATCTACATGGAAGAGCTGTTCGACGCCTTTGGCATCGACAGCGAGGACCATTCCGAAAATGCGCTGATCCTGCGGCCCAGCGAGAAGATGCTGGACGCCAGCTTCCCGCTCGGCGATGACGAAGCCGTGACCATCACCTACGACCGCGAGCAGGCACTGGCGCGCGAAGACATGCAGTTCCTCACCTGGGAACACCCGATGGTTCAGGGCGGCATGGACCTGGTGCTATCCGGTTCCATGGGCAACACCGCGGTGGCGCTGATCAAGAACAAGGCACTCAAGCCCGGCACGGTTCTGCTCGAACTGCTCTATGTCAGCGAAGTGGTTGCGCCGCGTGCGCTGCAGCTTAACCGCTTCCTGCCACCCTTGGCGCTGCGCTGCCTGCTGGACTCGAACGGTAATGATCTGGCTCCTAAGGTGGCCTTCGAAACGCTCACCGATCAGTTGGAAAGCGTCCCGCGTGCCAGCGCCAACAAGTTCGTCCAGGCCCAACGCGACGTGCTGGCCAAGCAGATCGCCGATGCCGAAGCCAGGGTCGCTCCACGCCACACCGAGCGCGTCGCAGAAGCGCAGCGCAAGTTGAAGGCGAGCCTCGACGAAGAGCTGGCGCGCCTGACCGCACTGCAGGCGGTCAACCCGAGCGTGCGCGACAGCGAGATCGAAGCCGTGCGCAAGCAGCGTGAGGAAGGCCTGGCGATGCTGGAGAAGGCTGGGCTGAGACTGGAAGCGATCCGCGTGCTGGTTGCAGGCTGATCAACCGCGCAGGATAAAGAAGGCCGGCTGCGAGCGATCACAGCCGGCCTTTTTCATTCATATCAAGCAGATCTCCCATGCTCGTAGGATGGCATCGAGCGAAGCGATACCCATCGGTACCAACCACCACCACATGGGTCTGGCATGTTCGGTCCACCCTACGCGCTGTTCCCTTAAACCTGAAGTCTGAAGCCTGAAGAGCAGGCTGTGCGGTCTCTAACGCCGTGCCACCGCCAGCAACTGCCTGGCCTTGCGCTGGTCGTCCTCGTTCAGTTCCACCAGCAGCTCGGGCTTTCCGCCGATCAACAACGCCAGCGGCGCACCGTCGCGATAGAGAATGCGGTTGCCTGCAATGGCGGGCACGCGTTCGCCGGGTAGCAGCGTGCCGACCTGATTCAACGGGTCGACCGCCGAGACGGCGATCATCTCACCGCCCCGCGGTCGCTTGCGCACCTCACGCAACAGGCCAACCGCTTCGGGCAAGGCGAACTGTTCACCCGGCACGCCTGCTACGAAGCGTCCGCCGCGGATGTCGCCCCGCGCTTCGAGCCGATGGTAGACGCGCAGGAGCTCTCGCCAGGGCGGCAACCAATCCGCCTCGCGGTCCAGCAGGCGCCAGAACACCACGCCGTAGCGACGCAGCAAGGTCATCGCAATGTGTTCCAGCGCTTCGGGGTCCAGCGCTGGCCGGCGCACAGGTGTTTCGACCGGGACCGGCACGCCTTTGCGCACCAGCGCCCAGCGACCGGCATCCGCCATGCCACCGATAAATGCGCCGCCGCGGCTCTGTCGCGTGCTACGTGAACGCTTGGCGGCGGGCGCCAGTAGCGCCCGCAGACCGGCAAAGCTGTCCGCATTGACCAGCCCGACCGCGACCAGCTCACCCAGGGCATCCTCCAGTTCGCTGCGCAGCAGGCGGGCGTCCTGCTGCAGCTCGTCGAAGAACAGCGCACCCTGCCCTCGCAAGGTTTCGAACACCCGCTGCGCCCGCGATGAAAGTTCAGGCTGCGGCGCATCACTGGCCAGCGCATGCCAGGCCGCCAGTTGCCGGCGCGGCAGCAGCACGATGGGTGTGCCACGCACCGGCCCGCTGCTGGCTTTGATCCGTCCGGCCAGACGGGTCCAGACGATACGCCCGGAGCGGCACAGCTCATCCAGCCAGGGGCCGCCGTAATCCTTCAAACGGGCGGGCAACAGGTCGCTTTCCCAGGCGCCCGCAGCGGCCTGAAAACCTTCCAGTTGCTCGACTACAGTGCCGAGCGCCTCGCGGCCCTGCATCCGCGTGGCCTCGGACAGGTGCTGCCAGTCGAACAGAAACCGCATGAAATCGTCGCGCTCGACTGGTTCGATTTCGCGGCGCAGGCGCTTGACCGTGTAACGATGGATACGCGCCAGCAGATGCCGCTCGCACCACTCATCATCAGTTGCGCCAGGCATGAAGCGGCCGCGCAGCACGTAGCCCTCAGACTCCAAACGCGTGAGCGCCAGCGCGACCGCCGACGCCGGCAGGGCCAGCGGCCGGGCAATCAGCGGCACCGGCAAGGGGCCGAAGCCGGTCAGGCGCGCGCGAATCAGCTCGACCAACGCGTCGTCTTCACTCGACCGCTGATCGAAACCGGGCAGCGGCTTGAGTACCGGCTCGCAATCCGCTTTGGGATAGATCGACTGGAACAGCGCCAGACGCTCGACGGGCAACCAGAGCGCGCGATCCTGCGCGACCTGCATCCGCGTTGCGCGCCCGCCACGAGCCAGTTCGCTCAGCCAGGCAAGCCACTGGGGATCGGCCTGCGCTTCGGCTTCAGCGATGCAGCCCAATCCCGTCAGCGCTTCGTGCAACTCATCCGGGTTGCGTGCATGCGGCCAGGCTTCCTCACCCACTGCTTCGATCGCTGCGGCGTCCAGCGCGCCGAGGTCATCGGCCGATTCGCGGTCGGTCCAGCGGCGATTGAGCACGGCCTGGGTTCGGCGCTCTTCCAGTGGCGCGTCGTCAAGAAAGGCGTACGGCCGCGCGCCCAGCACTTCCATGGCCAGCGGTGACGGTGCCGGCAGATCGCGCGCCAGCAGCTCGATATCGCCCGACTCGATGCGCCGCAGCAGCGCCAGCCAGCCTTCACTGTCCATGGCCTCGTGCAGGCAGTCATCCAGCGTTTGCGCCACCAGCGGGTGATCCGGCACCTCACGCTCGCCGACGATGTTTTCCAGACAAGCGACCTGATCCGGGAAGACGGAGGCGAGCAGATCTTCGCTCTTCATCCTTTGCAGCTGCGGCGCGACCTTGCGCCCGCCGGCCATACGCGGCAGCGCCAGCGCTGTGGTTGCGTTCCAGCGCCAGCGTACCCCGAACAACGGTGCATCCAGCAGCGCCTGGATCAGCACCGCTTCGGCGCTGTTGGGGTGCAGATAGCGCCACACCTCGTCGAGCGGAAAGCTATGGCTGGTCGACAGCGAAAAGATGATCGCATCCTCGGTCGCCGCGGCCTGCAGCTCAAAATTGAAGGTGCGGCAGAAGCGCTTGCGCAGCGCCAGGCCCCAGGCTCGGTTGATCCGACTGCCGAACGGCGAATGGATGACCAGCTGAGTGCCGCCTGACTCGTCGAAGAAGCGCTCCATGATCAAGCGTTGCTGCGTCGGCAACGCGCCCAGCACGGAACGGGCACGCGCCAGGTACTCGACAATCTGGCGAGCTGCGGGGTCCGGCAGGCCAAGGGTGTCGGTGAGCCAGCCGATGGCAGTTTGCAGCCTCGACGAGCCATCAGAGGCATCGCCGCCTTCCGCCCATGTAGGCGCGGGCTTGCTCGCGAAAGGCGATACCTCGGTTGCGTCCGGTTCGCGAGCAAGCTCGCTCCTACCGGCTTCGGCGTCGGCCAGGCGCTCGTCAATTTCCCCTCGCAACCGCGCCACCGCGGCGGACAATTCATCGCTACGCCCGGGCGCTTCGCCTATCCAGAATGGGATGTTCGGCGGCTGGCCCTGCGCATCCTCGACCCGCACGCGACCAGACTCGATCTTGATGATGCGGTAGGCCGTATTGCCGAGCTGAAAGACATCCCCGGCCAGGCTCTCGACGGCAAAATCCTCGTTGACCGTGCCGATGTTGAAGCCCTGAGGTTCAAGCAGGACCGAATAGTCTGCGTTGTCGGCGATGGTGCCACCGGAGGTCAGCGCAGTCAGACGCCCGCCGCGTCGTCCGCGCAGGCTGCGGCTGACCAGATCGCGGTGCAGATAGGCGCCGCGCGCACCGTGACGGGTGGTGTAGCCCTCGGCGAGCGTCGCCAGCAAGGCCTGATAATCCGCCTCGCTCAAACCGGCGTAAGGCGTGGCCCGGTGGATCAACGCCAGCAATGCATCCTCCTGCCACTCCCGACACGACACCTCGGCCACGATCTGCTGCGCCAGCACGTCCAGCGGAGCCTTGGGGATTACCAGCGTGTCCAGCTCACCGCGGCGCACGCTGTCGAGCAAGGCGGCGCACTCGATCAGATCATCGCGGGAACTGGGGAACAAGCGACCCTTGGAGACACCACCGACCTGGTGACCGGCACGTCCGACGCGTTGCAGAAAGGCGGAAATCGAGCGTGGCGATCCCAGCTGGCAGACCAGTTCGACGTCGCCAATATCGATGCCCAGCTCCAGCGACGCGGTAGCCACCAGCACCCGCAGCTCGCCGCGCTTGAGGCGCTGCTCGGCATCTAGCCGCTGCTCGCGCGCCAAACTGCCGTGATGGGCCGCAACCACGGCGTTGCCAAGCCGATCGCTGAGATGCCGCGCCGCGCGTTCGGCGATGCGCCGGGTGTTGACGAAGATCAGCGTGGTTCGATGCTCGCCGGCCAGCACGGCCAGCCGGTCGTACACCAGCTCCCAGACAGCGTTACTCATCACCGCTTCCAGCGGGACCGGCGGCACTTCCAGCGCCAGGTCACGTGCGCGGCCATGGCCCACATCAATGATTTCGCAGTGGCGCCCGACACCCACCAAATAATCAGCCACCGCCTCGATGGGCTTCTGTGTTGCCGAGAGCCCGACGCGCACCAGTGGCCGCGCGCACAAGTCCTCCAACCGCTCCAAGGTCAGCGCCAGATGGCTGCCACGCTTGTTGCCGGCAATGGCATGGATCTCATCGACGATCACGCTGCGTACATTGGCCAGCATCTGCCGCCCCGATTCGGAGCCAAGCAGCACATAGAGCGACTCTGGCGTCGTGACCAGGATATGCGGCACACGCTTGCGCATCGCCGCGCGCTCGGCCTGTGGTGTATCGCCTGTGCGCACGGCGGTTCGGATCTGCAGCGGCGGCAGGCCGAGCATTTGCAGCTGCGCCGAGATGCCCGCCAGTGGCTGTTCCAGATTGACATGGATGTCGTTGGACAGCGCCTTGAGCGGCGAGACGTAGAGCACCGAGGTCTGGTCCGGCAGGCCGCCTTCGGCGACGCCCTCCTGCACCAGTTGGTCAATGGCGGCGAGAAAGGCCGTCAATGTTTTACCCGAGCCAGTGGGCGCCGCCACCAAGGTCGAGCGGCCGGCACGAATCAAGGGCCAGGCGCGGCTCTGTGCCGGGGTCGGTGCAGGGAAACTGCGGCCAAACCAGCCGGCGACCGCCGGATGGAAGGTCGCCAGTGGGTCGGGAAGGGTGGAGTCAGTCATGATCTGAATATGCTGCCGCCGCAGCGCATCTACAAGGCCGTCTCGCCGCAGCCCGTCGCATGCCCGTTACGTGAAAGGAAACGGCGCCGCCGCCTGGAGGTCCACTTGAGACAGCCTGACGATGGAGAACGCCATGAGTAACCAACCCCTGAACCTGGACGAAGCGATGCAGCTCGTCTCCGAAGCCTTTCTGCCGTGTGGCTGCGTGACAAGCGCCAATCCGGACGAAGACAGTTTTGGCTTTACCGTAATGTCCGGAAGCGGTGCGGAAATCCTGCGCGTGCCCAGCGTGTCGCGCGAGGAGTACACCAATCCGCAACGCCTTGGCGGCGTTATCGAGCAGGCCCGTTTGGACGTGGAGGAAAAGGATCAGCGGCTGGAGCCCTGGACCATGCCCGCACTTACCGACGACACCGGCATCCCCGAAACGCCACCGAACTATTGATCCATCAGGCAAGCGAGGAAAACCATGAGCGATCCGGTTCTCTTGATCACTGGCGCCTCCTCCGGGATTGGCGCCGCCACTGCGCGACTCGCCGCCGAGGCCGGCTATCGCGTCGCCCTGGCCGCCCGCTCCGAGCACAAGCTGGCGCAACTGGTCGACCAACTCGGTGGCCCCGACCGGGCGCTCGCCATTCGCTGTGATGTGAAGGAATACGCCGAGCAACAGGCCATGGTGCAGCGGGTGCTCGGCCACTTTGGTCAGCTCGATGCGGTCTACGCCAACGCCGGGATGCCTGGCAGTGAAGGCGGATTCAGCGGCGCGGACCCTGAAGTCTGGCGCGAGATGTTGCTGACAAACGTCTATGGCGTAGGCCTGACGCTGCGGTGCAGCCTCGAAGCACTAAAGGCCAGTCGAGGTCACGTCCTGCTGACCGGTTCCGCTGCGGGGCGCTTCGTCATCCCCGGCTCGATGTACAGCGCCAGCAAATGGGCCGTAACCGGCATGGGCCTTAGCGTACGCGAAGAGCTGCGCGGTACCGGCGTGCGGGTCACGCTGATTGAGCCCGGCATGGTCGACACTCCGCTGTTCGACAAGCCGCCCGCCTACGCGCTGGAACCCGAAGACATCGGGCGCGCGGTTGTCTATGCGCTGTCCCAGCCCAGGCATGTGGACCTCAACGAGATGCTGATTCGCCCCACGCCACCGGTCGAGGCCGACTAGCCAGCTATCTGACTCACTCGAAATCGCAAACCGTTCGACCTGGCCCCTTACGCTGACCGACTGGTAGTAGTCGGCCTGCCTTTGGCGACAAACCGCTGCGCTGGTTTTATTCAGGAGTGGATATGCCGGTCGAAACTTCACGCCCCGCTTCAGGTCGCTATAGAGGCGGTTTTCGGCCGTTGCGGGAGTCGACTGGTCACGTATCGAACACGGGGGAACGCCCATGGGCAATCTGGCGGAACAGCGGTCGCAACAACCAGCCCTGGCTGAACTGGACTATCTGTTAAAGCGCTTCCGGCAGGTGCGCGCCACCAGCGAAGCGATCTGCGCGCCATTGCAGATCGAGGACTACGTCATCCAGAGCATGCCTGACGTCAGCCCGCCGAAATGGCATCTGGCGCATATCAGTTGGTTCTTCGAAGCGTTCCTGCTCAAGCCCTACCTCGTCGGTTACAAGCCGCTGAATGACGCTTACGACCACCTGTTCAACTCTTATTACGAAACCCACAGCACGCCCTTTCTCCGGACCCAGCGCGGGCTGATCTCGCGCCCTGGCGTCGAGGACGTCTACCGGTTCCGCCAGCACATCGACCGGGCAATGGGTGAACTGCTGACCAACCCGCCACAACAGCACGCCGCCGAGATCATGCACCGGGTCGAGCTGGGCCTGCAGCACGAGCAACAGCATCAGGAATTGCTGTTGATGGACATCAAGCACATCCTGGCGCAGAACCCGCTGCATCCTGTCTATCGCAGCGACTTGAAGCCCGCGCCCGCACTGCATAACGACCGTGTTCGCTGGCACAGCTATGCCGGTGGCGTGCGTCATATCGGCCATGCTGGTAGTGGCTTCGCGTTTGATTGCGAGACGCCACGCCACCGCCAGTTCGTCGAAGATTTTCAGCTGGCCGACCGCTTGGTCAGCAATCGCGAATACTTGTCCTTCATCGCCGATGGCGGCTACGCGCGCAGCGAGCTCTGGCTATCTGACGGCTGGGCACACATCCGCCAGCATGGCTGGAACGCCCCGCTGTATTGGCATCGAGAGGACGGCGGCTGGTGCGAAATGACCCTCGCCGGCTTGCAGCCCCTGGACCTGGAAGCGCCCGTCTGCCACGTCAGCTTCTATGAAGCGGATGCCTATGCGCGGTGGGCCGGTGCCCGCCTGCCCACCGAAGCCGAATGGGAAGTGGCCGCCACCGACCAGCCACGGCGCGGCAACTTTCTGGAAAGCGATCATCTGCAACCTGTGCCTGCCAACGTGCCGCATGAGGGGCCGGCGCAGTTGTTCGGCGATGTCTGGGAATGGTCCTCCAGTGCCTACCGCCCTTACCCCGGTTTCCATCCGCTGGAAGGCAGCCTGGGCGAATACAACGGCAAGTTCATGTCCGGTCAGATGGTCTTGCGCGGCGGTTGTTGCGCCACGCCTGAAGCCCACATACGCGCCACCTACCGCAACTTCTTTCAGCCGGCGATGCGCTGGCAATTCGCCGGGCTGCGCCTGGCCAGGGAGCTCTGAAACATGGCACTCGCCGTACATTTTCATGACCAGACGCAGCCGACCCACGACAGCTCACTGCGCGACGAGGCACTGGAAGGTTTCGCCGCATCGCCGAAGCACATCTCACCAAAGTTTTTCTACGACCGACGTGGCTCGGAGCTGTTCGAGCAGATCTGTCTGCTGCCCGAGTACTATGTGACCCGCACCGAGGAAAAGATCCTCGCCAACGCGGCTAACGAGATATTGGAAATCGCCGGGCCACAGACCGACCTGATCGAACTGGGCAGCGGTGCCAGCCGCAAGGTGCGTCTGCTGCTCGAAGGCCTGCGGCCGGTCAGTTACCTGGGCATCGACATTTCCGAAGATTTCCTGCTGACCAGCACCCAGCGCCTCGCCGCTGACTATCCCTGGCTGGACGTGCATGCGGCCTGTGCGGATTTTTCAGACGAACTGAAGCTGCCTGACGACTTCACCCTGCACCACCCGCTGGTATTTTTCCCCGGTTCCAGCATTGGCAACTTCACCCCGCTGGAGGCTCGCAAGCTGCTTGGGCACCTGCGCGAAATTCTCCCGCCTGGCGGTGGCCTGCTGATCGGCGTCGACCTGGTCAAGGACCGCAGCGTCCTGGAAGCGGCTTACAACGATAGCGCCCATGTCACGGCCGCGTTCAACCTCAACCTCTTGCAGCGCATCCGCCAGGAGCTGGACAGCGACATCGACCCGTCGCGTTTCACCCACCGGGCGTTCTTCAACGAGCAGGATTCGCGGATTGAGATGCACCTGGTCAGCCGCGAAGCACAAGACCTGACCATCGAGGGGCAGCGCTTCCACTTCGATGCCGGCGAAAGCCTGCACACGGAGAACTCTTACAAATACACATTGGAATCTTTCGCCGATCTGGCTAACAGCGCCGGCTTCGACTGCAGCGGTCAATGGACCGACGCACAGAACCTGTTCAGCGTACATTACCTGCAACGTCGCCCATGAGGCCCATTGCTTGCTGCCTGACCGCGCTAACACTCGCGCTGGGCCTCGGCAGCGCCCTGGCCGAGGAGCAGCCGCTGCGACTTAAAGATCTGCAGCGCTGCGGCGATCTGTTTTCCACGGAGCACTTGACGTTTTGCCTGAGCAGCGAAGGCGCGGCCAACGCGAATTTAGAGGTGATGCTCCGTGGCAAGCCCATCGAGACGGCTCGGGGAAAAAACGGACGACTGCGCCTGACCCTCAACCGCAAGGAACATCAAAGTGGCCCGCTCTGGCTGGAACAAGGCGATCGCCGCAGCAATCCGGTCTGGCTCACACTCAATGGCAGCCACGTGATACCGGCAAGCCCGGACGAGGTGGCGAAGAACATGGACGGTCTGACCACCTACGTGGATCTGGTCAGCGTGATCATCGAAGAGGATCACGACGGGCTGGAGGCGTCGCGGCGCCTGGCCGAAAAGTATGGCGCCGAAGTGGTTGGCGTCATTGCCCCGCTCAATACCTATCAGCTGCGGCTGCCGGTGAACAACCTGACCGAGCGCGACGCAATGGTGCTGCGTCTGGGCAGCGAGACGAACGTGGATGCGGTGGTTATCGAAGAATCCGGGGCTGAAGAGCCACTGGAAGAAGATAAGCAAAGCAGGCCTCGCAACAGTGAATGGGTTGCCAACCGCTTTCTCGATGCGGTGGATTTCTATCGGCGCCGTTTGCCTGCGCGCAAAGCACCGATTGATACCCACCCCGTGCGGATCGGCATCATCGAGCGCGACGTCGACTTCGATTCGCCTGAATTTGCGGCCTATCTCAACCGCTGCGACCCTGCCAAACCTAAAACCTGCGTTTACGCACGCGATGCAGCATCTCCAGCGGACCACGGCACCAGCGTCACTGGCATCCTCGCCGCGCGCAGTGCCGAGCCGGGCGACAGTGGTTTTCTCAGCGCCCTTGAAGCGTCAAGTTCGGGCTTTGAAGTCATCGTCGAGCGCAATTCCGACGCCGGCATCACCGCCAATGTCGCGGCGTCTGTCAATCTGGTGGAAGACGGCGTACGGGTGCTGAATTGGAGCTGGGGCATTCATCGCGTCGGTACGCTCGATGTGGACGGGGAAGAGATCGACTCACTGGTGCGCTCCGGCGTGGCGATGAGCGGTTACGAAGAGCTACTCGAAGAATTCTTTCTCTGGTTGCGTCGCGAGCATCCAGACGTGGTGGTGGTGAACTCGGCGGGCAATGGCTCGGCGCATTCAGGCCAGGACGATTACCGCCTGCCCTCTTCCTTCATCACCGAACAACTCCTGGTAGTGGGCGCGCATCAGCGCGACTTCAGCAGGGATGTGCCGGTCGAACACCCGGACTACGTGACCAAGCGCCCCTCGTCCAATATCGATATGCGCGTCGACATCACCGCCTCGGCCTGTACCCGTGCGGCAACGCTCGAAACCGGCAAGCGCGGCGAGGTGCACTGCGGCACCTCGTACGCCACGCCGATGGTCACTGGAATAGTCGGCGCGATGCTGTCGATCAACCCTGCGCTGGCGCCGGAACAGCTGCGTGAACTGCTGCGCAGAAGCGCCCTGACGATAGGCCGCGATAGCGATTTCGAACCCGCCGAAGCCGATGACCTGACTGCACCGATCCTGCCATCGGAGCGCAGCTATCAATTGGACAATCAGGACATTGGGCGCTCTGCTCGCCTGGACATGCGCAAAGCGCTGGAACTGACTGTCGACAGTCTGCAGCACGTGCGCTGACAACCCATCACCGACGCCTCGTGCGCTCCGCCCAAACTCGACAGCCGAGCGCATCGCCGTGGGCAAACATCTTAGAAAAGCCGTCTCTGCAACAATCTGAAACAAGTCGGATATACCAAAGGCGCTGCACAAGCGAAACGGCAGAAGTGCCACTGCATTTATTCAAGTCTTACTTCGCGCGCACTCAAATTTAGCCATTTCAACTACTTAAACAATGACATCAATTTGATATTTAATTGCCATCCAATAGTGGCAATAGAGATTCTTATACTGGTTTGTTTGGGGTTATCACTTTTACTGGCGCCAATATAACTTCAACAATTAAACACACATCTATATAAAGCCCATGCACGCGGCGCCAGAGATTCACAGGCGTCTTCGCGTTGCTTGGTGGCGTCAACGGTCGGTGCTTCGTTCGATGCATGGGTCCTTGGATGCTTCCGCACTTTTTAAAGGGCCAAGGCCCTTTGTCGTATTAAGTTCCGGAGATTTCAATGCTCGTCAAAAAGACGGTCTGCACCCGTAACATGCTACTCAGTGCCGCGCTACTTGCTGCTGCCATCGGCTTGAGCCAAATCCAGGTTGCGCAAGCGGCTACTGCCAAGGCAACCGCCGCCGCCCAACAGACTATCGCCACCACCGCCAAGGTCAATGACTTCACCAGCCCCCAATGGCTCAAAGGCAGCTGGCGTCAGTCGGCCGGCCTGTCGATTCCAGCCACCGCAGCCAATAAAGCGGCGTTCAGGAAAGGCGCCCAGATCAGAACCGCTGACGGTCAGATTCGTACCATCAAAGTGATCTATTTCTCCGGGGCCCACATGAGTGTAATGCTCTCTGGCGCCACCTTGAACGCATCGAAAAACGGTCATCCGAAAACCATTTCCGCATTGGGCACGACGCCGGTGGCCGGCGTACCCCCCCCGGCTACCAGCGGCAACCAGGCCGCCAGCAGCTCCGCTCACAGCACCGCCATCAACAATTACACCAATAACGACTGGTTGAATGGCGTCTGGCGTAAGTCGGCAGGTTTTTCAATTCCCTCCAGCAGCGCGAACCGCTCGGCGTTCAAGGTTGGTTCCTCAGTGAAGCTGGCTGATGGTCAGGCGCGCAAGATCAACGCCGTGTATGTGTCTGGCAAAAACATGAGCGTGATGCTTTCAGGGGCGGCACTGAGCGGCAAACTTGGTTACCCGAACAAGTTGTTCTCGGCGACCAGCAGCAGTGCTCCGGTTGCGCCAGCGGCTCCAAGCAAGCCCGCGACTCCCGCGCCGGGCCCGGTCACCAGCCAGCCCGCGACCGGCTCGTCCATGACGACCGCGCTCAACGCCTTCAACGGCGGTGATTTCGTCAATGGTGTGTACAACACCAGTAAGTTCGTCGGCATCTCGGTCAAGGCGACGGCGGAGAACAAGGCGGCATTCCACAAAGGCGCGAAGATCCGTTTCTTCGGTGGCGAGGTGCGCACCATCAAACTGATCTACCATTCCGGCGGCAATATGACCGTCATGGTCGATGGCGGCGCCATTAACGGCAAGGCTGTAGGTTATCCCCGCACCGTCTCGGTCAGTAGCACCAGCTTCAGCAACACAAGCCCAAGCGTCGACAGCACGCCGGCTGCAGGAAATGCAGCACCGGCAAACCCGATCAATCTGGTGGGCATCAATCTTGCCGGGGCAGAATTCGGCACGGATGTCAGATTGCCCGGTGTCTACCTCAAGCAGTATATCTATCCCGGCGAGGCCGACTTCAAGCGTTACGCCGAGCGCAATCTGAAGCTGGTTCGCCTGCCGTTTCGCTGGGAGCGGATTCAGCCGAGGGTCAATGGCGAATTGAACAGCGCTGAGCTCCGCCGCATGCTGACCACGCTTGACCATGCAAAAAAATACAACATGCAGGTCATCCTCGACATGCATAACTACTATCGCTATTACGGCAAGATGATCGGGACTAACGAGGTGCCGGTAAGCGCATTTGCCGATGCCTGGCGGCGTATTGCCCAGCAGGTTGCCAACCATCCGGCAGTCTATGGCTACGGCTTGATGAACGAGCCACACACCACTAACGGCAAGTGGCCAGCCGCCGCGCTGGCTGCTGCAAAAAGCATCCGCAGCGTCGATGCCAAGAATTGGGTGGTGGTCGCCGGTGATCGCTGGTCCAGCGCTTTCCATTGGCAGTCCTATAACACCCAGTTGGTCAAGGACGCGTGGATGCGCGACCCGAGCAACAATCTGATGTTCGAAGCCCATCTGTACTTTGATAAGGACTACTCGGGCTACTACACCAACCGTTACGAACAGTACGATCCGATGATTGGCGTGGTGCGCGCGAAGCCCTTCGTCGAGTGGCTGAGCCGGTATCGCCTGCGCGGCTTCATCGGTGAGCACGGGGCGCCGGACTTCTCGCCCTCCGCCGTGGTTGCCATGGACAACCTGCTCAAGTACCTGGGCCAGAACTGCATTCCGAGCACTTATTGGGCGGCGGGTCCCTGGTGGGGCGATTATGCGCTGTCGCTGGACGTAAAAAGCGGCAAACCTCGCCCCCAGTTGCCGATATTGCAGAAGCATGCAGCGAACAAATCCTGCGGGGCCGTCGGTCCGCTGCGGTAATGCCCAAGCGGCGCCCCGTATCTGCGGGGCGCCTTTCCCGGCGCTAGCCTGCTGCCGCTAGGCTGTCGAATACTTCCGGGACCAACGCCGCCTCACCTTTTTCATCCAGACGGCGACGGTTCTCGGTTCGCCCCGCGCCGCCCTCGAGCATCTCCATCAGGCGCACGCCTCGATCAGTCAGCACGAAATTCTCACCATTGCCGCCTTGCTCCTCCGGCCGCGTCTCCATGTAGCCGCCTTCGTACAGCAGGCTTTCGTAGTTCTGCGCCTCGGCCTTCAAAGAGTCCAGGTTGGGCATCGGTTGACCGGCCTCCTCGGTTGCCAGGGCATGCTCATCTGCGTACTGGCGTGGCGCGAAGCTCTCGTTTCCGGGTTTCTGCGCTTCACGCAGCAGGCGTAGCATCAAGTCCCAGTCGTAGGTCATGTCCGTTCTCCTGTTGCGCCGCTTCGGGGAGGCGGCCATCGCTATTCGGACCCCAACCGTCGCGGCATGGTTCGATCCAGCGCAGCCGCGAACGGCTGAACTAAAGCGCGCCACGGGCGATCCACCAGATAGGTCGTTAATTAAAGGAGCGCGCCATGAAACGCTTGATCGTACCTTTCACCCTCGCCTTGCTCGCAAGCCAGCCAGTGTTCGCCGACCAATGCACCACCGACGAGATAAATGCCAAAGCCAAGGAGCTTGCCGATCGCGTCAATGCCCTGACAGAAAGCAACCCGAAGCGAGCAGAGGAGATCAACGAAGAACTACGAGATATGGAGGTCAAGCAGACTGCCGAGCAGTTAGGCAACGAATGTGAAGCCTACGAGAAGCGCATCAAGCATGTGGAAGCGGCCGAAAAGCAGGCTGACATCGCGCCGGCGAAGGAGCGCTAGGCGCGAAAACAAGCCGAGGCCGCGATGCCGCCCCGGCTATTGCAGATTACTCTGCGGCGGGCTTTTTACGCCGTAGCGGCGCGAGACCATCCTGACTGACGACCGATGACGCCGGCGCTTCGCGCTTGGCGTTTTTCGGCCGCTTGGCTACCGGTTTTACTGCGGCTTTCTTGTCCGCGGTTTTTTTCTTGTCGTCCTTTTTCTTTTTGGTACCGGCCGCTTTGCCCGACGCCTTGAGGTTCTTCGGGCCGCCATAGCTGCCTTTCAGCCCTTTGATCACACGGCGTTCAAAGCGCTGTTTGAGGTAGCGCTCGATGCTCGACATCAGGTTCCAGTCGTTGTGGCAGATCAACGAGATGGCCAGGCCTTCAGCTCCGGCGCGGCCGGTACGGCCAATCCGATGAACGTACTCGTCACCCGAACGCGGCATGTCGAAATTGATCACCAGATCAAGGCCTTCGATGTCCAGCCCACGCGCGGCCACATCGGTAGCCACCAGCACCTTGACTCCGCCTTCCTTGACCCGGTCGATGGCCAGCTTGCGGTCTTTCTGGTCCTTGTCGCCGTGTAGCACGAAGGCCTTCACGCCTTCGGCCACCAACCGTCCATATAGCCGGTCGGCCTGCACGCGGGTGTTGGTGAAGATCACGGCCTTCTTGTAGGTCTCGTTGGCCAGCAACCAGTGCACCAGCTTCTCTTTGTGCTCGGTGTTCTCGGCCGTGATGATCTGCTGACGCGTGCCTTCGTTCAGTTCGCTGACGCGGTTGAGCTGCAGGTGCAGCGGCTCGCGCAGCACGGCAGCACTCATCTCGCGCAACGCCGCGCCGCCGCTGGTGGCCGAGAACAGCAGCGTCTGCTGGCGCTTGGCGCATTCACCGACCAGGCGCTGCACGTCTTCGGCGAAGCCCATGTCGAGCATGCGGTCGGCTTCGTCGAGAATCAGCAATTCGACATCCTTGAGGATCAGGGTGCCGGCATTCAGGTGTTCGATCATCCGCCCCGGGGTGCCAATGAGGATGTCCGGCACCTTGCGCAGAATGGCGGCCTGTACCTTGAAGTCCTCGCCGCCAGTGATCATTGCCGACTTGATGAAGGTGAACTGCGAGAAGCGTTCGACTTCCTTGAGTGTTTGCTGAGCAAGCTCACGGGTCGGCAGCAGGATCAACGCACGCACATCGGTACGCACCACGGCATCGCCGATCAACCGATTGAGCATCGGCAGCACGAAAGCAGCGGTCTTGCCACTGCCGGTCTGGGCTGTCACCCGCAGGTCACGCCCTTCCAGCGCGGGGGGAATGGCTGCCACTTGCACCGGGGTCGGCTCGACGAATTTGAGTTCGGCGACCGCCTTGAGCAGGCGTTCGTGGAGGGCGAATTGGTCAAACAAGGGTGACACCTCAAACAAGTCGAAAAAACGTGGCATAGAGTAACCCGTTCGACGCACACAGAGTCGTCTTTGTGCAGCACGATGACAGGCTAGCCGGCAGGACGGAGCAGAAGATCGGTTAGCGAAAAATGCCGTCGAAAACTCATTGACCGCTATGGTAAATGGCGTGGGTCAGGCGGACTTCATTGAGGCTCGCAGGTCAGCTTGATGCGGAGGCGGATGACATCGCGTTTGAACTTTGCAGTCATCGGTTTGCTCTCCCCCGACGCCAGCGTGACACGTCGAGTACGCGGCATTTCCGGCCCGTTGCGAAACGAGGCCGTACACTCCACGGGGCGCTCACCAAAGTTCTGCAGCACCAGGCCGGCCATGTCGCGGTCGATAGTCTCGGTGCTCGCCAGCACCTCGGAACCGTTGAGTTCTTGTTCGAGCTCCACGGGGTAGCTGACGGCAGCTGCGCTCAGTGGGAAGATAACGAGCGCAGCGAAGCAGAGTCTTTTCATTTTTTTGTAGGCTCCTTCAATAGGCGATCGCCAGCGTACCAGACCGACGCAACAGGAAAACATTGGAATGAAAGTGCCACGTGTGACCCTCGATCAATGGCGAACCCTGCAAGCTGTGATCGACCACGGCGGCTTCGCCCAGGCCGCGGAAATCCTGCATCGTTCACAATCCTCGGTGAGCTATACGGTGGGGCGCATGCAGGAACAGCTGGGTGTGCCGCTGTTACGCATCGATGGTCGCAAGGCGGTACTCACCGATGCCGGCGAAGCGCTCTTGCGCCGCTCCCGGCAATTGGTCAACCAGGCCGGTCAGCTGGAAGAGTTGGCGCACAACATGGAGCAAGGCTGGGAAGCCGAGGTGCGGCTGGTGGTCGATGCTGCCTACCCCAACGCCAAATTGATCCGTGCACTGACCGCGTTCATGCCCCAAAGCCGCGGTTGCCGGGTGCGGTTACGTGAAGAAGTGCTGTCCGGTGTTGAAGAGGTGCTCAAGGACGGCACGGCGGATCTGGCTATCAGCGGTCTGGATATCACCGGCTATCTCGGCCAGGAACTCAGCACCGCCGAATTCATTGCCGTCGCTCACCCAGATCACTCGTTGCATCAACTGCAACGCAAACTCAGCGTCCAGGACCTGCAAAGCCAGATGCAGGTGGTGGTACGCGATTCCGGCCACCGTCAGCCCCGCGACAGCGGCTGGCTAGGTGCGGAACAGCGCTGGACGGTTGGCAGCCTGGCCACTTCGGTCGGCTTTGTCAGCAGCGGGCTGGGCTTTGCCTGGCTACCGCGCCATATGATCCATCGTGAACTGGCCGAAGGTGCCCTGAGGCCGCTGCCTCTGGTCCAAGGCAGTATTCGCCGGCCGCTTTTCTACCTCTACACTAACCCCAACAAACCGCTCGGGCCTGCCACACAGATTCTCATCGACTTGATCAGGACGTACGATGCGCAAGCGCAATCGCCTGTTCAGCCGATGGGCAACATCACGCACGACGGCTGAAGCACTTGTGCAACCGGCCTGCATGAACGGGCTGACCCAGGCTTACCCATACCAGGAATAGACCATGAAACGACTCGCACTCGCCGCCTGCTCACTGCTGCTCGCCGGCAATCTGCTCGCTGCGGACAATCCTCACGTATTGCTGAACACCAGCATGGGCGAAATCGAAATCGAACTGGAGGCCGAAAAGGCCCCGGTCAGCGTGAAGAATTTCCTCGAATATGTCGAAAGCGGCTTCTACGACGACACCGTCTTCCACCGCGTGATCCCGGGTTTCATGATCCAGGGTGGTGGCTTCGGCGAAGGTCTGAACCAGAAGAAGACCCGCGCGCCCATCAAGAACGAGGCCGACAACGGACTGCACAACGTACGTGGCACGCTGGCTATGGCGCGCACACAGAACGTCGATTCGGCCACCAGCCAGTTCTTCATCAACCACCGCGACAATGACTTCCTTGACCATGGCAGCCGCGACTTCGGCTATGCCGTATTTGCCAAGGTGGTGCGCGGCATGGACGTAGTCGACCAGATCGCCCAGGTGCCGACCGGCAACCGCAGCATGATGCAGAACGTACCGCTGAAGCCGGTGAAAATCGTCTCCGCGAAAAAACTCTGACCTTTAGATATCTGTCGGCTGTGCGCACGGCAGTAGCCGTGCACCGGCTTGCTGAACAGGAGAGCTGACATGAGCGAACAGAACCCGCTGAACACCACCGAAGGGGAAGCACAACTGCTCCAGGATCTGTTGAGCGCCGAGCGTGCCGGGGCCAAGGTCGCCGGTGAAAGCCTGCAGCAGTGCAACGATCCAGCCCAGCAAAAGCTCCTCGAGCAGATCCGCCAGGGCGAGGTCGACAGCTGCCGACTGGTGCTCAACTGCCTGAACCACCTGAACATCGCACCCAACCGCGAGACCGGCGCGTTTTATGGCAAGGCGATGGCCATCGAATCGCTGGATGAGCGCATGACCTTCGTCGACCGCGGCCAACAATGGGTGATCCGCAAGCTGCGCGAATACCTGCCCGGTTGCAACGATGATTTCATCCGCACCGAGCTGGAAAAAATGTTGAAGATTCACGAGATCAACAGCCAGGCGGCCTGATGCCTGGCTCGTTATGCAGGGCCAGCGCCTAGCTGTCGCTAGCGCTCGCCCAATAGCGCCGCCAGCGCACCACCAGCGCCTTCGGCGCCTCCGAATAGATGTCCGTTCCTTGCTTGAGCGCGGCGCTCTGTAACTCGCTGCGGCGTTCCGCAACGGCTATGCCGAGTCGCTCACGCAGGGCGGTGTCGCCAAACAACGCTGGCTGAGCCTGCATCAGCTCCGTCAGCACCGCCAGATCATGGTCATCGCCTAGCAGATCCGCCAGGCCCTTGAGCGAGTTGCTGCGTAGCTGCATCAATTTCGGCCAGCTGGGCGCCAGTAAGCGCGTCTGGTACCAGTGATCCTTGACCCGCTTGCGCCACTGGTGAAGTTGTTCATCGCTGAGATCATGTCTGGCTTTGGCCAACTCAGCGCAGCCGTCTGCGTAGGTACGCTTGATACCATCCGCCAGCAAGTCGAAGCCCTTGGCTTGGAGTGGCCAGCTTTCGACACAGCTGCGCGCATGGTTCAGCTCGGCAATTACCTCGCCGATACGCGTATCCAGGTCGGTCGTGTCGCCGTTTTCGGCCTGCTTCGCCCGCGCCTGCAAACGACGCCGGGCCTGCCTGAAGTCCACCTCGGCGAACAGCGCCGGGAAACGCTTCGCCAGCGCATCCCAGCTTTCCAGCATCGCCGTCGCATCACGCGATTCGGCCAACGCGCGCCCCAGATCTCGCAAGCGATGATTTTCGCGCTGAAACTCGTCACCCAGCGGCTTGCGTACCAGGCGCAGCAGCGCGCGCAATTCCTTGAAGCGTTTGCGCGCCTGATGCACGCCCTCGGCGCGCTCCTCGGGTGCAACGCTCAGTGCGTTGATGGCTTTGTCGATGCCCTGCCGAGCGACTTTTCGCACCTCGGCGGCAGGGTCTCGCGGACGCAGCTTGTAACCCATGACAGCTCCCGTTCAGGCCCGCTGCCGTGCTCGCACAGCAGGCATAACGGGCGATTCAACCGTAGCGCTTGCGCGCCTCGATGGCCAGGCCGCTGCCAATGCTGCCGAACCGATTACCTTCAACGTGCCGTGCCCGCGGCAGCAAGGTGGCGACGCCCTGGCGCAGCGCCGGGATCGCACTGGAACCGCCTGTGAAGAACACCGTGTCGATGTCCTCGTGCTTGAGCCCGGCACTCACCAGCAGTTGACTGACATTGGCGCGGATTCGTTCGAGCAGGGGCTCGATCGCCGTTTCGAATACAGGACGCGTGAGGGTGGCCTCGAGCCCGGGTTCGATTCGGGCGAAGTCGATCAGGAAGCGTTCATGATCGGTCAGCTCGATCTTGCCTTGCTCGATCTGCATCGCCAACCAATGCCCGGCGCGTTGTTCGATCAGGCTGAACAGCCGGTCGATTCCGGTCGGGTCGACGATGTCGTAGCGCATGCTCTGCAATGCACGCAGCGAAGCCGGGGCGTAAACCGCGTTGATCGTGTGCCAGGTGGCCAGGTTGAGATGGGTGCTGGTGGGCATCGGTGCATCGCTTTTCATCCGGCTGCCGTAGCCGAACAGCGGCATCACGCCCTGCAGACTGAGCTGCTTATCGAAATCGGTACCGCCGATGTGCACGCCCGAGGTGGCGAGGATGTCGTCCTGACGGTCGTCGATCTGGCGCCGCTCCGGTGCCAGCCGCACCAGCGAGAAGTCCGAGGTGCCGCCGCCGATGTCGACGATCAGCACGCGCTCTTCCCGCTCGATGCGTGACTCGTAGTCGAACGCTGCGGCGATGGGTTCGTACTGAAAGGAGACGTCCTTGAAGCCGATCTTCCGGGCAGCTGCTGCGAGGGTATCGGCGGCTTCCTTGTCTGCCTGCGGATCGTCGTCGACAAAAAAAACCGGACGGCCCAGCACCACCTCATCGAACGAGCGCCTGGC
Organism: Stutzerimonas xanthomarina DSM 18231; assembly: GCF_900129835.1. Lineage (GTDB taxonomy): Bacteria > Pseudomonadota > Gammaproteobacteria > Pseudomonadales > Pseudomonadaceae > Stutzerimonas > Stutzerimonas xanthomarina. The sequence goes on from NZ_FQXA01000006.1 coordinate 270,023, forward strand.
CTGCTCTTCAGCGCGCTGTTTGAGAGTCCCGAGAAACAGCCCGAGGATATCCTTGAACGGCATGGCGCTGCCCAGCACGGTGGTTTCGCTCTTCAGCAACTTTGAGCCCAGCAGGCTCTTGAGCGAGCGCATCAGGCGCCCTTCGTAACCTTCGAGGTATTCGGACAGGGCCAGTCGGCCATAGACCGGACGACGCTCTTCGGTGTTAAAGAACACCACCGAGGGCAATGTCTGCTGATCGCCTTCCAATACCAGCAGAGGCTCGGCGTCGGGTCGCCACCAGCCGACGGTGGAATTGGAGGTACCGAAGTCGATGCCGCAGGCGCGGGCGGGAGACGGGTTGTGCATGTGCGGTCCGGACTGCCAAAAACGGCCGCGCAGTTTATGCGAGCCGGCCAGCAAATGCAGGCCAATCGTCGGCGGTCTTAACCAAGCCAACCACTGCGACAGCCGAGTGCCATCGCAGTGGTGCGCCCTTAGGCGAGTGCCGGTTCGCCAGCAGCGGCGGAGTCGGTCATGCCGTCCGTCATGCGCTTGGCGTCATGGCAGAAGGTCCGCGATGCCTGGAACAGGAACATCATGGTCAATAGCAGCGAACCGGGGATCAGGTACATCGCACCGTGTAGGCCTTCGGCGCGGAACACTTCGCTCATCTCGTTGGCCCCTGCGGCAAGCATTGCCGACTCGGCAAAGTGGTCCGACAGCAGCCCGACCACCACCGTGCCCATGCCACCACCGAGCAGGTAGAGCCCGGCGAAGAACAGCGCCATGGCCGTGGCCCGCAGACGTGGTTCGACCACGTCCTGAATGGCGGTGTAGACGCAGGTGTAGAAGTTGTAGGAGAACAGCCAGCCGATGCTGAAGACCGCAACGAACACACCAACCTCGATCCGTCCGGCCAGCAACGCATACCCGGTCAGCGCGGTGGCGATGAGCATGCTCACGGCGGCAAAGATCAGCCGGCCACGGGCGAAGCGCTGATGAATCTTGTCCGCGACCCAACCGCCCAGGGTCAAACCAATCAAACCGGTCAAGCCGACGATCACCCCGGTGGCGATCGACGCCTCCACCAGCGGCACCGCGTGATAGCGCATCAGCAGCGGCACCATAAAGGCGTTGCAGGCGTAGGTGGCAAAGTTGAACGCCAGCCCCGCCAGCACCAGCCACCAGAAGGTGCGGATCGCGAACACTTTGCGAATCGGCTGTTCCACAGGCGTCTGCGACACCTTCACCGTTTCCGCCGCGCCACGTTGCGGCTCCTTGACGAAGAAGATGAACAGCGCCAGCACCAGCCCGGGCACCGCCGCAATGAAGAACGGCGCGCGCCAACTGCCGAAATACTCCACCATCGAGCCGATGGTAAAAAAGGCCAGCAACAGCCCCAGCGGCAGGCCCAGCATGAAGATGCCCATCGCCCGAGCCCGCTTGTGCGCCGGGAACAGATCGCCGATCAGCGAATTGGCCGCGGGCGCATAGCTGGCCTCACCGATGCCGATGCCCATGCGCACAAGCAGAAAGGTCCAGAAATTCCAGGCCAGACCGTTTACAGCGGTCAGCCCGCTCCAGACGGTCAAGCCCCAGCCCATGATCTTGCGCCGCGAGCCGATGTCCGCCATGCGCCCCAGCGGTACGCCGGCGATTGCATAGATGATGGTGAAAGCGGTGCCGATCAGGCCCAACTGGAAATCGTTGAGATCCCACTCCAGGCGGATCGGCTCGGCGATGATCGCCGGGATGGTGCGATCGAAGAAGTTGAACAGGTTGGCCAGAAACAGCAGGAACAGGACGCGCCAGGCGTTCGCGGCTTGGGTGGATGGCTGCATGACGTCGCTCTCGATTTATTGTTATGCACCGGCCGTGTGCCGACCGGTCTCGAAACTGACTCTAGGGTTCTCGCAGGCGTCTGTCTGTCACCATCACTTTCGCTGATGCCGCTCGATGCGACGGTTCAGCTCTTTTTCCAGGCCTCCAGCCAACCAACGCCGGTAGCGGTGTTCGAGCTGTCAGGGCGGTATTCGGCCGCCAGCCAGCCGGTGTAGCCCACCGCCAGCAAGGCTTCGAGCAAAGGCCCGAAAGCCACCGAACCCGTGCCGGGCGCCCCGCGGCCGGGACAGTCGGCAAACTGCACATGGCCGATCCGGGCGCCAAGCAGCTCTATCCCTGCGGCAATATCCAACCCCTGTCGGGCCATGTGGTAGAGATCTAGTTGTGCCTGGCAGTTGGGATGATCGACGCGCTCCAGCAGCGTTTGCAGATGCGCCGGGGTGTTGATCAGAAAACCCGGCATGTCCAGCGGATTGATCGCCTCGCACACCACTTGCACACCCAGCAATGCAAAGGCCTCTGCGCTTTTGCGCAGGTTGACAGCCAAGATTTCCAGCGCCTGCTCTCGCGTCACGCCTTCGGCCAGCCGGCCGGGCAGAACGTTCACGCACATCGGCCGCGCCATGGCCGCGTAGGTCAGGCCCTCCTGGAGAGCAGCGTCGAACTCAGCCTGACGTGACGGCACCGACGCCAGTCCGGCACCGCCCTGCATGAAGTCACCGGCCGGCAGATTGATCAGCACCAGCGGCAGCCCCGCACGCTCAAGCAGTTCATTCAAGCGAATCGCCGGAAGCTCATAGGGGAACTGAATTTCCACACCGTCGAAGCCGGCAATCCGCGCGGCCATGACCCGCTCGGCCAAGGGCAGCTCGTTGAACAATATGGACAGATTGGCCGCGATCTTCATTGCTTTTGCTCCCTGAACATCCTGACCAGCGTGGACGGATCATTTTCAAGTTCGCCACCACTGCCATGCAGGCGCATCAGCTGTGCGGCCAGACCGGTCATAGGTGTGGCTCCGCCTGCTTCGCGCGAGAGCTGCACCGCCGTGTCGAGGTCCTTGAGCAGGGTGCGAACGCGCCATTTCACCGGTTCGAACTCGCTGTTAGCCATCTGCGGCGCAAGGATCTGCAGTGGTTTGGAGTCGGCGAAACCACCGGCCAAGGCCGGCGCGATCAGGCTTGCATCGACACCGGAGCGTTCGGCCAACGCCACCACCTCGGCGATGACCAGCGCATTACAGGCAACGATCATCTGGTTACAGGCCTTGGTTACCTGGCCGGCGCCGACGTCGCCCATGTGAGTCAATCGCTGGCCAAGGTGCGCCAACACGGGTCGAACCCGCTCGATATCCTCGCTGCTTCCACCGGCCATGATCGCCAGACTGCCCGTCTCGGCGCCCGCCGTACCGCCGGACACCGGTGCGTCGACCCAGCGCATGCCGCTGCGGGATTCAAGTTCGGCGGCCATGGCGCGTGTAGCGGCTGGCTCCAGACTGGAATGGTCGACCAACAGTTGCCCGGCCTTCGCGCCTTCAACGATGCCGCCAGCGCCAAACACCACCTCTCGTACCACCGAGGTATCGGCCAGACAGAGCAACACGTTGTCTGCGTCGCGACACAGGTCGGCTGGATTACCGGCCTGTCTCGCTCCGGCCTCGATCAGCGGCGCACATTTTTGGGGGGAACGGTTCCAGACCGTCAATCGATAGCCGGCAGCGAGCAGCCGACGGCACATCGGCAGGCCCATCAGGCCGATGCCGGCAAAGGCGATAGAGGGCAATTCGGACATGCGGGTGGCTCCTTGAAAACCGGGGATGGAATTCTAGCGCCGCAATGGTGCTGGCAGCCAAACCCGGTCAGATGACGTTGCCCTTATCCCAGAGCCGCACCAACTCACCCGGTGCCAGCTCTTCGGGGACTTGTAGCACCATCTCACTGTCGCGCTCGTTTTCCCGGTAGCGGAGCTCGATCTGGTAATAGCGACGGTCGCCCTGCCCTGCGGTGGCACTCGCCAATGGCAGGCAGCCTTCCAGGATGGAACAAACCTGGCCACGTTGCTGCTCATCGCAGCTGGCGAAATCGATCTCACGCGGACGGGAGAGAGCCTGCAGCGCGGCAAACCCGCCCTGCCTGGAAAGGCGAACGGTGGCTTCCTCGCCCAGCGCTGGTAACTTTTTCATCACGTCTCCTCGTTGGCTTGTTTACGGCACAGGGACACCGACATCTGTCCATGCCTGCCTCACCGCCTGCACCTCGCCACTACCGGACCCGAAGCGGGTCGCCGCGTTATCGACGGTCAACCCGGCGAAGACGGCGAAATCCGCATCATTGGCCAAACGCCGATCACAGAGGGTGTCGTACCAAATGTGTCCAGCCTTGTCCCAGGCATAGCCGCCGATGGCCTGAGCGGCGAGATAGAAGGCGCGATTGGGGATGCCGGAGTTCAGGTGCACGCCGCCGTTGTCGTCACGGGTGTCAATGAAGTCGCGCATATGCGCCGGCTGCGGGTCCTTGCCCAGCAGTGGATCGTCATAGGCGCTGCCGGGATTGGCCATCGAACGCAGCGCCGTGCCATTCACCCTATCCGTCAGTAACTCTGCACCGATCAGCCAGTCAGCCTGTTGCGCCGTCTGGTTGAGGCTGAACTGTCGGACCAGCACGCCGAATACGTCGGATATGGATTCGTTCAGAGCGCCGGACTGGTTGAGGTACAGCAGCCCGGCTTCGCTCTCGATGATGCCATGGGCCAACTCGTGCGCCACGACGTCCAGCGACAGCGTGAAGCGATTGAATATCTCGCCATCACCATCACCAAAGACCATCTGCGCACCGTTCCAGAACGCATTCTCATAGCCAACGCCGTAATGCACCGTGCCGATCAGCGGAAAGCCATGATTGTCGATCGAGTCGCGCCCGAACACTTGCCAGAAACATGCGAGGGTCTTGCCGAGCGCATCGTAGGCTTCGTCGACCGCCGCATCGCCAACCAGTGGCTGACCCTCGATTCTGGCCAGTACCCCAGGCAACAGCATCTGCTGCGCGGCGTCGTGAATGCTGCGGCGCGGCTCGCCCGGCCGACCTCGCTCAGGCAACACACTGACGGCGGGTTGGCGGTTGGGTGGCCCTGGATTTGGCAGCAGAGCACGCACCTGCGCCAGCGTTTCCATCGCCCGCTCGCGCTGCCACGCCGAGCCGTTATTGATGATACGGTCAAGTATGTACGGCGGGATAAAGCCTTGGCGCATGGTCGAGTTGTGCATGGATTCCCCTTCAGCCAGGTCGCTTGCAGGCATCCATGCATTTGATGCTGTCAATGGCGCAATGTTGTCGTGCCGGCTGTTTTCCAAGTTCTCTATCAGCAGGCTAGAGCAAAAGCCGCGGTCGGCAAGCTGCGTATGGGTGCTTTGATTTCGAGAGCGCGGCGGGGAGATTCAGCCGCTGATCAAGCTGTTGTCGGCGACAAGGTGCGTCTCAGCCGTCGCATTGTCGCGGCTCAGCGCCTCGATCGTCTGATCAAGCTGCTTGATGCAGAGATCGACTGCCATTTGGCGCAAAGCCTCTGGCCACTCATGGTCCGCAACCGGCTCGATCATGTCGAGGATCTGGGAGAAGCCAACAAGCATGCCGTGCTTCACTTTCAGGGTTTCGCCAGCTGTAACAATCGTGAGCGGCTCTCGCGAGCTGATGACCGCACCCGCATTGAGCAATTCATCAATGTGTTCGCGAAGTGCATGAAGAACGCGCTTGTCCTGGGTCGACTTCATATCAACATGCCCTCATCCATGAGGGCCGCGGATTCTACTAAAAGGAGACGCACATCACAAAACTGCAGCTTCGAACCTGACGTAACAGCGTGCGCTGTGGACTGGGACTGGCTGGCTCAGCGCTTGCAAAGGCGATGCACAGACGAACTGCTCTTCGGCTTGCAGGAGGTACCTGAATCATCCTGGCAAATATCAAGCTGCCCCAGGCAAATCTCGACAGCCACCTGTTGTGATGCTTGGCAGGGCCAGACATGCATGGCGATGACGGAGACCAAACTCCGAAGGCCGTTTTCATTGAAAAGCGTTCCGTTGCGCACCGTGATCATGCATTCGTGAAACTCGATGGTGATCGGACTACGCCCGGCAAGGCTCGCTCCGGCGTTGAGCAGGCAATCGATGTGCCGGCGCAATCTGTGGTTTTCACGACGCTCGGAGAATAGGGCGGTCATCTTTCGATCCAGCGGTCGCTGGCCGCTTGCGGACCTTCAGCCATCAGTGCGCCTGGCCTTGCTTGAGCGAAGCGCTGCGCTGCGGATTATTTTCAAGTTCGGCTTCTATCGCGTCGTCGAGCTGACGGCAACAGAGGTCAGCAGCCATTTCCCGCAATGACTCCGGCCATTCACCGTCGGTAGTCGGCTCGATCAGAGCAAGGGATTTGTAATAAGCGATGAGCATGCCGTGCTTGACCCGCAGTACCTGACCGCCATCGAGCAGGGTTAGCGGATCCCGCTGGGTAATAACCGCACCGCTCGCCAGGAGCGCGTCGATATGCTTGCGCAACGCATGAAGCGTCCGCTTTTCTTCTCTCAGCTCACTCATGCTGTCCCCGTCCTTGAAGGCGCCGCAGTCTAGTCGAATCTTGACGTCAGTTAAATAGCACAATGCCACTACGCTTATTGCTTCCTGCTCGAATCTGAGCATCAGTTGATCCCTGTCATGCACACCGACGCCCACGCGAACGGGCCCATCGCAATACAGGTGAGTGCCGAGAGGACAGACAGCGCCAAACGCTGCAGTCTGGCGCCTGTCCTTATTTCACCAGACTGCAAAGCCATCTCGGCCAGCTACTTGCGTTGCCGCGGCCTTCTACCTCTATAATCCGCGCGCTTTTTCCGCTATTGAACCGGAGAACCACAATGCTGAAGCGCACTCTGGCAGCCGTCACCGGCCTTGCCCTTTCGTTGTCTATTGCCACCGCCCATGCCGCCGACGTGCTCCGCGTATCGGCCATTCCCGACGAAGCCCCGACCGAACTGATCCGCAAGTTCGAGCCGCTGGGCCAATACCTCGAAAAAGAACTGGGCATGCCGGTGAAGTTCACCCCGGTTTCCGATTACGCCGCCGTCGTTGAAGCCCTTGCTTCCGACCGCCTCGATCTCGCCTGGCTGGGCGGCTTCACCTTCGTTCAGACGCGCTTGAAGACGGGCGACGCCATTCCGCTGGTTCAGCGTGAGCAGGACGAGAAATTCACCAGCAAATTCATCACTGCCGATCCCGAGGTCAAGACGCTGCAGGACCTGAAGGACAAGACCTTTGCGTTTGGCTCCGTATCCTCGACCTCCGGCAGCCTGATGCCGCGCTACTTCATGATCAAGGATGGAATCGACCCCGAGCAGTTCTTCAAGCGCATTGCCTACTCCGGCGCGCATGACGCGACGGTCGCCTGGGTCGAAGCCGGCAAGGCAGACGGTGGCGTACTCAATGCCTCGGTGTGGGACAAACTCGTCGCGGCTGGCAAGGTCGATACCGACAAGGTGCAGGTTATCTCCACCACGCCGCCCTACTACGACTACAACTGGACCGTACGCGGCAACCTCGACCCGGCGCTGGTTCAGAAAATCCAAACTGCTTTCCTTGAACTCGACCCTGAGAATCCGGAACACAAGAAGATTCTCGATCTTCAGGCTGCCTCGCGTTTCATCGAGACCCGCCCAGAAAACTATGAGGGCATCGAGGAAGCCGCACGCGCTGCCGGCCTGTTGAAGTGAGTTCTGCCAGCCGGTCCGCTGCAACTCTGCGGGCCGCTCGGGCAGTACCAGGCGAGCACGCTTGAATGAGCGTGTCGATGCTGTCTTCGAGCCCGCGCACTTCGCTAACAAACCAGACCGAACCGGCCCTGAGCCTGTCCGGCGTAAGCTACTGCCATGCCAACGGTCACGTCGCGCTGCGTGACGTTACCCTGCAGCTCGCGCACGGTGAGCGAGTTGCGCTTATCGGACCTTCCGGCGCAGGCAAGACCACCTTGTTGCGTCTGTTGGCTACGCACCTGCAACCGAGCACCGGTGAGATCGAATTGCTTGGCTGCCAACCCTGGGCACTGTCTGGCGGTGCTCGACAGAAATTGCGCGGGCGCATCGGTCTGATTCATCAGGCGCCGCCGCTGCCGCCTCGACAGCGCGTAATCACCTCAGTACTGGCGGGGCGTCTGGGCCAATGGTCGCTGGGCCGCAGCCTGCTCAGTCTGGTCTATCCATCGGATAAGGACGGCGCAGCAGAAGTGCTGGAGAAACTCGACCTGGCCGACAAACTCTTCGAGCGCTGCGATCAGTTGTCCGGCGGCCAGTTACAGCGCGTCGGCATCGCCCGTGCGCTGTACCAGAACCCGACGCTAATGCTGGCCGATGAACCTGTTTCGGCTATGGACCCTGTCCTCGCGGCCTATTCGTTGAATGTGCTGAACCGCGAAGCGGTGGCTAGCCACGCCACGCTGGTTGCCAGCCTGCATGCGGTCGAGCTGGCGCTGGAACATTTCCCGCGAGTCATTGCTGTGCGCGATGGGCGAATCCTGTTCGATAAGCCATCAGATACCGTGACGTCGGCTGAGCTCGATGCACTCTATGCCAACGAGCAACTGGAAGGCATCGCACCCTTTCAGCAGACGTTGGGCCAGAGCCTGCATATCCCGCGATGCTGAAACCCGCCCTCACCCAGCGCGACCCTGCTGCTCGCTCTCGCCTGCTGCTGACGCTGATTGCATTGGCTTTGCTTTGGCCGGGATTGTCGTTGAGCGAGCTGGACCTTGGCGTGCTCATCGATGGCAGCAATGCCGATACCATGGGCGTCTTTCTTTTAGGTTTCTGGCCTCCGGCGCATGACACGGCGTTTCTGTATCTGTTGGGGCGTGCAACGCTGGAAACCCTCGCCATCGCGACAGCGGGAATGACGATGGCGCTTGCGCTAGCCGTCCCCTGCGCCCTGCTGGCAACCCGCGCGCTGTCGATTTCTGCGCTGAGCCGCGAAGGCCGCCCGCACTGGTGGGCACAAGCCGTTCGCTGGCCAGTGAGAGGCCTGCTGATCGTGCTGCGCAGCGTACCCGAGATCGTCTGGGCGCTGCTCTTCGTGCGGGCCGTCGGTCTTGGGCCAACCGCTGGCGTCCTAGCCATCGCCATCACCTATGCCGGCATGCTGGGCAAGGTTTACGCCGAGATCTTCGAGTCCGTTGATCCGCTACCGACGCGCGCGCTGATCGGCGCCGGCGGTTCACGATTGCAAGCCTTTGCCTACGGCGTGCTGCCGCAGGCAACGGGCGAGATGCTGTCTTACACCGTCTATCGCTGGGAATGCGCCATCCGCGCATCGGTCGTGATGGGCTTCGTCGGTGCGGGCGGTCTCGGACAGCAGATGGATCTGTCGATCCGCATGTTTGCCGGTGGTGAAGTAGCAAGCATGCTGCTGACCTTCCTCGTGCTGGTCCTGCTGGCCGACCTGCTCAGCCAGTTGCTGCGCCGGAGCTTTGTATGAAGCCACTTGCGCGCTATGCGCTGCCGCTGTTGTTACTCGTAGCGGTCATCGCTTCGTTCATCTATTTGCAGCTCGAAGCCAGCGCACTGCTGAGCCGGGAAGGCGCAGCGCAGATGGCTGAATACGCTATCGCTTTCTTCAGCCCTGACCTGTCGACGCCCCATCTGCGGGCAATTGCTTATGGTGCAATGGAAACGCTGGCGATGTCGGCCATCGGCACGCTTCTCGCGGCAGCACTCGGCCTCATGCTTGCGCTGCCAGCCGCGGGACGCTTCGGGCGAGTCGCCAAAGTTGCATCACGGTTCCTGCTCAATGCCCTTCGTGCGATTCCGGAACTCGTCTGGGCGGCACTGATGGTACTGGCGGCAGGCCTGGGGCCTAATGCCGGCACCCTTGCCCTGGCCTTGCACACAGCCGGTGTGCTTGGCCGCCTGTTCGCCGAAGCGCTGGAAAACACACCGAACGCGCCAAGCGAGGCGCTACGGATGGCAGGCTGCGGGCGGGTCAGCGCGTTCTGCTACGGCACCCTTCCGACCCTCTGGCCGCAAATCATGGCCTATACGCTGTACCGCTGGGAGAACAACATCCGCATGGCCAGCGTGCTCGGCTTCGTCGGCGCTGGCGGCCTGGGACAGATGCTCTACATGAGCTTGAGCCTGTTCCAGCAAGCCCAAGCCTCGACCATTATTCTGGCCATGCTGCTGATGGTGTTGCTGGTGGACGCACTCAGTGGCTGGGCTCGCCAGCGCTGGGTCCGCGGCTAGCGGCTGGCTTAATTCAGTGCAGGCTGGGCTTGGCTGCCCTTTCTTGCACCAGCACCCAGGGCGCAACGACAACGGCCCAGAGTGAAGGGTCACCTTCAAGCCAGTCCTGCGCTTCGTCCGCTCCCAGCTTGCCGATATGGCCGTTTGATAGCCATCGAGCTACTGTTTCCCGGTCATCCAGAGCAACAGCTTGAGCCGCTTCGATCAGATCGAACTCCGCTGCCACCCGCAACAGGGCACCACGCGCGAAGAACGGTTGCAGCTCCTGCCAGGTAATCGAGGCTGTTTCGCCCAGTAGCTTGGCATAGAGAGTGCTTGAATCGTCGCTCATGAGGTTCATCCAGTCTGGAAAGAACGCAATGATAGCGCTCGGATAAATCTCATCAACCGGAAGGAATTCCTGACTGTGCAAACAGGTGCTGACGCTTCTACACTGTGCCGGTACAGTTGCCGTACCGTTTGGGGACGTTGAGCCCTTAACGACACTGCAGCCCGCAGGATCCAAACAATAATGAAGCAAGTGGAGCGCATATGAAGACCAAGCAGCGTCTTTCGAAACTATTCATGGCTATCGCTTTGACGGGTGCAGCGAGCTACACGCTGGCCGCCGACAACATCAAGATCGGCTTGGCTGGCCCGGTAACGGGGGCTGTCGCGCAGTACGGGGACATGCAATTCATCGGTGCCCAAATGGCCATCGAGCAAATCAACAAGGAAGGCGGCGTCAACGGCCAACAGCTCGAAGGTGTCGTATATGACGACGCTTGCGACCCCAAGCAGGCCGTGGCGGTTGCCAACAAGATCGTTAACGACGAGGTCAGTTTCGTCGTAGGGCACCTGTGCTCCAGCTCCACCCAGCCGGCGTCCGACATTTACGAAGACGAAGGCATTCTGATGATTACCGCGGCGTCGACCAGCCCGGACATCACTTCCCGCGGCTACGAGCTGATCTTCCGTACCATCGGTCTGGATAGCCTGCAGGGCCCGACCGCCGGTAACTTTATCGCCGATACCGTCAAGCCGAAGAATGTGGCTGTCATCCATGACAAGCAGCAGTACGGCGAAGGAATCGCGACCGCAGTCAAGGAAACTCTGGAGAAGAAAGGCATCAAGGTTGGCCTGTTCGAGGGCATCAACGCTGGCGACAAGGACTTCTCCTCGATGATTTCCAAGCTCAAGCAGGAGAATGTCGACTTCGTCTACTACGGCGGTTATCACCCGGAGCTGGGCCTGCTGCTGCGCCAGGCTAAGGAAAAAGGCCTGAACGTCCGCTTCATGGGCCCAGAAGGCGTCGGCAACAAGGAAATCTCCGCCATTGCCGGCCCGGCATCCGAAGGCCTGCTGGTCACCCTGCCGAAGTCGTTCGACCAGGATCCGCGCAACCAGAAGCTGGTCGACGCGTTCAAGGCGAAGAAGCAGGACCCGAGCGGCCCGTTCGTGTTCCCAGCCTACGCCGCGGTCCAGGTCATCGCCGAAGGAATCGAGAAAGCAGGCAGCACCGACACCGACAAGGTGGCCGAAGCGCTGCGCAGCAACACTTTCGATACGCCGACCGGCAACCTCTCGTTCGACGAGAAGGGTGACCTGAAAGACTTCAATTTCGTGGTTTACGAATGGCACCAGGACGGCACCAAGACCGAAGCCAAGTGAACCGATAACTAACCGACCCAAAGCCCACGGCATTCGCTGTGGGCTTTGTTTTAGCTGATCGGGGCCAACCCGGCCACAAGCACGGGACGCCCCAGCAACACCTTCAACCAAGCGAGTGGCCTGCACCGCTGGCCCGCCTCGAACCTGGCGTGTGCGTGATCCGCACCAAGCCCTTGGCGCTGCATTTCTCCATGCTGCGTGTTCGAAGCAGGTCCGCATTGCGGTCGAGCAGACCGTTGGAAACTAGGCGAGACAGGCAAGACGCGTAGAACAACAGCCGAACAAGCGCCGCTCAGGTGTTCACGACGAACTCGCTGGCCGGGCCCAACTGACTGTTTTCAACGAAGTACGGCCAGCCGATAGCGTTTCAGCGGCACGCTAGCAAGGAGTGCGGGTGTTCAGGAGAACGTAATGCCTGAGCTTTACCACTACTTCCAACAGCTGATCAACGGCCTCACCGTTGGCAGCACCTATGCCTTGATTGCCATCGGATACACGATGGTCTACGGCATCATCGGCATGATCAACTTCGCCCATGGCGAGGTGTACATGATCGGCTCCTACGTCACCTTTATCGCCATCGTCGGCCTGACCATGATGGGGCTCGATTCATTGCCGATCCTCATGATCGGTGCGTTCGCCGCCGCGATGATCGTCACCAGCGCCTACGGCTACAGCATCGAGCGGGTCGCGTACCGACCGCTGCGCGGCAGCAACCGGCTGATCCCGCTGATCTCCGCCATCGGCATGTCGATCTTCCTGCAGAACGTCGTCCTGCTGTCTCAGGACTCCAAGGACAAGGCGATCCCCAACCTGATGCCTGGCAACTTCATCTTTGGTGAAAGCGCCATGAACGGCGTGGTGATTTCCTACATGCAGGTGCTGATCTTCGTGGTCACCATCGTGGCGATGATGGGCCTGACGTTCTTTATCTCCCGCTCTCGCCTGGGGCGCGCCTGCCGTGCCTGCGCCGAAGACCTGAAGATGGCCAACCTGTTGGGCATCAACACCAACAGCATCATTGCCCTGACCTTTGTTATTGGCGCCGCGCTTGCCGCAATCGCGGCAGTACTGATCAGCATGCAATACGGCGTGATCAATCCACACATCGGCTTCCTGGCCGGGATCAAGGCGTTTACCGCGGCGGTTCTTGGCGGTATCGGCAGCATCCCAGGCGCCATGCTCGGCGGCCTGGTATTGGGCGTCGCCGAAGCCTTCGGCGCCGATATCTTCGGTGATCAATACAAGGACGTGGTCGCGTTCAGCCTGCTAGTACTGGTGCTGCTGTTCCGTCCGACTGGGATTCTCGGCCGTCCGGAGGTTGAAAAGGTATGACTCGCAATCTTCGTACTGCCTTTTTCAGCGCTTTGCTGGTCATCGCCGTCGCGGTACCGGTTTTTGGCCTGAAGCTCACCACGGTTGGTATTCGTCTCGAAGTCCATGGCAGCGACGCGAAGACCTTCTGGATCATCGCCGCGTGTGCCGTTGCCATGTTCTTCTGGCAGCTGTTCCGTCACCACGCAGCGGCAGGCTGGGCCGCGAGCCCTAACCTGCCGAGAGTACCTGCCGGCGCAGGTAACTTCCTGACGCTGCCGTCAACCCAGCGCTACATCATCATTGGCCTGATTCTGCTCGCGCTGGTCTGGCCATTTTTCGGCTCTCGCGGCGCGGTGGATATCGCCACGCTGATCCTGATCTACGTGATGCTCGGCCTGGGCCTGAACATCGTGGTGGGTCTGGCCGGCCTGCTCGACCTCGGCTACGTCGGGTTCTATGCCGTTGGCGCTTACACCTACGGCATGCTCTCGCATTACTACGGGATCGGGTTCTGGGTCGCGCTGCCAATTGCCGGCGCGATGGCTGCACTCTTCGGCTTCTTGCTGGGCTTCCCGGTGCTACGTCTGCGTGGCGATTATCTGGCCATCGTGACCCTCGGCTTCGGTGAAATCATCCGTCTGTTGCTGCGTAACATGACCGATCTCACCGGCGGACCAAACGGCATCAGCGGCATCGACAAACCGACACTGTTCGGCCTCTCGTTCGACCGCCGCGCCGCAGAAGGCATGCAGACGTTCCACGAGTTCTTCGGGCTGGAATATCAATCCATCAACAAGGTGATCTTCCTGTACCTGATCGCCGTGCTGCTGGTCTTGCTGACGCTGTTCGTGATCAATCGGCTGCTGCGCATGCCTATCGGCCGCGCCTGGGAAGCCTTGCGTGAAGACGAAATTGCGTGCCGCGCGCTGGGCATGAACCCCACCGTGATCAAGCTTTCCGCGTTTACGCTCGGTGCGACGTTTGCGGGCTTCGCCGGCAGCTTCTTCGCGGCTCGCCAAGGGTTGGTGTCGCCGGAGTCGTTCACCTTCATCGAATCGGCCATCATCCTTGCCATCGTCGTACTGGGCGGCATGGGCTCGCAGCTGGGAGTGATTCTTGCCGCCATCGTGATGATCCTGTTGCCTGAACTGATGCGTGAATTCAGCGAGTACCGCATGCTGATGTTCGGCGCCTTGATGGTGCTGATGATGATCTGGCGTCCGCAGGGGCTGCTGCCCATGCAACGCCCACACCTGGAGCTGAAGCGATGAGCCGCCCGATTCTCGAAGTAAGCGGCTTGACCATGCGCTTCGGCGGCCTGTTGGCCGTCAACGGAGTGGGCCTGACCGTTCATGACAAACAAGTGGTCTCGATGATCGGCCCGAATGGCGCCGGCAAGACCACCGTTTTCAACTGCCTGACCGGCTTCTACCAGCCCACCGACGGCAAGATCCTGCTCGATGGCGAAGCGATCCAGGGCCTGCCCGGCCATAAGATCGCCCGCAAGGGCGTGGTTCGCACGTTCCAGAACGTCCGTCTGTTCAAGGACATGACGGCAATCGAGAACCTGCTGGTCGCTCAGCACCGGCATTTGAATACCGGTTTCCTGTCCGGCTTGCTAAAGACCAAGGCATTTCGCAAGAGCGAACACGAAGCCATGGATTTCGCCGCGCACTGGCTTGATCAGGTCAACCTGACCGACATCGCCAACCGCCCCGCCGGCACCCTCGCCTACGGCCAGCAACGCCGCCTGGAAATCGCCCGTTGCATGATGACGCGTCCGCGCATCCTCATGCTCGACGAGCCGGCAGCCGGTCTGAACCCAAGAGAAACCGAAGACCTGAAAGCGCTGATCGGCATGCTGCGCGACCAGCACAACGTCACGGTGCTGCTGATAGAACACGACATGAAGCTGGTCATGAGCATTTCCGACCATATTGTCGTGATCAATCAGGGCTGTCCGCTGGCAGACGGCACACCGGAGCAGATTCGTGACAATCCGGACGTGATCAAAGCCTATCTGGGAGAGGCGTAACCATGCTGTATTTTGAAAACGTCTCGACCTTTTACGGCAAGATCCAGGCACTGCACAACGTCAACGTCGAGGTCCGCAAGGGCGAAATCGTCACGCTGATCGGCGCCAACGGTGCCGGCAAGTCGACGCTGCTGATGACGCTGTGCGGCACACCTATGGCCTCCGAAGGCAGCATCCGTTTCGAGGGCGAGGAGCTGGTCGGCAAGCAGACCTGCGACATCATGCGCAAGGACATTGCCGTGGTGCCTGAGGGGCGGCGCATCTTTGCGCGGCTGACCGTTGAGGAAAACCTGGCCATGGGCGGGTTTTTCACCAACAAGGCGGACTTCCAAGAGCAGCTGGACAAGGTGCTGTCGCTATTCCCACGTTTGAAGGAGCGTTTCCAGCAGCGTGGCGGCACCATGTCAGGCGGTGAACAGCAGATGCTCGCCATTGCCCGCGCATTGATGAGCAAACCCAAGCTGCTGCTTCTCGACGAGCCGTCGCTGGGACTGGCACCAATCATCATCCAGCAGATCTTCGAGATCATCGAACAGCTGCGCGAAGACGGCGTGACCATCTTCCTGGTCGAGCAGAACGCTAACCAGGCGCTCAAGCTGGCCGACCGGGCCTACGTGCTGGAAAACGGCCACATCGTCATGCAGGGTAGCGGTGAAGAGCTGCTGGTCAACCCCAAGGTACGCGACGCCTACCTGGGCGGTTGACCAACTTTAGTTGAGCCATTACCCAGTCCTAGTAGGAGCGAGCTATGCAAGAAGCTTCGCCAGCAAGCTGGCTCCTGCGACGGACGTGGTCGGGAGGTCTCAAACCAAACCCGGTGACAATTTCCCCACCTACCGTTATGGTGCGTCCCGCATGTGTGTTGCGTAAGCGCATGCTCCTGGATCAGCAGACAGGGCATAACTGAGCTGGCTCATTTCTGAATCAACTCAGGAGAAGCCGGCCATGACTGCCAGCCGTATCTGGATCAAAAACCCTCTCGCTATTTTTACCGCCAACGATCAGAAGGCCCCAGGCGGGCTGGTGATCGAGCAAGGCGTGATTGCCGAACTGCTCGACGCCGGGCAAGCGCCATCGGCACCTGTCGACAGCACCTTCGACGCCCGCGAGCACGTCGTGCTGCCAGGGCTGATCAACACCCATCACCACTTCTACCAGACCCTCACCCGCGCCTGGGGGCCGGTGGTCAACGAGCCACTGTTCAACTGGCTGCTGACCCTCTACCCGGTCTGGGCGCGACTCACGCCACAGGCGCTGCAGCTAGCAAGCAAGGTGGCGCTGGCCGAGTTGCTGTTGTCCGGCTGCACCACGGCGGCGGATCACCACTACCTGTTTCCGGGCGGGCTCGAGGATGCCATCGACATTCAGGTCGAGGCCGTCCGCGAGCTGGGCATGCGCGCCATGCTCACCCGCGGTTCGATGAACCTGTCCAAGGAGAACGGCGGCCTGCCCTGCAAGAGCGTGGTGCAGGATGCCGAGACGATCCTCGCCGACAGCGAGCGGCTGATTGACCGCTACCACGAGCGCGGCGACGGCGCGCAGATCCAGATCGCCCTGGCGCCCTGCTCGCCCTTCTCGGTCACCACAGACATCATGCGTGCCTGTGCCGAGATAGCCGAAGCGCGCGACGTGCGACTGCATACGCATCTTGCGGAGACACTGGACGAGCAGGAGTTCTGTGCGAAGCGCTTCGGCATGCGCACGGTGGACTACCTGCAGAGCGTCGGCTGGCTCGGCCCGCGGACCTGGCTGGCTCATGGCATCCATTTCAATCAGGTTGAGATCCACCGCCTGGGTGCGGCCGGTGTCGGCATCTGCCATTGCCCAAGCTCCAACATGCGCCTGGCCTCCGGTATCTGCCACACGCTGGAGCTCGAAGACAAGGGCGCCATCATCGGCCTGGGTGTCGACGGCTCGGCCTCCAACGATGCCTCCAACATGATGCTCGAGGCGCGCCAGGCGCTGTTCATCCAGCGCCTGCGTTACGGCGCCGAGAAGATCACGCCAGAGAAGGTCCTCGGTTGGGCGACCCGCGGTTCTGCGCGCCTGCTCGGGCGCAGCGATATCGGCGAACTGGCGGTTGGCAAGCAGGCCGATCTCGCCTTGTTCAAGCTCGACGAACTACGTTTCTCCGGCAGCCACGATCCCATCGCCGCGCTGCTACTGTGCGCCGCCGACCGTGCTGACCGAGTGATGGTCGGTGGCAAGTGGCGCGTCATAGATGGTCAGGTCGAAGGCCTCGACGTGGCCGGACTGATTGCAGATCACAGCCAGGCTGCACGCCAACTGATCGCGGGCTAGTTTCGAGACAGAGGTTTCGCTCAAGGGCTGGCGAGCCGTATGAGCGGCTAGCAGCAACGTTCGCCAGCGTCAGGGCTGAATGGCCAGCTTCGCAGTTCTTCGATGCGCCAGTCCTTGAGCGCAAACACGCCCGTCAAAAGCAAACTGCCGGGCCATGTCCGACGGCCAGTTTGCTCAGGCGCGCCTAGCCAAGCGGCGCTGGGCGCAGCGCCTTGGCCATGCACTGCAGGGCCTCACGCGGACCACCGCAAATCAGCGTGGCGGGCACAGCCAGCATGAGGTTCACGGGCAGGTCGAACGCTTCCAGTTGCAGCCCGTCGCAATCGAGGCCGGGCATGCCACAAAGCTGCGGATGCTGGCGCTGCAGGCGCTCGGCATAGCTGCCCTGCCCGTCCAGATAGCCATAGATCGGCTTGCCCTGTGCTGCGGCATAACCAACCTCGAAACTGGTGCCGCTGTCCGGCTCGCCACCGCGAAAGAAGTTCAGATCGGCAAGCACCGCATCGGCTTGACCGAGCAATTCCAGATTGGCCCGGTAGATCCACGCCGCCAGCTCACGCGGCGCCTCGATCCCGTTCGGTACCTGCTTATCCAGCGGATACAAGCCGATGAAGCCAAACTCGGCACACAAGGCTTTGAGCCGCTGACCCTGCTCAATGGCGTCGTGCCGGAAGACACCGGGACCGGCAAGGTAGATGCGCAATGTCATTGAAGGTCCCTCCGGTTGGGCAGGGTTATAGCCCGATCAGCGAAAGCATGATGAAGGTGGCAAATAGCACGAAGTGGGCATGCCCTCGATCGCGTTGGTTTTTTCGCCGTCGTTCAGGTTGATAGCCGCGACTATAACGGTGATCAATGTAGGGTTGCTCACCATGTCACAACCCGCCCATCAGCGCTGCAACCCCGGGGATGCCGTTGAGGTCGAGCATCACCGCTGCGTAGACGGTATCCCGCACGAGGGTTGGTGACGGCTCGTGCGACATCATGATGCCGAGAATGACAACGCCACCAGAACGGCCGAAAGCGTGAGGATCATGGTTCCGTGGGGGTCACTGACCTTTTCGGCGAGCACTTCACCATGGTGAGCGACGCGCACCGAGCCGTGGCAAATATCCCCATCCATGCGCCTTACCGGATCGGCAGCGATCAATACGGCCTTATAAACCGCCAATTTACTGGGCAGTCTGGTAACTGTCTCGCTGGTCAGCTTTGCGTCCACTATGGCGATTGTTGAATCGGCAGACTACGTGGCGTAAGGGTGAGATCCGGAGTGCTGTCGGCCCCACTCAACACAGCACGCTCACGTTTTGCCGCCTCTCGCGCCCGTCGCCGCAGCCAGCAAGTGCAGCCTGCCTGAGCCACACTCAGGGGAATGTTCGAGCCGCCCCTGCGCCGTCGAACGCGATCATCCAGCGACTGCTCATCAGGCAGATTGACTTCCGGGTCAGTAATTTCTTGACCGAAAAGTCAGATAACGCTAATTTCACTGCCAGAGCCCAGAACAAAAACGCCCCGGAGGCCCGCCTTGATCCAGTTTCTTCTCAATCGAGAACTGCGCCGTGAGCAGACACTCGATCCGAATACCACGGTACTTGAATATCTGCGCGAATATCGCGGCAAACCCGGCACCAAGGAAGGCTGCGCCTCCGGTGACTGCGGTGCCTGCACCGTCGTGGTCGGTGAGCTGGACGGTGACCGCCTTCGCTATCGCACGCTCAATTCCTGCCTCACCTTCGTCTCCGCCCTGCACGGCAAACAGCTGATCACGGTCGAAGACCTCAAACATCAAGGTCAGCTGCACAGCGTTCAGCAAGCCATGGTCGACTGCCACGGCTCGCAGTGCGGGTTCTGCACACCGGGCTTCGTCATGAGCCTGTTCGCCCTGCAAAAATCGGCGGATGGTTTCGACAAGGCCGACACTCACGAAGCGCTGGCTGGCAACCTCTGCCGTTGCACCGGCTACCGCCCGATTCTGGACGCTGCCGAGCAGGCATGCTGCGGCAAACAGCCAGACCAGTTCGATGCGCGCGAAGCCGACACCATCGCTCAACTGAAAGCCATCGAACCACGCGAAACCGCCGAGCTGAACAGCGGCGACAAGCGCTGCCTGTCGCCACTGACTGTCGGCGATCTGGCCGAGATCTACAGCGCCAACCCCGACGCCCGCTTGCTCGCCGGTGGCACCGACCTGGCGCTTGAAGTCACCCAGTTCCATCGCCAGCTGCCGGTGATGATCTACGTCGGTCATATCGCCGAGATGAAGAAGGTCGAGGTGACCGACAGCAGCATCGAGATCGGCGCAGCCACGCCGTTGACCGATTGCTACGAAGCGTTGGCTAGTGAATATCCGGATTTCGGCGAGCTGCTGCACCGCTTCGCCTCCTTGCAGATCCGCAATCAGGGCACGTTGGGCGGCAACATCGGTAACGCCTCGCCCATCGGCGACTCCCCACCCCTGCTGATCGCGTTGGGCGCCGAGGTTGTGCTGCGCAAAGGCAGCAACAGCCGCACCTTGCTGCTGCAGGACTACTTCATCGACTACAAGGTCACCGCTCGCGAACAAGGCGAGTTCATCGAAAAGATCATCGTGCCGCGCGCCCAGCCGAATCGGGTGTTCCGCGCGTACAAGGTCTCCAAACGCCTGGACGACGATATCTCGGCCGTCTGCGCAGCATTCGATCTGAAAATCGAGAACGGCGTCATCGAAGATGCCCGCCTCGCCTTCGGCGGCATGGCAGCCATTCCCAAACGCGCGACCGCCTGCGAACGCGCACTGATTGGCGCGCCCTTTACCGAATCGGCCATCGAGCAAGCCTGTGAAGCGCTGAAAAAAGACTTCACACCGCTGACCGATTTCCGTGCCAGCCGCGAATACCGCCTGCTGGTTGCACAGAACCTGCTGCGCAAATGCTTCCACGAACAACAAGCGCCGGCGTACGAAACGAGGGTCACTTCCTATGCATAAGCCAACCAAGACTCAGGAAGAAATTGCTGCGCTGTTCACTCAGGATCTGGTGACCGGCGTGGGCCGAAGCGTCAAGCACGACAGCGCACCGAAGCATGTCACCGGCGAAGCGGTATATGTCGATGACCGTCTCGAATTCCCGAACCAGCTGCATGTCTACGCCCGCATGAGCGACCGCGCCCATGCCCGTATTATCAGCATCGACACCAGCCCGTGCTATGACGTGCCCGGTGTCGCCATCGCGATCACCGCGAAGGATGTGCCAGGGCAGCTGGATATCGGTGCGGTGATGCCCGGTGACCCATTGTTGGCTGATGGCGTAGTCGAATTCGTAGGCCAGCCGGTGATCGCTGTCGCCGCCGACAGCCTGGAAACCGCACGCAAAGCGGCCATGGCCGTGATCATCGAGTATGAAGACCTGGAGCCGGTGATCGACGTAGTCGATGCGCTGCGCAAGAAACATTTCGTGCTCGACAGCCACACCCACAAACGTGGCGATTCGACCAACGCGCTGGCCACCGCGCCGCGTCGCCTGCAGGGCAGCCTGCACATTGGCGGGCAGGAGCATTTCTACCTGGAAACTCAGGTGTCTTCGGTGATGCCCACCGAAGATGGCGGCATGATCGTCTACACCTCGACGCAGAACCCCACCGAGGTACAAAAGCTGGTCTCCGAAGTGCTGGGCGTCTCGATGAACAAGATCGTCATCGACATGCGCCGCATGGGTGGTGGCTTCGGCGGCAAGGAAACTCAAGCAGCCGGCCCGGCGTGTATGTGCGCGGTAATCGCGCACCTCACCGGTAGGCCGACCAAGATGCGCCTGCCGCGCATGGAAGACATGACCATGACCGGCAAGCGGCATCCGTTCTACGTCGAGTACGACGTCGGCTTCGATGATGATGGCTTGCTGCACGGCATCGAGATCGATCTGGCCGGTAACTGCGGCTACTCGCCAGACCTGTCCGGCTCCATCGTCGACCGCGCCATGTTCCACTCCGACAACGCCTATTACCTGGGCGATGCCACCATCAATGGCCATCGCTGCAAGACCAACCTGGCGTCGAACACCGCCTACCGCGGCTTCGGCGGCCCGCAGGGCATGGTTGCTATCGAAGAGATCATGGACGCGGTGGCTCGCGAGCTGGGCAAGGACCCGCTGGACGTGCGCAAGCGCAACTACTACGGCAAGACCGAGCGCAACGTCACGCCCTACTACCAGACCGTCGAGCACAACATGCTTGAGGAGATGACCGCAGAGCTTGAAGCCAGCAGCGAGTACGCCCGCCGCCGCGAGGAAATCCGCGCGTTCAACGCCAAGAGTCCGATTCTAAAGAAAGGCCTGGCGCTGACCCCGGTGAAATTCGGCATCAGCTTCACCGCCAGTTTCCTCAACCAGGCCGGCGCGCTGGTGCACGTCTACACCGACGGCAGTATCCACCTGAATCACGGCGGCACCGAGATGGGCCAGGGCCTCAACGTCAAAGTCGCGCAGGTGGTGGCCGAGGTGTTCCAGGTCGATATCGACCGCATCCAGATCACCGCCACCAATACTGACAAGGTGCCAAACACGTCTCCGACCGCGGCCTCCTCCGGCGCTGACCTCAACGGCAAGGCGGCGCAGAACGCGGCGCAGACCATCAAGCAGCGCCTGATCGAGTTCGCCGCCCGGCATTACCAGGTCACCGAAGAGGATGTTGAATTCAAGAATGGCCAGGTGCGCATCCGCGACGAGTACGTGTCCTTCGATGAGCTGATTCAGCAGGCCTATTTCGGTCAGGTGTCGCTGTCGTCCACCGGCTTCTACCGCACACCGAAGATCTACTACGACCGCAGCCTGGCGCGCGGTCGGCCGTTCTACTACTTCGCCTATGGCGCGGCCTGCTCGGAAGTGATCGTCGACACCCTGACCGGCGAGTACAAGATGCTGCGCAGCGACATCCTGCACGACGTTGGCGCCTCGCTGAACCCGGCCATCGACATCGGCCAGGTGGAAGGCGGCTTCGTCCAGGGCATGGGCTGGCTGACCATGGAAGAATTGGTCTGGAACGACAAAGGCAAGCTGATGACCAGCGGCCCGGCGAGCTACAAGGTGCCGGCCGTTGCCGATATGCCGCTGGATCTGCGGGTCAAGCTGGTGGAGAACCGCAAGAACCCCGAGGACACGGTGTTCCATTCTAAAGCCGTCGGCGAGCCGCCGTTCATGCTCGGGATTTCGGTCTGGTGCGCAATCAAGGATGCCGTGGCGAGCCTCGCGGATTACCAGGTTCAGCCCAAAATCGACGCGCCGGCGACGCCCGAGCGGGTGCTGTGGGGTGTGGAGCAGATGCGCACGTTGAAGCGGACTACTAATGCAGTCGCAACAGCGGAAACCACGCCGGCCTAATTTGTAGGGTGGGCTGGGCGGCGCTCCGCTTCAGTACACCAATAGGCAAAACCTCGTTGGTGGGCTAAAGCCCACCCTACGGGGGAAGCCGAGGCCAGGTGTAGGGTGGGCTTTAGCCCACCGGGTATTACATGATCGTTTCGGTAGAAGACGCGTGGTGCATCTTTCACCTTCGAGGGACAAAACCATGAGCAACACGGCCTGGATCGAAGCACTCGCCGACCTGCAGCAAAAAGGCGAACCCTGCGTACTGGTGACCATCATCGAGGAGCGTGGCTCAACGCCACGCAACGCCGGCTCGAAGATGGTGGTGAGCCGCGAGCGCCTGTATGACACCATTGGCGGCGGCCATCTGGAATATAAGGCACAAGCGATCGCCCGCGACATGCTGGAGAACCGCAGCCGCGACACCCGTCTCGAACGCTTTTCCCTGGGTGCTAGCCTGGGCCAATGCTGCGGCGGCGCCACGGTATTGCTATTCGAACCCATGGGCCAGCCACAGGCGCATATCGCCGTATTCGGGGCAGGCCATGTCGGTCGGGCGCTGGTGCCGTTGCTCGCCAGCCTGCCGTGCAAGGTGCGCTGGATCGATTCGCGTGAGAGCGAGTTCCCTGCGCATATCCCGGCAGGTGTCGAAAAGGTGGTCAACGACGAGGTGGTCGATGAAGTGGCCGAGATGCCTGCAGGCAGTTACTTCATCGTCATGACCCACAATCACCAGCTCGACCTCGAACTGACCGCGGCCATCCTCAAACGCAACGATTTCACCTATTACGGGCTGATCGGTTCGAAGAGCAAGCGCGCAAAGTTCGAACACCGTCTGCGCGACCGCGGCTTCCAGCCGGAAATCGTACAGCGCATGCGCTGCCCGATGGGCATCGCAGAAGTGAAGGGCAAACTGCCGATCGAGATAGCCGTGTCCATTGCCGGGGAAGTGATCGCCACCTACAACGCCAACTTCGGTGAAAACACCGTCGACGGTGAAAAGCCGTTGCCCATGCTGGTTCCAGCATCGCGCCGCTCGCAGGCGGGTTGAACTGCGTCAAGGCATCAGCTCGCGGCGCGCGACGGTGCTGTAGGCGCGAGCTCGCTCGCGAATGGACTCAAGCTAAAGCTTCGCCAGCAAGCTGGCTCCTATGAATAGAACCCAAGTCTTCGGAATCATCTCTTGATGCCGGGCGGACTACACATACACATCGATTCTGAGAACCACCATGTCCCAAGCCAAAGCCTACCGTGCCGCCCTGCTCCATTGCCTTGCCGACCCGCGCGAGGTTGGCATCGAGCAATCTCATGAGTATTTCGAAGACGGCCTGCTGGTTGTCGAGGATGGAAAAATCGCCCAGATCGGCAATGCTGCTGACCTGCTTGCAACCCTGAAAGCCGACACCGATCTAGTCGAGTACCCGGACGCACTGATCACCCCCGGTTTCATCGACACCCACATCCATTACCCGCAAACCGGCATGATCGCCTCTTATGGCGAACAACTGCTGGACTGGCTCGAGACCTACACCTTCCCCACCGAGCGCGCCTTCGCCGACAAGAACCACGCCGGTGAGGTGGCCGAGCTCTTTCTGAACGAGCTGCTGCGCAACGGCACGACCACCGCACTGGTATTCGGCAGTGTGCATAAAGCATCGGTGGACGCCTTCTTCGAGGCCTGCGAAAAACGCAACCTGCGAATGATCGCCGGCAAGGTGCTGATGGACCGCAACGCGCCGGATTATCTCACCGACACCGCCGAATCCGGCTACGCCGACAGCAAGGCGCTGATCGAACGCTGGCACGGTAAGGGCCGCCTGCACTACGCCGTCACCCCGCGTTTCGCGCCAACCAGCACACCCGAGCAGCTCGCCCTGGCCGGCCAGCTGTTCAAGGAGTACCCGGACCTCTATATGCACACTCACCTGTCCGAGAACCGTAAGGAAATCGAATGGGTGCGCGAGCTGTTCCCCGAGCGTAAGGGCTACCTGGACGTCTACGACCACCACGGCCTGATCGGCGCACGCTCGGTATTCGCCCACGGCGTGCATCTGTGTGATGACGAATGCCAGCGCCTGGGTGAGACCGGTTCGGCCGTTGCGTTCTGCCCGACCTCCAACTTGTTCCTCGGCAGCGGTCTGTTCGATCTGGAAAAGATCGAAGGCTTCGGCGTACGCGTCGGCCTGGGCACCGATGTTGGCGCCGGAACGAGCTTCTCCCAGCTGCAATCGCTGAACGAGGCGTACAAAGTGATGCAACTGCAGGGCAAGAAGCTCGACCCGTTCAAATCGCTGTATCTGGCCACGCTCGGCGGAGCGCGGGCGCTTTATCTGGACGACAAGATCGGCAACCTACAACCGGGCAAGGATGCCGACTTCGTCGTCCTCGACTACAAGGCGACCCCGCTGATCAGCTACCGCCTGAGCCAGGCGACCTCGCTGCAGGAAAAGCTCTTCGCCCTGACGATCCTCGGCGACGACCGCGCCGTAAAGGAAACCTATGCCGCCGGGGTTTCGGTGCACCGTAAAGCGTAGGCCGAATACCGCTGTGTGAGTGGGTTCAATGCCCCGAGCCTGAGGTCACATGAATCTGATGGGCTAAAGCCCACCCTACGCAGAGCCACGCAGGTGCGGACCGCGGACCTCGTCCCACTGTAGGGTGGGCTTCAGCCCACCCCGACGGAGCGGAAAACTCGCAGGGTGGAGGTCGCGTTTACATCCACCGCCGGGACGCTCGAGGCTTGATGAGGGCACGGATGGGTGGGCTGCGAGTCACCCCGAGGCTTGGAGCCCGCGCAGCCGTTCGTAGGGTGGACGTCGCTTTCTCTAATCCACCGCCACGTCGCACCGAGCTCAATCAACGAGCGCAAGAGAGCGGCGCCTTCAGCGGCTCGGGCGTTAAAGACGCACCGAGCCAATTCCACTTGAAGCTAGACGAAAGCTAGCGGGTGATGCGTGGTTTTTTCTTAGCCAGGGCCAGGTGCGAAAACACCGCATGCAGATCATCCGACGCGCTGTCTTCATCGAGGTTGAGCTTGCTGTCGATGTGATCCATGTGATGCATCATCAGGCGCACCGCCTTTTCGCTGTCACGTGCGGCGATGGCATCGATCAACTCGTTGTGTTCGTCAAATGAGCAATGCGAGCGGTTGCCGCTTTCATACTGCGCGATGATCAGCGAGGTCTGCGACACCAAGCTGCGCTGGAAGCTCACCAACGGCGCGTTCTTCGCCGCTTCGGCCAGCTTCAGATGAAACTCACCAGAAAGACGAATGCCGGCACCGCGATCGCCGCGGGCGAAACAATCCTGCTCATCAGTCACCATCTGCCGCAGCTCGCTCAGCTGGTCGGCGCTGGCATGTTGCACGGCCAGCTCGGTGATCGCGCGCTCCACCATGCGCCGGGCAAAGAAGATCTGCCGCGCTTCATCGACGCTCGGGCTGGCAACTACCGCGCCGCGATTAGGCCGCAACAGCACAACGCCTTCATGGGCGAGCCGTGACAAGGCGCGACGAATGATGGTGCGGCTTACGCCGAAGATCTCGCCCAAGGCTTCTTCGCTGAGCTTGGTGCCCGGCGCCAGGCGCTGCTCGAGGATTGCGTCAAAGATATGCGCGTAAACGATGTCGTCCTGAGTCCCGGTACGGGCCTTGCCGCTTCGTGTCGGCTTTTTCAAAGGCTGCAGCTGTTCGTTCATGGTGACTCGCGTCGGAGTTTTCGGCAGATCCGAACTTTACTGCGTTTCCACCTTCGGCTGGCAGTGGCTGAGGCTGAAAGAGCGAAATAAAGCGGAAATAATTGTGCACAATCAAAAATACTGGCGCGCGTAGACAATGCCAGCGGCGGATGTACCTTCAGCTCACCCCTTGTCCGATGCTAAGAGCGGTTTAACCGTTTAGGGCCACGATGCGCCGAAATCGTATTGCAATTTTTGTATACAAAAGCATAATCACGTCAAGCCTTTCTGACCTTTCGGTCAACAAACCGAATGAAAGCGCCCCACCATCACCTGCCCTCGAGAGCTCCGCCTCTAGGTGATAGACAACAAGAACGATGAGGAACACCTTGTGGAAACCACCAAGCAGGAACAGGCGGCCCTCGGGCTGCAGCCGAAAAACCTCGGCTTGCTCGACCGATTCTTCAAACTCAGCGCCCACCGAACCACCATCAAAACCGAGCTGCTTGCCGGCCTGACGACCTTCGTCACCATGGCCTACATCATCTTCGTCAACCCCAACATCATGGCGGACGCAGGTATCGATCACGGCGCCGCATTCGTCGCAACCTGCATTGGCGCTGCCCTCGGCTGTCTGCTGATGGGACTGTACGCCAACTGGCCGGTAGGGCTCGCGCCGGGCATGGGCCTCAACGCGTTCTTCACCTACACCGTGGTCGGCGAGATGGGCTATAGCTGGGAGATCGCGCTGGGCGCGGTGTTCCTCTCCGGCATCCTGTTCATGATCATGAGCCTCTCCCGCCTGCGCGAATGGTTGCTCAATAGCATTCCGATGAGCCTGCGCTTCGCCATGGGTGCCGGGGTCGGTTTGTTTCTCGGGCTGATCGGCCTGAAGACCGCCGGCATCGTCGTCGACAGCCCTGCCACACTGTTGACCATGGGCTCGTTCAGCGACCCCAACGCGCTGCTGGCGGCAATCTGCTTTTTGATGATCGCCGTGCTCAGCCACCGCAACGTCTTCGGCGCGATTCTGCTGAGCATGCTGGTGGTCACCGGTATCGGCTGGGCAATGGGCCTGATCGAGTACAACGGCCTGGTGTCGATGCCGCCCAGCCTGGCGCCGACCTGGCTGGCCATGGATATTGCCGGCGCGCTGAATGTCGCGATGGTCAGCGTGATCCTGGCGTTCCTCTTCGTGAACATGTTCGATACGGCCGGCACCCTGATGGGCGTCGCGCACCGTGCGCATCTGGTGGATGAAGACGGCAAGATCCAGAACCTCTCGCGCGCGCTCAAGGCAGACAGCACGTCCAGCGTCGTGGGTGCCTTTGTTGGCTGCCCACCGGTGACCAGCTATGTTGAAAGTGCTTCGGGCGTTGCCGCGGGCGGACGCACCGGCTTGACTGCTGTCACCGTCGGCGCGCTGTTTCTGATCGCGATGTTTTTCGCGCCGCTGGCCGGCATGATCCCTGCCTACGCAACGGCCGGCGCGCTGATCTACGTCGCCATGCTGATGATGAGCGGCCTGGCCAATATCGACTGGAAGGATCACACCGATACCATCCCGGCTATCGTCACCGTGGTGATGATGCCGCTGACCTTCTCCATCGCCAACGGCATCGCATTGGGCTTCCTGACCTATGCGACGCTGAAGTTGTTAACCGGGCAGCGCGACAAGGTGTCGATCAGCCTGTATGTGTTGTGTGTGATCTTCATCGCCAAGTTCGCCTTCCTGTAAGCCAGGCGAGCTCAAAGCCCCATCGCTTCGGCGGTGGGGCTTTTGCACGTTCTGCCCTGAGACAAACCTGCTGAGCGACGTTGTCGCCAGCCCTATGAACAGCGCGCCGCGGCCGTCTGCCGGCACGCAATACCTGCTATGCCATGAGAGGAGCACAGAGATGAGCCTGGAAACCTGGTTGTTGTTCGCGAGTGCTGCGTTGGTGGTCATCCTGATCCCTGGCCCGCTGTCGCTTCTGATGATCAGCAACAGCCTAAACTACGGGCTGCGACGTTCCTGGCCGGCTTTCGTCGGTGGGGTCAGCGCATCGATCTGCCTGCTCAGTGCTTCGGCGCTGGGGCTGGGCGCGCTGTTGCTGGCATCGGAGCGGGTATTCAGCGTGTTGAAGATCGTCGGCGCGCTCTATCTGTTCTACCTGGCCTGGCAGAGCTGGCAGGAATCACGCCGCCCCGCCAGCGGGCCTAGCGTAGCGACATCGGAAGTCAGCCCTCGCTTTCGCCAGCTGTTCTGGCGCGCGTTTGGCCTGGGTGCCAGCAATCCCAAGGACATTCTGTTCTTCGCTGCATTCCTGCCGCAGTTTCTCAGCGCGGATCGGCCCTTTATGCCGCAACTGCTGGTGATGATTCTGACTTGGGCGGTATTGGACCTGTGCTGCAAGCTCGCCTACGGATTGGGGGCGCATGGCGCGGCGCGTTACCTGCGTACGGGTAAGGGACAGGTTTGGTTCAACCGCACCAGCGCGGCGCTGTTTGGCGGCGCGGGGGCGGCTTCGTTGGTGAGTCGCTGAGGTTGCGAGGTAGGTTTCGTGGGAGTGACCTCGGTCGCGAATAGATGCGGCACTGCGGCTTTGACAGGTAGCGGTGAGCGGATTCCAATCGCGGTCGAGACCGCTCCCACGGGGTTATCTGCAACCTGTGGCCATGCGCGGCAGCTGTAGCTTTTGTGGGAGCGACCTTGGTCGCGAATGGGTGCGGCACGGCTGCTCTGTCGGGTAGTGGTGAGCGGATGCCATTCGCGGTCGAGACCGCTCCCACGGGTCAGATGCAGCCTGTGGTCATGCGCGGCAGCGGCAGCTTTTGTGGGAGCGACCTTGGTCGCGAATGGGTGCAGCACGACGCTTCGTCGGTTGGCGGTAAGTGAATTTCTTTCGCGGTCGAGACCGTTCCCACGGGTTAGGTGCTGACTGTGGCGTGTACCAAGTCTCGATCTTGATCGTGACTAATTCATCGTCAGTGAGGACTAGCCACCCCGCTAATGAATTACTCACCGTACCGAGTCCAAAAAAAAACCCGCCATCAAAGGCGGGCCGGGGACTCAGGGAGCCAAGGTTTCACGCATGGGAGAAATACTGCCGCGTCGCTGCAAACACGGCAGGCGCCATCAGCTACCCCGATAGGTCGAGTAGCTGTACGGCGAAATTAGCAGCGGC
Organism: Stutzerimonas xanthomarina DSM 18231; assembly: GCF_900129835.1. Lineage (GTDB taxonomy): Bacteria > Pseudomonadota > Gammaproteobacteria > Pseudomonadales > Pseudomonadaceae > Stutzerimonas > Stutzerimonas xanthomarina. Next base: position 299,596 of record NZ_FQXA01000006.1, read on the forward strand.
ACGTGGTAATGATCCTGCTCGGCGCTGATGCCGAAGCGCAGCACCACTACATCCAGAAAGGCCGGCTCGGGAAGCGTCACGCCACGCCCGCGGTAGTAGTCGCCGGCTGCGAACTGCAATTGGTACACGCCAGAACGATAGTCGTTACCTTCCAGCAGAGGCGAGTCGCAACGGCCGTCGCTATTGGTCTGACTCGTCGTAACCAGCTCGAGGCGTTCGCCTTCGACACGATAGAGTTCGATGCGGATATTGCTGCCTGGGCAGCCGTGAGCGGCATCCAGTACATGAGTAGTCAAACGTCCCATAGATTCCAGCATCAGCGATCAATCGCCAATGCTCGCCTCCTCTTGGTGGTGAATGGTGGAGATGAATCGAGCATAGCATCCAACAGGGAAAAACAAAGACAGTTTTTGATAAAATTGTACACAGTTTATAAATCACTATTTTGGCCAGCTTCCTGCTGGTTGGTATTAGCTGGAGGCCGCTGGCTTGCAGGCCGGCGAGACAAGCCATAAGGGAAGAGGTGCTGCTTCCAGAGCATGACGCATAGATTTTCAGGTTTTTGATTTACAAACCGCAAAACGTTTTGTATACAATTGAGCCATAACGGTTGCCCGCACTTCACAGCGGCAACCCGCGGATCAAAACAAGGAATAACAACAGTGAGCGCAGACTACCCTCGCGACCTCATCGGCTATGCCGAGAACCCGCCCCATCCGCAATGGCCGGGCAATGCCCGTATCGCCCTGTCCTTCGTGCTCAATTACGAAGAAGGCGGCGAGCGCTGCGTGCTGCATGGCGACAAGGAATCTGAAGCCTTCCTGTCTGAGATGGTCTCCGCCCAGCCGTTGCAAGGCGTGCGTCATATGAGCATGGAGTCGCTCTATGAATACGGTAGCCGCGCCGGCATCTGGCGCCTGCTCAAGCTGTTCCGCAAATTCGATATACCGTTGACGATCTTCGCGGTGGCGATGGCTGCGCAACGTCACCCCGACGTGATCAAGGCGATGGTGTCCGACGGGCATGAGATCTGCAGCCACGGCTATCGCTGGATCGACTACCAGTACATGGACGAGGCTCAGGAACGCGAGCACATGCTCGAGGCCATCCGCATCCTCACCGATATCACTGGCGAACGTCCGCAGGGCTGGTACACCGGTCGTACCGGGCCCAACACTCGCAGGCTGGTGCGCGAGGACGGCGGCTTCCTCTATGACTCCGACACCTATGACGACGACCTGCCCTACTGGGACCCTGAATCGACACCGGACAAGCCGCATCTGGTGATCCCCTACACGCTGGACACCAACGACATGCGCTTCACCCAGGTGCAGGGCTTCAACACTGGTGACGACTTCTTCAATTACCTGAAGGACGCTTTCGACGTGCTCTATGCCGAAGGCTGTGAGGGCGCGCCGAAGATGCTGTCCATTGGCATGCATTGCCGCTTGCTGGGCCGTCCCGCACGTCTTGCCGCGCTGCAGCGCTTCATCGAGTACGCCAAGGGTCACGAGCAAGTGTGGTTCGCCCGCCGTGTCGACATCGCCCGCCATTGGCACTCGACTCATCCGCTTACTCAGGATCGCAGCTAATGACCCCGTTCAAGACCATCAAGCCGTCCACCCTGGACCGCGACGCCTTCATCTCGACCTTCGCCGATGTCTATGAGCACTCGCCATGGGTTGCCGACACTGTTTATCAGGCCGGCGTGGACGAGACGCTCGATTACGTCGAGGTGATGCACGAACGAATGTCGCAGGCCATGTTGTCGGCCCATCCCGACACCCAATTGGCATTGATCAACGCTCACCCGGACCTTGCCGGCAAGGCCGCGGTGCGCGGCGAACTGACCGCATCGAGCACCGCCGAACAGGCCGGCGCCGGCATTCATGAATGCACGCCGGAAGAGTTCGCCCGCTTTACCGAACTGAACGATGCCTACAAGGCCAAGTTCGGCTTCATCTTCATCATGGCCGTCAAAGGCAGTAACCGGCACCAGATCCTGGCGGCGTTCGAAGAGCGCATGCATAACTCGCAGGATCAGGAGTTCGCCCGCGCCCTGGCCGAAATCAACAAGATCGCCCTGTTCCGTCTGCAGGCGATGTAAGCAAGCACCATCAGACGACACGAAGAGAAGAACAACGTATGAAGAGCTACGCCGTACCTTTCGAAAAATACGTCAACCTGGCCGATGCCCGCCTGGGCACCAAGGTCATTTCCGTCACTGACGACTGGTTTGCCGACGTCAACCGGCTGTTCCAGCCGACGCCGGCCGTATGGAAGGAGGGCGTTTTCGATGACAACGGCAAGTGGATGGACGGCTGGGAGTCGCGCCGCAAGCGCTTCGAAGGCTACGACCACGCGGTCATTCGCCTCGGCGTACCCGGCTCGATCAAGGGCGTCGACATCGACACCAGCTTCTTCACCGGCAACTTCCCGCCGTCTGCCTCGCTGGAAGCCTGCTTCCTCGCTGAGGGCGATCCGGACGACAACACCCAGTGGACTGAAATCCTTCCTGCGGTAGAGCTGCAAGGCAACAGCCATCACTATCACGAGATCGCCTTCGACAAGCCGGTCAGCCACCTGCGCTTCAACATCTACCCGGACGGCGGCGTCGCCCGTCTGCGCGTGCACGGCATCCCGTACCGCGACTGGAGCACTGTCGGCGACAACGAGCAGCTCGACCTGGCCTCGGCGCTCAATGGCGGTCGCGCACTGGCCTGTTCCGACGAGCATTTCGGTCGCATGAGCAACATCCTCAACCCGGGCCGCGGCATCAACATGGGCGATGGCTGGGAAACCGCACGTCGCCGCACGCCGGGTAACGACTGGGTCATCGTCGCGCTGGGCGCCCCCGGCGAAATTGAACGCATCGTTGTCGACACCTTGCACTTCAAGGGTAACTACCCGGACAGCTGCAGCATTCAGGCGGCCTACGTTAAAGGCGGCACCGACAGCCAGATCGAGACCCAGAGCCTGTTCTGGCGTGAACTGCTGCCGAGCCAGAAGCTGGAAATGCACGCCGAGCACGAGTTCAGCGAGCAGATCGCCAAGCTCGGCCCCATCACCCACGTGCGCCTGAACATCTTCCCGGACGGTGGCGTCAGTCGCCTGCGGTTGTTTGGCAAGGCGGTGAAGTAAGAAGGCGACGCCATTTGGCGTAATAGCCGCCGAATCGGCCGTAGGGTGGGCTTTAGCCCACCAGCTCCGAAGGCTGGCTTAGCCCACATTAGCCACGGAGCCAAGGTGGGCTGAAGCCCACCCTACGGTCCTAACCGCCTCAACGGCACCGCCCCCACAAATCAGTTCTGTAGGGTGGGCTTCAGCCCACCGAAACCTGCCCCCAAGACGGTGGCTTACAAATCAGCAATACAGATAACGAGCACAGCATGCGCACACTCAAGATCGAACCGTTGACCAAGGAAGCCTTCGCCCCATTCGGTGATGTGATCGAAACCGAAGGCAGCGAGTACTTCATGATCAACAACGGTTCCACCCGCCGCTATCACAAGCTGGCGACGGTCAAGACCGCGCAGCCGGACGATCAGGCCATCATCAGCATTTTCGCCGCCGACGCGCTGGAGATGCCGCTGGTCATTCGCATGCTCGAACGACATCCGCAGGGCAGCCAGGCGTTTATTCCGCTGCTCGGCAATCCCTTTCTGGTCGTGGTCGCGCCACTTGGCGATGCACCTGTACCGGGTAACGTCCGCGCCTTCCGCAGCAACGGCAGGCAGGGCGTCAATTACCACCGCGGCGTCTGGCACCACCCGGTGCTGACGATCGAAAAGCGGGATGAATTCCTGGTGGTCGATCGCAGCGGCTCTGGCAACAACTGCGACGAGCATTTTTTCACCGAGGACGAGCAGCTTCTCCTCGACCCCCACCGGGACTCCGACCAGGCAACCGATTGATCAGCGCGGGCATGACCGGCGCGGCAGTGGCTTAGCCGACACCAGACATGCGTGCTTCAGAACAAGCGGAACACTTGCGACGAGTCGAATAAGAAGAAACAACGGTTGGCGTGCCAGCCGTGCAAGAGGTAATTATCGTGGAAGCACATCTGACCGAATGGCTGAACCTTACTGTTCGCTGGATACACATGATCGTCGGCATCGCCTGGATCGGTGCGTCGTTCTACTTCGTCTGGCTGGAAAACAACCTTAACCGGGCCAACCCCCGCGATGGCCTATCGGGTGATCTCTGGGCGATTCACGGCGGCGGCATTTACCACCTGGAAAAATACAAGCTGGCTCCGCCACAGATGCCGGACAACCTGCACTGGTTCAAGTGGGAGGCCTACACCACCTGGCTGTCGGGCGTGACCCTGCTGATGGTGGTCTACTACCTCAACCCCTCGCTCTACCTGATCGCACCTGGCAGTGATCTGGCGCCGGCCATGGCCATTGCCATCGGTTTCGGCTCGCTGATCGTCGGCTGGTTCGTCTATGACCTGCTCTGCGACTCGCCGCTTGGCAAGAAGCCCGCACTGCTCGGCCTGATCCTGTTCGTCCTGGTGATCTTCGCCGCCTGGGCCTATTCGCAAGTGTTCAGCGGTCGCGCGGCGTACATCCACACCGGCGCGCTGATCGGCACCATCATGGTCGGCAACGTGTTCCGCATCATCATGCCGGCACAGCGCGCGCTGGTTGCGGCCATCGAACAGAACCGCACGCCGGATCCGCTGCTGCCCGCCAAGGGCCTGCTGCGTTCGCGCCACAACAACTATTTCACCCTGCCTGTGCTGTTCATCATGATCAGCAACCATTTCCCGAGCACCTATGGCAGCCAGTACAACTGGCTGATCCTTGCTGGAATCTCGGTACTCGCGGTGCTGGTGCGGCACTACTTCAACACCCGTCATGACAGCAATCGCTTCGCCTGGGCCCTGCCCGCTGCCGCTGTCGGCATGATCTGTCTGGCGTTCGTCACTGCGCCGAATCGCCAGGGTGGCGTACCCAATGCGGTGCCAACCAGCCCGCGCGAGCAAAGCATCGAGGCGCAACAGGCCGCTGCCGCAGCGCCGGCCGAGCAAGCCGGTAACAGCGAATTTGCCGAGGTTCATCGGGTGATCAACGAGCGCTGCACCGTTTGCCACGCCGCGCAGCCGAGCAGCCCGCTGTTCAGCGCCGCACCGCTTGGTGTGATGTTCGATACGCCCCAGCAGATCCAGCAGCAGGCCGCAAAGATCTATGCGCAGGCCGTCGCCAGCCAGATCATGCCGCTGGGCAACATGACCAACATGACCCAGGAGGAGCGCGACCTGCTCGGCGCCTGGATCGACAAGGGCGCGCCGATCGACTGATCAGCGCCACCAGCCGCGCTCCCGGGCGCGGCTTTTTTTCACTGTTCGACGCTCAAGCCACGCAACACGAGGCGAGGCGTCAGCTCAACCCGAGATCAAACCCAGCGGACGGCGTTAGCCGATCCCCGAGCACCCTATACCCGGCCCCGCACGTTCAGCGGGGTCACCGCGACCATCCAATAACAAAAGCGTCCGAGGTGTATTGCATGAACGATGTGACCGAGCGGGAAACCGCCCCTGCGGAGCAGCGACTGCCCTTGCTGCAGATGCTGCTGGTGAGTTTCCAGCACGTGCTGCTGATGTACGGCGGCGCGGTTGCCGTCCCGCTGATCGTGGGCCAAGCAGCAGGACTTTCTCGTGAGGAGATCGCCTTCCTGATCAACGCCGATCTGCTGGTCGCCGGCATCGCCACGGTGGTGCAGTCGATGGGCATCGGACCCGTGGGCATCCGCATGCCGGTGATGATGGGCGCCAGCTTCGCGGCGGTCAGCAGTATGGTGGTGATGGCCGGCATGCCCGGCGTCGGCATGACCGGGATTTTCGGTGCGACCATCGCGGCCGGCTTCTTCGGCCTATTGATTGCGCCGTTCGTGTGCAAGATCGTGCGCCTGTTTCCGCCGCTGGTAACCGGCACCGTGATCACCGCAATTGGCCTCTCGCTGTTCCCGGTTGCAGTGAACTGGGCGGGCGGCGGCACTGGTACCGGCCAGTTCGGTGCTCTGCCCTACCTTGGCGTGGCGGCAGCCGTGCTGGCGGTGATCCTGCTGATCAACCAGTTTATGCGCGGCTTCTGGGTCAATGTGTCGGTGCTGGTCGGCATGGCGCTGGGCTATGTACTGGCCGGTAGCCTGGGCATGGTCGACCTGTCTGGCATCAGCGCTGCGCCCGCATTTCAGGTGGTCACGCCCAATCACTTCGGTGCGCCGCAGTTCCTGCTCGCGCCGATCCTGTCCATGTGCCTGGTGGTGGTGATCATCTTCGTCGAGTCAGCCGGCATGTTTCTCGCGCTGGGCAAGATCACCGGGCAGGACGTCGACCCGAAGCAGCTGCGCCGCGGCCTGCTGTGCGATGCCGGGGCAACCTTTCTGGCCGGCTTCATGAACACCTTCACCCACTCCTCCTTTGCCCAGAACATCGGTCTGGTGCAGATGACCGGCGTACGCAGCCGCTACGTCACCGCCATTGCCGGCCTGTTCCTGATCAGCCTGAGTCTGTTGCCGAAAGCTGCCTTCATGGTCGCTTCGATTCCGGCGGCGGTGCTCGGCGGTGCAGGGATCGCCATGTTTGGCATGGTTGCGGCCACTGGCATCAAGATTCTGCAGGAAGCCGACATCGGTGACCGTCGCAACCAACTGCTGGTGGCGGTGAGCATTGGCCTGGGGATGGTGCCAGTGGTTCGCCCGGAATTTTTCGCGCACCTGCCGCACTGGATGGAGCCGATCACCCACAGCGGCATCGCGGTGGCGACGCTCAGCGCGGTGACCCTCAACCTGCTGTTCAACGTGCTCGGTGGAACCGAACGCCAGGCGCTCACGGGCGCTGCGCATTACTGACGAAAGCGTTCCATATCTTCCTCTCAGGCCCGCCATGTGCGGGCCTGTTTCTTTCCAGCTTGCTTTTCCCGGCGACGGCCCGACACTCAACAAGCTCCCACGGGTCGGTATAGGCATAAGCACTTCCGTGGTGGTGCATCACTGTGTTTTTGTGGGAGCGGTCTCGACCGCGAATGAGGTTGCACGCCGCAGCGCGGAATGGCTTCGGCAATCCACCTGCGTGCTTGGAGCTCGACGTGCGGACGCTCGATGTAGAGGAAGCGCTTCGCGATCAAGACTGCCCCCACGGGTCGGTATGGGCATAGCGACATACCGTCGTTAAAATGCCCCGCCCGTCAATGCCGCCCCCGACCGAGATGAACTAAGCCATGATCGAAGCAACCTGGATCGCCTTCGCGTTCATCCTTGGCCTTGCAACACGCGCGATAGGGCTACCGCCACTGATCGGCTATTTGGGCGCCGGCTTTGCCCTCGCCGCTTTTGGTGAACACCTCGGCGTCGGCCCAACCGATAGCGTGATCCTCGCGCACCTCGCGCACCTGGGCGTGTTGCTGCTGCTGTTCACCGTGGGCCTGAAACTCAAGCTGAGCAACCTGGTACGGCGAGAAGTCATCGGCGGCAGCTTGCTGCACTTCGGCATTTCCAGCTTGGTGGTATTGCCGGCGATTCTGGTTTTTCTCGACGCCAGCTGGCGTGACAGCCTGCTGCTGGCAATCGCGCTGTCGTTCTCCAGCACCGTACTGGCGGCCAAGGTGCTGGAAGGCAAGCGTGAGCTGCGCGCCTTTCATGGTCGAGTTGCCATTGGCGTCCTGATCATTCAGGACCTGATCGCGCTGGTGGTGATGAGCATCGCCAGCGGCAAAGTGCCGTCGGCCTGGGCACTGCTGGTGTTCGGCCTGCCGCTGCTGCGCCCGTTGCTGTTCCGCCTGCTCGATCACAGTGGCCATGAAGAGCTGATGGTGCTGTTGGGATTGATGCTGGCGCTGGTGGCCGGCGGTCTCGGCTTCGAATATGTGGGCCTCAGTTCCGAGCTCGGCGCGCTGGCCTTCGGTGCGATGCTGGCCAAGCACAAGCGCGCCACCGAGCTATCCAACTCGCTCTGGACGATCAAAGAAGTCTTTCTGGTCGGCTTCTTTCTGCAGATCGGCATTGGCGGTCTGCCGGACATCAACGCCATGCTTTTTGCCGGCGCGGTGGCGTTGCTGCTACCCCTCAAGGGCGCGCTGTTCTTTTTCCTGTTCCTGCTGTTCCGCCTGCGCGCGCGCAGTGCCTTTCTCAGCGCCTCGAGCCTGACCAACTACAGCGAGTTCGGCCTGATTGTCGCAAGCGTGGTACTGCCGCAATGGCTCACGCCGCTCGCGATCACGGTGGCCTTGTCCTTCGTCATCTCGGCCCAGCTGAACCGCATTTCCCACCCCTTGTACGACCGGCTTGCCAGGCGGCTGATTCCGCTGGAGCGCAATACCCGCCATCCCGATGAGCAGCCTGTGTCGCTTGGCGACGCGCAGATCCTGATCATGGGAATGGGTCGCACCGGCCGCGCCGCCTACGATCATCTGCAGAACCGGGGCTGGCGATTGATCAGTCTCGATTCGGACCCGGTGACTGTCGAAAAAAGCAGCGAGCAGGGTCGCCACGTACTGTTCGCCGACGCCGAAGACCAGATGTTCTGGGAGAGCCTGGAGATGAACAAGGTCGAGGCGGTGATCCTGGCGATGAACGATGCCGAAGCGAAGATCATCTCCACCCGCAAGCTGCGCGGCAAAGGCTTCGAGGGGTTGATCGTCTCCCATGCGATGTACGAAGACATCGCCCAGCAGATCGAGGAAGCCGGGGCGGATCGCACCTACCTGACCATGAGCGAAGCCGGTGCGGGCCTCGCCGAGAACGTCGCGCGGGAGCTGAAGCCCAACCGCTGACCGGCACCACCTTCAGGCCACACCCTGTGCGCATTCGCTGCCGGCCATAAGAATTGTGCACAATCTGAAAATTAATTGTTTCAACAGCTGTTCACAGGTTGCTATAGTCGAGCCCAACCTGACCGAACGAACAGCTTTTCGACGGTCAGTCTACGAGGTCCGTGAAGCCTCGGAAGCCCATGACCGAACAATAACGAATGGCAGGCTTGACTCATGACCGCAACCGAATCCAGGAGCGGTGACGCTCCCAACCAGGACCTGATCTACCAGCTTGAAGATCGCCCGGGTCCGATCCCCGCTACATTCGCCGCGATACAGCACGTACTCGCGAGCTTCGTCGGTGTCATCACCCCCACCCTGATTATCGGCAGCGTGCTTGGCCTGGGTGACTATGTTCCCTATCTCGTCAGCATGGCGCTGTTCGTCTCGGGCCTCGGCACCTTTATCCAGGCCAAACGCATTGGGCCAATCGGCGCCGGAATGCTTTGCCTGCAGGGCACCAGCTTCGGCTTTCTCAGCGTGGTGCTGGCGGCCGGCTTTATCGTGAAGAATCGGGGCGGCAGCCCGGAAGACATCCTCGCCACACTGTTCGGCGTCGGCTTCTGCGCCGCCTTCGTCGAGATCGCCGTCAGCCGCTACATCGACAAACTGCGCCGAGTCATCACGCCTGTGGTCACTGGCACCATCATCTGCCTGATGGGCCTCTCGCTGATCAAGGTTTCGATGACAGATATCGCCGGCGGCTACGGTGCCGAGAATCCCGGCGCACTGCCCAATCTGGCGCTTGCCGGCCTGGTGCTCGGCACCATCATCGTGCTCAACCGTTTTGGTATCCCATTGCTGCGACTGTCAGCGGTGATCGTCGCACTGATGGTCGGCTACTTTGCCGCCTGGATGATGGGCATGGTGGATTTTTCCAGTCTCGCCACACTTCCGGCGATCAGTGTGCCGCAGCCATTCAAATTCGGCTTTGCTTTCGACTGGATGGCCTTCATTCCGATCGCAGTAATCTTCCTGATCACGCCGCTGGAAACCGCCGGTGATCTGACCGCCAACTCGATGATTTCGCGCGAGCCGGTCAAAGGACCGCTGTACATGAAGCGCATCAAGGGCGGCATTCTCGGTGATGGTTGCAGCTCGCTGCTGGCCGCCACCTTCAACAGCCTGCCGATGACAACCTTCAGCCAGAACAATGGCGTGATTCAGCTGACCGGTGTCGCGAGCCGTCACGTGGGCCTGTATATCGCCGGAATCCTGATTCTGCTGGCGCTGTTCCCTGTAGTGGGTGGCGTGTTGCAGCTGATGCCCAAGCCGGTGCTCGGTGGCGCCACGCTGATCATGTTCGGTACGGTCGCCATCGCAGGCATCAAGATCCTCGCCGAAGCAGGCCTCAACCGTCGCAATATGCTTATCGTCGCCATTTCACTGGGCCTTGGCCTGGGCGTGGCAGCGGTGCCGGATGTACTGACTAATCTGCCCGAAGTGCTGAAGAACATCTTTGGCTCACCGATCACCATCGGTGCGTTCAGCGCGATCCTGCTCAATTTCTTCCTGCCACGTGAGGCGGAAGAGCTGGACGAATACGATCCGGACAACCTGATCGAGGATGCGGTCGGCACCAACACGCTGGCAGTGAATATCCCCGATTACTCCAAGGTCCATCCGAAAGCCACCACCACCGACCCGTCCGCTCAGCTGACGCCCACGGGCTGATAGCCCTGACGCCCGGCCATACGGAGCCGGGCGCTGCGCCCGCATTCACCACAACAACAAAACCAAAGGGTATCAACATGACCTTCAAGCGCACTCATCTGTCGCTGGCGCTGGCCGGCTGCCTGCTCTCCGCCCCGGCTTTTGCCGATGGCATGCTGCACTGGCAGAACAACAGCCTCAGCTATCTTTATGGCAAGGACTTCAAGGTCGACGCCGGCGAGATCCAGCAGACCGTGACCTTCGAGCATGCCAGTGGCTGGAGCTGGGGCGACATGTTCCTGTTCGTCGATAACAAGTGGTACAACGGCCTGTCCGGCAATGACGGTCACACCTACTACGGCGAGTTCAGCCCCCGCCTGTCGCTCGGCAAACTGAGCGGACAAGACATGAGCTTCGGCCCGATCAAGGACGTGTTGCTCGCCGCAACCTACGAACGTGGCGAGAGCACCAATGGCGTACCGAACCAGAACTATCTCCTCGGTCCCGCGGTAGACCTCGATGTACCCGGCTTCGACCGTCTGGCGATCAACGTCTATTACCGCAAACCCGACGGAACCACCGGCAAGCCAGGCGGCCAATGGCAGGTCACGCCGACCTGGGCCATGACCTTCCCGGTGGGCAAATCGGACATCCTGTTCGACGGCTTTATCGACTGGGTCGTCAATGACGCCGGCTCGGAACGACGCGGAGACTTCATCTCGAAGAACCTGCACATCAACCCACAGATCAAATACGACCTGGGCAAGGCGCTGGATGGCGAGCCGGGCAAGCTCTACGTCGGCATCGAGTACGACTACTGGTCTGACAAGTACGGCATCGAAGACGGTGGCTTTGTCAGCGATCTGGTCGGTGGCACCAACCAGAACACCGCCAGTCTGTTGGTCAAAGCGCACTTCTAAGCCAGCTGGCGCAGGGACGCGGAACAAAAAAGCAGCCTGAAGGCTGCTTTTTTGTTGGTCTCAGTTTTTCAACCTGCGTCCTGTTGGTATGTTCCGTACCAAGCGTTTAATGAGCGCAGGCCGACAATGCGCTCATTGGACGACCGGCGACCAGATCGTTGACGGACTCCCGCCACACCACGCGCCGCCGCAGCAAGCAGGGGCACGCCGTTTAGGTCACAGTTTGAAACTACCCATCTGCCGGCTCAGATCATCTGCCAGACGGCTCAGTTGCTGACAATCTTCACGACAGACCTGCACGTCTGTGGCGGTGGCCTGGGCCAGATCAGCGATACCCTGCACGTTGCGGGTGATCTCCTCGGTCACGCTGCTCTGCTCCTCGGTCGCTGCCGCCACCTGGGTGTTCATGTCGCTGATCGCCTCGACCTGTTCGGTGATGGCACCGAGCGACTGCCCGGTGCGCTGGCTGGCCTGTACGCCGGTGCCGGTCGCAGCCTGCCCTGCATGCATCGAGCTGACCGCATTCTCGGCACCACTCTTGAGCCCCTGAATCATCTGCTGGATCTCGTCAGTGGATGCTTGCGTGCGGCTGGCCAGGGTGCGAACTTCATCGGCGACCACCGCAAAGCCTCGGCCCATTTCACCAGCGCGAGCAGCCTCGATGGCCGCATTGAGCGCCAGCAGGTTGGTCTGCTCGGAGATACTGCGGATCACGGCCAACACCTTGTCGATGGAGGCGACCTGCTGCGCGAGATCGGTAACCGACTCCGCGGCGTGGCCGATCTCGCCGGACATCTTCTCAATGTGCGCAATAGAATCGCTGACCACCTTGAGCGCTTCCACCGCCTCGCTGCGTGCACCTTGCGATGCCTGGGCAGCGCTGCTGGCATTCTGCGCGATCTCCTGCACAGTCAGGCCCATCTCGTGCACCGCGGTGGCAACCATATCGGTCATTTCATGCTGGCGGCCCGCCCGCGTCGCGGTGTTGTCGACGACCTGCGCCACCTGGCCAACGGCAGTGCGCAATTGCTGGCTGGTGTTCAGCACATCGCCGATCAATCCGCGCAGACTGCCGATGAATTGGTTGAAGCCGCGCGCCAGATCACCCAGTTCGTCGGCGCGGCTTTCGTCCAGACGGCGCGTGAGGTCGCCACCTCCGCCACCGATTTCCACGAGTGCGCTGGTCACCTGGCGGATAGGCTTCACCAGCCCGCGCGCCAGCAGCACCACCAGGCCGAGGAACGCCAGTGCGATGCAGGCACCAATCAGGCTGATGGTCCACATCGTGCGGCGCGCCTCGGCAAAGATTTCTGCTTCCGGCACTTCGCTGACCAGCACCCAACCCAGGCTTTCCAGAGGCTGAGCGATCGCCAGGAAGGCTTCGCCGTCACGCTCGAATCGCACCACGTCGGGTGCGCCATTGAGGAGCTTCTGCGCGGCATCGCTGCCGGTCAGCGCGCTAAGCTCGACTTGGTCGTTGTTCTCGGTTTTGGGGTGAACCTTGACGCGGCCATCCGCAGCGATGAGGTATACCTCACCGCGCTCGCCGAAGCGGAAATTGCTGATCAGCTCGGACATGCTTTTGAGGCTGAAGCCAAGACCAGCCACACCCACGGTTTTGCCATCTGCCTCGATGCGCTGGTTGATGAACAAGGTCGGCTGGCGAGACGCTTTGTCGATGTCGATTTCGAAGCGCCGTTCGATGCCGCTGTCGACCAGGCTGTAGAACCAGCCATCACCCGCAGCACTGCGACTGAGCGTTCGAGAGAGCCCTGTTTCGGAGTAGTAGTTGCCACTGTCGAGCACGGCGATCGAGGTAGTCAACGCGTTCTGCTGAGCCGTGACGCCCTCAAGGTAACGGCCCATCGCCTCCGCCTGGTCTGCGCCCTCGCCTTCACGCAGCCAGTCCTGAACCAGCGTATTGCCGGCAATCCCGGCCGTGGCGGTGATCGGCGCCGCCAATGTGCGCTCAATATCGTTGCGGATTGCCGATATATTGGCAGGCAACGCTTGCCCCACCAGATACCGCTCGGCGAGGCGATTGACCGCCGACGAATAAATCAGGATGACGATCAGGATGCTGGTAAGCAACGCCGCCCCCATGCTGACGATCAATTGCCATTGAATACTGCGTTGCATGAAAGGCATGTGCGTAACCTCTGTTGTTTTTTGTTAACGTACACAACTTTAATGCAGCTATGTATACATGCAGTAATATTTGACGTCAGTATTCTATCGGTCGAAATGAAGAAGGCTTGATGACCGTTTGGCGGACAACGCTGAAGCGGCGTCGACGCGCCGCTGTAGACGGGCACTCTTGGCTTGCGAGCTGTACAGGGGGTGATCGGGTGAAAGGTATACCGGGGCTGTCATTCAGCTCCCTGGTTCCCCTCATACCAAGGCTGCCGTTGCCTTGAGGCCGTTCGGAAGCCGGTGCTAGGATGCGGAGGCAGGCCACCAGGCTGGGTGGTCATGAATTGAACAGGCCCTATGTCCAGTATTCGCGAACGCAACAAAGAACTGATCCTTCGTGCTGCCAGCGAAGAATTCGCCGAGAAGGGCTTCGCCGCCTGCAAAACCAGCGATATTGCCGACCGCGCCGGACTGCCCAAGCCCAACGTCTACTACTACTTCAAAAGCAAGGAAAACCTCTATCGCGAGGTACTGGACAGCATCGTCGAGCCCCTGCTGCAGGCGTCTGCTCCGTTCAATCAACCCGGCGAACCAGCAGATGTGTTACGCGCCTACATCCGCACCAAAATTCGTATTTCCAGGGAACACGCTTGCGCCTCCAAGGTGTTTGCCAGCGAGATCATGCATGGCGCGCCACATCTACCAGCCGAGCGTGCCGCGCAGCTCAATGCTCAGGCCAGCCATAATGTGGCTCGCATCCGGGGCTGGATTGAAAAGGGACTGATGGCGACCGTCGACCCTCATCACCTGATGTTCAGCATCTGGGCGGCGACCCAGACCTACGCCGATTTCGACTGGCAAATTTCTACCGTCACCGGCAAGCCCGAACTCGATGATGCTGACTATGAAGCCGCCGCCGAAACAATCACCAGGATGGTCATCAAAGGCTGCGAGGTTAAGGAAGCGAATCCAGTTGACGAACCCCTGTAGTCAAATCGCAATGATGTCTGTGGTATCGCCGTGTGGCGCCGCTTTCCGATTCAATCAGAATCCGATCACAGACCCGGCAGGACATCGGGCGATCTGCTACGTTTTGCCTCGCGCGCATACCCGTCGTCTTTGACGCATCACCCACGACAACCAATACTTGCGTTGGCACCCGGCTCGGAAAAAGGAAATTCTATTGACCGCATTGCGTAACAGTCTGTCCCGGAAACTGCTCCGCATCGTTTTGCTGTCTGCGCTTGCCGTTGGCCTGGTACTGAGCTGCGCGCAAATCGTTTTCGATGCCTACAACACCCGCCAGCTGATCGACGCCGAAGCGCAGCGAATCCTGCGCATGACCCGTGACCCCTCCACACAGGCGATCTACAGCCTGGACCGGGAAATGGGCGCGCAGGTCATGGAAGGCCTGTTCCAGCATGAGTCGATTCGCAAGGCGTCGATCGGACTACCCGGGGAGCCGCCACTGGCTGAAAAGTCCCGCCCACTCATGCCACTATCCTCGCGCTGGTTGACGGACCCGATCCTAGGCCGCGATCAGGACTTCTCAATACCACTGATCGGCCGCCCGCCTTACAACGAATACTACGGCGACCTGCGCATCACACTCGATACGGCGCCCTATGGAGAGGCGTTCCTCAGCAGCTCGGTGGTGCTCTTTGTGGTCGGCATCCTGCGTGCGCTGGTGCTGGGTTTCCTGCTGTACCTGATCTATGAGTGGCTGCTGACGCGACCGCTGACCAAGCTCATCGAACACATGTCGCGCATCAACCCGGGTCGCCCCGGCGAGCACTCACTGCCGATGCCAAAAGGGCACGAGCGCAATGAACTGGGACTCTGGGTCGAAACGGCCAATGGCCTGCTCGCCTCGATTCAACACAACATGCAGTTGCGCCATACCGCCGAAAGCAACCTGCAACGCATGACCCAATACGACTCGCTCACCAACCTGCCGAACCGCCAGCAGTTGCAACAGCAACTGGACAACATCCTGAGCGAGGCCACCCGACTGCAACGCCGCGTGGCCGTACTCTGTCTCGGGCTGGATGATTTCAAGGGTCTGAACGAACAGTTCAGCTACCAGACTGGCGATCGCCTGCTGGTGGCCCTGGCCGATCGTTTACGCAATCAGAGCGGGCGTGTAGGGGCGCTTGCCCGGCTGGGAGGCGACCAATTCGTGCTAGTGCTGGTCGGCTTCGAACAACCCTACGAGGCAGCCGAATTGGCGCAGAAAGTCCTCGACGACCTGGAGCGCCCCGTCACCCTCGATGAGCAACACATACGCTTGCGCGCCACCATCGGTATCACCCTGTACCCCGAAGACGGTGACAACACTGAAAAGCTGCTGCAAAAAGCCGAACAGACCATGACGTTGGCCAAGAACCGGTCACGCAATCGCTACCAGTTCTATGTCGCCAGCATCGACAGCGAAATGAGGACGCGCCGGGAGTTGCAGAATGACCTGGCCGAAGCGCTTGCACGTGGCGAGTTCCATCTGGTCTATCAGCCGCAGATCGACTACCAGCTCAAACGCATCACCGGCGTTGAAGCCTTGCTGCGCTGGGCTCACCCGAGCGGCAAGATGGTTCCGCCCGACATCTTCATTCCCATCGCAGAACAGAATGGCAGCATCATCGCCATTGGCGAGTGGGTGCTCGACCAGGCCTGCCGCCAACTGAGCGAATGGCATCAACAGGGTTTCAGCGACCTGCGCATGGCGGTCAACCTGTCCACGGTGCAGCTGCACCACGCCGGGCTGCCAGGGGTGATCAGCAACCTGCTCAGCAGCCACAGACTGCCACCCGAGACGCTGGAGCTCGAGGTGACCGAAACGGGTTTGATGGAAGACATAGCCGCCGCCACCGATAATCTGCACAGCCTGCGTCGCTCCGGCGCGTTGATCGCCATCGACGATTTCGGAACCGGCTATTCATCGCTGAGCTATCTGAAAAGCCTGCCGCTGGACAAGATCAAGATCGACAAGAGCTTTGTGCGGGATATGGCGGCTTTCGAAGGCGATACCACCATCGTTCGCGCCATCATCCAGTTGGGCAAGAGCCTGGGTATGCTGGTGATCGCCGAGGGCGTGGAGACCGCCGAGCAGGAACGCTACCTGATCAACGAAGGTTGCAACGAAGGCCAGGGCTACTACTACAGCAAACCCGTGTCAGCGCCTGAACTGACCGCCTTGCTCAAGCAATCGCTGCGCTCCGAGCGCCGGCTCAATTCCGAACACCTATAAGCACTGTTTGCCCCGTCGCACATCAAATGCGCACCTCACCTTCAACTTAAGAGCGTCACCGATGAAGCGTTTTGTACTGATCGACACCGCCGAGATTCCGGATGGCGGCGGCGCCCTGTGCCTGTTCGAGTACGGTGACGACTTCGTCATCAAGATCCAAGGCGGCAACGGAAACCAGTTGATGAATACCCGGACACATGGGTCCGAAGATGCGCTGGCGGAGATACCCTGCCGAAAGATCGCGCAGCGGCCGCAACCACGGGTGCTGATTGGCGGCTTGGGTATGGGCTTCACGCTCGCGTCGGCGCTCAGGCACCTGGGCGACAATGCCGAAGTTCAGGTCGCCGAACTGGTACCCGGCGTGATCGACTGGAATCGTGGTCCGCTGGGAGAGAAATCCGGCATGCCGATCAACGATCCTCGAACCCGCGTGCTGCGCAGCGATGTCGCCGAGGTGCTGAAGAACGAGCCGCAGGGCTATGACGCCATCATGCTCGATGTCGACAACGGTCCCGAGGGACTGACCCGCAAGGGCAACAGCTGGCTGTACTCTTCCACCGGGCTCGACGCCTGCGCCAAGGCGCTGCGCCCCAAAGGTTTGCTTGCCGTTTGGTCGGCGAGTGCCGATCAGGCATTCTCGCAGCGCCTCGCCAAGTCAGGGTTTACCGCCGAAGAAGTCCAGGTGTTCGCGCACGGCAACCGCGGCACCCGGCACACCATCTGGATCGCGGAAAAGCGCGGATAAAAACGCGAGGCTCTAGAGGGAGATATCTCATCGCCATCAAAGTAGCTATCGGCCCCCTGGAGCGCTCCACTACACTCAAGGCTGTCCACACCGATCCGTCCCGATACCGCGCAGTACTGAAGTGGTACGTACGATGAAAACCGAGCCTCGCCCCGCGCTGGAAACTGTTCTGGATCTGATGCTCGATGCGGTCTGCGTCGTCGATGCCAACGGCCGCTTCGTCTATGTCAGCGCTGCCTGCGAGAGCATATTTGGCTATACGCAAGAGGAGATGATTGGTCGCCAGATGATGGACCTGGTAGCGCCCGAGGATCGCGAACGCACCTTGCTGGCGGCGCAGCAGGTGATGTCCGGCCAGCCCAGCCTGCATTTCGAGAACCGCTATATTCGTAGCGACGGGAGACGGGTAGATATCATGTGGTCGGCCCGCTGGTCCGAGGCCGATCAGTTGCGGGTCGGGGTGGCACGCGACATTACCAGGCGCAAGCGTTCCGAATCGCTGCAGGAAGCGGTCTATGCGATATCCGAGGCGGCTCACAACGCAGCCAATCTGACTTCGCTATTCGAGCAGGTCCACCAGATCACCGGCCGGCTTATCCCGGCGCCAAGTTTCTTTGTTGCCTTGAACGACCCTGATCAGGGCAACGCCACATTTCCTTACTGCAAGACCGCTGGCGATCCGGCCCAGCTTCCCCTCGACCCAGCCGCGGCGCTGTGTACAGAGGTCACCCGGACCGGACAGGCATTGCTGCTGACCGCACATAGCGAGAACGTTTGCGACAACCTCAAGCTATTGGCCGCCACGGACAACTTCTGCTGGCTGGCAGCGCCGCTCTCCACCCGTCAGGGTTGCATCGGCGCGCTGCTGCTCAACGATACGGCGGAAAATGCAACCTATTGCGAGCAGGACATAGACCTGCTGCAGTTCGTCGCCAACCAGGTCGCCACTGCCATTGAACGCAAACAGCTGCAAGCACGTCTCGAGCGGATGGCGCAGTACGATGAGTTAACCGGCCTGCCCAATCGAGCCTTCCTCTTCGACCGGCTGAAGACGGCGCTGGCGCGCGCACGGCGCAACAGCGAGCGGTTGTCACTGCTGTATCTGGATCTCGATGGTTTTAAACAGGTCAACGATGGCTATGGGCATGGTGTGGGTGACCTGCTGCTGCAAGCCTTCGCCCGCCGGCTTACGCAACACACTCGTGAGACCGACACGGTTGCGAGAATGGGCGGCGACGAGTTCGTCGTGTTGTTGGAAAGCAGCCCGACCGCAGCCGATACGGAGGTCGTGGTCACGCACATTCTCACCGCGATGCAAGCGCCGATAGAACTTGCAGGCCTGGCCCTGGCGATCCAACCAAGCATTGGCGTGGCCTATTTTCCAGAGCACGGCACCGACGAAGCATCGCTGCTCAGGCGAGCCGATGAGGCGATGTACCAATCCAAATCAGCAAGCGCGCAGCAGCGCCCAAACCTTCAACAGCCCGTTTTTGCCAAGTTCGACATAACTCCGCCATAAGCGACACGCGCGCGGTTCTGGATGCCCGCCGCGGCTCACCCAACCATCCGGGCAGCCAGCACCACCGCACCAAGCAGACAAAGTGCTGCCCCACCAGCGGCCTGCCAGCGAAAGCGTCGCGCGAGCACTTCCTCGCCGTGACTGGACAGTACGAAGGGCAAGCCCTCTTCTGGGCGCACCAGCTGATGCAGCGCTTGCCGGTCGCTGGCCAGACGATGACGCTGCTGCGCTTCAAGGCCGGCGGCGAGGCGCACGCGGCTCCACTCCGCCTGGTCGAGCTGGCCGTCGCGATTATTGTCGAAACGCTGCAGCAGCCCGGCATAGTCCTCCTTCCATTCCCGCACAACCTGGCCCTGGGCGACCAACAGGTCGAGGCCCTGCCGACCACCGCCGGTTGTACGAAAATCGCCAATCGCGTAAAGGGGCTCGTCGGCATGCAACCGCTCCTCGGTGTAGCGGTACTGCCGATGTCCAGTCAGCCAGGCCAGCACGCCAGCGGGGCGCGCGCTACGAGGGTGGCGCTGGTTACCGGTCCAACGGTCCCGCCGCGCGGGCAGCACTTCGGCGCCCCGCGGATCGATCAGGCAGTCTCCGGTCGCATCGAACAGCCGCAACAGCCCCTCGCTGCTGCCCTGCTCGAGTATCCGCCAGCTGCCGCGCTTGCCGCCGGAGCAATACTCCTCGATACGGTAGCGCCACCAGAGGCAGGGCGTGGCCGTCAGCGGCGCGAGCAATGGCGGCATCTCGGGAAGGCCTCGCAACACCCCAGCCAGCTCGACGTAACCTTGCGCTGCCGAGCGAATCCGCGACGTCGGTGTGTCCAGCAAGTGACGCAGTTTCGACCAGCGGCTGCTCCACAGCCAGCCGCCAATCAGACACATCGCCACGCCAGCAGCGCTCAGCAGCACCTTGGCCCCCGCTCAACCGAACAGCGGTTTGAGGTCGAGATCGGCCTTCTCCGCCTCGCTGAACTGCAACAAGGCGGCCTCGCGAAACCCGAACGCACGAGCCAGCAACACATCGGGAAACTGCTCGACGCGCACGTTATTCAGATTGACCGACTCGTTGTACAGCTCGCGGCGATCGGCGATGCCGCTTTCCAGCCCGCTGATGCGCTGCTGCAGATGACGAAAGCTCTCGTTCGCGCGCAGCTCCGGGTAGCTCTCAGCCAGGGCGAACAGACGCACTAACCCTGCACGGAGCCCGGTTTCCGCCTGGCCAAGTGCGCCGACATCGCCCTGCTCGCGGGCATCGGAGACCGCAGTGCGCGCCTTGATCACCCGCTCCAGGGTGCTGCGTTCGTGCTGCATGTACTGCTTGCAGGTTTCCACCAGCTTGGGCAATTCATCATGGCGCTGGCGCAACAACACATCAATGTTCGACCAGGCCTTGCTTACGCCGTGCTTGAGCCGCACCAGGCCGTTGTAGAGGACCACGGCGTAAGCCGCAGCGAGAAACAACAGGACGCACGCAATGGCGACACTCAGGCTCATCAGGGCGACTCCAGTAAGGTAACCAGCTTTTTAGAGGTGGCATTCTAGCGGTACCAGCAGACGCGATACGCGACCTGTTCCACGCATTTTCTTTGCACAAAATGCAAATCTTTCGCATTATGTTCTGCATCCATTTGTCGCAGCCCCTGCTGTCGACCAACTCCTACCACCCTGCAAGCAAAGGAACCCGCCATGCTACGCACTCCCGTCTGGGCTACCGCCAGCCTTCTGGCTGTCGCCATTTCACTCGCTGGTTGCGGCGAAGACAAAGCACCGGCAGAACAGGCCGCTGCCCCGCAAGCTGCCACCACCCAGAGCGAACCGGCACCGGCTGCCCAAGAGACCGTGAACAGCGAAGCCGCGCAGGCGGTGGTCAAGCACTACGCCGATATTGCACATGCGGTCTTCAGCGATGCGCACAGCGCCGCTCTGAAACTGCAGGATGCCGTGGACGCTCTCCTGGCCGATCCGACCGAAGAAACCCTGCAAGCGGCCAAAGCGGCATGGATCGCCGCTCGCGTTCCGTATATGCAGAGCGAAGTGTTCCGCTTCGGCAACCCGGTCGTCGACGAGTGGGAAGGTCAGCTCAACGCCTGGCCGTTGGACGAAGGCATGATCGACTACGTCAAGGGTGACTATCAGCACGCCCTGGGCAACCCTGGCGCCACTGCCAACATCATTGCCAACAAAGAGCTGCAGATTGGCGAAGACAAGATCGACGTCAGCGAGATCACCGGAGAGAAGCTTGCCAGCCTTAACGAACTGGCCGGCTCCGAAGCCAACGTCGCCACTGGCTACCATGCCATCGAGTTTCTGCTCTGGGGTCAGGACCTGAACGGCACCAACGCCGGCGCTGGCGAACGTCCGGTGAGTGACTTCATCGAAGGCGAAGGCTGCACCGGCGACAATTGCGACCGCCGTCGCGCCTTCCTAAAGGCCGCCACCGAACTGCTGATCAGCGACCTCGAAGAAATGGTCGGCGAGTGGAAAGCCGGCGTCGCCGACAACTACCGCGCCAGCCTGGAAAAAGAGTCGGCCGAAAACGGACTGCGCAAGATGTTCTTCGGCATGGGTAGCCTGTCGTTGGGCGAGCTGGCTGGTGAGCGCATGAAGGTCGCGTTGGAAGCCAACTCGCCGGAAGACGAACACGACTGCTTCAGCGACAACACGCACAACTCGCATTACTACAACGCTAAAGGCATTCGTAACGTCTACCTCGGCGAGTACGAACGCATCGACGGCAGCAAGATGACCGGCCCAAGCCTGGCATCGCTGGTGGAGGGCACTGCGCCTGAGGTCAACAGCACCCTGAAGACCGACCTGGAAACCACCGAAGCCAAACTGCGCGTGCTGGTCGAAAGCGCCGAAAATGGCGAGGCCTTTGACCAGTTGATCGGCCCGGACAACAGCGAAGGCCAGGAAAAGGTTCGTGCTGCAATCGCTGCGCTGGTCCAGCAGACCGGCTCGATCGAGAAGGCAGCTGGTGCTCTGGGCATCAGCGACCTGAACCCGGACACCGCTGACCACGAGTTCTGATACAGCGCCCTGGGAGCGGTGCAATGCCGCTCCCTCTGGCACCGATACACCCTCCCCCGGGCTTCGTTGCTCGATTGGCCAACCGGCCTACCGCTAAATGCAAATTGCTCTTATTCAAACACTCGTAGCCTGCTAAGATTGCCGACCTTTGAAAGGCTCAGGTTACCGATGCGTCCGTTTTACTTCCCTGTCGTTGCACTGCTGCTGGCCTTGGGCCTGAGCGCTTGCGACGAAAACCCGCCGCGCTTTGAACAGGCAGAATCAGGCGAGGCGCTTTCCGGTGGCAGCACCACGGTCATCAAGTCCGACCAGAATGCCTTCTCGATGCCATCCGCCAACCTGTCACCGATGCGCCGGCTGGACTTTAGCGTCGGCAACAGTTTCTTCCGCAACCCTTGGGTTATCGCGCCCTCCTCGACGACGGCACGAGACGGTCTTGGTCCGCTGATCAACACCAACGGCTGCCAGAACTGCCACATCAAGGACGGCCGTGGGCATCCGGCGGAAGCCGAGCGCGGCAACGCCGTGTCGATGCTGGTGCGCCTGTCGATCCCGGCAGGCGAGGCGCACGCCGAGGTGGTCCGTCAGCGAGGCATCGCGCCTGAGCCCACTTATGGCGGCCAACTACAGGACATGGCGATTCCTGGCGTCGCACCCGAAGGCAAGGTTCGTCTCAGCTACAGCACCCATACCGAACGCTTCGCTGATGGCTTCGAAGTCGAACTACGAACGCCGCAACTGAAAATTACCGACCTGGGCTACGGCCCGATGCATCCCGACACGCTGTTCTCGATCCGTGTGGCGCCGGCAATGGTCGGCCTCGGGCTGCTGGAAGCGATTCCGGAAGCGGCGATACTCGCCAACGCCGACCCGGACGACCGCAACGATGATGGCATCTCCGGGCGCCCGAACCGGGTATTCGATCAGATTACCCGTGAAACGGCGCTGGGCCGCTTCGGCTGGAAAGCCGGACAGCCGAATCTGAACCAGCAGAACGCTGACGCTTTCTTCAATGACATGGGCCTGACGACCAGCCTGCTGTCCGGCAGCAGCTGCACGCAAGCACAGACGGACTGCCTGGCGATGCCCGACGGCGGCAAGACCGAAGTCAGCGACCATATCCTGTCGCTGGTGCTGTTCTATTCGCGCAACCTTGGCGTGCCGGCTCGGCGTAATGTGGACGACCCGCAGGTCCTGGCGGGCAAGACGCTGTTCCATCGCGCGGGTTGCCAGAGCTGTCACGTCCCCAAATTCACCACCGGCGATGCCGCCGAGCCCGAACTCGCCAATCAGGTGATCCGCCCTTACACCGACCTGCTGCTGCATGACCTGGGCGAAGGGCTTGCCGATCATCGCCCGGAATTCGAGGCCACAGGGCGGGAATGGCGCACCCCGCCTCTCTGGGGCCTCGGCATGACCGAGACTGTCAGCGGGCATACCCAACTGCTGCATGACGGTCGCGCCCGCAATCCGCTCGAAGCCATACTCTGGCACGGCGGCGAAGCAGAGCGCGCCAAGCAGACCGTGCTTGGCTTCGACAGCGACGAGCGCAGCGCCCTGCTGGCTTTTCTCGGGTCCCTTTAATGCCGAGCCAGACGCACCCTTGCCCAGCCCTGAGGAGCACTATGTACCCCAACCGTATCTCCCGTGCCGCCACCGCCACTGCACTGGGCCTGCTACTAAGCGCCTGTGCGCCATCCGATCCGTACCAGGAGACAAGCCAGGCGCTGACCAACGAGGTCCTGCTACCGGCTTATACCGACTGGGCTGAAGCCAACCGCCGCATGGCAGCCAGCAGCATCGCCTTCTGCGCTGACAATGAGGAATTGGACGATGCGCGCCAGGCGTTCCTGCACGCGCAGCTCGCGTGGGCGGGCTTGCAGCCCTTGCTGATAGGACCGATGGGTGAAGGCAACCGGGCCTGGCAAGTGCAGTTCTGGCCAGACAAGAAGAACCTGGTCGGCCGGCAGGTCACCACACTGCTGAAAAGAAAGCCACAGCTGACCCAGGCCGACCTCGAAAATGGCAGTGTCGTCCTGCAGGGCTTGTCTGCTTATGAATATGTGCTCTACGACAAAGCCGTAGACCTGACCGATAGCGCGACCAAAGCGCGTTATTGCCCGCTACTGGAAGCCATCGGTGAGCATCAACAGAAGCTCGCCGCCGATATCGTGCAGGCCTGGGAAGCCGAGGACGGCATGGCCGCCCAGTTGAGTGAGTTTCCCAACGAGCGCTACGCAGAATCAGCCGAAGCGATTGCCGATTTGCTACGGGTCCAGGTCACCGCACTGGACGGTCTAAAGAAGAAGCTCGGCGCACCGCTTGGTCGTCAGAGCAAGGGCTTCCCGCAGCCATTCCAGGCCGAAGCTTGGCGCAGCGACGCTACGCTTCCCAGTATCGATGCCGCACTCGCCGGCGCCGAACGGCTCTGGCTGGGCACCGATGGAAACGGGTTGAAAGCGCTGGTGCCGGCCGAGCAGGCTGAGCTGGCCAAGCGCATCGACGTTGCCTACGAAACAACGCGCCAGCATCTGGTGGACATCATGCTGCCGTTCAGCGAGTTGATCGCTGACGAAGCCGGTCGGACGCGTCTCGATGCGCTGTATCAGGACATCGATGCCTTGCACCGCCTGCACCAGACCGAACTGGCGCGCGCTCTTGGGGTGCAGATCGGCTTCAACGCTCACGACGGAGACTGATCATGAAACGTCGTGCTTTCCTGGGTCTCGGCAGCGCACTGGTGGCCGCTTCAGCCGTCGGCGGCTGGACGTTGACGCATCAAACCGAACAACCGCTGCTGCTGTCGGCACGTAACGATGCCGATGGTCGTCACTATGCGGTCGGCTACCGCCTCGACGGTAGCCAGGTCTTTGCCACGCCCGTCGCCGAGCGCTGTCACGATGTCTACGCGCACCCGCACCTGCCGCTCGCCGTATTCGTCGGACGCCGCCCAAGCCGTGAAAGCTATCTGATCGATAGCCGTGACGGGGCGCTGCTGCAAGTACTGGCGTCACCACCTGATCGTCATTTCTATGGGCACGGTGTCTTCCACGCCAGTGGCGACTGGTTCTACACCACCGAGAACGACACCGCCGAAGCCGGCCGCGGTGTACTCGGGGTCTACCGTGTCGAGAACCGCCAATTGGTGCGTAGCGGTGAGCATTCCACCTACGGTATCGGCCCGCATCAACTGCTGTGGATGCCCGATGGCGAGACGCTGGTAGTCGCCAACGGCGGAATCCGCACCGAAGCCGACAGCCGTCAGATGATGAATCTGCACGCCATGGAGCCCAGTCTGGTGATGTTGCGCCGCGATGGCACCTTGATCAGCAAGGAACAGCTGCCCGAGCAGATGAACAGCGTGCGTCACCTGGCAGTCGCAGCCGACGGCACCGTGGTGTCCGGCCAGCAGTATGAAGGCGACCCAATGGATCGGGTGCCGTTGCTCGCAATCAAGCGCCCCGGCCAGGCATTCCAGGCGTTCCCGCTGGGCGAAGCGCAACGCCAAACCATGAACCAGTACACCGCCAGTCTGGCGATCAACGACACCCTTCGCTTGCTTGCCGTGACGGCTCCACGCGGCAACAAGGTATTCATTTGGGACCTGGACACAGCGGCGCTGCGCGAGGAAATCCATCTGCCGGATTGTGCCGGCGTCGCGGCAGTCAAAGAAGGCTTTGTGGTCAGCTCCGGTCAGGGCCGCTGCCGCCTTGTCGACTGCACCGGCAAGGTGTTCGTCAGCACCCCTCTGCTGCTACCCGCAGGGCTCTGGGACAATCATCTGCGCTTGGTCTGAAAGCGTTCAAGTATCGAAGAAAACGGCCGAAAAGCCGGCGAGCAAACAGTCTCCATGACTGTTTGTAAAACTTGCCAGTCGCGCAAGTGCATCCCCTCGATATGAGAACACCAGATGTTCCTGAAAAAATCCCTTCGTGCTCAGTTACTGGCGCTGATTGGCGCCAGTTTGCTGCTGATGCTGGTCATCGCGCTGGCCAGTTTTTCCTTTCTCTCCGACGAAATAGGCGCATACCAGCGTCTTCTCAAAGGGCCGATCGAAGCCTCACGTCTCATCGATCAATCCAACCTTGAGTTCAAAGTGCAGGTTCAAGAGTGGAAAAACGTATTGCTGCGCGGTCGATCGCCGGAGAGCCTGGACAAATACTGGCAAAGCTTCGAAAAACAGGAACGTGAAGTTCAGGCATTGTTGGGCAAGCTTGTACAGGCCAGCCAAGGTAACCCCGCCCTGGCCGCACAGATTCAGCGCCTGCGTGACGAACATCTGAAGCTCGGCACCGCCTATCGCACTGGTCGTGATGCGTTCATCGGGGCGGATGGTGACCCGGCTGCGGGCGACGCGGCTGTCAAAGGCATCGACCGTGAAACCAGCGAGCAGCTTAGTGCGCTAGTGGTACAACTTCGCGATTCGGCCCTCAGCCACTCGGCAACCATCAGTCAGGCCGCAGACCGGACCATTATCCTTGGATCGCTGATCATGCTTACCGCCGGTGTGTTGATTGGCCTGCTCAGCGCCTGGCTGGTCAATCGTAAACTGGTCAATCCGATCCGCCATCTGATCGATCATGTTGCGAATCTCAGCCAGGGCAATTTCAAAGAGCGTGTGGATGCCAGTCGCGCCGATGAACTGGGCCGCCTTGCGGGAGCCGCCAATGTGTTACGCGACTTCCTCGCGGATACCTTTGCCCGCCTGCAGCGCAGCACATCGGATCTGGACAGTGCCAGCGGGGAGCTCAATGCCATTGCGGTCCTGATGGGACAAGGTACTCGCGAGCAGTTTTCCCGAACCGATCAGGTGGCCACGGCAATGCACGAGATGTCCGCCACCGCGCAAGAAGTCGCACGCCATGCCGCCGATGCTGCGCGCGCCGCGGATGCAGCCGATCAGTCAGCGCAACAAGGCGAGACCATGATGCGCTCTACTATCCAGACGATTACCCACATGCGCGGCGAGATCAGTAACACCGCCAGCGTGATCCGCCGGCTGGAGGCCGACAGCGGGCGCATCGGCAAGGTGCTGGAAGTGATTCGCGGGATCGCCGACCAGACCAACCTGCTCGCGCTGAACGCCGCTATCGAAGCCGCCCGAGCCGGCGATGCAGGCCGCGGTTTTGCCGTGGTAGCGGATGAGGTGCGTACGCTGGCCAAACGTACCGCGGATTCCACAGCAGAAATCCATCAGATCATCGACACGGTACAGACGGGCGCGGTGGATGCCGTACGGGCGATCGAAAACGGTCAGGCCCGCAGCGATGAAGGTGTCGAACAAGTCACGGAAGCCGGTGGCATGCTGCAACGCATCACCCTGGAGGTCGAGGCGATCCGTGATATGAACCGACAGATCGCCACGGCTGCCGAGGAGCAAACGTCCGTGGCCGAAGACATTTCGCGCAACCTCACCGAAATCACCGCCATCGCCACGACCAACCAGGACAACGTCGAGCGCACCGAGAAGGCCAGCCAGAATCTGCATGGGCTCTCCGCTCAGCTCAGCGAAGTCACTCACCGCTTGGCGGGCTGACCTCAAACCAACTGAAAGGCCCTGCCCACGCGGGGCCGTAAGCGCATTCGACACAACTGCCTGGCGCGCAAAGAGCGCTGTGAACGCCACCGTTTCCTGACCCTCGGCAGAGCCTGATATCACGCTTTACTTGCATTCGGTTCGCAGCTAACGTCCATTCTCCCTCTACTGCAGGGCTTGAATCACAACGCCACGATTGGTGCATAACAGCGCTAGTGGTGGCTTGCGTATTCGATACGGCTGCGTCGTTCCATAGCCATGGTCAGCCGGCTCATTACTCCAAGGAATACGGAAAATGTTGCGCCGCATGCTGCTGATGCTTGGCGCGGTGATCGTCATGGTATTGATCCTAGCCGCCCTCAAGTTCAACTCGATCTACTCACAGATCCAACAATTCAAGGCGCCGAAGCCGCCGGTCAACGTCGAGGTCGTCACCTCCAGCACGGAGCCCTGGCAGAGCCGACTGCCGGCCGTTGGCACGCTTACCGCATCGCAGGGCATCGACCTTTCGGTGGAGATTGCCGGCACCATCAGCGACGTGCAGTTCCGCTCGGGCGAAAAAGTGCGGCAGGGGCAGCCCATCGTGCTGCTCGACAGCGAGATCGAACAGGCGAGCCTGGCCGCCGCGGAAGCGGATCTGCATCTGGCAAAGGTGGAATTTCAACGAGCACGCAGCCTGATCGAGGGAAAGGCTATTTCGCGCAGCGAGTTCGATCGGCTCAATGCCCAGTCGCAGAAAGCCGACGCCACGGTCGCGCAACTGAAGGCCAGCCTGGCGAAAAAGCGCATTCTGGCACCCTTCTCTGGGACCATCGGGATCCGTCAGGTTGACGTCGGTGACTATGTCGCAGCCGGCACGCCGATTGCCACGCTGCAAGACCTGTCGACGTTGTTCGTCGACTTCTACCTGGCCGAACAACACGTGCCCTTGCTCGCCATCGATCAACCCGTGCGCGTGCAGGTAGCCGCTTTCCCCGGTGAGCAGTTTGACGGCCGCATCGTCGCCCTGAACCCCAAGGTCGAGGTCACCACCCGCAACGTGCAGGTCCGCGCGGAGCTGGCCAACCCTGGCGAGCGCCTGCTGCCCGGCATGTTCGCCAATCTGCAGGTGCTGTTGCCCAGCGAGCAATCCCGGATCGTGGTACCGGAAACCGCGATCACCTACACCCTGTATGGCAATTCGGTATTGGTGGTGAAGGAAGCTCAGCCTCCCGAACCCGAGGAAGGCACCGCGGCGACCGAGAGCGACGAGCCCTATCTGGTTGTCGAGCGGCGCTTCGTCAAAACCGGAGAACGGCGCGACGGTCGTGTGGTAATCCTCGAGGGACTCGAAGCGGGCAAGCAGGTAGTCATCGCGGGGCAGCTCAAGCTGGACAGCGGCGCCCACGTTGCCATTGCCGAAAAGCGCACCCTCGAGCTCAAGCCCAAGGCCCGCTGAGACGCCTATTGAAGGGACATAGACCGCATGGCTTTTACCGATCCATTCATTCGCCGTCCGGTACTGGCCAGCGTGATCAGCTTGCTGCTGGTATTGCTTGGCTTCCAGGCCTTCAACAGCCTGGTGATCCGCCAGTATCCGCAAATGGAAAGCGCGCTGATCACGGTGACCACCGCCTATCCCAGCGCCAACGCAGAGACGATCCAGGGCTATATCACCCAGCCCCTGCAACAGAGCCTGGCCAGCGCCGAAGGCGTGGACTACATGACATCGGTCAGTCAGCAGAACGTCTCGATCATCTCTGTCTATGCGCGAATCGGCGCCGATACCGATCGCCTCTATACCGAGCTGCTCAGCCAGGCCAACTCGGTCAAGAACCAGCTGCCGCAGAACGCCGAAGACCCGGTACTGAACAAGCAGGCGGCCGACTCCACGGCGCTCATGTACATCAGTTTCTACAGCGAACAACTGAGCAACCCGCAGATCACCGATTACCTGTCGCGGGTTATCCAGCCAAAGCTGGCTACCCTGCCCGGCATGGCCGAGGCGGAGATTCTCGGCAATCAGGTGTTCGCCATGCGCCTCTGGCTGGACCCGCTCAAACTCGCCGCGTACGGCCTCTCTGCAAGTGACGTGAACGAGGCAGTGCGCAAGTACAACTTCCTGTCCGCCGCCGGTGAGGTGAAGGGCCAGTACGTCGTTACCAGCATCAACGCCGACACAGAGCTGCAGACCCCGGAGGCTTTCGCCGCCATCCCTCTGAAGACTCAAGGCGACAGCCGTGTGCTGCTCGGTGATGTGGCGCGCGTCGAGATGGGCGCAGAAAGCTATAACGCAATCAGCTCGTTCGACGGGATCCCTTCGGTCTATATCGGCGTCAAAGGCACGCCGAGCGCCAACCCGCTGGATGTCATCAGCGAAGTGCGAGCAGTAATGCCGCAGATCGAATCGCAATTGCCACCCGGCCTCAAAGTCACCATCGCCTATGACGCTACGCGGTTCATCCAGGCCTCCATCGATGAGGTAGTCAAGACGCTCGCCGAAGCGGTAGTGATCGTCATAGTCGTCATCTTCCTGTTCCTCGGCTCAGTACGCTCAGTACTGATCCCTGTGGTGACCATCCCGCTCTCGATGATCGGCGTGTTGTTCTTCATGCAGACCATGGGGTATTCGATCAACCTGCTGACGCTGCTGGCGATGGTGCTGGCGATCGGTCTGGTCGTGGATGACGCCATTGTCGTGGTCGAAAATATCCATCGGCATATCGAGGACGGCAAAACGCCCTTCCAGGCAGCGATCGACGGCGCCCGGGAAATCGCCATGCCTGTCGTGACCATGACCGTCACACTGGCCGCGGTTTATGCGCCGATCGGCTTTCTGCAAGGCCTGACCGGGGCTCTGTTTCAGGAATTCGCCCTGACACTGGCCGGTGCCGTGCTGATTTCCGGCGTGGTCGCGCTGACCTTGTCGCCGATGATGTGCTCGCGCCTGCTGCGCCACGAAGAGAACCCGACCGGCCTGGCACACCGCCTGGACCAACTCTTCGACCGGTTGAAGGCGCGTTATCAGCGTGCCTTGCACGGCACACTCAACACACGGCCGGTGGTACTGGTATTCGCATTGATCGTACTCGGGCTGATTCCGCTGCTGCTCAAGTTCACCGAAAGCGAACTGGCGCCAGAGGAGGACCAGGGCATCATTTTCATGATGGCCAGCGCGCCGCAAACGGCGAACCTTGACTATCTGAATGCCTACACCGATCAGTTTCTGGAAATCTTCAAGTCGTTTCCCGAGTACTACTCCTGGTTTCAGATCAATGGTTTCAACGGCGTACAAAGCGGGATTGGCGGCTTCCTGATGAAGCCCTGGGACGAACGGGAGCGCACCCAGATGGAGGTGCTCCCCGAGGTGCAGGCCAAGATCGACCAGATCCCGGGCCTGCAGGTCTTTGGCTTTAACCTGCCCTCGCTGCCCGGTACCGGTGAAGGTCTGCCGTTCCAATTCGTCATCAATACCGCTAACGACTACGAGTCGCTGTTACAGGTCACCGAGCGAATCAGAGAGAAGGCCCAGGCTTCCGGCAAGTTCGCCTTTCTCGATGTAGACCTGGCGTTCGACAAACCGGAAATCGTCGTCGATATCGACCGCGAAAAAGCCGCACAGATGGGCGTCACCATGGAGGATCTCGGTGTGACGCTGGCCACGTTGCTGGGTGAAAGCGAGATCAACCGCTTCACCATCGAAGGCCGCAGCTACAAGGTGATCGCCCAGGTGGAGCAGGCCTACCGGGACAATCCAGGCTGGCTGAGCAATTACTATGTGAAGAACGATCAGGGCGAGATGCTGCCCCTGTCCACCCTGATCACCGTTCATGACCGCGCCCGACCGACCCAGCTGACTCAGTTTCAGCAGCTTAACGCAGCGACCATCCAGGGCTTTCCGATCGTCAGCATGGGCGAGGCCATCGACACGCTGCGCAGCATTGCGCTGGAGCAGGCACCGCAGGGTTACACCTTTGATTACGCAGGCGCATCTCGCCAGTACATTCAGGAAGGCAACGCGTTGTACACGACCTTTGCGCTCGCGTTGGCGGTCATCTTTCTCGTGCTAGCAGCACAGTTCGAGAGCTTCCGCGATCCGCTGGTGATCCTGGTAACGGTGCCGCTCTCCGTCTGCGGTGCACTGGTTCCGCTGTTCCTCGGCCTGTCGAGCATGAACATCTACACCCAGGTGGGGCTGGTGACGCTGATTGGGTTGATCAGCAAGCACGGCATCATGATCGTCGAGTTCGCCAATCAGTTGCGTCGCGACCAAGGATTGAGCCGTCGTGAAGCGGTTGAGGAAGCCGCCGCGATCCGACTCAGACCGATCTTGATGACAACCGCGGCGACGGTGTTCGGCATGGTTCCTTTGATCCTGGCCAGCGGTGCAGGAGCGGTCAGTCGCTTTGACATCGGCCTGGTGATCGCCACAGGCATGACCGTGGGCACCCTGTTCACGCTGTTCGTGCTACCGGCTGTGTATACGGTACTGGCAAGCCCGGACCGGGCGACAGCCCCGGATACGAGCGCGCTTCCGTCACCCGGGCATTAAGCAAGGCATGGAATCGGAACTCGAATCAGCGCTAGCGCGTTGCTCAGCTGCGCCCTACCAGGCTCTGGGAAAGCCCATACATGAGCAACAGCAAGTCCTGATCGGGCCGCGACTCTGAAAGAGAGGCGCGGGCGACGCGCGGGACCGAACAATGGCTGCTGAGGTCGCTTCGCGCGACGACTTTGGCATTCGGCTCACTCCATGCGGCCGCACAGAGCGACGCGACACCCAGTGCACCGACCAGAAACACACCTCGTGCAATTTCAAGTTTCATTGCGCAAG
The DNA here is from genome assembly GCF_900129835.1 of Stutzerimonas xanthomarina DSM 18231. GTDB lineage: Bacteria > Pseudomonadota > Gammaproteobacteria > Pseudomonadales > Pseudomonadaceae > Stutzerimonas > Stutzerimonas xanthomarina. The sequence goes on from NZ_FQXA01000006.1 coordinate 332,004, forward strand.
CCCTTGTTATTTGGTGATTCGAGAAAAATCACCATAGTTCACCAATCGACCGGGCGCCGAAAAATATGACCGATGGCTGATGTTTAACAGAGGGCCGCGCTTATGCGCGCGCCAGCCTCTCACCCATTGGGGCTCGGCCCGGCGGCGTAACACGCATAAAAAAGCCCCGCACTAGGCGGGGCTCTTGAAGGGACAGGCTGGCTTACATCATGCCGCCCATGCCACCCATACCGCCCATGCCACCCATGTCCGGCATGGCTGGAGCAGCCTTGTCGTCGATGCTCTCGGCAACCATGGCTTCGGTGGTGACCATCAGACCGCCAATGGAGGCCGCAGCCTGCAGAGCAGAACGGGTAACCTTGGCCGGATCGAGGATGCCCATCTCGATCATGTCGCCGTAGGTGTCGGAAGCGGCGTTGAAGCCGTAGTTGCCTTCACCCTGCTTGACCTTGTCGACCACGACGCTTGGCTCGCCACCGGCGTTGGCAACGATCTGACGCAGCGGCGCTTCAACGGCACGACGCAGCAGCGCGATACCAACGTTCTGGTCTTCGTTCTCGCCCTTGAGCTCGGAGATAGCCTGCAGCGCACGTACCAGGGCGACACCGCCGCCAGGTACCACGCCTTCTTCAACGGCTGCACGGGTAGCGTGCAGGGCGTCTTCAACGCGGGCCTTCTTCTCTTTCATCTCAACTTCGGTACCGGCACCGACCTTGATCACGGCAACACCGCCAGCCAGCTTGGCCAGACGCTCTTGCAGCTTCTCTTTGTCATAGTCGGAAGTGGTGTCTTCGACCTGCTTGCGGATCTGCGCAACACGGGCTTCGATGTCGACCTGCTGGCCAGCGCCGTCGATGACGGTGGTGTTTTCCTTGTTCAGCACGACGCGCTTGGCGTTACCCAGGTGCTCCAGGGTAGCGGTTTCCAGGCTCAGGCCGACTTCTTCGGAAATCACGGTACCACCAGTCAGGATGGCGATGTCCTGCAGCATGGCCTTACGGCGATCGCCGAAACCAGGCGCCTTGACGGCGGCTACCTTGACGATACCGCGCATGTTGTTGACGACCAGGGTAGCCAGCGCTTCGCCTTCGACGTCTTCAGCCACGATCAGCAGCGGACGGCCAGCCTTGGCAACGGCTTCGAGAACCGGCAGCAGCTCACGGATGTTGGAGATCTTCTTGTCGACCAGCAGCAGCAGCGGGCTGTCGAGCTCGGCCACCATGGTGTCCGGCTTGTTGATGAAGTACGGGGACAAGTAGCCGCGGTCAAACTGCATGCCTTCTACAACAGACAGTTCGTTTTCCAGACCCGAACCTTCTTCAACGGTGATCACGCCTTCCTTGCCGACTTTTTCCATCGCTTCGGCGATGATCGCGCCGATGGAGCTGTCGGAGTTGGCGGAGATAGTGCCGACCTGAGCGATGGCCTTGAAATCGGTGCATGGCTTGGCCAGGTTCTTCAGCTCGGCGACAACGGCGATGGTCGCCTTGTCGATGCCGCGCTTGAGGTCCATCGGGTTCATGCCGGCAGCAACGGCCTTCAGGCCTTCGTTGACGATGGCCTGGGCCAGAACGGTTGCAGTGGTGGTGCCGTCACCGGCTTCGTCGTTGGCCTTGGACGCGACGTCCTTGACCAGCTGCGCGCCCATGTTTTCGAAACGGTCCTTGAGCTCGATTTCCTTGGCAACGGAAACGCCGTCCTTGGTGATGGTCGGAGCGCCAAAGCTCTTTTCCAGAACCACGTTGCGGCCTTTCGGACCGAGGGTCGCTTTTACCGCGTCGGCCAGGACGTTGACGCCTGCCAGCATTTTCTTGCGGGCGGAATCGCCGAATTTAACTTCTTTAGCAGCCATGTTGATTCTTCCTCAAATTCTGTTGATGGAACGCTGTTCGCTATAAGCGAGCGCTGATCAGGCTTCTACGACGGCGAGGATCTCGTTCTCGCTCATCACCAGCAGGTCTTCACCGTCAACCTTGACGGTGTTGCTGCCGGAGTAAGGGCCGAATACGACCTGGTCGCCAACCTTGACGGCCAGCTGACGGACTTCGCCGTTGTCCAGAACGCGGCCAGTGCCTACAGCGACAATTTCGCCACGGTTTGGCTTCTCGGCAGCGGAGCCCGGCAGCACGATGCCGCCTGCGGTTTTGGTTTCTTCTTCGCTGCGACGAATCACGACGCGGTCATGTAGAGGACGAAGCTTCATTGTCGATCTCTCCTAGTACAGTGGTTTCCATGCCGATGCATGTCATCGGCGGGTTGGGCAAATCCGGCGTTGCCGGTTGCGGCCCGCAATGCGAGCCGCAGAAGACGGACTGTCAAATCGCGACAGCGACCTTGCGGTGACCGCTACATGCGGGCGCGGAAAATGATTTCAAGGGCGGTGGCGAGGATTTTTTGCATTTGCCGACAATAAAAAGGCATGCCGAGGCATGCCTTCGCGACAGGAGCGATGATTATTTGTCGCGACGCTCCCACTCGCCTTCGATCACATTAGGACGTTGCGGTCCGCGTCGATCTTCTTGCTGCTGACGCAGGTCATCGGCAAAGGCTCGCTGACGCCGTGCCTGAGCTTCTACGCGACGCCCGACAAACCCGAGGAAGAGTTTGCGGGTCGGCGGAAAGAGCACCAGCAGCGCGACGACGTCGCTGAGAAATCCCGGCAGGAACAGCAGCCCCCCGGCAACAGCCATCATCAAGCCCTGGAGCATTTCCCGTTCCGGCAATTCGCCTCGGGCCAGGCGCTCGCGTGCGCGCCAGGCCGTGGCGAAACCGGCCAGGCGCATCAGCAGGATACCGGCCATGCCACTGATGACCAGCAGCAGGATGGTCGGCAGCACGCCGATGGAGCCGCCAACCTTGATCAGCAACGCCAGCTCGGCCAGCGGGAACAGGAGAAACAGCAGTAAGAAAATTCGCATCGATAATCCTTGGCGGAAGTACGGCTTCCGATTTTGTGTAGATGACGGCGGGCTGCAGCGAATTCAACCCATCGAGGGAACAGGCTGTAACCGGATTATTCACTCCTGCGCTTGCGCGATACGTCAGCGCCGCGCCATCGCCACCAGAGCCTGACGCACGGTGCCTGGGCTGGTACAGCTATCCGGAAATACCAGCCAGTGAATACTCTGACCGATGCTCAGGTGAAAGCCTTCGCTGTCGATGCCGACCATACGCGCCGTCGGGTCAGGCGGCAGGCCGGCCACCTGCGCGTAGTGAGCAATCGCCGCGCTATGGTCCTGGTTCATATGGTCGAGCATCTCACCCTCGCCTCCGCCAGCGCGCGCAAACGGATTGGCCAATGCCACCTGCTCCAGCCAATGAATCGCACCAAAGCCTCCGATGTAGCGCCAGCGCACCGGTTGCAACACCCAGAAGTCGAAATCGTGGACGCGGTGGTAATCGCGCGATTCGGGGAAATAGCGGTAGTAACGCTCGGCCGCGGCCTCGACCGCGGCTTCGTCCGTGAGCGGCACCGCCTCGGCCAGCATGGTGAGACGGCCGGTTGCTTGTACATCCTCGGCGCCACGTTCGGCGACCAACAACGAGCAGCGCGGGTCTGCCTGCAAATTTTGTGTGTGCTGGGCGATCCGGCTGATCAGGATCAGCGGCCAGCCCTCCTCGCTCAAGCAGTAAGGGACCGCTGAGCCAAAGGGAAATCCGGGCATGGCCTTGGAGTGAGTCGAGAGCACGCCGCGGTATTCCTTGAGCAGGAGTTGTCGGGCATGCTTGGCGGCTTGAACGCTCACGGGAGTTCCTCAAGAGGGGCAATTCGGCAGGGCATCAGCATAACGGTTTCGTCAGCGGACGTCGTTTATCGACGCCCGTTGGTATAGATGAGGAGATGGACATGCAGCTGAAAGACAAGGTCATCATCATTACTGGCGGTGGCCAAGGGCTCGGCCGCGCGATGGGCGAATACCTCGCCAGCAAGGGCGCCCGTCTGGCGCTGGTCGATCTCAACCAGGAACGACTGGACGAAGCGGTCGCAGCCTGCAAGAGCGCCGGCGGTGATGCACGCGCCTACCTGTGCAATGTCGCCAACGAAGAGCAGGTCGGCCATATGGTGAGCCAGGTCAGCGAAGATTTTGGCGGGCTGGACGGCTTGGTCAACAATGCCGGCATCCTCCGTGATGGGTTGACCATCAAACTCAAGGACGGCGAGCTTTCGAAGATGAGCCTGGCGCAGTGGCAGGCGGTAATCGACGTCAACCTCACCGGCGTGTTCCTCTGCACCCGCGAGGTTGCCGCGAAGATGATCGAGTTGAAGCGCCAGGGCGCGATCGTCAACATTTCCTCGATATCCCGCGCCGGCAACATGGGTCAGGCGAACTACTCGGCCGCCAAGGCTGGCGTCGCGGCAGATACCGTGGTGTGGGCGAAGGAGCTGGCGCGCTACGGCATTCGCGTCGCCGGTGTCGCGCCTGGTTTCATCGAGACCGAGATGGTCGCCAGCATGAAACCCGAAGCGCTGGAAAAAATGACTGCAGGGATCCCGCTCAAGCGCCTGGGCAAACCCCAGGAGATCGCCCATTCGGTGGCGTACATATTCGAGAACGACTACTACACCGGGCGCATCCTGGAGCTCGATGGCGGCTTGCGCCTGTAAGGACAGCAGAAACGTAACCGGGCGCACTCTGCGCCCGGTCAATTACGCACGAATCTTACCAGCCCACACCGAATCCGATGCTGTAACGGGTTTCGTCCAGATCGCTCTCTGCGCCGCTGACAATGTCTTTCTCGGCCTTCATGTTGAGCGATGCCCAGTCGGTCACCTTGTAGCGCAGCCCCATTTCAGCGTCTAACTGATAGTCGGCGACGTTTTCCAATGGTTTGCCGATCTCACCATTACTGAATATCTCGAAGGTCTTGCCCACCAGATAACGGTTGTAATTCCACTTCATCGCCAACGAATAGAATTCTTCCGTGTTACCGCTGGCGAACTCGTAGTCGCTGCGGTTGGCCAACGATGCCAGCGAGAAGGCGCCCAATTCGTTGTCCCAGAACTGGTAACCCGGACCGGTACCGATGGTGCGCTGGCGCCGTACGTCCTCGATTTTGTCACGCTTGTATTCCAGGCGACCCTGCCAGAACCAGTGCTCATCGAGGAAGCGATCCAGCGCATACTCCGCGTCCCAGTTATCCGTGGCCGTCACGCCGTCACGGTACTCACGGTTGTAGCCGCCGGAACCGTTGTGACGCCAGAGACCATGGCGCGCCGAGGTCTTGAATGAGATGTCGTAATCATCGGTATCGGTTTCGGCGCGCTTGTAGTCCAGCGCCATATCGACGTTGCCCTTCCAGGTCAGGTCCTGAATGATGGGCTTCGGATGGATGATCTGTGTGATCGACTTCAACGGGACCGTGCGCGGCGCGCCGCCGTTGCTGAGCGTGACCATGCCGTCGCCAGCCGCTTGCAACGATTTTGCGACCTCGCCGGTCACGTCGTCTTCCTTGACCAGCAGTTGCTGGTTGCTTTCCAGAGTCGCAACCTGGCTCCATTTCACCGGAATGGAGCCGCCATACTCGGTTTCGATGAGCAGCTTGCCGCCATCGAGCACACTGATTTTGCCGGTCAGGCGGTCACCGTTTTTCAGCCACACGGTATCGGCCAACGTCGGCAGAGCGAGCGTCGAAAGCATTACGCAAAGCAAGCTGCGAGAGAGCGGTCGGGAGAACATAGGCAATAAGATGTCTGTGGGGTAAACGAGAAAGGCAGGCATTATCCTTATGCCACCGAAGACAACAAGCGTTGGCCGCTAAACGGAGCCTCGCGTCATCCTCAATCTGATCACCAATGGAGCCCTTTCATGACGCCCCAGCCCGCTGACGCACTGCACAGCGACCTTCGCACCAGTGATGCTGAAGCCCGACGCGCGGCGCTGTATCTGACGTTGGCGCAGATCCCGGAAGGCAAGGTCACCAGCTACGGCGAACTTGCCGCCGTCGCTGGGCTAGGGCGCGCAGCACGTTGGGTCGGCCGGGTCTTGTCGCAGTTACCGGACGATACGCGCCTGCCCTGGCACCGGGTAATGGGTGCGGGCGGCCGCCTGAGCCTGGCCGCTGGTACCCTCTCTGGTGACGAGCAGCGTGCGCGACTTCGCGCCGAGGGTGTGCGGGTGATCAACGACCGCGTCGACATACGTCGGCACGGCTGGCATTCGGCGGAGCACAGCGGGTAGAGTGCGCGCTTCATGTTCTGTCCCTGATCTACCTTTATGTCCCGTGAAACCTGGCGCGCCGCGCTAGCCGCCTACGCCAGCCCAGCCTCACTGACTCTGCTGATCCTTGGCTTCGCTGCCGGGCTTCCTGCGATCCTGGTTTTTTCCACGCTCTCTGTATGGCTGCGCGAGGCTGGCGTGTCTCGCGAGACCATCGGTTTTGCCAGCTGGATCAGCCTCGCGTATGCATTCAAATGGGTCTGGTCGCCGATGCTCGACCAGTGGCGGTTACCCTGGATCGGCGGGCTCGGCCGGCGACGCTCGTGGCTGGTGTTATCGCAGGCGGTGATTGCCATCGGCCTGATCGGCATGGCCATGTGCAATCCACAACAGAACCTGACCATGTTGATCGCGCTCGCCGTAACGGTGGCTTTCGCCTCGGCGACGCAAGACATCGCCATCGATGCCTATCGGCTGGAAATCGCCGAGGACAAATTGCAGGCCACGCTGGCGGCGAGCTACATGACCGGTTATCGCATCGCCATGCTGCTGGCCAGCGCCGGGGCACTTTTTCTGGCCGAGTGGCTGGGCTCCAGCAACGTCGAATACAGCCAAGCCGCCTGGGCCACGACCTATATCGCCTTCGCCCTTCTGATCCTCCCGGGCCTTGTGACCAGCCTGTTGATCCCCGAGCCCCAAGGGGCCGCACCGCTGCCGCACGAGCCGTCCAAATTCAGTTTCAATCATCAGATGGCTGCAGTCGGCCTGTTGCTGGTACTGCTGATTTCCGTTCCGGCAATGATCAACGCCCTGATTGCCCACGCCTGGCCGCGGGCAACGCTGTACCTGCTGTTCATCATCGGCTCGCTGTCACCCTGGGGGCGGTCGCTGATGGTCCCGGTGCGCCAGATGCTCCACCAGGCTGGCCAACGCCAACGCCCGGCACGCTTCGATTTCGTCCATCAGGCCGTTTCGGTGATCGTGCTGATCATCCTCATGGTCTCAACCACGGGCATGTTCCAGTCCTATTGGGGCGGCTACTGGCCACGCGGCACCATGTATCTGCTGATCTGCTGGGGCTGCCTTTCAGGTCCCGGCCGGATTCTGATGGGCCCGGTGCTGACGCCCATCACGGATTTCATCATGCGCTACCGCTGGCAGGCGCTGTTGCTGCTTGGATTGATCGCCACCTACCGGATGTCGGATACGGTCATGGGGGTCATGGCCAACGTCTTTTACATCGACCAGGGCTTCAGCAAGGATCAGATCGCCAGCGTCAGCAAGCTGTTTGGCTTGATCATGACCTTGCTCGGCGCTGCCTTTGGCGGCTTGCTGATCGTGCGATTCAGCATTTTGCCGATTCTGTTTATCGGCGGTATCGCATCGGCTGCGACCAACCTCATGTTCATGTTGCTGGTGGAAATGGGCGCCAACCTCAACATGCTCATCGTTACGATTTCCTGCGACAACTTCAGTGGCGGGCTGGCCTCGACCGCATTCGTCGCCTACCTGTCGAGCCTGACCAACCTGAAGTTTTCTGCTACCCAGTACGCCCTGCTCAGCTCGCTGATGCTGTTGCTGCCAAGACTATTGGGCGGCTACTCAGGCGTGATGGTCGAGCAACTCGGTTACAGCAACTTCTTTTTTGTGACCGCGTTGCTCGGTATCCCGACACTGGTTCTGATTGTTTGGCAATGGACACGCAGCCGCCAGCAGCCAAGCAGCGCCGAGCCGATATCCTCAACCGAGCACAGCTAGCGAAAAGCCGGCGTCAGCCGGCGTCAGCCGGCTTTCTTATTTCGCTAGTCAGGTCGCAACGCATGTGGCAACACGGGTCTTCAGCGTTGGACCAAGTGCACCACGCGCTGCGGAAACGGAATGCCAATCCCGGCTGCGTCGAAGCGCTCCTTCACCAGTTCGGTAAAGCCAAAGGTCACTGGCCAGAAGTCGCCCGTAGCGACCCACACCCGCAGCGACAGATTCACTGAATTGTCGGCCAGTGCGACCACATGAACCACCGGCTCAGGGTCCCGCAGCACGCGTTCGTCCTCAGCGATCTCCAGCAAGATCTTGCGCGCGAGCTTGATATCGGCGCTGTAATCGATGCCTATATTGATGTCCGCGCGACGTTGCGGCTCGCGCGAATAGTTGGTGATATGGCCATTCGAAAGGCTGCCGTTGGGCACCACAATGGTTTTGTTGTCGGCAGACTTGAGAACCGTGTGGAAGATCTGAATCGAATGCACAGTGCCGGCCACACCCTGAGCTTCAATCCACTCGCCAACGCGGATCGGGCGAAAGATCAGGATCAGCACGCCTCCGGCGAAGTTGCCCAGGCTGCCCTGCAAAGCCAGACCGATCGCGAGACCCGCTGCACCGATCACAGCGATAAATGAGGTGGTCTCGACGCCGATCATCGACGCAACGCTGATCAGCAAAAGAACCTTGAGGATGATGCCGGCCAGGCTTTCGATGAAGCCATGCAGTGAAGGGTCGACCTGGCGGCGCTTCAATACGCTGCCCACTTTGCCGACGAGCTTGTTGATCAGCCACCAGCCGATGAGAAAGGTGAAAAGTGCCAGCGTGACTTGCGCGCCGTATTGAATGACAACAGGCAACCAGGCCTCGGAAAGCTCGACCAGATAATCGACACTGAAATCCATTGAAAGGAGTCTCCTTGGGACTCCGAGCGTCCCGGTTAGAGGCGCTCGGCTAATGCGGGAAGTGGCACGAAAACGTGCGCGGGGGGATCAATCGCGGAAGTTGTTGAATTGCAGCGGCATTCCAAAGTCCTTGGCGCGCAACAGCGCGATGGCTTCCTGCAGGTCGTCGCGCTTCTTGCCGGTCACACGCACCTGCTCGCCCTGAATAGCGGCCTGCACTTTGAGCTTGGCTTCCTTGATGTACGCGACGATCTTCTTTGCCAGCTCTTTGTCGATGCCCTCGCGCAGCACCACTTCCTGCTTGACGGTCTTGCCCGACGGATAGGGATCCTTCAGCTCCAGACACTGGATGTCGATCTTGCGTTTAACCAGGCTCAACTTGAGGATCTCCAGCATCTGCTCCAATTGGAAATCCGCGTCGGCGGTCAGATTGATGGTCAGTTCCTTGAATTCGAAACTGCCTTTGCCACGCAGGTCATAGCGACGGTCGAGCTCCTTGACAGCGTTATCTACCGCGTTGGTTACCTCGTGTTTATCCAGTTCGGACACCACGTCGAACGAGGGCATGGGCTTGCTCCTTTGGAAACGGCGCAGGGGTGTGACCCAGCGCGCTTAGCTTGACGGTTCAAATGCGCCATCATTATAACTGTTCGCGCTGCTCTGGCCTTTCCATTCCCCAGTGGCAGCCCTCTCCTTCTCCGAGTCCTTGAATGCCTAACCCCCAACTCAGCATCCTGGTGGTCGACGACGCCAAATTTTCCAGCGTCATGATAGGTCGCGCGCTGACCAAGGCCGGATACGAAGATATTCGATTCGCCAACAGTGCCAGCGCGGCATTGGAGCTGATCGAACAACGCCCCGCCAATGTTCTGCTCGCCGATTGGCTGATGCCGGAAATGGACGGCCTGGAGCTGACCGCTCAGGTCCGCCAGCAGGACTACATGTCCGATCATTACACCTACATCATTCTCCTGACCGGCCGCGACGGCCAGGACGTGCTAAGCAAGGCTTTCGACCACGGCGTGGATGATTTCATCGGCAAGTCGGTGATGAACGACCAGCTCGTGCCCAGGGTGTTTGCTGCCGACCGGCTTTGCGGCTCACTGCAGCGGTTAATGCGGGAAAATCGCCTGTTGACCGAAAACATCGCCAGCCTGGAGAAGCGCAACCTGATCGACCCGATCACCGGGCTTGGAAACAGCCGCTACCTCCATCAGCGCCTTGGCGACAGCTTGCGCCAGATCGAAAGCCGTGGCGGTGCGCTGTGCCACCTGCTGATAGGTTTGCCGGAGATCAACAGTCAGCGGGAACGCTACGGGGAACGGTTTCATCAGGACCTGCTGCGCGGTGTCGCACGGCGGCTTCAACAGCTGGTACGCCCGCTCGACGTGCTCACCCGCCTGGACGATCGCCATTTCGGCGTACTTACCCTGATTGATGACTTACGCGGCTGCTCTCCGAGCAGTTTCAAGCGACTCCACGAGGGACTCAACCTCAAGCCGTTCAAGACCGACGAGGGCTTCATTTCAATCAAGGCCGGCATCGCGATGGTCAGCCTCGACGCCAGCGCGCTGCCGGTGGATTCCAAGCGGGTTACTGCGCAGGCTGAAACACTATTACCCGACGCATACGCCACGGGACGTATCGTGCCCCTGCGCTACAAGCAGCCCGTGTTATGACAGCGGCTTGGCATGTGCTCGGCGCTGGCAGTCTGGGCGGGCTGTGGGCGACGCGACTGTTTCGCGCTGGCGTGCCGCTGCATCTGGTCCTGCGCAATCCGCAACGGCTTGCCGAGTACCGCGGCGCCGGAGGTCTTACGCTGATCGAGAACGGTGCGAGTCGTCTCTATCCGATACCCGCGGAACTACCAGAGGCCAAGGCGCCTATAGAACGGCTGCTGGTCGCCTGCAAAGCCTATGATGCGCAAGCCGCCGTCGCCGAAGTTGCACCGCGCCTTGCTAAAGATTCGGAAATCCTGCTTCTGCAAAATGGCCTGGGCAGCCAGCAAGCCATCGTCGCACGTTGGCCGGATAGCCGCTGCATCTTCATTTCCAGTACCGAAGGGGCCTATCGTCAGGCAGACTTTCGAATCGTGCATGCCGGCCGGGGGCAGAACTGGCTCGGCGATCCGCTCAAGCGCCAAGCGCCGCCGTGGCTTGCTGATCTGGACATGGCTGATATTCCATACAGCTGGGCCGACGACATCATGGACAAGCTCTGGCGCAAGCTGGCGATCAATTGCGCGATCAACCCGCTTAGCGTGCTGAATGATTGCCGCAACGGTGAACTGTTGAATCACCCCGAACCCCTGCGCAGGCTCTGCTGCGAGCTCAGCGAGGTGCTACGAGCCTGCGACCAGCCAGGGGCCGCCGATGGGCTCGAAGCGGAAGTCCTGCGTATCATCGAGGCGACCGCACAGAATTACTCCTCGATGCATCAGGACGTACAAAGCGGACGCCGGACCGAGGTTGGCTTTCTGCTGGGCCAGGCTTGTCGAGCCGCACGTCAGCATGGTTTGGCAACACCCGAGCTGGACGAACTGCTCGACCGGCTCCAGACGCTCCTGCGCCGTCACGGATTGCCCGCGGACTGAGCCACCGCTACCCTGCACACACACCCTTCGCCCGTACCTGCCATGACCCTGCGCCAGCGCCTCGAAAACCTTCCGGTCGGCCGCAAGCTGCTTATCGCTCTGCTCGTGCTGCTGGCAACCTTGCTGCTGATATCCAATCTGACCTTTATTAGCGCGGCCTACTGGATCTCGCGACAGAGCGTCGCGCCCCAGGCAATGCATACGCTCGGGGCGCTGTTCGCCACGCCCGAGCTGAGCCATCGGGCCCTGCAATCCAAAGCGGCAGCGGATGAGCTACTGGGGAAACTGAACGACTATGCACCGCTGCGGGCCGCCGTGGTTTATGACCCTACCGGGCGCAGCCTGGCGGAACTGTATCGCGGCGATCCGCTGGACTTGCCGCAGCAGGTAGACGGGTTGCCAGCGTGGCAGAACGGCGAGATGCGCGCCAACCTGCTGATCGAACTGCCCCAGGCCGCGGGGCCGCCAGGCCATCTATTGATTGTCGCCAGCAGCGAACTGCCAGGCGCGTTCTACACCGGCACCTTTACCGCCAGCCTCGCGATCCTGCTGGCCAGTCTGCTGTTATGGGTATTGGTGGCCAGACAGATTCGTCGCCTGATCACCCGGCCGATCCGCGACCTGGAAGCCCTGTCCCGCCAGGTGACCCGCGATGAGGACTACTCTCTACGGGCAACACCGAAAAACCAGGACGAAATCGGCCACTTGGCCGATGCGTTCAACACCATGCTGTCGCGCATGGAGGCCCGCGAGCAACAGCTCAAGCGCGCCCGCGATGAGGCCCAGGAAGCCTTCGATCACGCCCAGGGCCTGGCCGAGGAAACCCGCCACTCCAACCGAAAACTGGAACTGGAAGTACAGGTTCGCAGCAAGATCGAAAAGAAACTCACCGGCTTCCAAAACTACCTGAACAGCATCATCGACTCGATGCCCTCGGTGCTCATCGCGCTGGACGAACAGCTCTACGTGACCCAGTGGAATCAACAGGCCAGCGCGCTATCCGGAACATCCATCGACGACGCGCTGAACCAGCCGGTGTTCATCGCCTTCGAACCGCTGCGTCCGTTCCTCACGCAGATCCGCCGGACATCCGAACATCACCAGGTCGAGAAGATCGAACGCGTCACCTGGGCCTTTAATGACGAGCCTCGGCATTACGCATTGACGCTGTATCCGCTGATGGGCGGCGGCGGGCGTGGCGTGGTGATCCGCATCGACGACATTACAGAGCGGATAAATATGGAAGAGATCATGGTGCAGTCAGAGAAGATGCTCTCGGTTGGCAGCCTCGCCGCCGGAATGGCGCACGAGATCAACAACCCGCTCGGCGCTATCCTGCACAACGCACAGAACATCCGCCGACGTCTGTCCCCTGATCTGGAGCGCAACCGAGAAGCCGCTGATGAAACCGGCGTTTTGCTGGAAGCGGTGAACCAGTACCTGCAACGACGCGAAATACCGCAGCTGCTCGACGGCATTCAGCAGGCAGGCTCGCGCGCAGCCAAGATCGTCAGCCACATGCTCACCTTCACCCGGCTCAGCAACCGCCAACTGGCGGAATGTCAGCTGGCGGTGCTGGTCGATCAGGCGCTGGAAATCGCCGGCAATGACTTCGCACTGATCGAAGGCTTCGATTTTCGCGCCATCGAAATCGTCCGCGATTTCGACCCGCAGATTGACCGGGTGCCCTGCATCGGTAACGAACTCGAGCAGGTATTGCTGAATCTGCTGAAAAACGCCGCACAGGCCATCCATCAGAAACCGGAGCGAGCCCGCGGGCAGATCACTCTGCGCACACGCCTGAACCCACCCTGGGCCGAGATTCAGGTCGAAGACAACGGCGGCGGCATTCCGGAAGCGATCCGCAAGCGAATCTTCGAGCCGTTTTTCACCACCAAAGAAGTGGGTCAGGGAACCGGGCTGGGGCTTTCCGTTTCGTATTTCATCATCACCAACAATCACAAGGGCCAGATGGAAGTGCAATCCAGGCCGGACCAGGGCACCTGCTTTACCCTGCGCTTGCCGCTGGTCTCGCCGAGTGAACCCACCAATAGCTGAATCAAGGAATCCCGATGGGCAACCGACTTTCGAAAATCTACACCCGTACCGGTGACGCCGGCGAAACCGGCTTGGCCGATGGCCGCCGTGTGCCCAAAGATCATCCACGAATCGAGGCAATGGGCGAAATTGATACCCTCAACAGCCAACTTGGCCTGTTGTTGGCGGAGCTCGCCGAAGGCCAGGTCCGCTGGCCACAACTGGCCGAGCTGATCGAGGTGTTGAGCCCTTGCCAGCATCGCCTGTTCGACCTGGGTGGCGAGTTGGCGATGCCCGAGTATCAAGCGTTGACGACCGTCGAGGTCGAGCGTCTGGAAGCGGCAATCGACCATTGGAATCAGGAACTGGGACCGCTGGAAGATTTCATCATGCCGGGTGGTTCGCGACTGATTGCCCTGGCCCATCTGTGCCGGAGCATGGCGCGTACCAGTGAGCGCCGCTGCCAACAACTCAACGCCATCGAGCCGCTGCGCGCGGTCGGTCTGGCTTATCTCAACCGGATTTCGGATCTGTTTTTCGTGGTGGCCCGGCTGATCGCACGACGTCAGGGTTGCGCCGAAATCCTCTGGCATGCTGCCGACGCACCCGCCAATGCCGATGCCTGAGCCAACGCGGCGGCGCGAGCGCGTCATCGACGGGATGCACGCCGCGTGGGAAGTCCTGATCGTCCTGCTGGTGTGCATCAACCTTGGATTGATCCTGTTCGATAGCCTGTTCATCCTGCAGCCGATCAACGACGCACTGGCCGAATGGGCTCCTGTCCTGCATCAACGCTACGACACGCTGATTCACCAGAACTTCCAGCACATCGACCTCGCCTTCGTCGCGATATTCATCTTCGACGTGCTGCTGGGCTGGACCGTCGCATTGTTCGAACGCCGCTACGCACGCTGGTACTACTACCCCTTCGCTCACTGGTATGACGTGCTCGGCTGCATTCCGTTGAGCGGCTTCCGCTGGTTGCGCGTGCTGCGGATCGGCAGCCTGCTGATCCGCCTGCAACGGCTGGGGCTGATCGACATACGGCGCTGGGCGGTGTTCGGTCTGGTCAACCGCTACTACCTGCTCCTGCTCGAGGAATTGTCTGATCGCGTCATGGTTCGGCTGTTCAGCCGCATGCAGCAGGAGATCGGGGCCAGTGACGACCTCTCCCGCCGCCTGTTGCAGGAGGTCGTCAGGCCGCGTAAGGAGCGATTGCTCAACGACCTTTCTCGCCGCATGCACAGTATGTTGGAGAGCGGTTACCGGGATAATCGCGGCGCCATCGAAGGTTATGTGGGCGGACTGATCCACCAGGCGCTGCTGAACAACCCTGAGGTGATCCGGTTGCGTCGTCTGCCTATGGGGGGACGGGTCGCCGATACGCTGGACGAAGCGCTCGCCGACATTGCCGCGCAACTCCTTCAAGGCGCTGCCGAAGGACTCCAGAGCCCGCAATTTCGACGACTTGCACGAAACCTGGCGGACGAGTTCTTCGAGGCCTGGGTCTACCAGGACGAAAACACCGACCTGGCGCTCGAAGAACTGCTGGTAGACGTCATCGAAGTGCTTAAACAGCAGGTGTTGGACCGGCGCTGGAGCCGGTTCGTCGGCCCCGTTCAGCCACCCTCGCCGCCAGGCTAGTTACGGTTTGCGGCGGCAAGCCCTTCCCGCTGATCAAGTCGAGCCCCGACCACCATCTCGGTCGCCCAATTGACCAGAATGTCGGTGTAGGCCTTCTGGCAGCAATCGCTGGTCAGCGCATGATCGGCGCCGAGAATGATCCGGTGCGTCAGCGAGTGCGTCTGATGGAAGGCGGCGCGATAACTCATGATGGTGCTGTGCGGGACCAGATGATCGTGCTCGGACTCGACGATGAGCACGTCGCCGCGGAATTCGGCACAAGCGGCCAGTGCGCGGTTTTCTTCAGGCACGACACGTCTGCCGCGCAGCTGATTGAGCAGATCCCGATTCAACTGACGCTTGGGTACCATCCAATCATCGTCGCCGTACAGCGCTGGCACCCGCATGGCCAACCACTTTACCGGCCGTAACGCAGTCAGCAGTGCTGCCAGGTAGCCACCGTAGCTGGTCCCCACTACGGCGATGGCCGACGGGTCGATATTGGGGTGCTGTGCCAGAAGATCATAGGCAGCGAGCAGATCGTTCAGGTTCTGCTCGCGGGTCACGGTCTGCTGCTGCGCCAGCGTCAAGGCATGCCCCCGCAAATCAAAGGACAAGCAGATGCACCCCAGGCCAGCGATGCCGCGGGCACGTGTCAGGTCACGCTCCTGGCTGCCTCCCCAGCCATGGACGAACAACACGCCAGGCAGCTTGGTAGGGGGTGACAGGAAAGTGCCGGCAATGTGCTCGTCATCAACAAGGATGTCTATGCATTCACTTTGGGTCGCCATAGCCTTCTACCGTTATGTATTTGGTGATGAAACCGACCTCGGTATCTTCGCCTCGGAACAATACGGTCGCATCGGACGGGACGGCCTGTGACTCACCATAAACCTCAACGGTCGAGGCTCGCACTGCACCGCTTTCACCCCCAATGAACGCTTCAAGCGCGGCTATTTCGGCGCCACTTGCGCCACCGACCCGCCAGGACTGCTCCAGTACCCCCGAACAAGCACGACCGCGCCCGTCCACTCCCTGAGCAATGTCGTAGTTACGACGGGACGCGAAAAAACCGCGGAAGCACGCCGAGGCGGCTTCGTCGTAGACCTGCGCCTGCGTAATGGCCAGTCGGGCCTTTTCCGGCAGATCGAGCCTGAGCAAGGCCTCGAAGTCACCGTCGGAAACAACGAGGTCCGAGCCGCCGTAAACCATCTCGCCAGAATTGTCAGGCGTCAGCCGCTGGGTGCCGTAGTAGCTGAGTGTTCGCCCCGCCACCCGGATCTGTCCAACGCTGAAAGTCGTCACGTGTTCCAGATTGGCCTCGAGCACCAGCCCGTACTGGGCCATCTCTTTTACATCAACGTGCTCCAAGGCGCGATCCAGCTGCTGCTCGGTATTGATGCGTTCCTGCCCTCTTCCGCCCGTGGCCCGAACTGGCTTTAGCCTCAATGAACCTTCATGCAACAACCGTCGGCCGGCTTCGCGGGCATCTTCAAGCGAAAACACGCTGTAGCCTGGAAGCACGCTGCCGGTGACGCGGGCGGCAAAGTCGCGAGACCAGCCAAACGGCGCATCCGCATCCGGCCGCACCAGCGGATGCGTTATGGCCTTGGTTTCAATGAACGCCTGAGGCACCACGCCGCCGAACAGGTCCTCTTCATCATCGAGGCCCAACTCACGGGCCGCGTCTGTGCCGATAATGGTGCCGGAGGGCAAGAAATAAAGCGGGTGTGAATACTCGATGGTTCTGTCGAACTCACCGAGAAAGGTCAGGCCTTTAACGGTAGCCAGACGCTTGGCCAGATGCTCATGCACGGCCCTTTCATGTTTGGGATCTCTAGACCGGTTGGCCAGTGTCACTACCGCCCCGCGGGGAATTTGCGGCGCATCCGCATCGATCATTGAGGCTCGCTCCATGGACTGCTGGTACATGCACGGCGAGCGGTCGATAGCCGCCCGTTTCGCTTGTTATCACCTGAGCCAAAGCGGCTCCGGTGTAATCAGATAGACCCTGGATATCGGCTATCTATCCTTCGAATCCGATCCAGAGTCGAACGGGACAGCGGCAGCCAGAAACAAGAAAGGGGAGCAGACCGACGTCTGCTCCCCTTCTTTTTACTTCGACGCTCAGTCTTCGACGGAGCTGCGGATCAGGTGATCAAAAGCGCTCAGCGAGGCTTTAGCCCCCTCGCCAACCGCGATGACGATCTGCTTGTACGGCACCGTGGTGACGTC
>NZ_FQXA01000017.1 GCF_900129835.1 Stutzerimonas xanthomarina DSM 18231
TGCCCGGACGTGGTACAGGCGCTCAATCTGATGGCCGTGCTCAACCCGAACATTCGCCACGTCGCCATCGACGGTGCGCTGTTCCAGGAAGAGGTCACCGTTCGCCAGGTCATGTCGGTGCCGAGCATCTACCTCAACGGAGAATTATTCGGTCAGGGCCGCATGGGCGAAGAAGAAATTCTCGCCAAGCTCGACACCGGTGCCTCGGCGCGTGATGCCGAGAAGCTCAGCGCCAAGGATGCTTTCGACGTGCTCGTGGTCGGCGGTGGCCCGGCCGGCGCCGCAGCGGCTATCTATGCGGCACGCAAGGGCATCCGGACCGGTGTAGCCGCTGAGCGCTTCGGCGGTCAGGTGCTGGACACCATGGCCATCGAGAACTTTATCTCGGTCACCGAGACCGAAGGCCCGAAACTGGCCCGTGCGCTGGAAAACCATGTACGCGAATACGACGTCGACATCATGAACCTGCAGCGCGCTGCGCAGCTCATTCCGGCCTCGAGCGAAGGCGGCCTGCACGAAATCAAGCTCGAAAATGGTGGCTCGCTGAAAGCCAAGACCCTGATCCTCGCCACTGGCGCCCGTTGGCGCGAAATGAACGTGCCCGGCGAGCAGGAGTACCGCGGCCGTGGTGTCGCCTACTGCCCGCACTGCGATGGCCCGCTGTTCAAGGGTAAGCGCGTGGCGGTGATCGGTGGTGGCAACTCCGGCGTGGAAGCGGCTATCGACCTGGCCGGAATCGTTGCGCAGGTCACGCTGCTGGAGTTCGACAGCCAGCTGCGCGCCGATGCGGTGTTGCAGAAGAAGCTGCACAGCTTGCCCAACGTCACGGTGATCACCAGCGCCTTGACCAGCGAAGTCATCGGCGACGGGCAGAAGGTCACCGGCCTGGCCTACAAGGATCGCAACTCCAGCGAGTTTCATGAGCTGGAGCTGGAAGGCATCTTCGTGCAGATCGGTCTGCTGCCCAACTCCGACTGGCTAAAGGGCACGGTGGAACTGACCTCGCGCGGCGAGATCATCGTCGATGCGCGTGGCGAGACCTCGCTGCCGGGCATCTTCGCCGCGGGTGACGTCACCACGGTGCCGTACAAGCAGATCGTCATCGCGGTTGGCGAGGGGGCTAAAGCCTCGCTGAGCGCTTTTGATCACCTGATCCGCAGCTC
>NZ_FQXA01000007.1 GCF_900129835.1 Stutzerimonas xanthomarina DSM 18231
GAGCGTTGGAACCACCTGATCCCATCCCGAACTCAGTAGTGAAACGACGCATCGCCGATGGTAGTGTGGGGTTTCCCCATGTGAGAGTAGGTCATCGTCAAGCTTCTACACCAAACCCCCGACCCTCGTAAGAGGGCCGGGGGTTTGTCTTTGGGCCGAGAAAAGCTTTATTGCTTGGCGCATAACGCAGTAGCTATGACGCTACGCATGATCCATTTGACGCTTTACCCCCAGATTGAAAACCGCGGCTCTGAAGTGTTTAGCGCTCAGGCAACGACCAGCTGGACGGTAGCGCCAGCGGGAGGTTGAATGTCAGATGTCACCAATACGCTCATGTAACGTTCAGTCCGGTTGACGATCGGCCCAAGCTTCCCGCCCGCAGGACCATCGACCGATCCAGGGCAGGCATGGAGCGCGGCCTGCCCCTGGCAACTCGGAGCCGAAGCGAAAGGGCATTCATGCATGCGGCTTTGATAGCTAACTCGCTGCGCTACAAACCGGCCATGTCATGTCGATCGACCGATTAGCCTCTAGGAAACGACATAGCTATCGCCGTACCCAAGTCTGGGTGCGGCCCAGGGCTTCGATGCCGATGTAACCACGCATCTCAAGTTTTTCTCCACCTTCGAGCAGGCTCACCTTGGCGCGATAGGTTTTGCCCTTGGCCGGGTCTAGGATAGTACCGCCGCTCCAAGCGCCCTCGCCGTCCGGCTTCAGGCCCCACAGGATGGTCATTCCTGTAATTGGCTGGTCTTTTCGCTCACCGTCACAAGCGCTACATACCGGATTAGCACCATGCTCGGACTGGAGAACCTCAGCGACTTCGCCGCTTAGGGAACCATCAGCGGCCTGTTGGATTTCGACGATCGATTTGGGTTTGCCGGTTTCGTCATCAATGGTTTGCCAACGTCCGACGGGTGACTCGGCGGCGAAGGATGTCGAGGCAATGGCCATCGGCAGAGCTAGTAAAGTGGCAGTAAACAGTGCGCGCATGGTTTCTCCTAAAGTAACGGTCTAGCGCTGTGACTCTATCATCGCTTAGGACCGATAGCGGTCGGTCGGATTTGCGTCGTTAATGCCAAGATCTAGGATTCGCCGCATGGCGTCTTTGAATACGCTCCCGAAATTTTGATTCACGACTTGTAATACGTTGCTGCGCATCCGGCGCTCGGCGAAGGCGTCGCTCCCGCTCCGATGTAAGAAACTTGGCCAGCCGCGGGTTTCTCAGCATCTCGATGGGTCAGCCATGGAACCTCCAACCCGACCCGCACGGGAGTGGTCTGGATGCCGATGCCGATGCCGATGCCGATGCCGATGCCGACGCCAATGCAGGTCGCGGCCGATTCGCTCTAGTACCTGTTTGCTCGTGCCGCCGAGGTGGTCGCGCGGCTCGGGGGTGAATTCTGCGGCAAAAGCGTATCGGGCCGGTGTGTTACGCCAATGCCTTGCCTTGCTCATTCCGCGCCGTCCTGCTCGAACTCTTCGAGCGCCTTGCGGCAGCCAATACCAAAACCCTCACCGAGCCCGGCTTCCAGCCAGGGCAGGATGGCCAAGGGCGGCGCAACCAAGGCCCCAACCAGACTGGCGGCGGCGCGAACGGCCAGTTCGCCGGTCACGACGCTGACCTGCGGGTTGCTCAGAGTGCCCTGCAGCTGCACAGGTGAGTTACCTGTTAACAGGCTGATGTCCTTCGCATGAGCCTCGAACGCCAGGTCCAGGCGTTCGCTGTCGAGCGTGATGTTGCCGCCGCCGGTGATGTTGCTGTCGGCCGTGCTGATAAAGAGCTGCTCCAGTTTCGCGGTGCCGGCAGTCGAGTCGAAACGCAGGTAGGTGCAGTTGATCGCCACCTGTTCCGAATCGACTAAAGCGGCGAGCGCCGCTTCGCCTGCATCCAGGCCAAGCAGCTCCACCGCCAGCATGTCGAGCTTGCCTCCAGACATGGCGAGCTCCAGTTGGCCGTCTAGGTTGGCCGCCATCTCTCCCAGCGATTGCCCCTGAAGCGTGACATCCAGCTGCCCACCGATGGTGCCCGCGGAGTCCTGCGCGATCTTGGACAGGTCGGCTTCGCGCAAAATCGGGGAGAGGTTGACGCTGGTGATATCCAGGTGCAGCTCCCCCTTCGGTTGCTGCGGGCGAACGTCCAGTCGCAGCCGGCCGTTCGCTTTTCCTTTGCCTATGGAAAGCGTCAAGGGCTCGGCTATTAATACACCTTCTTCCAGCTCGGCTTTGAAATCGACGGCATTCAACGGGATATCCTTGGCCAGGACCGTGTCGGCTTCGTAGCGCACAATGGCGTCCCGGTCCCGAAGCGCGTCCAGGCCCAGCGGTTCGTTGGAAAATACCTGGCCGTCGTTCGGGTCTGTCGGCGTACCGGGCGCCGTCAGATCCGAGGTCTCGAGCGTGTCCGAATGCAGGTTGGCCCAAAGCATCGGGCGACCGCGAGTGCTGAGGCGAACGTCGCCGCTCAGATCAGTATTGCCCCATTTTGCGCGAAAACCCTGCAGGCGCAGCTGCTGGTTTTCCCACAGTAGCTGCCCGTTCAATTGATAGCCGGCCAGCGACGGTAGGCTCAAACCGGTCAGCGGGTTGAGGTTGGCCGGGTTCGGCCCCTCAAGCGATACCGCGAGGTCTGCCGCTTTCAATTGCAACGGATCGGTGACCGTGCCCCTTACGGTGAGGTAGCTTTCGCGCGACTTGACCGTGCCTTCGATGGGATAGGGTTGATCGTTGAACAGTGCTTCCAGCGCACCGACATCAAGGTCGAAATGCAGCGGTACCTCGTTGCGCCAGGCATCGCCCGTCAGCTGCAGACCTGAGTCAGTCGAAGTGGCGTCAATCTCCACTCGCAGATTGCGTGCCGGATTGTCATAGCGCAGGCGCGTATCGCTCAGCTGGGCGGAATTCTGCGCCAGTTGCATGTGCAATTCACCGTCCAGGGTGCCCAGCGTGGGATAGCCCAGCGGCGCAAGCGCGCGGCCCAGATCTAGTTGCGCTACGGTCAGGTCAACCGTTCCGCTCAATGCGTTCTTGCGCAGCCCCAGCGAGCCGTCAGCGCTGATGGCTCCTTCGCCTTGGGCAACGTACAACTGTTTGATCTCTAGATGCTGCTCGGCCAGGCTGGCCTTGAGCTTGATGTCGCTCAGCGCGGCATCGCCATACAGGAGCTGCCCCAGGCTGAGGTCCAGTTCGCCGCGGTAGCGACGCAAGGGCTGTAGAAGGTTTTGAGCACGTCGTTGCAGCGATTGCTCGTCATGCTCGGCTTGCGATTGGTTGCCGCTCTGCTCCGAATCGAGCAAGCGCATCACGCCCCAACGGTTGAGGTCGAGTGTGTTGCCCTGCAGCTGCGCCGTCAGCTTGGGCGTATCGCCACGCTCCAGGACGAGCGAGCCAGTGAGGTGGCTTTCGCCCGTCTTCAGATCCATGTTTCGCAGCGCCCAGCGCGGCCCATCACGCTTCAGCTGGGTATTGAACTCGAATGCCGGCACGGCAATAGACGGGATGTCGAAGCTCATCAACTCGGCTGAGTCCGGTGCGCTCACGGTCAGTGCTCCCTGCAGGGCATCGAGCTGCGGCAGCTGTTTGGCTTCCCCGTTGAACTGCGCCTGAATCTCGCCCAGCTGCGCATCGAGGTTCACCGCATAGGGCGCACCACTGGCCAACGCCTGGGACGGAGGCCCTCCTGTCAGACTCAAAGCCAGTGGCTTGCCTTCTACATTGCCGCTGCCTTCGATGGACAGTTGGCGTTGACCAGGGCCGTTGTCGGCCGTCTTGATATCGAGAGACAGTTGGATGTCCAGCTTGGCGTCGCGATAGGTTAGCTGGCCGCTCTGAATGCGGATCGTGCCTAGCTGGATTGGTAGGGCATTGCCGCTCGAGCTGCTCTTGTTTGAGCCAGAGGCAGAGCTAGCCTGAGACTCGGGCTTGTCGCTGCTGCCCCTCAAGGTGGCCCAGCTGGAGCGCCCGTCCTCCTGCCTGGCGAGGTGAATTTGAGGGTGGTCGAGTTCGAGCAATTGCAGGCTCAAGTTGCCGGTCAGCAGCGCGCTGACATCGAACTCTGCCTGCATGGCGTCCAGCTTGAGCATGTAAGGGTGTTTGGCCCACTCGGGGTTGGCGATTTCGACATTGCCAACGCTGATTCCCAGCGGAAACCCCCAATCGATGTCGAGGCTACCGATTTCGACGATGCGCCCATCCAAGTGCTGACTCAGTTGAGTTTCGATCTTCTCGCGCGCCCACTGGGTCTGCACCAGCACTGCCGCGATCACCACCAGCAGCATCAGGGCTGCCAGCACAATACCAATGATTTTTGCTGCTTTCGCCACCTTGCCTCCTGATCCGATCACGCTCGCGCATGAGTGAGGGTCAGCTGCATCAGTGCAGCCGTGTAAAGGTGTCGACCCTCACTGGCGGAAAAAGCTCATGCAAATTGGCATGCAGTTTTGTGACGTGCAGCCGCGGTACCAACGGGTTCTGATAGGACTAGATTTGGCGCAGGAAACACGGACGATCGGCATCGCCACCGTCCACGCTGAACGCGGATCAGCCTTGCAGATCGGCCAGCATCGCTGTGGCCACCGCTTCAGCCACCTTGATGCCATCGACGCCTGCCGAAAGAATCCCGCCGGCATAACCCGCACCTTCGCCTGCCGGATACAGGCCACGGGTATTGATGCTTTGCAAAGATTCGTTGTCGCGCCTGATCCGTACCGGTGACGAGGTGCGCGTCTCGATGCCTGTGAGGATCGCGTCGGCGCGGTCGAAGCCACGGATCTGCTTGCCGAAGGCGGGCAGCGCTTCGCGGATCGCCTCGATCACGGAGTCGGGCAGCGACGGAGCCAGGTCGCCGAGACGCACGCCGGGTTTGTAGGACGGCTCGACCTCGCCGAATTCATTCGAAGCCCGGCCGCGTATGAAGTCGCCCACCAATTGCCCCGGTGCGCAGTAGTCATTTCCACCCAGCTCGAAGGCGCGTGATTCCAGTCGTTCCTGCAGTTCGACGCCAGCCAGCGGGCCGCCGGGGAAATCCTCGTCCGGGTTGATGCCGACGACGATGCCCGCATTGGCGTTACGCTCGTTGCGCGAATATTGGCTCATGCCGTTGGTGACCACGCGGTTGGGCTCGGAGGTGGCCGCCACCACGGTGCCGCCCGGACACATGCAGAAGCTGTAAACGGCCCGGCCATTTTTGGCGTGGTAAACCAGCTTGTAGTCGGCCGCGCCCAATTCTGGATGCCCGGCGTACTTGCCCAGGCGTGCCTGGTCGATCAGTGATTGCGGGTGTTCGATGCGAAAGCCCACGGCAAAGGGCTTGGCTTCTATGTAGACACCGCGCTCATGGAGCATGCGGAAGGTGTCGCGCGAGCTGTGACCCAGCGCGAGCACGACGTAGCGGCTGCGGATTTCCTCGCCGTTGGCCATCCGCACGCCTTGCATGCGGCCGTCCTCGATGATGAAGTCGACTACACGGCTGTCGAAACGTACCTCGCCGCCCAGCGCCTTGATTTCCTCGCGCATGGTCGAGACCACGCCAGTGAGGCGGAAGGTGCCAATATGCGGCTTGCTGACAAACATGATCTCTTCCGGCGCGCCAGCACGGACGAACTCGTGCATCACCTTGCGGCCGTAGAACTTCGGGTCCTTGATCTGACTGTAGAGCTTGCCGTCGGAAAACAGCCCGGCACCGCCCTCGCCGAACTGCACGTTGGATTCGGGGCTCAGCACCTTGTTGCGCCACAACGCCCAGGTGTCCTTGGTGCGGCTGCGTACATCGCGTCCGCGCTCCAGCACGATCGGCCGGAACCCCATCTGTGCCAGGGTCAGCGCGGCGAACAGGCCGCACGGGCCAAAGCCAATCACCAGCGGGCGCTCGCTCAGGCCGTCGGGTGCCAGGCCGACCGGGTAGTAACCGGTGTCCGGCGAGACGCGGATATTGCGATCATCGGCCAACCGCGCGAGCACCGGCTCTTCGTTCGCCACGCTGACATCAAGGATATAGACGAAGGTAATCTCGCTGTTCTTCTTGCGCGCGTCATAGCTGCGCTTGAATACCGTGAAATCGAGCAGCTCGGCGTCGTTGATCTTCAGGCGCGCAACGATGGCGTGACGCAGGGCCTCGGCGGGATGGTCAAGGGGCAACTGCAGTTCATTGATGCGAATCATGACAAGTCCTGGCCGGTGGCCCCGGCAGAGGTGATGACAGCCGTTCGATTCGCCGGCCATGAAGGGCTGGCGAACCGATAGGTCGAAGGAAGGCGCGCAGTGTAGCTGCGCGGGTTGAGGCTGTCATTCAGCCGCTGGCGCCTCGCCGGAGGCTCCTGCCTCGTTGCGTTTCAATGGTGTTGGATGGCGCAATCACGGTTACTGAAGCACAACCCTTGAGTTAAGAGGCTGCGGTGGACGATTGTTGGCGTGGCCAACCGCCTTTGTCAGCGCGTTGATCTGCTGCTTGGAGGCGACCAGCGGCTGCTTCAGTACCAGCCAGCGCACGCCTTCGGTGCAGGGTGGTGTGGTCAGCGAGCCGCTGAAACGGTAGTAGTCCAGATCATCAGGTAGCAGTGCGGTGACGTTGGCCATGGGTGCGATCTGCTGCGTCTGGCCGTCTGCCGGCGGTTTGTCCCACAAACGAGCCAGTGCGGCGTTGTGCTCCCCAGCCTTGAACATCAGTGCGAGGACCGCAAGGTTACCGTCCTTGTCCGCATGTACCAGATGCCCTTCCAACGGGTAGGACTGTCCTTCAATCAGGTTTTCGCTGGGCATATGGAAGTGGAACTGCAGCAGCTCGTAGTCCTTGCCATCGAGCGTCAGATGGCTGCCGGGTTCATAGACCACCTGCACGGTATGCCCGAGGTTGACAACCTTGCTTGCGCCCGCTGTATAGCTGAGCTGTAGCGGAGTCAGTTCGGCCTCGACGAGACCGCTGAGGTCGACCGGTGCCTGGTTCTTGCCACCGCAGGCGCTGAATTCCGGCGTCAGTTTCGCCCAGTTCTCCGGCCCCGCTTCGCCGGAATAGCCCCAGTGAGTACCTGGCGTAACGGCCGTTGCATTCGCGCAGGCAAGCAAAACGCCAAGACCAAGTGCTGCTCTTTTCATGCAAACCTCTCCAACTTCATCTATGGACAGAGCAGGCCCGTGACAGCGGCGCGCCCGAGCCTTCTGACAAGGCGAGCCGGCAGATTGCTCGCCCGTTGCGCCTCGGGCAGACGGTCTGCATTAGGGTCGGTACGCGTTGGACGCAGGGATGTGCTGGCGGGTTTCGGTCATCTGGCAAAGGTTTCGTTTGACGCTACGCTGTGACTGAGCGCTCGCTTTTGTACGCCTGGTGCACGCTGGTCGCGCGGCGTGGGGCGCTGAGCAGAACAACAATAATGATCGTCCTGCGAGACGACCCCTGATGAGGTTGGTGCCCTATGAAACATGCTCCCTTGAGTGCGTTGCTGATCTGCATGTCCGGACTGGCGCTGGCCGCGCCCACCAGTGATGAAGCGCTGGAACGCATGCGCTCGATGAAGACAACTGGCCAATCCCTCGACATGAAAACCGTGCCACAGGACGGCGAAATCGCCGATGCGATCCGCAACAACCTTGAGCGCATCAAGTTGCCAGATGGCTTCAAGATCGAGCTTTATGCGGTGGTGCCCGATGCACGGCACATGGCGGTGGGACCGTCCAGCGGCGTGGTCTTCGTCGGCACGCGTAAAACCGATCTCTGGGCCGTCACCGATCGCACCAAGAACCGTACCGCTGACGAGGTCAAACGTTTCGCCCCGGCGATTTCGTTCACCCAGCCGGGGCCTTGTTTCAGTAAGGATGGTTTCCTCTTCGTCGCGGAGCACAACCGGTTGTTGGTTTTCCCCGCTGCGGAGTTCTTCTTTGAAGGGCCGGATGTCGCCGCCGATATCGTAGTCCCTACCGGCGAGCTGATCCCTACCGACGAGGAAAGTTACAACCATGGCGCGCGGGTGTGCGCTGTCGGGCCGGACAACAAGCTCACCGTCTCCTTGGGCCAGCCGCACAACGTGCCGCCGAAAGATAAAGCCGAGCTGTACAAACAGCACGGCATCGGCGGTATCGTGCGCATGGAACGTGACGGCAGCAAGCGCGAGGTCTACGCCACCGGCATACGCAACTCGGTCGGCATCACCTACAACCCGACCACCCAGGAGCTGTGGTTCACCGACAATCAGGTGGATGGCATGGGCGACGACATCCCGCCGGGTGAAATCAACCACGCACCAAAGGCCGGCATGCAGTTCGGCATGCCCTGGTATGGCGGCGGTCAGGTGCGCACCACCGAATACGCCGAAGAGGCGCCGCCAGAGGGCTTAACCTTTCCGGTGGTCGAGACCGTGGCGCACGCGGCAGACATGGGCCTGATGTTCTACACCGGCAAGATGTTTCCCGAGAAATACCGCGGGGGCTTGTTCAGCGCGCAGCGTGGCAGCTGGAACCGCACCGAACCGGTCGGCGCACGGGTGATGTTTACCCCCTTCGCGGCAGACGGCTCGGCACCATCCGGCGAGACGGTGCCCTTCGCCGAAGGCTGGCTGGACGAGGAGACCGGTGAATACTATGGCCGCATCGTCGACGTGGCGCAGTTGAAGGATGGCTCGCTGCTGGTGAGTGACGACACCGCCGGGGCGATCTACCGGATCTCGTATGACGGCGACTCGAACTGATATCAGCTTTTGCAGTGAGGCTGCCAGGCTCGTTCACCCGAGCCTGGCGGCGTAGTCCTTGGAGTAAGTCGTATGGCTAGACATCGTCGTGG
Organism: Stutzerimonas xanthomarina DSM 18231; assembly: GCF_900129835.1. Taxonomy (GTDB): domain Bacteria; phylum Pseudomonadota; class Gammaproteobacteria; order Pseudomonadales; family Pseudomonadaceae; genus Stutzerimonas; species Stutzerimonas xanthomarina. The sequence continues at coordinate 8,768 of NZ_FQXA01000007.1, forward strand.
TGGGCTGCTGGTTCCCTGGCTATTGCTGCTGGCGTTACTGTTCGCAACCGAAGTGAGAGCTGCGGATATCAATGCAGGGAAAACCAAAGCAAAGATGTGCGCGGCCTGCCATGGCCTCGATGGGCTGAGCAAAGTTGCTGATGCGCCTAATCTGGCTGGCAACGGCGAGCTTTATCTGTCCCGCCAGCTTAAAGCCTTCCGCAGCGGCGAGCGCAAGCATCCGCAGATGTCGGTCATCGCGGCAGGCCTGAGCGATGACGACATCGCCAATGTGGCGGCCTGGTATTCAGCGATCCAGGTTAGCGTCGAACTGCCTCAATAGCGCGGTGGGCTGGCGGTTACACCCGCTGAGCGCTTAGCCCTTATACTCGCGCGCCATCGAGGCCTGGCGTATGCCGGCTCTCCCGTTGAATGCGACCGGCGCTGTTGCGGCGCCCGCTCACCCAGAAGGACACCTCATGCTTAACAACGATGTGATGCGCAGCGTGCGCTACATCCTCAACGTCGACGACGCCAAGATCGCCGAAATTACGCGGCTTACGGGTTGCGAAATACCTGACAGCGAAGCGGTGGCTTACCTGAAGAAGGAAGACGAGGAAGGGTTCAAGCCCTGTCCTGATCGGATCATGGCGCACTTCCTCGATGGCCTGGTGGTCTACAAACGCGGCAAGGACGAGAGCCGGCCGACTCCACCGATCGAACTACCGGTCACCAACAACATGGTCCTGAAGAAGCTGCGCGTGGCGTTCGAGCTGAAGGAAGACGACATGCACGCGATCCTCCAGTCGGTCGATTTCCCAGTGTCGAAGCCCGAACTCAACGCGCTGTTCCGCAAGGTCGGGCACAGCAACTACCGTGTCTGTGGCGACCAACTGCTGCGCAACTTTCTCAAGGGATTGGCTCTGCGCGGCAAGTGACGCGGAGCGCTGCGCGCTGGTTTTTGCGCGGGTCTGGCAGAAGTCCCGCCGGGCAAGTCACTTCGGCTGTCTAGGCAAAGCACCGCGCAGCATGGTCCGGCCTGTAGGAGCGAGCTCGCTCGCGAATCCAAGTCACGCAACAAGCTTCGCGAGCAAGCTCGTCCAACGGGGCTGGGGTTCGTTTGGTGGAGTAGGGTGGGCTTCAGCCCACGCAGCATAACGGTGGACTGAAGCCCACCCTACAGTCACTGTGCGACTCCGCCGGGCCTGTAAACGAAGCCGCCAACACCGTGGGCTTCGTCGTCAATCTGACCCCGTATGCATCGACCGCACGCTTTCGGTGGGGTATCGAGTGCTGGCAGTTAGCGAGACGGTGGGCTGAAGCCCACCCTACCGGCGTAACGAATGCACGAAACCCCGCAAGCGCGGGGTTTCGTAAGCCGAGTCCGCTGTATTGCAACGGGCTCGTTATTACGGCGAAGGGCTTAGTTCTGCACCATTGCGATGACCTTGTCGCGCAGCTGCGGATCGTTCTGTACGGCCTGATTGATGGCGTTGTACTCCTCGATGCTGAGGTCGTTGTCTTCGACGGTACCCATCATCTTTTCGTTGGCCTGCTGCTGCAATTGCTGAGCCTCGGCCGGGTCACCGGTCTTTTCCAGCTTGGCGGTGAAGTCCTCGCGAATCTCCATGATCTCGCCCAGCGAGTCGGCAAACTTCTCCAGCTTCTTGTCGCTGATGTCTGCAGCCTGCATCGCCGGTGCGGGTTGCGCGGCCGGCGCCTGGCTGGCCTGCTGCGCGGAGACCTGGGAGGCACCAGCGGCCATGAGCAGGGCGGTGAGGCTGGCGGAAACGAGGCGAGCGTTTAGCTTGGTCATGTTCGATATTCCTGCTATTGAAAGACGCAAAGGTCTTTGCATCAGCCGTGCCATCCTGCGGCATTGTGTCTAATTCATTGATTTTCAATAATTTTTACCACCCGTCCTGTTCAGATCGACCTCAAAGGGATGGCTCTGTATCGTGCCAGAATGGCACATGTAGCAGTTTGGCAAAGAACATCGACACTGCGCGGCGCGCTGTTGGCGAAGGTGGTGATCCCGCTGGTGGTGATCATGCTCGGCTTCAGTTATCTGCTGCTGTGGACAGTCGAGCGCAACAGCGAGCGGCGGCTGCAGGAGGAAGTTGAACTGGTGGCGCGGGCAGTCCGTCTGCCGCTTAGCGACAGCCTGGAAAAGCAGCACGATCGCACCTCGCAGCAGGTACTGGAGTCGGTGCTCGGTGTTGGACGCGTCTATGGTGCCTATCTCTATGACGATCAAGGTGAGCTGGTGGCCTTCGCCGGAGCCATTGAGCCAGATCAGGATCAGTCCTCGATTCAGGAGCTGACCGCCGATGGCAAACGCCGGGGCGGTTATCAGCGTATTCGCGGGCGCGAGGTCTATTCCTATTTCCTGCCGCTCGAACAAAGTGGTGGGCGTATCAATGGCCTGCTGCAGGTCACCCGTCGTTGGAATGATTTCGAGCGTGATACCCGCAGGCTACGGGTGATCGCCGGCATATCCGCAGCGGTGTTGGCGCTGGCCGCGGTCTGCATCGTCCTGCTCGGGCATTGGTCGGCCATTGGCCGCCATCTGCAGCAACTGACCCAGAGCATGGCCCGTGTCGCTGACGGTGATCGCCAGCACCGTGCCCCGCGCAGCGGCCCGCAAGAAATTGCCGTGCTCGGTCGGGCACTGAATCAAATGCTTGACAGCATCGCCGATGCCGAACAGCGCATGGCCGAACAGAAGGCGCGCGAGGCGGAGCTCGAAGCGCGCTTGCGGCGCTCACACCAACTCGCCGCCGTGGGTCGGCTGGCGGCAGGCGTTGCCCATGAGCTGGGCAGCCCGCTCAGCGTGATCGACGGCAAGGCGCAGCGGGTGCTGCGCAGCGAGACGCTGGAAGATGGCCAGCGCAAGGGCCTGTTGCAGATTCGCAGTCAGGTCCAGCGCCTGAGCGAGATCGTCCGTCAGCTCCTCGACTTCGGCCGCGCTGCTGGGCGACCTGTTCGACGCATGCCCGCCGAGGTGTTAGCGCATTCGTCTGCAGCTGCGGTGGCGGACGAACTGGCCACCCTCAATGTCACCTTGACGCTGGATACGTCGCCCGAGCCGTTGTGCTGCGAAGTCGATCCGCCTCGTTTCGAGCAGGCACTGACCAATCTGCTGCGCAATGGCGCCCAGGCCAGCCCCGGCGGACAGGTGTTGCTGCGCTGGTGGCGGGAAGGCCAGTGTCTGTTGTTTCAGGTCGAGGATGACGGCCCCGGCGTCGCCGAGCAGCACCGTGCAGCGCTGTTCGAGCCGTTCTTCACCACCAAACCTGTGGGGCAGGGCAGCGGCCTTGGATTGGCTGTTGCTCATGGCGTGGTCGCTGAGTGCGGCGGGCGGATCGAATTGGTCGAGAGTTCGCTCGGTGGTGCGGCATTTCGTATTTCGTTGGCGCTGGCCGGTGAGGAGGATGGCGATGCAAATGGATGACAGCACACCGCAGCGGGTGCTTGTGGTGGAAGACGACGACGGCCTGCGCCAGCTGCTGGTCGAGGAACTGGAAGATCGTGAACTCAGCGTACGAGCCGTGGCCAGCGCCGAGGAAGCGGCGCCGTTGCTGGAGGGCTGGGAGCCGGATCTGGTGCTCAGCGATCTGCGCCTGCCGGGTGCCGATGGCATGGCGTTGCTGCGACGGGTCAAGTCGATGCAGGCGGCACCGGCGTTTCTGGTGATCACCGCGTTCGGCAGCATCCAACAGGCCGTCGCGGCGCTCAAGGAAGGCGCTGATGAGTTCCTGACCAAACCGTTGGACCTCGACCACCTCGGTCTCGCCGTGTCGCGTGCGTTGGAAACGCGCCATCTGCGCGACGAGGTGCGGCGCTTCCAGCAGTTACTTAGTGATGACCGTTTCCACGGCATGCTTGGGCGCAGTCGGGTGATGCGCGGACTATTCGACCAAATTCGGCAATTGGCCCGTGCAGCCGGGCCGGTTCTGGTGATCGGCGAGAGTGGCACCGGCAAGGAGCTGGTGGCGCGCGCCGTGCACGCCGAAAGCGAACGGGCCGGGCGCCCGTTCCTCGCGATCAACTGCGCCGGGCTGCCGGCCGAACTGCTGGAAAGCGAGTTCTTCGGTCATGCCGCCGGTGCTTTCACCGGTGCCAGCCGCGCCCACAAGGGGCTATTCCAGCAAGCCGATGGCGGCACCCTGTTTCTCGATGAGATCGGTGAAATGCCGCTGCCGCTGCAGGCCAAGTTGCTGCGCGTGCTGCAGGAGGGCACCATCCGGCCGGTGGGTGGCGAGCGCGAATTGAGCGTGGATGTGCGCATCATCGCTGCCAGTAATCGGCCGCTGGAAACCGCCGCCGGCCGGGAGTCCTTTCGCGAAGACCTGTTCTTTCGCCTGGAGACCTTCATCCTGCAGGTGCCGCCGCTGCGCGATCGCGAGGACGATCGTGAACTGCTCGCCGCCGGCTTCGTCGCGCACTTCGCCGCACGTGACGGCCGCCCGGTGCGAGGCCTGTCACCCGCGGCGCTGGAGCAGCTCAGGCGCTATCCCTTCCCCGGCAATGTGCGCGAGCTGCAGAACGCCATGGAGCGCGCGGTGACTTTCTGTCATGGCCGCAGTATCGAACTGGAACACCTGCCGGCGCGCATCGCCAACTTTCAGGACAACCCGCCCGAGCGCCAGGCTGACGAACTGCTCGGTTTGATGATCGACGGCCCGCTGCTGCCGACCCTCGACGAGCTGGAGTTGCGCTACATACAGCACGTGCTGGAGCGGGTTGAGGGCAACAAGCGGCGCGCTGCGGCCTTGCTCGGCATCGGCCGGCGCACGCTGTATCGCCGCCTGGGCGAAAAGGAGCAGGACGACAACGCCTGATTAGCTGTGCGGGATCTCGAAAGGCAGCCAATGCGCTGGCAGAGAGCAGTCGTCTGCCAGCGACCGAGACGAGTCGCTCGCAGCGAGATACCGCTTAGCTGGGCTGCACCGCCGTGCGCGGCGGCAATTGCTCCAGGCGCAGCTCTGCCTGGGACAGATTGCGCACCGCTACCCACTCCGCCAACGCCGTGACCGAACGCGGCGGCGAGATAAGGTAGCCCTGGAACAGGTCGCAGCCGGCCTGCAGTAGCGCGGATTGTTTCTCCAGGCTGTCGACACCCTCGGCATTCACCCGTTTGCCCTGGGCCTGACAGAACGCGACGATCGCCGTGAGGCTTTGCTGCATCTCCGGGCGGGTCAGTCGCTCAATGATCGCCATGTCCAGCTTGATGGTATCGGCCGGGTATTCGAGCAATTGCTGGATCGAGGTGTAGCCGACCCCGAAATCGTCGATGGCGACGCGGAATCCAGCCATCCGAATCGCACTCACTGCCGCCATGGTGTTGCTGCTGAGTTCAGCGGCGAAGGTCTCGGTGAGCTCGATTTCGATGAGGCTGGTGCAGATACCGTAGTGCGCGGCGCGTTCGGTCAGGTAGCTGCACAGGCGGTCATCGTCCAGCTGCGCTGACGACACATTGATCGCCAGGATAACGCCCTCGCCGAACAGGCTGACCAGTTGCGGGTAACCGGCCAACGCGTGGTCGATCACCCAGCTGTCGACCTTCGGGAACAGGCCTGCACGCTCGGCGATGGGAATGAATTCCCCTGGTGAGACCGTGCCCAGCAGTGGCGAGTGCCAGCGCAGCAATACCTCGCAGCTGACCACCGCACCTTCACGGTCCACCGCTGGCATGTACACCAAACGAAATTGGTCGTCGCCGTTGAGGGTACGCAACTGTTCTTCGATCAGGCGGATGCGTTGGTCGCGTTGCTCGAGCTCCGCCGAAAACGCCACCGCGAAGTTCTTGCCCATGGCTTTGGCCTGATACATCGCGCTGTCGGCCCGCGTCAGCAACTGGGTGATCGACGCGGCATCGTCGGGATAACGGGCGGTGCCGATGCTGACGCTGATCTGGTAAAGACGATCATCCACGCGGAAGCCACCGCGGCACAGGCCAAGCAAGGCGTCAGTGAGTTCGGCCAGGCTATCGCTTGCAGCCGGTGACATGAGCAGGACGGCGAACTCGTCACCGGACAGCCGCGCGAAGGCTGTTTCGGTATCCGGTCGCCATTCGCAATGGCGATTGAGCTCGCCTTGCGCGCGCAGGGCAAAGATCCGCAGCAATGCATCACCGGCATCATGGCCGTGCTGATCGTTGACTTGCTTGAAATTGTCCAGATCGAGAAACAGCAGAGCCAGCCGTTGCCCGCCTTGCTCGCACTTTTTATGCATCGCCGCAGCCAATATGCCGAAATGGGCGCGGTTGCTGATGTGGGTCAGGCTGTCGGTCCAGGAAATTTCCTGAATGCGCTGCAAGGCTTCCGTGTTGCGCTCGTGGAGCGTCTTCATGTTCAACGTCAGGCGGCCGATCTCGCCGCCGTCGGTGGGCTCGTCCAGCGCCGTTCGCTTGCACAGCAGCAGGTCGGTGAGCTGCTGGCCCAGGTCGCTGATGGGGTCGGTAACGTAGCGGCGGATCAGCAGCAGCAACAATCCGCTGGTGATCAGGCAGATCAGCGAGCCGCCGATGAGGAAGGCGAGGCTGAGTGTGCGCAAGCGATCGGCAAGGTAGTGCGGAGCAGGCGTCAGCCGAGCCTTCAACGATGTCGACAAGTCGACATCCGCCGACAGGCGCGACGTGGTTGTGCCCAGCGTCGGGGCGATATCTACCGCGGCATCATAGTCTGATTCGAGCTGGGCCTTCAGCTCGATGAACTGCTCCGGCCGCACGGCCAGTTGCAGGGTAAACGCCTCCTCGCGCTGACTGGGCAAGGGACGGGTGGCGGTGGTCGGCAGAATGAAATCAGTGTCCAGCAGCAGCGGTCCGCCTTCGGCGTTCTCTACGTAGACCATTTCATCGGTATCGGCGGCCCGCTTGGCCTCTCTCACGATCCGCTGCTGGGTGGCATTCATCCGGGCGAACGGTGACAGGCTGCTTTCGAAGTAATAGGCGACTTCGTCGTCAGGCTCGACGATGGCAAAGGAGACGAACGACAGCCGAGCACTGGAGAGCGAGCGGATGCTCTGCTGGATGCGCAGGCCAAGGGTGTCGTTGCGGTAGGTGGTGTCCGATTCGCGGAGGAACGACCGCAACGCTTCGCTATCGGTGATCGAATAGAGCGCACTGCGATTGAACGCCTGGTAATCCAGATAGGCCGATTTCAACGCCGACAGCCGTTGCGCCAGGCGTGCCTGCTCGAGACCCAACAGCGATGCGCGCTGGGTCATGTAGGCCGTCGTGGCGGCGAGCAGCTGGACGGCCAGGATGACCGGAAAGATCACCAGCAGTGCGCGCTTACCGAGCGTCATGGGCATTTATCAGGGCGCTGATGATGCGTCGCCGTGTCTGCGTCGCTTCCAAGGGTCGCGCCTCGTAAACTTGGCTGTTCCGCAATACCACTTCGGCTGGATAGATGGTCGGGTCCTGGCGTATCTCCTCAGGCAACAACGCCTTGGCTGCGGCGTTGGTGGTGGCCACCCCCAGCTCAGCGCTGTTCAGCGCCGCAATCTGCGGGTTGTTGAGGAAGTTCAGGAAACGATAGGCCAACGCCTTCTGCGCGCCATTAGTCGGGACGGATAGACAATCCACCCAAAGCAGCGTGCCTTCCTTGGGCACCATGTAGCGCCAGGGTTCGCCGTCGACACCTTCGACTTCATTGAGGACCTGCTGATCACCGCTGTAGGCAAGGGCCATGTCGGCCTTGTCGAGATAACGCTGGCTGCGTAATGACGTGATCACGTACTCGTAGGTCAACACGGCGGGGGCTTGCGCCTGCAGCAGCTCGAAGGCCGCCTTCAGCTCGTCATTATTCGAGGTGTTGATCGAATGCCCCTGATGCAATAGCGGGCCGGCGAGGATGTCTTCATGGTCCTCCATCATGATGATGTGCGGCTCGTCGCGATTGGCTGGCTGGAGAAGGTCCGCCCAAGACTGAGGCACGTTGGGCAGGCGGTCAGCCCGGTAGGCGATGCCGAGTGTGCCCCATAGGTAAGGGATGCTGTGCGCACCACAGCTGTCACGCCAACGCTTTGGAACATGCTTGAGATTGGGCAGCGCTTGCTCGTCAATCGGATCGAGCAGCCCGCGTTGGCCGAAGCGAGAGGAGCTGATTAGCTCGGTCAGGGCAATGTCGATCAGGTGGTCGGGTTTGGCCAGTACTTCGTCGCGTTTGTCACCGCTGTCGAAGTACACCTGCTCGATCTTCACGCCCGTTTCGGCTTCCCAGCGTTCGATTACTGCTTCGCTGAGATATTCCTCCCAATTGAGCAGGTGAAGGGTCTGTGCTGCATGCAGCGCAGTGGATGGAAGCAGCAAGCAGGCCAGCGCCAGCAGGGCGGCCGGAGCTCGGAAAAACGGTTTCTGGTTATTCATCAGCTGTCCATCCGCTGCGGCAGGTGCTTGTTGGGCCGTCGCAGTAACCCCAATATCGCAGGTCGCCTCGACTGGTCTCTGGCTGTGGAACGCGAACGCGCCGAGAGGCGCACACAGGCGCGACCGCCCAGTCATATATCGACAGGCAGTAATGGCACTTTAATGGCGTCAGGCGAATGGCGGCAACAAATTTGTTTTCGTTGCCGCAGCCGTTCCGATCAGCGGGCAGTAATCGGCTGTTTAGCGGGTTGCACCCGTGGACGCGGCGAGCGCTGCAGCCAGGAAGCCAGAAGCCTGGTGGACAGCGGAATGAACAGGTAAGTCATCAGCGGGGTCAGGGCCAGGGTGCTGATCAGTATCCGCAGCACCAGACTCACCTCGCCGAGCATGCCGCCGAACAGCGTATTAAACAGCAGCGAGACCGGAAAGAACGCTAGCCAAATCGCAACGCTTTGCTTCCAGCGCGGCGGCGACGGGCTATCGGTGCCGCCAAACCAGGCGTCAATGCCGCGTGCGCGGTGCTCGAGGGGCTGGCCGAAGAGCTCGCTGCCGCGCTGCAGCCAGGCCCGACGCGACGCCGAATGCCCCCAGTGGTCTAGGGTTTGCTCGTCGACGAAGCGGAAGACGATCTGAAATTCATCGTCGCCAGGCGGAGGCGCCAGTACGCCGGAGCCGAGGTAGCCGGGAAAGTCCGCGGCCAGTTCTTCGCCTTCATGCAACCAGGCGAGGAGGTCGTGGTAGCGGCCATCGCGCACGCGGCGGGCCACCATCAGGGTGACGGGTTCGGTAGACATCGTGTATCTCCAGCATCAGACCGGCCACCCGGATAGGGCATTCGGCAAACGCAGCGCCGGGATGGTGGGCTGCGCCTTCGGGGGATGCGAATTCTATTCCGTTTGCAGAGAAGCTCCAGCATTACTTCCCGCTGCAGGTGAACCGTTGAGCGGGCAACGAGTACGCGCCTGAAAAAAGGCGCCATCCAAACAGCCGCAACGCGGCGCGGTGCCAATGGCTTGCGCAAGGATGGGGCATTCGCCTGTATGTGGTGCACAGCGTCTGGGCGTGCCACAGCATCGCGCGGTTCCGCCTCGGCTGGCTCGTGCGCTCAGCGAAACGCGAACCCTCGCCGGCAGTTCAGGTCCGTTGAAGGACGAGCCTGAGCCGTCGGAGCATGTCCATGCAACGTTTCACCTTGCTGTCGCTGGGCAGCATCAACGCTGACTTCCAAGTGCGGGTCGACGAGCCTGCAGGCAGTCGCGAAACCCAGCTGGCCCATGACCTGTGTCGCCTGTCCGGCGGCAAGGCCAGCAATACGGCGTATCTCGGCGCTCGTTTCGGGCACCGCAGCCTGTTACTCGGCCGCGTCGGTGACGACGAGCTGGCCGAACAGGCACTCGACCCGCTGCGTCAGGCTGGCGTTGAGGTGGATAACGTCGGGCGCGCCGGCGGTCAGTCCACTGGCGTGTCGATGATCATGGTGCCGCCGGATGGGAAGAAAAACATCGTCCTGGCGACTAATGCCAACGACTGCTGGGACGACGCGGCCATCGAAGCCATGGCCGCCGCCATCGACGGTTGCGCAACGCCCGCCTGCCTGGTACTCGATTACGAAGTACCAGCGCCGGTGGTACGCCAGGCGCTGGAAGCGGCAACTCGAAAGGGCATTCAGGCGGTGCTCGACCCGTCCTTCCCCGACCGTGTGGAGCAGGCGCTGTTGCCCAGGCTGTACGCGATCACACCGAACGTCTCGGAAGCCGAAGGGCTGGTTGGCCATTCGCTCGACACCCTGGACCAGCTCGCGAATGCCGCGCGTCAACTGCAGCGCGACGGGCCTGCCGTGGTGTGCATCAAGCTCGGCGATGGCGGCTGCGTGCTGACGACGGCTGACCAGACCCTGCACATCCCGCCGGGCGACGTAGAACCGGTCGATACCACCGGCGCTGGCGATGCCTTTACCGGCGTGTTCGCCGTGGCTTTGCTCGAAGGCCTTGAGCCACGGGAGGCCGCCGCCTGGGGCGTGGCTGCGGCGAAACTTGCCGTCACGGGTTATGGCTCGCAGCCCGCGTATGCCGATCGACAACGGGTGATCGAGCTGGCGCAAAAGCTGCTCGAGAACGCGAGGAGGCTGGATGGCTGAGCCGAACACGCGATGCCAGATCGTCTTCGAGCATTACGACCGCGGCGATGAGCGAAGGCGCGAAGCCTTGCTCGCGCTGGGCAACGGAGTCTTGTCGTGGCGGGCCAGTGCGCCGGAAGCTTCCGCAACGCCCCGTGCGGATGACAGCGCACACTACGCGGGTTTCTACCGCGCCGGCTGGTATGACGAGGCGCCGCGCGAGGTCAATGGTGACTCGGTGCAGATGGCGGCACTGGTCAACTTGCCGGACCCCTTCGGTCTCAGCTTCGCGTTAGATAATGGCGATTGGTTCAGCCTCGATAGGATCGACCTGCGGCGCTATCGGCAAACGCTGAGCCTGGACACCGGCGTGCTCGAACGGCACCTCGAATTCGATCTGGCTGATTACCGGGTGAGGTTGCTGGAACGTCGTCTGGTCAGCATGGCGACGCCCAATCTTGCCGTGCTGCGCTGGGAGCTGCAGTTGCCGCCCGGCCTCAAGCTGCGCCTGCGTACAGTGCTGGACGGTGGCGTACGCAACGCCGGGGTTCGCCGCAACCGTGCCTATGAAGGACAGCGATTGCAGCACCTTGCCTTCGACCATGACGAGAAGGGCGCGGCCGCACTTAGCGCCCGGCTGCACGACCATCGCCGTCGACTGGCGATGGCGACAGAGATCAGGACGCCCGAGCAACCCCTGCAATGGCGCGCCACCCTCGATGATCATCGGCTGATCCAGCAGACGGACTGCAGCGTGCCGGACAGCGGTCGGCTGATCATCGAGAAGTGCGCGGTAGTGCTGGTCTACGAGGAACGACCCGCAACCGACGACGGCGCGCGTGTCGAGGCACAGCGACAGTTGCCATGTGACGGCTATTTGCAATTGGAACAGGCGAGCACCGAAGCCTGGCAAAGGCTGTGGCAGGGGCTCGCGCTCACAGCGGACGATCCGCAGCTGCAGCATGCGCTGCACTTTCATGCCTTTCACCTGCTGCAAACCGTGTCGCCACTCAGCGTTGGGCGTGACCTTGGCTTTCCGCCTCGGGGTTGGATGGAAGGCTATTACGGCCAGGTATTCTGGGACGAGCTGTTCGCCTACCCGGTACTCGCCACTCATTGGCCCGAACTCGCCAGAAGCCTGCTCAACTACCGTTATGCGCGCCTCGACAAGGCGCGCGAACGGGCCCGTCGCGCAGGGCTGCGGGGGGCCATGTTTCCCTGGCGCAGCGCACGCACGGGCGAGGAAGAGACGCCGCCATGGCAGTGCAACCCGATGTCCGGTCGCTGGATGGCTGACCACACCCACCTGCAGCGGCATATCGGTTCAGCTGTGGCGTACGACGCCTGGCAGCTGTATCTGGCCACCGCTGACGAGGCATTGCTGGCCGGACCGGTCGGTGAGTTGATCATTGAAGTGGCGCGTTTCTGGGCCAGCCTGGCGCAGTTCGATGCGTCGCGGCAGCGCTACCTGATCTGCGGTGTAATCGGCCCTGACGAATATCACAACAGCTACCCGGACGCGGTAGAGCCGGGGTTGAACAACAACACTTACACCAATCTGATGGCGGCCTGGACGCTCGGCCGCGCGCGGCAGGTGCTGGCGTTGCTCAGCGAGGCCGATGCAACCGCGCTACAGCGACGGCTGGCGTTGGAACCGGACGAGCCGGAACACTGGCAAGCGATCGCAGAAGGTCTTTACCTGCCCTTCGTCGACGATCAATCGCTCAGCCAGTTCGAAGGTTTCGACAAGCTGGAAGCGCCATCGCAGGAGTGGCTGCACGGTGACCGGCCACGGTTGGACTGGATGCTCGAAGCGCGGCATGACAGCTGCGATCGCTACCAGCTGACCAAACAGGCCGATGTGCTGATGGCCTATCATCTGCTACCCCGGCAGACCCTGCAGCAGATCCTTGAGCGTCTGGGTTACCGCCATGACATGGCCTGCACACGCCACACCGTCGCCTATCATCTCGCCCGCATCACCCATGAGTCGAGTTTGTCGAAGGTTGTCTGCGCCGGTGCGCTGGCGGGTATCGACAGCGAGGCGTCCTGGTCCTACTACCAGCAGGCCCTGGCCACCGATCTGGGTTCGCCAGGCAACAGCGGCACTCAGGAAGGCATCCATCTCGGCGCCTTGTGCGGCTCGCTCGACGTGATGCAGCGCCATTACCTTGGGGTGCGTCTGGAGCTTGATGGGTTACACATTTTCCCGTCGCCACCGCCGCAGTTGCGGCAGATAGCGCTGTCGCTGGTGTTCCGGCAGGCGCGCCTGCATCTGCAGCTGACTGACGGCTCGCTGTGGGTTCGCGCCGCCCATGAAAACTCGGGTTCGGTGCCGCTGCACTATGCTCAAGGCAGGTGCCAGCTGGGGCCGGGCGAGTCGCTCGAGATCGTCATCCCGCCGGCGCAGGGTCGCTCGGCAACGCATTGAAACACGCCAGTACGTCGATCCAGCGGAACGTCCGGTCCAGAGCCCGTTCCATAACAGAACGTGCCAGACAAGGAGACGCAGTGATGATGGAGGTCGGGAGCGCTCGCCGATGGCTGGATGGGTTGGGCTGGGTGGTGATCTATACGTTGGTCTGGGCACTTTTCAGCGAAGGTGGCGGATGGTCGCTGGGCGTACCGACCATCCTGTTGGCCGCAGGGCTTTCAGTCTGGTTAGGGTTGCGGCCCTGGCACCCGTCGCTGCGGGCGCTGCCTGGGTTTGTCGGTTTCTTTCTCGGCAGGATGGCCGCTGGCGCCTGGGATGTGGCCGTGCGTGCGGTTCATCCACGCCGACCGCTGCAGCCCGCGTGGCTCGACTACCCAATTGCTAGCTCTTCGCCTCAGGTGCGGCTGGTGCTCTCTGCGCTGGTCGGCCTGCTGCCCGGCACCTTGGCCTCGCGAGTGGAGGGCGACCAGATGCGCGTGCATGTGCTTGATGAGCGCCAGCCGTGGAAACCCACCGTGAGCGAACTCGAACAGCGACTTGAGCAGCTGCTGGTGCGGGGGCGCTCGCATTGATGGCGGTGTACGCGTCCCTGCTGCTGCTAACCATCATCATCGGGCTCGGCCGCGTGGTGTTGGGGCCGGGTCGGGTGGATCGGCTGCTGGCGATCCAGCTGTTCGGCACCACCGGCACGGCCTTGCTGTTGGTGCTTGCTCAATGGCAACACCAGCCGGCGTTACGTGACGTGGCGCTGTTGCTGGGGTTACTCGCAGCGGTCGCAAGCGCCGCGCTGGTGCAATTGCTGCGCAGGGGCCGACATGACTGAGCTGCTGCTGGATGGCCTCAGCTGGCTGCTGCTGATTGGCGGTCTGCTGTTTTTCGTGGCGGGCAGTATCGGTCTGCTGCGCTTTCCCGACACCGTCAGCCGTCTGCATGCCTTAACCAAGGCGGACACCCTGGGCCTCGGGCTGGTGATTGCCGGCCTCTCGCTGCGTGCCGACAGCCTATGGGAGGTCGGGCAGATGGTGCTGGTCTGGCTGTTGCTGCTGGCCTCCAGCGCCACCGCCTGCCAGTTGCTGGCGCGACAGGCCGGTGAGGAGCCACGCGATGACTGAATGGCTGTTCGACGGGGTGCTTGGGCTGCTGCTGTTGGGGCTCGCCTTTGGCGCGCTGCATGGTCGTAACCTCTACACCAGCGTGCTGCTGTTCATCGCCTTCGGCCTCGCGCTGGCGTTGATCTGGGCGCGCCTGGGCGCAGCGGACCTGGCGCTGGCCGAAGCGGCGATTGGCGCCGGACTGACGGGCGTTCTGCTGTTCACCGCACTGGCGCGCCAGCCCGGGCCGGCGGATCTGCCAGATGCCACCGGTACGCGACTGCGCCTGGGCGCCGCGGCTGTGGTGCTGCCAATGCTGATCCTGCTGGTGCAAGGGCTGGCACCACTGAGTGAGGTAGAGCCGCGTATGCCGGCGCTGATCACACAGCATCTGGATGAGACCGGTGTCAGCCACCCGGTAACCGCCGTGCTGCTGAACTACCGCGCCTGGGACACGTTGCTCGAACTGGCCGTCCTGCTGCTGGCGCTGCTTGGCGCTCGGCAACTGGGGCCGCGACCGCTGGATCTGGCCGAGCCCTGGCCGCTTCTACGAGCCTGGGCGCGCGTGCTCGCCCCGCTGCTGGTGCTGGCTGCCGGCTACATTCTTTGGCGCGGAGCCAGTGCGCCAGGTGGCGCCTTTCAGGCTGGGGCGCTACTGGCCTCGGGTGTGGTGCTGCTGCGCTTGTCGGGCTTGGTGCCACGGTTGCGCTGGTCATTCACGCCGTTGCGCTTGCTGGTGCTGGGCGGCCTGCTGGTGTTTATCGGTGTTGCGTTGATGACCGCCTGGCTGGGCGAGGGCTGGCTGACTTACCCAAGCGGGGCGACCAAGCTGCTCATCGTCCTGATCGAGAGCGTAGCGACCCTGTCGATCGCTGCGAGCCTCAGCCTGCTGGTGGTGGGCGAAGGGGAGGACGTCTCCTCATGAGCAGCAGCCTGTTCTGGATGATCATCGGTGCAACGCTCTGGCTACTGGGGCTGCACGGCCTGCTGACATTGCGTCATGCACTGCGCCGGATCATCGCTTTCAACCTGATGGGCAGTGGCGTGTTTCTGGTGATGATTGCCCTGGCGGCGCGCAGCCAGCCGAGCGATCCGCTGCTGATAGCGCTGGTGGTGACCGGGCTGGTGGTGGCGGTCAGCGCCACCGCCCTGGCGTTGCGGTTGGCCGGCGTGGCGCAAGTTCCGGAGCATTCAAAGCGTCAGCAGGAGCCGCGACAATGAATGCGGCGTTGCTGAGCCTGTCCCTACCGCTGCTTGCTGCTCTGCTGCTGGTGTTGCTGCGGCCGGCGCGCAGCGGCCTCTGCGTGATCCTGATGAGCGCTGCCAGCCTGACCGCTGCGGCGTTTGCCTTGCAGCAGGCGATCAGCCTCGGGCCGCAGCTGTTGCAGATCGGCGGTTGGGAGACACCGCTGGCGATCCGGTTTCAGCTGACCCCGCTCACCGCGCTGCTGATGGTCTTTACCGCCGGCTTGCATCTATTGGTCGCGCTCTATGCAGCGCGCAGCCCGCACGCCACTGGCAACGAGGATTACTGGCCGTTGTCCTGCCTGTTGCATGCGTCGCTGGTCGCATTGTGGCTATCGGCGGACCTGTTCAACCTGTACGTCACGCTTGAATTGCTGAGCCTCTGTGCCGTGGCGCTGGTGGCACTGGCCGGGCGCAAGGCCTATCGGCCGGCCTTCAACTACCTGATGCTGTCGCTGGCCGGGTCGCTCGCTTACCTGTTTGGCGTGGCGTTGTTCTATGGCCGCTACGGTGTGCTCGATGTGCTGGTGCTGGCCGAGTTGACCGAGGCTGACAACACGACCCGCCTGGCGCTATTGCTGATGAGTGTCGGGCTGATGCTCAAGGCGGCATTGTGGCCGCTGCACCTGTGGTTGCCACCGGCGCATTCCGGCGCACCGACGGCGGTCAGCGCCTTGCTCTCCGCGCTGGTGGTCAAGGGACCGATCTATATCCTGTGGCTGATCTGGAGCCAGATCGCGCCACCGGAGCTGGGGCGTCAGGCCGGGTTTCTGTTCGCCGGGGCCGGCATCCTGGCGTTGATATCTGGAGGCTGGTCGGCGCTGCGCGCGCCGCGTCTGAAGATGCTGGTGGCCTATTCGACGGTTGCGCAGCTGGGCTATGCGCTGTTGGCGCTCGGCCTGCTGCTGCATTGGCAGGAGCCGCGAATGGAGGCGGCGCTGTGGCTGTTCATCCTGGCGCATGGGCTGGCCAAGGTGTCGATGTTCCTGGCTGCCGGCGAGCTGCAGCGGGTGCTGGGTACGCGTCGGGTACGCGCGCTGAAAGGTGCTAGCCAGAACATGCCGGTGGCCATGGCGACCTTCGCTGTCGCCGGCGGCAGCCTGATTGGTCTGCCGCCCAGTGGAGGCTTTCTTGCCAAGTGGCTGTTGCTGCAGCCGCTGTTCGAGCAACCGCAGCACTGGCCATGGGCTTTTGGTGTGCTGCTCGGCACGCTGATGTCGGCGGCCTATGTGTTCCGTGTGGTGGCGCTGGGCTTCGATCGTGCGCGGCCCAACCCACCCAGCGTCAAGCCTGATCCCGTTGCGCAATGGCTGGCGATGCTGCCGGCGCTGTTGGTGCTCAGTCTGGCGCTGATCAGCGAGCCCTTGCTGCTCTGGCTCGGAGGGGTGGCGCGATGAACTGGACCCATTGGTTACCGTTGGCCATCGTGCTCAGCTCGCTGGTGCCGGGCCTTCTGATCTTCACCCTGCACGAAGACCAGCATCGGTTGCGGGTCACGCTCAACCTCAGTGGCGTGGTGATCAAGCTGCTGCTGGTGGCGGCGATGATCTATGGCGTGAGCAAAGGCCTGGAGTTTCGCTTCAGTCTGCCATTCCTTCCCGGCGCGCCGCTGGTGCTGCAGGGCGATGCGCTGTCGCTGTTGTTCGTCGCACTGTCGTCGGTGCTGTGGCTGGCCACTACCATTTACGCCATTGGCTACCTTGAAAATTCTCCGTTGCAGTCGCGCTTCTTCGGTTACTTCAGCCTTTGCGTGAGCGCCACCGTAGGCCTGGCGCTGGCGGGCAATCTGGTCAGCTTTCTGTTGTTCTACGAGATGCTGACCTTGGCGACGTTCCCGCTGGTGGTGCATCGCGGCACGCCCGAAGCGCTGCGCGCCGGGCGCGTCTATCTGGCCTACACCGTGGGCGGTGGTGCGTTGGTATTGATGGGCGTGGCGCTGCTGCATGGCCTGGCCGGCGGGCAGGACTTCCAGCCGGGCGGCTACTTGCTGGCGGCGGTGGGCGAGCACGACCTGGCGTTGCGCGTCGCCTTCGTCCTGCTGGTTGCCGGGCTTGGGGTCAAGGCCGCGCTGATTCCCTTGCATGGCTGGCTGCCGAAGGCGATGGTGGCGCCAGCACCCGTCAGCGCGCTGCTGCATGCGGTGGCGGTGGTCAAGGCTGGTGCGTTCGGAATTATCCGGGTGGTCTATGACGTTTATGGCGCTGAGGCCATGGAGCAGCTGGACATGGCCGGGCCGCTGCTCTGGCTGGCCACGGCGACCATCCTCTATGGCTCGATGCGCGCCCTCCAGCAGCAGGAGCTGAAAAAGCGCCTGGCCTACTCGACCATCAGCCAGGTGTCTTACGTGACCCTTGGCGTCGCCTTGCTCGGGCCCATCGCGGCAGTGGGCGGGCTGGCCCATCTGGTCCATCAGGGGCTGATGAAGGTCACGCTGTTCTATTGCGCGGGCAATTTCGCCGAAACCCTTGGCATCCATCGTGTTCGCGAAATGGACGGTGTCGGCCGGCGCATGCCGCTGACCATGACGGCGTTCAGTATCGGTGCGCTGGGCATGATCGGCATTCCGCCGATTGCTGGCTTCGTCAGCAAGTGGTCGCTGGGCATGGGCGCGCTGGAGGTCGGGCAGGATTGGGTGCTGCTGGTGTTGATGGGCTCGGCGCTGCTCAACGCCGGCTATTTCCTGCCGCTCCTGTGGCGTGGCTGGTTCGCCGAACCGGCTGACTGGCACGAAGACAACTGGCGCGAGGAGCGCTGGGAAACCCACTGGATGTTGTTGCTCCCCGCGGTCTTCACCGCCTTTTTGTCAGTGCTGGTGGGCGTGCTGGCCGGCACGGCGCTGAGCCCGCTGGGCTGGGCGCAATTGATCGTCAACCGCGAGTTCGCGCTATGAGTGGCGCCTGGCTCTGGATGCTGGTGTCGCTTGCGCCGCTTTTGGCGGCGACCAGCCTGGCGATCTGGCGCGAGCGCGCCATCGGCTGGCTGTGGCTGGCCTGTGTTCCGGCGCTGATGTTGGTCGTTCAGCCGATGCCTACGCTGGATCTGCCGATGCTCTGGGAGGGCGTGCGCTGGGGCGCCGATGATGCACTTTCCCGCGCCTGGCTGGCGTTCACGGCGTTGCTGTGGGGCTGTGCAAGCGTCTTCGCCAGCAGCAGTCAGAGGGATGATTCAAAGCGGCTGCGCTTCTGGACGTTCTGGCTGGTGGCACTGGCCGGCAATCTGTTGCTGATCATCGCCACTGATGCGCTGAGCTTCTACCTCGGTTTCAGCGCCATGAGCCTCGCTGCCTACGGGTTGATCACTCATCAGGGCGGCCCCGGCCCTCGCCGCGCCGGGCGGCTGTACCTGCAGCTGGCGATCTCCGGTGAGATGGCCTTACTGGCCGCTCTGATGCTGCGCAGCCATGCGGCTGGCGGCGACTTCTCGTTCGCCGCCTGGCAAACGCTGCCCATGGATGGCCTGACGCTGATCCTGTTGCTGGCGGGACTGGGGCTCAAGGCCGGTTTCTGGCCACTGCACGTCTGGTTGCCTCTGGCCCATCCAGCAGCACCTGCACCGGCCAGCGCGGTGCTGTCCGGGGCGATGCTTAAGGCCGGTCTGCTGGGCATCTGGCGATGCCTGCCCGAAAGCGATCCGTTGCTGTCCAGCTGGGCGGACGTGCTGCTCGCCATGGGCATCTTCGGTGCCGTCTATCCGGCACTGCTCGGCCTCGTTGCGGGCAAGGCCAAAGCGGTGCTGGCCTATTCATCGGTCAGTCAGATGGGCTATCTGGTAATGCTGCTGGCCCTCGCCTGGCGGCATCCCGAGCAACGGCAGGCGATGACCGTCGTGCTGATGCTCTACGGCGTGCATCACGGCCTGGCCAAGGGGGCTCTGTTTCTCGCGGCGGGTTTGATCCACGCCGGTCACCTACCGCGTATCGGCTGGGCGCTGCTGGCGCTGCCGGCACTGGCAATCGTCGGTTTGCCGCTGACCAGCGGCGGAGCAGTAAAAACGGCGCTGAAAGAGGTCTGGCATGCCGGTGAGTTCGAAGGCTGGCTGGTCTGGCTGAGCCTCAGCAGCCTGACCACGTCGCTGCTGTTGATCCGCGCGCTGTGGCTGCTATGCCGGGATGCCCGCGATGCGCCAGTGAACCGCCCACCGTTACCTCAGCTGTTGCCCTGGGCATTGCTCAGCAGTTGCTCGTTACTCTTGCCCTGGCTGTGGCCCGCCCTGCGCGAGCCGATGCTGCATGGCCTCAATCCAAGCGGCATCTGGGCGGCGTTATGGCCGCTGTTGCTGGCGCTGGGTTTGGCTGGCTTGGCATGGCACCGCGGCTGGAAGGTTCCGACACGCCTGACGAATCTGCCCAACCCGGCGCTGACGCTCTCGCTACAACTACGACATCTGGTTCTACACCCGCCGATCGCTGTGCCAACCGCTCACCCGAATGCCTCGCGCTGGCGACAACGGGAACGCCGCTGGAACCGCTTCTGGAGCATCGGCGCGCTGACCATGAGCGCCTGGCTGCTGGCCGCTTTGCTGTGGTTGGGTTGGTTGTGGTGATTCAGGAATAACGTTTCGGTTAATTTATGTGCCGATGCGAACTGCAGTAGGTCGGACATGCAGCGCCTATGTCCTAGTAATAATTATTCGATAAATTAAAAAGGCGCCAACGGCGCCTTGAATTGAAGCGTTAACTTCAGACCGCGCCGAGTCCGGTGCGGTCGCTGCCGTCTTCGGCCACCAGCTGCCCAAGCGGAGTACGGTCGAAACCATCATCTGCAACCTGATCACTGATCGGTGTGTGGTCGAAGCCGTCTTCTGCAATCTGGTCACTGATCGGCGTGAGATCGAAACCATCTTCTGCAAACTGTTCGCCAAGCGGGGTACGATCAAAGCCGTTTTCCGAAACGCTGCGGTCGGTGATGACGTGCTTCTGTACGGTTTCGGCGCCCTGCGCTTCGCCCAAGATAGGCTGAGGATGGCTTGGTGGGATTGCAAAGGCACTGGACGCGATGCTGGCCAGAATCGCACTTGTAAGTAGTTTTTTCATGAGAATGTCCTTCGGTAGTAGTGGGGTACGGGACCTATGCTACGAGCGAGGGCAAACGGGACAAACATGAGCGTATCAATAGTACAAATCGACGAATGTGATATCCCGAAGACAACGTCTTTATTGATTAACTCAGCCAATCATTTAATTTAATTAAACCGATAGTTAGTGTCGTCATTTATCTCACGGTTTCGCCTTGGATGGCTGAGCGTACCGGTTGGGGCTTACCGATGGCGGCCATGCTGCGGTCGTGTAAACGCACCAGCAGCGTCATAGCGGTGAGGCTGCCGAGCAGTGCGCAGAACATGTCGGCCTGGGTGTCCCACTGATCACCCTGCATGCCGAGAAAGGCTTTGGCCCCCTGACCAAGCGCAAGGGCCGTCCCCCATTCGACCAGTTCGTAAACGGCGCTGAGCATCATGGCCATGCTCACGCAAACAAACGGCAATAGGTGCTTGCCATGAACCCGGTCCTTGCGCACCAGCAGCTCCCGCGCGATCAGCGCAGGCACAACGCCCTGGAAGAAATGCCCAACGCGATCGTAGTGGTTGCGACTGAGGTCCAGCCAGTCCTGAAGCCAGAAGCCCACCGGCACGCGGGCGAAGGTGTAATGGCCGCCCGCAATCAGTCCCAGCGCCTGGACGGCCAGTAACAGATACAGCAGGGACGAAAGCGGAAACCGCTGGTGGTTGTACACCAGCGCCGGTAGCAAGAAGGCCACCGGTAAGACTTCCAGCAGCCAGGTGGTGCGGTCGTGCGGATTGATCGCGGATACCATCAGCGCAAGTACAACGAGGCAAACCAGGGTTTTGAGCAACAGCGGGCGGTGCATTCAACCTGCCTTTTCGGAATCGGGTGCCTGTGCAATGGACCGCGAAACCGGGGCGATGACTGCTGCGAAAGCGCGAAACGCTTCCTTGCTGGCCGCGCGCAGCCGTCAGGGCAGGGCTTTTTCGGCGTAGGTGCGGGTCGCCAGTCCGAGCTGGGCGCGGAAGCTTTCCATGTCGAACATGGTGCAGATCTCGCGGACTTGCAGGCCTGGCGTCAGGGTCCAGAACGCCATCGCCGAAATGCTCATGACCTTGTCACTGGGTGGGTAGCCGAGCGCGGGAGTTTCGATGGTGCCGATCAAGGTGCTCCAAGTGACTACCTTATCGCCCTCAGCTACACACTCCTCGACGACCACTTCGAGCTCGGGCATGGCGGTACGGATCTGGGTCACCATCGCGGCGAACTCGGGGCTGGCCATCGGATGGCCGACGAAGGAACTCTTGTAGAGGAAATCCTTGCTGTGCAGCTTCTCGGCAAGGGCCAGGTGCCCGCGGTTCCAGCTCAGCTCGATGTGCTGGCGGACCAGCCGTTTGTTGTCGTCCAGTGACATCTGTCGCATCCGGTAAGTGATTTGGCCAGGAACTGTAGCAGCCAGTCTTGCTGCTGGCATCCATCGTCAGGGCCCTTCGTCGGGTCAGTCAGCAGAGCTGGCCTCTCCGATCACCTGCGGCGCCAGAAAATATGCATGGATGTCGGCGAACGGCTGACATTGTAGTTCGGGAGATGTGTCCGGCTTTCAGCATGCTGATAACGTCAGTCTGTGGTATGCAGGGTGATGCTGGGATTCGCCGACTCAGACGCAACGAGCCGCGATAGCTATCGCAGATTTGAATCCGTTTTGACGACCATCGCATCCGCTGCCGGCGACTGGCGAGGAGCAGGTGTCGGGGAATCTGCCGGTTCGCTAGACGGATAACTCTGGCGCAGGGGCGTTTGCTCGTGGCCGTCGATGGTCCAGGTAACGGTCGCCTCGATATGGCTGTCGGGCGCGATACCCAGCCGGTTGTTCAGCGGGCACTGGATTTCAGGCCCGCTGGTCAGCGAGCCCGATTGGCGACTGCGACTGGTGCCAGCTCCGCCTTGAGATCGCACCTCTAGCTGATAGTTAAGTCGGTGAGCTTCGGCGCTGCTGAAACACAACCGCAGATTCAAGCGGTCCGCTTCAGGCAGTAGCTCCAGGCGAGCGTCAACCGGCCCAGCGGCGGAGGCTAGCAGCATGGCGGCAAGGGTCGCTGTGAGCATAATCGGAGGGCCAAGGTCTGGATCACTGTTGAGTGACGGTGGCCGTGTTGCCGGTTCCCGTCTGCGAAATGACCGCTTTCATAAGCTCAGCGTTCTGAGTGATAGAGCCCTGGTTTGCCATGCCGACCTGATTGATGCGGGCCTCGTTGTAGCCGGCTAGCTGGTTGATGGCGGCGATGTTGTCATCGCCGGATTGCACAACGCTGGCCTGGTTGCCATCGAACCATTGCACCAACTCGACGCTATTGGAGTTGCCTGTCGACGAGCCGCGAAAACTGTTGTCTCGACCGCTCTGCTCGACCGTCAGCAGGTTATTGTCGCCTGCCTGATTGAACTCGACTTCACCAAACCGGTTGTACTGCGAAATCGTCGCGGTGTTCATATTGCCGTTCTGGGCCAGTTGAATATCGCTGCCATCGCCCTGCTCGATGCTGGCCCTGTTCTCGTCGCCGACCTGATACACAGCTGTCCAATTTCCGTTGTAAAAGCCGTCTTGGGTCATTACCAGCGAATTGCCGTTGCCAATCTGACGTGCCTCAGCCCGAGCGATACCATTTTGAATGGCCGAAATGGAATTATTATCGCCGATGCTGCTGATTTGCAGCTCATTAGTATACCAGTGCTGCTCGACCTCGGCGCGGTTGCCGGTGCCCTGCTGATAAACGTTGGCAGTTGAGAAGCGAGTTTCATCGCCTTGGTAGATAGAGGCGTTATTGCTGCCGATCTGCACGATACTGGCCACATTCAGCTCAGCGATAACGCCTTGGTAGATCGCGCCGTTGTT
Organism: Stutzerimonas xanthomarina DSM 18231; assembly: GCF_900129835.1. Lineage (GTDB taxonomy): Bacteria > Pseudomonadota > Gammaproteobacteria > Pseudomonadales > Pseudomonadaceae > Stutzerimonas > Stutzerimonas xanthomarina. The sequence goes on from NZ_FQXA01000007.1 coordinate 31,896, forward strand.
GGCCGTACCGTTCTGCCGGATCGTGGCCTGGTTGAGCAGCCCGGTTTGGTCGATCGTGGCGTCGTTATCATTGCCGGTCTGTACGAGTTTGGCGTTGTTGTCGGCATGTGCGCCAATAGCGACAGACAGCAGAGCGGCTGACGCAAGGAGATGCAAACTGCGCATAGCGTTACCTTTTGTTAGCGATGCTGGACGATCTGGACCTGCTGGCCGCTGCCGTACTGGGTAACACTGCTGCTCAAGCCATTGCCGAGCTGTTCGATGCTGGCAGTGTTTTCTGAGCCTATCTGAGCTATCGCGGCCTGGTTGTCGCTGCCGATCTGGCTGATGTCGGCCAGGTTGCCTTGGCCAATCTGCAGAATGGTTGCTATCTGGTTTTCGCCTTGCTGGAGGACGAAGGCCTGTTGGTCGCTGCCCTGTTGCACGATGTTCGCCAACTGAGCCGTGCCGGTCTGACTTACATCGGCCAGGTTGTCATTGCCAGTTTGCAGCACCCACGCGACTTGCATATCAGGCAGTTGCAAGGCGGCGACCGCCGGATTGGCGAGGCTCGATGAGCCTCCCGCAAGATCCCCGTTGTCCATTAGATCGGCCGCATACGCGGCCTGGCCGGCGAGCAGAGCAGCGGCAAGAAAACCGCGGCGGAATAGGGCTAGACGATCCATGCAGGCACCTCGAAGTTGTGCTCGGATTCTTATCTGCCGACGGGATGCTGAACATCCATCGAACGGTGCAAAACAAGCGCTACGTGATGAGCGGGGCGGATTAAGCCTCCGGTAGCTCACAGCTCGTCCCGGTCCATGTCGAAAGTGTCCTGGAGCAGGTTCTGCAGCTTGCTGCGGTTGACCTCTTCCAAGATCAACTGCGCAGCTTGGGTCGCGATATCTTCGATCTCCGCTACGTTGGGCTGCAGGAATCGCCGATACACGGTGAGTTGTCCGTACTCCACCCAGATCAGACTGCCCCAGCGCGCCGAAGGGCGCTCGCGCACTACCAGATCGGCGTCGAGGGCGCTGGCGTCCTGCAGTTGGAAGCTCAGGTAGCGGTGGAAGTCATGGCCGAAGCGGGTAATGGTGTTGTCGATGATCAGTCCATTCAGCTCGGCTTCGCCCTGCGCCTGGCTGAGCGGCTCTTCAGCCTGCACGGGCCCGAGCAGGCTCAGCAGCAACAGGCACAGCGTCAAGCGTGGCACGGCTCGGACCAATCCAGTCGGCCGCGCAGAAGAAAGGCCGCCTCGGCCCGGTTGGAGGCACCGATCTTACGCAACAGGTTGTGAATATGGCTCTTGATGGTGTGCGGGCTCAGGCACAGCTGTTCCGCGATCTCGGCGTTCGACAGACCTTTGCCAGCCAGGCTGAGAATTTCCCGCTCGCGCAGCGTCAGTGACGGCTTGCTGCCGGCGAGTTGGCGCATGCGCCGCCATTGGCTGAGGAGGCGCTCGGTCAGGACCCGAGGAAGCCAGTCGCCGCCATCCAGTAGCACCTGAATGCCGTCGAGTAGATGCTCGCGCGTGGCGTGGCTGTAGAACACGCCGCGGATGGCGGGATGTTTCTCGACCAACTGCTCGGCCTGTTCCGGCGCGATATTGACCAGCGCCACGGGCGTCTGCTGATCAAGCTGATCAAGCAGTGTGGACAGCTGCTCGGCCTGGCTGTTTCCCGCGTCGAGTAGATAGAGATCGGTGCTGCCCGGAACGATTTTCTCGAGCCGCTCCAGCGCCACTTCCAGCTGAGCCTGCTCTCCAAGAAAGTGCTTGAAGAACAATCCCAGTAGTTCATTACCGGTCAGCAGGGTGACGGTAGGCCGGTTACGTTCCAGGTGGGTGAAGTCCGCTTCGTCCATGTTCAATCCTTGGTCTGGGGTGCCGTTATGCTGCATAGAAAAGTTACTAAACGACCGGCCAGAAATGACGAAGTTCAGCGTTCACGTCGGGATTAGGCCGGCATCTGCACGCTTAGGATGACAACCCGACGGACGGTTGGAGAAGCCGCTCGGTGGGCTTAATGAACGATGGCGAGTCAATCGCCCATTCGATGGAGTCTGCATGGCTCCGTGGCAAGCATGGCCGCTATACGCATTACGTTGTGACAGTTGCTGCGCTGAGCGTGCGCTTTGCCTGTCTTGTTGCTGCCCGCGTAGGGCGCGCAAACGGCGATGAACGGTCGATGCCCCAGCATGGCGACCAATGGCTGAAGGGCTGCAAGGCTCGCGCTGCAAGGGTTTCAGCGCTTCTGAAAGAACCTGTCATGCGCTAGGGTGAAATTTATTTCCAGGGCCATTGCCGGAATATATGAACCCTTTGATACAGGAGAGCGATCATGCAAACGACCAAGCTCGCCGCGCTGACTCTGGCCGGTCTGATGTCTGCCTCTGCTTTTGCTGGCACGTCCGATAACGGCGCCATCCACGACAAGGACGGTTACGGCTCGAATAGCGCGATGGAAGGCGGCACCCATGACGGCAAAATGGGCAGCACTCATGACGACACCATGATGGATGGAAAAACCACCGACGACACCGACCGCACTGGTCTGACAACCGGTACTGGCACCTCTGTTGACGGTGAGCCAGCAGGGCCAGGTACTGAAACAGGCACCGGCGTCGGCAATACGACTGGCACGGGAAACAGTGCCACTGGCAACTGACATGCCGTTGCAACTATTGAAAGAGCCCCGGCGTCGGTCGGGGCTTTTTCTTGCGCAGTCACAGGCGCTCCGCCGTCGCGGCTGACCGCAGGGGCTGCCATTAGCCGGTAATCGGAGAAGGCCATGGCCATACGCATCTGGTTATTCGTTTCGATACTGATAACGACGCCGCTGGCAATTGCTGGCGGAACCGGACCAACGCACCCGGAAAAGGCCCGCGAGCACCCGCTGGACTCACGCGAGCCGCGCCAGGATGTGATCGAGAATGGCGATGACAGCCAAGCCCAGCCGCGACCTCCAACGCTGGAGGCGCCGCCTGAGGTGCCGCCAGTAACGCCTGTCGAGAGACCGTCGACACCGGCTCGGCCGGACTCGCCTTCGAACGAAAGCGGCGACCCAGCCTCAGCCAGCTAATCAAACGCTGCATACCCAATCAACTCAAGCGAAACGAAAACGGGAGGCCTGAGCCTCCCGTTCGGTACCGCCAGTGCAGTGCTTAGAACAGCACGCGGCTGCGGATCGTGCCATTAACGTGCTGAAGTTTTTCAAGCGCCAGGTCGGAGTATTCCTTGTCTACGTCGATTACTACATAGCCAACATCGTTGTTGGTCTGCAGGAACTGGCCGCAGATGTTGATGCCGTTGTCGGCGAACACCTTGTTGATCTCGCTCATCACGCCCGGAATGTTCCGGTGGATGTGCAGCAGGCGGTGCTTGCCCGGATGCGACGGCAGAGCGACTTCCGGGAAGTTGACCGAGGACACCGAGGTACCGTTGTCGCTGTACTTGACCAGCTTCTCGGCTACTTCCAGACCGATGTTGGCCTGCGCTTCGGCGGTCGAACCGCCGATGTGCGGAGTGAGTATCACGCGATCCAGGCCGCGCAGCGGGCTTTCGAACTCTTCGTCGTTGGATTTGGGCTCGACCGGGAATACGTCGATGGCAGCGCCGATCAGATGCTCGTCCTTGATCGCAGCGGCCAGGTGTTCCAGTTCGACCACGGTGCCACGGGCGGCGTTGATCAGGATGCCGCCCTTCTTCATGGCGCGGATTTCCTTCTCGCCAATCATCCACTGGGTCGATGGCAGCTCAGGAACGTGCAGGGAGACGATGTCGCACATGCCCAGCAGCTCATACAGCGAGCCGACCTGCGTGGCGTTACCCAGTGGCAGCTTGGTCACCACGTCGTAGAAGAACACCTGCATGCCGAGCGCTTCGGCAAGCACCGACAGCTGAGTGCCAATCGAGCCGTAGCCAATGATGCCGAGCTTCTTGCCGCGGATTTCGAAGGAGTTGGCCGCTGACTTGATCCAGCCACCGCGGTGGCAGGACGCGTTTTTCTCTGGGATGCCGCGCAGCAGCAGGATGGCCTGGGCCAGCACCAGTTCGGCGACCGAGCGGGTATTGGAATAAGGGGCGTTGAACACTGCGATACCGCGTTCACGAGCGGCGTTTAGGTTGACCTGGTTGGTACCAATGCAGAAGCAGCCGACGGCGATCAGCTTCTTGGCACACTCGAAAACCTCTTCGGTGAGCTGCGTGCGCGAGCGAATGCCAATGAAATGGGCGTCGGCGATCTTCTCCTTCAGCTCCGCATCGGTCAGCGCGGTCTTGAGGTACTCGATGTTTGAGTAGCCGGCGGCCTTGAGGGTGTCGACAGCGTTCTGGTGCACGCCTTCGAGGAGAAGGAACTTGATCTTGCTCTTGTCGAGAGAGGTCTGGCTCATCTGCATTAAAACCTTAAGGCCGAGGGATAGGACTGAAGTGTCCAGCGAAGGCTGGCCGACCCGCAATCAGAGGGTCGGAAGTCTGCCGAGGCACGTTTCAAAGGGGGCCCTATGCTAGCATATGCACCCCGCGAAACACCCTGTCGTGAGCTGAAGCGTACTCAGGGTGACCATGAATCGAATGAGAGTTCCCATGATGACCGACCCCGCCCTGATCGATGAGCTGAAGACCCTGGTCGAGCCTGGCAAGGTGCTGACCGATGCCGATTCGCTGAATACCTATGGCAAGGATTGGACCAAGCAATTCGCTCCGGCACCCTCGGCCATCGTGTTCCCGAAAAGCATCGAGCAGGTGCAGTCCATCGTGCGCTGGGCCAATGAGCGCGCGATCGCGCTGGTGCCGTCTGGTGGGCGCACCGGCCTCTCTGCTGCTGCCGTGGCGGCCAACGGTGAAGTCGTGGTCTCGTTCGATTACATGAATCAGATTCTCGAGTTCAACGGGATGGATCGCACTGCTGTCTGTCAGCCGGGCGTGGTCACCGCTCAGCTGCAGCAGTTCGCCGAAGACAAGGGGCTCTACTATCCGGTGGATTTTGCGTCGGCCGGCTCCAGCCAGATCGGCGGCAACATTGGCACCAATGCTGGCGGGATCAAGGTGATTCGCTACGGCATGACCCGTAATTGGGTGGCAGGGCTGAAGGTTGTCACCGGCAAGGGCGATCTGCTCGAGCTGAACAAGGACCTGATCAAGAACGCCACCGGCTATGACCTGCGCCAGCTGTTTATCGGCGCTGAGGGCACGCTGGGTTTCGTCGTCGAGGCAACAATGCGCCTGGAGCGCCAGCCGACCAACCTGACCGCGCTGGTGCTGGGCACGCCGGACTTCGACTCGATCATGCCGGTCCTGCACGCCTTCCAGGACAAGCTGGACCTGACCGCCTTCGAGTTCTTTTCGGACAAGGCGTTGGTCAAGGTGCTCGGCCGCGGCGACGTGCCGGCACCGTTCGAAACCGACTGCCCGTTCTACGCGCTGCTGGAGTTTGAAGCCACCACCGAAGAGCGCGCTGAGCAGGCGCTGGCGACGTTCGAGCATTGCGTCGAGCAGGGTTGGGTGCTCGACGGGGTTATGAGCCAGAGCGAGCAGCAGTTGCAAAATCTGTGGAAGCTTCGCGAGTACATCTCCGAAACCATCAGCCACTGGACGCCATACAAGAACGACATCTCCGTCACCATCGCCAAGGTGCCGGCCTTCCTCAAGGAAATCGACGCCATCGTCGGTGAGCACTACCCGGACTTCGAAATCGTCTGGTTCGGCCACATCGGTGACGGCAACTTGCACCTGAACATCCTCAAGCCGGATGGCATGGAGAAGGACGAGTTCTTCGGTAAGTGCGCCACCGTCAACAAGTGGGTGTTCGAAACTGTGCAGAAGTACAACGGTTCGATCTCCGCCGAGCACGGCGTGGGCATGACCAAGCGCGACTACCTCGAGTACAGTCGTTCGGAAGCCGAGATTGCCTACATGAAAGCGATCAAGGCGGCGTTCGACCCCAACGGCATCATGAACCCGGGCAAGATTTTCAGCCTGAAGCCTGAAGCCTGAAGCCTGAAGCCTGAAGCCTGAAGCCCGGCTTAGCCTTTGCTACCAGCTTGCCGCTCCCGTGAGGATTCGCAATGACCTACAAACACCAGTACACCGACGGCACCACCATCCACTACCCGCTGGGCAAGGTTGTCTGCATAGGCCGTAACTATGCCGAGCACGCCAAGGAACTGAACAACCCAGTGCCGACCGAGCCGCTGCTGTTCATCAAGGCAGGTAGTTGCACCGTGCCGCTGGAAGGTGGCTTCAGCATTCCCAGCGACCGTGGTGCCGTTCACTACGAAGCCGAAATTGCCGTGCTGATCGGCAAGCCGTTGTCGCGCAAGCCGAACGAAGAGGAGGTCCGCGATGCGATCTCCGGTTTCGCTCCGGCTCTCGATCTGACCTTGCGCGACGTGCAGGCCAAGCTGAAGGAAAAGGGTCATCCCTGGGAAATTGCCAAGAGCTTCGACGGCGCCTGTGTGCTGGCGCCGTTCGTGCCGGGCGATGCGGTGGACGACCTGACCGACATCAGCATCCGCCTGAGCATCAACGGTGAAGTGCGTCAGGACGGCAACAGCAACCAGATGCTCAATGCCATCCTGCCGCTGATGCAACACATCGCCGGGCATTTCAACCTGCAACCGGGCGACGTGGTACTGACCGGCACGCCGGTGGGTGTTGGCCCGCTAAGTCAGGGCGATGAGCTGGTGCTGGAGCTGGTCGGGTTGTCGCGCTTCGAGAGCCGAGTGCTTTAAGTTGAGTCTGGGCCGGGTGCGCCTGAGGTATCCGGCCTGCAGCGCTATATCCTCCCTGTGATGGTCATGCTGTAATCGCGTGCTCTCCCAGGGTTTGCCTACATGCCTGACGCCATCGCCCGACCAACCCGCCTACGCCTGTTTCTCTACATTTCGCTCGTTCTAACCATTGCAATGGCCTTGCTGGCCGGCTGGATGCTGCATTGGGACGACCAGCTGAAACTCTATTGGCAGGAGCGATCTGTCGATGCCAGCGGGCGCGCCGCGAGCATCTGGTTGCCAGACTATGAACTGGTCCTGCAGACCACTCTGTCCGGCCTCGGGGAGGACGAAACCTCCGGGCTGACTTGGAATGCAGAGACCGGGACGCTGTTTACCGTCACCGGGCAAAACCCGCAGCTCATAGAGTTTTCCCCTGGCGGTGTGGTGCTGCGACGCATCAGCCTGACCGGATTCTCTGATCCCGAAGCGGTCGAAGCCCTGGACAACGGGCGGCTCGGTATCGTTGATGAGCGGCGCCGGTTGGTTGCGGTGTTTCGGCTGGCGCCAGGGATGGAGAGTCTTGACCTTGATGATCTCGCCACCTATGACCTGGGTTTCGACGGCGCAGGCAACAAAGGCTTCGAAGGACTGGCCTGGAATCCGCGCACCAAACGTATGCTGTTGGCCAAGGAGCGCGATCCGCAGGGCCTGTTCGAACTACCCTTCCCTGGTGAAGACGGCGCCGCCGGGGCTCTTCAGTCGCTTCCCAAACAGCCGTTGCTGGTGCGCGATATCTCGTCGGTAGCCATCGACCCGCGTACGGGGCATACCCTGATGCTCTCTGATGAATCGCGTCTGCTGGTGGAGCTTGACTTGCAAGGCCGGCCGCGAAGCTTCATCAGGCTGCTCGGCGGAGTCAATGGCCTGGTAGAGGGTATCGACCAGGCTGAGGGGGTCGCCATGGACGGGCAGGGGAATATCTACGTCGTGGCCGAACCGAACCGTTTCTATGTGTTCAGTCGGCGACGCTGATGCTTGTGCGCCGCGCTGCGCCTCGTCTTTAAGTCAGTCAAGGCCCGAGCGCGAAGCTGTTCTGCGTGTTTTCGCAAGTGAGCCGGGTGACCGGCTGCCGTGTCGGCCAGCCGGCTGACCGATTGCTCAGGCGGCCGGGGCGGCGCTTTCGTCGTGCAGGACGGCTTCAGGTGCATGCCGGCGGACCGACTCACAGCCCTGCTCTGCGCTGTGCAGGCTGGCATACATCTGGCTTTGGCCGATGACCTGACCATTGCTTGCCTTGAGTACGAAGTAGTGCTTGCCGTTGCTGGAGTCCTTGATTTCGAATGCGCCTTCGCGCACAGCGTTCTTGCGTACCGAATCGATGCCGGTCAATGCCGAGGCATGGGCTTTGTACTGCTCACTGGACAATACGACCTGACCATTGCTGGCTGCCAGATTGAAATGAAATTGACCGTTGCTGGTTTTTTTCAGCTGGAACTTGCCGGACATGACGACACCCTCCTGTTGGTGGTCTGCTAGCTGGTTTCTGCACAAACAAGCGTAGCTGCAACCGAAGAGTTTCACCGTTTCGTTTCAGCGTTTCAGCGTTTCAGCGTCTCTACGCCATCCTTGGTGCCCAGCAGCAGGACATCGGCCGGGCGCGCGGCGAACAGGCCGTTGGTGACCACACCGACGATGTTGTTGATCTGCGCTTCGACATCCGGGGCGAAGCCGATCATGAGGTTGTGCACGTCAAGAATGACGTTGCCATTATCGGTCACCACGCCGTCACGGTAGACGGGGTCGCCGCCCAGCTTGACCAGCTCGCGTGCGACGTGACTGCGAGCCATCGGGATGACTTCGACCGGCAGGGGAAACTCACCGAGGCGCTCGACCAGTTTGCTGCCATCGGCGATGCAGATGAAGGTGCGAGCCACTGCAGCGACGATCTTTTCGCGGGTCAGGGCTGCGCCGCCGCCCTTGATCAGCTCTAGATGGCTGTTGGTTTCGTCGGCACCGTCGACGTAGAACTCCAGGTCCGATACCGAGTTGAGGTCGTAAACCGGAATGCCGTGGCCTTTCAGACGCTCCGCGGTGGCATCGGAACTAGCCACGGCGCCGTCGAAGAAGCCCTTGTGTTTGGCCAACAGATCGATGAAGAAATTAGCGGTGGAGCCGGTGCCAACGCCGACGATGCTGCGGTCGGTAAGCTGCGGCACGATGAGGTCGACAGCGGCCTGGGCGACGGCCTGCTTGAGTTGATCCTGGTTCATGGCGTGAAGGTCCGGGCGGTGAGTGAGTCGTGGGGCGAGAGTATAGCGGCGGCTCATCAGTGGGTCTTGCCTGCTGCGGCTGTACTGCTGTTTTGTGTGCCGATTGCCGGTGGCCGCGGCGTTTTTCGCGGAGTAGACTCGTCTGCCCCGCAATGCCCGCCAAGATAGCTCACGATGCTCGAACAGTACGTCAAGAAGATCCTCACCTCGCGCGTTTATGACGTTGCGGTGGAAACCCCGTTGCAGCCTGCCCGCCAGCTTTCCGAGCGGCTGGGTAACCAGATTTTGCTGAAGCGCGAAGATCTGCAGCCGGTGTTCTCCTTCAAGATTCGCGGCGCCTATAACAAGCTGGCACAGCTGTCACCTGAGGAGCTTGCGCGCGGCGTGGTGACTGCGTCTGCCGGCAACCATGCCCAGGGCCTGGCCCTGGCGGCCCGTGAGCTGGGTATCAAGGCAACCATCGTGATGCCGCGCACCACGCCGGAACTGAAGGTGCAGGGCGTACGTGCACGCGGCGGCAAAGTGGTGCTACACGGGGATGCCTTTCCCGAGGCGCTGGCCTACTCGCTGAAGCTGGTCGAGGAAAAGGGCTACGTCTATATCCACCCCTACGACGACCCGCACGTGATTGCCGGACAAGGCACCGTGGCGATGGAAATCCTGCGCCAGCATCAGGGCCAGCTTGATGCGGTTTTCGTGCCGGTGGGTGGGGGAGGTTTGATTGCAGGTGTCGCCGCGTACATCAAATACCTCAAGCCAGATATCAAGGTCATCGGCGTCGAGCCCGACGATTCCAACTGCCTGCAGCAGGCGATGGCTGCGGGCGAGCGCGTGGTGCTGCCACAGGTGGGGCTGTTTGCCGATGGGGTGGCGGTGGCGCAGATCGGTCAGCACACCTTCGATATCTGTCAGCACTATGTCGATGAGGTGATCACGGTCAGCACCGATGAGATCTGTGCGGCGATCAAGGACATCTACGACGACACCCGTTCGATCACCGAGCCTGCAGGCGCCCTGGCCGTGGCTGGAATCAAGCGCTATGTGGAGCGTGAAGGCATCGAAAACCAAGTGCTGGTCGGCATCGATTCCGGCGCCAACGTGAACTTCGATCGCCTGCGTCATGTGGCTGAGCGTGCTGAGCTTGGGGAGAAGCGCGAGGCGATCATCGCGGTGACCATTCCCGAGGAGCCTGGCAGCTTCAAGGCCTTCTGCGAGGCCATCGGCAAGCGCCAGATCACCGAATTCAATTATCGCTACCACGAAGACCGTGAGGCGCACATCTTTGTGGGTGTGCAGACCCATCCGGAAAACGATCCGCGGACGGCACTGGTGGACGGGCTGCGGGCGAAGGGTTTCCCCGTGCTTGATCTGACTGACAACGAGCTGGCCAAGCTGCACACCCGGCACATGGTCGGTGGGCACGCGTCCGGCGTCAGTGACGAAGTGGTCTATCGGTTCGAATTCCCGGAGCGTCCGGGTGCGCTGTTCAACTTCCTCAACAATCTCGGCGGGCGCTGGAATATTTCGATGTTCCACTACCGCAATCACGGCGCGGCTGACGGGCGGGTGGTTGCCGGCCTGCAGGTACCTGCCGAAGACCGTTACCTGTTGCCGGCCGCGCTGGACAAGATCGGCTATCGCTACTGGGACGAAACAGACAATCCGGCTTACCAACTTTTTCTTGGCTGACCAGCCGTACCGCGGGGATCGATGGAACATTATCAACTGCTGAACATGACCCACGCCGCGCTGGCGATTCTCCTCACGCTGGGGCTGATTGCCCACATCATCATGTTGTGGAAAGCCTGGCGGCGGGCCGATCCTGTGGTGCTACAGAACAAGCTGCGCCGCACCCGGTTGATGTCGCTGCCATTGCTGGCGGTGTTTGCGTTGTTGCTTCCGGTCACCGGCTGGTGGCTGGCGCATCTGGCCGGCTTGCCGCTCGGCCAGTTGTGGTTGCTGGCCAGCTCGGTGCTGTTCCTGGTTCTGGTGCCACTGGGGTTGCTGCTCGGCGGCCGCCTGCGTGCCTGGCAAGCGCTGGGCGATACCCCGGCGCCAGCAGCATTGCCACGTTTCGCACTGGTGTATGCCGGTCTGATCCTGCTGATTCTGGTCGCCATCATGGGTTTGATGGGCGCCAAGCCGGTCTAGCGCTGAGGTCAGCGCAGGCTGATGATGCGCCAGCCGCGTTGCTCGGCAATGCCTCTCAAAGTGGGGTCCGGATCGACCGCAACTGGATGGCTGACCCGCTCCAGTAACGGCAGATCGTTGCGCGAATCGCTGTAGAAATAACTGTCGTCCAGGCTCTGATCGTTCTCCATGAGCCAGCGCTCGATGCGCGTCACCTTGCCCTCCTGGAAACAGGGCACATCGGTCAGGCGACCGGTGTAGCGTCCCTCTTGCATCTCGCACTCGGTAGCCAGCAGCGTATCGACCCCCAGGCGCTTGGCGATTGGCCCGGTGATGAAGCGGTTGGTCGCGGTGATGATCACCACGCGATCGCCGGCTTCGTGATGCTGGCGGACCAATGCCTCACCTTTGGCCAGCACGATGGGTTCAATGTGGTCGCGCATGAACTCGGCGTGCCACTGCTGCAGCTGCGGCATCTCGCTGCGGCCCAGCAGTTCCTGGCAGAAGTTCTGATACTCCAGAACATCCAGCGAACCGGCCAGGTAGTCCTGATAGAAGGCGTCGTTACGAGCGCGATAGGCCTCGGCGTCGACCAGCTCGCGTTGGCAGAGAAATTCGCCCCAGGCGTGGTCGCTGTCACCGGCCAGAAGGGTGTTATCAAGATCGAAAAGAGCCAGGCGCACGCTGCGTTCCTCGGGGGTTAAAGGGGGTGAAGCATAGCGGGATCGCTCGATAGATGGCAGTCGGTGAGCGCTCGGATCGAGGATCGGAGCCGGTTGATCAATGGCCCCCATGCGCACTTTCTGCTTTTCACGTTTTTGTGGAACAATGCCGCGACATGCGTTTGCGAGGTTGTATGCCGTGATCGACTCCGATGGTTTTCGCCCCAATGTCGGCATCATCCTGACCAATGATGTCGGACAGGTGCTGTGGGCGCGGCGGATTAATCAGGATGCCTGGCAATTTCCGCAAGGCGGAATCAATCCGCGTGAGACGCCGGAGGAGGCGCTCTTTCGCGAGCTGAACGAAGAGGTCGGCCTGGAAGAGCAGGACGTCCAGATTCTCGCCTGCACCCGTGGCTGGCTGCGCTATCGCTTGCCGCAGCGCCTGGTGCGCACTCATAGTCAGCCGCTGTGTATCGGTCAAAAGCAGAAATGGTTCCTGCTGCGCCTTACCGGTGCCGAAGACCGCGTCCGTATGGATCTGACCGGCAAGCCCGAGTTCGACGGCTGGCGCTGGGTCAGTTACTGGTATCCGCTGGGCCAGGTGGTCACCTTCAAGCGCGAGGTTTACCGTCGCGCCTTAAAAGAACTCGCCCCGCGCCTCTTGGCGCGGGACTGACGGGAGAAAGCCCCTGAGCATGCTCGGCACGCTGCGCAAGATTGTCCAGGAAGTCAATGCCGCCAAGGACCTCACGGCGGCGTTGGGGATCATCGTGCTGAGGGTTCGGGAGGCCATGGCCAGCCAGGTCTGCTCGGTCTACCTGCTTGATCCCGATTCCGGGCGCTTCGTGCTCATGGCCACCGAAGGCTTGAACAAGAAGGCCATCGGCAAAGTCAGCATGGCTCCAAACGAGGGGCTGGTCGGCTTGGTCGGCACCCGTGAGGAGCCGCTCAATCTCGAACACGCCTCCGAGCACCCTCGCTATCGCTACTTTGCCGAGACCGGTGAAGAACGCTACGCCTCTTTTCTCGGCGCACCGATTATTCACCACCGACGGGTGATGGGCGTACTGGTCATTCAGCAAAAAGAGCAGCGCCTGTTCGACGAGGGCGAGGAAGCCTTCCTCGTCACCATGAGCGCGCAGCTCGCCGGGGTCATCGCCCACGCTGAGGCAACCGGTTCGATCCGCGGCCTTGGTCGGCAGGGTAAAGGCATTCAGGAAACCCGTTTCATCGGTATTCCCGGTGCGCCCGGCGCTGCCGTGGGCACCGCGGTCGTCGTCCTGCCACCTGCTGATCTGGACGTGGTACCCGACAAGGCGATCGATAACATACCAGCCGAACTCGAGCTGTTCGAAGCAGCCCTCGCGGCTGTACGCGCCGACATGCGCGCTTTATCCGATAAGCTTGCCACGCAGATGCGCAAGGAAGAGCGCGCGCTGTTCGACGTCTACCTGATGATGCTCGATGACTCAGCGCTCGGCGGCGAGGTGTCCAAGGTCATTCGCACCGGCCAGTGGGCCCAGGGCGCATTGCGCCAGGTCGTCAGCGACCACGTTGGCCGCTTCGAGATGATGGACGATGCCTACCTGCGCGAGCGTGCCTCGGACGTCAAGGACATTGGCCGGCGTCTGCTCAGCTACCTGCAGCAGGCCCGCCAGCAGACCCTGACCTATCCGGACAAAACCATCCTGGTCAGCGAAGAGCTGTCCCCGGCGATGCTCGGTGAAGTGCCCGAAGGCAAGCTGATGGGCATGGTGTCCGTGCTCGGTTCAAGCAACTCGCACGTGGCGATTCTTGCCCGTGCCATGGGCATTCCGACGGTCATGGGCGCGGTCGATCTGCCTTACTCGAAGGTCGATGGCATCGAGCTGATCATCGACGGTACCCGTGGCGAGATCATCACCAACCCCGCCAAGGTGCTGCGCGAGCAATACCTGGTTCTGGCCGAGCAGGAGCGGCAGCTGTCCGAAGGCCTCGACGTGCTGCGCGAGCTGCCGTGCGAAACGACGGACGGCATTCGCATCCCGTTGTGGGTCAACACTGGCCTGCTTGCCGATGTGGTGCGTGCACAAGAGCGCGGTGCCGAAGGCGTCGGCCTGTACCGTACCGAAGTGCCCTTCATGATCAAGGAGCGCTTCCCCAGCGAGAAGGAGCAGATGGCGATCTACCGCGAGCAGCTGCAGGCGTTTCATCCGCTACCGGTGACCATGCGCAGCCTCGACATCGGTGGTGACAAGAGCCTGCCGTATTTTCCGATCAAGGAAGAGAACCCCTTTCTTGGCTGGCGCGGCATCCGCGTCACCCTCGATCATCCCGAGATATTCCTGCTGCAGACCCGCGCCATGCTCAAGGCCAGCGCCGGGCTGAACAACCTGCGCATCCTGCTGCCGATGATTTCCGGCACACGCGAGCTGGAAGAGGCGCTGCACCTGATCCACCGCGCCTGGGGCGAGGTGCGTGATGAGGGTACCGATGTCGAGATGCCGCCAGTGGGGGTGATGATCGAGGTGCCTGCGGCTGTCTACCTGACCCGCGAACTGGCGCGTCAGGTGGATTTCATCTCGGTGGGCTCCAATGATCTGACGCAGTATCTGCTGGCCGTGGATCGCAACAACCCGCGCGTTGCCGATCTCTATGATTACCTGCATCCCGCTGTGCTCGAAGCGCTGCAGCGGGTCGTTCGAGAGGCGCACGACGAAGGCAAGCCGGTGAGCATTTGCGGTGAGATGGCCGGCGATCCGGGCGCAGCCATCCTGTTGCTGGCGATGGGCTTCGACAGTCTGTCGATGAACGCTACGAACCTGCCAAAGGTGAAGTGGATGCTGCGTCAGATCAGTTCGGTCACCGCGCGTGAGCTGTTGGCCAAGGTAATGAAGATGGACAGCCCGCAGGTCATCCACGCCACAGTGCAGCTGACGCTACGCAATCTGGGGCTGGACCGCATGATTAATCCGTCTGCTGCAATCTAGCTCGGCCCTTTCGGGTTGGTTGCCGTAGACGGCAGGTTTATCTCCGTTTCACCGATCGCACCATTCGGGCCGAAGCGGCGCTCGGTCATGGTCGTGGACCCGTCCGCGCGGCGCATCAGTAGCGTGATGGCGCGAGTGCCATAGCTGGTACTGGCAATGAACGCGCTCGACAGCAGCTTCTCCATCTCATACGAGATTCCTGTAGCGGGCAGTTCGTCATCCGCAGCGGGCTGTGAATCGCTCATGATCTCCAGCAACTGGTCGCGCTCCGGCGCACCGATACAGGCCTGCAGGGCGGCGCGGGTACTCAGCAGCTTTGGCCATGGCGTGTCCAGGGCTGCGTTGGAAAGGCCGTAAACGCCCGGCGAAAGAGGGCGAGGCGTCCCTTCCTCGGAGTTGAGAAACCAGAGCTCAGTGAGATTCCCGACCAGCAGATTGAAGCCGGAAAACTGATCGAGACTATGGGACAGTTCATCCAGATAGGATGCGGGGGCGTGCGCGCCACGGAGGAAGCGTTCGGGCAGTTCACCCCGCGAGCGTTCGCCGACAGGGGAGCCGGGCGCGCGAATATTGGTCAGCGCAGCGAAGCGCCCATCCGTTGTCACACCCAACCAGGTGCCGCCGGCCTGCAGGTCGCGACCGGCTACGACCTGTGGCGCGTCATCCCAGTGCGCCAGCGGCAGGCTGGGGCGTGCATGAAACTCGTCACGGTTGGCCGCGACAATCAACGGCAATGCATGGCCGGGGCGCCAGGCGAATACGATCAAACACATAGGAAACCAGAAAAAACGCTGAAGGCTGGAGGCTAGACGAAAAAGCCGCCGATATGCCAGCCCGGCGCGGCGGCGGCTCGGGATGGCGCGTTTGTGGAGCCTCCAGCCGTCAGCCTCAGGCCGGTTTTTTGAGCTAACATGCCGCTTTGTTTTTCAGGGTGCTCCGATGGAATTCGCGCTTTATCTGCTTCTCGGCGGATTCGCTGGTGTTCTGGCGGGGCTGTTCGGCGTTGGCGGTGGCATGATCATCGTTCCGGTGCTGGTGTTCAGCTTTACAGCGCAGGGATTCGACCCACAGATTCTTACCCATCTGGCCGTCGGCACCTCCCTGGCGACCATTGTCTTTACCTCGCTGAATTCGATCCTGGCGCACCATCGCAGAAGGGCTGTGCAGTGGCCCATAGTGCTCTGGATGACGCTCGGAATTCTGCTCGGCGCAGCGCTGGGAAGCCTGACCGCAGCGCAGATCCAGGGACCTATGCTGCAAAAGATCATCGGTGTGTTCGCCATCGCCATGGCCGTGCAGATGAACTTTTCCCTGCAGCCCAAGGCCAGTGCCGGCGTACCGGGCAGACCTATCCTGACAGTTGCAGGGGCAGTGATCGGTTGGGCGTCAGCCATTTTTGGAATCGGCGGTGGCTCGTTGACCGTCCCTTTTCTCAGCTGGCGCAGCGTACCCATACAGCAGGCGGTGGGCACCTCCGCAGCGTGCGGCTTGCCGATTGCCATCGCCGGTGCCTTGAGCTTCACCGTTGTTGGCTGGCAGGATGCGCAGCTGCCTGAGTGGAGCCTCGGTTACGTTTACCTGCCTGCGCTGGTGGGTGTCGCCATTACCAGCATGTTCTTTGCCCGTATCGGTGCCAGTCTGGCGCACCGATTATCCGCTTCGATGCTGCGGCGCTTGTTCGCGCTGCTGCTGCTGAGCGTGGGTATCAACTTCTTGATCTGAGGAAACCCCGGATGCTGCCTTATCCGCAGATAGACCCTGTTGCCGTGTCGCTGGGCCCGCTGCAAATCCACTGGTACGGCCTGATGTACCTGATCGGGATTGGCGGAGCCTGGTTGCTGGCCTCCCGTCGGTTGCACCGCTTCGATCCCACCTGGGACAAGGACAAGCTTTCCGATCTGGTGTTCTGGGTGGCCATGGGCGTGATCGTTGGTGGAAGGCTGGGCTACGTGTTGTTCTATGACCTAGCTTCCTACCTCAACGATCCGACGCTGATCTTCCAGGTGTGGAAGGGTGGCATGTCGTTTCATGGCGGCCTGCTTGGCGTGCTGCTGTGTACCTGGATATTCGCCCGGCGCAACGGCAAGAAGTTCTTCGAGCTGATGGATTTCATCGCGCCCTTCGTGCCCATCGGACTGGGTGCCGGGCGCATCGGCAACTTCATCAACGCCGAGCTCTGGGGCAAAGCGACCGATGTGCCCTGGGCCATGGTGTTCCCGACCGATCCGCAGCAGCTGGCGCGGCACCCATCGCAGCTTTACCAGTTCGCCCTCGAAGGCGTGGCCCTGTTCGTCATTCTCTGGCTCTATTCGAGCAAGCCGCGGCCGACCATGGCCGTCTCCGGTCTGTTCGCCGTGTGCTACGGCATCTTCCGCTTCATTGTCGAGTTCGTGCGTGTGCCGGACGCCCAGCTCGGCTACCTGGCGTTTGGCTGGCTGACCATGGGCCAAGTCCTGTGCGTCCCGATGATCCTGATCGGTCTCGGCATGATTGCATGGGGCTACCGTCACGAGCCGGTAAAGGCAGCCGCCTGATCGCACACCGTCGGGCTTCGTCGCCAGGAGGGCGACAAGCCGGGCATCGGCTCTTACTATTTGCAGGATTCCTTTTACCGCGCTCCGGCGCCCGCTTCGAGCCCATTGATGAAACAGTATCTCGACCTGATGCGCCATGTGCGCGAGCACGGCACCTTCAAGAGCGATCGCACCGGCACTGGCACCTATAGCGTGTTTGGCCACCAGATGCGCTTCGACCTGGCCGACGGTTTCCCGTTGGTGACCACCAAGAAGTGCCACCTGAAATCCATTATTCATGAATTGCTGTGGTTCCTTCAGGGTGATACGAATATCAAATACCTGCAGGAAAACGGGGTGCGCATCTGGGACGAGTGGGCAGACGAGAACGGCGAGCTCGGCCCGGTCTACGGCTACCAGTGGCGCAATTGGCCGGCGCCTAACGGCGAATCGGTCGACCAGATCAGCAAACTGGTGGAGATGATCAGAAAAACCCCGGATTCGCGGCGGCTGATCGTGTCCGCCTGGAATCCGGCACTGGTCGATCAGATGGCGCTGCCGCCGTGCCACGCGCTGTTCCAGTTCTATGTCGCGGACGGCAAGCTCAGCTGCCAGCTCTACCAGCGCTCGGCTGACATCTTCCTCGGTGTGCCCTTCAACATCGCCAGCTACGCATTGCTGACGCTGATGGTGGCGCAGGTGTGCGACCTGCAACCCGGTGAATTCATCTGGAGCGGCGGTGATTGCCACCTCTATGCCAATCACCTGGAGCAGGCCGACCTGCAGCTGACCCGCGAACCGCTGCCACTGCCAACGATGAAGCTCAATCCCAACGTGAAGGATCTGTTCGCCTTCCGCTTCGAGGACTTCGAACTGATCGGTTACGAAGCCCATCCGCACATCAAGGCGCCCGTCGCCGTGTGAATGGACTTTAGTCGGGTTTGTCTCGTGCGGTAACCCGGCTGTCATATTTGCCGTATAGACTCGACCACCCAGGGATTTTTGAGGCTGTGGCATGCGCAGGGTCGTGTTCAATCAGAAGGGCGGCGTCGGAAAGTCCAGCATTGCCTGTAATCTGGCGGCAGTGAGCGCGGCGCAGGGTTATCGCACGCTGTTGATCGACCTCGATGCGCAGGCCAACTCCAGCCACTACCTCACAGGCTTGACCGGCGACGAACTGCCGACCGGCATCGCCGATTACTTTAAGCAGATCCTGGCCGGTGGGCCGGCGGGAAAAAAGGCACGCCCACCGATCACCGAAACCCGTTTCGAGAATCTGCATCTGATCACGGCGACCGCCGAGCTTGCTGATCTGCAGCCGAAGCTCGAGGCGAAGCACAAGATCAACAAGCTGCGAAAGCTGTTGGACACCCTCTCGGAAGAATACGAACGCATTTATCTGGATACGCCGCCGGCGCTCAACTTCTTTACCGTTTCGGCGCTGATCGCCGCAGACCGCTGCCTGATTCCCTTTGACTGCGACAGCTTCTCGCGCCAGGCGCTGTACAGCCTGCTCGATGAAATCGAGGAGCTGCAGGAGGACCATAACGAAGGCCTTGAAGTCGAAGGCATCGTGGTCAACCAGTTCCAGCCTCGTGCTGCATTGCCGCAACAGATGATTGACGAGCTGCTCGCCGAGGGCCTACCGGTGCTGCCCGTGCACCTGATGAGTTCGGTGCGGATGCGCGAGTCGCATCAGGTCTGCACGCCACTCATCCATTTTGACCCGCGCCACAAGCTGACCCAGCAGTTCATCGAACTGCACGGGCATCTGGAAGGCAACTGAATCAGTCTTTCCGGGACTGCTCGACCCGCCGACCGAGACGCGTGGCATAGAGTTCGCCGACGATGCCGCGACGGAAGATCAGCACGCAGACCATGAAGATGATGCCGGTGAGCAGCGTGACCGGCAGCTCGGACGTCGCGAAGTAGTTGCCGAGACCGGTCACCAGTGCGGCGCCGAACACCGGTCCCACCAGCGTGCCGATGCCGCCGAGTAGCGTCATCAGCACCACCTCGCCGGACATCTGCCAGCTGACGTCGGTAAGCGTTGCGAATTGAAATACCATCGCTTTCAATCCGCCGGCCAGCCCGGCCAGCGCCGCCGACATGACGAACGCGCCGAGCTTGTAGCGCGTCACCGAATAGCCGAGCGAGATGGCGCGGCTTTCGTTCTCGCGGATCGACTTGAGGATCATGCCGAAAGGCGAATTGACGATCCGCCAGATCGCCAGCATTCCCAGCAGGAACACGCTGAGTACGAAGAAATACATGTGCAGCGGTTCTTTCAGGTCGATCAGGCCGAACAGGTGACCACGGGGAATGCCCTGTATGCCGTCTTCGCCATGGGTGAACGGAGCCTGCAGGCAGAAAAAGAAAAACATTTGCGACAGTGCCAGGGTGATCATCGTCGAGTAGATGCCCTGGCGTCGGATCGCCAGAAAGCCGATCACCAGCCCGAGCACCGCGGCGCCGAACACGCCGACCAGGATACCCAGCTCTGGGGTCAGCCCCCATTCCTTGACCGCATGGGCGGTGAAGTAGGCGGCGCCGCCAAAGAACGCCGCATGGCCGAACGAGAGAATGCCGGCATAGCCCAACAGAAGATTAAAGGCACAGGCAAACAACGCGAAGCACATCACCTTCATCAGGAACACGGGGTAGAAATGCAGCGGTGCCAGCGCCAGCGCGACGATGCCGAGCAGGATCAGGATCGTTTCGGCGTTCCAGCGGCTGCGCTTTGCGAGCAGGTTCGAGGTTGGATGGGTCATGTCAGGCATCCTTTCCCATAAGGCCGGCGGGACGCACGAGCAGCACGATGGCCATGACCACGAAGATCACGATGTTCGAGGCTTCTGGGTAGAACACCTTGGTCAGCCCCTCAAGAATACCGAGCATGTAGCCAGTGATGATCGCGCCAAGAATCGAACCCATCCCGCCGACCACCACGACGGCGAAGACGACGATGATCAGGTTCGATCCCATCAGCGGACTGACCTGATAGATCGGCGCCGCCAGAATGCCCGCCAGCCCCGCCAGGCCAGCGCCCAGGCCATAGGTGAAGGTCAGCAACAGCGGCACGTTGATACCGAAGGTACGCACCAGCGTCGGGTTTTCCGTGGCGGCGCGCAGGTAGGCGCCGAGCTTGGTTTTCTCGATCAGCAGCCAGGTGCTCAGGCAGATGATCAGCGACGCCACCACCACCCAGGCGCGGTATTTGGGCAGGAACATGAAGCCCAGGTTATAGCCGCCCGACAGCAGATCGGGCACGGCGTATGGCTGGCCCGAGGAGCCGTAGTAGTAGCGGAAAGTGCCTTCCAGCGCGAGTGCCAGGCCAAAGGTGAATAGCAGGCTGTAGAGATGATCGAGGTTGTACAGCCGCGACAGCGCGAAGCGTTCTATTCCGGCGCCGACGAGCCCGACAATAAGCGGCGCGAGAATCAATGCCGGCCAGTAACCGATGCCGAGCACCGCCAGCAGCAGGTAGCCGGCGAAGGCGCCCATCATGTACTGCGCGCCGTGAGCGAAATTGATCACTTTGAGCAGGCCAAAGATGATCGCCAGACCGAGGCTGAGCATGGCGTAGAAGGAGCCGTTGATCAGGCCGATCAGCAGTTGGCCGAGGAAGGCCTGGATAGGTACGCCGAAAATCGCCGTCATCAGACCCCCAGGGTTTCGTTGAGAATGGTCATGCGGTCGGCCAGCTCATCAACATGGAAGCTGTCGACGATCCGTCCGTGGTCGACCAGATAGAAGCGATCCGCGACCTTGCTGGCGAAGCGGAAATTCTGCTCCACCAGCAGGATGGTCATGCCGCGTTCCTTGAGGGTCAGCAGCACATCGCCGATGCGCTGGACGATCACCGGAGCCAGGCCTTCAGTGGGTTCGTCGAGCAGCAGTAGCTTCGCGCCGGTGCGCAGGATCCGGGCAATCGCCAGCATCTGTTGCTCGCCACCGGAAAGCTTGGTGCCTGGGCTGTTGCGCCGCTCCTTGAGGTTGGGAAACAGCTGGTAGATTTCTTCGGTGCTCATGCCACCTTTGGCGATGATCGGCGGCAGGGTGAGGTTCTCGTCCACGGTCAGCGAAGCAAAAATTCCACGTTCCTCGGGTACGAAGCCCATACCTGTTTGAGCGGTGCGGTGCAGCGGGACGCGCATCATGTCGCGTCCATCGAAGTGAATCGAACCGCTGCGCTTGCGGATGATGCCCATGATCGAACGCAGCGCCGTGGTCTTGCCCACGCCGTTGCGGCCGAGCAGGGTTACGGTTTCGCCTTGGTGCACATCCAGATCAATGCCATGCAGGGCATGGCTTTCGCCATACCAGGCGTTCAGCTCGCGCACGCTCAGCAATGCGGTAGCCTCAGTCATGTTCCGTCCCCATGTAGGCTTCACGCACGCGGGCGTCCTGGCTCACGGTCTGGTAATCACCCGAGGTGAGGATTTCTCCACGCTGCAGCACCGTGACTTCATCGCACAGATCGGCAACCACCTTGAGGTTGTGTTCCACCATCAGGATGGCCCTGTCACGTGCAACCTCACGGATTAGGTCGGAGACGATGTGTACGTCTTCATGACCCATCCCGGCCATCGGCTCGTCCAGCAGCAATACCTTCGGGTCCAGCGCCAACGTGGTCGCGATCTCCAGGACGCGTTTGCGGCCGTAGGACAGGTCTGCGGCGGGGCTCTGCCAGGCGTCCTGCAGGCCCACCGACTCGATCAGCGCCATGGCGCGCTCGTTGAGCCGGTTCAGCGAGCGCAGCGGCAACCAGAATTGCGTCGCCAGCCCACCGGGTCGCTGCAGCGCCACCCGCACGTTTTCCAGAACGCTCAGGTGTGGAAATACCGCGGAGATCTGGAATGACCGCACCAGCCCCATGCGCGCTACCTTGGCCGGGTCGGCGCGGGTGATGTCGTGATCGAGCAGGCGGATGGTGCCGCTCGAAGGTTGCAGAAACTTGGTGAGAAGATTGAACACCGTGGTCTTGCCGGCGCCGTTGGGTCCGATCAGCGCATGGACCCGGGCGTGATGTACGTCCAGATCGACGTTGTTCACCGCCACGAAGCCGCCAAAATCGCGGCGAAGCCCGCGCGCCGAGAGGACGACGCGCGGCTGTTCGTCAGTGCTCGGGAACGCCGCGGCGTCCTCTGCGATGCTGCTACTGCTGGTCGCCATGCTTATTGCTTGGCCAAGTCGCAGCCGCTTTCGGCTGGATCAATGTAAGCCTCCTCGCCCGGAACGGTGGCGAGCACCTTGTAGTAATCCCAGGGTTGCTTGCTTTCTTCCGGCTTCTTCACTTCCATCAGATAGACGTCACTGATCAGCCGCCCGTTGGAGCCGACCTTGGCGTTGCGCGCGAACATGTCATTCACCGGCATCTCGTGCATGGCCTTGGCGACGGCTTCGGTCTCGTCGGTACCAACCTTGTCGATGGCCTTGAGGTACTGCATGACGCCCGAGTAGGTGCCGGCGTGGACCATGTTCGGCATCCGTCCGGTGCGCTTGAAGAAGCGCTGCGCGAACTCGCGGGACTGGTCGTCGCGGTCCCAGTAGTAACTTTCCGTCAGCGTCAGGCCCTGTGCGGCTTTCAGGCCCAGCCCGTGCACCTCGGATAGGGTGAAGAGCAACGCCGCCAGTCGCTGTCCACTGGCGACGATGCCAAACTCGGCGGCCTGCTTGATTGCGTTGGCGGTATCCAGTCCCGCATTGGCCAGCCCGATCACCTCAGCGCCGGATGCCTGCGCTTGGAGCAGGAAGGAGGAATAGTCGTTGGTCGCCAATGGATGGCGCACCGAGCCCTTGATTTCACCGCCCTTGTCTTTCACAAACTCACTGGTTTGCTCTTCGAGCGAATAGCCGAACGCGTAGTCGGCGGTGAGGAAGTACCAGCTGTCGCCGCCCTGAGAGACCAGTGCGCCACCGGTGCCAACCGCCAGCGCATGGGTGTCATAGGCCCAATGGAAGCCGTAGGGTGAGCATTGTTTGCCGGTGAGTTCGGTTGTGGCGGCACCGGTTACCAGATCGATCTTCTTCTTGTCCTTGGAGATCCCCTGGACAGCCAGTGCGACGGATGAAGTGGTCAGTTCCATAATCGAGTCGACCTCTTCGCGGTCGTACCACTGCCGGGCGATGTTCGAGGCGATGTCCGGCTTGTTCTGGTGGTCAGCGGTCACGATTTCGATCGGTGCGCCTTGCACGGTCCCGCCGAAGTCCTCGGCTGCCATCTTTGCCGCCTCGTAGGACCATTTGCCGCCAAAGTCGGCGTAGACCCCCGATTGATCGTTCAGGATGCCGATCTTCACCTTTCCATCGGATATTTCTGCGGCTACGGCCGGAAGGGCTGCGGCGCTCAGTGCTGCCGTTGCAATTGCCAGAAGCTTCATCGCTTATCTCCTTGCTGGGGTCGACCGCTTACAGCACGGCACGTGGTCTTGCCACGAGCTGGACGGTTCGGTGGGTACTGGGTGTTGCTTGTTCGGACTGCGGACGAAAGTGTTGGCACTGAGCGCGTTGCCGGAGCGGTGCGAGGGCAGCTATATCGTTGGCGAGGCGGCCATGCGCCTGGCTGAATCGGGCTGTGCATAGCGAATGCGGAAGACTGCTTTCGTGCCGGGCGGGCACGGGTCGTCGATGGCCCCGAAAGCTGCGTAGTCACCTGACCTGGCATGTGATTTGTCTTGTTATTGTTCGTTGAACTAAACGTAGCAGGGGTTTGCGCAGGCGCAACCGCTTCGATTGCGAAGGCGGCGTGGTGAGTGGGCATTGTGCCGTCAGGTTTGGTGTCTGAGCGGCCTGGTTGGTGCTTGGTGGAGGGCCGGTAAACCGCCGTTCAGAGCTGATTCAATGAGCGATCAACACGTCGCAGGGTGGTTGGTCGAGGTATTGCCGGGTCAGGCTGCCGAGCAAGGCGTTGCTTATTTCGCTACGGCTGTGGCTACCCAGCGCAAGAAGTTGCGGTTGCAGCGCTGCGATGGCGTCGTCGAGGCAACTGCTGCGCTCACCGTAACGAAGGCTCGAATGAAGCCGCGCGCCGGTGTTGCGCAGGTCAGCGCGAAGGTCGCTGAGCAACTGATCGAACAGTTCGCGCTGCAGCGCCAGGTCAGGCTCGCTCGGCTGGTGCAGTTCGGCCATTTCGTAGACGTTCAGTGCCGTCAGATCGCTGGCAGTCGGTAACAGTTGCCACGCCGCCTGTAGCGCGCGGCTGGCGCAGCTGGAGTAATCCAGTGCGGCCAGCGCCCGTGAGTAGGGCACTGCCGGCGCGACCGCCAGCAACAGCGGTGCGGGGCAGTTCTGCAGTACCTGCTCCAGCGTGGTGCCGGCGAATCCCTGCGGTGACTGGCGATGATGGCGGCCCATCACCAGCAAGTCGATTTCCAGTCCGGTGGCCTGGGTAAGAATTTCCTCGGCGGCACGGCCCCTACGAATCCAGGGCTGCAGCTGGGCAAGACCGTGGCGCTCAAGCGCCGTCCGCAGATAAATCTGTGCGTTCTGCTCCGTCGCGCCCGGTTCGCTGGCCAGAACGTGCAGCACGCTCAGGCGTGCCCCGGTCTGCTGCGCCAATTGCGCTGCGCGGCTCAAGGCCAGATCGGCGTCGGGGCTGAGATCGTGGGCGACGAGAATATGCTGAACCATGGCTGCCTCGCGATTGCTGAGCGAAATACCTGCAGTATGCCGGGCAGATCCAGGCGTTGTCCTGATCGAGAGCAGGCAGACGCTTTCGCATACGGCTGGCCGTTGCTTTGGTCTGGAATGCTTTTTTCGTTGGGCTGCTAACGCTATGCTGGCGGCCATTCAAGCAGGAGCGAGTGATGAGCAAGGTCAGTGTGCTGGTGGTGGATGACGCGCCCTTCATTCGGGATTTGATCAAGAAGGGGTTGCGCAGCCACTTCCCGGGGATTCGTATCGAGGACGCTGTGAACGGGCGCAAGGCCCAACAGATGCTCGACCGCGATTCTTTCGACCTGATCCTCTGTGATTGGGAGATGCCGGAAATGTCCGGCCTCGAACTGCTCACCTGGTGCCGCGCTCAGGAAAAGCTCAAAACCACCCCGTTCATCATGGTCACCAGCCGGGGCGACAAGGAGAACGTGGTTCAGGCGATCCAGTCAGGTGTGTCCGACTTCATCGGCAAGCCATTCTCTAACGAACAACTGACCACCAAGGTCCGCAAGGCACTCGGAAGGGCTGGCAAACTCGGCGCACTGGCGGCCAGTGCACCGGCACGGCCGACTAACACCGGCATGGCCAACGATTCGTTGGCTGCGCTGACAGGCGGCAAGGCTGAAGTCGTCAAGCCGGCTGCAGCATCGGTCGCCTCGCCAGCGCCCGGATTCGCCGCGCCGCTGGTGCAGCCGGCCGCAGCCAAACCGACAGCGGCCAGCGGCGGTCGCGGCCAGGGCCAGTTGCGTCTGGCGAGTGGAACGCTTGCTTGCGTCATCAAGGCGATCAGCCTTAAAGAGGGGCTGCTGGTGGTCAAGCGTGGCGAGACGCTGCCGCAGGTGCTGGAGAGCGCAGTGCTCGATCTGGAGCAGGGTGAAGGCGGGGAGGTGGCACGCCTCAATGGCTATCTTCACGCGGTCGCGGCGCTGGAGCCCAAGCCGGACAGTGAGTGGCTGCAACTGACGTTTCGCTTCGTCGACCGTGACCCGCAGAAGCTCGATTACCTGTCCCGGCTGATCGCCCGAGGCACCGCCCAGCGGCACTTCGTACCGGGCGCCTAGCTGCGACCAACCCAACTGGCTAACGCTGCGCCGCGACCGACCGTCTGGAAAAACCAGTGACGCGATGAACCATTTCACAGGCTGACAGTCGGTGGCTCGCGCACAGGCCGTTGCGCTGCTAGTCTGCAGCGCTCTGAATACATAACCATGAAGTCTGCCGTTATGTTGGGGCGCACCATTCTTGCTCTCGGGTTGTTCTGCCTGGCTATGCCGGCTTCGGCCCTGACCATCTACAAGTACACCGACGCCAACGGCGTGGTCACTTACAGCGACCAGGCGGCGCCGGGCGCGCGCGTGTTCGCGTTCAACGATCGCATGGTCGAGAAGCTCGACAACCAGGTGAAGCTGGTAACCCGCAAGCACGCCGCTGGCGAAACCTTGCTGGTGCGCAATGATCTGTACGCGCCGGTAGACATCGAACTCAAGCTGACCGGCGTGCAGAACGCCGCCGGCGCGCCGGATGAGCCGATCCGGTGGGTGCTGCCGCCACGCAGCCAGATTCGCTTGGCGACTCTGGCTCCGCTCGACCCCTCAAAACCACTGAAGTACACCCCTAAACTGCGCCATGCGCTGGGTGATCCGCGGCTATTGCCCAAACCCTACAAGTATCCGCTGCCCTGGCGTGGCGGCCCGTTCCGCCTGACCCAGGGCGCGAATGGCAAGTACAGCCACTTCACCCGGAAAGGTCGCTACGCCGCCGATATCGCCATGCCCGAGGGCACGGCCATCGTGGCGGCGCGTGGGGGCATGGTGGTGAAACTCGAGAATGCTCAGACTGGGCGTGGCAACAACCCGGCCGGAAACTTTGTCCGGGTGTTGCATGATGACGGCACCATGGGCGTCTATCTGCACCTGATGAAAGGCTCGGTCAGCGTACGCGAAGGTCAGCGCATCGAAGCCGGTTCGCTGCTGGCGCGCTCGGGCAATACCGGCAACAGCACCGGCCCGCATCTGCATTTCGTGGTCCAGCGCAACGTCGGCTTGGCGGTCGAATCGATTCCCTTTGATTTCGCCCAGCCAGTCAACAGCCTGCCGAACTTTGCCGTTGGCGGGGACTGACGCATTCCAGGCTTGCAGTCGTAGGGCGGGTACAACTCGCCGATCGCAGCTGCTATCGCGTACGTCCTGCGGGTTTCACCCGCCCTACGACTCTCCAGCCTCCAGTCCAGCCGTTTACTCCTGCTTCAGCACCTTGGCCAGTACGATCTTCGGGCCACGCATTTTCTTGATGACAATCTGCAGATCATCGACGAACAGTACTTCGTTTTCCTCTGGAACCCGCTTCAGGGTTTCGTAGATCAGGCCGGCAAGGGTGTCCGCTTCGACGTGGTCGAGATCGACATGCAACAGCCGCTCTACCTTGAACAGCGGCGTATCGCCGCGCACCAGCAATTTGCCAGGCTGATAAGCGAGGATGCCGCGCTCGGTCTTGCGGTGCTCGTCCTGAATATCGCCCACCAGCACTTCCAGCACGTCCTCCATGGTCAGGAAGCCCACCACCTTGTGATCGCCTTCCTCAACCAGCACGAAATGCGCACCGCCCTGGCGGAATTGGTCCAGCAGCGCATTTAGCGGTAGATGGCGCGGCACCCGCTCTAGCGGCCTTAGCAGATCGTCGAGAACGAAATGCTGGGTCAGTTGGTCGTCGCTGGCCAGCGCCAGCAGCAAGTCCTTGATGTGCAGCAGTCCGATGTAGTCGCCCTGCTCGCTGTCATACACCGGGTAACGGCTGTATTTGTGACGGCGGATCAGGTCAAGAATGTCGGGCAGCGAGGCGTTGTGTTCCAGCTGCAGCAAGTCCTCACGGGAGTTGGCCCAGTCGGCCACTTCCAGCTCGCTCATTTCTACCGCCGAGGCGAGCACTTTGATGTCCTGGTTGGCCGGGTCCAGGGCCCGGTTCGAATGCAGGATCAGCTTAAGCTCGTCGCGGCTGTAGTGGTGCTCATGGTGGCTGCCCGGTTCACCCTGGCCAGCCAGGCGCAGAATGGCGTTGGCGCTCGCGTTGAGCAGGTAGATTGCCGGATACATCGCCCAGTAGAACAGGTACAGCGGTGCGGCCGTCCACAGAGACAGCAGTTCGGGTTTGCGGATCGCCCAGGACTTGGGTGCCAGTTCGCCAACAACGATGTGCAGATAGGAAATGATGAAAAACGCCGTAAAGAAGGCGATACCATGCACCACGGCCTGAGACTCGATACCCGCCGCGGCCAGTACCGGCTCGAGCAGGTGGGCAAAGGCCGGCTCACCGACCCAGCCGAGGCCCAGCGAGGCCAGGGTGATACCCAACTGACAGGCCGAGAGATAGGCGTCCAGCTGGCTATGCACTCTGCGCAGGATGTGCCCGCGCCAGCCGTGCTCCTTGGCGATGGCCTCGACCTTGGTGGCGCGCAGCTTGACCATGGCGAACTCGGCGGCCACGAAGAATCCGTTGAGCAATACCAGGAACAGGGCAAAGAGAATCATGCCGAAGTCGGCGAAGTAGGAAGAAGCGGCGTAGCTGGGGGAAGGGTCCATTGAGGTGTCAGGTAGTGGCAGAGGCCCCAAGGATGGGGCCGGCTCGGGGTTATTTCAAGAAGCCGGCCAGCGGCCGGGCGCCAGGCGGTCGCAGAGCTACCTCACCGTGGCCTGCGACAGCGGGAAGTGGCAGGTGAAAATGCTGCCCTTGCCTGGCGTGCTGTTTACATCCAGGCGGCCCTGATGCCGCAGCAGCACGTGTTTGACAATCGCCAGGCCGAGGCCGGTGCCGCCGGTGCTACTGGCGCGACTGGAATCGACTCGGTAGAAGCGCTCGGTCAGCCGCGGCAGGTGCTTGGACTCGATGCCGATGCCGGAATCCTGCACCGCCAGGTGTGCACCATGCTCGTTGCACCACCAGCGGATATGCACCTCGCCATTGTCCGGCGTGTATTTCACTGCATTGAATACCAGGTTGGAGAACGCGCTGCGCAGCTCACTCTCGCTGCCCTTGAGCAGCAAGGTCGGGTCGGCTTCAAGGGTGATTTGGTGGTTGCGCTCGGCCGACAGCGCTAAGGCGTCGCTCTTGATGGACTGCAGCAGTTTGGCGATGGCCACCGGTTGGGTATTGGTCGGTGGGTTGGTCGCTTCGAGCTTGGCCAGCAGCAGCAGATCGTTGAGCAGGAGCTGCATGCGCCCCGCCTGCTGGCTCATCTGATTCAGGGCGCGCGGCCAGCGTGGTGGCATTTCGTCGGTATGTTCGAGCATCGTTTCCAGATAGCCGGCAATCACCGTCAGCGGCGTGCGCAGCTCGTGGGATACGTTGGCGACGAAGTCCTTGCGCATCTGCTCCAGTTGATGAAGGCGGGTGATGTCGCGCACCACCATCAGGTGTTCACTGTTGCCGTAGCGGGTAATGGTGATCTGCAGCCAGAGGCGATCATTGACGGGAGAAGAGAGCTCCAGTGGCTCTTCATGACGCCCTTTGTCGAAGTACTCCTTGAAGCTGGGGTGGCGTACCAGGTTGGTCACCGGATGGCCGGTGTCCTGCGGTTTCTTCAGGCCCAGCAGGCGCTCGGCGGCTGGGTTCCACCATTCGAGATTGGCGTCGCTGTCGAGCATGATCACCGCATCCCTGAGCGCGGTGGTCGAGCCTTGGACCCGGTCGATCACCGACTGCAGCTGGCCGCGCAGGCGCAGGTCGCGGCGCTGGAGTTGGTACAGATTGTCGAAGATTTCGCCCCAGATGCCGTGGCCGTCCGGCGGCGGCTGGTCGGCCTGATCGCTCTTTACCCACAGCAGCAAGCGGCGGATCTGGTGCAGAGTCCAGCCCAGGTAACCGGTAAGCCCAATCACCAGGGCCCAGGCATATTCACCCGTGACCAGGCCGGCCAGCAGGCATCCAGCCAGTATCAACAGCAGGCGACGCACCAGAGCGCCTTGCCAGTCTTGATTCACCGCTAACGCTCCTTGAGGCAGCTTGAGGCCGGCCAGAATGGATCTACAACGCCAGCTGACGCTCGGCGGTTGCGGCTTGTTCAGCTCTTGGTGGAAAAACGGTAACCGGTGCCACGCACGGTTTGCACCAGATTTTCATAGGTCTCGCCCAGGGCCTTGCGCAAGCGCCGGATGTGCACATCAACGGTGCGCTCCTCGACGTATACATTGCCGCCCCAGACCTGATCGAGCAACTGGCCGCGGGTGTAGGCGCGTTCCTGATGAGTCATGAAAAATTGCAATAAACGGTATTCGGTTGGACCCATGTCCGCCGGCGTACCGTCGATGGTTACGCGGTGGCTGATGGGGTCCAGCAGCAGACCACCGATTTCGATGGGCATCTCGTTGTCACTGGTGCCTGCGCGGCGAAGCACGGCCTTCAGGCGCGCGACCAGTTCGCGGGGCGAAAAAGGCTTGGTGATGTAGTCATCGGCGCCCACTTCCAGGCCCTGGATCTTGTTGTCCTCGGCATCCTTGGCGGTCAGCATGATGATCGGTGTGTTGGCCGTCATCTCGTCCCGCTTGAGGCGTCGTGCCAGCTCGATACCGGAGGTGCCAGGGAGCATCCAGTCAAGCAGGATCAGATCCGGTTGACGATCGATGATCAGCGCATGCGCCTGCTGGATATTTTCCGCTTCAAGGCATTCGTAGCCGGCCATCTCCAGCGCCACCACGATCATTTCCCGAATCGGCGCTTCGTCATCGACGATCAGTATGCATTTGCCGTTCATGTCCGCTCTCGGTCCGTTTTATTGTCGCTCGGCATTAGATAACGGAAATGTTGCAGGGATGTGACAAAAGCCGATCAGCGTGCAGGCGGTTAGAGGTTCAGGACTGCGATAAAAGCGCCGTAGGTTGGGAGCTGAACGACGAAAGTGCCTCGCAGTGTCGCGATAGCCTTTGCGCAATATCGTCGACGCTCTGTTTGCCTTCAGCCTTCAGCCTTCAGCGATCAGCCCGCCTTCGTCGCGTAATCCATAACGATCCCCGCAAGGATCGCCAGCCCCGCCCAATGGTTATGCAAGAACGCCTGGAAGCACAGCTGTGCCTTGCGCGAGCGGGTTTTCCAGAACTCCCAGGCAAAGCAGGCGGCAGCGATGGTCAGCCCAAGGTGAAACCACTGGCCGAGTTCGAAGCGCACACCAGCGAGAATCAGGCAGAACAGGGCGAGACCCTGCAGTGTGGCGATGATGATCCGATCGGCTTCGCCAAAGAGGATCGCGGTGGATTTGATGCCGATCTTCAGATCGTCCTCGCGGTCGGCCATGGCGTAGTAGGTGTCGTAGCCCACCGTCCAGACCACGTTGGCGATGAACAGCAGCCAGGCCTCCGGTGGCAACTCGCCGCGCTCAGCCGTAAAGGCCATCAGCATGCCCCAGGAAAAGGCTGCGCCGAGTACCACCTGCGGGTAGTAGGTGTAGCGTTTCATGAAGGGGTAGAGCGACGCGACACCGAGCGCACCAAACGACAGCCAGATGGTGGCCGCGTTGGTCAGCAGGACGAGGCCGAAGCTCAGTGCGACGAGAATGGCGAAAAGAATCCAGGCTTCCTTCGAGGTGACCTTGCCGGTCGCCAGCGGACGGCCCTTGGTGCGGCTGACGTGCCCATCCAGGTTGCGGTCGGCGAAATCATTGATCACGCAGCCGGCGGCGCGCATGAGGACCACGCCGAGGACGAAGATGACGATGTTTTTCACACTGGGCGAGCCCTCGCCAGCGATCCACAGTGCCCAGAGCGTCGGCCACAGCAGCAGGTAGGTGCCAATCGGGCGATCCAGCCGCATCAGCTGGATAAAGTCCCAGGCGCGCGGGTGGAGGCGATTGCTCGATTGCAGAAGCTTCTGGTACATCGGCGGGGCTCCGGTTGGTGAGTGGCATTTGCAGAACAGTCTGTGCTGCGCTCAGTTGGTCATCCGCGCGGCCTGCCACAGCGCTGGAAGAAATACCTCGGCGACCAATACGCGCAGCTCACCCTGGCTAAAACAGGAGCGGCGCGCCCAAAGACCGGGTTGGCGGACCGCTTCCGGCAGCCATTCGGCTGGGTAGCGGCGGGCTTGCAGTGAGCCGCGCGCAAACGCCGGATCACTGAACAGTAACTCGCCCAAGGAGCGGCTACCCAAATGCGGCAGGTCAAGCCCGGATTGCTCCAGCGCGCTGCGAGCAGTGACGCTGCGCGCGAACACCCATGGCTGCTGATGACCGCGCAGGTAGACCTCGCGAACCCAGCCCTGGCTACCCCCGGCCACCCCAAGGGCAGCGCATTCGTCGTCGCGCAGGGTCTGCCAATCTTCTGTCAGGGGCGTCACGCTGAATGCACCGTCGGCCAACTGGGTGAGGCGGCGGGTTAACGAGCCTTTATCGACGTAAAGCCAATCATGCAGGTCAGCGGAGATCGGGGCGGGATGGCAATCGGCGGGCAGCCAATCTAAGAAGTCGGACACGAGCAGTAATGAATAGCGGAAAGAAGCGGCGAGTCTAGCAAGAAAGGCGGGACAAGCGGGGCTGGGGACTGGAAGCGAAACCCGGCGGGACTGGCTTTCAGTTTGAAGCTTCAAGCCAAAGCCAGAGCCGGGCCAATGGGGTGGCACGTTTTGAAGATGGCTCCGGTATCAATGACTCCGGTGGCTAATAATCGGGCCCCGCCGGCGCCGTATAGCGTGGCGGAGTCTGCCGCGGTAAGGCCGTTAGGCGTCCTGTTGGAACAAGCTCCGCATGATTTGCGCGAGTTCGGAGATGTTCTTCTGCACACCTGGGTTGAACTGATCGCCAACTGCGTATGTGCTCCACTCTTCCTCGGCCATGTCGGCCTGGCGATCCAGCTCCTTCTCCATGGTGTCCAGGCGCTGCTGCGCTTGCTGGAGCTGCTGTTTGTTTGCGTTCAGGCCGTCCGAATCCTGTAGCGCCTGGACCAGGTCCTCGACGGCTTCCTGCAAGTCATCCACCTGATTCGCGACGTCCGCGCTGTCGATCTCCTGCATTTTCTGGCCCTTCGCGCCGCTGAGCATTTTGGCCACCTCATCAAGGTTGCTGGCAAGTTCACTGACCTGCTTGGTCACGCCAACCTTGTACTCTTCACCTCGGATCCAGGCCTTCCAATAATCGTCGGTGCGCTCGGCCTTTTCGTCCAGCTTGTGCTCCATCTGTTGAGTGAGCTGCTGTTCCATTTTGGCCAGCTGGCTGTCGCTCTGCTTCCAGTTGCTTACGCCCATGCCTGGGCCGGACTGGCGCAGCGAGCCAATCAGATCGGCGACGTTTTCCCGAACATCATCCACGGCGTCGACAACATCATGGCCGACTCGAATGGACGAGCCGGCTCCCTGTTGCTGGGTCTGCATGCCCGGCTGCTGTGCTTGGGATTGCTGAGTGTTCTGCTGCTGCGCGACGCTAGGCAGGGAAAGACCGGCGGCCAGCAGGGCGGTGACAAGTGCAAGCGGTTTCTTGGTCATTGTGCGTTCCTCTCTTGGTAGTCGGGGACGCGGATTCATGAACTCCGCATAATTTTCGAAGGCACTCGCTGCTGAGGGTTCAGATTTTTTGGCAGAAGTGGCGGCAGCTTCAACCGACGCCAATCTCGCACCTTCTAGCGTCTAGCCGCGTTATTACGCCCACCCTTCCAGGCGCATGGTCGCCCGCACCAGTCGTTGCTCCTCTTGCTCGATCTCCTTGAGGTTGTCGCGGATGCTGTGGATGTGGTCCCTGGCGGCGCGCTGGGCCTGGTCCGGCAGGCGTTCGGTGATGGCGTGGAACAGGCGCGAGTGCTGGCGATCGATCTGCCGCTTTTGCATGGGTCGGTGATAGAGGTTGTTCACCGAAGCGAATACGGTGGAGAGCATCAGGTCGGTCAGCGACTGCAGCGTATGCACCAATACCGGGTTGTGAGAAGCCTCGCTGACGGCCAGGTGGAAGGCATGGTCGAGGCGCGCGTGCTCCCGTGGGTCGCCGCCTTCTTCGGAATGCGCGGCGAGCATTTCTTCGTAGCGTCGACGTAGCAGGACGAAGTCGGCGTCGGTGCCGCGTAGCGCCGCCAGACGGGCTGACTCGCCTTCGAGCAGGGCGCGCACTTCGAGCAGGTCGTACAGCGTGCGCGGCTGCGAATTGAACAGATGCATCAGCGGGCTGGCATCCTGTTCGCCGGACAGTCTCGCCACGTGCGAACCGCGGCCCTGCGCGGTTTCGATGATGCCGCGACCGCGTAACACACGCAGGCCTTCGCGCAATGCCGAGCGTGAAATGCCTAACTTCTCGCACAGGCGCCGTTCCGATGGCAGCGCCTGCCCGACCTTCAACACGCCATCGACGATCAGGCGTTCTATACGCTCTGCTACGACGTCCGCCAGCTGGCGGCGGTCTTGAATATTTTCAATCAACTTAAAGGCTCCATAACTGGTAGGACCAGTTGGGGCGGATATTACATCAAGCCTTGGCTGCTTCGCTAAAGCCCCTGATATTCGGTGCTTATTGGCTTTGTCGCTGAAAGGCTTATGAAAGAAACTGGTAGGACCAGTGGTTTTCCAAGTGGACGGCAGGGCTGTGTCGGGCTAATGATGCGTCAAACCACCGCAGCTGGCCGTGCGCGGTGAACGCCAAAGAAGAGCCCCGACTGCCATGAATATTCTCTACGACGAACGCGTCGACGGTGAGCTACCCAAGGTCGACAAAGCAGCATTGCTGGCCGACTTGCAGGCCCAGCTGCCCGGCATGGACATCCTTCACCGAGGCGAAGACCTTAAGCCTTATGAATGCGATGGCCTGTCTGCCTATCGCACCACGCCGATGCTGGTGGTGCTGCCCGAGCGTATCGAACAGGTCGAAACCCTGTTGAAAATCGCCCACAAGCGTGGCGTGCCGGTCGTCGCTCGCGGTGCCGGTACCGGTTTGTCCGGCGGTGCGCTGCCGCTGGAGCAGGGCATTCTGCTGGTCATGGCGCGCTTCAACAAGATTCTCGAAATCGATCCGGCCGGTCGTTTTGCCCGCGTCCAGCCCGGTGTGCGTAACCTGGCGATCTCCCAGGCGGCGGCGCCCTACGATCTCTATTACGCGCCCGATCCGTCCTCGCAGATCGCCTGCTCCATTGGTGGCAACGTGGCCGAAAATGCCGGTGGCGTGCATTGCCTGAAATACGGCCTGACCGTGCACAACCTGCTCAAAGTCGAGATCCTCACCGTCGAGGGCGAGCGCATGGTGCTCGGATCGGACGCGCTGGATTCGCCGGGCTTCGACCTGCTGGCGCTGTTCACCGGCTCCGAAGGCATGCTCGGCATCGTCACGGAAGTCACGGTCAAGCTGCTACCCAAGCCGCAGGTGGCCAAGGTGCTGCTGGCGGCATTCGATTCGGTGGAAAAAGCCGGTCGTGCGGTAGGCGACATCATCGCCGCGGGCATCATCCCCGGTGGGCTGGAAATGATGGACAACCTGTCGATCCGCGCCGCTGAGGATTTTATCCATGCTGGCTATCCGGTGGACGCCGAGGCGATCCTGCTCTGCGAGCTGGATGGTGTCGAGGCTGACGTTCACGATGACTGCGCCCGTGTGGGCGAGGTGCTCAAGCTGGCCGGTGCGACCGAAGTGCGGCTGGCCAAGGACGAGGCCGAGCGGGTCAAGTTCTGGGCCGGGCGCAAGAACGCCTTCCCGGCGGTCGGGCGGATCTCGCCGGACTACTACTGCATGGACGGCACCATCCCGCGGCGCGAGCTGCCGGGCGTGCTCAAGGGCATCAGCGACCTGTCCGACGAATACGGCCTGCGCGTCGCCAACGTGTTTCACGCCGGTGACGGCAACATGCACCCGCTGATCCTGTTCGATGCCAACACAGAAGGCGAGCTGGAGCGTGCCGAGGCGCTGGGCGGCAAGATTCTCGAACTGTGCGTGAAGGTCGGTGGCTCGATCACCGGTGAGCACGGTGTGGGTCGCGAAAAGATCAACCAGATGTGCTCGCAGTTCAACGCCGACGAGTTGACGCTGTTCCACGCTGTTAAGGCGGCGTTCGATCCCAGCGGTTTGCTCAACCCCGGAAAAAACATCCCGACGCTGCATCGCTGCGCCGAATTTGGCGGCATGCATGTCCACGGCGGGCAATTGCCCTTCCCTGAACTGGAGCGCTTCTGATGACGGTTTCCTTCGACGACAGCCAGCAGCTGCTCG
Organism: Stutzerimonas xanthomarina DSM 18231; assembly: GCF_900129835.1. Taxonomy (GTDB): domain Bacteria; phylum Pseudomonadota; class Gammaproteobacteria; order Pseudomonadales; family Pseudomonadaceae; genus Stutzerimonas; species Stutzerimonas xanthomarina. Next base: position 67,947 of record NZ_FQXA01000007.1, read on the forward strand.
ATCAGGTCAACCAGGCGTTGGCCAGCAACACCCCGCTGCGCATTCAGGGCGGCGGCAGCAAGGCGTTTCTCGGCCGCGAAGTCCAGGGCACGCCGCTTGATACCCGCGCCCATCGCGGCGTCGTCACCTACGACCCGACCGAACTGGTGATCAGCGTTCGCGCCGGCACGCCGCTGGCCGAGCTGGAAGCCGCGCTCGACGAGGCCAACCAGATGCTGCCCTGCGAACCGCCACATCTGGGCGAAGGCGCCACGGTCGGGGGGATGATCGCCACCGGCCTGTCCGGCCCGAGACGGCCGTGGTCAGGCTCGGTGCGCGACTTCGTGCTCGGCTCGCGGGTTATTACCGGCCGGGGCAAGCATCTGCGTTTCGGTGGCGAGGTGATGAAGAACGTGGCCGGCTACGACCTCTCGCGCCTGATGGCCGGCAGCTTTGGTTGCCTTGGCGTGCTCACGGAGGTCTCGCTCAAGGTGCTGCCCAAGCCGCGCCTGTTGCGCAGCCTTCGAGTCGAGATGCCGGTCGATCGTGCGCTGCTCAAACTCGCCGAGTGGGGCCAGCAGCCCGTGCCAATCACCGCCGCGAGCCATGACGGCCAGGCGCTCCACTTGCGACTTGAAGGCGGCGAAGGGTCGGTCAATGCTGCTTGCGAGCGCATTGGTGGGCAGGAACTGGAGGCGGGCTACTGGCAAGACCTGCGCGAGCAGCGTCTGGGCTTCTTCAGCGACGCGCGCCCGCTGTGGCGCCTGTCGTTGCCCACCGATACGCCGGTGCTGGCGCTACCGGGCGACCAGCTGATCGACTGGGCCGGCGCCCAGCGCTGGCTGAAATCCGATGCCGATGCAGAGGCCATCCGCGCGATCGTCAGTGAGGTGGGCGGCCATACCACTTGCTTCACCGCTGGCGCTGCGGTCAGTCCGTTTCAGCCGCTGGCCGAGCCGCTGCTGCGCTATCACCGCCAGCTGAAAGCGGCGCTCGACCCGCAGGGGATATTCAACCCTGGCCGCATGTATTCCGAGGTCTAGGTCGCGCTCAGCGCGATTGGCCGCTGCGAGACCACGCCAGAGCGTGCAGGGCAAGGCGTGAGGAGAGAAGTTTGGTATTCCAAATGAACGACGAACAACGATGGATTGCGCTTTCTGGGGCGCGTCCCGAAGGGTTGGCGCGAAGCGCCAACGCAAAGAGCCAATTCGCGTTGGGAGCGACCTATTAATGCAAACGAATCTTAGTGAGGCGGCGAAGAAGTTGCCGCGTGCCGAGGAAGCCGAGAGCATCCTGCGCTCCTGCGTACATTGCGGCTTCTGCAACGCCACTTGCCCGACCTACCAACTGCTCGGTGACGAGCTGGATGGCCCGCGTGGGCGCATCTATCTGATGAAGCAGATGTTCGAAGGCGGCGAAGTTACCGAGGCCACCCAGACCCATCTGGACCGCTGCCTGACCTGCCGCAACTGCGAAACCACCTGCCCATCCGGCGTGCAGTACCACAACCTGCTGGATATCGGCCGCGACTTCATGGAACAGCAGGTGCCGCGCTCCGCGAGTGAACGCCTGCTGCGCACTGGGCTGCGCACCGTGATCCCGCGCCCCGGGCTATTCAAAAGCCTGCTCAGCACCGGCAACATGCTGCGTCCGCTGATGCCCGCGACGCTCAAGGCGCACATGCCGCGCCAGGTCACCCCGGCCAAACCGCGGCCGCAGGTGTTGCATGCCCGTCGCGTATTGATTCTCGAAGGTTGTGTGCAGCCGAGTCTGTCGCCAAATACCAACGCAGCCACGGCGCGCGTGCTGGATCGCTTGGGCATCAGCGTGACCACTGCACGCGAAGCGGGCTGCTGCGGTGCGGTGGACTATCACCTGAACGCGCAGGAAGCGGGGCTCGACCGCGCGCGGCGCAACATCGACGCCTGGTGGCCCGCCATCGAAGGCGGCGCCGAAGCCATCGTGCAGACCGCCAGTGGTTGCGGCGCCTTCATCAAGGACTATGGTCATCTGCTGCGGGACGACCCGGCCTACGCGACCAAGGCCGCGCGGGTCAGTGCACTGGCCAAGGATTTGGTTGAAGTTTTGCGCAGCGCCGAGCTGGAGCGGTTGAAGGTCGAAACCAACAAGCGCATGGCCTTTCATTGCCCCTGCACCTTGCAGCACGCACAGAAGCTCGGCGGCGCGGTCGAAGACGTGCTCACCCGGCTCGGCTTTCACCTCACCGCAGTACCGGATGCGCATTTGTGCTGTGGCTCGGCGGGCAGCTACTCGATCACCCAGCCGGAGATCTCCCATCAGTTGCGCGACAACAAGCTCAACGCGCTGGAAAGCGGCAAGCCGGAAGTGATCGTCACCGCCAATATCGGTTGCCAGACGCACCTCGACGGCGCGGGCCGAACGCCGGTGCGGCACTGGATCGAGATCGTCGAAGAAGCGATGCAGTGAAACCACGCTGAACGACAGTAGGGTGGGCTTCAGCCCACCAGCGTGCCGAGCGGATGATGTGAACCCGGTGGGCTGAAGCCCACCCTACGTTGCACTTGAATACGCGCCTTGGCGCAAACCGAATTCAACAGGAGAAACCATGAAAACCAAAGCCATGCTGACCCAGACCGAAGTGACCGCCATCCTCGCCGCCGCGCGCAGCGAAGCGCAGAACAACGGCTGGGCCGTGACTATCGTCGTGGCTGACGACGGCGGCCATCCGCTGGCGCTGGAACGTCTGGACGGCTGTGCACCGATCGCCTCCTACATTGCTACCGAAAAGGCGCGCAGCGCCGCGGTGGGGCGTCGCGAAACCAAGGGCTACGAGGACATGGTCAATGGCGGCCGCAACGCCTTCCTATCCGCTCCTGTGGTCTGCTCGCTGGAAGGCGGCGTGCCGGTAATCGTCGATGGCCAGGTGATCGGTTCGGTCGGTGTCTCCGGCGTGACCGCTGCTCAGGATGCCCAGGTCGCCAAGGCCGGCGTTGCCGCTGTCGGTTAGAGCATGAGAAGAACGCTGGAGGCGGGACGAAAAGTAGCGGCGTACCCCGCGGCAGTTCCGGCCACAGCGACTGATCAGCAGCTACCTGCGGGTGGCTGAACAACGAACAATAGAGGTTTTGTCATGAGCGAACGCGTAACTCTGGGCCGCCTGCAAGTGGCGGCCAACCTGCAACGCTTTATCGAAGACGAAGTTCTGCCGGGCACCGGCGTTGATGCAGCCGCGTTCTGGAAGGGCTTCGACGAGCTGATCCACGACCTGGCGCCGAAGAACCGTGCCCTGCTGGCCGAGCGCGACCGTCTGCAGGTCGAATTGGACAACTGGCACCGCAGCAATCCGGGCCCGATCAGCGACATGCCGGCCTACCGCAGCTTCCTCGAGTCCATCGGCTACCTGCAGCCCGAGCCGGGCGAAGTGAAGATCAGCACCAGCAACGTCGACAGCGAAATCGCCACCCAGGCCGGCCCGCAACTGGTGGTGCCGATTGGCAACGCCCGCTACGCGCTGAACGCCGCTAACGCCCGCTGGGGCTCGCTGTACGATGCGCTTTACGGCACCGATGCCATCAGCGAAGAAAACGGCGCGCAGAAAGGCCCGGGCTATAACGATGTGCGCGGCGCCAAGGTCATCGCCTTCGCGCGCAACGTCCTCGATCAGGCCGCGCCGCTGGCCGAAGGCAGCCATGCCGATGCGACCAACTACCGCGTGCAGGATGGCCAGCTCAAGGTGACCTTGGAAAACGGCAGCGTCACCGGTCTGAAGCAGCCGGAGAAATTTGTCGGTTATCAGGGCGAAGCCGTCGAGCCGACCGCGATTCTGCTGAAGAACAACGGCCTGCACGTTGAGATCCAGATTGATCCGAACAGCCCGATTGGCCAGACCGATGCTGCCGGCGTCAAGGATTTGCTGGTCGAAGCCGCTGTCACCACCATCATGGACTGCGAGGATTCCACTGCCGCAGTCGACGCCGACGACAAGGTGCTGGTCTACCGCAACTGGCTGGGCCTGATGAAAGGCGATCTGGTTGAAGATCTCGAGAAAGGCGGCAAGCGCATCACTCGCCGTCTCAACGCCGACCGCGAATACACCGCCGCCGATGGCTCGAACCTGACGCTGCACGGCCGCTCGCTGTTGTTCATCCGCAACGTCGGTCACCTGATGACCAACCCGGCGATCATCGACGGCGAAGGCCATGAGATTCCCGAAGGCATCATGGACGGCGTGGTCACCAGCCTGATCGCCAAGCATGACCAGCAGCGCAAGGGCAACTCGCGCACCGGCTCGATGTATATCGTCAAGCCGAAGATGCACGGGCCGGCCGAAGTAGCGTTCACCGACGAGCTGTTCGGTCGCGTCGAAGACCTGATCGGTCTGCCGCGCCATACCCTCAAGGTCGGCATCATGGACGAGGAGCGTCGCACCAGCGTCAACCTCAAGGCGTGCATCGGTGCTGCGAAGAACCGTGTCGCCTTCATCAACACCGGCTTCCTCGACCGTACGGGCGATGAGATGCACAGCATCATGGAAGCCGGCGCCGTACTGCGTAAGGGCGACATGAAGGGCACCGCCTGGATCCAGGCCTACGAGCGCAACAACGTGCTGGTCGGCCTGAACTGCGGCCTGCGTGGCAAGGCGCAAATCGGCAAGGGCATGTGGGCCATGCCGGACCTGATGGCTGCCATGCTCGAGCAGAAAATTGGCCACCCTAAAGCCGGCGCCAACACCGCCTGGGTGCCGTCGCCGACCGGCGCCACGCTGCATGCGCTGCACTACCACCAGGTCGACGTACAGGCCGTCCAGGCCGAGCTGGAAAAGATCGATCTCGCCGCCGAGCGCGACAAGCTGACCAATGATCTGCTGACCATTCCGGTCGCGCCGGAGCGCAACTGGTCGGCCGCCGAGATCCAGCAGGAGCTGGACAACAACTGCCAGGGCATTCTCGGCTACGTGGTGCGTTGGGTTGAGCAGGGCGTCGGTTGCTCCAAGGTGCCGGACATCCACGATGTCGGCCTGATGGAAGACCGCGCCACGCTGCGTATCTCCAGTCAGCATCTGGCCAACTGGCTGCGTCACGGTGTGGTCGGCGAAGCGCAGGTTCGCGAAACGCTGGAGCGCATGGCCAAGGTGGTCGATCAGCAGAACGCTGGCGATCCGGCCTACCGCCCGATGGCCACCGACTATGCTGGATCTGCTGCCTTCCAGGCGGCGTGCGATCTGGTGTTCAAGGGGCGCGAGCAACCGAGCGGTTATACCGAGCCGTTGCTGCATGCCTGGCGCCAGCGCTTCAAGCAGCAGGTCGGTTGAGCGGCATCAGCAAGACAGTCGGCGGTCAGCATGAGCTGATCGCCGACGCGATTTGATGAGCCCCGGGCGCTTCCAGCGTCCGGGGCTTTCGAGCAAGAGAGGCGGACTAACATGACTTGCTAGTCAGCTTCTCGGACTGAGGTGATTCTTCATTTCAGCCATGCGTGGGACCGGGCTTTCCCGGATGTAAGCGGTTCACAACAAAAAACAAGGAACCCAACAATGAGTCAGACACTGCTGTCCATACTGGCCTTCGTGCCGCTGGTGCTGGCGGGGGTACTGCTGATCGGCTTTCGCTGGCCGGCCAAGTACGCAATGCCGCTGGTTTTCGTGCTCACTGCGTTGATCGGCCTTCTGGCTTGGGACATGACCTTCAACCGGGTCCTGGCTTCCACGCTGCAAGGCCTTATTCTTACCGCTGCGATCCTCTGGATCATCTTTGGCGCCATCCTGCTGCTGAACACGCTCAAGCACTCCGGGGGCATCGCTTCGATTCGTCGCGGCTTCGCCAACGTGAGCCCGGACAAGCGCGTACAGGTGCTGATTGTGGCCTGGCTGTTCGGTTGCTTCATCGAAGGCGCCTCGGGCTTCGGTACGCCGGCTGCGGTCGCTGCACCGCTGCTGGTCGCTCTGGGCTTCCCGGCCCTGACGGCGGTTGTGCTGGGCATGATGGTGCAATCGACGCCGGTATCCTTCGGTGCGGTAGGGACGCCGATTCTGGTGGGTGTCGCCGGTGGTCTGGACCAGGCGACGCTCGGCGGGCAACTGGCTACCGTGGGCAGCAACTGGGACGTGTTCTTCCAGCTGATCTACTCCCGCGTGGCGATCATCCATGCGCTGTGCGGCATCCTCATGCCGCTGATCATGATCTGCATCATGACGCGCTTCTTCGGCCGCAACCGCTCCTGGAGCGAAGGGCTGGCGATGGCCCCGTTTGCCATCTTCACCGGTCTGGCGTTCGTCATCCCCTATGCCGCTGCCGGTGTGTTTCTCGGCCCGGAATTCCCGTCGATGATCGGCGCGCTGGTCGGCCTGGCCATCGTGGTTCCGGCCGCCAAGGCGGGCTTCCTGCTGCCGAAAACCAGCTGGGACTTCGCCCCGGCCAGCGAGTGGCCGGTGGAGTGGATGGGCAAGATCGAGATGAAGATCGATGACGTCGCTGGACGTACACCGATCTCCGTGCCGATGGCCTGGGCGCCGTACCTGCTGCTGGCGATCTTCCTGGTGATGTCTCGCATCTTTCCGCAGCTCAAGGCGGCGTTGATGTCGGTCAGCTTCGGCTGGAAGGACATCCTCGGTGAAACCGGCGTCTCCGGTACGCTGGAGCCGCTGTATTTGCCAGGTGGAATTCTCTGCATGGTGGTGCTGGTTACCTTCTTCCTGCATCGGATGAAGGCTGCTCAGCTGGGCGCTGCCATCACCGAATCGAGCAAAACGCTGCTGGGTGCCGGCTTCGTGCTGATCTTCACCATCCCGATGGTGCGAATCCTGATCAACTCGGGCGTCAACGGCTCCGACCTGGTATCGATGCCGGTGGCCATGGCGCAGCTGGTGGCCAACAGCGTGGGCGGTGTCTATCCGTTCTTCTCGCCTGCGGTCGGCGCCTTGGGTGCCTTCATCGCCGGCTCCAACACCGTGTCCAACCTGATGCTCTCGCAGTTCCAGTACAACACTGCCGGGCTGCTGGGGATTTCCGGGGCGCTGATGGTGGCGCTGCAATCGGTGGGCGCCGCGGCGGGCAACATGATCGCTATCCACAACGTCGTCGCGGCTTCGGCCACGGTCGGCCTGCTGGGGCGCGAAGGCATCACGCTGCGCAAAACCATGCTGCCGACCCTGTACTACCTCGTACTGGCCGGTACCATCGGCCTGATCGGCTTTTACGTGATGAACATCGGCGATCCGCTGGTGGGAATAGCGACCGCCAGTTGATGGTGGCGTGAATCCGGACGGGCGGCCCAGGCCGCCCGTTTTGTTTGTCCGGAAAATATTTGCAGGCTCGCGGTCTATCGCCAGGCCTCCGGCGTTTGGCGGTTCGCGGTGTTCTGGTATAGCGTGCAGCGCAACCGAGACTGATCGAGGTGAATGATGAAAAAGTGGCAATGCGTGGTGTGCGGATTCATCTATGACGAAGCCGAGGGCTGGCCGGACGACGGCATCGCTCCGGGCACCGCCTGGGAGGATGTGCCGGAAGACTGGCTGTGCCCCGACTGCGGCGTCGGCAAGGTGGACTTCGAAATGGTCGCGGTCGGCTGATATGAACGAATCGAACGATACAAACCTGCCTCTGGTGATCATCGGTACCGGGCTAGCGGGCTACAACCTCGCCCGCGAATTTCGCAAGTACGACAGCGAGACGCGGCTACTGCTGATCACCGCAGATGATGGTCGCTCCTATTCCAAGCCCATGCTCTCGACCGGCTTCGCCATGAACAAGGATGCCGACGCGCTCGGCATGACGGTCGCGGGGCCGATGGCGATTCAGCTCAACGCCGAGATTCGCACCCACACCCGGGTGACGCGCCTTGACCCGGTCAATCGCCGCGTCTGGATCGGCAACGAGCCCGTGCCCTACCGCGATCTGGTGATCGCCTGGGGTGCGCAGACAATCAACGTGCCCGTTGCCGGCGATGCGCAGGACGCGATCTTCCCGATTAACGATCTGCTCGATTATGGCCGTTTCCGCGAGGCGGCAAAGGGCAAGCGGCGCGTGCTGATTCTCGGTGCTGGGCTGATTGGCTGCGAGTTTGCCAATGACCTGTTGCAGGGTGGCTATGAGGTGGAGCTGGTGGCGCCCTGTGAGCAGATCATGCCGTCACTGCTGCCGGTCGAATCGGCCGCGGCGGTGCAGCGTGGGTTGGAATCGCTGGGCGCGCGTTTCCATCTCGGTCCGGTACTCGAGCGGCTGGATCGCGAAAATGACGGGCTGCAGGCGCAGCTGTCCGACGGTCAGCGAATCCAGTGCGATCTGGTGGTCAGCGCCGTGGGTTTGCGGCCGCGCACCGAGCTGGCCGAAGCCGCGGGTCTGCGCGTCAACCGTGGCATCGAAGTCGATCGCCTGCTGCAGACTTCAATGGAGCACGTCTACGCGCTGGGCGATTGTGCCGAAGTGGACGGGCTCAACCTGCTGTATGTGATGCCGCTGATGAGTGGCGTCCGTGCGCTGGCCAGAACCCTCACCGGCCAGCCGACGCCTGTCACTTACGGACCCATGCCGATCACGGTGAAGACGCCGATCTGCCCGCTGGTGGTTTCACCACCGGCAGCAGGCAGCAATGGCAGCTGGAGCGTCGAGGGTGAAGGCAATGATCTGAAAGCATTGTGTCAGGATCAGGAGGGCCGCCTGTTGGGCTACGCCCTGACCGGAACGGCCGTACAGCAGCGTCTGGCACTCAATAAGCAATTGCCGCCGGTGTTGGCGGAACTGCCTCAAGTTCTGTCCTTAAAGTCTTCGCATTGATTCGGCAAAGCACTGGCGAGGACTGGCGCGAGTGCTAGCAGCGTGCCATGCTCCGTTGATCCGCTGGCGCAGCCTAGAGCTGCTGCAGCGGTATGGCATGCTGCTCGGAGAGCAGCAAAAAAAAAACAATAAAGATGTAGAGGCTATCTATGCGCAAACCGGAACTCGCAGCCGCTATCGCCGAAAAGGCCGATCTCACCAAGGATCAGGCCAACCGAGTACTCAACGCCGTACTGGATGAAATCACCAACGCACTGAACCGCAAGGACAGTGTCACCCTGGTAGGTTTCGGCACCTTCGTACAACGACACCGCGGGGCCCGTACAGGCAAGAACCCGCAGACGGGCGAACCCGTCACCATCAAGGCCAGCAACACTGTGGCTTTCAAGCCGGGAAAGATGCTGAAAGACGCGATCAACTAAACGTCGCGCCGCCCGGGGCCGCCCAGGCTCCGGGTCAGCATGACCGAACGGTCCACTCCAGACCCCTCTGTTCTCCTGCTTTCGCCGCACGGACCAGCCGCTACAATGCCGCTTTTCCAACCATCAGTCGGTCAGCCATGAAATTTCGCTTTCTTCTCTGGATGCTTGGTCGCCTGATGGCCAAGTCCAGCCGCACCAATCCTGATTTCCAGAAACAGCTCGGCGATAAAGACCTGACCTTCCAGCTGCATACGCTCGACGGCAAAGTCGCGCGGCATTACGTGGTCAAGGATCAGCGCGTGACGAGTCACGGCGGCACCGCAACCGATCCAGCGTTCGCCATCGGATTCAAGGACAGCGCCTACGGCTTCGCCACCATGAATGCCAAGAACAAGCAATTGGCCTTTATGCAGGGCATCCAGAACAAGGACATCCAGATCCAGGGCAACACAGCGCTGGTGATGTGGTTCCAGGGCATGACCAAGTATCTGAAGCCCCGCAAGAAGAAGGTCGAGGCGGCTTGATCCAAAGGCGTGCTGCCCCTTCGGCCGCATCTACCAGCTGCCATAGGGAATGCCGAACCGATCTATGTAGCGCTTCGAGGCTTCTGGTTGCGGATAGTAGTTCCCACCGGATTTTCCGAGATGTGGTCCGAGTGGTTCTATCTCAGCTTTGCGGCGGGCGACTTTTATTGGCTCATGACACTGGTCTCGTACCCAGACCTGGATAATCCCACCTGGGGCCAAGCCTAGGTGTAACGAGGCTATCTGGCTTACTTTCCGCTGTAGTGCTTCCGTGCATTGGCGGTGAGTTGACTCGTACATAATCGTTCTAGCTTGCTCGGGAATATCAATCCACGCGTGATACGTCTGAGGCTCCACCACCGACTGCCATCGTACGTAGATCCGCTTAGGCAGATCTGCTCCTACGACGGTACGTATTCCGCTGCCTGCTAGTCCCTTAGGCCAACCCTTGGCTACTTCTCTTTCATTTCCATAATCGCCGCTTCCAATCACCCCAGCGCTGCCATGATTGAAGAGCTTTCCTTGCACGTCCTCTACGACGCTCGCCTCGACCCAGCCGGTCATATAGATGGGAGCAGCAAACTCTAGGCTCCACCATGGGGTCTTTGGGTCCCGCTCGGCCGTTAACGGACCGGCAATCTGACAACCAAATAAAAATAGGGTGCTTGCAAGGGCCGCCAATAGCTTCATCACAGTAGAGTCCATTCAGGTTCGTGGGGATGCTGTCGACGAATCCCGTCCGTATCGGGGGCATTGATGTAAACCAGCTTAGCGCCGTCATGCGTCAGTTTGCCGAGCGGGTTGTTCCAGTGGGCAGAGACATGGATATATCGACTTCTCAGAAGCTCGTCCTCATCGGAGGTTGTGCTGTAGTCGCCCTTGCAAAAGCGTTCGCAAATCGACTGTAGCTCGTTCGGGAGCGAATAATTGGGGTTGTGCTCGTCCATCGCATCGAAGCGTACCCCTGCGCGTTTAGCTAGTTGGTACATCACTCGTAGATATACTCTCGAAAGCGCCCCACTAACGGAGCGTTTGAGTTGCAGGCCGGCATAGACCCTCTGTTGCCGTGGCGCTAAGCGGTCTTGCAAATCTCGGGGCAGGAGCTGCGGCGCCGGAGTGACTATCTCCAGACTGGAAGGAGCCCAACCTTCAGCAACAAGGCGCTTCATGGCAGTTTCTGCTTCGTTATAGATAGAAGTTGTTCGGACATCGATTCCTACGTTTACCGTCAATGCCTGCATGGGGCTGACAAGTACGCACTCTTCTGCCTCGTGAAGGTAGCCGCCTCCAATGTCTGAATGCGCTCCTGGCAGAGTTAACTCTGGGTGGTCTGGCTTGACTCGGCTTAAAGGGAAGTTGGCGCGCACTTCGTCTCGGGCAACGAGATGTACCACATGTTTGAAGTACTTGCGGGGCAAGTAGAGGTTGACCCAGGGCGTAATGGCACTTCGAATATTTCCCAAATTGGCTAGTCCGCCAACTGATGCGACAGTGTCGAACAAGCCAATGAACCACACGTCGATACCGTACTGGTATCGCTCTATGAAATCCGGAGCGAAACCTCTGGTAGTGTCTTGGAGGATGCTCCTCAACGGCCCCTGTAGTCCTTTAACAATTTCGTTGGCAAAGTACCTTGAGGCCGCAGCTCCCCGACTGAATCCGAAAGTGTCGAACGTCAGCGAGCTGATTGTGCAATCGGGGTTTTCTGAGACGGCTCGCGTCACGGCGGATGCGATCAAAGTGAATGCCTTCTGCACGCAGCCTTTTACCCCGGTCTCGCCACGACCCATCCCCGCGCCTAGGAAGCTGTCCTCCGTGCCGGCCTCAGTACCGATTCCGTCGACATAGATCTTGCGCGAAAGCCGTTTTTGCGGGCCATCGCCCTCGGGGCTGGCGCTTTCAATGTACAGCTCCATCAACTTACGAACATTGGTTACATCGTTCCCATAACTACTATCTGGGTCAGCCATATAGGGCTTGCAGGCAGAGTCGAGATCTTCTTTTCGCACAGGATGATGCGCACCGCAGGCGATACCTAACGCCGTATTGGCAGCGTTGTTGCCGGTGCCGTCGAAGAAGACACCAATACGCAGAGCGATCTTGGTTTTCTCGGCTGGCTTCTCCGGGTGCTTGGCGTGACGTTCGTATTCGGCCCAGCGTTGGGCGTGGATATCGACGGGTTCGACGCCTCTGAGCTCGGCGTCGCGCTTGGCTTTCGGGATATTGGGGACGTAACCGCTCATGCTTCTACCTGTCCGTGGTTGAATGCCGTGAAGGCTGGTGATGGCTCGCGCGGCTGGGCATACATCCTATCTGCAGCGGCGTGGCGCACAGTAGGAAGGACGGCAATCGGTGTTTCAAGCGCGCCGTTCACAAAGCGCGCGGTTGGGTTGACTGTTTCGGGCGGGCGTCCCTGTTTCAGTGCGGCGGGCCTATGCCTGCTGCGCCATCCAGGCGCGGGCTTCTTCGAGCAGCCAGTCTCGAAAGGCGTTCATCGCCGCTGATTCCACGCGGCGCTCGGGAATCATCAAGTGGTAGGCCTGCCCTTCGCGGCGATAGGCGTGCGGATGCGCAATCATCAGGCGTCCCTCGGCGAGCTCACGTTGGATCAGGAAGGGCGGAATAAGCGCGACGCCCATTTGATGTTCAGCGGCCTGAGCCAGCATCGAGAACAATTCCAGGCGCGGCCCGGTCATGTCGCGTGCGACTTTCATTCCCAGAGAATCGAACCACTGCCGCCAGGCGTAGGGGCGTGTGGTCTGCTGCAACAACGGCATTTCAGCGATGATCAGTGGCGCCAGCCCATTCGCACCGTTCAGCAGCGCCGGGCTGCATACCGGTACCGACTGTTCCGGCATCAGCGGGTGGGCGACCGTACCGGACCAGTCGCCATCGCCGAAGTAGATCGCCGCGTCGAACTCGGTGTCCGCGAACAGGAAGGGGCGGGTGCGGTTCGTCAGGTTGACGGTGATTTCCGGGTGCAACGCCTGAAACTGCCGCAGCCGTGGCAGCAGCCATTGGGTGCCAAAGGTCGGCACCAGCGCCAGTTCGATGGTCTGCGCACCCTGTTGGCCCATCACTGACAGCGTGTCGCGCTCCACCGCATCGAGCTGGGTGGCGACTCGTCGCGCATAGGATTGGCCGGCCTCGGTCAGTATCACGCCGCGGCGGGAACGGCGGAACAGCTCCAGCCCGAGGAATTCTTCGAGCCCGCCGATCTGTCGGCAGATCGCGCTCTGGGTCAGCGACAATTCTTCGGCAGCTCGGGTAAAGCTCTGGTGGCGTGCGGCCGCTTCGAAGGCGACAAGCGCGGCGGTACTGGGGATCTTGCGGCGCATTATGCGACTGCCTCACTAATAAGCGGGTATTCGGGGTGTTCAGCTTAGCCTGGAGTGAGTAAATCGCACAGGTCGTTGCGAATTACTCGTTTGCTGGGTGCGCCGGCAGCTTCTAGTATCAATCCATCCAATGCTGCATCGGGCCCTGCGCCCGGTTCATCGTCTACGACAAGAGGACCACCCATGGCCGGCAAAGCAAGCTTCAACTGGATCGACCCTCTGCTGCTCGATCAGCAGCTCACCGATGAAGAGCGCATGGTGCGTGACAGCGCTCAGCAGTTCGCCGATGACAAGCTGGCGCCTCGCGTTCTGGAAGCCTTCCGCCACGAGCGCACCGATGCGGCGATTTTCCGTGAAATGGGCGACACCGGTCTGCTTGGCGCGACCATTCCCGAAGCCTATGGCGGCAGCGGCCTGAACTACGTCTGCTACGGCCTGATCGCGCGTGAAGTGGAGCGCATCGACTCTGGCTACCGCTCGATGATGAGCGTGCAGTCGTCGCTGGTGATGGTGCCGATCAACGAGTTCGGCAATGAAGAGACCAAGCAGAAGTACCTGCCCAAACTGGCCAGCGGCGAGTTCATCGGCTGCTTCGGCCTGACCGAGCCGAACCACGGCTCCGATCCGGGCTCGATGGTCACCCGGGCGAAGAAGGTCGACGGCGGCTATCGCCTGTCCGGCGCCAAGATGTGGATCACCAACAGTCCGATCGCTGACGTCTTCGTGGTCTGGGCCAAGGATGATGAAGGTGCCATTCGCGGCTTCGTGCTGGAGAAGGGCTGGGAAGGCCTGAGCGCCCCGGCGATTCACGGCAAGGTCGGCCTGCGTGCGTCGATCACCGGTGAAATCGTCATGGACAACGTGTTCTGCCCGGAAGAGAACGCCTTCCCGGACGTGCGCGGCCTGCGCGGTCCGTTTACCTGCCTGGATTCCGCCCGGTACGGCATCAGCTGGGGTGCCCTCGGCGCCGCCGAGTTCTGCTGGCACACCGCGCGCCAGTACACGCTGGACCGTCAGCAGTTCGGCCGTCCGCTGGCTGCCAATCAGTTGATCCAGAAGAAGCTGGCCGACATGCAGACCGAGATCACGTTGGCCCTGCAAGGCTGCCTGCGTCTGGGCCGAATGAAAGATGAAGGCACCGCGGCGGTGGAGATCACCTCGATCATGAAGCGCAACAGCTGCGGCAAGGCACTGGATGTAGCCCGTCTGGCGCGCGACATGCTCGGCGGCAACGGCATCAGCGACGAGTTCGGCGTGGCGCGGCATCTGGTCAACCTCGAAGTGGTCAACACCTACGAAGGCACCCACGACGTGCATGCGCTGATCCTGGGCCGCGCGCAAACCGGCATCCAGGCGTTCTTCTAAGCCTGCCCGTAGGGTGGATGACGCTTCACCCATCCACCTTGCAGCGCCAAGCTACGCGCCCCGATCCACCCTACACACCCTACGTTCACTTGAAATTCGAGGCTTCACCCATGTCCGGCGCCCTTTCCCATATCCGCGTCCTTGATCTGTCGCGCGTGCTGGCTGGCCCCTGGGCCGGGCAGATCCTCGGTGACCTGGGTGCCGAGGTGATCAAAGTCGAGCGCCCGCGCACCGGCGATGACACCCGTCATTGGGGCCCGCCCTACCTGAAAGACCAGGAGGGCGAGAACACTTCGGAAGCGGCGTATTACCTCTCAGCCAACCGTAACAAGCAATCGCTCACGCTGGATTTCACCCAGCCAGAAGGCCAGCGGATCATCCGCGAACTGGTGGCGCAGTGCGACGTGTTACTGGAGAATTTCAAGGTTGGCGGGCTGGCCGCCTATGGGCTGGATTACGAAAGCCTCAAGGCGATCAATCCAAAGCTGATCTATTGCTCGATCACCGGCTTCGGCAGTGATGGGCCGTACGCGAATCGTGCCGGTTACGATTTCATGATTCAGGGCCTTGGCGGGCTGATGAGCCTGACCGGGCGCGCCGAGGGCGAAGAAGGCGCCGGTCCGGTCAAGGTCGGTGTGGCGCTGACCGACATCCTCACCGGCCTGTACGCCACCGTTGGCGTGCTCGCCGCGCTCAACCATCGCGAGCAGAGCGGAATTGGTCAGCATGTCGAACTGGCGCTGCTCGACGTGCAGGTCGCCTGTCTGGCGAACCAGGCAATGAACTACCTGACCACGGGCGTCGCGCCCAAGCGCATGGGCAATGCGCATCCGAATATCGTGCCGTATCAGGATTTCCCCACAGCAGACGGCGACATCATTCTTACGATTGGCAACGATGGCCAGTTCCGCAAGTTTGCCGAGGTCGCTGGCCATCCCGAGTGGGCTGATGATCCGCGCTTCGCCAGCAACAAGGCACGGGTTGCTCATCGCAAGGAGCTGGTGCCGATGATCCGTCAGGTCACGGTGTTCCGCACCACGGCTGAGTGGGTGGCGCTGCTGGAGCAGGCCGGTGTGCCTTGTGGCCCGATCAACGATCTGGCGCAGGTCTTCGCTGATCCGCAGGTCAAGTCGCGAGGTCTTCAGCTGGAGATGGCGCATCCGCTTGCCGGCAGCGTGCCTCAGGTTGCCAGCCCCATCCGGCTTTCCGAGACGCCCGTTGAATACCGCAAGGCGCCGCCGCTGCTGGGTGAACACAGCGAAGCGGTGCTGCAGCAATTGGTCGGTTTGAGTTTCGAGAAGATTCTTTCCTTGCGGCAGTCTGGGGTGATTTGACGCTCGGCGGTGGCCTGAACTCTCGGGCCGCTTGGCTATCCTTATTCCTGTACCCTGGATTTTTGGATGGACGAGCACATCATGCAGACGCAGCGCTTACGTATCACCTGGCAGCTTTCAGTTGTCTTGTTCATGTCCTGGCTGTTGGCCGGTTGCGGCATCAACAACATTCCTCAATACGATGAGCAGGTGAAATCGGCTTGGTCGCAGGTGGAAAACCAGTACCAGCGCCGCGCCGATCTCATTCCCAATCTGGTCGAGACCGTTAAAGGCTTTGCCCGTCAGGAGCAGGAAACCCTGACCGCGGTCATCGAGGCTCGCTCGCGGGCCACCTCGATTCAGCTCAGCGCGGACGATCTCGATGACCCGCAGAAGCTGCAGCAATTCCAGCAGGCGCAAAACCAGCTGACCGGCGCCTTGAGCCGGTTGATGGCGGTGTCCGAGCGCTACCCGGACCTGAAGTCCAACCAGAACTTTCTCGCCCTGCAATCGCAGCTCGAAGGCACGGAAAACCGCATTGCTGTGGCGCGCCGGGACTTTATCGCCGCGGTTGAGCGTTACAACACCGAAATCCGAACCTTCCCCGGTCGTATCTGGCACAGCTTGATGTACAGCGACATGCCGATCCGCGAGAACTTCGAGGCGACGGCGGAGAACGCCGAGCAGGCGCCGCAAGTGCAGTTTCAATGACGCGTCCGCTTTCGCTGATTCTGGCGCTGCTGTTCTGGGCGAGCGGTGTAGTCGCTCTGGAAGTCGAGCTGCCGGCACTGAGTGGCAGGGTTGTTGATCAGGCCGAACTGCTCGATACCCAGGCCGAGGCGCGGCTGAGCAGCATGCTCGCTGCCCATGAGCAGGCCAGCGGCGAGCAAGTGGTCGTCGTCACCGTGCCGGACCTCCAGGGGCGGAGTATTGAAGAGTACGGTGTCGCTTTGGGCCGTGAGTGGGGCATCGGGCAGAAGGATGAAGACACCGGCGCGCTGCTGATTGTCGCCCGTGACGACCGCCGGGTTCGTATTGAAGTTGGCTACGGTCTGGAAGGGCGGCTCACTGATGCGCAGTCGTCCGTCATCATCAACCGCATCATCACCCCGGCTTTCCGCGAAGGCGACTTTACCCGCGGGATTACCGAGGGCGCGGCCGCGATGGTTCAGGTGCTGGGAGGTGATCCGCTGCAGACGGCTGCGATGCGTCCGGCCATGCCCATGGGGGCGCAGGAGCCCGGCGGGCTTGGCATTCTGGGCTTCTTCCTGATGCTGGTGGCGATCTTTGTGATCGGTGGCGGACGGGGCGGTCGTGGCGGCGGTCGCGGAGCGGGACGCGCGCTGCTCCTCGGTGCGCTGCTCGGCGGCATGGGGCGCGGTGGCGGAGGCGGCTTTGGCGGCGGCGGTGGCTTCGGCGGCGGTGGCGGCGGCTTTGGTGGCGGTGGCGCCTCCGGTGGGTGGTGACGTCGGTGAAACCGGCCTCACCCCCCGTATCCACCCAGCGCGCTGCACACTGAACGACGCGGCAGCATTCACTCAGCCGCGTGGGCCGATGCGTGACCCAACCAATAAGACAAGAGCCTCTCAATGATGGATACGCAATGACTCTTTTGACCGAAAGCGAGCTGCGGCAGGTAGCCGAGGCAATCGACCGTATCGAGCGTGACACGGATGCCGAACTGGTAACGGTGCTGGCAGGCCAGGCGGATGACTACCGCTATATCCCGTTGCTCTGGGCGAGTCTTGTCTCGCTGTTACTGCCGGGGGCGTTGCTGTTTTTCAGCGGTTGGTTGTCCGCCTGGCAGCTGCTGCTGGTGCAATGGCTCACGTTTATCGTGCTGGCGGTGATTTTCCGTATTCCTAGCCTGACCAGCCGGCTTATCCCACGTTCGGTTCGCCATTGGCGCGCCTGCAACCTGGCGAGGCGGCAATTCATCGAACTCAATCTGCACCACACCGAAGGCGGAACGGGGATGCTGATTTTTGTCTCCGAAGCCGAGCGTTACGTCGAAATCCTGGTCGACCGGGGCATCTCGAGTCGCATCGATAACGGCGCGTGGGAGTCGATTGTCGCGGACTTTACCGGCAAGGTGCGCGACGGGCAGGTGCTTGAAGGGTTCCTTGGCTGTATCGAGGCCTGCGGCTCGCTGCTGAAACAACAGGTTCCCGCCACGCACGAACGCAATGAGCTGCCGAATCATCTGGTGGTGCTGCCTTAGCTTTAAAAAGGGATGTCAGCGGCGCCGGCATCCCTCTCGCTTCAGGCCACGCTGCGCTGTCGAGCAAGCAACTCGCGTTCACGTTGCAGGCCGCGAACCAGGTTGTTCTGATCGCTGCGACGAGCCGCGGCAATCAGTGTCTGGTCGATCAGGTCACGTTGCGCGTGGCTACCGCCGAACATGTGGGCCTGGCTGCGAACTGGCCGCAACAGATCGACGCAACGGCCATAGCGGCCCTCGACGAATGCCACCGCCGCTTCCACCGTTGGCCTGCCGATCAGCTGGGTGAAGCGCGCATTGTCATCGTCGCGCTGGCCGGCACGCTTGGGCGGGCGTGGCTGAACGCTGGGCAGCAATGGCCGAGGATGGCCGCTATGCCTTCAACGATTTCCATGCGGCGATGGCGTTTGCCTGCGGCGGCCGCGAAGAACTGCTCGGCCAGCTGCGTGAAGCACAACACGGTTACCCACATCGACCCCGCGTAGCTGCAGGCGCCACAGCATCGAGCTGGCACCGATCAGCTCCAGTGCAAGGGTGCCTTGATGGCCGTCGATCGGCCCATCGAAGAGCGCCAGCACTGTGTCGAAGTCGTCCTGCTCCAGGTAGTGCAGCGCCAGCGCCAGGTGCCACCAGTTGTGCACGGCGAGCATGCTGTCCTGTTGCCAGGCCGGATTGCCACGCATCCAGGCGATGCCTTCCTCGCGGCGGCCCTGCATTTCCAGCACGTGGGCGACGGCATGCTGCGCCCAGGCATCGTCGGGCTGCAGCGACACCGCTTCGCGGCCAATCCGCTCGCCGTGACGATAGTCGCCTGTTTCCTCCAGCCCGAACGCGTACATGCCGAGCACGGCGTGATAGCCGGGAACGGCCGCTGACCAGTCCGGCAAGGCGCGGGCGATACGGTCACGCAGCATGCGGGCATCGCCAGTGAAGAAGTCCAGCTGATGGCCTGCCTGCAATGACAGCAGGTCATGAGGGTAATCGAGGCTGAGGTCTTCAAGCGTGCGTCCCGATGCGTGCCAGCGCCCAGCGATCAGCAGTTGCAGGGCCTGTATATGGCGCGCCTCACGGTCGTTCTGCGGCAGTGCCTGGGCCTGCTCCAGCGACGCTTGCGCAACCGGTATCGCAGCCGCTTCGGTGCCCAGCAGATAGAGCCAGGCATGCAGGATGTGGCCCATCACCAGTTCAGGGGAAGCCTCGAGAGCGGCTTCGGTGCTCGCCAGCGAATCGGTGCGCAGGCAGCGAAACTGCGCGAGGGCCTGGTCGAGCAGGACCTGCGCGTGGCCATTGCAGCCGGTCAGTTGGTAGCCATGTGCGTCTTTCATTGTTCTATGCTCCATGAGTCCAGTTCATTGGCAGGTGCCAACGGAGCCTATAGTCGAGGCGGCAGGCGAGTCGGACTAAAGTCATCCTGGAAACAAAACGGCCATTTCCGCCATGACACGCTCGGATCATGTTGAAAGCCTGTCACCCTTGACCGTCGCCCTCCTGGCGACGCCGGACAGCACGGCCTCGACCTTGTTCGGCCTCTACGATTTATTGTTAGGCACCCGCCGCGATTGGCAGCAGCTGATCAACCAGACCGACGTCGAATCACCCTTTCTCCCGCTGATCATCAGCCGCGACGGGCAACCGCTGCGGGCATACAACGATGTCCCGATTCAGCCTCACGCCAGCCTTGGCAACGCGCCGTCGGTCGATGTGGTGATCGTCAGCAACCTGGCGATCAGTCCGTTCGAACCGCTGGATGACCGCTACGACCAGGAAGCGCAATGGATGCGTGAGCGTTACGAGGCAGGCGCGACGCTGGCGTCGGCCTGTTCAGGGGCGATATTGCTGGCCCGTACCGGCTTGCTGAAAGGCTGCGAAGGCACCTCGCACTGGGGGTATTGCGATTGCCTGCGCCGCGAATACCCCGAGGTCCACTGGCAGCCGGACAAGGCATTGGTGACCGCCGGGGTCGGCCAGCGGCTGGTCATGTCAGGCAGCGGCAGCAGCTGGCACGCGTTAGGGCTGTTCCTTATCGCCCGCTTCATTGGCGCCAGAGAGGCCATGGAGGTCGCCAGGATGAACCTGTTCGACTGGGATGCGACCAGCCCGCTTGCCTACGCCGCGATGATGCGCACCGGCCAGCTTGCCGATCCGGTCATTGCGCGTTGTCAGGAATGGGCGGCGCAGCATTACGACGGCGAAGCGCCCGTGGCGGCGATGGTCCGGATCAGCGGCTTGCAGGAACGGACTTTTCAGCGCCGCTTTGCCCAGGCCACCGGGTTGTCGCCTCTGGATTACGTGCACACCCTGCGGCTGGAGGAAGCCAAACAATTGCTGGAAAGCGGTGACCTTCCGGTGGAAGCCATCGCCTGGGAAGTGGGCTATCAAGACGCTGGATTCTTCGGCCGGCTGTTCCGGCGCAAGGTGGGCCTGACGCCGGCGCAGTATCGCCGACGCTTCGGTGTATTGGCGCGGCGCTTGGCCAGCGTGGCGACGCCAGCCGCCGCCGTCGGTGCGCATTGAGCGGGTTGACGGACGACGGCAGGTGCCGACTGTCGCCCTTGACGACGCGCACCCAGGACGGTGGCGCTGGTTTCAATAATCGCTGCAGCCCGAGGGCGGGCGCCGGGCTCAGAGCATGCCCGGACCGTCGTCCTCGGGTTGCTCCACCGGCGCCAGATCGAGAAACTCAGTGCTCTCCATGGCGCTGGCGGCCACCCGGTCGATGCTGCTCATGGCATGGCCAATGATCGAGCTGACGCTGGCTTCGTGATGATGCTCGGGCAGGCGCTCGATGGCTGCGAGCACTTCTTCACCCGGCACGGTTTCCTCGGCTAGCAGCTTGTCAGCGATCTCGTCCAGTGCTGGCTTGAGCCGCTGCAGCAGGGCCATGCATTCCCGATCGAGCTGCTTGAGCAGGGTGTCGGCGGCCCGGATGGATTCGCCGGAATCGAATTCGATGTGCGCGTCGCGCACCGCCTGCAGGCTTAGCAGCGAACCGTTAGGCCCCATTCCCAGTGCGCCAACCATCGACAGCGCAATCTTCGAGGCTTCCTGCAAGTCCTGACCGGCACCGGAGGAGACTTCGTGGAAGTACAGCTGCTCGGCGCCGCGGCCAGCCAGCAGCATCTGGATGCGGTTGCGCAGCTCGGATTCCATGTGCAGACGCTTGTCTTCAACCGGCGTTACCAGGGTCACGCCCAGCGCCTGGCCACGCGGCAGTATGGTGACTTTCTCTACCCGACCTGTTTTCAGCGCCGCGGCGACCAGCGCATGGCCGGCTTCGTGCACCGCGATGCGTTTGCGGTCGGTGGCCGACATGGGCGTCACCCCCGACGGCTGCTCACCGATGCGGCAGGTTTCCACCGCGTCGACGAAATGCGCCATGGTGACCGTCGTTGCGCCGCCACGTGCAGCGAGCAGGGCGGCATGGTTGGTGATGTAGGCGATAGCGGCCGGTGTCAGACCCACGGTGTTGCGCGCCAATTGGGCGAAATCCAGGTCCTGTGCGGCGCGGATCTTGTCCGCGTACAGGCGGAACAGCGCCTCACGGTCGTTCAGCCCCGGCAGGCCGACGGCGATTGAGCGGTCGAAACGCCCCTCACGGACCAGCGCCGGGTCCAGCGAATTGGGGAAGTTGGTAGCGCCCAGTACCAACACGCCGCTGGCGCCGTCGAAGCCATCCATCTCGGCGAGGAACTGGTTGATGATGCGGTTGCTCTCGGCATCGCTGGAGCGCTGCTGCTCGGCGCGCTTGCCGATGCCATCGATCTCGTCGATGAAGATGATGCACGGCGCCTGTTTGCGCGCGGTACGAAACAGCGCCTTGACCTTCTGAATGCCGACGCCGAAGTACATCGACGAGAAGTCGCTGCCGGTCACCTGAATGAAGCTGGCGTTGGACTCGGTAGCCAGCGCCTTGGCCAGCTGGGTCTTGCCGGTGCCGGGCTCGCCGGTGAGCAGCACGCCCTTCGGCGGGCGAGCGCCCAGCGCGGCATAGGCAGAGGGGTCGCGCAGATAGTCGGTGACGTCGGTAAGGGCCTGCTTGGCTTCGCTGGCACCAATCACATCGGCAAAGTTGATGCCGCTGCCTTTGCGTTGGACCGGGAAGGCCTGGCTCTTGATCGCGAGGTATGTGAGGGTGCCGATCAGCAACAGGATAAAGGGTGCATAGGGCACGACCGGCTTGTACCAGGGCGCTTCGCCGTCGGTGTCGAACATGGACAGCGGGAACAGCTCGCCTTTGCTGCTGGCGTATTGGTCGAGCAGCAACTGAGCGACGCGTCCGGACTGATCCGGTACCCAATAACGCAGCCCATCGTGCAGGCTGATAAATACCGCATCCTTGCCCAGCGCGGCACTGCTGATGCTGGCGCCACGCAGATCGGCCATCAACACCGAAAGATCGCGGCGATTGGCTTCCCAGGGATCGGTGGACTGCTGCAGCGCCTCGAGCATGCTGGCCGCAGCGCCAGTCGCAGGGGTCGAGGGAGCAGCTGGCCGCAACTGCCAGAAGGCCACGCACGCGGCGATCAGCAGCAACAGGAAAACGGAGAGCACAGGGCCGCGGCGACCTTGTAGCAGACGTGGTGTTTTCATTTCACATCCAATCGGGAGGGCCCGATGTTTCGACAAACAACCGCCAGAGGGCGGACCACAGTTGTTCACGGGAAAGTCCCGCGGCGCCAATTGGGTGGCGCAGCACAGCTCGGGCTTGTTGGATGCGATTTATATGCCGGACTGCGAATCGGGTTTCTGAACTCCGATAGCCGGCGAGAATACGGCAAGTGCCACCATGCGAGCGGCTGCGCGACGAATGGCAGGCCAGTTTTCGACGAATGACCGCTTGGTCGTGGAACGAAACGGCCAGCGAAGGGACGCCTTGAAAAGCGTTGGTCGAAATGACCCGTGGCTCGGCAAGCCGGTATCACCCAGTGTCAGTCGCCTGTGACTGTGGTCATTCGCGGGTCACCCTGAAAGCAGCTGATTTCTGGTCACCGAGCGTGTTGAAAAGACCCGAGGGCCGTCTAACATCGAGGCCGCTCGATGCGGCGGAAAGACTGGATTTTCCTGCAAAAACAGACCGTTCCGATGAGTGGCCTGCTAGACGTCGGCTGTTGCGCGCAATGGGCGCCGATTCGTAGTAAATAGCCTGGTTTTTCGTACCCAGAGCATTACCCGCACCATGTCCACCCTCACCGAGTTGGCGCAGCAGATTGCCGCGCTCTATCCATTGCAAGACAAGACCGCAGGCAAACGTTACCGCATCGTCAGCCAGCTCGCAGGCATGACGGAGCTGGAGGAGATCGGCGGCATGCCGCGCTACATCGATACCTGCCAACTCGACGACAAGGAGCTATGGGAGGGTCGTGTCGCCAGTTGATAGAAGCTGAGAGACCATCAGTTGGCAGTAGCAGTGGCAGTAGAGGGCTGCAGAAACTCCGCGATATCGACCTGATCGAGCTGCTCCGGCCTGAGATGGCGGTCGCCGTAGCGCAGGTGTAACCCGGACGACAGGAACAGCGCGAAGAGATCGGCATCGATATGGCCACGGTCGCGCAGCCGCGCAAGAATGCGGAGCGACTCGCTTAGCGGCTTGGCCTTCTTGTAGGGGCGATCGCAGGCGGTCAGCGCCTCGAAGATGTCGGCGATGGCCATGATTCGTGCGGGTATCGACAGCTGTTCGGGTCCCAGTTGCCGCGGATAGCCGGTGCCGAGCAAGGTTTCATGGTGAGTGCCGGCATATTCCGGAACGCGCTGCAGGTTCTTGGGAAACGGCAAATTCTCCAGCATGACGATGGTCTGCACGATGTGCTCGTTGACCTTGAACCGCTCCTCGGCGGTCAGGGTGCCGCGGCTGACACTCAGGTTGTTTGCCGCAATCGTGCAGCCAGGCGCCGATGCGAAACTCCCGCCACTGTTCTTCGGTTTCGAAGCGGAAGTCGGCCAGCGGCCCTTCCGCCGTGGCATTGGCCTGTTCTGCCAGCATCAGCGCGAGCTCAGGGACACGGGCGCAATGCCCGCCGGTGTAGGCGCTCTTGGCGTCGATTGCGCCTGCCAGGATCTCGATCATCGAGTCGATCAGTGCGGTTTGCGAGTCGATCAGGTTGTGGTTTTCCAACGCTACGGCCGACTGGGAGGCCAGTGCTTCGACGAACCGGAGGTTCTGCCTGCTGAACCTGATGAGGTCGCCGCTACCGGGTTCTGTCGCGTTCATGAATTGCAGAACACCGAGCACCTCGCCGCCATGCGCAACCAACGGCACGCAGAGCATCGAAACCGTACGGTAGCCCGATTCCATATCAAAGCGTCGGGTGCCCGAGAGATCGAAGCGCGTCTCGCTGTAGACGTCATCGATGATCACGGTTTCCTTGCGCAGGGCGACGTAGGTCGACACGTGCCGCTCGTTGGGCGCGCCACTGTTGTCATGCAGGGGCAGCTCGAACGCGGGCAACGGTCGGCCATCGACCGCAGGGTGAAGCGCAGGCTGTCGTGATCGGTCATCAGATAAAGCGTGGCGGCATCGGCGTTACAGATGCGCTTGCCTTGCATGAGGATGTGCTCTAGCAAGCGATGCTTGTCGCGTTCGGATGAAAGCAGCATGCCGTTTTCGACCAGGCTCGCCAGTTTCTCCTGCGCCTGTTCAAGGGCAAGGTTCTGGGCCTGCAGAGACTGCCGCATGGCGTCATGTTGTCGATGCAGATCATCGAGTTCGCGGATCAGCGAGCCGCACGTTTTGCCGGTGCTGAAATCAAGGTTGCGAAGGCGCTGCGTGTCCGCTGCCAGGGTGCCTAGAGAGTGGCGCACGGCGCTCAGGCAAACGAACAGCAGCGGCAGACCGATGAGCATCAGCAGTAATTCAGCAAGCAGCACACTGCGTAGGTCGATCCAGTCGAAACCGACCAGCATCAGCACCGGTACGCTGGGTATGAGAACGAAGACTGCGACTAGCGCTGAGGCCCAGGTCTCGTAGCTGAGCTTGTATTTGCTAGAGGTCATGCTGCATCCTGCGGCGATTACTTGACGGAAATACCAGGAAACTCTCGGTGAGCGAAGCCAGGTGCGATACACCGAGTCGAGGGCCATCGGCCAGCCAAGGAGATTACATTGATCATGGTCACTAGAATCGCACCGCTAGGCAAAATTGCCCGAACTGTGCTTGCCCTTGGCTTTTTGACGGCGTCAGGGCTGGCAGTCGCGGACGAAATCAGTGAGCCCATTGGTTACATCATGAAAGTCCAGGGCGAGGCGAGCATGACCAGCCGTGGGCAGACCATCGATGCGCGGGTCGGCCAGGCTGTGATCATTGGTGCGACGCTGCGTACCGGCGCCGCGGGATCAATGGGTGTCACCCTGAGCGACAACACGGTGATGTCCTTTGGTCCCAATAGCGAGTTCACGCTGGACGAGTACCAGTTCGAGCCAGCCCACGAAGAGTTGAAGCTGAGCGCGAGCATCAGCCGAGGCACGCTGAATTTCATTTCCGGTGTGATTGCCAAGCTCAAGCCCGAGGCCGTCGAGCTGAAGACCCCGACCGGCACCATCGGAGTACGCGGCACGCACTTTCTGGTGAAGGTTAGCGAGTGAGGCGAATGCTGCAGAAAACGGTTGCGCTGTTGTTTTTCGCCCTGCTGATGACCGGTTGCGCGACAGGTAATTACGTCGTGCTTCTGGAAAGCCCCGATGGCACGACGGGTGCGGTGGTCATCGACGATGCACGCGGCCAGACGCGCCTTGATCGCAAGCATCAGGGTGCCGTGATCGGTTCAAGGGGCTTCGGCGCGGGGCCGTTCACGGTTGGCGACCTGCGTATCGCGCGTGATTTCTCCGACGCGCTGGCTGCGCAGCCGGCGCTACCACAACGCTTCCAGTTGTATTTCAAGATCGGCAGCGCCGAGCTTACCGAGGAGTCGGAGCGGGCTATCGAGGATCTATTCGAGACGATCCGTCAGCGCGGCCCTTCAGCGGTCTCGGTCATCGGCCACACCGACACGCTCAGTGGTCCACGCTGGAACGAGCAGCTAGGGCTGATACGAGCGCAAGCTGTGGCCGAGATGTTGCGAAAGCGCCATATCGACGTGATCGATCTCAGGGTCTCGTCGCACGGCGAGCGCAATTTGCTGATCATGACACCCGACGGGGTGTCCGAACCGCGCAATCGCCGAGTGGAGGTCAGCGTCCGTTGAGACCGTTCATTTATCCGTCATCACGATGAGTTCTCCGCGTTGCCCGCTGCGTAAACGCGCGAGTTGGTAATGCACCAACGCATCGTCCCGTCTTTGAGCAGACAGCCGTTCGAATGCGTCGAGCGCGTCTTCTTCGTCAGCTGACATCCGCTTGTATGCCGCCTCGTACAGAACGTCCGGTTGCGTATCGCAAGGCTCGTAAAGGCGGAGCGGCTGTTCCTTGCCCTTGAGCAATACATTGCCGACCGGTCGCATCGGTGTGTCAGGGTTGACATCGCGGATCGCCTGCGACACGCACAGCTCGGTGCCGAAATAACGGTTCACACCCTCGATCCGCGCGGCGACATTGACCGCGTCCCCGACTGCACGGTAGTCGAACAGCGTCGAGCCACCGAAATTGCCCACGACCACCTCGCCGCTGTGCACGCCAATGCGAGTCCTTCCAAGAGCAATTCCGGCGGCGTGCTGGGCGGCGGCATGCTCTCGAGTGAAGCGGCGAATCTCTAGGGCGCAAGCGAGGACTCGTTGCTGATGATCGGGCTGCGTCAGCGGTGCGGAGAAAAGGATGGCCATGCCGTCGCCCATGATGCGTTCCAGCGTTCCGTGATGGCGGAAGGCGATCTGGATAATGCCCTCCAGATATTCATTGAGCATGCTTACCACTCGCTCCGGCGGTTGCCCCTCCATCAGCCGAGTCGAATCCGCCAGGTCAGTAAAGACGAAGCTGCAGCAGCGCCGCTCGCCGCCCAGGCGCAACTGTTCGGGGTGGCGGACCAGATGCTCGACGAGGTTCGGTGAGATATAGCGGCAGAAGGCTTCGCGCACCCAGCGCTGCTGCTGTTCGCTGGCACGATGGCGAGCAATGCTGGCGCCAAGGTAGGCAATGGCTAGGCCCAGGCTAGGGCTAAGCGCATCGAACAGCAGGCCATGGCGTGAATAGGCCCACCAGGCAAGAAGGTTCAGCGTGACCAGCAGCCCCGCCGATACCAGGGCAGCGGTCAATGCTCCGGTAGTGAGCGTGATGCCGCAGAGCAGCAGGGCGGCGAGAAGAAGCGTCAGTGCTTCGATCGGACTGGCCCAGTAAGGGCGTTGCAGCGGCGCTCCGTACAGTGCCTGCTCGATGGCCTGTGCATGCACCTGTACGCCGGGAACCATGCCGCCAAGCGGGCTGAAGCGGAGGTCCTGCAGCCCTTGCGCCGAGCTGCCGACCAGCACGACTGCACCGTGCAGCCGGGCGTCGGGGTGTTCCTTGAACAGCTGCCATGCCGGCAAGTTTTGTGCGCTCATGTCGGCGCGATAGTGCACCCATAGCTCTCCGCGACTATTGGTTGGAAGAGCGATGCGGCCTATGTCGACCTGTGCGACGTCACCGCGCGAATCGGCGTCGACGCGGTAGAGCTTTTGCTTCAGAAAAACGCGCATCGCTTCAGCCGAAAGTGAAGGCAGCAGGTGATCGTCTACCTTGATCATCAGCGGCACGCGCCTTACCACGCCGTCCCCGTCCGGTTGGAATGTCATGGCACCGCTTCCTGCCGCAGCCGATTCCAGTTCGGGCAATGCTGTGGCGGTACCGGCATACGTCGGAAAGGCGGGACTGGCCGCATCGGCCGGCAGTCGCACGGCGAAGCGGCTAATAGGCGTGGAACGAGTCGGCGCACGTGTTGCCGCAAAGCCGAGAACGCTGGGCTGGCGCTTCATTGCCTCGGCGAACTGCTGGTCATGGTCAGGCAACTGCTTCAGTTGCGCTGCGAGTTCGGATGGGAGCTGTTCGTGCAGTTGCGTCGGGGAGCTGCGGTCCGGTTCGGCGAACAGCACGTCGAATACCACAACGGCAGCGCCTGCCTCATGCAGCCGATCCAGCAGCTGCGCCATCTGGTCCCGGGGCCACGGCCACTGACCGAGACGCGCGAGGCTGTCCTCGTCGATGTCCAGGACCAACACCTTGGTTTCTGCCGGTGCGGGCCGTGGTTGCCAGCGTTGATACTGATCGAACAGGCTGTTGCGCAGTGTCTGCAGCAGCATCGGTTCGGCGAGATAGAGCGCGCATGCTGCCAGCAAACCCATGCTGGCAAGCAGCACGCGTGGTGCCAGACGGCCGGGTAGAGTCATCCGTCGCGCTCCCTGCAACCGGCCGATGGGCTGGCCGGGTTAGTCGAGGACCAGAACGGCGTCCATTTCGACTTGAGCACCCTTGGGCAGGGCAGCGATGCCAATAGCGGCTCGCGCGGGGTAGGGCTGCTGGAAGTAACGGCTCATGATCTCGTTGACGGTGGCAAAGTTGCCCAGATCGGTGAGGAAGATGTTCAGTTTGACGATGTCTTTCAGCGATCCCCCAGCGGCCTCGGCGACGGCCTTAAGGTTCTCGAAGACCTGTACGGTCTGGGCTTCGAAGCCCTCCACCAGTTGCATCGTTTTCGGATCCAGCGGGATCTGACCGGACATGTACACGGTGTTGCCCGCCTTGATCGCTTGGGAATAGGTGCCGATGGCGGCGGGGGCATTTTCGGTGTTGATGACGGTGCGGGGCATGAAGGACTCCGGATAGAAGACGAGAAAACGCTAGAGCCTGAAGGCTGAACGAATACGCGTCCTTCGTCCAGCCTTTAGCCGCCAGCACTCTTATCGATTTTTCTATGCTTTCATCCGCGTGATGCGCATGACGCCCTTGATCGCACGAAGCTTCTTGATGACGCGGGCGAGGTGAACCCGGTCGTGAACGCTGACAACCAGCTGGACTACGCTGATACGGCCGTCGCGTTCGTCCATGCCGATCTTTTCGATGTTGCCGTCCGCTGCGTTGACGCTACCGGCGAGCAGGGCGATCAGGCCGCGCTGATGCTCCAGCTCGACCCGCAGTTCGACATTGAACTCGCCAGTGACGTCCTTGGACCAGGACAGCTGGATGCACTTGTCCGGATTGTGGCGCACGTCGGCGATGTTCCGGCAGGTGTCGAGGTGCACGACCATGCCTTTACCGGCCGACAGATGGCCAACAATGGGGTCGCCGGGAATCGGCGTGCAGCACTTGGCGTAGTTCAGCACCAGGCCCTCGGTGCCACGGATGGCCAGCGGGCCTTCAGCATTCGGTGCCTGTTCACCTTCGCTGGCCAGCAGACGACGAGCGATGACGTAGGCCATGCGATTGCCCAGGCCGATGTCTTCGAGCAGGTCTTCGATGACTTCCATGTGGTACTCGTTGAGTACCGTGCGGATTCGTTCTTGGGAAACGCTTTCCAGGCTGGTTTCGAAACCGGTCAATGCCTTGTTCAGCAGGCGTTCGCCGAGGTTGATCGATTCCGAGCGGCGCTGCAGCTTCAGTGCATGGCGGATATGCGTCCGCGCCTTGCCGGTGACGACAAAATTCAGCCAGGCCGGATTGGGGCGCGCGCCCGGTGCGGTGACGATCTCTACCGTGCAACCACTTTCCAGCGCCTGGGAGAGTGGCGCCAAGCGCCGATTGACGCGGCAGGCAATGCAGGTGTTGCCGACGTCGGTGTGCACTGCATAGGCGAAGTCCACCGCGGTGGATCCTTTTGGCAGCTCCATGATGCTGCCCTTGGGGGTAAAGACATAGACCTCGTCGGGGAACAGGTCGATCTTCACGCTCTCGATGAATTCCAGCGAATTGCCGGCGCGCTCCTGCAGTTCCAGCACGCCCTTGACCCACTGACGCGCGCGGGCGTGAGTACCTTTGGGCGTCTCATCGTCGTTCGATTTGTACAGCCAGTGCGCGGCAATGCCGTTGTTGGCCATCTCTTCCATTTCGCGGGTACGAATCTGGATCTCGATGGGCACGCCGTGCATGCCGAACAGCGTGGTATGCAGCGACTGGTAGCCGTTCGCCTTGGGGATTGCGATGTAATCCTTGAAGCGGCCGGGAAGAGGCTTGTACAGGCTGTGCACCGCCCCAAGTACGCGATAGCAGGTGTCGACCTTGTCGACCACGATGCGGAAGGCGTAGACGTCCATGATCTCGTTGAACGCCTTACGTTTGCCGCGCATCTTCTTGTAGATGCTGTACAGATGCTTCTCGCGGCCGACAACTTCGCCTTCCAAGCCGTCGCGTTCAAGACAATGGATCAACGACTGCTCGATCTTGTCGACGATCTCGTTGCGATTGCCCCGCGCGCGACGCACCGCGGCGCGGATGCGCTCCGAGCGCATCGGGTGCATGGCCTTGAAACCGAGATCCTCGAATTCCACGCGCATGGCGTGCATGCCCAGCCGGTTGGCGATGGGCGCGTAAATTTCCAGGGTTTCCTTGGCGATGCGGCGGCGTTTCTCGCCGGCCAGCACCTCGAGGGTGCGCATGTTATGCAGGCGGTCGGCGAGCTTGACGAGGATGACGCGGATGTCGCGCGCCATGGCCATGGCCATCTTCTGGAAGTTCTCGGCCTGGGCTTCGGCCTTGGTCTCGAACTTCATCTGGGTGAGCTTGCTGACGCCGTCGACCAATTCGGCCACAGTCTCGCCAAACTGCGCAGTCAGGGCCTCCTTGGCAATGCCGGTGTCCTCGATTACATCGTGCAGCATCGCAGCCATCAGGCTCTGATGGTCCATGTGCATGTCGGCGAGGATATTGGCTACCGCGAGGGGGTGGGTGACGTAAGCTTCACCACTGCGCCGGCGCTGACCATCATGGGCCTGCTCGGCGTAGAAATAGGCTCGGCGCACCAGGTTGACCTGGTCTGCGCCGAGGTAGGTCGACAGGCGATCAGCAAGAGCGTCTATGGCTGGCAAGGGATTGCTCCTTGCCGGCAGGGCGCTATGTTTGCGGTTCGACTTCGACCTGGCATTTATTCAGAGGGCCTCGTTGGGCTCTTCCTCATACTGAGCGAACAGTGGCTCGTCGTCGACGATATCGTCTTGGGCGATGACGTCGTAATCCACCAGGCCGGAGGCGATTTCACGCAGCGCCACCACGGTTGGCTTGTCATTTTCCCAGGCTACCTTCGGCTCTTTGCCGCCAGTAGCCAGCTGACGCGAGCGCTTGGTGGCGAGCATGACCAGCTCGAAGCGGTTATCTACGTTGTCCAGACAGTCTTCAACGGTAACGCGGGCCATGGTGTTCCTCATCAATAGCGGTAAAGCATGCCCGAATGGGCGAGCGGACGGGATAGTCTAAAAAATCACCAGCCAATAGGGAAGCAGTAAAACGCTCTCCGCCGCCGTGGCGGCCTTTTAGCGGACCAAGAGGGCGTCCGCAACCGCGACTAGATTAGTCGCGCCGCCCTGATTTCAGGCCAGCAATTCCTGGAGCAAGGCACTGAAGCGTTGCTGTTGAGCGGCCTGCAAAAGCTGGTTGGCACGGAAAATCGCTTGCAAGTCGATCAGCGCGTGGGCGAAGTCATCGTTGATCACCAAGTAATCATACTCAACGTAGTGGGCCATCTCGCTGACGGCTTCCCGCATGCGCTTGTCGATGACTTCATCGCTGTCCTGCCCGCGGTTTGTCAGGCGTTGCCGCAGTGCTTCCTGAGTGGGTGGGAGGATGAAAATCGATTTGGCTTGCGGCATCAGGCGACGAACCTGCTGCGCGCCCTGCCAGTCGATTTCCAGAATCAGGTCGTAACCTTCATCCAACGTCTGTTCGACCCAGCGCTGGGACGTCCCGTACAGATTGCCGAATACCTCGGCATGTTCGAGGAATTCATTGTGCGTGTGCCGCTCCAGAAACTCTTCACGGCTGACGAAGTGATAGTTGACACCATCCACCTCGCCTGGGCGCATCGGTCGAGTGGTGTGCGAAACCGAGACCCGAACCTGTGGCTGCGCATCGAGCAGCGCCTTGACCAGGCTGGTCTTGCCGGCCCCGGAAGGCGCGGAAACGATGTAGAGCGTACCGGTGGAGGCTGCCATTGGATTCTCTTTGCGGATTGCTGATGTGGGCTGGCGAACTTGGGCCTCTGACGCCCGAGTCTGTGATTACTCGATATTCTGGACCTGCTCGCGCATCTGCTCGATGAGGACCTTGAGATTGACCGCCGCCTGGGTGCTGCGCGTATCGAAAGCTTTGGAACCCAGGGTGTTGGCTTCGCGGTTGAGTTCCTGCATGAGGAAATCCAGACGGCGTCCGGCAGCCCCGCCGGACTTCAATACCCGGCGCACCTCGGTGACGTGGGTGCCGAGACGATCGAGTTCTTCGGCTACGTCGCTCTTCTGCGCCAGCATCACAAGTTCCTGCTCGAGGCGCTGAGGGTCCAGTTCGACGCGCATTTCTGCGCAGCGGTCGAGGAGCTTTTGGCGCTGCGCTGCGAGCATCTGTGGAACCTGGCTGCGGAGCGTGGCGGTTTCAGTGCCGATAGCGTCGAGGCGTTCGTTGATCAAGCGAGCAAGCTCTTCGCCTTCGCGTAGGCGGCCGGCCTTCATCTGTTCCAACGCCTGGTGAAACAACTGCAGAGCCGTGCTATTTAGCGCCTGCGGGTCTGCCGAGTCGCCCACCAGGACGCCGGGCCAGGCGAGAATCTCCAACGGGTTGAGCGCTGCGGGCTGCTTGATCAAGGCCGCAACGTTTTCAGCTGCGCTGATCAGCTGGCGGGCCCGCTCTTGGTCGACTTGCATCGAGCGACCAGCGGCATCTTCAGCGAAGCGCAGCGTGCATTCGACCTTCCCGCGCGAGAGGCCCTTGCGCAACGCCTCGCGGACCGCACCTTCGAGATCGCGAAACGCCTCGGGCAAACGCAGGTGCGGTTCGAGATAGCGATGGTTGACCGAGCGGATCTCCCAGCTGAGGGTGCCGTGCTCGCCAGCCAGCTCGGCGCGGGCGAAAGCGGTCATGCTGTAAATCATGGGGACCTCCCGGTGCGGTGACGAAAGGCGGAGGATTGTAAATGAAAACGCGGCCAGTGACCTTGATGCCGCGTCGACTGGGAATTGAGATCGCTCGTCTTTGGGCGATCCGTTGCAGCATGGTTTGGCCTCGGGTGGCTCGACGGTGGCCCTTATGGTGGGTCACGCCTCTATAATGGCCGTCACTCATTTCAGATCAGGATATGTCCCAATGAAGCGTCCCAGTGGCCGCGCCGCCGACCAGCTGCGTTCAATCCGCATCACTCGTAACTACACCAAGCACGCTGAAGGGTCGGTGCTGGTGGAGTTCGGCGACACCAAGGTGATCTGCACTGCCAGCGTCGAGAATGGCGTGCCCCGATTCCTCAAAGGGCAGGGGCAGGGCTGGCTGACTGCAGAGTACGGCATGCTCCCGCGCGCCACTGGCGAACGTAACCAACGTGAAGCCAGCCGGGGCAAGCAGGGTGGACGCACGCTGGAAATTCAGCGGCTCATCGGTCGGTCGCTGCGTGCAGCGCTGGACATGAGCAAGCTTGGTGAGAACACCATCTATATCGATTGCGATGTCATTCAGGCCGATGGCGGCACGCGTACTGCTTCGATCACCGGCGCGATGGTTGCTCTGGTGGATGCATTGAAGTTGATGAAAAAGCGCGGCGGGCTCAAGGGTGGTGATCCGCTCAAGCAGATGGTCTCGGCAGTATCGGTAGGTATTTACCAGGGTGAACCGGTCCTCGACCTAGATTATCTGGAGGATTCGGCGGCCGAAACGGACCTCAACGTGGTGATGACCAGCGCTGGCGGCTTTATCGAGATCCAGGGTACGGCTGAGGGTGCGCCTTTCCAGCCTGCAGAGCTGAACGCGATGTTGGCGTTGGCGCAAAGCGGAATGCAGGAGCTGTTTGCTTTGCAACTTGCCGCGCTGGCTGACTAAGGAACAGAGGAGAACGTCATGTCTGATAAGGAGCTGGTTTCGCAGCCCTCTGCGCAAGCGCGGCAATGGGCCATGTTCTGTCATTACTCGGCGTTCTTCTGGTTTCTGGTGCCGATGATTGGCAACGTACTGGGGCCGTTGATCATCTGGCAATTGAAGAAGGATATGGATCCCTTCGTCGATGAGCAGGGCAAGGAAGCACTCAACTTCCAGATCACCTTCAGCATCCTGCTGATGATTTGCGGAGTGCTTGCCTGGATTCTGATCGGCTTTCCGTTGATGGCGCTGATCAGCGTCGTGGCGTTGGTGCTGGTGGTGATTGCCGGAATCCGCGCCAACGAGGGCAAGCCTTATCGTTACCCGTTTTGCTGGCGGATCGTGAAATAGCTTCTCGTCCGGGTTGGGCCCAGCAAAAACACCCTTGCTGGGCGTGTTCTTTCGGATTTAGAGGCTTAGCGTCCAGTCGTAATCCACGACCAGCGGCGCATGCTGCGAGAAGCGCGGCTGGCGCGGCAAACGGGCGTTGCGGACGAAGCGGCGCATGCCGGATGTGAGGATCTGGTAATCGAAGCGCCAACCCAGATTAAGCATCTGAGCCTGTTCCGTCTCGGGCCACCAGCTGTACAGATCGCCCTCGCGCGTGACTTCGCGCATGGCATCGATATAGCCCATGTTGCCAAAGATCTCATCCAGCCAGGCGCGTTCAGGCGCCAGAAAGCCGGTCGCCTGCTGGCAATCGCGCCAGTTCTTAACATCCAGCTTCTGGTGCGCAACATGCAGCGAGCCACAATAGATGTACTCGCGACGCTTGCGGCGCTGCTTGTCGAGGTAATGGGCGAAATCATCCATGAACTTGAATTTCTGATTCAGGTCCTCGTCCCCGCCCCGGCCGGTTGGCAATAGCAGCGAGGCGATGCTGACCTTGTCGAAGTCCGCTTGCAGATAACGGCCGTAGCGGTCGGCAGTCTCGAATCCGAGGCCCATGATGACAGCCTTTGGCTGCAGCCTGGAGTACAGCGCGACGCCGCCCTGTTCAGGGATTTCGGCATCGACGGTATAGAGAAAATATCCGTCGAGTTGGTAGGCTGGATCGTCGAGTTCTACTACGGAAGCGCGGGTATCCTGCAGGCAGATGACATCGGCATTCTGCGCTTGCAACCAGCTGAGTAATCCTCGCTGCGCCGCCGCTTGAATGCCATTCACGTTGACGCTGATGATCCGCATAAATGGCCCCTAAAAACACGTGCGTGTATGATAACCCAAGCTCTTTGCAATTAGCTAAATCAGTGTCTTCCGGGAATATTCTTCATGCAGGCGTACCAGCGCGAATTCATTCGCTTCGCCATCGAGCGCGGGGTTCTGCGCTTCGGTGAGTTCACTCTGAAGTCCGGGCGCACCAGCCCCTACTTCTTCAATGCCGGGTTGTTCAACAGTGGCGCGGCGCTGGCACAGTTGGGACGCTTCTACGCGGCTGCGGTTGCCGAGAGCGGTATCGATTTCGACGTGATCTTCGGCCCGGCCTATAAGGGCATTCCGCTGGCAGCAGCGACGGCAATCTCGCTGGCTGAGCATCACCAGCGTGACCTGCCCTGGTGCTTTAACCGCAAGGAAGCCAAGGACCATGGCGAAGGCGGCACGTTGGTCGGTGCGCCGCTCAGTGGCCGCGTGCTGATTGTCGATGACGTGATCACTGCTGGAACTGCGATTCGTGAAGTCATGCAGATCATCCAGGCTCAGGGGGCACAAGCCGCCGGCGTGCTGATTGCGTTGAATCGGCAGGAGCGAGGCCAAGGCCAGCTGTCGGCTATTCAGGAAGTGGAGCAGGACTATGGAATGCCCGTGGTCAGCATTGTTTCACTCGCTCAGGTGCTGGAGTTTCTAGGGCAGGATGACCAGCTCAAGCGCTATTTGCCGGCAGTCGAGGCCTATCGGGACCAATACGGGATCTGAGGCAGCGCTGGTGAATTCGGGCGTCGCAGACATCGGCGGTTGTTCAAGCCGGAGCGATTTGCAGTTTGTCAGCAACTGACCAATTACGTCCATATAGCAGGTAGTTCGCTGCCATCGTGCGTTGGCCTTGGCCGGCTGGTTCGATCAATCCAGCCGGTCGCCTCTGTGCATCTCCGGTCCGATTCTTCTGATCTGGGCTGTTGCGGGTAAGTAGCATACCAGTCTCAAGTCAGACAGTGCCGGAGCAGTTGGTGTGCTTATTGCTGCGCAACTGTGACGGGGTTTGTATAAGCTGGAACCCTTCGGGCATTAAGAACAATCAGGCATTACGAGTAGCAGTGCCGAAAGCACCGGGTACGGAAGAGGCTGGAGTATGCGAATTTGGACGCGCGTAGTGTTGCTGCTGGGCTTGTTGGGAGTGACGGCAGCGCAAGCCGAGCTGTATCGCTATGTTGACGACAAGGGTGTTGTGGTCCTCGATCGGCACGGGGTGCCGCCGCAATTTATCGGTCGCGGCTACGAGGTTCTGAATGACCAGGGGCGTGTGACGCAGGTCATACCTCCAGCACCTACCGCTCAAGAGCGTCAGCGTATGCAGGAGGCTAAAGCCCGCGCTGAGACCGACGCCCAGTTGCTGCGGCTGTATGCCAGTGTCGCGGATGTCGAGCGCGCCAAGGCGCGCAGGCTTTCAGAGCTCGACAGCATTATCGGTATCACCCGTGGCAACCTTCAATCACTGCGGACGCAGCAGGCGAATCTCCAGAGCCAGGC
The DNA here is from genome assembly GCF_900129835.1 of Stutzerimonas xanthomarina DSM 18231. Classification (GTDB taxonomy): domain Bacteria; phylum Pseudomonadota; class Gammaproteobacteria; order Pseudomonadales; family Pseudomonadaceae; genus Stutzerimonas; species Stutzerimonas xanthomarina. The sequence goes on from NZ_FQXA01000007.1 coordinate 104,483, forward strand.
GGCCAACCATGAACGTGCCGGACGCAAAGTGCCCGAGCAGCTACTCGTACAGATCGACAATCTCGCCAAAGAACAGGCCAGCCTGAAGCGCGATGTTGAACGCTACAGGCAAACCAGGCAGCAGGCCGAAGCCAGCTACGGCCGGGAACGTGAGCGAGTGGCTGAGTTACTTGGTCAGTCGGAGTAGCAGCGTTTCAACCGGACGAAAAAAAGCCCGGCTTTTCATCCGAGAAGCCGGGCTTTTTCATGGTTGTTTCAGTGGGGAGCTGAGGCCTTCCGGTTGGTGATCAGTGTGCCGACACCAATGTCGGTGAAGATTTCCAGCAACACCGCGTTGGGAACGCGGCCATCGATGATGTGCGCACTGTGCACGCCGCCTTGTACCGCCTCCAGCGCACAGCGAATCTTTGGCAGCATCCCGCCGTAGATGGTGCCGTCGGCGATCAAATCGTCGACCTGTGCGGTGGTCAGTCCGGTCAGCACCTGGCCCTGCTTGTCCATCAGGCCGGCAATGTTAGTCAGCAGCATCAGCTTTTCCGATTTCAGCGCTTCGGCAACCTTGCCTGCGACCAAGTCGGCGTTGATGTTGTAGGACTCGCCGTCCGGGCCAACGCCGATGGGTGCAATAACCGGGATGAAGTTGCCGCGAACCAGCATTTCCAAGAGCTCGGTATTTACCCCAGTGACTTCACCAACCTGGCCAATGTCGATGATTTCCGGTGAGGTCATTTCAGGCGTCTGACGCGTCGCCTTGAGCTTCTTCGCGCGGATCAGCTTGGCGTCTTTGCCGGTCAGACCGATGGCTGCGCCGCCGTGCTGGTTGATCAGGCTCACAATGCTCTTGTTGACTTGGCCGCCGAGCACCATTTCAACCACGTCCATGGTCTGGCTGTCGGTGACCCGCATGCCGTCGATGAAGTGGCTTTCGATGTTGAGGCGCTTGAGCAGGTCGCCGATCTGCGGCCCGCCGCCGTGGACCACCACCGGGTTAATGCCCACTGCTTTCATCAGCACGATATCGCGCGCAAAGCCGGTTTTCAGCTCCTCGCTTTCCATCGCGTTGCCGCCGTACTTGATGACCAGCGTCTTGCCGACGAACCGCCGGATGTAGGGCAGCGCCTCGGACAGGACCTGGGCGAATTGGGTGGCGGCTTCACGGCTGAGGGTCATGCAGGGCTCCGCAAGTCAGAACGGCAGGGTGAGATCAGGCGCGACAGTATAAAGCTGCGCGCGGAAGACGTCCTGTATGCGCTTGAGTTCATCCTCGGTTTCGGCTTCGAAACGCAGCACCAGTACCGGAGTAGTGTTCGAGGCGCGCACCAGGCCCCAGCCTTTCGGGTAGTCGACGCGGACGCCGTCCAGGGTGGTGATGTTCGCCTCGCCCCAATGCGCGTCGCGATGCAGCGCTTCGATGATGCTGAACTTACTTTCCTCGGTGACCTGAATATTGATTTCGGGGGTCGAGATATCGTTCGGGAAGGCCGAGAAGACCTGCTCCGCGTTGCGCTTGTCCTGGCTGAGGATCTCCAGCAGGCGCACTGCACTGTAGATGCCGTCATCGAAACCGTACCAGCGCTCCTTGAAGAAGATGTGCCCGCTCATCTCACCCGCCAGCAGCGCACCGGTTTCCTTCATTTTCTTTTTGATCAGCGAGTGCCCTGTCTTCCACATGACCGGGCGGCCGCCGTATCCGCTGATCAGCGGTGTCAGGCGCCGCGTGCATTTGACGTCGAAGATAATGTCGGCGCCGGGGTTGCGCGACACGACATCCTTGGCGAACAGCATTAGCAAGCGATCAGGGAAAACCACGCTGCCGACATTGGTCACCACGCCCACGCGGTCACCGTCGCCGTCGAACGCCAGGCCGAGGTCAGCATTCTCCGATTTGACCTTGGCGATCAGGTCTTCGAGGTTTTCCAGCTTGCCCGGGTCGGGGTGATGGTTGGGGAAGTTGCCGTCGACCTCGCAGAACAGCGGAATGACCTCGCACCCCAGGGCTTTTATAAGCTGCGGGGCAATGACGCCAGCGACGCCGTTGCCGCAGTCCACTACCACCTTCATCGGCTTGGCCAAGGCGATATCGTCGCGGATTCGCTTGAAGTAGCTTTCCAGAACGTCGACCTGTTCCGCCTGGCCAACGCCTTCGCTGAGGTTGCCGGTTTCAATGCGCTGGCGTAGCGCCTGGATCTGTTCGTTGGCGAGCGTGTCGCCCGCGATGACGATTTTGAAGCCGTTGTAGTCCGGCGGGTTGTGACTGCCAGTGAGCATCACGCCGGATTTGCCGGCAAGAACGTTGGCGGCGTAGTAGAGCACCGGGGTCGGTACCATGCCGACGTCGTTGACGTTACAGCCGCTGTCCACCAGACCCTGGATCAGATGCTGGACCAACTCGGGGCCGGACAGTCGTCCGTCGCGGCCAACCGACACGTTTGGTTCGCCCTGGGCCAGGCTCTCGGAGCCCACTGCCCGGCCAATCCAGTAAGCGGTTTCGGTGGTCAGGCTGTCGCCGACCACGCCACGGATATCGTAGGCGCGGAAGATGCTCGCGGGCAGTTGCGGGGCTTTAGGGGCGCTCATTGCGGTTTCTCGCTCCTTGGTATCGAGGCCAAGCCAGTCCTGGTCCTCGTCGAGAATGTCGATATCGAGAATGTCGGTGTCCTGGAAAAGAGGGTCGACATAGTCGGTAGATGGGGGTTGCCTGACCGCGGCCTGCTCAGTGGCCGGGGCTTTGGTCGATGCCATTCCGGCGGTGCGGAGCGGCAATCGGACCAGGCTTTTCGCCAGTGCATCAAGCGCCGGCAGCCTTAAAGTCGGTGTTTTGATGGCCTTGCCGTTGGAGAGTTCCTGAACCATCTGGCCCAGATGCAAGACATCTTCACGGAGCCTGCGTTGCTGTGTGCTGTGCACTGCCTGCAGGCCGAGCAACAGCCCGCAGAATGCCGCCAGGGCCGCCGCTAGCACCAGTAGTGGTGAGAGACTCGCGACGCCATGCTCTGATGCCGGTAAGAAACTGATCGTCCAGTTCGGGTTGCTACTCGGCAGGTCTATCGCCGCCCCATCCAGGCCGGCTCCGCCACGCTGGACCAACAACTGTGTTGGGGCGGCGCTGAATTGCTGCGTCAGTCGCAGTTGCCCGGCTTCGGCTGGCAGTTGCGGCAGGGTTGCCAGGAAGCGTTCCAGGCTGGTTACCAGCAGCAGAGTGCCCTGTACCGGCTGATCGGCTTCCGGGCGCAACGCCGCAGCGCTGTAGAGCAGCCAGCGTGTGCCAACCTTGAATGCTTCGGTTGCCGGCGTTTGCCCGTTCTCGGCGCGCTGCAACATGTCCAGTGCGGCAAAATTCAGCGGTCCGGGTCGGCTGGCATCCGTTCGCGCCTGGCCGCGCAGGCTGAGGTGCGCATCGATGACGCCGTCCCGGTAGCCGAACTCACGTTCAACGGCGCGTATCTGTTGCGGCTGGTCGCTGCGCAGTGCTTCGAGCAATTGCGGATCGCTGGCGGCGGCGCGGGTGTCTTCGGCCAGTTGGCGGAGGGCCTGATTGATCGCCGAAGCCTGGCTCTGACCCCATGCCTGGGCGAGTGCGTTGGCTTGCTGCTGCTGACTGCTCTGCTGGGCAACCCAAAGCAACCCACCGGCAACCACGAGCCCCAGCAGCCCCGGGATCAGCCCGGGTGTGAGCGTTTTCAGTCCGACGCTGCGGCGTGGGCGGGACGGGGCGGTATCGGCAGGGTTGAGAACGGTGTCGTCCTTGGCGGTGCGCTTGAAGAGTTTCATGGAGCTCCTCGGTTCGTCCTGAAAAAGACGAGAAATATCTCAGTGACTGCCCGAATGGCCGAAGCCGCCGGCGCCGCGCTCGCTGCCGTCGAATTCGTTCACCAGTTCGAACTGCGCTTGAATCACCGGGACCAGCATCAGCTGGGCGATGCGCTCGCCTATGGCGATGTTGAAGCTGGTCTGGCCGCGGTTCCAGCAGGAGACCATCAGCTCGCCCTGGTAGTCGGAGTCGATCAGGCCGACGAGATTGCCCAGCACGATGCCATGCTTGTGGCCCAGGCCAGAGCGCGGCAGGACCAGCGCCGCGAGGCTCGGATCGGCAATGTGAATGGACAGGCCGGTAGGGATCAGCAAGGTCTGCCCTGGCTCCAGTGTGGTATCGGCTGGCAGCATGGCGCGCAGGTCAAGTCCGGCAGAGCCGCTGGTGGCGTATTCGGGCAGTGGAAAATCCGTGCCAAGGCGGGGGTCGAGAATCTTCGCTTGAAGTTTGTGCATGGTCAGGCCTGGTGGTAACGGTCGGCTATAAAGGCGATCAGCTGGCGAGCGATGTGCCCCTTGCTGGCTTGACTGAAGCGGGTTTCGTGTTGCTGGCGGTCAATCACCGTGACGGCGTTTTCTTCGCTGTTGAAGCCGATGCTCGGGTTGGCGACGTCGTTGGCCACGATCAGGTCGAGGTTCTTGTCACGCAGCTTGCGCGTGGCGTACTCCAGCAGGTTTTCCGTTTCGGCCGCAAAGCCGACGCTGAATGGTCGATCCGTCCGCCCGGCCAGCGTGGCAAGAATGTCGGGGTTGCGGACCATCTGCAGAAGCAAGCCGTCGCCCTTGGTGGGGTCTTTCTTCAATTTGTGCGGTGCCACCACTTCGGGCCGATAGTCGGCAACCGCCGCGGCGGCAATGAACAGATCGCACGGTATCGCCGCTTCGCACGCGGCAAGCATGTCCCGGGCGCTGACCACGTCGATGCGCTGAACGCGGTCGGGCGTCGGCAGGAATACCGGCCCGGCCACCAGCGTCACGCGGGCACCGGCCTCGGCGGCCGCTTCGGCCAGGGCGAAACCCATCTTCCCGGAGCTGTGATTGGTGATATAGCGCACCGGGTCGATGTTTTCCTGGGTTGGGCCGGCGGTGATCAGGAGATGCTTGCCGGTCAGCAGGCTGCGTTCGAAGCAGTCAGCCGCGGCCTGCGCCAGATCATCCGCTTCGAGCATGCGGCCGAGGCCGACATCGCCGCAGGCCTGGCTGCCGGATGCCGGGCCGAACAGGCGGATCCCTCGCTGTTCCAGCAGGGCGCGGTTGGCTTGGGTGGCGGGATCAGCCCACATGGCCTGATTCATCGCGGGCGCCAGGGCTACCGGTGCGCTGGTCGCGAGCACGAGCGTGGTCAACAGGTCGTTGGCGACACCCTGGGCCAGACGTGCCATCAGATCGGCCGTAGCGGGCGCCACCAGGACCAGGTCGGCCCAGCGCGCTAGCTCGATATGCCCCATGGCTGCCTCGGCAGCAGGGTCGAGTAGGTCCAGGTGGACAGGGTGGCCGGACAGGGCCTGGAGGGTTAGCGGCGTAATGAATTCACGACCGCCGCTGGTCATCACGACGCGCACTTCGGCGCCCTGGTCGCGTAGCCGGCGCACCAGCTCCGCGCTCTTGTAAGCGGCGATGCCGCCGCCGACGCCCAGGACGATGCGTTTACGATAGAGCCGCTGCATAGGCCTGCCTTGTTACGGGGTGAGAACTGGTTCCGGCGAGGGCCGGTTGCCGTGCATAAAAGGCCGCTAAGATAGCACAGCGCCCTCTGAGGACGAGGGACGCGCTCGACATGGAGGTGACATGAGCATTCGTGACTGGCCGGCTGCGGAGCGGCCGCGGGAAAAACTGTTGGAGCAGGGCGCAGCGGCCCTGTCCGATGCGGAGCTGTTGGCGATTTTTCTACGCACCGGCGTAACTGGAAAAAGCGCGGTGGATCTGGCGCGGCATCTGCTGAATGAGTTCGGCAGTCTCCGGGCGTTACTCGAAAGTGACCTCGCTCAGTTCAGTAAGCACCTTGGCTTGGGACCGGCCAAATTTGCTCAACTGCAAGCCGTGCTGGAAATGGCACGACGGCATCTGGCCGAACGCATCCGTCGTGATTCGGCATTGGAAAGCCCTCAGGCGGTGCGCGATTATCTCAAGGCACGCCTGCGGCATGAGCCGCACGAACTCTTCGCTTGTCTGTTTCTCGATTCCAAACACCGGGTATTGGCGTTTGAAATTCTGTTTCATGGCACCATCGATGGGGCCAGCGTATATCCGCGCCAGGTGGTCAAACGCGCCCTGGCACAGAACGCCGCAGCGGTCATCCTGACCCACAACCATCCATCCGGCGTCGCCGAGCCCAGCCAGGCCGATCGGCAGCTGACCCGCAGGCTCAGCGATGCGCTGGCGCTTATCGATGTGCGGGTAATCGATCATTTTATCGTCGGTGATGGCGAACCATTGTCCATGGCCGAGCGTGGCTGGATGTAGTCCCGCAAACTGCACGAAAAGCGTACCGGACGAGTATTCACGCGAGCAGCGGAATAAGCAGCAGCGGGAGCAACACGCTCAGGACGAAGCGGCCATTCCAGCCGACGGCGATGCGCCAGGGTGACAGCTGGGCATGGCGCGCCAGCAACACTGCCGAGGGGCCGTAGGGCGAGAGCAGCATCGCCAGCGAAAACCCGAACAGCAGCGCCACGGCCGGCTGTGTCACCGCCAAGCCCTGACTCGCCAGCTGTGCCAACAAGGCGGCGCACAGGTTCAGCGATATCAGCGGCGCCACGCCGAGCAGCGCCAGCGCCATGACTGCCAGCGCACCGGCTGTGCCCAGGCCAAACAACACCAGTGGCGTGCTATCGAGTTGTTCCGCCAGGTGATGCACCGGCAACACGGCGGCAACCAGTCCCGCGAGCAGCGCCGAGCTGGCGAAGATGAACGTCTCGTTGCGCATACCGATCAGCGTTTCGCTGACCTCGCCGATGACTTGGCGCGGCGAGATCCGCTGCCAGAGCAGGATCAGAATCACGGCGGTTGGCACCGTCAGCATCGCGGCCTGAGTGGCCGACAGCCAGGTCAGTGCTGCAAGCAGGGCGATCAGCACAATGCCGATCAGGCTGCCTAGCAACAGGCCATGCAAGCGACCACCGCTTTGTTGGCTTTCCAAACCGGCGTCGACGACCGGGTAGTCCACCAATTGCTGAAGACGGCGATTCTCGATCGGCCAGCCGAACAGCAGCAGGATCAGGCCACCTAGCAGCCCGAAGGGTAGCAGTGTGCTCCAGCTGAGCCCGAGCTCGCGGGTCAGGATTGCCACCGCGACGCTGGTCGGCGCCAGCAAAGGCACCAGGGCGAATCCGCGCAGAGCAGCAACCATCACGGCGCGGCGACCTTCCCGCCGTTGATGATCGTCATAGGGATGGCGTTCGAGATGCTTTTCCAGCGAGCCGCATATCAGGTTCAGCATGCCGAAACTGAGAACCGAGCTGATCGCAAATGTGCTCAGTAGATAGCCTGGATAGAGCCATGCCCGGGGGCCTGCCAGCAGCAAGCGGTGCAGTTCGCTGAGTTGGTGCAAACGCTTGACCAGACAGTGCATCAGACCCAGTGCGCCGATGAAGGCTGCGTAATAGGCGGCCGATGACAACAGGCGTGCGCCTTGCTGCCAGGTCGCTTCGCCAGACAGCAACCAGTATCCGAGCAGCGCAGCCGTGACGATTCCGAGCCGCCGCGGATAGGGCATCAACGAGCGCCAGTGCCAGACGAAGAACAGGCCCAGCAGGACACCGCTGATCACGCTCAGCGGCTGAATTCGGGTAACGAGCGCCAGTAGCTCGAACAGTAGAGCCAGTGGCAGTAGCCCGGTCATCTAGGCTGGGAGCTCCCGACGAAGCGCGCCACGCTTGAACACGCCTTCGCCGAACGCGATCAGCCGATCCTGTTCATCCAGCAAGTCGCAGCTGGCCATGAATACCTGGTGCCCGGACGAGCGACATTTGGCTTGGGCTCTGACTCGACTCCCTGCTGCGGCTGCTCTGCTGAAATTGATGTTCATCGACAGGGTCAGCGCCACTCGGCGGTCGGCCGGGTCGGCTTCCCAGGTGCCGCAAAGGCCCATCGCAACATCCATCAAAGTCGCCATGACGCCGCCGTGCATGTTGCTGGCATTGTTCAGATGGCGTGGCAGCAAGTTCAGTACGAGCGTGGCGTGCTCAGGGCCGTAAGCCAGCAGCTCGCAGCCGACGTCCTGAAAGAAGCCGGTAACGGAGGCGTGAACCTGTTGTAGTTGGTCGCGAGAGTAGTCGGTGCTAGACATGGCGCTCGATCACGGATGGCTTGCTAAGGAGACTGGCAGTCTTTAGGCTCGTGGTCAATTATATGGAATGAAGTTTCGCAGTGCGAAACCAGCATTGAGTGTAAGTTGTCGAATTGCAACGCCATCCCTGTTAAGGAGGTCCTCATGTTTTCCCGAATCGGCATTATCGGCGCCGGCGCCATGGGGCGCGGTATCGCGCAGCTGTTCGCCAGCGCCGGCCAGCAGGTCTGGTTGTATGACAGCCGCCCTGAAACCATCGAACAAGCCCTGCAGTTCAACCGCGAGTTGCTCGAGCGCAGCGTAGCCAAGGGGCGTCTAACGCCTGATGCGCTGACAGCGATTCTTGAGCGCATGCAGCCCGCCCATCAGTTGGCCGAGCTGTCCGGCTGCGATTTGCTGATCGAGGCCATCGTCGAAAATCTCGAAGCCAAGCAGAGCCTGTTCGTCGAACTGGAAAGCTTGATCGCCCCCGAGGCCGTCCTTGCCACCAACACCTCGTCATTGTCGGTAACCCGCATCGCCAGTGCCTGCAAGCGGCCAGAGCGGGTCGCGGGCTACCACTTCTTCAATCCGGTGACGCTGATGAAGCTGGTCGAGGTGGTTCGCGGCGAGCGCACCGATGCGTCCGTGATCGAGCGCTTGGTAGCACTGGCCGAGCATGCCGGACATTTCCCGGCGATTACGCCGGATACTCCCGGTTTCCTGGTCAACCACGCCGGTCGCGCTTATGGCACCGAGGCCCAGCGGATTCTCAGCGAGGGCATCGCCACGCCGGAACAGATCGACCGCATCCTGCGTGACGGCCCGGGGTTTCGAATGGGCCCGTTCGAGTTGTTCGACCTGACCGGTCTGGACATTTCCCATGCGGTGATGGAGTCGGTGCATGACCAGTTCTATTACGACCCGCGCTACACGCCATCGTATCTCGCCGCACAGCGGGTGGCGGCGGGGTTGCTCGGACGCAAGACCGGCCAGGGGTTCTACCGCTATGAGGACGGTCAGCAGATCCGTACACCGGAGCCCCGCTTCGAGCCGGTGAACCTCGATCGACCGTTCTGGCTCGACAGTATCGAGCCCGAGCTGCGCAGCCAGATTGGATCGGTCCTGCAGCAGGCTGGGGCCGTCCTCGAAGATGGTGCCGAGCCTTCGGACCAGGCGATCTGCCTGATCACACCGCTGGGAGAGGATGCAAGTAGCTACATCGAGCGGCTGGCGCTGCCTGCGGTGCGCACCGTCGCGCTGGACCTGTTCAGCGACCTCGACAAACGCCGCGTGCTGATGCGTCAGCCGGCGCTTGATCCGGCGCTGGAGGCGCAGGCCCGTCAGGCGTTGGCGGCCGATGGTGTGCCGGTGGAGGTGATCAACGACTCACCGGGTTTCGTCAGTCAGCGCATCGTCGCCAGCATCGTCAACCTGGGTTGCGAGATCGCCCAAAAGGGTATCGCCTCGCCGGAGACGCTCGACCGTGCCGTGACGGTTGCCCTCGGCTACCCGAAGGGACCGCTGGGCTTTGCCGCGCACTACAACCCGGCGCGAATCCTGAGCATCCTCGAAGGCATGCAGCGCTGTTACGGTCATGAGCCGCGTTATCGTCCGAGCCCCTGGTTACGGCGCCGGGTACAGCTCGGTCTGCCATTGACGGCGCCGGATCAGGCTCGCTAGGTTGAACGCTTAGCGCACGCTCAGGCTTTAGCACCGCTTAAGGTTGGGCGCATCCAGCCGCTAAACCGGTAAGTCGGCCGCGCCGGACGATCTGCAGCGTTTGCGTAATCGTCCCTGGCCCGGAAGGCCATGTGCCACTAACGAACGATGTTCTTTGCTGGCAGAGGTGGTACAACGCCTATTTACCGGATGAAAACAAGAGGCCACCGATGCGCCCAACCCTCCGCCTTCACCCCAAGGCCTGTCTGCTTCACGCGGCTGCCCTGCTGGGGTTGCTGCTGTTTCATGGCTGGATGGAACTGCCGTTCTATCTGACTGCGATTTCAGTTCTGCTGTTGGCCCTTTGGCCCTGGCTGGGTCCGTGGCGCACAGCGGCGAAAGCCCCGGTTGCTGAAGACGCCAGCGAGCTGAGCTCCGCTGCGCTGAGCAAGAGTCTCTCCCGCCACACCTGCCACAACGCCTTGTCTGCCGCTCAGGTGTCCTTCAGTGCCGAACAGCTGGCGGCACGGCTGCAGTCGCAGCTGGTCGCGGTCAGCGAGATTGCCAATGGCGCCGAGGCGATGACCGCGACGGAGCAGGACAGCGCTGCCCGCGCGCGGCACACCTTGGAAGCGGCCGAAGCCGTGCGACGCAGCAGCGACAGCGGGCGTATCGAGCTTCAGCACGCCATCGAGCGCATGCAGCAGCTCAGCGCACAGACCGAAGCCAGCCGCGAATTGCTTGATGGACTCTCGACCCGCACGGAAGAGATTCGCCAGATCACTGATGTGATTCAATCCATCGCCAGCCAGACCAACTTGCTCGCGCTCAATGCAGCAATCGAGGCGGCGCGCGCCGGTGAAGCCGGACGCGGCTTTGCCGTGGTTGCCGATGAAGTACGCAACCTGGCCGGTCGCACCAGCAGCGCCACCGAAGAGGTGGGCCGGATGGTCAGCGATATCCGCGAGCAAAGTGGCGCGGTGGTCAGCCATATCCAGAAACAGGCCAGCGAACTCGATGACGCCGCCGCACAGATCGCAGGAACAGGCACTCAACTGAGTGGTATCGCCGACCTGGCTGGCAATGTCGAAACCCAGGTGGCAGAAATCGCTGCCGGCACGGCAAGCAATCATGAGCGACTGGCGCAGTTGTTCGTCGCGGTAGAGCAATTGCGTGGCGACGCTCTGGAGAGTGAGACCCAGACGCTCCAATTGGAGCAGGCCGCAGAAAAGCTGGTAGAGCAGGCGGAAACCGTCAGCGAACAGCTCGCCGAGGTGCAGCTCGATGCCTACCATCAGGATATTTACGATCTCGCACGCGAAGCTGCGGCTGCCATTGGCGCGCGTTTCGAGGCGGACCTGCTAGCCGGGCGCTTGAGCATTGACGATCTGTTTGATCGCAACTACCGGGCGCAGCCGGGAACCGATCCGATCCGCTACAGCACTCGTTTCGATCGTTACGCTGACGAGGTCCTCCCGGCAATCCAGGAACCTTTGCTCGCGCGCAACGAGGCGTTGATCTACGCGATCGCGACCACGCCGGACGGCTACGTGCCGACCCACAACCATGCCTTCAGCCAGCCGCCGATCGGCAATCCAGAAATCGATAAGGTCAAGAGCCGCAGCAAGCGTCTGTTCAATGACCGCACCGGTGCACGCTGTGGCAGCCACGAACGCAGGGTGCTGTTGCAGACCTACAGTCGGGACACAGGCGAGTTGATGCATGACCTCTCGGTGCCGATCATGGTGGGCGGGCGCCATTGGGGTGGTCTGCGGTTGGGCTACCGTCCAGAGCAATAGTGGCTGTGCATGCGCTGGCACAAGTGCCATCACCTTTGGCGCCCCACACCAATCGATGCCGCGCAGCGCTTCCTCAAGCTGACTAAGCTTGCCGGTCAGACTATCCGGACTTCGTGCATGAAAACCTTGACCGACTGTCTTGCCCAGTACGCGGCCTATCACCGAGACCCGCGCAATCTGCTCAGCCACTTCATCGGCATTCCAATGATCGTGCTGGCCGTCGCGGTGCTGCTGTCACGTCCCGGTGTGGAAGTGTTCGGCTTGTGGTTGAGTCCGGTTGCGCTGGTCGCCTTGGTCTCGACACTGTTCTACTTGCGGCTGGATCTGCGCTTCGGCGTGCTGATGGGAGCGGTGCTGCTGTTCTGCGTTTGGGTCGGTGCAGCGCTTGGGCAACAGTCGACGACGTTATGGCTGACTGCTGGGGCCGGTTTGTTCGTGGTCGGCTGGATCATCCAGTTCGTTGGTCACTACTTCGAAGGGCGCAAGCCCGCATTCGTTGACGACATGACCGGTCTGATCATCGGGCCGCTGTTTGTCGCTGCCGAGTTGGGCTTCATCTTCGGTCTGCGAGAACCCTTGCGCCACGCTATCGAGGCGCGGGTTGGCCCGGTTCAGCTGCGACAGCAGTCAGCCAATGCCTGAAAGGTGCGCGTTCATTCGGGCGCGAGCGCCATCCATTGTTTGCTGAGGCTGCGAGCGTGGCGATCAACCATGATCGGCGCGAAAGCGCGCCCTGAGGCGGTATTGAAGCTGTTGTTACCGCTGTTCATGTCTTCGAGCGCGACCTTGAGAAACGCCCAACGTGTCTTCAGCTTGGCGATCGCCACATTCGATTTGCCATCCAGCGCCGCCAGTTGCTCGTCGATCGACGGTACGAGGCGGCGCTCGTCCTGACCGAGGTAGGTGTCCGGTTGTTCGCGTGCGGTTTCGAATGAGCCGACATAGGCGCGGCTCAAGTACTGAACGGTGAGGTATTCCACCTTGGCCGGAAGCTCGGCACGCACGTCGGCGCCTTGCTGGCTGCGCACCGCCGTGAGGAAATCGCGCAGCGCCTTGCTCATCTGCAGCGGCCAGCCCCACGGCATGTCGTCTTCCTCACGGCCGAAGCGTGCGCCTTCGCGTAGCGTTGTCTGCAGGACCTCATGTAATGGGTGCAGATCGTTGCGGGCGCTGGGGAAGTCGCCGACCGTGTCGGCTAGCGCCTTGAGGTCGCTTTCCATTCGCGCCAGGTGCGCTTTCTGAAAGCCTTCGCCTCGATAGAGCAACAGGCTGCTGGTGGCGCGGTTGGCATGGATTTGCATGCTTTCCAGCGAGGTGAAGGTCTGGGCGTGGGCAGGATTGAGCAGCGCTGGAAACCAGCACGCCAGCAAAATCAACATCCATAGCCACTTGCGATGAGTCATGTTGCGCTCCCTTTTTATTTTTATAGAAGCAGGTGCCAGGCGTGGAGCCAGCACGGTATAGGCTCGGTAGCCTAGCTAAGGGGTGGCGCTGTGGTATCAGGCAAAGGAATTAATTCTGCTGGGGCGGCCGTTTGCGCGGCAAGTTTGGCGGAAGTGACACGAAACCCCTTGCGCTTATTACGGTATCAGAGCATCCGCTCCAGTCCGATCACTCGGCTGAACCAGGCATTGAACCGTCGCCACGCACCGCCCGGTTCGTGCAGGAAGACCTTTCGCTGCCCGTCGTCTTCAGCGATCCAGATCAATCGCGGCTTGCCGTTGCGCTCGATCAGCCGCACTTCGTAGCTGACGGCGGGCGAAGTACCTTCCTGCGTGAGCTTGTGCACTTCGCTGGCCAGTTCCGGACTGTCGATAAGGATGCCGACCTCGGTGTTCCACAGGACTGAGCGAGGATCGAAGTTCAACGAGCCGAGGAACACCTTCTCCTTATCGAAAACAGCAGCTTTGCTGTGCAGGCTGGACTCGGAATCGCCGGTGAGGCTGTAAGTCGTTTCCTGATCCGGTTGACGGCGTAACTCAAACAATCTAACCCCAGCTTTCAGCAGCTCGGCGCGATAGGGGGCATAACCGCCATGCACGGCGGGCACATCGGTGGCTTCCAGAGAATTTGTCAGGATCCGTACTGCAACGCCGTTGCTGGCGTGTTCTGCCAGGTAGTCGGCGCCTTGCTCGGTAGGTACGAAGTAGGCCGAGATCAACGTCAGGGATCGTCGTACCCCATCCATGCTGGGCTGCAGTTGGGTGGTCAGCAGCAGGCTTTCATCAGGGATTCCGGACGCTTCGATCTTGTCAGGGTGATCCCAAAGCGCTTCACCGGGTGCCCAGATGAGATCGCTCAGCCAGTGACTTGGAAGCGGAGTCTGCAGCTCACTCATCAGATGCTGATAGCGGCGCTCGTTCTTGCGTCGTTCAGCCTGCAGATAATCATTGATATCGCGGCGCGCCAGCTCCAGGTCATCTTCGCTAGGGGGATGGCGCAAGAACTGCTGGATCGGCACGCTCAGCGAATGGTTCCAGTACTGGTCGAAGCTGACCATTAGCTGCTCGGCGACCGGGCCGGCGGCGAGCAGATCGATATCGGTGAAGTTGAAGCTCTGGTCGACATCGAAGTATTCGTCGCCCAGGTTGCGCCCGCCGACAATGGCCAGGCTGCCGTCGGCAAGCATCAGCTTGTTGTGCATGCGCCGATGTTGCTGGGAGAGGTTGAGCAGCCGACCCAGCGAACGGGTAATCAAGGTGCTGCGGCCGATATGCAGCGGATTGAACACGCGAATCAGGATATTCGGGTGTGCTGCCAGAGTGGCGATCTGGTAATCGCTGCCATCGCTGGTGGTGTCATCGAGCAGCAGGCGTACCCTGACGCCACGGTCTGCGGCGCGCAGCACCTCCTGTATAAGCGCGCGGGTGCTGAGGCCGTCGTGGACGATGTAATACTGCACGTCGAGGCTGGTCCGGGCCTTGCGAATCATCTGCATGCGCGCTGCAAAGGCTTCGGCGCTGTCGGACAACAGTCGAAACCCCGAGGTGCCCGCAGGTTGTGCGGCCGCCAGCGCACCGATTTGCTGGGTCAGAGCGGAATCCTGAGCGGGCAGCGCGTAAGACCTAGAGGTGGGCGTAATCTGGCCGGCACAGCCCGCCAGCAACAGCACTGCCACAAGTAGCAGGCGCATGCGCAAGTTCACTCCTGTCGATTGTTATGTTTCCTCGACAGATTGGACGCCAGCGCAACGGTGAAATTCAGAACTCGTCTTTAAGCCGGTGCCAGAGCATCCCCAAGGCAAGGAGCGGTGAACGCAGCCGCTGACCGCCAGGGAAGGTCGGGTGCGGCACGCGGGCGAACAGGTCGAAGCGCCCCTCGAGTTGTCCGCTGATGGCTTCGGCCAGCAGGCGCCCGGCCAGATGCGTGGCGTTCAGGCCGTGCCCGGCATAGGCCTGGGCGTAGTACACGTTTGGTTGGTCTGACAGTCGCCCAATCTGTGGCAAGCGGTTGGCGCCGATTCCGATCATGCCGCCCCACTGAAAATCGATGCGGGTATTGCGCAGGCGGGGGAATACCTCGAGCATCTTCGGTTGCATGTAGGCGGCGATGTCTTTCGGGTCGCGTCCGGAGTAGTGACAGGCGCCGCCAAACAGCAGCCGACCATCGGCCGACAGGCGAAAGTAGTCCAGCGCGACGCGCTGATCACAGACGGCCATATTCTGCGGCAGCAATTCCTGTCTGACCGCCGCAGGCAGCGGCTCGGTGGCGATGATGTAACTGCCGGCGGGTAGCACCTTGCCGGCTAACGATTTGTTCAGCGAGCCGAGGTAGGCATTGCCGGCCAGTACGAGCTGGTCGGCGCGCACGCTGCCCTGCGCTGTGTGCACGCGGACCTGCTGACCATAGTCGATCCGTTCAACCGCGGATCGCTCGTACAGCCGGACGCCAAGCGACTGCGCCGCAGCGGCTTCGCCCAGCGCCAGATTGAGCGGGTGAAGATGGCCCGAGCCCATATCGATCAGGCCGCCCACATAGCGATCGGAACCGATCACCTCGCGCATGGCCTCCTTCGGCACCCGCCTTAGTGGATGTGGGTAGCCCAGGCGCTGAAGATCGGCGTAGTCCGCTTCGAAGCCGTCAAGGTGACGCTGTTTGGTTGCAAGATCGCAGTAGCCCCAGGTCAGGTCGCATTGAATGGCGTAACGCTCGATGCGCTCACGCACGATGTCTACCGCTTCGAACCCCATGCGTTTGAGGCTGTTCACGCCCTCGTCACCCAGCACCGGCTGAAACTGCTCGACGTCGTGTCCGACACCCCGAATCAGCTGCCCGCCGTTGCGGCCGCTGGCCCCCCAGCCGATGCGGTGGGCTTCGAGCAACACCACGGACAACCCGCGTTCGGCCAGGTCGATGGCCGTGTTGAGGCCGCTGAAACCACCGCCAACGATACAGACGTCGGCGCTCTGTTCGCCTTGCAGGGGCGCGAACTCAAGCGGCTGATTGGCAGTGGCGGCGTAGTAGGACGCGGCGTGATCGTGGTAATTGGAGGCCGGGTGGCGGTTAGTCATGGTTGAGCCTTGGACGGTTTGCCTGGCCGAAGGGTAGACCGGACAGGTGCCGCTCGGCAAAAACGCAGCGCTTTGGGTCAATCTGGAACGGGCAGTTCCAGGGACTCCTTTACCTCTTCCATGACGATGTAGCTCTTGGATTCACGGACATGCGGCAGTTTGAGCAGGATGTCGCCAAGCAGTTTGCGATACGACGCCATTTCAGAGATTCGGGCCTTGATCAGGTAGTCGAAGTCGCCTGATACCAGATGACATTCCAGCACGTGGGGCAGTTTTAGCACGGCGCGGCGGAACTCCTCGAAGATGTCGCCCGACTTGTAGGCCAGGCTGATCTCGACGAACACCAGCAAGCCGCCTTTTAGATGCTGCGGATTCAGCCTCGCCGTGTAACCCATGATGATGCCCTCGCGCTCCAGACGTCTGACGCGCTCGGTACATGGCGTGGTCGACAGACCGATACGCTCGCCCAGCTCGGTGAAGGGCATGCGCCCGTCAGCCTGCAGCAGGCGAAGGATTTGCCGGTCGATCTTGTCCAGCTCGCGGCGGGTCTGATGTTTGGTGCGCATAGGCGTATCGCCTCTCCGTTTGCTGTTTCAGGCGTGAATAAATCGCAAATATAGCCATTTATATAGAGAAATCCACTGCTTACTGCTTTCTATACTCCGCATTAACAGTGATTAGAAAAAGCCCGGTAGCACGGGTAGGAGGCGGCGATGCGTGTTCTGGTGATGGGTAGCGGCGTGATCGGCACCACCAGTGCCTATTATCTGGCGCGAGCCGGCTTCGAGGTTGTGGTGGTCGACCGTCAACCAGCCGTGGCGATGGAGACCAGCTTTGCCAACGCCGGCCAGGTGTCCCCCGGCTACGCATCGCCCTGGGCCGCACCCGGTGTACCTCTGAAAGCCATGAAGTGGCTGATGCAGCGCCACGCCCCGCTCGCCATCAAGTTCACCGGCGATATCCAGCAATACCTGTGGATGGCGCAGATGCTGCGCAACTGCACGGCGGCGCGCTATGCCGTGAACAAGGAGCGCATGGTGCGACTGTCCGAATACAGCCGCGACTGCCTTGACGAGCTGCGCGCTGAAACCGGTATCGACTACGAAGGTCGGCAATGCGGCACGACCCAACTCTTCCGCACTCAGGCACAGCTGGACAACGCGGCCAAGGACATTGCCGTTCTGGAAGCGTCCGGCGTGCCCTATGAACTGCTCGATCGTGCCGGCATTGCGCGCGCCGAACCGGCGCTGGCCAGTGTTTCGGACAAGCTCAGTGGCGCGCTTCGCCTGCCCAACGATCAGACCGGCGATTGTCAGATGTTCACCACCAAACTGGCCGACATGGCCTGCGAGCTGGGCGTCGAGTTCCGCTTCAATCAGGACATTCAGCGGCTGCAGTTCGCAGGTGATCGGCTCGAAGGCGTCTGGATCGACGGAAAATTGGAAACGGCCGATCGCTACGTGCTGGCGCTGGGCAGCTACAGCCCGCAGATGCTTAAACCGCTCGGTATTCGCGCGCCGGTGTATCCGCTCAAGGGTTACTCATTGACCGTGCCGATCAGCGACCCTGCGATGGCGCCGGTTTCCACCGTGCTCGACGAGACCTACAAAGTCGCCATCACCCGCTTTGATCAGCGCATACGGGTTGGCGGCATGGCCGAAATTGCTGGCCACGATCTTTCACTTAATCCGCGGCGTCGCGAGACCCTGGAAATGGTCGTCGGCGACCTCTTTCCACAGGGCGGCGATCCGGCTTGCGCCGAACTTTGGACCGGCTTGCGCCCAGCCACGCCGGACGGCACGCCAATCATCGGTGGCACAGGCTATCGCAACCTGTACCTGAACACCGGACACGGTACTCTTGGCTGGACCATGGCCTGTGGTTCGGGCCGCTTGCTCGCCGACATGCTGGCGAACAAGCGCACGCAGATCAGTACCAATGGTTTCGATATTTCCCGCTACGGCACCCACAAGGAATCGAACAAGCATGCCCATACAGCGCCTGCACACTAACGCTCGCATGAGCCAGGTCGTCATTCACGGCAATACGGTCTATCTGGCCGGCCAGGTGGGCGAGGACATGAGTGCGGGGATCGAACAACAGACCCGCGAAACTCTCGACAACATAGAACGCCTGCTGCGTCAGGCCGGTACCGATAAGCAGCACATTCTTTCGGTGACCATCTACTTGAAAGACATCGATGCCGATTTCGCCGGCATGAATGCGGTTTGGGATCAGTGGTTGCCAGAGGGCGTCGCCCCGGCCCGCGCCACGGTAGAGGCCAGGCTTTGCGAGCCGGAAATTCTGGTCGAGCTGTCGGTCGTGGCCGCACTGCCAGCGTAACCGGGTCGCTGCGCGGCACGACCTGTCATTTCGTCCCGTTGTGTTGAAAATACTGAACGCCCTCGCCATCATAGTGCCCTCAGCAATCGCTCTTATTGGGGGCTCCCGTATTGGACGTTGGCGTTCGACTGCAAACCATCCGCAAACTCAAGGGCCTGTCCCAGCGCGAACTCGCCAAACGTGCAGGCGTCACCAACAGCACGATTTCCATGATCGAGAAGAACAGCGTCAGCCCGTCGATCAGCTCGCTGAAGAAGGTGCTGGGTGGCATCCCGATGTCACTGGTCGAGTTCTTCTCCCCCGATTTCGAGCAGGACAGCGATACCCAGGTGGTCTACAAGGCCGGTGAGCTGATCGATATTTCCGACGGCGCGGTGAGCATGAAACTTGTTGGCAAGGCACATCCGGGCCGCGCCATCGCCTTTCTTGCCGAAACCTATCCGCCTGGCGCCGATACCGGCACGGACATGCTGGCGCACCAGGGCGAAGAGGCTGGCATGCTGGTCGAGGGGCGCCTGGAACTGACGGTGAGCGGCCAGACCTATCTATTGGAAACAGGTGACAGCTACTACTTCGAGAGCAGCAAGCCGCATCGTTTTCGTAACCCGTTTGATACGCCGGCGAAGCTGATCAGTGCTACCACGCCGGCCAACTTTTAACCCGCGGCACCGATCCAGACCAATGTACGATGCCCGCTGCGACAAAGCGTCGCTGGGGATGGCAGGATCATTCGTATTGTTTCGGCGGGCATGGCTTGCCGTTATACTGTCCGCCGCTCGCGATACCGTGGCCGCGGGCGTGTCTAGCCACATGAGGGTATAAGGTGAACCTGATTAAGAAGATCCTGGTAGCACAGACTGCCGTAATGGCCCTGTGGGCAGTGAGCGCTCAGGCTGCGACCAATGAAGAGATTGCCGAGCGGCTTAAGCCGGTAGGCGAAGTATGTATTCAAGGCGAGGAATGCGCAGCAGCTGGCGCTGCTACTGCTGCCGCTGGCGGCGCTGCCCGCAGCGGGGAGGACGTGGTTGGCAAGTTCTGCAACGCCTGCCACGGCACCGGTCTGCTGAACTCGCCGAAAGTTGGCGATACGGCAGCGTGGCAAGCCCGTGCTGACAAACAAGGCGGCCTCGATGGCTTGCTGGCTACCGCAATCAGCGGCATCAATGCCATGCCACCGAAAGGCACCTGTGGCGATTGCTCGGATGACGAGCTGATGGCCGCCATCAAGCACATGTCCGGCCTGTAAGCGTTCGCGCTGGGTAGACAAAGCCGCCTTCGGGCGGCTTTGTCGTTTCTGGGGATAAAAGCTGGGCCGTGTCGGGTCGAAACTTCAAATCCGATCCCAAGGCCCGGTGTGGTCCTGGCATAGCGATGAGGTGTTCATGCCCAGTTCAGCCCCGCAACCCGAACAGCTGCATTTTTCCAGCGACGGACGCACTCCGAACAGTTCCCATCCGGTGCTCGTGTACCGTCAGTTGCCGTTGGCCGATAACGATTACGCCAGCGCGTTCGAAAACCTGTTCAACAGTCACCTGTGGCCCGCGCAATGGCGCGCCGGTGTCTATGACTATCACCACTACCACTCCACGGCCCATGAAGTTCTCGGCGTTTCTCGAGGCTCGGCACGGCTGATGCTCGGCGGCGAGCAGGGGCAGGAAGTGGAGGTGAAGGCTGGCGATGCGCTGGTGCTGCCGGCCGGTACAGGCCATTGCCAGCTCAGTGCCAGCGACGACTTCGAAGTGGTCGGTGGCTATCCGGTGGACCAGCAGTACGATCTGCTGCGACCGGACGAAGGCAGCCACGATGAAGCGCGAGCCCGCGCCCAGCGGGTAGGCGTGCCGGTGAGCGATCCGGTCGCCGGCACCCAAGGCGTGCTGGTCAGTCTCTGGCGTGAAGCGTGAGGCAGCGCGAGGCGCTTATTCGACGAACACCACCTGGCCGTCACTGAGGGCGGCCACCCGTGCCAGCGATTCGACGCGGAAGCCCGCTTCTTCCAGTTCCTGGCGACCGGCCTGAAAGGATTTCTCGATCACGATACCGAGCCCGGCGATGCTGGCACCGGCCTGCTGGATGATCGAGATCAGGCCCTTGGCGGCTTTGCCGTTGGCCAGGAAGTCGTCGATGATCAGCACGCGGTCGGCATCAGACAGGTGATTGGTGGAGATCGCGATAGTGCTTTCGACCTGCTTGGTGAAGGAATACACCGAAGCGGTCAGCAGGTGGTCAGTCAGCGTCAGAGACTGATGCTTGCGCGCAAAGATCACCGGCACGCCCAGTTCCAGCCCCGCCATGATTGCTGGCGCAATGCCGGACGCCTCGATCGTGACGATCTTGGTAATGCCTTCGTCGCGGAACAACCGGGCGAATTCCTGGCCGATCTGCTGCATCAGCACGGGGTCGATCTGGTGGTTCAGAAAGGCATCGACCTTGAGCACGCGGTCGGAGAGTACGATGCCTTCATTACGGATCTTCTGTTTCAGCTGTTCCACGAACGCGCTACCTCAAGCGTGAGCGGCCGGGATTGCCTGACGAATCACGGTGCCAGAAAACCAATTGGGCGCTTCGCCATGGTGGCGAGCGCCCAGCTCGTTTCGTTTCAGCATCCGTTCGTCACTGCGTTCCGCAGCCTGGAAAGCCGCGCATTCTCGCTCAATTCCGTGCCTGGGTCCAAGCGGACCTTTCAGTCTGATGTGTCGATCGACAAGCGGCGAAAGCGTGCTGCTTCGCCATGATGTTGCAACACGATGTGCCCGCGATGGGCCTGAGTAAATCTGGGATAGCCGCTGAATTTGCTGCGGGCGATGCGCTCACGCAGGGCTGGATCATCCAGCCGATAGCGCAGCACCTGGCGGCCGCCGAGCCAGTGCTCGACCTCGTCATCGTGAACCGTTAGCGCGGCTTCAACGAACTGTTCGGGCTCAATCTGTATTTCCACCTCCGGTCTCAGCAATCCGTATAGCGCGCCGTTGCGCGTCGTGGGCTCTCGGCCATCGGGGTGCCCTCGGTCATCGAGCAGTTGCATTTCGGGGCCGCTGTGCCAGCTCAGTTCGGCGCTTTCCTCGACGCGGCAGAACACGCCGGAGTTGCCACCCGTGGGCAGGGCAAATTCGAACCGCAGCGTGAAGTTCCGGTAAGGCTCACACGAAATCAGGTCGATTCGCCGGCTACCGGCGAGGGCGTGGAGCTCGTCGCCGTTCACGCGCCAGCAATCGTCAGGAAACCCATCGCCGTGCCAGGCACGCCATTGAGAGGCATCGAGCTTTCGAATCATTAGCCTGTCACCCGAACAATTGCTGTTTGCGCCGCAGCCAGCGGTAACCGTATGGCCCGAGCTTAAGCGCCAACGGCGAACCCTCCGGCTGACCGTAATCGCAGTCGGCAAGCACATCGACCATGTCCTGCAGGTCGTCGGCCTGAATCGTCACGGTCGTCTCCTTGTCAGCAAGGTTGACCAGCATCAGCACGGTAGAGCCGTTGTCGTGACGAATGGCAAACACCGCGGGGTCGTCCACCTCGACAGTCGTGCGCTTGCCAATGCCGATCTCACGCAGGCCGATCCGCGTGCGGATCATGTTGCCGGTCCGCGCCATCAGGGAATCGCTGCGCAGGGTCTGGGCGAATACATTGATTTTCTCGTACCCGAACGGGCCCTCATCGATCAGCGGTGCCGCCAGTTCACCGGCAGTGCAGGAAAAACCGGCGTTGGGCTCGTTGGACCACTGCATTGGCGTGCGCACCGCCTGGCGCTCGGGACGTTCCATGTCGTCGCCCATGCCAATTTCTTCGCCGTAGCGGATGATCGGGGTGCCCGGAAGCGAAAACAGCAGTGCGTGCGTAGCGGCAATCCGACGTTCATCGCCATCGAGCATGGGCGCGAGACGCCGGCGAATGCCGCGGTTGTACGCACGCATCTTCGGGTCGGGTGCAAAGGTATCCATCACCTCGTTGCGTTCGCTTTCTTCCAGACGATCCAGACTCAGCTCGTCATGGTTGCGAATCCACAGCGCGTACTGCGAATGACTGGGCGGCAGCGGCTGGCTGTTCAACGCGCGACACAGGGGCTCGGCCTGCTGCCGCGCCAGTGCCAGGAAAAAGTGGTTGTTGGTCCAGAAATCCAGCAGCAGGGTGACGCGGTCGGCTTCGTCCCCGAAATATTCGACGTACTTCTCCGGGTCGGTGTCGATTTCGCCGAGTAGCACGGTCTCGGGGCGGCGCATGGTGACGAAGTCGCGCATGTGTTCGAGCAGCCAGTAGCCTTTTTTGAGATCCCCGCCGCCAGCCTGACGGACCATATGCACCGCGGCATCGATACGGAACCCTGATACGCCCAGGCGCAACCAGAACGACATGATCCGCTCGATTTCATGAATCACCCGCGGGTTGGTCAGGTCCAGGTCCGGCTCGTGCTTATAGAACAGGTGGCGGTAGTACTGACCGGCTTCCTCATCCCAAGTCCAGATGCTGTCCTCGACAGTCGGAAAGATCGGCTCCATTGAGTCGTCGGGTTCATCGGCCCAGATGTAGTAGTCGCGGTAAGGCGAGTTTCGGTCGCGGCGCGCCTCCTGAAACCACTTGTGTTCGATGGAGGTGTGCTGCACTAGCAACTCCACAATCACGTGTAGCCCCAGCTCCTCGGCCTTTTCCAGCAGGGCAACCATGTCGGCCAGGTCACCGAAGCGCGGCGCGACCTGCAGGTGGTCGGTGACGTCGTAGCCGGCGTCGCAGAAGGGCGATTCGTAGAACGGCATGATCCACACCGCGGTGGCGCCCAGCCCGCGAATGTAATCGAGTCGCTCGGTGATGCCGCGCAAATCGCCACAGCCGTCGCCATTGCTGTCACGGAACAGTGCGGGATCGACTTGATAGATCACCGCGTTGCGATACCAGAGTGGACGCATGCTCAGCCCTCCGCCGGGCGCAGGATCAATGCCTGCCCGGCCGTTAGATTGCCGTTGAAGGGTTGCCCCTCACCGTCGCCATCGCTGGCGATTTCGACCTGCCACTGACCGCTTTGTGGGAAGGCGTGTGGGTGATTGGCGAAGTTGATGCAGACCAGCCGGCAGTCGTCGCCGGACCGTCTGCGGTAGGCCAGCACCTCCGGATGCGACGGCAACTCCTCGAAATCCCCGTGATGCAGCGCCGGGCTGACCTTGCGCGCGGCGAGCAGGCGCTGGTAAAGCGCGAACATCGAGTTTGCTGCGCCGGTCTGGCGTTCGGCTGCCCGTTCGTCCGCCTCGGGTGGAAAGGGCAGCCACGGCGCTGTGCCGTCCCAGCCATGCGGCGGCTCGGCCTGCCAGGGCATCGGTGCCCGGCAGCCATCGCGGCCGCCCGGGTCGACACGGGTTTCGGCGGTAATCATGGCATCCTCCAGCCCCAGCTCTTCGCCCTGGTAGATGAACGGCGTACCGCGCAGTGTGAGCAGCATTACCGCAGCCGCCCGTGAGGCTCTCTCGGAGCCTTGATAGCGACTGCGCTGGCGCACATTGTCGTGGTTGGACAGCACCCAGGTCGGCCAGGCGCCGGCCGGTTGCAGCCAGTGCTCGACCTCGCGGATGCAGGAGCGAAACAGCACCGGGTCCCAGGGCGCGTCGAGCGGGTTGAAATTGAAGGCCAGGTGCAGCTCGTCGCCCGCGCCGTAGTACTGCAGCACACGCTCGGTCGAGCGGATGTTCACCTCGCCCACCAGCATGCGGTCGCCGGGATAGCTGTCCACCAGTTTGCGCAGGCCGCGCAGCACTTCGTGGCTGTAGGGCTGGTCATTGAAGTCGGAGAGCGGCTGACCGGCCTGGCAGCGGGGGTCGTCGGCGAAGCTCGGGTCCTTGCCGGTGCAGTGGATGACGTCGATGCGAAAGCCGTCGACGCCGCGATCGAGCCAGAAGCGCAGCACGTCGTGCATCGCCTCGACCACCTCGGGGTTGCGCCAGTTCAGGTCCGGCTGCTTGGCGAGGAACAGGTGCAAGTAATACTGCTGGGTGTGCTCGTCCCAGGTCCAGGCGCTGCCAGCACCCAGCGCGGCGCGCCAGTTGTTCGGCTGGTCACGCCAGATGTACCAATCGCGCTTGGGGTTGTCTCGCGAGCGGCGCGACTCGACGAACCAGGGGTGTTCGTCCGAGGTGTGATTGGGCACGAAATCCAGCAGCACGCGAATGCCGCGAGCATGCGCCTCGGCGATCAGCCGGTCGATGTCGGCCAGCGAACCGAACAGCGGGTCAATGTCGCAGTAGTCGCTGATGTCGTAGCCGGCGTCGGCCATCGGTGAGCGGAATATCGGCGACAGCCACAGCGCGTCGACGCCCAGCTGCTGCAAATGATCGAGATGGCGCAGCACGCCGTTAAGGTCACCAATGCCGTCGCCATTGCTGTCGGCGAAAGATCGCGGGTAAATCTGATAAATCGTGGCGCCTTTCCACCAGGGTGCCTGGGTTGACTCGCTCATGCTCGTGCCCCTTTTTTCCGGTGTGCGGCAGACCCAGCGCAACGGGCCTGTGAGGTGTACGACTGACGAGCGGTGCCTGGGTTTCCCGGGTTCATTGATCTCCGTCGGACGGTACTGAACGCGACAGCGGATACTCCGACTAACTTTGGACCAGCCTCAACGACCCAGGAGAGCGCCATGTTGCGAGTTGCTATCAATGGTTATGGCCGTATTGGCCGAGCGGTACTGCGAGCCCTGTTCGAGCGAAACCTGGAAAACCAGATTCATATTGAAGCGATCAACGACCTCAGCGAGCGCTCGGCCATGGCGCATCTGACGCGCTTCGATACCACCTTCGGCCGTTTCCACGGCCAGGTGGATCTGCACGATGACGTGATGCAGATCCGCGGCCAGTCGATCCGCCTGCTGCAGGAACGCGACCCGACGCAGCTGCCCTGGAAACAGCTAGGTGTCGACGTGGTGCTGGAGTGCTCGGGGAAATTCAAGAAGCGCGACCTGATCGATCAGCACCTGCAGGCCGGTGCCCAGCGGGTGTTCGCCTCGCACCCACTGGACGGCGCTGATCTGACGGTCGTCTACGGCGTCAACCATGAGCTGCTCGACAGCAGCCATCGTGTGATCTCCAACGCCTCCTGCACCACCAATTGCCTGGCACCGCTGGCCAAGGTGCTGCATGAGGCGGTGGGCATCCGTCAGGGCCTGCTCAACACGGTGCATTCCTATACCAATGATCAGAGCCTACTAGACAAGGCGCACAAGGATCTTTATCGCGCCCGTGCGGCAGCGGAATCGATGATTCCGTCGACCACCGGTGCGGCCAAGGCCATCGGTCTGGTGATGCCCGAGCTGGCCGGGCGTCTGGACGGGCTGGCGGTGCGGGTGCCGACGCCGAACGTGTCGCTGGTCGACCTCACCTTCACCGCCGAGCGAGCACCGGGCAGCGTCGAGGCGATCAACCAGATCCTCCGGGAAGGCGCGCAGAAGATGCCGCTTGGGGTGATGGAGTGCAACGACTTGCCACTGGTTTCCCGCGACTTCTTTGGCCATCCGACCTCGTGCGTGGCCGACCTCAGCCATACGCGCGTGCAGGGCGACCTGGTCAAGGTGCTGGCCTGGTACGACAACGAATGGGCCTTCTCCAACCGTATGCTCGATGTGCTGCTGCACTGGGGCGACGACACCGCGCAAGCGAGCTGAGCGGAACAGCTCGATGAGCGATAGCGCGAGCGTCTGGACGCAACGGCTGGCAGAGTTCAGGGCGGCTACAGCTGCTCGCCAGCCGACGCCCGGTTGTGGCGCGGCGGGCGCTGTCACGGCGGATATCGGCCTCGCGCTGGTACTCAAGGGGCTGCGCATCAGCGAGGCCCACGGTTCAGATCCGGTTCGCCACGAATTGCTGCAAGCCGCCGAGGCGTTGCTGGGTCGGCCAGGCGCTTTTGCCGATGATGACATGCAAGCGTTCGACGATTACCTGAGTGCAGCCCGCCATGGTGAAGTCGAGAATAAGCAGGCGGCAGCGCGTCAGGCCTGTGCGGTGCCGCTGGCCCTGGCGCATTGCTGTCTGGAGGCGCTCGAACTCGCGGTGGATGCCTGGCCACGTACCGACCCGATCGTGCAAAGCGATGTCCACGCCGGCGCTGTGCTCATCCATGCGGGGCTCAGCGCGGCGCTGATCAACGTCGACGCGGATATGACCAGTCTGGAAGACCCGTCTGCGCAGGATCAGGCCGGGAGAACACGCCGACGCCTGCAAAGCGAAGGCGACGCGTTGCTGCGGCGGCTGGTCGATTCAGGCAAGTAGCGGTTCGGTAAGCGATCAAACTCAGCTGGTTGTGTTTGCCCGTCACGCCATATGTTGGGTCTGCGCCGAGATTCGCGAGCAAGCTCGCTCCTACGAGACCGATGATCGACTCGGCTAGCGGGCGGCCGCTACGACTCGCTTTGTAGGAGCCAGCTTGCTGGCGAACCGATCCCGCTCGCGAATCAATGACGGACCTTGGCGATAGCATTGGCATATCCGTTCGTCTATAACGAGAAAAAACGTCTCGTTTTAGTTTGACGGCTGCGCGGGTTGTTTCTAGTCTCAAGGTCAGCTGAGGCACTTTCCAATAACAATCGAGACCCGACAGTCTCCTCACGCAAGCCGTTCGCGCATGTGCTTGTCTGGCAGCCAGCTGCCGGGCTTTTAACGATGTCGCGACCGCCACCGGAGAGCACCATGAGTCATCGCATCGTCTTGCCGCGCCTGATGGAAGTCGGCGCCGGCGCCAGCCAGCAGATCGTCTCTGTTTTACACAACCTGGGCTGCAAACGGCCGCTGATCGTCACCGACCGGATGATGGTCGAGCTCGGCTATGTAGCGCGCATCAGCGAGACGCTGGCCAAGGCCGACATTCCCAGCGACTGCTTTGCCGACACGCTGCCGGAGCCGACTGCGGCATCGATTCGTGCTGGCGTCGAGATGGTCCGTCAGGGCAACTATGACTCGATCATCGCCCTGGGCGGCGGCAGCCCGATCGACTCGGCCAAGGCCATCGGTATCCTCGGCAAGTTCGGCGGTGAGATGCGCGACTATCGCTTCCCGCGCGATGTCAGCGAAGCCGGCCTGCCGCTGATCGCGATTCCCACCACGGCGGGGACCGGCTCGGAAGCGACGCGCTTTACCATCATCACCGATGAAACCAGCGACGAGAAAATGCTCTGCGCGGGCCTCGGCTTCATGCCGGTGGCTGCGCTGATCGACTATGAACTGACCCTCTCGCTGCCGCCGCGGGTGACCGCCGACACCGGCATCGATGCGCTGACTCACGCCATCGAGGCCTACGTCAGCCGCAAGGCCAGCCTCTACAGCGATTCGCAGGCCCTTGAAGCCATGCGCTTGCTGGCGCCCAACCTGCGCGCGGCCTACCACGAGCCCGGCAATCGCGACGCCCGCGAGGCGATGATGCTGGGTGCGACGCTTGCCGGTATCGCCTTCTCCAATGCCTCGGTGGCGCTGGTGCACGGCATGAGCCGGCCGATCGGCGCCTTCTTCCATGTGCCGCACGGCCTGTCTAATGCCATGTTGCTGCCGGCGATCACCGCGTTTTCGATTCCCGCTGCGCCGGAGCGTTATGCCGACTGCGCGCGGGCGATGGGCGTCGCGGGTGAGGGTGACAGCGCCGAGGTGGCCAACGACAAGCTGCTGACCGAGCTTCGTGCCATCAATAAAGAGCTGCAGGTGCCGAGCCCCGAGCAGTTCGGCATCACCCGCGAGCGCTTCTTCGAACTGCGCGAAACCATGGCCAAGCAGGCGCTGGCCTCGGGTTCGCCCGGCAACAACCCGCGCGTGCCTACTGAAGCTGAAATCATCGACCTTTACGAAACCGTCTGGAACCAGGAGTGACCCCATGCAGACCCTCGGCAACCTGATCAACAACGAGGCCGTCGCTGGCCGCTCCGAACGCCACTCCACCGTCTATAACCCGGCAACTGGCGAGCCGCGACTCTACGTTTCGCTGTCTTCGGCGGACGAAACCCGTGAGGCCATTGCAGCCGCCCAGGCCGCGTTCGAAGGCTGGTCCAAGACGCCGCCGCTGGTTCGGGCGCGCGTTATGTTCCGCTTCAAGGCCTTGCTCGAAGCGCGTCGCGACGACGTCGCCCGGCTGATCTCGCTGGAGCACGGCAAGGTTTTCTCCGATGCCCAGGGCGAAGTGACCCGCGGGCTTGAAGTCGTGGAGTTTGCCTGCGGCATCCCGCACCTGCTCAAGGGCGAGTTCTCGCCTAACGTCGGTCGCGATATCGATTCAAACTCGCTGATGCAGCCGCTGGGCGTCTGCGTCGGTATCACGCCGTTCAACTTCCCGGCCATGGTGCCGCTGTGGATGCTGCCGGTCGCTATCGCCTGCGGGAATACCTTCGTTCTCAAGCCCTCGGAGAAGGACCCGAGCGCGACCATGCTGCTCGGTGAATTGCTGGCCGAAGCCGGGCTGCCGGCAGGCGTGTTGAACATCGTCAACGGCGACAAGGAAGCGGTGGACGTGCTGCTCACCGACGAGCGCGTGCAGTCGGTGAGCTTCGTCGGCTCAACGCCTATCGCCGAGTACATCTACAGCACCGCGTCGGCTCACGGTAAGCGCTGCCAGGCCTTGGGCGGCGCCAAGAACCATATGGTGATCATGCCTGACGCCGATCCGCAGCAAGTGGTTGGGTCGTTGATGGGCGCGGCTTATGGTTCGGCCGGCGAGCGCTGCATGGCGATCTCGGTGGCCGTGTGCGTGGGTGATGAGGTGGCCGACAACCTGGTCGAGATGCTCAAGGGCGAGATCGGGAAGATGCGCACCGGCCCTGGCACGGGTGTCGAACCCGAACCGCATATGGGTCCGCTGGTGACTCGCGAGCATCAGCAGAAAGTCGTCAGCTACATCGACCTGGGCGTGAAAGAGGGCGCGTTCCTGGTCTGCGATGGTCGTGGATTAAAAGTTGATGGCTACGAAAATGGCTTCTACGTCGGCCCGACGCTGTTCGATCGGGTGACGCCCGAGATGCGCATCTACAAAGAGGAAATCTTTGGTCCGGTCTTGGCAGTCGTACGCGTCCAATCCTTCGACGACGCGTTGAAGCTGGTCAACGACCACGAGTTCGGCAACGGCACGTCGATCTTCACCCGTGACGGCGACACCGCGCGGCAGTACGAGGAAGAGGTCAAGGTCGGCATGGTTGGCGTCAACGTGCCGATCCCGGTGCCGATGGCGTTCCACTGCTTCGGCGGCTGGAAGCGCTCGATCTTCGGCCCGCTGAACATGCATGGCCCGGACGGCGTGCGTTTCTTCACGCGGATGAAGACCGTGACCCGGCGCTGGCCGACCGGCATCCGTGCCGGGGCGGATTTCTCGATGCCGACCATGAAGTAGCATTCGCAGGGGGCTGTGCTCGTCTTGGTGGGCTGAAGCCCACCCTACAGAACGAGTATGCACGGGCGCCGGAAATGCGGCTCTTGACGCGATGAAGATCGTCATTGGTGCGAGCAGAGGTAACCCGCGCTCGGTGCGGATTTCTCTATGCGGATCGTGAATAGACGCGCGTAGGGTGGGCTTCAGCCCACCAGTGTGTTCAGCCACATCCGTCGATACACTCATTCCGCGCTATGGCGCTCAAGTTTTTAACAACAGGGCAGGCGATGCGCAGTACCCCCCGTGGAAAAGGCTCCTCCATTACCCGCGTGTTGGAAATCATCGAAGCCGTAGCGGGCGCCACGGAGCCGCTAACGCCCAGTGCATTAGCGGACAAGCTGGACATTCCCAAGCCCAGCGCCCACCGCCTGGTGCAAACGCTGGAGAAGGAAGGGTTTCTACAGTTCGGCCTGAAGGGCGGCCTGCTGCCGGGCGATCGGCTGCACGCGACGGCGGTGAATATCCTTGGCAGCGGTCGGCACAAGGCGCTGCGTCAGGCGATCCTCCGTCAGCTGTCAGACGAGATCGGCGAAACCTGCGGCCTGTCAGTGCCAGATGGCCTGGACATGCTCTATTTCGATCGCGTGCAGACCAATTGGCCCTTGCAGATCAATCTACCGATCGGTAGCCATACGCCGCTCTGGTGCACGGCCAGCGGCAAGCTCTATCTTGCGTCGCTTCCAGATGATCAGCTTGAGCGTATCCTGCCGCGCCTGCCGGTCCGGCAGATGGCGCGCAACACCGTTACCGATCTCAGTGCCCTGCGTGATGATCTGGCCCGCATCCGTGAAGAAGACCTGGCCACCGATTCAGAGGAGTTCATCGACGGCATGGTGGCCTGCGCCGTGCCGGTGCGCGACGGCCGTGGCGAGCTGAGCGCCTGCTTGTTCACTCATGCGCCGGTGATCCGTTGCACCATGGCGCAACTCCTCAGCTTCGTGCCGCGCCTGCGTGCGGCGGCGAAAGAGTTGGAGGCGATCGTGAGCGGCTGATAGCCCGCGCGGTATGCCAAACGACACGACGCCCGACCTGTTCTGTAGGAGCCAGCTTGCTGGCGATCCGCTTCTCCGCGAACGCCATGATCGCGAGCAAGCTCGCTCCTACATGAAGCGCAGCAGCGCCGTTCGATGTTGCGGGTGTCGTCAGCAGGAAGGGTGGATGACGCTCTTTTCATCCACCGTGATTCAACTCGATGGAATAGCCACCAAACGAAACGATGGCGCGCCACCCGGAGTATCGCCGCTCGGGGTAGCGCCGCACGATGAGTCGCCACCCGGTGGGTCGGTGAGGCGTGATCACCCTACGTATACTTTAGCCGCGGACGCGCCGCTGCTTCTTCAATATTGCCCACATGGCGGCCAATGCATCGTTACCGCGGGCAGTTTTGCGTCTTCCCTGGCCTTCCCACTCTAGTAGGTAGGGTGATGACGCTCTTTTCATCCACCGTGATTTCGCTCGGTGAATCGCCATCCAAGAATCGATTTACGCCGCAAGGTGTAGCGCCACGCGGTGGATCGATAAAGCGTGATCCACCCTACGTCTGCCTTAACCGCGGACGCGCCGCTACTTCTTCAACATGGCCCGCATCGCGGCCAGCGCATCGTTGCCGCGCGCGGCTTTGACTTCTACCGGCGCATCTTCCTGGCCTTCCCACTCCAGGTCTTCCTGCGGTAGTTCGTCGAGGAAGCGGCTGGGCATGCATTCGATGATCTCGCCGTACTGCTTGCGTTTGGCGGCAAAGGTCATCGCCAGGTTCTGCCGTGCCCGGGTGATGCCCACATAGGCCAGACGGCGCTCCTCTTCGATGGTGTCGGCCTCGATGCTGGAGCGGTGCGGGAGAATTTCCTCCTCCATGCCGAGGATGAAGACGTAAGGAAATTCCAGCCCTTTGGACGCATGCAGGGTCATCATCTGCACGCCGTCTGCGCCTTCTTCCTCTTCCTGCTGACGTTCGAGCATGTCGCGCAGCACCAGTTTGGCGATGGCTTCCTCGATGGTCATCTCGCCTTCTTCGTCTTTCTCCAGGGTGTTCTTCAGCGCGTCGATGAGAAACCAGACGTTACCCATGCGGAAGTCCGCCGCCTTGTCGCTGGAGGTCTGCTGGCGCACCCAAGTCTCGTAGTCGATATCCATGACCATGCTGCGCAGGGCGGCGATCGGATCGTTCTGCGCGCATTGCTGGCGCAGGTTGTCCATGTAGCGTTTGAAGCGCGACAGGCGATCGGTGAAGCGGCTGTCCAGCTGTTCGCCCAGGCCGATTTCGTCGCAGGCCGTGTACATGGAAATCTTGCGCGCGGTGGCGTAGTTGCCGAGTTTTTCCAGGGTCGTCGAGCCGATTTCCCGACGCGGCACGTTGATCACGCGCAGGAAGGCGTTGTCATCGTCCGGGTTGACCAGCAAGCGGAAGTAGCTCATCAGGTCTTTTACTTCCTGGCGGGCGAAGAAGCTGGTGCCACCGGAGAGGCGATAAGGGATCTGATGATGCTGCAGCTTCAGCTCGATCAGCTTGGCCTGGTAGTTGCCGCGGTAAAGGATGGCGAAATCGCTGTAGGGCCGCTGCGTCTTCAGATGCAGCGTGAGGATTTCCATGGCCACGCGCTCGGCCTCGGCTTCCTCGTTGCGGCAGCGAATGACCCGTATCGCGTCGCCATGCCCCATTTCGGACCACAATTGCTTCTCGAAGGCGTGCGGATTGTTGGCGATCAGCACGTTGGCGCATTTGAGGATGCGACTAGTAGAGCGATAGTTCTGCTCGAGCATCACCACTTTCAGCGAAGGAAAATCGTCCTTCAGCTGCATCAGGTTTTCCGGCCGCGCGCCGCGCCAGGCGTAGATCGACTGGTCGTCGTCACCGACCACGGTGAAGTGCGCGCGCTCCTGCACCAGCAATTTCACCAGCAGGTACTGGCTGGCGTTGGTGTCCTGATACTCGTCCACCAGCATGTAGCGGACTTTGTTGCGCCACTTCTCCAGCACCTCGGGGTGGTTCTGGAACAGCTTGACCGGCTGCATGATGAGGTCGTCGAAGTCCACCGCGTTGTAGGCTTTAAGCGTGCGCTGGTAGTGGGTGTAGACGATGGCGGCGGTCTGCTCCTTCGGGTTGCGCGCGTTTTCCAGCGCCTCCTCGGGCGTGACCAGAT
Organism: Stutzerimonas xanthomarina DSM 18231; assembly: GCF_900129835.1. Lineage (GTDB taxonomy): Bacteria > Pseudomonadota > Gammaproteobacteria > Pseudomonadales > Pseudomonadaceae > Stutzerimonas > Stutzerimonas xanthomarina. The sequence continues at coordinate 137,382 of NZ_FQXA01000007.1, forward strand.
CGTTCTTCCAATTGCCGATGTAGTTCTTGATCTCGTCGACACCGTCATCACCGGCGTATTCCTTCTGCATGATGTCGGTCAGCAGCGCCTTGATGTCGCTCTCATCGAAGATTGAAAAGCCGGGCTTGTAACCGAGCTTGGCGTATTCCTTGCGGATGATGTTCAGGCCGAGGTTGTGGAAGGTCGAGACGGTCAGGCCGCGGCCTTCACCGCCGCGCAGCAGGCTGCTGACGCGCTCCTTCATCTCGCGGGCGGCCTTGTTGGTGAAGGTCACGGCGACGATGTACTGGGCGCGGATGCCGCACTGCTGGATGAGGTAGGCGATCTTGCGGGTGATCACGCTGGTCTTACCGGAACCGGCGCCGGCGAGCACCAGCATGGGGCCGCCGACGTAGTTCACGGCTTCCTGCTGCCGGGGATTGAGTCGGGACATCGTCGTGTGGTCTGTCGAAATGGGGGCGAGAGTTTAGCAGGGCTGGCCCCGGCACTTGAGGTTGTTGACCGGCTGCAACTACCGGTCGTCGCCCGCAGGGCTGGGTTATCGGTCGCAATGCTCTAGGCTATGCGCCGCGGCGCCCGCTTTAGGCTGCTCAGCTTGCCGCCCCGCTTCACACAAGGAGGTGTAACCGTCGAGGTGGCAATACCGCCTTCTGCTCCGTACGAACCGGGGAAACACCGTGACATCTTCCATACAACCCATGCGTTTGGTCCTTCTGGCCGATGAGCCCGAGTGGCGAGAACGCCTGCAGGCCGCGCTGGCCTCGCTACGCAGCCAGCACGTGCTGCTGTTCGCGAAGGACTGGCCGACCGCTACCGCCTACCTGGCCGAAGCGGGCCACACCTTGCTGCTCGCTACACCTCGCCATCGTCCTGCGTCCGGTCGTTTCCCTTGGCCGACGATTCTCCTGCTCGACACCGAACCCGACGAGGCGCCTGAAGGCGTGGTCGATTGGCTGAACGGCGCGCATTTCAGCCCCGAGGTGTTGCGCCGATGCCTGCGCTACGCACGGGAACGGTGCGCCTTGCATGCCACGCTGCAGCGGTTGGCGCAGCAAGACCCTCTGACCGGCATTGCCAATCGACAAGGGTTCCAGACGCTGCTTGAGGCAGAGCTGGCGGAGCATGACGGCGAAGGTCTGGCGCTGGGACTTCTGGATCTGGACAACTTTCGCCGCGTCAACGACACGCTTGGTCACCAGGCCGGGGACCGGTTGATCCTGCAAGTGGTGGCGCGGTTGAAGGCGCAGCTTGAAGTGGGTGATCGAGTCGCCCGACTGGGGGGCGATGAGTTCGCCTTGCTGATCGATACCGCGCAGCGCGCTGGTCGCGCCGAAAAGGTTGCCGATCGGGTGGTTGAGGCACTGGCCGAGCCGTACTGGCTTGACGGTGAGAGCCTGATGCTGGGCTGTAGCCTGGGGCTCGCTCATGCCAAGGCGGATACCGATCCCGACCAGCTGTTGTGGCTGGCGCAGGTCGCGATGCGGCAGGCCAAGGCGCGGCAAGGCTGTACCTGGTACCTCTATAACGAGCGGGTCAACCGCAGCGCCAGCAGCCTGGCGGATTTGGAAGGCGAGCTGCGCCGCGCGCTGCGACGCGATGATCTGGAGCTGCATTACCAGCCGCGGCTGTGCATGGAGACCGGCCGCATCGTTGGGCTGGAAGCCCTGGTGCGCTGGCGGCACGCCTCTCGCGGCCTGCTGGCGCCGAACGAGTTCATCCCCATGGCAGAGGAGAGCGGGCTGATCGTGCCGCTGGGTTATTGGGTGATTTCACGCGCGCTGCGTGACATGCAGAGCTTGCGCGAGAAGGGGGCTGGCGAGCTGCACATGGCGGTCAACTTGTCGTTTCGACAGTTTCAGGACAGTCAGCTGCTGGCCACGCTGCAGCGGCTTATCGAAGAGCGCGGGGTGGACCCGCACTGGCTGGAGTTCGAACTCACCGAAACCGCCGTGATGCGCCGCAGCGATCAGGTGAGCGGCACCATGAGCGCGCTGGCGAAGCTCGGCGTGCGCTTTTCGCTGGATGATTTCGGCACCGGGTTCTCGTCGTTTGTGCATCTGAGTCGCCTGCCCATCAGCCTGCTGAAGATCGACAAGAGCTTTGTCGATGGGGTGACGGCCGGAGGGGACAACGGATTGGTGCAAGCCATGATCAGCCTGGCCCATGAGCTGGGGCTGGAGGTGGTGGCGGAGGGCGTGGAGCAGGCGGCTCAGCTGAAGCTGCTGGAAGGATTCGGTGCCAATCAGGTGCAGGGCTATCTGATCAGCAAACCGCTGCCGTTGGCAGAGCTGGAGAAATACCTGAGTCAGCAGAACAAGGCGGAAAGCGTCGTCAGCGCCTAGGGCCGGTTGATGTTTCGCCGTGTTGGCAGCGAAACATCACCCGTCGGCCCACGCCTTTGTCTAAGCGGCTATCGGACCATGTGCAGGAAGTGCATGTGCTTTTCGTACTGGTCGAGGATGTCGCCAATCACGCCGTCACGGCTCCAGCCCATGATGTCGTAGTTCTGCCCGCCTTCCTTGAGATGCACCTCGGCGCGGAAGTAGGTGGGCTCATCGCCGTCCCCCTCCTCGGTCGCGACGAAACTCGGCATCGGATAGCCGCGCGGGCGCACCTGATAGATGAAATCAGGTGCGCCTTCATGGGTGATCTGCAGCCCGGTACGGTTGTCGTCGCCGGTGGTTAGCTCGACGCCGTAACCCTGCGCGCGCAACTCTTCGGCCACGGCAGCGCAGGCAGGCGCCGCGATGTCGTTGATGAAGCGCTCCACGTCACGACGGCGGGGATAACGGGTCATGTTCTGCACTCGGCGACGCCAGCCTCCCTCTGACTGCGGAGCGGTCGGCATGGTGCTGACCGTCTGGTAGCGCAAGCCCTGTTTGGTGGCATCGACGCGCAGCGCCTTGAGCAGCCCCCACATGGCGCAGAGCAGCACGATGGTGAAGGGCAGCGCACTGGCGATGGTGGCGGTTTGCAATGCTGTCAGGCCATCGGCGAGCAGTAGCGCTATCGCAACAACTCCCATGGCGCTGGCCCAGAAGACCCGCTGCCAGACCGGCGTCTGGCCATGGCCTCCGGAGGCGAGCATGTCCACCACCAGCGCACCGGAGTCCGCCGACGTGACGAAGAACACCACCACCATGATGATCGCGATCAGTGAAAGCACCGAGGCGAAGGGGAAATGCTCGAGGAAGGCGAACAGCGCAAGGGAGCTGTCGCGCTCGATGGCCTCACCCAGGCTGGTGACGTGTTCCCACAGAATCATGTGAATGGCCGTGTCGCCGAACACCGTCATCCACAGCAGGGTGAAGGCCGTCGGGACCAGCAGGACGCCGGTGACGAACTCACGAATGGTGCGGCCGCGCGAAATGCGCGCAATGAACAGGCCGACAAAGGGCGACCAGGCCAGCCACCAGCCCCAGTAGAACAGCGTCCAGCCGCCGATCCAGTCATTCGGCTCGTAGGCATAGAGGTTGAAGGTGGCGGTGACGATCTGCGAGAAATAGTTGCCGGTGTTCTGCACGAAGGTCTGCAGGATGAACACGGTTGGGCCGGCGACCAGCACCAGCAACAGCAACAGAACGGCCAGCGTCAGGTTCAGCTCGGACAAACGCCGTACGCCCTTGTCCAGGCCGGTGACCACCGAGATGGTGGCCAGAACGGTAGTTCCGGCAATCAGCGCGATCTGCACCGGTACCGAAATCGGCACGCCATAGAGGTGATTCAGCCCGGTATTGATCTGCGTGACGCCCAACCCCAGCGAGGTGGCGACCCCCAGCACGGTGCCGATGATGGCGAAGATGTCCACCGCATGCCCGATCGGGCCGTGGATGCGCTCGCCGATCAGCGGATACAGGGCCGAGCGCAGCGTCAGTGGCAGTCCCTGGCGAAAGCTGAAATAGGCCAGGATCATCGCCACGATGGCGTAGATGGCCCAGGCATGCAGGCCCCAATGGAAGAAAGTGATCTTCATGGCTTCGCGCGCGGCGGCGACGGTGCCGCCTTCACCAACCGGGGGCGAGAGAAAGTGCATGACCGGCTCGGCGACGCCGAAAAACATCAAACCGATGCCCATGCCGGCAGAGAACAGCATCGAGAACCAGGTCAGGTAGCTGTAGTCCGGCTCGCTGTGGTCGGGGCCCAGCTTGATCTCGCCATAACGGCTGAGCGCCAGCAATACGACCATCAGCAGAATGACCGCGACGGCAAGAATGTAAAGCCAGCTGACATTGGCGATGATCCACGCCTGGACGTCGCTGAACATGCCTTGAGCGTGTTCCGGGGCGGCGACGCTATAGATCACCAGCAACAGGATGAGTACGGCAGAGCCGTAGAACACCGGGGGATTGAGAGTGGAAGAGGAAGACGTGTTGGCCTCCATGCTGCGCTCCTTGATTACCGATTGGGGAGTGGCCGCCTGTGGCGAAGGGGACGTAATCTAACATATCGGTCAGCTTTAGACCGGCGCGCTCCGCGGCGATGGCTTGCCCGCTTGGGTGTGACCGCGCCAACCAGCAGATTGCAGCATATTTTTTCTGTGCCCTATCGGCAGCTTATCCGGGCTACGCCGATGACCCTTGAGAAGGCAGAAATCTGAACCTGTTTTCAACCGGCCTGGTGGCCGGGTCGGTACTGCAGCGCCTCGGCCAGGTGGGCGCGTCCAATGGCGTTGGCCGGCTGAAGATCCGCCAGCGTGCGTGCAACCTTGAGAATCCGGTGAGCAGCGCGTAGCGACAGGCCTAGGCGTTCGCAGGCGCGTTCGAGCCATTGCTGATCCTCGGGCTGCAATGCGCAATGGCTGCGCAGACCGGCGAGATCTAGGAACGCATTGGCGCAGCCCTGCCGCTTGATCTGAATGCGCCGCGCTTCGGCTACCTGGGCGGCGACCCGCTGTGTGGTTTCGTTGCCTGCCAGTGGGGCATTCAGCGCAGTGGCTTCGCGCGCGACGGTCAGGTGCAGGTCGATGCGATCCAGCAGCGGACCGGAGAGCTTGCCGCGGTAGCGTTGAATCTGGTCTGGCGAACAGCGGCAGCGACCGCTGGAGTCGCCCAGGTAGCCGCAGGGGCAGGGGTTCATCGCCGCAACCAATTGGAAGCGTGCTGGGAAGCGTACCTTGTCACGTGCTCGCGCAATGACGATGCAGCCTGACTCCAGAGGCTCGCGTAGAACCTCAAGGACTTTGCGGTCGAATTCCGGCAGCTCATCGAGAAACAGCACGCCCTGATGCGCCAGGGTGATTTCGCCCGGCCTCGGCCTACTGCCCCCTCCCACCAGCGCTGGACCCGATGCACTGTGATGGGGCTGGCGGAAAGGGCGCTGCGGCCAATGCGCCAAGGGTGACTGGCTGGCGACAGACTGAATCGCTGCGACTTCCAGCGCTTCCTGTTCGTCGAGAGGGGGAAGCAGGCCGGGTAGCCGGCTGGCCAGCAGCGTCTTGCCGGTGCCTGGCGGGCCGGACAGCAACAGATTGTGGCCACCCGCTGCGGCCACCAGCAGCCCACGTTTGGCTGCAGCCTGGCCCTGCACATCCGCAAGATCAGGGTAGGGCAGCACCTGGCGCAACAGGCCTTGGGCCTGAAAAGGTTCGATTGGCGTCACGCCGTTGAAGTGCGCAGCGACTTCTAACAGATGATCGGCGGCATAGACGACCAATCCCGATGCCAGGCTGGCTTCCTCGGCATTGGCTCGTGGCACCAGCAAGGCGCGCCCGGCCTGCCGGGCCGCCAACGCAGCAGGCAGCACGCCCTGGACCGGCCGCAATGTGCCGGAAAGCGCCAGTTCGCCCAGGCATTCAAGCGTGTCGAGGCGATCCGCGGGAATCTGCGCGCTCGCTGCCAAGATGCCCAAAGCGATGGCCAGATCAAAGCGACCGCCATCTTTCGGCAGATCAGCCGGGGCGAGATTGAGGGTGATGCGGCGGGCCGGGAAGTCAAAGCCGGACGTCAGGATCGCGCTGCGCACGCGATCCTTACTTTCCTTGACGGCCGTTTCCGGTAAGCCGACCAAGGCCAGAGAAGGCAGGCCGTTGGCGAGGTGCGCTTCCACCGTGACGGTGGGCGCTTCCACGCCGACCTGGGCGCGGCTGTGGACAATTGCAAGGGACATCCGATCACTCCTTTGATCGTAACGCCAGCCGGTCTATTCGGACGCGGGTGGCGCGATTTTCTCTTCCAGCTCGGCGACCTTGGCTTCGAGGGCTTCAAGCCTCGCCCGGGTGCGTGCAAGCACGATCATCTGGCTATCGAATTCTTCGCGGCTGACCACATCGAGCTTGCTCAGCGCACCTTGCACGATGCCTTTGAACTGGGCTTCGATTTCCGCACGGGGCAGGGGGTTTTCACCGCCGAACAGGCGGGAGGCCTGAGAGCCGACGGCGTCGAGAAAAGCTTTGGGTGGGAACATGAGCATTACCTGGTTCTGAGCGACGCGCAGTGTAACACGGGGTATTCGACCGTCCTGTCGACCCGCGTGCACGTTTGCGGGCATGCCGTTGCGGTGTCGTGCACCGGCATGGTGCGCTAGTCGCACGGGCGAGTTGTGATGTGGCCGCGCAAGCCTGTTGCGGAGCGCCTTACGCCGGGCATTGCTAAAAGCTGGCATCGATTCTGCTTGGAAGCTCGTGAAGCATGCACTGGGAGGTTGCGGTGCATAGGCGATTCTGGACGTTTCGTCGGATCGGTTGATGGTGTCGGATGGTCGCTGGGTAAAGCCGGCGCGTTACAAGAGCCAGACACTGCGCTTAGACTTGAGCCGGGTTCGTACTTCTGGGGCAAGTCCACCTAAACGGGAGAAGTTTCATGAAATTAGTCACTGCCATCATCAAGCCGTTCAAGCTGGACGACGTACGCGAGTCGCTGTCCGAAATCGGCGTTCAGGGCATTACGGTCACTGAGGTCAAGGGTTTCGGCCGCCAAAAAGGCCATACCGAGCTGTATCGCGGGGCTGAATACGTGGTCGATTTCCTGCCGAAGGTGAAGATCGATGTCGCGATTGCCGACGATCAGCTCGATCGGGTGATCGAAGCCATCACCAAGGCCGCCAACACCGGCAAGATCGGTGACGGCAAGATCTTCGTCGTCAATCTGGAACAGGCCATCCGCATCCGCACCGGCGAAACCGATACAGACGCAATCTGACGACCCGGCGCGTAGCGCGCGTTTGAGCGGGCGGTAACGCCCGACACGTCGCCACGCACCGCTCAAGCTTTTGCGACTGCCTGCCTAGCAGGCCTACGAACCCCCACGCCCCAGGAGTAAAACCATGACTCTGCGAAAATTCGCAGGGCTAGGAGCCCTTTTGTCTCTGATAAGCCCCGGCATCGCCATGGCGCAGGAGGCAACGCTTGATTCCGGCGATACGGCATGGATGCTCACAGCCACTGCGCTGGTGCTGTTCATGACGATTCCAGGCCTGGCGCTGTTCTACGGCGGCATGGTCCGTTCCAAGAACATCCTGTCGGTCATGATGCAGTGCTTTGCCATCACCAGCCTGATGAGCATCCTCTGGATGGTCTACGGCTACAGCCTGGCATTCGACACGACGGGCATGGAAGCAGGCGTCACCAACCTCAACTCCTTCGTCGGTGGTCTCGGGCGTGCTTTCCTCAGCGGTCTGACGCCCGACAGCCTCACCGGCACCGTGCCGGAAAGCGTGTTCATCACCTTCCAGATGACCTTCGCCATCATCACCCCGGCGCTGATCGTCGGTGCTTTTGCCGAGCGCATGAAGTTCTCAGCGATGCTGGTATTCATGGGCGTCTGGTTCACCCTGGTCTATGCACCGATTGCCCACATGGTCTGGGGTGGTGATGGCGGCTTGCTGTGGGACTGGGGCGTGCTCGATTTTGCCGGCGGCACCGTGGTGCACATCAATGCCGGTATCGCTGGCCTGGTGGCGTGCATCGTGTTGGGTAAGCGCAAGGGCTTCCCGACCACGCCGATGGCACCGCATAACCTCGGGCTGACCCTGATCGGCGCAGCGATGCTCTGGATAGGCTGGTTTGGTTTCAACGCCGGCTCCTCCCTAGGTGCAAACGGCACCGCTGGGATGGCGATGCTGGTGACCCAGATCGCCACCGCGGCGGCCGCGCTGAGCTGGATGTTCGCCGAGTGGCTGACTCACGGCAAACCCAGCGCCTTGGGCATCGCCTCGGGCGTGGTAGCCGGCCTGGTCGCTATCACCCCTGCTGCCGGCACGGTAGGCCCGATGGGTGCGCTGATTATCGGTCTGGCCTCGGGCGTCATCTGCTTCTTCTGTGCCACCAGCCTGAAACGCAAGCTCGGCTACGACGATTCCCTGGATGCGTTCGGTGTGCATGGCGTCGGGGGCATCGTCGGCGCTTTGCTCACTGGCGTGTTCGCAGCACCTGCTCTAGGCGGCTTCGGTGAGGTGGAGAACATCGCACTGCAACTGTGGATTCAGTTCAAGGGTGTGCTCTTTACCGTCGTCTACACAGCCATTGTCACCTTCGTGATCCTCAAGGTGATCGACGTGGTAATGGGCCTGCGTGTCAGCGAGGAAGAAGAAACCATTGGCCTGGATCTCAGCCTGCACAACGAGCGCGGCTACAACCTGTAAGCACACGGAGTGCGTCCGGAGCCAACCCGGACGCCTTACCCGAACAGCGCTGCGAGGCGCGACGGAAAAGGTGATGAACAATGGATAGCACAGCATTAATACCCGTTCAGTACGGACTCGATACCTTCTACTTCCTCATCTGCGGTGCGCTGGTGATGTGGATGGCGGCCGGTTTCTCGATGCTCGAAGCCGGCCTGGTCCGGGCGAAAAACACCGCTGAAATCCTCACCAAGAACATCGTGCTCTACGCCGTGGCGTCGATCATGTATCTGCTGATCGGCTACTACATCATGTACTCCAGCCCGGACGGCGGCATCCTGCCGAGCCTGGGCTTCCTGATCGGTGACGAGAACGCCGTGGACGTGGTCGCTGCCGGTGGCGAGGACGCGCCGTACTACTCGACCCGTGCCGACTTCTTCTTCCAGGTGGTCTTCGCCGCAACCTGCATGTCGGTGGTGTCGGGTGCGGTGGCCGAGCGGATGAAACTCTGGGCCTTCATCGCCTTCGCGGTAGTGATGACGGGCGTCATCTACCCGGTACAGGGTTTCTGGAAGTGGGGCGGCGGCTTCCTTGACGCCGCTGGCTTCCTCGATTTCGCCGGTTCCGGTCTGGTGCACATGGCCGGTGCATCCGCTGCCCTGGCGGGTGTGCTGCTGCTGGGGCCGCGCAAAGGCAAATACGGCCCTAACGGACAGATCAATGCGATCCCCGGCGCCAACCTGCCGCTGGCGACCCTGGGTGCCTTCATCCTGTGGATGGGCTGGTTCGGCTTCAACGGCGGTTCGCAGTTGAAGATGAGCACCATCGAAGACGCCAACGCGGTGGCTCAGGTGTTCACCAATACCAATATGGCGGCGGCGGGTGGCCTGGTTGCGGCGCTGATCACGGCCCGTCTGCTGTTCGGCAAGTCCGACCTGACCATGGTCCTCAACGGTGCACTGGCCGGTCTGGTTGCCATTACCGCTGAACCATTGACCCCGAGCGCGCTGCAGTCCGTATTGATCGGCGGTGTGGGCGGCGTACTGGTGGTGTTCAGCATCCTGGCCCTGGATAAACTCAAGCTCGATGACCCGGTCGGCGCCATCTCGGTGCACGGTGTCGTCGGCATGTGGGGGTTGCTCGCGGTGCCGCTGACCAATGCCGAGGCGACCTTCGGTGCGCAGCTGCTGGGTCTGGTCTCGATCTTCGCCTGGGTGTTCATTGCCAGCTTGGTCGTATGGGGCGTCCTCAAAGCGGTCATGGGGCTGCGGGTCAGCGAAGAGGAAGAATACGAGGGTGTTGACGTCGTTGAGTGCGGCCTTGAGGCCTATCCGGAGTTCACCAGCAAGCGTTGATTTTAAACGCAACGACAAGGGCGCCTCAGGGCGCCCTTTGTTTTTTCTGGCGCCGCGCTAGAATGCGCGCGTTCAGGAGCCGAAGGGGCGTTGAGAATGTGGCGACAGACACTCATCACGCTGCGCCCGAAGCCGCGAGGCTTCCATCTGATAACCGACGAGCTGCTTGCACAACTGCCGGAACTGCAGCAATGCGAGACCGGTCTGTTACACCTGTGGCTGCGTCATACCTCGGCTTCATTGACGATCAATGAGAATGCCGATGGCGCAGTCCGGCGCGATTTCGAACGGTTTTTCAACCGTCTGGTACCGCAGGGCCAAGCTGGCTACGAACACGATTACGAAGGACCGGACGATCTACCGGCGCATTTCAAGGCGAGCCTGCTGGGTTGCCAAGTGAGTTTGCCCGTCAGCGAGGGGCAGTTGGCGCTGGGAACCTGGCAGGGCGTCTATCTGGGGGAACACCGGGATCAAGGTGGCGCCAGGCAAGTACTGGCCACGTTGCATGGAATGGCGAGTTGAATTTTTTTTGGCGATGGCGAACAAAGCACATCGCTGGGTTAGGGTCTGTTGCCGTTTCGTCGCGGCCGCGACGGAGCTGATTTTTGCGCGAGGCACGGCACGAGTCGCGCAGTTTGGTCGTTCCAAATAAGCGACGAGAAACGCCGTCTCGCGCAAAAATCGGCCCGTCCCTATGGGTTGCGCGGCAAATCTCGCCAGGCGGCGCTGCGGGACTTGGTAAGGGAACGACCATTACCTGCGTCCCGCGCCTTGCCTGTCCAGATTTGGCGCAGCGACGCGGCTCGCAGCGAAACGGGAACAGACCCTTAAACTTCCGCTTTGGCAAGGTACGAGGTTGAACATGAGCGACGAAGAATTAGAACAAGACGATCTGGACACAAACGACGAGGATGAGGGCGAGGAGCTGGCGGCTGCCGATGACGGCGAAGCCGATAACAGCGCCGACGACGAAAGCACCGACAGCGACCGTGCGACGCCTACCAGTAAGAAGAAGGCCAAGGCGGTTGTGGTTGAAGAGCTGCCGAGCCTGGAAGCCAAGCAGAAGGAACGTGACGAGTTGGCCCGTGCGATGGAAGAGTTTCTGAAACGCGGGGGGCGCGTACAGGAAGTCGAACCCAACGTCGTTGCTGATCCGCCGAAGAAGCCCGACAGCAAATACGGCAGCCGTCCTATCTAACGTCGAGAGGTTCTGATTGGACGATAGGTCACGTCGCCAGGCGGGACCGCTAAGAAGCCCAGCACGGTTGTGTTGGGCTTTGTCGTATCTGCGGGAGCGTCAGACTATCGCCACCGGGCGAGCAGCGCAGGCAACTCTGCCAGGCTGCGAACCTCGGCGTCGGGCTGGCCTTCGTGCTGCCACGCTTTTCCGCCTGGGTTGAACCAGATGGCACGAACGCCAGCGCGCTGCGCTCCGCCGATGTCATCGTCAGGATGGTCGCCGATATGGACGGCGTGCTCGGCGGCTACGCCCGCTCGCGCGAGCGCTTCTTGGAACGGTCGAGGGTCCGGCTTGCCAATCCCCAGCTCCTCCGCGCACAAGGCAAACTGGAAATAGTCGGCCAAGCCCAGCCGCCGGATGTCCGCGTTGCCGTTGGTTAGCACGCCAAGCATGTAGTGATTGGCCAGATGCTCAAGCGTAGGGTGTACATCAGGAAAGAGGTCGATGGCGTGGCGCGCCTCGAGAAAGACTTCGAATGCCTGATCGGCGAGGGTGCCTGCCTCGCCTTCCAAGTAGCCGGCGTCATGCAAGGCGTGGAACAGGATGCGGCGGCGCAGCTCGCTGATACGGTGCTTGAGACCAGGTTCGGCCTCGACCAAGATGCGGCGGATCGCGGCGAGCGATTCCACCGGAAATCCGCCAAGCCGCGGTGCATGCTGACCCAGCCAGTCGCGCAGGCTGTTCTCCGCGCTGTGAATGACCGGGCCGACGTCCCACAGTGTGTCGTCAAGGTCAAAGGTGATCAGTTGAATACTCATGGTTCACTGCCTTGCTTGCGTTTGGCGCGTGGGTGCGCCTGGTCATAGACCTTGGCCAGATGCTGGAAGTCCAGGTGGGTATAGATCTGGGTGGTGCCGATGTCTGCATGGCCGAGCAGCTCCTGCACGGAGCGCAAATCCTGGGAGGATTCCAGCATGTGGCTGGCAAAGCTGTGCCTGAGCATATGCGGGTGCAGGTGCTGACCCAGTTCACGCACGCCCGCCTGGCGCACCCGTAGCTGTACCGCTCGTGCACCCAGACGGCGCCCCTGCTGGCTGACGAACATCGCGCCATCCGGCGGGTTGCTCAGCGCACGCAGTGGCAGCCAGGCTTCGAGCGCTTCACGTGCTTTGCGGCCGACGGGTAGCACCCGTGCGTTGTTGCCCTTGCCTTGAACCTGAACCAGCCCGGCGGGCAGATCCAGTTGATCGAGGTTCAGCCCTACCAGCTCGGCCAGGCGTAACCCCGATGAATAGAACAGCTCCAGCATCGCTTGGTCACGATGGCCAATGAAGTCGTCTTCGACGCCGCCATCCAGCAGTTGCATGGCTCGGTCGGTGTCGAGCAGCCGCGGCAGGCGCTGTTCGCCCTTGGGAGCGGAAATTCCAGCAGCCGGATCGTGGGCGCAGCGGCCCTCCTTATTAAGGTAGCGATACAGTCCGCGCAGCGACGACAGCAGCCGGGCCAGGCTTCGGCTCGATTGACCCTGGCGGTGCTGCTCGGCGATCAACTGGCGAACATGTGAACCTTTCAGATCGGCCCAGTGCGCAAGCCCGTGTTTCTGGCAGAAGTTCGACACCTTGATCAGGTCGCGCCGATAGCCGTCGAGCGTATGCGGCGATATTTGCCGTTCGCTGCGAAGATGTTCGAAGTAGGCGTCGAGGTCGGTTTGCATGGGGAAGCCTCAAGAGCCGATAGACGCGCTGGGGCTGGAAAGCTGGACGGGGTAAAACACTTGAAGCGAGCTTGACTGACTTTTAGAGAAAGCCTTGACCCTGTCCAGCGTCCAGCGTCCAGCGTCCAGCGTCCAGCGTCCAGCGTCCAGCGTCCAGCGTCCAGCGTGTCAGCGCACCGAGCGCAGCGGTGTGGAGTAGGACGGCAGTACGCGAGTCAGCACTTCGGCGATGTAGCCAAGGAACAAGGTGCCCAGTGAGCTCTTGTAGTGCTGTGGGTCCTCGCTGCCGATCGCGAGAATTCCCTGCTGCTGGTTCAGTGCGACAACCGCCGCCGACCCGATGCTGCCGCTCTCTTCATCGCCGAAAAGAAACGCGAGTTCGTGCGGACGAAGCACGCCGCAGACGGTCTTGCCGCTGCCAAGCAGCCCGCCGACCGCTTGCTGGGCTTCCGCGCTGGTGACGCTGCGCCCCACCGGCAGCGGCGTTTCGCTGAACAGGATCAGGCTCACGAACGGCACCTGGAACTCGTGACGCAGGCTTTCGTCCACCGCGCCGATGACTTCTTCCAGGCTGTTGGCATCCAGCAGATCCAGTACCAGTCGGCGGGTCTTGTCGAACAACCGATCGTTATCGCGCGCCACATCCATCAGGTGCGACAAGCGATGGCGCACCTCGATGTTGCGCTCACGCAGCAGTTTGACCTGCCGCTCGACCAGCGACACGGCGGTGCCGGGCTGATGGGGAATACGCAGCTCTAAAATCAGCTCGTCGTGATCGACAAAGAACTCCGGGTGGGCCCGCAGATAGGCCGCGACGGCTTCTGCGTCCGGCAGCTGTGGCTTGTCCTGGTTTTGCTCGGTCATAGGCGAACCTGTCCTTCGAATACGCGAACGGCGGGGCCGGTCATCATAACGGGCTGTCCAGCGCCTGCCCATTCAATGGACAGACGGCCGCCTGGAAGATCGAGTTGCACCGGAGAATCCATCCAGCCTTGCTGAATCGCGGCGACTGCCGCTGCGCAGGCGCCGGTGCCGCACGCCTGGGTTTCGCCTGCGCCGCGTTCCCAGACTCGCAGCTTGGCATGCTGACGGTCGATCACCTGGATGAAGCCGGCGTTGACCCGCTGGGGAAAGCGCGAATGGTGCTCGATCTTCGGCCCAAGTTCATGCACCGGAGCGTTGTCGGCATCCTCCACACGCAGCACGGCGTGGGGGTTGCCCATGGATATGGCGGCGATGCCCAGCTGCTGGCCATCGACCTCTAGCGGATAACTCAGGGCTTGTTGGTCAGCCAGGAAAGGTATCTCCGCCGGAGTCAGGCGAGGCGGGCCCATGTCGACAGTGATCTGCCCATCGGGTCGCACGATCAGCTCGATGATGCCGCCTTTGGTCTCGACGCGGATCTGCCGTTTCACGGTCAGGCGCTTGTCCAGGACGAAGCGGGCGAAGCAGCGCGCACCGTTACCGCACTGCTCCACCTCCGAGCCATCGGAGTTGAAGATGCGATAACGGAAATCCACGTCGGGGTTGTGCGGCGGCTCGACCAGCAGTAGCTGATCGAAGCCGATTCCCGTGTGGCGGTCGCCCCACTGCTTGGCGTGCTTGGGCTGGATATGCGCGTGCTGACTGATCAGGTCGATGACCATGAAATCGTTGCCCAGGCCGTGCATCTTGGTAAAACGCAAAAGCATCGTCGTGGCCTCAGGCAGGCAGCAGGCTTTCGCCAGCGTATAGCTCCTGCACGCTTTCGCGGCGGCGCACTTCGTAGGCTTCGTCGCCATCCACCAGCACCTCGGCAGCGCGGCCGCGGGTGTTGTAGTTTGAACTCATGACGAAACCATAGGCGCCCGCGGAACGAACGGCCAGCAGATCGCCCTCGGCGAGCACCAGCGGACGCTCCTTGGCAAGGAAGTCACCGGTCTCGCAGATCGGGCCGACGATGTCGTAGTGATGCGCCTCGCCTTCACGTGGCTGCACCGGTACGACATCCATCCAGGCCTGATAAAGAGCCGGGCGGATGAGGTCGTTCATCGCCGCGTCGACAATGGCGAAGTCCTTGTGCTCGGTGTGCTTGAGGTATTCCACGCGGGTCAGTAGCAGTCCCGCGTTGGCCACGATCGATCGACCCGGCTCGAATACCAGCGCCAGGTCGCGACCGTCGATACGCTTGCGCACGGCCTGGATGTAATCGCCCGCCAGCGGTGGCTGTTCCTCGCGATAGCGCACGCCCAGGCCGCCGCCCAGATCCAGATGTTTGATTCGGATGCCGCGTACGGCGAGGCGGTCGATCAAGGCCAGCAGCCGATCGAGTGCATCGAGGAACGGCGGCAACGTGGTGAGCTGCGAGCCGATGTGGCAATCGACGCCCACGACTTCCAGGTTGCTCAGCTCATGCGCGCGGGCATAGACCTCTTCGGCGTCGGCGATGGCGATACCGAACTTGTTTTCCTTGAGGCCGGTGGAGATGTACGGGTGGGTTCCAGCATCGACGTCCGGATTGACCCGTAGCGAGACCGGTGCCACTGCGCCCAGTTCGGCGGCAACCTGCTGCAGCCGTTCTAGCTCCTCAGTGGACTCGACGTTGAAGCAGTGCACGCCGACTTCCAGCGCGCGACGCATGTCGTCGCGGGTCTTGCCGACGCCGGAGAATACGATGCGATCTGGTTGGCCGCCGGCCGTTAGTACGCGCTCCAGTTCGCCACGCGAAACGATATCGAAGCCGGCGCCAAGGCGGGCCAGCACGTTGAGCACACCAAGGTTAGAGTTCGCCTTGACCGCAAAACAGACCAGATGCGGCATGCCCGCCAGGGCATCGGCATAGGCGCGGTACTGTGCCTCGATGTGGGCGCGCGAGTAGACATATGTGGGGGTGCCGAAGCGTTGCGCGAGAGCGGGCAACGCCACGCCCTCCGCGAAGAGCTGACCGTCGCGGTACGAGAAGGCCTCCATGAATGCCTCCTTACAGTTCGAATCGGTCTTTGGAACGTTCTTTGGCAGTTGCCTCGTCGTCCGGAAGGTAGAGCGGGCCTTTCTGGCCGCAGCCGGTAAGCGCGGAAGCGAGAACCGCGAGTGCAATGAGTGGAAGCAGCAGACGCTTCATTGGGGTGTAATCCTAGAAAAATCGATGGGCCGGAGTATACCCAGCACCCGTCGGATTGCCTATGTGGCCGCGCTCGTCGGTCCCGCATCTGACGCCAGCCCGGACAGCCGCTCGCTAGACGCCGCGGTGGCCTGCTAAGCTCGCCAGCATCGTCGGTGGCCGCGTTGCCGCCGAGCAACCCGTACCGAGGAAATGGATTCATGAGCCTGAGCGAAGCCCGCTTTCACGATCTCGTCGACGCTGCGCAGGAAGAAATCGAGGACGTGTTCGATCACAGCGGAATGGACGTCGACCTGGAGAATTCCGGTGGCGTACTGACCGTGCGTTTCGAGAATGGCACACAGCTGATCTTCAGCCGTCAGCCGCCGCTGCGCCAGCTGTGGGTGGCGGCGCGGTCCGGTGGTTTTCATTTCGATTATGACGAGTCCGCGGCGCTGTGGATCTGCGATGCCAACGATGAACGTCTAGGCGAACTCCTGTCGCGGGTTACAGAGCAGCAGGGTGGCGAGGCGTTGGAATTTGAAGAGCTGTGAAAGTCGCGCCCAACTGACCCAAGCCAGGAATCAGGCACGCTTGCTTATTTAATGGGCTGTGATAGGGTCAGTCGCAGGTTAAATGACCCCGCCTTTGGGCGGGGTTTTGTTTTTTTGTCTGTTTACTTTTCCCAGGAGCTTACCCGCACCCATGACCAGCGCACCGCCAATCATCATCACTCAACCCGATCTCCAGCGGCTCGAGCGCTTGCTCGACGGTCTGGCTGACTACGGTCCGGCCGCCGAGGCGCTCGAAGAGGAGCTGTCCCGCGCCCAGGTGGTCGAGCGCAGCGAGTTGCCCGCCGGTGTGGTGTCTATGAACTCCCGGGTTCATTGCCGCGAGGAGGGTGTCGGCAAGGATTATCATCTGACATTGGTGTTTCCTCAGGATGCCGGCAAGGAAGGTACCGTTTCGGTCCTGGCACCGGTAGGCACAGCGCTGTTGGGCATGACGGTGGGGCAGCACATCGATTGGCCGACGCCCGGCGGCAAGGTGCTCAAGCTGACCCTGCTGGCTGTCGAATATCAGCCGGAAGCGGCGGGTGATATCAATCTTTGAGGGTGTCTGACGACGCCCGTTCTCGCACAATGCCTCAGAGAGAGGTCAGCGCCTGGTTGAGTGCCGCTTCCAGGTGCGCTTTGTAGCGCAGGTACTGAACCGTTTGGGCGCGACCGGTGCCGTGCAGGCCGGACATGTCGAGATCGGTTATGTAACAGGGATAGCGCTCGGCACCGTGTCGTTGCGCGAGTATGAACTGTGCAACGGCGGCGAACAGCTCGGTGCCGTATTCCAGGCTCGAAAACTCCTGATGGTTGCAGTACAGGGTCACCCGTGAGCGGCCTCGTTCGCTGTGTTCGACGATGGCCTGTACGTCATAGAAAGAGGCGCCGACATTTTCCCGTGGCGAAGGTCTGCGCTCGATCTCCGGTGCCTGGCGGCCTGCCGGTACCATGAGTCGGTAGAACAGGATGTCCATCGCTGCCAGCCGGCTTTCCTCGAACGGCAGCTGCGTGTTGCGGCGGTAACTCACCGATTGTAAAAAGCGCAGCAAAGGTGTCAGCAGGCTCTGCTCGTCGGTATAGGGCTGTTGCTGACGCCAGAGCGCATTGAACTCATCGAGGACGGTAATTTCCGCCAGGTCTCCCTGAACGCGGTAGAACACTTGAAGGCAGTGCGCCCTGGCCTGACCAAGGATTAACGGCAGGTCGGTTCCTTCAAGTGCGTGTCGCTCCACGCGGATGGGCCGCACGCTGCGATGAGCCTCGCCGAGATGTTCCAGCAATGCGGGTATGTCGCTCAAGGTGGTGTGCCGAACATTGCCGCTCACCAGATCGAGCAAATGGTAGTGCTGGCGGACCTGCAGCAGGTAGCGGTTCTCACCGGGCTCGTCGAGCAAGGTCTGGGCATCGGTGAAGATGGTGTCGATACGCCGTGCGAGTGCCATGCCGGCGTTTCGGCTGAAACAGCGTATTTGCAGGTTGGGTCGCTCGCCACGAGTGGGCAGTTCCTGCAGGAAATCACGCAGGCAGTCCGGCAACGGAGAGGTGCCTTCATAGCGCGTTGCGATCAGCTCGCTCCAGCTGTTCAGTGTCAGCTGATCGATGCTCAGCACCAGATTGTCTCGCGTAACGGCATGCCGCAGCGATTCGGTGAGCTCGTCGAACGACAGAGGCTGCTGCGGATTCAGCGGATCAAGCCCGACATTGATCAGTAGCAGGACCTTGACGGGACTGGCCGCGATCAACAGCGCTTCGTCAGCCAGAGCCGCGGGCGGCATTGGGAATGCCTGGCGGATATCGGTGAGCAATGCGAACAGCTCGGCTTCACTCAGGCCGCTGTCGCCAGGATGCAGGGCGACATGCGTAGCCGTATCGATAATGCTGTTGCGATGGCACCAGGCCAACAATGGCACCAGCTCTCGGGAACGCTTGAGCGGGGAAAAATTGCTGAGCTGTCGGGTATTCAGGTTGCCTTCGTAAAGCGCCCAGTACACATCATCTGCGGCATCGTAGCCCTGCATGAGCGTCAGGCTGTGTTCTGCCAGGTCAGGCGCGATGCCCAGGTTGATGGCTTCGACCTTGCCGGCCTTGCGCTCGATCGCGGCATGCAGGCGCCTGCCAAGCACACCAAAATCCCGTCCGTTGATGCTGCTGATGATCTGCAGGCGTCGCGCGAACTCACTGAGGAATCGGTAGCCGTAAGTCAGTTCGTTGACCAGTGCGCGGCGTTCTTCGACGACCCGCCGCACCTTCCACTGGCTGCGTGCGTCGAGTTGGGCAAATTGTCGATCATCCCATTGCCACTCGGCCGCCAGTCGCTCGAGCAAACGCCGTTTCCAGCTTTTGCTACGGCCGCTGGGAGGCTGGCTGAGGGGCTTGTTGACCTTCAGGTAGAGACAGCGACGCAATAACGCGAGGCGCTCCTGGTCGCCTCGCTTGGCGAGGTAATGTTCGATTCGGCGGTAGGCGACGATGTAGGGATCAAGTTCGTCCAGATCGAGGCGATTGGCGTACACGGCCTGTTTGAAATCGAGGCTCAGGCAGCGAACCTGCGGATGCTCGCTGGCGTAGACCTCGACCAGCAACAGCTTGAAAAGTGACTTGTAGGGCGACTCGATGGCCTTGTACAGCTGCCAGAGGCCCGCACCGAGGTATTCACCGGGAGGGATGCTGGCGAGGCTGCCCAGGTCCAGTACCTCGTCGCTGCGCACGAAACGCTTGTCCAGCAGGGTGCGCACGTAGTCGTGGTAGCGGTGCTCTTCGTAGTCCGGCACCAGCCACCAGAGGGGCGTACGCCCGCCCAGCCAGATCGCGGTGCGGTAGAACTCGTCGAGCAGCAGGTAGTGCTGAGTGGTACCGCAATCATCGGAGGTGAGCTTGGCTTCGCGCGCGCCCTGGGTGAAGCGGACCGGGTCGACCAGAAAGAAGTGGGCCTCGCTGCCTTGAGTCGCCGCCCAACTCTGCAGCAGCTCGCATTTGCGTTGCAGTTCGCCGAGTTGTTGTGCAGACAGATGCGGATCATGGCAAACCCAGACATCCAGATCGCTTTGATCATCCTGCGCAACAGTGCCAAGGCTGCCCATGAGAAACAGGCCGAGAATCGGTTGCGGCGGCTTACCGCGCAGTGGCCTGTAGCTGAACGAACGGCTCAAGCGCTGGGCTTCGGCTAAAGTATCGGCGTCAGGCTCGAACCCCGCCAGTCCGGCTGGCGTGGTGCTGGAAACGTAACCCGGCAGAATCGGATGGTTTACATGGAATAGCAGCGGCAACAGGCTGAGCACGCTCTGTTGGCGGGATGACATGACCAGCCGAGTGCGTTCCAGGCGTGCAGCATTCAACGACAGAAAGCGAGCACGAAGCGCGGCAAGCACCTTGCGGTCGATTCCGTCCTCAAGGATGGGCCGGAGTTCCTGATGGCGCGTCATGGGGTGATTCGTACAGGCAAGCGACGTTGTCCGACATGTTGATCGAGGCGAACGGTGAAACTAGCATGGCGCAGCGAAAGCCGCAGCTGCGGCAGCGCGCGATAGCCGATGCCGGTTCGCTGCTCAAACCGGCAAATGGCGTACTCGGCTAGGATTGGGTCGCCCCAGGCTCAAGCCGGAACGGGCTCCGAAAGAATGGTCAGCAATACTTGGGCGTGCTCTGCGGCATCGCGCCCAAGGCTCGTCAAGTAACCGCCGTCAGGCAGGGTTGTCAGGCCTTTGCTATGCAGGCGCTGTGCAGCGGCGATCGCTGTGTTGCCAGCGTCGTGGTGAACCTTCAGGCCTTCAAGTGAGTTGTCGAGGTTGAACAGGCGAAGAATTTCCAGCTCGGCTACCACTTCTGGGGTGTAGGACATGTCTGCTCCTCGGATGGTGGGCGTTGGCCCTGTTTGCGGAAGTGTAGATGCTGCGCGCGCACCTGCCTCTAAGACTATTCGGCTAGGTCCGGCAGATTCCGCAGCTGCGTTTCGTACCCTTCGACATCGAAGGGGCGGTCTTGCTCGAGCATCTGCCGGATCTCTCGCGCCAGCACGAGTGTCATCAGCTTGAGGATCTCGTCGCGCTCATAGCCGACCAGCGTCAGTTTGTTCAGCGTAGCTTGGGTGGCGGCGGGTTCACCGGCTTCAAGCTGGTTCTCGATTGCCTGAATCAGGGTTTCCTCGGCAAAGGTTTCATCATCTTCGGGCGTGGCATCGTTCATGTCGCAACTCTCGTCAGGGAAGATCTCGATGGCGTGTCGAGGTGAGTACCGGCAAGCTTACTTCAGTCGGAAAGGCCGGCTGAACGCTTCGCTTGGGTCGGTTTCTATTCTTACTATGACTTATCGAGAGCGCGACTACAGCAATGATCATTTTTCACTGTCTTGAAAACGGCACGCTGATGCGGCGCGTTGCTGAAAATCTGCAGACACTCCCCGATAATGTGCTGTGGGTCGATCTGCTGTCGCCTGACTTGCAGGAAGAGCGTTTTATCGAATCGTCCTTGGGGCTGGACATTCCAACCCGCGAAGAACTTGCCGAAATCGAGGATTCGTCGCGCTTCTACGATGAGGACGGCGCCATCTTCATGACCACGACAGTGGTGATGGGAATCGCTGACCGGCGCCCGGAAAATGCCGAAGTGACCTTTGTCCTGACCAAGCGCTGCCTGGTCACCGTTCGCTATTCCGAGCTCAGTGCGTTCCGGCAGTTCGAGGGGAAGAGTTCTCGGCAGCCGTCGACCTTTTCCTCCAGCGATCAGATTTTTCTCGCCCTGGCCGACGCTGTGGTCGATCGCATCGCCGATGTGCTGGAAAGCGTTCAGGTCCAGCTTCAGACCTTGTCGAGGTGCATCTTCGACGAACGAAAGGAACAGCGCACCGATCTGCAGCAGATCATCCAGCAGCTTGGGCAGCACCGCTCGCTCCTGTCGCAGCTGGGCGAAAGCCTGTTCAGCTCTAGCCGACTGATCGCGTTTTACCGCCTGCATGCCAACGAGCCCAAGCTAGGCGTGGCCAAGGGATTATTGAAGGCGCTGGAGCGGGACGTGCGGTCGCTGGGTGAGCATCAGGCACGGCTGCTGGGCGATATCGCCTTCCTGCTTGACGCGACGCTGGGGCTGATCAATATCGAGCAGAACGCCATCATCAAGGTGTTTTCCATTGCTGCGGTGCTGTTCCTGCCACCAACGCTGGTGGGGACGGTATACGGCATGAACTTCGAACGCATGCCCGAGCTGAATTGGTCGTTTGGCTATCCCATGGCACTTGGGATGATGATCGTGTCAGCGATCATTCCCTATGCCTGGTTCAAATTCCGTGACTGGCTCTGATCACCCGAAGAAGTACAGGACGACGCAAAACACGCCGAGCAACGCCCAGACACTGCCGAAGATGATCGGCGTGCGCAGAGAGAACATCAGGGTGCGCTTGTAGCGCTCGCCGCCTGCCGGGGTGTTGCCTTCTCCAAAGAGTGCTGAGTCGTTATTGGGTAACAGGCCGACACTGCCTTCAACCTGGAGCAGTTCACTTTGCTTGTGATGCCAGCGCTCTATCACGTTGTAGCTCGCCCGGATGCCCGGTATCGCATGCAGCGAAGTGATGAGCCCGAGGAGCGCCAGCACGGAGGGTACGACCAACCGAAATAAACTCCCCCAATCAGGGTTGGTGTTGGCCATCGATGACGCGAAGGCGATGATTAGAAACGACTGTGAAGACAGATAGCCGCTGGTGCGGCTGGCCAGTAGAGTGGACTCGAAATGGATTTCCGAACGGTAAAATTGCAGCCGCTCCTTGGGCGAGTCGAAGACCTCAGCGGCCTGCGTGTCCTGGTTCAGCAGCAGCCTGCGCAGATCGGTCATGGGTGTCTCGAATAATATGGAACGATAGGAAAGTGGCGCTTTACTAAAGTCCCGATTACGCCGTAAGAGTTCCAGGCGTTCTAGACAGCGGATGGTGATCTTGGGCGCGGCGGCATCCGGGTCCGCCAGAGTGATACCACCAGCGCGATGAATGCGGATGACCAACAGGCGGCAGCGATCAATAGCCAGAGCCCGGATTCAATGCCCAGCAAGGGCGGTAAGACGCGCGCCAACGTCGCAGCGCTGATCAGCAAGGCGAAGGGATGAATCCACGGCTGCGCATTGGCATCGCGGAAGCGGTACAGCAGACGCGTGCGCACCATCACGCCAAACGTCAGGCTGCCCAGCGCACCGATGGTTAATACGTGCAGGGTGGCGCTGACCGGCAGCCAAGGGCCGCTCATGGCGACGCCAAGCAGCACCAGGCCCAGTGAAAGCCAGCTGTAGCCAACCAGCAGCACCAGCAAATCGGGGCGGCTGCGGTAGTGCCAGGGTTGCCAGCGCAGCAGGCGAATTGCGCCGAGCACTCCGGCTGCAACCAGCACGGCGCCGGCCACGTGTCCGAGTAACGTCCAGGGCAGCAGGCTCAATCCAAACGCAATGCCCAGCAGGATCAGCACGCCACCTTCAAGCTGCGGCTGCACCCGTGCATCGAGACGGCGACCTTCGCTTTGAGCATGTCCGGCCAACGCCGGGGCGATGATGCGTCCG
The DNA here is from genome assembly GCF_900129835.1 of Stutzerimonas xanthomarina DSM 18231. Taxonomy (GTDB): domain Bacteria; phylum Pseudomonadota; class Gammaproteobacteria; order Pseudomonadales; family Pseudomonadaceae; genus Stutzerimonas; species Stutzerimonas xanthomarina. Next base: position 160,353 of record NZ_FQXA01000007.1, read on the forward strand.
CCCATGAAGAACATCAGTGCGGCGAAAAGCATCAGCGCCGGCTCCCGCAGCCGCAGTGAGGAGCCAGCGCCGGCGTTGGCCAGGAGACTGGTTACGCCAAGACCGATTACCACAGGCGCCACCGTCTGATTGCGCCATTTCTTGGCCGCTCCGAGAAAGCGCGGTACCACCTTCCATAGCAGCCCGGCGACGAATAGCAGATCGGCGCCAACGGCATACCAGGCGCCCGGTGCAAGAAGGAAGCCGGCACGTGCGGCCAGCCAGCAGCCAAGTAGCGCCAGGGTGATCCGCTGAGGTTGGGGCCCAAGCAGGTAGCCGGCGACAACTGCAAGCGCGTATCCGAACAGCATCTCGTGAGCGTGGCCGGCCGGCGTTGCCAGCCCAGGCAGAGCCGGTGCAAGGCCAAGCATGGTTAGCACGGACCACGGCAGGATAAGTGCCGCGTAGAGCGCAGCAGCGGGGAAGAACCAGGCGTTGGCGAAAGGGAGGCGCGGTTTACGTGGGGCCATCTGCAACTCCGATGTAACGGGGCGCGCGGACGCCCCGTTACCGGATGGAAACATCAGCGGCTGGCGAGGAGTTCGCGGCCGCGCTGAACCGCTGCGCGAACCTGCGCGGGTGCCGTACCGCCGATGTGATCACGGGCGTTCACCGAGCCTTCCAGGGTCAGCACGGCGAACACGTCATCGGTGATCTGGTCGCTGAACTGGCGCAGTTCGTCGAGGCTCATTTCGGCTAGATCCTTGCCGCTGTTGACGCCGTACTTCACCGCGTGACCGACGATCTCGTGGCAGTCGCGGAAGGGCAGGCCCTTGCGTACCAGATAGTCGGCCAGATCAGTGGCGGTGGAGAAGCCGCGCAACGCCGCCTCGCGCATGATTTCGCGCTTGGGCTTGATCGCCGGGACCATGTCGGCGAAGGCGCGCAGGCTGTCGCGCAGGGTGTCGGCAGCGTCGAACAGCGGTTCCTTGTCTTCCTGATTGTCCTTGTTATAGGCCAGCGGCTGGCCTTTCATCAGCACCAGCAGGCCGGTCAGCGCGCCGAACACGCGGCCAGTCTTGCCGCGCACCAGCTCGGGTACGTCCGGGTTCTTCTTCTGCGGCATGATCGAGCTTCCGGTGCAAAAGCGGTCGGGCAGGTCGATGAACTGGAACTGAGCGCTGGTCCAGAGCACCAGCTCTTCGGAGAAACGCGACAGGTGCATCATCGCCACCGAGGCGGCGGCACAGAATTCGATGGCGAAATCGCGATCAGATACGCCATCCAGCGAGTTGCCGGAGATCGCTTCGAAACCCAGCAGTTCGCAGGTGATCTCCCGCTGGATCGGATAGGTGGTGCCGGCCAGCGCGGCCGACCCCAGCGGCATGCGGTTGGTGCGTTTGCGGCAATCGACCAGACGTTCGTAGTCGCGGCTGAGCATCTCGAACCAGGCCAGCAGATGGTGGCCGAAGGTCACCGGCTGCGCGGTCTGCAGGTGGGTGAAACCGGGCATGATGGTGTCGGCTTCGGCTTCGGCGACACCCAGCAGACCCTGCTGCAGGCGGGTGATTTCGCCAAGTATCAGGTCGATCTCATCGCGCAGCCACAGGCGGATGTCGGTCGCAACCTGGTCGTTGCGGCTGCGTCCGGTGTGCAGCTTCTTGCCAGTTACGCCGATGCGGTCGGTCAACCGTGCTTCGATATTCATGTGCACGTCTTCCAGATCGACGCGCCAGTCGAACGTGCCGGCCTCGATTTCGCCCTGAATGTCTTTCAAATTGGCGATGATCTGGTCACGCTCATCGGCGCTCAGCACGCCGGCCTTTTCCAGCATGGTGGCGTGGGCGATCGAACCCATGATGTCATGGCGGTAGAGGCGCTTGTCGAACTCGACGGAGGCGGTGAATCGGGCGACGAAGGCGTCGACGGGCTCGCTGAAGCGGCCGCCCCAGGACTGGTTGGTCTTGTCGGTGCTCATGAATGCGCTCGCAGAAATCGGATGGCAAATTGGAGGCCCCGAATAATAGCAGGGTTACGCGCGGCTTCCGCGCTGGCGCTATCCAGTGAGCGGCGTTATCAGGCTTTGAACTGCCCGAGGCTGGCTTCGAGCCTTTGCGCGAGCACGCCCAGTTCCTTGCCACTGGCCGCGGTTGCAGTCACCGCTTCGGCGGATCGTTCAGCTTCGGTGAGAATGACTTCGACCCGCTCGCGTACCGTCGTTGCCGTGCTGGCTTGTTGTTCTGCGCCTTTGGTGGCCTCGCGAACGACCTGATGCACTTGCTCGACGGCAGTCTGCAAAGCGCGCTGCAGATCGCGACTGCTGCCCAGGGAGGCCAGGCCGCTGTCGGCTTGTTTACCGGCCGCGTTGATTGCCGAGACGGCGTCGCGAGCACCCCGTTGCAGGCTTTCGATATGCACCTGGATATCGCCGGTAGATTGCTGGGTCTTGCTGGCGAGTGCTCGCACTTCATCGGCCACCACGGCGAATCCACGACCACTTTCACCGGCGCGGGCGGCTTCGATGGCTGCATTCAATGCCAGCAGATTCGTTTGCTCGGCGATACCTCGGATCACGGTCAGGACTACTTCGATCTGTTCGCTTTGCGTGGCAAGTTTCTCGATGACCGAGGCGCTTGTCTGTACGCCACTGCCAAGTGCCTCGATCGTCCGGCCGACCTGTTCGGAAATCGCCTCGTTATCCACCGCGGCCTTGCGAATCGAAGCGACCTGATCGAGAGCAGTCTGCATGGCCCGGCTTTCATCCTGCGCGCGTTGGGTCATGTCGGCCAACGCCTGCAAGCTGCCGGCGACTTCGTCGCGTTGACGTTCGGCAGCGGCTGCGGCAGCGCGACTGCGGTTGCCCAAGGTGTCGATTTCCGCCCCTGTCTGTACGGCGATGGCGCGTGCTTCCTGGACGATCGGCTGGAGCTTGGCCAGGAACAGATTGACCGCGTCCGCCATCTCGCCCACCTCGTCTGCGCTGTGGATCTTGACGCGCTGAGCGAGGTCGCCGTGGCCGGCCGAGAGACCGCGCAGCGCGCCGTTGAGCAGGCTCAGTCGGCGTAGTACCTGGCGCCCAAGCACCAAGGTAACGGCGAATAGGAGCAGTATCCCGGTGATGGCGAGGCCGGAGCTGATTTTCCAAAGCAGTGCCGAAGCCGAGCGCTCCACTGCCTTCTGGCTATTGGACTCGATGCTTTGGGCCACCTCCGTAGCAGCGGCCAGGCCTGACGCCATGATCTTCGCGCTGTCGCTGGCAGTGGTCGCGAGGCCGGCCTCTACCAGCTTAGCGCCGCTGGTGACCAGCGTCTGGAAGCGGCTGTCGAAGGCGGCCAGTTCGGTGCTTACCGCTGAGGTGGAGAAACCGAGGACAACCTGGCCGATGTCCGCGCCCTTGGGGTTGATCGAGGTCTTGGCGAGATACAGCGTGGGATCGTTCTCGCCTGCTGACAGCACCTTGTCGAATGAGGTGCGCCCGGTGCCCTTGTCCAGCAACGTCTTGACGCGCGGATCCTGGCGGTTCAAATGGCGGGTGAGTTGGTTGCCATCGGCATCGAAATAGACGACGAACACGACTGCCGGGTTGCGGTGAGCCATTCTGACGAACTCGGTCAGCGCCGGTACGTCGTTGTCCCAGATCGCCGCTGGCGCAACGCCGGCGAGCAGCGTGGCGAGGTCGTCTCCGGATTGTTTGAGGTGACGCTCGAGCACGTCTTTCAGCTGTTTCTGCTCTTCGGTCAATTGCTGCGTCAATCCTCGGGATAGATCACCGGTCATGCGTTCGGCCAGGCTGGAAAGCCCGCGACTGACCTCGGTATCTGCGGTGCGCAGCGCCAGCAGCAGGCGTGCCGAATCTGCGCCCAGACTTTGCTCGATATCCTGCTCGAGCCCATCGATCGTGCCGCGGGTCAATGCGAGAGCAACCAGCATTTGCACCACAACGGCGGCGCATAGCGTCAGGAATACCGGGCGTAGCAAGCGGCTACGCAGAGAGGAAAATAGCAGCATGGGTCAATACTCCTGAGCAGCGGTAGCGATTAGCGGCGAGAGTTGTGATGCAGGCATTGAGCCATCATGCGCTATTACGAGTCGCCCATAGACCTCTTTTATCGGCGAAAACGGCCATATGCTTGATTGTCGAAACGTAAAACTGGCGACCGTTCGTCAGCCTCGGATCGCGCCGGGCCGATAGACTTGCCTTTGCTGCGCGACGGCAGATGCCCGCCTTGCCGGGCTCGCCTTGCTTTGCACCCTCTCGGCGCGGAAACTCGATTCATGCGAACAAAAAAACTTGATCGAACGCGGCCCACGGCTCCGGTCGATGACTTCTTCGTGCCTGAGCTATGCCAGCCCGATGCCCTACTTGGCCTGGTGTTGCTCGCAGAGCTGCTGGTGCTGGTACTGGTGCTCGCCGAGCCGATGCAGCCTGGGTTCAACTGGATGCGTCTGGCGCTGGCGTCGCTGTTCGTGCAGTGGGTGATGCTGCTGTCGGCCGGTCTGACCTGTCAGCTGCGGCCGCTGCTGGCGCGGTTGCCGGCCTGGTTGGCAGGGCTTGCCTGCTGCGCCATGGTGGTCGGGCTCACACTGGCGTGTACGGCGGTCGCCGATATCTACCAGCTTGGCGGTCCGCTGACGCGCGTCGGCGAGGTGAACCTGTATCTGCGTCATGCACTGATCAGTCTGATCATGTCGGGCCTGTTGCTGCGCTACTTCTACCTGCAGAGCCAATGGCGGCGGCAGGAGCAGGCCGAGCTGCGCGCGCGCATCGAGTCGTTGCAGGCGCGCATCCGGCCGCATTTTCTGTTCAACAGCCTGAACAGTATCGCCAGCCTGGTGGTCACCGATCCGGCCAAGGCCGAGCAAGCGGTGCTCGATCTGTCTGATTTGTTCCGCGCCAGCCTGGCGCGCCCCGGCACGCTGGTGCCATGGCGCGAAGAACTGGAGTTATCACGCCGCTACCTTTCCATCGAGCAGTATCGCCTCGGCGAACGGCTGAAAGTCGAATGGCAGGTCGATGCCGTGCCGGACGATCTGCCGATTCCCCAACTGACCTTGCAGCCGCTTCTGGAGAACGCGCTGATTCATGGAATCCAGCCAAGAATCGAGGGCGGGGTGGTCAGCGTGGCGGCCTACTATGCTGATGGCGTGTTCCATTTGCAGGTCAGCAACCCCTTTGACGAAACGGCTGCAAAGCTGCCATCTAGAGGGACTCAGCAAGCGCTGCATAATATAGACGCACGACTAACGGCACTTTTCGGTCCCGCGGCGAGTCTCAGCGTGGAGCGGCGTAATGCCCGTTACTACACCTGTCTACGCTATCCGTGTGCGACACAAAAGCAGGAAGCCAGAACTGTATGAATGTGCTGATTGTCGATGACGAACCTCTAGCCCGCGAGCGCCTCGGCCGACTGGTAGGTGACCTTGACGGCTATCGTGTCCTGGAACCTTCCGCCTCCAATGGCGAAGAGGCGCTGTCCCTGATCGAGGACCTGCGGCCCGATGTTGTGTTGCTGGATATCCGTATGCCGGGGCTTGATGGCCTCCAGGTTGCAGCCAAGTTGTGCGAGCGCGACGCACCTCCCGCGGTGATCTTCTGCACCGCCCACGACGAGTTTGCGCTGGATGCCTTCCAGGTGAGCGCGGTCGGTTATCTGGTCAAGCCGGTACGGCCCGAACACCTCGCTGAAGCATTGAAGAAAGCCGAGCGACCCAATCGTGTGCAACTCGCGGCGCTGACGCGTCCGGCGGCGGTGAGCGGCACCGGCCCGCGCAGCCATATCAGCGCACGGACCCGCAAGGGCATTGAACTGATCCCATTGCCTCAGGTGATCTATTTCATCGCTGACCACAAATACGTCACCCTGCGCCATGAGGGCGGCGAGGTTCTGCTAGATGAGCCCTTGAAGGCGCTCGAAGATGAGTTCGGCGAGCGGTTCGTCCGCATTCACCGCAATGCGCTGGTCTATCGCGACCGCATCGAACGCTTGCAGCGCACCCCCCTGGGACATTTTCAGCTGTTTCTCAAAGGGCTTGAGGGTGAGCCGCTGACCGTAAGCCGCCGCCATGTCGCCGGTGTTCGCAAGTTGATGCAGAACCTTTGATACGGAGCTGGCGCTAAGGATAGGCGCCCCGCTCCAGCTCAACCGTCCCCCCGGACGGCTTTCCTTGATCCCTGCCAACCCGATCGCTGTTCCTGGCCTGTTATCATCGCCGGCAGTTCATCTGTCTGGAATTGCTCATGTCCCGCGAAATTCGCATCGCTACCCGCAAGAGTGCCCTGGCCCTGTGGCAGGCCGAATACGTCAAGGCGCGCCTGGAAGCCGCCCATCCGCATGTAACGGTGAGCCTGGTGCCGATGGTCAGTCGGGGTGACAAGTTGCTCGATGCTCCGCTGGCGAAGATTGGCGGCAAAGGCCTTTTCGTCAAAGAGCTGGAAACAGCCCTGATGGAGAACGAAGCGGACATCGCCGTGCACTCCATGAAGGACGTACCCATGGAATTTCCCGAGGGACTCGGCCTGTATTGCATCTGTGAGCGGGAAGACCCGCGCGATGCGTTCGTCTCCAATCACTACGAGGATTTCGATGCGTTGCCTGCCGGAGCGGTCGTCGGCACCTCCAGCCTGCGGCGTCAGGCGCAGCTACTGGCGCGTCGCCCCGACCTCAAGATCCAGTTCCTGCGCGGCAACGTCAACACTCGCCTGGCCAAGCTCGATGCCGGCGAGTACGACGCGATTATCCTCGCAGCGGCCGGCTTGATCCGTCTTGGTTTCGGTGACCGCATCCGCGCCAGCATCAGTGTTGAAGACAGCTTGCCTGCGGGCGGGCAGGGCGCGGTCGGGATTGAGTGCAGGACCGGCGATACCGAGCTGCATCAGCTGCTTCAATGCATGAACGATCCCGATACCGCGATTCGCGTCAGTGCCGAGCGGGCGCTGAACCGCCACCTCAATGGAGGCTGTCAGGTGCCGATCGCCTGTTACGCGGTACTCGAAGGCGATCAGCTGTGGTTGCGTGGGCTGGTAGGACAGCCCGATGGTGCCGTGCTTCTGCGCGCTGAGGGGCGTGCGCCCAATGCCGAAGCCGAAGTGCTTGGCGTGCGCATCGCTGAAGAATTGCTGCAGCAAGGCGCTGGGAAGATCCTCCAGGATATCTATGGCGAGACCGGTAAGGCGTGAACGGCTGGCGTCTGTTGCTGACGCGGCCGGCTGAGGAGTGTGCGGCGCTAGCCGCCACGCTGGCAGTGCAGGGAATTCACAGCGCTAGCCTGCCACTGCTGACCATCGAAGCCCTTGCAGAAACACCTCAGCAGCGCGCGACCATGCTGGAACTGGACCGCTACGCTGCGGTGGTGGTCGTCAGTAAGCCGGCTGCCAGGTTGGGTTTGACGCTTCTGCGCCGCTACTGGCCGCAGGCGCCTGCTGGGCAAGCATGGTTCAGTGTCGGTGGAGCGACTGGCGCGATACTCGCCGATTACGGTCTGGACGCCAGCTGGCCGGTCGCTGGTGACGACAGCGAAGCGCTGCTCGCCTTGCCAGGATTGGCTCAGGCCCTAAGCGCGCCCCATCCAAGGGTCTTGATTCTTCGAGGCGAAGGCGGACGCGAGCTTATCGCCGACACGCTACGTGCCCGTGGCGCGCAGGTCGACAGCCTCGAATTGTATCGCCGTCACCTGCCGGATTACCTGCCAGGCACGCTACTCAAAACCCTTCGCTCGGAACGGCTGAACGCGGTGGTGGTCAGCAGTGGACAGGGTTTGCAGTCATTACGCGAGCTGGCAGGCGCCGATTGGGGTGGCATGCTTGAGCTACCCTTGTTCGTACCCAGCCCTCGTGTGGCCGAGATGGCCAAGGCGTTGGGCGCCAATAGAATAGTGGACTGCCGTGGTGCTGGAGCCGCGGCTTTGCTGGCGGCGCTACGGGAAAGTCCCGGGCCCGCTTCCTAATGCAAAGGATGGAAACGTGAGCGAAGTAGACCCCGACAAGGCACCGCAGCAACCGAAGGGCAACGATTCTGTGGCCAATCAGAATCCGATCAATAAAGACGCCCCAAGGGCTTCGAAAGAAGCCCCGAAGGCGCCGCCACCGAAAACGCCTGCCAGTGCCAACCCTGATGCGCGTGGCGGCGGCAAAGGGCTGGCCGGTCTGGCGCTGCTGGTCGGTCTGGCAGGTCTGGCCGCAGGGGGCTACAGCGTCTGGCAGACTCAGCAACTGGCCGATCAGAAGCAGCAACAGCAGCAGTCGGCACAGGCTACGAGCGAACAGACCCGCCAGTTGAGTGAGCGCAGCCAACAACTGGCCAGTCGTCTAGGCAAACTGGAACAACTGCCCTCAGCCGAACAGCTGGAGGATCGTCGCCGTTTGCTTTCCGAGCTGCAAAGCGACCAGCAACGGTTGGCGGGGCGTGTTGAGCAGGTTCTCGGATCCAGCCGCGAGCAATGGCGGCTCGCCGAAGCCGAGCATCTGCTGCGCATGGCGATGTTGCGTCTGTCGGCGATGCAGGACGTGAACAGCGCCGAATCGCTGCTCGCCGAGTCGGATTTGATCTTGCGCAAACAGGACGATCCCGGTGCCTACGCGGCACGGCAGAAATTGCTCGAAGGGCTAGAAGCGTTGCGCAGCCTGCCGGAGCTGGACCGCACCGGGTTGTTTCTTCAGCTGGGTGCGTTGCGTGGCCAAGCCAACCAACTCAACGGTCTGGCTCCGGAATTCGAGGCGGGCCAGGCAGGAAGTGAGCAGGCTGATAGCCGCTGGCAGCGTTGGCTGAATGAGCTGACCCGTTATGTGCGTATCGATTTCGACGCCGGCAATAGCGTCAAACCGCTGCTTGCGGGACAAAGCCTGGCGCAGGTGCGCTTGGCCTTGTCTCTCGCCATTGAGCAAGCGCAGTGGGCCGTGCTGAACAGTAACGAAAAGGTCTACCAGCAATCGCTGGAGCAGGCGGCCCAGCTCATCAAAGATCACTTCAGCGAAGAGAACGGGCAGAGCCGCGGCCTTCGGGATCGCATCGAGGAGCTGAAAACGCGCCAGGTCTCGGTCAGTCTGCCCGATCTTGCACCGGCGCTCCGTGCACTGCAGACCTATGTGCAGCAGCGTGAATCGTCCGAAAGTGCAGTGTCGCCTGCTGACAGCCGTTCAGAGCAACCCGCGGAGCAGCCCGCAGAACGGCCTGCAGAAGAGTCGAGCCCACAACCGGAGCAGCCGGCTACTGACGGCGCTGCGACCGAAGAGGGGCAGCGCGCATGAAGCGATTCGCCTTTGTCCTGATCCTGCTTATAGCGATCGTTGGGTTCTTCGGCTGGGCCATCGCACAGGACGCGGGCTACGTCCTGATCAGCTATGACCGCTTTCGCTACGAGTCGAGCTTCTGGATTTTCCTTGGCCTGATCGCGTGCCTGTGGCTACTGGCGATGGTCGTGCACTGGGTGCTCGGCCTGCTGCATACCTCCGGGGCCCTGGTCAATCCGTGGTCGCGCCGCCATCGCGAGCGGCGTGTCAGCAAGGCATCACGCAGCGGTTTGCGAGAGTTGGCCGAGGGCCAGTGGAGTCACGCGCTGGGCCATTTGCGCTCCGCTGCCGAGCACGACCACCAGCCGCTGGTGCATTACCTTGGTGCCGCCCGTGCCGCCAATGAACTGGGCGAGCATGAGCAGAGCGACGAGCTGCTGCGCAAGGCAAGGGAGCGCGAGCCCGAGTCGGGTCTTGCGGTTGGCCTGACCCAGGCGCAGCTGCAGATCGCGAGAGGCCAGTATGGCGAGGCGCGGGAAACGCTTAATGCGCTGCACAGCGATCACCCTCGTCATGCCTATGTGCTGACCCTGCTGCAGCAGCTCTACGTTCAGCTGCAAGATTGGTCTGCGTTGTGCCGCTTGTTGCCCGAACTGCGCAAGCATCGGGTGTTACCGCCGGCTCGCTTGAGTGAGCTTGAGCTTCTGGCCTGGACTGCGGCGCTTGAGCAAACCGGTCAGGCCTCAGCGCCCAGTAACGAGGATGCGCTGCAGGCGCTGAATCAGAAGTGGCAAACCGTCCCGTCCGGGTTGCGCACTGAGCCTCTGCTGGTGCGCGCCTACGCTGACGGTCTGTCCCGCCTAGGCGCCGATGCGAAGGCCGAAGATGTACTCTACGCAGCGCTCAAACGCCAATTCGATGATCGACTGGTGGAGCGCTACGGTCGCGTTCGCGGCCAGGACCCTGCGCGTCAGCTGGCGAATGCAGAAAACTGGCTCAAGGCTAATCCGGAGAATGCCGAGCTTCTGCTCGCACTTGGTCGGCTGAGCATGCGCAACGCCCTATGGGGCAAGGCGCGCGATTATCTCGAAGCCAGCCTGCGCTTCGAGCACCGTCCCGGAACCTGCGCCGAGCTGGCGCGATTGCTGGCCCAGCTGGGCGACAACGAGCGCAGCAACCGGCTGTTCCAGGAAGGCCTGGGGCTTCTTGATCAATCCAGCTCCAACCGAATACAGACAACCAGCAGCAGTTAGCAAATGACGCGGCCGCTCGGGACGTGACACCCGTCCCGCGCCGCTGTGGCGGTTTGCTTATGGCTTGCAGCTCGCTGCGTGCCGCACTACCGTAGCGAACTTTTCCTGTCTGCGGAGTCGCTATGAACCTGGCCAGCCCACGTTCGCTGTTTCTTCTGGCCTTTATCGCCTGCGCGTTGATGATGGTCGCTGCGCTGTATCTCGAGCATGTTGTCGGGCTGGCGCCATGCCCGTTGTGCATCGTTCAGCGTATATGCGTCATCGGCTTCGGCCTGGTCTGTCTGGTCGCAGCGTTGCACGGACCGCATAAGGCCGGCCGACGGGTTTATTCGGTTTTGGCGTTGCTTTGCGCTGTTGCCGGCGGCGGCACGGCGATACGCCAGATCTGGCTGCAGAACATGCCCGCCGACCAGCTTCCGAGCTGTCTGCCCAGTCTCGAATACATGATGGATGCCCTGCCGTTCCAGGAAATCGCCAGACTGGTACTTCACGGTACGGCCGAGTGCGCTGAAGTCAGCTGGACCCTGCTCGGCATGAGTATTTCGGAGTGGACCTTGCTTGCCTTCATCGCTATGGTCGTCTTTTGTTTCTGGCAGCTGTTACGGCGTGATTGAGGCTTTTTGTTCGAGCGAGCGAATGATCCCTGTGCTTGGCGGTCAATGAGCAAGGCGAAGCGGGGTTGTCGAGAGAGGCAGGTGAAAATGATGCTGCTGCTTGATGCTTCCTTCTCTGCGGCTTAGTCTGCCCAGGCGGCGTCGGTTTTCTGCCAATTTCGCTGTCACTCACCCAAGGCCGATATCCCAAGACAAAAAACCGTCTCGGAAGGCGCAACAAGAAACATCGATTAGGGAAGTGAGGTCATCATGCTCGAGAGCTGTCGGAACGCCCAGGAACGCTGGGGAGGTGTGCACCTGCTGATCGACCGCTGGCTGCAAGAACGCCATGCATTGATCAACGCATTCGATGGGCTGCATGGGGGGGCCGAAGCGGCTACTCGCCCGGCCTTGCAAAAATTCTGCGAAATACTGCTGGACTACGTGTCGGCTGGTCATTTCGAGATCTATGAGCAATTGCTCAATGAAGCTGAAGCCTTTGGTGACGAGCGCGGCCTGGATCTGGCGCGTCAGATTTATCCTCGTATCGAGGCGATTACCCAGGTGGCGGTTGCTTTCAATGATCGTTGTGACAACGGCGACTGCCTCGAAAGCCCAGGCCTTCCGGACGAGCTGAAGCATCTGGGCCGGTTGCTACACGAGCGCTTCGAGTTAGAAGACTGCCTGATCGAAGTGCTGCACACGGCGCACAAGCAGCCTGCTGCTACCGCCTGATCCGCGCCGCTCAGCTGCGAGCGAAGGATCGCTTGTAGCGTGCTTCGCTGATTGATTGGCGGATCACTGCAGCCCGTCTAGTATGGCTGCACCAACCCCGCCAGGAGGCACTTTCATGCCAGCAACGAAGAATGCGGTCACGACTCCGCTGCACTTGCTTCAGCAGTTGTCGAAGAGTTTGGTGGAGCACCTGGAAAAAGCCTGCACGGATGCACAGAAGGACGCAGAGCTTCTCCTGGCCAAGCTCGAAAAGCAGCGCGGCAAGACCCAGGAAAAACTGGTCAAAACCCGAGCCAAGCTCGACGAGGCCGGCAATGCGGGCAAGTCGAAGGCCCAAAGCAAGGCGCGTTCAAAACTGACCGAACTGGATGACATGCTCGCCTTGCTGCAGACACGGCAGAGCGAAACCTTGAGCTATCTGGCCGATCTTAAACGCGATGCCGAGCAGAGCCTGAACCTGGCGCAAGGTGTCACACAGGTTGAAAAGGCTGCGGCACAAGCACTGGCATCACGCGGCAAGGCCACACCGTCACGTTCGGCCTCAGCGCAACGCAAGGCTGCGCCCGCTACAACCAAACCAGGTGTCACCAGGCCAAGCGCCACCAAGCCGGCAACAACCAAGCCAGCTCCGACCAGGCAGTCCTCCAGCAGTTCGAGCCCGGCGGCGAGCAAGCCAGCAGCCACAACCCGCACGCGGTCGGTGGCTTCCAAAGATGACAAATCAACCACCGCTAACGCTTCCGGCGGCCCAGCGGCAGCAGCTAGTAGTGCCGCGAAACGCACCGCCCGACCTGCCAGTGGCCGTGCAAAACCCAAACCGGCTACAACCAATCCATCCGGTGCTGCCAAGCCTGCTGCAACGCGCAAGCCGGCATCAACCAAGACCGTCAGCGCAGATCAGCCCGCACCGCCAGCGCCCAGCTGAGAAGCTGCACGGCGCAGCACGTTCAGCCATGCGCGCGGGTCGCCCTCGACCCCTGCGCATAGCGGGTTCAGCCAGTCGTCCGATCCGTCCTCTGGCAACCAATGCTGTGTTACTCGCTGAAGGCGATCGAGCTGAATCCTTTCGGCTTCCAGTTCCAGCGTTTTAACGCGCCTGCGCAGGTCGGCAAGTTCTGTGTCGCCGGCTGCCTGCTCACGCCACGCCTGGCGCAGGTTTCGCAGGGGCAATACGACTGCGCTCTGCCAATCCTTGCTGAGTTGTTTCAGCGCTTCCAATCGCTGCGCATCTCGGCGAACGCCGCGGGCTTCCAACCAACTGCAGGCAAGGAGCAGGCAGACGTCCATCTCCAGCGCCTGTAATTCAAGGCACGCCTTTTCCACACCAGGCGTTGCATAGCAGGCGAGGGCAAAATTCCAGAGGTCGTCGCTCTTCATCTGTAATGGCTTTTTTTTGTGGGCAGCCGGATGGATTTCCGGGCGACCTGATAAACTCCGCCGCCATTATGATCCGACTCCAGAACCTCACTCTACAGCGCGGCCCGCAGCGTTTGCTCGACGGCGCCGATCTGACTCTTCACCCTGGCCAGAAGGCCGGGTTGGTCGGTGCCAACGGCGCCGGTAAATCCAGCCTGTTCGCCTTGCTGCGTGGCGAATTTGCCGCAGATGGCGGCGACTGCCAGATTCCGCCGGACTGGCGCATCGCGCACATGCGCCAGGAGGTCGACGCGCTCGACCGGTTGGCGGTTGATTACGTGCTGGACGGCGATACCGAGCTGCGCCGTATCCAGGGCGATCTGATCGCGGCTGAAGCTGTCCACGATGGCAGCGCGCTGGCTCGTTTGCATACCGAGCTCGATAACGCCGACGGCTATACCGCTGACGCGCGGGCGCGCAAGCTGTTGGCAGGCCTGGGCTTTGCCAACGAGCAGATGGATCGACCGGTCAGCAGTTTTTCCGGTGGCTGGCGAATGCGCCTGAACCTCGCACAAGCGCTGATGTGCCCGTCTGACTTGCTGTTGCTCGATGAGCCGACCAACCACCTCGATCTGGACGCGATTCTCTGGCTGGAAGCCTGGCTCAAGAGCTATCCCGGCACGCTGATGCTGATCTCTCACGACCGCGACTTCCTCGACGAGGTGGTTGGTAACGTGGTGCATGTCGAACAGCGCAAACTGACGCTCTATCGAGGTGGCTACTCAGCATTCGAACGGGCGCGCGCCGAGCGTCTGGCTCAGCAGCAGCAAGCCTTCGAAAAGCAGCAGGCGCAGCGCGAGCACATGGAGGATTTCATCCGCCGCTTCAAAGCCAAGGCGAGCAAGGCGCGTCAGGCGCAGAGTCGAATCAAGGCACTGGAACGGCTAGAAGAGCTGGCGCCGGCTCACATCGATTCGCCGTTCGACTTCGTGTTTCGCGAAGCGGATAAGGTCTCCAGCCCGCTGCTGGATCTTGAACAGGGAAGTCTTGGCTACGGCGAAAAAGTGGTGCTGGACAAGGTCAAGCTGCAATTGGTACCTGGCGCGCGGATAGGTCTGCTCGGCCCCAACGGTGCGGGCAAGTCGACGCTGATCAAGACGCTGGCTGATGAGCTGCAGCCCTTGGGCGGTCGGTTGCAGCGTGGCGAAAACCTTGTCATCGGCTATTTCGCTCAGCATCAGCTGGATGCGCTGGACGCCAATGCCAGCCCGCTGTTGCACCTGCAGCGCATTGCACCGGGCGAGCGTGAGCAGGTGCTTCGCGATTTCCTGGGTGGTTTCGATTTTCGTGGCAATCGCTGTGACGAGCCGGTCCTCAATTTCTCGGGTGGTGAAAAAGCGCGGTTGGCATTGGCGCTGATCGCTTGGGGTAAGCCCAACCTACTACTGCTTGATGAGCCGACCAACCACCTGGATCTGGAAATGCGCTTGGCTCTGACGCTGGCGCTACAGGATTTCGAGGGTGCGGTTTTGGTGGTGTCCCACGATCGCCATCTACTCAAGAGCACGACTGACGAATTTCTTCTGGTGGCTGAAGGGAGAGTCGTCACCTTCGATGGAGATCTCGAGGATTACGCGCGATGGCTGGTGGAGTTTCGTGCCCGTCAGCAGCCGGTGAGTGCAACCGAGCCATCCGGTGACAAAACCGACAAGCGTGCCTTGCGTCAGGCGGCTGCTGCTTTGCGGCAGCAGCTGGCGCCGCTCAAGCGCCAGGCGGACAAGCTCGAAAAGGATCTTGCCGGTGTGCATGACAAGCTGGCCGTGCTGGAGCAGCGACTCGGCGATGCCGCGCTCTACGAGGTGGCGCGCAAGGATGAGCTTCGCGAGCTGCTGGCCAAACAGGCTGAGCTGAAGGTGCGCGAAGGCGAGCTGGAAGAGGCCTGGCTGGAGGCGCTCGAAGCCCTGGAGAACCTGCAAGGACAGCTCGAGGGTAGCGCGTGAACGAGTCGCTGCTGTTGCTGCTCCAGCAGTGGCGCGACCCGCTACTGCTTGGGCTGCAGGTCATGTTTATCCTGTTGATCGCCTACCTGTTGCAACGGTTGGTGGTGCGGGGGCTGGAACGACTGGGCAGGCGTTATCCGCTGCCACCCGAGCTGCTGCTGCCGCTGCGGGGCGGTATTCGCTGGTTCATCATCGGTGGCGCACTGATCATGGTGCTTGAGCGCTTCGGTGTATCCGCAACGGTGATCTGGACCGCCTTCTCCGGGTTCGTCGCAGTCGCAGCGATAGCCTTCTTTGCAATCTGGAGCGTGTTGTCCAACCTGCTCTGCGCCGTGCTCATCATGACGGTGGGGCCCTTCCGGTTGGGCGATCTCGTGGAGCTGGTGGAGAGCTTCGACAAGCCGATCGTCAAGGGTCGAGTCATCGACATCAACCTGCTCTACACCACATTGGAGGAAATCTCCGAGAGCGGAACTGGTGCCATCGTTCAGGTACCAAACAGCTTGTTCTTTCAGAAAGTCGTGCGCCGCTGGCGTGGGACAGACATCCAAACCACCAATCACAACACACACGAGTAACTCTCATGGAATGGCTTAGCAACCCGGAAATCTGGGTCGCGTTTCTGACCCTGACCGCCCTGGAAATCGTCCTCGGCATCGACAACATCATCTTCATTTCCATTCTGGTCGGACGTTTGCCCAAGGAACAGCAGCCCAAGGCGCGCTTCTTTGGGCTGGCACTGGCGATGGTTACGCGGATTCTGTTGCTGTTGTCGATTGCATGGGTAATGCGCCTGACCAATGATCTGTTTACGGTATTCGAGCAAGGCGTATCCGGGCGCGACCTGATCCTTTTCTTTGGTGGCTTGTTCCTCTTGTTCAAGAGCACCATGGAAATCTGGCACAGCGTCGAAGGCGAAGAGGAGCAGGACGGCAGCACTGGCGGAGCGGTCAAGGCTGGATTCGTCGGCATCATCCTGCAGATTGCGGTAATTGATATCGTCTTCTCGCTGGACTCGGTGATTACCGCGGTGGGTCTGGTGGACAACGTACAGGTGATGGTCGCCGCAATCATCATCGCGGTCGGGGTCATGATGTTGGCGGCCGGCACCATCAGCGACTTCATCGAGAAGCATCCGACGCTGAAGATTCTCGCGCTGTCGTTCCTGATCGTGGTCGGCACCCTGCTGGTGGCTGAAGCCTTTGGCGCGCATGTGCCCAAGGGGTACGTGTACTTCGCCATGGCGTTCTCGCTGGGGGTCGAAGCGCTCAACATCCGCATGCGCAAGGCGATGAAGCGCAAGCTGAAAGAGCCGGTGAAACTCGGCAAGGACATGCCGGACTGAGAACCATAGCGGCTGCGCGGTGCAGCCGGTGGAGTGAGGATCAACCATGACGTTCGAAACCTGGCTTGCCTTCTTTATTGCCTGTTGGGTCATCAGCCTGTCGCCCGGCGCGGGCGCGATCGCCTCGATGTCCTGTGGCTTGCAGTACGGCTTCTGGCGTGGCTACTGGAACGCCATCGGCCTGCAAATCGCGCTGGCGCTGCAGATCGCGGTGGTGGCAGCCGGGGTAGGAGCAGTACTGGCAACCTCTTCGCTGGCCTTCAGTGTGATCAAGTGGTTCGGCGTCGCCTACCTGCTGTGGCTGGCACTGAAGCAATGGCGCGCGTTGCCGGAAATGCTCGATGACAGTTCCGCGCCTCGACCAATCGGCCGACCGCAGGCACTGGTGTTGCGCGGTTTTCTGGTCAATGCCAGCAACCCGAAAGCCATCGTGTTCATTCTTGCCGTGTTGCCGCAGTTCCTCGATCCGCAGCGAGACTTGGTAGTGCAGTACCTGCATATGGGCGCCACGATGGTGGTCGTCGACCTGATCGTCATGGCGGGCTATACCGGTCTGGCAGCCAAGGTGTTGCGGCTGCTGCGCACGCCGCGTCAGCAGCGGCTGGTCAACCGCAGTTTCGCCGCCATGTTCGCCGGTGCTGCCGCCTTGCTGGCCACGGTACAGCGGGCGGTAACATGACGGCAGCCGTGCCGTTGCGGGTATGGGTTGACGCCGATGCCTGTCCCAAGGCCGCAAAAGAACAGCTGATCAAGTTTGCGCTCAAGCGCAAATTCGAGGTCTTGCTGGTCGCGGGTCAGAGTCAGGTCAAGCCGGCCTTCGCCTGTGTTCGCCTGATTGTCGTGCCGAGTGGCCCGGATGCTGCGGACGATTACCTGGTCGAGCAAGCGCAGCCTGGCGAGCTGGTGATTTGCAGCGATGTGCCGCTGGCGGATCGCCTGGTGAAGAAAGGTGTAGCCGCGCTCGATCCGCGCGGGCGTGAATTCGATGAGCGCAACATGGGTGATCGTCTGGCGGTGCGCAATCTGTTCACTGATCTGCGTGAGCAGGGCCAGGTGGGCGGTGGCCAGGCGGCTTACGGCGACCGTGATCGCCAGGCATTCGCTAACGCGCTGGATCGTCTATTGACGCAGCTCGCTCGCACCGGCGTTCGCTAGCCGACGGCCGCTGTAGCAGGGTCTGTTTCCTTTCAGGTCGCGCTTTGTGATCAACCGCAGAGATAGGTGCCGGTGCCTACTGCGATCAACACGCCTTCTTCGTTGTGAAGTTCTGAGCGCACCACTGCCACCTTGTTGCCGGAACGTAACAGCGTTGCGGCGGCGCTGAAACGTTCGCCACGCCCTGGGCGCAGGTAGTCGATTCGCAGATCGATAGTGCCAAGGCGCGACAGGCGCAGGGCGCGCTCTTCGGTCGTCAGGTGCTGATGCTTTTCGAAGGCGCCGATCATCGCCATGGCGCCGCCCACGACGTCGAGCAGCGACGCGATCACCCCTCCATGCAAAATGCCGTGAAAGAAATTACCGACCAGCTCGTGCTTCATCGGCAGGTGCATCACTACGCGCTGGCGGGTCACTTCGTCCAGTTCGATGCCCAGGTATTCGTTGAACGGAATGCGCTCGAACAGCTGACGCACGGCGCGTTGTTGTTCTTCGATGGTGTCGATCGGGAGATTCATGCGTCAGGCTCTCGGGCAGGTCGAGCTAAGCTGCCGGAGGGCGACGGGATTGAACAGTGGCGCGGCGGGTGCGCCGGTGAGATTGGCTGTATCGCCACGGCACGAGCACCACAATTCCCGCCGTTGGGCGGGAATTGCGCGTAGGCGAGGCGCTACTTGCCGGTCAGTTCGAGTACCCGGTCGACCAGCTTGTAGATCCCCGATGCCGCGTCGCTGATGGATTGCGCCAGCATGTAGGCGGGGGTTGTCACCAGGTTATGCCTGGAATCCTCGACGATCTCGGTGACTTCGCACGCCTCATGTTCGATGCCCATCTCCCGCGCTGCGGCTGCCGCGGGATCGTCATCGTTGCCCAGCGTGCAGACCACGCCGCGGCCGAAGATCTGCGACGCCATGGTCGGTGCGATGCACATCATGCCGACCGGTTTGCCGGCCTCGGCAAACGCCTTGGCCAGTGACAGTACCTCGGGGAGAACGGTACAGCCGGCGCCCTGGGTGGCAAAGTCGGACAGGTTTTTTGCCGCGCCGAACCCGCCCGGCATGATCAACGCATCGAACTCTTCGACATTGGCTTCGCGCAATGCCTTGATTTCCCCGCGGGCCAGGCGTGCGGACTCGATTAGCACGTTGCGGCTTTCCTGCATCTCCTCGCCGGTTAGGTGGTTGATTACGTGCATTTGCTCGATGTCCGGAGCAAAGCATTGAACCTTGGCGCCACGCTGGTCCAGGCGCAACAGCGTGATAACGCTCTCGTAGATTTCCGAGCCGTCGTACACACCACAGCCGGAAAGAATTACGGCGACTTTTTTATTCATTGAGGTACTCCTGGTCAGGTTCAGCAGCCTGGCAACTAGACCAGGCGAATGCCTTCGATGCTAGCCGTCGGCGCGGCTCAAAGTAAGTCCATCGAGATGATGATTGGATTGCGCATCGCGGCGGGCGTTCCAACGTCGGTGCGTCTGGCTCAGGCGCTGAGCTACGGATATTGACTGTTCAAAGCACTGGCAGAGCCTGCCCATGGTGGCGACAATGAGGGCAATCGTCGGTCGAGCTGATGGCCTGTCATCAATCTGTCACGCTGTCGGCTTATAAACGTCATATTCGCCCGCCCTGCGGGCCAGGAGTTCACCGTGAGTTTCGTTCCCGCCAATCGCTTGTTCCCCGCTACCCGGCTGCGTCGTAATCGTCGTGATGATTTTTCGCGCCGCCTGGTGCGCGAGAACCGGCTGAGCGTGGATGACCTGATCCTTCCCGTGTTTGTGCTCGATGGTGAAAATCGTCGCGAGCAGGTGCCGTCGATGCCTGGCGTAGAGCGTCTTTCCATCGATCTGTTGCTGGAAGAGGCCGCAGAGCTGGTCGCGCTGGGCATTCCGGCACTGGCGCTGTTCCCGGTAACCCCGCTGGAGAAGAAATCGCTCGATGCGGCAGAGGCCTGGAATCCCGACGGTATCGCCCAGCGTGCCACCCGTGCGTTGCGTGAGCGCTTCCCGGAACTCGGCATTATCACCGACGTTGCGCTGGACCCCTTCACCACGCACGGGCAAGACGGCATTCTTGACGAGCAGGGCTACGTGCAAAACGACGTCACGGTCGACGCACTGGTCCGCCAGGCCCTGTCCCACGCAGAAGCGGGCGCACAGGTGGTCGCGCCATCGGACATGATGGACGGGCGCATCCAGGCCATTCGCGAAGCGCTGGAAGTGGCCGATCAGCACAACGTGCGGATCATGGCCTATTCGGCCAAATATGCCAGTGCCTACTACGGGCCGTTCCGCGATGCGGTGGGTTCGGCGGCGAATCTGGGCAAAGGCAGCAAGAATACCTATCAGATGGACCCTGCCAACGGTGATGAGGCGCTGCACGAAGTCGGCGCGGACCTTTCCGAAGGCGCCGATATGGTCATGGTCAAGCCGGGCATGCCTTATCTGGACATTCTTTGGCGAGTTAAAGATGCCTTTCGTGTGCCGACCTTCGTCTATCAGGTCAGCGGCGAGTATGCGATGCACATGGCGGCGATTCAGAATGGCTGGCTGAGCGAGGCGGTCATCCTCGAGTCGCTGACCGCCTTCAAGCGCGCAGGTGCTGATGGCATCCTCACCTATTTCGCCAAACAGGCGGCACAACAATTAAAACAGGGGCAATGAGCCCTGCCGAGGCAAAGCGATGACGAACCAGGGACTCAGCGAACGCGAATTGCAGGCTGCTGCCGTCGAGGCGCAGCCCCTCGAGGAGTTGGCGCCGCCAGCGCCTGAGGTGGAGAAAACAGAGGAGGTACCAGCGCCACCGGCGCCGCCGCCGAATCTGGATGACAACAGCCTCTATATCCACCGTGAGCTGTCACAGCTGCAATTCAATATCCGCGTGCTGGAACAGGCGCTGGACGAGTCCTATCCGCTGCTGGAGCGGCTCAAGTTCTTGCTGATCTTTTCCAGCAATCTGGATGAGTTTTTCGAGATTCGTGTCGCCGGGCTGAAGAAGCAAGTCACCTTCGCGCGTGAGCAGGCCGGTGCCGACGGTCTGCAGCCGCACCAGGCGCTGGCGCGTATTTCCGAACTGGTCCATGAGCAGGTCAACCGCCAGTATTCGATTCTCAACGAGGTCCTGCTACCAGAGCTGGCCAAGCATCAGGTGCGCTTCATCCGGCGGCGCAACTGGACAACCAAGATCAAGGCCTGGGTACGCCGCTTTTTCCGCGACGAGATCGCGCCGATCATCACGCCCATCGGTCTGGACCCCACCCACCCGTTCCCGTTGCTGGTCAATAAGAGTCTGAATTTCATTGTCGAGCTTGAAGGTATCGATGCCTTCGGCCGCGATTCCGGGCTGGCGATCATTCCTGCCCCGCGGTTGTTGCCGCGGGTTATCCGGGTGCCGGAGGACGTAGGTGGGCCGGGTGCCAACTACGTGTTCCTCTCTTCGATGATTCACGCCCATGCCGACGACCTGTTCCATGGCATGAAGGTCAATGGCTGCTACCAGTTCCGCCTGACACGCAATGCCGACCTGTCGGTCGATACCGAAGACGTCGAGGACCTGGCGAGAGCATTGCGCGGAGAGCTGATTTCCCGGCGCTATGGCGACGCAGTGCGGCTGGAAGTGGCGGATACCTGTCCGAAGCACCTCGCGGATTTCCTGCTCAAGCAGTTCAGCCTGAGCGAGAGCGAACTGTATCGGGTCAACGGCCCGGTCAATTTGACTCGGCTGTTCGGTATCACCGGACTGGATAGCCACCCGGAATTGCAGTACATGCCTTTCACGCCGGCGATCCCGAAGCTGTTGCAGAACAGCGAAAACATATTCAGCGTGGTCGGCAAGCAGGACATTCTGTTGCTGCACCCCTACGAATCCTTTACGCCGGTGGTCGACCTGCTGCGCGAGGCGGCGAAGGACCCTTGCGTCCTGGCGGTCAAGCAGACGCTTTATCGCTCCGGTGCCAATTCCGAAATCGTCGACGCGCTGGTTGAAGCCGCGCGCAATGGCAAGGAAGTCACTGCGGTCATCGAACTGCGTGCGCGCTTCGATGAGGAATCCAACCTGCAATTGGCCAGTCGGTTGCAGCAGGCCGGGGCCGTGGTGATCTACGGCGTGGTGGGCTACAAGACTCACGCCAAGATGATGCTGATACTGCGCCGGGAGAATGGTGAGCTGCGGCGCTACGCCCATCTCGGGACGGGTAACTACCACGCCGGTAACGCGCGGCTGTACACCGACTACAGCCTGCTGACCTCGGATGACGCGCTCTGCGAAGACGTGTCCAAGCTGTTCAGTCAGTTGATCGGCATGGGCAAGACCATGCGCATGAAGAAACTGCTGCATGCGCCGTTCACCCTGAAGAAAGCGCTGCTCGACATGATCGCTCAGGAGACGCAGCATGCCAGCGAAGGTAAGCCGGCGCATATCATCCTCAAGATCAATTCGCTGACCGACGCGAAGATGATCCGAGCGTTGTACAAAGCCAGTCAGACCGGCGTGCGCATCGATCTGATCGTGCGCGGCATGTGCTGTCTGCGCCCGGGGATTCTCGGGGTCTCGCACAATATCCAGGTGCGCTCGATCATCGGGCGCTTCCTCGAGCACAGCCGCGTGTTCTATTTCCTCAACGGGGGCGATGAGAAGCTGTACCTGTCCAGCGCCGATTGGATGGAGCGCAACCTGGATCGCCGGGTCGAGACCTGCTTCCCGGTCGAAGGCAAGAAGCTGGTGACGCGGGTGAAGAAGGAGCTCGAGGGCTTCCTGACCGACAACACCCAGAGTTGGGTGCTGCAGCCGGACGGCAGTTACCTGCGTAACAGCCCGAGTGGTAACCAGAATCCGCGAAACGTACAGAACGCTTTGCTGGAACGTCTGGGTAGCCCGACTGCGCGATAAGCAGCCGGCTTCTCAAGGGTGGTGACTGGCGAGTTGGCCCGCCGCCCGCTGGATTCAGCGTACGCTGAGGGTGAAATCGATTCGCTTGAGCCAGTCCGCTTCCAGCGCGAAATCCGCCTGCGTCAGCGGATTGTTGGCTAGCCAGCCATCAGGAAAGGCTACGTCCAGGCTGTTGTCGCCAGCGTTGAGCTGAAACGCTGGCGCTTGTTGCGGGCCGCGGATGTGGTGAAAAAGGATCGCGAAGCGCAGCAGCACACAGAGCCTAGTCAGCTTCACGCCGTCTTCGCTCATTTCTTCGAATTTCTGCCTGGGTATGTTGCGCCGATGGCCGCGAACCAGCAGCGCCAGCATCTGCTGATCCTGACGCGAGAAGCCGGGCAAGTCGGAGTGCTCGATCAGGTAAGCACCATGTTTGTGGTAGTGGTAGTGGGCGATATCCAGGCCGACCTCATGCACGCGGGCGGCCCAGCCGAGCAGTTCCCGCAGCCATTCCTCATCCAGCCCCCAGGCCGATGACACCTGATCGAACGCCTCCAGCGCCTTGCTTTCAACCCGTGCGGCCTGCTCGGTATCGACGTGGTAGCGCTCCATCAGGAAGCTCAGCGTACGGTCGCGGATATCTTCCTGATGATGCCGGCCGATCAGGTCGTAGAGCACGCCTTCGCGCAATGCGCCTTCAGAGTGCGCCATGCTGGTCAGTGCCAGGGCGTCGAAGATCGCTTCGAGAATGGCCAGGCCTGCGGGGAAGATGCCTTTGCGGTCCGGTTTGATGCCGTCCAGATCGAGCTTTTCCACTTCGCCCAGCTTGAACAGTTTGCGCTTGAGCCAGCCGATGCCATCAGCCGTGACTTCACCATTGCCAAGCCCGGCGCTCTTGATCGCGAGACCGACGGCGCGAATGGTGCCGGACGCACCCACCGCATCCTGCCAGCCGAGCCGGTGCAGGCCGTGCTCGACGCTCATTAGCTCCAGCCTCGCGGCGGTATAGGCCTGCGCGTAGCGGGCCGGCGTAATCTTGCCGTCCTGAAAAAACCGCTGCGTGAAGCTCACGCAGCCCATCTGCAGGCTCTCACGCAACAGCGAATCGAAACCCTCGCCGATGATGAATTCGGTGCTGCCGCCGCCAATGTCGACAACCAGGCGCTTGCCGCTAGAGGCAGGAAAAGTATGCGAAACGCCCAGGTAGATGAGCCGTGCTTCTTCTCGGCCGGAAATCACCTCGACCTGATGCTGGATGATCGTCTCAGCCTGTCGAATGAATTGCGCGCGGTTGCGCGCTTCGCGCAGGGCGTTGGTGCCGACCACCCGCACCGCCCCCTGGGGGAGATGATTGACCAGCTGAGCGAAGCGGCGAAGGCAGTCCAGGCCACGCTGCATGGCAGCATCGTCGAGCTGTCTGTTCTCATCAATGCCGGCGGCCAGCTGGACCTTTTCGCCGAGCCGCTCGAGGATGCGCATCTCGCCGTTGCTGGTGCGGGCCAGCACCATGTGGAAGCTGTTCGAGCCGAGATCAAGGGCGGCGATCATCGGAAAGGGTTCGGCGGCTGTTGGGCGCATGGGGCAGTCTCTGTGCAAAACCCCGACATCCTGACATGATCGCCGTCATCCGCCAACGCGCAGCGCTGCGCCATAGCGCTCCGTGATCGATCCATTGTGCCTTCCATGGTCTATTGCCCAAGCGACAGGCTGCGACTTTCGATCCGCACCAAGCCGGGCTATGATGGCGTCACTTCTGATTTTGACCCTGGAGAAACTCCATGAGCGAATACATCAACAACGTCAGCGACAGCAGCTTCGAGCAGGACGTGCTCCAGGCCGATGGCCCTGTTCTGGTCGATTACTGGGCCGAGTGGTGTGGCCCGTGCAAGATGATTGCTCCGGTACTCGATGAGATCGCCAAGGAATACGAAGGCAAGCTCAAAGTCTGCAAATTGAACATCGACGAGAACCAGGAAACCCCGCCAAAGTATGGCGTACGCGGTATTCCGACCCTGATGCTGTTCAAGAACGGCAACGTCGAGGCGACCAAGGTAGGTGCGCTGTCGAAGTCGCAGCTGGCAGCGTTTCTGGATAGCAATATCTGATTCACGGTTGCTGCTTTCAAAAGCCCTCGCAAACGCGGGGGCTTTTTTATAACTGCAGGGTGGACGCTTCGCCTGCACGGTGCTAAATTCGGCCCTGCGACGCTTCTCCGTCGCCCTCTGCATGCCGTCGCCGACGCACTTCAGCCTCATAAAGCACAACGAACCTGTTCGTCTCTTGCTGCGCGGCTTCTCAAGCTAATCGCTTTCTTCACCCCTTCTGACTCTTTCTATGAATCTGACCGAACTTAAGCAAAAGCCCATCACCGAACTGCTGGAAATGGCCGAACAGATGGGCATCGACAACATGGCCCGTTCGCGCAAGCAGGACGTGATTTTCTCTCTGCTGAAAAAGCACGCGAAAAGCGGTGAGGAAATTTCCGGTGATGGCGTGCTGGAGATTCTCCAGGATGGCTTCGGCTTCCTGCGCTCCGCGGATTCTTCCTATCTCGCCGGGCCTGACGACATTTATGTCTCGCCGAGCCAGATTCGCCGCTTTAACCTACGCACCGGCGACACCATCGTCGGCAAAATTCGCCCGCCGAAAGAAGGCGAGCGTTACTTCGCGTTGCTCAAGGTCGACACGATCAACTTCGATCGTCCAGAGAACGCCAAGAACAAGATTCTGTTCGAAAACCTGACGCCGCTTTTCGCCAACAAGCGACTGACGATGGAAGCCGGTAATGGCTCCACCGAAGACCTGACCGGCCGGGTGATCGATCTCTGTGCGCCAATCGGCAAGGGCCAGCGTGGCCTGATCGTCGCCCCGCCGAAAGCGGGCAAGACCATCATGCTGCAGAACATTGCCAGCAACATCACCCGTAACAACCCTGAGTGCCACCTGATCGTCCTGCTGATCGACGAGCGCCCGGAAGAAGTGACCGAAATGCAGCGCACTGTGCGCGGCGAAGTGGTCGCCTCCACCTTCGACGAGCCGCCGACCCGCCACGTGCAGGTCGCCGAGATGGTGATCGAGAAGGCCAAGCGGCTGGTCGAACACAAGAAGGACGTGGTGATCCTGCTGGACTCCATCACCCGTCTGGCCCGTGCCTATAACACCGTGATTCCGAGCTCGGGGAAGGTGTTGACCGGTGGTGTTGACGCTCACGCTCTGGAGAAGCCCAAGCGTTTCTTCGGTGCTGCGCGGAATATCGAGGAAGGCGGCAGTCTGACCATTCTCGCCACCGCGCTGGTGGAAACCGGTTCGAAGATGGACGAGGTGATTTACGAGGAATTCAAGGGCACCGGTAACCTTGAGTTGCAGCTTGATCGCCGTATCGCCGAGAAGCGCGTGTTCCCTGCCATCAACATCAACAAGTCCGGCACCCGCCGCGAAGAGTTGCTGACCAGCGAGGAAGAGCTGCAGCGCATCTGGATTCTGCGCAAATTGCTGCATCCAATGGATGAAAGCGCAGCCATCGAGTTCCTGCTCGACAAGCTCAAGGACACCAAGACCAACGAAGAATTCTTCATGTCAATGAAGCGCAAGTAAGCGTCTGGTCATGTCACCGAGGCCGGGGAAACCCGGCCTCTGTCTGTCTGCAGGTTTTGAATCGGCCCGCGCCAAGGCTAAACTCGTCGCCCCGACACCTGCCGGCCCCTGCGAGGCTCAAGCATGCAGTATCGCGATCTGCGCGACTTTATTCGAGGTCTGGAACAGCGCGGTGAACTCAGGCGCGTTTCAACCGCCGTATCGCCCGTTCTGGAAATGACCGAGATCTGCGACCGAACCCTGCGCAAGCAGGGCCCGGCGCTGCTGTTCGAGAATCCGACCGGCTTCGATATGCCGGTACTCGGAAACCTCTTCGGCACGCCCAAGCGTGTTGCCCTGGGTATGGGTGCTGACGAGGTGTCCGAGCTGCGCGAGATCGGCAAACTCTTGGCCTTTCTCAAAGAGCCGGAACCGCCAAAAGGGCTGAAGGACGCCTGGAACAAGCTGCCGATCTACAAGAAGGTCATCAGCATGGCGCCCAAGGTGCTCAAGGACGCGCCCTGCCAGGAAGTGGTCATCGAAGGTGATGATGTCGATCTGTCCCGGTTACCGGTGCAGACCTGCTGGCCAGGCGATGCTGGGCCACTGATCACTTGGGGGCTTACGATTACCAAGGGCCCTAACAAGGAGCGGCAGAACCTTGGTATCTATCGTCAACAGGTGATCGGCCGCAATAAAGTGATCATGCGTTGGCTCAGTCATCGGGGCGGCGCGCTGGACTTTCGTGAATGGTGTGAGAAGTATCCCGACCGACCCTATCCGGTGGCGGTGGCGCTCGGCGCCGATCCGGCCACGATTCTCGGCGCCGTCACGCCTGTTCCAGATTCGCTGTCCGAATATGCGTTTGCTGGCCTGCTGCGCGGCAGCCGTACCGAGCTGGTCAAATGCCGGGGCAGCGACTTGCAGGTGCCAGCTGGGGCTGAAATCGTTCTCGAAGGGTACATTCAGCCTGGCGAGATGGCCGATGAAGGGCCATACGGTGATCACACCGGCTACTACAACGAAGTCGACCGCTTCCCGGTATTCACTGTCGAGCGCATCACCAAGCGCCGCGATGCGATTTATCACAGCACCTATACCGGAAGGCCACCGGACGAGCCGGCAATTCTCGGCGTTGCGCTCAATGAGGTGTTCGTCCCGATCCTGCAGAAGCAGTTCCCGGAAATCACCGATTTCTATCTACCACCGGAAGGCTGTTCCTACCGCATGGCGGTAGTAACCATGAAGAAGCAGTACCCTGGCCACGCCAAGCGCGTGATGCTGGGCGTATGGAGCTTTTTGCGGCAGTTCATGTACACCAAGTTCGTCATCGTTACTGACGACGATATCAATGCTCGGGACTGGAATGACGTTATCTGGGCGATCACTACACGTATGGATCCCAAGCGCGATACGGTGCTGATTGAGAATACGCCGATCGATTATCTCGACTTCGCCTCGCCGGTATCCGGTCTTGGCAGCAAGATGGGGCTCGATGCGACCCACAAGTGGCCGGGTGAGACCAGCCGTGAATGGGGGCGCGTCATCGTCCAGGATGAGGCCGTCAAGCGGAGAGTCGACGAACTCTGGGCCGACCTGGGCATCGACTGATGACCAGTCGCGCATTTACTCAGGTTTTGAATTGATGAAAGTAACCCTGCAACCTTCCGGAGCAGTGCTCGACGTCGAACGTGGTGAGTTGATCCTCGACGCCGCGCGCCGGTTGGGCTACGACTGCCCGCAGGCATGCCGCAACGGTAACTGCCTGATCTGCGCCGCCCTGTTGGTGAACGGCCGGGTGCGTCAGCGCGGTGAAAGCCATGATCATGGCGAGGTCTTCGCCTGCCTGGCTGAGCCCGAAGAAGACTGCGTCCTGCTGTGGGATGGGGTGCTCGCACCGGGCGAGCTCCCGGTGCGTACGCTCAGTTGCCAGCTCGTCAGCTGTGAAGAGGTGGGCGGCGACGTGTTTCGTCTGCTGCTCCGCGCGCCGGCCGGAAAACCGCCGCGCTATCACGCGGGGCAGTACTTGCTGCTCGAGCGTGAGGATGGAGAATACAGCGCCTTTTCGCTAGCGTCCGCGCCAGGGCGCGGGCGTGAGCTCGAACTTCATGTGCTGGCACGCGAATCGTCAGCCATCGACCTGTTGCAGTTGATCAGGCGCACCGGGACAGCACGCGTGCAGATGCCGTTCGGCGATACCCATCTCGCCGAGCTGCCGAAAGGGCCGCTGGTGCTGATCGCCGCAGGTACCGGTATGGCCCAGATGCACAGCCTGATCGAACATTGCCGGGCCGAGGGCTTCGACTATCCGGTACATCTGTACTGGGGCGTGCGTCGACCTGAAGATTTCTATCAATTGCCGCATTGGCAGGAATGGCAGCAGATGCCCAATCTGTTTCTGCATCAGGTTGTCAGCGACATTTGTGAGTGGACGGGGCGGTGCGGCATGCTGCACGAAGCGGTCTGTGAGGACTTCACCGATCTCGAACCGGTCCATGTCTATGCCAGTGGCTCTCCGGCCATGGTCTACGGCACGCTGGATGCTTTGGTGGAGGCGGGGATGGATGCGAAACAGATGCGTGCAGATGTGTTTGCCTATGCGCCACGGGATCTGTAGAGCCAGGCGCTGGGCAGGTCCTGAGCACCGGTCGAGAAGCAGCGCTGACTACAGCGCTGCTTCCGGGCTTAGCTAAAGCCTCGGCTCAGCGACTCTGGCGCTGCTGTAGCAGCAGGTTCTTGTAGCCACTCGCTGATAGTGCCTTCTGGGCCTGATCGAGTCTTGCCCGGTCGGCAAATGGCCCGACCAGCACCCGATACCACTCCTCGTCACGCACGGTCACGTTCTCAACCCGTACATCCTGGCCGAGCAGAATGATCTGCGCTCTGACTTTTTCCGCTTCGGGCTTTTTGCGAAACGAGCCGGCCTGCAGGAAGAACTGAGTCACTGGTGCCTTGGCCACTGTCGGTGGAGGCGGTGGGACCTGGCCGTTGAGAGCGGCTTCGGCGCGCGCTGCGTCGATCTTGGCGGCGTCCTCCGGTGTAACCGGCTTGGCCGGCTCTGGCTCTGGCTTTGGCGCTTCAGGCGGCAGGATCACCTCAGACTCAGGCAGCAGTGTATAGAAGTCGTACTTCGGTTTCGCTGGCTGGCCCGTAGTGGAGGGCGAACGCTTTGGCATCTCCTTGGGCTTGGCTGTGTCCTTGGCGCGCTTGATCTCATCGCCGCCAGGTTCGAGGTTCATCAGGAACACGATGAAGCCACCGATAACCAGGCCGCAAACCAGCCAGACCCAGCCGGGAACGGGCTTCTTGGCGGGTGCCTGGTAGCGGCTCGCGCCACGTTTCGGGGCGGGTTTTTTCCTGGCTGCCACTTACATCCGCTCCAGCGTTTCCAGGCCAAGCAGGGAGAGGCCCTGTTTCAGCGTCTTGCCGGTCAGGGCAGCCAGACGCAGACGGCTCTGTTTTACAGTCTCGCTCTCGGCGCCGAGTATCGGACAGTGCTCGTAGAAGCTGGAGAACAGCCCCGCCAGGTCATATAGATAGCTGCACAGCAGGTGGGGTACGCCCTTTTCCGCCACACCGTTAAGCACTTCGGCGAACTGAGCCAGCTTCGCGCCAAGCGCTTGCTCTTGTTCGGCTTCCATATTGATCTCGCCATTGAGTCCGTCCATGCCGGTACCCAGCTTGCGAAACACGCTGGCTACTCGGGTATAGGCATAGAGCAGGTAGGGCGCTGTGTTGCCTTCAAAGCTGAGCATGTGCTCGAAGTTGAAGCTGTAATCGCTGGTGCGGTGCTTGGACAGGTCTGCATATTTCACTGCGCCGATACCGACAGCTCGGGCGATCTGCCGCAGCTCCCCTTCTTCCAGATCCGGGTTTTTGCCTTTGACCAGGCTATAGGCACGTTGCTCGGCTTCGTCGAGCAGGTCGACCAGCTTCACGGTGCCGCCATCACGGGTCTTGAAGGGCCGACCGTCCGCACCGTTCATGGTGCCGAAACCCATGTGTTCGAGTTGCATGTCGCTGCCGACGAAGCCGGCGCGTCTTGCCACCTCGAAAGTCATCTGGAAATGCAGCGCCTGGCGCTGATCGACGAAGTACAGCGCGCGATCCGCCTTCAACTGCTGGCTGCGGTAGCGCATGGAGGCCAGGTCGGTGGTCGCATACAGATAGCCGCCGCCCGCTTTCTGCACAATCACTGGAAGCGGGTTGCCTTCGGCGTTCTTGAATTCATCGAGAAAGACGCATTGGGCGCCGTTGCTTTCGCTCAACAGCCCTTTGGCCTTGAGCGATGCGACTATGTCGGCCAGTTCGGCGTTGTAGGCGCTTTCGCCCTTGACGTCGTCCGGGGTAAGCCGGACGTTGAGGCGGTCATAGACTTGCTGCGCATGGCTGAGTGAGAGTTCGTTGAACTGCTTCCATAGCCGCAGGCATTCGGCGTCGCCGGCCTGAAGCTCGACGACGAGCTGGCGTGCGCGCTCGGCAAACTCGGGCGATTCGTCAAACCGTTGCTTTGCCGCTCGGTAGAAGCCTTCCAGATCGGCCAGCTCGGGAGAGTCGAAACCCTTAGGTTGTTCCTTCACGTAAGCCAGCAGCATGCCGAACTGGGTGCCCCAATCGCCCACGTGGTTCTGCCGGATTACCTCGTCACCGAGGAACTCAAGAACGCGCGCGACGGCATCGCCAATGATTGTCGAGCGCAGGTGGCCGACGTGCATTTCCTTCGCCAGGTTCGGTGAGGAGAGGTCGACCACAACGCGTTGCTTAGAGCCCGTTTTGCTGACGCTGAGATGAGTGTCGGCAAGGGCGGCGTCCAACCGCTGCGCCAACGCAGCGCTGTTCTGGAAGAAATTGAGAAAGCCCGGGCCGGCAATTTCCACTTTGCTGACGCCGGGGTCTGCTGGCAATGCTTCGATGAGCTTTTGTGCCAGATCGCGCGGCTTCATCCCGGCGGGCTTGGCCAGCATCATCGCGACGTTGCTGGCAAAGTCGCCGTGGGTCTTGTCGCGGGTGTTCTCCACCTGAATAGTCGGGTTCGCCCCCTCCGGCAGCACGCCTTCAGCGGTGAGACGGGCCAGGGCTTGCTGGATCAGATGGCGGATGCTGTCTTTCATTATTTGCTCGGTCGGCCGTGGGCTCTGGTCGAAAACTGGACATTATCAGTGCCCCGAGGGCGAACCTTCAAGGCTTAAGGTGCTTAGTTGCGCGGGAGCCTGTGTGATAGCTCGACGTCAGAACAGGTCGATCGGGTCAACATCCAGTGACCAGCGGACGCTGCGGCTGCCGGGCAGCGTCTCCACCCGCGGCAGCCAGGTGTTCATAAGATTATGTAGAGGCGCGCGGGCGTTGGCTTGTAACAGCAGCTGCGCGCGAAAGCGTCCGGCACGTCGTTCCATCGGAGCGGGCACCGGCCCGAGCAATTCGACCCCTGTCAGGCCGAGTTGCATCATCAGCTGTTCGGCCTGGCTGCAGGCCTCGTCGAGAAAGTCTTCGGCTTGGCCGGGTTTCGCCGCCTCGGCCCGCAGCAACGCAAGATGGCTGAAAGGCGGCAAGCCGGCAGCGCGACGCTCGCTTAGCGCCTGTTCAGCGAAGGCAAAATAGCCCTGCTCCGTCAGTTGGACCAGCAGCGGGTGATCAGCCAAATGGGTCTGGATGATCACCTTGCCGGGCGCTTCGGCCCGCCCGGCGCGGCCGGCTACCTGGACAATCAGTTGAGCCATGCGTTCGCTGGCGCGGAAGTCTGCCGAGAACAATCCGCCGTCGGCATCAAGGATGGCCACCAGGGTTACACGGGGGAAGTGGTGGCCCTTCGCAAGCATCTGGGTGCCCACCAGCACGCACGGCTCGCCGCGGTTGATAGTGCTCAGCAGTTGCTCCATCGAACCCTTTCGAGAAGTGCTGTCACGATCGATGCGCAGCACCGGATAGTCAGGAAAGAGCGTTATTAGGCGCTCTTCGGCGCGCTCGGTGCCCGCACCGACGGGTCTCAGGTCTAGCTTATTGCAGTCCGGGCAGCTGTGCGGTCGGCGTTCTGTATGGCCGCAGTGGTGGCAGCGCAGCTCATTATGGCGTTGATGCAAGGTCATTCTGGCGTCGCAGCGAGGACACTGACCGATCCAGCCGCAGTCGTGACACAGCAGCGAGGGCGCGAAGCCGCGCCGATTGAGGAAGACCAGTACCTGCTGGCTGGCAGCAAGCGTTTGCGCGATGGCCTGCTGCAACGGGCCGGAAATGCCGGAATCGAGCGGGCGGCTCTTGACGTCCAGGCGGAGGAAGCGTGGCGGCTGTGCACCGCCGGCACGCTCGGTCAGCCTCAGCAGTCCGTAGCGACCGCTATGCGCGTTATGCAGGCTTTCCAGCGACGGCGTTGCAGACCCCAACAGGATCGGTACGTTTTCCTCGCGCGCCCTGACTACGGCCAGGTCGCGCGCGTGGTAGCGCAGGCCTTCCTGTTGCTTATAGGAGGCGTCATGCTCTTCGTCGAGAATGATCAGTCCAGGGTTTTTCATCGGGGTGAACAGTGCAGAGCGGGTGCCGATGATGATGTCTGCCTCACCGTCTCGTGCCGCGAGCCAGGCATCCAGCCGCTCGCGATCGTTGATGTTGGAATGGAGCAGAGCGATGCGGGCATTGAAGCGCTTCTCGAAGCGGGCCAGGGTTTGTGGCCCGAGGTTAATCTCGGGGATCAATACCAGCGCCTGCTTGCCTGTCTCCAGCACCTGATGGATCAACTGCAGGTAAACTTCGGTCTTGCCGCTTCCGGTGACACCGGCGAGCAGGTATGCCTGGAAGCCATCCAGGCCGGCGCGAATGGCTTCGAAGGCAGCTCGTTGCTGCTGATTCAGCGGTAGCTCCGGTTGCAGCAGCCAGCTGCCCTGGTGTCGCTGACTCGGGTGGCTGCGCCGGGTTTCGACTCGCAGCAAACCTTTCTGCAGCAGTAGGTCAAGGCTGTCCTTGCTTAACTGAAGTTGGGAAAGCAAGGCATGCGCCACACCATGTGGATGCTGAGCGATGGTCTTGAGGGCTTCGCGTTGGCGAGGGGCCCGGCTCAGTCGAGGGTCGTCCGGTCGTGCGCCGTTGGCGGCATGCCAGAACCGCTTCTGCCTCGCCTCGGCGGGTTCGCCCTGACGCAGCAGGACTGGCAGCGCCCAGCTGAAGGTATCGCCAAGGCTGTGTTGGTAATACTGGGCGGTCCATAGGCATAGCTTGAGCAGCGGTGACGGCAGAGGAGGTCGCGCATCGAGCAGCTCCAAAGCCGGTTTGAGCTTCGCCTCGGGAACTTCGCTGTGGCTGACGACTTCCACCAGTATCCCGATGACCTCGCGTCGGCCAAAGGGCACGCGCAGGCGCATTCCAGGCTGCAGCCCGGCGTGCGGAATGCCAGCTGGCGGGAGGTAATCGAAGAGTCTGCGCAATGGTGAGGGCAGCGCGAGGCGGAGTATGTATAGCGGCACGCGAAAGTCCTTGGCGGCGAATTCCGATCTTAAACGATCCGGCGGAGCGGCAGGCTCGTCTGTAGTCTCGGGCTGTCTGGTTGCGTGCGACCAGAGCTGCGTATTAGTCCGATCAGCTGCCCTTGCATCAGCTCCTTGCTCTGGTATCATTCGCGCCCTTCCGTGCGGTACTCGACATAGGGTCGGGTGGCGGCACAAGTCCTAGAGGATTTTTCCATGAAAGCCGATATCCATCCTAATTACGTAGAAATCGATGCCACTTGCAGCTGCGGCAACGTCATCAAGACTCGCTCCACGCTGGCCAAGAACCTGAGCATTGACGTTTGCTCTGAGTGCCACCCGTTCTACACCGGCAAGCAGAAAGTGCTGGATACCGGCGGCCGTATCGACCGCTTCAAGCAGCGCTTCGGTGTGTTTGGCGCCAAGTAATAAGCTGTCGCCGCTACGGGAGTCCGATGAGATTCTCCGAGCTGAAAAAGGCGTCCCTGGTGGGCGCCTTTTTCGTTTCTGTATTTTTCAGTTTGCAGGCTGCAGCGCTTTGCTCGGTGAGCGAACCGCTTTCCCGCGTCAAGGTGGCTGCGGTCATCGACGGCGATACGTTGCGGTTGGTCGATGGGCGCAGCGTGCGGCTCATTGGCCTGAACGCGACCGAGATGGGGCGCAATGGGCGTAGCGCCGAGCCGTTCGCCGAGGCTGCGAGGAACCGGCTGCAGTCATTGGTGAGCGTCAATGATGGTTATGTTGCTATACGCCCAGGGCAGCAGTCCAAAGACCATTACGGCCGTGTGCTTGCTCATGCCTTCGACGACCATGGCGAGAACCTGGAAGCGCTAATGCTTGCCGAGGGCTTGGGCTTCTTTGTCGCTATCGCGCCGAACCTTTCCCTGGCGGAGTGCCAGCGGGCTGCAGAACGGCAGGCGCGTTCGGTTGGCAGAGGTGTTTGGCGGCGGCCTCCCATAATTGCTGCGGAGCGCGTGCGTCGCGGTGGGTTTGCGATTGTCCGAGCGCGTGTCGAGCGTGTGGACACCAACCGAGGTGGTGTCTGGTTGGAACTGGGCGGCTCGCTTGCCGTGCAAATCCCACGTGAGGCGGTTGCAGCGTTCGATGGTGCGCTGGTCGGTCTGGCGGGTAAGCATATCGAGGTGCGCGGGTGGATCATCGACCGCAAGGGGCGGGGCGATTTGTCGCGGCGGGCTCGTTGGTTGCTGAAAATAAGTCACCCATCGATGCTCGCACCGCTGCTCTGAAGCCGTAGCCGCGCCGGCCTAGCGTATCAACTTATCTGCGCTGAAAGTCGTACGGCCAGGCCTTGACAGTCAGATTTTCCGTTCCCTTGTGACGACGCTCGGTCTTGGCGTATGCTCGACCACCTGTCTGTCCCCAGTAAAAATAAGCGGAAATGCCCCATGACTGACCTGAAAACTGCCGCTCTCGACTACCATTCCCAGCCTCGTCCGGGAAAACTGAGCGTCGAGCTGACCAAGCCCACGTCCACTGCTCGCGATCTCTCGCTGGCCTACAGTCCTGGCGTGGCGGAGCCGGTCCGGGAGATCGCCCGAGATCCTGAACTGGCCTATCGATACACCGGCAAAGGCAATCTGGTCGCAGTGATTTCCGACGGTACCGCCATTCTTGGTCTTGGAAACCTTGGGCCACTTGCATCCAAGCCGGTCATGGAAGGCAAGGGCGTGCTGTTCAAGCGATTCGCCGGGATCGATGTATTCGATATCGAAGTCGATGCGGAGAGTCCTCAGGCCTTTATTGATACCGTCAAGCGTATCTCCATCACCTTTGGTGGGATCAATCTGGAAGATATCAAAGCCCCTGAGTGCTTCGAAATCGAGCGGACCTTGATCGAGCAATGCGACATCCCGGTGTTTCACGATGACCAGCATGGCACGGCCATCGTCACTGCAGCCGGTATGCTCAATGCATTGGAAATCGCCGGCAAGACGTTGGAGCAGGCCAAGATCGTCTGCCTCGGTGCCGGTGCCGCAGCAACGTCTTGCATGAAGTTGCTGGTTAGCATGGGTGCGAAAATCGAGAACATCTTCATGATCGATCGCAAGGGCGTTATCCATGCGGGTCGTGACGATCTGAATCAGTACAAGGCGGTTTTTGCACATGAGACGGACAAGCGCACCCTGGAAGATGCGCTAGATGGCGCCGACGTCTTCGTAGGTCTGTCGGGTGCCAATTTGCTGAGTGCCGAAGGCCTCAAGCGTATGGCGGCCAACCCGGTAGTATTTGCCTGCTCCAACCCTGACCCAGAGATCAGCCCCGAGCTCGCGCACGCGACCCGCTCCGATGTGATCATGGCGACTGGTCGTTCGGACTACCCGAATCAGGTCAACAACGTGCTGGGCTTCCCATTCATCTTCCGCGGCGCGCTAGACGTTCGGGCCAAGCGCATCAATGAGGAAATGAAGATAGCGGCCGCACTTGCGTTGCGTGAGCTTGCCAAGCTACCGGTGCCGGCCGAAGTGGCGGCTGCCTATGGCGTTGACAGCCTGGAGTTCGGTCGTGAGTACATCATTCCGAAGCCCATGGACCCGCGCCTGATTACGCTGGTTTCCGACGCGGTTGCCAAGGCTGCCATTGAAAGCGGTGTGGCGACCCTGCCATATCCGTCGCACTACCCGCTAACCTCGGTCAGCGACGTATTTGGTGCCTGATTAGGATATGCGTGGCCCCGTCTTGGCGGGGAACGCAGTCAAAAAAACCGGCCACTGGTCGGTTTTTTATTGAGCAATGCAAAACCTGGCGGAGCTTGGCTGCCTCTTTCCAATTAACAACCGACCTTCAGAACAGATCCAAGGGTGCTGTTTCGCTGGCCGGTAGCGGACTGCCGGGAATGGTCGTGCCTGGAATCAGTTCGTCGTCCATGTCTGGTGGTGAATCTTCGATGCGGAATATTTCGAAATAAGCATCTGGCGTTCCAGGGGCCGCTGCGCGACCACTGTCTGGATCGATGCGTAAAGTCAGAATACCTTCGGGTTCGGCCGGGGCATGTTCTGGTTCGCCGTCCAGCACCGTGCTCATGTATTTCATCCAGATGGGGAGGGCCACAGTGCCACCGTACTCGCGGCGGCCTAGGCTCTGCGGTTGATCGAATCCGGCCCAGACGGTGGTGACGATATCGGCGTTATAGCCGGAGAACCAGCTGTCTTTCGACTCGTTGGTGGTTCCGGTTTTTCCCGCGATATCGGCGCGGCCCATTGCCAGGGCTCGTCTGCCCGTGCCTCGCTTGATCACATCCTGCAGCATGCTGGTCATGATGTAAGCAGTCCGCTCATCAATGATCTGCTCGGCATGCTTGGGCGGTTGGATTGGCTCAGAGCTATTCTCGTCAATGAAAGAGCTGTTCTGCGCGTAAGAGATTGCTGTCGCCTCGTTATTTTCGGCAGGAGACGGGTGCGCAATGTCGCGCTTCGGCACGCGCACCGGGTCGGCGCTGAATATGACCTTACCGTCTCGATCTTCAATTCGTTCTATCAGATAGGGCTCTATCTTGTAGCCGCCATTGGCGAATGCCGTCCAGCCGGTAGCGATTTCCATCGGAGTCAGCGTTGCCGTACCAAGCGCAAGCGACAGGTTCGCTGGCAGGTCTTCGGGCTTGAAACCAAAGCGCTCGATGTAATTAATAGTTTGCGGAATACCCAGGGTTTGCAGCAGGCGAATCGACACCAGGTTCCGGGATTTGTAAAGCGCTTCACGCAGGCGGATTGGGCCGAGGAAGGTGTTGTTATCGTTCTTGGGTCGCCAAACGCGATCCAGACCTTCCTCGACAAAAACGATGGGCGAGTCGTTGACAAGCGTGGCAGGAGTAAACCCTGCATCCAGCGCAGCGCTATAGACAAAGGGTTTGAAGCTTGAGCCGGGTTGGCGTTTGGCCTGGATGGCGCGGTTGTAATTGCTTTGGCCAAAGGAAAAACCTCCGGTCAGTGCTTCAATGGATCCGTCAAGCGGATCGAGCGATACCAATGCGCCCTGCGCCTGGGGTATCTGGCTGAACAGCGCTTCATCTTCGGAAAAGCGAATCCGAATGACATCTCCCAGTTTGACCACGTCGGAAGGTGCCTTGGGTTTGGGTCCAAGACTGTTGGTATTGATGTATAGGCGGGCCCACTTCATGCTTTCCCAGCTGATGCTGTGTTGACTGCCATCCCGTAGTAGGGCTTGGGCGGAGTCCTTTGACACGCGACTGACGACCGCTGGCTGCAGCCCGGACTGGCTATGATAGTCGCCGAGCTGTTGTAGCCAGTCTGCTGGATCCGTGCCGGTTAGATGGGCTTCCGGACCCCGGTAGCCGTGGCGCTGGTCATATTCAATCAGTCCTTGAACAAGGGCCTGGTTGGCAGCGATCTGACGCTCGCTGCTCGTGGTGGTATAGACGCGGAAACCATCGGTGTAGGCAGTGCTGCCGAAGCGGCCGACCATTTCGGCACGGGCCATTTCGGCGATATAGGGTGCGTTAAGCTCGGGCGAGGAGCCGTGATAGGACGCATCGACAACTTCAGCCAATGCTTGCTGATAACGGGTCTCGTCTATCTTCCCG
Organism: Stutzerimonas xanthomarina DSM 18231; assembly: GCF_900129835.1. GTDB lineage: Bacteria > Pseudomonadota > Gammaproteobacteria > Pseudomonadales > Pseudomonadaceae > Stutzerimonas > Stutzerimonas xanthomarina. Next base: position 198,442 of record NZ_FQXA01000007.1, read on the forward strand.
AGTCGGTACATCCGGCCGAGGATCCAATCCCGTCGTTCCTTGGCGCGCTCCTTATTGGCGAGCGGATTAAACGCTGAAGGCGCCTTGGGCAGACCCGCGATCATGGCCAGTTGCGCCAGGCTTAGTTCGTTGATGGGTTTGCCATAGTAAACCTGCGCTGCCGCTTCTATCCCGTAGGAGCGGTTACCCAGATAGATCTTGTTGACGTATAGCTCGAGAATTTCATCCTTGCTGAGCTCTCGCTCAATCTGAAGAGCGAGGAGAATCTCGTTGATCTTGCGTGAAAAGCTGCGCTCGCTGCTCAGGAAGTAATTCTTCGCAACCTGCATGGTGATGGTGCTGCCACCGGTCTGAATATGGCCGGTCTTCAATAATTGCGTGGCAGCGCGCATCAAGCTGGAAACATCGACGCCATAATGATTCGCGAAGTTATCGTCTTCTGCAGACAGCAACGCGGCGATGAAATCCTTAGGAATCTGATCGAAGCTGATAGGGGAGCGACGCATTTCGCCATATTCGGCGATCAGCTTGTCGTCGCGGCTATAAACACGCAGCGGTATCTGGAGCTGTATGCTGCGTAGCGAGTCGACTGACGGCAGGTTGGGGCTGAGGTAGAGAAATGCGCCGCTGAGACTGAGCAAAAGTCCACAGAAAACAGCCAAGCACGACCATAGGAAAAACTTCAGAAAACGCATCGGGGTTCGTTGAATCCAGGATGGGGAATGAGGTGTATGCCGCAGACGGTGCTGAAAGGAAAAACCGTTCACATTATAAGCGGTTTTTCTGTAGGGGAGCCATTTGCGCTTCTGTCAAGGCTGTTATCTAATGCTGACAAACATAATTAATCCGTAAGTAGCGGATAAAGATAGGAAATCGGCCGTGCTAGGGCTCTTCACTAAGAAAGCGAATACGCTGCTCGGGATCGACATCAGTTCGACGTCAGTCAAGCTGTTGGAATTAAGCCGCTCAGGTTCCCGGTACCGGGTTGAGTCTTATGCGGTCGAGCCACTTCCGCCAAACGCTGTGGTTGAAAAGAATATCGCTGAATTGGAGGGCGTTGGGCAGGCGCTTTCCCGATTGCTGGCAAAGGCAAAAACAGGCGTCAAGTCTGCTGCGGTAGCGGTATCCGGTTCGGCTGTCATCACCAAGAGCATCGAGATGGAAGCGGGGCTCAGCGATGACGAGCTGGAAAATCAGCTGAAAATTGAAGCGGACCAGTACATTCCTTACCCTCTCGAAGAGGTCGCGATCGACTTTGAGGTGCAAGGCCCTGCGCCTCGTTCACCCGGCCGGGTTGAGGTGTTGCTCGCGGCGTGTCGCAAGGAAAACGTGGAAATACGTGAAGCGGCGCTCGCCCTGGCAGGGCTGACGGCGAAAGTTGTCGATGTCGAAGCCTATGCGCTGGAGCGCTCTTATGGCTTGCTGGCACCCCAGTTGGGCGCTGGACATGATGAGCTGACCGTCGCGCTCGTTGACATCGGTGCGACCATGACCACGCTCAGCGTGTTGCACAACGGCCGTACTATCTATACGCGTGAGCAACTGTTCGGTGGTCGTCAGCTCACAGAAGAGATTCAGCGACGTTATGGCCTGTCAATGGAAGAGGCTGGTCTGGCCAAGAAGCAGGGAGGTCTGCCAGATGACTTCGATAGCGAAGTGTTGCAGCCATTCAAAGAAGCGGTCGTACAGCAGGTGTCGCGCTCTTTGCAGTTCTTCTTTGCTGCCGGACAGTTCCACGATGTGGATTACATTCTGCTGGCTGGTGGTACGGCATCGATCCCGGGCTTGGATCGGCTGATCCAGCAGAAGATCGGAACTCAAACTCTAGTCGCCAACCCGTTCGCCGATATGGCCTTGAGCAGCAAGGTCAACGCTGGCGCCCTCGCCAGTGATGCGCCGTCCCTGATGATCGCCTGTGGGTTGGCCTTGAGGAGTTTCGACTGATGGCCCGGATTAACCTTCTACCTTGGCGCGAACAGCTACGCGAAGAGCGTAAACAGCGCTTCCTGGTCTCGCTCGCCGGAGTTGCCGTAGTGGCCGTGGGGTTGTTGTTTCTTGCAGACCAGTACTTCACCCATGCCATCGAGCGACAGAACGCACGGAATGACTTCATCCGCAAGGAAATTGCCGCGCTGGATACTCGAATCGCAGAAATCAAGGAGCTGCGAGAGCGCCGGCAACAGTTGCTTGAGCGGATGAAGATCATCCAGGACCTGCAGGGTAATCGGCCGATCATCGGTCGAGTATTCGACCAGCTCGTTCGCACACTTCCCGACGGTGTTTACTTCACCGAGCTGAAGATGACCGGGAAAAACATCGCCATTGTTGGCGCTGCTGAATCAAACAACCGGGTCTCTAACCTGATGCGTAATTTGGATGGTTCTGATTGGCTGGATGCACCGAACCTGAACGAAGTGAAGGCTGTTACCGCAGGGGCGGTCGATCAGGAGAACGTGTTTCAGCTAACGGTGCAACAGACACAACCGGCCGCCGCTGTCGAAGGAGATAAGCCATGAGTCTGGCTAGCTCGATGGAGAGTCTCCGTAGCGTCGATCTGTCTGATCTGGACATGAACAACCTGGGGTCCTGGCCCGCAGCGGTCAAAGTCATCGCTGCAATATTGCTGATGGCCTTGATGCTCGGAGGGGGGTACTACTTTTACCTCAGCGACTTACAGGCCAGCCTTGATCAACAGGTGGCAGAGGAAGAAAGTCTCAAGCAGCAATTCTCGACTAAGGCATTTCAGGCGGCGAATCTTGACGCGTACAAGGCGCAGATGATCGAGATGGAGGCGTCCTTCGGTGCTTTGCTGCGGCAGTTGCCCAGCGATACCGAGGTGCCGGGTTTGCTTGAAGATATCACCCGTACCGGCCTGGGCAGTGGCCTCGAATTCGAAGAGATCAAGCTGCAGCCGGAAGTGACCCAGCAGTTCTATATCGAGTTGCCGATACAGATCAAGGTTGTCGGCGGTTATCACGACCTCGCGACCTTCGTCAGTGGCGTATCGAGCTTGCCACGCATCGTTACCCTGCACGATTTCGAGATCAAGCCGAACAGTAAGGATTCGTCTTCCAAGTTGCACATGAGCATCCTGGCAAAGACCTATCGCTACAACGACAAGGGGCTGCAGAAATGAAAGGAGCCCGAGTTATAGCAATGGGCCTGGGCATGGTGCTGTTGGCTGGGTGCGGTGTTAGCGGAGATTTCGATGATCTGCGCAGTTACATGGATGAAGTGCGAGCTAAGCCGAAAGGTTCGATCGAGCCGCTTCCAGCCTTCCTGCCGTACGAGGCTTTTACCTATAGCGCGGCGTCGCTGCGCCATCCTTTCCAGCCGCCAATGAAGATCGATCTGACTCAGCGGCAGAAAGGAACCAAGGACATACGGCCCGACGAAACCCGCGTCAGACAGTTCCTTGAGGAATTCAACATTGAAAACTTCGTCATGGTCGGGACGCTGGCTAACGGTGAAGGTAACTACGCCTTGATCAAAGGTGGTGATGGGGTTCACCGAGTCAAGGTCGGTGACTATCTGGGGCGCAACCATGGCCGTATCGTTGAGATCAGCGAAGCCGAGGTGGATGTGCTCGAAATCGTTCCGGACGGAGAGGGTGGGTGGCTTGAGCGCCCGCGTAGCCTGACCTTGAAAGAGCGTTCATGAGTCATGGCAAAAATGGAAAACCTATACCGGTCTGCACAACGGAAGCCTTTTATGAATACCACTCTCACTCGTCTCGGTTTGTCGTTGCTGGCAGCATTCATCTCGCCAGCATTGTTGGCGGCAAATCTGAACTCGCTTGATGTCGCATCGTTGCCCGGCGACCGCGTTGAGCTGAAGCTGGCTTTCGACGAGCCGGTTCCGACCCCGCGTGGCTACACGCTTGATCAACCAGCTCGTATTGCTCTAGATCTGCCTGGCGTGTCCAGCAAGCTAGGATCGAAAAACCATGAGCTCGGTGTCGGTAATGCGCGAAGTGTTACGGTGGTCGAGGCTCAAGGGCGCACGCGGCTTATCGTGAACCTCACGTCCTTGGTTCCTTACTCGACACGTGTTGACGGTAACAACCTATTCGTTGTGCTCGGCGAGAGCGCTGCGGGTTCAGGTGTTGTATCAGTCTCTCCCGTGGCTTCGAAGAAACCGGCCGCACCAGAGATATCCAAGGCCGCTAACAAGTCGATCAGCAATATCGATTTTCGCCGCGGGGAAGACGGGGCTGGCAACGTAGTGATCACCTTGTCTGATCCTTCGATCAGCCCGAGTATCGAAGAGCAAGGCGGTAAAATCCGTATCTCTTTTGCCAAAACTCAATTGCCTGAATCTCTGCGTGTTCGTCTGGACGTCCAGGATTTTGCCACACCAGTCAAATTCGTCGATTCGAGCAGCAAGGCCGATGGTGCCAGTATTGCGATCGAGCCGAGCGGTCGATACGACTACTTGGCGTACCAGACCGACGACAAGCTGACCATTAGCGTCAAGCCACTTAGCGAGGCGGATGCCGAGCAGCGCAAGGCTGAGCATTTCACCTATTCCGGCGAAAAGCTGTCGCTTAACTTTCAAGACATTGATGTTCGCTCGGTTCTGCAACTTATTGCCGATTTTACCGACCTCAACTTGGTGGCCAGCGACACCGTTCAGGGCAACATCACGTTGCGTTTGCAGAACGTGCCTTGGGACCAGGCGCTGGATCTAGTGCTGAAGACCAAGGGCCTCGACAAGCGCCAGGTAGGGAATGTCCTGCTGGTGGCTCCAGCAGACGAGATTGCGGCGCGCGAGCGTCAGGAGCTGGAATCCCAGCGCCAGATCGCAGAGCTAGCGCCTCTTCGTCGCGAGGTTGTACAGGTTAACTACGCTAAGGCAGCGGATATCGCGCGTTTATTCCAGTCTGTCACCGATAAAGGTGGCGAGAGCGAGGATCGTGGCTCGATTGCTGTTGATGACCGTACCAACAACATCATCGCCTACCAAACTCAGGAGCGTCTTGACGAACTGCGCCGTATTGTTGCTCAGCTTGATATTCCGGTCCGCCAAGTGATGATCGAAGCTCGGATCGTCGAAGCGAATGTCGATTATGACAAGAGTCTCGGTGTTCGTTGGGGTGGGAATCTTTGGGCGGGTGACAAATGGAACGCATGGGGTAAAGGCGGCAACTTAGGCGTTGAAGATGGAGACGAAGGGCAGGTTGGTCGTTTCCCCGGCATACGCGAAACGCCGCTCAACTCTCCGTTCGTTGATATGGGCGCAATCGGTGCTACCTCCGGGATTGGTTTAGGCTTTGTCACGAACAATGCCATCCTCGACCTGCAGCTCTCTGCCATGGAAAAGACCGGCAACGGTGAAGTGGTTTCCCAGCCGAAGGTAGTCACCGCGGATAAGGAAACTGCCAAAATCTTAAAGGGTTCTGAGGTTCCGTATCAGGAAGCAAGTTCCAGCGGTGCCACCAGCACCTCATTCAAAGAAGCAGCGCTGTCCTTGGAGGTCACGCCGCAGATTACCCCTGACAACCGCATAATTATGGAAGTCAAGGTCACCAAGGACGAGCCGGATTTCTCTCAAGCCGCTAGCACCGGCGGTATTCCATCCATCCGCAAGAATGAGGTCAATGCTAAGGTATTGGTTACTGACGGAGAGACGATCGTCATCGGCGGTGTATTCTCTAATACTCAGAGTAAGTCGGTTGATAAGGTTCCGTTTCTTGGGGATCTGCCTTTCGTAGGTCGGGTGTTTCGTCGTGATCTCGTACAGGACAGAAAGTCCGAGCTACTGGTATTCATAACTCCGCGGATCATGAATAATCAGGCGATTCAAGCCAGCCGTTAAATAGTTGATGCCGAACATCATTCTCGTGGGTCCGATGGGCGCTGGTAAAAGCACCATCGGACGCCTGCTTGCCAAGGAGCTTCGTCTCCCCTTTCGAGATTCTGATAAGGAGATCGAGCAGCGCACCGGTGCCAGCATTCCGCTGATATTCGATGTCGAAGGCGAGCAGGGTTTTCGCGAGAGGGAGCACGTCGCTATTCGGGATTTATGCCAAATGCGCGGCGTCGTGCTGGCAACGGGCGGTGGCGCGGTGCTCAGGGAGGACAATCGCGAGGTGTTGCGCACAGGGGGGCAGGTGATTTATCTGTGCACTTCGGTCGATCAGCAGCTTGACCGTACCTCTCGTGATCGCAATCGGCCGTTGCTGCAAGCGCCTAATCCCCGTGAGGTGCTGACCGGTTTGATGGCCGTGCGCGATCCGTTGTATCGCGAAATTGCTCACATCATCATCCAGACGGACGAGCGCCCGCCGCGCCTCGTGGTGCAGGAAATTCTCGGTCAGCTTCAGTCTTCTGGGCCCCGTGAAAGCTTGGGTCGATCTGCGTTATCCTAGCTCCCTTTAATCGTGGGGGCCCTATGCAGACTCTACAGGTCGATCTCGGTGAGCGTAGCTATCCGATCCTCATTGGCGAGCAGCTCATCGATCGCGGTGAGCTGTTGGCCTGCCATGTTCGCGGTAAGCAGGTTGCGATTGTCACCAATGACACCGTCGCGCCACTCTACCTTGAGCGCCTGTTGCAAAGCCTCAGCGAATTTAGGATAACTCCGATCGTGCTTCCCGATGGAGAAGCACACAAGAACTGGCAGACCCTGCAGTTGATATTCGATGCGTTGCTCGCGGCTAGGCATGACCGCAATACCACTATCATTGCGCTGGGTGGCGGTGTGATTGGTGATATGGCTGGTTTCGCAGCTGCGAGCTATCAGCGCGGCGTCGATTTCATTCAGGTTCCGACAACGCTCTTGTCCCAGGTCGATTCCTCCGTTGGCGGCAAGACGGGTATCAACCACCCGCTCGGCAAGAACATGATCGGTGCGTTCTACCAGCCGCAGGCGGTGCTGATCGACACAGCGACGTTGGCGACGCTCCCGGCGCGCGAGTTGTCCGCAGGCCTGGCGGAAGTCATCAAATACGGCCTGATCTGTGACGAGCCGTTCCTCGGCTGGCTCGAAGACAACATCGACAGGCTTCGTGCGTTGGATCAGGCCGCGCTTACCGAAGCGATACACCGCTCCTGTGAGGCTAAGGCTAAGGTGGTAGGGGCGGATGAGCGCGAGTCAGGTATTCGCGCGACGCTGAATCTCGGTCACACGTTCGGCCACGCGATCGAGACCCATCAGGGCTATGGGGTGTGGCTGCATGGTGAGGCGGTGTCGGCGGGCACTGTCATGGCGCTAGAGATGTCGAGCCAGCTCGGCTGGATCAGCACCGCGGATCGAGGCCGCGCGGTACGCTTGCTGTCGCGTGCCGGTCTACCGGTTGTGCCGCCGGCCGACATGCGTGCCGAGGATTTTCTCAAACACATGGCAGTCGACAAAAAAGTACTGAACGGCCAGTTGCGATTGGTGCTGCTCCAACGCCTGGGTGAGGCCGTGGTGACCAGTGACTTCCCTCAGGAAGTGCTTGAGGCCACATTGAACGTCAATTACGACGCGCTTACGCAATAGTCAGAACCTAAGAGATTTCCATGTCCAGTTTGTCTGCCGACGATTCGTACCTGAACCATTATGGGTTCAGTCATGATCCCTTTGCTGCACGCGTACCCGGCTTCAAGTTCTTTCCGGCTCAGCGCAAGCCAGTGCTTGGGCAGTTGCATCACCTTGCTCGTTACAGCCAGTTACTGCTGGTGGTGACGGGGCCGGAAGGCAGCGGCAAAACGCTGGTGCGTCAGGCACTAGTTGCCAGCAGCAACAAGCAGGCTGTTCAGAGCGTGGTCATCTCGCCATCAGAAACGCTCGATTCGAATATTCTTTTGCAACAGATCGCACAATCGATCGGCTGCCAGCGCGCCGACTTCGAGTCGATCATGGCGCAGATCATTCAACTAGCGTTGACCGGTCAGGAAGTGTATCTGCTGGTTGACGATGCCGAGCGACTTACAGGGGCGGCCGTCGAAACGTTGCTGCGATTGGCTCAGGGCAGTCCTGAAGGGCGGCCGCACGTCTTTCTCTTCGGCGAGCATGCGCTGGTCGCGCGTCTGGAGGCGTTGGTAGACGGTGAAGAACGCTTCCATGTGATTGCGCTTCAACCTTACGAGCAAGATGAAACCCGGGAGTATCTGGCACAGCGTCTTGAAGGTGCCGGGTCTGGACTTGACTGTTTAAAAGATGAGCAGGTCGCGCGAATCCATGACGATTCCGGCGGCTGGCCGGGTGCCATAAACCAGGTGGCCAGAGACGAGCTTCTTGAAACGATGCAACAGTCCAAGGGGCGTCGGAAATCGGCTGGATGGAATTTGCCACTGCCGATGAAGCATTTGTTGGCTCTGGTTGTCGTCGTGTTCATTGTCCTGATCACCTTGCTTATGCGCGACTCGGACGACTCCTCAACGACGCCTGTCACCACCGCTTTGCCGCTGGGCGAGCAGCCCGTGGCCGAGGCGCTGGCCGCCGAAGGCGATTCTGCGCCTGAGGTCGTCTCGGTCCAGCCTGCTCAGCCGGTTATCCGCGAGCCGCTTGCTGCTGCTGGAAGTGCCGAATCGGATGGTTCGTCGACGCAGGCTATCGAGGCGCAAGCGTCTGTTGAGGAATTGCCTGACGAAAGTATTCAAGCGCCTGAAGGGGTCGCCGCCCCGGTTGTAGTGCAACCGCCGGCCGCTCAGCCCAATCGCGTAGCCGAGGTGCCGCGTGAGCCGGTGCGACAAGGAGTCGCAGATTCGCCTGCGTCCCCAGCGAGTTGGTACGCCGGCCAGCCGAAAACCCACTATCTGGTGCAGGTGCTGGGTACGCGGACCCAGGCGAACGCAGAGGCACTGGTGAAAGCGCAAGGTGGAGATTTCCGTTATTTCGTCAAGCAACATGAGGGCAAGCCCTTATATGTCGTGACATACGGCAGCTTTTCCACCCGTAATGCGGCACTGGAAGCCATCCAGAAGCTGCCGGCGTCGCTGCGGGCAGGCAAGCCTTGGCCGCGTACATTTGCTAGCGTCCAGCAGGAAATTGTTCAGGCGCGCTAAAAATTGCCCTAAAAAGGTGCGATACGCACCGTTTTGGGGCTTGCAAAAATAAATTGTGTCGTTCTACCTGGCTTTGTAAACTGCTCCCCCTTTTGCCCACGTGTATGACGGGGCGGTTCCGTGCGCCGTCAATAAGGGGTTGATTTACAACGTATTTAGCTGGTGGAGTGCCTATGAGAGCAGGTCTGTTTCGTCCTGAAGAGTTCAAGGATAACTGCGGCTTCGGTCTGATCGCCCACATGCAGGGCGAGGCAAGCCATCACCTGCTTCAGACCGCTATTCAATCCCTCACCTGCATGACTCACCGAGGCGGGATCAACGCCGACGGTAAAACCGGCGATGGTTGCGGGCTGTTGATGCAGAAGCCCGATGGGTTTCTGCGCGCCATGGCCAAACAGCACTTCAACGCTGATCTACCGGCGCTATATGCCGTTGGCATGATCTTTCTCAGCCAGGACGAGTCCAAAGCTGAGGCGGCGCGCGCTAGCCTCAATGAGCAGATTGCGGCCCAGGGGCTAACTCTGGTCGGCTGGCGCGAGGTTCCGGTCGATACCACTGTGCTGGGACGTCTCGCCTTGGAGCGCCTGCCGCGCATCGAACAGGTGTTCGTCTCGGCGGAATGCCTCTCCGAACGGGATTTCGGTATCAAGCTGTTCTTCGCCCGCCGCCGCGCCGAAGTCGCGCTGGCTTCGGACAAAGAATTCTATGTCTGCAGTTTCTCCGACAAGGACATCATCTATAAAGGCCTGATGATGCCGGCGGATTTGGCGCAGTTCTATCCCGACCTCGGCGACGAGCGTCTGGCCACTGCCATTTGCGTATTTCACCAGCGCTTCTCCACCAACACCATGCCGCAATGGCCGCTTGCTCAGCCGTTCCGTTTTCTCGCCCACAATGGCGAGATCAATACCATCACCGGCAACCGTAACTGGGCACAGGCGCGCCGCCTGAAGTTTGCCAACGAACGGCTACCCGATCTGGAAAGTCTGGATCCGCTGGTCAACCGCACGGGTTCTGACTCCTCAAGCATGGACAATATGCTGGAGCTGCTCGTCACCGGCGGCATGGATTTGTTCCGTGGCTTGCGCATGATCATGCCGCCGGCCTGGCAGAACGTCGAGACCATGGATCCCGATCTGCGGGCCTTCTACGAGTTCAACTCCATGCATATGGAGCCGTGGGACGGTCCTGCCGGAGTGGTGCTTACCGACGGTCGCCACGCGATCTGCCTGCTTGACCGCAACGGCCTGCGTCCGGCGCGCTGGGTGACCACCACGAATGGTTACATCACCCTGGCATCTGAAGTTGGCGTGTGGGATTACAAGCCCGAGGACGTCATCGCCAAGGGCCGCGTGGGGCCGGGGCAGATCCTGGCCGTGGATACCGAGACAGGACAGGTGCTGCATACCGATGACATCGACAACCGTCTGAAGTCCCAGCACCCCTACAAGAAATGGTTGCGCCAGAACGCGCTGCGCATCCAGTCGACCCTGAACGATAACGACCATGGCTCGGCGTTCTACGATGCCGACCAGCTCAAGCAATACATGAAGATGTTCCAGGTCACTTTCGAGGAGCGTGACCAGGTCCTGCGGCCGCTCGCGGAGCAAGGGCAGGAGGCCGTGGGCTCCATGGGCGACGATACGCCAATGGCCGTGCTGTCGCGGCGGGTGCGTTCTCCATTCGACTATTTCCGCCAGCAATTCGCGCAGGTAACCAACCCGCCGATCGATCCGCTGCGTGAGTCGATCGTGATGTCGCTGGAAACCTGCCTGGGTGCCGAGCGCAATGTCTTCGAGGAAACCGCCGATCATGCCAACCGGGCGATTCTGACCACACCGGTTATCTCCCCGGCCAAGTGGCGCACCATTATGGAGCTCGATCGGCCAGGCTTCGATCGCCAGCTGATCGACCTCAACTACGACGAATCCATCGGCCTCGAAGCGGCGGTACGCAACATTGCCGACCAGGCAGAGGAAGCCGTCCGCGGCGGCAAGGTCATGCTGATCCTCAGCGACCGCAACATCCAGCCGGGCAAGCTGCCGGTGCACGCTTCCCTGGCCGTAGGTGCGGTGCATCACCGCCTGATCGAAACTGGGCTGCGCTGCGATTGCAATATTCTCGTAGAAACCGCTACCGCCCGCGATCCGCACCACTTCGCCGTGTTGATCGGTTTCGGGGCTACCGCGGTATACCCATTCCTCGCCTTCGAAGTGCTCGGTGACCTGATTCGTACCGGTGAGGTGCTGGGTGACCTGTACGAAGTGTTCAAGCACTACCGGAAGGGCATCTCTAAAGGCTTGCTCAAAATCATCTCGAAGATGGGCATCTCGACGATCACGTCGTACCGCGGTGCGCAGCTGTTCGAAGCCGTGGGTCTGGCTGACGAGGTTGTCGACTTCAGTTTCCGCGGGGTCGCCAGCCGCATCAAGGGCGCTCGGTTCGTTGATCTGGAAGCCGAACAGAAGGCCCTTGCTGCAGAGGCCTGGACCGCGCGCAAGCCGATCCAGCAGGGTGGGCTGTTGAAGTTCGTTTACGGTGGGGAATACCACGCCTATAACCCCGATGTGGTGGCGGCGCTGCAGGTTGCTGTACAGCAGGGCGACTATCAGCGCTTCAAGGAATACACCGCACTGGTCGACCAGCGCCCGGCGGCGATGCTACGGGATCTGCTGAAACTCAAGGTGGCGGAACAACCACTGGAGCTCGAAGAAGTCGAGCCGCTGGACAAGATTCTCAAGCGCTTTGACTCGGCCGGCATTTCGCTCGGCGCGCTGTCGCCGGAAGCACATGAGGCTATCGCCGCGGCGATGAACCGTATCGGCGCGCGCTCCAACTCCGGTGAAGGCGGTGAAGATCCGGCGCGCTACCGCACCGAGCGCAGCTCGAAGATCAAGCAGGTGGCCACCGGACGTTTCGGCGTCACGCCTGAGTACCTGGTCAACGCTGAAGTGCTACAGATCAAGGTCGCCCAAGGCGCCAAGCCTGGCGAAGGTGGTCAGTTGCCTGGCGGCAAGGTCAATGGATTGATCGCCAAACTGCGCTATGCAGTGCCGGGCGTCACCCTGATTTCACCGCCACCGCACCATGACATCTACTCAATCGAAGATCTGGCCCAGCTGATCTTTGACCTCAAGCAGGTCAATCCCAAGGCGCTGGTGTCGGTCAAGCTGGTGGCTGAGCCTGGTGTTGGCACCATTGCGGCTGGCGTAGCAAAGGCCTATGCGGATCTGATCACCATTTCCGGCTACGATGGCGGCACCGGCGCGTCGCCACTTAGCTCGATTCGCTACGCTGGCTCGCCATGGGAGCTTGGCCTGGCCGAAACTCATCAGACGCTGCGTGGCAACGATCTCCGGGGCAAAGTCCGTGTGCAGACCGATGGCGGCTTGAAAACCGGCCTAGATGTCGTGAAGGCGGCCATCCTTGGTGCCGAAAGCTTCGGCTTTGGCACTGCACCGATGATTGCGCTGGGCTGCAAATACCTGCGCATCTGCCACCTGAACAACTGCGCCACTGGTATCGCCACGCAGAACGATCAACTGCGTAAAGACCATTTCATTGGCACCGTCGACATGGTGGTGAACTTCTTTACCTTCATTGCCGAAGAAACGCGTGAGTGGCTGGCTCGCCTGGGTGTACGCAGCCTGCAAGAGCTGATCGGTCGTACCGATCTGCTCGAGTTGCTGCCGGGGGAGACTGCCAAGCAGAACCATCTCGACCTGTCGCCGCTACTCGGCAGCGATCATATTCCGGCAGACAAGCCGCAGTTCTGTGAAGTCGAGAAGAACCCGCCTTTCGATCAGGGCCTGCTGGCCGAAGAAATGGTCAAGCTGGCACGCTCGGCTATCGACTCAAAGAGCGGCGGCGAATTCGAGCTGGACATCTGCAACTGCGACCGCTCCATCGGGGCGCGCGTATCCGGCGAAATCGCTCAAGTGCACGGCAACCAGGGCATGAAGGACGCCCCCGTTACCTTCCGCTTCAAGGGGACCGCTGGGCAGAGCTTCGGCGTCTGGAATGCCGGTGGGCTCCATCTGTATCTCGAAGGGGATGCCAACGACTACGTCGGTAAAGGCATGACTGGCGGCAAGCTGGTTGTCACCCAACCCAAAGGCAGTGTTTTCGAATCGCAGGACTCGGCTATCGTCGGCAACACCTGCTTGTATGGCGCGACCGGCGGAAAGTTGTTCGCCAGTGGTACCGCGGGTGAGCGATTCGCTGTGCGTAACTCCGGCGCGCATGCGGTCGTGGAAGGCACGGGCGATCATTGCTGCGAATACATGACGGGCGGTTTTGTCTGCGTCCTTGGCAAGACAGGCTACAACTTCGGTTCCGGCATGACCGGCGGTTTCGCCTATGTGCTCGACATGGACAACAGCTTCATCGATCGGGTGAATAACGAGCTGGTCAATCTGCAGCGCATCACGGGTGAGGCGATGGAAGCACACCGTAGCCATCTACAGGACGTGTTGCGTGAGTACGTCGCCGAAACCGGCAGCGCATGGGGCGAGAACCTCTTTGAGAACCTCGATGACTACCTGCGTCGCTTCTGGCTGGTCAAGCCAAAGGCGGCCAACCTGGCAACGTTGCTGTCGACCACTCGGGCCAACCCCCAATAAAAAGCAGGTTCAGCGGTGAGTTTCGGCCATGATGCCGAGTCTCGCCCCGCTCCGTGATTGTCATGCAGCTTGCAGCCGTGGGCGTGCAGCTGCCGCTAAGAGGTTTTGAAATGACTGAACGTCTGAATAACGACTTCCAGTTCATCGAAGTCGGGCGCAAGGATCCGAAGAAAAAGCTGCTGCGCCAGCGTAAGAAAGAGTTCGTCGAAATCTATGAACCCTTCAAGCCACAGCAGGCATGTGAGCAGGCCCACCGCTGTCTGGGCTGTGGCAACCCTTACTGCGAGTGGAAGTGTCCGGTTCATAACTACATTCCCAACTGGCTCAAGCTGGTGTCCGAGGGCAATATTCTCGCTGCCGCCGAGCTGGCGCACCAAACCAACACCCTGCCAGAGGTCTGTGGACGTGTTTGCCCACAGGATCGTCTGTGCGAGGGTGCCTGCACCCTGAATGATGGCTTCGGCGCAGTTACCATCGGTTCGGTGGAGAAGTACATTGCGGACACCGCCTTCGCCATGGGTTGGCGCCCTGACATGTCCAAGGTCAAGCCGACTGGCAAGAAGGTCGCCATCATTGGTGCCGGCCCAGCGGGTCTCGGCTGCGCCGACGTGTTGGTGCGCAGCGGCGTGGCGCCGGTGGTCTTCGACAAGAACCCCGAGATCGGTGGACTGCTGACCTTCGGTATTCCTGAGTTCAAGCTGGAGAAAAGCGTACTCAGCCGTCGTCGCGAAGTCTTCACCGGTATGGGCATCGAGTTCCGCCTGAATACCGAAGTGGGCAAGGACGTGACCATCGACCAGCTGCTCGCCGATTACGACGCGGTATTTATGGGCATGGGCACCTACACTTACATGAAAGGCGGTTTTCCTGGTGAAGATCTGCCGGGCGTGCACGACGCACTGGATTTCCTGATTGCCAACGTCAACCGCAATCTCGGTTTCGAGAAGTCGGCCGAAGATTTCGTCGACTTGAAGGGCAAGAAGGTCGTGGTGCTTGGTGGTGGTGACACCGCGATGGACTGCAATCGCACCTCCATCCGTCAGGGCGCCAAGAGCGTGAGCTGCGCCTATCGGCGTGACGCGGCAAACATGCCCGGTTCGCGCAAGGAAGTGAAGAACGCCAAGGAAGAGGGCGTCAAATTCCTCTTCAACCGCCAGCCCATTGCGATCGTCGGCGAAGGCAAAGTCGAAGGCGTCAAGGTAGTCGAGACGCGTCTTGGCGCACCGGATGCCCGCGGCCGTCGCAGCCCCGAGCCGATTCCCGGTTCCGAAGAAGTACTGCCAGCCGATGCCGTGATTATCGCGTTCGGTTTCCGTCCGAGCCCAGCCGACTGGTTTGAAGGGCAGACTATCCAGACCGACAACCAGGGCCGCGTCGTGGCGCCGGAAATGGGTCAGTTCAAGCACCAGACCAGCAACCCGAAGATTTTCGCAGGTGGCGACATGGTGCGTGGTTCGGATCTGGTCGTGACGGCGATCTTCGAAGGTCGTCAGGCCGCCGAAGGCATCCTGGACTACCTGGAGATCTGATTTCGGGGATAGGTGAGGTTTCCCCAACTCACCGATTGGGCTCGCCGCTGGCGCGGCGAAAGTCTGACCAGAATCAAGCCCAGAGATAAAAGGCACGGCACTCGCCGTGCCTTTTGTTTTCCGCTTTGCGACAATGCCGCCACTCTTTTGCTGGAACCCAGACATGACTGCCTTGAAGAACGATCGCTTTCTCCGCGCCCTGCTCAAGCAACCTGTCGACGTCACCCCTGTGTGGATGATGCGTCAGGCCGGCCGCTACCTGCCGGAATACCGGGCTAGCCGCAGCAAGGCGGGCGATTTCATGAGCCTGTGCATGAACCCTGAACTGGCCTGCGAGGTTACGCTGCAGCCACTGGAGCGTTATCCGCTGGATGCCGCGATCCTGTTCTCGGACATTCTCACCGTGCCTGACGCCATGGGTCTTGGCCTCTACTTCGAGACTGGCGAAGGGCCGCGTTTCAAGAAAGTCGTCAGCAACATGGCCGATATCGAGGCGCTGCCGATCCCGGATCCCGAGAAAGACCTTGGCTACGTGATGAATGCCGTGCGCACCATTCGCCGCGAGCTCAATGGCCGCGTTCCGCTGATCGGCTTTTCTGGCAGCCCTTGGACCTTGGCGACCTATATGGTCGAAGGCGGCTCTTCGAAGGACTTCCGCAAATCCAAGGCGATGCTCTATGAAAACCCGCAGGCCATGCATGCGCTGCTCGACAAGCTGGCGCAGTCGGTGACCAGCTACCTCAACGGGCAAATTCTGGCAGGTGCGCAAGCCGTACAGATTTTCGATTCCTGGGGCGGCAGCCTTTCCGCCGCGGCCTATCAGGAGTTCTCCCTGGCCTACATGCAGAAGATCGTCGATGGGCTGATTCGCGAGCATGACGGGCGTCGCGTGCCGGTGATCCTGTTCACCAAGGGTGGCGGGCTGTGGCTGGAGTCGATGGCAGCGACTGGTGCCGAAGCGCTGGGGCTGGACTGGACCTGCGACATTGGCGTGGCAAGGTCGCGGGTCGGTGACAAGGTAGCGTTGCAGGGCAACATGGACCCAAGCGTATTGTTCGCCAAACCTGAGGCGATCAGAGCCGAGGTTGGTCGTATTCTCGCGAGTTTCGGTCAGGGCGAAGGTCACGTCTTCAACCTGGGTCACGGCGTCACGCCAGAAGTCGATCCGGCTCACGCTGGCGCCTTCATCGAGTCGGTGCACGAACTCTCGGCGAAGTATCACGGCTGAGATCAGCCGCCGGGAATGAAAGAGCCGCTTAACGCGGCTCTTTTGGTTTATGGCTGCTGATAATGCCCAGGTGTGGTGCCCGGTTTATGTTCGTGGACCAGCTTGGTTACACGGATATCGGTGATACCGATGACCTCGGCCTGCTCCAGGATCTTGCCCTCGTCAGCCCCTGCCTCTGGCATCACCAGGCTGTTTTCGGCATCGCCATTGTGCAGCTCGATCAGATGCCGAGCGGCACTGGCTTTCGACATACGCTCTTCTTGCGAATCGATGAGATGGTTACGGGGTTCGTTCTGGAAGAGGTAGTTGACTTCGAACTTGTGCATTGACTTGCCGAACATGGGGCAGCTCCTTGAAGTGGAAGGGTCTGCTTCTGTTGACTCGCCGGTCCAGTTATTCGTTCGGCAGTGCTCGGTGCCGAGGCGACAATTGGGCGCGCCACGGCGCCGAAACGATGCGCCCACAACCAACCTAACGAATGCGGGCGCTCGCGTATTTACTTGACCTTCGCCAGGTTGCCCTTGAGCGCAACCCCGGCCATGATCGCGCCGGCATGGCACTCATACTTCTGGCTGTCTTTGTATTCGACGTGCTTGTAGTTGCTGGCGATGTCCACCACGGCGTTGGCGCCGGCCGCCTTGGCGGCCTGCTGCAGGCCGATCAGCGCCGATTGCAACGCCCAGCTGCAGGCGCCCTCGTCGGTCTTGTTGAAGGCGTTGGTTTTCTTGCTGGTGGTTACGCCGCTGCGAATGATCTGCGCGCCTTTGGGGGTCGTGCCCGCGAGGTAGAACTTGACGCTGCCGTCGAGTTTGCCTGAGGCCGTTGCCTCGGCCACGACCTGATTGAATGGCAGGTAGTGAGTGGTGTCGCGGGCCTGGCTGACTCCGGGTAATGCGCAGAGCACCAGTGCTGCGCCGATCCATGTGTTTTTCTTCATTGCTTTTTTCCTTGCGGTGTTTTGGTTGAAAGGGTCAAGCCCAGCGGCGGAAGATCAGCGACGTGTTGATGCCGCCAAAGGCAAAATTGTTGTTCATTACATATTCGTGCTGCATGGCGCGCGGCGCGCCGGCGAGGTAGTCCAGTTCGCCACAGCGCGGATCAATGCGGTCCAGATTGAGTGTGTGGATGTAGCGGTCGCGGTTCATCATCTCGATGCTGAACCAGGACTCCAGCGCGCCGCAGGCGCCCAGCGTGTGGCCAAGGAAGCTCTTCTGCGAGCTGATCGGCATACCGCTGCCAAACAGCGCTTGGGTCGCCTGGGTTTCGGCGATATCGCCTTGCTCGGTGGCAGTGCCATGTCCGTTCACGTAGCCAATGGCGCCGGCTTGCAGGCCGGCGTCTTCCAGCGCCAGTTCCATGGCGCGGCGCATGGTCAGCTGTTCCGGTTTGGTGGCGTGCTGGCCGTCGGCATTGCTGCCAAAGCCGGTCAGTTCGGCGTGGATGGTGGCGCCACGGGCCAGAGCATGCTCCAGCTCTTCGAGCACCAGCATGCCGGCACCTTCGCCAATCACCAGGCCATCGCGGCCAGCGTCGTAGGGTCGTGGGGATGTCTGCGGGGCGTCATTCTTCAGGCTGGTGGCGTACAGGGCATCGAAGACCATGGCTTCGGTGGCGCAGAGTTCCTCGGCGCCGCCCGCGAGCATCATCGGTAGGCGGCCGAACTTGATCGCCTCATACGCATAACCAATGCCCTGACTGCCGCTGGTACAGGCGCTTGACGTGGGAATGACCCGGCCAGTCAGGCCGAAGAAGATGCTGATATTGGCCGCCGTGGTGTGCGGCATCATGCGGATGTAGGAGTTGGCGTTCAGCCCATCAGCTACCGAGTTGAGCAGCATGTTGCCGAAGGCTTTGATTTCCTCGGTGCTGCCGGTGGACGAGCCGCAGGCGACGCCCATGCGACCGTCGCGGATTGACGGATCATCGAGCAGGCCCGCGTGATCGAGGGCCTGTTCTGCTGCCTTTACCGACAACCGTGATACCCGGCCCATGCTTCGCAGTTGCTTGCGCGTCCAGTGCTTGGGGACAGCGAAGTCATCCACCGGTCCCGCCAGACGGGTGTTGAGTTCGGTGAACCGGTCCCACTCCGGCATGTAGCGAATGCCGCTGCGGTTGCTGCTGAAGTAAGTCTCGATGCTGGCCCAGTCGCTGCCCAGCGAGGTAATGCCGGCCATGCCGGTGACGACGACACGCTTCATCAGCACAACCCACCATTGACAGCGAGGACCTGCCGGGTGATGTAGCTCGCTTCCTCCGACATCAGGAAATTGACCGCGCCGGCGACTTCCTCCGGCGTGCCCATGCGCTGTGCCGGGATCATCTTGAGCATTTCCTCGATGGGCAGGTTGTCGTCGAGCATGTCGGTGTCGATCAGTCCGGGTGCTACGCAGTTGACGGTGATCCGCCGTTTACCAAGTTCGACAGCCAAGGCCTTGGCCGCACCGATCACGCCGGCTTTGGAGGCGCTGTAGTTGACCTGGCCGCGGTTGCCGATCAATCCCGAAACCGAGGTGATGCAAACGATTCGCCCCGGCTGCCGACGCCGGATCATCGGCATGGTCAACGGCTGCAACACATTGTAGAAGCCGTCCAGGTTGGTGCGCATGACCAGATCCCAGTCGTCCTCGGTCAAGGCCGGAAAAGCGCCGTCGCGGGTTAGTCCGGCATTGCAGACAACCCCGTAGTAGGCGCCCTGGGTTTCGACATCCGCTTCCAGCTGTTCACGACATTGCGCGCGATCCGCTACATCGAACTGCAGGATCCGCGCCGTGCGGCCCATCTTCTGAATCTGCGCCTGGACGGTCTCCGCCTCGTCTCGCCGTGCGCGGCAATGCAGAACGATGTCGTGGCCACTTTTTGCCAGGCGCAAGGCAATGGCGCGGCCGATGCCACGGCTGGAACCGGTGACGAGGATGCTTTTACTCATGGTGAAGGCTCTTGCAGATAATTCGCCACTTCGGGCGGGCGAAACACGTTGAGGCGCGCCTCGGCATGGATGCCGGGCCCGTCGAGATGGCATTCGAACACGCCCATGCCGTTGTCATCCTGCAGCGAACGCAGCGCATGGATACGTAACAGGCTGCCGGCTGGGAAGTGCTCGACGTTGCATTGGAAGCTGCGCGTTCCCAGCAGAAAGCCCAGTTCCACCGGCTGCCCGATCAGCCGCGCCTGACAGCCGGCAAAGGCGGCGACCGTCTGCGCCATGATTTCGATGCCGGCCCAGGCTGGCAGGCTGCCGTCGGGCAAGTTGAGCAAGCCGGCGCTTTTGACCTGCAGCTGGGCGGTGATGCTTTCGGCGTCGAATGACTCGACCGCATCGAGCAGGATCATGTCTCCCGCATGAGGCAGCAGTTCGGCGACTGGCCAATCGATCATGGTGCATCCCCCAGGATCAGGCTGATGTTGTTACCGCCAAAGGCGAAGGAGTTGCTCATCATGCGTCGCGGTGCGGCAGTCGCAGCCGCCACGGTGCCGGCTACGACGAGGTCAAGGCGCGGCAATTCGGCGTCTTGCTCGCCGTCCCATCGATGCGGCGGTAGCAGCTGTGTGGGGTTGTGTTCCGACAACAGCAGCCAGCAGAACGCCGTTTCCAAGGCGCCGGCGGCACCGAGGGTGTGGCCGGTGAGCGGCTTGGTGGATGAGCAAGGCACGCCAGCCGGAAATACCCTGGCCACAGCTAGGCTTTCCATCGCATCGTTGTGCCGAGTGGCGGTGCCGTGCAGGTTCAGATAACCGATCTGTTCGGGCAGGATTCCGGCGCTGCTCATTGCGTTGCCCATCGACGCTATCGCGCCCAGGCCCTGCGGGTCAGGAGCGGAGATGTGGTGGGCATCGGAACTGGCGCCGCCACCGAGCAGGGCAATCGGCGCGCGCTCACGCGTCATCAGGAAGACCGCTGCCGCTTCGCCGATATTGATGCCGTCGCGGTTGACCGAGAACGGATTGCAGACGCGAATGCTGGTCGCCTCGAGGGCGCTGAAGCCGCGCAGTGTCAGATCGCACAGGGTATCCACGCCGCCACAGATCACTGCATCGCAAATGCCCGCATCCAGCAACCGTTTGGCGCTCAGCAGTGCTCGCGCGCTGGACGTACAGGCCGTGGATATCGCGTAGCTCGGGCCGCTGAGCTGCAGCCGCTCGCTGATGAAGCTGGCCGGCGCACAAAGCTCTTGATGGCTGTAGTGATAGCTGGACGGCAATTGGCCGTCACGTACCAGACGGGCTATTCCCTGGGTTGCCTCCTGAATGCCGGAGGTGCTGGTTCCCATGACCACGCCGACACGGCTTGGGCCGAAGCGCGAGATCGCTTCATGCACTTCGCATTCGATTTCGTCCAGGGCAGCCAACAGCAGCTGGTTGTTGCGGGTGGCGTGCTGCAGCGGCGCATCGGCAAGCGAGGGTAGCTTGCCGGTGACGGCGCCGACCGGCAGGCTGCGCCCGGCAATCCTCTGGGGATGCGGCTGCATGCCTGAGCCGTCGCCGGCCAGCAGTCGCTGGGCAACTTCAGCCTTGCCGCGCCCCAGGGCGCAAATCAGCCCGAGTGCATTGAGGTAGGCGGTCATGGTTGGCGGGCTCCGGCTGGCGCGATAGGCGCGACACCATAGGTCAGCGTCGGCCCGACGTCGAGTTCGAAGCCGCCATTATCCTGATAGCGAACGTGCCAGGCCGAGCTGCCGTCTGCCAGAGAGCGGCTGCTCCCGTGCAGCGTCCAGGGCTTGCCCGCATAGAGTTCGCCTAGCTGCTCGGCGGGGCTGAGTGCGAATAGCAGCGCGGCAAACAGCGCACGCGCTTCGGCATTGGGCGGCAGCAGCCCATCGACTTGCCAATGCCCATCAAGCAGCAGCTGGCGCGCCAGCGGTACGCCCAGCGGGTTGAACAGCGACCAGCGCAAGGCAGCCCCTTCTTGCTGAATCACCAGTAGCCAATCGTCCGTGGTGCCGTGCTCATGACGTTGGACATGCAACTGCATCGGCAACGACAGCAATGGCGTTTGACTCGGCAAAGGCTGTTGCTGGGCGCAGGCACCGAGCAACAGCAGCAGCGGCAGCCAGGTCAGGCGTGACAGGCAGTGTTTCAACGTGATCATGCGGGCGTTGGAGTGGCACAGAGCTCGGCCAATACGCGCAAGCGGCGTTGGGGCTCGGCGACGTAGGGGTTGCGGTCGTCCCAGGCGTAACCAGCGAGGATTGAGCAGATCATCCGGCGAATCTCCGGCTGGGCCCGTTCGTAGTAAATGACGTCCTGGAAGCTGCCGTCGTACCAGCCCTCGACATAGGTGCGGAAGGTATCCACGCCCCGCTTAAGCGGCGCTGCGAATTCGCTTTCCCAGTCCACTGCCTCGCCGTTCAGCTGTCGGTGCAATACGGCGGCCGCCATGCTCGCCGAGCGCATCGCGATGGTGACGCCGGATGAGAACACCGGGTCGAGAAACTCGGCGGCATTACCTAGAAGTGCAAAACCGCGGCCGTGCAGTGCTTTGACGCTTGCCGAATAGCCGTTGATCGGGCGTGCGGGGATGTCCCATTCCGCATGCTTGAGGATGCGCTTGAGGTTGGGGGCCTCCATGACGAATTCCTTGAGGCAGGCGTCCAGATCCACCGGGCGGCCCTCGTAGCGCTCGGCGCTGGCCACCACGCCCAGCGAGCAGCGGCCATCGCTGAACGGGATGGTCCAGAACCAGACGTCGCGCAGTTCCGGGTGGGTAGTGATGAGAATCTTGTCGCGGTCAAAGTGCGGGTCGTCAATGTTGTCCCTGATATGGGTGAACACCGCACGGCGCAGTGGAAAGCTCGACGGCGCTTCCAGATCGAGCAAGCGCGGCAGCACTCGGCCGTAGCCGCTGGCGTCGAGGACGAAGTCGGCCTGGAGCGCATATTCGCTACCGTCGAGGCGGCGCACCTGCAAACTCGGGCGCGAGCCGTCGAAATCTGCGGCAGTAATCTCCTCTTCGTAGCGAATCTCTACGCCTTGCAGCGCGGCCTGATCGGCCAGCAGCTTGTCGAAATCCGCCCGCTGAACCTGATAGGTGCTGCCGTGGCCTTCGGTGAATTTGTCGCGAAAATCGAACTCGGTGTAGCGTTTACCGCAGCCAAAGGCCGCGCCATGCTTGGTCTGAAAGCCAGCGGCCTGTACCGCCTCGAGCATGCCCGCTTCCTCGATGAAATCCAGGCAATGGGAGAGCAGGCTTTCACCAATCGAAAAGCGTGGAAACCGCTGTCGTTCGATGACCAGCACGTCGTGGCCCTGGCGCTTGAGCAGGGCAGCAGCGATAGCCCCGGAGGGCCCCGCGCCGATAACGACAACGCTACGGTTTTCAGGATGCGATGAAGCCTTCATGTGTTCGACTCGGTAAGGTGGCGGAAGCCGGTCGCTGCCGGCGGGTTGGGTAAGACAGGTCGTTTTTCAGGCGAGCACCGTATTCCGGTCGCGCCCGAAACTCAGCCAAGGCCCGCTGAGGCCATAACACGGCGCCACGCTGGAGGGTCAAGATGCTGGGTTTCCGGTGGTTTCTGCAGCCCAGGGCGCGAGCAGAAATGCGAATACCAGGCCGATGCCCACCGCCAGGCCAAAGTTGCTCACAGCCGGCGTGCTCGACAAGGCTAGCAGGCCGAACGACAGCCAGGTGGTGACGGCCGCGAGAAGGGTGCCGACCAGGCTCACTGCGGCACCACCGATTTGCTCACGCATGAGAATTGCGTAATCCACACCGATCGCCGTGACCAACAGCAGGCCGAACAGGCCGAACAGGGTCAATGGCTGGCCCAGCCAGCCGAGGCAGGCAAGGCTGCCAAGCGCCGCCAGCAGCGGAACAGCCAAACAGCGCAGGGCACCGCGCCAGCCGAATGGCAGGCACAGCAGCGCCAGAATGACGACAGCGGCCAGCAGTTTGAGCAGCGCTGCCTGGCGCTGGGTCTCGGCAAACAGACGATTCAGCTCGGCGGGCCGGTCGATGAGGCTGACCCCGCCGATACCGTCGGCCAGGCCGTGCAGCGCCGAACTGTCGCGAAGCCCCTGCAGGCTGATCAAGCCAGCAACTGTGCCGTCGCGTCGGCTACCCAGCCAGAGCGGGCGCCAAGGTTCGGCAAGCGGCCCGGCCAACACCTGATCGAGGCCGGTGACTGATAGCGCCTTGAGGTCAGCGAGTTCTTTTTCGAGCACCTCTGTGGTGATGCCAAGTGCCAGCAGCGGCTGGCTGTATTGCAGCAGGCGCGGCAACGTGAGATGCAGGCTCTCCTGGGCAACGGCTGGGGCAGCCAATTGGCTCAGGGCAAGATAGCCGTGCAGCTTCTGCTCTGCGACCAGCTCATCGAGGCGAGTGCCAAGCGCTTCCTGACGCTCCAGCAACTCGTCGGGTGTCTGTGCGCGAACCAGGAAATACTGGCTGGTCGGCTCGAAGCCGGTGATCTGGCCAATGCGCTCGGCCTGCTGCTGCAGCGCCGGCGCGCGGCTGACCCACTGGCGCAGGTCATCCTTGAACGACACTTGGCTGATACCGGCCAGGCAGAACACTACGAAGCCGGCCAGTAGCCAGCGCGAGGAAAGATGTTCGAGCAGACGCCGACGCAGGATCAAGGCGTGTTCAGCCCAGTTCAGCGGGGCGGCCCATGGTTGTAACGGAACGTTCACCAGCGCCGGCAGCAGGCAGGTAGCGCAGGCGAAGGCCCCGAGCAGTCCGGCCGCAGAAAACACCGCGACCTGGCTCAATGCTGGAAACGGTGTGAACGCCATGGCCAGATAGCCGATGACATTGGTCGCCAGCGCCAGAGCAAGGCCGGGCAGTGTCAGGCGCAAGGCTCGAAAGGCCTGCCATGGCTGCAATGTCCAGCTCTTGGACAGGTAGTGCAGCGGAAAATCGATGCTGACACCGACTAAGCTGGCTCCCAGCACCAGCGTCAGTACGTGGATCTGACCGAACAGCGCAACGCAGGCCGCGGCGCCACTGAGCGCGCCGACCAGCACTGGCAGGGCGACCAGCAGCACGCGCGGCGTACGGAACAGCAGATGCAGCAGAGCCAGGGTGGCGACGAGCGAGACGCTACCGATCAGGCCTGCTTCCTCACGCGCCTGACGCTGCCCATATGCGGCATGCAGCACGCCGCCCGCCGCGAGCAACTCGCCGTGCTGGGATTCGACCCAGCGGCGAGCGGCACGAACCTGATCGTCAACCTGCAGCGGCAGCTTGTCATCGAAGGCATCGCCGTCGATCTGTGCATGGATAACCGCCCAGCGCTGGCCGTCATGTTCGGCCAGCAGCGCGCCATCGAGGCGCGGGTGGATATTGCCCGATTGTGGCAGTCGCCGCTGCGCCAGATCGGCCAGGCCGAACCAGTCTTCTTCAACCGGCACCAGGCTGGTGCTTTCAAACGGGCTGAACAGGCGCTGCAGGCGTTGTTGAATGAACGCTTCGGGTGAGGCGATCAAGGCTTCGCGGCTGGCCCCGTCGAGCAATACCAGACGTTGATCCAGTAATTGCTGGCGTACGGCCGGCAAATCGGCCTGCACGGAGCGACGAATCTGCGCAAACAGGCCGCTGGCCTTGAGATTGCCGGCGACCTCCTTAGCCAGCGCGACTGCGGTGTCTTCGTCGGCATGCCCAACCAGCAGCATCAGATCGCGATTCAGCGGTTCCTGCACGCGCTGCTCGGCGAGTTGCTCGAGTTCCCCAGGCGCACCGCTGGGCAACAATTGCAGCAAATTAGCGCTGACCGGCGCGCCATCGCGCCATTGCCATGCGGTCAACGCGACCAGCCCAAGCAGGGCCAGAAAAAACAGTGAGGAGAGCCAGGCCGGCAGCCTGAGCGCGTGATCAGTCGGCGAGGTCATGGCGTTCGCTAGGGCTCAACTGATCATCGATCTGGACGTCGGTCAGCAGCAACAGTGTGCTGTCACCCTGGGCTTCACTCAGCTCGATACGCTCGGCGGTGGCCCCTCCCTGGATCAGAATGCTGGAGAAGATCTGTGCGAGCAGCCGGGAGCGCGGGGTTAGTGTCAACGCCCATGCCTGCGCAGTGCCAGTCAGCTGCAATTCAAAATCGCGCTGCAAGGCTTCGGTGTCGCCCTGCAGTACGGCTAGAAACAGTTCGTTCTGCCGCGCCGCGGGCCCTTGCTGACGGGTCTGCTGCCAGCCGCTGGGCGTGCGTCGGGCGATCCCGGCGGCGCTGATGCGGTAATCCTGTTGCACCGGGTCCTGCAGGAACCAGAGCAGACCGCTGTCGCGCGCCAGGACGAAGGTGCCCACGCTGACCAGAGGCTGGGGCAGGGCGCGCAGGTATTTCTCCTGGGTGAAGGTGCCGCGAACAACCGCCGGTTCGCCCAATTGCAAGCTGAGCTGCAGCAGATCGAATGCGTTGGCGCGGGCGGTCACCGCCAGCAACAGGCCCAGCGTAATCAGCGTGCGGCAAAAGAGGCTATTGAATAGACGCATCACAGCAGCGCGCGCTCCACGGCGTCGACCAGCACCTTCGGCGAGGCCAGCAGCATTTCACGGCTGGCGATCTCCACAGCGACCTGAACGGTGCTGCCTCGGGTCATACGCTCGCCGGTCTCGGCGTCGCTGATCAGGTAGTTGATCTTCAGGCGGTTCTCCCACTCGACCAGATCGGCGCGCACGACGATGCGTTGGTTGAAACGGGCGCCGCGGATGTAGCGCAGCTGCACGTCGATGATCGGCCAGGCGTAGCCGGCATCCCTCATCTGCATATAGTTGTGATCGATGCGGTCGAGCAGGGCGCAGCGCGCCATCTCGAAATACTTGACGTAATGGCCGTGCCAGACGATGTCCATGGAATCGACGTCGAAGAAGGGCACCAGCACTTCGACTTCTGCCTGCAGTACGCCGCCCTTACGCATACAGTCCCCAGTGCTGCGCACGAATGCGCTCGAGGCAAAGGCGCAGTTCGCTTTCCAGCGCACGGTCTTCGATCAGCGGTGGGAAGTCTTCGGCAAGCGCTTCGTGCATCACTGCGAGGGGGGCCGGTAGCGCCCGTGCCGCCGGCTGACGCTGGCGCAGCCAGACGCCCTGGTTCGCGGCGATCAGAGTGGCGGCGGCGACCTGTTCGGTCAGCTCCAGACTACGCAATGCATCGCGCGCGGCAATAGTGCCCATGCTGACCTTGTCCTGGTTGTGGCACTCGGTCGAGCGCGAAAAAACGCTGGCGGGCATGCTGTTTTTCAGGGCTTCGGCGGTCCAGGCGCTGGCTCCGATCTGCACGGCCTTGAAACCATGGTTGATCATCGCCGTGGCTTTGGGGGCGCCGGACAGGTTGCTCGGCAAGCCGTGGTTGTAGCGGGTGTCGACCAGCAACGCGAGCTGCCGGTCGAGCAGGTCGGCGACGTTGGCGACAAGATTCTTCAGGCTGTCCATGGCAAAGGCGATATGCCCGCCGTAGAAATGCCCACCATGCAGCACCCGCTCGTTTTCCGCGTCGATGATCGGGTTGTCATTGGCGCTGTTCAGTTCGGTTTCGATGAACTGCCGCAGCAGGCCCAGGCTGTCAGCCAGTACGCCGAGTACGTGCGGTGCGCAGCGCAGCGAGTAACGGTCCTGCAAGCGATGCAGCGGCGCGGTCGGTGCCTCGATGGCAAGGTCCTGACGAATCCAGGCGGCCACCTGTGTCTGCCCCGGGTGCGGCTTGGCCGCGAACAGGCGTTCGTCGAAATGCTCGGGGTTGCCTTCCAGCGCGATCACGTTGAGTGCGGTGATTCGGGTCGCCAGTTTCAGCAGGTAATCGGCGCGGGCGTAGGCGAGGCAGGCCAGGCCGGTCATCACTGCGGTGCCGTTCATCAACGCAAGGGCTTCTTTGGGACGGAGAGTCAGCGGCGTCCAGCCAAGCTGGCGGTGTACCTCGGCGGCGCTGCGGCGTTCGCCCCGATACATCACCTCTCGCTCGCCAGCCAGGGTCGCCGCGACATAGGACAGCGGCGTGAGGTCACCGCTCGCACCGACCGAGCCTTCTTCGGGGATCAATGGCAGCACGTCATGCTCGAGGAACGCCTGCATGCGCTCGAGCAACTCGATGCGTACGCCAGACATGCCGTGCGTCAGCGAACGCAGGCGGGCGCCCAGCACTGCTCGGGTGGCTTCCGCGTCGAGCAGCTTGCCCAGGCCGCAGCCGTGGAAGGTGAACAGGTGCTGTGGCAATGCCTCGACCTGATGCAGCGGCACCGCCACCACGCAGGAATCGCCATAGCCGGTGGTCACGCCGTAGATCACGCCTTCGCGGTCGAGCAGGGTGTCGAGAAACTGCGCGCCGCGGGCGATCCGTTCGCGGAACGCCGCGTCGGACTGCAGCCGGGCGGGCGCATGGCCCTGGGCGACGGCCAGCAGGTCTTCGATACGCAGATGGTTTTCACCAAAGATCACGGGCTCAGCGTTGTTCATGGGTGTTCCAGAAAGGGTAGAAGTTGAACCATTGCAAGGGTGCCTCCAGGCAGCGTGCCGCCAGTCGATCCGCGTAGCGCTGAACCCAGGCCTGCACCACGGCATCGCGCTGGCCACGCCGCCACTCGACGCGATCAGCGAAGGGCTCCAGATGGACATGGAATTGCCCCGCATGTTTCAGGCAGAACAGCAGATTCGCCGGGCACTGCAGCAAGCCGGCCAGCAGCCACGGCCCCTGCGGAAACGCGGCCGGCTGGCCAAGAAAATCGGCCGTGGCGATGCGCCCGCCCTGCAGCGGCACCCGATCACCGGCGATGGCGAGCCATTCGCCCTGATCCAGCCGATGGGACAACTCCATCATGATCGCCGGGTCGAGTTCGCTGACCTGAATCAGCCGCAAGTTGTTCGCGCCGGATTCATCCAGTAGCCGGTTGAACTGTTCGGCGTGACGGGTGTGCACCAGGACGTTCATCTTTACCTTACGGCCCATTTCCGCCAGGGCCCGGCAGATCTCCAGATTGCCCAGGTGCGATCCGACCAGCAGCTGGCCGCGTGGCGCCTTGAGGTCAGCGTGCAGGTTGGCGCTGTCATGCAGCACCAGTCGATCTAGCCTCAGACGTCCACCCCAGACATCGAGCTTGTCCAGCAAGGCATCGGCGAAGGCCATGAACTGGCGATAGACCGAGTGCCAGTTGGGCGCCAGATCGGCGCGGCCGCTGTACGCAGCGAGGTTCTGTTGGTACCGCCAGGCGCTCTGCCGCGCGCTGCGGTTGAACAGGTAGAAATACAGCACGATCAGGTACAGCAGCGGTGCCATGGCACGTCGGCCGAGCAGGCGCACGGCCCAGGCCGTTAGCTTCATCAAGGCAAAGCTGCCCCGCTCGCGGTGCGCGGCCCAATGCGAACCGGCTGCGGCCTGTTCGCTCATCCCCTCCACCTCCGCCAGAGCAGCGCTGGCGCCCGCATGAGCATGCCGCCGAACAGTCGTGCGTGCATCGACGAGATCAGCAGGTTGTCGCGCCACAGACGGAAGTGCGAAACCCCATCGGCCGGGTAGTGCACCCGCGTCGGCAGCCAGACCATCGGCTGCTGTCGCCAGTGCAGGCGCACCAGGATTTCGGTGTCGAAGTCCATGCGCTGACCCACCTTCGTCGAGTCGAGCAGGGCCAGAGCCGGCTGCAGCGGATAGACACGAAAGCCGCACATGGAGTCGCGGATAGACAATGACAGCGTATTGATCCAGACCCAGACATGGGTCAGGTAGCGGGCATAGAGGCGCCCTTTGGGCACACTCGAATCGTATTGCGGGTAGCCACAGATCAGCGCATCCGGCGCCTGGCTGGCGCGGTCGAGGAACAGCGGCACGCCGCTCAGGTCGTGTTGGCCGTCGGCATCGACTTGCAACGCGTGGCTGAAACCCAGACGCGACGCCTCGCGCAGGCCGGATGCGACCGCTGCGCCTTTGCCTTGATTGCGGCGGTGGCGGAGCAGGTGGACTGAGGGTTGTTCTGCCAACTCATCGATAACCGCCGCCGCTGCCGGGCTGGAGCCATCATCAACCAGCACGCACTGCAAGTCTTCGGCGAGCAATGCACGAACGACGCCGGGCAGGCTGGCTTCGTGGTTGTACACCGGCACCACCGCGCACGGCTTGAACCAGTCTTCGTCAATCGCTAACGACAACTGTTGAGGGCTGTCCTTAACGGGCACGGTCGCCATCGCAGGCTCAAGCGGGGTAAGCATGGTCACAGCGGATCTCCCAGCAGAATGCGGCCGGACGAGCAGGGCGCGTCGCCGTTGCGGTATGCGAAATGCAGCTTGCGGCGCTCGCGGTCGAAACGCAGGGTCAGGCTCAACTGGTCACCCGGACGGGCGAGCTGTTGGAACTTGAGTACTTCCATGCCTTGGAAGCTCGGCGGCAGGTCGGCGATCAGCTCGCGGGCAAGGCCGATGGCCCAGTCGATCTGCACCACGCCGGGGAGAACCGGGGTTTGCGGAAAGTGCCCGGTGAAGTGCGCCAGGTCCGGCGGGACGGCCAGCAGGAGCTGCCATTGATCCTCGTCCCGGGAGACGCTGAGTCGTTCGGGCTGCAACGGCCGTGGTGCCTGCAACAGTGCATCGAGTTGTGCCTGGGGCACCTTGCCCTGGCTGTTGCAGGGCAGATGGGTCAGTAGCCGCCAGCGGCGCGGCAAGGCCAGCGCTTCGCAGTGGTCTGCCAAGTGCTTGCGCAACGTCTCGGTCAATGCGCGTCGGCCACCGTTGCGCAGGGCGTGCAGGCCCGCCTCACTGAGCGCAACCAGCGCCGCGAGGTAGGCACGGTTGTCGCTGACCACGCCGAGGCGCGCTTCGCTGACAAAAGGGTGTGTGGCCAGGGCTGTTTCCAGCATTGGCAGGGAGATGCGTTTTTCTTCCAGCTTGACGATGCGATCCAGTCGGCCGAGCAATTCGAAGCGCCCATCGCTCTCGATTCGCGCCGCATCGGCCGTCTGTTCTGTATGGCCTGGCGGCAGGCAGGGCGAGGCGATGCGCAAAGCTCCGTTGTCGTCCTGGCCCAACTGGACGCCGGGGAAGGGTTGCCACAGATGCCCGCCTTGGCGCCAGGCGATACCGCCGGTCTCGGAACTGCCGTAGATCTCGGTCGGAAGCTGACCCAGACGCTGCTGCAATCGCTGCGCAGCCTCGATATCCAAGGCTCCCCCCGAGGAAAAGACGCGGCGCACGCTGCGCAACGCCGGCCAGTCGAGGTTGTCGCCCATGCGCTTGAGCAACGCCGGGCTGGCCACCCAGCAGAAGCGCAAATGCGGGCGGCTGGCTAGCTGGATATCTTCAGGGAAGGGTTGTGCGCGACGCAGAAACGGCCGGCCCGCGCACAACGGCCAGAGCACCCGGAACAGCAGCCCATAGATGTGCTGCGCCGCGACGCTGGCGATCACGCAGGCATCGCCGAGGTCGGGGCCCCAGCAGGCTTCGAGGATTTCCACCTCGTTCGCCAGCTGGCGTAGGCGCTTGTCGATCAGCTTCGGTTCGCCACTGGAGCCGGACGTGCAGAGCAGCAGCCGACACCTGTCCAGGTCCAGCTTCGCCGGTTCCAGCGGTTCGGCGAACAGCTCCGAGATATGCGCATCGCCGTCCTGGTCTGTCAGCCATAGATCGGCCTGGTGCGCCAGGCGCGCACGGCTCGCGGGCTGCAGATCAGCCGGCAGCAGCACGGTCACGCCGGCTCGCCAGGCGCCGAGCAGCGCAATCGCCAGCTCGCCGGCATCCTCCAGATGCACCGCGAGTCGGGCGACGCCGCGGTTACGCAGCCCTGCGGCCAGACGCAGCGCTTGCTGACGCAGTTCGGCATGCTCCAGCACCGAATCGAGCGTGACCGGACGCGACTTGGGCGCGTGGTCGAGCAGGTGTTCGAGGGCAATCCAGTTCATGTTGCTTTCCTGACTCGCTGACGGACTAACCACTCACCGGCAAACAACAGCCCCATCAGCAGATAGGCGATCAGTCCGGTGTATAGCGTCCACCAGCTCAGCGGCGCCCAGAGCGCGAGTCCGCTGGCGATGCCGGCGTTAACGAGGAAGTAGCCCAGCCAGACCCAGGTCACCTGCCGCGTATAGCGCACCGCTGCCGGCGGGAGTTCGGGTTCGCTCAGCCGCGCGAGGCGCTCGATGATCGGCATGCCGGAGTAGAGGCTGCCGGCAAACAGGCCGAACAGGGCCAGGCTGATCAGTACCGGGTACCAGCGCAGCAGCGCCGGCTCGCCCGCCAGCCCAAGCAACAGGCAGAACAGCAGGGCAGTCGCTGCCATCGTGTAGCTCAGCGGTGTCTGCTTGCTGCTGCATAGGCGAGCCAGCCAGAGCGTGCCGAGCAGCAGGGCGAACAGCCGGGGCGACAGGTGCTCCAGACCAAGGTACACACCAAACGGGTAGGCGAGGCCGGCCAGCAGCAGGCCAAGGCCAATCAGCCGGCTGGCGTTCGCTTTGCCTGTTGGTGCGGGTGCATGCATCGTGCCGTCCATTTGCGCATGGAGCCATTATCCGGGTAACGCTGCGGCTACCCGGATAATGGCTGTTCTGTTGATCGGGCGGGTCAGGCCGGCTGCGGGTTGACCAGTCGATAGACCGCTTCGACGACATCGCCCACGGTCCGTACCGACTTGAATTCCTCCGCGGCAATCTTCTTGCCCGTCTGGCGCTTGATGTGATCGATCAGGTCGACCGCGTCGATGCTGTCGATTTCCAGGTCCTGGTAAAGGTTGGCTTCCAGGCTGATCCGCTCAGGTTCGAGTTCGAACAGCTCAACCAGTGCGTCACGCAGGGTCTGGAATATCTCGTCGCGGCTTTTCATCTCAGGCCTCCTCGGCGAGGGCGCGGTTTGCGCTGACGTAAGCGGTCAGGCTGTCGACACTGGCGAAATGCTTGCGGGTGTCCTTGGCATCGGCGTCGATCTTGATGCCGAAGCGCTTCTGGATCGCCAGACCCAGCTCCAGTGCATCGACCGAATCCAGCCCGAGTCCTTCGCCGAATAGCGGCTGGTCGGCTGCGATATCGTCCGGGCCGAGGTCTTCCAGACCCAGGGCGTCGATGATCAGTTGCTTGATTTCAAGCTGCAGTTGGCTCATCGAGTGCGAGCTCCTTTATGAAGTGTCGATGCAGATGATCGTTGAGTTGCCGCGAGGCGATAGGTGCTGCGCCACGGGCGGCGAACAGCTGCGGGTCGATATCTTCACCGACGCGCAGATGAAAATGAAAACGTCTTGCCGGAATCCGATACCAGGGCTCGGCTTTGGTCAGGGTAGTGGGCGTTACCGTAATCACCACCGGCGTCACCAAGCGCGCACCACGCAGCGCGATGGCCGCCGCGCCGCGATGAAACTGCGGCGCCTGGCCCGGTGTGGTGCGCGTGCCTTCGGGAAAGATAATCAGTGTCTGGCCTTGCCTCAGCGCATCGGCTGCTTCGTCGAGCATCTCCGCGCTGCCGTTATTACTGATGTACTGAGCCGCACGGATCGGTCCGCGAGTGAAGGGGTTGTCCCACAGGCTTTGCTTGACCACGCAGTTGGCGTCACGGATCAGTGCGATCAGCACCACCACGTCGATCAGCGAAGGGTGGTTGGCGATCACCAGTTGCCCAGGGCGACCGAGGCGTTCGGCACCCTCGACTTCATAGGTCAGCACGCCGCTGCGATACATGAACTGGACGAACAGCCAGAACAGGCGGCTCACGGTCTGCCGCGCGCGAAGGCGCTGCTCGGCTTTATCGCCGGGCAGAAGCCCCAGCAGAGGGAACACGATCAGTCGCAGGCAGAGACCGCCGACACCAAACAGCATGAACGACAATCCGGTCGCGACCAGGCGCCACAGCCAGGGCGCGCTGTATCGGCGGTTCAATAGGTTTGCTGCCAGTTCCATTGGCGGCTCTCCCAGGTGTTTTGAAAGGTCGGTTGGTCCTTGAGCAGTGCGTGGACCAGTTTGATCGCATGCGGGTGCGATGCCTGTCTGGCGGTTGGCTCTGCGGCTTCGAGGCTCAATTGCCAGGTCTTGCCCGGCTTAAGCAACAGCGCCACGGCATAAGGAAAGCTCACGTCGCTGATCCAGGGCGTATAAACCGTGGGGGGTTGGTCTTCGGCGACCACCACCAATACCTCGGAAACGCCTTCGCCGAGCAATAAGGCGGCTTCCAGCAAGGCATGCTCCAGCCCATCGCCTTCAGCGGCCAATGCGGTCATCTCGCTGCTGTCCTGCTGATGAATGGACCAGAGGCCGATGATCGCGTTGTGCACCGACAGACTGAACTGGGTAGGGGAAAGCGGCTCGTCGCTCGCCAAATCACTGAGGATGGCGAAGGTGCGCGCGGTCTCGCCATGACGGGAGGCATAGACCAGTGGCATCGGTGGCCGGCCAGTCGCCAGAGGAGTGGCCACGGCGAAGACCATGCGCGCCAGGCGACTCAGACGGCGACGTTGCATGGCCGGCAGGAAGCTGACGTCCGGTTGTGCGTCTTTGCTTCCGAGCTCGCACGGGTTCTGGGCCCAATTGGCCCAGTCATCAGTGCTTGTCAGGCCTGGAGCCCAAGCCTGCCATTGATCGATTTCGAATTGAATCACGCTGAACTCACCGGCTCATCCTCGAGCCTTTGTTATTGGCGTGTCGACGTCCCTGTACAGCGACTATCGGTAAATGTCGGCCGTGAAAACGGCGGCATTATCCAATCGCGCTGAAGCCTAGGCAAACGTTGCGTGACATATCCGGATAAAAGGCAGGCCTGGTGCACGGAACTGAAAGTCCGATTCAATGGTCTGTTCAAAGTTTGCCGGAGGTGGCCGGCGCACTCGTGCCATGCCGTGCTGATGCCAGCGTCGAACCCGCTTCGGCTTTTTCTTACGCCCGCTCAGCAGCCGGACAGGCTGCTGTCATATCCCTTGCTGTTGGAGCCAGGCCAGCAGCTGCGGCAACGGCATCGCGCCGCTCTGACGCGCGACCTCTTTACCGCCCTTGAACAGGATCAGGCTGGGGATCGAGCGAATGCCGAGCTGGCCCGACAGTTGCGGATTGGCCTCGCTGTCCAATTTGGCCAATCGGCAACGACCCTGCAGCTGAGCGGCGGCCTGGGCGAAGGTCGGGGCGAAACTGCGGCAGGGGCCGCACCAACTGGCCCAGACGTCCACCAGCAGCGGCAAATCACCCTTGATCTGGTTGGCGAACTGATTCTGCTGCAGCTCGAAGGGCGTGTTCGGCAATGCATCTGACTTGCAGCGTCCGCAGCGCGGCGCGTCACGCAGCCGATCGGTAGGGATACGGTTAAGGCTGGCGCAATGTGCGCAGGGGATGATCAGCGAGTCGGTCATGGCGAGGCTCCACAGCAGTTTGTCGCAATAATGTGGAGCCTCGCTGACCGATATCAAGCCTCGCTGGCGAACGGCTCTGGCGGCCTTAGCCCTTGGCTGCGTCCAGGGCCTGGGTCAGGTCAGCGAGGATGTCATCGATGTGCTCGATGCCAATGGACAGCCGGATCAGATCCTGGGACACGCCTGCCCGGGCGAGTTCTTCGGCGTTCAGCTGGCGATGCGTGGTGCTGGCGGGATGACAGGCCAGCGACTTGGCGTCGCCGATGTTGACCAGTCGCACGATCAGCGTGAGTGCATCGATGAAGCGCGCACCGGCCTCCATGCCACCTTTGATGCCGAAGCAGAGAATCGACGCCGGCGTGCCACGCATATAGCGGCGCGCCAATTCATGCTCCGGATGGTCGGCCAGGCCGGCATATTTCACCCACTCCACCTGCGGGTGTGCCTGCAGGAATTCGGCAACCTTCAACGCATTCTCGCAGTGGCGTTCCATGCGCAACGCCAGCGTCTCCAGCCCCTGCAGGATCAGGAACGAATTGAACGGTGAAATCGCCGCGCCCATGTTGCGCAGCGGAACCACCCGGCAGCGGCCGATGAAGGCAGCGGGGCCGAACGCCTCGGTGTAGGTAACGCCGTGGTAGGACACGTCAGGTGTATTCAGCAGCGCGAAGCGGTTCTTGTGCTGCGCCCAGGGGAACTTGCCGGAATCGACCACAATGCCGCCAATGCTGGTGCCATGACCGCCCATATACTTGGTCAGAGAGTGCACGACGATGTCCGCACCGTGCTCGAACGGGCGGCAGAGCATTGGCGTGGCAACGGTGTTATCGACAATCAGCGGTACGCCGTGACGGTGTGCGGCTTCAGCCAGTGCCTGGAGATCGATGATGTTGCCTGCCGGGTTGCCGATGGACTCGCAGAAGACCGCCTTGGTCTTGTCGTCGATCAGCGCCTCGAGCGCAGCGATGTCGTCGTGAGCGGCGAAGCGCACCTCGATACCCTGACGCGGCAGGGTATGGGCAAACAGGTTGAAGGTGCCGCCATAGAGTTTGGCCACCGAGACGATGTTGTCACCCACTTCGGCAATGGTCTGGATGGCATAGGTGATCGCTGCCATTCCCGAAGCCACAGCCAATGCCGCCACGCCGCCTTCCAGTGCCGCGACGCGCTGCTCAAGCACGTCGGTGGTGGGATTCATGATGCGCGTATAGATGTTGCCGGGCACCTTCAAATCGAACAGATCCGCGCCGTGCTGGGTATCGTCGAACGCATAGGAAGTGGTCTGGTAGATCGGCACTGCCACCGCACGGGTGGTCGGGTCCGGGCTGTAACCGGCATGGACGGCGAGGGTTTCCAGCTTCATGGGGCGCTCCTTGTTCTTGTTCATCGTGGCAAAGGCCCGAGAGCATGAAACCGAACGCCGGCATGGTCAATGACCCAGGGCAAGCCGCGCCATCAAAGTGGTGCGAGCGGCCAGAACAGCGGGATCACCAGCGTCGCGACAAACCACAGCAAGAGATTCAGTGGAATCCCCACCTTGAGGAAGTCGACGAAGCGATAGCCGCCGGCGTTATAGACGAAGGTGTTGGTCTGATAACCGATAGGCGTGGCGAAACTGGCGCTGGCGGCAAACATTACCGCGACCACAAAGGCGCGAGGGTCGATGCCGAGCTGCTGGGCGAGGCCAATAGCGATTGGGGTTACAAGCACGGCGACCGCATTGTTGGACAGGATCTCGGTGAGCACCGACGTGAATAGATAAATGAACCCCAGCATGAACAGCGGCCCAGCCCATGGCGTCAGGTCAACCACACTGGAGACGATCAGCTCGACCAGTCCGACCTTGTTCATCGCGACGCTGATGGCGAGCATGCCGAAGATCAGGCTGAGTATCTTCCAGTCCACCGCCTTGTAGGCGTCTTCGACATCGAGGCAGCGAGTGGCAAGCACCGCAGCCGCCCCCATGATGGCCAAACCTTCGATGGGCATCACGCCGAACGCCGCCAGCAGCATCACCATTAGCGTGGTGCCAATGGCAATCGGTGCCTTGTCCCGGCGATACGCACGCTCCTGCACCGCGTTGAGGCTGATCAGCTCGCCGTTGTCGGCGAAACGCTTGATCTGCGCCGGTGTGCCCTCGACCAGCATCACGTCACCGAATTGCAGTTGGAAATCGTCAAGGTTGCCTTGGATGTTTTCGTCCTGCCGGTGCACGGCCAGCACATTGATCCCGTAGCGGGCGCTGAGATCGAGGTCGCGCATCGGTCGGTGGCTATAACGCGAGTTGCGTCCGACGATGGCTTCAGCGAGCACTTCATTCTCGCTGCTGATGGTTTCGAAGGCATCGCTGCGGTTGAAGGTCAGATGACCGCTGCCGCGCAGCTCAACTACATCCTTGACCTGGCCGTGGATGACCAACACATCGCCTGCCAGCAAGCTGAAATCCTGTTCCGGTCGGCTGTGCAAATGAACCCCGCGGTTCACCTGCAGAACTTGCAGTCCGCTGCCACCGTTGAGGTTGGCGTCGGCAAT
Source organism: Stutzerimonas xanthomarina DSM 18231 (assembly GCF_900129835.1). Classification (GTDB taxonomy): domain Bacteria; phylum Pseudomonadota; class Gammaproteobacteria; order Pseudomonadales; family Pseudomonadaceae; genus Stutzerimonas; species Stutzerimonas xanthomarina. The sequence goes on from NZ_FQXA01000007.1 coordinate 235,567, forward strand.
GCTTTTGCCAATGACCGGCGAGCCCTGAGGGACGCGTAACTCGCTCATGAAGGTGCGGTCGAGCTTCGGCCCGAGCAGCTTGGACAGGGTATCGCGCTCCGGCAGCAGCCGCTTGCCGATGGTCAGCATATACAGCATGCCGGCCGCGGCGAGCACCAGCGCAGCGCCGGTGATTTCAAACATGCCGAACGGGGCGAGCCCGGCCTTACGGGCCACCCCATCGACCAGAATGTTGGTCGAGGTGCCGATCATCGTCAGCGTGCCGCCAAGGATGGTGGCGTAGGAAAGCGGAATCAGCAGCTTAGAAGGAGTGGTGCCGGCCCGCGTTGCCAGGGAAATGGCCACTGGTGTCAGGATCGCTACCACGGGCGTGTTGTTGAGAAAGGCCGAAATGATCAGCGCGGTAATTGTCAGGCCGCCGAGCACGCGGGTCGGGCTGGTGCCGACCAGTCCACCCAGCCAGTTACCCAGCGCATCGATGCAGCCGGTGCGCTCCAGCGCCGCGGAGATGACGAACATGCAGGCAATGGTGACGGGGGCGGAGTTGGACAATACTCCGAGCACTTCCGCGGGGGTCAGCAACTGGCTGGCGATCAACACCGCCACCGCGATCGCCACGACGATATCCGGGCTCCACGTCTCTCGCACGAAAGACACCAGCACCCAGAGCAACAAGGCGCAGACGAACAGCAGCGGCAGTGAATCGGAGAGCATGAACGTCCTTAACGTGGCGTAACGACCGGCCCAACACAGCGGCCACGCGCGAACGATAGGGGTGAGCCCTTAGAGAGTCTAGGAACGTTTATTCAGGTTTATATGCGGTTTGGCTATTTATCCCAAGGGTCGTATCGCTGCCCTGCGTGCAGGCATTTGCAGCCGGCGGCGGCAAGACAAACGAAAATAGCCGCGCAATGCGCGGCTTTCGAGGTGGTGGGCCCACACGGACTCGAACCGTGGACCAAAGGATTATGAGTTGCCTAGAAACGCTGCTAGCCTAGTGAAATCGGGCGTAGCTTAGAACAGATACAGTGAGCTGAAGTAGCGTGGTTGCTGGTGTTGAGCGTAATTTGAGGAAAGGACTACAAGCTGATTACTGTACCGTTAGCGTACCGTTGTTTTATCCTCAAAAACTTCCGGCCTGGCTGTCGAGACCCTTGTTCGACCATCTACCCAAAGTCGCCTTCCAGAACTAAAGCTCAGAGCAACCAGTTGGAGCGGAATCAGCAAGCTGTTACCGATGCAGAGAACCTCATTGCTCTGCATTCATGACCGCCCTTATATGACGAAGCTGAGAAGTTCAGCTTAGTGCAGCTTCGGTATGGTCTGTCCAGGATGAGTGGACGCTTGACACGGTGGATAATGCATTTGTTACTGCTGATTAGGCTCGGTACGCCTTCATAGCTTCATGCCAATGTGCGCTACGATCATTCGAGGACCGGTAGGATCCAACCGGAAATGCAGCCTGCCCGCATAAGGTGTGAACCGGGCATGTTTATCAAAGCACCGCGTCTCACCGTCGAGGTCGGTAAAGTTACACAGGCGTTGACGTTTTTGATGTTCACCAGTCACGCGGCTTCGCCACAGAGGCTCCGGTGATTCAGCGGGGTTCCACTCTGCCATCGCTTCCTGCAGCTCATCGAGCCGATTGCAGATAGCGCGCCACCAAGGATTGGTTGGCTCAATTGCTCTGAGCTGATCAAGCGCACCTTGGAGAAAGGCCAGATGAGGTAGTCGGGTGGTTCTATTGGCCTCGAAATCAGCAAAGTCCCGAAGAGAAAGCTTTCCTGCCGTGTCCAGCCAAGGGCGGTGCGAATTAACGTCATCAGATGTACATGTGTTGCGCACGTCAATGCTTGTTGTTATCAGCTCCAAATGCCCCTCGGGCATTTGCACGACCTCAGTGCGTTCGACGCTAAGGAGGCGCTGCTGCCAGTGAGCACTGTTGAAACTAAGCGCGAAACCGTCGAATAGGTCGGCAAGCCCCAACGCTTCTGCGACTTGCTCGCCAAATTTGTATTCCAGGTCGCCATCAGAATCGCGTGCCATCGGCAATCCATGTCGCAGCGGCGCGCGATTGACTGCAGCTAGTAGCGAGCGCGCGTCATCTTTGGTACGTGCTTCGCGCAAGAAGTCACCAAACCCATAGTTTTCCCCAAATCGCCAACTCGAGATCGGATTTTGAGTTTGCATAGCGAAGTCTTGGCGCCAGCGACGTACCGTTTGGACTGATCTAGCAAGCTGGATGAGCTGTTCAATCACCAACTCACGTGGAGAGTCGTCCGTAGGTGTGGAAAGCTCATTTAAGAACCCTAGCAAGGACATCAGCTGCACAGATCCATCAATGCGTTATCCCACTGGTCGAAGAAGCCCTCAGGCCAGAAGGACAGTCTTCCGTCAGGTTGTACGCTGGGGCTAACGAAAGTGCTTTGGCGAAGCGCTGGGTTTCGACTGAAGAAATGAATCTTCGCATTCGTATAATCAAGCTCACTGCGTTTTACCGCAAGCCGGACCCCATTTAGAAAATGATCGCTATGGGTTTCGACGATCACTTGAATTCCCGCTGACGCAGCTAGAGCCACGAGTCGGCCCATAGCCATCTGGCCACGAGGGTGGAGATGAGCTTCCGGGTTTTCGATGAGAATAAGGCCGCCTACTGGCGTTGCTAGGCAGGAGATAACGATGGGCAAGCTATAGGCGAGGCCAAATCCCACGTTTGTGGAGCGATAGGCGTTTGATTCGTTGACTCCCGAACCATATGTGAAGCTAAGACGAACATAGTCAGTTCCAACGACATCACGGACATCCAGGCGCACCCCGGGGCTGAACTCTTGCATCCACGCATTCACTTGGCTCAGTAGGCCCGGTGTAGTTTCAGACGCTTCCGGGTATCGGATACTGACCGGCACCGGTTGGTCACGAAAAATAGCCAGAAAGTGGGCTGCGAACTCCCCTTTCGCCCCTAGAGACTTATTTTGGCTTACTGCATGGCGGGATTTGGCTGAAATTGTCTGAGGGTTGACCCTATCTGCACGAAGGAACTGAAAGCGGTCTGAGAAAGGGGTTAATGTCGATTCGCTTGCTTTAAAACTAGCATTGGGCTCTAGGACGTCGGCCTGCTGAGCGTATGCTACGGTCCAAGAAAAGCGGGCACCGTCTTGAATGAAGCCAATACTAATTTCTTCTGAGTCGCTGTCTTCGTGCAGCACATCGGATCCCGCTCCTAGCTCAACAAAAGGCCCATTTAGCAGCCAGCTTCCACTGCTCAAGAAGCCAGCGTCTATAGACTGTCGCAGGACCCCCAATGACTGTAGCACCGTGCTTTTCCCGGAGCTATTTAGTCCCGTCAGCACTGTAAGCGGGGCAAGCGGGATTTCAGCAGACTTGAATCCTTTAAAGTTCTTCAGGGTCACTGCATCAATCATCCATCACGCTCCAGAATAATTTTTGAATCCTATCAAATCGGAGTCTTACTTTAGCCGGGTCACCTGTGCCTTGTGAAATCGCACGCTCGAACGCACGGTCAGCCATTAATTCAATGAACTGATCCTTCACTTGGTCGCTTCGCTCAACTAGCAGGTTCTGCTCATTGATCGACAACTCTGACAAGGTAACAGCCACTGCTTCGAATAGGGCTTTGTTTATTGGAAAGCGGCCATCATCTTTCCTGTACCGTTTACGGAACGCGTCGTCGCCAAAAATGTCGGCAGAAACTTCCATCGCTCTATCGAAGGCATTCTTCTGCAGTAGAAGCTCTTTTTCGCTCCATGTGTTGACCTCACGCATGGCTTGTCCTAGGAAGCGGTCAAAATCTATAGGTCGGAAGTCGGTGGCCTTGGTCAGCCTGAAAGCAATGAACCGCAGAACCAGCTCTCGGTCGCTCATTCGGTCGTCGCTTATAGCGTAAGCGGTGGCTTGGAGGAAGCGCTCATCTTTGGCCCAGTCCCTCAAGAGTGTTCGGGCCTGGCCACCAATGAGGGCATGACGTAATTCCTGCGCGGATAGTGGAATACCTCCTGTGTTAATCCGAGCGAAGATATTATGTTTCACTACCTCGGGGGTGCCATGACGGATCACGTGGACGACGATTTCAGTTTCCTCCAACCGTCGCATCATTTTGGGAGTGAGATCCTTGAATATCTTCCCATCGAACTGCTGCCCTAGATACTCAAGGCCAATTAGCTTGAGTTGGCCATCGCCCACTGTGCTTGGCTCGATGAAGCGAGCAATGGCAGTTAGTCGTTGAATCCCATCCACAATCGACCAATTTTCTTCTTCGTCCTCTGCTGCGTAGAACGTCGGCAATGGTATTTTAAGTAAGATAGACTCGATTAGTCGGCTTTGGCGAATGTCAGTCCAGATACCTCGGCGACGCTGGAATTCCGGATCGAGATCAACCGCCTTATGGCGCAGTCGTGAGATCATTAGTCCGATCGTCATAGATCGAGTCTGAACCTCGATTTCGTCTGGATCGAACGGCTCGCCAATCTCGCCTAGAGAGCCCGTTTGGTCTTCTCGCTCAAGCTCAACGCCAGTATTTTCGCCGAGTTGATTTCGTTCCTCGGAGATGGTTTGTGTATAAGCTTGGGGAGCTTCAGCGTTAGTCATCGCAAATCCTGCATATTAGTTACCAGCTTACCGTTTTGATTGAAGCATGCCTCGCTAATTTGCTCAGCGCGTACTTCAGTCCGGATAGTTAATTGAGACTCTATCAGTCTGGCTGCTTTTTCTACAGAGGCTCAGCGGGGCGGGGGCTACTCACGGTATGGAGTAATAGGGGACAGACCACGTTTACTAGCTGATTCCAGCACCTCAAAGGCTCTGCATGGTTCGGCACTTGGGAAACGCCGAGCACCCCCAAAACTGCAACCCCGCTTTCGCCCCTGACTTCACGGTGCGCATCAGTAGCGCGCTGCCGCATTTCGGGCATTGCCGCTCGGCTGTCGGATCGCTTCGGCGCTTAAGGTTTTGCACATGCTCGCGATGGGTGGCGAGTGTCGGCGCACGGCGGCCGGTTTGCAGGGCGTGCAGCATGGCTTCGACTTCTGCCGCGCTAAACACCGGCAGCTGAAATGACTGGATATAGCGGATAAAACCAATGCCCTGGGTCACGTTGGCCGGCACTTGGGTTTTGAAGGTGCTGCCGCCGACAAAGGTGACGACCGAGTGCAGGTGCTCGGGGTTAACGCCAAGTGTGGCCTCTAGGGCTTTGAGGTGCTTGTAGTTCTGCCGCAGCGGGTTCTGAAATTTGAAGGTGCGCTTGTAGAGCTTCTGCGTCCACAGCGGCTGTTTCTCGCTGCCAAAAATCCAGCCGCTCATGTTCTTCGTTTCCAGCACGAAGATGCCGTAGGGCGAGAGGAATACGTGGTCGATTTGCGTGGTGCCGTCTGGCGTGTCCAGCGTGACATTGTGCAGACGGCGGTAGGTTTGTTTGTCCAGCTGCCAATGAGCGAACAGCCGTACCAGGAGTTCGCCAATGTGACCTTTGGCCCAGGGCGACTTGAGCAGGCCGATCAGCAGTGCAGCTGGGATGAACCAAGCCAACATGCCCCAGACCTGCGCGATGACGGGAGTGAAGTCCATTTCTCTGCCTCGATTGATTGAGCAACTTGCTGGATCTTACCGAAAGCGAGTGTAGTTGAACGAACCTTTATTTCTGTTGATCTAGAGCTATTTCGATGCGCTGCCATTCGGGCTTTAGTCGATAGCGAAGATAGGCGACGAAGGCCCTATCTCGGAGACGCCTGAGGAAAGAGGACGTCGCGCTTGATAGATACGGTCAACTGCTTCTCCAAGCCAGGCTGAGTCGAACGCTGTTCTGATGGTGGAACGGCAGCCGCAGGTTCGAGTAGCAGGACGGTGAGACGTTAACGAGGAATTCCGTCTCGATGGCTTTGCGTTCATGGCCTTAAGTTTCCAGCAACGCTTGCAAACGAAAAGATGTTTCATTCTTGCATTTAATATATAAATATAAAGTAGACTTGCTGCTGGTTCGATTTTTGAGAAGGATGGTGAGTGGAAGTAGATCCCTAACTATCCGTAGATTATGAATGTGGGCGTAAAAAAGGACCCCGGGTATGCAGGTCGGCACTCCAGAAAAAGAAAGCGGTGGCTCCCTTTGGGTTTTGGAACTCATTAAAAACCACTTCGCCTGGATTTCGGCAACAGTGGCAGCCATGGCACCCATTGCTGGTATTTTTAGTCTAGTCGTTTATGTTAACTATATCGGTCGACCCGATGTGCTTCTACGCTCATTACAGTTTAGTCCGAGTTTGATTGTTCTTGTCTTGGCATTCATTCTATTTTTCGTTGCGATAGTTGGCAGCATGCTCATCACCTCGTATTTCTTCTCGCTCGTGCCTGCGTGGCTTCGACCGAAACCTGAGTATGGTGATTCGTTTACTCGCAGGCTATTCGGCGTGACGGTGCTGGGGATGCTTGGCATCGTTTTTATCTTAGGGATCGCCTCTCAGTTAGATCGCACTCTTGAAAGCCCATGGTGGCTGCTAGTCGTTTTTATATTGCCCGCCGTTTTCTCCTGGCCATTCATCAATGGACATCTGGACAAAGCGGAGTATCTGGCTGCTCCATTGGCAATACATAAGGGGATTTTGGCGTGTGTCTTGCTGACTATCCTTGTTGGTGTAACTGCACTGCTTGGTATCTATCCTGCTTGGTATGTGATGAGATTTTATGAGGGGCGTTCGGGAATGTCGGGATTGACTGAAGCGCTTCTTTTTTGTCTTTTAACAATGGCCGGCTCTTTAGCGCCGGCCGTTGGTTATTACATGTCGATCAATAAAAATAGAGCGGCACAGGTGAAGTCCGCGTTAGCCGGTGTGTTGATTTTTTTGGGTATACTTACTCTCACTGCTCCCCCTGTATTTAGTTTCGCATCAGTGGGGTCTATGAGTGTTCTGGGTTTGAGTGATCGTCAAGTAAGAAAGTACTTGGTTAGCAGCGAGGATTACCCCGCTGACTACCTCAACCAGTTGAGCTGGAATGCAACAAGCGATGGAGGAAAAAAATATACGCTAGAGGCCTTCTCGCTTTATGAGTTCGGACCTGTGACCCTCCTCTGTCCTGCTGCGATGCGGACTGTCAAAAACAATAATCTCAAGGACCATACTAACCTGTGTATTGCGTTCAAGAGTGATGCCGTCCTTCCCTTACACGCCATAAGTGACGATATTTGATATGACATCTGGAATTTACTGAACAGAATGATGCATATCCATCTGCTGTCCGATCTGCACAATGAGTTCAGCCCATTTTCTCCAGAGCCCCTGGACTGTGATGTGGTCATTCTGGCGGGCGACATCGATGTCAAAGCACGCGCTGTTGAATGGGCAGGCAGTCCTTCTCTGGGCCGGTGTTGTACGTGCCCGGCAATCACGAATTTTACGGCGGGCACCTGACGCACACCCTGCAGAAACTAAGGGCGGCGCAGGATGATCGCGTGCGGGTGTTGGGTCGGGACGAAGTGATTCTGGCCGGCGTGCGTTTTTTGGGGGCAACCATGTGGACGGATTTCGCCGCTACCGGTAACCCGCCGATGGCGTGCATGAGTGCGCAGAATTCTATGAATGACTTCCGACAGATCCGCACGGAAAGTTACAGGCGCATCCGGCCCGCTGATTTGGTTGCCCAGTCAGTGCAGACGAAAGATTGGCTGCGCATGAAGTTGTCGGAGCCATTTGGTGGGCCAACGGTGGTGATCACCCACCATGCGCCGACGCTACGCTCTCTTCAGAGCAACCCCCATGCCGGCACTCATATGGATGCCGCGTATGCCAGCCGCTGGGAAGGTCATATGGGGGCCGAGCAAATGGCACTGTGGGTCCATGGGCATTCACACACTGCCGTCGACTATGACTTGGCAGGTACGCGTGTGGTCTGCAATCCAAGGGGGTATCCGGGCGAAGAGACTGGCTTTCGCTCGGATTTGATCATTGAGATATAGCCCGCTTGGGTAACACAAGAACAAAAGCACAAGGCCCGGATTTACCGGGCCTTTTGCAGAGCAGGAAAGCTGCTTGAGGCTATTGAACGTAGCTCTGCGCGAAGGCTGCAATTTTCTGGGTGGCCTGATATTCGACCAGCTGCAATCCGCGGTCTAGGATGCACTCTTTGGCTACCTGTACCGCCTTCCTGTGGCGCGCAGAATCATTCTCTGCCGGGGCCGCAACCGGGATCAGTACGTTCTTCAGCTCAATAATCCCTTCCTTCTCGGCGCGTGCGAATTTCATCAGCCATTGTTCGCAGTGATCGAGAATTGCGCTTGGCTCCGCTTGGTCAAAAGCCAAAGGCTTGATGGCGGCCACGACCTTGTTGCGGTGAACCAGAGGCAGATGCAGCTTGATCAGTTCACCAGTCAGCGTCTCATCCCGGAAGCTACGAATAGAGGCTTCCGTAAACAGGGTGCGAATTTCACGAACCATGACTTCTTCACGACGATCACGAGCCATGCCTTGACGTTCGATATACCGACCAAAAAGCTCCTCAAGAGTGACATCAAAGTTTTCCACCAGGATTGAGCGCATGGGGCTGAAGCGAATCAGCGACTCCTTGGGCTCGGTCAGGAAGCGGAAGTGGTTAACAATTTGGCTTTCTTGTGCTTCTGCTGTCATCGCTCGCACAGCATCCAGCTCGTTCTGGGCTATTTCCATGGCCTTGGCGAACAGGTTGTTGCATTCGAAGAAGCGATTGACCCGTTTTAGATTTTTACGGGCGAGCCTGTACTCCATGCGCCCAATGGCCGGGGCCGAGAGAACGATGCCGACATTGGCGAATTCTTCGGTTTCGGCAAAAGGCGCGAAGCGCACGATGCTGTAAAGACAGGCGTATTTCATTGCAGGACGCTCCAGAATTCGTCCGAATTGCAGCGCATCAGGTTACTTTCGATTTCTTCGAGCAGAATGTCGAGTCCCTGTTTGCCTATAGATTCACACCATTCATCAGGTATGTCTGAGCATAGGTCACGAAAGCGCTTGGCAGTGTCGTGCATCCGCTGGCTGTATTCAACTTTGTCGACCATATCCATGCGCCATAGCCGATTGCTTGGGCCAAACACATGGCTTTGGGCGAAGTCCTGTACATCCTGAGGCCACTGGAATGCCTGGTTGTGGTCAATCAGTTGCAGCTGATTGTCTGTGCCGCACATCAGCAAATTGGGGCGACCGCCAAAAGGGCCTAGCTGACGATCACCATTACCAACCCAGTAATCAAAGGTGAAAACGGCTTTTTGCAGGTCGACAGGAACCTGCAGTGCTTGCGAATAGAGCAGGTCCGCAGCGTCCGCGACATAAGCCAAGGCGAAGCTGTCACCAGGCCCCAGGTCGCTGCGTGCTTCTTTGTCGTAGCGCAGTAGGCCGGGGTCAATATAGATATAGCCGTGCTCGGGGATTGGCAACCCGAAGTCAGAGGCCAGGCGGGCGCACAGCAGCTCGGCAATACGTTCGGCGGGCGGGAGTTCCAAACCCTTTGCCACATAGTGTTTGCCGTTGCTGGCTCTGCATAGGAAGGGGCGCGTCATACCGCCCTCCAGCCGCCGGATGATCTCCACCGCTTCTATGTAGTTACCCTTGGCCATTGACGACTTCCTTATGCATCAGCCGGCCAGACGATACTGATCTGCGTCCTGCTGCACCATGCCCAGTTCTTCAAGGGCATCCAAAACGGCCTGAACGGCGACCTTGGGTGAGCGTTTGAAGTGTGCGGCAAGGGCGTCGGCAGGTAGCGGGCTTTGGCTGAGTGCATGGCGCACGGCAGCTACCTGTTCGCGCATTTGCTTGGGCCAGGTGAGTTTGCCGGTGGCGGCTGCGGCGGCAGGGATGGATTCGAAATCCGTTGTGTTGTCTAACACCGCTTCGCTTTGATCCGGCACGACGGTGGCGCTCGGGTTCTGATACTCGGGGCGCAGCCAGCGGATGTGGCCGCGGGCTTCTTCTGCGGTTCGCTCGATATTCAACGCCACCAGGCGGGACAGCAATTCTTCTTCGGCTTCGGCCTGCGCCTCGGGTTTGTCCGGCAGCGGCGTGGTAGCGCCAGGCTTGCCCACCAGTTGTTCGGCCAAATCATCCCAGCCATAGGCGGCGAAGACGGCGCTATCCAGCTCGTCGTGCAGTTCGCGCAGCAGGGAAACCAGGCCTTGTTCGTGGATGGTCTTGTCTTTGGCGTTCAGAGGCTCGCCGGCTCGCAGCTTTTCCAGCACGTTGTACATGCCGGTTAGGGTCAGCTCGGGGTACTGTGCTTGCTGGCGTTTGCGATGGGCGTCTAGGCGTTCGGCGAGTTCGCGGATGTGTACCTGTTGTTCTGGCAAGGCATCCGGGAAGGGAAATGTCTCAAAACAACGGGTTTTGTTATAGCGAGGGTCATTGCCGACACCGAGCCGGCCACCAGCTGCCAACGCCCAAACGACATGCACACGACTGGATAGGATGCCGAGATTTACAGCATCGTCGCTGGCAATATTGATCAGCATGTTATCGGGCAGTATTTCTGGACTCAGGAACTGAAAAGTTCGGTGTTTTGTTGTCTCTACGGTGGCGATATAGCGAGGCAGGTTCGCCAGCTGTTTGCGTAGCTCTTGGCGAGGTTTGCCAAAGAGCCACCAAAGGGCAGCGTATCCTGCGCCATCTTTGGTGCCTCCCTTGCTGTCCCTCTCTGGCTTTACTCGCTCCAACAAGTGTTGATAAACAGCCGGATATTGCTCGCGAACCTGGTCGGCAGTGAGCCCGAAGAGGTCGATAACCATGACCCCTCGCGGTGACTGCGCAAGATCACGCCCATTGCGATAGGCGCGAATGTGATTTTCAATATTAGGCACAGTGCCGAGCCCCATTTTGACAGCATTGTCGGGGGTGACAATAAAGCCTGATCCATGCAGTTTGACGCCCGGCGAGCTAAGGCCAAGGCAAGCAAGCAATGGGTTTGCCCCAGAGACATTTGCCCCGGTTTTGAGGTCGGCAAATAGTAGCCCTTGCTGTTCTTGCAGATTGACCTCTATTTCGTCCTGATTCTGTTCGCTACTGAACTCGTCACGTACTTGTAGCAAGCGGCCATTACTTGGATTGGCCGAGCCTACTGTCATGGCAATTCGCACCTGCGCGCCATCTCCGGCATCCACCCAAGGATGGTCCGGTATGGCGAAGGCCAGTGACAATGGATTCTTCGCGTCCAGCTGCGCCTGTACCACGCGCCTGTTAAAAGTCTGCTTGATGCTGTTGGTGGTGATAAAGCCAAAGCGCTGCACTTGGCCTGCACGCACGGCCTCAGCGGATATGTGCCACCAGTGCATGACAAAGTCCGCTGATTCCGGCACCTCAGGCCAGGTGCTGCGTACAGCATCGACATAGCCATCGCCCAAGGCACGACGCATGGTTGATGCGCCAATGAACGGCGGATTGCCCACTATGTAATCCGCCTGCGGCCACCCTGCCTTGCGTGGATTGCGATAGATGTACTGCTCGACCTGCGACGACTCATCCGGCACTTGTTCGCCGGTAATCGGGCTGGTCTTGGTGGTAATGCCATCCCAGCGAGTAATGGGTTTTCCGGTTTCATCGCGCAGCAGTTCCACGGCATCGTAGGCAATAAGTGCATCGCGGTGCTCGATATTGTGGAAGTCACGTAGCACAGGCTCGGGCGGGTTGACCTTTCCGTGGGTGCGGAAATGCCATTGCAGGTAACCGATCCACAACACCATTTCGGCGATACGGGCGGCGCGTGGGTTGATCTCCAGACCAAGGAACTGGTGTGGGTCGACAGTGAGGCCTTCGGTGTCCAGCATGCCGGTTTGGCCCAAGTCCCCTAGCAGGTTGAGCACTTCGCCTTCGAGGCGCTTCATGTGCTCCAGAGTGACATAAAGGAAGTTACCGCTGCCGCATGCCGGGTCGAGTACACGCACATCGCACAAGTGGCGCTGGAAGGCTTTTACTTCTTCAACGGCTTCCTTGTGCTTGCCCAGGCTTTCGTAAGTCAGCGCGGCGGCCTGGACCTCTTTCCACTCGGCGCGCAGCGGCTCGATAACGGTGGGCAGTACCAGGCGTTCAACATAGGCGCGCGGGGTGTAATGCGCGCCCAGCTTATGACGTTCGCGAGGATTTAACGCACGTTCCAGCAAGGTGCCGAAGATGGCCGGCTCCACATAACGCCAGTCGGCCTCGGAGGCCTTTAGTAGCAGTTCCATTTGATCGCGGTCGAGGGCGATGGCTGACGCCTCGGCGAATAGGCCGCCATTGAACTTGAGCAGCGTGCTTTCCAGGATCGGCGAGAAGCCGCCGCTGTTCATGGTTTGCCAGAGGTGTTCAAGCATCGGCGCGAAAGTGTCGGGCTTGTTCTTCAGGCGCTGCAGAAGCTCAGTAAAACCGCGTTCGGGCAGCAGGCCAACGTCCTCGGCAAACATGGTGAACAGGGCACGCATCAGGAAGCTGGAAACCAAATGCGGAGAGTGACCAGCGGCCTCCAGGGACTTCGCCAGTTTGGCCAGTTGGTCGGCAATTTCGCGGGTGACTTTGGCGGATCGTCGGGCCGGGTCAAGGCTGAGTGGATCAAGCCATACGGCGCTCAGGCGCTCGCGCACGTCTTCTTTGCGCAGATCTTCCAGGCGGATGCGGTGGCTACGTGAATCCGGGTAGGGCGTGTAGGTGGCACCGGAGCGGCTGAACTCGGCATACAGCTCGATGTTGCGGCCAACATCCACGACCAGGATGAACGGCGGGCGACCTTCTTCGGCGGGGAGGGCGCGGGCGTACTGGTCGGCTTGGTTGTGGGCCTTGAGCATGGCCTTGTCCCAGCCGGAGCTGTCCAGGGTCTTGCCGGTTTGCTTGGCCTCCAGCACGAAGCTGCCGCGCTTGTAGAGGTCAATAAAACCATTGTTGCTGCTGCCGTCAGGCTGGTTGATGACTACGCGGCGCTCAAACACATAGGCGTTGTCGCGGGTTTCGTCGCCGGCAGGCTCTGGCAGCGGTAGCCCAAGCAGGCTGCATAGCTCGGTGAGGAACAACTGGTAGTTGGCGCGCTCAGTACCGCCAGCCTTCTGCCAGCGGGCCAGGAAGTTGTCCAAGTGTTCCATCACGGTATTGCTCCGACTACGAGAAGGGCAAGGATTCTAACGGAGCGGCACTGCCTAGAGTAAATCTGCGTAGCCGGGCAGTTGCGGTATGGCTTTGGTCAGGTTCGCTTATTCAGTTGCTGTAGGCGGTTAAGAATTTCCTCGCGAGCTCGTGGAAAGTAGATCCAGTTTCTGTACTTAGGGTTGTACTCGCCGCCTAGCTCGTTACGCCAAGATTTCAGGAGCTCAGTTATCTGAGGGTTATATGCCAGCGAGCGGACGGCCACAGAGCCTGTAGGCAGGATTCTGGCTGATAGCCACATATCCATGACCGTGAATCGGTGCTCGATGCATTTTGCTGCGGGCTCGGTTACCGGTGGTTTGAGAAGAGCGGGTAGCGAAGCTGCTACTGGCAGAGCACCCACTGGTAGCGCCTCGGGGTATACCCACGATTTGTTGTGGGTCTGCATCAGGATGTGAGCCTTGACCTCTTCGGAGGGGATGGGGTGCTTGCTGAATAGCAGTTCGCTGAGATCAATTTCGACCGTGTTGGTACCGGCGTCTTTAATCCGCTCCAGCTTTTCCTCGCCAATAAACGAGGTGACGGCGACCTCAATGAATAGCTGTCCGCCGTCTTTCAGGTGGGCGACCAGGTCGGGTTGGAACCCTTGCTGCGGGACTTCTTCATCCACTCTTTCGAAGTCCCACCAGCTGGTTTTGTCCTCGCTCTCCGGCCAGATCCCAGGCATCGGCGGAAGCTGCAAGCCGAGCTGGTTGCGGATGACTTCTTTGGCGTATAGGTGCAGCAGGCTTTCTCGCTGGATGAAGCAGCTTTCCTTGTTGGAATGATGGGAGAAGTGATGTTCACGAATCAGGCCCTTTCGAGCGACTACCGGTTCGCCGCAGCAAGCGCAGGTGCAATTGCAGGCAAGCCCACGCATGGCGTTTTCGATAGTTATCAGTTGGCCGTATGAATCGAGTGCAACGAACATGCTCATGGGCAAAGCCTCTGGTGTCAGGACGGCTTCTAGAGTCATGATTCGAGCGGGGCCAAACATCCCCCCAACCTCATGCAAAGAGGTTGTGCGAACGTATGGAATACGCTTCAGCCCGCTAATTGCGGGCCTTTGGAGATTATGTGCTGGATGTGATGCGCTGTTTACAAGCCGAGCTGAATGACGTTCCAGCAGACAATAAGGCGTACCGGGTTCTTCAGTTTTTGGTGCAAGCCAAGCTCGACGAGCTAGGTAAGAACGTTCGCGAACCCCAGCAGTACACCCGCACCGCTTTGCTGTTGCATGTCGAGGGGGAGCGAAAGGGCAGGACATTGAACGCAACGACATGGCTACCACCAGGCTTGCTGGAAAGGTTTCTCTTGTCGCGCCGTTCTTCGTTGTGCGCACGCTTACGACAAGCCGGTTTGGAGCAAATGCCGGTCGTTCGTGCTAACGAGGGCAAGGGCGGCAAAGGTAACGAGCGAGCATTCTGGCTGGATGTGGCTCCGCTACCTGACCTGACGGAGCCGGCCGAGCAACAGTCGTGGGATTGGATCAAGTACACCCGGACTGCTCCAGGTGAGGTCCGGTCCAGTCTGTTGCTCCGCCTGATATTCCGGAAAGGGGAGCTAAAAAACCGAAGCTGGCGCGGCGTGTTGCTGCTGTCTGGTATCTTTTTTGGGGTGTTATTGCTCGCGCTTTGGTTGATTGCTGGCATGTGGAGTGCCGCTGCTCTCGATCAGGCACTGACGCTGCGGCAGTTAGGGAATGTGGCTTTCCTCGCAGTGGCGAGCTGGTTCATCTGGTCGAACTTTTATGCCCCCTGGTGGCGCCTGGTTGATGACCGTGTAATTAAAGCTCCAGTTGCGCTGCTTTCGGTTTGGGAGGACTCCGCTGAGGTGGAAATGCATCGTGATGGCGGAGGATACAAATGGACGAGGTTCGTTCGCTTTAGTGGCGACTGTCCGATTTGCAGCGGGCGGGTGCTGCTGATGCCTGGTAAGCCTGACCAAACTCTTCCGCTGGTGGGGCGATGTATTGAAAGCCCCTTCGCGCATGTCTACAGCTTTGACCGCGTAAGGTTGTCTGGTTTGTTCATAGGCCCGATTCTCCATCGCCCTACGTCCTCTGGCCAACAACATACCGCTGATGGTCCGCTCCGCTGTTCGTAATCTGCGTTGGTTTTGATCCTTTTGTAGCGCTCGGGCTACAAATGTAGAGGATATGACAGTAACTGTAGCCTCTGGGCTACAGCTTCGGTGATGCGCAGCGCGAGATGAAACGGAGCGGGCGAGCATGTGTGGCCCAAGCCGGGCTGGGCTGCTTTTATCGTGATGAAGAACTCCCACGGCAATGATAAAGGTGCGCGGAATTGCTTCGGATCGTAGATCCGGGGTTTCAAAGGGGAGCCCCCTTTGGCACCGGATGTGTATACATCCATAGCGTGCCTGTATTTGATATTGCGTTTGCACTAAGCATTTGCTCTGCGCGGATTTAAGCCATTTGTAGGGCGTTTGTAGGCGGTTTGTCAGGAGTCAGAACAAAATTTGTAGCAATGTAGGTAGTTTGTCCGGTAGTTGTCAGGCCTTTGTCAGGCTTATGTCAGGTGTGCTGGGTGTTCGTATGCCACGGAGCAAAATGCGCGGCAACGAGGCTTCAAAAAACACTATTGAACTGAAGAGTTAAGCGACAGCGTGCGTGATGAAGAACTCCCAAGCGCTCATCTGCACACGTTGCGAATCAGCCCCAGAGGAAGTTTATGGCCCAGCTCATTGATTACGATCCGGTGGACTTGCCCCTATCAAACCGGACACCGCAACCCTGTTAAGTTGATGTTACAGCCAACCGCCTGAACTCCCGAGGCGAGCGGTACTTCAGTG
>NZ_FQXA01000009.1 GCF_900129835.1 Stutzerimonas xanthomarina DSM 18231
TGATAATCTTGCTGACTACCAGTCTTACCTCACAAGCACCCACACGAATTGCTTGATTCAGTTGTTAAAGAGCGTTTCGATCAAGTCTTTCGTCTTAACCGAGGCCGCGCATTCTACAGCAGCCTTGTGTCTCGTCAAGCTGTTTTTGAAGAAGTTTTTCTTTCTTCTCAACCGCTTGCGCTTCCGATCAACCTAGCGTCTCTCGTCAGCGGGAGGCGAATCATACAGCGTCTAAAACCGCTGTCAACCACCTCTTTCAACCGCCTCCGATCAACCTGACCGAAGCTGCCAACAGCGCGAAACCGCCACCCTGTCAGCCCGGCGCATTCTACTCGAATTCGCCATCCGTGCAAGCTTTTATTTTCGCTAACTTCTTGATTTACAAGAGGTTTCGCTAAAGGCCTGCACCGGAGAAGGTGCGCATTATAGGCAGCTGAAATCTCACGTCAACGGTTTTCTTAGCTTTGTTCAGCTTTGAGCGAAACCCGCCCAAAGGACTTCTTGCCCGCCTGGCACACGTGCGTACTACCAAGCCTGACGATAAACGTTCGATCAACGACTTCGCCATCCACCCGAACCCCGCCCGACGCCAGCAGATCACGAGCCACTGCCGCGTTCTTTACAAGGCCCGCTCGATTCAACACCGCAGAGATGGGCATATCCTCGGTAGATTGCAGTTCGATATTGGGAATATCTTCAGGAAGCTCGCCCTCCTTCATTCTATTACCCGCCGATCGGTGAGCTGTCGCGGCGGCCTCCTCACCATGGAAACGAGCCACGATCTCCTCGGCAAGCTTGATCTTGATGTCGCGAGGATTCGTGCCACGCTGAACATCCGCTCGAAACTCTTCGATTTCTTCCATAGCGCGAAAGCTAAGCAACTCGAAGTATCGCCACATGAGTGCATCCGGAATCGACACGAGCTTGCTGTACATAACCCCTGGCACTTCCTGGATGCCTACGTAGTTACCGAGCGACTTGGACATTTTCTTCACGCCATCCAATCCCTCAAGGAGCGGCATCGTCACGATGCATTGTGACTCCTGCCCGTACGAGCGCTGAAGCTCACGCCCCATCAACAGATTGAATTTCTGATCAGTACCACCCAACTCAACATCCGCACGCAGCGCAACGGAATCGTAGCCCTGCACCAGCGGGTACAAGAATTCATGGATGGCAATAGGCTGGTTAGTAGAGTAGCGCTTGCTAAAATCATCACGCTCCAGCATACGAGCCACGGTGTACTGAGATGCCAAACGGATAAAGTCCGACGGCGTCAGCTGATCCATCCAGGAAGAATTGAATGCCACCTCCGTCTTGGCCGGATCAAGAATCTTGAACACTTGACTCTTGTAGGTTTCTGCGTTCTCCAAGACCTGATCGCGCGTCAGAGGCGGGCGCGTTGCGCTCTTGCCACTTGGATCGCCGATCATCCCGGTGAAATCCCCGATAAGGAAGACAACCTGATGTCCGAGATCTTGAAACTGGCGCAGCTTATTTATAAGCACGGTGTGACCGAGATGGAGATCCGGCGCAGTTGGATCGAAACCGGCCTTGATTCGAAGCGGAAGGCCGCGCTCCAGCTTTTTGACCAGCTCTACCTCGACGAGCACTTCGTCAGCGCCCCGCTTGATCACCGACAACTGCTCTTGAACTGACTTCATTGGAGGCCCCACCCCAGGAGATAAAGGCGATAAACCTTACAAGAACGCCGGGAAAATTCAACGTCGGCAAACGTGAATCGGGCTGCGGCAGGGTATCGAGGGTTGCCTCGACATCACTTTGCTTATATTTTAGGCAGATATTTTCTCTGTACAAAATATCGCCAGACATTCCAGACTTTCTAATGACCTATTCAAAATCGAAAGCACCTCTCTACCCGAAGAGCCATCTCCTGGCTGCAAGCGGTGTAGCTGCGCTTCTGAGCCTGGCACTCCTTGTATTCCCATCGCGCGAAGTCGAAGCCAAGAAGACGTTTCTCGATCTGCGCCTCGATACGGCTGCAGAACTTGCAACCGTACGCGAAGAACCGCTTGTTGGCCTTTTGGTTGAACCGCCCTTCACTCCAACCGAAACCACCAGCGAACCCGAACTTCAATCATTGCTACTGGAAAGCCCCGAAGCGGCCGAAGCGGCCGAAGCGAAGCCTCTGTCGAAAGAAGTTGTAGTGGCGAACGGGGATACACTATCGACGGTATTCGCAAAGGTTGGCCTTCCGCAAGCAGCCGTTCACGACGTCTTGGCCAGCAGCAAAGAGGCAAAGCAGCTTGCTCGCCTGAAGGTTGGTCAGCGCCTCGAATTCGAATTGGATGAGCAGGGCAACCTTGCCCAGTTACGAAGCCAGCTGAACAAGCTGGAAAGCGTGCAACTGGAGCGATCAGGCACCAGCTACGTATTCAAAAAGGAACAACTCAAGCCGGACGTGAGTACTGCTTACGCATACGGCCGCATAGAGAGCAGCTTGTTTCTTGCTGCGAAGAAAGCGGGCCTCACTCATAACCTGACAATGGATCTGGCCAACGTGTTCGGCTACGACATCGATTTCGCCATGGACATACGTAAAGGCGATTCATTCGAGGTGATATACGAGGAAAAAACTATTGCCGGCGACAGGGTTGGAACAGGCAACATTCTTGCGGCTCGATTCACCAATCGTGGCAAGAGTTATACAGCTGTTCGCTATACCAACAAGCAGGGCAATAGCAGCTATTACACGGCCGACGGCCAAAGCATGCGCAAAGCGTTCATTCGAACGCCGGTAGACTTCGCGCGCATCAGCTCACGCTTCTCCAACGGGCGTAAGCATCCCATCCTGAACAAGATCCGCGCGCACAAAGGTGTGGACTACGCCGCAGCCCGCGGCACGCCCATCAAGAGTGCGGGAGACGGCAAAGTCCTACTCGCGGGCCGTAAAGGCGGTTACGGCAACACCGTAGTCATTCAACACGGCAATCGCTATCGCACTCTTTATGCTCATATGCAGGGATTCGCCAAAGGCGTACGCAACGGATCCTCCGTCAAACAGGGACAGATCATTGGCTATATCGGCACGACCGGGCTGTCGACCGGCCCGCACCTGCATTATGAATTCCAGGTTGACGGTGTACATGTCGATCCGCTGGGCCTGAAACTGCCAATGGCAGATCCCATCGCGAAGAACGAGAAGCAGCGCTTTATTCAGCTCAGCACGCCTCTGATGGCGCGGATGGACGAAGAGCGTACAACCATGCTGGCGATGAAGAACGAGTAGATGCCGCTCTACATCGGCGTGATGTCAGGCACCAGCCTGGATGGTCTGGATTTCGCTCTGATTGAACAGAGTCAACGGACAACATTGCTGGAGACACACTACGAGCCTATGCCGGCGCGGCTCAGAAAGGATCTGCTCGACCTATGCACATCAGGTCCTGACGAAATCGCCCGCGCAGCCCTTGCCGAACAGGCTTGGGCCGAACTCGCGAGTGCAGGGGTACACGAACTGCTCCTCAAGGCGCAGCTTGCTCCATCTACCATCCGTGCGATAGGCAGCCACGGGCAGACCGTGCGCCACGAGCCGCAACGCGGCTTCTCGATCCAGATCGGGCACCCATCCCTACTCGCAGAACTAACCAACATCAGCGTAGTGACCGATTTTCGTCGGCGTGATATTGCTGCTGGCGGCCAAGGCGCACCGCTGGTACCTGCCTTCCATGAAAGCTTGTTCAGCGATGCAAAACGAATCAGAGCGGTCCTCAACATCGGCGGGTTCAGCAACGTTAGCCTGCTACGTCCAGCTATGGCGACACGCGGCTTCGATTGCGGCCCTGGCAACGTGCTGCTCGATGCTTGGATACAGCGCCACCAGGAACAACCCTACGACCGCAGCGGCAACTGGGCATTCAGTGGTCAGGTCAATCAACGATTGCTTACACAGCTATTGAGCGACCCATTCTTCTCTACCCGTGGCCCAAAGAGCACCGGACGGGAACTGTTCAACCTGGCCTGGCTGGACACACAACTCGCGTGTTTTCCCGAACTCGCTCCTGCAGATGTCCAGGCGACCCTACTCGAACTGACTGCGCGTAGCATCGGTGAGTCGCTCATGCTGTCCCAACCTGACACAGAGGACGTACTGGTTTGCGGCGGCGGTGCGCACAACACTGCTCTGATGCAAAGACTGCAAGTATTGCTGCCAGCATGCGAGCTGAAGACCACCGCGAGCTACGGCATAGAGCCGGACTGGTTAGAAGCCATGGCGTTCGCGTGGTTAGCGCACTGCTGCATCGAAGGCATCGCCGCCAACCGACCGAGCGTCACAGGAGCTCGTGGGCTGCGAATCCTTGGCGCTTTCTACCCTGCCTGAGCCGTTCGCATCTCCTGTTCTAATGCCGCGTTATCATTCTGGCCCATAAACAGAAACACCGTGCCAAGGCACGGTGTTTCTTTGTTACAGGGAGATCTAGATCGAGAATGACTGACCGCAACCGCACGTTGTCGTAGCGTTCGGATTCGTGATGATGAAGCGTGAACCTTCCAAGCCTTCCTGATAATCAACTTCAGCACCGGCAAGGTATTGGTAGCTCATCGGGTCCACCACCAAGCTCACACCCTCGCGCTCGATGATGGTGTCATCCTCAGCCAGCTCCTCGTCGAAGGTAAAACCATACTGGAAACCAGAGCAGCCGCCGCCGGTGACGAAGACGCGCAGCTTCAGCCGCGGGTTGCCCTCCTCATCGACCAGACTCTTCACCTTGCTCGCGGCACCCTGACTGAACTGGATCGCGGTAGGTGTGAAGGATTCGACACTCATTTGGTTCTCCTGGCGAGTGAACGCACATTACTGCTTTGACGCCGCATTATCGGCTTATCCTACGAAATCGGTCAACTATTCGTCGACGACGGGGAGCGGGCTAATAGATAGCTTCTCTCAAGCAATTTTCGTGGCCGCCGGGTCAAGGTAGCAAGGCAGCATTGCCTAGGCCGAGCCGTTCATCCAGACCAAAGACGATGTTCATGTTCTGTAGCGCCTGACCGGAGGCGCCTTTGACAAGGTTATCGATGACTGACAACACAACCACTAGATCTCCACCCTGCGGACGGTGGATTGCGATGCGGCATACGTTTGCACCGCGCACACTGCGGGTCTCCGGATGGCTTCCTGCCGGCATCACATCGACAAATGGTTCGCTAGCGTAACGTTGCTCGTAAAGCGCCTGCAGATCCACCGAGGTGTCTAGAACCGTCGCATACAGAGTGGCATGGATGCCGCGAATCATGGGGGTCAGATGAGGCACGAAGGTCAAGCCGACATTACCACCGGCTGCACGCCGGAGGCCCTGGCTAATCTCTGGCAGATGACGGTGGCCCTTGACCGCGTAGGCCATCATGCTTTCGCCCGCCTCGGTGAACAGCGATCCGACCTTCGCTGCGCGCCCGGCGCCGCTCACACCCGACTTGCAGTCAGCAATCAACCGGGATGTATCGGCCAGCCCCCGCTCCAGCAAAGGCAGATAACCAAGCTGGGCTGCTGTTGGATAACAACCAGGAACAGCAATCAATCGGGCTCCCTTGATCTGCTCACGATTCACCTCGGGCAAACCGTAAACCGCTTCGGGCAGCAGCCCCGGGGCTCCATGTGGCTGGCCATACCACTTTGCCCATTCATCCGCATCCTGCAGGCGAAAGTCCGCGGATAAGTCGATGACGCGAGTACCGGCATCGAGTAGCTCTGCCGCCAGCGCGTGAGCAACGCCATGCGGGGTCGCAAAGAAGACCACATCGCAGGCACCAAGCGTTGCGGTGTCCGGGTTAGTGAAGGCCAGCTGGTCATAATGACCCCGAAGGTTCGGATACATATCCGTCACCTTGACCCCGTTCTCGGAGCGCGAGGTGATCACAGCCACTTCCGCCTGAGGGTGCTGGGCCAACAGACGCAGCAACTCGACCCCGGTGTAGCCTGTGCCGCCAACGATTCCGACCTTGATCATGAGCTGCCTCTCGCAGTGGAACGATAATGAACGTCGATGATAAAGGGGCCTGCGCTCAGGGCCAACCACCGAGATGACGCGCGGGCCCTTAAGCCACTACTATCGGACCGACTCTGAACCGAAGGAATTTGCTAATGCTCTATCTCTGGCTCAAAGCCTTGCACATCGTTGCAATCGTCTGCTGGTTCGCGGGGCTGTTCTATCTGCCGAGATTGTTCGTTTATCACGCCATGAGCGAGGACGCGATCAGCCGGGAGCGGTTTCAGATCATGGAGCGCAAGCTCTATCGCGGCATCATGACTCCCTCGATGGTCGCCGCACTGGCTTTCGGCATAGGCATGATCGTACTGAACCCTGCACTGTTCTCCAGCGGCGGCTGGCTGCACGCCAAGCTTGCACTGGTAGCCCTGCTGATTGGCTATCACCATATGTGTGGCGCCCAGCTGAAGCGATTCGCACGCGATGAGAACACCCGCAGTCATGTGTTCTACCGCTGGTTCAACGAGTTTCCGGTATTGCTGCTACTGGCTATCGTCATTCTCGTCGTCATCAAACCATTCTGAAAACCGACAAGGAATCTGCCATGTCATTGCCAGCCATCCTCGAAGAGCGCCTTCGTCTACCTTTGGTCGCCGCTCCCATGTTCCTGGTATCGAACCCCGCGCTGGTAGCCGCATGTTGCAAAAGCGGCGTGGTCGGTAGCTTTCCCGCACTGAACCAGCGAGAGAGTAGTGGATTCCGAGATTGGTTACAGGAGATAGACCAGCACTTGTCAGGTGCACACAAACCCGCCCCTTATGCTGTCAATCTGATCGTGCACCACAGTAACCCTCGGCTTCAGGCGGATCTATCGATATGCGTGGAACAGCGGGTGCCGATCGTGATCACCAGCCTCGGCGCCGTAAGGGAGGTGGTGGACGCGGTGCACAGCTATGGCGGGCTTGTGTTTCACGATGTCACCACACGACGGCATGCGGAAAAAGCTGCTGAAGCTGGGGTTGACGGTCTGATCGCGGTGGCCGCTGGCGCTGGTGGCCACGCCGGCACCTGGAGTCCTTTTGCCTTGGTGGCCGAGATTCGCCAATTCTTCGACAAAACACTTTTGCTCTCCGGCTGCCTCAATCATGGTCACGAGATACTCGCCGCGCAGATCCTCGGTGCGGACTTGGCCTACATGGGGACGCGCTTCATTGCCACGCGTGAAAGCCAGGCTTCGGATGAATACAAGCAAATGCTGCTGCAGGCGCATGCTGCAGACATCATTCACACGGCCGCAGTATCAGGCGTGCCCGCTAGCTTTCTGCGCCAAAGCCTGCAGCAGGCCGGCTACGATGAGGAGCGTCTGAAGAACAAAGGCGAAATGAACTACAGCGAAAAGCTAAAACCCGTCAGCGATGAAGCAAAGGCCTGGAAAACCGTATGGTCGGCGGGTCAGGGCGTAGGGGAAATACGAGATTTGCCGAGCAGCGAAGAACTGATCGCCCGACTGGATCGGGAATACCGTGCTGCCCACAATCACGCGGTGCAGCTGTCGCATCGCTGGCTGCGTCAACCGTGACGCAGCTCGCAGTTGCTGCAAGCCCCAGGCCACTCTGGTTCAAGATACTTGTTGGCCGTTCAGCCGCGACTTAGGCTTCCCCAAAAACCAGCAACAGGGACGTTGGATGAGCGCTGATCAGTACCGAATCGTCTTTGACGGTGAACTCGTAGCGGGCGTCTCGCCCGACACGGCCAAGAGCAACCTGATCCGGCTGTTCAAATGCGACGCGGGCAAAATCGAGCGTCTGTTCGGTCATGGCTCGGTCCAGATCAAGCGTGACCTGAGCGCTCGGGAGGCCGACCGATACCTGCAAGCACTGCATCGTGCCGGCGTACAGGCACGTAAGGAGCCGGAGTCAGCGAAAGGTTTTACGCTGGCTATCGCTGAATACGCGCCAGCACAGCCAAGCGATGCACCAGTCATTACCGAACAGATGGCGTGCCCCAAATGCGGCCACACACAGCCAGCCGCTATCGAGTGCTGCAGCTGTGGAATCGTGATCCAGAAGTATCTGGCACGCCAGGCTCTGCAGGGCGAAACGTCGGCCCAGAGCCACAGCACTGCGCACCCCTACGCACCACCACGCGCTGAGGTCGGCGAGCCACCTGCGGAATACAGCGAACTAAAGGTCTTCACGATACACGGCCGGATCGGTCGGCTGCGTTATCTAGCCTGGTCCATGGCGTTGATGGCTGCGGCGCTCGGCCTATTGTTAGCTTCCGGCATGACGTTCGCTGCCTCGACTGTGCTCGGTGTGATTCTCACCGGCGTGTTCGGCATCGGCTTTCTGCTCGTCAGTATCCAGATCGGTGTGCAGCGTTTGCATGACGTCGGTTGGTCCGGCTGGTTCATGCTGCTCTATCTGGTCCCGATCATCGGCACTGTCTTTCCATTGGTGGTACTGCTGATGCCAGGCAACGCCGGACCGAATCGCTTCGGACCTCCGCAGCCGCCGAACAGCAGGGCCGTAAAGATCCTCGCGGCGCTCTGGCTGCTCGTTCCTGTCGTCGCCATCCTGACCGCTATCGTCCTGCCGACTCATCAGTAAGCTGTAGTGCCCTTGGTAAGGCAGCAAGCCAGCTAGGCCAGCACGGTTCGCCCCGAAGCCCAACCACGAAGCTCATCCAGCTTTTCGGCCATCACTACCGAAAGCGGCGCGGTAGCCCTGATGCAACCGAGAAGCATGTCCTGATCGGGTTCGCTGGACTGCGCCTGCCCAGCATAGACGGCTGACACCACCACCTGCTCGATCTCAGCTCCGGAGAATCCATCACAAGCAGCCGCAAGTGCTGCCAGATCGAACTGATCGGCTGTCAGTTCTCGCCGTGCTAGATGAATCCCGAATATTTCTGCCCGTGTTGCCGCATCGGGCAAGTCGACAAAGAACAACTCGTCAAAGCGCCCTTTACGTAACAGTTCTGGCGGAAGCCGATCCACTGCGTTGGCGGTCGCTACCATGAACACCGGCGCTTCACGCTCAGCCATCCAGGTAAGCAAGGTGCCCAGGACACGCTGGCTGACGCCACCATCCATTTCGCCGGTGGCGAGACCTTTTTCCAACTCGTCCATCCATAACACGCAAGGCGCCATTTGTTCGGCCAGTGTTAACGCCTCGCGCAGATTACGCTCGGTTTCACCGAAGAACTTGTTGTACAGGCACGCAAAATCCAGGCGCAGCAACGGCAAACCCCATAGACCAGCAACCGCCTTGGCCGCCATACTTTTCCCGCCGCCCTGCACGCCAACAAGCAGCACTCCACGCGGCATGTCCGATCGACTGCCGGTGAGAAAAGCCGTTTGACGCTGCCTCAGCCAGCGCTTCAAATTTTGAAGTCCGCCAACTTCGGCAAAGTGCTCGGTCTCGTACTCGAAGCCAAGCACACCATCCATATCCAGCAGTTCGAACTTTTTGCGATTGAGCTCTGGCAGATCTTCCTGTGTGATCGCGCCGTCATCGCAGATCAGGCTGTGCGCCAGGCTGCGCGCTTCGGCATGACTGAGTCCACGCAGATTCTTCACGACCTGCTGCAAAGTGCGATTGTCGGTTCGCACTCTGGCACCGCGATTGCGCTCGCTCCAAATGGTCGCTTCATCACGCACGATGCTCAACAGCTCTGCTTCGGTAGGCAAGGTGAGCCTGAGCCGAGCCGCATAGCGCTGGACCTCCAGCGGCAACCTGAGCGCATGCGACACCAGCACCAGCGTCGGTGCAGAGGGGGCCTGAGTCATTGCGATTTCTTTCAACAAGCGCACCAAACGCGGCTCATCAAGAAAAGGATGCAAATCGCAGAACACATACAGACTGCCCAAGGGGTCGTGCTTGACCCGCCTCAATGCGACTTCAGCTGAGCAGCTTTCGCCTGCGTCCAGCGCCTCGCCGCCGAATGCGAGATGCCGGAGCCCTTCCGTCACGGACCAGACATGAAGCGTCATCCCCCGGTCGACAGCCAACCCGCTCAGCGTCTCGAGCACTCGACGCTCATCCCAGGATTCAATCAGCACCAATCGCAGCCTTGACTCGAGCACCAGAGCCAAGTCGTGGATATCATTCTTCATTCAGCATGCTCCGTGCCAGCTAACCAGTCCGAAAATCGCCTGTTACACTGCTTTGGTTGCAGTTTTGGAGAGACGCCATGGATTGTCTATTTTGCAAAATCGTCGCCGGGGCCATCCCTGCACAAAAGATCTATGAAGACGAACAGGTTATCGCCTTCAACGACATCGCGCCTCAGGCGCCCGTGCATTTCTTGGTGATCCCGAAGAAACACATCGCAACCCTGCATGACCTAAGCGAGGATGATGACAAAGTTCTCGCTGGCCATATCTTGTTTAGCGCACAACGTCTCGCCGAAGAGCAGGGCTGTCAGGAAGGCTTTCGAGTTGTCATGAACTGCAACGACCTGGGTGGCCAGACGGTCTATCACATCCATATGCATGTGCTCGGTCAGCGTCAGATGCATTGGCCTCCCGGCTGAACACTCGCCCCCAACCAGCAGCACCAACCGCCCACGCCTGCTCCGAATCATCTGGAGGCGACATGCCGAACCAACGCCAATACTCTCCTGCTGACCGCCTGCTGCTGCAGGCCGACGCTGCATTACGGACGCTGCTACCGTTCAGCGGCCAACCCCACCGACCAACGCCGGCTGTTTTGAAGAACGAGGCTGAGCTGAGCGACAGCGAAGCGCGTCACGTGGCCGGCCTGATGCGCATCAATCACACCGGTGAGGTTTGCGCACAGGCGCTTTACCAGGGTCAGGCACTGACAGCTCGACTGCCGAGGGTACGCGAGGCGATGGAACGCGCAGCAGATGAGGAAATCGATCATCTGGCCTGGTGCGAACAGCGCATTCATCAGTTAGGCAGCCACACTAGCGTTCTCAATCCGCTTTTTTACGGATTGTCGTTCGGCATCGGTGCGTCGGCCGGTCTGATCAGCGACCGGATCAGCCTGGGTTTCGTCGCAGCCACGGAAGATCAAGTCTGCAAACATCTAGATGAGCATCTCGAGCAGATTCCACAGGGCGACGAGAAGTCCCGGGCAATCCTCGAACAGATGCGCACGGATGAAGCGCAGCATTCGACTGCTGCCCTCGATGCCGGCGGCTTGCGCTTTCCGGCGCCGGTGAAGTTCGGCATGAGTCTGATGGCCAAGGTGATGACCAAAGCCACCTACCGGATCTGACCCGACATAACGAAGAAGGGCGCCTGACAGGCGCCCTTCTGGTGTCTGCAGTCGTTACCTTGACTCGGCGCCAGGAAGTAAGCTCTAAGTCAGGTTTATTTCGTGTCGATGAAACGCTTCTACGCGCGACATCACGGCTAAAGTCACGAATTTGATAGTTGACAGTGTCGCAGCTAGAAGCGGATCGGTGGGTCGGATAGTTGAGGCCTTTTAGCGGTGAGATAACGCTGCAAGCGAAGGCAGCGGCCCACGCGAAAGGTCGCAATTCCTTCTATCGGATGAATCCGGTAACGGACCGTATGTCCTTGATCTGGCTCGGTGGGCGTGACCGGCCGCTTCAAGAATACTGTCTTCGATCGCAGCCTACGGTTCGTAATATGCTACCGCGTAGTATCAGGGATATTTGCACCGATGTTATCCACGCCATTTGTCGGAATCGGCGCCAGCCGCACCGCGCGATAAGTTTCGCCGATGCACTCAACATACGCCTGCTAAGCTTGGCGTTTCGGCAAAGCAAATGTCGTAGATATTCAATTCAAGAACTTCTTCAGCTTGCTGCACTCACGGAGTTGTAGTTGCGACCATGGCCAAGATGTTCTAGCGAAACGCCCCATTAAACGGGGCGCGCATTATGCTGATCGGACCGCCAGGTCCAGCACGGGAAGCCGTGATCAAGGCACTCTCCCAGAGTTATCGGCGGTCAACCCAACTCTACGATTTCATACTCGTGGGTAATCTCGACACCCGCGCGACCAAGCATGATCGAGGCAGAACAGTATTTCTCAGCAGACAGTTCGACGGCACGTTTAACTTGAGCCTCCTTCAGCCCACGCCCCTTGACGACAAAGTGCAGATGAATCTTGGTGAACACCTTCGGATCCTCATCGGCGCGCTCTGCCTTCAGGAATGCTTCGCAGCTTTCCACAGCCTGACGCGACTTCTTCAGGATGCTCACTACGTCGAAGTTGCTGCAGCCACCGAGGCCCAGCAACAGCATTTCCATCGGTCGAACGCCCAGATTGCGTCCGCCATTTTCGGGCGGGCCATCCATCACCACGACATGGCCGCTGCCGGACTCGCCAAGAAACATTGCCTCGCCAGCCCACTGGATGCGCGCTTTCATCGATAGACCTCGCTTGAAAAGGAGCGAAGCTTAGCATGACCATTAGTGGGCGCTGGAGATGGCAATCCGACGAAATGAGTGACCAAAAGTTGATATTCGTGTCCCAGTTTTGTTGTCGACCCGGACCGGTCTGCTAAGCTCGCCAAGCCTGATAACAGAACTCAGTCATACATAATAAGAACTGCCTTCTAATTGGACACATCTTCCGGGACTACAGCATGGTTGCTATTACACTTACGCCCAAGATCAAGAACATCGACAAACTCCTCGCGCATTGCCATCGTCGGCGCTACACCGCCAAGAGCACTATCATCTATGCCGGTGACCGTAGCGAAACGCTTTTCTTCATCGTTAAAGGTTCGGTCACCATCCTGATCGAAGATGACGATGGCCGCGAGATGATCATTGCCTATCTCAACTCCGGTGATTTTTTCGGGGAGATGGGACTGTTCGAAAAAGAAGGTTCAGAAAAGGAACGTAGCGCATGGGTTCGCGCCAAGACCGAATGCGAAGTAGCAGAACTGAGCTACGCCAAGTTTCGTGAACTGACGCAGCAAGACCCCGATATTCTTTATGCACTCGGTAGCCAGATGGCTGAACGCTTGCGCAACACGACGCGCAAGGTGGGTGATCTGGCGTTCCTCGACGTAACCGGCCGCGTTGCCCGCACTCTGCTTGACCTGTGCAAGCAGCCCGATGCGATGACGCACCCGGACGGTATGCAGATCAAGATTACACGCCAGGAAATCGGCCGCATCGTCGGCTGCTCGCGGGAAATGGTCGGTCGCGTACTCAAGAGCCTCGAGTCACAGGGGCTGGTGCACGTGAAGGGAAAGACCATGGTGGTGTTCGGTACGCGCTGAAGATCGCATCACCACGATTGAAAAAGCCGGCAAACTTGCCGGCTTTTTCAATCGCAGCGAATCAGTCCGGATCAGCCGCCGATCGCGGACGGTTACGCCCTGGAAAGAACAAACGCTGCAGTTCAATCCCAGGCTGCTCGGCTCGCATGAACGCCTCGCCCACCAGAAATGCATAAACCTGGTTGATTTCCATCAGTTCCACGTCGGCACGATGAAGTATGCCGCTCTCGGTAACCGCCAGACGATCCTTCGGGATGCGTGGTAGCAATTCGAGGGTTGTTTCCAGGCTAAGCTCGAACGTGTGAAGGTTGCGGTTGTTGATACCGAGCAGAGGCGTATCGAGGCGCAGCGCGCGCTCCAGCTCTTCTCCATCATGGACCTCCACCAATACGTCGAGGTTCTGAGCCTTTGCCACATCAGCCAGTTCGGCCATCTGATCGTCTTCCAGCGCGGCGACAATCAGCAGAATGCAGTCAGCGCCCAAGGCTCTCGATTCGATGACCTGATACGGATCGACCATGAAGTCCTTGCGGATGACAGGCAGTTTGCATGCCGTGCGCGCTTGCTTCAGGTAGTCGTCGGCGCCCTGAAAAAAATCGATATCAGTCAGCACCGAAAGGCAGGTGGCACCACCCGCCTCGTAGCTTCGGGCGATGTCCGCCGGGACAAAATCCTCGCGCAGCACCCCTTTGCTTGGTGAGGCTTTTTTGATTTCTGCAATCACAGCCGGTTGCTTGTTACGCGCCTGCTCCTGCAGACGTCGGGCAAAGCCACGGACCGGATCGGCTGCCGCCGCCATTCGTTCAAGTTCGGCTAGTCCGACCCGGCCGCGGCGCTCGCTCACTTCCTCGCGCTTGCGCCTGATGATCTTTTCCAGAACCGTCGGCACACTGCTCATTGCGAACTCTCCTGCTTGAACACCACGGTGAAAGACACCAGCTCCTCGAACTTGTCCCGCGCCAAGCCGGTATGCAACGCATCATGGGCGATCTCCACGCCCTGCTTCAGGCTGCTGGCGATATCGGCCGCGTAAAGCGCAGCACCGGCATTGAGGACGATCATGTCGGCAGCCTTTTGCCCGTTGTCCGTTTTGCGCCGTCCCAATGCGTCGCGAATCAGCGCCAGCGAACCCTGTGCATCCTCGACATTGAGACCTATCAGGCTCTGGCTCTTGATCCCAAAATCCTCAGGCTGGATACGGTACTCACTGATTTCACCCTTGTTCAATTCGGCGACATAGGTCGGGGCCGCCAGACTGATCTCGTCGAGCCCGTCCTGTGCATGCACCACCAGCACATGCTTGCTTCCCAGGCGCGCCAGCACCTCGGCCATGGGCCGGCAGAGTTCCTTGCTGAACACCCCAAGCACCTGATGCTTGACGCCAGCGGGATTGGACATCGGGCCGAGGATGTTGAACAACGTGCGCAGACCCAGTTCACGGCGCGGGCCGGCAGCAAACTTCATCGCGCCGTGATGCGCTGGTGCAAACATGAAGCCGACGCCCACCGCATCGACACTGCGCGAAACCTGCTCGGGCGTGAGATCCAGGTAAACTCCGGCCGCTTCGAGCAGGTCGGCGCTACCACTTTTGCCCGACACTGCACGGTTGCCGTGCTTGGCGACCTTGCCGCCGGCGGCCGCTACCACGAAGGCTGCGGCAGTTGAAACATTGAAAATGTTCATCCCATCGCCACCGGTACCGCAGGTGTCCACCAATCGATGGGTATCGAAGTGCACCGGCTCGGCCAGCTCACGCATCACCTGTACGGCACCGACGATCTCATCAATCGTTTCGCTCTTCATGCGCATACCCATGAGGAACGCGCCAATCTGCGCATCGGTGCACTGGCCAGTCATGATCTGGCGCATCACCGCCTTCATCTCATCGGTGCTCAAGTCCAGCTGGCCGACGATGCGGTTGAGGGCTTCCTTGATATCCATCAGCGCACGCCTCCGGTCTGTTTCAGAAAATTGGCGAACAGTTCGTGCCCCTGCTCGGTGAGGATTGACTCCGGGTGAAACTGTACGCCTTCGACGTTCAGTGTCTTGTGCCGCAAGCCCATGATCTCGTCGACACTGCCGTCTTCCAGTTGCGTCCAGGCAGTGATCTCCAGACAGTCAGGCAGCGTTGCACGCTTGACCACCAGCGAGTGATAGCGTGTCACCGTGAGCGGGTTGTTCAGGCCGGCAAACACTCCGGTGTTCTCGTGCATAACCGGGCTGGTCTTGCCGTGCATGACCTGACGTGCACGCACGACCTCACCTCCAAATGCCTGCCCGATGCTCTGATGGCCGAGACAGACGCCGAGGATCGGCAGTTTGCCGGCGAAATGACGAATCAGTTCCAGCGAGACGCCCGCCTCGTTCGGCGTACAAGGGCCGGGTGATACGACAATCCGCTCCGGGTTCAGGGCTTCGATTTCGGCGATGCTCAGCTCATCGTTGCGCACCACTTTGACGTCCGCGCCGAGTTCGCCGAGGTATTGCACGACGTTGTAGGTAAAGGAATCGTAGTTATCCAGCATTAGCAGCATTTGCGTCACCCTAGGGCTTGAGGCTGATCCACCACCTGCCATGACGGCCCGAGCCGGCGCAAAGGCGCCTCGGCAGAACGATCGGTAGTACAGGTGTGAACGGGGTATTCCGGCACGGAGCCAGCAACGAGGATCAGGCGCGCCAACGCCAGCGGGCATGAGCCTTGAACAGACGCATCAGGAGGGTGCTGCTGAATTTCACGGAAAAGGTCTCGCAGAGCTGACAGCGCAAAGTAGCCCATGCCAGGGCACGATTTCAACCGGACTATACCAGAGCATCGCTCGCCCGCCACAGCCAAGCCCGGAGGGCTAGACCGGCAGCGACGCGATAGCGGCGGGTAGTGCGGAAGCTGGAACCGGCCGAGCGTAGAAAAAACCCTGCGCCTGGCTACACCCGAGTCGACGCAGCTCCGCAGCAGTGGCTTCGTCTTCGACCCCCTCTGCCAGCGTGCTCAGCCCGAGCGACTCGGCCATATGGATGATCGCGGCGACAATGGCATGGCCGTCTTCATTAGGCAGATCGCTTACAAAGGAGCGATCGATCTTTAACGTGTCCACCGACAATCGCCGGAGGTACGCCAGACAGGAGTATCCGGTGCCGAAATCATCGATGGACAGCGTGACGCCCAGGGCTTTCAGACCGGCCAGCGCAATCATCACCTGCTCGCTATTGTCGACGAGGCTGGACTCGGTCAGCTCAAGCTCCAGCGCCGAAGCCGGCAGCCCTGTCTTCGACAAGGCGGTAGCGACAGTCTGTTCCAGCGACCCCTGGTGCAGCTGTATCGCAGCGACGTTCACCGCGACACGCGGGATGTCCAGCCCCTCAGCCTGCCAGCGTGTGGCCTGTCGGCACGCCTCGAGGATTATCCATTCGCCAATCCCCACGATCAGACCGCTCTGTTCGGCTGCAGGGATGAACTGCCCGGGCGCGACCAACCCCCACTGAGGATGCTGCCAGCGCAACAAGGCTTCCGCGCCCACTACCCGGCCGTTGGCGAGGTCCAGCTGCAACTGATACTCCAGAAAAAACTCCTCTCGCTCGAGAGCAAGACGCAAGCCGTTGATGAGGTACAACCGCCCCCGCATCTCGGCGTCCAGCGCAGCGTTGTAATAGCACCAGGTCCGGCGTCCGGCTTCCTTGGCTTTGTACATAGCCATTTCAGCGTTGCGCAGGAGGCAGGGAAAGTCCATGCCATCGTTCGGGCCAACCGCGACGCCGATGGAAATCGACACCACTATTTGCTGACGCTCGATCATGAAGGGGTAGGCCAACTCATCGAGTACACGCTGGATCACAGCCGACGCACCCTCGGCATTCTCCATATCTGCCAACAACACAACGAACTCATCACCGCCGGCACGTGCCAGCATGGCGCTATCGGGCAATACCTGCTGCAGTCTTACCGAGGTTGTGCAGATCAGCTGGTCACCGAAAGTGCGCCCGAACGAATCATTGACCATCTTGAAATGATCGAGATCGACGTATAGCACCGCAACTGCACCCTTGAGCTTTAAAGCGCTGGCAATTGCCTGACGTGTCCGCTCTTCCAACTGGGTCAGATTGGGCAGCCCCGTCAGGCTGTCGAAGTGGGTCAGGTAGTCGGCGCGCTTTTGTGCAGCAATCCGCTCGCTCATTTCAATCGCCAACCGCGCGTACGGCGCACGTACACTCGACACGAACACCACCTGATAGATGAAGCCGTAGGAGACGATCTTGTACAGATGCCCCAGCAAGCTGTGGAAACTGTTCACGCTGGAGTAGGCGGTAAAGCACAGCTCGGCGAGAATCGAGACCAGTGTCGCAGCCAGCATGCCCTCGAAATAATCACGGTCTGCAAACTCTCGAGCCCGCCAGAACACCCATGCCGCCAGTGCGAAGAGGCTTATAATCAGCCACTCCATCTGCACTTTGAAGCGGGTCAGCCCCTCCTCGTCGATAAAGGTCCGCGGCCACAGCTGCGGCTGAAACAGCTGCAGATAAACCACCAGAACAACCAGTCCGAGGGATGATAAAAGCAGCGGGACGCGCGGCAGTGCGATGCTTCGGTGGCACAGACGGCACGCCACCGCGAGCAGGGTGAAAGCTAGCAGGACGCGGGAAACCAGCCAGAAGGCGATCGCTTTTTCCGCCGAGGCAGGCGTCACCCAGACGGGCATTCCCCGGTAGGACAGCATATGCGCCAGGTCCAGCAGCGCGATGGCCAAAAACGCACAGGCGAGCAGCGGGTTCGAAAGGGGCACTGACTGCTGGCTGTGCCAAGCCACCGCGAACACCAATCCCGCCACGACAATCGAGAAGGTTTCGACAGTGATATGCAGCGGTAACGGGAACCACACCGGGCTTCCCTTGAGATCCGCCAGGCTCGACAACAACCAGACCAGCACCAGCAGCGCCGCGAGAGCAATCACCAACGACGAGGCCGACGCCCAGGACTGGCGAACGGACGATGGGTGGGGGCTCGGCAGTAGCGGCATGGCTGGCTCATATGGGCTGGGGTTGGATCGCCGAGCGCTCCTGCTCGGCTTCCACGACTATATGGCTAGCCAATAGCCATTACCATACGACCAACAAGGACTTTAGTCGCAGATGCCCAACAGCGCCATGAGCCGCGCCGAAGCTAGTCGCTGCTGTGCTCCGCCAGTGCCACCGCACGGAACATGGCGCGGCGTTTGTTCAGCGTTTCTTCCCATTCCAGCGCCGGCTGCGAATCGGCGACGATGCCGGCGCCCGCCTGCACGTGCAGTTCGCCGTCCTTGATCACCGCGGTGCGGATCGCGATAGCCGTGTCCATGTTGCCGTTCCAGGCCAGATAGCCAACTGCGCCGCCATAGACGCCGCGTTTCACCGGCTCCAACTCGTCGATGATTTCCATGGCGCGAATCTTCGGCGCGCCGGACAGCGTGCCCGCCGGAAGGATCGCGCGCAGCGCATCCATCGCCGTCAGCGGCGCCTTGAGCTGGCCGGTGACGTTGGAGACGATATGCATGACGTTGGAGTAACGCTCGATGACCATCTTTTCCGTCAGCCGTACCGAGCCGTTTTCGGCGACACGGCCCACATCATTGCGACCCAGGTCGATCAACATCAGATGTTCGGCCAGCTCCTTGGCGTCGCTTAGCAGGTCCTGCTCCAACGCCAGATCGGCCTCCTCGTTGGCCCCGCGTGGACGGGTCCCGGCAATCGGTCGAACAGTGACCAGGCCTTCCTCGACCCGCACCAGCACTTCCGGCGACGAGCCCACCACATGGAAGTCGCCGAAATTGAAGAAGTACATGTAGGGCGTCGGATTGAAACAACGCAGCGCGCGGTACAAATCGATCGGCGCGGCCTTGAAGGAAATCGACATGCGCTGGGAAATCACCACCTGCATGCAGTCGCCGGCGAGGATGTAGTCCTTGATGCGGTTGACCGCCTCCTCGTAGTCCTCGCGGCTGAAGCTGGAGCGGAACGTCGGCTCGGTACCGCCGCCCTTCTCGAAATCCAGCCCGAGGCGTGGGGTGATCGGCTGACGTAGCCGTTCGCGAAGCGCTTGCAGCTTCGCCTGCCCAGCCTCGTAGGCGTCTGGCTGCGCCGGGTCGACCAGCACGATGCAGTGGAGTTTGCCGGCGAGGTTGTCGAACACCACCACGGCGTCGGAAACCATCAGCAGGATATCCGGCGTGCCCAGCGGATCAGGGTTGGGACAGCTCGCCAGCTTGCGTTCGACATAGCGCACGCTGTCGTAGCCGAAATAACCCACGAGACCGCCATTGAAGCGCGGCAATCCATCCACCGGCGCCACGCGGTAGCGCTGCTGGAACGCCTCGACGAATGCCAGCGGATCATCAACCTCACAGGCCTCAGTCTCGACGCCGTCGCTGGTTACGCTGATGCGATGATCCTGCACGCGCAATACGGTGCGGCAGGGCAAGCCGATGATTGAATAGCGCCCCCATTTCTCGCCGCCCTGCACGGATTCGAGCAGGTAGGAATTAGGCGCATCGGCGAGTTTGAGATAAAGCGTAAGCGGCGTGTCGAAGTCGGCAAGGGTTTCGAACGACAGAGGGATGCGGTTGTGGCCTTCGGCGGCCAAACGCAGGAATTCTTCGCGGGTCATGTCAGCCTCGTGGTCGGAGGGGAACTACATAAGGTCGAGCTGTGCAAACGTACCGGGCAGAGCCGGCAGGAAATGTCAGGCGCGCCAGCGCCAACGGGCCAGGGCCTTGATGACATTCATCCATTGTTTGCGGGTGACCACCACGATCTGATCTCGTCTGCGGGATATCCAGAACAGAGGCCACACTAGCGCAGCCCCGAAACCGAAGCAACTAGCTCGCGCAGGTCATCGAGGACCAGCGCCGGCTGCTCATCCGCGATGGACTCGCCGTGGTTATAGCCATAGGTCAGGGCAACGCAAGGCACTGCCGCCGCCTTCGCAGC
The DNA here is from genome assembly GCF_900129835.1 of Stutzerimonas xanthomarina DSM 18231. Classification (GTDB taxonomy): domain Bacteria; phylum Pseudomonadota; class Gammaproteobacteria; order Pseudomonadales; family Pseudomonadaceae; genus Stutzerimonas; species Stutzerimonas xanthomarina. Next base: position 20,132 of record NZ_FQXA01000009.1, read on the forward strand.
CCGCACGTCATTGCGCGAGTCACCCACGAACAGCGACTCTTCTGGCACAACGTCCGCCTTGTCCATTACATAGAACAGTGCCGCCGGGTCAGGCTTCTGCTGCGGCAAGGTATCGCCGCCGACCAGCCACTGGAAATACCCGGTAAGGCCCTTCTCTTCCAGGAGCGGTTCGATGAATTGCGCCGGTTTGTTGGTGATGATCGCCAGCTTCACGTCGCGCTCGCGCAGCCAGTCCAGGCACTCTCGAACGCCCGGGTAGACCGTGGTCAGTTCGTGGCCGCCGGAATAGGCCTGCATGAACAGCGCCAGCGCCTCGTCCGCCAGCTCGTCGGCTACGCCCTCGTGCTGCAGCTGCCCGGCCAGAGCGCGGCGTACCAGCACCGTTGAGCCGTTGCCGACCCAGTCGCGTACTCGCGCAATGCCAGCAGGTTCGCGCCCCAGTAGCATCAGCATCTTATCCACCGCGGCAGCCAGGTCCGGTACCGAGTCCATCAGCGTGCCGTCCAGGTCGAACATCGCCAGACGTGGGAGTTTCCCGTCGAACAGCTGTTCAAGACGAGTCATGGACGAGCCAGCGCCAGCTCGGCGCGCATCTGATCGATCACTGTTTTGTAGTCTGGCTGGTTGAAAATCGCCGAGCCGGCCACGAAGGTATCGGCGCCCGCTGCGGCGATCTCGCGGATGTTCTTGGGATTCACCCCGCCGTCGATCTCCAGGCGAATTTCACGCCCGCTGGCATCGATCAACGCGCGCGCGTCGCGCAGCTTGTCCAGGGTGTTGGGGATGAACTTCTGCCCGCCAAATCCAGGGTTGACGCTCATTAGCAGAACCATATCGACCTTGTCCATCACGTACTTGAGCACGTCCAGCGGCGTGGCCGGGTTAAACACCAGGCCGGCCTTGGCGCCGCCGTCTTTGATCAGCTGCAACGACCGGTCAACGTGATCCGAGGCTTCGGGGTGAAAGGTGATGTAGCTGGCGCCGGCCTCGAGGAAGTCGCCGATCATGCGGTCTACCGGGCGGACCATCAGGTGCACGTCGATGGGGGCGGTAACGCCATGCTTGCGCAGTGCGGAGCAGACCATCGGGCCGATGGTCAGATTGGGCACGTAGTGGTTGTCCATTACATCGAAGTGAACGATGTCCGCGCCCGCGGCGAGCACATTGTCCACTTCCTCGCCCAGGCGGGCGAAATTGGCGGAGAGAATCGAAGGGGCGATGGCGAACGGCTGCATGACGACCTCGGATAGCACGGCAAGATGCCGCGCATTGTACCCGAGGGGTCAGGGTTGCGGCGCGCCTGACATCCGCCACGAATGCCGGCGCGCCACAGGTGAATCAGGTCAGTTCGTCGAAGCATTCACCAATGATCGCCAGACCACGATCAAGCAATTCGTCTTCGGCAGTCAGTGGCACCAGCACCCGCAGCACGTTGTAGTAAGTGCCGCAGGACAGCAGGATCAAGCCCTTGTCCCGCGCCTTGGCAACGATCTGCGAAGTCAGCGCTGCGGCCGGTCGCGCATGATCGCCGTCCTCGAAGAGCTCGATGGCGATCATCGCGCCGAGGCCGCGCACCTCGCCGATCTCCTTGTGCTTGACCTGGATCGCCTTGAGACCCGTGGTGAGTTTCTCCGCCACCGCCTTGCAGCGGTCGAGCAGCTTCTCCTCCTCGAAAATCTCCATGACAGCCAGCGCCGCCGCACAGGACAGCGGGTTGCCGGCATAGGTACCGCCCAGCCCACCGGGGGCGATGGCATCCATCAGCTCGGCCTTACCGCAGACACCGGCAATCGGGAAGCCGCCACCCACCGATTTGGCAAAGGTGGTCAGGTCGGCGACCGCGCCCATCTGTTCCATGGCGAAGAAAGTGCCGGTGCGCCCGGCACCGGTCTGCACTTCATCAGCGATCAGCAGAATGCCGTGCTGGTCGCAAAGCGCACGCAGGCGGACCATGAACTCCCTCGGTGCGACGTTGAAGCCGCCCTCGCCCTGCACCGGCTCGATGATGATCGCGGCGATGTCGCGCGGTTCGGCGTCATTCTTGAAGATGCGCTCGATGCTGGCGATCGAGTCATCGACGCTGACACCGTGAATCGCGCAGGGATACTGCGCGCGAAAGATGCCGCCCGGCATCAGGCCCATCCCGGCCGAATAAGGCGCGACCTTGCCGGTCAGACCAAGCGTCATCATGGTGCGGCCATGATAGGCGCCAGTGAAGGCGATCACGCCGGCGCGCCCGGTGGCGGCACGCGCGATCTTAACCGCGTTCTCCACCGCCTCGGAGCCGGTGGTGACCAGCAGGGTCTTCTTGGCGAAATCACCCGGAACCCGCGCATTGATCTTCTCGCACAGCTCGACGTACGGCTCGTAGGCCAGCACCTGGAAGCAGGTGTGGGTCAGCTTGTGCAACTGATCTTCCACCGCTTTGATGATCTTCGGGTGCAGGTGGCCAGTATTCAGCACAGCGATCCCACCGGCGAAATCGATGAACTCGCGGCCTTCGACGTCGACCACGCTGCTGTTCTTCGCATGGTCTGCAAAAATCGGATGGATCTGGCCGACGCCGCGGGGAACAGCGGCGACACGGCGTTTCATCAGGGATTCATTGGTCTTGCTCATAAGCTCCTCGGTAGCCGTTCATCGTCGGCACGGGTCGAAATAAGCGCCAGGGAACGAGCGAGGCAGCATACGATGATCGACTGCCGGGCCATCCAGGCGCTGGGGATTACAGTAGAACGCCGTTCATTATTTTGCACGCCCAATCTCAGCCCAGCCGTCTGCATCAGCGCATTGTGGAAATCCGTCAGGCGGGTTGTTGGGTGCGCATCTTCTCGGCGCGACCGCGCAGCCATTCAAGGGTCAACAACAGGGCGATGGAGAAACCGATCAGCAAGGTTGCAGCAGCAGCGATGGTCGGACTCAGGTTCTCGCGGATACCGCTGAACATCTGTCGCGGCAAGGTGATCTGCTCGGGGCCGGCAAGGAACAGCGTCACCACCACTTCGTCGAAGGACGTGGCGAAGGCGAACAGCGCCCCGGAAATCACCCCCGGCGCGATCAGCGGCAGGGTGATGCGGAAAAATGTAGTCACGGGGGAAGCACCCAGGCTTGCGGCGGCGCGCACCAGGTTCTGATTGAATCCTTGGAGCGTGGCGGAGACGGTGATGATCACGAACGGCACGCCCAGCACCGCGTGAACCAGGATCAACGACAGGTAGCTGTTGCCCATGCCCAACGGAGCAAAGAACAGGTAACTGGCCACACCGACGATCACCACCGGCACCACCATCGGCGAAATCAGCAAGGTCATCACCAGGGCCTTGCCACGAAATTCGCCGCGGGTCAGACCGATCGCCGCCAGGGTGCCGAAGACCATCGCCAGTGCAGTGGCGGCCGGAGCGATGAGCATCGAATTCTTCAGTGAGCGCATCCAGTCGGCCGAGCTGAACAAGGTTTCGTACCAGCGCATGGAGAAGCCTTGCAGCGGATAGACCAGAAACGAGCCGGAGTTGAACGACAGCGGCACGATCACCAGCACCGGCACGATCAGAAACAGCAGCACCAGCGCGCAGAGAATGCGCAGGGTGTAAAACCAGACGCGTTCGATGGGCGACATATAGGGGCTCAGCATGGAAAGTTCTCCTGCCCGGATTGGCGAATGACTTGCGGTGATTGCCTGGTCATTGCGGTCATGCTCAGCCCAGCCTCAGGCGGCTAGCGCCGACCAGCCAGCTGTAGACGATGTAGAGCAGCATGGTCGCCAGCAGCAGCAGGCCGCCCAGCGCCGTGGCCATGCCCCAGTTGATGGTGGTGTTGGTGTAGAAGGCGACGAAGTAGCTGACCATCTGGTCGTTCGGGCTGCCGAGCAGCGCCGGGGTGATGTAGTAGCCGATGGAAATGATGAACACCAACAGGCAGCCGGCGCCTACGCCCGCCAGGGTTTGTGGGAAATACACCCGCCAGAAGCTGGCGAAGGGATGGCAGCCCAGCGAGATCGCCGCCCGCATGTAACTCGGCGAAATATTCTTCATCACGCTGTAGATCGGCAGAATCATGAACGGCAGCAGAATGTGGACCATGGCGATGTAGACGCCAGCTCGGTTGAACACCAACTGCAAGGGCTCGTCGATCAGGCCCATTTTCAACAGCGCACCGTTGATCAGACCGCTTGATTGCAGCAGCACGATCCAGGCAGCGACGCGCACCAGGATCGAAGTCCAGAACGGCAGCAGCACCATGATCATCAACAGGTTGCTTTTGCGCGCCGGCAGATTGGCCAGCAGATACGCCAGGGGATAGGCCAGCATCAGGCAGATCGCCGTGATCACCAGACCCATCCAGAAGGTGCGGGCAAAGATGTCCAGATAGACCGCCTGGTCAGGCGAAACCGACGCCAGCTCGCCCATGTCGTCGATGCGGTGATCGAGAGCGGCCAACAAATAATAGGGGGTGATTGCGCTGTCGTTGCGGCGAATGACCTGCCAATAGGCGGGGTCGCCCCAGCGCTCATCGAAAGCTTCCAACGCTTCCTTGTAGGACGTCGGCACATCCTTGAATGGGAGCGCGCGAGCCGTCTTGGTTATCAGACTGCGGAAACCGGCCTGCTCCATGTTCAGACGCTTGGACAGATCACCCAGGGACTGATTGTTCCGCGCCTCCATCAGGTCTTCGCTGAGGGCCCGGTACACCGACTCTTCCGGCAGTCCGCGGCCATCCCAAGCCGTAATGGCCTCGACCGTGCGCGGCAGGCTGCCCACCACCTCCGGATTATCGACGCTGCGCCAGAGCAGCGAGGCGATCGGCACCACGAAAGTGAGCAGGAGAAAGATCAGCAACGGCAGGATCAGCGCCTTGGATTTCAGCCTGTTCATGCGCTCGGCACGCGCCAGCCGCCGCTTCAGGCTGGGCTCGGCGAACTCGGGAACGGGCAAAGAGATGGCAGTCGCCATGACGAACTCCGCAAAGTGTCAGATTCCAGCGGCGCACGGCCCGCCTCAGGGCAGGCCATGCAAGGGGGCCAGGCTTGTTTAGCGCGCAGCCCAGGCATTGAAACGCTGTTCCAGCTGCTCGCCGTAGTCGGCCCAGAAGGTCACGTCCATGGCCACTTGGTTGGCGATGTTTTCTGGCGTCGTGGGCATGTTTTTCAGCAGTTTCTGATCTAGCAGTTCGACCGCTTTCTTGTTGGCGGGACCGTAGGCGATGTTTTCAGAGAAGGCTTTCTGCTGCTGCGGTTGCAAGGTAAAGCTGACGAAATCGAGCGCTGCCTTCTGGTCCTTCGCACCTTTGGGGATGGCCCAGGAATCGAAGTCATAGATGCCGCCGTCCCAGACCACTTGCAGATTGCTCTCATCCTGCACCGCGGCAATGCGACCGTTATAGGCGCTGCTCATGACCACATCACCGGATACCAGAAACTGCGGCGGCTGGGCGCCCGCTTCCCACCACTGAATGCTGGGTTTGATCTGGTCAAGCTTCTTGAAGGCGCGGTCCTGCCCCTCTTTCGTTGCCAGCACCTGGTAGACGTCTTTCGGTGCCACGCCATCGGCCATCAGGGCGAACTCGAGGGTGTACTTGGCACCCTTGCGCAGGCCACGTTTGCCGGGGAATTTCTCAGTGTCCCAGAAATCCGCCCAACCACTCGGTGCGCTATCGAGCTTGTCGGCGTTATAAGCCAGCACCGTGGACCAGACGAAGAAACCCACACCGCAAGGCTGTATGGCACCTTCGATGAAGTCGTCCGGGTTACCCGCTACCGCTGGATCGATTTCCTCGAACAGCCCTTCATCACAGCCGCGTGACAGCTCGGGCGATTCAACTTCCACGAGATGCCAGGACACGCTGTTGGTATCGACCATGGCCTTTACCTTGGCCATCTCACCGTTGTACTCGCCCGCGATGATTTTGTGGTCGGTCTTGGCTTCGAAGGGTTCGTTGAAGGCCTTGATCTGCGCTTGTTTGTTGGCCCCACCGAAGGTGACGGCCGTAAGATTTTCCGCCGTGGCCTGCGCAGCGCACACCAGTCCGATGCCAAGGGCGGTCAGTTTCAGAGAGTTCAGCATTGTTATTCGCTCCATGATGCGGTTGAAAATACCGTTCTTGCTTGCTCGCCCCTGCTTATGCCGCCTGCAACGGATCCAGCGCACGGACGTGTTCCACCTGCCAGCCGATTGGTACGACATCGCCAACAGACAAGGCGGGATCGAGTTCGGCGATCGGCTGTTTGACGAAGAAGTCGGTGATACCGCAAACCTCGAGCCGAATGCGGATGTGATCACCCAAATAGACGAACTCAGCCACCCGCCCGGTAAAGCGATTCGGGCAACTGGCACTGGCGCCATTGAGGCGAACCCGCTCGGGCCGGATCGACAGATTGACCGGTGCACCAGGCGCACCAACCTTGACGGCCAGCGCCTCGACCTTTTCGCCGCGGCCCAGCTCGACGGTGCAGTGGTCCCCGTCGCGGCTCACCAGCCGCGCCGGCAGCCGGTTGTTCTCGCCGAGGAAGTTGGCGACGAAGGTATTCGCCGGCCGCTCATAGAGCACCCGCGGCTCGTCGATCTGCTGGATTTCGCCCTGATGGAACACCGCGACCCGATCGGACATGGTCAGCGCCTCGCCCTGATCGTGGGTGACATACACCACGGTGACGCCGAGGCGTTGGTGCAAGTGTTTGATCTCCATCTGCATCTGCTCGCGCAATTGCTTGTCCAGCGCACCCAGCGGCTCGTCCATCAGTACTAGCTGCGGCTCGAACACCAGGGCTCGCGCCAACGCCACACGCTGCTGCTGGCCACCGGAGAGCTGCGCCGGGTAACGGTTACGGAAGCCTTCGAGCTGGACCATCGACAGGGCACGTTTGACCCGCTCCTTGACGTCGAGCTTGGGCATGCCACGCACGCTCAGCGGGAAGGCGAGATTTTCGGAGACGGTCATGTGCGGGAACAGCGCGTAGTTCTGGAACACCATGCCCATGTCACGCTTATGCGGCGGCAGCTTGTTGATCGAGCGGCCACCGAGCAGGATCTCACCAGCGGTGGGCGTCTCGAAGCCGGCCAGCATCATCAAACTGGTGGTCTTGCCGGAACCAGACGGGCCAAGCAGCGTGAGGAATTCGCCCTTACGGATATCCAGATTGAGGTCTTTGACGATCAGCGCTTCGCCGTCATAGCTCTTCTGGATGCCACGAAAGCTGACCAGTACATCGTTCGCTTGAGAATCGAGCATGCCGCACCTGTGATCCGTTGTTCCGTGACCACAGGTTAAGAGCCTCACGCGCTCGCCGATATCAGCACAGCGGAGTGTTTCGAATCAGCAAAACGGAGAGGCGCGTGTAGGGAACGCCCTACAACCAACACCGGCCCAGCCGCACCTGCGACAAGCAAACCACGCGTGGACCGCAGTGCAGACACGATCAATGGCTGCAATCACGTCGCCTCAGACCAGCTTGTGCTCCATGGCATAACGCACCAGGTCGGCCACTGAATGGGCGACCAGCTTCTGCATCAAGCGCGCCTTGTGTGTGCTGATGGTCTTGCTGCTAAGGGCCAGTTTGGCCGCGATATCGTTAACCGAATCGCCGTGCACCAGGCGCTCGAACACCGAATACTCACGCTCGGACAACAGCGCATGGGGTGGGCGGGAGTCGGTCAGGCCAACCTCGAAGACCATCCGATCGGCCAGTTCCGGATCGATGTAGCGCCCACCGGAGGCGACCTTACGCAGCGCGATCAACAGCAGCGCTGGGTCACTGTCCTTGGTGGCATAACCGGCCGCGCCGACCTTGAGCGCCCGGGCCGCCATCTGCGCCTCGTCATGCATCGACAGCACCAGGATCGCTGGCGGCTCGCTCAACGCGCGAATCCGCGGAATGGCTTCCAGGCCGTTGACGCCTGGCATTGAGATATCCAACAGCACGACATCGCAGGGCGTCTGCCGCAACTGGTCGAGCAATTGCTGACCATTGCCGGCCTCACCGACTACCAGCATGTCCTTTGCGAGTCCGATCAGTTGCTTGATGCCTTCGCGAACAATGGTGTGGTCTTCGGCAACGATTATCCGAATCATGGCGTTAGCTCTCCAGTGTGCTGATAAGCATCGCGGGTTCGGCCTGTTCATCCAAAGGCACCGATATATGAATCGAAGTGCCCTCGCCCGGCTGGCTTTCCAGCAGCAGCGTACCGCCCAGCATCTGCACCCGTTCCTGCATGCCGACCAGACCGAACGACACGCCCTGACGCCCCGGTAGCACCACGAAGCCCTGACCATCATCGCTGATGCTCAGGCACAGCACATCCCCCCGCTGCTCCAGACAGAGGCTAACGGTCTGCGCATTGGCATGGCGCATCACGTTGGTCAGTGCTTCCTGAAGGATGCGAAACAACCCAACGGCTTTAGCACTGCTCAGCTGTGGCGGGCATTCTGGGACTTGCACCAGACAGGCGATGCCCGTGCGCTCCTCGAAGCGCCGCGCCTGCCAGTCGATAGCCGATGCGATACCGGCGTCCAGAATCGGCGGGCGCAAGGCGGTCGCGACGTCGCGCACCTGCTGGAACAGCTGCGCGATCAGCCGTTTCATGCCTTGCAAGCGCGCAGCGAGAGCAGGATCGAGAGCTGCGAAGCTGATCTCGCACATGGAGATCTCCAGCTTGAGCACCGTCAGCATCTGGCCCAGTTCATCGTGGACCTCACGGGCAATGTGCGCCTTTTCTTCTTCGCGCACGGTTTCGACGTGAGCCGCCAGCTTGCGCAGCTGCGCGCGTGAGGCGTCCAGCTCAAGCTCGATCCGCTTGTTGTCGGTGATGTCCCAGACAATCCCGTCCCAGACCTGCCGCCCCGCCAGCTGGCCGCGTACCGAGGCGCGGATGTCGGCCCACCGAATCTCGCCGGAACGGGTCAGGATCCGCCCCTGCCAGTACCAGTCACTCATGCTGTCCAGCGCCTGCTGCTGGCTGCTCCAATAACCCGGTTCGTCTTCGGGATGAACCAGGCTGCGGATACCACGGCCCGGCTGCAGCAACAGCTCCGCGGAATAGCCGACCAGGCGCTGGCTGGCCTCGCTGATGTAGGCGATGCTGACCGGCGCGCCGGCGTCCTGCCGCTCCAGACGGAACACCAGCCCCGGCACGTTGCCGGCCATGGCCTTCAGCCGCACCTCGCTTTCCTGCAACGCGGCACTGGCACGGCGGCGCTCCGTAATGTCGGCGAGAAACACCACCAGGTACTCCTTGCTGCCGAAGCGCAGGAAGCTCAGGGTAACCGCCGCCGGGAAGCGACTGCCGTCGGCTCGCTGCCAGTCGCGTTCGTGTACCTGATGGTCATCGATACCGTTGCGCGCATCGCGCCAGAGCTGCAGCCAGCCATCCATGCCCAGCGCCGGGTCCAGCGCCTGCAGGGGTTGCTCGAGTAGCGCGTGCGCGGCGTATCCCAGCAGCTCTTCGGCTGCCTGGTTGGCATAGCGCACATGGCTGTCCCAGTTCAGCCAGAGAATGCCGACCGTGCTGTGGTCAAGGCAGAATTGCGTGAGGCGCTGCGCCTCTTCGGCAGCCTCGCGCAGCTCGATGTCTCGCCGCGCCGATTTCAAGCGTGCCTCGAGCAGCCCTTGCTGGCCTCGTTGCCAGACCAAGATGGCCACGGCTGCAATCAGCAACAGCGCCAACAACAGGCTGAGGCTGCGCCAGTAACTGATGCGCCGTGACTGATCGATGCTGCGTGATTTGAGCCACTGTTCCTGAAGTCGACCGAGTTCGTGCGCGGGGAAACTGCGCAGTGCCTGGTCGATGACCGCGCTCATTACCGGACTGTCGCGACGCGAACCGATCCGCAGCAGTTGCGGATTACCGAGATCGCCGACCACGTCCAGCGAGGCATATTCAGCCCGCTGGGACAGACGTCCATAGAGCGGCTCGTCGACCACGGCAAAGCGCACACGGGCCTCGAGCAGCTGACGCAGCGCCTCGAACTGGTTGGGCACTTCCAGCACCGGTTGGCTCGGATAGTTGCTGCGCATGTAGTTTGCCACCTGCCCGGGGCCTTCGAGGGCAATCACATCGTTGTTGTCCAGCCGCTCAAGGTCGATGGCGCGAGGGCCATTGACGTCGCCGATGATCAGCCGCGGCACCCGCAGAAAGGGATCGCTGTAGCGCCATATGCGCAAGCCCTCCCGGGTCTGGCGTAGCCCCGGAGCGAGGTCGATCTCGTCGGCGCGCATGGCGTTCTCCAGCGACGCCTCATCAACGAAACGGTGCCACTGCAGCTCGACGCCTAGACTGGCGGCGAGCCGTTCCATGAACTGAACGTTGAAGCCGGACAGCCGGCGCTGGCGCTGATCGTATTCAGCATAGGGCGATATCATCACCACCCCGACGCGCCACTGGCGGTGCTCATCCAGCCACGCCAGCTGCGCGTCGCTCAGCGGCACGCTAGAGGCTTGCGCGGGCAGATTGAACAGCGTCAGCAAGAGACAGCAACAACGCAGCAGAGATGGCACCATAGACCTCACACGATCGGCGGATAGGCCGAAAACACTCTTGTAGTGCATCCGCAACACCTACGCCAGTGCCGCTACGGCCAGGTAGCTGGAGACTCTGGAGCCCCGATGTCTCGGATTCTCCAGGTCGATGAGCAGACTGTTGGAAAAACTACCTGCGTTGGTAATCCCGCGTTAAAAGGTCCTCGAAATGTTCATTTACAACAGTAAGCTCCGCTTCCTCGGCCTTTTTCGCCTTGCCTTGCCTGCCTCATCCAGGTTTCTCAACGGCCTGTTAGCGGCCACCGTGGCGACCGCTCTGATCGCCATACCCGCGAGCGCCGCAGATGAACCAGCGACGCCGGAGACGTCAGCTCCGCCCACGCCCACACCGGCCGAGCGCCCGCCATTACCTTCGCGCAGCGACGCCATGAGCGCCGATCTCCTGCGCCAACTTCCCGCTAAGGAGTTCGTCGGCCTCAAAACCGGCGCCGACGATTTCGCTGCGCTCTGGCGTCCCGCCAATGTCGGCGAACCCAGAGGCGTGATCATCCTGCTACCCGGCGAGGGAGAAAGCGCCGATTGGCCGCGCGGCATCGGCCCGCTGCGCCGCGGCCTGCCCGACCACGGCTGGCACACGCTGAGCATGAGCCTGCCGGATTCGTCCGGCCGGGTGTATCCAGCGGTCGCGAACGTCGCTGAAGACGCAGCCGAGCCGCTCGCCGAAGAAGCCGAAACCGGGGCCGAACAGCTCGCTGACGATTCGGCGCCAAGCGAGGCCGGCTATCTGCCCGAAGAAACCGCAGCGGTACCGAGCGAACCCGCTATCGACGGTACCGAAACGGAAAAACCCGACGAACCAGCAGCAGCGAAGGCCGATCAAGCCGAGCAGATCGCCGAGCGTATCGAGGCGGCCCTGGCGTTTGCCCGGAGCAAGCAACCATCGACCATCGTCCTCGTCGGCCAGGGCACGGGTGGCTACTGGGCAGCGCGTTACCTTCAACAAGTGGCACCGAGTGATGTCAGGCACTTGGCCATGATCCAGCCGCGCCAGCCGGAAGGACAGGACGAGCGGCTGGAACAGCTGGTCCCGGCACTCAAGCTCGCCACTGGCGACTTCTTCTACAAGGGAGGACGCGCCGATCTGTCGGCGGCCCACGAGCGACTCAATGCAAGTCGCAGAATCCAGCACCCGGCCTATCGGCAAGTAGAATTGCCACCACCGACCGGCGACCGTCACGTCGATCAGGAACAACTCGTGCGTCGAATTCGTGGCTGGCTGGACAAGCAAACGTAGCGGAATGGGAGCCTTGGGCAACACCAGCGGCTGTTAGCGGAAGCCCCGGCGCTCGCGGATCAAGGTATAAGCATTGTGCAGCTCACGGGTTCGTTCTGTCGCTTCGCGAACCTGTAGCGCCGTTGCGCCTGCACCGGCCTGTTTGTCCGGATGGTGCTTGCTGAGCAGCCTCCGGTAGGCACGTTTGATTGCCTGAGGCTCGCTGTCGGCGCGCACGCCGAGCAGCCGCAAGGCTTGCTCGTAGGCGCCACCGAGATTGCTCGGTGCGCCTTGGCGGCGCCCGCCGCCCGAGTCCAGCGCCGCGATAGCAGTCGAATCCCAACCCATCCACCTGCCCCAGAGCATCACCAGCTCATGTTCGCGCGCGTCGATCTGCCCCTGCGCCCGGGCCATCCGCCAACACGCCTGAAGTACTGTTTTGGCCTCGCCAGGGCGCCCTTGCAGGCGCTGTAACGGGCCGCGAAGGCCATCGCCGCTGGATTTCCCCCTGTAGAAGGCGTCGATGGCGGCGCGCTGCGCCGTCGGATCCAGTTGCAGCCGCTGCATTTCCCTGCGCGCGGCCTGGATGTGCGCTTCGCTGATTCGTCCGCTGCTCTTGGCAAGACGCCCAAGGAGAAAAAACAGCAGCTCGTCGCCCTGCGTCAGAGCCTTCCCGGCGCCCATGCGTTCGCGCAGTCTGGCCCAGGAGTTGAGGCCGAAGCGACGATCGAGCACTTGCCCAAGCAATGCGCCAAGCAGCGCCCCAGGAATACTCGCGATCAGCCAGCCGATCAGCGCCCCCAACAGCGTAATGGGCCAGAACATTCAGCGCCGCGCCTCTAGGATTCGCTCGACTTCGGCCAGGCGCTCATGGGTACCGACATCGACCCAGCGCCCCCTGTAGTGCTCCCCGCTCACCTGGCCCGCCGCGATCGCCTGACGCAGCAGCGGCGCGAGCTTGAACGCGCCGGCAGCGCAGCCTTCGAACAGTCGGGGATGCAGCACTGCTACGCCGCTATAGGTGAACGCACTTGCCGACGCGCCGCCGTCGATGACCTGCCCCTCCACCAGCGAGAAGTCACCGGCCGGGTGATGGGCCGGGTTGTCCACCAGTACCAGATGCGCAAGCCCGGCCGGCGGCTGCACCAACGCAGCGAAGTCGTAGTCCGTCCAGATGTCGCCATTGACCACCGCAAAGGGCTGATTGCCTAACTGCGGCAATGCGCGATGAATACCACCGCCGGTCTCGAGCGGCTCGCCCTCAGCCGAGTAATCGATGCGCACGCCGAACCGATCACCCGTCCCCAGATACGTCTCGATCTGCTCACCCAGCCAGGCATGGTTGACGACCAATTCGGTGAAACCCGCACTGGCCAGCGCGCGAACGTGATATTCAATCAGTGGTACGCCGCCCGCCCGCACCAGTGGTTTCGGCGTATGCAAGGTCAGCGGGCGCAGACGTTCGCCCTTGCCTGCCGCGAGGATCATCGCTTTCATGATTGAACCTGTGCGGGTGGCAGACCTTGCAGCAGTGCGCTCAACTCGGCCAGTTCGGGATGGCGAGCCGTGACCGTCTCGATGTAGGCGAAGAAGCGCGGCACGTCCGCCAGATAGCGCGGTTTTCCATCGCGATGACAGATCCGCGCGAAGATGCCGATGACCTTCAGGTGCCGTTGCAGGCCCATCAGGTCACTGGCGCGTTGGAACTCCTCGAAGCTGGGCTGGACCGGAATACCCGCAGCGCGCGCGGCTTCCCAATAGCGCTGCAACCAGCCATGCACTCGCTCCTCAGGCCAACTGAGGAAGGCGTCCTTGAACAACGAGGTGATGTCGTAGGTCACCGGGCCGACAACCGCATCCTGGAAATCCAGCACACCGGGGTTCGGCTCGCTGATCATCAGGTTGCGTGGCATGTAGTCGCGGTGCACCAGCACCTGGGGTTGCCCCAGAGCCGAGTCAATCAGCAGCCTGCAGGCCCGTTCCCAGATGTCCAGTTCGGCCGCGCTGAGCTGATAACCCAGATGGCGCTGCACGTACCATTCGGGAAACAGCTGCAGCTCACGGCGCAGGAGTGCTTCGTCATAGCTCGGCAGTGACTGCTCCAGCGGTTTGGCCTGGAAGGCGAGCAACGCCTGGACGGCGTCGGCGAACAACTCGTCAGCGTTGGATTCGTCGATGACATCAAGGTAGGTCTGGCGTCCCAGATCGGTAAGCAACAGAAAACCGCGATCCATATCCTGGGCAAGGATCTCCGGCACGTTCAGCCCGGCGCTCGCCAGCAAGGCCGCCACGGCAACGAACGGCTGGCAGTTCTCCTGAGGCGGTGGCGCATCCATCAGGATAAAACTGCGACCTTCCCCCTCCCAGCGAAAATAGCGACGAAAACTGGCATCGCTGCTGGCCGGGACCAGTGCTGCCTCAGGTGCGCTGCCCCAACCGCGACGTGCGAAAAGCTCGCTCAATTGGGGTTTCAACCAGGCGTTCAGGTCCTGTAGGCGTTGATCGTGTTGCGGCATATCAGTGCTCTCCGCGGCGCTAGCCGATAGACGGGTCATGCTTTATTATCCAGCATCTTTTTCAGCCCATCGAGAGGCGTGCGGCCCAGCCCGGCCGATGGCTCGCCGCAAGCACGGACCCTAAAAACAAGATGGCAGTCAAATATCCCGCTTTTCGTAAAAAATTCCCCCTACTGGTTACTGGCGGTTTGCTCGCATTGCAACCTGTAGCGACTCCTCTTGTGATCGCGGCCGAACAGTTCGCCTGTGAGCCTGGTGCTGGTGGCGGCTGGAGCTGCGCATCCGATGCCGCGAACGCCGACCTGCCGCCCCGCCCCGTACACCGCGGCAGTGCCGCAAGTGGTGACGCCGGCGCGGCACAGCCGCGCGCCAGTAAAGCCGAACGCCAGGCAGCCACCACCAAACTGGTGACCGAAAGTAAAGGCCGCGCGCTAGCCTCACGCAGCGCCGATTACAGCCACTTGGACTGGGTGCCGCGTGATCAGCTGACCAATGCGCAGCTGGCCGAGACAGGCCCTTATTGCGCCGGTACCTATGTTGAACCGAGCCGCCCCGGTCAGTTCGACGACACGCCAATGAGCGAGTCACCAACCTATGTATCAGCCAAGGCAACCCGTTACGAGCAGCAGCCGGAAATCGCTACGCTGGCGGGTGACGTGGTACTCCGCCAGGGCAGTATCCAGGCTGAGGCCGATGAGGCAAACCTGTACCAGCTGGAGAATCGCGGCGAGCTAAAAGGCAATGTCCGCCTGCGTGATGGCGGCGCGCTGATGGTCGGCGACCGCGCCGAAATCTTCCTCGATACTGGTGAAGCCCAGGTCGAGAACGCCGAATACGTGGTTCACGCAGGCAAGGTCCGCGGCAGCGCGCTGTATGCCAAGCGTACCGATGACGCCATCATTCGCCTCAAGGACGGGACCTACACCCGCTGCGAGCCAGGCGATAACGACTGGTATCTGCAAGGCAACAACGTCACCCTGAACCCAGCGACCGGCTTTGGCTCGGCAACCAACGTGACGCTTCGGGTCAAAGGCGTTCCGGTGTTTTACACGCCCTATATCTATTTCCCGATCGATGACCGCCGCCAATCCGGTTTCCTCGCGCCCAGCATCAGCAGCTCCAGCGATACCGGGCTGTCATTGGTCACGCCGTACTATTTCAACCTGGCGCCGAATTTCGACGCTACGCTCTATCCGAACTACATGACCGACCGCGGTCTGCTGATGGAAGGCGAGTTCCGCTACCTGACCCGCCGAAGCGAAGGCCAGTTCGGTGCGGCCTACCTGAACGACAGCAACGACGATCGCGAGCTGCAGTCCGAGTATGAAGACCAACGCTGGATGTACAGCTGGCAGCATCGCACCGGTCTGGACAGTCGCTGGCTGGCCGAAGCCGACTACACCGATATCAGTGATCCCTACTATTTCCAAGACCTCGATACCAACCTGAGCATCGATCAGCCGGATCATCTGGACCAGCGGGGTACGTTGAGCTATCGCGGCGACGGCTATACCGCACGGCTGAACGTACATGCCTACGAGCGCGCCACGGTTGCCGACATCACGCCCTATGAGCGCCTGCCGCAGCTGACGCTCAATGGCGCCCTGCCGTTCCAGCCAGGCGGTTTGCGGTTTGCCTATAACACCGAGTTCGTCAGCTTCCAGCGCAGTTTGCGTGAGGGATTCTTTACCGACGAAGACGGAAATACCGGCCTGCCGGAGCATCGTTGGTACGACGATCGCCTGCGTGGCTTAACCCGCGCCGAAGGCGAGCGTCTTCATCTTGAACCGGGCGTCAGCCTGCCGCTTGACTGGACGTGGGGCTTTTTCAAACCGTCGCTGAAATACGCATACACCCAGTACGATCTGGATCTCGATGACCGAGGCCAACAGACGCTGGCAGCCTATGAGTCGTTTGATAAAACCCAGAACCGCAGCGTGCCGATCTTCAGCGTCGACAGCGGTCTCTATTTCGATCGTGATACCCAATGGTTCGGCAAGGACTACCGCCAGACGCTCGAGCCCCGACTATTCTATCTATACGTACCGGAAGAGGATCAGGACGATATTCCGATCTTCGATACGGGGGAGAGCACCTTTGGCTACTCATCCCTATGGCGGGATAACCGTTTCTCCGGTAAAGACCGCATCGGCGACGCCAACCAGGTATCGCTCGGCGTAACCAATCGCTGGATCGAACCTAACGGGTTCGAGCGTCAACGGTTAAGTATCGGCCAGGCGTTCTACTTCGAGGACCGCAAGGTCCAGCTGCGCGGCATCGACTATCGCACGCGCTCCAACGCAACCTCGTCGGTATCACCCTATGCGTTGGAATATATGTACCGCTACAACCGGGACTGGCGCTTTACGTCCACCTTCAACTGGGACCCGGACACTCATAGCACCCGCTCAGGTAGCGCCATGTGGCATTACCAGCCAGCTGACAATCCGAACAAGATTGTCAATATCGGCTATCGCTACCGCAACGACACCATCCGTTTCGACCAGGCCACCGGCCTGTGGACTTATGGTGGCGACTACGGCACACCGGGCACACCTGAATACATCAAGGATTACTACAAGATCAACCAGCACGACATCTCCACTATCTGGCCAATCGTGCCGCAGTGGAGCGTGATCGCTCGCTGGCAGCATGACTACAGCCGCAACCGTACACTGGAGGCCTTCGGGGGCTTCGAGTACGACAGCTGCTGCTGGAAGCTGCGTCTGATCAACCGCTACTGGATCGATTACGACGAAACCAGTCTCAATCCATCGCAGAACGATGAGCCGGACAACGGCATCTTCCTGCAAATCGTCCTCAAGGGACTCGGCGGCGTGTTTGGCAGCTCGACCGAGACATTCCTCGACGAAGGCATACAAGGTTACCGTGAACGTGAAGATCAAGCTTTCTGATTACCTGCGCCCCCTGCTGGCGGGCGCCCTTCTGCTGGGCAGCGCGACTGCTGCCGTGACCGCTTCGGCTGAAGTCCGACAGCTCGACCGCATCGTCGCGATTGTCGACAACGACGTGATTATGCAGAGCCAGCTGGACCAGCGGACCCGCGAGGTCCAGCAGACCATCGAGAAGCGCGGCGCGGAAATGCCGCCCGCGGACGTCATGCAGCAGCAGGTGCTGGAGCGGCTGATCACCGAAAATCTGCAGCTGCAGATCGGTGAACGTTCGGGCATCCGTATCTCCGATGAAGAGCTCAACCAGGCAATGGGCACCATCGCCCAGCGTAACAACATGACCCTGGACCAGTTCCGCGCAGCTCTGGAGCGCGACGGCCTCAGCCTCGATACCGCTCGTGAGCAGATTCGCCGCGAAATGGTCATCAGCCGAGTGCGCCAGCGCAGGATCGCCGAACGCGTCCAGGTATCGAATCAGGAAGTGGAAAACTTCCTGGCTTCCGATCTCGGCAAATTGCAGCTGTCGGAAGAATACCGACTGGCCAATATCCTGATACCGGTGCCGGAGTCGGCTGACTCGGAGACGATCCAGGCGGCTGAAAAAACCGCGATGGATACCTATCAGCAACTTCAGCAAGGCGCTGACTTCGCAAAATTGGCTGTCTCACGCTCGGCCAGCGAAAACGCACTCGAAGGCGGCGATATGGGCTGGCGCAAGGCGGCTCAGCTGCCGCCCCCCTTCGATACCGAAGTCCGCACCATGTCAGTCGGCGAGGTCACCCGGCCGGTGCGTACTCCGCCGGGCTTTATCCTGCTAAAAGTGCTCGACAAGCGCGGCGGCGACACCCAGGTCCGTGACGAGGTCCATGTTCGCCATATTCTGATCAAGCCAAGCCAGATTCGCAGCGAAGAAGAAAGTCGACGGCTGATTCAGCGACTGCGTGACCGCATCCAGGCCGGTGAGAGCTTTGCCCATCTGGCGGAAAACTTCTCCGAAGACCCTGGCTCGGCGCTGAACGGCGGCGACCTTAACTGGATCGACCCCAACTCTCTGGTTCCAGAGTTCCGTGAAGTCATGGCCAACACAGCGAGTGGACAACTGTCCGAACCCTTCAAAACGCCGTATGGCTGGCACATTCTGGAAGTGCTCGGCCGCCGTGCCACCGATGCCAGCGAAGAGTTCCGCGAGCAACAGGCGCTGTCGTTGCTGCGCAACCGCAAGTACGAAGAAGAACTGCAGAACTGGCTTCGCCAGATTCGCGACGAAGCCTACGTCGAGATCAAGATCTGACTCGCTTCGAGTAGCTACTCTGCAATGCCTCAACGGGCCGGCCAATCGGCCGGCCCGTTTCTTTTCACCCGTATGAAGGCATCGACATGACCACCAAACGTTTCGCCCTGACGCCCGGCGAACCCGCCGGTATTGGTCCCGACCTCTGTCTGTTGCTCGCACGCGACAGCCATCCACACGTCCTGATCGCCATCGCCAGTGCCGAGTTGCTACGCAGCCGTGCAGCAGAACTTGGACTGGACATCACTCTCCTCGAGGTCGCGCCAGGCAACTGGCCGAACCAACCGGCACCCGCCAACAGCCTGTACGTCTGGAACACGCCGCTCGGTGCACCTGCCATAAGCGGCCAGCTCACCCCAGCCAACGCCGACTACGTGCTGGCCACGCTGACCCGTGCTGGCGAAGGATGCCTCGATGGCAGCTTCGCCGGGATGATCACTGCGCCGGTGCACAAGGGCGTGATCAACGAGGCAGGTATCTCGTTTTCGGGGCACACCGAGTTTCTCGCAGAGCTGACCGGCACCGAGCAGGTCGTCATGATGTTGGCCACCCGTGGGTTACGGGTTGCACTGGTCACCACCCACCTGCCGCTCAAGGATGTGCCTGCCGCCATCACCACCGAGCGACTGCAGCGTGTGACGCGCATATTGCACGCCGACCTGGTGGAAAAGTTCGGCATCACCCGACCGCGGATCCTGGTCTGCGGGCTCAATCCCCATGCTGGCGAGGGCGGACATCTGGGCCGCGAGGAAATCGAGATCATCGAGCCGACACTGGAGGCGCTGCGACGCGACGGGCTCGACCTGATCGGCCCACTACCGGCAGACACACTGTTCACCCCCAAATACCTCGAACACTGCGACGCGGTGCTGGCGATGTATCACGATCAGGGCCTGCCGGTGCTCAAGTACAAGGGCTTTGGTGCAGCCGTGAACGTAACCCTGGGGCTGCCGATCGTACGCACTTCGGTCGACCACGGTACCGCCCTGGACCTTGCAGGCACAGGCCGGATCGACACCGGCAGTCTGCGAGTGGCGCTGGAAACGGCGTATGAGATGAGCGGCAGCTAGACCCCGCAAGCAGCGCAGGAAACAGGTGCTAGAGGACTGTGTACAGACGCGCGTCAGCGCAGGAACGCACCGGGCAAGTCGCCGGACGGTTGCAGCCCACCGCGCGTACCGCAACAGCGGCCTGGCGTCGCAATGGCTAGCTCCGAGTTATCCAGCGTGCCTCCAGACGGCAACGGCTCGTACAGCACTTACCGGCAGGACACTCGCCTCGCCTACCGCAACTGCTAAACTGGGGGCCTTTTCGCTCCCAGCTCCAAGCCTCACGCTTCTAGCTGCTCCTGAGACTGCTGTATATGTCCGAGAACTATCAACACCGCGCGCGCAAGCGCTTCGGCCAGAACTTCCTTCACGATGCGGGCGTGATCCATCGCATCCTGCGCGCTATCCATGCCAAACCGGGCGAGCGGGTCGTCGAGATCGGCCCGGGCCAGGGCGCGTTGACCGAAGGCTTGCTCGACAGCGGCGCACACCTGGACGTGGTCGAGCTGGACCTGGACCTGATCCCGATCCTGCAACAGAAATTTGCCGGCCGCGAAAATTTCGCGCTCAACCAGGGCGACGCGCTGAAGTTCGACTTCTCGCGGCTCAGCCAGGAGCCCGGCAGCCTGCGCATCGTCGGTAACCTGCCCTACAACATCTCCACGCCGCTGATCTTTCATCTGCTCGACCATGCCAGCCTGATTCGCGACATGCACTTCATGCTGCAAAAGGAAGTCGTCGAGCGCCTGGCCGCAGTGCCAGGCGGCGGTGACTGGGGCCGGCTGTCGATCATGGTCCAGTATCACTGCCGCGTCGAACACCTGTTCAATGTTGGCCCTGGCGCGTTCAACCCAGCACCGAAGGTCGACTCAGCCATCGTTCGCCTGGTACCGCACGAAGTACTGCCACATCCGGCCCAAGATCATCGACAACTTGAAACCGTCGTTCGCCAGGCCTTTAACCAGCGCCGCAAGACGCTGCGCAACACGCTTAAAGGGTTGCTGGATGCAGACGCAATCGCCGCCGCCGACGTCGATGGCAGCCTGCGCCCGGAACAGCTGGACCTGGCCGCGTTCGTAAGACTATCGGATCAACTAACTGCCCGCGGCTGAAAGCGACCCACGCGAAGGAGCACGCCATGTCTGAAGACCTCCGCTACTGGATCGACGTCAACATCCGCCCTGCCTACCTGGCAGACCAGTCACAACCGGAACAGAACCGTTTTGCCTTTGCCTACACCGTAACCATCGAAAACAAGGGCCAGCTGACTGCCCAATTGCTGTCACGCCACTGGATCATCACTGACGGAGACGGTCAGGTACAGGAAGTGCGTGGCGAAGGCGTGGTCGGTGAGCAGCCGGTACTAGCCCCCGGTCATCGCCATGTCTACACCAGCGGCACCCTAATGGCCTCACGCGTCGGCACGATGCAAGGCAGTTATCAGATGCTCGCCGAAGACGGGCATCGCTTCGATGCCACGATTGCGCCGTTTCGGCTGGCCGTACCTGGAGCCCTGCATTGACTACCTATGCTGTCGGCGACCTGCAAGGTTGCCTCGAACCCCTCCTCTGCCTGCTCGAGCAAGTCGACTTCAGCCCTTCGCGCGACTGCCTGTGGCTGGCGGGCGATCTGGTCAACCGCGGGCCCCAATCGCTCGAAGCGCTGCGTTTTGCGCGCGACCTGGGCAGCTCGGGTGTCACCGTTCTCGGTAACCATGACCTGCACCTGCTGGCCGTAACCCACAAGATCGAACGGCTGAAGAAATCCGACACGCTGCAGGCGATCCTCGATGCCCCCGACCGAGCGGATCTGGTTTTCTGGCTGCGTCAGCAGAAACTGGTCCACCACGATGCCGAGCGCGAGGTCACCATGGTCCATGCTGGCATCCCACCGCAATGGACATTGAGCAAATCCTTGCGCCGCGCGGCTGAGGTCGAACAGGCAATTCGCGATGACGCCATGTTGCAACCCTTTCTCGACGGCATGTACGGGAATCAGCCGGCCAAATGGAGCAAGGACCTACACGGCGTCCCAAGGCTGCGGCTGATCACCAACTACTTCACCCGGATGCGCTTCTGCACAGCCGATGGAACCCTCGACCTCGAAGCCAAGGAAGGCCTCGACTCAGCACCCGCGGGCTTTGCGCCCTGGTTCAGCCACCCCACTCGCAAGACCCGCGGCGAAAAGATCATTTTCGGCCACTGGGCCGCGCTGGAAGGCAACTGCGACGAGCCGAACATATACGCGCTGGACACCGGCTGCGTATGGGGTAACTCCATGACACTGATGAACGTCGACAGCGACGAACTGTACCGCTGCGACTGCGAGGCCAAGCCATGACCGAATTCAAACGTATTACCCCCGAACAGGCGCAATCGCTGCGCAGTGAAGGCGGCGTGATCGTCGACATCCGCGACCCGAACAGCTTCGCCAATGGTCACGTGACCGGCTCGACACATCTCGACAATCAATCCTTGCCAGACTTCATCGCAACCGCTGATCTCGACCAACCGCTGATAGTCGTCTGCTACCACGGCAACTCCAGCCAAAGCGCAGCGGCTTATCTGGTAGGCCAGGGTTTCTCTGATGTCTACAGCCTCGACGGCGGTTTCGAGCGTTGGCAACAGGCGTTTCCGCAGGAGACCGAACAGGGCGATCCTAGCTAAAAAGATCACACGCTCAAGGCCGCAGATATTGCGGCCTTGAGCCTTTCTTCCGACGAAACGCAGCGGCAAAAACACCTCTCCTCCCTTGAACTTGCCGAATCCGAACTATCCTTCAGTTCAGGCCATCCAAACAGGTGGAAGCCGTGCAACGGCTACCGGGCCTCAGTTTCGACCATCAGGTGTTCGGGGGAACTCCACAGGCCGGTCAGCCGGCCGTACCTGAATGCATGATGACAACACCGGCTCCGAGCATCGTCCGAGGTGAAGTCAATGAGCATTTTCAGCCATTTCCAGCAACGATTCGAAGCAACCCGTCAGGAAGAGTATTCGCTTCAGGAATACCTCGACCTGTGCAAGGAAGACCGGGGAACCTACGCAACTGCAGCCGAGCGCCTGTTGATGGCCATCGGTGAGCCCGAGCTGGTCGACACCTCGACCGACTCGAGGCTTTCGCGAATATTTTCCAACAAGGTCATCCGCCGCTACCCGGCCTTCGAAGACTTCCACGGTATGGAAGACTGCATTGACCAGATCGTTTCGTATTTCAGGCACGCCGCCCAGGGCCTGGAAGAGAAGAAACAGATCCTCTATCTGCTCGGCCCGGTGGGCGGCGGTAAATCGTCCCTCGCCGAAAAGCTCAAGCAACTGATGGAGCGGGTTCCCTTCTATGCCATCAAGGGCTCGCCTGTTTTCGAGTCGCCCCTGGGGCTGTTCAACCCGGCTGAAGACGCTCAGATTCTTGAAGAGGACTATGGCATCCCGCGTCGCTACCTCAGCTCGATCATGTCGCCGTGGGCTACCAAGCGCCTGCAGGAATTCGGTGGCGACATCAGCCAGTTCCGTGTGGTCAAGCTGTACCCATCGATCCTCAATCAGATCGCAATCGCCAAAACGGAGCCGGGCGATGAGAACAACCAGGACATTTCGGCGCTGGTGGGCAAGGTCGATATTCGCAAGCTTGAGGAATACCCCCAAAACGACGCCGACGCCTACAGCTACTCAGGTGCGCTGTGCCGCGCCAACCAGGGCATGATGGAATTCGTCGAAATGTTCAAGGCGCCAATCAAGGTGCTGCACCCGCTGCTGACCGCTACCCAGGAAGGCAACTACAACAGCACCGAAGGCCTTGGCGCGATCCCCTATAACGGGATCCTACTGGCCCACTCCAACGAGTCGGAATGGCACACTTTCCGCAACAACAAAAACAACGAAGCGTTCATTGACCGTATCTACATCGTCAAGGTGCCGTACTGCCTGCGGGTCACTGACGAGATCAAGATCTACGACAAACTGCTGTTCAACAGCTCGCTATCGAAGGCCCACTGCGCCCCCGATACGCTGAAGATGCTGGCGCAGTTCTCGGTGCTGAGCCGTCTGAAAGAGCCGGAAAACTCCAACATCTATTCGAAGATGCGGGTTTATGACGGTGAGAACCTCAAGGACACCGACCCTAAGGCCAAGTCGATCCAGGAATATCGCGACACCGCCGGCGTCGACGAGGGCATGAACGGTCTCTCGACTCGCTTCGCCTTCAAGATCCTGTCGAAGGTGTTCAACTTCGACCCACACGAGATCGCGGCCAACCCGGTGCACCTGCTTTATGTACTGGAGCAGCAGATCGAGCAAGAGCAGTTCCCTGCCGAGGTGCGTGAGCGCTACCTGCGATTCATCAAGGAATACCTGGCGCCGCGCTACGTCGACTTCATCGGCAAGGAGATTCAGACCGCCTATCTCGAGTCGTACAGCGAGTACGGTCAGAACATCTTCGACCGCTACGTGCTCTATGCCGACTTCTGGATTCAGGATCAGGAATACCGCGATCCGGAAACCGGCGAGATCCTCAACCGCGCCGCGCTCAACGAAGAGCTGGAGAAAATCGAAAAGCCAGCCGGCATCAGCAATCCGAAGGATTTCCGCAACGAGATCGTCAACTTCGTCTTGCGTGCCCGAGCCAACAACAACGGCAAAAACCCGTCCTGGCTGAGCTACGAAAAGCTTCGCGTGGTGATCGAGAAGAAGATGTTCTCCAACACCGAGGACCTGCTGCCGGTCATCAGCTTCAACGCCAAAGCCAGCAAGGAAGATCAGAAAAAGCACAGCGACTTCGTCGTGCGCATGGTCGAACGCGGCTATACCGAGAAACAGGTACGCCTGCTTTCCGAATGGTATCTGCGGGTACGTAAATCGCAGTAAAGCAGCTGAGCGCTTGAAGTCGGAAGCTGGAGTCCAAACAGCGCGCTTCCGACTTCGAGCCTAAGATTTCCAGCTCAGCCCGGAGGGCTCGTATGAGCTACGTGATCGACCGCCGTCTGAACGGCAAGAACAAGAGCACGGTGAATCGCCAGCGATTCCTGCAGCGATACCGAGGGCACATCAAGAAGGCTGTGGAAGAGGCTGTTGGACGCCGTTCCATCACCGACATGGAGCACGGCGAGCAGATCAGCATTCCCGGCCGCGATATAGACGAGCCGATCCTGCATCACGGACGTGGCGGTCGGCAGACCATCGTCCATCCCGGTAACAAGGAATTCGTCGCTGGCGAGCGCATCCCTCGGCCTCAGGGGGGTGGCGGTGGCCAGGGCGCGGGTCAAGCCAGCAACAGCGGCGAAGGCATGGATGATTTCGTCTTTCAAATCACCCAGGAGGAGTTTCTCGACTTCATGTTCGAGGACCTGGAACTGCCCAATCTGGTGAAGCGGCATCTGGCCGGCACCGACACCTTCAAGACGGTCCGCGCCGGCATCAGCAACGAAGGCAACCCGTCACGCATCAACATTATTCGCACCCTGCGCTCGGCCCACGCGCGGCGCATCGCCTTGTCGGGCAGCAGCCGCGCCAAGCTGCGTGAGATCAAAGCCGAGCTGGCGCGCCTGAAGCTCGAGGAGCCCGCCAACTTCACCGACATCCAGGCAGCCGAAGAGGAGATCGAACGCCTCAGCGCACGCATTCACCGCGTACCCTTTCTCGACACTTTCGACCTCAAGTACAACCTGCTGGTCAAACATCCCAACCCCAGCTCAAAGGCCGTGATGTTCTGCCTGATGGACGTGTCGGGCTCCATGACCCAATCGACCAAGGACATCGCCAAACGCTTCTTCATTCTCCTGTATCTGTTCCTCAAGCGGAACTACGACAAGATCGACGTGGTGTTCATTCGCCACCACACCAGTGCCAAGGAGGTCGATGAAGAAGAATTTTTCTACTCGCGGGAAACCGGCGGCACCATTGTGTCCAGTGCGCTGAAAATGATGCAGGAGATCATGGCCGAGCGTTACCCGGCCAACGAGTGGAACATCTATGCGGCGCAGGCTTCGGATGGCGACAACTGGAATGACGATTCGCCCATCTGCCGGGACATCCTGATCAACCAGATCATGCCCTTCGTCCAGTATTTCACCTACGTCGAAATCACCCCGCGCGAACATCAGGCGCTGTGGTACGAATACAACCAGGTGGCCGAAGCCTTCGGTGACTCGTTCGCCCAGCAGCAACTGGTAACGGCAGGAGACATCTACCCGGTGTTCCGCGAACTATTCCAGCGGCGCATGGCTAGCTGAGGTACGCAGTATGAAACGACAGCCCATTTCCACCGGCTCGGAATGGACCTTCGAGCTGATCCGCGCCTACGACCGCGAGATTGGTCGTATCGCCGAGCGTTACGCGCTGGATACCTACCCGAACCAGATCGAAGTCATCACCGCCGAACAGATGATGGACGCCTATGCCTCGGTGGGCATGCCGCTGGGCTATCACCATTGGTCTTACGGCAAGCACTTCCTCAGCACGGAAAAATCCTACACGCGGGGACAGATGGGCCTGGCCTACGAGATCGTGATCAATTCTGATCCCTGCATCGCCTACCTGATGGAAGAGAACACCATCACCATGCAGGCGCTGGTAATTGCCCATGCCAGCTACGGTCATAACAGCTTCTTCAAGGGCAACTACCTGTTCCGCACCTGGACCGATGCCAGTTCGATCATCGACTACCTGGTCTTCGCCAAGCAGTACATCATGCAATGCGAGGAACGCCACGGCATCGATGCGGTGGAAGACCTGCTCGACTCCTGTCATGCACTGATGAACTACGGCGTCGACCGCTACAAGCGCCCCTACCCGATTTCCGCCGAGGAAGAGCGACGGCGGCAGAAGGATCGCGAAGAGCACATGCAAAAGCAGATCAACGACCTCTGGCGAACCATTCCGAAGTCCGGCGATAAGGCCGACGAACGCGAGCGCGACCAGCGCTTCCCGACCGAGCCACAGGAGAACATCCTCTACTTCATCGAGAAGCACGCGCCGCTCCTGGAGCCCTGGCAGCGCGAAGCGGTGCGTATCGTGCGCAAGATCGCGCAGTACTTCTATCCACAGCGCCAGACCCAGGTCATGAATGAGGGCTGGGCGACTTTCTGGCATTACACGCTGCTCAACGACCTGTACGACGAAGGGCTGGTGACTGATGGCTTCATGATGGAGTTTCTTCAGTCGCACACAAGCGTGATCTATCAACCCGGCTTCGACAGCCCGTACTACAGCGGCATCAACCCTTACACGCTGGGGTTCGCCATGTATCAGGACATTCGCCGGATATGCGAACACCCCACCGAAGAAGACAAGCGTTGGTTTCCGGACATCGCCGGCAGCGATTGGCTGACCACCGTGAAATTCGCAATGAATAACTTCAAGGATGAAAGCTTCATCCTGCAGTTCCTGTCGCCGAAGGTCATCCGCGATCTCAAGCTGTTCAGCATTCTCGACGACGATCACAAGGACGAGCTGCTGGTACCCGCCATCCATGACGAAAGCGGCTACCACACCATCCGCGAATTGCTCGCGGCGCAGTACAACCTCGGCAATCGCGAGCCCAACGTGCAGGTTTGGAGTGTCGACCGCCGCGGCGATCGTTCGCTGACCCTGCGCCATCAGCAGCATGACCGCAAACCGCTGGGCGGTTCCACCGACGAAGTGCTCAAGCACTTGCACCGTCTCTGGGGGTTCGACGTACATCTGCAATCGATGCAGGACGACAAGCTGGTCACCACGCATCACATGCCGCCGCGGGTAGAGCCGGACACCGAAAGCAAGTTCCCAGGCGTGAACCTGGCGCTGCCGCCGATCTGATTGGATACACGCCTTCGAACGACGGTTCGCCCTATGCACCCGCATCTTGCTGTCGCGGGGCTTTCGTTTATCCTCCGCCGGAACGGAGGAATACATGCAGATCTACAAAGTCGGCGGAGCGGTGCGGGATCGATTGCTGGGGCGGCCGGTGACTGAGGTGGATTGGGTCGTGGTCGGCTCCAGTGCCGAAGAGATGCAGGCCAACGGCTATCGCCCGGTGGGAGCAGACTTCCCTGTGTTTCTGCATCCGGCTTCAGGTGAGGAATACGCGCTGGCCCGCACTGAGCGCAAGAGTGGCCGCGGTTATGGCGGTTTCACCTTCTACGCGAGCCCTGACGTTACGCTTGAAGAAGACCTGATCCGCCGCGATCTGACCATCAATGCCATGGCCGAGGATGAGCAGGGCAATCTGATCGACCCCTACGGAGGCCAGGCCGACCTCGCTGCCCGCCAACTCAGGCATGTATCCCCTGCTTTCGCCGAGGACCCGTTACGGGTGCTGCGTGTGGCGCGCTTTGCAGCGCGTTATGCCGAGCTTGGTTTCAACGTCGCGCCTGAAACACAGGCGCTAATGCGTCAGCTTGCCGAATCGGGAGAACTTCAGGCGCTGACAGCGGAACGCAGCTGGAAGGAGATCTCACGCGCCCTCATGGAGCCCCGCCCTGACGTGTTCGTGCAGGTACTTCGCGAATGCGGTGCCTTGAGCGAACTGTTCCCCGAAATTGACCGGCTGTTCAACAGGCGGCAAGCCCAGACCAGCACCCCAGAGCCAGCAACAGGCGAACATGCACTCGCGGTAATGCGCCAGTGCGCTGTCCATGGACAGCCGCTGACGGTGCGCTGGGCCTGCCTGTTACAGCACCTGGGTGGAACGGTGGTGCCGATGCAGGGAGCAGAGTCGGGCAAAGCGGGACTGCCGCTGATCAAAACCGTCAATACTCGATTTAAAGTGCCGCGAGACTGTCATGAATTGGCCATGCTGACCGGTGAGTTTCACGCTCAGGCCCATGGCGCCATGACGCTACCCGCGCCTCAGCTGTTCGAGCTGCTTCAGCACTTCGATATCTACCGTCGCCCGGAGCGCTTCGAACAATTCATCGCCGCGTGCGAAATGGATGCGAAAGGCCCTGGCATGGAGGTACATGACTATCCACAAGCAGACTACCTGCGAGGCGCCGCCGAGGCCGCCCGCGCCGTGCCGGTAAAACCGTTGATCGAACAAGGCTACAAGGGAGCCGAGCTGGGCGAAGCACTAAAGCGTGGTCGACTGAACGCCGTTCAGGCATACCAGCGCCAGAACCAGAACCCCGGCACTAGCGACTGATAGTTGATCGGGTGAGCAGCGTCGGGCTTCGGCAAAACCGCCGTACGGTGGGCGGCGCACTCGCAGAATCTGCCAAGGTAGAAGTCAGAACCGCCTATCGCTCTGCTCGAGGGGTTGCACCTGCCTACGATATCGCTATTGAGGCCTCATAGCAGCCGGCGTCAACTCCGAGCCTTTCCAGCAGAACGACACAGGCCACAGCTGTTGGTCAATGTTCGATTCGCGCCACAGCTCGGCGAAGCTTCGCCCCGTGCCTGGATGCATCACATCTGGAGCCAGCAGCGACAGCGGCCAGAGCACGAAAGCATTCTTCAGCGTCTCCGGTCGCGGCAGCTCCAAGCCATGGAAATTGCCCACCAGATCGTCATACAGCAGGACATCTATATCCAGCGGCAGACCTTTGCGGTCCGGCGCGTAGCGGCCGTTGTCCGCCTCGATGAACTTGAGCCTGCGGTCAAGCTCCATCAACGGCAGCTCGGTGGTTCCGGAAACCACCAGATTATAGAAATTCTCACCCTTGTAACCCACCGCGAGGCTTTCAAAAACAGGGGAACAGCGCATATCGCCAAGCAACCGCTCCAGCGCATCGAGGCCGGCAGCCAGATTCTGTTCGCGGCGGCTATTGCTGCCGAGCCCCAGCAGTACGCGAGTCAGCGGCATCCGCGTTCGATCTCCACGCCGAGCGCCGAGGCGCGCGCGTTCACGCCTGGCTTGGTAACCCGCAGCCGCAGCCAGCGGATGTCGAACTGACTCATCAGGCCCGCAGCCAGCCGCTCGGCAAACGTCTCGACCAGCTCGAAGCGCGACGCCTGAGCGAACCGATCGATGGCAGCTGTCACTTCGGCGTAATCCAGCGCCTTGTCCAATTCGTCATTCTCCGCGGCGGGACGAATGTCCCAGCCGAGCGTCAGATCCAAACGCAGGCACTGCCGAATTCCACGCTCCCAATCATAGGCGCCAATCAGCGTCTCCACTTCCAGCCCTTCGATAAAAACTGTATCCACGCAACTCTCTCCCACGGCACGACAATTGTGCCGCACGTCGTTAGACTCAGGGTCTCCCTGCCCCGGATGGATGCCATGTTTTGGCAACTGATTCTGCTCGCCTATCTGATCGGTTCTCTGTCATTCGCCATTCTACTCAGTCGCCTGACCGGCGCACCCGATCCGCGGGTCGGTGGCTCCGGCAATCCCGGCGCGACCAACATGCTGCGGCTCGCCGGCAGGCGCCTGGCAATCAGCACATTATTCGGCGATCTGCTCAAGGGCCTGCTACCGGTCCTGGTCGCCGCAACGCAGGGCTTATCTGTTCAGCAACAAGCCTGGATCGCACTGGCGGCGGTGTTCGGTCATCTTTATCCGTTGTACTTTCGCTTTCGTGGCGGCAAGGGCGTGGCGACCGCTGCCGGCGCCCTGCTTGGCCTGTATCCACCGGCGGCGTTGTTAGCCTTGGCCATCTGGCTGCTGGCATTCAAGATCACCCGGACCAGCTCGCTTGCCGCGCTTGCCGCGTTGCCGCTGTGCCTGCCTTTGCTAGCCTGGCAGCAGCCTGAAGCGCTCTGGCCGATGGCACTGCTGGCTGGACTGATCGTCTGGCGTCACCGGAACAATCTACGCGACCTGTTCGCCGGTACGGAGCGGCACTTCTAACTGGCAAGCAGACTTATACCGCTGCCAGCGTCTCCATCGGCCAACGCGCCTGAACCGAAATCTCCGGCCCGTCCCGCTGGCCGGCCAGCAATCGCTGGCAACCGGCATAGGCGATCATCGCACCGTTGTCGGTGCAGAAACGTGGTCGCGCATAAAACACCTCCCCTTTAAGCTCTCCGAGCATCGCTTCGAGACTCTGGCGCAATGCCAGATTGGCGCTCACGCCACCGGCGATCACCAGGTTGCTCAACCCCATCTGCTTCAGCGCGCGCCGACACTTGATAGTCAGCGTGTCGACCACTGCCTGCTGAAAGGCCAGCGCAATATCGCAACGGGTTTGCTCACCGTCGTCGCCAGCGTTACGGCATTGCTGCCAGGTCGTGAGAGTCGAGGTCTTGAGGCCGCTGAAGCTGAAATCCAGCCCCGGCCGATCAGTCATGGGACGTGGAAAGAGGAAACGACCGGAAGTGCCATGCTCGGCGAGCTGGGCTATCTCCGGACCCCCGGGATAACGCAACCCCATCAGCTTCGCCGTCTTGTCGAAAGCCTCGCCGGCAGCATCATCTACCGACTCGCCCAGCAGCTCGTAACGACCGATGCCATCGACCCGTACAAGCTGCGTATGGCCACCGGAAACCAGCAATGCCACGAAGGGGAACGACGGCGGTTGCTCTTCGAGCATGGGTGCCAACAGATGACCTTCCATATGATGCACGCCGACCGCGGGCACGCCCCAGGCGAATGCCATCGCCTGCGCGCACGAAGCACCGACCAGCAACGCCCCCACCAGACCGGGACCGGCCGTGTAGGCAACCGCATCGATCTGGCTCGACTCGCGACCGGCTTCGGCGAGTACCTGGCGAATCAGTGGCAGCATCCGTTTGACGTGATCACGCGAGGCCAGCTCCGGCACGACTCCGCCATACACGCGATGCAGATCGATCTGACTGAACAGAGCATCCGCCAGCAGGCCGTGCTCGCTGTCGTACAGCGCGACGCCGGTCTCGTCGCATGAAGTTTCCAGCCCCAGCACCAGCATGGGTACGACCTTCCAGAGAAGCGAATGAAGCCGCGCATATTAATCGCCGGGACCAGCGACCGACCAGCGCTTTTCGATCAGGGGGCTTTGCATTCCACGCGGCAAGGCGTTAACATCCGCAACCCTTAAAACCAGCGTGCTCGCGATATTTGCCGAAGCGCGTTGTAACCGGTAAACAAGTGAAGGTACGTCCTGGATGCCCAACGTTAAAGTTAAAGAGAACGAACCATTCGACGTAGCTCTGCGTCGCTTCAAGCGTTCTTGCGAAAAAGCCGGTGTTCTGGCTGAAGTCCGCAGCCGCGAGTTCTACGAGAAGCCCACTGCCGAGCGCAAGCGCAAAGCTGCTGCCGCAGTCAAGCGTCACGCCAAGAAAGTGCAGCGCGAACAGCGCCGCAGCGTTCGCCTGTACTGATTCAGTACAGCTGAAGCTGCATCAAGCCCGGCCAACGCCGGGCTTTGCATTTGAGAGAGACTCCGCTTCGCCAGTTGGCGAATGGTCGGAGTTTTTTTCATTCCGGCCTGAACACCGCGAGCGTATTCTCATACCCCTATGGCCGGCTTGATCCCGCAATCATTCATTGATGACCTGCTCAACCGCTCCGACATCGTCGAGGTGGTGAGTTCGCGCATCCAATTGAAAAAAGCCGGAAAGAACTACACGGCCTGCTGTCCGTTTCATAAAGAGAAGACACCTTCGTTCAGCGTCAGCCCAGACAAGCAGTTCTATTACTGCTTCGGCTGCGGCGCTGGCGGCAACGCGCTCGGCTTCGTCATGGACCACGATAACCTGGAGTTTCCCCAGGCTGTCGAAGAACTGGCCAAGCGCGCAGGCATGGAAGTCCCACGCGAAGAAAGCGGCCCGGGACGCAAACCGCGCCAGCCGGTGGATTCGCCGCTCTACCCGCTGCTTGAGTCCGCCGCCGGGTATTATCGCCAGGCGCTTAAGGGGCATCCGGCCCGTAAGGCCGCCGTGGAATACCTTAAGGGCCGCGGACTTTCCGGCATCATCGCCCGGGATTTCGGCCTCGGCTTCGCGCCACCTGGCTGGGACAACCTGATGAAGCATCTGGGCAGCGACGCCCTGCAGCAAAAAGCGATGATCGATGCCGGCTTGCTGATCGAAAACGCTGAAACCGGCAGAAGCTATGATCGTTTTCGCGACCGAGTGATGTTTCCAATCCGCGACAGTCGCGGACGCGTCATTGCTTTTGGCGGCCGCGTACTGGGCGACGACAAGCCGAAGTACCTGAACTCACCGGAAACACCGGTCTTTCACAAGGGCCAGGAGCTCTACGGCCTATACGA
Organism: Stutzerimonas xanthomarina DSM 18231; assembly: GCF_900129835.1. Lineage (GTDB taxonomy): Bacteria > Pseudomonadota > Gammaproteobacteria > Pseudomonadales > Pseudomonadaceae > Stutzerimonas > Stutzerimonas xanthomarina. The sequence continues at coordinate 52,745 of NZ_FQXA01000009.1, forward strand.
GGCACGCAAGGCCAACCGCGACCTGGATGAGATCATGGTCGTCGAAGGCTACATGGACGTGATCGCACTGGCTCAACAGGGCCTGCGCAACGCCGTCGCCACCCTTGGCACGGCCACCAGCGACGAACACCTCAAGCGCCTGTTTCGCATCGTACCCAGCGTACTGTTCTGCTTCGACGGCGACGCTGCCGGCCGCAAGGCAGCGTGGCGCGCACTGGAATCGGCGCTACCCAACCTGCAGGATGGCCGTCGCGCACGCTTTCTGTTTTTGCCCGAAGGCGAAGATCCGGACACCCTGGTGCGCAGCGAAGGCACCGACGCCTTTATGGCGCGAATACAACAACACGCTCAGCCACTGGCCGACTATTTTTTCCAGCAGCTCACCGATGAAGCAGACCCGCGCTCACTTGAAGGCAAGGCCCACCTGGCCACGCTGGCCGCACCACTCATCGAAAAGATACCTGGCGCCAACCTCCGCGCGCTGATGCGCCAGCGCCTCAGTGAGATCACCGGACTGCACAGCGAAGCAGTTCAGCAGATGAGCGCCTCGTCGCCGAACGCAGCCCCGGAATACGATGACAGCATCTATTACGACACAGGCTCCGCGCACGACGAAGGCGACTATTACGCACCGCCAGAACAGACACAGCCAAAGCACAACGGCAAGAAAGAATGGAAGAAAGACTGGAAAAAAACCGGTCAGCGTCCAGACTTCAAGTCACGTACACCGAGAACGCCCACGACAGTAGAACCACCGGCACTCACCACATTACGCACGCTACTGCACCATCCCGAGCTTGCGCAAAAGGTGGAAGACGCCAGCCATTTTGCGGCAGAAGACGACACCTACGCACAGCTGCTCGTCGCGCTTCTCGGCACACTGCAGAAGAATCCCAAGCTGCGCAGCCTGCAATTGATTGCACGCTGGCATGGAACCGACCAAGGGCGCCTTTTACGCGCACTAGCCGAGAAAGAATGGCTGATCTCGGCCGATAACCTTGAACAACAGTTTTTCGACACCATAACAAGCCTTGCCGCCAGACAACGCGACCGCAGCCTTGAAACGCTGCTGCGCAAAGCTCGCCAGGGTGAACTCAGCGCAGAGGAGAAAGAACAGCTGCGCAACCTGCTAAATCGCAACTCAACACCCGCTATATCGACCTCAACTGGCGCGTGAGGTCCTTGCTCGGCTATAATGGTCAGCTTGTTTTCAACCCGCCAGAACCGTCAGTGGATAGGGTTATATGTCCGGAAAAGCGCAACAGCAGTCCCGTCTCAAAGAATTGATCCAGCGTGGCCGTGAGCAGGGTTACCTGACTTACGCCGAGGTCAATGACCACCTACCGGAGGATATTTCCGATCCGGAACAGGTGGAAGACATCATTCGCATGATCAACGACATGGGTATCAATGTATTCGAGGTTGCCCCGGATGCCGATGCCCTGTTGCTGGCCGAAGCCGATACCGATGAAGCCGCAGCCGAAGAGGCCGCGGCGGCACTTGCCGCTGTCGAAACCGACATCGGCCGCACGACAGATCCCGTGCGCATGTACATGCGCGAAATGGGCACCGTCGAACTGCTGACCCGCGAAGGCGAGATTGAAATCGCCAAACGCATCGAGGAAGGCATTCGCGAGGTGATGAGCGCCATCGCCCATTTCCCGGGCACCGTCGACAGCATCCTCGCCGATTACGATCGCGTCACCACCGAAGGTGGCCGCCTGTCCGACATCCTTAGCGGTTATATCGACCCTGACGATGACGGCGCAGCCGGCCCGCAGGCAGAAGTCGAGCCCGTCACGCCACAGGCAGCAGCAAAGCCAGCCGGTGATGACAAGGACGACGAGGAAGAAGACGACTCCGACAGTGATGAAGAAGAAGGTGATGGCGGTCCGGATCCGGAAGTCGCTCGCGTTCGCTTCGGCGCCGTTGCCGAGCAACTGGACGTCGCAAAAAAGGCTCTGAAGAAGCATGGTCGCGGTAGCCAGCAGGCCACCGACGCCCTGCAGGAACTGGCCACGCTGTTCATGCCGATCAAGCTCATCCCCAAGCAATACGATGCGCTGGTCCTGCGTGTGCGTGATGCCCTGAGCCAGGTTCGTGCCCAGGAGCGCGCCATCATGCAGATCTGTGTGCGTGACGCGCGCATGCCTCGCGCCGACTTCCTGCGTCAGTTCCCGACCAACGAAACTGACCTGGGCTGGGCCGATCAGCTAGCCAGTGGCAAGAGCAAATACGCCGAAGCCATCGCTGCCCGCAAGGAAGATATTCAGCGCTGCCAGCAGAAGCTGCTCGCGCTGGAAGAAGAATGCATATTGGCAATTGCCGACATCAAGGACATCAACCGTCGCATGTCGATCGGTGAAGCCAAAGCTCGCCGGGCGAAGAAAGAGATGGTCGAGGCCAACCTGCGTCTGGTCATCTCGATCGCCAAGAAGTACACCAACCGCGGCCTGCAGTTTCTCGACCTGATTCAGGAAGGCAACATAGGCCTGATGAAGGCGGTGGACAAGTTCGAATACCGTCGCGGTTACAAGTTCTCGACCTACGCCACCTGGTGGATTCGCCAGGCGATCACTCGCTCCATCGCGGACCAGGCGCGGACCATCCGTATCCCGGTTCACATGATCGAGACGATCAACAAGCTCAACCGCATCTCCCGTCAGATGCTGCAGGAAATGGGTCGCGAACCCACACCTGAGGAGCTTGGCGAGCGCATGGAGATGCCCGAGGACAAGATTCGCAAGGTACTGAAGATCGCCAAAGAGCCGATCTCCATGGAAACTCCGATCGGTGACGACGAAGACTCGCATCTGGGCGACTTCATTGAAGACTCTGCCATGCAATCGCCGATCGACGTGGCGACCGTGGAGAGCCTCAAGGAAGCCACTCGCGAAGTCCTCTCCGGCCTCACCGCCCGGGAAGCCAAGGTACTGCGCATGCGCTTCGGCATCGACATGAACACCGACCACACCCTTGAGGAAGTCGGCAAACAGTTCGATGTCACCCGTGAGCGGATCCGGCAGATCGAAGCCAAGGCACTGCGCAAGCTGCGACACCCGACGAGAAGCGAGCATCTGCGCTCCTTCCTCGACGAGTAAACCAACCCCCCCCGGCCCGCGCCGGGGGTTTTGTATTCAGGCCAGTCAAAACAGTCCGGGGCGCACAGCTTCGCTTGGCGCATACGCAACAGCACCGGTATAATCCGCCCCGCCTCTGAGGGCCTATAGCTCAGTTGGTTAGAGCAGAGGACTCATAATCCTTTGGTCCACGGTTCGAGTCCGTGTGGGCCCACCAACTCCAAAGCCGCGCATAGCGCGGCTTTTTCTTGCGAGATGGAAAAGCAGTTCAGCTAGTCCTATATTCCCAAGGTACAAATTCAGTACAGTGCCGGTTCGCCTGTACTCCTTGGAGCTCGCTAAATATGGCCACAATCGTCAAAACCCCTGCCGGCACCTGGAAGGCTTTGGTGCGCAAAACTGGCTGGCCGACGAACACCAAAACCTTCCGCACCAAGCGCGACGCCGAAGATTGGGCACGTCGTACGGAAGACGAAATGGTCAGGGGCGTTTACATCCAGCGCAGCGGCTCCGAGCGCATGACATTAGAAATGGCGCTGAAGCGCTACCTCAGCGAAATCAGCCCAACCAAGAAGCCGACGACCCAGCGCGCCGAAGCCACCAAAGCCCAGCAGCTGATCAGCCATCTGGGCAAATACTCCATGGCCGCCCTCTCCGCCGAGATCATCGCCACTTACCGCGATACCCGACTCGCCTCGATCACTAACCGCGGCAAGCCCACCAGCAACAACACCGTACGCCTGGAACTGGCACTGCTCAGCCACTTGTTTACCGTAGCGATTCAGGAATGGGGCCTAGGCCTGAGTTTCAACCCCGTGCTGAACATCCGAAAACCTAGCCCCGGAGAAGGCCGAGACCGGCGCTTGTCTGCCGAAGAAGAACGCCGCTTGCTGACCGCCGTTAACAATCACAGCAACCCCATGCTCGGCTGGATCGTGCGTATCGCCCTTGAGACGGGTATGCGCTCTTCTGAAATCACATCCCTGCGCAGGCACCAAGTCGACCTTAAAAAGCGTGTGGTGCGCCTCTCAGACACCAAGAACGACAGCGCACGCACCGTACCACTCAGCAAATGGGCCACCGATACCTTCCAGGCAGCACTGAACAACCCAATACGTCCGATTGACTGCGATTTAGTGTTCTTTGGCGAGCCAGGTAAAAACGGCAAGCGCCGTCCGTACGCCTTCACCAAGACCTGGGGGCTGCTGAAAACCAAGCTCGGCATGCCCGACCTACGTTTTCATGATCTGCGGCATGAGGCTGTCAGCCGGCTAGTCGAAGGTGGTCTGTCCGACCAAGAGGTCTCGGCTATCAGCGGGCATAAATCAATGCAGATGCTGAAGCGCTACACGCACTTACGTGCGGAAGATTTGGTGAGCAAATTGGATAAGCTGGACACCAAGCGCTTTTGAACGATGGGTCGCCTTATTTCCGCGCCCGTCATTGATAGCCCCAAAGACTCCAGCCCCTTTTACCCCGGCAGAGAATCCGCCGGATTAAAAGGGGCTAAGATTGAGAGCGGCGCGGGTCATCGAGCGTCCATCAGCCGAACCAATCCATCAACGGTGTCCTTCCCTAAACCAACCTCTTTGGCGATGGCAACAACTGTCAGACCGCGCATCAGACCGTCCCAAATATTGTTCCTCGTCCGCTCAGATACGTGCGCCTCGCCTGTTAGCGGGTTAAGGTAACAACCGGCATGCTGCGTGTTGATCAAGGCCTCTAAACTTTTCTTGGCTTTCGATATTGCCTGCCGTGAAACACCCAGCCGTCTAGCCATTTCAGACTGGCTAATCCCCTCACCATGCATCAGCCAGACTTTCTCGCGCAGCCCCAATGAGACAGCTCGCTTTGAAGCTATGGCATGCAACCTCGAATGCACCTGGTCATAGGCTGTTTTACGCACTTCTTGCATGTCCGCAGCAGCAGGAGGCTGAAAATCGATCGCGTAGTCAGACCTCGCCAAACCCATCAGCACAGAAATTTGGCGTTGAAACGCGCCCTTGTAACGCAGATCCGCATGGTATTTCGATGAACCAGGTTTATGGATCAAGCAGTACCGCTGGCTTAAATTCCCCGCTGTCATTCGGTCTACGCGGCACCTTTTAAAGATACGAGCAAGCTCTGCTGCGTCGGCCTTAGATATCAACGCCGCTGTTGGAGGGAGATACTGGTTCGCTTTCAGCAACATCGCCTGCGCCCACCAGACCTCTCGCTTATCTTCCGTGAGGGTATCGGAACGAAGCAAAGCGCCTACTTCGCGCCCTTCCTTGGCATCGATCTCCTGCAGCTTTTTGGAGCGGATACTCTCCCGCCAACAGAGCTCGCAATACGCAACACCCTGTGGCCGGGTACGACAGTCCATAAGCGCGTCAAACTGCATCAGAGCCTTAGTGAGCCTAGGCCTGAAGTGTCTGAACAACCGAAACAGCTCCCGCACCGATTCAAGGGCGCCGCATAAAGCAAAAGCATTTGGATGTGGAGTGCCCGTCGGATCAAGCAAGCTGTCCAATGCAAACGTCAGGTTTGAATCCCATCGCTCTAAATTCAGAAGCTGCCAATCAATCTCTGGCATGCAGTCGGTTTTAGTTCCTACAAAACCACTCCCCACGATTACTGCTGCCGATGCGGCGTCACCATCAGCGGCGGGCTTCGGGCAAGGGACAGCCGAGAAAAGCGGCGGCCGCCGGGCCATCTCAGACAAACGAGCCCCTGCTAGCAACTCCTTTGCCCAGTCGCCCTTGTACTGCTCTACGCAATCGTTAAAAACGTCATCAAGGTGCTCGCGAACCAAAGGCCAAATTGGGTAACGCCTGGAGGTAAGACTTGACGATGCCGACAGGCCAGAAAAGACCGACTCGAAGCCAGCCTTAAACGCAGCGGAGCAGCGGGAGTCGCAGGCGAAGATCGCTAGCAGATGCTCAAGAGATCTAGCGCGAGCCATGTCAACCTGTACGTTAAAAAAGTAGCCCTTATTCTAGGCGTAATTATTCGTACTGTTCCACCTACATTACTTAAGTAGGCGCAGGACCATGACGACTGAAGAGCTAATTTTGACGAACAATGGGGGCTCCCCTCTCCTTTCGATAACGCAAGTCGCAGAGATATTTCATCGCAGCCCGGAAGGGCTGCGCATAACGCTATCTGGGGACAACGAGCTCGCTCGGCAATTAAAACCCTGCAGGGTGAAAATAGGTCGCCGCGTTTACTTTCGAGTAGCAGGCATCGCACAGTTCATCGACCAGGCCTGAGGTTAGGTCCTTGTCCTTGTCTGTAGAAAGCGCAGTTGCACGACTGGAAGAGTCTAGGAAGCTGCATCCCAGTACGAAAAAAACCGACACTGGCTCTGGCTCATCCCCGCCGTCAACGTTACCTGACTGGCCTGCTTCGTCACGTGGCGTACCGAACGTAGCTCTTAGGTCCGCCCTCTTTAGCTCGAGCCGATCAAACAGATACTTAGAGCGAGCCGAAATCTTCGCGCAAAACCCAACATCCATCCGCTACACAGGACAACGTTTGAACCAGGTTGACCATAACGTTTGGATCACCCTGTTACACGTCTGCCGTGCCAATAAGCTGGGCCTGCCGTTTCGCAGCAGCGCGTATCTACTCTTGAAACTGCAGGGGAAAACCGACACAGGTCCAAACAGAGGAGTGCTGTATCGGTGCCTTGCCCGGCTGACGGCTACTGCAATCGAGATCTCAGACGGGAAGCGGTCATATACCGGGAGCCTGATCGATGAATTTTACCGGGACGAGGAAACAGGTGAGCTCGTCATCGAACTCAACCCCAAGCTAACGGGCCTGTTTGGTCGAGAGGGTTTCACTCACATTGACTGGAGTGTTCGTCGCCGGCTTACGCATAAGCCGCTCTCCCAATGGCTGCATGGCTATTTCGCCAGCCACGCTGACCCTTTCCCTGTTTCGATTAAAACGCTCATGAACATGGCGGGAAGTGACGACGCTTGCCCAGCGAGCGCTGAACGTAACCTGAAGCGTGCACTAGCCGCTCTTGCAGAAGCGCATCAATCACTTGAGCAGCCGTTTAGCTATGAAATACGCGAAGGGAAGGTATACGTTCACAAGCGGCCTACCGGAAGCCAGCATAGGCATCTTCGCAAGAAACTAGGACGTCAAAACTAGCTGATTGATACCGTTAGGTTGACCAGGAAATACCGTTACGTTGACCAGCCATTACCGTTACGTTGGCAGGAAAATGCCGTTACGTTGACCAGGGAATACCGTTACGTTGGCATTTATCCACAGGGACAAACAGCCTGCAGCCTTAGTGCCGTAAGGGCTCACCCAGACTACCGCGTCGCTCTAATCCTTTTTAATCATATTTAATCTAAAGCGGCACGATACAGTCGTGACTGAGCAAGCTTTCTGCGCGGTCAGTACATGAGAGGCGATCACGCACAGACGCGTATTGCGGCAGCCTACGTTTGCTCTTCCTGCGAGCGCGAATTTGCAAGGTAGCGGAGCTGCCGCAGCGAGGTCGTGCCAACAAGGCCGATTAGGCCGCGTTAGATAGGTCCCAAGCGTCAATTACCTAGCTCAAGCACTGACAGGCGAATACCGAGCACACGCAGCACTGAGATCAGACTGCAGAGGTCCAGATCGCTACAGGTTTCTAACCTGTGACACGAAATACCAGTCTCACCACTTAGCTTTCGTGTCCCATAGGCACGAACAGTGACAGCTATGGCACCTAGAATATGGTCGCTGTCCTGAGTCTCGAATGCGCCCTGTAGAAAGATCGCTCTGGCCTCTACATGTGTGAGAGCTGCTGCCGGATGAACGAGCCCCCTGAAACACCGGACATTGTTTCCCCCTTACCATAAGGGATAGGCAAACGGTCGTGTTTATGACTACCAGCAAAGACAGACATA
>NZ_FQXA01000010.1 GCF_900129835.1 Stutzerimonas xanthomarina DSM 18231
CGCACTGAAGTACCGCTCGCCTCGGGAGTTCAGGCGGTTGGCTGTAACATCAACTTAACAGGGTTGCGGTGTCCGGTTTGATAGGGGCAAGTCCAGCTGGTTCCGGAAGCCTTCACCATAACCCTCCGCTATGGTAAGCGCTCTACTGATAATGGCATATGGCCAGGCCGGTGTATCCCTGCTAAAGAGATGTGGGAACGCTGGTTGTGGGTGGTTACCACGAGCTGGTCGTAAGCGATTGGCCGCTTCTGGCCGAAAGCAGCCAGCCTCTAATTGCTAACCCAACCCCGGCATACCCCCCTCCAACCTCGGACAAGCCCACTCCACAAACGCCCGCACCCTTGGCGATAGCTGCAAGGCGTGCGGGTAGACCAGCTGGATCGGTAAATCCTTCGGCTCGTAATCCCTGAGCACCCTTACCAGACGACCATCAGCCAGTTCATCGGCGACCTGATAGTGCATCAACCGCGTGATGCCGAGGCCTTGCACGCAGGCCAGGCTGGCGGTGCGGATCTGGTTGCAGGTCAGGCGTGGGGTGATTTCTTCGGCCTGTTCCTTCTCGCCGTGGCGGTAGTACCAGTGGCGGCCCTGGGCGGCGAAAAGGATGCAGGCGTGGTCCTCCAGTGCCGCCGGGGTGTCGATGGCGGGGGCGGTGTTCAGGTAGTCGGGGCTGGCGCAGGTGACCAGCCGGGTGCTGCCGATCTGCCGGGCGACCATGGCCGAGTTGGGGAGGTGGCCGATGCGCAGGGCGAGGTCGAGGCGTTCGTCGAGCAGCGGTACGATCTGGTCGCTCAGGTTCAGCTCGACCCGGATCTCAGCATGTTCCTTGAGAAATTCGTTCACCAGCGGCGCAACGTAACGCTGGCCGAACTCCACCGGCGCGGTGATGCGCAGCAGGCCGCGGACGGCTCCGTCGCTGGCTTCCAGGCGCTGCTCCATGTTGGCGAAGTCCGCCAGCATGCGCCGGCTCCAGGCCAGGTACTCAGCGCCTTCGTCGGTGAGTGCCATGCGCCGGGTGCTGCGGTTCAGCAGGCGCACGCCGAGGTGGCGTTCCAGCGCGGCCAGTGAGCGCACCACCGACGCCACGGACTGCCCGGTGGCATCGGCGGCCGAACTCAGGCTGCCGTTGTCGACGATGCGAACGAAGTTGGCCATTGCTTTGAGCTTGTCCATTGCCACCCCGGGATTTGTGCGATTGCTGCATAGATGTTGTCAGGCCGGCGGCATAGGTGAAACCCGCAGGGCGGCTGACACTTCAGGGACTGAGGTCTTTTGGAGTTTCGTACATGAATCAGTCAGCCAGCCCCGCCCGCATTCTCGCCTATGACCACATCGGCATTCGTGTCAGCGACCGGCCGCGGGCGATGGCCTTCTACCAGGCGCTGGGCTTCGTCGAGAGCGCCAGCTTTCCGCTGTTCGAAGCGAACGAAATGCTCAGCCCGGATGGCGTGCGCATCAACCTGATCTTCAACGGTGCGCGTGCCGCTGACGCGCACAACGTGCTGCTGGATGCGCCGGTCAAGCGGCCCGGCATGACCCATCCGGCCTTTATCGTCGATGACCTTGCGGCGCTCCAGCAATGGCTCGAAGCGCAGGGCATCGTCATCACCGAGGGGCCGCATCCCATCGGCCCGCGGCGGATCGCGCTGTTCATCCGCGACCCGGACGGCAACGTTCTGGAATTCAATCAGCTCATCAGAGGAGGTGCGCAATGAAACTGTACGACCTGGGTCCATCCGGCAATTGCTACAAGGTGCGGCTGTTCGCTGCGCTGGCAAACATCGACCTTGAACTGGTCGCCGTGGATTTCGCCAATGGCGCGCACAAGAAGCCGCCGCTGTCGGAGCTGAACCCGCTGGAGCAGTTGCCGATTCTGGATGATGGCGGGCATATCGTCCGCGACTCGCAGGCCATTCTGGTGTATCTCGCCGGCGTATACGGCGGCCTGGCCTGGTGGCCGGACAACCCGCGCGGGCAGGCGGAGATCGTGCAGTGGCTGTCGTTCACCGCGAACGAGATCCAGCAGAGCCTGAATGCGGCGCGGCTGGTGCAGAAGTTCGGCTATCCACTGGACAAGGCCGCGGCACTGGCGAAGGCGCCGGCGGTGCTCAAGCTGCTGGACGATCATCTGCAGCGCCACGACTGGCTGGCGATCGACCGGCCGACCATCGCCGATTGCGCGGTCTACCCGTACGTGGTGCTGGCGCCGGAAGGGGGTGTGGATCTCACGCCATACAGCCACGTCGCGCGCTGGATGAAGCGGCTGGAGGCGCTGCCGGGTTATCTGCCCAAGCCCTGACGGTGTGGAGTCAACGTCGCTCTTGCCCCTCGGCCTTGAGGAAATCTACGAAGGCCCTGAGCGGTGAGGGCATGTGGCGGCGGCCGTGGTAGTAGAGATAGGGGCCGTCGAATGACTGCCACCAGTCTTCGAGGATGGGTGTCAGGCGGCCATCGGCGAGCGGCTCGCGGATGAAGTCCTCGAAGGTGTAGATGATGCCGAGGCCGTTGATCGCGGCGCTGGTCTTCAGGTCATGGGAGGAGGTCACGAGTTGGCCTTGTGGCGGTATGCGCAGGGTTCGGCCATCTTTCTCGAACTCGAAAATACCCACCTTGCCGCTCTCGAAACGGTGACCGAGCAGCTGGTGCTCGGTCAGCTCGGACGGGTGCCGCGGTGTGCCGTGGGCGGCGAGGTAGCTAGGCGCGGCGGCGGCGACGAAGCGTTGCCGGCGCGGGCCGATGGGGATGGCGATCATGTCCTTGGCGAGGCTTTCCTCGTAGCGCACCCCGGCGTCGTAACCGGCGCCGATGACGTCGATGAAGGTGTTCTCCATCACCACTTCGACGTTCACTGCCGGGTAGACCTTGAGAAAGCGGCTCAGCAGGTCCGGCAACAGGAAGCGCGCCACCGGCACCGGCACGTTGAGTTTGAGAGTGCCGACCGGTCGGTGGGAATCATCGTCCAGGTCGTTGAACGCGGCGCTGATCTCGTCGAGCGCCGGCCGTAGCCGTTCCAGCAGGCGTTCGCCGGCGCTGGTCGGGGTGACGCTACGGGTGGTGCGGTTGAGCAGGCGCAAGCCCAGATCGCTTTCCAGGCGACGCATGCAATCGCTCAGCGAGGACGCCGACATGCCGCGTTTCTGCGCCGCGGCGCGAAACCCTCCGGCTTCGACCACGGCGGCGAACAGGGCGACATCACTCAGGTTGGGTTGACGCATGGGACCTCCTTGAATGATCGAACTGTACGATTGGCCGAACAGCCCGTCCATGTTTGCCTGGATTATCAGCCTGTGATCGTACGCTGATACTTCCTCCGTCGGCCGCCTCTGCCTGAGGCAGGCCATTCACGACGACGAGGAAAAGATCATGGCGCAGAGAAACGCAACCGAGCCGGGCAGTAATGCTTGGCCTCTGATGAAGCTGGCCAGAACGCTGATCGCCGGGGTGGCGCTGGCTGGAACGCTGACCGTCGAAGCCGGCAACCGACCGGCGCCGAAACCTGACTGGAGCCTGGCCGACATGCCTGCCCAGACGGGCCGCATCGTGCTGGTCACCGGCGGCACCAGCGGTATGGGCTACGAAGATGCGCTGGCGCTGTCACGCGCCGGCGCCGAGGTGATCATCGCCGCGCGCAACGCCGAGCGCGGGCAGGAGACCATCGAGCGGATACGTGAGCAGGTGCCGGATGCCCGCGTGCAGTTCGAGGCTGTCGATCTGGCCAACCTCGCCTCGGTGCGCAACCTCGCCGAGCGCCTTCAGGAGCGCTTGCCGCGCCTGGATGTATTGATCAATAACGCCGCGATCATGGCACCGCCGGAGCGCGGCACCTCGGCCGATGGCCACGAGCTGCAGCTGGCGACCAACTACCTAGGCCCGTTCGCCTTGACCGCATTGCTGATACCGCTGCTGCTGGAAAGCGACGATGCGCGGGTGGTCAGCCTGTCGAGCATCGCGGCGGGGCGAGGTCGCTTGAACTTCGCTGACCTGCAGGCCGAGCAGGGCTACGACCCCTACGCCAGCTACGCGCAATCCAAACTGGCGGTGCTGATGTGGGCAATGGAGTTGCAGCGCCACAGCGATACCGCCGGTTGGGGCATTCGCAGCATTGCCGCGCACCCTGGAGTCGCGGTCACCGAACTGGTCGAGCGCGGACCGGGGCTGGATAGCGAGTTCGCCGCCAACTGGGCCAAGGACCGCGACGAATACCACTCAGCCGCCCAGGGTGCACTGCCGACCCTGTATGCGGCGACCGCGCAGGAAGCGGTCGGCGGCGCCTATTACGGGCCGACCGGCGAGGAGGAGAAACGCGGCCCGCTGGGTTTTGCCAGGGTTCCGGAGGCTGCCGCGAAACAGGCCGATGCCGCCGAACTGTGGCAGCTGTCGGAACGCCTGACCGGCGTACGCTATCCCTGAACCCTCGGGCGCGGCTTTGCGCTCGCGCCCTGTTACCTCTCTTCCTTTTTCAGGAGCGCGCCCATGAGCACGCCATCCGTTGTGCATCGCCTGAGCACCGCGATCAATGCCGAGGAGCACGAGCTGCGTCCGGCACTGAGTGGTTTCCTACTGTTCTTTTGCCTGTTTGCCGGCTACTTCATGCTGCGCCCGATCCGCGAGTCGATGGGCATCGCGGCGGGGGTGGAGAACCTGCAATGGCTGTTTACCGCGACCTTCTTCGTCATGCTGGCGGCCGTTCCGTTGTTCGCCTGGCTCAGCTCGCGCGTACCGCGGCTACATTTCGTCGACTGGGTGTACGGCTTCTTCTGTTTGAACCTGCTGCTGTTCTCCGTACTGTTTCTGCTGCAGGGCGAAAACCCCTGGCTGGCGCGGGTGTTCTACGTGTGGATCTCGGTCTACAACCTGTTCGTCGTGTCCGTGGCCTGGAGCCTGATGGCGGACGTGTTCGACAGCGCCCAGGCCAAGCGGCTGTTTGCCTTCATTGCCGCCGGGGCGAGCGTCGGCGGGCTGGTCGGGCCGGCGCTCAGCGCGTTGCTGATCGGCAGTCTGGGAGAGGCGGGGTTGATGCTGCTCGCCGCGCTGCTACTGGGCGGCGCGCTGGCACTCAAGTTCTCGCTCATGCGCTGGCGTGAAGTCGGCGGAGCAGGGCGGCCTGGCGCGACCCCGGCGGAGAGCACGCGCAAGCCGGTGCCGGGCAACCCGTTCAGCGGGATGACGCGGGTGCTGCAGTCGCCTTATCTGCTTGGCATCGCCGGCTTCGTGGTACTGCTGGCGACCGTGACGACCTTTCTCTATTTCGAGCAGGCGCGCCTTGTGGCCGAGCTGTTCCCCGATCGGGCGGCTCAGGTTCGGGTGTTCGGCACTATCGATGTGGTCGTCCAGGCCGGGGCACTGCTGTCTCAGCTGTTCATCACCGGACGGCTGGCGCAGAAGCTCGGCGTGCGCGTGTTGCTTGCGATCGTGCCGCTATTGGTCTGCGTCGGCTTTGTTGGCCTGGCGCTGATGCCCAGTTTCGCCATGCTCGCGGCGCTGATGATTGTGCGTCGCATCGGCGAGTACGCGTTCGTCCGGCCTGGGCGGGAAATGCTCTTCGCGCCGCTGGATGCGGAAAGCAAATACAAGGCGAAGAACGTCATCGACACGGTCGTCTACCGCGCGGGTGATGCCGTCAGCGGTTGGGGGAAGACCGCACTGGACATGTTCGGTCAGGGTGCCGGCCTGGTCGCCGTGGCCGGCGCACTCTGCGCGCTACTATGGGGTTATCTCGGCTGGCAGCTCGGCAAGCAGGCGGACAGGCAAACCGAGGTAAGGGTGGGGGCAGTTGTGGGGAGTGGCGCTTGAGCGAAGCGCAGGCGGCGACCGGCTTTGCGCCCGGTCGCCGCGCTTCATGCGCCGGTCAGAAGCTGACCACCGTCTTCAGCCCGACGACCACCACGTCCTCCGCCTCGTCGAAGCCGCCGGGGCGGTGGAAGTACTGGATGTTCGGCGTCAGCGAGATGGCCGGCGTGAGGGCGACGCGGTAGTAGAGTTCGGCGGGGTATTCGACGTCCGGCACCGGCTCGCCCTGCTCGCGCAGGTGCTTGCGGGCGTCGTCGTTGATTTCCAGGCGGCCGAGGCCCAGGCCGAGCTCGTCGTTCGGGCGCGAGGCGAAGGGGGCGGAGAGGATGCCGCCAACCTGCCAGATGCGCTCGATATAGGTCACGTCCGGGTCGGACTGGATGAAGTTGGCGAACAGCTTCAACCGTCGCTCGGCCACCGTGCTGCTCTGCCAGAGCTGCTGTTCGGCCATCAGGTAGCCGCCGGTGGCCTGGTCGTGTTCGGCGGCAGGCGCACCGGAAAGCGCCATCGGCCGGCCCGCAGCGTCACGGTAGACGTCCTCGAAGTCGCCGGTATTGCGCCACAGGCCCAGCCGATAGGCGCCGGGCTGGCCAGAGAAGGTCGGCGTCCAGCCCAGTTCGGCAACCGCGTGGTAGCCAGTGGTGCCCGACGGGCTGCCGAAGTTCAGGCCCTGCTCGCGCTCGGTGAAACGCGGATTGACCTGATACAGGGCGGTCTGCAGCGACCATTCTTGATTGAACTGATAATGCGCAGTGGCGCCCCACTGGCTGATCGGCCAGGTGTACCAGTTGGGCGTGATGTAGCCGGGCACCGTGCCGCAGAAACCGAGGTTCTGGAACGGGCAGGCGAAGGGGAATATCTCGCCGCTCATGGGCAAACGGCCGAGTTTGATCAGCAGGCGGTCATCGAGCAGCGCCTGCTGGTAATAGAACTGCACCAGCCGTGTGGTGCTGCCGTAGCCATAAATTTCCTGCGGTTGCAGCAGCACGCCGAGGTCAGCCTCGGCGTTGAGGTTTTCGCCGTTGCGGTTGACCACCGTGAAGCGGAATCCGGCGCCGGACCAGCCCAGCAGTTTGTCCAGGTCCAGCGCGGCGTCGAACATCAGCTGATCGGAGTAGGTCCCGGTGTGGTCATCGCCGCCCTGGGTGTTCCAGGCCAGCTCGTTGACGTAGGTGATCTGCAGGTCGACGCCGGCCTCATGCAGGCGGGTGCGGCTGCCGTTCCAGTCGCCGAACAGGAACTGATCGGGTGAGTACTCGGCCGCTTGGGCAGAAGTGAACAGGCAGGCGGCGAGAAGGCCGCTGCCGAAGCGCAGGCTTGTTGTCATTGTTCTGATCCTTTGGGATGTAACGGTGCGCGTGCAGCGAATACCGTTAGCCGCAATGCCTGTGGGCATTCACGGTATTCGCGTGCGTTTCCGCTATTGGTAACGCCTGGCTACTCAGGCGTTACCGGTTCACCTGTTTGGTTGGTGATCGAAAGTTGCCGGCCTAATGTCCGCCACCAGACTTCACACCGTCGTGTGCTTGCCGGCGAACGAAGTGACGGATGCTTTCCAGCTCGGCATCGGTCAGATCCGGGAACTTGGGCATGCCATTGGCAAGTAACGCGCCGCCGCGCACGACACTCTCGAACGCCTTCTCACTGCCTGTGAGCAATATCGGCGACTCCCGTAGATCGGGTGCCTTCATACCGGCAACCGCTCCGGCGCCATGACAGCCGACACAGAGGTTCTCCGCAAAAACGCCCGCGCCTGCCTCCGCTTTCTTGGCGTCGACCTCGAACTTCTCATCGATGATGGGCTTGGCAAGCTGCGGTGCCGGCTGTTTGGGGATAACCGCTTTTCCGTCCAGCGAGAAGGTCATGATGCGGCGCTCATGCGCACCATATTTCCAGCCATGGCTTTCAAAACCCAGTTCACCGGAGCCGCCGAAGTTGGAGGCCAATGCACCACCGGGGCCTACCAGCAGGGAAACCATCTGCTTGCCATCGAGCTTGTAGGTAATCGGTGGCGCAGAGATACCGAGGCCCACGTCATAGGACCAGAGTTCGTCGCCGGTGCGGGCATCGTAGGCTTTGAACAGGCCGTCAGGCTGGCCCTGGAAAACCAGGTTGCCGGCGGTGGTCAAGGTTCCGCCACCCCATGGGCTCTTCTGGTTGACTTGCCACACACGCTCATTCTTGACCGGGTCCCAGGCCTGTAGGGAGCCGCGTGATTCATGCGGGTCTTTGGTCAATTCCCAACCAGTCAGCCCCAGGTAGAGTTTGTGACTCGCCATCTTGTGGCCAGGCTTCGTGTCCTTGCCATTGTCCTTGAAGGTGTTGCCCAAGTGGTTGGTGGGGATGAAGGCGAGATTCAACTCGGGGTTGTAAGACATCGCATGCCATGAGTGCGCACCGAATGCCGAGGGGTAGATATTCTTCTCGCCATCAGGATATCTCGCGCCTTCAGCAACAATATGGCGCTGTTCTTTCAGGTCATATTTGGTTGACCAGTTGGCGTCTGCGAATTTCTCGGCGGACAGTACCTTGCCGTTTGAGCGGTCGATCGTATAGAAGAAGCCGTTCTTCGGCGCATGCAGTACCGCATCAACATCCTTGCCATCGATTTTCAAATCGGCCAGCACGATGTCCATGTTCGAGTTGTAGTCCCAGGTGTCGCCTGGGGCAGTTTGTACGTGCCATTTGTATTCGCCGGTATCCGCATCTACCGCTACGACAGAACACAGGAACAGGTTGTCGCCACCCTCCGGGCTACGCACCTTGATATTCCATGGCCCACCGTTACCTGTACCGAAGATGAGCTGGTTGTATTTGGCGTCGTAGGTCCAGCCGTGCCAGGCATTACCGCCGCCGCCGTTTTCCCACCACCGGCCACTCCAGGTTTTGGCCGCCATTTCCTGAGCGGCATCCTCGAATCCATCGGCAGGGTTGCCAGGGACGATATAGAAACGCCAGACCTGCTTACCCGTTTCGGCATCATAAGCGGTCACATACCCACGCATCGGACCAAGTTCCGTTCCGCCATTGCCGACGAATACTTTCCCATCGAAGGCCTTGGGATGACCGGTGATATTCAACGGCTGGTCGTGATCGAAGGTACGGGTCTGCCAGACTTCCTTGCCGTCTTTTCGGTTGATTGCAATCAGGCGGCCATCCCAGGTGGCAATGAATAACTTGTCGCCGTAGGTTGAAAGGCCGCGATTATGCTTCCAGAAGACCTTCTTCATGTTGTTGTCGAGGATCTCTTTGGAAACTTGCGGATCATATTCCCAAAGCATCTTGCCCGAGCGAGCGTCGAATGCACGGGTTCTGCTCATTTCACCCACGTAATACATGACGCCATCGACCACCAAGGGCGTCCCGACCATATCGGAACGGTCCGGCAGCGGCGCGTACCATTCAGGCTTGAGCTGGCTGACGTTATCTACATTGATGTCTTTGAGAGGGCTGAACCTCTGCTCGGAGTGCGTTCGCCCATAAGCCAGCCAATCAGCAGTATTTGATTCATCAGATAATTCCTTGTCGGTAATGACTCTGTCTGATGCATGCAGCGGCGTGATCGCAAAAAGCGAGGCAGCCATGATTAGGTGCACCCTTAGGTTTGACTGTTTGGATTTCATTTTTATTATTCCTTGTTTAGGGTTTCAGGCGTGCGTGGGTACAACGAGCATTTATGAATAAAGGCTCTTGTGGTGTTTCTTTTGTTGTTAAGTCGGTATCGGTATTGCGCCCCGTGATAGCGCGTAATGGCATGCGCATATCACGGCTTTTCAAATTATTTATTTAAACTTTTATATGGCCTGCTTCGCCGTTGTGACCCGCTGCGGTGACGAGCCACGGAAAAATGTCACCGCTTCGCCTGGACTGGCAGGGCGAAGTGTTGGATACCCGCGCTGGCCGGGCAGGCTGCCTTTGGGCGGGGAGGGGGTGGGGTAGCTCATGGTGTTTCCTCCGATGTATGGCCGGATCGGTTGACGGCCGTGTTGTTGTTCAAAGCAAGGGGGAGGGTGGACCGGCGACCGTGCTTGCGACCGGGCACGGCAAGGGGCGGGCGCCGAGCTCCAGACCCTGCCAGGCCAGCACACGTTGATAGCGGTCGGACAGTGACTCGGCTTCGCTCCAGGCGCCTGGCAGCCGCTCACCGAGCGCCAGATGGCTGTCGGCCTGGCAGCGCAGGTCGCTGGCGCAGGCGTGATAGAAGCGGTTGACGACTTCGGCCATCGGCTCGCGCCAGTCGTCCATCAGCAGGGCCGCGTGCGCGAGCACTGCCGGGCGGCCGTCGCGGCTGCGCCGCCAGCGCTGCGCGGTGCCGGCCAGCTTGCGGCCCTCCAGCGTCAGGTTGTAGCGGCCGTCGCAGAAGGCACCCGGCACCGCGCCGACTCCGGCCCGCAGGCCATGTTCGGCTAGCCACAGCGCCAGGGGATCGAGGAGACGCTCGTAGGCGACGACGATGCGCCTGTCGATCTCGTCGCTGGCCGGCAGGGCGCAGGCCAGGGCGACATTGAGCACGGCCGGTGATTGCGGCACCGGTTCGCCGCCGGTATCGCGCAGCAGGATCGGCCAGCCCTGCGCTGCGCAGCGTTGGCTGGCCAGAGCGAAGCCGGGCCGGCGCTCGAAGCTGCCGGGCATCACCAGCGCCTGGCCGGTGGGGCGCCAGAGCAGCAGCTGGCAGTCGAACAGTCCGTCGCAGACGCGCTGCAGCAAGGCCCGCTCGGCATTCAGACCGGCTGCCACGCTGAACCGGGCGATGCCGTTCATACCGCGTGCTCCTCGATACGCCGGCACAGATCATCGAGAAACTCCGCCGCAGGCGAGCCGTTGACGGCGCGATGGTCGAAGGTCAGCGACAGGCCCATCCACTCGACTTCCATCAGCTCGCCGCTCGGCCCGAGTTCCAGCCGCCGCTGAATGCCACCGACACCCAGAATCGCTACCTGCGGCGGATTGAGGATCGGCGTGAAGTGATGCACCCGCGACAGCCCCAGGTTGGAGACGGTGAAGGTGGCGCCGGTCAGTTCCTTGACCGACAGCTTGCCGGCCAGGGCCTTGTCCACCAGCGCCTTGCGCGCCTGGCACAGGCCTTCGCCGTCCAGCTGTTCGGCACTGAACAGCGCCGGGGCGACCAGCAGGTCGCCCGGCAGTGGGATGGCGAGGCCCAGATGCACCGCCGCGTGCTGGTGAATCACCTCGTCTTCCAGCGTGGCATTGAGGCTGGGGTGGGCCTTGAGCGTCTCGATCACCTTGAGCAGCAACAGGTCCTGCACGGACACCGCGCTGCCCTCGGCCTTCAGCTCGGCGCGGCGGGTTTTCAGCGCATCCAGCCTGCATTCGCTGTGGTGGGTCAGTTGCGCGGTGGTCTGCAGGCTTTCGTGCATCTTCGCCGCGATCATCTTGCGCATGCCCTTGAGCGGCACCCGTTCCGGTGCGCGCTCGGGCAGGAGTTCCAGTCGAGTCATGGCTAATTCACCTGGCCGATGACCGCACCCTTGGCGATCACCGCGTCTTCTTCCTCGATGATCTTTAGCACCCCGGCAACCGGGGCTTCGATCTCGAACTGGGCCTTTTCCGACATGACCTCGGCGACCAGGTCACCGGCGGCCACTTCGGCGCCGTCGCTGACCAGCCAGGAGGTGATCACCGCTTCGGCGTCGCCTTCCCAGAGGTCGTCTGCAATCACGATGGGGGTACTCATAAACGTCATTCCTTATGCATGGCGTGGTAGGCGGCCACGATCTTGTCGGCGTTGGGCAGGGCCCATTGCTCCATGACCGGGGTGAAGGGGATGGGGATGTCGGGGAAGGCCACCCGCTGCGGGCGTGCCTTGAGCATGCCGATGTCATGCTCGACGACGCTGGCGATGATTTCGCCGCTGACGCCGAAGCTGTGATAGTCCTCGTCGATGACAATCAGCCGGCCGGTTTTGCGTACCGAAGCGATGACATGTTCGCGGTCCAGCGGCACCAGGCTGCGCAGGTCGATGACCTCGGCGCTGACGCCGTCCTTCTCAAGCTGTGCGGCGGCGCGCAGGGCGTGGTGTACGCCGGCGCCGAGGCTGACCAGGCTGACGTCGCGACCCTCGCGCACGGTCTTGGCCTTGCCGATCTCGACGATGTAGGGCTCCTCCGGCACCGGCACCGTGGCGCCTTTCTCGGTGCCCAGCCAGCCCATGCCCTGCAGTGACTTGTGGAAGAGGTAGACCACCGGGTTTTCGTCGCGGATCGCCGCGGTCATCAGGCCCTTGGCGTCGTAGGCGTTGCTCGGCACCACCACCTTCATGCCCGGCAGGTGGGCGAAGGTGCCGTAGAGGCATTGCGAGTGCTGGGCGGCGTCCGAGTAGCCGGCGCCGGTGGAGGCCATCAGCACCATCGGCACCGGCACCTTGCCGCCGGAGAAGTAGGTGTTCTTCGCCATCAGGTTGTAGATGGCGTCCATGCAGACACCGAAGAAGTCGACGAACATCAGCTCGACGATCGGCCGCATGCCGTCCGAGGCAGCGCCGACGGCGGCGCCGATAAAGGCGGTTTCGGAGATCGGCGTGTCGCGGATGCGCGTCTTGCCGAACTCGTCATACAGCCCGCGGGTGTTGCCGAATACGCCGCCGAGCTGGCCGATGTCCTCGCCCATCACGAACACCTTCGGGTCCAGGCGCATTTCCTGCGCCACGGCTTCGGCCATGGCGCGGGCGACGGTGAGCTTTCTTTCTTTTACTGCTGTGGTCATGGGTTTCTCCTGCTCAGCCGGCCAGCGCGCCGGGACTGACGATGATCTTGACGTTGCGGTCCTTGTGGTTGGCCAGCTCCTCGAAGCCCTGTTCGAGGATGTTGTCCAGGCCGATGCGGCCGGTGATCAGCGGGGTGACGTTGATGCGCCCGTCGTCGATCAGGGCGATGACATCGGCGAATTCGCCGGCATAGGCGAGCGAGCCGATCACCTGTTTTTCAGTGGCGACGATCTCGAAGAAGTTGAATTCCGAGGGTTCCTCGAAGATGCCCACCATCACGCAGCGGCCGGCCTTGCGGATCACGTCGATGGCGAGCTTGGCGGTGGCCTTGTGGCCGATGCACTCGAATGAGACGCCGGCGCCGTAACTGCCGGTGAGCGCCTTGATTTCGGCGATGGCGTCGCACTCGCTGGGGTCGATAACCCGGTTGGCACCGACTTCCAGCGCCTTGGCCTTGCGTGCAGCGGACATCTCCAGGGCGATCACCTGGCCGGCGCCAGCAGCCTTGGCGCACATGATGGTGCACAGGCCGATGGTGCCGGCGCCGACCACCACCACGGTTTCGCCAAGCAGGCTGCCGGCCTTCTTCACCGCGTGCATACCCACCGCCAGTGGCTCGATCAGCGCGCCGGCTTCCATTGGGAATCCTTCCGGCAGGCGGTAGAGCAGCTCGGCCGGCACGTTGACCAGTTCGGCGAAGGCCCCGTTGTTCATCAAGCCGGTGAAGGCCAGCTGTTCGCAGAGGTTGTACTGGCCGGTCTTGCAGAAACGGCACTGGCCGCAGTGCTGGCAGGCGTCCGCGGCGACCTTGTCGCCGGGCGCGTAGCCTTCGACGCCTTCACCGGTGGCGACGATCTCGCCGCAGAACTCGTGGCCGAGGATGCACTGGCCCTTGATGCCGGTGAGCGGGTGCGGCGCGTCCACCGGAATGAACACCGGGCCGGCGAGGTATTCGTGCAGGTCGGAACCGCAGATGCCGCACCAGTGCACGCGGATCTGCACCCAGCCCGGTTGCGGCGCGCCGGGCAGCGGTACCTGTTCCAGGCGGATGTCCTTGCGACCGTGCCAGACGGCGGCGGTCATGGTGGCTTGGCTGTTCATGAGGTGTTCCTCTTGTTGTTCTCGGATGGGCTCAGACGAACACCTTCTCCAGCGCTTCTTCCGGGCGCGGGTAAGGGCTTTCACGGGCGAACTGCACGGCTTCGTCGATACGGCCGCGGGCGCGTGCGGCGATGTCTTCGGCCTGCGCCTCGCTCATCACGCCCTCGTCGATCAGGCGCTGGCGGTAGCCGGGGATCGGGTCCTTTTTCATCAGGCCGTCCTTCTCGCCTTCGGGGCGGTAGGTTTCGCCGTCGCCCATGAAGTGGCCGGCCAGGCGGTAGGTTTCGATCTCGATGAGGGTCGGGCCGCCGCCGGCGCGGGCGCGCTCGATGGCTTCACCGGCGGCACGGAACACGCCGTCCGGGTCGTTGTTCTCGACGAACACACCGGGCATGCCGTAGGCCACGGCGCGTACGTGGTGCTGCTTGATGCAGGTGGCGCTGGCCTTGGCCACCGAGATGCCCCAGGCGTTGTCCTCGATGACGAACACCACCGGCAGCTTCCACAGCGCGGCGAGGTTCAGCGTTTCGTGGAAGGCGCCCTGGTTGGCCGCGCCCTCGCCGATGAAGGCGACCGCCACACCGGGCTTGCCCTGCAGCTGCCGCGACAGCGCCGCGCCGACCGCCGGGCCCATGCCTTCGGCGATGATCCCCGAGCAGGAGAAATTCACCCGGCCATCGAACAGGTGCATGTGGCCGCCGCGGCCGCCGGAAAGCCCGGTGGCCTTGCCGAAGATCTCGGCCATCATCTCGTTGAGGTCGACGCCCTTGGCCACGGCGATGTGGTGCGGGCGGTGGGTGGCGGTGACGATGTCCGCAGCCTCGAGGTGGGCGCAGACGCCCACCGCACAGGGCTCCTGGCCGTTGGAAAGGTGCATCTCGCCGGGGATCGGCCCCTTGGCCATGTTGAATACCGGCGTCTTGCCTTCCATGTAGATGCGCTCGATGGATTCCTCCATGTAGCGGCTGGTCAGCATCTGCTCGTACATCCACAGGCGCTGCGAGTTGTTGGGCTGGGTCATGGGGGGACTCCCTTGTAGTGGCGGGTCAGATCGCGCGTTCGTTGAGTAGCCGGCCGATCTGCTCGGCCTGGCGCAGGGCCAGCGCGACGATGGTGAGGGTGGGGTTCTGGCCGCCGCTGGTGGTGAACTGGCTGCCATCGGAGACGAACAGGTTGGGGATGTCATGGCTCTGGCCCCACTTGTTCACCACGCCGTCACGCGCCTTGGCGCTCATGCGGTTGGTGCCCATGTTGTGGCTGGCCGGGTAGGGCGGCAGCTCGATGATGTCGGTGGCGCCGGCGGCCTCGTAGCACTTGGCGGTGGCGGCAACGCCGTGCTTGCGCATGGCGGCATCCATCGGGTGGTCGCTCTTGGTCACCACCGGAATCGGCAGGCCGTACTGGTCCTTTTCGCTGGCGTGCAGGGTGATGCGGTTGCTTTCCAGTGGCAGGTCCTCGCCACACAGCCAGACGCCGGACATGTGGTCGTACTTCTCCATCCGCGAGGTGAACTGGCGGCCCCAGCCTTGCGGTGTCGGGTCGAGGAAGGCGGAGAGGAAGGGCAGGCCGAGGGCGAGGATTTCCAGCCGATAGCCGCCGACGAAGCCGCGCGATGGGTCGTTGTAGGATTCGTCGGAGATGACTCCGGCGCAGGTGGTGCCGCGGTACATGTGCACCGGCTTGGGCATCACCGCGAAGATGCCGGCGGTGGTGTGGGTCATGTAGTTGCGCCCGACCTGGCCGGAGGAGTTCGCCAGCCCGTCGGGGAACATGGAGGAGGCAGAGTTGAGCAGCAGGCGCGGTGACTCGATGGAGTTGCCCGCCACGCAGACCACGCGGGCCTTCTGCCGCTGGATGTTGCCGTCGGCATCGGCATAGACCACGCCACTGGCGCGGCCCTTGGCGTCGTGTTCGATGCGCAGCACCATCGACTGCGGGCGCACCTCGCAATAACCGCTGGCTTCGGCGCGGGGAATGTCGGTGTAGAGCGTCGACCACTTCGCGCCCATCTTGCAGCCCTGCATGCAGAAGCCGATCTGCTGGCAGGCGGCGCGGTCGTCGTAGGGCTCGGTGTTGATCGCCATCGGCCCGGAGAGAATTTCCTTGTAGCCGACCCGCTTGGCGCCGGTGGCCAGCACTTTGAAGGAGTTGTGCCAGGGGTGATAGGCCATGCCGGTGCTCGGCCCGGTCACGCCCATGTGCTTCTCGGCCTTCTCATACCAGGGCGCCATCTCTTCCAGGGTCACCGGCCAATCGAGCAGGTTGGCGCCGGCGATGTCGCCGTTGATGCTCTGCATCTTGAATTCGAAGTCGCGAAAGCGCAGGGCGATGCCGGCCCAGTGCACCGTGCTGCCGCCGACCGCCTTGACGATCCACGCGGGCAGCGTCGGGTTGTTCTCGGCCAGGTGCCAGCCACCGGCGGCCTGGCGTTTGTCGAGCCAGGAGATCTTCTTGAACATCGCCCATTCGTCGTTTTCGATGTCGTCGAGGCTGAAGCGCTTGCCAGCTTCGAGCACCACGCTGCGAATCTTCTGTTTGGCCAACGCGTTGGCGAGCGTGCCGCCGCCTGCGCCGGAGCCGATGATCACCACGACGCCATCGTCGTCCTGGGCAAAAGTTGCCATGGGATATTCCTCGTCTTGTTCTTGTTGTTATCCCGCGTGGGCGGGGTGCTCAGAGCCAGTTCAGGTCGTTGAAGCCGCGGTTGACGTATCCGCCGTATTCCCAGGACGAACCCTCGTAGCCGAACAGCGGGAATAGCGCCTTGTTGTCGTACAGGCCGAACATCAGGCTGCTGCGCACGGCCTTGAAGAAGGGGGTGTTTTCGATGTCGGTCAGTAGGGCCACGCGCTCGGCCTCGTCGAGCTGTTCGAATGGCGAACCATGGACCTGGCGCGCCTGCTGCTGCAGTCCGTCCAGGCCGCGAGCGACCAGGGCCGGCTGCTCGTCCACCAGGCCGAGCAGGGGCTGCACGTAGTGGTGGTCGCTGATGAACGTGTGGGGGAAGACGTCACGGCCCATGCGCAGCAGGCCATCGGGCAGGTCTGGCAGGCGTTCCTCGGCGAGCAGGTTCACCGGGATCAGTTGCGACAGGCTGAGTGCCAGCAAGGACTGGCCGGAAATGGAAAGAAAGCGTCGCCGGTTTAGCGTGCCCTGCGGGCGAGCTGAATCGTGCATGACATAGCTCCTGATTATTACCGGCAGTTCCGTGGTGCTCGGAATGCTGGCGATCTTGTTATGCGAAGAGTTTGTTCCGCAAAACAGTAGGAGCAGTTGTCATGCCAACTTTTAGTGAGAGCTTCAGATGTTTGTAATAGATTGATAAATATGGTTTTTTGTTAACTCTACGGTGCTTATGTATTTAATGTGTAAAGCGCTTTAGGCGTTACACCTGTAAAGCGCTGTAAAGCGTTTTACAGTACCGCGACAAACAATATGCACAGACAAAGTACTTCTAAAGTTCAGGCTGGTCTGTCCGGGTCAATGGTTTATCCTTCGTTTATTGCAAAACAATAAAGCGTTTCACTGGAGTCGCCTGCGCTCGGTCTGGCGCGAGCACTTCGAGGAGGAGGCATGAATCTGCTATCCGGTCCGGTCAGCCATATCGACGCGGTGCTTTCGCTGGCCAATGCGCCGCACCTGCCAGGTGATCGTGATCCGATCATCGCGCGCTCCTGGCACCGCTGTGTGCACGACTACGGCCTGGATCCGGCGCGACCTGCCGAAGCCCGATTCGTCCCGCGGCAGGTGCTGCGCGAACATCAGGATCAGGCCGACGAGCTGATCAATGTCGCCCGCGCCGGCGTCGAGCAGCTCTACCGGCAGATCGCCGAACTGGGTTACGTGATCCTGCTGACCGACAACCGCGGCATCGCCGTGCAGTTTCTCGGTGACCCGGCAGACGAAAAGGCGCATCGCAAGACCGGTCTGTTCCTCGGTTCGGACTGGGGCGAAGACCATGCCGGCACCTGCGCAGTCGGCACCTGCATCAAGGAGCAGCTGGCGCTCACCTGTCACCAGCAGGATCATTTCAGCGTTTGGCACACCAATCTCACCTGTACCGCTGTGCCCATGTTCAACCCGCACGGGCAGTTGCTGGCCGTGCTGGATATTTCGGCGCTGCACTCACCACCGACCAAGGATTCCCAGACCTTCGCCCTGCAGCTGGTCAAGCAGTACGCGCGGATGATCGAGGATGCCTATTTCATGCGCGTCTATCGCGAGCGGCCGATCCTCTGTTTCGACGGTTCCCGCGAGTTTGTCCTGATCAACCGCCGCTACCTGCTGGCGCTGGGTGACGATGGCGAGCTGCTTGCCGGCAACACCGCCGCCCGCGGTCTGCTGGCCGAACACGGGCTGATGACACCGGGGCCCTTCGGCACCCTGGCGCAGGCGCGGATCGATCAGCTCTTCGACTGCGAGCTGAGCGATGTGCTGAGCATTCCCTACGGCAGTCACGATCAGGTCCGCGCGTTTCGTACCCATCGGCACCAGCTGTTCTTTGCTGCATTGATGGAGCCGCGGCGCCAGGCAGCGGAGCCCGTCGAGCGTAGCGCGCCCGGTGGGCATGCCGCGCTCGATGCGCTGGCCGACGACGACCCGGTGATGCGCAAGATGCTCGCCCGCGCCAAGCGACTGTGCAGCGAGCCGCTGAACGTGCTGCTCAATGGCGAAACCGGCACCGGCAAGGAACGGCTGGCGAAGGCGCTGCATGAAAGCGGTTGCCGGCGCAGCGAACCCTTCGTGGCAATCAACTGCGGCGCGATGCCCGAGTCTCTGATCGAGAGCGAGCTGTTCGGCTACGCCCCCGGCACCTTTACCGGCGCGCGCAGCAAGGGCATGTGCGGGCTGATCCAGCAGGCCGATGGCGGCACGCTGTTCCTCGACGAAATTGGCGACATGCCGCTGCACTTGCAGACCCGGCTGTTGCGGGTGCTGGCCGAGCAGGAAGTGATGCCGCTGGGTGCCGAGAAACCGGTGAAGGTGGATATCCGCGTGGTCGCCGCCAGCCACCGCGACCTGCGGCAGATGGTCGAGAGCGGGGCGTTTCGCGAGGACCTGTTCTACCGCCTGAACGGCGCGTCGCTGAAGCTGCCTCCGCTGCGCGAGCGTGCCGACAAGGGCTTTCTCATCGAGCGGGTGTTCGCCGAACTCGCCGAGGGCCGGCCGGGCAATCCGCATCTGCGTGGCGATGCCATGAGTGCACTGCTGGCTTATCCCTGGCCGGGCAACATCCGCGAGCTGCGTAACGCATTGCAGTACGCGCTGGCGACCTGTGAGGATGACGAGATCACAGTGCAGGACCTGCCGGATGAATGTCTGCCACCGATTCTGGCGCGCTGTCGTCAGTCGGCGGCTCCGTCCGAACCCGAGTCGGTGACGGCACTGCGCGAGCAGCTGCGCCGGCATCGCTGGAATGTCAGCGCGGTGGCTAGGGAGCTGGGCGTGTCGCGCCCGACGGTGTACCGGCGCATGCGCGTGCTGGGGATCGAAGCGCCGGTATGACTGGCGCCAGGGCTCTACTCGCTGACCGGCTGTTCCGCCGGCGAGGCTTTTTCAGCGGCGATATCGAAGGCGATGCTCCTGTTGTGCAGTGGGTAGGGCTGGTGCACCAGTGCCTTGATGTTGGCTTCGGCAGGCATGAGGTCGGGCAGGTATTCGTAGGTGGCGTCGGCGCGCATCGGGTCGCTGTCGCGCGGCTGGCCAGCGCCGCCGACCTGGTGGCTGGCGTAGCTAATGCGTGGCTGACCGCTGAGACCGCGACCGGCGTGCAGGCGCACGACGATGTCGACGGCTTCGACGGGCACTTCGCCGTTGTCGTCACGCAGCACGAAACCCTTGTTCTTCACATCGCGGGCCTGATGGCCGAGGTACGGCTGGTCGAACGCCAATGGCGGGTGCGGCACGTGGTAATCGATCAGCACGTCGCGGCCGTCCACCGTGGCCTGGCGCGGTGCGAGCGGAGTCCAGCCCTTACGCTCGATGACGACGCGATGGTAGACCTTGCCGAGCATCTGGCCGAACCAGCGATAGCCGTTCGCCGACAGGTGCACGCCCTTGTCGGTGGAGGGGTAGACCGGGCCGAACAGCTTTTCGAGAGCTGGGCGATGGAGCGACCCGAGGTCGAGGCGTTGCTGGCGACGAACAGGTGATCCGGATCGGTGTCGCGGCCGAGGTGGTGCAGGTAGAGCCGGCGTGCCATGTTCAGCGCGCCGACTTTCACCGATTCGCCTTCTTCCTGCGCCTGCGGCGCGAGCTTGCCGACCTTTTCTGCATCGAGCACCACGGCCGCGTTGCTCTTCTGCTGAACCACGGCGCGCAACGGCGTGAAGGCCGCTTCGCCCACCGGTTTGAACGCCGCGCCGCTGAACGCAGCCGAGCGTGGCGACTGGCCGAGCATGAGGTTGTCGTAGCGCGGTGCCACCGAGAGCGCTGGCCAGCCTTCGGCGGCGGAGGCGAGCGACTGGCGGTAGGTGATGATGTGGTTGTACTTGCTTTCCAGCGGCTGGGTCAGCTCGTTCGGCTTGGCCAGGAGCTCAGCGGTCAACGCTTGTTCTCGGCGCCGCGGGCGGCCAGCTGCGCCTCTGTTTCGGTCGCCAGGCTAGGCGTGGCCAGGGCGAGCAGGAGTGCGGCGGCGAGGGTGCTGTGCAGGATCGTCGGTTGATCAGGGCGATGGGGCATGAAGTTGTTCCGGATGCGCTGGGCAGTTTCGTGCGGCTGCCTGCGGGCGAGCCGTGGACAATTGGCGAACGCGCTTTCAACAATACCGCAGGAGGTTAGTTTGCCCCGTAACGCCCAATGGCGGATTGGCTATGCTGTCGCGCATCCGGGCGGAGGCAGCGATGCGCAGCAGGCTTCGGCAGGTCGAACGATGCCGCTGCCGGCCGTTCCCATGCACGTCATCCCGTTACCAGAGGAGAATTCCAATGAGCCACAAAGCCATATTCGTACAGCCCGGCGGCGGTTATGACCGGGTCATCGTCGGCACCAGCGAGGCCCCCAGGCCAGAGGTCGGCGAGATTACCGTGCGCCTGCGCGCCAACTCGCTCAACTACCACGACTTCGCGGTGGTCAGCGGCATGTGGGGGCCGAGCGAGCCGCGCATTCCCATGGCCGATGGTGCGGGTGAAGTAGTGGCGGTGGGCGCGGGCGTGAGTGAGTTCGTTGTTGGTGATGCGGTGGTCAGCACCTTCTTCCCCGACTGGCTGGCCGGTGACCCGCTGATCGAAGGCTTCGCCACGGTGCCTGGCGATGGCGTCGATGGCTATGCCCGTGAGATGGTCTCCGCTCGTGCCACCTCGTTCACTCATGCACCCAAGGGCTACAGCCATGCCGAGGCGTCAACCCTGACCACCGCCGGCGTCACTGCCTGGCGTGCGCTGATGTCCGACGGCAGGCTCAAACCCGGCGACAGCGTACTGATCCAGGGAACCGGCGGCGTTTCCATCTTTGCCCTGCAGTTCGCCAAGATGGCCGGCGCCACGGTCATCGCCACCTCGTCCAGCGATACCAAGCTGGAGCGCCTGCGCGAGATGGGCGCTGATCACCTGATCAACTACCGCAGCACACCGGCCTGGGGCGAGACGGTGCGTCAGCTCACCGACGGCCGCGGCGTCGACCACGTGATCGAAGTGGGCGGCCCGGCAACGCTGGAGCAGTCGATGGTAGCCGCGCGCATCGGCGGGCATATCTCGGTCATCGGTATCCTCACCGGTGTTGCCGGCGAGCTGCCGCTGGTACCGGCGCTGGTGCGCCAGCTGCGTCTGCAAGGCGTGCTGGTGGGCAGCCGTGCGCACCAGCAAGAGATGATCCGCGCCATCGATGCCAACGGCATCCGCCCGGTGATCGACAAGCACTTCGCGGTGGACGATATCGTCGAGGCGTTCCGTTACCAGGAAACCAACCAGCACTTCGGCAAGATCTGCCTGGATATCTAAGGCATGAATCGGCGGCAGCAGCGTTGTAATGTACGGTAACGCTGCCGACGATGCTCGCCCATGACGCTCGGAAACCTGTCTATTTCTGCAACGCTATCTGCCCGACGCACTGGCCAATGTTGCTCATAAGTCCGGCGGCTGTTTCATGGTCGCGGCTGCCATCCGGGCTTCGAACAGTTGACCGTCCTTGACGACTTACCAATTGGTATATGGTTCATTAACGCTTAACGTTAAGGGTTAAAGCTTGATTCTGAGTTTCAGGTGTGATGAAACCCGGACGTTGTTCGAGTCAGGAGCTCCCGCCGTTGGGGAAACATCCTGAACGTCGCGACTAGAAAGCTCGCGATGCTCAATGCGGCAACGGAGCTGCGAGATCTACGCTCCCCGCCGGGCAACAGATTGGAAGCATTGCAAGGCAACCGGGCAGGGCAACATAGCATCAGGATCAACGACCAACGGCGAATCTGCTTTGTCTGGACAGACGCAGGCCCCACGCAGGTTGAAATAGTCGATTACCACTGAGGAGGTGGCTACATGGCAATTAACGGCATGCGCCCCGTTCACCCGGGTGAAGTGTTGCGCGAAGAGTTTCTAGAGCCGCTGGGCATCACTCCCGCTGCGCTTGCTCGTGCGCTACGTGTCTCGGCCCCGACCATTAATGACATCGTGCGTGAGCGTCGCGGGATAACGGCTGATACCGCAATTCGCCTGGGCCGCTACTTCGACACATCCGCACAGTTCTGGATGAACCTGCAGTCGGACTACGCTCTAGCGACTACCTATGCAGCGAATGGCGAAGAGATCGAGCATGAAATCGAGCCGCTGCGAGCTACTGGTTAACCGCGAAGGCGCGGTGTAGCCATCCTGTAGTCATCGAGCGCAACAAAAAAAGGCCTACCTTTCGGTAAGCCTTTGTTTTGTTTGGTGGCTACGCAGGGACTTGAACCCCGGACCCCAGCATTATGAATGCTATGCTCTAACCAACTGAGCTACGTAGCCAAGTGGCGCGCATTATTCGCGCCGCGCGGTTGTGTGTCAACCCTCCGGGAGCGCTTTTTCTACCTGCTTTTTCAAATGCTTATGCCGCCGGTCCGACCGTTGCCGGTGCGCTGTCGATCAATCCTATTTTTGTGCGAAACCTGGATTGGCCAGCCGCTCGTTGCGGTCCAGCGCGGCGGTCTGTTGCTGTCATTCGCAGCGCTTGCGCTGGAGGCTGGCAGCGAGATGTTCACACTGGTTGCAGGGCGAGTCGAACGCCAGGGTGTTCCAGCCGGGAAGTCGGCTTACTAGCAATACCGCGCTGGCTGCGCGGATCACCTATTTTGGTAAATACCTGAGCGAGCAGGCCCGGACGGGGCACGGATGACCGGTCCGAACGATGCAGTGCAGGGCCTGCCTAATCCCTCAGGCACTTAGGCGAGGAGACCAATCATGCTCAGCATTACCCTTCCAAGCGATCCGCCGCTGCATCCCTGGCTGTTGGACGAATCGCCGATGAACGACCTCGACGATGCCGAGAGTGACACCGAACTGGACGATGGCGGCGTTCTGCCGGATGAAGTGCTCGAGCAGCTGGAAAAGGAACCGCCACCCCCTGATCCGATGCCTGATCCCGGCGTGATGTAGCGGTTAAGTTGTGCTTGTCGATGGGTAGCCATGCCGGAGCGGTGCAGCTGTAAAGGTAGCGCGCTCCGGCTCCGCATCAACGTATGTGGGCTACCGCCGTTTTGGCGCGATAGAGTAGCCATCTGCTGCGGCGCCTACCCGCGAGTCCAGTCGCGCTGGGCGCCTAATCAATCCGGCCTCATCAGCGGATCGGATTAGAACGGGTCGGTAAATCCTAGTGATGGCCAACGTCTATCACTGTTGGCGCTGGCCGGAACGTCTATGGCCATGTCCCATGCAGCGCGCTTTTTCATGCTCTGGCATAGGGGCGTTGAGGGCGTCCCAGGCATAAGCGCGCTACAGATTCTTTTTCGGTTCCGTTACGCCGCCTGCGGCCAGGGTGCGTAAGAATATGTCCCTCCTTGCTCAAGAGACGCTAACGCATGAACAGGCGTTTGTCGGTTGTAGCGCTGCTGATTGGCTTGCATGTGTTCGTCGGTGTCACGCTGATTCCAGATCTTTCCTTCCGGCTGTTCGGCAGCGTCTTGGCGTGGGGCTATCTTGTGCTCTCGGCTGTGCTGATGCGTTTCGGCGTGCTGGTGCGCGGCGCGGGAAGTGCGCTGCTGGCGTGGTCCGGGTTGTTGGCGATAGGTATCTTTTCGAGCATGGCGATTTTCGCATTACTGCGCGCCTTTGTTTTGGTGTTGGCCTCGCTGCTCGGTTGGGAGTCGGCTGCTATTGGGCGTGACTCGGCGTTGGCCGTCATCGTTGCGGTCGCAGCGGTCACCCTGTTCGGTGTGCTTAATGCGCGGCGCACGGCTCGTGTGGTTGAACGCACCATCGCGCTGCGAGATCTTCCGCCAGGGTTGGAGGGCTTCAGCATCGTGCAGCTCAGCGACATTCACGTGGGGCCGACGATCAAGCAGGGTTACATCGATGCGATCGTCAGGCGGGTCAATGGGCTTTCGCCGGACCTCATCGTGATTACCGGTGATCTGGTAGATGGCAGCGTTGCCGATCTGGCCGATGACATTGCCCCGTTGGCGCAACTAAGTGCGCGCCATGGCACCTATGTGGTGACCGGCAATCACGAGTACTACTCCGGTGCGGACAGCTGGATCGCCGAATTCGAGCGGCTGGGCATGGCTGTGCTGCTCAATAGTCATGTTCAGCTCGAACACCGCGATGCTCGCATGGTGTTAGCAGGCATTGCCGATTATTCGGCTGAGCTGTTCCGGCCCAGTCATCGAAGCGATCCGGTCGCAGCGTTTGCCGGTGCGCCGGACGACGTGCCGCGCATTCTGCTGGCGCACCAGCCCCGTTCGGCCAAGGCCGCGTTGGAGGTGGGCTGCGATCTGCAGTTGTCCGGCCATACACACGGCGGGCAATTCTGGCCTTGGATGCACTTTGTGCGCTGGCAGCAACCGTGGGTGGCGGGGTTGCAGCGCGTCGGTGAAATGCAGATCTATATCAGCCGTGGCACCGGTTACTGGGGGCCGCCGCTGCGCTTTGGGGCGCCGTCGGAAATCACCCATATTCGCCTGATCAGCGCCGCTTGAATCGAACGCTAGCTGGCCAGCAGCTCGCGGCGCAGCAGCCTGTAGTCCTGACCTTCCTGCTGCCCGCGGCGCAACGGATTGCGCGTGCAATGTGCGGCAAAGCCCGCATCGACGAAGCGGTACGGCAGGTGTTCGTCGCGGCCGGTGGGGATACCGAGCCGTGTGGCCTGGACGATATCCGGGCGTGCGCCGATATCGTCCACGCGCAGCCGGGCGGGGTCCATACGCTGCGCATTCCATTGCGTCACGGTCAGGCCGAGCGCCTTGCACAGCAGCGTCTGGCCCGAGCAGAGGCGGGTCAGGGGACGTGGGCCGCCTGCGGCCGCGGGGCTTTTGGTGCGCATGCGTTCGATGGACGCTTCACATGATAGCGAGTCGACCCAGGGATATCCGGCCTTGATGCAGACGGCGTTGCCGTCCCCTTGTACGCTAAAGTTGAGCGAGTCCCCGCCACGCGAATAATAGAGATAGAGGTGGCCGGCCGGCATGAACATGGCGCGCCGCGAGGGGCTGAAACCGAGCGAGGAATGGCTGGCTTTCTCATCGATGTAGTAAGCCTCGGTCTCGATGATGCGCGCCGACAGCCACAACCCGTCGACACAATGACGAATTACGGTTCCCAGTAGATCCTGGGCGACGATCTGCGCGTCCCGGTCGAAAAAGGCGTCGTCGAGGTGCTGCAGCGGTGGTTCGGTGAGGCTGTTCATCAGGGCTCCGGCTTTGGCAGGTCTGCCTGTTCCGACCGCACAAGCGGGGCGAATATTCCGCAGTGGATGGCCAGATTCCGTACCGGTCGTCAGTCAGATGCCTGGCGCAGACGCTTCCCCTAGCTGCTCAGCAGGCCAAATCTGCGGCTCGGAAATGCAAAAAGCCCCGCGTGAGCGAGGCTTTTTTGCATTGCATCAAGCGATTACCGAGCTGGCGGTTTCTCTTACACGTTGAAGCGGAAGTGCATCACGTCGCCATCCTTGATGATGTATTCCTTGCCTTCCAGGCGCCATTTTCCAGCCTCCTTGGCGCCGGCTTCGCCCTTGTACTGAATGAAGTCGTTATAGGCGACCACTTCGGCGCGGATAAAGCCTTTCTCGAAATCGGTGTGGATCACGCCTGCACCCTGAGGGGCGGTGGCGCCGATTTTCACAGTCCAGGCGCGGACTTCCTTCACGCCTGCAGTGAAGTAGGTCTGCAGGTTGAGCAGTTCGTAACCGGCACGGATTACGCGGTTCAAGCCAGGCTCTTCGAGACCGAGGGATTCGAGGAACATGTCCTTTTCCTCGCCATCGTCCAGCTCGGCGATTTCCGCTTCAATCTTATTGCACACCGGTACCACCACCGCGCCTTCTTCGGCGGCGATGGCGTTGACCACGTCCAGGTGCGGATTGTTCTCGAAGCCGTCTTCGGCAACGTTGGCGATGTACATCACCGGCTTGCTGGTCAGCAGGTGGAAGCCCTTGGCCAGTTGCATCTCGTCGTCGCCCAGCTTCTTCAGCAGCGTGCGTGCCGGTTTGCCTTCGGTAAAGTGGGGGATCAGTTTTTCCAGCAGCGCTTTCTGTGCGACTGCTTCCTTGTCGCCGCCCTTGGCGTTACGGGTGACGCGCTGCAGCTGCTTCTCGCAACTGTCGAGGTCGGCGAAGATCAGCTCCAGCTCGATGATCTCGATGTCGCGCTTGGGATCGACCGAATTGGAGACGTGAATGACATTGTCATCGTCGAAGCAGCGCACCACGTGGGCGATGGCATCGGTTTCGCGGATGTTGGCGAGAAACTTGTTGCCCAGGCCTTCGCCCTTGGAGGCGCCTTCGACGAGGCCGGCGATATCGACGAATTCCATGGTGGTTGGCAGGATGCGCTCGGGCTTGACGATGTCAGCCAGAGCCTGCAGACGCGGATCGGGCATCGGCACGATGCCGCTGTTTGGTTCGATGGTGCAGAAGGGGAAGTTTTCCGCAGCGATACCGGATTTGGTCAGCGCGTTGAACAGGGTGGACTTGCCGACGTTGGGCAGGCCGACGATGCCGCAATTGAATCCCATGGTGTCTTGCCTCGGTATTGGCTGGCAGCGCTGCGCTACCGGCTTGGCCAAACTGCGTTAAACGACTGAAGCGTCGGGCCTGGTGCCCAGTCAGTCGTTGCCTTGTCTCGTATGCCGTCGCTGCGTACTGGCACTCAGGCCTTCTGGCTGTGCAACCGCTGCATGGCACGTGTCCAGTCACCCGCCAGAATCTCGGGCAGCACGTCGAGGGTGAAATCGATACTGGCGTCGAGCTTCTCGCGTTCGGTCTGTGGCGCGCGGCCCAGCACATAGCCGGTCACCAGGCTGCTATGCCCCGGATGGCCGATGCCCAGACGCAGGCGGTAGAAGTTGTTCTGATTGCCGAGCCTGGCGATGATGTCGCGCAGCCCATTATGCCCGCCATGGCCGCCGCCCTGCTTGAGCTTGGCGACGCCGGGAGGTATGTCGAGTTCATCATGGGCAACCAGGATGGCCTCGGGGGGAATTCGGAAAAATCCGGCCAGTGCCGCCACCGCCTGACCGCTGCGGTTCATGTAGGTGGTGGGAATCAACAGGCGGACGTCTTCGTCCTGATGGCGAAACTTGCCGACCAGGCCGAAGTACTTACGATCTACGCTGAGATTGACGCCCTTGTGGGCAGCCAAGCGCTCAACGAAAAGGGCCCCTGCGTTATGCCGGGTCTGGTCGTATTCGGGGCCTGGGTTACCCAGGCCGACGATCAGTTTCACGGCAGTCACGACAGAGGCCCTTCCTCAGATGCTTGCGAGCAGATTACTCGGCAGCGTCTTCTTCTTTCGGAGTGTCATCCTTGTTCACGCGCGGGGCGTGAATGTTGACGACCGGCAGGTCGCTGCCGTGCTGCAGAGCGACGAAAGCAACGCCTTGCGGCAGCTTCAGATCGCTCATGTGCAGAACCTGGCCGACTTCCATCTTGGCGATGTCGACTTCGATGAAGTCCGGCAGGTCTTGCGGCAGGCAGGTCACTTCGGCATCCGGCAGGTTCAGGTAGATTTCGCCACCCTGCTGCTTGACGCCAATGGAGCTTTCCTGGTTGATCAGGTGCACCGGAACGGTAGCGGTCAGCTTCTGGCCGGCAACGACGCGCTGGAAGTCAGCGTGCAGTACGAAGCCCTTGGCCGGATGACGCTGCAGCGCCTTGATCACCACGTCCTGGCTCTTGCCATCGACGCTCAGCTTGATGATGTTGCTGAAGGCGATTTCGTTTTCCAGCATCTTGGCCAGATCTTTGCCCAGAATGCTGATCGATTGCGGCGCAGCTTCACCACCGTAGATCACGGCCGGTACGAGGTTGGCGTTACGACGCAGGCGGCGGCTCGCACCTTTCCCCAGGTCGGAGCGCTCTTGGGCATCCAGATTGAAGTCAGTCATTGTGTTTCTCCAGGTAGCAACGCGCCCGATGTGCTTGCGACCAGCACTATCGGGCGGTTGGACAAAAGCCTCGCAACGGGGCGAGGCACATTTTCGTTCGGCGCGAAGGGCCAGGCTTGCGGCCTAGCGGAACATCGCGCTGATCGATTCAGCATTGCTGATGCGGCGAACCGCTTCAGCCACCATTGGCGCGATGTCCAATTGGCGAATACGTGTACAGGCTTGCGCCGCTGCGGACAGCGGGATGGTATTGGTCACGACCAGTTCGTCGAGCACCGAGCCTTCGATGTTCTCGATGGCGCGACCGGACAGAATCGGGTGAGTGCAATACGCGAAGACCTTGGATGCACCATGGTCTTTCAGAGCAGTTGCGGCGTGGCAGAGTGTGCCGGCGGTATCGACCATGTCATCTACGAGGATGCAGGTACGGCCTTCGATATCACCGATGATGTGCATCACTTCGGACTGATTGGCTTTCGGACGACGCTTGTCGATGATCGCCAGATCCACACCCAGTGATTTGGCAACGGCGCGAGCGCGCACCACACCACCAATATCGGGGGACACGATCATCAGGTTCTCGAAGCGCTGAGCCTGGATGTCATCGACCAGGACTGGCGAGCCGTAGATGTTATCTACTGGCATGTCGAAGAAACCCTGGATCTGGTCGGCGTGCAGATCAACCGTGAGGACGCGATTGACGCCCACTACATCGAGCATGTCGGCGACTACTTTCGCACTGATCGGCACACGTGCGGAGCGCGGACGGCGATCCTGGCGGGCATAACCAAAGTAGGGGATGACGGCTGTGATGCGGGTGGCGGAGGACCGGCGGAAGGCATCTGCCATCACCACCAGTTCCATCAGGTTGTCATTGGTGGGAGCACAGGTCGGCTGAATCAGGAATACGTCCTTACCACGAACGTTTTCATTGATCTCGACACTGATTTCGCCGTCGGAGAATTTACCGACGTAGGCATCACCGAGAGGAATATGCAGCTGACGTACAACACGCCGGGCCAGGTCGGGGTTGGCATTCCCCGTGAAGACCATCATCTTGGACACGCGCAGTACCTGCCTGAGGGTGGATCCGATGAAACAAAAAGCTGTTCAAAAGGCCAGGCGTCTTGAACAGCTCTCGTGATGTTTGGCAGGGGCGGCTGGATTCGAACCAACGCATGCCAGGATCAAAACCTGG
The DNA here is from genome assembly GCF_900129835.1 of Stutzerimonas xanthomarina DSM 18231. Classification (GTDB taxonomy): domain Bacteria; phylum Pseudomonadota; class Gammaproteobacteria; order Pseudomonadales; family Pseudomonadaceae; genus Stutzerimonas; species Stutzerimonas xanthomarina. Next base: position 29,318 of record NZ_FQXA01000010.1, read on the forward strand.
TGCCTTACCGCTTGGCGACGCCCCTGTAGATGTAACCCTGAAAGTGCTTGTGCAGCTGTACCAACCCCGAAAGGTTATGGCAGGGGCGGCTGGATTCGAACCAACGCATGCCAGGATCAAAACCTGGTGCCTTACCGCTTGGCGACGCCCCTGTAACGTACAACCTCTAACCACTTACTTCCTGTGCCAGCTGCGCGAGCTTTCGGTGCAACATCGAAATATTGCGGCCTTGAGCAACGAATGCTGGTAAATCGGCTGGAAGTTGGCGGCAAACTCTATCAGCCTCACCTTTGTTTGGGAAGCTCCCAAACACACAAGCTCCAGTGCCGGTCATCCTTGCTTGAACAAATTTGTTCAACAAGCTCAAAGCGTTACGAACTTCTGGATAACGCTTCTCGACCACCGGCTGACAGTCGTTATGACCGCCCCCTTCAAGAAGGCTGCGAACTGTAATGGCCGGGGTATTGCGTGTCAACTCTGGGTCGGAAAATATTTCCGCTGTACTAACAGAGACTTGCGGAGCGATTACGAGGTACCAGGGTTCGCTCAATTCGACCGCTTGCAGACGCTCACCGACCCCTTCGGCAAAGGCCGCGTGGCCTCTGACGAAAACCGGAACGTCGGCCCCAAGGGTCAGGCCGATACTCGCCAGTCGATCTTCGCCTAGGTGGGTCTGCCAGAGGTAATCGAGGCCGAGCAGAGTGGTGGCCGCGTCAGAGCTTCCGCCGCCAATACCGCCGCCCATGGGCAGGCGCTTGATCAGTTCTATATCGGCGCCCAGCGCGCAGCCGCTGTGCGTCTGCAGCAGGCGCGCAGCGCGCACGATCAGGTTGCTGTCATGGTCGACGCCGGGAAGGTCTGTGTGCAGCCGGATCTGTCCATCAGTCCGCGCTGTAAAGGTCAGCTCGTCACCATGATCGAGGAACTGAAACAGCGTCTGCAGCTCATGGTAGCCATCGGCGCGTCGACCGAGGATATGCAGCATGAGATTGAGCTTGGCCGGCGCGGGAAGGGTCAGTCTGAGCATTAATGGCCGAGCCGGCGCGGTTGCCAGTCCTTCACCACCAGTGTGATTTTCAGGTCACGGCCTGCCAGCTTGATGCGGTTTGGCAGTGGATACCCGTCCTCCTCGGTGTAGCTCAGGTACTGCACATCCCAACCATCCTGTTGCAGGCTGGCCAGTCGCCCGTTGGGGTCAAGAGCGATGCGGCTGCGGCTATCCGGCGCCGGAAGGCCGCGTACCCAATAGAGGAGGTGGGAGACAGGCAATTGCCATCCCAACTGGCTTTCAACCAATGCTTCTGGCGAATCGGCCTCGAAGCGTCCCTGGCCGGCGACTTCCAGCATTACTGCATCGGGGCGACCGGTGAGGCGCGTCGCGCCGCGCCCCAGTGGGCCAGAGAGACGAATATCGAAGTAGTTCTGGCGCTGCAGCCAGAACAAAGTGCCGCTGCCGGAATCCTGGGGCGCCTGAATACCAATCTTGCCGCTGATCTGCCAGCCATCGACCTCACTGACGTGGGCTTTATGGGTTTTCCAGTCCTCGGCATTACCGGGGCCTTCCACCGACTCCTGCGGGCCGAGGCCGGCGCAGCCGGTCAGGAGCAGGGTAAGCGTTGGGATGAGCAGGTTACGCATCAACTTCATGGGTCAGGGTTTCTCCGAGCCTGTCAGACGTTTGATGGTCTCGCGCAGCACTTCGCTGTCCGGTTGTCGCTTCAAGGCTTTCGTCCAGATGGCCCGCGCCTCTCGCCGGTGACCCGAAGTCCAGAGCACCTCACCGAGGTGGGCGGCGACTTCATGGTCGGCGAAGCGCTCGTAGGCTTTGCGCAGTTGGGTTTCGGCCTCCGCAAGATTGCCCAGCCGGTAATTGACCCAGCCGAGACTGTCGAGGATGGCGGCATCATCGGGGTTGAGCCGGTAGGCCTGCTCGATCAGTTCCAAGGCCTCATCGTATCGATCGGTACGATCAGCCAGGGTATAGCCGAGCGCGTTGATCGCCATGGCGTTGTCGGGTTCGCGTTCAATGACGTGGCGAAGGTCTCGCTCCAGCTGAGCCAGGTCACCGCGCTTTTCGGCGATCATGGCGCGGGTATAGAGCAGGTTCAGGTCGCCGGGAAATTCATCCAGCGCCTGTTCCGCCAGGGTCCATGCAGCTTCGATCCGCTGCTGCCCGGAGAGCGCTTCCAGCTCGATGAGGTACAACTGGATAGCGTAGTCGGGTTGCTCGTCACGAGCGCTTGCCAGCAGTTTCGAAGCTTCCTGGTTGCGGTCAAGGGCAAATAGCAGCTCCGCCTGCATGAGTTTCGCCGGCAGATACTCATTGCCGGGCCCGACCTTGGCGAACGCAGCCAGCGCTTGCTCATCCTTGCCCAGTTCGCGGTAGGCGCGGCCCAGATTGAAGTGCGCAGCGTCGAGATGGCTGCCGCGTTCGATCAATTCTTCGAGATAGACGATCGCCTCACGCCAGGCCTGTGCTTCAAGGCATACCAGCGCCAATGAGAAGCGCAAGTCATCGTCGCTGGGGTGCTGCTGAACCAGCGTAGCGAATTCGCCCATGGCGTCCTCGAATCGATCCTGCTCCACCAGAAGGCGCGCATAGGTTAGGCGCAAGCGCTTGTCTTCGGGATGCAGGCGAAGGCCTTTTTCCAACAACGGCATGGCTTCGCTGCCGCGCTCCAGAATCTGCAACAGGCGAGCCTGGAGCAAAATCGACGGAATTTCCTGCTCGCTGGCAGGTTGCTCCTCTAGCAGCGCCAGTGCTTCTTCGGGGCGATCGTCCTGCTGCAGCAGTACTGCCTTGCCGAACTTCAGTTGGGGGTTGTCGGGATGCTTGGCCAGCAATTGGTCGAAGCTCTTGAGCAGGCCGCTGCGCGTGTCCGGATCGGTTTCGGCTGCTGAAAGCGCGAGGAAGTCGAAATGCGTGTCCCCTTGACCCCGCAGCACCTTTTCCATGAACGACAGGGATTCTTCGTAACGCCCGGCGCGCGCCAGCTGAATGGCTGCGGCTCGCTGAGCGTCGAGATTGTCCGGTGCGTTGTTCGCCCAGATGATGGCCGTATCCAGCGCCGCCTGGTCGGCGCCTAGGTATTCGGCGATACGGAATCCGCGCTCCGCGACGCCGGCATCCTGGGTTGCGTTGGCCTGTTGGACATAGCTGCCCAAGGCGATATCGAAGCGATTACGCTGGCCAGCCAGTTCCGCGACCAGCAATGCATAGAGAGTGTCGCCGCTGAACGAGCCATACTCACTTCGACTTTTTTGCGCAGGCTCCGCGGTGACCTCATCGATTGGCGGGCCGCTTTCGGGGGTGCTCTGCATGAAGCTTTGGCAGCCGCCGAGAACTAGAATGGCGCTGAGGGCGAGGAGTTTTTTCATAGGGGACATTAGGCTGGTCTGCGGTCGCGGCATGATGACACAAGCCGCCAGGCAAGCACACGGCTCGGCTTTGGTCCGCCATTTCGAGGCTTGGTTCGTTACAGACAATGTCTGGCAATGGTTGTTCTGAGGCAGGCGAAGTAGGAGAATCGCGCGCTCCGTTTTCGAATCAGCGATCCTGCATGGCTTTCATCGCGCTTGGCATTAATCACAAGACCGCATCGGTGGACGTGCGCGAGCGTGTGGCGTTCACGCCCGAACAGATGGTTGAGGCGCTGCAGCAGCTGTGTCGTGTCACGCCCACGCGTGAAGCAGCGATTCTGTCGACCTGCAATCGCAGCGAGCTTTACCTGGAGCAGGAGCAGCTCGAGGCCGAGACGGTGTTGGCCTGGCTGGCCAATTACCATCGGTTGAGTGTCGACGACCTCAAGGCCTGTGCCTATGTGCATACCGACGATCAGGCGGTCCGGCACATGATGCGTGTAGCCTCCGGTCTGGATTCGATGGTGTTGGGCGAGCCGCAGATTCTCGGGCAGATGAAGTCCGCCTACGCTGTGGCGCGCGAGGCCGGTAGCGTCGGCCCGCTGCTGGGGCGTCTTTTTCAGGCGACCTTCAGCACCGCCAAGACTGTACGTACTGACACCGCCATCGGCGAAAACCCGGTTTCGGTCGCCTTCGCTGCCGTCAGCCTGGCGAAGCAGATCTTCGCCAACCTCGATCGCAGCCAGGCGTTGCTGATTGGTGCTGGCGAAACCATCACGCTGGTCGCTAGGCATCTGCACGAGCAGGGCGTCAAGCGCATCGTGGTTGCCAACCGTACCCTCGAACGCGCGAGTGCGCTGGCCGAGCAGTTCGGTGCCCATGCCATCTTGCTTGCCGACATCCCGCAAGAGCTCTACAACAGCGATATCGTCATTAGCTCGACCGCTAGCCAGCTGCCGATTCTCGGCAAGGGTGCGGTCGAGCAGGCGCTGAAGAAGCGCAAGCACAAACCGATGTTCATGGTGGACATTGCGGTGCCGCGCGATATAGAAGCGCAGGTCGCCGATCTGGATGACGTGTACCTATATACCGTCGATGATCTCCATGAGGTTGTGGCCGAGAATCTCAAGAGCCGCCAGGGCGCTGCTCAGGCCGCCGAAGAGCTGGTTGCGGTCGGGACTGACGATTTCATGGCGCGGCTGCGTGAGCTGGCGGCCGTGGATGTGCTCAAGGCCTATCGGCAACACGCCGAACGCATTCGTGACGAGGAGTTGCTGCGTGCACAGCGTTTGCTGGCCAATGGCGGCACCCCCGAGGATGCGCTTGCGCAGTTGGCGCGGGGACTGACCAATAAGTTGCTGCACGCGCCCAGCGTTCAGTTGAAAAAACTTTCTGCCGAAGGGCGTGTGGAGGCTCTGAGCATCGTCCAGGATCTTTTCGCCCTGCAAGACAGTACGGATAAATCATGAAAGCGTCGCTGCTCAACAAACTCGACACCCTGCAGGACCGCTTCGAAGAGCTGACAGCGTTACTGGGTGACGCCGAGGTAATCAGCGATCAGACCCGTTTTCGCGCCTATTCACGTGAGTGCGCCGAGGTCGAGCCGGTCATCGCCGCCTACCGCGACTTCATAAAGATGCAGTCCGATCTTGATGGGGCTCAGGCACTGCTCAAGGACAACGACCCGGACGTGCGCGAGATGGCTGAAGAAGAAGTCGCCGAGGCGCGCGGAAAGCTCGAGGCGATTGAGGCTCGGCTGCAGCGCATGCTTCTGCCGAAGGATCCCAAGGATGGGCGTAACGTGTTTCTCGAAATTCGCGCCGGCACCGGCGGCGATGAGGCGGCGATTTTCTCCGGTGACCTGTTTCGTATGTATTCCCGCTATGCCGAACGGCAAGGCTGGCGCGTCGAGATTCTGTCTGAAAGCCCGGGCGAGCATGGCGGCTATAAAGAAGTGATCTCGCGGGTCGAGGGCGATAACGTCTTCGCCAAACTCAAGTTCGAGTCAGGCGCGCACCGGGTCCAGCGCGTTCCGGAAACCGAGTCTCAGGGGCGAATTCACACCTCGGCCTGCACCGTTGCGGTTCTGCCGGAGCCGGACGAGCAGATCGCGATTGAAATCAACCCGGCTGACTTGCGCGTCGATACCTACCGGGCGTCGGGTGCGGGCGGTCAGCACATCAACAAGACTGACTCGGCGGTGCGCATCACCCACATGCCCAGCGGTATCGTCGTCGAATGTCAGGAAGAGCGCTCGCAGCACAAGAACCGTGCGCGGGCCATGTCCTGGCTGGCAGCCAAGCTGCAAGACGTGCAGGACAGCGCGGCGCACAAGGAAATTTCTGATACGCGCAAGCTGCTGGTGGGCTCGGGTGATCGTTCTGAACGTATTCGCACCTACAACTTCCCCCAGGGTCGCGTTACGGACCACCGTATCAACTTGACGCTGTACTCCCTCAACGAGGTGGTCGGCGGGGCCGTGGAGCAGGTAATCGAACCACTGTTGCAGGAGTATCAAGCCGATCAGCTTGCTGCGCTGGGTGATTGACTGCTCTTTTCATCGGCGTACCGGCTTGGTTCGCTGGCTGCGATACAACTGAGTCCTGGAAACCTCGAGCATGGCGACAATCGACTTCCTGCTGCGTGCCGCTCAATTACCCGACTCGCCGAGCGCTAAGCTCGATGCCGAGTGGCTGCTTGCCGCTGCGCTGGGTAAGGCGCCGAGCTACCTGCGCACCTGGCCGGACCGCGAGGTGCTTCCCGAGGTCGAGGCCCTTTTTGCCGCGCATATGGAACGTCGTCGCCAGGGCGAGCCGGTGGCCTACATCCTGGGTCGCCAGGGATTCTGGAGCCTTGAGCTTGAAGTGGCCCCGCATACCTTGATTCCGCGGCCGGACACCGAGCTGTTGGTGGAGACAGCAATGAAACTGCTTCCTGCCAGCCCGGCGAGTGTGCTCGATCTGGGTACGGGGACCGGCGCGATTGCCCTGGCGCTTGCCAGTGAGCATCCGGCCTGGTGGGTCACCGGTGTGGACCGCGTCACCGAAGCCGTTACGCTGGCGACACGTAATGCTCAGCGGCTCGGGCTCGGCAATACGGCCTTTCTCGAGAGCCACTGGTTTTCGTCGATTGCAGGCCAGCGTTTTGAATTGATCGTCTCCAACCCGCCGTACATCCCCGCCAGTGATCCCCATCTGTCGCAGGGCGACGTGCGTTTCGAGCCGAGCAGTGCGCTGGTGTCGGGTGTTGACGGGCTGGACGACATTCGCCTGATCATTGCTCAGGCGCCAGGTCACCTGAGTTCGTCCGGCTGGTTGGTACTTGAGCACGGTTACGATCAGGCGTCGGCGGTGCGGAACCTGTTGAGCGCCGGCGGTTTCGTCGATGTCGTCAGCTGCAGGGACTTCGGTGGCCACGAACGTGTCAGCCTCGGGCGACTGCCATGAACCAAGTGAGGAAATGTGCATGCTGAGCGACGACGAGCTGCTGCGTTATAGCCGGCAGATCTTGCTGAGGCAGGTCGATATAGAGGGGCAGCTCAAGCTCAAGCAGAGCCGTGTGCTGATTGTCGGGCTTGGCGGGCTTGGTTCGCCCGTCGCGTTGTATCTTGCTGCGGCCGGGGTCGGCGAACTGCATCTGGCAGACTTCGATCGGCTCGATCTGACCAACCTGCAGCGACAGATTGCTCACGACACCTCGTCGGTGGGGTTGCACAAGGTGGATTCGGCCATGGCCCGGCTATCTGCGCTTAATCCGCTGGTCAAGCTGGTGCCGCACCGTGCCGCGATGAATGTCGACACGCTTGAAGTCGCCGTATCAGCGATCGATCTGGTGCTGGATTGCACGGATAATTTTGCGGTTCGAGAAGCGGTGAACGCGGCCTGTGTCTCCGCGAAAAAGCCGCTGGTGAGTGGCGCCGCTATCCGACTCGAGGGTCAGCTGTCGGTGTTCGACCCTCGAGTCGAGACCAGCCCCTGCTACCACTGCCTTTACGGCCATGGTTCCGAGGCCGAGCTGACCTGCAGCGAAGCCGGTGTTCTTGGTCCGGTCGTCGGGATGATCGGTAGTTTGCAGGCGCTTGAAGCGATCAAACTGCTGGTCGGCTTCGGTGAGCCTTTGATTGGCCGTCTGCTACTAGTAGATGCGCTTTGCAGTCGATTCCGCGAGCTCAAGGTCAAGCGCGACCCGGCTTGCACCGTCTGTGGCCACAGCCGTGACTGACAGCCGACCGATAGGGGTTTTCGACTCCGGTGTGGGTGGGCTATCGGTGCTCCGGGAGATTCGTGCGCGTCTGCCCCATGAGTCGTTGTTGTATGTGGCGGACAGTGGTCACGTTCCCTATGGTGAGAAAAGTCCGGAATTCATCCGCGAGCGCTGTCGGGCCATCGCTGCGTTTTTGCTTGAGCAAGGCGCCAAAGCGCTGGTGCTGGCGTGCAACACCGCGACGGCGGCCGGGGTGGCTGACTTGCGAGAGCAGTATCCGCAGCTTGCCGTGGTTGGAATGGAGCCTGCGGTCAAACCTGCCGCTCGGGCCACTCGCAGTGGCGTGGTTGGGGTGTTGGCCACGACTGGCACGCTGAAGAGCGCAAAATTTGCGGCGTTGCTCGATCGTTTCGCCAGTGATGTTCGCGTTATCACACAGCCTTGCCCGGGCCTTGTCGAGCGTATCGAAGCGGGCGACCTCGCTACGGCAGGCACCCGCGCGCTGCTTGAGAGCCTGGTTCAGCCATTGATCGAGCAGGGCTGCGATACGCTGATTCTCGGCTGTACCCACTATCCTTTCGTAAAGCCGCTGCTGCGCGAGATACTTCCCCCCGCGGTCGCACTGGTCGATACCGGTGCTGCGGTCGCCCGGCATCTCGAGACCTTGCTAGCGGCCAGCGGCCAGCTAAGCGACGGTAAAGCCATCGTGCGCTTCTGGAGCAGTGGCGATCCCCGGCGATTGGCCTGCGTTCTACCGGTACTTTGGGGCGAAAACGGTACAGTTTCACACTGTTCTGTTTAGGAACTCCCAACGCAGGCAGGCCTCTGTATTGGGTGATACTTAGCAAAGACAAGCGATGCCAACGTTCCAATAAGGACATTCCGTATGAAAAAACTGATCTCCCTCGCTGCAGTTGCGGCTATCTCTTTGGGGCAGGTGGGTGCCGTACATGCACTCGACCTGACTGCTGCCGTTGGCCGCACCGGCGAGTCGACGACGACCTATCGGCTGGGCGCGCAATTCGACTTCAACCGTAGCTGGTTCCAGACCAGTGTAGGTCGGCTAACGGGATACTGGGATGCAGGCTATACCTACTGGGAGGGCGACGAGAGCTCTAGCAACCACAGCATTTCGCTCGCACCGGTCTTCGTCTATGAATTCAACGCCGGGTCAGTGACGCCTTATCTCGAAGCGGGCATCGGCATCGCAGCATTCGAGAATACCGAAGTGGAAAACAACGACCTGGGCTCGTCTTTTCAGTTCGAGGACCGCTTCGGTGCTGGCCTGCGCTTCGCTGGTGGGCATGAGGTTGGCGTGCGAGCCATCCATTATTCCAACGCAGGCATCAAGAATCCCAACGACGGTATCGAAAGCTACGCAGTGCATTATCGAGCCTCGTTCTGATCGCTGAACGTCGAAGCCATGGAGGCTGATGGCGCTGTCGTCAGCCTTCCATATAAGCATTTGCTGAGCCCTTGCGCTCTTCCAGGCAGTCATCCGAGCCCAGTTCGAATTCTCGACAGATAAGCGGACGCCGACTGTAGATGGTGCAGCGCATGCTGTCCCGGTCGAGCGCTACGCACCACCCATCGTCCAGGCGGCGCATCACTTGGCCGCCCCAGTCATCTTCATCGATGAAGCGTTCCGGGACGCCAGTGTCCGTCAGTAGCAATACTTCAAGGCGACAACAGCACGCGGCGCAGCTGCTGCAACTGACCGTATCGTCAGGCAATTGGCGGTGGGGGATGGCAGATTGAGTCATCGCGGCAGTCTACGCGCCTTGCATCGGGATAGCTGCAAACCGCGAGCGCCGCGAAAGGGTAAAAGCCAGCACGGGCGTGCTGGCTTAACAGGTTAGCTGTTGTCTTCGATCTGTTTGTTCTTCCAGCCTTCGCCGCCGGGTAGCATCAGATTGAGCAGCAGCGCGATGATGGCGCACAGCGAGATACCGGACAGGCTGAACTCTCCGTAACCGAACGCCATGCCGCCAATACCGAACACCAAGGTGACGGAAACGATGATGAGATTGCGTGCTTCCGCCAGATCCACCTGATGGCGAATCAGGGTGCTCAAGCCAACCACGGCGATCGAGCCGAACAGCAGGCAAAGAATGCCGCCCATGACCGGAACTGGAATGCTGAGCAGCCCAGCTCCGAACTTGCCGATAAATGCCAGAACGATGGCGAAGATGGCTGCCCAGGTCATGATTTTCGGATTGTAGTTCTTGGTCAGCATCACCGCGCCGGTCACTTCCGCGTAGGTGGTGTTTGGCGGGCCACCGAACAAGCCTGCGGCGGAAGTCGCCAGGCCGTCGCCGAGCAATGTGCGGTGCAGGCCAGGCTTCTTGATGAAGTTATTGCCCGTCACGCCGCCGATGGCTACAACGCCACCAATGTGTTCGATGGCAGGCGCCAACGCGACCGGGACCATGAACAGAATGGCACCCCAATGAAATTCCGGCGTGACGAAGTTCGGAACGGCCAGCCAGGGTGCCGCCGCGATCCCGGCTGTATCCACGACACCAAACATGAACGACAGGCCATAGCCCACCGCGACGCCAGCGAGGATTGGCACGAGTCGGAACAAGCCTTTGCCCAGTACCGCCACCAGCAGGGTGGTGAGCAGTGCGGGCATCGAAATCATCATGGCCGTCGCATATGGGACCAGCTGAGCGCTGCCGTCACCGGCCTTGCCCATCGCCATGTTGACCGCGACGGGCGACAGAGCCAGGCCAATGGAAATGATCACCGGTGCGATCACTACCGGTGGCAGTAGCCGGTCGATGAAGCCAGGGCCTTTCAGGCGAACCGCAAAGCCAAGGAACATGTAGACGATACCGGCCGCGACAACGCCGCCAAGTACGGCAGGTAGACCGAAGTCTCCCTTTGCCGCAATGATGGGGGCGATGAAGGCAAAACTCGATGCCAGGAATACAGGCACCTGGCGTTTGGTGACCAGTTGAAACAACAGGGTGCCAATCCCCGCGGTAAATAGCGCGACGTTGGGATCCATCCCGGTAATCAGCGGCATCAGCACCAGCGCGCCAAAGGCGACGAACAGCATCTGAGCGCCGGCCAATACCTGGCGCGCGAGCGGTTCTTCCATGGGTTGCGACATGCTCAGATGTCCTTCTGCTTGGTGCCGAAGATCTTATCTCCTGCGTCGCCCAGGCCGGGCATGATGTAGCCGTTCTCGTCCAGGCGGTCATCAATGGAGGCGGTATAGATGGTGACGTCCGGATGTGCCTTTTCGACCGCCGCTATGCCTTCCGGCGCGGCGACCAGGACCAGCGCGCGTATTTCCTTGCAGCCGGCTTTTTTCAGCATGTCGATGGCTGCAACCATCGATCCGCCGGTGGCCAGCATCGGATCGATGATCATCGCCAGGCGCTGATCAAGATCATCAACCAGACGCTCGAGGTAGGTGTGCGCCTGCAAGGTTTCCTCATTGCGAGCAATGCCGACCGCGCTGACCTTGGCGCCTGGTATCAAGCTGAGTACACCGTCTAGCATGCCGATGCCCGCGCGAAGAATCGGTACAACGGTGATTTTCTTGCCGGAAATCTTTTCTACCTGGACTGGGCCGCACCAACCATCGATGCTGTAGTTTTCCAGGGGCAGGTCCCGGGTCGCTTCGTACGTCAGAATCGAGCCCACTTCCTGCGCCAGTTCGCGAAAGTTCTTGGTACTGATATCGGCACGGCGCATCAACCCAAGTTTGTGGCGAATAAGCGGGTGGCGAATTTCTCGAGTGGTCATGGCTGGCTCCGGCGGTCGAATAAACCGGCGTAGATTAATGCATCGACGTGTTACCGGCTATTGATGTGTAAGGTGAGGGCTTGCCCTGTGCCCGGCCTCATCGGTATCGTCGCGCCCCTTAATTTAGGGGGCGGCCGTGGGCTGCTTCATCTTCTAACTGTCTTGGAGCATCGCCATGTCCGTCGATCTCGCACACATTCGCCAGATCATGGCTGAAGCCGACTGCCTGTACCCCGACGCTGAGGTTGAAGCAGCAATCGATACGGTGGCCGCGAAAATCAATGCTGAGCTGGCCGACCGAAACCCTGTGGTGTTTTGTGTGATGAATGGAGGGTTGATCTTCTCCGGCAAGCTGGTGACGAAGCTGAATTTCCCGCTTGAGCTTTCCTATCTCCATGCGACACGTTACCGCAACGAAACGAGCGGCGGAGAGCTGTTCTGGAAGGCCAAGCCAGAGATCTCGTTCATGGATCGCGATGTATTGATCATCGACGACATCCTCGATGAGGGGCATACGCTCGGCGCAATCATTGATTTCTGCAGGCATGCCGGTGCCGCCGCCGTACATACCGCTGTGCTTGTCGATAAGGATCATCAGCGCAAGGCTCGCCCAGATCTGAAGGCAAATTATGTTGGGCTCAGCTGCGTCGATCGCTACGTGTTTGGCTACGGGATGGATTACAAGGGCTACTGGCGCAACGCGCCTGGCATCTACGCTGTTAAAGGCATGTAACGAGTAACGGGGGCGCACGGTGCAGGGTGGCCAGCCCCGTACGCCCGCCTCGAACGTCCAAGCTCCACCAATCCACACCACCATCTGTTTCGTTTCACCTCACGCGTTGCGTTTTGGTAACGCTCCGGTGCATCACTGCCTGCCTGCTGACTAAGACTCATCGCGCTGGCGCGTAGCCAAGGCCCGGCTCTCCGAGCAAACAATGGCTAACGACGCGTAGCTCCGCCAAATTCTCGCGAAAGGCATCGCAACTGCTCTATTTAGAGGGTTGCGTCTCTATTGCTGACGACTAAGCTCTCGGATAGCCTCATGAACGCCTATGCTGCGAACAGCCCGGTATGCGGCTGTAGACCAGCGCTGGGAATGCTTTTCATACTAAAGAATTACAAAGCAAATCAAACCTTAGTGCGCTTAACCCTCTACCTTCGTGTGGGTAGGGTGAACGTACTTCGAACCAACCAGGAGCGCCTCATGACAAAAACAACAAGGCAAGGAATCTTCCAGCCCAAAACCCTGGCCCTCGCGGTCGCGTTGGGCATTGCGTCACCCGCTTATGCTGTCACGTTCAATATCGGGGAGGTGGAGGGCCAGCTGGACTCGGCCATGTCGATCGGCGCGAGCTGGTCGACGACGGACCGGGATATGGACCTGGTGGGGCTTGCAAATGGCGGCACTGGCTATACCCAGACAGGTGACGACGGTCGCTTGAACTTCAAGAAAGGCGAGACCTTTTCCAAGATTTTCAAAGGTATCCACGACCTTGAGCTGCGCTATGGCGATAGCGGTGCGTTTATTCGTGGCAAGTACTGGTATGACTTCGAGCTCAAGGATGAAAACCGTCTCTTCAAAGACATTAGCGACAGCAATCGTAAGGAAGCTGCGCAATCCTCAGGCGCTCAAATCCTTGACGCATTCCTCTATCACAACTATTACCTGGGCGATCTGCCAGGAACTGTTCGAATTGGCAAGCAAGTGGTCAGCTGGGGGGAAAGTACTTTTATCGGTAACTCAATCAACTCGATTAACCCTCTTGATGCCGCCGCGTTTCGCCGACCTGGTGCAGAAATCAAGGAAGGTCTGATTCCGGTAAATATGCTTTACGTATCCCAGAGCCTGAGTGACCGGCTCAGCATGGAGGCGTTCTACCAGCTTGAATGGGATCAAACGATCATCGACAACTGCGGGACGTTTTTCGCCAGCAATGACGTAGCTGCTGATGGTTGCGATGATAACTACACTGTTCTGTCGGCTGCTCAGCGTGACGCGATCATTGGTGCGGGCGCTTCGATTGAGCAATTGAATGCGCTGATCGGGGCCGATTATTACGCTGGCCTTGACGATCTAGGCATCATCGTAGGTCCTGAAGGCGTTACTGTTCCTCGCGGCGGAGACCGGGACGCACGCGATTCCGGCCAGTACGGTTTTGCCTTCCGCTGGCTAGCGGATGCAGCTGAGTACGGCGTGTACTTTATGAACTATCACAGCCGCACGCCAACAGTAGGGTATAAAAATGCATCGGCCTCCGAAATCGGGGCGCTGTTGGGCTTGCTGGGGACGCCGTCCCTAGGCGGTCCCACACCGCCAGGCACGGCCTTTAGCGCTTTGGCCTCTCCTGCTTTGCTGAGCAACGGCGAGTACTTTCTAGAGTATCCGGAAGATATTCGCCTATACGGTGCTAGTTTCGCGACGACGCTTCCGACCGGTACTGCGTGGTCGGGCGAGATCAGCTATCGGCCCAACTTGCCGGTGTCGCTCAACTCGACCTACACCACAGGCCTGCTTGCGACGGGCATAGGCGGTGCCATCGCGGTAGGTAATGTGAACGGTGCGCTTGCACAGGGAGGCGTGGAGCACAAAGGCTACAACCGCAAGGAAGTGACCCAGATCCAAACTACCTTTACGCACTTCTTCGACCAAGTGCTCGGCGCTGGACGTGTCACAGTGGTCGGTGAGATTGGTTACGCCCATGTCGGCGGACTCGAAAGCAAAAGCGAACTTCGCTACGGTCGTGACTCCATTTATGGACTGGATACGCCGGAATACGGCAATGACGGTTTCGTAACAGCCAACTCTTGGGGCTACCGTCTGCGCGCCCTAGCGGATTACAGCAACGTATTCGCAGGCGTAAACCTAACGCCAAACGTGTCCTTCTCTCACGACGTGGATGGTTACGGACCGAACGGTCTGTTCAACGAAGGCTCCAAGGCTGTAAGCGTTGGCGTCGACGCTGTCTATCAGAACCGCTACACCGCCAGCCTGTCCTACACCGACTTCTTCGGTGGCGACTACAACACGCTGGTCGATCGCGACTTTCTTGCGCTCAGCATGGGTGTGAACTTCTAAGGAGGCTATTTCAGTATCGCCGTACGGAGCTCCGTTGAGGGCTCCGCTACGCGCCAGTCTATATACAAGGCCTCCGGCCAAAACAAGATCAAGAGGAACTGGAAGCGTATGAAAACAACAAGAAAATTATTCAGTGTCTTGGCCTTTTCGCTGCTTGCAAGCAGCGTGATGGCTGCAGTCTCTCCAGAGGAAGCCGCAAAGCTCGGTAATACTCTGACTCCACTCGGTGCGGAGAAGGCGGGCAACGCCGACGGAACGATTCCCGCCTGGACCGGCGGTTTATCCACCGATGCCGCACCGCTCGATGATGGGCATCTAACTAATCCGTTCAAAGACGAGCAGCCTGAGTTTGTAATCACCGCGCAGAATGTCGATCAATATAAAGACAAGCTGACAGCAGGCCAGCTGGCGATGTTCAAGCGCTATCCGGAAACGTACAAGATTCGGGTATTTCCGACTCACCGCACCGCGGCAGTGCCGGACCGCATCTACGAAGCAGCCAAAAAGAGCGCGTTGAACACAGAGCTGGTTGATGGCGGTAACGGTATCGCTAATTTTTCTGATAGCCGCTACTACGCGTTCCCTATTCCGAAGAACGGCCTGGAAGTCGTGTGGAACCACATCACGCGCTATCGCGGCGGTAACGTACGACGCAATATCGTTCAAGCCACGCCTCAAACAAACGGTAGCTACACGTTGGTGCACTTCGAGGATGAGGTGGCATTCCCGAGCGACATGTCGGACCTGGATGCGGAGCGCGCCAAGAACGCATTGCTGTTTTTCAAGCAGCGGGTAACAGCCCCATCACGCCTCGCCGGTAACGTCCTGCTGGTGCACGACTCGCTGGACCAGGTTAAAGAGCCACGTCAAGCCTGGATCTACAACGCTGGTCAGCGTCGTGTGCGCCGTGCGCCTCAGGTTGCCTATGACGGGCCAGGCACCGCGGCGGATGGCATGCGGACTACGGACAACTTCGATATGTTTAGCGGTGCCCCTGATCGCTACGACTGGAAGCTGGTTGGTAAGAAAGAGCTCTACATCCCCTACAACAGCTACGACATCAACTCCAGCGACGTAAAGTACAACGACATCCTGAAAGCCGGTCACGTCAATCAGGATCTGGCTCGCTACGAATTGCATCGTGTCTGGGAGATCGAAGCCAATCTCAAGGAGGGTGAGCGCAACATTTACGCCAAGCGCCGCTTCTTCGTAGATGAAGATACCTGGACCATCGTGCAATCGGAGCTATACGACGGCCGCGGTCAATTGTGGCGCGTCGGTGAGGCCCACATGTTGCAGTACTATCAGCACAAGGTGCCTGCCTATGCCTTCGAGGCGCTGTACGACATTATCTCCGGGCGTTATATCGCCATCGGCCTGAGCAACGAAGAGCCGGCGCACGAGTTCGGCTACAAGGCCTCAGCCCGCGACTTTACGCCTGCTGCATTACGTAATGCCGGGGTGCGTTGATCGGATAGCATCTGTATGGTGAATAAGGCGGCCAGTTGGCCGCCTTTTTTATTCTCGGTACATCAGGAGTGATACTTTTCGGCCATCAGAAAGACTGGTATCCGTCCTGATGGGGCGGTTTGCTTATAGGTGAGTCGACAAAAGATTCGCGATCGTGCAGGTTATTAAGGCGCAAGCGCATCGATATGACCAAGCCAGCTAGTCCCGGAGTGGGTACTGACGGCAGCGCTCCATGCGTTCCTCAATGGACTGATACGAATAAGAGAAACCTCGCTATGTCCGTACGCTTCAACCCGGGTGCCCTCAGCACAGAAGCCGCCTCGCAGGTTCAAGTTGCGACTATCCCACGTCTGCCTCCGCTGCATATATCAAGGCCTCGACTCGTCGATGCTCTACTCGAGGCCCGTTGTCGATTACGTTTGATTTGCGCACCCGCTGGTTTTGGCAAGAGCGTGCTGATGAACGAGTGCGCGCGGCTGGTACCGGCCGATACGCACCTCGTCTGGCTTGATCTTGGCGGCAGGGCCTTCTCTGCTGAAGCGCTGTATTCCCAGCTGCGCCGGGTATTGAGCGGCACTACGCTGGAGAGCGGCGATGTTCAGCAAGATCTCATCAATCTGCTGAACGACTTTCCGCGTCCGCTTTGGATCATGTTGGACGATTATCCACGAGAGGTCACCGCGCCTTTCGACGCCTGCCTCGACTTGCTCATCGAGAGGGGCCCTGAATCCGTCAGCTGGTGGGTAAGCAGTCGTCGACAACCTGCTTGGAAATTGCCCAGGTTATTACTGCAAGGTGATTTGTTCGAGCTTGAAGCCGAGGCGCTGGCGCTAACGCCTGGTGAGCTACGGCTGCTGCTCAAAGCGCACCGCCTGGAGATCGCAGATGACACCTTCAAGCAATTGTTGGCGGGCAGCGAGGGATGGTTGGCCGGTGTCAGCTTGCTGCTATTGAATGCTGATGAACAGGCGATTCGTGAGCGCTTGATAGCCGGTACGTCATTGTTGCGGGATTACGTGCAGCGCGAAGTGCTTGAAGGGCAGAGCGAGGACGTTTGCCGCGCGTTGTTCGCGTTGGCGCGCATGCCGCGCTTTTCATCGCAGCTGTGTGAACATGTCCTCGACGGCATAGGAAACGACCTTCTCGATGTGCTCAAGACATCCCAGCTGTTCATCCGCCAGACTGACAACTGTGGTGAATGGTATCGCCTGTGGCGGCCGCTCGCGTTGATGTTGCGGCGCATGCCAGGCACAGCATCGCCCACCCAGACGCACCTTCGTGCCTGCCAGTGGTTTGCTAATCGCGGTGAAATGCGTGAGGCGGTAGAGCATGCGCTGTGGGCGGGGCAGCCTGAAGTCGCAGCCAACTTCCTGCAGCGCTATGGGCAGGAGCAGTTGCTTATAGGCGACAACGTTTCGCATTTTATGAAGTGGCGCAGTGAACTCCCGCAGGATTTATTCAACAGCACCACTCGGCTGATCGTCCTGCATGGCTGGGCTTTGATCATCTCGGCTCGGTTAGACGAGGTGGATGATTGCCTCGCCGATCTGGCGAAATTCTTTCCTCAACCCGATGCTCGACGTCAGGCGCAGCTGCTTGCCCAGTGGCAAGCGTTGCGAGGTTTTCTAGCGCGTTTACGCGGCGAACCTGAAGCCAGGGACTATTGTCTCCAAGCTCTGGAAGTCCTTTCTGATCATGCCTGGGCCCAGCGGGTGCTTTGTTATCAGGCGTTATCCCAGCAGGCGATAGCCGAAAGCCAGCTCGAGTTGGCCCAGCACTACAACAGCGAAGGCATGAAGCTTGCTCGGCTCAAGGGCAGCGTTCTGTATGAAGCGATGCTGAGCGTTGATCGAATCCAACTGCTGGAAATTACCGGCGAGTTCGAGCGAGCCGTTGGAGTTCTCGAAGAGTCTCTGATGGTGTTACGCGACGGTGTCGGCCACAGCCCGATTATAGGTCGGCTGAAACTGCTACGCGGTCATCTGCTGGCCTACCAAGGGCTCGACGAGTTGGCGCATGAGGCATATCAACAGGGTCGAGTCGAGACCGAAACCTGTGGTGATTCATACGTATTCTTTGGCTATGCCGGGCTGGCGGAGCTGGCCGCACGCAGCCAGGAGTTTCCTGCGGCATATCATTGGCTGCGTGAAGCCGAGCGGCTGGCTCAATGGAGACATGTTCCGGAAGCGCGCTTTCGCGGCATTCTACCGCTGATAACGGGTGTGACCTGGCTGCACCAGGGGCAGCTAAAGAAGGCTAGAGCTATATTCATACAGGTGTTGGAACAGTATGAAGGGCATACGTTTATCGCGCCTTCCGGATTTTACGAGCTGTTGCCACGGGCTCAGCGCTATCTTGCGGTAGTCGACCTCCTGTCCGGTCGTTGCTCGCTCGCCATCGAAACGCTGCGCGAACTGATCGAGCAGAACCTCCGTTCGCAGCGGTTAGGCCTGGCCTGCGAGTGTCGGTTTACGCTTGCCGAAGCGCTTCAAATGGAAGGCCAGCATGACGATGCGGAACTGGAGCTACGCAAGGCGCTCTGTGAGGCAGCAAGGCAGCATCTGGTCAAGCCGTTGTACGAATTGCAGCATCGCCAGCCGCAATGGCTTGCCCGGGTGTTACCAGCGGGGAAGGGGGAAAGTCTGCGTGACCGGTTGCTGCAATTTGAGCGAGAGCCTGAAGACAGCGCTGTCTCAGGCGATGAGGTCATCCTGAGCAACCGCGAGCTTA
Organism: Stutzerimonas xanthomarina DSM 18231; assembly: GCF_900129835.1. Taxonomy (GTDB): domain Bacteria; phylum Pseudomonadota; class Gammaproteobacteria; order Pseudomonadales; family Pseudomonadaceae; genus Stutzerimonas; species Stutzerimonas xanthomarina. The sequence goes on from NZ_FQXA01000010.1 coordinate 47,916, forward strand.
CGGTCCTGCGGCTCATCGCCCAGGGGTGTTCGAATCAGGAGATCGCCGAGCAGCTGTTTATCTCGCTGCACACTGTCAAGACTCATGCGCGGCGAATCAATACCAAGCTCGGAGTAGCCAGACGTACGCAGGCGGTGGCGCGTGCTAAAGCTTTGGCCTGGCTGTGAGCTGGTGGAGGCGGGGCCAGATACTTGCCCAGCGCTACGAAAGGCGCAGCCTGTGCTGCACCGGCGGAGCGAAACTGGCAATTTCTTGTTGTTGTCGGAAGAGGACGGTCGGCGCGCAAAGCCTACCGGCTAAAGTTGACCGCTATTGCGATGCTGAGTGCGAATGCTTGGTTAGACGATAAGAACTCGCCTGCTCGCCTCTTTCAATAGCGAGGCTGAACTGCAGGCTGGTAATCAAGCGTTCAAGCTGCTGCTGGTCTCGCCATTGGCTGGAACTGATGAAGCGCTTTACCGCTACGCCCATAGTGTCGGTCAAGGTCAGCAGAATACTTCCGTCGGGTTTCTGAATACTAAAATTGACGGTGTAGTTTGGTTGAAACACATCGCTGATTTTCTTGAAAGGACTTTCCATGCCGGTACCTGATTGGATGACTGCCCCCAGTGGACCTGACGCAGATTAACTAGTTTCGCCCGCTGAGCGGGTTACCTGCGGCAAAACGAAGCGCTGCCAGATCTGGGGCAGGGCGCTATGGAGTCAGGATCGGTCGGCCGAAGCCGGCAATTCCTCTAGAGCCTCGGGATTGTTTTTGAAGGCTTTGGCAAAGAGGTCACGGTGTCGCGCCATGAAGATGCCGATGTCTTCAGCCTGCTGTTCGCTCAGTGACGGCGTAGCTTTCAGCAGTGCTGCAGCCAAGGCTTCGGCAAGCTCAAGCATTTTGTCGTGACGATCGGCTTCGGCTTTATCCATGAATAAGCGCTCCAGGTCCCGGCTGCTGCGGTACACAACTTCGACGGCCATCTGCCACCTCGGCTAAATGAATTAATGCTGTTTATCCATACAGCATAAGCTGCATGCTGATGATTGAAAAGCTCTGCATATCAACTGTTCAATTTCAATTGCCGAAGTGGCCTCGAAGCCGCCCAGCGCGAAAAACAACATCGTTGCTACGGTAACCGGAGCGCAACGGTGGTAATGGCACGCAGGAGGTCCAGCGTTGCCCGGGTTGCAGGTCGCCTGGGCCACGGTACTGCGGTGCATCGTAGTTCGAGGTCACCAGGTTGAGGTTGGAACCGGGGGAATAGGCGGCCACTTCCCAGCTCAAGCTGCGCATCGGCTTCGCACTATGGTTATCCAGAATGATGCGCAACGGCTGTCCGGCCGGGCAGCCAGTCGGTGCATACGACATCCGTAGTTCTAGCTGACCAAGCAGGTGTTCTTCACGTTGCTCTTGCCAGATGACCCAAGCGGCAACGACACCAAGGCCAAGTAGCGCTCCCAGCGAAATAGGCACTGCCCGAAGGGGATACCGAATCAGCAAGATGAGCCAGGCGACGACTAGAAACGCGCCGATCAGCATGATGAGCGGACGCGTGAATGGTTAACCATTGAAACCTCTCTACCGTGATTCCGCAGCTATCCTAACGCTGGCGTGCGCTGGGTACGACTTTCAACTGCCGCGCAAATGGTCGTGCCTGAGGATGCTAGTCAATATCCGTTTCCGAGCGGGCGTGGCTGGCAAGCCGCTCGAGCGCAGCCCTGAGCTTGGGGTCGGTAATGCCACGGGCGGTTTCCTGAATGTTGTTTGCTGAACGTGCCGACAGTTCTGGTGCAGGTCCGGGCTTGTGTCGTGGGGCGTCCGGGGGCTGCACCTTGAACTGAATACGACTCAGGCCATTGAATTCATCCATGCACTGCAGCTGACGTTGTAAGCGTCGTTGTTGATAGCGCAAACGCGTTGCCCAATGGCCATCGGTAACAATCAGCAGTAGCGTGCCTTCGCGCCACGAGGCCACGCGACAGAACTCACGGGCTGCAGGTTGCAGTTGGCTATCGACCAGTTGCTGCAGGCGATCCAGCCGTTTCGCCTCGCCGAACAGTGCTTTTAGCGGTTTGGCCTCGCGCAGCAGCGACGCAGATGCTCGGGCCGGCAAAGGGCGAAACGACATGGCTGACGCTCGTAAGTAAAGAGCCGGCATATTAGCAGAAGCCTGCAATAGCCTTTTGGTCGCGCCACCACCGGTTAAACCTGTGCCGGATCGTCTGGTTACTGGCGCCATTGGCTGGCCCAGCTGCGCAGCAGGCAGCTTTCCTCTCGTACGTTTCCGAGTAGAATGCCCCCTTTGCACGAAGCCGTGGTGGCCCTGCGGTCGTGCCTCCATCCCCAGCATGGAAGACTTTGTCGATATGTTTGCGCCTTTAATGAAGAAGCTCTTTGGTAGCAAGAATGAGCGTGAGGTCAAGCGCATGCTCAAGGCGGTTCAATCCGTCAATGCGCTCGAAGAGCAGATGCTGTCTCTCTCCGATGAGCAGTTGCGGAGCAAGACTGATGAGTTCAAGGCCCGCCTCGGCCAAGGCGAGACCCTCGACCAAATTCTTCCCGAAGCGTTTGCCGTGTGCCGCGAAGCCGGCAAACGCGTCATGGGGATGCGCCACTTCGACGTGCAGTTGATCGGCGGCATGACCCTCCACGAAGGCAAAATTGCCGAGATGCGTACTGGCGAGGGTAAAACACTGGTAGCGACCTTGGCCGTGTACCTCAATGCATTGGCAGGTAAAGGCGTCCATGTCGTTACGGTGAACGATTACCTGGCGCGCCGCGATGCCAACTGGATGCGTCCGCTGTATGAATTCTTGGGCTTGACGGTGGGTATCGTCACGCCGTTTCAGCCGCCGGAAGAGAAGCGCGCCGCGTACGCGGCCGACATCACCTACGGCACGAACAACGAGTTCGGCTTCGACTACCTGCGCGACAACATGGCGTTCAGCCTCGAAGAAAAGAATCAGCGCGAACTCAATTTCGCAGTCATCGACGAGGTCGACTCGATCCTCATCGACGAAGCCCGCACGCCATTGATTATCTCTGGCCAGGCCGAAGACAGTTCCAAGTTGTATCAGCAGATCAACCAGCTGATCCCGCTCCTCACGCAGCACATTGAAGAGGAAGAGGGTGTCGTTACTCAGGAAGGTCACTTCTCGATCGATGAAAAGACCCGTCAGGTCGAGCTGAACGAATCTGGCCATCAGTTTGTCGAGGAGATGCTGACCAAGGCTGGGCTGCTCGCCGAAGGCGAGAGCCTGTATTCGGCCCACAATCTCGGTTTGCTGACCCACGTGTATTCCAGCCTGCGTGCGCACAAGCTGTTCCACCGCAACGTCGAGTACATCGTCCAGAATAACCAGGTGCTTTTGATTGACGAGCACACTGGTCGGACCATGCCGGGTCGTCGCCTTTCCGAGGGCCTGCATCAGGCCATCGAGGCCAAGGAAGGGCTGCCGATCCAGCCGGAAAGCCAGACCCTTGCGTCGACCACCTTCCAGAACTACTTCCGTCTGTACAAAAAACTCTCGGGCATGACCGGTACTGCTGACACCGAAGCGTTCGAATTCATGCAGATCTACAACCTGCCGGTCATGGTCATTCCGACCAACAAGCCGCTGGCACGTAAGGATTACAACGACCTGGTCTACCTGACGCAGGAAGAGAAGTTCACTGCCATCATCGCGGACATCAAGGATTGCCAGAACAATGGGCGTCCTGTGCTGGTGGGCACTGCGACCATCGAAACTTCGGAATATGTCTCGCGCCTGCTGGTCAGCGAAGGCATCGAGCACAAGGTGCTCAACGCCAAGCACCACGACAAGGAGGCCGAGATCATTGCCCAGGCAGGACGCCCAGGTGCGGTGACGATCGCGACCAACATGGCAGGCCGGGGCACCGACATCCTGCTCGGCGGCAACTGGGAAGTCGAAGTTGCAGCCCTTGAGAATCCGACTGATGAGCAAGTGGCACAGATCAAATCCGACTGGCAGAAGCGTCATCATGCCGTACTCGAGGCGGGTGGCTTGCATGTGATTGCGTCTGAGCGTCACGAGTCGCGCCGTATCGACAACCAGCTGCGCGGGCGTGCCGGGCGTCAGGGTGATGCCGGTTCGAGCCGCTTCTATCTGTCGCTGGAAGACAGTCTGATGCGTATCTTCGCCTCTGACCGGGTGAAGAATTTCATGAAGGCGCTGGGCATGGAGTCCGGTGAGGCGATCGAGCATCGCATGGTGACCAACGCTATCGAGAAGGCCCAGCGCAAGGTTGAAGGTCGTAACTTCGACATGCGTAAGCAGTTGCTCGAATATGACGATGTCGCCAACGAGCAGCGCAAGGTGATCTATCACATGCGCAACAGTTTGCTGGCCGCTGAGGAAATTGGTGAGACGATCGCCGAGTTCCGCCGCGAAGCGCTCGACTACGCCATTAATCAGCACATCCCGCCGCAGTCATTGCCAGAACAGTGGGATATCAGCGGACTCGAAGCGGTGCTCTATAGCGACTTCGGGGTTCGACTACCGGTCCAGCAGTGGCTTGACGAAGACGAGAAGCTGTACGAGGAGACGCTGCGCGAGCGCATCCTCGAAGCGTTGGTAGCGGCCTACAATGAAAAGGAAGAACTGGCGGGCGCCGAGGCGCTGCGCACTTTCGAGAAGCAGATCGTCCTTCGCGTGCTGGACGACCTGTGGAAGGATCACCTGTCGACAATGGATCATCTGCGTCACGGTATCCACCTGCGTGGTTACGCCCAGAAGAACCCGAAGCAGGAATACAAGCGCGAGTCCTTCACGCTGTTTCAGGAACTGCTCGAGTCCATCAAGCGCGACAGCATCCGGGTTCTGTCCCATGTCCAGGTACGTCGCGAAGACCCGGCCGAGGAGGAGCAGCGTTTGCGCCGCGAGGCCGAGGAGCTGGCGCAGCGTATGCAGTTTCAGCATGCCGAGGTTTCGGCACTGGAAGCCGATCAAGATGACCCGCAAGCCGAGGGCGATGTAGCGACAGCTACGGCACCCGTGCGTACCGAGCAAAAGATCGGACGCAACGAACCATGCCCTTGCGGGTCTGGAAAGAAATACAAGCATTGCCACGGACAGGTCCAGTAATCGGAGCCGGTCTGTGTTGACCCGCGCCGCGACCGGCTCTAGCCGCTCGCGGCGTTTTTCTCCCTGATTTTCGGTGGCCGAAGGCCATCCATCCTTCCAAAAGGAGCGCATCAATGGCTGTCGGTCTTGGTCCCCTACCTACACTGCACCCAGTTCCCGGTTTCGAGCTTGGTATCGCTTCGGCGGGTATCAAGCGGCCAGGGCGCAAGGACGTCGTAGTGATGCGTTGCGCCGAAGGCTCAACGGTTGCTGGTGTGTTCACCCTCAATGCGTTTTGCGCCGCGCCGGTGATTCTTGCTAAGCAGCGCGCTCAGGGAGCGGTACGTTACCTGCTGACCAACACTGGAAATGCTAACGCCGGCACGGGTGAGCCTGGCATGCAGGCTGCCATCCGCAGCTGTGCCAGTCTGGCCGCGTTGGCCGGAGTCGAGGCCGATGCCATCCTGCCGTTTTCAACCGGCGTTATCGGTGAGTTGCTGCCGACTGAGAAGATCGAGGCGGCGCTTCCCGACGCATTGGCCGACTTGGATGAAAATCATTGGGCCGAAGCCGCAACCGGCATCATGACCACGGATACACTGCCCAAGGGCGCGAGCCGCCAGTTCGAGCACGATGGCGTGACGGTTACCGTCACCGGCATTTCCAAGGGTGCCGGAATGATCCGTCCCAACATGGCGACCATGCTGGGTTACATCGCCACCGATGCGAAAGTCGCTCAGCCGGTTTTGCAGGATTTGCTAAGGGATGCGGCTAACAAGTCGTTCAATCGCATCACCATCGATGGGGATACCTCCACCAACGACTGCTGCATGCTGATCGCTACGGGCAAGGCTGCCGTTGCTGAAATCACTGAAGCTGCGGGCGAGCTGTTTGCCAAGCTCAAGCAGGCGGTCTTCGGCGTCAGCATGGAAGTGGCGCAATCCATCGTTCGTGACGGCGAAGGCGCGACCAAGTTCGTCACCGTTCAGGTCAATGGAGGGTGCAACCATCAAGAATGCCTCGATGTGGGCTATGCCGTCGCGCATTCGCCGCTGATCAAGACGGCGCTGTTTGCCTCTGACCCCAACTGGGGCCGCATTCTGGCGGCAGTCGGTCGTGCAGGCGTTCCCGAACTGGACGTGAGCAAGATCGACGTCTACCTGGGCGCCGTGTGCATCGCCAGCCAGGGCGGACGTTCGCCGAACTACACGGAAGAGCAGGGCGCCGCGGTGATGGCCGAGGAGGAAATCGAGATTCGTATCGAGCTTGGTCGCGGTGATTGCAGCGAAACGATCTGGACCACCGACCTCTCTCATGAATACGTGCGGATCAATGCCGAATACCGCACCTGATCCCTCGGCTGTGGGCAAGTTGAACAAACTGCTCCGACAGGTCCCGGATACGCTCGGACTTCCGCTTGGTGCCGGAATATGAAACGCCTCCACGTCGCCGCTGGCGTGATCCGTGGCGGCGCTGGCCATGTGTTGATCGCAAAGCGTCCCGTGGACAAGCACCAGGGCGGACTCTGGGAATTTCCGGGCGGTAAGGTCGAGCCTGGCGAGACTGCAGAGGGCGCGCTCGCGCGGGAGCTGGCCGAGGAGTTGGGCATTGCCGTGAATGCTGCAAGGCCCCTGATTCAGGTACGTCACGACTATCCGGATAAACAGGTGCTGCTCGATGTATGGGAAGTGCTTGAGTTTGACGGAGAGCCGCACGGCGCTGAAGGCCAACCGTTAGCTTGGGTGACAGCGGAGGATCTGCCCCGTTATGAATTTCCGGCGGCGAACCGGCCAATAATCTCTGCTGCTCGCCTACCAAAGTCGTACCTGATCACACCGGATAACCTGGCACCACAGGAACTGCTTTGCGGTGTGGCTTGTGCACTGGATGCAGGCGTCCGGCTGTTGCAGCTACGCTGCCCTGCTTTGGCGGATGCTCAGTACCGCACGCTGGCGACTGAAGTCTTGGAACTCTGTGCCGGGCGTGCGCAGGTCATGCTTAAAGGGCCCCTGGAGTGGGCGCAGGATTTTCCGGATGCCGGCTGGCACCTGACGGCGTCGCAACTGCGCGAGCACACCGACGCGGGTAGACCGATCGAGACGGGACGCTGGCTCGCCGCGTCGTGCCACGATATGGCCGAGCTGGATCTTGCGAACCAGATGGGGGTTGATTTCATTGTTCTCTCGCCGATACTTGCTACCGCCTCGCATCCCGAAGCGAGACCCATGGGGTGGCAGCGCGCCGCCGATATGCTGCTAGGCTTTGCTCAGCCCGCTTATCTGCTGGGCGGCCTTGGTCCGAGGGATGCGGAGAGGGCTGCGCAGATCGGCGCGCAAGGCGTTGCAGGCATTCGGGCGTTCTGGCCGTAGCGGCTGCCGGGCTTACGTCAGGCCTTACATTCGAATTGTAAGGACCAACAGGTGTCATAGTTGCCGCCGAAACTGAGGATGCATTGATAGGCTGAGCCTATTGTTGCTATTTCCTCAATCAATTAACCGTATCCGTTTTCGTGCGCTATCTTAGGCGTCGTTAAATTCTGAATCCCAAAAGGAGTTAGTAAATGTCTCTGATCAACACCCAAGTCCAGCCATTCAAAGTTAACGCTTTTCACAATGGCAAGTTCATCGAAGTCACCGAAGAGTCCCTCAAGGGCAAGTGGTCGGTACTGATCTTCATGCCGGCAGCCTTCACCTTTAACTGCCCGACCGAGATCGAAGACGCTGCCAACAGCTACGCTGAGTTCCAGAAGGCCGGTACCGAGGTGTACATCGTCACTACCGATACCCATTTCTCGCACAAGGTTTGGCACGAAACCTCGCCAGCCGTCGGTAAGGCCCAGTTCCCGCTGATCGGTGATCCGACTCATCAGCTGACCAACGCCTTTGGCGTACACATCGCTGAAGAAGGCCTGGCGCTGCGTGGCACCTTCATCATCAACCCGGAAGGCCAGATCAAGACCCTGGAAATCCACTCGAACGAAATCGCACGTGACGTCGGCGAAACCCTACGCAAGCTGAAAGCTGCCCAGTACACCGCCGCGCACCCGGGCGAAGTCTGCCCCGCGAAGTGGAAAGAAGGCGAGAAGACCCTGGCTCCTTCTCTGGATCTGGTTGGCAAGATCTAAACGGTCGACGAGCGCTGCGCCTAGGCGCAGCGCCTCAGCACCGTTCTCGGGCAGAGTATTGCTCCGAGAAACTAAACGCCTGGGCGCCAACCGTCCGGGCGTTTTATTAACTGAATTCTGCAAGTTGGGGATCGCTGCTCATGTTGGACACCAATCTCAAAGCGCAACTGAAAACCTACCTGGAAAAGGTCACCCAGCCGTTCGAGATCGTCGCGTCCCTCGATGACCGCGAAAAATCCCAGGAAATGCTCAGCCTGCTGGAAGACATTACCAGCCTGAGCGACAAGATCACCCTGCGTACCGACGGCAAGGATGTGCGCAGGCCTTCGTTCGCACTCAACCGCATCGGTGGCAATATCAGCCTGCGTTTCGCCGGCATCCCGATGGGTCACGAATTCACCTCGCTGGTACTGGCCTTGCTCCAAGTAGGCGGTCATCCGTCGAAGACTGCGCGTGAGATCATCGAGCAGATCAAAGACCTCGACGGCGAGTACAACTTCGAAACCTACTTCTCGCTGTCCTGCCAGAATTGCCCGGACGTGGTACAGGCGCTCAATCTGATGGCCGTGCTCAACCCGAACATTCGCCACGTCGCCATCGACGGTGCGCTGTTCCAGGAAGAGGT